>OY970167.1:0-3702043 GCA_963706725.1 uncultured Actinomycetota bacterium | reverse complement strand
TGGCCGCCGCCAGCTGGAAGATCGTCGAGTCTCGCGTGCTCGCCCGCGGCCGCCGGGCGCATGCGCAGGGGCGGCAGCCGCCGTCGCGTGGGGGCCTCGTTCCGCTCAGGACCTGAGCTCGCCTCGCGCAGGTTTGCCACCAGATGGCCGGCCTCGCCCGGCTGCGGCAAGCATGCAAGGCACAATGCCGTCAGCGGCATGCCGTCTGCCAAGGCCGACGGCTCGCCTGCCGGCGAGCCCAACGGTCTGCCTCGTGGAAGACCGGTTACACAGCGCCTTCACAGGCGCGGCCGTTGGCCCAGCAGCGCGGTGCGACGGGTGTGATCGCTGCTTTTGTACAGGGAGCACGGCAGAATCCACCGACCCCGATAAGATCACCAACCTTATGCCGACCCAGCTCAACCTGATTCTCATTGGGCCGCCGGGCGCCGGCAAGGGAACCCAGGCCCAGCGCCTGCGTGAGGACTTCGCGCTGCCGTTCATCTCAACAGGTGAGATGCTACGCAGCCACGTCAAGCACGGGACCGAGCTCGGCAAGGCCGCCAAGGCCCATATGGACTCCGGCGGACTGGTACCGGACGAGCTGATCCTGGCGATGGCCGCGGAGCGGCTCGATGCCGACGACACCCGGGACGGGTTCATCCTCGACGGCTTTCCCCGCACCACCGCGCAGGCGGAGGCGCTCGACGACCAGCTTAGGCGTGAAGGGCGCCGGATCACCGCCGCGCTGCTGCTCGAGGTTGCCGACGCGGAGATCATCAAGCGCATCGCGGGCCGCCGGGTCTGCGCCAAGGCCGGCCACAACTACCACGTCGATTACGACCCGCCCAAGAACGAGGGCATCTGCGATCAGGATGGCTCGCGTCTGATCCAGCGCGATGACGACCGGCCGGAGGTCGTTCAGAAGCGCCTCAGCGTCTACCACGAGCAGACGGCACCGCTGATCGAGTTCTACGAGGAGCGCGGGCTCTTGCGCCGTGTCGACGGCACCCGTTCACCGGCTGAGGTTCACGACCACATCCGGGCGATCATCGCGACGCTGCGGCTCGAGGACGATCTCTAGGCCCGTTGGCGCCAGCCGACCACTACGCTTATTCGAAGTACTTATGGCGATCGTGAAGAAGAGCCCCGAGCAGATCGAGCAGATGGCAGCGGCCGGCGAGGTGCTGGTCAAGACCATGAGCCTGCTCGGATCGAAGATCCGGCCGGGCGTGAATACGCTCGAGCTCGATCAGGCGGCGGAGAGGTTCATCCGTTCACAGGGCTGCGAGCCGGCCTTCAAGGGCTACCGCGGTTTCCCCGGATCGATCTGTGCGTCCCCCAACTCGATGGTGGTGCACGGCATTCCCGGCGCCTACACGCTCGAGCGCGGCGACATCCTGTCGGTCGACATCGGGGTCGTCAAGGACGGCTGGGTAGCTGACGCCGCGCGCACCTTCCCGGTCGGGCCGATCTCGCCGATCGCGCAGAAGCTGCTGGCGGTCACCGAGGAGTCGCTGCACCTGGCCGTGCCGCAGTGCGTGCCCGGAAAGCACCTCGGTGACATCGGTCACGCGATCCAACACTACGTCGAGGACGAGAACGGTTTCTCGATCGTGCGCACGCTCGTCGGCCACGGCATCGGCCGCGAGATGCATGAGGATCCGCAGATCCCAAACTACGGCAAGGCCGGCAGCGGCGTGCTGCTGGAAGAGGGGATGGTGCTGGCGGTCGAGCCGATGGTGAACGTCGGCAAACACCAGGTGCGGCTGGCCGACGACAACTGGTCGATCTTCTCGGCCGACGGCTCGCTGGCGGCGCACTTCGAGTTCACGATCGCGGTGACCGCCGACGGCCCGCGTATTCTGACGCCCTGGCATGAGGCCAAGGGCGGCCGAGTGGCTGCTTGAAGCTTCAGCGCCGCAACGACGACGCGAATAGAATTTCTCCTGCGGGGCAGAGCGCGTAACTGCGCGTTGTTGCTACTATCCGCTTTTGCGCTTGCAACGCATTTAATTGCGCTGCGCGCGACTCCCGCCTCGGTAGCGGCGACCGTACCGGTCGCCATAGCCGCAGGCGAGGACCAGGCTAAATAACTCACGACGAGAGCGAAGCGACGTGAAAGTACGACCGTCGGTCAAGCCGATGTGCGAAAAATGCAAGATTATCCGCCGGCACGGACGTGTGCTGGTGATCTGCCCCAACCCGCGACACAAGCAGCGGCAGGGCTAAATGGCGCGTATCTCCGGGGTCAACATCCCCCTCAACAAGCGCGTCGAAATCGGTCTGACCTACATCTACGGAATCGGTCGCCCCACCTCCAACCGGCTGATCGCCGAGCTCGGCATCGAGCCCGATCGCAAGGTTCGCGACCTGACCGAGGAAGAGGTAGTCAAGCTCCGCGACCTCATCGACAACAGCGTTGTCGTCGAGGGTGATCTCCGCCGCGAGCGCTCGCAGAACATCAAGCGCCTGCAGGAGATCGGCTGCTACCGCGGCCTGCGCCATCGGCGCGGCCTGCCCGTGCGCGGCCAGAACACCAAGACCAACGCGCGCACGCGCAAGGGCCCCAAGCGCATGCAGGTGGCCGGGAAGAAAAAGGCAGGTAAGAAGTAATCCATGAGTCCCGCTCCTCGTAGGCCCCAGCGCGGCCGCCGCCGGGTCCGCAAGAACGTCCCAATCGGCCAGGCGCACATCAAGACTTCTTTCAACAACACGATCGTTTCGCTCACCGATCGCGAGGGCAACGTGATTGCCTGGGAGTCCGCCGGCGGCGCCGGTTTCAAGGGTTCCCGCAAGTCCACGCCGTTTGCCGCGCAGGTGACCGCAGACGCAGCCGCTCGCAAGGGCATCGAGCACGGCCTGCAAAAGGTCGAGGTGTTCGTCAAGGGCCCGGGTTCCGGTCGCGAGACCGCGATCCGCTCGCTTCAGGCCGCTGGCCTCGAGGTGACCGGCGTCAAGGACGTCACCCCGCAGGCCCACAACGGCTGCCGTCCGCGCAAGCGGAGGAGGGTCTAACCATGGCTCGTGACACCGGACCGCAGTGCAAGCAGTGCCGACGCGAGGGGCAGAAGCTGTTCCTCAAGGGTGAGCGCTGCCTGACCGACAAGTGCGGCGTCGAGCGCCGTGGCTACCCGCCCGGAGAGCATGGCCGCGGCCGCCAGAAGCAGAGCGAGTACCGCCTGCAGCTGCGTGAGAAGCAGAAGGCCAAGCGCTACTACGGCGTGCTCGAGCGGCAGTTCCGTATCTATTACGAGAAGGCCTCGCGTCAGCCGGGCATCACCGGTGAGAACCTGCTGCGCACGCTCGAGTGCCGCTTTGACAACGTGCTGGTGCGGCTGGGCTTTGCCAGCTCGCGCCGTCAGGCCCGGCAGCTGATCCTGCACGGCCACTGGACCGTCAATGGCCGTCGCGTCAACATCCCCAGCTACCAGCTGCGTGACAACGACGTGATCGCGATCTCCGCCAAGTCCACCGCGACTCAGGTGATTCGCGACGCAACCGAGCTGACGGGCCAGGTCCCAGCGTGGCTTCAGGCCGATCACGACGCGCTGACGGCGAAGGTGCTCCGTAAGCCGGAACGGCGTGAGATCGCCGCGCCGGTCCAAGAGCAGCTCATCGTCGAGCTTTACTCGAAGTAGACCAAATTGCTCGCCGCGCGCGGGTGGGGGATCCCATCGCGCGCGGCCTTGAAACGCCGGATGGGAACCGCCCGTCCGGCGCCAGAACCCACGATGTTAGGAACGTGCGATGCTTGACTTTCAAGTCCCCCGAATCACCAGCGAGTCCGTTGAAGAGAACCGCGGCTCGTTCACGATCGAGCCTCTCGATCGCGGTTTCGGCTACACGTTTGGCAACTCCCTGCGCCGTGTGCTGCTCTCATCGCTGGCCGGCGCTGCGGTGACCAGCGTTCGCATCGAGGGCGTCGCACACGAGTTCTCGACGATCAAGGGTGTCAAGGAGGACGTCACCGACATCGTCCTGAACCTCAAGGGCATCGTCTGCCGCATGCACTCCGACGCGACCGAGGTCGAGGCCCCGCTGGTCGTCTCAGGCCCGGGTGAGATCACCGCCAAGGACATCGACCTGCCCTCGGGCGTTGAGATCCTCAACCCCGACGCCCACATCGCGACGCTCGAGAAGCAGACCAAGCTTGAGGTCTACCTGACGATCGGCCGCGGCCGTGGCTATCGCCCCGCCGAGGAGAACAAGTCGGCCGACCAGCCGATCGGCGTGATCCCGATCGACTCGATCTTCTCGCCGGTCCGTCGTGTGGCCTACAACGTCGAGCAGGCCCGTGTCGGTCAGAAGACCGACTACGACAAGCTGACGCTCGACATCGAGACCGACGGCTCGATCGACCCGCACGCCGCGCTGCGTGAGGCCGCCGAGATCCTGATCTCGCAGCTGGCGATCTTCACCGATGCCGAGCGCGTGATCGAGCTGCGCGACACCCACACCGGCGGCATCCTCGATGCCGGTCTGGTCGGTGCCGACGCGGGCCGCGGCGTTGCCGGCGGCCGCGCCCCGAACGCGATGGATGACATTCTGATCGAGGAGCTCGAGCTCGGTGTCCGTTCCTACAACTGCCTCAAGCGCGCTGGCATCCAGACGGTCGGCGACCTTGTTGCCAAGAGTGAGGGTGAGCTCAATGCGATCCCGAACTTCGGCAAGAAGTCGATCGACGAGGTGATCGAAACCTTGCATGCGCGCGGCCTTGCGCTCCGCGAGGGCTAAGCTTCTGTCCCGAAGGACTTTGAACCATGCGTCATCAACGTAACCGTTACCAGCTCTCCCGCGACAGCGCGCACCGCAAGGCGCTGTTGATGAACCTCTCCAAGGAGGTCATCGAGCACGAGCGCATTCAGACGACCGAGGCCAAGGCCAAGGCGGTCAAGCCGGAAGCTCGAGAAGCTGATCACGCTCGCCAAGCGCGGCGATCTGCACGCCCGGCGCCAGGCGCTGTCCGCCCTCGGGCAGGACAAGTTCGCCGTATACAAGCTGTTCGAGGAGGTCGCTCCCCGCTACACCGCGCGTGAGGGTGGCTACACCCGCATCCTCAAGCTCGGTCCGCGTCGCTCGGATTCGACCGAGATGGTTCTGCTCGAGCTCGTCTGAGCCTCAGGGAGGCCCCGAGCTCTTCCCGGCCGGTCCTTGGACCGGCCGGTCGCGTTTCAGGCCGGAATACAGCGTGACGTAGATGACCGCCAGGCTCACGATCGAGTACGACGGGACTAATTTCGCCGGCTGGGCTCTGCAGCCGGGGGCCCGCACGATCCAGGGCGAGCTCGAGTCCGCGCTCGCCATAGTCCTTCGCCGGCCGGTGGCGCTGACGGTTGCCGGGCGCACTGACGCCGGTGTTCACGCCTGGGCACAGGTTGCCTCACATGACGGCGAGCACGCGTCGTTGGACGGCCTCAATGCCCTGCTGCCGCCGGATGTAACCGTGACGGCATCGGAGGTCGCGGTCGACGGGTTCGACGCCCGCCGAGAGTGCACGTCGCGCGCCTACTGTTACCGCGTGCTGGCGCGGCCGGCTCGCGCGGCGCTCGACCGCGGGCACGTACTGCACTGGAACTATGCGCTCGATCTGGAGGCGCTGGACGCGTGCGCCGCGCTGCTCGTCGGCACGCATGATTTCACGGCGTTCACGCCGACCGACACCTACCACGTGCGTTTCGAGCGCGACGTATACGCGGCCCACTGGCGCGCGCGCGACGGCGACCTGTTCGAGTTCTGGATCGAGGCCGACACGTTCATGCGCCACATGAACCGTACGCTCGTGGGGACGATGCTCGCGGTCGCGCGCGGGCGGCTGAGTGTCGCTGAGTTTGCGCGGCTACTGGACGGGGCGCCGCGCGCAGAGGCTGGTCCGACCGCGCCCGCGCATGCGCTGTACTTCGCCGGCGCGGGTTACGGCGGGGCGCGGCTGCTCAGCCTGCCGGGCTGACCGCCAGCGCCATTCCCTTCAGCTCGGTCACGTGCGAGCCATCGATCGAAACCAGGCAGTTGGCGTAGGCGACGGGCTGGATGCTGCCGCCGCTGTAGATCGATGCCTCTGTCGAGCAGGCGTCGCCGCGGTATTTCACCCAATCCCTGTTGGTCGCGATGAAATCGGCCCGACCGGCCTTGCTGAGCTTGACGAAGATCTTGGCGTTCAGCGTGTCGATCGTCTTGTCGGCGGCGATCACCTTGTGCTCGGCGCAGCCCTCGATCTGCACGGTCGTCGCCGGCTTATGCGGGCACGGCAGCAGCGTGAACTGCTCGCGGATCACCGGGGCCGAGGTGGAAGAGGCGGCGCCGGCCGATGACGGTGCCACGAAGCAGAGGACGACGGCCGCCGCACCGCAGCCGGCCGCAAGGAATCGATGAAAGGGCATGCTCCTTCGTATATCAGGAGCCGTCCATCCGCGGTCACACGGCGGCGGCCGCCGGGTCGGTCGCCCATGGCGCTTTCCGCGCCGATGTCTAGGATCCGATTCGTGCGCGTGCTGCTCACCAATGACGACGGGATCGAGGCCGACGGCCTGCAGACGCTGCGTCGTGCGCTGCTGAAGGTGCCGGGCATCGACCTGCGCGTGGTCGCTCCCGACGGCAACCGCTCGGCGATGGCGCGCTCGATCACGACCCGGCGCCCCCTGTGGGTGCAGGAGGTCGACTTTGGCGAAGGCAGCGTCGGCTACGCGACCGACGGCACACCCGTTGATTGCGTGCGGCTGGCGCACCTCGGCCTGATCGATGGGTGGTCGATGGAGATGGTCGTCTCCGGGATCAACCACGGCACCAACATCGGCGACGACATCACCTACTCGGGCACCGTCGCGGCCGCGCTCGAGGCGATCATCCTCGGTCTGCCGGGGGTCGCCGTCTCACAGCAATCAACAGCGCTCGAGCTGGATTTCCGCAAGCCCAGCGCATATGACTTCAACGCCGCCGCGAACTTCACCGCGCGACTCGTCTCCGACCTCGAGAACGTGCCGCTGCCCGAGGCGACGCTGCTCAACGTCAACTTTCCCGGCTGCCCGCCTGAGGGTGTCGAGGTCGCGAAGCTGGGCCGGCGCTACTACCGCGACAAACTCGAGCTCGTGCAGACAGACCCGGACAACGCCGGCCGCCGTCTCTACCGGGTCTATGGCGAGGAGGCGACCGGCGACGAGGACGAGCAGGACACCGATGTCACCGCACTCGCCGACCGCCGCGTCGCGATCACACCGCTGCACTTCGACCTCACCCACCACGCCGGCGTCCGGGCGCTGACAGAACACGATCTCGAGCGGCTGCTGAAGGACGCGTAGCAATGAGCGATCCGGACCCCAAGGCGCGCATCGACGAGCTGCGCCGGCTGATCGACTACCACTCGCACCGCTACCACGTGCTCGACGATCCGGAGATCGGCGACGCCGAGTACGACGCGCTCTACAACGAGCTGAAGGGCCTCGAGGAGGCCAACCCCGAGCTGATCACGCCCGAGTCGCCGACCCAGCGCGTCGGCGAGGAGCCGGTATCGGACCTGGTCAAGGTCAGCCACCTGCAGCGCATGCTCTCACTCGCCAACGCGCGCTCGGCCGAGGAGCTGCGTGCCTGGATCCAGCGGATGCGCAACTTCCTCGCGCGCGAGGGCATCGAGAATCCGTCGTTCGAGTTTGTCGCTGAGCCGAAGATCGACGGCCTTGCGATGTCCCTGATCTACGAGAACGGCCTGCTGGTGCGTGGCGTCACGCGCGGCAACGGCGAGATCGGCGAGGACGTCACCCACAACCTGCGCACGATCGCTCAGGTTCCGCTCCGACTCAACATCGCCGAGCCACCACCGCTGCTCGAGGTTCGCGGCGAGGTCTACATGTCGCTGCCGGACTTTCAGGCGCTCAACGAGCGCCGCGCCGCCGCCGGCGAGTCGACCTTCATGAACCCGCGCAACTCGGCGGCGGGCACGGTGCGCCAGCTCGACCCGCGACTCGCGGCGGGGCGCCCGCTGTCGTTCTGGGCCTACCAGGTGGGCGTCGCCTCTGAGGGCGTCTCCTTCACCACTCACTACGCGGGCCTGCAGTGGCTGAGCGAACTCGGCTTCCCCGTCAATCCGGACATCCGCGTGCTCGACACCGAGGACGGGATCGTCGCGCAGTGTGAGAGCTGGCAGGAGCGGCGGGGCTCGCTCGACTTCGAGATCGACGGCGTCGTGGTCAAGGTCAACGACCTCGAACTGCAGCGGCGCCTCGGGATTGTCGGCCGCGAGCCGCGTTGGGCGATCGCCTGGAAGTTCCCGCCCACCACCGCGGTGACGACGCTGCTTGACATCGGCTGGAACCCCGGCAAGTTCGGCGACCTGCACCCCTATGCGGTGCTCGAACCTGTGCACGTCGGCGGTGTCACCGTCAAGCAGGCGACGCTGCACAACGAGGAGGACCTCGAGCGTAAGGACCTGCGAATCGGCGAACAGGTGATCGTGCTGCGCGCCGGCGACGTGATCCCGCAGGTGGTGGCGCCGGCTCCGCATGTGGCGGAGCGCCCGGACCGGCCGCCCAAGCCCCACGCGCCCGCACGCTGTCCGGTCTGCGACACGCCGACCGTCAAGCCCGAGGGCTCGGTGTTCACGCTGTGCCCCAACCTCGCCTGCCCTGGGCGCCGGATCCAGCTGCTGACGCACTTTGTCTACGCGATGGACATCGACGGCCTCGGCGAGAAGCTGGTGCTGACCTTCATGGAGCACGGCTGGCTGCAGACCGCCGCCGACATCTACCGGTTACGCGAGCACGAGGCCGAGCTGCTCCAGCTCGATGGCTTCGGCGAGATCTCGATCCGCAAGTTGGTCGACGCGATCGAGGCGAGCAAGGCGCAGCCCTTCGGCAGGGTGCTGTTCGGGATCGGGATCCCCGAGGTCGGCGATGTCACCGGCCGGGCACTGGCTCAGCAGTTCCGCAACGTCGATGCGCTGCTGGCGGCCGACCCGCAGGCGCTCGAACAGACTCCAGGCGTCGGACCGAAGATGGCCAAGGTCATCCATGCCCAACTCGCGGACGCGTCGATGCGCCAGCTGATCGCCGACCTACGCGGGTTCGGCGTGAGCTTCCAGGAGGCCGGCCCGCCGCCGGGCGAGGGGCCGCTGGCCGGCCAAACCTTTGTGCTCACCGGCACGCTGCCTGACCTCACGCGCGAGCAGGCCAGCGAGCGGATCATGGCCGCCGGCGGCAAGGTCACGGGCTCCGTCTCGAAGAAGACCGATTACGTCATCGCCGGGGAGAGTGCCGGCTCCAAGCTCGCCAACGCCGAGCGGCTCGGAGTGCCCGTGCTCGACGAGGCGGGCCTGCTGGAGCTGCTCGAGAGCGCCGGCTAGAGCCACGGATGCGAGCGGTCACGGTTAGCGGTCGGGGAAGCCATTAGCCAGCAAACATTGAGGTGGCTAATTGAACGCTACCTAATCGTTTGCTACCCTCCGATCCATGTCATCTACCGAAAGCGCAGCCGCCGGGACGGCGGCAGACACAGACAGGATCCCGCGGCACGTGTGGATCATCTCCGGCGTCGCCATGCTCGGCGCCGTCATGTCGATCCTCGACACGACGATCGTCAACGTCGCGCTCGCGACGCTCGGCCACCAGCTGCATTCGAGCCTCGCTCACATTCAGTGGGTGATCACCGGCTACATGCTCTCACTGGCTGCGGTGATCCCGGTGACCGGCTGGGCCTCGCGCCGGTTCGGTGCCAAGCGCGTATTTCTGATCTCTCTGACTCTTTTCACGATCGGCTCGTTCCTCTGCGGCCTGGCGACCTCGGACACCGAGCTGATCCTGTTCCGCGTGCTCCAGGGCGTCGGCGGCGGCATGATCATGCCGCTCGCGCAGATCATCATGGCCGACGCCGCCGGCCCCAAGCGCATGGGTCGCGTGATGGGCCTCGTCGCCGTGCCGATGATGCTTGCGCCGACGCTTGGCCCGCTGCTCGGCGGCACGATCATCCAGGTGCTGAACTGGCACTGGATCTTCTTCGTGAACCTGATCGTGGGTGCCTTTGCGATCCCGCTGGCGATCAAGCTGCTGCCGACCAAGAACGGCGCGAAGACCGACGGGCTCGACTTCACCGGCCTGGCGTTGATGTCGATCGGGCTGGTGGCGATCACCTACGGGCTGGCCGAGGCCGGCACCTACAACTCGTTCGGCAACTCCCATGTCTGGATCCCGGTCCTGGCCGGCGCGATCCTGGTGGCGGTCTTCTCGTTACACGCGCTGCGCATCAGGAATCCGCTGCTCGATCTGCGGCTGTATCGCAATCGGCACTTCTCCGCCGCCTCGATCGTGATGTTCGCGCTTGGTGCAGCGGTCTTCGGAGCGATGATCCTGATGCCGCTGTACTGGCAGGACCTGCGCCACTACAACGTGATCGACACCGGCCTGCTGACCGGCCCGCAGGGCCTTGGCATGGCGGTCACGATGCCGCTGGCGTCGAGGTTCACCGAGCGCTACGGTGGTGGCCCTGTGGCACTGGTCGGCGTCGTCGCGACGGCCATCATGACGGTGCCGTTCGCGCTGATCGGTGCTCACACCAGCGTCCCCTTCCTGTGTGTCGTGATGCTCCTGCGTGGTGCGGGGATGGGCGCCAGCTTCATGCCGGCGATGACCGCCGCATTCGCCGCACTCGAGCGCAGTCAGGTCAGCCATGCCACGCCCCAGCTGAACGTGCTGAACCGTGTCGGCGGCTCGATCGGCACCACGATCCTGGCGGTGGTGCTGGCCGATTCGCTGCGGCATGCGCACAGCCCGGCCGCCGCGGCCCACTCCTACGGCACCGCCTTCTGGTGGTCTGTCGGCATGGCCACCGTTGCGATCATCCCGTGCGTCGTGCTGATGCGTGCTGAGTCCAACGTCCGCAAGGCCGCGAGGGCCGCTGGTGCCGAGGATCCCGACCGGGCCGCGTTCGAGTCCGGTGCCGTGGCGGAGGCGCTGGCATGAGCGCCACCGAATCGGACACGCCCGCAACGGCTGCTGACGCGAGTCTTCCGGCCAGTGGCCCCGCTGGGCCACTGGCCGGCCGCGGCTCGTTCTATGACAGCTCGACCCCGACCGGCCAGGTGGGCATCGCGTTCAAGCGCGCGATGGTCGCCGTGCGCCGGCTGCGCGGGCGCGAGACGCAGCGACTCGGTCAGCTGAGCTACGCCCAGTACGGGTTGCTGCACGGGCTCTCGGAGCGCTGCGAGTGCTCGGCCCGCGACCTCGCCGAGCACTCCAACCTCTCACCGGCGACCGTGACCCAGATGCTTGAGCACCTGGAGCATGCCGGCCTGGTGACCCGCACCCGTTCCGAGCAGGATCGTCGGGTGGTGCTGTCGGTCCTGACCGAGCGTGGCGCGGCGATCGTCGCCGAGCGTCAGCAGGAGATGGAGGCGCGCTGGACCGATGCGCTGAACGAGATCTCCGATCAGGACCTGGCGGCGGCCGTGAAGGTGTTGAACCGCGTCGCCGATCTGTTCGAGTCGCTCGGCGAGGAAGCATCGGCCGAGGAGTAGTCGGCGGCGGCGCCGCCGATGCGGCGCCCGTCAGCCGCGGTAGTTGGCGAGCGCTTCGGTATCGAGGTCCTCGAGTTCGTGCCCGGCGGTCGAGTCCGTCAGCCCGTTCATCATGAACGCGAACACGATCCGGTCGCCGTTGGCCGCGCGGCAGTAGCCGACCAGGTTGGCGACGTCGTGCAGCGTGCCGGTCTTGCCGCGGCAGTTGTTCACGGCGCGCGTGTGGCGCATCTCGTCGATCATCGTTCCGCGCACGCCCGCGATCGCCAATGAGTGCCAGAAGGCCGGCTGGCCCTGCAGTTCGCGCAGCAGCAGCACGATCTGACGCGGGTTTGTTAGGTCATAACGGGAGAGCCCCGAGCCGTCGTCGAGTCGCGGGTGCAGGCCGAGGTCGTTGCCGATCACGCTGCGCACGACGGCGGCCCCACGGGCGGTGCTGCCGCGAGTGCCGAAGAGCGCGCCCAGATCCTTCAGCAGCGTCTCGGCGAAGAAGTTGTCAGATGGGCTGTTGGTGAGCCGCATGAGCTTGGCCAGCGTCGGCGACTTCTCACTCGTCAGCAGCGTGGCAGTGTGCGGGGTTATGCCGGTGGCAATCCTCGTGTTGGCGGGGACACTGACGCCTGCCTGTTGCAGCGCCTTGGCGAACGCCTGCGTCGCGATCAGCGGCGGATCGGCATCGAGTGCGTTCTCGTGCAGGTTCGTAAAACCCGCGTCGTAAGCGAGCCCGCTCAGCGAGCCCTCGGTCTCTAGGCTCGCTCGGTAGCCGGTGTCGGGTCCGCCGCGCAGCGAGTCGAAGTACGACTCGTCACCGAGGATCGCGCCCTGGATGCGGCGGACGCCGGCATCCCTGAGGTCAATCGCGAGCGCCTGGGTGGTGGCCCCGGCGTGGTACATGACCCGGTCGAAGCTGCGCGAGCCAAACGTCGGATCGCCGCCGCCGCGCAGATACAGCGTGCCGATGAAGGCTCCGCTCGGCGTCAGCCGGCCGACGCCGAAGACCTTCGTCTGGAACGTCTCGCTGGGGCCGAGCTCAAGCAGCGCCGCGGTGGTCGTGTAGAGCTTCTCAAGCGACGCCGGGAGGCGACCGACGGCATCGTTGTAGGCCCAGAGTGTGCGGTCGGTCGTCTCGTCGACCACCAATGCGCTGTTGTCGCCGCCCTGGCGATTGAGGTTGGCGCCCAGCGTCCGCTGCAGTTTGGCGAGAGCAGCCGACTGGGGAGCCGGCGGCGGTGGCAGATCCGATGTGGGCTGGATGCCGTACGGGACGGGGCGCGGCGTCGCCGCCGCGCCCGAGCTGCCACTCGCCGACCCGGCAAACGCAACCCAGACGAGGGCTGCGGCGACCACACGCACGGCTCGGGCGGGGGAGCGCATGCCCTTAAGAAAACAACGGCGGCGCCAATGGTGCGCCGCCGAGTTGGAGAGTTGCGGAGACATCATGCGCCGCCTGGGAGGAAGCCTGCGTCACCGACGCAGATGTAACGGCTTCCTTCTCCACCAGGCGGCGCTGCGCCCCAGGACAGGGACGCCTAAGCCTTCAGGAGATTGCGCGGACACCCGCGCGAAGATCTTTGACAGTTCGTCCTGGCTGATCCCTTTTGTCGTTGCTACACCGCAACCGTCTGTTGGGAGCTCGTCTTGGCCAGCTCCCGCAGAGTCGAGTTGAAGAGGGTTTTGTCGATCTTGCCATTGAAGATCGGGACGCCCCACGCGACGCACTTAGCGATGACATCTCTGCGCTCGAGTCCAGACTCTTTCGCAAGTTCGCTGGGCGTCAGGTGATTAGACACTGGTCCTGCCCTCCTTGTGACGATCAGTACATGCGTTCAGTATTGCGCGACGCCCCGACAGACGCAATCAACAAAAACACAACATTGACGCAACACCCGCAGAACCTGGTTATGGATCGTTGCGTGCGTTCTAGCTCAGAGGCAGTGTCGGGGGGTAGAGGTAGCGGGACAGCGGGTTCGTCCTCAGCGAGTTGTGCAGCGTGAAGGACGCCACACCCTCGAGGTAGTGGTCGTCGGTGTAGTCAAGCGCGGCGCCGCTACGGCTTCTGGTGATCGCCTTGCGCCGCAGCACCGGAGCACCGAGTTCGCAGCCCAAGAGCTCGGCGTCGACGGCGTCGGCCCGGGCTACGTCCAGGGTGTGCGTCCCGCTGGCCGCAACGATCCCCGTCAGGCGGCGAAGCTCTGCGGTGACCGAGGCGCAGCGCTCGTCGAGTCCGCCGATCGTGTCCGCGAGCCAGCCAGGATACGTGCAGCGCTCGACCAGCACGGGGTTCCCGTCCAAGGTTCGCAAACGCACGGTGTAGAGCACGTCTGAGTCCGGATCGACCTGGAGTGCGGCCGCCTCGGTGCTTTCAGCGGGGCGGTGCAGGCGTGTGACGAACAGGCCGCCGGGGGTGTGTCCGGTCGCGCGGGCCCATTGCGCAAAGCTGCGCAGTTCGTCGAAGGACTGCGACACACCGCCCCCGAGGACCACGCGACCGGAGCCCTGGCGGGATGCGACGAGGCCCTCGGCCTCGACGGCACGCAGTGCCGCGCGCACCGTGCCGCGTCCGGCACCGTAGTGCCGCGACAGCTCCGCCTCGGTCGGAAGCTTGCTTCCGGGAAGGTGGTCGCCGCGCACTATCGCGGCGCGTAGATCGGTCGCGATGCGCTCGTGAAGAGGCGCATCGCCACCGCTGGGCTGCGCCGGTTCAAGAGGGTTCGCGTTGTCGGTGGAAGCGCTGTCCGGCATCGTGATCGCGTGGGGAAAATTGTTTGAACAACCTGTGAACGCTGTTCCAGGCGCCACTATGCCGTGGTTGAATCGTCGCGCCAAGTTGTTCGAACATATCCAACCGACAGGTGATCAAGGAGTCGTACTATGACGTTTCGTCGGAAGGGAACCGCGCGCAAACCCGCGCGCCGCACTCGCATCTGGGGGCTCGCGGCCGCACTTTCTGCTGTCGTTGGGATCGGCGGGCTGCCGGTGGCAGCGACGGTCGCGGGAGTGGGCTCCGCGAGCGTCGCGGCGGCCGACACCACCGACAGCATCACGCCCAGCGCCACCAGCGTGTACGCCGGTCAGACGCTGACGGTCAACTTCACGTATGCGTCGGCCGACGCGAACCTCGGCGCCTGGATCGGGCTCTACGCACCCGGTGACGTTCCGGGCAAGCAGGGGTCCTCGGAATGGGCCTACGTCAACGGCAACAGCCAAAACGAGCCGACCACGGGAACCCCTGTCACGAGCGGCAACGTGACGCTGCCGACGTCCGGACTGACGCCGGGCACCTACACGCTCTATGAGTTCAAGGATGACGGCTACGACATCGTCGGCAACCAGGTCACGATCACGATCCTGCCCGCGACGCTCTCGACGACGACCACCACCGTGACCGCTGGGCAGCCGCTCAGCTTCAGCTACAGCGTTCCCTCCGCGGACGCGAGCCTCACGAATTGGGTCGGCCTGTATAACAGCGTTGGGGCCGACTCCTCCTGGGACTACACGCAGAACGACAGCCAGACTCCGCCGAGCGGCGGCACCCCGTCGACCAGCGGGACTGTGACGCTGAGCACGGCCGGACTGGCGGCTGGCACCTACACCGCCAAGCTCCTCTACAACAACGGGTACACGCTCATCGGCGAGCCGCTGACGATCACGATCAAGGCCAGCAACGTCAGCGTTCCCGGCACCCTGACAGCCGCGAACGGGACCGATGGGACCGCGATCAAGGCCGGTGATCCGCTCGCGCTCGATTACACGATTCCGTCGAGCGAGACGGCCTCGGACAACGCCGTCGCGCTCTACAACCAGGGTGCCGATCCGACCGAGGCGGCGCCGTTGTATTCGTTCAATCATCCGGCGCCTGGCACCAGCGGGACGGTCACGTTCGATAGCACTGGACTGCAGCCGGGCACCTACGATGCCTATCTCCAGAACAGTGCCGGCGCGTTGTTCCAGAGCGCCCCGGTGGTCGTGACCGTCACCGGCGACGCTCCGCAGCTTCCCTCTCCCGGCCAGCTGCCCGGCCAGCCCAACCTGATCGTCAACGGCGGTGCGGAGATCGGTACCGGCAGCCTTGACGGCCTCGCGGTGACGTCGGTTCCCGGCTGGACCGTCACCGGCCTCTTCAACGAGGTTCAGTACGACGCCTCCGATGGCCAGGGAGTTGGCGGGTGGCCAACCTACAGCTCGCCGGGATCCCCCGATCGTGGCCAGAACTACTTCGCCGGGGGCGGCGGTGGCGTGAGCACCGCGACCCAGTACATCAACCTCGCGCCCGCAGCCTCCGAGATCGCACGTGGCGGTGTCACGTTCAACCTCGGTGCCTGGATCGGTGGCACCGGCAGCCTGACCGAGAATGCGACGGTCGCGGCGACGTTCCTGGATCCGCTCGGGCGCCCGCTCGGCACCGCCACACTCGATCCGGTCACGCCGGCGCAGCGCAATGACACCACCGGGTTCCTGCCCGAGAACGCAACCGGAACGATCCCGCGGGGCACCACGCGGGTCGAGGTTGTGATCACGGTCACCGGCGACCACCTCGCCAACCGCAACGCAGCCGGGCAGGGGTACGTGGACAACCTGTCGTTCACGATCTCCTCCGACGCGGTGCAGGCTCCGCCGCCGCCGGTTCCACCCGTGTCATACGTCCCGCGATACAGCCACGTGTTCGTGGTGATGATGGAGAACGAGGACTACGCCGACATCATCGGCAATCCGGCTGCTCCGTACCTGAACAGCCTCCTGCCCAAGGCCGCAAACCTGACCAACATGTATGCGACGGCCCACCCGAGTGACGAGAACTACACCGCCCTGGCGGGGGGTACGACCGGCACCCAGGAGGGCAACACCCAATCCGCCGAGCTCGACAACCAACAGATCGGCGACCTGATCGGCAACGCGGGCGGCACCTGGCGCAGCTACATGCAGTCGGCCAACGGCCCCTGTGATCGCGGATCCCAGGACACCTACACGATCGATGACACCCCGTTCGTCAACTTCAAGGACGTGTCCGACAACCAGGCCTCCTGCCAGGAGCACGAGCAGCCGCTCTCCCAGCTGGCGACGGACCTGCAGCAGGTGAATACCACGCCCACCTACGCGTGGCTGTCGGCCAACGACTGCGACGACATGGAGGGTTGCGGGATCACCGCTGGTGACACATGGCTGTCGCAGACCCTGCCGACGATCTTCAATTCGCCGGCGTGGACCAACCAGCGTTCGCTCCTGATCATCACCTGGGACGAGGACGCGGCCGATGGGCAGACGGACCTGCAGAAGATCCCGACCCTGATTCTCGGCTCGCAGGGGAGCGTCAAGCAGGGCTTCAGCAGCGATCACCGCTACACGGAGTACAGCATCCTGCGCGCGATCGAAGGCGGCCTGAACCTGCCCAACCTGACCGACAACGACCTCTTCGCTGATCCGGTCAACGACATCTGGTCGCGGCCACTGTGGCCCGGCCAGCGCGTGCCGAGCGGCTACTAGCGCCTGTGCCGATTCAAGCCGGGTCGGCCGCCTGCAGGGCGGCCGACCCGGCCCCACAGCGAATTCGCAACGGCCGTGCCACAATGGATCGACTCGGGGCGTGGCGCAGCCTGGTAGCGCGCACCGTTCGGGTCGGTGAGGTCCCCGGTTCAAATCCGGGCGCCCCGATCAGCCGGATCGCCCGCAGTTGCGGGCGATCCGGCGCTTTTTCGTCGGCCGCACGGGCACAAGGCCCTGACCCAAACACTCAATCGGCTACCCCATGACGGCTGCCCGGTGTTGAGCCAAAGGCGGCACGGAACGCCTCGATGAAAGCGCTCGTGCTGCGGTAGCCGCAGGCGTGGGCGGTGGCGGTCACCGACTCGCCGCCGGCCAGCAGCAGCTGGGCGTGCTGGAGGCGCAGTTGCCCGCGCCACTGCGGGAACGACATACCAGTCTCACGCCGGAAGAGCCGACTGAGCGTGCGCTCGCTGGCGCCCACTTCGCGGCCCAGCCGCGCCAGCGTCCGTCGATCCGCAGGATCGTCGGATAGCTGCTCGACGATCTGCACGAGGCGGTCGTCACGCGGGCGTGGGAGCTCGAGCGGCAGGATCGTCACCCGCCGCAGCTGGTCGAGCACGACTCGGCGCAGCAGCCGGCGTGTGCTGGCGGGCGGCTCGCTTGCGCCCGTCAGCGCGAGGATCACCTCGCGCAGCAGCGGTGAGACCTCGACCACCACCGGTCCCTCATCGCCGAAGGGATCGACTGCGGCATCAAAGGCCACCGAGAGCAGCTCGGCGCGGCCACGGGCACGGTGCGAATGCGCCACCCCCGCAGGGATCCAGACGCCGCGTAGCGGCGGCACGATCCAGGATCCGGTGCCGGTGAAGACCTGCAGCACGCCGCGGCCGGGGTAGATCAGCTGCGAGCCGTCGTGGAAGTGCCACTCGATGCGTTCGGCCGCCTGGAGCGGCACGCGGACGACCGCTGGAAGCTCGTGGCGGATTGCCGACATTAGACGTCAGATTACCGGTAGTCAGACGCAGCCTGAGTGGCTAGCGTCAGACCGATGACGACCCAGGCCGCCACGGCGGTGAAGGCCACAGCCACCGACACGAGCTCGAACTGGTCGCGCATGCGCATCTGGGCACTGGCACACACCGCCATCGACTTCTTCCAGGGCGCGGTGCCGGCCGCGATTCCGTACTTCGTGCTGGACCGGCACTACAGCTACCTGCAGGCCTCCGGCCTGAGTCTGGCGGCAACGCTCGGGGCGGCCCTACCGCAACCGGTGTTCGGCCTCGCGGTGGATCGCCGAGACCGACCGTGGCAGGTCTACTGCGGGATCTGGCTGGCTGCCGCTGCGGCCGGGGCCGCCGGCATCGCGCACGGCTATGTCCTGAGCTGGATCCTGCTGCTGAGCTGTGGCTTCGGCGTGGCGATGTTCCATCCCGCGGCCGGGCGTCTGGCGCGCCGCAGCGCAGGGGACAGCGCGGCGGCGATGAGCGTCTTCGCGACCGGGGGCAACCTCGGCTTTGTGCTCGCCCCGGTGCTGCTGACGCCGGTCCTGGCGGGCGTCGGGCTCTGGGGCCTGTCCTGGTTCGTGCTGCCGGCCTGGCTGGTGGCGGTGATCACCTGGCGGGCTGCCCGTCGGCTCACCGTGATCGACATCCCGGGCGCGGGCGAGCATCACGGCCGCGATCACTGGGGGCCGTTCGCGTGCCTGGCCGCCGTCGAGATCTGCCGCTCGGTGATGTTCTTCGGCGCGAGCACGTTCGTCGAGCTCTACTGGATCCGGGACCTGCACGCGGGCGAGGCGCTGGCCGGTGCCGCGCTCGGCTGCCTGCTCGCTGGCGGGGTGGTCGGCACAATGATTGGCGGACGCATTGCCGACCGCGTCGGGATGGTGCGCACGACCCAGGTGGGGGCGCTCTGCTGCCTGCCGGCGATGGTTCTGTTGCGGGTCTGCCAGCAACCCGAGCTCGGGCTGCTGTGTGCGCTGCTCGCCGGCCTGGCGTTGCGGGTGCCGTTCTCGGTGCTGGTCAAGCTCGGTCAGGACTATCTGCCCACCCGGCCGGGCACGGCCTCGGCCGTCACGCTCGGCCTCTCCGTCAGCGCCGGCGGGATCACGGCCCCGATCTTCGGCGCGCTGGCCGACGCGCACGGTCCCGCCGTGGTGCTCACGGTGCTCTGCTGCATCCCGGTGCTGACCTTCCTGGTCGGCCTGCGGCTGGTCGAACCGCAGGTCCTGCGCGGGCACGACGCGAGCGCCTGAGGCCGCCGCGCGGACGCTCAGAGCACGTTGAAGCAGCCGTACACCACAAACAGCGGGTTCGTGACCTCGTGTCCGGCGCTGTTCTGCATCGTCTGCCCGCCGACGAAGGCCGGCGGTGACGAGGCCTTCCAGCAGCCGTTGTACTGGACGCTGACGTCGTACTCGACGTTGGTCTGCTGGAAGGCTACGGCCTTGGGCTGCGGCAGGTACACGTAGACGTTGCACAGCCAATCGCCGGGGCCGGCATCGGCAGCGCCGCGCTTGTTGCAGTTCGGCTCGACGCGCAGCTGGGCGCTTGGCGGCGCGTAGCGACCGATCAGCGCCTCCTGCAGCAACGTGGCGTTGTTGAAGGTCGCGCCGACCGACGCCGCCACACGGTCGCCGGTGACCGAGCCGGGCCCGAGCCCGGCGCCGAGCGCCAGTACGGCGATCACGAGGATGGTCACCGCGACGATCCGCACAGGCAGCGCCCAGTTCGGCCCGCTGGTGGCGGCGACGAAGTCACGGCGGCGCAGCAGCCGCCATGAGGCGCCGAGGCAGGCCGCGATCCAGGCCAGGCAGACCAGCGCCGAGACGCCCATCGGGCCGAGGAAGGGATGGTTGACGAACAGCCCGTGCCAGCCGTCGAAGCCCGAGCCGATCAGCAGCATGTGCACGATCACGCCGCGCCCGACCAGGTCGAGCAGCTGCGTGACGAGCGCCACGATCAGCGGCGCGAGCACCCCGAGGATGCCGTTGCGGGTCGCGACGGAGACGAGGATCGCGACGCTCATGTAGGCGAGCGCCGGCAACAGGCAGTAGGCCCAGGCCACGAGCGTCAGGATCAGCAGGCGCCCGCTCGCGGTGAGCGTGCCGCTGAGGTTGACCAGCGGGTGCAGTCCGACCAGCGCGCCCCCGGCCAGCAGGCTCGCGGCCGCCAGCAGCAACCCCAACAGCACGGCGACCGTGCCGACCGCCAGG
Organism: uncultured Actinomycetota bacterium; assembly: GCA_963706725.1. GTDB lineage: Bacteria > Actinomycetota > Thermoleophilia > Solirubrobacterales > Solirubrobacteraceae > Palsa-465. The sequence continues at coordinate 3,681,872 of OY970167.1, read as the reverse complement.
ACCTTGCCGGCGAACACGTCCTCGCGACTGCAGGAGCGTGTGAGGATCGTCTTCCAGGTGCCGTAGCGGTCCTCGGAGGAGAAGAGGTCGCCCGCGAGCGCGCCCACGACGATCGGGAAGCCCCAGTTTCCGGCGAAGCCGAGCACCACCAGCGAGACGGCAAAGCCCGAGCTGTGCACCCAGGCGCCGAACAGCGCGTCCGCCGGGGTTCCGCTCTGCACCTTCAGCAGCACCGCGAAGGCGAGCGGACCGAGCACCGCGAGCAGCGCCAGCAGCCGCGTCGTCAGCTGCGCACGCAACTTCGCGAGCTCGGTCAGGTAGACGTCGAGCACGCCCGGAGCCGAGGCCGCGGGCAACGCCGGCGCCGAGCCGACGCTCGTCATGTGCTCGCCAGCACCCGCGTCGCGTACTCGTCTGGCGCGAGCTCGTCGAGTCGCGGCTGATCGGACATCAACGCGAAGAACATGCTCTCGAGTGGGCTCACGCGCAGCTCCAGGCGGCGGACGGCGATGCGCGCCTCGCCGAGCGCCAATACGTAGCCGTCGAGCACGCCCGGGCGTACGGTCAGCACGATCCCGCCGCGCGGCGAGCGCTGAGCGCGCAGGCCCTCGTGCTCGACGGCCAGCCGCAGGGCGTGGGCGTCGTCGCTGGTGGACAGCTCAAATGCCGAGGCGGGGGCCGCGGCGTCGAGCTCGCTCGCGGCGCCGTCCCAGACGATGCGCCCTCCCCGCAGGAAGCTGAAGCCCGTGCAGACGCGCTCGAGCTCACCGATCTGGTGGCTCGAGAGCAGCACCGCCACGCCGTCACCGGCGAGTTCGCGCACGAGCGCCGCAACCGCTCGCGCGCCGGCCGGGTCGAGACCGCTGGTGGGCTCGTCGAGCAGCAGCAGCCGGGGGGCGCGCAGCAGCGCCGCTGCGATCCCGAGCCGCTGGCGCATGCCGGTCGAGTAGCCCGCGACGCGGTCATCGCCACGGCGCTCGAGCCCCACCCGAGTCAGTGCATCCGCGATCGCGGACTCCACCGAGCCGCCCGCCGCGGGCCCCGCCGAGCCGTCCAGCCGCGCCAGCAGCCGCAGGTTCACGCGCGCGCTCAGGTAGGGATAGAAGGCGGGCTCCTCGACGAAGCCGCCGACGCCGTGCAACGCCAGCGCGCCGGAGCCATCGAGCTGCTGGCCGAGCAACTCGATGCTGCCCGCGTCTGGGGCGATCAGCCCCATCAACATCCGCAGCAGCGTCGTCTTGCCGGCGCCGTTGGGGCCGAGCAGCCCGCGCACCTCGCCCGGGGCGAGCGCCAGGTCGACCTGATCGATGGCGAGCGTGGCGCCGAAGCGCTTGACGAGGCCGCTGGTGCGGACGGCGGTCACGCGGCGAGCATATCCCGGCCCCGCCATCGCTGGTAAAGGTCCCGTGAACGCTGAGCCCGGCCGGCGACGCAGCGGCGTCCCGGCCGCGTCAAGGGGTGTTGACCAGGCGAAAAAGTCACGTCTCAATCGCGAACCGTTCACACCGCGGCGCGTCACGTAGATAAGAGTTCTTGAAGAGGCCGGTGAGTCCGGCGCGCTGGTTGGACGAAAAAGACGACCGGAGGTACTTGTGAGCATTCTTCCCTTGCCCTACGGCAGGAAACGCCGCGAGGCGCGACAGCCACGGCGCGCCCGCCGGGTGCTGCTGCTGGCAATCCTCGGCTGCTTTGCGGCGGTCGGTGCAGCGACGGCTGCGATCGTCGCCTTTGACCCGTTCGGCACCGAGCAGGTCGAGGGCACCTACGCCAACGGCGTGCTGCTGCCGACCAACCAGTGGGTCTCGCCGCTGGGCACCCGGGCCTTCACCGATGACGCACGCATCCTCACGAGTTCGCTCAGCCCGGACGGCAAGACGCTCGCCGCGCTGACCTGGAATGACTACAACACCACGCTCACCCTGCTCAACCTGACCACCGACAAGAGCACAGCACTGCCGCTCTACAACGGCTACAAGGTCCCCAGCGCTCCCGACCCGTACGCCAACGAGGACGGCACGATCGGGACCGACGGTCCCCTCTGGTCGCCCGACGGCAAAACCATCTGGGTGCCGCAGACCGACTATGTGGACAAGTACACCTACAGCTCGAGCACCGGCACCTGGAGCGAGGCCGCCGCGATCTGGGCCTGCGCGACAGGCAGCCAGGCCAACCCCGGCGCCGCCTGCGACAGCTACGGCCCCGGCACGGCCGATGGCGCTGACGAGCCCGACGGCATGGCGCTCTCGCCCGACGGCAGCAAGCTGTATGTGGCCTTCAACGGCACCAACGAACTGGGCGTGATCAACACCGCCACAGATCAGATCGTCGCTCAGATCCCGGTCGGGAACGCGCCGCGCCAGGTGGTCATCTCCGCCGACGGCAGCACCGCCTACGTCTCGAACGAGGGCGGCCGACCGGCCAACAGCACCGACTTCACCAACCAGTCGGACGGCACCAACATCGTCTCGAGCCCGGTCACGGGCGCCGCGACCACGGGCACCGTCTCGGTCGTGAACCTGAACACCGATCGCGAGACCAAGGAGATCCCGGTCGGCCTGCAGCCCACTGCGCTCTACCAGGACGGCTCGGCGCTGTTCGTCGCCAACTCCAACGATGACTCGATGTCTGTCATCAACGAGCAGACGGGCACGGTCGCGCAGACGGTGACGACCAACCCCGTCCCCGGCGCGACCGTCGGCAGCTACGCCAACGCGATCAGCATGCCCGACCCCAACACAGTGCTTGTGAGCATCGGTCGCGACAATGCGATCGCCGAGTACAGCTACAACGGCCTCAACCAGCCGATGCACCTGCAGGGCCTGCTGCCGACCGACTGGTACCCGGTACAGGTGCAACCAGATCCGGCGCTCGGCGCCGGCACGGTGGTCGTCACCAACGACAAGGGCGTCGGAGCCTCGGGACCGGAGTCAACGATCAACAAGGGCGCCTACACCGATGTCGCCACCGGCCACAACACCTACGACGACACCGGCAGCGTGACCGTGTTCACGATGCCGACCAGTCAGTGGCAGCTGAGCCAGGACACGCACACCGTGTTCCGCGATAACGCCTGGGACCAGATCAAGCCGGTCAACAACGGCAACTACGACACGGTCCCGTCGGTGATCCCGCGGCACCTGGGCGATCCCTCGCCGATCAAGCACATCGTCGTGATCATCAAGGAGAACCGCACCTACGACCAGGTGCTCGGTGACCTCAACGAGGGCAACGGCGACGCCGCCGACGCACAGTTCGGCCAGCAGGTGACCCCGAACGCACACGCGCTGGCGGACCGCTTCGGTGACCTCGACAACTTCTATGACGAGGGCACGCTCTCGGCCGACGGCCACAACTGGATCGTGCAGGCCGAGGCCAACGACTACGTCGAGAAGGAGTTCGGAGCGTTCTACCGCTCCTATCCGTCGCAGGGCGGCGATGCGCTCGCTTACCAGCGCGACGGTTTCCTCTGGAACGCCGCGGAGAAGGCCGGCGTCAGCGTCCAGAACTTCGGCGAGTACATCTTCAACCCCTACAACCTGCCGTCGGACACTCCGGGCTGGGACAGCTGGTACGCGGAGTCGCAATGGCTGGAGGACGGACATCAGGGAACCGAGCCGATCAGCGACCCGTGCCAGTACACGAGGGTGCAATCGGATATCCCCTCATTGCAGGCGATCTCTGCGCCCTGCTTCCCGAACTTCCAGCTGACGATCCCGGATCAATACCGGGTCGACCAGTGGTTGCCGTATTTCCAGCACGACGAGCAGACCGGGCAGATGCCGCAGCTGACGTTCATGTGGCTGATGACCGACCACACCACCGGCACGGACGTTCCCGATCCGGTCGCGCAGGTCGCCGACAACGACCTGGCGGTCGGGCGGGTCGTCGATCAGATCTCGCACAGCAAGTTCTGGAAGAGCACCGCGATCTTCGTCGACGAGGACGACACGCAGAACGGTGTCGACCACGTGGACGGGCACCGCGCGCCGACGCTGGTGATCAGCCCGTACTCGCAGCCGGGCGTCGATGACCAGTACTACACGCAGCTCAACATGGTCAAGACGATCGAGCAGATCCTCGGGATCAGGCCGATGAACCAGGAGGATTACGCGGCGGAGCCGATGTATACGGCCTTCACCGACCAGCCGAATTTCGCCCCCTACAACCAGCAGCAGAACATCATTCCGCTCAACCTCGGTGCACCCGGGGGTCCGACGACCTTCACCCCGTCGTCGGCTCAGGCCGCGGCGATCCGCAAGGCCGATCCGCGCGCGACCGTCAGCAGTGAGGGTGGTGTGGCAGCGGGTATGCGACACGCCTACAACGCCTGGAAGGCGTGGCTGGCGGAGCAGGACGCGAAGGGCCGCTTCAACGGGCCCGACCGCATGAATGCCGAGCAGCTCAACCGCTACGACTGGTACTCAGCTCACGATTGGAAGGTCGCCTATCCGGGCGACCCGAAGATCTACCTGCCCGACCAGGTTCCGGGCCGCAAGCTGCCGGCGGCATTCATCGGCAACTGACGCAGGTGACGCATAGGTAGCTCGCAAACGGCCGCGCCCCGCTTGGGCGCGGCCGTTGCTGTCGCGTGGTGGAGCGCCGGTTGCGGGTGGAGCGGTGGCCGCGAATCAGTGCTCAAGGCTTTCAGGTGGCCGGCCGATGAGAAGGCAGTTTCCGGAGTGATGGACCGGAGGTGTTTCGCAGTTATGGGACCCGGAGTGAGACCCGGGTGGGTTTGGAACGGATGAAGGACCTGGATATGGCTTTGGTTGCAAACAGCCGCAGGGCGCCCCTGAGCGTTTCCCTGCCGGCTCGAACATGGATCCTGGCGTTGTTGCACGCGACCTCTGCCGTAGGTCTCGTTGCACTTGCCGCGGCGCCGCTGAGCTCGTCGGCACCGACCGGCCTGTACGCCGTCTGCGCCTGCCTGTTGGCCGCGATCGCGGCTGCGCTGCTGACCGTGGGCACGCGCATCGGGCCGCGTGTGCTGCTGGCGCTCGCCGGTGTACGGATCGTGGTCGTCGCTGCGACGCTCGCCACCGCCACCGACGGCGGCGCGACGTTGTTCGGCGGGGCCGGATTGATCTGGGCGGCGCTGTGGGTCACGGCCTTCTACTCGCGGCGCACGCTGATCTGGACCTTCGCAGCGGAGATCACCTCGGTCCTGATCGCCGCGGCGATCAACCCGGACCACACGCGCACGGCGCTCGACGCGCTGCCGATGATCACCGGCGCGGTGCTGCTGTCGGTGCTGCTCGCGCAGGTGCTGAGCGGGCTGCGTCATGAGGCGCGCCACGACGACCTGACCGGCCTGATGAACCGCCGGGGGCTCGACCAGGCACTGCACGAGCTCTCCAGTGGACGCCGCTTCTCGGCCTCCGCGCACAGTCTTGTGGTGATCGACCTCGACGGGCTCAAGCTCGTCAACGATCACGCTGGTCACCTCGCCGGCGATCAGATGCTCGTGACCTTCGCGACCGAGCTGCAGACGGCCGCCCGCGGGGTCGACCTGACCGCCAGGATCGGCGGCGATGAGTTCATCGCGATCCTCCCCGGGGTGTCGGGGCCGGCGGCGACCAGGTGGGCCGAGCACATGCATGCGACCAGCGGTGTCGCCTGGTCATACGGAGTGGCTGAGCGCTCGAGCGGCGAGGAGCTCGAGGCCTGGCTGAACCGCGCCGACCAGCTGATGTATGCGGCCAAGTCTGCCACCCGCGCCGCTCGCGCCCGGGCCGTTCCGGCGCTGGCATAGGCGACGCGACCGTTACCTGCGACTGCCGGTCCAGGCTGCCGCGGTGTGCTCGAGGATCGGGGCGCAGATCTCGGGCCAAAGCGGGCCCGGGCGGTCGTGGCCCATGTCCTCGATCAGCACGTGCCGCGCGCCGGGCACGAGCTCGGCGGTGCGCTCACCACCGCTTGGTGCGATCAGCGTGTCGTCGGTGCCGTGGATCACGAGCGTCGGCACTTGAAGTTGCTTGAGCCCCTCGACCCGCGGGCCGCTGGCGAGCATCGCGGCCAGCTGGCGCATCGTGCCCTGCGGGTAGTGACCGCGGTCGTAACTCTCGGCTGCGAGTGCGCGGTTGCGCTCGGGCTCGGGGTAGCGACGCGAGTGCCACAGCAGCCACGTGTCGGCCGAGGCGATGTACTCCTCGCGGCTGGTGGCGGCGGGGGCGAGCAGTGCCTCGAGTGCCTCGGCGGTCGACTGCCCGTACTCGAGCTCGCCGGTCGTCGACATCATCGAGGTCAGTGTGAGCACGCGCTCGGGGTGCTCGATCGCCATCGTCTGGGCGATCATGCCGCCCATCGATGCGCCGACCACGTGGGCGCGCTCGATGCCGAGCGCCGTCAGCAGGCCGAATCCGTCATCGGCCATGTCGCTGAGCGTGTAGGGGGCGAGCTCGCGCGCCCTGGTCAGCTCGCCGGCGGCGGCCGCCATGTGCACCGCCTCGATCCTGGCGTCGACGCCCTCGAGCCTGCTCGAGAGCCCGCAGTCGCGGTTGTCGAAGCTGATCACCTGGCGACCGGCGTCGGCGAGCTGACGGCAGAAGTCGCGCGGCCACTGAACCAGCTGGGCACCGAAGCCCATCACCATCAGCAGCGGCGGATCGCTGGGCTCGCCGTAGGTCTCGTACTCGAGCTTCAGGCCGCTCGCAATTGTGATCGGCGGCATGGGTTGGCCATCCTACGTCATCGTCCCCGCGCGCGGCCGACCAAGTCGGTGACCTCCTCGTCGCTGGTCGGCTCAAAGTCGCCGTACCAATTCCCGACCGCGAGGAAGCGTGGCGGGGTCAGCACGCAGATGACGCTGTCGGCGTAGTTGCGCAGGGCCGCGTGGGTCGAGGCGGCGCCGACCGGCACGGCCACGACCGCACCCGCCGGCGCCTCGCGCACCGCTGCGATCGCGGCGCGCATCGTCGCCCCGGTCGCAAGCCCGTCGTCAACGAGGATCGCCGTCCGCCCTCGCAGCTCGAGTGGCGCACGATCGCGACGGTAATAACGCTCGCGCCGCTCGAGCTCGAACCGCTGCTGCTGAGTGACCTGCTCGATCTGCTCGGCGGTCAGGCGAGCATCGGCGATCACATCTTCGTTCAGCACGCGCACCCCAACGCTGGCGATCGCTCCGAACGCGAGCTCCTCGTGATCGGGCACACCGAGCTTGCGCACCGGCATGATGTCAAGCGGTGCGTCGAGTGCGAGCGCCACCTCGTAGGCCACCGGCACGCCGCCGCGTGGCAGCCCGAGCACCACCACGTCCTTGCGCCCCACATAGGCGTGCAGCTGCTCGGCGAGGCGGCGGCCGGCGTCGCGGCGGTCGATAAACTGCGTCACCACTTCTGTCCTGGTTTCCAGGCTGACGCCTCAGGGCACGGCCGGGGCGCTGGTCGCGACCGCGCCCGCGAAGCCGTCAGGCGTGTCGATGTTCTCGACGTGCCACCCGGGGGTCGACTCGAGGCTCGCGAGGTAGCCCTCGGTTGAGTCGTGGCCGAAGCCGACGCCGAGGCCCTTCAGGTAGGCCTCCTTGCGGCACCACAGGCGCGTAAACAGCACGCTCTGAGCATGCGTCGGCGCGCTCAGGATGCGCGCCTGTTCGCGCGGATGCATCAGCGCCGTCAGCCGTTGGACCATGTGTGCGTCCGGCAGCGCCTCGATGTCGACGCCGACCGGTGTCTGGGAGATCGCCAGCAGCGCCTGACCGCCGCTGTGTGACAGCGAGAAGTGCAGCCCGGCCCGGCGGGCAAGCGAGCCGCCGGGCCGCAGCACGATCGGCCGCCCGTGCAATCCGCCGCACTGGCTGCAGGGCGCACGTGAGAACTCGAGCACGGCGGGGTCGGTCTCCAGGCGCTTGCCCAGCTCGCGTCGCAACGCGGTGTGCGCGGCGACGAAGCGGCGGCGGTCTATCTCGCTCTGCAGGCGCTCGGCGCGGCGCTGCTCGCGCGTGTCGAGCAGCGACGTGTCCGCCGGCAGTTCGTCCAGCGCGCAGAGCACGATGTTCAGATCACGGGGCGCAGTGCTCATCGCATAGATGCTCTCGTGACAGGTACCGCTCGCGGGGCTTTTTTCTAAACCCCGAACTGAGCGCGCTGGCGGACGTGCTGCTAGCGGGCGCGTTACCAGTACTCGGGCGCGAAGTGTACGAACGTGTTGCCGCGCTGCAGCGTCCACAGCTGGAAGGCCTGTGAGTCGCTCATCGACACGCGGTTGAGCGTGCCGCAGCGGGGGCAGCGCGAGGTCGCAGAGCGGTCTCCGGGCTGGCCCTTGAGCGAGATCAGGTCAGGGGTCGCGAGACACACGCGGCACGAGAAGCTGGCGAGGACCACGGCGGCGCAATCGTCATCCCCGAACCTCGCCTGATCCTGAATTACCGTTTCCATCCCTCTGACCTGACCCTAACACCAATCGTTGGCGTATCTGCGAAAACTTTTGATGCTTGACAAGCATAACTGGTGTTAGATATAGCTCGGAGCATGTCTAACTGGCCGCCCACGCGACCCTCCCGCGACGTCCATCTGGCCGTCGCCGAGGTCACCGATCAGATCGCCCGCCGCAGCCGGGCGACCCGCCGTGCGTACCTCGATCGCATCGATCGACGGATCGAGCAGGATCAGCGCGAGGGCCGTCCGCGTGCGCACTCCGGCTGCGCCAATCTGGCGCACGGTGTCGCCGCCTGCGGCGCCGACGAGAAGGACCTGCTGGCGCACCAGCAGGTGCCGAATATCGCGATCGTCTCCGCTTACAACGACATGCTCTCGGCCCACCAGCCGCTCGGTCGCTACCCGGCACTGCTCAAGAAGGAGATCCTGCGCGCCGGCGGCGTCGCCCAGTTCGCCGGCGGCGTCCCCGCGATGTGCGACGGGGTCACCCAGGGCCGTCCCGGAATGGAGCTCTCGCTCTTCAGCCGTGATGTCGTGGCGCTCGCCACCGCCGTCGCGCTCGCGCACGACATGTTCGACGCGGCGCTGCTGCTCGGGGTCTGCGACAAGATCGTGCCCGGCCTCGTCGCTGGGGCGCTCAGCTTCGGCCACCTGCCGTGCATCTTCGTTCCCGGCGGTCCGATGCCCTCCGGGATCCCCAACTCCGAGAAAGCGCGCGTGCGCGAGCTGCACGCCCAAGGTCAGGTCGACGCTGCCGAGCTGCTCGAGTCTGAGCTGGGCTCCTATCACTCCGCCGGCACCTGCACCTTCTACGGCACCGCCAACACCAACCAGCTGGTGATGGAGGCGCTCGGCCTGCATCTGCCGGGCGCGAGCTTCGTGACCTCGGGCACCGCGCTGCGGCGCGAGCTGACCGTCGCCGCCGGGCGCCGCATCGTCGAGCTGACCGACCCCGAGCGGCTCACACCGATCGGCCGCGTCGTCGACGAGCGCGCGGTCGTCAACGCCCTCGTGGCACTGCTCGCCACGGGCGGCTCGACCAACCACACCATGCACCTGGTCGCGATGGCGGCCGCAGCCGGGATCCATCTCAGCTGGCGCGACTTCGCCGAGCTGTCGACCGTGGTGCCGCTGCTGGCGCGGATCTACCCCAACGGCAGCGCCGATATCAACCAGTTCCAGCGGGCCGGCGGCGCCGCGAGCTTGTTCGGCGCGCTGCTCGAGGTCGGGCTGCTGCACGAGGACGTGCTCACCGTCGTCGGCGAGGGCCTCAGCCGCTACATACACGAGCCCGAGTTGGTCGACGGCGAACTCGCCTGGGGTGAGGCCCCGTCGGCAGGCACCGTTGACCCTGGGGTGCTGCGCTCACCCGACCATCCATTCGCTGAGGACGGCGGCATCCGCGTGCTCGAGGGCTCACTCGGGCGTGGCGTGATCAAGGTCTCGGCGGTCAGCGGTGACAACCGCGTGATCGAGGCGCCCGCGCGCGTGTTCGACGACCAGGAGCACTTTCTCGATGCTTTCGCCGACGGTGAGTGCGATCACGACGTGGTCGTGGTCGTGCGCTTCCAGGGGCCGAAGGCCAACGGGATGCCCGAGCTGCACCGCCTGACCCCGGCGATGGGCGTGCTCCAGGGCCGCGGCCACCGCGTCGCGCTGGTCACCGACGGGCGCATGTCAGGGGCCTCGGGCAAGGTCCCGGCCGCGATCCACTGCACGCCGGAGGCGGCCGAAGGTGGTCCGCTCGCGCGGATCCAGGACGGCGATCTGATTCGGATCGACACGCGCGCCGGCACGCTCGACGTGCTCGGTGTGGATCTCGAGCAGCGCGAGGTTATGCCGGCGCCGCACGTCGGTGACATCGGCACCGGGCGCGAGCTCTTCCGCCTGTTCCGCAGCGCCGTCTCCAGCGCCGACGCGGGCGCCACGATCTTCTCGACGCTCGATGCGGGCGTCGACGATTCGGTCACGGCGGCACTCGCACGCGCGTGACAGAGTAGGACGTGATGAGCTTCGAAGCACTGCTCGGCCCGACGCGGGTCGTACCCGTGATCACTATCCAGGATGCCGCCACCGCCGTGCCGTTGGCCGAGGCGCTGGTCGCCGGGGGACTGCAGGTGCTCGAGATCACGCTGCGCACCGAGGCCGGGCTCGAGTCGATCCGCCGGATCGCCGCCGAGGTGCCGGACGCCGTCGTCGGCGCCGGTACGGTGACAACCCCGCAGCAGCTGCTCGACGCCCGCAACGCCGGCGCCCAGTTCGTCGTCTCGCCCGGCTGTACCGACTCGCTCGCGCGAGCGGCGGCCGATGCGGGCGGTGTGTTCCTGCCGGGCGCCATCACCGCCAGCGAGGTGCTCGGGCTGCTCGAGCACGGGATTTCGATGATGAAGTTCTTCCCGGCCGAGACCAGCGGCGGCATCGCCGCCCTGAAGGCGCTGGGCGCGCCGTTCCCAGAGGTCCGCTTCTGCCCCACGGGTGGCATCGGCCTGGCTACGGCGCCCGACTACCTGGCGCTACCAAACGTCCGCTGCATCGGCGGCTCGTGGATGGTGCCGGCCGATCTGATCGCCCATGCGGAGTGGGTCGCGATCACGGCACTCGCAGCCGAGGCGACCTCCGCAACCCGCCTGCCGGCCTCAGCGGCCCTCTCCTAACCCGGTCTGCCCCGGCCCCGCTGCGGCCGCAGCGATCAGTTGCGGTGCGCGCCGCGCCGCTGATGACGGATGCCCATCAGATAGCCGCTCAGCCGCTGGGCATCGTCCTGCGACATCGTCTCGAACCTGACCCCGACGTCGGTCGCGGTGCGTCGCACGATTTCCGCGTGCGACGTGACAGGCTGCGGGTTATCGCCGAACATCAGCTCGAGCACGAAGGGCTGATCGCCGGCGAGTGCCGGATGATCGTGGAGCAAGGCGCCCGACTCGCTGACGTCGATCGTGTAGGTTGATGCCTCGGGCTGCTCGCTCGCGGGCTCATCCAACGACATGATCCGGGCGCGCGTCACCAGCTTGACGCGATCGCCCCCGCGGCGCTCCGGCACGGCGACCCCGTCGACGATGGCGATGTCCAGATACGGCGGGCGCGCGCGGACCGCGACCCGGAGCCCGACGGCGACGCGGAACTCATCAAAGACCACGTACCCCGGCGAGCCGAGCACCAGCCGGCCGATCGCTTCGGGCGGCAGCTCGTCGCGATAGGACAGCCGGCAGACGGCACCTTGCACGTCCAGCACGCGGCACTCGATCGTGTCGGGTATCTCGTCGAGGCTGAGAATCACGGCCTGATCGATGCGCAAACGCTCCACACTGCGTCCGATCGGCACTCAGCGGCCGGCCCGAAACTTTGCAAGATTTCGCCCAAGTCACGTACGGCGAGCGATGCCCAGGATGTCCGCTGCGCCCCGCGCAGGCCTGACAGCCGCCCGCGACCAAGGGGTGTGATGAACTCAGTGAACGGGGCCGGCGGAGCGCCGGTCGACCAGCTCGGCCACGCGGTCGGGCTCGAGCACGTGGTCGATCACCATGTGCGCGGCGCCGATGACTCCGGCCATATGGCCGAGCTCTGTGATCACGATCTCCAGGTGGCGCGAGGCGACCGGTGTGGCGTGCCTGTAGACGACCTCGCGTACAGCGGCGAAGACCTGCTCGTCGGCCTCAGCCAGTTTGCCGCCGATCACGACCGAGGTGGGGTTCAGCAGGTTCACCGCGTCGGCCACGGCGGCGCCCACCATGCGGCCGCTGCGACGTACCTGGCCGGTGGCCTCGGGATGGCCCTCGCGCGCGAGTCGCACGACGTCGGGCGGCGTCGGTGCGAGGTCACCCATGCGCCGCGCGATCGCCCAGCCACCCGCAACCGCATCGAGGCAGCCGACGTTGCCGCAGCGGCAGACCTCGGATGCGTTCGGGTCGACCACGATGTGGCCGATGTCGCCGGCGGCTCCCCGTTCCCCGCGCAGCACGTTGCCGTAGGCGATCAGCCCGGCGCCGATACCGGAGCCGATCTTGACGAAAATCATGTGCCTGTCGTCGCGGCGCGCGGCGCGGTGCTCGCCGAGCGCCATGATGCGCGCGTCGTTGTCCACCAGCACGGGAGAGTCGGTTGTGTCCGCGAACATGCTCGGCACGTCGACCCCGTCCCAGCCCGGCATCGCCGGGGGGCTGACGGGCCGGCCGGTGTCAAAGTCCACCGGCCCGGGCAGGCCGATGCCCACGCCGAGCACGTCCGTCCAGTCGCGACCGATCTCCGTGAGCAGGTCGGTGAAGCGCTGCTTGACCCACTCGAGCACCACCTCTGGCCCCTGCTCGATCTGCAGCGAGGCGGTCAGCTCGTTGACCGGCCGCGCGCCCAGGTCGCAGACCGCCAGGTGGCAGCCAGTCTGCCCGAGGTCTCCGACGACAACCAGTCCGGATTCCTCGTCGAAAGCGAAGACCGAGGCCGGACGCCCGCCGCTCGACTGCGCATCCCCCGCCACGCGCACCAGGCGCGCATCGGTCAGCACCCCGAGGCGCTGCACGACTGTCGAGCGGGCCACGCCCAGCCGCTCGGCGAGTTCGTTGCGGGTGGTCGCCTCCCCTGAGCGGATCAGGGAGAGCACGGATCCTGGTGAAGCTGGCTCGACGATTCCGGACACCATAGCCGGTGGATCGTTGGACTCGCTGCCGCATGCAGCCGGTGAGGGCCGTCAGCTGGAGCCGCGACGGACCCGCTCGGGCAGCCAGACCACCGGTTGGTTGCGGCTGCGGCGCAGCAGCAAGAAGGCGATCGTGCCCCAGGTTGCCGGCACCCACAATGAGATCGCGTGATAGACGATTGTTGCCGAGGTGGACATCGTGTCGTTGAAGCCGTAGAGGACGAACATGCCGACGAGACTGCCGTCGAGCACGCCGATCCCGCCGGGGATCGGGATCAGGTTCGAGAGGTACCCAATCTGGTAGGCGAGCACCAGCGAGGCGATCGGCGCGTCGTAGCCGAGCGCCTTGAAGCACACCCACAGCACCGAGATGTCGAACCACAGGTAGCCGAACGCGCCCAGCAGCCGCCAGTCAAAGCCGAAGAGCTCGCGACGCGTCGCGCGGATCGTCTCCGACATCGCGGCGGCCCAGGTCGCGGCGCGCCCCCCGAAACGATTGACGATCAGTCGGTCGTTGAACCATGGGAGCATCAAGAAGAAGAAGAAGATGAGGACGCCAACCCCACCCGGCAGCAGGCTGAGCAACAGATCTCGCTTACCGGGCAGGATCCCCACCCAGAGCCCGAGCCCCGCAAGCGCCAGGGTGATCACGTTGATGCCGCTGGTCAGGAGGAAGAGCACCGCCGAGCGCTCGGCCACCTTGCCCGGGCGTGCGCCGCGCTCGATCAGCAGCCAAGCGCCGACGGCGACGCTGCCGGCGCCGCCGAGCGCGACCGCGGCGCCGAAGGCGAGCTCGCTGAGCGCCACCCGCGCGCCGAAGCGTCGTGGTGCGCGGTCGAACACCATCAGGAAGACGACCACGTAGCCGACGCACGAGAGGACCTCGAGGCCGATCGCGATCAGCACCCAGCCGATCCCCATCCGCAGGATCTCGTGGGACACGTCGTGCAGGCTCGGCACGGCCAGAAATAGGCCGACCGCCATCGCGATCAACACCGCCAGCGAGATCAGGCCGTGCTTGAGGTTGCGGGTGGCCTTGGCGTCATCCAAGTGCAGTGGCGGTGCCGCCGCCTCGCGCTTTGCATCTGCCGCCACGAACACATCGTGCCATCCTGCGCCCATGGGTCGGCTCGAGCTCCCCGGACACGACGTAATTGGCATCCGCGCCGATAATCCCGGACCGCTCACGCTGAGCGGCACCAACACCTGGATCTACGGGCGTGAGCCCTGCTGGGTGATCGATCCCGGCCCTGCTCTGCCGGCGCATATCGACGCGATCAGCGAAGAGATCGACGGCCGTGGCGGGCTCGGCGCGCTGCTGTTGACCCACGACCACCCCGACCACGCAGCGGCCGTTCCCGAGCTCATCGTGCGCTTCTCGCCGGTCCCGCTCGCCGCTGCTCGTGGGACGGTCACAACGCTGCTGCGGGACGGGGATCGCTACGGGCCGTTCGAGGTGGTCGCCTCGCCCGGGCACTCCGCCGACCACCTCGCGTTTGTCGCCGGCGACCTCTGTTTCAGCGGCGACGCGGTGCTCGGTGAGGGCAGCGTGTTCGTCTCGGGACAGCTGAGCGAGTACCTCGGCTCGCTGCGGCTGCTGCAGGCGCGGCGTCTGTCGGTGATCGCGCCGGGGCATGGCCCGGTGGTTCTGCGGCCCGACGTCAAGCTCAACGACTACATCGACCACCGCCTCGCGCGCGAGCGGGCACTCGTCGCTGCGCTCGCCGAGGGTAGGCGCACCATCGACGAGCTGCTCGATGCTGCCTGGGCGGATGCCCCAGCGGCACTGCGCCCGGCCGCGGCGATCACGCTCGAGGCCCACCTGCAGAAGCTCGAAGAGGAGGGGCGACTCCCCGAGCACGTCCAGCGCGGCGCCACCACGATTTGAGCGCAATCCAAGCCCCGCGGCTTGGCCGTGGACCAGCCGTCGCGGGAGGACCGGCCACCCACCCTCCTAAAAGCAGGGTTCGCATGTGTTGCGGGACTGTCACGTGGTGTCACGACTCTGCGACGGGTCGTTTCGCTGCGACGGGTCGTTTCGCTGCGACGGGTCGTTTCGCTGCAACGGGTCGTTTCGCTGCGACGGGTCGTTTCGCTGCAACGGGTCGTTTCGCTGCAACGGGTCGTTTCGCTGCAACGGGTCGTTTCGCTGCAACGGGTCGTTTCGCTGCAACGGGTCGTTTCGCTGCCCGGGTCGTCTCGCTGCCCGGGTGTTTCGCGCTGGCTGTGGTTTTGCCCGGGGCGCGCCGTCCCGGAAGTCACACTCACGACACACATGCGACCTGCTGATTTCGGACCCCCGCTTGCGCGCCTACGTCATGCTCCGTCAGGGCGCGCGGTCGTCGTCGCCGGCAGAGCCGTTGCATTGACCCCGCCGATACGCTGAATTCGCGATGGACGCGGCTGCAGGTATTGGAATTCCGGTTGCCTTTGGCGCCGGCTTGGTCAGCTTCCTCTCGCCCTGCGTGCTGCCGCTGGTTCCCGGGTACATCTCCTCGGTCGCCGGAGTCACGAACACGGCCGAGATCAAGGCGCGGCGGGTCATCGGCCCGACGCTGGCGTTCATCGGCAGTTTCAGCGCAATCTTCATCGCCCTCGGCCTGCTCGGTCAGCAGGCGCTCCGCGGCACGCTCACCGGCGTCACCGCCCGTCAGGTGTGTGGCGCGATCATCGTCGTCATGGGCGTGCTGTTCGTGCTCAGCCCGCTGATCCCGCGGATCGCGCGAGAATGGCGCGTGCAGTCGCTGATGGAGCGCGCCGGCGAATCCGGCCCGGTGCTGACGGGCGTCGCCTTCGCGATTGCGTGGACCCCCTGCCAGGGCCCGACGCTCGGCGCGATCATCAGTGCCACCGGCACCTCATCGAGCGCCTTCCGCGGCGCCTTCCTGCTGGCGGTCTACTGCCTTGGCCTGGGCATCCCATTCCTCATCACCGGGCTCGCCTTCGGCAAGGTCACCACCGCGCTCAATGTGGTCAAGCGCCACTACCCGATCGTGATCGGCGCCGGCGGCGTGATTCTGATAGGCATGGGCGTGCTGATCTGGACCGACCAGTTCGCCGTGCTCAACCAGCACGTCAGCAACTGGCTGAACGCAATCGGGCTGCCCAACCTCAATCCCGACACCTAGCAGCGGCCGGCTTGACGCCTAGTGATCCGAGGTATAGGATCGCTAGGTATGAAAGCGGAAGAGCTAAAGGGACACCTGGACGGACTGATCCTGTCGGTTGTCGCACGCGAGTCATTGCATGGCTACGCGGTGATCGAGTCGCTCAAGGCGCGCAGTGGCGGGAACCTCTCGTTGCCGGAGGGAACGATCTATCCGGCGCTGCACCGGCTCGAGGCGGATGGCCTGCTCAAGAGCGAGTGGTCGACGGCCAGCGGCCGCCGCCGCCGCGTCTACAGCATCACCAAGCGCGGGGAGGGAGAGCTCGGCGCCAGCCGTGAGCGCTGGCGGATCTTCTCGAGCACGATCGAGGCGGTGCTCGCATGACGTACCTGAACACGCTCGAGCACGAGCTGACGGTTGCCGGGATCCCGCCCTCGCGCCGTCGCCGGATCCTGGCCGAGTTCGCCGACCATCTGCACCAGGATCCGAGCGCGGAGCTAGGCGCTCCAAGCGAGCTTGCGCGGCAGTTCGCCGACGAGCTCGGCACCAGGCTCGCCCTTACCGCCGCGTTCCGTGCGTTCGCGGCCCTGGCTTTCACGGGCATCAGCCTCGTGGCGATGTTCGTCGCCGTCGGCGGCAACAGGGGCCTGCGGGTCGGCGGCCCGCACTCTGTATCCCCGCCCGCATGGGCCGTACTGACGCTGGTCGTTGCCGCCGTGATGTCGCAGGTGGCATTCGCCTCCGGGCTGCTGGCGCTCCTGCGTGCCTGGCGGCTGCGGCACGAGCGTGTGATCGGCGCGGCTGACGCCCTCGTCCTCGCGCGCCGCTCCGCCGTGGGCCTGGTCGCAGGCCTGGTGACGCTCGCCGCACTGCCGGCGTGCGCGGTGGCGTTCCCGCACGCGGCCGGGCACACGTGGACGGCGTTTGCCTGGGCGGTGGCGGGGGCCGGCGTTGTGGTGCTGGCCGCGGTCGCGCCGCTGCTGATCGGCAGCTTTCGTCTGCGGCCAACGCACAGGGGCGAACCATCCGACCTCATCACAGATCTCGGGGGTTGGGTTCCGCGAGCCCTGACGCCCACGCGTTGCGCGTCATTGCTGGCGCTCGGGATCGTGGTGCTTTTGACCGCACACGGCGTGATCGTCGACGATCCGTTCGACGGCGCGTTGAACGGCATCGCGGACGGGACCGCCTGCATGGCGGGCTTTGCGGTCCTGGGCCGTTACCTGGGACTGCGAACCGCCCGCAAGGCCGCCCAGTAGTCTTTCGCGGCGACCGTGTCGCCGACGATCCCGATTCCACCGCATGACAAACCTTTGACCGGCGGGTCGCCGTTTCCGGCGATCGCTGACTACGCGTTTTTGTCCAATTGCCACACGGGCGCGCTTGTGGCGCCAGATGGCAGTGTCGAGTGGATGGGCGTGCCGCGCTTTGACGCGGCGTCGATGTTCGGTGCGCTGCTCGACCGTCGTGCGGGGGCCTTCCGGGTCGGGCCCTACGGGATGCTCGTGCCCCTGACCGTCCGCTACGTCCCCGGCACGATGGTGCTCGAGACGACCTGGCTGACCCCGTCCGGCTGGATGGTGGTGCGCGACGGTCTCACGATCGGGCCATGGCACGAGGACAGCAATCACGGCGACGAGACCCGTACACGGCCGCCGACAGATCAGGACGCCGACCACATGCTGGTGCGGGTGATCGAGTGCGTACAGGGCAGCGTGCAGGTCGAGGTGGTCTGCGAGCCGATCTTCGAGTACGGCAGCGAGCCCGCGGAGTGGACGGTGCAGGACGGCAACTGGGGTGCCGCCCGGGCGACCTGCTCTGCCGGCGACAGGATCGCCCTGCATTCCGACCTGCGGCTCGGCATCGAGGGCAGCCGCTGCCGCGCCCGCCACACGCTGGTCGAGGGCGAGAAGCGCTACGTGGCGCTCGGTTGGTCAAGCGGCATCGACGGCCCACGCGATCTGCAGGACGCGGAGGACCGCCTGCTCTACACCGAGCACTACTGGCGCGATTGGCTCGCGGGCGGGCGCTTTCCCGACCATCGCTGGCGTGGGCATCTGCACCGCTCCGCGCTGACGCTCAAGGGGCTCACCTACGCGCCCACCGGCGCAACCGTCGCGGCACTGACGACGTCCTTGCCGGAGACCCCACAAGGCGAGCGCAACTGGGATTACCGCTACTGCTGGATGCGCGACGCCACCTTCACGCTGTGGGGGCTGCACGCGCTCGGCTTCGACTGGGAGGCCGACGACTTCATGCAGTTCGTCGCCGACCTCCATCGCAACGACGATGGTGGGCTGCAGATCATGTACGGGGTCGGCGGCGAGCGTGACCTGGCGGAGTCGACGCTCGATGAACTCGGTGGCTACGAGGGCGCGCGCCCGGTCCGCATCGGCAACGGCGCCTACAACCAGAGACAGAACGACGTCTTCGGAGCGGTGCTCGACTCGATCTACCTGCACACCAAGACCGGCGGCCACATCCCGCAGCGGCTCTGGGGCGTGATCCAGGATCAGGTCAAGTGCGCAATCGCCGTCTGGGACAAGCCCGATCAGGGCATCTGGGAGGCACGCGGCGAGCCCAAGCACTACGTCTCGTCGAAGATGATGTGCTGGGTTGCGGCCGACCGCGGTGCCCGACTGGCCGAGCGTGAGGGCGAGGCTGAACTGGCCCAGGAGTGGCAGACCGTGGCCGATCAGATCCGCGACGACGTGCTCACCAAGGGCGTCTCCGAGCGTGGCGTCTTCCGCCAGCACTACGACACGGATGCGCTTGACGCCTCGACGCTGCTGATCCCGCTCAACCGCTTCCTGCCTCCCGATGACGAGCGCGTGCGCAACACCGTGCTCGCGATCGCCGACGAGCTGACCCAGGACGGGCTGGTGCTGCGCTACCGCACCGACGAGACCGACGATGGCCTCTCGGGCGAGGAGGGCACCTTCCTGATCTGCTCCTTCTGGCTGGTCTCGGCGCTGTCGGAGATCGGTGAGCGCGAGCGCGCGACGATGCTCTGTGAGCGGCTGCTCTCACACGCCTCGCCGTTGGGCCTTTACGCGGAGGAGCTCGACGCGCGCAGCGGCCGGCACCTCGGCAACTACCCACAGGCGTTCACGCACCTGGCGCTGATCAACTCGGTGCTGCACGTGATCGCCGACGAGGAAGCCGATTAGGCGGCCGCTCAGTCGAGCACGATCCGCTCTTCCTCGCCGACACGGACGATCCGCGGCTCGATCGGCCTGATCTGATCGACGTGCTCGCGGGCATGCGCGAGTGCCTGCGCGGTGGAGCTGAAGCTGCCAAGCAGCTCGAGCTGCTTCTGCGTCGGCAACGCCAGCAGCAGCTCATCGGCGGCAGCCGCGGCCAGCGCGTCGAGCGGTGCGAGCCAGCGCGCGGCGACGATCTCGCGGCCGTCGACCCGCGGCTCGGGCGTGCCAGCTCGCGCAGCGGCAAGGTAGAACCACGTGTCAAAGCGGATCGGCGACTGCACCGGTGTGATCCAGCGCGCGAACGGCACCAGCTCGTCGGCAGCCAGTCTGACGCCGGCCTCCTCCTCGAGCTCGCGGGTCGCCGCGGCCCGTAGGCCGTCCTCGCCTGCGCCATCTGATGCGTCGAGGGCGCCGCCGGGGAAGACCCAGTGGCCCGCCATGAACCGTGCCTTCGGTGTGCGCTGGACCAGCAGCAGCTCGAGACCCCGATCGCCCCCACGGAGGAGGATCACGGTGGCGGCGGCGCGCGGTGTCACGAATCCGACCCTAGTGACCCCGGCGCAGGTACGCAACGAACCGTCAGCTAACCTCGGGCGCGTGAAGTACATCTGCGAATCGTGCGGGTATGTCTACGATCCCGAAGAGGGCGACCTGGACGGCGGGATTCCCGCCGGCACCGCCTTTGAGGACATTCCCGAGAGCTGGTTCTGCCCGGTCTGCGGAGCCCGCAAGGTCGACTTCACTCCCTGGGAAGAGTAGGGCCAGGGCGCCTTACTCGAGCACGACCAGCACGTCGCCCTCGGAGACGGGCTGGCCCTCATGGCAGCGGATCTCCTTGACGACGCCGGAATCTTCGGCTTCGACCGGCATCTCCATCTTCATCGACTCGAGGATGACCACGGAGTCGCCTTCCTCGACGGTGTCGCCGACCTCGACCTCGATCTTCCAGACCGTGCCGGTGATGTGGGCTTCGACGTCAGGCAACTGTGACTCCTCGATTCGACTGCAACGGACGGCGGCAGCATAGTACGAACCCGCAAATTCCCGCAATTTGCGGGTTCCGTCCGGGCATTGTTATTGACTACCTGATGCTGAATCGGTGTTCGTTCGATATCGAGGACCAACGTATGGATGGCTCAGAGCTGTTCGTGAGTTCGTGTAGTCGTCGGGAACTGGCCCGACGTCGGTCCGCAGGTCGCTTCTGGACCAGGCAGAACCTGTTCTGGATGCTCGGTCGGCTGGTCGGACCAACCCGACGCTCACTGCGCTGAAAGCTTTGTCAATCACGGTGTCGTAGGCTGCTGGTGTGACACCGGAGGACAGTTCGTCGCCCGACCTCGATCTCGTCGCCGCGGCCCTGAGGGCCGACCTCGGCGATATCTCGGCATTTGTGGAGGGTCTCGCCACCCGGCTCGAGCTGGCGCTGCCCGGGCTCGTGCAGGTCAAGCGCTCCAAGAGCGGCTTCCGCGGCCCCAAGCTCGTCAGCGAGATCGTCGTGCAGACCGGCGACGAACGCCTGCAGCTGCAGCGTGACGGCGGGCTCGTGCAGGCCACCCGCTGCCGCCTTTCCGGCGGGATCGTGATCAAGAAGGAGGCGCTCGACATCGACACCTGGCTGTCGGCGCTGTCCGTGGCTGTGGCCGAGCAGGCACAGCGCAGCGAGCGCACGCGTCTGGCTCTCCAGCAGCTCGTACTCGACAGATAAGGAGCAAGCGTCATGGGTTTCCTCGACCGTCGTTCTGACCCGGCCGGGCGCCAGCCGGGACCGGCGCCCGCCCACCCGGCTGGGCAGCCAAGCGGCCCGGCAGCGAGCGGTAATCCGCAGCCGGCGGATTACCGTGCCGGCTCGCTCGAGGGGTTGCCGCAATCCGGGCGCGAGCGGCTCGAGCGGATGAAGAAGGACATCGAGCGCGGGTTCTTCACGAGCGACCTCTCCGTCAATGAGTTCCTGCTAGTCAAGGAGTCGGGCTTCGAGCCGCTCGGGCTTGTGCTCGGCAGCTCGATCTACCACATCGGTTTTCAGCAGGCCAATTGGAATCAGAACATGGAGATGCAGGTTCTGACCCAGGCGATGTACCACGCGCGCGAGCTGGCGATGACGCGCATGGAGGAGGAGGCCGATCAGCTCGGCGCCGACGGCGTCGTCGGGGTGCGGCTCACGATCGGCCGCTATGACTGGGGCGCCGATCTGGCTGAGTTCATCGCCGTCGGCACCGCCGTCAAGCACGCCGGCGGCGAGCTGCACCGCGCGCCTGACGGGCGGCCGTTCACGTCCGATCTCAGCGGCCAGGATTTCTCGACGCTACTGCGGGCGGGGTACCGCCCGGTCGGGCTGGTGATGGGCAACTGCGTCTACCACGTCGCGCGCCAGGGGATGATGCAGTCGATGCGCAACGTCGGGCGCAACATCGAGATGACCAACTTCACGCAGGCGCTGTATGACGCCCGTGAGCTGGCGATGGGGCGGATGCAGGCCGAGGCTGAGGCGGTGCAGGCCGGCGGCCTCGTCGGTGTCCGGCTTAACCAGGCCTCGCACGGCTGGGGTTCGCACGTGATCGAGTTCATGGCGATCGCGACCGCCGTGATCCCCACCAAGGACGATCACATGATCGAGAAGCCGGCGCTCGTGCTGCCGCTGTCTGGCTGACGGCGAGGCGGGGGAGCGCGCATGTCCCGGGACGTCAAGATCAAGGCACAGGTCTACAAGGACCCGCGCCCGGCGGAGATGTTCGACTCCCACCACGCGCGCGTGCGTCGCCGCCCGCCCGAGTGGCCCTACGAGCTGGTGCGCGCGATCACCGTCTGGATCGCGGTCGTGTGCTTCCGCGCGAAGGGCTACGGGGCTGAGAACGTGCCCAACGGGCCGCTGATCGTGGCGCCCAACCACGCGTCGTTCATGGACCACTTCTTCGCCGGCGCATTCGTGCGCCGCCACATCCAGTTCATGGCCAAGTCGCAGATGTTCGGACGCCACCCGTTGAGCTGGATCTATAGTCACGGCGGCGTCTTCCCGGTGCGCCGCGGCTACCACGACGAGGAGTCGTTCAAGACCGCCTTCACGATCCTCGGGCGCGGCGGTGCGATCGGCATGTACGTCGAGGGCGGGCGCTCACGCAACGGGCTCGTCGGGACCGACGCCAAGGCCGGGATCGGCCGGCTGGCGGTGGAGTCGGGTGCCGCCGTTGTGCCGGTCGCGATCCTCGGCTCACACCAGGTGCGCAACTGGACACGCCTGCGCTTCCCCAAGGTCGTCGTCCGCTACGGCAAGCCGATCCGCTTCACCAAGATCGAGAACCCGACACGTGAGCAGCAGCAGCATGCGGCGGATGAGATCCTGCGGCGCATCCGCGATATGCACGCCGAGCTCGAGCAGGCTGCGCCCGGGCAGGCCGCCGCGGCTGCGCGCGCGAGTGTGCTGGCCGAGCGCCGCTGAGCTTCAGATCGAGGCGTGCGCGTCGAGCCAGGCGATGAGGTCGCGCAGCACCTGCTCGCGCTCTGGCTCGTTGAGGATCTCGTGGAAGAGACCTTCGTAGCGCTTGACCGTCAGATCGGTGCTGCCGATGTTGGCGGCGACCTGCTCGCTGCCCGCGGGCGGGCAGAGGCGGTCGCTCGTACCCCACATGAGCAGCGTCGGCAGCGTGATCCGCCCGACGTCGCGCCCGAGCGTGCTCGCGTGCACGATGAACTCGCGCGCCACCTTCGCCGGGATCGACCCATGATGGTTGAGCGGATCGGCGATGTAGTCCTTGACCACCTCGTTGTCCTTGCTCACCAGACGCGGGTCGACGCGTGACACCGGCGCCGCCGGAAACAAGATGCCCAGCAGCTTGCCGAGGGCGAGCAGTGCCGGTCCACCATCGACGGCCGCCAGCGGCGCTGACACCGCCAGCCCGGTGAGCCGCTGCTGGTGCGCCATCGCGTAGCGCAGCGCGATCGCGCCGCCCATGCTGTGCCCGAGCAGGAATTGCGGAAGCTCGGGATGGCGTGCCCGTGACACGGTGACGACCAGCTGGCCGAGATCGTCGACGGCCGGCCGCAGCGAGACTCGCCCGCGCTTGCCGGCCGAGCGCCCGTGCCCATGATGATCGAGCCCATAGACCGCATATCCGGCCTCGTTCAACCGCAGCGCGACGTGCTGGTAGCGGCCGATGTGCTCCCCATAGCCGTGCGCGATCGTGACCACGCCCCTGAGCGGTCGCTCGCCCGCCGGCGACCAGCTCTGCCAGCTGAGCCGGCGCGCGCGGGTACCCCGGAAGCTCCCTTGCTCGGTGGCGGACGCGCCCTCAGTGCCGCTGGTCATGCGCCATCA
Source organism: uncultured Actinomycetota bacterium (assembly GCA_963706725.1). Taxonomy (GTDB): domain Bacteria; phylum Actinomycetota; class Thermoleophilia; order Solirubrobacterales; family Solirubrobacteraceae; genus Palsa-465. Next base: position 3,658,248 of record OY970167.1, on the reverse strand, counting down.
CCTCGATCTGCATAGGCGCCTGGGCGGCCCGTGCGTGCTCGACCTGCAGCGTGGAATGCGCAAGCTCGAACTGGTCGCCCAGCAGGATCGAGAGCGCGCGGCGGACCTGATGGCAGTCATGCCCGGCGTCAACGACGACGTGCGCCGAGATCGCCCGGAAGCCCGAGGTGACCTCCCAGATGTGCAGGTCGTGGACCTCGGCCACGCCCGCCTGGGCGGCGAGCTCACGGCCGATCGCGTCGGGATCGATTCCCTCGGGCGCTGCTTCCATCATGACGCGCACCGACGCCTTGATCAGCCCAAAGGAGGCGTGCAGCATCAGTGCCGCGATCAGCAGTGAGGCGATCGCGTCGGCGCGGCGGAAGCCGGTGGTGATGATCACCACAGCGGCGATCGCGGTCGCGAGGAAGCCGAACAGGTCGGTGAGGATGTGCCGGTAGGAGCCCTCGAGATTGAGGCTGCGCTTTCCGCGCGCGTGGTCGTCGCCCGCGTGGTCGTCGCCCGCGTGGTTGTGATCTGAATCGTCGTGACCCGAGTGGTCGTGCGCGTGGCTGGCGTGGCCGCCCAGCACGCGCGTGACGGCGAGGTTCACGACGACCCCGACCAGCGCCACGATCAGCACGGGGGCGCCCTGTACGTTCAGCGGCTTGACCAGGTGCTGCACGGCGCCGTAGACGATCACCAGCCCGAGCACGAGCAGTGTCATCCCGTTGGCGTTGGCGCTGAGGATCTCAGCCCGACCCAGCCCGAAGGTCATCGCGCCCTTGGCAGGGCGAGCGGCGAGTCGTGCGGCCAGCAGCGCCATCGCCAGCGCCGCGGCGTCGGTCAGCATGTGCGCCGCGTCGGAGAGCAAAGCAAGCGATGAGGAGAGCACCGCCACGACGATCTCCGCCGTCATGAACAGCACGATCAGCGTCAGCGCGAGCTTCAGTTTGCCGGCTTCGGATTCGACCTGCATGGTCCTAGTTAAGCGTCGGATCGACCGGCATGCGCGCAACCAGCGCGTAGCTGCCGCCCTTGCGCTCGAGCACATCGGTCCACAGCTCGGTGGGCTCGGGGGTGAAGGCGTCGGCGTATTGGGCCGGCTCGAGGATCCAGTCGCCGCGCTCGAGCTCCCCGTCGAGCTGACCGGGTCCCCAGCCGGAATGGCCGGCGAACACACGCGCGCGGCGCACCCCGAGACCGAGCTCGTCGACGGGCGCGCCGCCCGCCATCACGCCTACGTTGTCAAAGGCGATCAGCGCCGCCGCGTCGCGATCCTCGAAGTCGGCCAGCACGATCACGGCCGACTGGCCCACGGGCCCGCCGACCAGAACCTCCTCCTCGGGATCGGCGACATTGGACAGCTCCGGCACCGCCTCGCCGACAGTCGACTCGGACGGGCGGTTGAGCACCAGCCCGAGGGCGCCCTCATCGCTGTGCTCGACCACGAGTACCACCGTCCTCCAGAAATTCGGGTCCTGAAGCGTGGGACCCGCGATCAGCAGCTGCCCGCGAACTGAATCCACACCCCAATGTTGGCACGGCGCCCCGGCGACGCCCAGTGGTCGCGCGCTACAGCCCCAACGAACGACCGATGACCTCGAGCATGACCTCATCGGTGCCGGCACCGATCCGGTTCAGCCGCAGGTCGCGCCAGGCACGCTCGATCCCGTACTCACGCATATAGCCGGCGCCGCCATGGATCTGCAGGCACTCGTCGGCGACCTCGCACGCGATCCGCGAGGCGTAGAGCTTGGCCATCGAGATCTCACGCACCGGGTACTCGCCGTTCTGGAAGCGCCAGGCCGTCGTGTAAACGAGCTGGCGCGCCGTCTCGATCTTGGTCGCCATCTCCGCGAACTTGTGGCGCGTGACCTGGAACTTGGCGATCGGCCGCCCGAAGGCGACACGCTGCTTGGCGTACTCGAGCGTCTGTTCGAACACGTCCTGCGCCGATGCGACCGCGGCGGCAGAGCTGATGAGCCGCTCGCCCTGCAGCTCCCACATGATCTGCTGGAAGCCCTTGCCGACCTCGCCGAGCACCGCTGCGCCCGGCACGCGCACGTCCTGGAAGGCGAGCAGCGCCGTGTCGGAGGCGTGCATCCCCAGCTTCTCGAGCCGCTTCTCGCGGATCACCCCGGGGCTGTCCATCGGTACCAGGAACAGCGTGAAACCGTCGTATTGCGCATCCGGATCCGTCTTGGTCACGAGCACGATCAAATCGGCGCGGTGGCCGTTGGTGATGTAGGTCTTTGAGCCGTTGATCACGTACTCGTGATTGATGTCGTCGTACACCGCGCGGGTCCGGATCCCGGCGACATCCGAGCCCGCATCGGGCTCGGTGATGCCCAGGCAGAGGATCTTCTGGCCTGCGATCGCCGGGGCCGCCCACGCTTGCTTCTGCTGCTCGCTGCCGAACTTCAGGATCGGCGGCAGTGCCATGTCGGTCTGCACTGCGATCCCCATCGTCAGGCCGCCCGAGCGCCCGCGCACGAGCTCCTCGGCCAGCACCAGCGCGCTGTAGTAATCGCCGCCCTGGCCGCCGTATTCGACGGGCTTATCGAGCCCGAGGAAGCCGAGCTCACCCATGCGCCTGAGAATCGCGTCGGGGAAGGTCGTCTGCTCCCATTCCTGCGCGTACGGCAGGACCTCGGCGGCGACGAAGCGCCGGATCGAGTCGCGCAACTGGTCGTGCTCGTCGGTGAAGATGAAGTGCCGTCGGCGCCTGTTGTCGTCCGGGCGGCTGATATTCGCGGTGCTCACCTTGCGAACCGTAGCTGTCGGGGGCCGTAGGCTTCCAGCTGAAAGCAGTCATGCCTGAATTCGCGACGCTCATCTACACCGTCGGCCCGAGCGGGGTCGCCACGATCGCGCTGAACCAGCCCGACACGCGCAATGCGCTGTCTCCCGAGCTCTTGGCCGAGCTGATCGCGGCGCTGAGGCAGGCCGGCGACGACGCTCAGGTGCGCGTCGTGGTGCTCGCTTCCACGCACGAGAAGGTGTTCTCCAGCGGCGGCGACCTGGCGGCATTCACCGCCGACGTCCCGCAGATCGTCAAGCACCAGCAGAACGCCCGCTTCCCGGAGCTGTTCGGTCTGCTCGGTGAGCTCGGCAAGCCCTCGATCTGCGCCGCCGGTGGACACGTGCTGGCCGGGGCGCTCGGTGTCGCGCTCGCCTGCGACCTCGTGATCGCGCGCGAGAGCGCCCGTTTCGGCACGCCCGAGCTCAGCGTCGGGCTGTTTCCGTTCATGGTTACGGCGCTGATGTATCGCAACGTCCCGCGCAAGAAGGCGGCCGAGTTGCTGCTGCTGGGGGAGCAGATCTCCGCCACCGAGGCCGAGCGCATCGGCATCGTCAACCGCGTGGTGGCCGATGATCGCTTCGACGAGGCCGTGGCCGAGTGGGCGCACAAGCTCGCCGGCAACTCGCCGTTGATGCTGAGGCTCGGCAAGGATGCGATGTTCCGCCAGCAGGACATGGACTTCGCGGACGCACTCGAGCTGCTGCGGGCACAGCTGACGCTCGCCTTCGGGACCGAGGACGCGCGCGAGGGCGTCGCCGCCTTCTTTGAGAAGCGCGACCCCGACTGGAAGGGCCGTTAGTCGCAGATGCGCTCGCTGGTCGAGGATCTTCACGCCCAGCGGGAGCGCATCAAACAGGGCGGCGGTGAGGAGAAGACTGCGCGCCAACACGCGGCCGGGAAACTGACAGCACGCGAGCGGCTCGCGCTGCTGATCGACGTGGGTACCTGGGTCGAGCTCGGGATCCACGGACAACCGCACTTCTCTCAAGGCCAGATGGCCGGCCGCGACGCGCCCGCCGACGGCGTCATCACCGGCTACGGCAAGGCCGACGGTCGCCTGGTCGCGGTGGTCGCGTATGACTTCACGGTGATGGCCGGCTCGATGGGGATGACCGGCGAGCTCAAGGTCACGCGCGTACGTGAGCTGGCGATGACCAAGCGGATCCCGCTGATCTGGCTGCTCGACTCCGCCGGCGCCCGCGTACAGGAGGCGGTGGGCTCGCTGTTCGCCGGCACCGGCCAGCTGTTCAAAGACGAGGTGATCATGAGCGGCGTTGTGCCGCAGATCGCCGCAGTGATGGGTCCGTGTGCTGCCGGCACCGCATACATCCCGGGCCTCGCGGACCTTGTGCTGATGGTCAAGGGGCGCGGCTCGATGGCGCTGGCGGGACCACACCTCGTGCGCGCCGCCATCGGCGAGGAGGTAACGCCGGAGGAGCTCGGCGGCAGCCGTGTGCACACGCGCAAGTCGGGCGTGGCCGACCTTGAGGTCGCCGACGATCCCGAATGCATCGCGCGGATCAAGCAGTATCTCTCCTACTTCCCGCAGAACTGCGAGGAGCCCGCTCCGGTGCTTGCGGTCAGCGACCCGGTCGAGCGCGCCGACGAGCAGTTGCTCGATGTGCTGCCGGAGTCAAACCGCCAGGCCTACGACGTGCATGAGGTGATCGGGCGGATCGTCGACGACGGTCAGAGCCTCGAGCTGAAAGCGAGCTGGGGCCGCTCGATAGTCACTTGCCTGGCGCGTTTCGGCGGGCGTCCGGCGGGCATCGTCGCCAGCCAGCCCAAGCACCTCGGCGGGATTCTCGACAACGACGCCGCCGACAAGGCGGCGCGCTTCATCAACCTCTGCAACGCCTACGGGCTGCCGCTCGTCTATCTCGTCGACGTTCCCGGCTTCATGGTCGGCACCAAGGTCGAGGAGGCCGGGATCATCCGCCACGGCGCCAAGATGCTGCACGCCACGGCCAGCGCCACCGTACCGAAGGTCACCGTGATCCTGCGCAAGGCCTACGGTGCCGGCTACTACGTGATGTGCGGACGGGCCTTCGAGCCCGACCTGATCGTCGCCTGGCCCACCGCCGAGATCAGCGTGATGGGCGCCGAGGGCGCGGTTGAGATCGTGTTCCGCAAGCAGGTCGAGGAGGCCGACGATCCCGAGGCCACGCGCGCCGAGCTGATCGACTCCTATCGCCAGCTGATCGACGTCCACATCGCCGCCCGCAACGACATGATCGACGACGTCATCGACCCGCGTGAGACGCGTGCGCAGATCTGCCGGGCGCTCGAGCTGTCCGCCGGCAAGCGCCTCGAGCGACCCGCGCGGCGCAACCCGGTGATGCCGGCATGAGCGTCGCCGATCCGGCCGTGATCACGTGCGCGATCTCTGGCGCGTTGACCGACCGTTCGCAATGCCCCGCGATCCCATACACCCCCGCCGAGTACGCGGCGGAGGCACGCCGCGCCGTCGACGAGGGCGCGGTGCAGATCCACATCCATGCGCGTCGGCCCGATGGGACCCCGTCAATCGCGGTCGCGGACTTCGTCGCGATCCGTGAGGCGATCGTCGCCGAGCTGGGGGACGCCGCGATCATCAACTTCTCGACGGGCACAGTCGGCGTCAGCGTCGCCGACCGCGTCGCCTACCTCGAGGCCGGCAGGCCCGAGGTCGCCGCGCTCAACATGGGCTCGATGAACTACGCCAAGTACTCGAGCACACGCAAGCAGTTCGTCTTCCAGTTCGTCTTTCAGAATCCGTTCGATGAGATCGTCGAGCTGCTCGAGGCGATGCGCCGTCTGGGCATCAAGCCAGAGCACGAGTGCTTCGACATCGGCCACGTCGCCTCGCTCGAGCCTCTGGTCGACATGGGCCTGCTGATGGCGCCGCTACACGCCGACTTCATCATGGGGGTGCTCGGTGGCGTTCCCGCCACCGCCCGCAACCTCGCTGCAATGGCCGACAACATGCCCGCCGGCAAGCATCATTGGGGCGTGATCGGCATCGGCCGCGCGCAGTGGACGATGCTCGCCGCGGCGCTGTCACTGGGCGGCTCGGTGCGAGCCGGCCTCGAAGATAACTTCTACCTGCCCAACGGCACGATGGCGGTCTCCAACGGTGAGCTGATCGCCAAGGCGCGGCAGCTGGCGGAGGACTCGGGGAGACGACCGGCGACGGTCGCAGAGGCCCGGGCCCTACTTGGCATCGGCGAAGCTGGGCGGTAGCGTGCTACGTGGGGCTAACTGGGAGGCGGGCGGTGGCGTCCCAGTTCTCACCTGACTGACCAGTCAATCAGTATCCTGTCGGGATGGCGCCCCAAACCACGCTACGCGCAGCCGCCGTTCAGCTCAACGCCACCGAGGATCTGGACCGTAACCTGCAGATCGCCGACCGGCTCACGCGGCACGCCGCCGGCCAGGGCGCACAGCTCGTCGTGCTGCCCGAGAAGTGGACCGTGCTGGGGCGCTCCGAGGTCATCGAGGAGCGGGCGCAAACACTCGACGGCCCCGCCACACGCTGGGCGATGGAGATCGCCAAGGAGCTCGGGATCGATTTGATCGCCGGCTCGTTCGTCGAGCGGCGCGCCGATCAGCAGAAGACCTCCAACACGAGCCTGCACATCGGGCCCGACGGCGAGATCAGGGCCGCCTACCGCAAGCTGCACATGTTCGATGTCGAGGTCGACGGCACCGTCTACGCCGAGTCCGCGCACGAGCAGGCCGGTGACGAGGTCGTGGTCACGACCATCGGGGCCGCGGCGACCGGCGGTGAGAGTGCCGGGTACGTGCTCGGCATGACGATCTGTTACGACGTCCGCTTCCCCGAGCTCTACCGCGCGCTCGGCGAGCGCGGCGCCGAGATCCTGACGGTGCCGGCGGCTTTCACGCTCGCAACCACGCGTGACCACTGGGAGACACTGCTCAGAGCGCGCGCGATCGAGAATCAGTGCTTCGTGATCGCCGCAAATCAGATCGGGGAGCACCCGCCCGGAAATCGCTCCGGCGGCCGCAGCACCATCATCGACCCGTGGGGTCTTGTGCTCGCCACCGCGCCCGACAGCGAGTGCGCGATCGTCGCCGAGCTCGACTTCGGCCTGCTCGCCGACGTGCGCCGGCGGCTGCCGGCGCTGACGCACCGACGCGACCCGCAGCTATACGCGCCGCAAGCGACCGCCGCGCACTGATGAGCACCCCGGCCGCGGTCGAGAAGCGCCGCGTGATTCTCGATGCCGCGGTGCGCGTGTTCGCGCGTCAGGGCTTCCACACCTGCCGTGTCTCCGACATCGCCGACGAGGCGGGCGTCGCCTACGGCCTCGTCTACCACTACTTCCCCTCCAAGGAGACGATCCTCGACACGCTCTTCCTCGAACGTTGGGACGTGATGCTTGAGGCGATCGCCGAGACCGAAAAGACGGACCGACCGCCGCGGGAGAAGCTGCGCGCGATCGCGTCGTTCATCGTCGACTCCTACCGCCATGACCCCGACCTGATGAAGGTGATCATCGTCGAGGTTACGCGCGCAGCCAACACCTTCGGCCGGACCCACGTGGACAAGATCATGCAGGCCTATGAGGGCATCGGGCGGATCGTCGAGCAGGCCCAGGCCGATGGCACGTTCCGCACCGAGATCGACGCGATGTTCGCAGCGCAGGCGTTCTACGGGCTGCTCGAGCAGGTGCTCACCCAGTGGATCTTCAGTGGGTCGCCGGCCTCCGCCGAGGAGTTCGAGCACGTCAAGACTGAGATCGTCGAGATGATCTGCGGTGGCCTCGATGGGTAGTGGCTCTCGCATCTGGTTGAATCAGCTGAGATGAAGGAGAGCCCATTGGTTAAGCGTCTTATGTGGTCGGGCCTGCTTGCAGGTGTCGGCGCCCTCTCGAGCCTTGTGGCGACGCGCGCAGCGGCTGTGATCTGGAAGAAAGTATTCGACGAAGATCCGCCCGAGTGAGCGATCAGCCCGACCATCAGAGCGGCACCGACACCGAGGTGACCGCGGCGGTGGCCCCCTGGAGCGAGGGTGCGCCGAGTCCAGCGTGGGAGCAGATCGTCGATCAAGCGGAGTTCGCCGCACCGGGCCCCGCTGGGCCGGGCGCGGCTCCTGAGCCGGCGCCAACCGAGGTCCAGCCGGCAACCGAGGCCGGGCGTTCCCGCCGGCCGACCTCGTTGCGTCAGCAGTACGTGCAGGACGGCGAAAGCGTGCCCCGGCGCAAGCTGGCGGCCCCGGCGTTCCCGAGTGCTCCGGCAGTCCCGGGCTCGCCCGTGACATCTCCGGCTTCCGAAGAGAGAGACCCGGGCAATCCCGGACCCGTGCCCGAGGCGTCGCACGGGTCCCACGCAGCGCACCTTCCCAATCCGGCCTCGTTGCTTGGGAGACTCCCGATCGACCAGGTCCCTACAGACAAGATCGCCATGGACAAACTTCCGCTCGACAAGCTGCCGGTGGACAAGCTGCCGCTCGACCGGCTGCGGACGCTCACCAAGCAGCGCCCCGAGGTCGGCCTCGGACTCGCCTTCGCGGGCGGACTCATGATCGCCACGATCCTCAAGCGCCTTGGCCGCAGATAACGGACAACAGGACAGCATCGCCACGGCGATCACGCAGGTCTCGGAGAACCTGAGCCGACTCGTTCACGATGAGATCGAGCTCGCCAAGGCCGAGGTCAAGCACAAGGGCATGAGCCTGCTGCGCGGGGTCGGCGCTGTGGCCGCGGGTGCGGTCTTCGGGATCTTCGCCGTGGTCACCGGGCTGATCACGATCGGCTGGGCGCTCGACGCGATCCTCGTCACCGGGGTCGGGGACATTTGGGTCGGCTTCGCGATCGTCACCGGCGGCCTGATCCTGCTTGCGATCATCGCCTTCCTGGCCGCCTGGCGGGGGCTGAAGGTGGGCGCGCCCACCCCGACGATGGCGATCGACGAGGCCAAGCGGATCCGCGAGACCGTCGCAAGCTCGACGGGCAAGAACTGATGGATCGCACACCGGATGAGATCCGGGCCTCGATCGAGCAGAACCGCCAGGAGCTCGGCATGTCGCTTGTGCGCCTCCGCGACGAGGTCACCGAGCTGACCAACTGGCGCGGGCAGCTCAGGCGTAACGAGAAGAACCTTCAGATCGCCGCCGCGGCCGCGGGCTTCGTGATCGCCGGTGGCATCGGCGGCACCTTCGGCGCGCTCTTTGGCCGCGGCAGGAAGCGCCGGCAATAGCGACGCGCTGCGAGCCGCCGAGGCGCGCTAGTGCAGGTAACCGGTCTTGCGTAGGAAGCGATCGAGCGCCGCAACGAACCTCGTGTTCTGCGGGGTTTCGCCGCCGAGTGCGCTGTTGAGCTGTCTGGCCCTGGCCGCGTGGGCCAGGAAGCTCGCGACCGCGCCACCGTTGCCGAGCTCATCCTCGTCCGCCGCCCAGGCGGCAACGATCCCCGTCGTGTCGCCGTAATGGCTGCGCTTCTGCTGCCCGAAGGCCCTCAACCAGCTGGCCGCATCGCGCGCGATCCTTGCCGGGTAGGAGCGCGTCACGTTCGCGAAGTGGCCGCCTGACCACCGCAGGATCAGCAGCGGCATCCCGGAGGCGGCGTAGTCCGTGAACGCGTAGGCGAAGCGGTCATCGGCGCTGAGGAACTCATCGCGGCCATCATGGTTCAGGTCGGCGAATTCGTATCCGGGGTCGCCGAAGTTGAAGCTGCTGCTGGTCCAGCGTGTGCTGCCGGGCGCCTGGTTGAAGACCTCGGCGATCGAGCAACAATGAGCACCGCCCGAGTAGAGCTCGAGCACCAACTGCGGCCCGGTGGCGGCGAGCTGCTCCCAGGCGACGGACGCGCCCTTCTGGCCCGGGTTGCCGGGCTCGCAGTACCGACGGCAGAATGTTGAGGTCACGGGCCGCCTGTACTGAACCGCTCCGCCGCTGCGGATCGTCAGTGTCAGATGGTCGTAGGAGTAGCCATGCGTGCGGCCGAAGCTGAAGCTGGCGCTGAACGGGCCGGACCTGGCCGTCTGCGTCACCGTCTTGGCGATCGCCGTGGGCGCCGCCAGGCCGGACAGGACAGCGGTGAGGCCCAGGCTCAGACGGAGTTGCCAAGGATCGAGCATCTTTCTCTACAGAAGGGCGCGACGGGTACCGCCGCAGCCGAGCAGACCGGGGCCGATGTGAGTGCCGATCACCGGCCCGATCTCTGAGACGAACATCGGCTCGGTGCCGAAGATCTCGCGTCCACGCTCGACCAGAGCCTGCGCCTGATCGGGGATGTGGGTGTGCTGCACGACCCAGCCGTCACAGCCGTCGGCCTTCATCTGCTCGAGCAGCCTGACCAGCCGTTCGAACGCCTTGCGACTGGTGCGCACGCGCTCGACGGCGCCGATCTCTGATTCCAATGAGAGGATCGGCTTGATCTTGAGCGCCGAGCCCAACCAGGCCTGCGCGCCGCCGATGCGTCCGCCCTTGCGCAGGTACTCGAGTGTGTCGAGTGAGAACAGGAACTGCAGATCGGCACGGGCCGCGCGGGCCTGCGCGACGGCCTGCTCGGCCATCGCGCCGTTGCGGATTGCCGCGGCGGCCGCCAGGATCATCAGCCCCTCGGCACCACAGGCGGTCTGCGAGTCGACCACGTGCACGCGCTCGGCCGCCTCGCCGAGCTGCTCGCGCGCCTGTTCGGCCGAGCGCACGGTGCCGGACAGCCCGCCGGACAGGTGGATCGAGACGATCTCATGGCCCGCGGTGATCAGCGGCTGATACGCGGCCAGGAAGTCACCGATCGACGGTTGCGAGGTCGTCGGAAGCTCGGCGGCGTGGGCCAGACTCTCGTAGTAGGCGTCGTAGTCAGTGATCTCGCTCTCGCGCAGTGCATTGCCGTCGCGGTGCACGTAGAGGCTGACCTCGTGCAGCGCACTGCGCTCAGCGAGCTCGCGCGGGAGATAGTGGCAGTAGTCGGTGACGAGGGCGACGGGCATCGGAGCCCGTTGACCCTACAGCAGGTTTTCGATCGCGAGTGGCGCGGGCTCAGCGGCCAACGCGGCTTGAGACCCATCGTCGGCTGCGCCGGCGTGGTTGCCCGGAGTGGGACGGTCCGACTCGACCCCGAGCAGCTTCTGCAGCTCGCCGGTCTCGTACATCTCGGTGACGATGTCGCAACCGCCGACCAGCTCGCCCTCGACGAACAGCTGCGGGATCGTCGGCCAGCCCGACAGGGAAGAGAGCTCCTGGCGGATCGCTGGGTCAGGCAGGATGTTGACGGCCGCAAACGGCTGATCGAGTGACTCGAGGATCGCGACGGTGCGGGCGGAGAAGCCGCACGCTGGTGCCTCGGGAACACCCTTCATGAAGAGGATCACGGGGTTTTCGGAGATCGCGCTCTCGATCGCCTCGCGCATCGGGTTACCGGCTGAGTCGCTCATCATGCCTCCGTTGGGGTGATCTTGAGGGAGAGGGCGTGAATCCGGTCGCCGAGCTCGGCGCCGAACACGTCGTAAACAAGCTTGTGCTGAGCGATGCGGCTGAGTCCGGAGAAGGCCGGCCCCGCGACCACCGCATCGAAGTGGTGTCCGTCGCCGCTGACCGCCGCGCGGGTTCCCGGGATCGCGGCCTCGATGCGATCCTTCAGCTCATCTGGTGAAACGCTCACAGCAAGAAGCGTAGCGAGTGGGCGGCCGAAGCTATACTTCGTGAAGCATGATCACTCTCTCTGACAAGGGTGCCGAGAAGGTCCAGGAATTCCTCGCCTCTCAGGCGGCCGTGGCCGAGACCGCAGGGCTGCGCGTGGGTGTGCGCGGCGGCGGCTGCTCCGGCTTTCAGTACGCGCTCGCATTCGACGAGCAGCGTGACGATGACACGGTCTTCGAGGACAAGGGAATCCGCCTGCTGGTGGACCGCGCGAGCCTGCCGTACGTGAAGGGCTCCGTGATCGACTTCGTCGACGGTCTGCAGGGCGCGGGCTTCAAGGTCGAGAACCCAAACGTGATCGCAGCCTGCGGCTGCGGCTCCTCCTTCCGCGTCGCGGAGGAGGAAGAGGTCTCCGCAGTCTGAGCCCGCCCGTGCGGCGCCTGATGGTGCCCGCGAGTGCAGTCTGCGTGGCGCTCGTCGCAGCCGCCTGTGGCGGTTCGGTCAAGCACACACCTACGACGGCCACCACGGCCTTCCACGGTTCGATCCTCGCCGGTACCACCGCGGTGCGGACGCGGGCGACGCTGCCAGCGCCCACTCCGGCGCAGATTGAACGCGGTGCGACGCTGACCGCCGCGCGGTCCGGTTTCACCGCGAAGATCAGCGCCACGCTCAACCTTCCGCAGCTCAACGGCAACGCCGTGAGCGCGGTCGGCAACGGCTTCTTCGACCCGCGCTCGAGCTCCGGCACACTCGATCTCGTCGTAGGTCTTCCTGGCCTGCTCGGGCTGGCCGGTCCGCTGCCCACCCAGGTGCGGCTCGTGGGCGGTGAGGCCTACGTGCAGGTCCCGTCCGACCTCGCAGGCGCGCTCGGAACCCGAGATGCCTGGCTCGATGAGAGCATCAGCGTGCTCGGCCTCGGCGACTCGCTGAACCCGCCGGACATCCTGCGCGAGCTCGCCCGCGACGCGATCCAGACGGTCCCGGGCCAGCGCGCCCGTGTGACGCTCGATCCAATCACCGGTCTGGTGCGCACGATCGTGCTCAGCTACGCAGCCGCCGGCGGCTACCACGTGCATGTTCGCGTCAGCCTGACCGGCTTCGGCATCCAGCCCGCCACCACAGCGCCGCCGCCGGCGCGGATCGGTGAGCTGCAGGCGGCGCTCAAAGACCTCGGCTTCTGAGAGGCTGTCCATCCCGGGCTCGCGTGTTCGTCGTAGGGGCATGAACGCAAACCACTGCGGAGGTTGACCAGATGAAGTTCCTGCAGATGATCGTCATCGAGAACGACCCCACGGACGAACAGAGCGAGATCATGCACCGCGACGTCTTCCCCTGGGTGGAGGACACGATCGCCCGGCGCATCAACATCACCGGCAAGCCGCTCGCCGAGCCCGGCACTGCCAGGACCGTGCGGGTCCGCGATGGCGGCACGTTGATCAGTGATGGGCCGTTCGCCGACACCAAGGAGTTCATCGGCGGCTTCGATCTGCTCGAGTGCGAAAGCCTCGAGCAGGCGATCGAGGTTGCCTCCAAGCATCCGGTCGCCTGGTTCAACGCGATCGAGCTGCGCCCGCTGCGGAACGACGGCGACGTTCCCCACTACATCGATCACACGAAGCTGCAGCAGATGCTGCTGATCTGCATCGACGGGGTGGCCGAGTCGCCTGAGGTCGAGGATCAGATCAGGCGCGACTGCAAGGTCTGGCGCGAGCAGATCGAGGCCAGCGGGGTGCACGTCGCCGGCGCGCCGATCGCGCCCGCAGCCGAGGCCAGGACGGTGCGTGTGCGCGACGGCCAGACGCTCGTCAGTGACGGTCCCTTCGTCGAGACAAAGGAGTTTGTCGGAGGCTTCGACCTGCTCAGCTGCGAGACGATCGACGAGGCCGCCGCTTGGGCCGCCAAGCACCCGATCGCAAGCTTTCACCAGATCGAGGTCCGCAGCTTCCGTGACCTCGGACATCGCAACTAGGACGTCCCGAGATGCAATATGTACTGCTGATCTGCACCGACGGCGTCTCCACCCCGGAGATCGCCGCGGCGATGCAGGAGCACACACCCAAGTGGGTGCAGGAGATGGACGGCCGCGGCGCGCGCCTGCTCGGCAACGGCCTGCTCGGCCCCGAGACCGCCCGCACCGTGCGTGTGCGCGACGGCCAGACGCTGGTCACCGACGGTCCCTTCGCCGAGTCCAAGGAGTTCGTCGGCGGTCTCGACATCATCGAAGCCGAGAGCCTCGACGAGGCGATTGAGATCGCCGCCAGGCACCCGGTCTCCTGGTACTTCGCGATCGAGGTGCGTCCCTTCAAGCACGCGGTCGAGGTCCCGCAGAATTGGACCTACGAGCAGCTTCGCTACCTGATGCTGCCGTGCATCGACGGCATCGCCGAGGCCGACGAGGTCGAGGCAAAGCTGAGCCGTGAACTCGACGCCTGGAGCGAGATGGTGCAGGCGCGCGGGGTGCGCGTGCTCGGCGCCCCGCTCGCGCCCGCGAGCACCGCCACCACCGTGCGCGTGCGCGACGGCGAGACGCTGCTCAGCGACGGGCCGTTCGTCGAGACCAAGGAGTATCTCGCCGGGATTGACATCCTCAGCTGTGACACGATGGAGCAGGCGCTCGAGCTGGCGGCATCAAATCCGCTCGCGCGCTTTCACAAGATCGAGGTGAGACCGTTCTGGGGCGGATGAGCGCAACGGGCGTCGAGCAAGCGGTGCAGGCGGCCTTCAAGGACGAGTGGGGGCGGGTGGTTGCGACGCTCATCCGCCGCACCGGCGACTGGGACCTGGCCGAGGAGTGCGCGCAGGAGGCGTTCACGCAGGCACTCACCAGCTGGGCCAGGGACGGTGTACCCGCCAAGCCGGGCGCCTGGCTCACGACGGTCGCCGGCAACCGTGCCCTCGATCGCCTGCGGCGCGGCGCCCGCGGCGCCGAGCTGCTCGAACAGATCGCCCACGACCCGCTGCACGGCCCCAACGTCGATGACGATGATGCGGAACAGCCCGAAGTGATTGAGGACGACCGCCTACGCCTGATCTTCACCTGCTGCCACCCGGCGCTCGCGCTGGAGGCACGGGTGGCGCTGACGCTGCGGACGCTCGCCGGCCTGACCACGGCCCAGATCGCCCGCGCGTTCCTGGTGCCGGAGCCGACGATGGCCAAGCGCCTGGTGCGCGCCAAGGCCAAGATCGGCGCCGCCGCGATCCCCTATCGCGTGCCGCCGCCCGAGCTGCTGCCCGAGCGTACGCCGGGCGTGCTGGCCGTGCTCTACCTGCTCTTCAACGAGGGCTACGCGGCCTCCTCGGGCGATGAGCTGATCCGCGCGGCACTTTGCGATGAGGCGATCCGGCTGGTGCGCCTGCTCTGCGAACTGATGCCGGATGAGCCGGAGGCGCAGGCGCTTCTGGCGCTGATGCTGCTGCAGCACTCGCGCCGTGACGCGCGCGTCGACGCCCGTGGCGATCTGATCACGCTGGAGGACCAGGACCGCAGCCGCTGGCATCGCGACGAGATAAAAATCGCCGAACGTCTGCTCGCTGCCGCTGGTCCGCTGGGAGTTGAGCGCGCCCTACCGGGTAGCTACCGCCTTCAGGCCGAGATCGCCGCCTGCCATGTGCAGTCGCAGACCGACTGGGCGCGGGTGCGCGACCTGTACACGCTGCTCGCGCAGACCACCGGCTCGCCGGTGGTGCAGCTCAACCTGGCGGTCGCGGTGGCGATGGCCGGCGACCTCGACGCAGGACTGGCGTTGGTGAGGGAGCTCGCACAGCGGCGCGAGCTCGCGTCCTATCACCTCCTCGCCGCCACGCGCGCCGACCTGCTGCGCCGCCGCGGCGACCTCAGCGAGGCCGCGGCCGAGTACCGGCGCGCGCTCGAGCTTGCGCCATCGGATGCCGAGCGCCGCTTCCTGCGCGGGCGCATCGACCAGCTACCGGCCTGAGTCCTTGTTGCAGGTCCTGGCCGCCGCGATCACCTTCGGGTCATCTCGGTTGTAGGCCGACTCGCCGGTCTGCACGATCCCGCCGCCGCGCGGGAAGATCGGATCGGCCCAGTTGGTCAGACCGTGACGGCGCATGCACTCGGCAAAGGCGATCAGCTGTTCCTTCTGATGCTCGCCGATCGGGGGGCGCGGGCTGGCGAGGCCAAGCGGATCACAGCGCTTCTCAGCGGCCTCGAACGCAGGACCGCTGAACGGCACGCCCGCGATCGTAATCGTGTCGCTGCCCGGTGATGCGAGGACCGGGTTGCCGCCGAACGAGTTGGGATCGGGGAAGTTCGGGACACCGTGCGCGCGCATGCAGCGTGCGGCGGCGTACTGCTTGCCGGAGCCCGTGGTCGGGCGTGCGGCGGGCTTTGAGCCGCCGCAGGCGGCCACCACGGTGGCGCAGCTCACGGCAAACGCAAACGTCAGCGGCAGGCGCTTCATGCGCCGACGTTCTCAGACGGGCGGTAACAAGGTGGGAACAGTGAGATCGAGGCTCGCGGCAAAGTCCCCGAGCGCGAGCTGCGTCACCGCGCCGAGCTCGACGCCGGGTGCCGGGATCGCGACCGCTATCCACTCCTCACCGCCGGGCGCTCGCAGCTGGTGAAGCGTCCAGCAAGCGGCCGGCGGGGGGCTCCAGACGGACACCAGCGCGTCCGCGCGCGCGCTCACCACAGCGCCGGCCAGTGCCGGGATCATGCCGACGCCGAGCGCCTTGCCGACGGCCTCCTTGGTGGTCCAGGCCCGCGCGAACCACTCGCCGGCGGCGGCGTCGGGCAGCTCGCGCAGCGCTGCCGCCTCGGACGCCGCGAAGCGACGCTCCGCCACGTGCCGGGAGCGTGCGACAACCGGCGGCGGCTCGATGTCGACGCCCACCTCGGCGCCGCGGCAGGCCGCAACCACCACCGCGCGACCGCTGTGCGCGAGGCTCACCCCCAGCCCCGTAACGTCCACCAGCGCCGGCTTTCCCTCGGGTGAGGCGGTGATCTCGAGCTCGTCCGGACGGCGGCCGCTCGCGCCCGCTCCGAGCAGCCGCAGCAGCGCTCGCGCGATCGCATGTTGGGCCTGGCCGTCCACGGTCGGAAGCGTCTCGAAGCGCTCCCGCTCGGGCTCGCTGAGGAAGTCGGCAGCGGCGGTGAGCCAGTCGTCGCGGTCGCCGGGCGTGAACCGCACAAGGGTCAGCGTCAGCGTTGGCATCTGCGCGTCAGGCGGGCTCGTTGTCGAGTGAGCGCCACAGGTAGCGGCAGGCGAGCGTGCGGTGCGGGCGCCAGCACGCGGCGAGCTCCTCCATCGCCGGCGCCAGCGGCAGCGCCTCGAGCCCGTAGATCTGCATCATCGCCTTGCGGATCCCAAGGTCGCCGACGGCGAGCACGTCCGGGCGCTCGAGGTGGAACATCAGGAACATGTGGGCGCTCCAGGTGCCTATGCCCTTGACCGCGGTGAGCTCGGTGATCACCTCGTCGTCGGGCAACGTGTCCAGCCGCTCCAGCTCGAGTGTGCCGTCGCGCACGTGCTCGGCCAGCGAGCGCAGGGACACCACCTTCGCGCGCGACAGCCCGACCGAGCGCAGCTGCTCAGGGTCGTCGTCGAGGATCTCCTCGGGTGTCGGTTCGCGCCCGCCGAAGCGCTCGGCCAGGCGCCGGTAGATCGCGGCCGCGGCCTTGGTCGAGAGCTGCTGGCCGATGATCGCGCGCACGAGCGCACCGTAATGCTGGCTCTGGCCGCCCTCGCGGCGCTCGCCCAGGCCGCCCGGACCGAAGCGGTCGATCAATGCGCCGAGGATCGGGTCGGCTGCCCGGAGCTGCTCTAAGGCAACGGGATCGGCGCTCACGCCGAGGCGCGCAGCGCGGTGCCGTCGAGCGCGCCGAGCGCGCGCTCGACCGACATCGTCACGCAGGTGAAGGTCGGCGTGTCACGCAGCGTGTATGCGCTCGACTCGCTGGTGCGGAGCTTCTGCACGAGGTCGAGGAAATCGGCCGGGTTGTCCGACTCGAAGGCGACCACGAACTCCTGGTCGTCGAGCCCGAACGAGTAGCTGGTGTTGAGATCCACGCTCGGGAACTCCTTGCCGACGCGGATGTGCTCCTGCATGATCCGCCAGCGCTCCTCGGGGCTCAGCAGGTACCAGGCGCGCGTCTTCACGAAGGGATACACGAACAGGTATCTGCCGTGCGCGGGGCGGACCTCCAGGCGCGACTCGTCCGAGTACTCCGACGGCTTGGTCATCGCCAGGAACGAGTACGGGATCGAGCTCCACTTCATCAGCCCGCTCTGCTGCAGCACCACGTGGAACTCGTGGATGCGCTCGAGGTTCTCGGCCTGCGAGAGCACCATCATGTCGGCGTCGCCGCGGGTGCCGACCAGCGAGAAGGCGCGCAGCAGGTGATCCTCGCCGAAGTCCTCACAGGCGGCGATGAACTCGCGCTTGTGCTCATCGCGCTCCGCGTCGGGAAGTCGCCGCCAGGCGGGATCGACCTGCAGGAACGTGTATTTGACGAAGTGACGCTTCGGCATGCCGGTCAAATCATCGCAGCTCCGATCGGTGCCTGCACCGAGTGCTGGGGGAGAAGTCACGGTCGCGGTGCCGGAGCCCCCCAGCGTTGCGGCGCTGCGCCTCGAGGGCCGCTGTTCGAGACGGCATCATGTGACGCTCGTCACATGACTGGCTATAGTCCCCGGGCGTCGGGGTAGCCTAGTGCGGTCCCGACGGCGCTCTGAGGAGAGATCGATGTTTCGTAGTACCCGTCGTGGACCGGCCGCATTGAGGGATGCGTTGCCGGTCCGCGTTGCGGTCCTGGTGGCCGCTTCCCTGCTTGGCCTGTGCATGTTCGCGGCTGGCGCCAACGCCGCCGCCGCGACCGGCATCTCCACCACCTGCCAGCCCTACACCAGCACCCCCTGCCTGTTCCCGTTCCCGGACAACCGGCTGACGAAGCCCGTCAAGGGCAGCGCCACGGGACTCGAACTCAACCTGCCGCAGGCGGCGATGCCGGTGAACACGGCGGGCACGCAGGTCAGCGCCACGCCCTACGACCAGAACGATGGCTTCAGCCCAGGCAGCGCGATCCTCCTGCACATCCCGCAGCTCGAGACGCAGAAGGCGCTCAACAGGACGCACGCCGTCGGGCTGCTGAACATGAGCGCCTACCTGGCCAAGAACGCGCCGATCATGGTGATCGACGAGCAGACCGGCCGGCGGCAGATGATCTACACCCAGCTCGATGCCAACGCCACCTCGGCGGCAACCACCAACCTGATGATCTTGCCGGGATCGAGCTGGCAGGACGGTCACACCTACGTGGTCGTGCTGCGCGACCTGCGCAACGCCGACGGAAGGCTGATCGGCGCGCCCTCCTGGTTCGAGCGGCTGCGCGACGGCAGGCGCCTGCCGGCGAGCGAGCGCGCACAGGCCAAGCGCTACGCCAACATCTTCAAGGTCCTGGCGAAGGCCAAGGTCGCGCAGAACAAGACGCTGTACGCCGCCTGGGACTTCACCGTCGCCTCGGCCAAGGAACTGACCGAGCGCCTGCTCGGGATCCGCAACGCGGCCTTCGCTCAGCTCGGCGACAGCGACCTCGGTGATGGCCAGGTCACGGGCAGCGCCCCGCGCTTCGGCGTCACCAGCGACACGCCGACGACCTTCGCGAACGGCGCCACCGGCAACGTCGTGATCGGCACCTTCGAGGTTCCCTGCTACCTGCAGGTCTGCGGCGACTCCGCCACGAGCGGCTTCAACTACAGCTCGAGCGGCCTCTACGCCACGCCCGTGCAGGGACCAGGGAACTTCGGCACCGCCGGCTTCGAGTGCGTGATCCCGTCGAGCGCCACACCGTCTGATCCGGCCCGCATCGTCGACTACGGCCACGGCCTGCTGGGCGGGATGGATGAGGTCACCGACGCGCCGATCGCGGCGCTCGCGACCGGCCACAACATGGTCATGTGCGCCACCAACTGGTGGGGCCTGGCAGCGCCCGATCAGACCTTCGACGTCAAGGCGGTGTCGAACCTCAACCTCTTCCCGGTGATGGTCGACCGGCTCCAGCAAGGCGTGCTGAATGCGCTGTTGCTCGGGCGGTTGATGGACAATCCCCAGGGAGGGTTCGCCAGTGACCCGCACTTCCAGCAGAACGGTCAGTCGGTGATCAACACCGGTGAGCTCTACTACGACGGAAACAGCCAGGGCGGGATCTTCGGCGGCATCACGACCGCGGTCTCACCCGACATCCGCCGCGCGGTGCTCGGGGTGACCGGAGAGGACTATGCCAACGTGTTGGTGCAGCGCTCGACCGACTTTGGCGCACCGACCACGACCGGCAGCTTCTCGTGGCTGCTGTGGGGCGATTACGCCAACGGCAACTCGGCCCGCTACACGGTCACGCTGGATCTGATGGACCAGCTCTGGGATCGCGCCGACCCGGTCGGTTACGTCGAAGGCCTCGGCTCCACCCCGTTTGCCGGCACGCCCAGCCACTCGGTGCTGATGCAGATCGCCTACGGCGACCACCAGGTCAGCATGTATGCGGGTGCCGCCGAGGCGCGCTCGATCGGCGCCGAGGCCTACGAGCCCAACGGAACGGTTGGCTCGGCAGTCACGATCGGCGGCGGGCGCGCCGCGAACTTCAACCTGTTCTACGGGCTGAAACCGGTGCCCACCGATGGTTCCTACAGCGGCTCGGTGATCGAGGTCTGGGACAGCGGCCCGGGGCACACGCTCAACCCGCCGGTCGGCAACATCCCGCCGACCGACAGCACAACCAACGTCGATCCGCACGGCGACCCGCGCGCGACGCCGCTGGCGCAGCAGCAGATCTCTGACTACCTGGAGCCCAATGGAACGTTCCAGAACGTCTGCGTCAACAACCCCTGCCACAGCTCCGACTACACGCCGTAGGCGCCTGCGTACGCCGACCACCACGCCTGACCGAGGCTGCCGTCCAGCGGGACGGCAGCCTCGGGGCACGCCCTTACGGGTAACGGACGGCCAGTCGATAGGATTCAGAGGATGCGGATCGCGCTCGTGTCCCCGTACTCGTGGTCCTATCCGGGCGGTGTGACGAGGCACATCGAGGCGCTGGCTCAGCAGTACCTCGCCGCCGGTCATGACGTTCGCGTGCTCGCCCCGCACGATCCACCGGATCGCACCTCCGCGGTGATGCACCGCGGGGCCAGCCCCCAGCACCTGAACGAGCCCGACTACCTCGTGGCGCTCGGCCGCACGATCGGCTTCAGCGCCAACGGCGCGGTCTCGAATCTGCTGATCGGCCCCAACGGCATGGCCAAGCTCGCACGCGAGCTCGGCAGCGGGCGTTATGACGTCGCGCACATCCATGAGCCGGTCGCACCGATGGTCGGCTGGACCGCGACGCTGCCGTTCGGTGTGCCGCTCGTCGGCACCTTCCATTCGTATTCGACCAAGCGCCTACCCAACACGCTCGCGAACGCCTTCGGCGCCACCCAGGTGCTCAACCGCCTGCGTGTGCGCATCGCCGTCTCCGAAGCAGCCGAGTGGACCGGGAAGCGCTGGTACGGTGGGCGCTACCGGGTGATCCCCAATGGCGTGCACGTCGACCAGGATGCGCTCGATCAGGCGCTGGCGGCGCGGCCCGTGGACGACACGCTGAAGATCGTCTTTGTCGGACAGGCGGTTGAGCGCAAGGGTCTGCCGTTGCTGCTGCGGGCGTTCGAGGCGCTGCGCGAGCACATTCCCACGGAGCTGACCGTGATCGGCCCGAGCGAGGCCGAGCTGGCGCCCCTGCTGATGGACGCGCGCGGGGTGCGCGCGCTCGGCAAGGTCGACGACGAGACCAAGCAGCGTGAGCTGCTGGCCGCTGATGTACTGGCGGCCCCGTCGCTCGGCGGCGAGAGCTTCGGCATGGTTCTGACTGAGGCGTTCGCCTCAGGCACGACCGTCGTCGCGTCGGACATCGCCGGCTATCGCGACGTTGTCAGCGACGGAGTCGACGGCACGCTGGTGCCGCCCGCCGATCCACAGGCGCTGGCGGAGACACTGCGCGACCTCTACTACGAGCCCGAGCGCCGCCGCGAGCTGGCGCAGGCGGCCGCGAGCAAGGCGCAGCGCTTCGCCTGGGAGCGCGTCGCGCTCGAGGTGCTGGAGTCCTACAAGGACGCGATCGCGATGCCCGAGCCGGAGGGCGCGCTGCATAGCATCGGTGTGCGCACCGGCTTCGTGCCCGCCGATCTGCAACCGCGGGTGCGGGCGCACCGGCTCGAGAGCCTCGAGCGGCCACTCACGATCGAGAGGTCGCGGCGCAGCATGTTCGCGCAGGCGCGACGCGTGGCGATGGTTGGCTTCACGCTCGGGATGGTCGCGCTGGCCTACCTGGCGCTCAGGAAGATCGGCATTGCCAGCATCGGTCAGACGCTGCTCAACTCGGAGCCATCCTACGTGCTGCTCGGGCTCGCCACCATGTGCATGGCGATGGTGATGCGTGGCTTCTCGTGGCACGCGATCCTGCAGGCGGCGCTGCCCAAGGCGCGGATCAGGCTCGGCGATGCGATACGCGGCACGATGATCGGGGTGCTGATGTCCTCGACGCTGCCGGCGCGCCTGGGCGAGCCGTCACGCGCACTGATCATCGCGCGGCGTACAGGGCGCCCGCGCGACGCGTTGCCGGTGGTGCTGGGCACCGTCGTCTCACAGACGCTGCTGAACATCGTCGCACTGATCATCCTCGGCGTGATCATGTTCTCCTCGGTCGACTTCTTCGCCGGCCATGAGAACGTGCTGATGATCGCCGCGGTCGCTCCCGCCGCGCTGCTCGCTTTCGTGATCATCGCTCCGATCGTGCTGCGGCTCGGCACCGGCAGCAAGCGCTTCACCCGCGCCCAAAACGGACTGCAGCAGGCGCAGCGGGCGCTCGCTCGCGTGCGTGTTGGCCTGGTTGTCTTCAAAAAGCCGCGGTTGGGCATCGCGGCCACCGTTACGCAGCTGATGGCCTGGGCGCTGCAGAGCGTCTCGTGCTTCTTCCTGTTAATGGCGCTCGGGCTCGTCGGCGGCCACCATCATCTCGGCTTTGCCGCCGCCGCGGCGGTGCTGTTCGCCGTCAACATCACCGCCGTGCTGCCGGCGACTCCGGCCAACCTCGGTGTCTTTCAGGCCGCCTGCGCGACCGTACTGCACTCCGGTTGGCATGTCGGTTGGGGCACCGGCGTCGCCTACGGTGTGATCCTGCAGGCTGTCGAGGTTGCGACCGCGATCCTGATGGGCATGCCGGCGTTGCTGCGCGAGGGCATGTCCTGGCGCGAGGTTCGTCTGCGGGCCATGCACTCGACGCCGATCAAGCTGCCGCCGCGTCCGGCGACCGGCAAGGCCGATCGGCTCGGCGCCACCGACGCCCGCTAGCGGCTCGGAGCGCTCAGGCGGCCTCGCGCGGGCGGATCGACACCAGCTGCCGGCTCGGGACACTGGGCTCCAGCGCGAGCAGCTCGCGCGGATAGCCGACCAGCTGCTCGGACGGGAACGGCGCCGCAAAGTAGTAGCCCTGGCCGTAATCGACGCCGAGGCTGCGGACGCGCTGCATGCGCGCCTCGTCGGAGACGTACTCCGCGATTGTCTGCTTGCCCAGGTCGCGCCCGATCTTGACGATCGACTCGATCACCAGGTCGTCGGTGCGGTTGCGCTTCTCGGACAGGAACTCGCCGTCGATCTTGACGTACTGGGCCGGGAAGTACTTGAGGTAGTAGAAGGTGCTGAACCCAGCGCCGAAGTCATCGATCGCGAACTTGCAGCCCAGCTCTGAGAGGTTGCGAGCCATCTCACGGGCCTTACCCATGTTGCCGATCGCCGCCGTCTCGGTGAGCTCGAAGACGATGCGGTGGGGGTCGGTGCCGTGCTGCTCGAGCCGCTCGGCGACATACCGCACCAGGTTAGAGTCGTCGATCGTCGCACCCGAGAGGTTGAGCTCAATCGTCAGATCGGTGTGTCGCGACGCCAGCTCAAAGGCGCGGTTGATCACCCAGCGGTCGATCAGGTGGATCAGGCCGAGGCGCTCGGCCGCCGGCAGGAAGCGGCCAGGCGCAATGATGTTATCGCCGTCACGCAGGCGCAACAGCGCCTCGCAGTGCGTCATCCGGCCGCTGCCGAGCTCGACGATCGGCTGCACGAACAGCTCGAAGTGATCGTTTGTGAGCGCGTCGCGGATGACGTGCTCGGTCGAGCGGTTGAGCTGGTTGCGCACCCAGCCACGATCGCAGGGCTGCAACACGGTGAAGCGGTTGCGGCCCTTCTCCTTGCTCTGGTACATCGCGCGGTCGACGTCGGCGAGCACATCCTCGGCACTGGCCTGAATGCCGTCGAAGATCACTACACCGACGCTCGCGGTCAGGTGGATCGGCCGGCCGTTGATCGACATCTCGTGCTCACGCACCGCGGCCAGCAGTTGCTCGGCGAGCTCGCCCGCCTGCTCCGCGTTGGTGTCGACGATCAGCAGGCCGAACGTGTCGCCCCCGAAGCGTGCGATCACATCGATCGGGCGCAGTCGGCTCCTGAGCTCACCGGCGACCGACACGACGACGTCGTCGCCGGACTTGTGGCCGTAGGTCTCATTGATGTACTTGAAGTTGTCAAGATCGAGCATCATCACGGCCGCCTCGTAACCGTGCTGACGGGCCCGCGCGGCGATCCCGCCGAGCTCCTCCTCGAAGCGGCTGCGGTTGAAGAGGCTCGTCAACGGGTCATGGTTCGCGAGGTAGGCGAGCTGCGCCTCGGCGCGGCGCCGCTCGGTGATGTCGCGCAGCGTGCCCACCAGCCCGATGATCTCGCCCGTGTCGTCGCGTAGCGGGCCGGTGCTGGCCGCCACCTGCACGAGGCTGCCGTCCTTGCGACGGTGTACGCCCTCATATTCCTCAGACTCACTCTCGCCCGACAGCAGTCGCAGACGCCGGTCCACGCCGGCCGGCGAGCTACGGGTGCTGTCGCCCTCGGGATCGATGACGCGCAGCGATTGTCCGAGCATCTCCGCGGCGGTGTAGCCGTAGAGCCGCTCCGCCGCCGGGTTCCAGGAGAGCACGCGGTACTCACGATCGATCGTGTAGATCGCCTCGCTCGCGGACGTCACGATCTGCGACAGCAGGCGCTCGGTCTGATTCGAGCGGACCTCGATCGAGCGGTCCTGGTTGGTTCCGACATAACGCAGCGGCTCGCCGCCCTCGTCGAGCTCGAGCACGGCACGGGCGACGATCGGGCGCTCGGTGCCATCTGGCAGCAGCAGCCGGAGCAGCACCTCGATCTCGCGACCGGGGGCTTCGTGCAGGCGCTCGATCCAACGGGCACGGCGCTCGCGATCGTCGGGATGCGTTCGCGCCATCCCGGTCCCGCGATCGGCAATGATCGCCCCCGGCTCGTATCCGTGCAAACGGTACATCTCGTCTGACCAGAAGACCTGGCCGGTGCGGAGGTTCCACTCCCAGCTGCCGACATGTGCGAGGCGCTGCGAGGTGTCGAGCGTCCGCCGTGTGTGCCCGAGCTCAGTGGTAAGCCGAGCCAACTCGGCACGCAAATGCGTGAGCTCTATGTCGATCACCATCGAGAATCCCTCCTCGGAGTGGGCAGCGGACTTCATGTCGGTGATAGCCCACATTCCGGTAGTCGGCCTCGTTCCGCGCGGCTTAAGCGCCCACGCGAAAAGTTGGTGATCGGACCGGGTGGCGGCCCGGGCCTCGTAGGGGGTGCAGGACCGCTGATCACTTCGCCCCGCGCCGATGCCGGAAGCCCTGAAGTTGGATG
Organism: uncultured Actinomycetota bacterium; assembly: GCA_963706725.1. Classification (GTDB taxonomy): domain Bacteria; phylum Actinomycetota; class Thermoleophilia; order Solirubrobacterales; family Solirubrobacteraceae; genus Palsa-465. The sequence goes on along the minus strand of OY970167.1, from coordinate 3,633,151 downwards.
GTTGGAGGACCGTGGCAGTAGTCCACCACGGCGCACGCGAGCGAACCGGGAACTACGCCCGGGTCATTGAATGGCGTTGCACATCGACTAATCTCGCCAATGTGCAAGGCATCAACGTGATCTTCGACGAGGCTCACAGCGAGGCCTGGACGATCCGTCCAGAGCTGGCGGGGGAGATGCAGCCGGTGCACCCGGCCGACGCCTCCTACGCGCGCGCTGCCGAGCTGCTCACCGGCCAAGCCTTCAGCGTCGCCGCCAACACCGAACCGCTCGACAGCGGTGTCCTGGGCGACTGCGATCTGCTGGTGATCGCGCACCCCTCGGATCCTCGCTGGGAGAGCACCACCGGCATTGGCTCACCCGTGCTGAGCGCCGGCGAGCAGGAGGCGATCGACGCCTTTGTGCGCAACGGCGGCGGCCTGATCGTGCTCGGCGAGACCGAACAGGACAAGTACGGCAACAACGTCAACGAGCTGCTCGAGCGCTTCCAGCTGCGCCTGCGCAGTGAAACCGTTCAGGATTACGAGCACTGCGACGGCGCGCCCAGCTGGATCCACGCCGAGCTCGTCGATGGCGGCCGCGGCAGCGGCGGCGACCTGCTGGCCGGCGTGAGCGCGGCCTGCTTCTACCGCGCGACCACGATCGAGAGCCGCAACGGCGCCCGCGTGCTGGCCCGCACCCACCGCTCCGCCTCCGTTCCGGGGGCACCGCTGATGGTCGCCTCCGAGCATGGTGAGGGCCGTGTGGTGGTGCTCGGCGACTCCGACCTCTTCGGCGATGACTGCATCGGCTCGCTCGATCACACGGCGCTGTGGCTGAACCTCGTCAACTGGGCGTCCCGGCGCGCCGCTGCTGCGCCGGGCCGGACCGTGGCGGGCGAGCCGACCACGGACTCGAGCGACCGGCTCATGACCGCGGTCGCCACCCTGATCGACGCAACCGACGCGCTGGCCGAGCTGCAGGCCCCCGACGGCGCGCTGCGTCAGGACGCCGACCGCGCGCAGGCGGGCGCGAGCGTTGAGGCCGTCGCCGCCGCGTTGTCCGCGCTCACCGACGATTTCCCGAATCTGCGTGCGGCGTTGGAGGATCTGCGGGCATGGGCGGAGGGCGGCTACGGCAGGCCAGACTTCGGGCGGGCGCTCGCGGCCTTCCGGCCCGAGCAGGGCCGTGAGGACGGCCGCCTGCACCTGGCGTTCTTTCCCATGTACAAGCAGAACGGCTCGCCCGACACGTGCTTCGAGGCCGTGCTCGTGCGCGTCCCGTGGCCCGATTGGATCGCTGCGCTCGAGGCCACACGGTACGACAACCCGAAATTCGTGCCGGTCGAGCTGGTGGCCGCCACTCGCGGTTACGACAGCGAGTGCGCGGTGCTGTTCCCCGAGCAGGTCGCCGTCGCCGAGCGCCAGCCCAACAACTTCGGGGCAATCTTCTGCGACCGCGAGTCCGCGCGGCTGCGCCGCGTCGCGACGGCCGCCGCCGACCTGCTGCAGATCAACCTGCCGCCCGACGCTGCGCGCCTGCTATCCGATCAGGAGACCTCCAAGCAGGCCTACATTCTCTGGGACCTGATCCACGATCGCGCTCACAGTCACGGGGACCTGCCGTTCGATCCGTTCATGGTGCGCCAGCGCGCCCCGTACTGGATGTATTCGCTGGAGGAGCTGCGCTGCGACCTGACGGCCTTCGGTGAGGCCGTGACGCTCGAGCGCGAGGGGCTGGCGTTCGCTCGCAACGTCCAGCACGCGATCCTGTTCGACCGTCTGCTGCGCTTCCCGATCACCGGCCCGCGCGTCCGCAACTACGACGGGCTCGGCGGTCAGCTGCTGTTCGCCTACCTGCACGCCGGCGGCTATCTGCACTGGACCGACAACCGCATGACAATCGAGTGGGGGCGCGTCGCCGACGGCGTGATCGCCCTGCGCGACGAGGTCTACCGGCTCTATCGCTCGGGCATCGATCGCACCAAGCTGCAGCACTGGGCCGCGGCACACGATCTGGTGGCGCGCTTCGTCCCACCTGCGACCGGGTCGCGCTGGGTCGCTGGGGCGCGTGACTTCGGGGAGATCCCGGACCCGCGTCCGTACTGCGATGCGGTGCTTCCGGACGAATTCCCCCTCTCGATCTTCTACACCGCCCTGCAGGGCGCACTCACGCCGGCGTGACGGTGACGGGTCCCAAGCGGGGGTTCGCGTCTGACAACGCGGCCACGGTGCACCCGCGCGTGCTCGAGTCGATCGCGGCAGCCAACGCCGGTCACGCCTTCGGTTACGGCCACGACCCCTACACGCACGCTGTCGAGCGGCGGCTGGCGGCGGCGCTCGGTGCGCCCGACGCGTCGGTGTTCTTCGTTTTCAACGGCTCGGGTGCGAACGTACTGTCGCTGCGTGCGGCGCTGCGTCCCTGGGAGGCGGCGATCGTCTCCGAGAGCGCGCACCTGCACACCGATGAGGTCGGCGCACCCGAGGCGGTCGCCGGCGCCAAGCTCCTGATCGCCGAGACCGTGGACGGTCGCGTCACGTTCGACGGCGTGCGCCGCCTGATCGAGCGTCCCAACGACGAGCATTCGGTCAAGCCCGGACTGCTGTCGCTGACGCAGGCGACCGAGCTGGGCACGCTGTACTCGCTGGACGAGCTGCGCGCGCTAGCGCAGCTGGCCCACGCGCATGGTCTGCGCGTCCACGTCGATGGCGCGCGCTTTGCCAACGCCGCCGCGGCGCTGGGCGTGGGGTTGCCGGAGCTGGTCGCCGCCGCCGGCATCGACGTGCTGTCGTTCGGTGGCACCAAGAACGGACTGATGCTGGGGGAGGCGGTGGTCGTGCTCGACCCTGCGCTCGTCCCGGGCATGCTGCACCTGCGCAAGCAGACGCTGCAGCTCGCCTCGAAGATGCGCTTCATCGCGGCCCAGTTCGACGCGCTGCTGCAGGACGACCTCTGGCTGCAGAATGCCACGCACGCCAACGCGATGGCGCAGCGCCTCTGCGATGCGGTCTCGGGTGTGGACGGAGTCGTCGTCACACGGCGCCCCGCCGCCAACGCCCTGTTTGCGGTCGTTGCGGCCGACGTACGTGAGCTGCTCCAGCAGGAGTTCGACTTCTATCAGTGGGATGACGCCACCGGCGAGGTCCGCTGGATGTGCTCGTGGGACACAACCGAGGACGACATCGACGAGTTCGCTCGCGCGGTCGCGGCCGCTGTCGGCGGTCGCCGACTGAGCTGACTCCGGCCGGCGAGCTCGCAAGCGAGCTTGCAAAGCTACCCTCCTGAGACAGGTTTCACGCCAGCGTTTGGAACTCTGACAGCGATGGTTTACCATTACCTGTGGGTCATCGCGGCGGGGTTGCCGCACTCACGTCTTGGGAAGTGAGTGACCATTCGCTATGTACTAAAGAGACGCTTCGCGTCGGGGGTCCAGGCGAAGTCATGGAATGCAGGATCGATCGTGGAGCACGCGGGGACCGGTGGCCGCTCGGTATGGGGGGGCATTGGGACCGACGGGGCTGCGGCTTGAGATGTTCTGCTGACGTGCCGATGGAGGGTGCGTCGGTGGAGTTTCACCACGACGGTTCTGCGAGAACAAAAAGCGATGGAAGGTTTGGGGGAAATGGACATCATGGACGATGCTCGGCACGGATCGCTAGCCAGGGGGCGCGACCGGCGTAGCGGGACCCGCGCCGGCGAAAGGCACGAGCGGCGCGACCACCGCACTCGGCCCACCGTCAGCGCGATCATTCCGACGCTGAACGAGGCGCAGAACCTTCCCCACGTTCTGAACGGGCTGCCGAACGGGATCAACGAGCTGATCGTCGTCGACGGCCATTCGACCGATGACACCGCCGCCGTCGCACAGGAACTTCGCCCGGACGTACGGATCGTCCTCCAGGACCGCAAGGGCAAGGGCAACGCTCTGGCGTGTGGCTTCGCTGCGGCTCGGGGCGACATCATCGTCATGATCGACGCCGACGGCTCCACCGATCCGACTGAGATCCCGAGTTTTATTCGTCCGCTGATCGAGGGCGCCGATTTCGTCAAGGGGTCGCGTTACATGGAGGGCGGCGGCAGCGCTGACATCACCGGCATGCGCAGCCTCGGCAACCGTGTGCTCGGGGCCAGCGTGAACCTGATGTTCGGGACCAGCTATACCGACCTCTGTTACGGCTACAGCGCCTTCTGGCGCCGTGTGCTACCGCAGCTGCACGTCACCTGCGACGGCTTCGAGGTCGAGACAGTGCTCAACGTACGCGCGGCCAAAGCGGGCTTCAACATCGTTGAGGTCCCAAGCTTCGAGCAGGAGCGGATCCACGGGCTGAGCAACCTGAATGCGTGGCGTGACGGCAAACGCGTCTTGAAGACGATCCTCAGTGAGCGCTTCACCCGCCTGCCCGAGCCGAGCGACTCCTGGATGCCGTCATACGCCGAACTCGGCGTGGTCGCGTCGCGCGTGATGCCGCACGTCATCCCGTTCGGCGACGGTGCGGGACAGGATGAGCGGCGCATATTCATGCCTGCTTCGCACTCCACCGCTGCCGCCGCCTAGCCGGCAGGAGTGCCGCAATGCGTCCGGCCGCTCGCGGGCCGGACGCCTGCGATCCACGTCCTGCGATGGCCCCAATCAGGCGGTCGCCGGATCCTGGAGCTCGATGAGCGCCGCACGGATCGAGGCGATGCTCGAGAACACGGAGCGCGTCAGCATGCGGTCGGGGAATTCAAAGTCGAACGCATCCTCGAGCGCGAGCATGACGTTCACGCTGGCCTGCGAAGTCATTCCTGCGGCGTACAGATCGGCGTCATCGGCGAGCGTGTCCGCGGGCGTCGACACGCGCGCGTGCTTTCCAATGATCTCCCTGATCTTTTCGTCAGTGACCAAACTCACTCTCCTCTCGGCTGGTCGCCCCCGCCGGGAGGCCGATGCGATCCCTCACTCTAGCGCGAGGTCAGGACCCTCCCGGTGGGGCGCGCGCGGTCGAGCAACGATCGCCTGTCAGGCGTCCTTGGCGTCGTTAATATCTCGATGGGCTGGCATATGACGGGCTCAGGAGGAGCAACGGGGAGGGCATGATGAACATGACGGCCGCACTCCGCTCCAGCGCGGACGGTATCGCCACCGTAACCGGCAAACCTTGTTGGCTGCAGGCCGGGCCGGAAGCGTTCTTCGCCGTATTGCACACCGCTCGCTCGGCTGAGAAGTCACGGATCGCGGCGCTGATCCTGCCGGCCTTCGGATGGGATAACGACAGCTCGTATCGCCAGCGTCGTGATTGGGCAACGGCGCTTGCCGAGGCAGGGGTGACCACCGCCCGGATCGACTTCCCCGGCACCGAGGACAGCGTCGGCTCGGCGCTCAGTCCAGGCCGCCTTCGCTCATGGTTTGCGGCGACGTCCTCAGCAGCGAACTGGTTGCGGCAACTTTCGGGGTGTGAGCGGCTGGTCGTGGTCGGGATCGGACTCGGCGGCTTGATCGCCTGTCAGGCGGTGGCCGAGGACGCCGCGATCGACGATCTGGTGTTATGGGGCGTCCGCGCCAGCGGGCGCGCCTACGTGCGGGAGCTGCGTACGTACGCCGCGGTGATCGCCGGTCAGGTGGGCGACACAGAGACGGTGCGCGCCGATGGTGCCATCGGGATCGGCGGTCACCCGATGAGTCGCGAGACGGTCGACGCGCTCAGCGCGATCAACCTCGCAGCCATCGAGATCCCGCAGGCCCGGCTGCGCCGCGTCCTGCTGGTCGGTCGTGATGCGCACGGAGTCGACGAGACGCTGCAGCGGCGGCTCGAGGAGTCAGGCGCGGCGGTCACCGTGCTCGAGGCGGACGACTACCACAGTCTGATGACGAGCCCGGAGCTAGGACTCACGCCCGCCGAGACGATTTCGGCTTCGATCGATTGGCTGCTCGACGAATCCTCGAGCGAGCTCGGCTGCATCGCTCATGCGCCGGCGGCCGAGACTCCGACTGTGCTGGACTCGGTGGAGTTTGACTATGACGGTGCGCGCGTGCGCGAACGCGTGGTCGAGGTGCCCACCCCCGCCGGCCGGCTCGTGGGAATCGTCAGTGGACCCGCCGACGATGCGCGAGCGCCATATTGCCTCGTCACGCTGAACACCGCCGCCCTGCGGCACACAGGTCCCAACCGCATCTTCGTGGAGATCGCCAGGCGCGCTGCCGCAAACGGTGTGCCGACGGTTCGCTTCGATCTGCCCGGATTTGGCGACTCGGACGGCGAGGCGGCAAGAACGATCGAGCGCAACACCGAGTCTGATGTGGGCTCATTCGCCGCGCTCACGGCGGTCTACGATCATCTTCAGCAACTGGGGATCGCGGACCGTTTCGTCACCACAGGGCTGTGCATAGGCGGCTATCTCGCGATTCTGGCTGTGCACGCGGATGCCCGCGTGATCGGCTCGATTACGGTCAATGTCTCCGCCTTCAGCTGGGGCCGACGCCAGCGCGAACAGCAACGCAGGTGGGCTCGTTGGGTTCTCGGGCAGGACGTCGTTGTCAACGACGAGGCTCGCAGCCGGCTTCCGCGTCCGATCCGCACGATCGTCGACCGCCTTGTCCACCTCCGCTATGTCATCGAATACAGCGCACGCACCCGACTGGTGGACGTCGATCTCCTGTGGCGGATCGCCTACCGCCGGGAGATCGCGAGGATCGCCGGCGCCTTGGACGAACTCGGTAAGACGGACGCACGGATCTTCATGATGTTCACCCAGGATGAGGTGATCCTGCGCTTTCTCGCGCAGCCCAGGGTGGCAGCAAGACTGCAACGCTGGCAGAACCTCGACGTCACCATGCTCCCGAGCCGGGACCATATGATGCGCCCACTCTGGCTCCAGGAGCTGCTTTTCGATCGATTCTGCCTATTGCTACGTGAGCTGCGCTCGGTCGCCGAACGGAATGCTGCATCGGAACGTTCCGCCGGGTATGGCGGCGAGCCGTCGCAGTAGCGGTCGCGCCCGCCGGCGTGGGCCCTGCGACCGTTGTCGAGCTACCGCCCGGATCGTGCTCCCGCTCACTCACTCGGCATGGCACGACGAGGGCGGAGCCGGCTGGGCAGCCAGCTGAGGTTGCGGTCAGAGAAGCTCGCGAAGATCACCAGCGCGACCACACCGGAGACGGCGGCCACGACCAACCGCAGCAGCATGAACGGCAGTGAGGTCGGCAGCAGGCAAAGGCCGATACCCAGAGCACATGTCGCGATCGTCCGGACCACGAGCTGGAGTGGCGGGCGGCTCGGCTTGCGCTCGGTGGCCAGCCTCCGACGCAGCCACACGTATTCGACGGACGTTGCCGCGATGGTCGCGGTGACCGAACCGGCCAGGCCGATGACCGGAACCAGCGCGAAGTTGAGCACGATGTTCAGCGACGCGGTGCCGAGCGCCACGACGGGCAGCGCCTTGCTCTTCCCGCCACCGGCAAACATCTGCCACATGGCGACGTCACCGATCGCCGGGAAGACGGTGAACGCCGTGAGCGCCACGATCACCTGTAGATGTTCCGGCGTATAGCTGGGGGGAGCCCAGATTTCCAACAGGATCGGCGACAACGCGCACAGCGCAAATACCACCGGAAGCGCCAGCAACGTCAACCTGTCGCGGGCCTCCGAAACCACGTGCCGCAGCTCCGCCGAGTTCTGGATTGACATCGCGCGCGGCATCCAGCTCTGACTGATGCCGTAGAGCACCATCAGCACGAACGAGCCGATATTGCCGGCGATCGCATACCGGGAGAGCTGGTGATGCCCCAAATCGGCGTTGACGATCAACCGGTCGGCGCTTCCGTCCACGAAGTCCACGAGCGCCGCCGGCAATCTTGCGCTCGCGAAAGCCAGCGCGGGCGCGATGATCGCGAGGTCAACGCGACGCGGCAAGGCCGGGCGCGTGAAGAGCAGCGCGAGGCCCAGCGCCACCGCCTGGGCCAGTGTCTCGCCCAGCACGTACTCGCTCGCTGAACGGCGGACGCCGATGACCAGCAGCACACTGAACCCCTCCGCGAGCGTCGTCTGGAGGAGCGCGACCACGCCGTACTGCCAGAGCTTGTCCCGACTCCGCAGCAGCGCCAGGCACGGGGCTGTGGCGGCGGTCAGCAGTGTCCACACGACGGTTCCGGCGAGCGCACCGTTGAAGCTACCCAGCTTGGCTGCCGGTGCCCACCCGTAACCGCTGACGAACTCGATCACGAACAGCCCGCCAGCCAGCGCCAGCGCCAAGCTCAACATCTTTCGGGCCATCGCGTCGCCGTTCTCGGCAAAGGTCCGCTGGACACCGAGATCCATGCGCCAGGTCGTCAATACGACGAGCAGCTGCATCACGGTCATGCAGACGGCGACCATGCCGAACTGGCGGTCGGGCAGGAGACGGGTCAGGATCGGAGTGCTGACCGTGACGATTGCCAGCTGCCCGACGTAGAGCGCTGCGTACGCCAGGTCACGACCGAACAACGCTCGCAGGTGCCGTTCGGGGGTGTCAGCCATTATGCTCGGCTCATGCTAGTTGGGGCAGACCGGGAGGAGCCCGTGACCGCATCTTCGGCGGTCAGCGCGATCACACAGGCGCCCGTGCGGGTCGTCCAGATTGACCTGAGCGAGCCTGTCCCCGACATCGACTGCATGAGGCCGCAGATGTCCCCGTATCGCGCAGTATGGGTGCTTGTGAGGCACGATGGCTCACCACTCGGGAACCTCATGCTCGAAGCCATAAACGGCAAGGTCTCCGCCGAGCGTCTGCAAGCTGCAGTCGCCGCCGCGTTCCCGTCGCGCCCACCATCACGACCCCGACCCGGCGAGCATCCACGGGTCAGCGTGATCGTGCCCACTGCAATGACCCGGGTTGCCCAGTTGCAGGCTTCCGTCGCCAGCCTCGCCCAGCTTGACTACCCAGACTTCGAAGTCATCGTCGTGGACAACCACCCCGGCGACCATCCTCCGGTTGAGCTTTCGGGTGTGCGTGTGGTGCGTGAGCATCGGCCAGGCCTCTCCGCTGCCCGCAACGCCGGGTTGGCGGCAGCGACCGGTGAGATCATCGCCTACACCGATGACGATATTGAGGTCGACCGCGAGTGGCTCAAGGCGCTCGTCGTTCCGTTCGTCGAGGATCCGCGTACGGCAATCGTGACCGGCTCCGTGTTTCCCTACGAGTTGGAGACCGAGGCGCAGATCTGGTTCGAGCGCTATTACGGTGTGCTGTTCGAGCGGGAGTACTCACCCCTGCGCTTCGAACGGACCCGCGGGTTCGGGATCAGGCGGACTGATCTCAACACCGGTGTCGAACTGGTGTACTCGATCTACAAGACCGACGAGTTCGGGATCGGCGCGAATATGGCGATACGCGCCTGCGCCATTCGTGAGATCGGGGGGTTTGACCTCGCGCTCGGCGCGGGCACGCCCGCGAACGCGGGTGAGGAGACGGTCGCGTTCCTCGGGCTTCTCATGAGGCGTCGGGCGCTCGTGTACGCGCCCGACGCAATCGTTTGGCACAAGCACCGGGACTCGATCGAAGCACTCGAGCGCCAGACCTACGGTTATGGAGTCGGCATGACGGCGATGCTGACCGCACTGCTGTTGCACGAGCCCGTGCATTTCGTTGGCCTGGCATCCGTCGTACCGGCCTGGCTGCGGCTGCGATTGGGTCGCAACTCGCACTCGGACGCCGAGCGCAGCCCGGCCACCGACGATGACCCGTTTCGTGCCACTCTCGACCAACTGGGTCGTAGCGGAAAGCTCAAGGGGCCACTCGCGTATCTTCGCGGCACCTGGATGCAGCGCCGCTGGCGCCCTGACTCAGCGTCCGCATCGTCAGCGAGTGGGTCGCAATGACCGCTCGAACACGACTCACCGCCATCATCGGGGTCGGCAGCGCCGCGCTCGCCGAAGCACTGGTGGCGGCAGCCCCGCCACACTGGTTGAAGCTGCTCGGTGTGCTCCTGCTCGCATGCAGCTCGAGCGGTGCCGCGGTCATGTGCTGGCTCGACGCCGGTGAACCAGCCGCCCAAGCCGGTCTCGTGCTGGTCATCAGCCTCGCCGTCTTTGCGCTCGTCGCGGCGTTGATGATCTGGGCCGCCAGCTGGCACCCGCGCGCCGCGCTCGGGGTGCTCGCTCTGGCCAGCGTGGTCTCCTGCACGGTGCGACTGACAGCCTCGACAGACTCGTGAGGGCGCCGGCGCGGCCGCTGCTCTTGAGCGGAGCCTCCCGGCAGCCGCGGGATTCAAGCCAGGAGGCTGAGAAACGCAGCGCTGTTCTGCCGCTACTCCCGCCGATCCTGCTCGCCGCGGGCCTGGCAGCCTGGGTCGACGGCATCTCAACGGCGACGGTGCAGAAGCTGCCGATGGCCGGGCTGCTGGTCGGACCCAGTCACTGGATTCCGGTCGGCTTCGCGTTGGTGGTTGTGGCGATGGCCGCGGAGCTGGTTCGCGGCGAGCCGCGCAACACCGTGCTCTTTGCAGCGCTCGCGGTGTTCCTGGTGATGGTCTACGCGGCTGTTCCGATTGTGTTCGGTGCGCCAGAGTACGCGTGGGTCTACAAGCACGTGGGCGTGATCTCGGAGTTCCAGCGCTACGGCCGGGCTGTGAATCCGTGGGACATCTACAACGAGTGGCCGACCTTCTTCGCCGGCGTGGCCGAGATCGCCGGGCTCGCGCACGTCAATGCCGTCACCTTCGCGGCCTGGGCGCCGCTCTTCTTTGAGCTCGCCAATGCGCTACTGATCCTGGCGCTGTTGCGAGCGATGACGGACAACAACCGCACCGTCTGGCTCGCATTAGCGCTGTATGAGGGGTTCGTAGCCTGGGTCGGTCAGGACTACCTCTCGCCGCAGGCGTTCGCCTATCTGCTCTGGCTCGGCGTGGCATGGATGCTTCTGCGCTGGCTGCGGGCGCCCGATCGAAGGGCTGCAGAGGGCAGCGCCTCGACCGACGAAAGCAGCGTCACGCCCAGCTCAAGCGACCAGCCCGAGCCCCGGCCGCCGGTGACGCGACGCGTGCGCATTGCCGCCATCCTTCTGATCTCGTTGTTGTACGTGGCGATTGCCACCGGTCACCAGCTGACTCCCTACATCGGACTGCTGGGAGTGGGAGCATTGGTCGTCTTCAGGTTGGTGCGCCCATTCTGGATTCTGCTGGTGCTGGCGCTTATCACCGGCGGTTACCTCGCACTACATTGGCACCTGATTGCGTCCGAGTACCTCGGAAATTTCGGGGGAGATCCGATCTCGAACGCAGCCGGCGTGAGTGCTGGGAACTTCCAGCAATCGATCGCGGCGCTCTGGACCGAGCGCGCTTCGACCGTCGCCATGTACGGCATGTGGCTCGGCGCCATCGTCCTGACCATCCCCCGGCTGCGGCGTCCGTCCCAGGTTCTGATCCCGGGCCTGCTTGCCTTCTCGCCAATTCTGATTGCGCTGGTCAGCAGCTACGGTGGGGAGGCTGTCTACCGAGCGTTCATCTTCTCGGCTCCGTGGTCGGCATTTCTGATCGCTGACACGGTGGTGGAGCGGTTCGGCTGGGCCATGCGACCGGCGCTCGTCCTCGGCCTGGCGCTGACACTCGCGGCAGGGGTTCAAGGCTTGTTCGGACGCGCGTATGTATACGGATTCACCTCGGCGGACGTGGCAGCCAGCCAGTGGCTCTACGCGCACATCCCCCTCCATTCGCTGGTCGTATTGCCTGACGAGAACTTCCCAGCCGACGAGTCGCCCAACTACGGTCAGTACGCATTCAGGCTCATGCCTGCCGATCCGACCGTCGGCCCGGCCTGGATGAACGAAGCAGACAGCAGCCAGATCGAGCATTGGCTGCGGGGGATGAACTGGTCGGTGGCATACGTCGTAACCGGCGCAAGCATGGAGCGCTCCGCGGTCTACAACGGGGCACCGATCGGTTACAACACACTGGTCCGGCGGCTGGAGAATGGCTTCCTGAATGCTCACCTGGTATTCCGGAACTCCAGCACAAAGATCTACCGGATCAGAGCCGGGTAGGCGTCGATGGCCGAAGTCTCAGTCGTGATTCGCTCCTTCGACAGCGAGGCGACGATCGAGCGCACGCTGACCAGCGTTCGCCGACAGAGCGTCGATGCCGAGGTCGTGCTTGTCGATAGCGGTTCGACCGATGCCACCCTGGATATCGCCTCGCGATATGTAGATCGCGTGGTCACGATGCCAAAATCGGAGTTCACCTTCGGGCGATCGTTGAACCGAGGCTTTGACGCCGCGAGCGGGGAGATCGTGCATCCCCTTAGCTCGCATTGCGAGCTGCAGCATGAGGAGCACCTCGCGCGTGTCCTCGAGCTTCATCGCGATACTCGCGTCGTCGCCACCAACGGCGTGACCTATGACGCCTCTGGGCAAACGCTCACGGCCCCAATCTTCGTTGATCAATGGCCCGCTCCCCAGCTGCTGTGGTGGGGTTTCTCAAACCACAGCTCCTCGGTCAGACGCTCGGTCTGGGAGCGGATTCCCTTTGATGAGGGTCTCGCCGCATGCGAGGACAAGGAATGGGTGCTTCGCGTGCACGCGAGGAATCCGTCCTGGACGATCGCGTATGATCCGACGCTCGACGTCCCTGCTGGACACCGGACGAGCCAAGGGCTCAGGCGCCTGCACCGGCGCGGCTACATCGAGGGCTACGCGCTGCAGACGATCCTGCCGAACGTCGGGATCGCCTTTCCGATGCTACTCAGGCAGTGGGTGTTCTGGGCACCACAGAACGCTCGCCTACCGCGGCTGGCACACGGCCTGTTGCTGCCGCGCTGGTGGGAGGCGGCAGCGGTCTTGCACGGCGCGCTGGCGGCCCGTCGCGACGCGGGCCGCCAGGGTCAGGTCTCGCCCTAGCGTGGCGGGCAAGTCATACATTCACGCAGTGGCAGCCGACGGTGTCCCCGCGGGTCACTAGACTTGAGCCTTCGGGTCGGGGTTGATGAGAGAGCGAAGCAGGAGCAAGCTGATGCTGTGGGGGGTTGCGTGCCTCGCAGTTGTCACGATCACCTTGGGCGCGCAGTTGCTCGCTAACTCGCACAACGGCAGATCCCGCGCCAGGAAGCACCACAGGGCCAGCTCCCCGAGCCAGATCACCGCCAACTGGAAGCTTGTCTTCAATTCAACGTTCAAGGGCAGCTCGCTCGATGAGTCGATCTGGCGTCCCGGCTGGTTCGGCTCCGATGTGACGCCACCTGTGAACAAGAACGAGCCCGCTTGCTACGACGCGAACCACGTTTCGTTCCCGGGCGACGGGACCATGCACCTCGCGGTCACCGAGGAGCCGATCAGGTGCTTGGGAAGAACTGAGCCGTACACCTCGTCGATCGTCACAACGAATCCGTCCGACGGCCGCACTTCGGGCGGCTTCCAGTACCGCTATGGACTGCTCGAGGTACGTGCGGATTTTCCCGGGATCGACGGCAGGATCGCCAACTGGGTGTCGATCATGACCCTGGGACAGCATTGGCCGGAGGACGGCGAAGACGACCTGTTCGAGACGATCTTTGGCTACCCATGCCACTCGATCCACAGCAGTGCCCACGCCATTCGTGGGCTCTTTGGTTGTGACCGCCACATAACTCCGGGTTGGCATACGGTCGCCGTCAACTGGGCACCGAATTACATTGCGTGGTATTACGACGGCGCCGAGGTCGGCGTCGAGCACACAGGCGTCACATCGTCGCCGATGTACATCGCAATCGTGAATACCGTCTCGCGTCGTGCGCTCGGCATGGCAACCTCTGATCAGCTGCGCGTGCGGTACGTGCGTCTCTGGCAGCCGGTGGGCGAGAGCTACACCAATCAGGGCTATTTCTACCGGTACTCTTAGTCAGTGCTCGCGGGCGATAAAGACCGATTGACATCGGACCGCGTCCCGAGGGTCGTCGTCGTGGGTTCTGGCACGCGCTTCATCAGCGGCATCAGCTACTACACATACAGGCTGGCCATGGCGCTCACCCAGCGGTGTGATGTCGCGGTCGTGCTCATGCGACAAATCATTCCGCGACGCTTCTATCCCGGTCGTGCACGGGTTGGGGCGCGCATCACCAAGCTTGAGTTTCCTGCGAACATGCGGGTTCTGGATGGCGTTGACTGGCATGGGCTTGGATTACTCCGGGCCGTCAGGGTGCTCGCCGGCTTCAAGTCTGACTATGTCGTCTTCCAATGGTGGACGGGTGCCGTTCTTCACCTTTACATAATCCTTGCGCTCGTCGCCAGGCTCTCGGGCGCCAAGGTGATAGTCGAGTTTCACGAAACTCAGGACACCGGTGAAAGCAAGGTCAAGGGCGCGGCCGCGTATGTCCGCATGTTCTCGCGAATGTTCACCGGCCTGGCTGCGGCGGCCGTGGTGCACTCCGAGAGTGACGTATCGGCCGTCTCGCGAGCCTTCGGCATGGGTGACCGGCCGATCGTTGTGATCCCGCACGGGCCGTTTGATCACCATCTGCAGGGCTCGGAGGCACGCTCGGCGCCTGCCGGCGTCGTCAACGTTCTGTTCTTCGGCACGATTCGGCCTTACAAGGGGCTCGAGGACCTGGTCGAGGCCTTCAACAGGCTCGAGCCAGAGGAGATCGACCGCTACTGGCTGACCGTCGTCGGTGAGACATGGGAGAGCTGGGATCTTCCCGCCTCGCTGATTGACAGCAGCCCGCACCGGGCAAGAATCACGTTCGTAAACCGCTACGTCACAGACGAGGAGCTCAGCGCATTCTTGGCCGGAGCTGATGTTGTGGCGCTCCCATATCGCCGCTCCTCCGCCAGCGGCCCGTTGCACGCGACCATGTCCGCCGGGCTGCCGGTGGTTGTGACCAGCGTGGGTGGCCTGCCTGAGGCTGCCGAGGGCTACGGTGGTGCGGTGTTCGTGGCGCCGGGTGATCCGGTCGCTTTGCACGATGGGCTGATGCGAGCCGCAAAGCTCGTCGGCACGAGCTTTGCGGATCCCCATTCCTGGTCAAGCAGTGCCGAACGCTATGCCGAGCTGTTCAGCGTGCTGAACTGAGGACAAGATGATTGTCGAGGCAGGAACGCTTACGGGCGATGAGCTGAGCGCCGAGGTCGCCGTCGTGGGCGCCGGACCGGGTGGGATCGTCACCGCGCTTGAGCTCGCTCGGGCCGGGGTGGACGTTCTCTTGATCGAGAGCGGCCGTTCGCCCGACGACGCGGCCGCACAGGCGCTGGGAGAGGCGATTCTCGACAGCGACGGCAAGCACGCGCCGATGGATCTCACGACGCGCCGCGGGATCGGTGGCACGTCGGCGATCTGGGGCGGGCGCTGCGTGCCGTTTGATCCGGTGGATTTTGAGGATCGCCCCTTCGTCGACGGAGTCTGGCCGGTCTCGTATGAAGAGCTCGAGCCGCTGTTCGCGCGGACCTGCACGTGGTTCGTGTGTGGACGGCCAGCGTTCGATCGTGCTGCGATGCCGCATCTGCCGGCGAGCATCGTGCCCGGGCTCCAGGATGGTGACGTGTTGAGCTCGAGCTTTGAGCGATGGTCGCTACCGACCAACTTCGGCAGCGTTTATCACAAGGAGCTGGAGGCATCGGCCAATCTACGGGTCGTCACGGGACTGACCTGTACCCGCGTCGTGCCATCTGCGGCAGGTGGTCAGATCGATCACCTGGAGACTCGCCGCGAGGACCGCGCGTTGATCCGGGTCCGCGCCAAGCGCTACGTGCTGGCGGCGGGGGGATTGGGGACAACCAGGCTGCTGCTCGCCTCACCGGATCGGGAGGGCGTCGCCATCGGAAACCACTCAGATCACCTCGGGCGCTGGTACATGGCTCATGTCGAGGGCGTGGTGGCCGACGTGCAGTTCACCACGCAGCCGGATGACACTATCCACGGCTACGAGCGCGACATCGACGGGGTCTGGGTAAGGCGTCGCTTCTCGTTCAGCCCGGACACGATGAGACGTTTGGGGATGCCGAACGTGGTCGCCTGGCTCGCAAACCCGGACCCGCCGGACGCTCGGCATGGCAGTGGCGTGCTGTCCTTCGTGTACCTGATCCTCGCGTCGCCGCTGGGCCGGTTCATGTCTCCACCGCCCCAGCGGCTGGCCCTGACCGGGCATGATGTGCCGGGTGTTCCCTACGGGCCGGTCGAGCGGACCTCGGTCAGGTCGCACCTCCGCAACATTGCGCGCCAGCCGCTCCAGACGGCCCGATTCGCCGTCGCCTTCGGCTTCGGCCGGTTCCTCGTCCGGGGCCGGAAGTCACCGGGCTTCTTCGTTCGTCAACCGTCCAACCGCTATCCCTTGATGTTCCACGGCGAGCACCTGCCCGCGCGTGAGAGCCGCGTGGTGCTCGACGAGAGTGTCGACGCACTGGGCATGCCCCGGCTCAGGATCCAAGCGCGCTTTACCGAGCACGACATCGGCGGCATCGTCACGGCTCACGAGCAGTTGGACCGTTTCCTCAGAGACCAGGGCTTAGGGCATGTGGAATACCTGAGCGACGACGTCCCAGCCCACATCCAACGTCGCGTTGGTGCAGGGTTTCATCAGGCCGGGACGACCCGGATGGCTGACGATGCGGGCGACGGCGTCGTGGATCGCAACCTTGCCGTACACGGCTATCCCGATCTTTCCGTAGCCAGCAGTTCAACCTTCGTGACCTCGAGCCAGGCCAACTCGACCTTCATGATCGTTGCCTTCGCCGTTCGTCTCGCTGATCGTTTGCGCGCGGAGCTTGCTTGACGGCTTAGTGCCGACTGGCTGCGGCTTATGAGTTGGCGGCTGCGGCCGGCCTGATCACCGGTGCGGCGTTGCTACGAAACCAGCCGACGCAGAGCCCTGTCCAGCTCACCAGGTCGAGGAATGCGAACCTGATCCGCTCGGGGTTGCCGCGTGCCACTGTGAGCGGGAGCCGGCCGGCCGCGCGCACCACGAGCACGATCGGGGGGATCTTAGGACAGGTGTTGGGGTGCCTGGCCGCCAGCCACCGCGACCCACGACCGTACTTGACGTGCTGCTCCCAAAGGTCGCCGACCGTTCGGCGATGCCGGTGCAGAACGACTGCGGAGGCCTCGTATCGCAGCTTGACGCCGGCATATTGCGCTCGCCAGCAGAAATCGGCGTCGCCCGCGGAGTTGATGCCCTCGCTGAAACCGCCAACCGCGTCCCACGCCGAACGCGCGACCAACAGGTTCGCCGTCTGCCCATACGCCAGCGGTTGCGCGGCGAGCGTCTTCAGCTGATCCAGGTGCTCACGTGAGATCGCGTAGCGTTCGACCGCTGTCTTGCCGGGCACGGCGTCGATCTTGCCCGCGACGATACCGGCATCGTCGTGCTCGCTGCTTGCAAAATACGAATCCAGGATGTCAGTGGATGGCCAGCAGTCACCATCGATGAACAACAACCAGCTGTTGCGGCTGGAACGAACTCCGACGTTACGCGCGTAGTACGAGCTCGCCTCGGCTGCAGCTGGCAATACGCGCAGCTGCGGCCGGCCGGATTCCAACGGCGGAATCTCGTCGCCGGAGTTCCAGGCGATGATCAGCTCGTCGTCTTCGTGAAGCTCGATCTCCCCAAGCCGGGCAGCGACCTCAGCCAGCTCGGTGGCGCTGCCGCGAAAAGGGACGATCACGGAGACGTTGGGGCGAGCCATGCGCGGTAATCCTAGCTAGCGCGCGGTTAGCCGATGCAACGCTCGTGCGGAGCATCGCGAACGGGTCAGGGGGCCGCGACCACTCGTGCCCGAGCGACGGCATACCCGAGGCGTAGCTGGAACATCTGATTCCCCATCGATGTCACCAACGGCCCTTCCGACCACATTCGCCGAACGCCACGCTCGATCAGCACACGCAAGATCTCCGTGTGGACCAGCCATCGTGCGGGGAGGGTCTCCTCGCGCCCAGAGATCGCGACGAGGTGGCTCAGGTACGCATCTTCCCGGTCAACCACCGCGACGCCGACGGCGACCGTTTCGCCGTGTCTGTCGACGGCCATCACCGACACGGTTCCCGGGGCTGTGACCGCTGTGTCGACCCCGTCAGCAACGAGATCCCGATCGTTGTTGCAACGCGCGTAGAGCTCGTTAGCTCTCGGTCCCGCCGGTAATGGGGCGTGGGTCAGGCCGAGCTTCTGAGCGCGGTTGAGGTTTTGACGGCGGCTCTTGGCGGACGTTCCTGATATGTAGATCTCAATTGATGCGGGCACCTCGATCACGCTCAGGAGCGGTCGCGCCACCCACCGTCCTGCCAGCCGGTAGGCCAGCCGTGATGCGACCAGCCGCCCATCCGCAGAAGACGAGATCTGCACCGTCGAGCGTGGAGTCGCGGCCCAAATCCGGTAGATCGGAAGCCAGGATCGCAGTAATGCGATCGCTGTGGCCGCGGGTTCCACCGGAAACCTCGACGAGACACTGTCGCGTCGTTTCCAGTACTGCGCGAACGCCTCATCGGTAGGCCGAGGCGCCGAGTCCGCGTTCCCCATTTCAAATCACCGTATCAGCGGTGCCGGAAGCGTTCGCGGAGATACGCGACTGGTCCGGCGAGCATGCCTCTCAGCTTCGCCGTCCGCAGCCCAGGCGGAAGATCCACGGCAATAGGTTCTCGCTCGGCTGTCGAGGATGAGAGCATGTGACGCATACCCGGCACGACCACGCGGAGCATCTCAGGGATTACGCGCGGATCATTGACCGCCAATGATGTGTAAAAGGCCGTCAGACCCATCCCGTAGCCGCGTACCTGCGCGTCAAGCCCATTGACCTCGCGCCGATGGAAGTGGCGCGTGAGCGCGTACGGATGATGGAGAACTGTCCCGCCGCGGCGCAGGATCTCGGTGAAGAGGACCATGTCTTCTCCTCCGTGTGTCCTGGTGCCAGGCCCAAGCGCTTGGTCGAAGCCACCAACTCGACGCATCGATTCGGTGCGCAGGACGCTGTTGCCACTGATCCCAAAGGAGGGAATCGGGAACAGCGGATTGAATCGATGACGCGTCGCTGGCGAGAACTCATCGGCTTGGAATCCGCGATCACTGTGGCCGCCGAGCTCTTCGAACCAGATCTGAGCCTGAGTCTCGAGCTCCGCCGGGACCACGACCCCGGACACGCCGTCGATCCCCGGCCGTGACTCCAGAGCACGCATGAGCTCGCTCAGCCAGAGCCGATCGGCAACCTCGTCGTCATCGATCCACGCCGAGAACTCTCCGAGATCCTGCTCGAGAGCTAGGTTGCGGGCCCGCGATGCTCCCGCCACGGGTTCGCAGAGATAGCGGACGTCCAGCCGGTCCTTGAATGATGAGACGACGCCGCGAGTCAAATCCGAGCTTGGAGCGTTGTCGACCACCCAGACGGTGAAACTGGGGTGGTCCTGCGCCACGAGGCTCTCCAGGCAGCGGCGGATGTCATCCGGGCGCTCATGGGTGGGTACGACCACGGACACCGGACTGGCCACGGTCAGATATAGACGATGGTCGACGGAGAAGGAGGTCTCCCCGGTCGCAAGTGACTCCGACGGAACACCGTCGAGCGTGGTACCACGCGCCTGGGCATGAGCGCTCCAGCGCGAACGCAGGAGCTGAACCAGTGCCGCTGGCTCATCGAGCACAGTGGCATCGACGCGCTCGAT
Organism: uncultured Actinomycetota bacterium; assembly: GCA_963706725.1. GTDB lineage: Bacteria > Actinomycetota > Thermoleophilia > Solirubrobacterales > Solirubrobacteraceae > Palsa-465. Next base: position 3,613,614 of record OY970167.1, on the reverse strand, counting down.
CCCGAGCGGCTCTCCGTATAGCCTCACCACCAACCAGGCGCGCGGGGCGACGGTGCCGCTGGCGAGCAGCTCCGGGAACGGCGGCAGAGGGCGACTGAGTTCGAGGTCAAGGACGGTCGTGCGCGCCGCTGCATCGTCCTCTTGCGACGGGGCTGCGAACCGCGTCCGCCGGCGTTTCAGCAGCGCACCCATACGGCCTTCTCGCCGCACCGCGCAGTGAGCACCGCCGGGACTCGGCGGTGCTCATGACCATCGATTTGCGGCACGGGCTCGACTCTATCCGACAAGCCAGCCGCGCCGGTCGGTCTGAGGCAGAGCTCAGACCGACGTTGCGCTGAATCAGGCCGCCTGCCAGACGCGGACGTACTGGACCTGCATCGCGTCGGCAGTGTTGTTGGTGAAGTCAGTCGAATCCACGGCGTTGTCCAGGATCAGGTACATCGGCGCCGAGGTGACACCCAGGGTGACGGTGCCCACGTCGACTCCGTCGTAGTAGTAGGTGATCGAGCCCGGCTGCCAGTCCGAAGCGAAGGTGTGCCAGCCCGGCGTGATGCCGGCGACGCAGGTGTGCGGGGCACCGAGCGGATCGTGGAAGGTGCCGCAGACCTGGTTGTTGATCGACTCCATGATGTCGTCCTCACCGTCTGCCGGCCATGATTGCCCGTCAGTCCAGAAGGCCGGCCAGTTCGCGATCTTGGTGCCGTCAGCTGGGATGTAGATCCGGGCCTCAGCGACGCCGTAGGTGTACTGGAAGCCTCCGCTGCTGCGTCCGTCCTCCGGATTGGTGGTGACGATCGAGCCAGTCCAGGGCTCGGTGACGCCGCCACAGGTCGAGGGCGTGTTCGTGACGTTGAGGTGCATGGTGCCGTCGCCCGGGAAGGTGACGTTGCTGGGGCTGTAGCAGTCGGTCTCGCTGCTGTTGACCGGGCCGCTGTCAGAACTGTCATTGAACCAGCCGGTCCGCCAGACGCTCGTGTCCAGCGATGAGCCGGTGAACTCGGAGTCCAGCACCATGTTCCAGCTGCCTGGAATCCCGGTCGGCTGTGGAGTGGTGCTCGTCGGCGGGGTGCTGGTCGGCGGGGTGCTGGTCGGCGTCGTGCTGGTCGGCGTCGTGCTGGTCGGCGTCGTGCTGGTCGGCGTCGTGCTGGTCGGCGCCGTGCTGGTCGGCGTCGTGCTCGTCGGCGTCGTGCTCGTCGGCGTCGTGCTCGTCGGCGTCGTGCTCGTCGGCGTCGTGCTGGTCGGCGTCGTGCTCGTCGGCGTCGTGCTCGTCGGCGTCGTGCTGGTCGGCGTCGTGGTGGTCTTCGTCGGTGTCGGGGTCGGCGCCTTCCGACGCCGCGACGACGTCGTGGTCCGCGTCCCTGAGGTCTCGAACCTCGACGCATACTTTGTTGAGCGATCACGCTGCTTCCGCTTGGCATGCTTCTTCGCCTTCGCGGAACGATGGCTGACCTTGGCGTGATGGCCGGTCGTCTTGGCTGAGGTTGAGGCGATGCCGACGTTGACGCCAGCGGCCACCACGACAGCGACGGCTGCTGCGCGTGCAGAAGAGGAAATCGAGAGCATTGGGGGGCGTCCTGAGAAGAGAGAGGGCTTGGCGTTGCGGACGTTTCCGCGGTGCCTGTCTCATCGGTGCCCCCCAGCAACGCCTGTGAGTGGGCGTCTGGAAACCTGGACGTATCGTCGACGTCCTGCGTAGACATATGATCGACCGAGCTGCACGATCGGAGTGCACCGACGGCCCTGTGAGCCGCGGACCTGTCGATGATCGAGCGCCGCGTGGCCGGCGCGCGGCCAGCATTTCGATGAACCGGTACGGCGCCATGATGCAGCCGTCACAGATCCTTCCCCCATGTATTGTTGGGTCGGATGCTGTGGCTCCCGGTCGGCCGGCGCTCGAGCGCGGGCATTTGCCTGCGCGTGACCCTGGTTTTCATCGCGTGCCTCGGAGCGATGGGTGCGGTGGTCATCGCTCCTTCCCGCGCTCACGCCGGCCTGATCGCGCGGAGTGCCAGGATCGCGGTCGCCAGTCGCTCCAAGCGGCTGCTCGCTGCGCAGCCAAGGCCGCTAGGTGTCTCGGGGAACTGGAAGCTGGTCCTTGACTCAGAGTTCGATGGCACCAAACTCGACCGCACACTTTGGCGTCCTGGGTGGTTTGGCACCGGAATCACCGGCCCGATCAACAGCAACGAGATCGCCTGTTACAACTCGGCGAACGCAACCTTGCCCGGCAGCGACACCTTGGATTTGAGCCTGACGGCAATCGCTTCGCGGTGTAAGGGCGAGCTGCATCCTTACACCGGTGCGGTGCTGTCGACCAACCCCGAGGACGGGCGGTCCTCGGGGGGCTTCGCATTCACCTACGGATTGGTCGAGGCGAGGGTCTACGTCCCGGCGTCGCGAAGCCACATCGTCGACTGGCCGGCGGTGATGACGCTAGGCCAAAGCTGGCCCGACGATGGCGAGGACGACATTCTCGAGGGCATCGACGGGACGATCTGCGCCCGGTTTCACAGCTTGCAGAACGTCGTGATCGGCGCGGGTGGCTGTCTGCGGCAGTTCCATGGCGGTTGGTACACGATCGCCGCCGATTGGGAGCCGGGGTCGGTGACCTGGTACTACAACGGGGCACGTGTGGGCTACACGACCGAAGTGACAGCGCAGGCCATGTATCTGGCGATCGCCTACACGGCTTCGAGGAAGGCGCCTCAGCTGGCCCTGCCGGCGACATTGCGCGTGGCCTATGTGCGCGTGTGGCAGCACCCTGGGGCGATCCTCGCTGGCGTGGATCGGTTGCAGTTCTGAGCGCGTGCCGCGTCGGGTGAACGGTCCGGCCACGCTTCGGCCGCCGACCAGTTGCGAGCCGACGTCCAGCGACCGGCCTCCGTTTCCTTAACGCCGCTACCGCAAGCTCTCGCGATGCTCGGCGCGCGCCTTCGCCACCTCGGGAGAGGGCACCACGATCACCGGTATGTCGGCATGCTGCAGCACGCTGTGCGAGGTGCTGCCGAGCATCAGCGACTTGAGCCCGCTGTAGCCGTGGCTGCCGCAGACCACGGCACTCGCCTCGACCGCGGCGGCAGCCGCCAGGATCGTGTCCGCGATCGTGAACTCGACGACATCGGCACGCGCGGTCGCGTCGAGTCCCGCCTCGCGTGCGAGCTGTGCGCCCCCGTCGGCCGTCTCTCGCGCGCTGCGCTCGGAGTCGCGGTCGACCTCCTCGTAGTCGACAACCATGCTGAAGCGGCCGCCGGCGATCGCCATCGTGTCGATGAACCGCCTCCAGGCGGTCAGCACCGTCACGGTCTGACCGGGAAACAGCTTGCTGGCGTGCTCGATAGCGGCCTTCGCATCATCGGAACCGTCGTACGCAATCAGGATCACTGAAGTCCTCCGATTCTCGGATGCTCGGCTCGCGCCGCGGGCGCTAGCTCACAAGCTTACGGTCCAGTGCATATCGCACCAACTCGGCGCGGTCGCCCAATCCAAGTTTCTGCTGGATGTGCGCCCGGTGCGTCTCCACCGTGCGCACCGACAGGAACAGCTCCTCGGCAACCTGCGAGTTAGTGAACCCGAGCGCGATCAGGCGAAGTATCTCAAGCTCGCGGTCGGAGAGACCGTCCGGCGGGCCGGGCGGCGGCTCGGAGGCGACCTTGGCACCCAGGCGCGGGTTCAGGTAACGCTCGCCAGCCACCGCGGCGCGGACCGCCTCGACCAGCTCGGCGTCGGCGGACTCCTTGAGCACGTAACCGAGCACGCCCGCGCTGAGCGCGCTGCGCGCGTAGGCCGGCTCGTTCTGCATCGTCAGCACGACGATCTGGGTCTCCGGGAATTCGGTGCGCAGCCTCGGGATCGCCTCGATGCTGGGCTCACCCGGCATATTCAGGTCGAGCACCAGCACGTCGGGATGGTGGCCGCGCAGGTAGCGCCGCGCAGACGCGATGTCCTCGGCCTCGGCCACGACCTCAAAACCGTCATCGCCCTCGAGCAGCTGGCGCAGCCCGCGGCGCACGATCGCATGGTCATCGGCGATAACGATCTTGATCCGTTCGCTCATCTGCATGCAAACTACTGGTGTTGCCCTAGTCGCCGCAATGTGGACGAGCTGCGGCTTAGCGTGGCTAACCGCCGATCGCGCTGCGGGTAATTACCTACCCGCCCGAAGCAGCGACGCGACCGGCGATCACGACGCGGGCGCCACGTTGCAGTGATCGCTGCGACTCTTATCAGGCGCCAATCGACGCAATACTCCTCAACATGGCCTCTGAGCAGGGAATCCCCTTCGACTCGATCTACCGTCACGGCTACGTTCGTGTCGCCGCCGCCGTGCCGCGTGTGCGCATCGGCGACCCGGCATTCAACGCGCAGCGCAGCATCGCGCTCGTGCGCCGGGCCCACCAGCAGGATGCCGCGCTGATCGTCTTCCCGGAGCTCGGGCTGGCGGCGTACACGAGCGACGACCTGTTCCATCAGGACGCGCTGCTGGACGCCACGCTCGCGGCGATCGAGACGGTCCGGGCTGCCAGCGAGCTGCTGACTCCGGTGATCGTCGTCGGCGCGCCGCTGCGCACCGAGCAGGGACTGTTCAACGCGGCGGTCGTGATTCACCGTGGCTCGGTGCTGGGCGCGGCCCCCAAGAGCTACCTGCCCGAGTACCGCGAGTTCTACGAGAAGCGACAGTTCCGCGCCGCCCGCGACCTCGTACGCCCGGAGATCGCGATCAACTCACGCGTCGTTCCGTTCGGCAACGACCTGCTGTTCACCGCGACCGACGTGGCCGACTTCACGCTGCACGTCGAGATCTGCGAGGACGTCTGGGCGCCGATCCCGCCGAGCACCTACGGCGCACTGGCGGGCGCGACCGTGCTCGCCAACCTCTCGGCCAGCAACATCACCGTCGGCAAATCCGAATACCGGCACGTACTCTGCGCCGGCCATTCGGCGCGCACGCTGAGCGCCTACATCTACACGGCCGCCGGCCAAGGGGAATCGACCACCGACATGGCCTGGGATGGCCAGGCGATGATCTATGAGAACGGTGACTTCCTCGCCGAGTCCGAGCGCTACCCGCTCGACGACCAGCTGATCACCGCCGATGTCGACCTCGACCGGTTGCGCTACGACCGCAGCGAACGCAGCTCCTGGGGCGACTCGATCCACGATCTGCGCGAGCACCTGCGGCAACTGCGTCGGGTCGAGTTCGCGCTGCGCCCGCCGACACATGTGGTCCGCCCGGTGCGCGAGGTCGCGCGCTTCCCCTACGTACCCAACGACCCTCGCTCGCGCCGCGAACGCTGCGAGGAGGTCTACATGATCCAGGTCAGCGGCCTGCAGACGCGGCTCGAGGCGACCGGCATCGAGAAGCTCGTGATCGGCGTCTCCGGTGGCCTTGACTCGACCCACGCACTGATCGTCGCCGTGCGCGCCATCGACCGGCTGAAGCTGCCGCGCACCAACGTGCTCGCCTACACGATGCCGGGCTTCGGCACCAGCGACACGACCCTGCGCAGCGCCCGCGAGCTGATGCGCGCGCTCGGCGTCACGGCCGCGGAGCTAGACATCCGCCCGGCCGCGCAAAGGATGCTCGAGTCGCTCGGACATCCGGCCGCAGCCGGGGAGCCGGTGTATGACATCACCTACGAGAACGTTCAGGCCGGCGAGCGTACCTCACACCTGTTCCGGCTGGCCAACATGATGGGCGCTCTCGTGCTCGGCACCGGCGACCTCAGCGAGCTCGCGCTCGGCTGGAGCACTTACGGCGTCGGTGACCAGATGTCGCATTACAACGTCAACGCCTCGGTGCCCAAGACCCTGATTCAGTTTCTGCTGCGCTGGGCAGTGGACACCGACGAGTTTGGGCCCGATGCCGGCCGCGTGCTATCGGCGGTGCTCGACACCGCGATCTCACCTGAGTTGATTCCGGCCGGTGCCGATGCCGATGCCGAAGCGCCCCATCAGAACAGCGAGCACACGATCGGCCCCTACGAGCTTCAGGACTTCTTTCTGTACCACGTGCTGCGCTTCGGAAACCGCCCCAGCAAGGTCGCGTGGCTCGCGCATCGGGCCTGGGGCGACCGCGAGCGCGGCTCATGGCCGGATCTGATTCCGTCCGAGCACCGCAACGAGTACACCCTCGAGCAGATCGAAAGGTGGCTGCGGGTGTTCCTGTACCGCTTCTTCCAGACCAGCCAGTTCAAACGTTCAGCCGTGCCCAACGCGCCCAAGGTCGGATCCGGCGGCTCGCTCTCGCCGCGCGGCGACTGGCGCGCGCCCAGCGACGGTAACGCCACAACCTGGCTCGCTGAGCTCGAGAAGGGACTTGAGGATGGCCGCTGACCAGATCGCCGTGGCCACCGAGAAGATGCGCGAGGCGGGGCAGAGCGAGGCCTCGATCCGCCAGTTCGCCTTCGCCATGGAGCGCGTGCTGAGTGGCGCCCAGACGATGATCCCGAGCGCCGAGCTCGAACCGGCACAGGACGTGCCGCTGCTCGCGACCCTGCCCTCGGTCGACGCCGTGTCGGCGCTCGAGCGCCTGGCGGTGATCAAGCTCAACGGCGGGCTCGCGACCTCGATGGGGTTGCAGCAACCGAAGTCGCTGCTCGAGGCGCGCGACGGCAAGACGTTCCTCGAGATCATCATCGGCCAGACGCTCGCACTGCGCCGCCGCTACGGAGTGCGACTGCCGCTGATCCTGATGAACAGCGGGACCACGCGCGCGCCGACGGCCGCCGCGCTGGCGCGGTTCCCCGAGCTCCCCTCGCCCGCGCTGCCGTCGGATTTTCTGCAGTCGATGGTGCCGAAGCTCGATGCTGGATCGATGCTGCCGGCCCGCTGGCCGGCAGCTCCCGAGCTCGAGTGGTGTCCACCCGGGCACGGTGACGTGTACGCGTCACTGGTTGGCTCGGGGCTGCTCGGAGCGCTCAAGGACCAGGGCTTCCGTTACGTGATGATCTCCAATTCGGACAACCTCGGAGCGACGGTCGACCCGCTGATCGCCGGCCACATCGCACGCGAGGGGATCCCCTTCCTGATGGAGGTCGTGCTCGGCACCTCCGCCGATCGCAAGGGCGGTCATATCGCGCGGCGCCTGAGCGACGGGCAGCTGGTCTTGCGCGAGACCGCGCAGACGCCGCCCGAGGACGCCGAGTCGTTCCGTGACTACAGGCGCTGGCGCTACTACAACACCAACTCGCTGTGGATCGACCTCGATGCGATCGCCGCCCGCTTCGCCGACGGCGGCCGGTTGGAGCTGCCGGTGATCGTCAACCGCAAGACCGTCGATCCGCGTGACAAGTCATCGACCCCGGTGCTGCAGCTCGAGAGCGCGATGGGCGCTGCGATCGGCAGCTTTCCGGGTGCGGGTCTGCTGCAGGTGCCGCGTACCCGGTTCGTTCCGGTGAAGACGACCGACGATCTGCTGTTGCTGCGCTCCGACGTGTTCAGGCTGGGCGATGAGTTCCGGGTCGAGCCCGCGACCGCGGACGGCGGACAGCCATTCGTTGCGCTCGACAAGGAGTACTTCGGGATCATCGACGACTTCGAGGCGCGCATGCCCGCCGGGCCGCCGTCACTGCGTGAGGCTGAGAAGCTCGTCGTCCACGGCGACGTGTTGTTCGGCGCGAGCGTGGTGGTCCGCGGCGACGTCGAGATCGATGCCCCGGCCGAGGGGCTGCGGATCGACGACGGAGCCGTCTTGAGCTGATGTCCGGCGTCGAGATCGAGCGCAAGTGGCTGATCCGCGAGGCGCCCGTCGATGCGCTGGCCGTGCCGGAGGAGCTGATCGAGCAGGGCTACCTGACGATCGGCTCAGCCGGTGCCGAGACGCGGGTTCGCCGCAAGGGCGGCAGTTGCTTTCTGACCGTGAAATCAGGGCTGGGGATGACACGGGCGGAGCATGAGGTCGAGCTCAGCGACGAGCAGTTTGAGGCTTTGTGGCCGGCCACGGCCGGTGCGCGGGTGGTCAAGCACCGGCGCGTGCTGCCCACGGCGGACGGCCGGCAGATCGAACTGGACGTCTTTGAGGGAGCGCTCAGTGGCCTGATCGTCGCCGAGGTCGAGTTTGACGATCCGTGCAGCGCCGAGTCATTCGTCGCGCCCCACTGGTTCGGACCGGAGGTCACCGACGATCCGGCCTACAAGAATCACCGCTTGGCTATGTCGGGCGAGCCGCCGGCGCCAACGTCTCGGTGAAGCTCGTTCCGCGAGCGCGTGTGCTTCATCCAAGCCGGCGCCGACTCGATCAGTGTGTTGCTGCTCCTCGCGACGACGGCAACCGTCTGCTTGCCTCGTTGCGTCCATCTGACGTTCACCGGCGTGACCTTGAGCAGTGCATCCCAGGTAAGCCCGTTCACGACGCCCGACGCCGCGAGCCTGTGCTTGCGCTGGAACGCCTTCACCGCTGCTTCGGTCTTCGGCCCGAACTGACCGTCGACGGCGATGTGGAGACCGGCACCATAGAGGTGCTCCTGGGCCCAGATCACGAGGTCACCGACATTGCCGCGGTAAACGCTGGCGGGCGTCTTGTTGATCGAGTCGCTGACGAGCTCGGGCGGCACTCTGCTGATGTCGGCAAAGTACTTCAGCGGTGCTGACTGCCAATCCCACCAGCTGACGCCGGTGGCGCCGTATTCCTGGGCGAACATGTTGAACTGCTCGATCGAGCCGGCCGAGAGGTTGCCCCATAGCTGCCCCAGCGGGAAGATCGGCCGGCGGTAGATCTCGTTGTACTCATACGTGTGGGCGAAGACGAACGGCACGGTCGTGCCGATGTCCGCCCAGTACATCTGTGGCAGGTTGTACTGAGCGCCGCCGGGACCGAGGAACACGGAGTAGGGAAAGCTGAGGTGGTAGTCGACATAGGGGAAACCGGCGAGTCCGAGCGGGTAGCGCGCGCCGACCAGCTTGCGTAGGCGGCTGACGTAGGTCTGAGCGGCCACGTAGCGCCCTTCGTACTGGGACTCGGCGTCGATCACCAGGCAGTCGGCGCCGTCGCGCGCTGCCCGGTAGCCGAGGTTGGCCTCGGCCGCCGGCTGCAGGCCGTAGACGTACTGCCAGGCGCAAACCTTGAGGCCCGCCTCGTGTAGCTCGGTTACCAGCTCGTGTGAGAATTGCGGCCACCAGCTGGTGCCGTCACTGCTCTTGACGTACACGGCGCTGATCCCGTAGCGCCTGGCCTGGGCGCTGATCGAGGCGACGCTACCGCCGTTGGTGAGGTGCAGCTCCCAGATCCACATCGCGCGGCCCCTGAACGGGTTGGTCTTGGGCACGGCGATCGTGTTCGGCGGGGGCGCGGTGGAGGTGCAGGCCGGGGTGGTGGTGACGGTGCTTGTCCCCGGGGTGGTCTCGGTGGTGGTCGTGGGCAGTGTGGTCGTCACCGGGGTCGTCACCGGGACGGTCGTGGTCGTGGTGCTCGGCGGCGTGGTCGTCGTGTCGGTGAGCGTCTCGGTCGTGTCGGTGGTCCCGGTTGTGGTGACGGTCTCTGTCGTCGGCACCGTGGTGACCGTGGCCGTGCCGGTGGTCGTCGTCGAGCTGCCGATCGAGCCGCTGCAGGGGGTGGTCACGGTCACGGTCGCGTCGGCCGTCCCCGTGTTGCCGATCACCACCAGCCCGGTGGTGCCGGTCGTGCTCGTCGTGATGGTCGCCACCGTCGACGGCGGTAGACCGCCACCGCCGGTCCCGCCACCGCCGTTGTCAGCGAGCGCGAGAGCGGCCGCCGGCCCGAGGCCCGCAGCGAGAACGGCGGCGGCAAGCACGGCCGCCCCGCTCCCGCGTGGGAGCTTCTCCAGCCGCTCGTCACCGAGCAGCCTGGCCACCAGTTGCCTCACAGCTGTTCGAAACCCGTCTCGTCCCATCAAAGTTGCGCGATCGGTCCGTGAGCACCCGTAGGGGCGATCACGGTCTTCGTCATTCTTATCGGCCAACCTCGCCGAGCGCGTTAAAAAGTGACGCCCGGGCGGGATCTTGCGGCCCGGGCGTCAACGGAAGGGGCCCGGCCACCGGCGCCGGGCAAGGGGCTGGCCAGCGGGCCAGCCCCACCTGCGGCTGCTACTTGATGAACAGGATCTCGCTGTACTTCGGCAGCGGCCACAGGTCGTCGGCGACGAGCCGCTCGAGCTGGTCGGCCACATTGCGAGCGCCGTCCATCGCCGCGAAGACGACATCGTGCATGTAGCGGGCGTGCTCCTCGAGTGTGTCCTCGGGAGTGTTCTCCTTGAGGTTTGCGCTCTCGAGTGTGCGGATCGCCTCGACGAAGGAGGAGATCAGCTCGCCAACCTCGCTCACCAGCTCGGGCTCCTCGGCGCCGAGCAGCTCGGCCTTGTGGCGGACCGCCGCCGGCAGCAGCATCGTGCGAGCGATAGAGGCGGCCGTCTCGGCCTCGATGTTGAGCTTGGTGACGTACTGCTCGAGGAACACCTCGTAGCGGGCGTGCAGCTCGCGCTCGCTGAGCACGCCGTAGTTGGAGAACGCCGTGATGGTGTCGTCGCTGATCAGGTACGGCAGCGCATCGGGTGTCGAGGGCAGGTTCAGCAGCCCGCGGCGCTCTGCCTCCGCGTGCCACTCCTCCGAGTAGCCGTCGCCGCCGAACACGACCTGCTTGTTCGCCGAGTAGCTGCGCTGCATGATCGGGCGCAGAGCGTCCTCGAGCGACTTGCCCTGGTTGAGCTCGTTCTCGAGCTCCTCTGACAGGTAGTCGATCGCCTCCGCCACGATGGTGTTCAGCACCGTGTTCGGCAGCCCGAGCGACTGGCTAGAGCCGAGCGCGCGGAACTCGAACTTGTTGCCCGTGAAGGCGAATGGGCTCGTGCGATTGCGGTCGCCGCCGTGCAGAGGCAGTGGCGGCAGCACCGGTGTCCCGAGGCCCAGGAACGACTCCGGCGTGGACTGTCCGGCGGCGCCGCCGGCAATCGCCTCGAACAGGTTCTCGAGCTCGCTGCCGAGGAAGATCGAGATGATCGCCGGGGGCGCCTCGTTGGCGCCCAGACGGTGGTCCTGGCCCGGGGACGCGATCGATGCTCGCAGCAGCCCCTGGTGCTTGTTGACCGCCTGGATCACGGCCGTGCAGAAGAACAGGAACTGGAGATTTTCGTGCGGGGTGTCTCCGGGTTCGAGCAGGTTCTCGCCCTCGTCGGTGCTCATCGACCAGTTGTTGTGCTTGCCCGAGCCGTTGACGCCGGCGAACGGCTTCTCGTGCAGCAGCGCCACCAGCCCGTAGCGGCGGGCGACGTTCTGCAGGATCTGCATCGTCAGCTGCTGGTGGTCGGAGCCGACGTTGGAGTTCTCGAAGATCGGCGCGATCTCATACTGGGCCGGAGCCACCTCGTTGTGGCGGGTCTTGATCGGGATCCCGAGGCGCGCCAGCTCGCGCTCGCACTCGAGCATGTAGGCCAGCACGCGCTCCGGGATCGAGCCGAAGTAGTGATCGTCGAGCTCGTGACCCTTCGGCGGCTTGGCGCCGAACAGCGTGCGGCCGGTGTTGATCAGGTCAGGGCGCTCGAAGTAGTACTGCTCGTCGATGAGGAAGTACTCCTGCTCGGGGCCGACCGTGGTGAACACGCGGTTGGTGTCCTTGCCGAACAGCTTCAGCGCCCTTGACGCCGACTTTGAGAGGGCATCCATCGAGCGCAGCAGCGGGATCTTGGCGTCGAGTGCCTCGCCGGTCCAAGACACGAAGGCGGTCGGTATGCAGAGCAGCGCACCGTTGGGGTTCTCGAGGATGAACGCGGGGCTGGTCGGATCCCAGGCGGTGTAGCCACGGGCCTCGAACGTCGCGCGGATGCCGCCGGTTGGGAAGCTCGAGGCGTCGGGTTCGGCCTGGATCAACTCCTTGCCTGAGAAGCTCGCCAGGGCGGTGCCCTCGCCCGTGGGGGCATAGAAGCTGTCGTGCTTCTCGGCTGTCAGGCCGGTGAGCGGCTGGAACATGTGGGCGTAGTGGGTAGCGCCCTTCTCGAGCGCCCACTCCTTCATCGCCAGCGCGACCGAGTCGGCCAGCGTCGTGTCCAGTGCTTCGCCCTTGGCAAGCGTCATCGAGAGCTTCCTGTAGACCTCCTTCGGGAGGCGCTGGCGCTGAACGACCTCGCTGAAGACGTTCTCGCCGAAGATCTGGTTGTCGGCGACCGTGAGGTCGGGCGCGCCGAGTGCGCCCCCATTGGGGGTCCACTGCGCTGCGAACACGTTCTGCTGACGGATTCGGGACATGCTCTTGTTTGTTCCTTCCTGTTCGCGCCTCGGCGGCGGAGGCGCGCGTGGCTACGCGGCCGCGAGAGAGAGCGGCCACCCCAAGCTATAAGACCGGTCCCGCCCGGTCACTATCCAAATGTCCAAAAATGGACGCTGCGCGGGAGTGCCCTGGGGCCTGCTCCCAGGGTCGGGGGCCGCTGCTGTGTGTCGATCTGGACACATTGCTTGCCCTGGGGGGCGTGACGGGGCGATAGTCCGGCGCGATGAGCTCGCCCCGACCTGCCGACAGACCTGCCGAGGGACCTGCCGAAGGAGCTGCCGAGGGAGCTGTGGACCGACCTGCTGAGGGACCTGCCGAGGGAGCTGTGGACCGACCTGCTGAGGGACCTGCCGAGGGAGCTGTGGACCGACCTGCTGAGGGACCTGCCGAGGGAGCTGTGGACCGACCTGCTGAGGGTGACAATCTGCAGCTCGAACCTGCAGATTGCTCCGAGACGCATGAAATTGCGCGTTCTTGTAGCAAAGCTCGAGAGCGGGTGCCGCTTTGGCACTTGGAGCGGGTTCGCGGACGGGGCGACGCCGAGGTCCTGCGCCTGGCGGGACTGCAGCATGGTCACGTGCTCAGATCGCAGTTGCTCGAGGCCGGTGTTGGGCGTGGCGCACTGACGCACAGGCTCAGAAAAGGATGGCTCCACGAGGCGTTCCCGTCCGTGTATCGGATCGCCGGCGCGGGCGAGGACCCTCTCGGCCCGATCATGGCTGCGGCGCTCTCCCTGCGCGGCGCAGCGGTCGTAGCGGGTGTCACCGCCGCAGGCGTCTGGCAGCTGCTCGACACGACGCAGAGGCAGGCCCAGAAGGCTCCGGTGGAAGTGCTCCTCGTTGCCCGGAGCGCCAGGCCCCGGGCCGGCATCAAGATCCACCGAGTCAAGGAGCTCGCCGGCCGGGACATCCGCTGGCGTAGTGGTATCCCGGTCACCGCTCCTGCCCGCACGCTCCTGGACCTCGCAGGAACGATGGATGATCTCGAGCTAGAGGCGGCGCTCTCGGCTGCGTTCCGGAAGAACCTCGTGCGCCGCTCGCAGCTGACCGACGCGATTACTCGCAACCCACAGGCTAAGGGGATTGGGAGGTTGCGGAGGTTGCTGGAGCAGAACGAGTCTCTGCGCGACACGCGCTCCAGGTACGAGCGCGCACTGCTGAAGCTGCTGCGCGCCGCCGAACTGCCGCTGCCGATCACCAACATCCGGATCGGCGGCAAGCTCGTCGACGGCGTGTGGCCGGACCTGAAGCTTGCCTACGAGTTCGACGGCTGGCTGTATCACCGCGGCAAATTCGAGAGCGACCGCCTACGAGACCAGCAGATGCTGATCGCCGGGCACCAGGTCTTTCGCATCAGCGGCCGTCAGATCGACCTGACGCCCTATGCGTTGATCGCCCGGATCGCGAGCATGATCACGGCACGGAGGCTCGCGGTCGAGCATGAGCCGAGAGTTCGATGATCGAGCACAGCGCTGCTGGGACTGATCGCCCACCGCGCGCAGCAGCGGCCCGCGTCAGCGGCCGGTCTTGGTAGTGACAACACGTAGGGCCGAGCGTCGGCTCTGCCGCCCTTCCCAAGCCGGAATGCGGCACGCTTTCAGGCTTTCTGCGTGACCTGGCCGTTGCGGAGCACGGTCATCTGCTCCGGCACCGAGGAGATGTGCACCCGGAATTCGCCGCGAGCCGGAGACCTGTTTGAGAGCACCGCCTTGGCATAGCCGTTCAGCCCGGCCGCGACCTCATATTCCACTGTGTAGGCCCCGGGCTGCACGGCGGTCAGCTTCCAGCGGAAGACGGCCGTGCGGCCGGGCGCGAGCTTGCCGAGTGCCCAGGTGTTCGAGTATGCGGTCGCCGCCCCGCCGGGACCGCGGCTCTTACAGCTGTAGCCGCACGGACCCGGCGCCTGGTCGATGATCCAAACCGGGCGCGAGCGGCTGGCGAGGATCGGCTGACCGGCGCCGTTCTCCTGCAGCAGCGTGCCGAACGCTTGAGCTGCGGTGCCGTACTTGGGGTCGAGTACCGTGACGGCAACGTCGGGGATCGCCTTGCTGCCGAGGTTCTTGATGCTCACCATGAAGCTCGTCTGCTCGGCAAGCTTCTGGCTTGACGGGAACGAGCTGGCGACGGATACGGGGAATTTTCCATGCGGCTCGCCGGGGTTCTGTTCGCTGCCGCCGCAGCCTGCAACCAGACTCGCGACCGCGAGCGTGGCGACACCGATCACCATCCGTCCACTCACCGGATTCGAGCATACCCAGCGAGCAGGCGGGGTATCCGCGGTTGGTCCGCTTCAGAGGCGGGTACGCTTCCGCTCTGGCGACGTGGACCGACACCCGTGTCGGCGAGCCGAGGAGCTAAAGAGTTGATCAGAACAACCGTCGACCGAGCGTTTACGCCCACCCGCGGGGTGCTCGAAGAAGCGGGCGAAATGGTGATCCTGACGGGGCGCACGATCATGTCCGCGGTCAGGCCGCCGTATCCGTACGGGCCGGAGTTCGTCTCGCAGTTCATGTTCGCGCTGAAGCTCTGCTGGCTGCCGCTGCTGATCTCGACGATCGCCTTCGGCTACGAGGCACCCGGCCTGCAGGCGGCGAACTTTCTGGTGCTGTTCGGCGCGCTCGATCGGCTGGGCGGCTTCTTCGTGCTGGCGTCGATCCGTGAGTTCGCTCCATTCGTCGACGCGATCGTGTTGGCCGGCGTCGCGGGCACGGCGATCACCGCCGACCTCGGCGCGCGCCGCATCCGCGAGGAGCTTGACGCGCTCGAGGTGCTCGGCGTCGACCCGATCAAGAACCTCGTGGTCCCGCGCTTCCTTGCGCTGATGCTGGTCACCGGGCTGTTCGACATCTACGCTCTGCTATTCGGCATCTTCGGCGGCGTCCTGGCGACGCTTGTCAACCACGCCCCGCTCGGCCCGTTCTGGGCGACGTTCTTCAACAACGCCTCGACCACCGACCTCTGGGGCTCGCTCGTCAAGACCACCCTGTTCGGCGCGATCATCGCGATCGTGTGCTGTTACAAGGGGATGACCGCCTCCGGCGGCGCCGAGGGCGTCGGCCGCGCGGTCAACCAGGCGGTCGTGATCGCCTTCCTCGCGATCTTCGCCTTCAATTACGTCTTCACGCAGGTGCTGCTGGCGACGCACCCGGCGCTGACGACGATCGTGAAGTAGCAGATGAACGAGCTGCTCGAATATCCGCGCGCCTGGCTCGAGTCGTTCGGCGACATCGTGCGTTTCAGCGCGCGCGTGCTCACCGACATCGCGAATTTCAAGGTCTTCAAGTACTTCGGCGAGACGCTGCGCCAGGCCGGGATCCTGATCGTCTCCTCGACGCTCGTGATCTGGGGCCTCGTCTTCATCATCGGGCTGCAGTGCGGGATCGAGGGCGCCTACTTCGATCGCAGCGTCGGCACTCCTGAGTACGCGGGCGTGTTCTCGGCCTGGTGCGACCTGCGGGAGCTGGTGCCGCTCTGCTTCGGTTACATGATGGCTGCCAAGGTCGGCACCGGAATCGTCGCCGAGATCGGCTCGATGCGTATCTCCGACGAGATTGACGCGCTCGAGGTGATGGGCATCAGCGGCATCACCTTCCTGTGCGCCACGCGGCTGGTGGGCATGATGATGGTGCTGCCATTCGTCTACCTATGCTCGATCGGCGCCGGGTTCTTCGCCAGCTACCTGGCGGTCGTCCAGCAGATAGGCGACGTTTCCTCAGGAGGCTATTTCCTGATCTTCTGGGAGTTCCAGAACCCGCCGGACGTCGTCTTCAGCCTGCTCAAAGCCATGGCCATGGCGGTGTTGATCGTGCTCGTCGGCTGCTATTACGGGTACAACGCCAGTGGTGGGCCTGTCGGTGTGGGTACCGCCACGGCCAAATCGATGGTCTTCAACCTGGTGGGCGTTCATCTGATCAGCATGCTCGGAACTCAGCTCTTCTGGGGGGCCAACCCGAGAGCCCCGATCGGGGGATAGGTATGTCCACCCAGCCGTTTCGTGATTTTGCTGATGGGGCCGCCGGCCCGCTGGCCGGCGGCTTGACCCGGCCCGACCTGCCGCCGGGCGTGCCCGACGACTACTACGACTTCCACAGCTACAAGGTCTATCCCTCGGGCGCCCGCAACGTCATCGAGTTCGAGGACACGTACAAGTCGTTCGGCCCCAACCAGATCCTGCGGGGGCTGACGATGGGCCTGCCCGAGGGCATGGTCTCGATGATCCTGGGCCCTTCCGGTACCGGCAAGTCCGTCTGCATCAAGCACATGGTCGGCCTGCTCTACCCGGATTCGGGCGACGTGCGCGTGCACGGTGAGTCGGTCCCGGAGATGACCGACGATCGTCTCTTCGAGATGCGCAAGAAGTTCGGGCTGTTGTTCCAGGACGGCGCGCTGTTCAGCTCGATGAACCTCTACGACAACGTCGCCTTTCCGCTACGCCAGCACACCGAGAAGAGCGAGAAGGAGATCGAGGAGATCGTCATGCGCCGGCTCAAGGAGGTCGGCCTCGGCAACGCGCGCGACCGTTTCCCGAACGAGCTCTCGGGCGGCATGCGCAAGCGCGCCGGGTTCGCGCGGGCTCTGGTGCTCGGCCCCGACATCGTGCTCTTCGACGAGCCTGACTCGGGACTCGACCCGGTACGCACGGCGCTGCTGGGAGAGCTGATCCTCGAGATCCACCGCGACATGGTGGAGGAGGCCAAGGCCGAGGGTAAGGAGTACCTGCCGACCTTCGCGGTGGTGACACACGACATCATGAGCGCACGCCGAGTGGCCGATTACATCAACGTGCTCTGGCGCGGCCGGATCGTCGAGGCCGGCCCCGCCGCGGAGATGCTCAACTCCGACAACCCGTTCATCCGGCAGTTCCTCGCGGGCGACGCCCAGGGCCCGCTCTCGATGGACTGACAGGTGCGGCGGGTCGGTCGCCTCAATGGGGTCCCCGTCCGTGGACGCGATCGGCTTCGCGTCCGCATAGCCGCGCTTGTTGTCGTGGCGCTGGCGGGCGCCGGCATCGCCTTGACGCTCACGCCGTCGACGGCGCTCAACACGTTCGTGTCCTCCTCTTCGCCTGACTACCAGGCCACGCAGGCGATGTATCGTCAGTTCGGGAGCGACCCCGTCGTGGTACTGATCCGCGGGCGCCTGACAAGCCTGCTGCAGCCGTCCGAGATGAGGACGCTGAGCCGGCTCGAGGCGTGCCTCGGCGGTCAGCAGCTGCGCTTCGACAGTGGGCTCGCCGCCTACGTGCCGGTGGCGCCCGGCAGGGCGCAGCCCGCGGGCGGCGCCGACGCAGCCTGCGCCAAGCTGATGCGCAGCCGTGCTGCCAAGGTCGTCTACGGGCCCGCGACCTTTCTCAACCATGCGGTTGCCGCGGTCAACACAGAGGTCGGCTCGGTCACCGTGAACGCGGTCGCGACGATCAGGGCCGCGGAGGCGGAGGCGCGCACGCTGGCCAAGGGGCGAAAGCTCGATCGGGCGCAGACCGCGGGCGCCGTCGAGGCCGCCGGCGAGCTGGCGCTCGAGCACGAGCTCACGAGTGCCGAGGGAGCCGGCAGCAGCGGGAGGCGCACCACGGCTACCAGCGGCAGCGCCACCCAGGGCCTGCTGGCCGGCATCCCCTCGATCGCTGACGCTGCCTTCCTGCGCCAGGTTGTGTTCGGCTCGGCAACAAACATCGGCAGGCCGGTCGCGCGCTTCTCCTACCTGTTCCCGAGCAGCGACGCGGCGATCATTCAGGTACGCCTGCGGGCCAAGCTCAGCGCGCACCAGCAGCGGCAGGCGATCGGCTGGATCCGTGCGGCCGTCGACTCGCCCGCCTTCCGGATCGCCGGCGTCAGCTACACGGTCACGGGCGAGCCGGTGCTGCTGAACGACCTGGCCGGCGAGATCAGCGGCCAGCTGATCCTCTTGCTGGCGGTTGCCGTGGTGGTGATGGCGCTCGTGCTGCTCGCGGTGCTGCGTCGCAGCCTGCGTCTGCTGCCGCTCGCCACTGCGCTCGGCGCCGTGGCGATTACGTTTGGCCTGACGGCGCTCTTCGGTGGCGCACTGACGCTGGCCGACGTGGCGGTCTTCCCGGTGCTGCTCGGGCTCGCGGTCGACTACGGGGTGCAGTTCCGCTCCGGCACCCCGCGGCGTGCGATCGCGAGCGCTGCACTGGCCACTGCCGCCGGCTTCCTGGCGCTGCTGGTCTCACCGGTGCCGATGGTGAGCGGCTTTGGTCTGTTACTCGTCGTCGGCGTCGTCGTCGCGTTCACTGCGGCGGCCTTCTCCGCTCCGCAGGCTGCGGGCACCCGGCTCGAGCCGTCGGGGCTGATTCCGCGGCCACTGCTCGCCTCGATCTATGGCGCGGGGGAGATCCTCGGCGGCCTGATCCGATCGCTTCTGTGCCGCCCTCGCCTCGTGCTCTTGGCGGCGGTAATGCTGGCGATCGCCGGCTGGGTGCTCTCAACGAGCACGGCGGTGCAATCGGACATCACCAAGCTCGTGCCAGCGAACATGCCGGCGCTCAGCCAGCTCGAGCAGCTCGAGCACACCACCGGCAGCTCGGGCGAGGTAGACGTGCTCGTCAACGCGCCCGACGTGACGGCTGCACGGACGGTCGCCTGGATGCGCTCCTACGAGCAGCGGATGAGCTCGCGCTTCGGCGCCGCCCGTGGCTGTGCCGAGGCGACTCTCTGTCCGGCGCTCTCGCTGCCGAGCCTGCTGCAAACCGCCGGCGGCGCGCTCAGCGCCGTCCCCGGCTACTTCCAGCGCGCGGTGCTGACCCAGAACCACCGTCACGCACTGCTCGCGTTCGGCATCCGGCTGATGCCACTGAGTCGCCAGCGTCGGGTGATCGAGCAGATGCGCGCGGCGCTCGACCCGCCGGCGGGCACGAGCGCACAGCTCAGCGGCCTGCCGGTGCTGGCGGCCGACGCCGAGGGCTCGCTCGCCTCCTCGGGTGATCGCCTGCTGATGATCGTCCTCAGCCTCGGTTTGGTGGCGGCCGCTCTGCTGCTGGCGCTGCGCAATGTCCGGCGTGTGCTCATACCGCTGATCCCCATCGTGCTCGCGACCGGCTGGTCGGCGCTGCTCGTCTGCATCCTGCGGATTCCGCTGAATCCGATGTCGGCGACGCTCGGCACGCTGGTGATCGCGATTACCACCGAGTTCAGTGTGCTGCTGTCCGAGCGCGTCTTCCGCCAGCGGGGGATCGGCATGGGCCGCCGCGAGGCGCTCGACGACGCCTACCGCACCACCGGTATTGCCGTGCTGACCTCGGCGCTGACCGCGATCGCCGGCTTCGCTGTGCTGGTCGTCTCCAACATCACCATGCTGCGCGACTTCGGCCTGCTGGCGCTGGTCGACCTGAGCGTCTCGCTGGCCGGCGTGATGCTGGTGCTGCCGGCCACGCTGGGGCTGATCGAGCTGCAACCGCGGCCCGATGTTCCCGAGCGCGGGCCAGCCGCCAAGGATCAGCAACTGACGCTGAGCGCATGATCGACACCCGCAGGTACCAGTGGATGATTGGCGGGATCGGCCTGGCACTGGTCGTCGCCTTCTCGGTCGTGATGTATCTTGCGCCCGCACGCCACACCCACCCGGGTATTCGCGCGGGCCAGCGACTGCGCCGCTTCGTGGCGCCGCTGGCCACCAGCGATCTCAACGTCGCGGCCAACACCGCCCCGCGCTGCAATCCCGCGCACCCGGCACTGCGCGGGCTCAACGTCTGCGACCGCGGCCCGATGGTGCTCGCTTTCTTCGCGACAGACGGGAAGCCGTGCGTCAAGGCGGTCAGCGCCCTGCAGCGGCTTTCGGGCCGCTTCCCGAAGACCGTCGTCGCCGCCGTCGCCGCCGGCGGCAGCAAGCAGGCCACGCTCGCGTTGGTGCACAAGTACCACTGGACGATCCCGGTCGCCTACGACTCGAGCACCGCGGTCGCCCAGCTCTACGGCGTCACCGTCTGCCCGATGATCGAGGTCGCCGGCCGGGGCGGGATCGTCAAGCGGCTGCTGATCGGCGAGCACTGGGATCGTGCTACGGCGCTCGCCCCGGAGCTCGCCAACGTGCTATCCCAGAACCAATGAGGGAGCTGTTCCAGATCGGCGTCGATGCGCTGCTGGCGCTCGCGATCATGGTCGTCGGCAGCCTCGTGATGTGGCTCGGTACACCGCTGCTGTGGCTGTGGGTGGGCTCACAGATTCAGGGCAGTACCTCATCACTCGGGTTGGCGCTGCTGGCGATGGCGGTCGGCGTGATCGCCACGGTGCTGCTCCTGGCCGGTCTGCTGTCGCGCCTCAGCCAGGTTCACCGCAGCATCGTGATCGCGCGCGGCCACGACGACCCAGGCCACCGCATGCTCGAGTCGGTGATGATCACGACCGCTGGAGTCGCGATCGTCGTCTTCGGCATCTGGTTCCTGCTGTTCGCCGGTGCGAGTCCGATGCCGCTGGGCATGAATCTCTAGACGAGCACCAGGTCGCGTTCGAGCACGCGGTGCGCGCTCTCCTCCACCGGGAGTGGACGTCCGCTCAGCTGCTCGGCCAGCACCCGCCGCTGGCGCTCGGTCAGCGAGCCGATCAGCTTGATCTCACTGACGCCGTTGCGCTCGAGGAACTTGCGGCAGCGCGTGCTGCCCCAGCGCCGCTGCGAGAGCAGCAGCTCGGAGACCGTCCAGCGGTTGGCGGCGTCTGGGCAAGCGAGGATCACGTCGGCCGCCGAGACCTCGCCCTCGGCGATACGCCGCTTCAGCTCGGCGCGGGCGAGTCGGATCGCGTTGGCATGCTCCAGGGCACGCAAGCGCTGTGGTTCGGGCGTCGTCTGTGTGGTCTCCGGCATCGACTTCCTCTTACTCTGTGTTTCTGGCCTCTACCAGGCGTTTTTCAAGACGGTCGAGCCGCTCGGCGGCGCGCGTTATCGCCACCCGAGCGGGCGCTTTCTCAACCTTGCTGTTCCCCACGCCGGCGGCGCTGGGCGCCCCCGGCGCCGCCCTCGGCGTCCCTCAAATTACGACTCGGGCGGCTCCCTCGTGACCCTCTTCCAACTGAAAGGGCAAGCTATCGCGCCGGGCCTGGTCACAGCAAGGTCACAAATCCGAACCGTGTGCTCATAGCGTCTTTTTTCGACGTGTCTGGGCTGGCCGGTCCGCCGCGGCGCGGGGTCAGTCGCCGGCCGGCAGTGGGCCGTGCTCGGCCTCAAAGTTCTGCTTCGCGAGCCTGAAGATTTCGAGCGCCTCATCGAGCACTGTGCGGTCATGCGTCGCCATCACGCTGGTGCGCAGCAGTGCGCCCGCCGGCGGGACCGCCGGGTGGATCGCGACGTTCACGAACACGCCGGCCTCATACAGCGCCTTCCACAGGAAGACGGCCTTCCAGTCGTCGCCGACCACGACCGGCACGACCGGCGTGACGATCTCTGTGCCGTCCGCCATGTGTGCCGGGGGCAGCACCCAGAAACCGAGCTCGCCCAGCCCGCGTCGCAGGTAGGCGGCGTTCTCTAGCACCCTGGCGAATAGCTCATGCCCTTCGTCGGAGCGCGCGATGCGCACCGCGGCGAGCGTTGCGCCGACCGCGGCCGGAACTCCGGAGGCGGTGAAGATGAACGGTCGCGAGGCGATCCGCAGGAACTCGATGACCTCGGCGGAGCCCGCGATCACGCCACCGCAGGAGGCCAGCGACTTGGAGAACGTGGCCATCCGCAGATCGACATCAGCCTCGACGCCGAAGAGCTCGCAGGCACCGGCGCCGCGCGTGCCGAGCACACCGAAGCCGTGGGCCTCGTCGACCATCAGCCGCGCGCCGTACCGCTTACAGAGCGCGACGATCTCAGGCAATGGGGCGACGTCGCCCTCCATCGAGTAGACGCCGTCCACGACCACGAGGATCCCGCCGCCATCGTCCTGTGCCTTGCCCAGCTGCTTCTCGAGCAGGTCGAGGCGGTTGTGGCGGAAGGGGCGCATCTTGGCGCGCGAGAGCAGCACGCCGTCGAGGATCGAGGCGTGGTCGCCGGAGTCGGCTATGACCGTGTCCTGAGGGCCGAGGATCGTGCCCAGGGCGCCGAGGTTGGCCTGATGGCCGGTGGTGAAGACGAGCGCGTCTTCGGTTCCGAACCAGTCGGCCAGCTCGGCCTCGAGCTGGATGTGTAGGTCGATCGTCCCGTTGAGGAATCGCGAGCCGGTGAGGCCCGTGCCGTAGCGGTCGAGTGCCTCGCGGGCGCCCTGTTTGACGCGCTCGTCGCCGGTCAGCCCAAGGTAGTTGTTGGAGCCCAGCATGATCCGGCGCTGGCCCTCCATCTCAACCACCGGCAGGGTCGGACCCTCGAGCACGTGAAAGTAGGGAACCGCACCGATCTCCCGCGCGGCGCGAAGCTGCTCGAGGCGCTCGAACTCGCGAGCCTTGGCAAAGACGTCAATCGCAGTCATTGCGGAGAGCGTAACGTTGACAGCTCGGGTAATGCTGAGTCACCATCACGAACCGTGCGCACCGACAACGAGCTCTACGAGATAGAGGTGCTCGACGGCGAGCTTGTCGAGCCGGCCGGTTCGCTGCTCGAGCCAAGCGCTGGGGAACGGCTGCCGGGACTGGCCGGCCAGCCCGTCGTGCAGACCGCGATGGCGGCGGCCACCGGCTTTGTGGCGGGCGCCGCGATGATCGCGCTGCTGCGCCGCTACGGGCAGGCGCGGCTCGAGCGCGCGGCGATGGCGCCGGCCCTGGAGCAGGCACGTTCGGGGCAGCCACGCACCTACGTGGTGACCGTTCGCCAGCTGGGATGACGGAGGAGGTCCGCGTCGAGGTGCGGCCGCTGTGGCCGTTCCGGCTGACGCGGCGCAGCGGCATGGACGGCCTTAGCCCGGTGCGCAGCGGCGTGCTGCACAGGCTGCTGCACGGCCGGTTCGAGGACGCGGAACTGCCTGTGCACCTGCGGGTCGCGCAGCTCACCTCGGGCAACGTGCTGATCGGTGCTCGCGCCCCGCATCGCGAGCTGGGGGAGCAGGCGATCGGGCGCATGCGCCGAGCGCTCGGCGTCGATCTCGACCTGCGGGGATTTCACGACGAGTTTCGCGATGACGCATTGATCGGCGCTGCCGTGCGCGCCAATCCGACGGTGCGGCCGGCGGGGCGCCCGGATGCATTTGAGGCGCTCGCCTGGGCGGTCACAGAGCAGCTGATCGAGTACGAGCGCGCCGCCGCGATCCAGCGTCGCATGGTGGCGGTGCTGGGGCGCCGCGACCCGACCAGCGGCCTGCGCAACTCGCCAAGCGCGGCGGTTCTCGCCGGTACCGCGCCGGCGCAGCTGGAAGCCCTCGACCTGGCCGGCTCCCGCGCGCTCGCGTTGACCAAGGTCGCCCGTGAGGTGGCAGCTGGGCGGGTCGTGCTCGACAGCACCGACCCCGCGGTGCAGGAGGCCGGTTGGCGGCGGCTGCGGACGATTTCAGGGATCGGCAGCTGGACCGTTGAGATCCTGGCACTGACCGGACAGGGACGCCTCGATCAGGTCCCGGCCGGTGACCTCGGGCTGATCAAGCTCGTCGGTCGCATGGTCTCGGGCGGAGACCCGTGGGCGCGCGCCGAGGAACAGCAGGTGCGCGACTTCTTCGAGCGCTTCGGCCGCTGGCAGGGGCTCGCGGCCAGCTATGCGCTGCGAGTCGGCGGCGTCACCAAGAACGCCGTGGTCGCTTAGGCCACACGCCCGGGTGGCGGCTATACGCCCTGTCCCGCGAGCAGCTCGTTGGTCGAGGCATCGGTGATCGCGTTGGGATTGGAGAGCAGCTGGTTGCGGTTCAGCCAGCCACCGAATTTGTTCCATCCCTCGGCGCGCTGGTAGCCCCAGACCTTGAGGCCGGCCGGGAAGATGTGGGGCAGCGCGGCCCGTAGCGTGGCGGTCTCGAGCGCCTGCTGCGGCGCCAGCGACGGCACCGCGGTGATCAGGTTGGTGATCGCCTGCGTCGGGTTGCTGCGGGCGGCACGGTAGCCGCGGGCGACGGCCTGCACGAAGCGTCGCAGCAGCGGGGCGTGGTTGACGATCGTGTCCTTCCGCACAACGATCTCAAGCCCGTTGTAGATCGGGTAGCCGGGCTTGCTGAGCAGTTGCTGCAGCGAGGCGGGCCAGAGCGGCGAGCCGGGGTCGGAGAGCGTCGTGGTCGTCGGTGCCGTTGAGGACGTCGAGCTTGTTGAGGACGTCGAGCCCGTTGAGGACGTCGAGCCCGTTGAGGACGTCGAGGCGGTCGTGGTCGTCCGTGTGACCGTCTGCGGCGGCTTGGTGGTCGCCGTTGTAGTGGTCGCGCTGCCGACGCCCACGCCCCCTGAGGGGCCGCCCTGAGGGATCGCGATGCTGATCGTCTGCAGCGGCACGTGCACGATCGCCGCGACACCGACGACGGGCTGATCCTCGTTGCGATGCAGCAGCACGTTTGGCTCGGAGGAGATCGCGACCGTCACCTGGTCGTCGTGCACCATCGTCACCGGATCCTGGCCGGCGGTCGGGGTGATGATGTGCACGTTGAGGTCTGTCTGCTTGAACAATCCGAGCGCCTGCGCGTCGTAGATGCCCGCATAGAACGCATTCGGCCGGCCGGCGAGTACGACCGTGAGCTGGTTGGCCGTGTCGGCGGGCGGGTTGATCGTGTTCTTGACCTCGCCGCAGCCCGCCAGCAGCACCGCTGCCAGGGCCACGCACGCGGCCTTGGGTGCCAGGGAGGCTCGGGAGCTTCGCGGTTTCATCAAGCGTCAGTTCTCTTTGATCGGTGGACCCACGGCAATGTTCGCCGCTCGACGACCGTCAGGAGCGCGAACAGCAGGATGGCGAAGGCTGCCAGAACGAACACGCTGGCGAATGCCTCGGACATCTCAAGGTTGGCAACAGTCGTAGTCAGGAGGATCCCAAGTCCGGAGCTTGAACCGGCCTGCTCGGCAAGGATGGCTGCAAGCACCGCGTACACGGCGGCGAGCTTCGCCCCCGCGAAGAGGCCCGGCAGCGCACTCGGTAGCTCGACCCGCCGGAACGTCTGCCAGCGGCCGGCGTCGAAGGTGCGCATCAGCTTGATCAGGTCCCGATCGACGGCTTCGAGTGCCGAGAGCGTCGTCACGAGCACCGGGAAGAACGACACCAGCGCGATCACGATCAGCTTCGGCACCAGCCCGAACCCGAGCCAGACCACGAGCAGCGGCGCGAGGATCGGGATCGGGATTGTCTGCGAGGCCACCAGCAGCGGGTAGCTCGCCTCGCGCGCGACCCCGGAGAAGTGCAGCACGACTGCCATCAGCAGCCCGACTGTGGTGCCCAGCGCGATTCCGAGCAGGATCTCGGCGGCCGTTGGCTTGAGGTTGTGCCAGAGCGTGCGGCGGTCGTCGATCAGCGCCCGCGCGACGTCGATCGGGGACGGCAGCACCAGCGAGTTGACCCCGCTGGTCCTCACGTAGAGCTCCCAGATCCCGAGCAGCAGGGTGATCGCGAGCAGCGGCAGCAGCAACCGTCTCATACCGGCACTCCCAGCGCGGCGAGCGCCTTGGCGCGCAGTTCCACAACGGCAGGATCGGATCGATGCCGCGGTCTGTCGGTGCGCACCGGCAGGTCGGCGATCACCCGGCCGGGACGCGGCGCCAGGACCAGCACGCGGTCGCCGAGCAGCACAGCCTCCTCGACGTCATGGGTTACGAGCACCACCGTGCGCGCCTCCTGCCCGAGCGTCGACGCGAGCCAGCCCTGCATTTCGGCGCGCGTGATCGCGTCGAGCGCCGCGAACGGCTCGTCCAGGGCCAGCACCGGCTTGCCAGCGAGCAGCGTGCGTAGGAAGGAGACGCGCTGGCGCATGCCGCCGGAGAGCTCGTACGGTCGTGCCTGCTCGAAGCCGGCCAGGCCGAAGCGCTCGAACCACGGCGCCACCTGTTCTCGTGCCTGCCGGCGGGCGACCCCGCGCACGCGCAGCGCCAGCGCCGCGTTGTCTACGGCCGCTAGCCACGGGAGCAGCAGGTCACGCTGTGGCATCAGCGCCGCCGGCGCGCTTTCCACGCGGCCGGCGTCCGGCTGCTGCAGGCCGCAGATCAGCTCCAGCAAGGTGGTCTTGCCGCAGCCGCTGGCGCCGACGATCGCGACCGTCTCACCGGCCGCGACACTGAGCGAGATGTCGCGCAGCGCCGCGGTCGGCTCACCGCCGCGACGCCCCGCGAACGTCCGCGAAACGCCCTCGATCCGGATCAACTGACTCCCGCGGGCCGCGTCAGCGCCTTGACGAACTCCTCGAGCTGATCCGTGCGCCAGCACTCGAAGGCCTCACAGAACTGCGCGTAGGCGGAGATCACGCTGTCCCCGTAATTCCAGTACAGCTTCGGCTCCGGGTTCAGCCAGAAGGTGCGGCCCGCGCGAGCGGTGATCGCGGCGAACAGGTCCTCGCGCGGGGGGCGGCCGTTGGTGCGCGCGTCGCCGAGCACGATCACGGTCGCGCGGGGGTGCAGCTCGTCTTCGATCTCCGACAGGAATTCGCTCCAGACGCGCCCGTAGTCGGTGTAGCCGGAGACGTCGGCGACGCCGGCGTCGCGGGCGATTGCGGCCGCGGCCGCGCGGAAGTCACGCTCGCGATGAAAGACCTCGGTGACCTCGGAGATACGTTCGATGAAGACGAACGAGCGCTGCTTGCGGAACACGTCGTGCAATGCGTGCAGGATGCTCAAGAAGAACGTGCTGGCACTGGTCACCGAGGTCGAGACGTCACATAGGACGAACAGCTCGGGGCGCCGCGGCCGCTTCGGCCGGTACTTGAGCTGCACCGGTACCCCACCAGTCTGCAGCGAAGCGCGCATCGTCGCGCGCACGTCGACGTGGGCGTGGCGGTTGCGGCCGCGGAGCTCGTGACCCTGGGAGGCCAGCCGCCTGCGCAGCTGTGCCACGACGCGGTGCACGGCGGCAAGGTCCTGAACCGGGCCACCGGGCAGCGAGCGATCCAGATCTGACAACGCGCGCTTGGGCGGCAACGCCTGGTTGCGCTCGATCTGGGCACGCTCGAGCTCGCGGCGCAGCGCCTGCTCGAAGCGGCGCAGCTGGTCGCGTGAGATGCCGTCACGCCGCGGATCCTCGGGCGGCAGGTCGGGCTGCGGCTCGGTCCGCAGGCCCAGCGCACGGCGGATGCGTTGCACGTCGACCCCGAGCACACCTGAGCCCTGGCCCTTGCCGAAGGCGGCGATCGCCAGCCGCGCGAGGTCGCGCAGATCTGATTCGCCGCCGTCCTCGAGCGCTCGCGCGATCTGGCGGCGCAGCTCGTCGAGGTCGACCTCCTCGCTGCCCACGCGGGTTTGCGGTTCGGATACGTCGAGCCGCACCGCCTGCAGCTCGGTCGCGCGGAAGAAGAAGCGGTCGAAGACGAGGTCGAACAAGCGCCGGTCCTCGGGAGACTTTGCAATCGTGGCGGCGAGCGTCTCGCGGAACTCCGTGGGTGAGCTCCAGGCGACAAGCTCGAGCGCGAGGAAGGCGTCGAGCAGCTCCGAGGTGCCGACCGCAACGCCCTCGGACCGCAGATCCTCGGCGAAGGCCACGAGCTGCGCGTCGAAATCGACCTGCTCGCCGGGCACGGCAGCGGTCCTCGCGGCGCCGCTAGGCGGCCTGAGCGGGCTCGAGCTTGACGCCGACCCGCTCAGCGACCGTGTCGAGGTCGGTGCGATGCTTGACGATCACACTCATCGTCTGGCGGAACGTCTGTTGGTCGATGTCGCTGGCACCCAGCAGCAACAGCGCCCTCGCCCAGTCGATCGACTCGGCGATGCTCGGCGGCTTCTTGAGATCGAGTTCACGCACCATCTGCACGACCTCGACCAACTTGCGCGCGACCGTCGCCGAGAGCTCGGGAGAATGCATGCGCACTATCTCGAGCTCGTGCTCGAGGTCGGGGTAGTCGAGCCACAGGTACAGGCAGCGGCGCTTCAGCGCCTCCGTCAGCTCGCGGCTGTTGTTGGAGGTCAGCAGCACCACCGGGTGCGTCTTGGCCTCGATGCGCCCCAGCTCAGGGATCGAGATCTGGAAGTCGGAGAGCAATTCGAGCAGCATCGCCTCGAACTCCTGGTCAGTCTTGTCGATCTCGTCGATCAGCAGCACGACCGGCTGCTCGGAGGCGATCGCGGTCAGCAGCGGCCGCTCGAGCAGGAACTGCTCGCCGAAGATGTCGTCCTGGACGGCGTCCCAGCCGGTTTCGCCGGCCTCGGTCTGGATCCGCAGAAGCTGCTTGCGGTAGTTCCACTCATACAGCGCCTTGGCCTCGTCGAGGCCCTCGTAGCACTGCAGACGTACCAGCTCGCGGCCGAGATACTTGGCGAGCGCCTTGGCGAGCTCGGTTTTGCCGACGCCGGCGGGGCCCTCGACCAGCACCGGCTTGCCCAGCTTGGTCGCCAGGTAGGAGACCAGCGCGGTCGAGTCACCGGGCAGATAGCCGACGGAGCGCAGGCCCTCTGCGACGTCCTGGACCGAGGTTGGGTAGCTGGCCATGTCCCAAATATAGGCAGATGGCGGCTTTGGGCGGCCGCTCGCCGGCCCCCGCTGAGAAGCGCCGAGGCGTCAGAGGATGGGGATGTCGTGCACTTCGACCGCATCATCTGCGCGCTGCTCGAGCCGTGCGACGCACCAGTCGATCAGTGCTCTGATCGCCTCGAGCAGCTGCCGCATGGCGTCGGTCAGCCGCGCCCGCAGCTCATCGGGGACGAGCGCCAGCAGTTCCTCAACGAGCTGCGCGAGCGAGTCGCTCCCGGTGTTTGGCTGCTGCTCGCGTGGAAGCTCCCAACCGCGCGGCGGTGTGGTGCCGTCCTGATCACTCACCACGACTGAAAGACACCTCCAGGATTCCGTCGACGTAGGTCGCCGAGACCGGTTTATACGCCGCCAGCGTGGGCGGCAGCATGATCGCGCGGCGTTGGTGGCCCGCACTCACGATCAGCTCGAGCCCGACCTGCTTGAGCCCGATCTCACTCTTGTTGGCGAACGGGATCGTGAGCCGAAGCCGGGCGCCGTCATCGTCGGTCTCGATCGACTGCGTGATCGTGTCGTACAGAACCGCGCTGGCATCGGTGCCGCCTGTCGTCTCACCGTCGGCGCCGAACAGCTCCTCGGCGACCAGCGCGAGCATCTCGATGCCGATCACCTCGCGGTCCAGATAGGGGACCTCGAGCACCGGGACCGGTTCGAAGGCGGATCGCACCAGCTCCAGCTGCTCCTGCTGATGCTCACGCCAGCCGGCGAAGTAGCCGCCGACGTCCGCGGGGAAGAGCTTGTTGACGATCACGGCGTCGGTCAGATAGCCGTACAGGTTGAGGTAGGTGAAGGTCCGCATCGCCTCGCCGATCACCATGCGGTCGGGCGCCATCACCAGCCGGATCGTGCTGCGCTCGGTGTCGCGCAGGATCCGATCCATCGCAATCAGGTTCGCCGATAGCCGCTGGATGTCGCTGAAGACCGCGCCCGTCGGCAGCGGAATGTCGAGCACCGTGCGTGCCAGCGGCGCGGCGGCGGCGACAATCGCACGCTCGAGCGGCACGATCTTCTCCAGCCACCAGCGTGCGGCCTCGGGGAACGCGAGCAGCCGCATCGTCTCGCCGGTCGGCGCGCAGTCGATCACGATCACGTCCCACTCGCCCGAGCCGTGGTGTTCCTGCAGCCGCAGCAGCGAGAAGAGCTCGTCGACGCCGGGCGGGACCGTCAGCTCCTCGGCCGAGATGCGGTCGAGCCCCCGCTGCATAAGTAGCTCGCCGAACCAGTCTTGAACGCCCTTCCAGTGGCGGCTGAGTTCGTGGTGGGCGTCGATCTCGGCCGCCTTCAGGTTCGCGGCGACAGCCGTCGGCTGAGAGCCGAGCTCAGCCTGCAGCGAATCCGACAGGCTGTGGGCCGGATCGGTTGAGAGGATCAGGGTGCGCTGCCCGGCGACCGCGCAGCGCACGGCGGTGGCCGCCGCGACCGAAGTCTTGCCGACTCCGCCCTTGCCGGTGTAGAGGATCGTGCGCGGCGTCAAGGCGTCGAACGCTACTAGCCGGCTGCGTGCCGTTCCAGGATCAGCACTGCGTCAACGGGGGACTCGGCAGCGATGCCGGATGCTAGAGCCCGCCACCACCGCTCGGCGGCGTGGTCGTCGTCGTGGTCGTGCCGGTCGTGGTCGGAGTGGTCGTCGTGCTGGTGCTGGTGGTGGTTGTCTGCGGGGTGGTGGTCGTCAGCGGCGGCGGCACGGGCACGGTGACGGTCTGAACGGCGCCGGTCGTCGGTGCAGCGATCGCATCCGGTGACGCCGCGCAGCCGCCCTTGCAGACCCGGAAGCTGGTGCTCAGCGAGCCGTAGTGCCCGACCGGATCGGTCACGGACATCGCAAGGCTGTAGCTGCCGGGCTGGAGCTTCGGTGTGTCGAAGCCGCGCGTACCGGCGAAGAAGCTGCGCTTGGTGTAGAGGTAGTTCTTGCCATTGCGGGCGAGCGTGACGCCCACGGCCGCATATTTGTTCAGCTTGAAGCGCAGGCTGAACTTCCGCGCCGACGCGGCGCTGGTGGTGAGGAGCGTCAGCTGCGGGCGGTTCAGCAGGTCGCCGGCGAACTTCTGGTAAGTCGTGCAGTAGACGGAGACCCGGGTTTTCTCGCAGAGCAGCTTGAGGAAGCCGGTGACGAGCTGGTGGTAGTCGAGCGGGTCCGCCACGCCAGGCTGGTACAGCGACCAGCCGCCGACGACGAAAGCCCCCAGCTCGGATTCGGCCTGGCGAGTGCCGGCGTTGTAGAGCCTGCCGGCGAGCGGATCGAGCGAGACCTGCTGGTAGTCGTAGAGTCCGAGCAGCGTCTGCAGGAAGGCGTTGATGATGTCCGTGCCCGGGGTGAATGAGTACTGCAGGAAGCGGGTCCCGAGCTGGGTCCTGACGGCGACCCCGACGGGCGGCTTGGTCTCGAGCAGCGGCAGCGCGTTGTGTGCGTCGGCCAGGTACCGCGTGTTGTTGGTCGCGAGGTAGGCGTTGGTCAACGCCTCGAGCCCCGTTGCCTGCGCCATCGCGCTGACCCACGGCGGCTTGCCGCCCTCCCAGTTGAAGTAGTACTCCCAGGCGAGACCGCCGCCGCGCCGGACCGCCAGCGGGACCATCTCGCTCATCAGCGTGACCAGCTTCGGGTAGTCGGCCGAGCCGGCCTCGTAATAGCCGTCACCCTCGCCGAACGTGTGCAGCACCTGCAGCTCGATGCCCGAACCGGCGTAGTACTCCCAGACGAGCTCGGAGCCCTGGAATTGGACGGAGGCGCCGTTGGCCAGCGCCCGCCCGCTCTTCCAGTAGCTGGCGTTGTTGGCGAGCGTGAGTATCAGCACCGGCAGGCGCGCGACGGTCACCTGCTTGGCGGTGGCCATCTCATCGAGCGTCGCGGTCACGTCGCCGAGCTGGGTCGCGCGCCACTTGGCGAGGTGGGTCTGCTCGCCCAGCGCCTGCCGCCAGGTGCGTAGGTCGCTCTGGTAGGCGGCCGCCTGAAGTGCGCCGCTCTGCTTGAGCTTCAGCAGCGCCTGCGCAAACGTGATCGTCTTGACCTTCGGTGGCTTGGGCTTGCCGGCTGCCGTGCGCGCCCCGCGTGCAGCCCTGGCGAGCTCCGCCGTCGCGTCGGGAACGAGCCTCAGCACCGGAGCGGCGGGGCGCAGCAGCGGGCCTTCCACCGGCATTGCCGGCAGGTTCGGGTTCGCGGCATCCCCGGTGAGGAACCGGTTGTCGACGACGTGCGTGCGTCCGTTGTGGTCAAAGACGGTCACCATGGCCGCCTGCGCCGAGCGGGCAGCCATCCCCAGGACCGAAAGAACACACGCCGCCATTGCTAATGCACCCAGTAGGGGCATCCGCGGCACGCGCCTGAGCATCGGGGCCGATGATATGTTCGGCCCGCGGGATTTCTGCACGCTTCCATGCGACGCCCCGCTCAGCCTGATGTCGCGCAGAGCACTCCTGACAGTCACCACTCTTGTAACCGCTGCGGTCGTAGCGGGTTGCGGTGGGGGCACGACGAAGCACCCCACTGGCCAGGCCGGATCGGCCGCCGCGCACCAGCTGCTGGTGCAGACCTTCGACGGTCACCACGCGATCACCAGCGGCGTCATCAGCCTCGATCTGAAGGTCGTGCCGCGTGGCTCGTCGACGATCAAGGGACCGATTGAGTTCGCCTTCGGCGGCCCGTTCGTGAACGAGGGTGCGGGCAAGCTACCGGAGTCCGATTTCACGATCTCGATCTCCGCCGAGGGGCATACCGGCGCGCTGCAGGTGATCTCGGCGGACGGTAAGGGCTACATCACCGTCGACCGGCAGAGCTATCGGATGCCGAGCTCGAGCTTCAAGCACCTGGAGTCGGGATTCGGTTCGCTCGCCTCCTCCGGGAGCAGCTCCAAATCGGGTGCGTTCTCATCGCTCGGGATCAAGCCGCTGCGCTGGCTGATCGGTCCGCAGATCGTTGGCCGGAGCACGATCGACGGGGTCCCGACAACCCGGGTCCACGCCGGACTCGACACGGCCGCGATGCTGCGCGATTTCAGCAGGCTGCTCGGCAAGGCCGGCTCGCTGGGGATCAGCGGTGCGGGCAGCATCCCGAGCAGCATCTCGGCGGCGACGCAACGCAGCATCGCCAAGGCGCTGGGCTCGCCGAGCTTCGACGTCTGGACCGGCACCAGCGACAAGTTGCTGCGCAAGCTCACTGTCTCCGCCACCGTCCCCGTGCGCGGGCAGACGCGGACGATGCTCGGCGGGATGCGCTCGGCCGCGTTCACGCTGGGCTTCGAGTACAGCCGCGTCAACCAACCGCAGACGATCTCGGTGCCCGCGTCGACCAGGCCCTACAGTGTCTTCCGCACTGAGGTCGCGACGGTCCTGCAGGAGATCGAGAGCGCCCTGTTCGGCGGCTCAACCGTGCCCGGCACCGGTACAGCCAGCACGGGCGGCTCGGCCGCAGACCAGCAGTACACGCGATGCATCACCGCCGCCAAAGGTGACGTGGCGAAGATGCAGAAGTGCTCAAAGCTCCTCGCGACCGGCTGAGTCGTGAGCTTCTGGGTTCTCGTGTCACACGAGAACCCAGAAGTGCATTACGGAGATATATGGGTGGACCGCCGGCCGGTGTGAGTAGGGCACTCACATTTGCAAGCCGCGGCCCGTGATCGGCGCAAACACGATGCTTAGCTTCAAGCCGCGGGCAAGGCTGCAGAGGACAGACATGCAGATCGATGGAAAGAGCTCAGGACGGGACAGCAGCGACAGCCACCGGCTCCCGTACCAACCAGGGTTGGACGGCCTGCGGGCGTTGGCCGTTGCCGGCGTGTTCCTTTACCACGCGGGCGTGTCCTGGATGCCGGGCGGCTTCCTCGGGGTCGATCTCTTCTTCGTACTGAGCGGCTACCTGATCACGTCCCTGCTGCTGCACGAGTTCTCCGCCGACGGCAAGATCGACCTGCTGCGCTTCTGGGGTCGGCGCGCGCGACGGCTGTTCCCGGCCGTGGCGCTCGTGATCCTGTTTGCGCTGCTGGCGACGCTCACGATCGCGCGCGACGATCTTGGCCGCACGCGCGCCGACGCGCTCAGCGCGATCGTCTATCTGACCAACTGGCACGAGATCATCGCCAGTCATTCGTACTTCAACGAGTTTGGGCGCCCGTCGCTGCTCCAGCACCTCTGGTCCCTGGCGGTGGAGGAGCAGTTCTACCTGGTCTGGCCGGTACTACTGATGTTTGGCCTGCGCCGCCTGCACCCGCGCAACATGATGGTGCTGACCGGCGTGCTGGCCGTCGCGTCATGCACGCTGATGTGGCTGCTCTACAACCCGGGCGGCGATCCGTCGCGGGTCTACTACGGCACCGACACGCGCGCCTTCACGCTGCTGATCGGGGCGCTGCTGGCGTTCTCCTGGCCGTCGGCGCGAAAGGCCATGCGGCTCTGGCGGCACGGCGCGACCGCGATCGACGCCGTTGCTGCAGCGGCGCTGATCGGTGTCCTGGTGCTGTTCGTGACCCTGCAGGACTACGAGCCGTGGCTCTACCACGGTGGCTTCTTGCTGATGGCGTGCGCCGGTGCCGTGCTGGTCGCGGGCGTCTCGTATCCGGGCGGCAGGCTCGGACAGGCGCTGGGCTGGGAGCCACTGCGTTGGCTGGGCGCGCGCTCCTACGGCATCTATCTGTGGCACTGGCCGATCATGCAGCTGACCAGGCCCAACGTCGACGTCTCGATGCACGGTCCGCTGCTGGTGCTGCTACAGGCGGCGGCAACCGTCATCGCCGCCGCGCTTTCCTACCGCTACGTCGAGATGCCGATTCGCAACGGCGAAGCTGAGCAGCGCCTGCGTGCGTTCCTCGATCGCCACACCCCGCACCAGCGCCTCGCCTGGGTGGCGGGCACGGGCGCGGCAGTGCTGAGCTTCGCCGGGCTTGGCTTCGGCTTGCCGGCGCCAACGGTGGCCGCGGCGTTCTCCTCGACCGCGACGGCGTCGGCGCGGCAGAAGCTGCCCGGGCCCTCACGGCCGGGGTCGCAGCTGACCGGCGACACCGGCTCGGGGGCACGCCTCGGGGGCTCGAACCTCAGCGGCCCGCTGATCGGGCTACAGCCCGCCGGCCCGATGCTCAGCGGACCCAAGCCGCCACCCAGCACCGGTACGACCAGCACGACGACCACCACCAAGCACAGCCGCGTCGCCGCCACCGAGGTGCTCGCACTGGGCGACTCGGTGATGCTCGGCTGCGCCCCCAACCTCGAGCAGCTGGTCGGCCACCGGCTGCGCGTCGACGCGGTCGTGGGGCGTCAGGCCGACGCGACCATCGCCCGCCTGGCCCAGTACCGCATGGCCGGCGAGCTGCCGTCACGGGTGATCGTGCAGATCGGCGACAACGGGCCCGTCTGGTACGCCGACATGCAGAAGCTGCGCAGAGTGCTGAGGGGCGTGCCGGTGGTCGTGCTCGTCAACGTCCGCCTCGCGCGCAGCTGGCAGGACGAGGTCAACCAGGAGCTCAGCCAGTATGCGAAGTCCTGGCCGCAGGCGGTGATCGCCAACTGGTTCGCGCACAGCTCCCAGGCGATGCTGAGCGACGGCGTGCACCCGCAGATCGACGACCGCGGGGTCTACGCGCACGTCGTCTACGACGCGCTCAGGCAGGCCGAGCACAAGGCGTCAGCGAGCAAAGCTCAGAAGTCCTGAGCCGTGGCGCGTCATGCCATGCTCGGCGCGGGATGGCGGATCGATGGCGAGCAGGTCGCGGCCCGCGTCGGCCGACCTTACTCGCGGCCGGCTTCCTGGTCGTCGATCTCGAGCTCGTCGTCGGTGTCGTCCTCGTCGAGCTCGGATATGCCGCCGGCGTGCAGGTGCACCTGAAAGCGCTCGAGCAGCTCGTCGCGGCGGTCCTCGTCGACCGGGACTTCGTCGGAGATGCGGACCCAGTCGGCCCCCTCGAACTCCTCCATGTTGAAGATCTCACCGTCGAGCTCGGGCGAGTCGTCGACGATGATCAGCACCTCTGTCTGTGGGTTGAAGTAGGTGCCGGGGCGGTTCGACGAGCTCGTCGAGCTCGACGCGATTTGAGTCAGCCATGCCCGCAGCCTACCCGTTTGCCGGGGCCGTCATCAACGTCGTTGGCCGACCGTCCGCCATCGCCCGCGAGCGACCCCGTTTTTTGGCTTCGCGGCGGCATGCGTTACCCTTCGCGAGGGTATTGACTGACTAGTCAATCGCCTGGCCAACCCCGGCCGGGCGGGGCGCCAAGGGAGTCGTGGTGGCGCGAGTTTCACGGGGCATGAACTTCAAGGAGAGAACCAGCACGTGATTGATTTCACGCTCACCGACGAACAGCTCGCGATGCGCGAGATGGCGCACGACTTCGCCGAGAAGGAGATTCGGCGCGTCGCCTGGGAGTACGACCGCGACGCCACCTGGCCGCAGGACATCATCGACAAGGCCTGGGAGCTCGGGCTGATGAACGGCCACCTGCCCGAGGAGTACGGTGGCCCGGGGCTGAGCTACCTCGACGGATGCATCATCGAGGAGGAGATTGCCTGGGGCTGCTCGGGGATCGGCACCTCGCTCTCCTGCAACGGCCTGGCGACCGCCCCGATCTCGATCGGCGCCTCCGAGGAGCTCAAGAAGGAGTACCTCGGGCGGCTGTCCGAGGCGCCCCTGCTGGCGTCTTTCTGCCTGACCGAGCCCGACGCCGGCTCGGACGTCTCGGGGATGAAGACGACCGCCACCAAGAAGGGCGACAAGTGGGTCATCAACGGCTCCAAGTGCTTCATCACCAACGGCGAGTACGCCAACTGGTACACGGTCTTCGCCAAGACCGACAAGGAGGCCGGACATCGCGGCATCTCCTGCTTCATCGTCCCGCGTGACGCCGGCGTGGTGGTCGACAAGCACGAGGACAAGATGGGTCAGCGCGCGTCGAACACCGCGACGATCACCTTCCCCGAGGTCGAGATCCCGCTCAACCATCTGGTCGGCGAGGAGAACAAGGGCTTCAAGCTCTCGATGATGACGCTCGACCGCACCCGTCCCGGTGTCGCCGCGATGGCCACGGGGGTGGCCAAGGCGGCCTGGGAGATGGCGATGGACTACTCGAAGGAGCGGGTCCAGTTCGGCGTTCCGATCGCGATGCACCAGGCGATCCAGTTCATGCTCGCCGACATGGCGACCAAGGTGCACCTGAGCCGGCTGGCGACCTATAACGCCGCGACGCTGCTCGACCAGGGCAAGCGCAACACGCTCGAGTCCTCGCACGCCAAGCGTTTCGCGGCCGACTCGGCGATGGAGGTTGCGACCGATGCCGTGCAGGTGTTCGGCGGCTACGGCTTCATCAAGGAGTACAAGGTCGAGAAGCTGATGCGTGACGCCAAGATCCTGCAGCTGTACGAGGGCACCGCCCAGATCCAGCGGCTCGTGATCGCGCGCGAGACGCTGCTGCCCAGGCAGTAGCGCTCCGGCGGCGCAGGCCGGAGGTACCTGCCTATGGGGCCGGCCCTGCGGGGGCCGGCCCTTCTATTCGCGCAGCAGC
Source organism: uncultured Actinomycetota bacterium (assembly GCA_963706725.1). Lineage (GTDB taxonomy): Bacteria > Actinomycetota > Thermoleophilia > Solirubrobacterales > Solirubrobacteraceae > Palsa-465. The sequence goes on along the minus strand of OY970167.1, from coordinate 3,576,442 downwards.
CGCCCCTGCAGCGTCACCGTCGTCGGCGTGCGGGTGACCCCGGCCGGGCTCCACGTCAGCCCGAGCAGGCGCTGATCGATCACGAGGCTGCCCTTCACCTCATGGCCGTTGCCGTCGGCCAGGATCTGCAGCGGCAGCTCGACAGCGACACTGTTGCCCAGCACCTCGAGCATGCCGTGCACGTGCAGGGTGTCACCACGCAGCTCCGCGCCGGCCGAGCTGAAGTTGAGCGTGGGGTGTTCGGAGACCGTGAAGAAGTCCTTCGAGCGCAGGTGCTCATCGCGCTTGCGGTTGCCGGTGTTGACGCTGGCCGCGTCGACCGTCAGCGTCACCGCCGGGTCGGCGTCGAGATCGAGTCGCGCGTCGTAGCGGTCGAAGTGCCCCCGGACCTTCATCAGCCCGTAGAAGTGCGGGACGCTGAACTCGATCCGCGAGCTGGCCGGCTCCAGCCGCCAGCTGCCGTGGTCCAGGGATCGCGAGGTGGTTGTCGACTCGGGCATGGCTTCGGCTCCTAAATCGTAGAGAGCAATAGATCGTATATGAGCATAAACGCTTGACGATCGCCTACTCTCCACGCATGGCCACCGAGGACGCGCAGGTGCAGCGAGCCGACCTGGACGAGCGCATGGCGTCGCGCCCGAGCCTGCTCCTGGCGGTGCTCGGCCAGCGCGCGATCGAGCGCATCCGCGCCACGCTCAGCGATCACGGGCTGAAGCCACGCCAGCTGCAGATCCTCGAGTTCCTCGCCGAGCATGGCGCGGTTGCTCAGCGCGAGCTCGGGGAGCGACTCGCGATCGACCACAGCATCCTCGTGACGATGCTCAACCCGCTCGAGTCCGAAGCACTGATCGAGCGCCGGCGCAGCTGCACCGACCGCCGCCGGCACAACGTCTCGATCACCGCAGCCGGGCGCGCGCGTCAGCTCGAGGCCGCGGCGAGCGTCGCCCGCCTCGAGCAGGAGATCCTGGCGGCGTTGCCCGAGCAGGGCAGGCGGCAGCTGGGCGAGCTGCTCTGGACACTGATGGCGGCGGCCAAAGCCGAACCCAACGGTCCCTGTGATGCGGACTGATTAATCGGTCTGGAAGTGCCCGCCGGCGTAGATCACGCGCTCTGAGCCATCGTGCATGACCGCGGTGACCGTGCGATCGGTGGTCGAGACGATGTCGTTGTGGACGGCGGCCTTGAGGTTGTAGCCGAGCTGCTCCCACTGCCCGTCGGTGAGCGCGGCGGCGTCGCCGTCGTAGGTGTCGTTGAGTGACATGCCGACGGCCATGTGCGTGTTGCCGAACGGTCCGCCGGTGTTCTCGTCATAGAGCGTGTTGGCCATGAAGCGGTCGATCGGCGAGAGCCGCGCGTCGGTCATCGAGAACTCACCGAGCCGGTTGCCGCCGGGCGCGGCGACGATCTGCTCGATCAGCTCCGAGTTCTCGTCGGCCGTCGCGCTGGTCACCAGGCCGTCCTTGAACTCGAGCCGCACGCCCCGGGCGATCATTCCGTGGCTGAAGAGTGGCTCTGAGAACTTGACGTAGCCGTTGGTCCCGCGCCAGTCGGGGCTGGTGAAGATCTCGAAGCTCGGGATGTTGCGGCCGCTGCCACCGACCCAGCGGCGCTGCTCGCCGAGCTTGATCCAGAGGTCGATGTCCTCGGCCTCCAGGTGCAGCCGGTCGATCTGCAGCGAGTTGAGCCAGTCGCGGTAGCCGTGGATCGTCGCGAGCGTCTCGCGCCAGCGCGCGATCGGATCGGAGTCGTCGAGGAAGCATGCCCTGGTGATCTGCTCCCAGTACTGCTCGACCGTGAGCCCGGCCTCGGCGGCCATCGCCTCCGTGCCCCACAGCCCGATCGTCCAGTGCAGCAGCCCGGCCGCCTCCTTCTCTTGGCGCCAGGCGAGCAGCGGCATGAAGGTAGCCTGACGGCGCATCATCCTCTGCGCGTCGACGCCCTTCATCGACTGGGGGTAATCGGTGCCGTCGATCCAGAGCATGTGGTCGAGCTCATCGATCAGGCCGCGACGGTACTTGGCGGGAAAATGGTCGAGCTGCGCATCGCTCGCCAGCTCATAGAAGTCGCGCTGCAGGTTGAAGCGCTCATCCTCTGTGATCTCGAGCTGCTGGATGACGTTGCCGCCGGAGCGCCAGACGGCGCGGCAGCATTCGGCAAACAGCGGCTTGGTCTCCTCGGACCCCATGATCAGCACGGTGTCACCGGGCTTGATTCCGAGGCCGTCACCGAGCGCGAAATCCACCAGTACGCGGGCGTAGCGCTCGATGATTTCCTGACTTGGCTCATAGCTCATGCAGCGCAGCTTAGGGACCGCGCCGGAGGCGCGCTTGCGGCTCTGCGGAGCTCGGATCAGGCTGGCTCCAGTGGAGCGCTGAGGATGAAGCCGTGTTACCAAACGCACTCGGCCGGCTGGTTCTCCCTGCTCGCGGTGGCCGCGTTTTCGGCATGGAGCGGTGCCCGGGTTCGTGATCCCGTGCCTGGTGACCATCGTCTGGTGCATCCGCATCGAGGAGTCCGCGCTGTTGAGCACGGTCGGCGAGCCCTGGCGCGCTTACGCTGCCGCACACAGGCGGTTGTTGCCGTGCGTCTGGTAACGGGGCGGCCGGTCCGGACCGCCCCGGCTCCAGGATTGCCGGTCAGGCGTCGACGCTGTCGAGCTGGAACTGCCCGTCCGCATAGATCACGCGCTCGCTGCCGTCGCTCAGCTCGGCGGTGACCGTGCGATCGGTGGTCGAGACGATGTCTGTGTGGATCGCCGACTCGTTGAAGCCGAGCCGGTCCCAGTCATCTGCGCTGAGCGTCACCGGGTCACCGTTATATGTGTCTTGGTAGGCGTTGCCTAGCGCGAGGTGCGTGTTGCCGAACGGCCCGCCGACGTTCTCGTCATAGAGCGTGTCTGCCATGAAGCGGTCGATCGGTGAGAGCCGCGCGTCGGTGAGCGAGAACTCGCCGACCTTGTCGGCGTTCTCGGTCGTGATCATCTCGTGCAGCAACGGCTCGTTCTCAGCCGCCAGCGCCTTGGCGACACGACCGCCGCGGAACTCGAGCTCGACCCCCTTGATCAGCGACCCGAACGCGTAGAGCGGCTCGCTGAAACGGATCCAGCCCTCGGTGCCGCGCCAGTTCGGTGACGTGAACAGCTCGAAGCTCGGCATGTTGGCACCGACGCCGTCCTGCCAGTGGCGCTGGTCGCCGAGCGCAATCCAGAGGTCTGCGTCGGGACCCTCGACATGCAGGCGCTCGATCGGCAGTGCGTTCAGCCAGTCGCGGGTGGTCCCGATCGTGCTGCGCACCTCGCGCCAGCGCGCGACCGGATCCTCCTGTTCGAGGAAACAGGCCTTGATGATCTGCTCCCAATATTGCTCGACCGACATCTCGGCCTCGCCCGCCATGCCGGGCGTACCGTAGGACGCAACCGTCCAGCTGTACTCGCCGCGGTTCTCCTTCTCCTGCTCCCAATCGCGCATCGGCTTGCGAGCCTGCTCGTGCGCCATCTGCCTGGCCGGGTCGATCCCGTCAAGCGAACGCGGGATCGCAGGCGAATAGATCACCAGGTCGTGATCGGTCTGCTCGACCACGCCGCGCGCGTAGACCTCCGGCAGGAAGCCGATCTGCTCATCGCTCGCCATCTCATAAAACGCGCGACGCACATCGTCGAACTGATCCTCCGACGGCTTGTATGCGTGGATCACGTGCCCGCCGGCACGCCATACCGCCTTGCACGATTCCACGTACAGCGGCTTGCAGGCATCCGTTCCGTTGATCTGTACCACGTCCCCCGCCTGGATTCCGTTGCCGTGTCCGAGGGCGAATTCCACCAGTAGTCGTGCGTAGCGCTCCAGCACCACGCGTTCAGGCACGTACCCCATGCGCCCGAACAATAAAGACGCTCCCAGCGTCATACCGGTAATTGCGGTGCAGCTCTCGGAGCTTGCGCCGGAGTCGCGCGATCGTGGCCTGCACGCGGTGGTGAACGCGACGCAGGTTTGCTCCCACGCCGGAATCCCGGTTCGAAGTCCGGCCGGGGCCATCGGTGGCTGAGATCGGCACGCAGGGCGGCCGCCAGCACGCAGCCCTTCTTCTCAGGTGCTCTCGTGCGCCATGCGCAGCGGCACGACTCCGTATGGATCCAACCGATAGACCATCGACACGCGGTGGAAGCCGTCGGCGATGTCCGCACGACCGCTGCTGCTGACGACCAGCACGGGGCTGAGCTCCTTGCCCTCGACGATCTTGATCAGGTCCTTCAAGACCCCGGGGTCGTCGAGTGGCGCGGGATCGAGTCCCGCTGCTCGCAGGATGTCGTTCGCCCGGCGCTTGGTCAGCTCGGCTTTGCGCAACTGGCCGACGATGCTGCTCGCCCGACGCTCGTCGAGTCGCAACGCGAGGTAGGACTCGGCCGCCGCGTAGTCGTGCTCGGCAACGTCCTCGCGCCAGCTGATCGCCACACCTGCGACCTCGGGTGCCGCAGCCTTCCCTTTTGCCATCGGTGCTCGACTCCCTCATGTCGTTGGTGCTTGATCCCGACATGCCGTGATTCGCCGCGGGCGGCGCCGAACCTTCGGCGCCGCGTGGGCGCTATGAGGTCGCCGCGGCGGCGGCAGCTTCGCAGGCTGCGATCAGGAGCGCGCCTCGCTCTCCATGTCTTCGGGGCTCTTGCCCTTGGGTTCGGGAAGACCATCCCTGAAGACTTGATGAGCACCTGTGGCGGGGCTCCCGAGCCAGCGGGCCGGGAGCCCCGGTGCGCGTCGCCGCGGTACTGGCGGGTCGCGCAGTCGCGGAACTTCTACTCGGTGGAGGAGAACTCCCAGATCGCGACGCCGAGCAGCGCCACTCCGAGCAGCAGCACGACCGCGGCCTCGAGCAGCGCCGGCATGCGCCAGCCCCACCAGGTGATGCCGGGGTCAAGCACGTGGCGCGCCACGGGCGAGATGTGCAGATGGTCGAACACCAGGCGCCGCATCGGGTCGACGGCGTAGGCGAGCGGATCGATGCGGTTGAGCACGGTCAGCCACGTCGGAAGCCCTGATGACGGGAACATCGCGCCCGAGATGAAGTACATCGGCATCACGATCATCTGCATGACGCCCATGAACGACTGCATCTGCTTGATGCGGATCGCGACGCTGAGACCGAAGGCTGTGATCGCGAAGGCGAGCAGCAGCTGGATGCCGAGTGCGCCGAAGATCAGCGCAGGCGCGTAGGGGACGTGCACGAGCCCAGCGATCGCGAGCACGATCACGCCCTGGATGGTCGCGACGGTGGCACCACCGAGGCATTTCCCGATCACGATTGAGCTGCGACGGACGGGGGCGACCATCATCTCCCGCAGGAAGCCGAACTCGCGGTCCCAGACGATCGAGGCGGCCGAGAACATCGCCGTGAACATCACGGTCATGCAGAGGATGCCGGGATAGATGAAGGTCTTCAGGTCGACCCCGTGCGTGCCGGCGCTTGCCAGCCGCTGCAGGCCGCCGCCGAGCACGAACAGGAACAGGAACGGCTGCACCAGCGCCGTCACGATCCGCATGCGGTCGTTCTTGAAGCGGATCAGCTCGCGGCGCCAGACGATCTTGATCGCACGCAGCTCCGAGGCGAAGGTGCGCTTCGGGACGTGAACGCGGACAACCTCGATGTCCTCGATCTGCTCCTCGGCTACGGCGGTCATCGGCGGGCACCTCCTCCCATCATCTGCATCATCACGCGGTTGCGGAGCTTGGAGGGATCCTCCTCGGCGTCACGGATCGTCGAGCCGGTGAAGGACATGAAAACATCGTCGAGCGTCGGGCGGGCGACGCTCACGCCGAGAATCGGAGGGATGCCGGGATGACGGGCAGGATCGAATTCTGCGAACAGACGCGGGACGAACTGCTCGCCACCCTCCACACCGAAGCTCACATCGCCCTCGGACACGACCGCGTCGATTCCGAAGCGCTCCCTCAGCGCCGCGATCGCCGCGTCGTTGTCATCGGTCTGGATCGTGACGCGGTCGGCGCCGACCCCGGCCTTCAGCGTCTGCGGGGTGTCGAGCGCGACGATCTCACCCTTGTCCATGATCGCGATCCGGTCGCACCACTCGGCCTCATCCATGTAGTGCGTGGTCATGAAGATCGTGATCTCCTCACGCTCCTGCAGCTGGCGGATGTAGCTCCAGATCGAGCGGCGCGTCTGCGGATCGAGACCGATCGTGGGCTCGTCCAGAAACAGCACGCGCGGCGAATGCATCAGCCCGCGTGCGATCTCCAGGCGCCGGCGCATGCCGCCGGAGAACATCATGACCTGGCCGTCCTTGCGGTCGAGCAGGCCGACCATCCTCAGCACCTGTTCCATGCGCGGCTGCACGAGATCGTTGGGGACGCCGTAGAGCTCGGCATGCAGCTTGAGGTTCTGCTCGGCGGTCAGGTAACCGTCGAGCGTCGGATCCTGGAAGACCAGGCCGATGTTGCGACGGACGTCGTCGCGTTCGGTGACGACGTCGTGCCCGGCGACCCGGGCCTGACCTGAGGTCGGCTTCAGCAGCGTGCAGAGCATGTTGATGGTCGTGCTCTTGCCCGCCCCGTTGGGGCCGAGGAAGCCAAAGACTTCCGCGGCCCCAACCTCGAAGCTGACGCCCTTGACGGCCTCGAAGTCGCCGAACTGCTTTCTCAGGTTGTTGACGCTGATTGCTGGTCCGGCTGTATCTCCCATGCCATGGAGCTTACGGGTCACTCGTCACCCGCCAGCAGGCGGTAGAGCTTCTTGCGAGCCTCCTCGAGGATCTTCAGGGCCTCGTCGAGCTGCTCGGCCGAGCCGTCCTGGGCGACGTGCATGACGGCACGCATCAGGCCATGCACGCCATGCCGGATGCGGTGTCGCGGGTTGCCCGCCTCGTCCTCCGGCTCCTCCCATGGAGCCTTCTGCTCGCCGCGCTCGTCCAGATGCGCGCGGCCGGCGTCGGTCAGCTCGAACGAGCGGCCCGACTCGCCCTCGGTTGTGACGCTGCGGATCAGGCCCTCGTCCTCGAGCTGCTGTAGCGCGGGGTAGACCGATCCGGGGCTCGGACGCCAGCGACCGTCGCTGCGCTCCTCGAGTCCCTGCATCAGCTGGTAGCCGTTGAGCGGATGGTCGACGGCAAGCAGCATCAGCAATGCCAGCCGCACATCGCCACGGCGACGCCTGCGCGGGCCGCCGGGTCCAAACGGTCCGCCCGGGCCGAAGCCGGGGCCGCCGCCAAAACGTCCGCGCGGTCCGGGACCGAACTCGCCGCGTTCGAAGAAGAATCTTTCATTCTTCATGGTGGTTCCTTTCTGTCTGTATCAAGACAGGTCAAAGATATATCGTTATCGATCGCTTGTCAAGTGCGCTCGGCCCAGCGGAGATCTACGGTGCTGGGATTGCTGGGGGCTGGCGGTGAGCACAGCAATGCGCCGACTGCAGGTCGACCAGTCCGCGACCGTGAGCCTCGACGCCGAGCCCCGGGCGATCCCGTGCCGCGCGCTCGCTGTCCAGGGATCTGTCAGCCGCCTCGCTCACACGCTGACTCGTCGCCCGAGCCGTCGGCAGGTTCGAGCTCATGTTCGGCGATGACCCGCGGCCGGTCACGGTCCGGGCTGATCTCGCGAGACGTCGCGACGCGGCTGCGCGAGTACCTCATGGGCCTCAGGCATCAGCGCCGGAGGTCGCGCGCCTGCGGGTGAACACCGGGGCTGACGACGGCGCAGCGTACAGTCAGCGCCATGCCAACCGAGGAGCCGCACGCGCGTCTGGCCGCGCTGCTCCATGACTCGCTCAGCGTGGTGGCGCTGACCGGAGCGGGCATCTCCGTGCCCTCCGGCATCCCGGACTTCCGCAGCCCCGGAACCGGTCTCTGGGCGCACGTCGACCCGATGGAGGTCGCCCACATCGAGGTCTTCCGCCGCGACCCCAAGCGCTTCTGGGACTTCTACGGCCAACGCTTCCACACGCTCGACGACAAGCGGCCCAACCGCGCACACGAGCTGCTGGCCGCATGGGAGCGCCGCGGCAAACTCGACGCGGTGATCACGCAGAACATCGATGGCCTGCACACGGCCGCGGGCTCGCGCACGATCGTCGAGGTGCACGGCACGATCGCGAGCTCGCGCTGCCCGGTCTGCGGCGCGCGTTTCCCGTTGCACGAGGTGCGCGTGCGGCTCGACGGCGACCCCGACGGCATTCCGCGTTGCGACCAGGGGCACCCGCTCAAGCCCGACGTCGTGCTGTTCGGCGAGGATCTGCCGATCGCGGCGCTGGCACACGCACGGCAGCTCGCGCGGACCGCCGACCTGATGCTCTGCATCGGCACCTCGCTCGAGGTCTACCCCGTCTCGGAGTTGCCTTCGATCACGCTCAGTGAGGGCGGGCAGGTGGCGGTCGTCACGAAGAGCGAGACGGACTACGACCGCCAGGCCGCGGTCAGGCTCGAGGGCGACGTGATCAGCGAACTTGAGGCGGTCGAGGCCCTGCTGAACCCGTCAGGAGAGTAAGGCGGCACGCGCGCGCAGCGCCGCCTCAAGCCGGGCGAGCCCATCGCCGACGGTCGCCACCTCGGAGTCGGTCAGCCCGCGGCAGCGCGCGCCCTCGGCGGCAGCGTGGACGGCGGGCTGGGTCTCGCCCAGCGCCGTCAACCGACTCGCCAGCCGACCATCGCCGGCCAGCTCGAGCAGCGCAGTATCGAGGGCCAGCTGCAGCTGCAGCGATGCCTGACGCGCGCGCCCGGCATCGAGATCGCGCCGTGCCCGCAGCGTCAGCTCCTCGCAGACGAGCAGCGGCACGTGCCCGCCGAGCGCGCCCGCGAGCCGCGCCTGCGGCTCGATCAGCTTGCTTCGGCGCTGCGACTGGGGTGCCGGCAGCAGCTCGCGCGCATCGCTCCAGCGCCCGCCCGCGACCTGCTCGCCGTCGCCGTAGCCGAGCCGTGCGACCAGCAGTCGCTCACGGGCCAGCGGTTCGCTGAAGGGGTCGGCGGTGACCACCCGGAAGGCGTGCAGCGCGCGCTCCAGCACCTGCAGGTGCGCGGCGAGCTCAGCCTCGCCGGCGGCGGCCAGCCAGCGGGCGGCCGCCGACGCATCATCGAATGGCTCGGCCGCGGCGATCACGGTCGCGCGACCCGTTGTGACCGGCGTCGGCTCGGGTGCGGGCGGCGCGGGACGGCGGCGGCGGGCGAAGCGCCCGCGTTGCGGCGCCCCGAGGGTCGCAAACAGCAGCACGTGTGTCGGCGGCGATTGTGGGTGCGCGCCCTCCGCGCGCACCAGGTAACGGCCGTCCGGAGGGCCGAGCGGCCACGGCGCCTCGATCTGGCTGAAGGCGAAGAGCGGCAACGCCCGCAGTCTAAGAGGCCGTCTCAGGGGTAGGATCGCGGCATGAACGGCGACAACAACGGCATTCGCGGACGTGTCACCAAACAGGGCGAGGAGACGATCGGCAAGCTCGCGCAGGACCTGCTCAAGAGCCCGCTCGTGAGCGGCACGCTGACGGCCGCGTTCGACGCTCGCGAGCGCGCGACGCGGGCGCAGGAGCTTGCGATGAGCGCGCTGAATCTGCCCTCGGCGGCGGACATCGAGCGGCTCACGCGGCGGCTGCGCTCGGTCTCACAGCGGATCGAAGGGCTCGAGGAGGGGCTCGACCGCATCTCCGAGCGACTCGATGACCCGCGCCAGACCGCGAGCATCGAGCAGCGCCTGGAGAAGGTGGAGAAGCGCCTCGGCTCGATCGAACGGACGCTGACGCGGCTCGACAAGAAGCTCAGCTGAGCGCGGCGATCGCCAGCCTGCCGAGCGCGAGCTCGGCGGCGTGCAGGGCGTCGGGCTCGATGTAGATGCCCGTGTCGACGATGTTCGCGACGAGCAGTGCGCAACCGGCCTGCACGCCGTGGCGTGCCGCGACGGTGAAGATCGTGGCGGCCTCCATCTCGACCGCGAGCGCACCGGCATGCATCCAGCCATCGATATGGTCCCCGGCGTCATAGAAGAGGTCTGTGGATACGACGGTGGCCCGCTGGCCACCGTCTGATCCGAGCGCTTCGGTCAGCGTCCCGGGCGCGGACACCCGCGCGAGCTGCTCGTGGTTGCCCAGGGCGCGGCTGGTGCCGTCGTCAGCCAGCGCCTCGGCCACGACCAGCAGCTGCCCGAGCTCGAGGCCCGGGTCGAGGGCCCCGCAGGTCCCTACCCGCAGCAGCCGCCGCGCTCCCAGCTCGATCAGCTCGGTCGCCACGATCGCCGCGCTCGCCCCGCCCATGCCGGTGCTCTGGATGCTCAGCGGCTCACCATCGGCGGCCGTGCCCGTGTAACCCCACAGGCCACGGTTGTGGTTGAGCATCTTCGGCGTCTCGAGCAGCTCTTGGGCCAGACGCAGCGCGCGGCCGGGGTCGCCCGGAAGCAGTACGCGCTCGGCCAGCTCGGCGGTCTGATGAATATGCACCAAGTTCCGCACGAGCGCGCGAGATTAGACCGTCGCGGGCCCATAGACTCCGCCCCTGCGATGACTGCCACAGAAGCGGCCGCTGCGGTCGGCGTCTCGGTGGACACCCTGAGGCGCTGGGTCCGGGAGGGCGTGGTGCCTGAGTATGAGGGCGCCTGGACGCCCGCCGCGCTCGGCAAGGCGAGGCTGATCCGACGCCTGCGCGACCGTGGCTACACACTCGCGCAGATCCGACGCGCCACAGCGGAAGGGCGGCTGGCGTTCGGCCGCATCCTCGAGCTGTTTGAGACCGGCGGGCGCCGCTACACGCGCAGGCAGGCGACACGCCGCACGGGCGTCGATGCCGCGACCGTCGATCGCGTCGCGGCCGGTCTCGGGATCGCGGCGGGCGAGCCGCTCGACGAGGTCGCCATGCAGGTCGTCGGCTACGTCGCCGCCGCCGTCAGGGCGGGGTTGCCGCGCGAGGCGATGCAGCAGCTCACGCGCGTCTACGCACAGGCGATCAGCCAGATCGCCGACGCCGAGGTGCGGCTCGTGCATCTCTACGTGCACGAGCCGTTGATGCGATCCGGCGGCTCGGCCGAGGAGATGGCTGACGCGATGCTGACGGTTGCCGAGGGCCTGCTGCCGATCAGCACGCCGCTGCTCGAGCAGCTGCACCGGCGCATGCTGATGCACTTCATCGACCAGGATGTCGTCGGGCACATGGAGGCCGAGCTCTCGAGCGGCGAGGAGGGCGTGGGGCGCATGCGCGTGGCGATCGCCTTTGCCGACCTTGCCGGCTACACCCAGCTGACCGAGACGCGCGGCGACCTGCATGCGCTCGACGTCGTCGACCGCTTCATCGCCAGCGTGACTGCGACCCTGCCCGACGACGCGCGGGTGATCAAGACGATCGGTGACGAGGTGATGGTCGTCGGCTCCGATCCGGCGGCGCTGGCCGTCTGGGCCGCGCGGCTTGAGGGCCTGATGTCGGAGCAGCCGCGCCCGCGCGCCGCCGTGCACTACGGCTACGCGCAGTACCGCGAGGGCGACTACTTCGGTCGCGAGGTCAACCTCGCCGCACGGGTGCAGGCCAAGTCCGGGGCCGGGGAGGTGCTGGTGACGCGCCCCGTGGTTGAGGCCAGCGGCGCCAGCTTGCGCTTCGAGCCGCTCCCCGAGGTGCGCCTGCGCGGCTTCAGCGAGCCCACCGAGCTCTTCCGGATCGTCGACGGGCCGCGCGCGTGAGCGTCGTTGAGACCGTCAGCGCCGGCGTGCGCGAGCAGGGCCTGCTGGTGGCCCGCCTGCCGGTCGTGGTGCTGCTCTCAGGCGGGCGGGACTCGACGTGCCTGCTCGATGTCGCCGTCCGTGTTTGTGGCGCCGAGGCGATCAGCGCCCTGCATGTCAATTACGGTCTGCGTGACAGCTCGGCCGAGGACGAGCGCCACTGCCGCGAGCTGTGCGCCCGGCTCGGCGTTGGGCTGACCGTCGAGCGGGCCGGCGCGCCCGCCGGCAACAAGCAGGCCTGGGCACGGACGCTGCGCTATGACGCCGCCGCGCTGCTCGCGCTTTCGCGCGCGGCGGACATCGCCGCAGGACACACCGCGACCGACCAGGTCGAGACGATCCTCTACCGGCTGGCCTCCTCACCGAGCCGCCGGGCGCTGCTGGGCATGCGCCCGCGCGATGGCAACCTGATCCGGCCGCTGCTGCGCTTCACGCGCGAGCAGACCGGCGACTACTGCCGGGAGCGGGGACTGAGCTGGCGTGACGACGAGTCCAACGACTCGGATCTGTATGCGCGCGGGCGCGTACGCGCAGATCTTGTGCCGGCGCTGCGCGCGATCCATCCCGGCGCCGAGCAGAACGTGCTGGCGCTGGCGGAGACGCTGCGCGACGAGGCCGACGTGTTGGACATCCTCGTCGAGGATGAGCTCGCCGGCCGCAGTGCGATCGAGCTGCGGCAGCTGCGCGCGCTGCCCTCGGCGCTGGCGCGGCTGATCGTGCAGCGCCTGGCCGACGCGGTCAATGGGCGCCCGACGCCGGGGACGAGCCGCCGCCTCGATGACATCCTGGCGCTGCGCGACGGCGGTGTCACGCACCTGGATCTGCCGGGCGGAGTGCGCGCGAGCGCGGTCGATGGGGTGCTCAGCTTCGACCGCACGCCGGAGATCGCGCGCGACCCATAAACTCATTTTGAGTGGCGACGAAGGACCTGAACCTGGGCGAGATCATCGTCGGCTCCGATGACCTTCAACGGCGCGTGAAGGAGCTCGCGGTCCAGGTCTCGGGTGACTACGCCGGCAAGGATCTGCTGCTCATCGGCGTGCTCAAGGGTGCGATCTTCTTCCTGGCCGATTTCATGCGCGCGCTCTCGATCGAGTGCGAGGTCGACTTCATGGCGATCTCCTCGTATGGCTCATCGACCAAGTCCTCCGGCGTCGTGCGGATCCTCAAGGACCTCGACGCCGCGATCGAGGGCCGGCATGTGCTGATCGTCGAGGACATCGTCGATTCCGGGCTGACGTTGCAGTACCTGCTGCGCAACCTGGCGGGCCGCAAGCCGGCGTCGCTCGAGGTCTGCGCGCTGCTGCGCAAGCCGGTGAGTCGCGAGGTCAAGCTCGAGGCGCGTTACGTCGGCTTCGAGATCCCTGACGAGTTCGTGGTCGGTTACGGCCTCGATCATGCCGAGCGCTACCGCGCGCTCCCGTACGTCGCGGTGCTCACGCCGTAGCGCGCCGATCGCCTGCTTTGGGCGAGGAAATGCACCGATTTGGGCAGCGACAGGCGAATGCTACGCTTGGCCTTTCCCGCCTGAGAGTCGCAAGAGCCTAAGTGGCGGCAACCAGGAGTGAGGCCTGAACATGAGTCGTTTCTTCAAGAGCGCTGCCTTTCCCATCCTGATCGTGGTGGTGCTGGCGTTCTTCGCGTCAAAGCTCGTCGGTAGCAACGGCCCTTCAACGGTGCCCAACTTCGGGCAGACCATCGAAAAGATCCAGAACAACGGCGTTCTGAGCGTCTCGCTCGACCAAAAGGACAACAGCATGTCCGTCGAGCTGACCGATGGTCAGAAGTACTCGACCGGCTACCCCAACGGCTACGTCTCGCAGATCATCAACGACGTCACCAAGAACGAGGGCTACAACGCGCTCAACGTGCAGGACACCGCCAGCAACGGCTGGATCTCGCTCCTGACCTACCTCTTGCCGTTCGTGATCTTCATCGGCTTCTGGCTGTTCCTCATGAATCAGGTCCAGGGAGGCGGCTCCAAGGTGATGTCGTTCGGCAAGTCGCGCGCCAAGCGAATGTCGGTCGACTCGCCCAAGATCACCTTCCGTGACGTCGCCGGCGTCGACGAGGCGGTCGAGGAGCTGCACGAGATCAAGGAGTTCCTCGAGAACCCCAAGAAGTTCCAGGCGCTGGGTGCCCGGATCCCCAAGGGCGTGCTGCTCTACGGACCACCGGGCACCGGCAAGACTCTGCTCGCGCGCGCCGTCGCCGGTGAGGCCGGCGTCCCGTTCTTCTCAATCTCGGGCTCCGACTTCGTCGAGATGTTCGTCGGTGTCGGCGCATCACGCGTCCGCGACCTCTTCGAGCAGGCCAAGCAGAACTCACCCTGCATCATCTTCATGGACGAGATCGACGCCGTCGGACGCCATCGTGGCGCCGGCCTGGGCGGCGGTCACGATGAGCGCGAGCAGACGCTGAACCAGCTGCTGGTCGAGATGGATGGCTTCGAGATGAAGGACAACATCATCCTGATCGCGGCCACCAACCGTCCCGACATCCTCGACCCGGCGCTGCTGCGTCCCGGCCGTTTCGATCGCCAGATCGTCGTCGACCGCCCCGACCGCACCGGCCGCAAGAAGATCCTTGAGGTCCACACCCGCGGCAAGCCGCTGGCGCGCGAGATCGACGTCGACGCGCTCGCCGGGCAGACCCCGGGCTTCACCGGTGCCGACCTCTCGAACCTGGTCAATGAGGCCGCCCTGCTCGCCGCCCGCAGCGGCAAGCGCGAGATCACCCAGGTCGAGCTCGAGGAGGGGATCATGCGCGTGATCGCGGGCCCCGAGAAGAAGACACGTGTGATGGGCGAGAAGGAACGCCGGATCACCGCCTATCACGAGATGGGCCACGCCATCGTCGGTCACTACCTGCCCAACAGCGACCCAATCCACAAGATCTCGGTGATCTCCCGTGGTCAGGCGCTGGGCTACACGATCTCACTGCCGGGCGAGGACAAGTTCCTCACCACCCGCGCAGAGCTGCTCGACACGATGGCGATGACGCTCGGCGGGCGTGCCGCCGAGGAGCTGGTGTTCGGCGAGATCACGACCGGCGCCTCCAACGACCTTGAGAAGGTCACCGCCACCTCCAAGCAGATGGTGATGCGCTTCGGCATGTCAGAGAAGCTCGGACCGCGCGTCTTCGGACATGACCACGGCCAGCCATTCCTGGGGCGCGAGTTCAGCTCCGAGCCGGACTACTCGGACGAGATCGCACGCGAGATCGACCTCGAGATCCGTCGCATCGTCGAGTCGGCGCACACGGTCGCGCGTGACATCCTCACCGAGCACCGCGAGTCACTGAACCGCATCTCCGAGATCCTGCTCAAGCGCGAGACGATCGAGCGCGACCAGTTCGTGGCGCTGCTCAGCGGTGACAGCGAAGAGGACGTCTTCGGATCCGAGGCGCCGCCGCCGCCGTCGCTGCCGGCAGCCGCGCAGCCGGAGCGCAGCGGTGAGAGCCCCAAGCTCTTCCCGCGGCCGGGTTACGCCGGCGGCACCGCCGAGTAGTAGTGCTTGGCGTCTCACGCAACTCCACTGCACCAAAGCCGGGCCCGCTGGTTCTGTTCGTCCGCTGGGGCCTGCCGCTCGCGCTTGTCATCGCCGGGATCGTGTGCCTTGTGCTCTCGCACGGGCACCTGACCGGTGTGCAGGACAACGCCGCCGAATCGAACGTCTTCACCTCGACCCTGATCAACCGCGATTCGATGCTGTCGGCCGTCGGTGTGGCGGCGTTCGTGATCGCGCTGATGGTCTCGCTGCTCAACTGGATGTTGCGGCTGAACGCCTCCGAGAAAGACGACCGCGACGTTGAGGAGCGGGCCCGCGAGCACTTGCGCCGCACCGGGCACTGGCCCGAGGACTGAGGCGGGTTGGGGCCGTCAGGAGGCGCCGGTTAGCCCGGGCGTGCCGGCCGGTGGCGTGAGTCCGGCGCGCTCACACTCCGCCAGGCCCGGCGCCATTGCCGGAGCCGCCGTCAGCTTCGGCGGCTTGGCGAAGGTGGGGCGGCGAAAGTCGAAGTAGTCGGTCATTGGATGGGCGTTGGCGTCGCGGAAGCTGAGTGCGGGAAGGTTCCACTTGCGTTCAATGAACGCAAGGATCGAGGTGTGGTCCTGCACGACCCGGGAGACGTAGTTGGCACGCGCCCACGGGGAGATCACGAACAGCGGCACGCGGAAGCCGTAGCGGTTGAAGCCACCCGGTGACAGCGGCTGGCTTGGATTGGTGAGCGCCGCCGGGATCGTGATCGGCGCGATGCTGTCGGGTGCGATCGCGCGCGGTGGTGGCACGTGGTCGTAGTAGCCGCCGTGCTCGTCCCAGGTGATGAACAGCGCCGTCTTGTGCCAGCGGCGTGAGTGCAGTACGGCATTCACGACCTGAGAAATGAAGCGTTCGCCAGCCTGGATGTCCTGCGGGTTCTCCTCGGAGTCGATGTCGTAGTTGGGGTCGAGGAAGGAGAAGGCCGGCAGCTTTCCCTGCGCGGCGTCACTGAAGAACCGGGTGATCGGGACCATCCGGCTGGTGCAGGCGGGCGACTGCGCGAACTCGGGCACGATCAGCGGCGAGCCCTCGAGCGCACCCTGCGTTGGCGTCACGTAGTTGAGCCAGCTGATGTTGTGCTCGAGCAGTTGATTGAAGATCGTGCCATTGGCGGCCGGCACCTGGAAGGTGTAGTCGTTGGTGGCGGTGAGACCTGACGCGGTGCCACAGAACAGGAAGCGGCGGTTCGGGTAGGTCTGCGCCAGCACCGAGCAGAAATAGCGCTCGCCGATCGGGAAGTACTGCGCCATCGAGTAGCTCGTTGGCAGGTACGAGCGGTCCCAGAACCACATCGCGGGCGTCCCGGATGCCTGCACGAAGCCGTTGTTGGCACCGTTGTTCCAGGCGGTGTGCGAGGCGTTCCAGGCCTGCGTAACACTTGTGCTCTGGCATGGTGAGGCGGCACGCAGGGCGGTCACGAGCGGGCCCCTGATCCCGTACGGCGCGACGCTCGACGGGTTGGAGTTCTGCGGCTTCCCGCGCTTGACCGTGAGCCCATCGACCGTGGCTCGCCCCTTGACCTGGTGGGGGACCATGCCCAGCAGATTGTCGAAGGAGTGGTTCTCCATCATCAGCACGACGACGTGCTCGATCTGCTTGAGCCCGGGCGTTGCCTGGCCTGCCGGCAGCTGCGGAAACGGTAGTGAGCCCGGTGTGCGGAGGCCGGCTGCCGCCTGCGCCACCGGGCGCGCCCAGGCCGGCAGGCCGGAATAAAGTCCGGTGGCGGCCAGGCCCGCGGCCGCCGCCCCGCCGCGCGCGAGCAGCTGCCTGCGGCTGATCGTCGTCTGCTCGCTCATCGGTACCGTGCGGGGGCAACCATGCAGCGCGATGCTAACTCGAATCCCGCTCCCACCCGTGACTTCAGTGTGATGGGGGTCGTCAACGTGACGCCCGATTCGTTCAGCGATGCGGGTCGCTTCTTCGACCCCGCCGCCGCGGTCGCGCACGGGCTGGCGCTCGAAGCGGAGGGCGCCGCGATTCTCGACATCGGCGGCGAGTCGACACGCCCCGGGGCCGATCCGGTCGAGGCGGACGAGGAGTCTCGGCGGGTCGTGCCTGTGATCGAGGCGCTGGTCGCCGCCGGCGCGCGCGCACAGATCTCGGTGGACACGATGAAGGCCGAGGTGGCAGAGCGGGCGCTGGCTGCGGGCGCGACGCTTGTCAACGACGTCACCGCGTTGCGTGCCGCACCTGAGCTCGCCGAGCTGACCGCGGCGGCCGGGGCGCAGCTATGCCTGATGCACATGCAGAGCCCGCCGAACCAGCCGCCGGTGCCGCCGCGCTACGGCGACATCGTCGCCGAGGTGAAGAGCTTTCTCGAGGAGCGCATGGCGTTTGCGATCGCGCACGGCGTCCCGGAGGACAGGATCATCCTCGATCCTGGATTCGGCGGCGGCAGCTTCGGTAAGGACGCAGCTCAGAATCTGGAGCTGCTGCGGCGGCTGCCAGAGCTCGTCGCGCTCGGCCGTCCGGTTCTCGTCGGCACCAGTCGCAAGGGCTTCCTCGGCGACATCACCGGGCGCCCCATCGACGAGCGCCTGCCCGCGACGATCGCCACCAACGTGATCGCCTATGCGGCCGGGGCACGGATCTTCCGAGTGCATGACGTGGCGCCGCTGTGCGATGCCCTGACGGTGACGGCCGCCGCGCTCGCGGGGTAGATTCTCACGGCAATGAGCGACGACCAAGAACATGAAGACGAGTTCGATCCGGAGGAGCCCGAGGAGCTCGAGGAGCTCGAGGAGGAGGACTTCGACGATGATGACGAGGGCCATCCGGAGCCCGAGGTAACGATCGAGGTCAGTGGCCTCTCGCTCTACACACACTTCGGTGTGACCGCCGCCGAGCGCGAGGTCGGTCAGCGGTTGCTCGTCGACCTGCGCCTCGATGTCGGCGAGTGCGACGCGACGGTCACCGACCGGATCGATGACACCGTCGACTACGGGCAGGTTTGTGAGGTCGTCAACCTCGTCGCGCAACAGCGCGAGTACCGCACACTCGAGCGCTTCTGCACAGCGGTGGCCGACCGTCTGATCGAGCGCTACGAACTGCACGCTGTCTGGGTCAAGGCCGCCAAGCCGGAGCCGCCGATCGCGCTCACCGTGGGCGAGGTGTCGGTCGAGGTCTGGCGCGAGGCGTGACCCCGCCGCAATCAGGCGGCGAAGCAGCGGCGAGCCGCCCAAGCGGGCGCCTACGCGGTTTTGTGGGTCTCGGCTCCAACATCGGCGACCGGCGCTCGCACCTGCAGGCGGCGATCGACGCGTTGCCGCGGCACGGGGTGTGGGTGCTGCGTTGCTCCTCGACCTATGACACCGAGCCGGTCGGGCTGATCGTGGACCAGCCCGAGTTCCTCAACGCCTGCATCGAGATCGAAACCGAGCACGAGCCGATCGAGCTGCTCGACGCCTGCAAGCAGGTCGAGCGCGAGGTCGGGCGCAGCGTCGGCGGGCCGCGTCATGGACCTCGGGTGATCGATGTCGATGTGCTGCTGCTGGGCGATCTCGAGTACGAGTCAGAGCGCCTGCGGCTGCCGCATGAGCAGGTCACGAGCCGGCGCTTCGTGCTCGTACCGCTGCTCGAGCTCGAGCCCGAGCTGAGGTTGCCCGGTGGTGAGCGGCTGGCCGACGCACTGTCGGCGCTGGGGGGCGGGCAGGATGTCCGCATCGCCGGACCGCCGCTGGCCACGGGACGGCATTTATAGTCCGGGCGATGTCAGACCTTGATGGCAGGTTGCTGGTCGTCGATGTGGGCAATACCCAGACCCACTTCGGCGTGTTCGACACGGGCTCGGACCGGGTTGCGGAGGACTGGCGCTTTGCCACCGACCGCGAATCCACCTCGGATGAGCTGGCGGCCCTGCTCGCCAACCTGCTGGCACTCCGCGGTCTTGCCTTCGCCGACCTCGCCGGCTCGATCGTGTCCTCGACCGTGCCGCAGCTGAGCGATCAATGGCGCACGGTCGCCTCGCGGTACATCGGCCATGAGATGCTCGTCGTCGGCCCCTCGATCAGGACCGGCATGCCGATCCGGACGGAGAATCCTTACGAGGTCGGCGCCGATCGCCTGGTCAACGCTGTCGCCGCCTATGCGCGTGTCGGCTCGACCTGTGTGGTCGTGGATTTCGGCACCGCGATCACCTACGACGCCGTCTCGGGCGAGGGCGAGTACCTCGGCGGCATCATCACCCCGGGCATCGAGATCTCGCTCGCGGCGCTGTCGGAGCGCGCCGCGAAGCTGCCGATCGTCGAGCTGAGCGAGCCACGCGCGGTGATCGGGCGCTCGACGGTCGAGGCGATCCGCAGCGGCATCGCCTTCGGTTTCGCCGGTCAGGTGGAGGGGATCGTACGCAGGTTGCGTGAGGAGCTGGGCGCGGGCACCAGGGTGATCGCGACCGGCGGCTTCTCGACCGTGATGTACCCGTTCATCAAGGAAACGATCGATGAGGTCGACCAGTTCCTGACGCTGACGGGCCTGCGGTTGATCTGGGACCGCAACGCCGGTTAGCGCGCTCGCTGCGTCGCTCAGAGGGCACTGGCCGGGATCGGCACGTCCGGAGACATCGCCACCGCCGCCGCCAGCTGCAGCAGCGAGCGCGGCGCGCGATCTTCGGGCGCCGCTGCGCGTGCCACCGCGTAGATGCTCAGCAGCTTCCTGATCGCTGCGAACACGGGCGCGTCGTCCACTTCGCAGGGGACATTGCAGGCGAGTTCGGCCAGCGCCACCATCTCGCTGCCGTCGCCGGTGCGGAACTCGAGCAGCACGCCGACCTGCAGGTAGTTGGCGACCCGCTCGAGCAGCAGATGGCTCGCCTGTTCGCGCTCCCCAACCGCGGGCCCTGAGACCGCGAGCGCATCGCCACTTGCAAGCTGCAGCGACTGCCCAGCGGCGATCAGCGCGACCTGCTCGGCGGTCATTCCCGCCTGCAGTGCCAGGCGCAACTGGGAGGCTGCCGACACGCCCGTGAGCCCATAGGGCGCGTCCGAGGCGAACAGGATCTGTGCCGGTGGCACCAGCGCGAACAGCGCCCTCAGATCCTGGGAGATCCACCAGGCCGTGTCGAACAAAACGTTCGGCAGGTCGACGCAGGCGCGCCAGATCCAGGCCAGATCGGAGACGGCGGCGTGGGCGAGGATCACGCGCGCGTTGGGGTATTCGCCGGCGTACTGAATCACGTGCTCACCCAGCGCGGGGATCCCGCGACCCGCATGGATCAGGATCGGCAGCGTCCGCTCGTGCGCGAGTGCGAACAGCCCGCGCACGTCCGGATGGTCAAGGGTGAACTGCTCGGCGCGTGGGTGCAGCTTGATGCCGCTGGCGCCGCGGCCGAGCGCACGCTCAGCTTCGGCCAGTGCCCCGTCGCCCGGCTTCACGCGACAGAAGGGCACGAACAGTCCTTCCGTGGCCGCTGCGACGTCGATCACGTGGTCATTGGCCGGCGGATAGCCGTCGGGCTCGTGCATCGGGAAGACGAAGCAGCCACGCGCTTCGGCTGCGCGCAGGCCCTTGAGCAGCTCCTCGGGGCTCTGGTGCATTCCATCCGGGTCGTTCTGGCCCAGATGTGTGTGGGCGTCGAACAGCTCGAGACCCGGCACCTGGTCACGAACTGCCCGAAGCCACGGGGCGGTCACAGCATCAAGATCCATGCCCGGATTCGTACCATGAACGCGATGAGCACGAGCCAGACTGAGCCGCGATCGCTCAACGAGCCGTGGCAGCTCGGCGACTTGACGATCCCCAACCGGATCGTGCTGGCGCCGCTGGCCGGGATCGGCAACTGGTTCGTGCGTCTGCAGGCCAAGCGCTATGGCGCTGGCCTGACCGTCTCCGAGATGGTCTCGAGCCACGCCGTGCACTACGGAAATGAGCGAACCTGCCGGGAGTTGCTGCGGATCCACCCGGAGGAGCATCCAGTCTCGGTGCAGCTGTTCGGCGCCGACCCCGAGGTGATGGCCTCGGCCGCCGAGCGCGTCGCCGCCGCCGGGGCCGACCTGATCGACATCAACATGGGCTGCCCGGTGCCGAAGGTGTGCAAGACGGGCGCGGGTGCGGCGCTGCTCGAGGATCCGGATCGTGCCGTCGCGGTGGCGCTGGCCGCCGCCCGGGGCAGTGGCCTGCCGGTGACCGTGAAGCTACGCACGGGGTTGCGCCCGGGAGACGGCAAGGGCATCGCCGTCGCGCGTGATCTGGCCGAGCGCGGCGGCGTCGTGGCGCTCTCCATCCATCCTCGGCATGCCTCCCAGCGCCATGCCGGCAAGCCCGACTACGAGCTCGCGGCGCGGCTCGTGCAGGAACTGCCTGTGCCGGTGCTGCTCTCGGGCGGGCTGCGCTCGGCCGCGCTCGCACGGGAGGCGTTCGAGCGCACCGGCGCCGACTGCCGTGCTGCTCGCTCGTGGCTCGCTCGGAAACCCTTGGGTGTTCGAGCAGCTGGTCGGCGGTCGCGACGAAGAGCCGACGCGCGCGGAGATCATCACCGAGGTCAACTGGGTGCTCGACTGCGCGGTCGAACACCTCGGCGCGGAGCGTGCCAACCGCTATCTGCGCAAGTTCTATCCCTGGTACATCGAGCGTCTCGGAGGCACGCGCCACGAGCAGGCGGTGCTGCAGGCCGCGCTCCAGCAGACCGACAGCGTGGACCGCGCGCGCGAGCTGTTCGAGGCCGCCGATACGTGGTTGCCGCTGTCCTTGAGCGGTTTGTAAAGGGGTCAGTCCGGGAACCCGTTCAGCGGAGGTCTATACTCCTCCGCCCACGCAACAGAACGTGCTGTGGACTACCCGCACTTGCGGGCTTTTTCTTTCCTTACTACGGATTTCAGCCATATGCCCAAGGACGTCATTCTCACCCCCGAAGGTCTCGAGAGCCTCAAGTCTGAGCTCGAGCATATGTCGACCGTGCGCCGTCGCGAGGTGGCCGCCCGGATCAAGGAAGCGCGTGAGTTCGGCGACATCTCCGAGAACGCCGAGTACGACGACGCGAAGAACGAGCAGGCGATGCTCGAGGCGCGCATCGCCGGACTGGAGGAGAAGCTGCGTTCCGCGACTGTGATCGACGCTTCCGAGCTCGATACCGACGTCGTGCGCGTCGGCACCATGGTGCACGTCACCGACGGTGATGGCGCAAAGCACAAATACACGATCGTGGGCTCCGCCGAGGCCAAGCCGGCGGAGCTGAAGCTCTCAAATGAATCCCCTGTCGGCAAGGCGCTGATCGGTCGCAAGAAGGGCGAGACCGTCTCCGTTTCCACCCCCCGGGGCGAGCGTCAGCTGAAGATCTCCAAGATTGAAGTCGCCTAGCTCCAAAGGACAGTGGTCCTGTGAGCGACCCAGGCGAACCTGAGGAGCAGCCCGACGTCTTCGCCGCGCGCCGCCAGAAGCTGGCGGCGTTGCGTGCGGCGGGCGTCGAGCCCTTTCCGTACGGATATCCGGGCGTCGAGCCGATTGCGGCCGTGCGCGAAGCACATGCCGACCTCGAACAGGGCCAGGAGACGACGGCCTCCCACCGCGTCGCGGGCCGCCTGGCGGCGCGACGCGGGCAGGGCAAGATGGCGTTTCTGGACCTCGTCGATCGCTCGGGGCGGATCCAGTTGCAGGCACGTGTCGACGAGCTCGGAGGTGAGCGCATGCAGTTGCTGCTGGACCTCGACCTCGGCGACCTGATCGGCGTCGATGGCACCGCCTTCAACTCCAGGCGCGGCGAGCTATCGCTGCGCGTGACCGACTTCGAGCTGCTCGCCAAATCGCTGCGGCCGCCGCCCGACAAGCACCACGGCCTGACCGACGTTGAGACCCGCTTCCGTCACCGCGAGGTCGACCTGCTGTCCAACGAGGAGACGCGCGCGCTCTTCATCACCCGCGCGCGGATGGTCACGGCGATCCGGCGCTTCCTCGACGACGACGGTTTCATCGAGGTCGAGACGCCGATCCTGCAGCCGCTGTACGGCGGCGCCGCGGCACGACCGTTCATGACTCACCACAACGCGCTCGATCGCGAGCTCTACCTGCGGATCGCCAGCGAGCTCTACCTCAAGCGGCTGATCGTCGGCGGTCTCGAGCGTGTCTATGAGATCGGGCGGAACTTCCGTAACGAGGGTCTCTCATACAAGCACAACCCCGAGTTCACGATGATCGAGTGGTACGAGGCCTACGCCGACTACAAGGACATCGCCGCACGCTTTGAGGCGATGATGAGCTTCGTCGCCACGCAGATCGGGTACGCCGGCGAGATCGATTTCCAGAAGCCCTGGCACCGGGAGACCCTGACCGGATCGATCGAGGCCCGCACCGGCATCGACATTCGCGCAAACCGCGACCGCGACTCACTGGCGGCGTCGATGGCGGCCAAGGGGCTGCCGGTGCCGGAGACCGATACCTGGCCGCAGCTGGTCGACGAGCTCGTCTCCAAGCATGTCGAGCCGACGCTGATCGAGCCCACATTCCTGTTCGACTACCCCGTCGAGATCTCGCCGTTGGCCAAGCGCCACCGCAGCGAGGAGGGGCTGGTGGAGCGCTTTGAGGCGTTCATCGGCGGTATCGAGGTCGCCAACGCCTTCAGCGAGCTCAACGATCCCGACGACCAGCGGGCGCGCTTCGAGGATCAAAGGGCGCTTGCCGCCAGCGGTGACGAGGAGGCGCAGCCCTACGACGAGGCGTACATCCAGGCGCTCGAATACGGGATGCCGCCCACCGGTGGAATCGGCTTTGGGATCGACCGCATGGCGATGATGTTCACCGGGCAGAAGACGATCCGCGAGGTCGTGCTGTTCCCCGCAATGCGCGACGAGGATTTGCCGAAATAGCCCCATAGCAGGAGCTTCGCGCAGCCCGTAGCCCTACGTTGGTCCGAGTCCAGGCACCGGCGACTAAAGCAAGACGTGCTCGCGCCGATACAGGGCGCACGGTGCGCGGGCTGATCAAGCGCCCCCAAAGCGCAGGCGCGCAAGCCGGGACAGATCGCATTCTGTGCGGCATCGATCAAGTTACCCGTCAATCGCGCCGATAGCACAAGACGAAACCCAACGGAGCGCGTGAAATGGAAGCTCATCGACATTTCGGTAAGTCCGCATCAGGCGGACAAGGCCTGAACAACCGCAAGACTGCGATGCTCGTTGCGGGCGTCTCGGCGCTACTTGCCGCTGTCCTGATCTATCTGTTCGTCACGCATTACCACAAGACCACGCCGGCAATCGTCGCGCCGCAGGACAGCACCGTCCTCGTGGCCAAGCACGCCATACCGGCGGGGACGCCCGAGACGCAGCTTGCCGCTGGTGGACTGCTGGCACCGACGCGCGTTCCCCAATCGCAGGTGGTGGTGGGCGCGCTCAGTGATCCGGCGACGGTCGCGGGACAAGCTACGTCTGTCGCGATCGAAGCTGGCCAGCAGATCACGCTCAGCGACTTCACCAAGACACCCGTCAACTCGCTCACCAGTTATCTCAAGGGTGATCAGCGCGGTGTCGCCTTCACGCTCGATGATGAGCACGGCCTCACGACCTATCTGCAGCCGGACAGCACGGTTGACGTGATGGACGTCGACACCGCGACCGACCACGTCAAGCTGCTGATCAAGGACGTGACGATCATCGCTAATGCCAGCGGGATAGTCGTCTTGCGACTCACCGACAAGCAGGCCCTGGTTGTGGCGGCCGCGACGTTGGGTTCGAACTCTTTGTGGCTGTCAATGCGGCCGGCAGTCAAGGCAACCAACTCCGTGCCAGTCGGCGAAGTCGGCTCGGTCGGATCGTTCTAGCGAGGAACCCCATGGCACGTCGCATCACAGCCGCCGTCGCCCACGATGAGACGGCACCGATCCGTCTGGTGGGCGAGCACATTCCGGACGACGCCGGGATCGACGTCGCAGAGGTCTTCAGCACCTTTCAGCTGAACGCCGACGCGATCCTGCGACTCGACGTAGACCTGTTGCTCGTGGCTTGCCGCGAGGGTTCAGGCGGAGCGCTCGAGCTACTGCATCTCTGGAACACGGTACGCAGCCGGACGCCGGTCGTGATCATGTCGCACGGCAGCGATCCCGAGTTCGTGCACGCTGCCTTCGCGGCCGGCGCAGACGACTTCCTAGTCCTGCATCCGGGCCCGTACATTCCTGAACAGATCTCGCGCGACGTCGAGTTCGCGATCCGCAAGGCGGTTACGCGAAATCGGAGCGCGAACGAGCGCGGACAGGAGGAGGGTTCGCTGATCTGCGTGCTCGGGTCCAAGGGCGGCGTCGGCAAGACGGTTGCCGCCTCTAACTTGGGCGCGGCACTGGCAACGCGCGGTAAGCGCACGGCGCTGATCGATCTCGACCTGCAATTCGGCGACGTCGCCCTGGCGCTCGGGCTGGCGCCGGAGACCACGCTCTTTGACCTTGCGGTCTCGGGCGGAAGTCTTGACGCCGACAAGCTCGATGACTTCATGCTCCGGCATCCGAGCGGGCTACGTGTTCTGGCGGCTCCGGCACGCCCCGATCAGGCGGTCTCAGTCACGGCGCAGATGCTGACCACCGTGTACTCGCTGCTCCGTCAGGAGTACGACTTCGTGGTGGTTGATACGCCGCCGGCGTTCACCTCCGAGGTGATCGCCACGGTCGACGTCGCAAGCTGGATCTGCATGGTCGCGATGTTCGACGCGCTGTCACTGAAGAACACCCGACTTGGGCTCGACACACTCGAGCTTATGGGTCACCCGGCGGACCGGGTACGACTTGTTCTCAACCGCGCCGGCACGAACGTGGGCATCTCGGACGCCGACGCCGTTCAGATCCTCGGACGCACGCCCGACGTGATGGTGCCCAGCGACCGAGCTATCCCGATCTCAATCAACGACGGCGTGCCGATCACGCTCTCGGGCAGTAAGTCGACCGCCGCGCTCGCAATCAACTCGCTCGCCGATAAGTTCATGCAGGATCAGGCGGCTGGGTCAGCGGTGCAGGCGCCGATCCAGGTCAAGGAGCGTCGGCGGCTGTTCGGGCGCAAGCCGGTTGCTTCCAAGGGCGAGCTCGCCTCCGGAACTTAGGAGTAGGCCGTGGAACTGCGCGAGCGTCTCGCCGGCGGGAACCAGCCCACCACGACGGTCGAACATCAACCTGGTGCTGCAGCTGATTCATCGTTCGTCGAACTCAAGGACCGCATTCACATGGCGGTCATCTCCGAGCTCGGGCCGCGGCTCTACAACGAGGCGCTGTCACATGTCGCTCTGCGCGAGGTCGTGCTAGCGGACATCCGCCAGCGTCTTGCCTTGGAGCGCGGGATCTCCACGGCCGACCGCGAGCGACTGACCCAGGAGATCGCGAACGACACTCTGGGCCACGGTCCGATCGAGCCGCTGCTGCAGGACGACACCGTCAATGAGGTCATGGTAAACGGCCCGTCCGATGTCTGGGTGGAGCGCGCCGGGCTGCTCGAAAAGACCGGTGTGCGCTTCACGGATGAGCATCATCTGCGCCGGATCATCAACAAGATCGTGGCTCAGGTGGGGCGCCGCGTCGACGAGTCCTCGCCGATGGTTGACGCTCGTCTGCCCGACGGCAGCCGCGTCAACGTGGTGCTGCCGCCGCTTTCACTCACCGGACCGCTGCTGACGATCCGTAAGTTCTCTAAGAAGCGCTGGGACCTCAACGACCTCGTCGGAATCAACTCGCTGACGCACGCCGCCAGGGAGTTTCTGGAGATGGCAATTGTTGCCGAGCTCAACATCTTGATCTCGGGCGGCACGGGCTCGGGCAAGACGACGCTCCTGAACGCGCTTTCCTCCGCGATCCCGGAGGACCACCGGATCGTGACGATCGAGGATGCCGCCGAGCTGCGGCTCAACCAGGCTCACGTCCTTCGGCTGGAGGCCCGGCCTAAGAACGTCGAGGGCCAGGGTGAGGTGCCGATCCGTGAGCTGATGCGAAATGCCCTGCGTATGCGCCCCGACCGGATCGTTGTCGGTGAGGTCCGTGGTTCCGAGGCGCTCGACATGTTGCAGGCGATGAACACCGGCCACGACGGCTCGCTCAGCACCTGTCATGCGAACACTCCTCGTGATGCGGTGGCCCGTGTCGAGAGCATGGTGCTGATGGCCGGCATCGAGTTCCCCATGTCCGCGATCCGCCAGCAGCTCTCTCGCGCGCTCGACCTGATCGTCCAGATTGAGCGCTTCAACGACGGCGCGCGCCGGATTACCAATATCACCGAGGTTCAGCGTATGGAGGGTGACACCGTAACGCTCCAGGACATCTTCGAGTACAGGTTCGACAAGGATCGTGGTGACGGCAAGGGGCAGCTCGTCTACACGGGCCTGCGACCGACGTGCACCAAGTTTGAGCGCAACGGCACCGGTCTTCCGGCTTACATGGACCAACACAGCTTCGGCGCCGGTGCGGGCCAGTCGAACGCTGTGCCGGCAACGGGCGTCGCGCAGGCGAACTTCGGGATACGGCCGGGGCGTGTCGAGAGGCGGTTCGGGCGATGAGCGTCGACTCCAGCGCTGCCGCGATCCTTGTCAGCGCTGCCGCGGGGCTGCTGTTGGGGCTTGCGATCTATTCGCTGTTTGGGCGTCGTGCGACCGTGGCGGACAGGGTCAGTGCCTACGTCACACTTCGTCACGACGATCCGCAGGCGGGCAAGTCCCTGATCGAGCGCGCGCTCGGTGACAGACAAGCGCGCAAGATCGTGCGTTCCCCGCTGATCACACGCTTGCGGATCGAGATGGAGGTGGCCGACATCAAGATCGACTTCGCGCAGCTGATGACGCTCACACTGTTGGTGATGGTCGCGGTCAGCTTCTTGCTCTACAAGAGCGTGCACAGCCCGGTCGCCGCGCTGTTGGGGCTGTTCGTGCCGGTCGCTGCGCTGCTGGGGATCAAGTTCCTCGCCGGTCGCCAGCGGCGTATGTTTTCCGAGCAGCTGCCTGACAATCTTCAGGTTGTCGCGTCGGCAATGCGCTCCGGCCAGACCTTTGTGGGTTCACTCAAAGCGGTGCTCGAGGACGCTCCCGAGCCCTCCAAGCGGGAGCTGCGCCGAGCGGTGCTCGACGAGCAGGTGGGGGTCCCGCTGGCGGACGCGCTCGGTCATGTGACCGAGCGCATGAAGAGCGAAGACTTTCATCACGTGGCCATCGTGGCGGCCTTGCAGCGTCAAACCGGCGGGAATACAGCCGAGGTACTCGAGCTCGTTGCCGAGACTGTGCGCGAGCGGATCGAGATCCGCCGTATGGTGCGTGGACTCACCGCGCAGGGGCGCTTGTCCGGGGGAATCCTCTCGATGTTGCCCGTCGCGATGTTGATTTTCATCTCGATGCTCAACCCGCACTACGTGCGCCCACTGTTCCACTCGACACCAGGTTTGATCGCGCTCGGGGTTGCACTCGGTCTCGTCGGATTGGGCGCCCTAATCATGAAAAAGATCATCGAGATCAAGGTCTGAGCTGGCATGCTCTATCTGTATCTTGCCCTGGGTGCCCTCTGCGCGGGAGTCTCCGTGTGGGCCGCGCTCGTTGCGGCTCGTAGCCGCCGCGGCTCTGCTGTGGAGCGCGTGCAAGCGGTGATCGACTTCTCGTTGAACGCGGGCCTTCATCATCCCGGCACCGACGTGAGCGTATACCTCGAGCGCGAGCCCAGGCTGGGATTTGTCGAGACGCTCGTTACGCGCCTGGGGAGCCTGTTCTCTGGCCGCTACACGGCGATGAGCGAGGAGGCGATCCGCGAGCAGCTGATGGCCGCTGGCATGTACACGGCCTCGCCGCGCACTGTGCTCGGTTACCGCGTGCTTGCGCTGCTCGGCGCCCCGACAGCTGCTTACTTCGCGGTGGGGACCAAGAGTATGCTTGACATCGCGATCGTTGGTCTGGCCATGTTCGCCGGATGGGTGCTGCCGGTCACCTACGTCCAGCGCAAGGCTCGTCTGCGGATCGACACGATCGATCGCGCGCTTCCTGACCTGGTAGACCTGATGTGCGTGATGATCGAGGCGGGGCTCTCCTTCCCCGCTGCGATGCGGCTTGCAGCCGATCAGCTGGGACCGCCGCTCACCGACGAGCTGCGGCTGACGCTGCAAGAGCAGACCATGGGACTGAGCATTTCCGAGGCGCTGGCGCACATGGCCGACCGGGCCGACACACCAGCGGTGCGCGCATTTGTGCGCGCGATGTCGCAGGGCGATCGCATGGGCATCTCGATGGGGCAGATTATGCGCACGCTCTCACACGAGATGCGCAGTCGACGCCGATCGACTGCTGAAGAACGCGCGCAGAAGACGCCGGTTCTGATGCTGTTTCCGCTGGTGTTCCTGATCTTCCCGGCGCTCTTCATCGTGCTGATGACCCCTGCGGTGATCGGCTTGGTCCATAATCTCAAGGGCGGTTTGTAGCCTTCAAACTGGGCTGCGGCTGGGACTAGCGTCCGATCTCGCTCGAGGGACTGGACGCTTGGCTCCCACGGGTTTCGCCGTCCGGACCTCGGCCATACTGAGGAACTTGCCGTGAGATCACCTCGGTCCTACGTGCTCTCGGCGGTGTTGCCCGCGCCCAGAACGTGGTGACAGAGTTCGCGGCGACGACCTAAAGGGTGCTAACGGGCTGCCAACGGTCGTTCCTGCTGCCCTGATTCGTAGCTCCGCTCGGTTGCGGATTGGTGGCACGGCCTGACCACGCGCGACCGGGATGGGGCGCGATCAGGCATGAGGCGAAGAGCACAGCCCAACATTTGAGCCGGGTGCTTAAACGTGTGAGGGGCCGGTCCCTTCCGGAACCGGCCCCGTGGAATCACGAGTCACACGTTTGTGAGTCCGACTCCGAACTCAGGTGTTGAGGCTGTTGCCGACCGTCGACAGCGCGTCGGTCACCTTGCCGCCCAGGAAAGTCAGAGCGACGATCGCCACGATGGCAATGAGGGCGAGGATTAGGGCGTACTCGGTGAGACCCTGACCGTCGTTCTCCTCGATCATGCGAGCGATAGCAAGCTTCATGTTGATGAAAAGCTTCAGCATATTTGTTGTCACCTCCCCCCATGAGTCCGGGTGGGCTTATTCCTCCGTGCGCATGGCGCCAGAATGGAAGCCTTTGAGTAGTTCATTCCGACGCTGCTTCCGGGCATCGTGGAGACCTCATCGGTGTAATTTGTGTCGGACTTGAGAGGTGAGGGCACAGATCCTGGACGCCTGTTGGGCCGGATCACGGCAGATCGCACCAAAAAGCCCTGCAGATGGCCCGAAATCAAACGCTCTAGTTTGCTTCTGCGCCGGTCCTGATGTCTGGCCGATCTCAACGTTTGTACGGGCGTTTCTGCGCTTAATCCCATCCGGGCTGGGTTTCAGCCCATCGGCCTGCTCAAGCCCGCCTCCCGTTATGACGAATACACGGGTATGCCCAGCGATGCGATCAGCGATAACGCGCGCGCGCCGTCCCGCGAGGCGGCCAGACGCAGGCTCGAAGCGCGAACGGCGCTCAGCGCCAAGCGGCTCACCAACTGGGTGGAGGCACGCGCGATGTTCGTCATCGCGGTCTCACTGGTCCTGGTCATTAGCCTGCTGGGCATTCCCAGCCACCTGAGTCAGGACGGATGGCTTGCCTTGATCGGCGGGCGCGTCGTTGCTGCCCACGGCATCCCGACTCACGACTACTTCTCCGTAATGACCCACGGCGAGCGTTGGGTTGATCAGCAGTGGCTTGCGCAGTTGCTGATGTACGAGCTCGCTCGGATCGGTGGCCTGCAACTTCTCACCGTTCTCTATGTGCTGGTCACTGTGATCGCGTTTGGCGGCGCCATCGCCGCGGCGCGCGAGTTGGGGGCCGAGGACCTGCACGTCCTGATCGCGACGCTCCCGGGTGCTTTCTTCTACCTGGTCACCGCCGTGTCGATTCGCACTCAGGGCTTCGCGTACCCGCTGTTTGTGATCGCGCTTTGGCTGCTGGCATCGGAGGTTCGGAGCCCCGTACGCCGTCGGCGCGTCTACCTGATCTTCCCGATCCTCATGCTGTGGGCAAACCTGCATGGCTCGGTGACCCTGGGTGTCGGCCTGGCCGGGCTCTACGGCGTCGTCGTGCTGCTGGGCAACGTGCGCGGCCGTGGCCTGCGCGGACTCGCCGATCGTCGCGGCTGGGCGTTTGCCGTAATTTCCCCACTGACGCTCCTGGCGACCCCCTACGGGGTTGGCATGCTGCACTACTACAGCGTCACCCTGATGAACCCGCAGTTCAGCCGGATCGTCACCGAGTGGAAGCCGATCACTTCGGTGCCGGTCCTGGCCGGGCCGCTGCTGGTGGCGATCCTGCTGACGGCGGTCGCCGTGATCTGGCTGCTGCTCCGTACACGCACGAGCCGCGGCACGGCCGGTGGCGCCGCTGCGAGTACGGCTCCGACGGTGCCGTTGCACCCGCCGCTGTTCGATGTGCTCGCGCTGATGGCGCTGGCGGCTGGCGCCGTTATGGCCGTCCGTAACGTGACCTGGTTCGGGCTTGCCCTGGTGGTGCTGTTGCCGTCTCTTCTAACGCAGTTGCGGCGCGGCCTGCCGGCGCCACTGCGCCGCGCACGCGTCAACATGATCCTTGCGACGGCCACGGTGGTGCTCGCGGCGGTCATCACGCTGGTGGTGCTCGCGCGGCCCACGGCTTGGTTCACCGAGACCTACCCGACCAAGACAATCCCGACGCTGCGCGGCCTGATTGCGCGTGAACCGCAGGCCAAGATCTTGGCCGATGTCCGCTACGCCGACTGGCTGATCTGGGAAGACCCAAAGCTGTTCAGCGGCCGGGTCGCCTACGACACGAGCTTTGAGCTGCTCTCAACGGCGCAGCTCGAGGCGATCGGTGACCTCGCCGCCAACACCGCCAACGCGCGCCGGACAGTGGATCGCTACCAGATCTGGATGCTGTATCCGAGCAACCATTCGATCAACCGCGTGCTGCTGCACCGTGCACGGGTTCGGGTGATCACTCGCAGCCACAGCGTGATCATCGCCACGCACGCGTTCCTCGCGAGAGTGTGAGCGCGTGAGCTCGGGCACGATCACAGTGCCACGCGCGGCCGGCCTTAAGCAGGCGGCTGAGCAGAGCCTCTTCGGCCTCGTCCCGGTATTGGCGACCGTGGCGCTGTTCACATTCCAGTTCAGGCTGAGCGCAATCGTCCCCGACTTCCACGCGGTGTACTGGCCGGCTGCCAGCCGTCTACTGCATGGTCTCAGCCCTTACGCGACTACACATCAGCAGATTGCTGCCGGCACGGCCTTTGTCTATCCGGCGCTCGCGGCGCTCGTGTTCGCGCCGTTCGCCCTTCTCGAGCGGAGTGCTGCCGAGGTGCTTTACATGCTGGCCTGCATCGCCTGCGTGCCAGCAACCCTGAGCACTCTCAAGGTCCGCGACTGGCGAATCTATGGCGTGGCGATGCTATGGCTGCCGGTCTACAACGGATGGTCTAGTGGCAATGTGACGCTGCCGTTGATCTTGCTGGTCGCGCTCGCCTGGCGCCATCGCGAGCGCCCACTTGTGGCGGGCGTGCTGACGGCCGCGGCGATCAGCGTCAAGCCCTTTGTCTGGCCTCTGGGGCTTTGGCTGCTTGCCACTCGGCGGTGGAAGGCGGCTGCCTGGGCGCTCGGATCGGGACTGCTCCTCAACCTACTGGCGTGGGTGCTCGTCGGCTTCAACGAGATCTCGACCTTCGTGCACCTCTCGTCTGAGGACACGGCCACACTTTGGAAGGGCGGCTACAGCATGCTGGCTGTCGTTCACCATCTCGGCCTCGACCGTGCGGGCGGTGAGCTGCTGCTGATCCTAGTCTCGGCGCTGGCCACTGTCGCCGTCGTCTTTCTCGGCGCGGTCAAGTGCCGAGAGCGCGACGCATTGGTGCTCGCTATCGTGCTGATGCTTCTCGCCTCACCGCTGCTCTGGGCGCATTACTTCGCGCTACTACTCGTGCCGCTGGCGCTCATGCGTCCAAGGTTGCACCCAGTCTGGGCGCTCCCCGTGTTGATGTGGCCGATGCCACCGCGCCAGCCGGTGCGTGGTTGGCAGGAGGCACTCGCGTGGGTGATCGCTACGGCTGTCTTAGTCGTCGCATTGCGCGCACCGAGGCGCGCTGCTACGCCGTGACGACACTCGCCGTCGCGGCGTCTCGGCGCATGCAAGTGGAGCGGGCGGCCGTGCATCTGCTGCTCGGGTTGCTGCCGTGCATGCTGACGCTCTGGCTGGCGATCGCAGCGATCAGCCATCACTGGGTCGCGCAGGACTTCTCACTCGCCTACTATCCCGCCGCTCACCGGCTGCTTCACGGTGGCAACCCCTACCTGGCCACGTCGAGCCAGATCATCAACGGCGCCGCGTTCGTCTACCCGGCGCTCTCGGCGGTGCTGTTGGCACCGCTGGCGCTGCTCTCGAGCGGGCTGGCGGATCACGTCTACACGCTGTTGTGCCTCGCGCTGATTCCGCTGAGCCTGCGGTTGCTGGGTGTGAGGGATTGGCGTGTCTACGGCGTGGTGATGCTGTGGTATCCGATCGTGATCGGCTGGCAGGGCGAGAACGTCTCGGTCCCGCTGATGTTCCTGACGGTGGTCGCGTGGCGGAACCGTGAGCGGCCACTGTTCGCTGGACTGGTCGTGGCAGCTGCGATCAGCCTGAAGCCGCTGGTCTGGCCACTCGGGCTGTGGCTGCTGGCTACCCGGAGGTGGAGGGCGGCGGCGTGGGCTCTCGGTGGCGGGCTCGCGTTGAACCTCTTCGCCTGGGGGTTGGTCGGCTTCAACGAGATTTCCACGTATGTAGATCTATCTTCAAAGGATTTGCACGCACTGTGGCGCGGTGGGTACAGCGTGCTCGCGCTCGCACACCAGCTCGGCCTTGGCCGCGGTGCGGCCGACGTTCTGCTCGTGCTTGCGGTAGTCGTGCTCGCGGCCGTGGTTCTACACCAGGGGCTCAAGCTCGGAGATGACCGCCGGGCACTGATCATGGCCGTGACGCTGATGTTGGTCGCGTCGCCGTTGGTCTGGATCCACTACTTCGTGCTGCTGGTGGTGCCGCTTGCGATCGCCCGGCCGCGCTTCTCGCGGCTGTGGATGATACCAGTGGCGATGTGGCTGTTGCCGCCTGGGACTGCGGTCGCGGGCTGGCAGTTCGGGCTCGCCTGGGTGCTCGTCGCCAGCTGCCTGCTGGGGGCTCTGGTCGACGGTTCGGCAGGGTGGCGCTTCGCGGACCCCCGCTCGAAGTCGAAGCCTCCAATGAGCCTCCCCACAAAGTTCTGGGAGAAACGGTGACCGCTGTCGCTGCCCTACCGACGGATCGCCACGCGGAGTTGAGAGCTCACGACGCGTTTGGTCTCGCGCTCCTCGGTTGCTTCGCATTCCCGACTACCAGTCCGGTCGTCCACCGAATGTACGCCGGTCGGATGGCGGCTGTGGACTTCCATCACCCGCTCGCGGTGACGCGGCTGGGTGGGCAGGATTCCTACAGCCCGAGCGACTGGCAGATCGCCCTTTGGTGGGCGCTTCCTCGTGCGCTTGCACGACTGGTCTTGAGAGCTTCCCCCGCGCAGGTTTACCGTGATCCAATCCTCGGAACGATCGGGTAAGGGGCCAAGATGGACACCAGGAGCGGGGCAGACCGGATGTTAGACTGGGCTATGGCCTCATCCCGTACGCATCTGTCGCAGAAGAGCCTTGCGAAGCTCCGCTCGGAGCGCGACAGGCTCCGGGTTTTAGCCTCATGGTCGGCTACTAGTATGGGTAGTCAGCCGACAGTCCAGGACAACGAATCGACCGACCCGCATTTGTCCCGCGACGGAAAGATTTAAGAATGTTCGAGCGATTTACAGAACGCGCCCGCCAAGTGGTCGTCCTTGCCCAGGAAGAGGCACGGACGCTCAAGCACAACTACATCGGCACCGAGCACATCCTGCTTGGCCTACTCCGTGAGGAGGAAGGTCTCGCCGCGCGCGTACTCGAGTCGCTGGAGATCACCGTTGAACGCGTGCGCGCCCAGGTGGTGCGCATCGTCGGTTCCGGTGAGGAGGTCACCTCCGGGCAGATCCCATTCACCCCGCGTGCCAAGAAGGTGCTCGAGCTCGCCCTGCGCGAAGCGCTGAGCCTCGGCCACAACTACATCGGCACCGAGCACATCCTGCTCGGCTTGGTGCGGGAGAACGAGGGCGTCGCGGCCCGCATTCTGCTGGACTTCGACGCCGATTCCGAGAAGATCCGCAACGAGGTCATACGCATGCTGTCGGGCCCGGGCGGCCGCCAGCGCAGCGGCTCAGGTGGGGGCGCCGCCGCCGCCGGCGCCGGCGCGGGCGCAGCCGGTGAGGGCAAGAAGTCCTCGAAGCTGCTCGACCAGTTCGGGCGCAACCTGACCAAGCTGGCCGCCGACGGCAAGCTCGATCCGGTCGTCGGTCGCGAGACCGAGATCGAACGGATCATGCAGATCCTCAGTCGCCGCACCAAGAACAATCCAGTGCTGGTCGGTGAGCCCGGTGTCGGCAAGACCGCCGTGGTCGAGGGCCTGGCCCAGCGCATCACCAACGCCGACGTTCCGGAGTTGCTGAAGGGCAAGCAGATCTACACGCTCGATCTGGCCGCCCTGGTCGCCGGCTCCAAGTACCGCGGCGAGTTCGAGGAGCGCCTCAAGAAGGTGATGAAGGAGATCACCCAGCGTGGCGACATCATCCTGTTCATCGACGAGCTCCACAACCTCGTGGGCGCGGGGGCCGCCGAGGGCGCGATCGACGCCGCCTCGATCCTGAAGCCGGCGCTGGCCCGCGGCGAGCTTCAGACGATCGGCGCGACCACGCTTGAGGAGTTCCGCAAGTACCTCGAGCGCGACTCCGCGCTGGAGCGGCGCTTCCAGAAGATCGTCGTCGACCAGCCCTCCAAGGACGAGACCGTGCAGATCCTCAAGGGCCTGCGCGACCGCTACGAGCAGCACCACAAGGTGAACATCACCGACGAGGCGCTCGCCGCCGCGGCCGATCTCGCCGACCGCTACATCTCCGACCGCTTCCTGCCTGACAAGGCGATCGACCTGATCGATGAGGCCGCGTCGCGGATGCGCATCAAGTCGATGACCTCGCCGCCCGTGTATCGCGAGCTCGAGGATCAGATCGAGGAGACGCGGCGTGCCAAGGAGGCCGCGATCGAGGCGCAGGAGTTCGAGAAGGCCGCCAACCTGCGCGATCAGGAGCGCCGACTGACGCAGAAGAAGCGCGAGCTGGCCGAGCAGTGGGAGGCCGGCGAGGCGACCGAGCGTCCCTCGATCGGTGAGGAGGAGATCGCCGACATCGTCTCGATGTGGACCGGCATTCCCGTGTTCAAGCTGACCGAGGCCGAGACCGCCAAGCTGATGCGCATGGAGGAGGAGCTGCACAAGCGCGTGATCGGCCAGCACGCCGCGGTCGAGGTCATCTCCAAGGCGATCCGGCGTTCGCGCGCCGGCCTCAAGGATCCGAAGCGGCCGACCGGCTCGTTCATCTTCCTGGGCCCGTCCGGCGTCGGCAAGACCGAGCTCGCACGAACACTCGCCGAGTTCCTGTTCGGCGATGAGGACACGATGATCCGCATCGACATGTCCGAGTACATGGAGAAGCACGCCGTCAGTCGTCTGGTCGGCTCGCCTCCCGGCTACATCGGTTATGACGAGGGCGGTCAGCTGACCGAGGCCGTGCGTCGCAAGCCCTACAGCGTGCTGCTGCTCGATGAGATCGAGAAGGCCCACCCCGACGTCTTCAACATCCTGTTGCAGATCCTCGAGGATGGCCGCCTGACCGACGCTCAGGGCCGTACCGTGGACTTCCGGCACACGATCGTGATCATGACCTCCAACATCGGTGCCTCGGAGATCGCCAAGAACTTCCAGATCGGGTTCTCGACGATCGAGGACGAGACCGGCGTCAGCTACGACGAGATGAAGAGCCGGATCATGGGCGAGCTCAAGCGCGTCTTCCGGCCCGAGTTCATCAACCGTATCGACGACGTGATCGTCTTCCACAAGCTCGCCAGGCCTGAGATCAAGGAGATCGTCGACCTGCTGTTGCGCCGCATCCGCGAGTCGATGGCGGAGCGTGAGCTGCAGCTCGAGCTATCCGAGGACGCCAAGGATCTGCTGGTCGAGAAGGGCTGGGATCCGGCGATGGGCGCCCGCCCGTTGCGCCGCGCGATCCAGCGCTACATCGAGGATCCGCTGGCCGACTTCGTGCTGCGCTCGCAGGTTCCCGAAGGTTCGACGGTGCTGGTCGAGCGCGATGACAGCGCGGCCGGCGGCGAGGGCGACGGCGAGGCCGAGGTCAAGCTCTCGGTCGTCGAGCCCGCACCCAAGCCCACGCCGGTCGGCGTCGGTGCCGACGGACCAGCGGAAGGGGACGAGGTCGAGTCACACGGCTCGCTCGACGCTGGCGAACCGGCTGACGAGTCCTAGCTTTCCTGAGGTTTCCGCTGGTTGTGGCCGGTGGCCACTACCAGCGGAACGGCTGTCTCCCGGGGGGTTGGTCGGTCTCGGCGGGCCGGAGCGCGAGCAACCAAGATCCGATCATCCAGGGTTCATCGACTCTGTTGTTGGTTGAATTCATCGGCCAGCTCCCGGAGTCCCGGAGGCGGCGGCCCGCCGAACGCTCGACGCACCTGCGTCATGTAGATGTCTGGCGCCGCACCCTCAATTTCGGCAGGACGCAAGCGGGGCGGGAGCCGGCGCAAGCACTGCGTCGCGGCCCACGCTAGGGCGTATCCCGTTCCGGTCAGCCAGGCGAGGGTCACCGCCGCCGGGCCGCTGTGCCAGAGGCTCGTGTAGAGCCGGAATGATCGCCAGTGCTCGTTTATCCGGCGCTCGGGAACCGAGAGGGTGCTCCCTTGCCCGTGATGCAAGACGGTAACGGTCGGGACGTAGTGGATCTCGTGCTGATGACGACGGAGGCGTTGTGCGAGGTCGGCCTCCTCGCTGAACATGAAGTAGCGCTCATCGAAGCAACCGACGGCTTCCACCGCATCCCTGCGCACAAGCATCGCGCAGCCGGAGACAGCCCCGACCACACGTGGAGTGCGGCTGCGCGAGAGGATCGCTCCACGCTGTCCAAGGCTGAGCGCCCAGACGAGCTGAACCCATACGGTCATCAGGCGCCACGCGGAGTGCTGTTGACCGCCATCCGGCCCGATGATCCGTGGACCGGCGACGGCGCAGCGAGCGTTGGCGTCCATATAGGCGACCAGCTCGTCCAATACGCCAGGCGGGGTCTCTGTGTCGTCGTTGACAACGTACACATAGCGGCTGCCGGTTGCCCGGATGACCGTGTT
The DNA here is from genome assembly GCA_963706725.1 of uncultured Actinomycetota bacterium. Taxonomy (GTDB): domain Bacteria; phylum Actinomycetota; class Thermoleophilia; order Solirubrobacterales; family Solirubrobacteraceae; genus Palsa-465. Next base: position 3,537,999 of record OY970167.1, on the reverse strand, counting down.
TTGGTTCGCGCCAAAGCCCGCGCGGTGGGGCTGTCTGATAAGCCTGACCTCAGGATGCCGCTCCGCTATCTGGTCGGCCGTTCCGTCGCGCGAAGCATTGTCCAGCACGACGATCTCGAGTGAAGAGACGCGAGCAGCGTCCTGCGCGAAGACGTCTAGGCAGCGAGTTGTGAGCTCAGTGCGCGATCCAGTGACCATCGAAACGGTGACGTCGACTGTGTCTCCCATCGGTTGGTCTCGAGCACGGATGGGTTCGATGGTGGTCATGCAGTATCCGTATCGGCACGCTGCCGCCGCGCCATGACTCAGCTGATGCTCGGCGAGCCGTGGCCGACTGTCACTACTGCGCGCCCGGCTGCGCCCTATCGCGCGTCAGCCGTGCCGTTCGCGTAAGGATCACGACGTTGCGCGGGGCTGGATCTGTCTGCAGCTCCAGCCGCGTTTGACCATGAACCAGGGTGACATGATGGACGCGCGCTTGGACGTAGCCGTTGCCTGGAACCGCGATCTGCGCGAGCGTCGCCCCGGTGCGTTGATCAAGTACGCTCAACTTGAGCGGGCGGCCCAGGCCGCCGACGGAAAATGAGACGGTGCCGGTACAGGTGCTGCAGGCACGGGCATGCACTGCCAGCACACCTCTTGCGCGCATATGACGGGTGTCGTAGGTCGGGAAACCGGAGTACCAGTCGAAACCCGACAGCGCGTCGACCGACGTCTGTGCCGGCCGGCTCGTCACCCGCCAGAGGCTGACACCACGATGGCTAATGATGATGGACGTGTATCCCTCGGCGCGAAGCGTTGCCGGCGCCCCTCCGGGGCTGCCGCGATGCACCACGATGTAGCGGACGCCGTACGCAGCGAGCTTGCCGGCAGTCTGCGGGTCGCTCAAATCAGCGAGGTCGAGCTTCATCGACTCGTCCGAGCTCTCCGCCGCGTACCCCTCGAGCAGCGGATGTCCGTCGTAGGCACCCCAGAAGTACCCCTCGGCGACTGCCGAGTCATTTGAGGGCAAGAGTGGATAGTCGGCAACAGTGCCTCCGGGATGAGCTCGCAGCCACGCATACGCCGGCGGCGGTGCGGTCGAGACTGTGCGGGCCGGTTGGCGATCCCAGAGGTCGATGACAAGCAGCAATCCAACTAGTGCGAAGACGAGCCACACGCGTGGGGCGCGCACGCCCCGCCGCAGTTGCGCGAGTGCGGCCGCCATCATGATGATCAGCGCCGGCTCCAGCAGGATCACGAAGCGTGAGAACGTCTGCCACGTGGGAGTGATGTGGAACAGCACATCCGAGGGCAGCCAGATCCTGATACCGAGCAGTGAGACGGTCGGCGGTCCGGAGCTCACAAAGGCAACCGCAGCCAGCGCGGCGCATGTCAGAACCGCGACGACGCGAATGTCGGCGAGCGCTGCGGGGTTAGCTCGCAGTGACCGCACCGCCCTCACCAGCCCGGTGACGGCCAGCGCCACGACGACGTAGCCGGGATACACCGCTGTATCCCAGGTATCGGCGATTCCAAGATGCGAGATCAGATACGGCGCGGTGAGGCGTCCGAACAGCAAGCTGTAGGGCGATGGCAACAGGTAATCGCTCAGGTGGGCGGAGAACGCGTATGCCTGGCTGATGGGTCGCACGGCCGCGCCCACGGAGGACAGCCCCCCGCCCAGCTTCATCAGGATGACGAAGAAGATCCCGAGAGCTGCGACCGGCAGCAGTGCAATGGCCCCACACAGCAGCGCCTGCCGTTGGCGGCGGCGAGCAATGCCAAACAAGACGCAGACCACCAGGGAGGTGGCGAACGCGAAGCCTCCGAGCAGCTCGTAGTACGGGTTCCACCACATTGCGAACGCGGTCGCTGCGCCCGCGAGCAAGGCTGTGCGGCGGGTCGGTTGGTGGACCATCTCGATCAGACGCCAGACGCACAGCAGTATCGGCCAGCCGTGCACAAACGCGTAGTGGACCGATGCGGCGGCGACTGCGAACGGGTAGAACGCGAAGGCGAAGCCGGCGAACAGTGCGACGATGCGTGATCCGAACAGGCGCCGAGCGACCGCGAACATCGTCGTGCCCGAGAGGACGAATCCGAGCAGCATGAAGATGTTGGAGCCAGACACCGGTCCGAAGGCGAGCACCAAGCACCACGTCAGTAGGTAGCTCGGCGCCTGAGCAAGGTTCAGTGCCCACGAGACCGACGCACCATACGGCGCGTTTAGCGCGGCCAAGTGCCCGGGCGAGAACGGGCTGAGGTGGTGCGCGGTGAGGTCCGCGAAGTAGGAGGCGGTGCCGGCAGCATCTTCGAGGAGGTTCGGTGCCGAGAGCTGCCCGGAGATGTTCGTCGCGAGCGGCCAGGTGACGAACAATGCGTACGCGAGATACAGGGCTGCGATCACCAGGACCAGTCGCCAACCGGTCAGGCATGCGTCGGCACGCGCAAGTATCCGGCGCCGGTCGAGCTTCGCGCTCGGGCGCAGCTTTGAAGCAACGGTGGTGGTCATCCTCGGACTTATCGGCAAATGTTCGAGAAAGGCTCAGCATCTATGAGATTCCGGCCGATAGGATCTCGATGGCAGGGCGACGGCTCTCATTTGGCTCCTCGATAGGGCCGGAAATGCGGATATCGGGTATCCGTCAGGTGGTTGCGGAACCTGCCGGATCGATGGCCCCTGCGGGAACAGCGGTCCCCTCGGCCTCACCGCGCGCGCTACGTCAGCGTTTGGCACGCGGCGTCACGGTACTGTCGGCGCTCTCGATTGTTGCCGGTGTCCTCAACTACGGCTCCAACGTCGTCTTCGCACGGGTCCTGAAGGTGTCCGCCTACGGTGATCTGACCTCGCTGCTCTCGCTCTTCGTCGTAATTTCCGTCCCACTGGCCGCGGCGCAGACACGTGTCGCTGAGCGAACCGCCGCCCATGCCTCTGCCGGGGAGCACCAGCGTGTCCGCCACCTTATCCGCCTTGCCGAGGCGCACATGGTGACGCTCGGCGTAGTCGCCACCGTGCTCTACTGCGCACTCATCCCGCTGATCGTCAGCGTCCTGTCGCTGACCGATGCGATATCTGCTGTTGCGCTTGCGGGGATGATCCTGGTTGGCTTTATGTTCCCCGTTCTGCAGGGCGCGCTCCAGGGACTCGAGCGATGGGTCGTTTTCGGCGCGGTGGGGCTCGCTTTGGGGGTCAGCCGGCTCGCCTTTGGTGTCCCGCTGGCTCTGCTCACCAACGACGCGGGCGGGGCGATCGCCGGGCAGGCGCTCGGCATGCTGGTGGTGCTCGTCGTGCTTGCCTGGTTGCTCCGAGAGCAGTTGCGGCGCAGCGACAGTGGCGCGGCCCGCGCTGGGATTCGGCGCCGTCCCGACGTACGCGGCTTCTCCGCCGGAGGTGCCTTCGTGCTATTCGCGGTGATTGCGAACTGTGACGTGGTGTTTGCGAAGCTGTGGATGTCACCAACCGCCGCGGGTCACTACGCGGCACTGGCGACCATCGGCAAGATCATCACCTACCTGCCCGCCGCGGTGGCTGTCGTCGTCGTCCCCAGCGCGGCGGCGACGGCGGACGATCCCGAGCGGCGCGCACGCGTTCTGCAGGGCGCTGCGTTCCTGGTAGGTGCGATCTCGCTACTAGCGATGATCCCTGCCGCCATCGATCCGCATCTGCTGGTGCGGGTGATGTTCGGCCACAACTATGCGTCGATCACGGATGGGGTGGTGCCGATCGTCATTGACGGCGGCGGGCTCGCGATGCTCTACCTGCTGGTGACGTTCTCGGTCGTGATCGACGATCGCCGCTGGGGCCTGTTGCTCGTGCTCGGTGTGACCATGCAGGCAACCGGCATCGGCCTCTTCCACTCCACCGTTACCCAGGTTGCGACCGTGCAGGCCGCGACGGTTCTGATCCTGCTGGTGATCAATGAGCTCCGTTTTCACGCCCTGATCCCAAGGCGTCGCCATGTTTGACGAGCCAGTCGAGCTCTCGTTGGTCCTACCTGTCCGCAATGGCGCCGAGTGGATTGAGGAGAACATCCGCACCGTCGTCAGCTGCCTCGATGCAGCGTTCGAGTCCTTCGAGGTGATCGCAGTCTGCGACGGCGACGGGGACAGCGGTTGGCGCGCAGCTCGATGCGTGGCTGATGAGGATGAGCGCGTCCATGTCTACCACTACCCGCAGTGTCAGGGCAAGGGCTTTGCGCTCTCATTCGGAGTGGCTCAGGCGACCGGGAACCTGATCGGCTGGCTTGACTCCGACCTCGATGTCGCTCCTGAGGCGATCGTTCGTGCCGCTCGCTGCTTCGAAGCCGGCGTCGATATCGACGCCGCTGTCGGCTCCAAACGGCACCCTGATTCGAATGTTGCCTACCACCCGGTGCGACGCGTCTACAGCCTGGGCTACCAGGTGCTCGTCAGGCTGCTCTTCGGCCTGAAGGTGCGTGACACGCAGGTGGGCGCAAAGGTCTTCCGGCGCGGAATGCTGGACATCGTTACGCCGTTGCTGCTCGCCAAGCGTTATGCATTCGACCTCGAAGTTCTGGCGGTCGGCGCACAATTTGGCTTCGATCGCGTGGTCGAGGTGCCTGTCCAGTTCAGCCATGGATTCGGTAGCTCCAGCATCGACTGGCGTAGCGTTTGGGTGACGATGCTCGATACGCTCGCGATCGGCTACCGGATTCATATCCGCCACTGGTATGCGCGACGCTTTGCCTCTCACGAGCGTACTCGCGCGGCCATCCGCCAACAGGTGTCGGTGTGAATCAAGGTGATGCGCCGACATTGTCGGTCGTCATCCCGATCTACAACGAGAGCTCGGAGCGCCTCGGGGAGACGCTGCGCGCACTGGATGCCGCACTGCACGGCTCGTTGTGGCGCGATCCTGAGCTGGTGATCGTCGATGACGGCTCGCCTGTGCCGATGACCACTCCCAAACTGGCCTGCGCCGAAGTCCGGCTTATTCGCCAAGCGAATCGTGGTCGCTTCGAGGCGCGACGCGCTGGAATCGAGGCGGCCCGCGGCGACTACACGCTTCTTCTCGATGCGCGCGTGAGGCTCGATTCCGGAGCGCTGTCGTGGGTGGCGCAACAGGTGGTCGAGGGCGCGCCGGCCTGGAACGGGCATTCCGTCACGAACGACCTGGCGTCCCCGTACGCGCGCTTTTGGGACATCATCCTCCACGCTGCGTGGAGCGATTACCTGCGCGACCCGAAGACCACGTCGTACGGCATCGGCGACTACGACCGCTACCCGACGGGCACGGGACATTTCCTTGCGCCCAGGTCGTGGCTGTTGGAGGCGATCACCGAATTTGACTCGCTGTACGCGGACAATTCAATGGCGAGCGACGACACACATCTCCTTCGGTCGATCGCGCGGCGCGACCGAATTCACATCTCGCCGCGCTTCGGCTCGCGCTACCACAGTCGTGAGAGCCTGCTCCCGTTTATGCGTCACACGCTCTACCGCGGCACGACCTTCTTCGACGGTCACAGCCGCCGCGGCGCGCGCTTCCGCCCTGTTGTTCTCTGTGGGCTTCCTGGATCGCTCGTTGGGTTGCTCATTGCGGTACGTCGCCCGAGGGTTGGTCTCGCAGGTTTGGGCGCGCTCGGCCTCGCGGGCGCATTGTTTGCGCGTCGGCAGGGTCGCTCGGCGCCCGATGCCGCGTGGTTCGGCGTGCTGATGCCGCCGTTTGCGGTCGTCTACTCGGCGGGCATCTGGCGAGGTGCCCTGATCGCGTTGCGTGACAGAGCCGATCGATCCTGAGGTTTGCGGCAGCTTTCGTCATGGTTGGTGTCATCTACGGAACGACCGGGGAGCTGATCAAGCTCGCACCGGTGATCGCGGAGCTCGAGTCTCGCGGGAGCCGTCCGCAGCTCTGGTGCACGGGCCAGCAGGCTCAGCAGATCCCGTCGTTCCAGCGTGACCTGGGGCTGTCAGCGGCCGATCTGTGGCTGGCGTGTGGCAGCAATGGTCAGGACCTCTCCACGAAACGGCAGATTCCGCGTTGGGCTGCCGAGGTGACGTCATCCGTGCTGCGGCGGCGTCGTGGCCTGCGACAGAAACTGACACCCGGCGGGAAGCCGTTCCTGCTCGTGCATGGCGACACGATAACGACCGTCCTGGGCGCACTGGCGGGGCACGCCTTAAACATTCCGGTAGGTCATGTCGAGGCTGGGCTGCGATCGGGGGACTGGCGTAACCCGTTCCCTGAGGAGCTCGATCGCCGGCTCGCCGCCAAGCTCGTGCAGGTCAATTATGCGCCGGGGGCGGCGGCGGTCGCAAACCTGAGTCGTGAGCGTGTACGCGGGGAAATAGTCGACACCAGGCAGAACACCATCAGAGACGCGCTCGAGATAGCGCTCGACAAACGAGCCCCCACCGTTGAGCTGCCCGCCAAACCATTTGGCCTCGTCTCGATCCACCGCTTCGAGCTGATCGAGCGTCCGCACCTGCTCCAGCCGTTCCTCGAGGTGCTGCGGGATCACTCACGGCACCAGCCGCTGCTGTTCATCGATCACTCGACCACCCAGGCCGTGCTCGATCGCAGCCCTGCCCTGCAGACGCTTTTCGATGATCGCTTCCAGCGGATTGCCCGCCAGCCCTATCTAGAGTTCATCGCCCTGATGAGGCAGGCCGAATTCCTGATCAGTGACTCCGGCGGCTCCCAAGAGGAGAGCGCGATTCTGGGGATCCCGTGCCTGATCCACCGTGCTGTCTCGGAGCGTGAGGCGGGGCTTGGTCAAACGGTCGCCCTATCTGGCCTCGATCTCGATGTGGTGCGCGACTTTCTCGAACATCCGCAGCGCTGGCGGACGGGCGTGATCGAATCCAACCTCGGTCCGAGCAAGATTATCGTTGACGATCTTGCAGGTCGCGGCGCTCTGTGATCTCAGCCGATGAACGCCCAGCGGGCGAACTGCAGCGCGAAGACGAACAGCAGCACGCCTGAGCCGGCGACGGCAGAGCCAAGCCGGCGGTGGCTGTCTAGCCATTTGGCCGCAACCATCCACAGCGGGAACAGCACGAGCACGTAACGGTCCAGCGACGTCAGCGGGGCGCTAGCCACAGGGCTCGAGACGCAGATGAGCAGGTATAGCGCGCTGAAGACGCTGTAGGCCTTCGGTAGGTGCTTCCAGGCCATCATCAGCGTGGCGACGCAGATCGCGAGCACGATCAAGTTGACAACGTTCTGAATTGCGTCGTCGCCCGAAGCGACTCCACCGGAGCCCGCGAGCATATGAGCGAGTCCGGTAACGCCCGCAATCACACCTTGAACGACACCCGAGATGGGGCCGGCGAAGTGATGTTTGTAGTAGCGCTCGTTGGACGAAGGTGCCAGCCAGCCGTAGCCGCGGCTGTGCAGATACACGAGGAATCCCGCCAGTGCAACCAGAGGGAACAGCAGCGGGATTGTGCGGATTGCCGCACGCAGGGGAGGTATCGGTGAAGTCTCAGGTTGGTGCGCCTCGCGCCGACGTTCCCAATAGAAGATGGCTAGCGGAGCGATCAGTAGCACGCCCTCGATGTGCGTCAGCGTCGCCGCGGCGGCTGCGAGGCTCCCCCAGCCCCAGCGCTGGCGTCGTGCCAGCAGGAAGGTGGCAAGACATAGCGCGAGGAACAGCGACTCCGTGTAGATCGCCGTGAAAAACACCGAAACCGGTGAGAAGACGAGGAGCAGCACGGTGGCGGTGGCGGCCCGTTCCCCCAGCTCCTCTCGTGCTAGCCGGTGCAGCAGCAACAACGCAACCGCGAACGCTGCTGTGCTCACGAGCACCGCCGCGATCACGTCGGAGCGCGTCACCCATGCGAAGACGTGGATCAGCAGCGGATACAGCGGAAAAAAGACCGTGTTGCTGCCCTTGGCGTAACCGTGCTCGGCGACGGCCAAGTAGTGCAGCGCGTCCCAACGCACGCCCGCGCCCGCTAGGACGTTCCCAAGCCAGCCCAGCCTCAGGGTCACGTGGTTCGGATCGTTTGCTTGCCAGAGGGCAGAGCGATGTGTGAGCGTCGCCTCGACCACCGCGCCGGCGAGTACGAGCAGGCGTGAGAGGGCGACTGCGATCGGCAGCGGCAGTGGCAGCCTGGCTTCCAGAGATCCCGTCAGCGGGCGCGACGTGTCGCGGGTGAGTGTCGACATCGTGTCTTTATCGGCACGACTCAGCGGTTACGTCAGCCCACAACCGTAGGCTCAGGCAATGCCCGCTCCCAGATCAGTCCATGTGTGCTCAGCCTGCGGCCAAGAGTCGCCGCGCTGGTCGGGGCAATGCCCCGGCTGTGGTGAGTGGAACACGCTGGTCGAGGAGCTGCGCGCACGGCCCAGCGTCGCGGTCCGGGGCGCGGCTTCTGCACGTAGAGCGGCAGGAGCCGCAGTTTCGCCGGTAGCGCTTGGCAGCATCGCGGCCGCCGACCATGCGCGGCTCAGCACCGGCATCGGCGAGCTCGACAACGTGCTTGGTGGCGGTCTGGTGCCCGGCTCACTGGTGCTGATCGGCGGCTCGCCCGGCGTCGGCAAGTCGACGCTCACGACGATGGCGCTCGCGAACCTGGTGGCCGCGGGGCGCAGCGCGCTGTATGTCTCAGCCGAGGAGTCGCCGGCGCAGATCAGGCTGCGAGCCGAGCGCCTCAGTTCGGGGGCGCCGCTCGAGATCCCGGTGATCGCCGAGACCGATCTCGCGACAGTGGTCGCGACGCTCGCGCGCGAACGTCCAGAGGTCTGCGTGGTCGACTCTGTGCAGACCCTGCATTGCGGGGAGCTGACCAGCACCGCCGGCTCGGTCGCACAGGTGCGCGAGGTCGCAACTGAGATCATGCGCGTTGCCAAGGCCAACGCCATCGCCGTGCTGCTCGTGGGCCACGTGACCAAGGACGGCGCGCTGGCCGGCCCCCGTGTACTCGAGCACCTCGTCGACTGCGTGCTGCAGTTCGATGGCGAGCGCGAGCGCACCTACCGGACCGTGCGCGCGATCAAGAACCGCTTTGGCTCGACCAATGAGGCGGGGGTCTTTGAGATGCGCGACGACGGTCTCGTCGAGGTGCTCGACGCCTCTGCGCGCTTCGTGGCGGAGGCCACGCGCGCGGCCGGGAGCGTCGTGCTGTGTGCGATGGAGGGCACGCGGCCGCTGCTGGTCGAGGTCCAGGCGCTCGTCTCTCCCTCGGAGCTCGAGCCTCCACGGCGCGTCGTCGCCGGCATCGACCGCAACCGCCTGGCGCTGGTGCTTGCTGTGCTCGGGCGTCACGCCGGCATCGGGCTTGGCAACGCAGACGTGTTCGTCAACGTCGTCGGCGGGGTCCGGGTCGACGAGCCAGGTGCCGATCTGGCGGTCGCACTCGCGGTTGCGAGCGCCGCGCGCGGGGTGCCCCTGTGTTCGGCGCCCGGTCAGCCGCTGGCATGCTTCGGTGAGCTCGGCCTCACCGGTGAGCTGCGCACGGTCGCGCACGGCGACCGGCGACTCGCGGAGGCGGCCAAGTTCGGTCTTGGCCAGGTGGCAGAGCCGGGGCGCTTCCGAACGCTGCGCGATGCCGTGCGCGGCATCGTCACGCGCGAGCGCATGGCCGCCGCGTAGCGGCCGCCGGCGTCCCAACAGACTGACGCCGGGTGGCGACTCTCCCGGGTGTTCTCGCGGTCGTGCGGCCGTTCACATCCTCGCCTTTCCGGATTGCACCAACAGCGCGTAAAATCGGGCTTGTTATGGCCTCGCGATCCGGGGAAGAGCTCGAAGACGAGCTCGAGTCTCGCCAGGAGTCCCGGATGGTTAGGGCGCTCGAGATGGTCGCGCCCGGAACCGCTCTGCGCGAGGGGCTCGACAACATCCTGCACGCCCACACGGGCGGCCTGATCGTCATCGGCGATGCCGACGATCTGGCCTTTCTGTTCTCGGGCGGGATCAAGCTCGATCTCGAATACTCGCCGGCGCTGCTCTATGAGCTGGCGAAGATGGACGGGGCGATCGTGCTCAGCTCGAACGCCACCAAGATCGCTCACGTGAACGTTCAATTGACCCCGGATCCCACGATCTACACGCTTGAGACCGGCACTCGTCACCGCACCGCCGAGCGCGTCTCCAAGCAGACCGACGCGATCGTCGTCGCGATCTCCGAGCGTCGCGAGGTCGTCTCGCTGTACGTCGACGGCATGAAGTACATCCTCGCCGACATTCCCGTGGTGCTCGCCAAGGCCAACCAGGCGCTGGCGACGCTCGATAAGTACCGCAGCCGTCTGGACCAGGTCTCGACGCGCCTGACGGCGCTCGAGTTCGAGGGCGGAGCGACGCTGCACGATGTGCTGACGGTACTTCAGCGCGCCGAGCTGGTCACGCGCATGGCGGTCGAGATCGAGCGCTACATCGTCGAGCTCGGTACCGAGGGCCGGCTGATCGAGATGCAGCTCGATGAGACCATGGTCGGCGTCTCGGCCGACAAGGCGGCGCTGGTGCACGACTACCTGCTCGAGGACACCGACGAGGCCTTCTCGGTCGCCTTTGACCAGCTCGTGCGGCTGCCGCACCAGGACCTGCTCGACTTCGGACGTCTGGCCGAGCTGCTCGGATACGACCGCAAGCTGAACACACTCGACTATCCGATCTCGCCACGCGGGATCCGGATCCTCGGGAGGATTCCACGTCTGCCAAAGCTCGTCGTGAAGCGCATCATCGATGAGTTCGGAGGACTTGAAGAACTGCTGGCCGCCACTGATGGCGAGCTCGAAACCGTCGACGGAGTCGGCGAGATCAGAGCGAAGGACATCCGTGAGGGCCTTCGGCGACTGCAGGAGATCAACCTCGTCGATCGTTATCTGCAGACGTGAAGCCGGTGGATGCGGGAACGCAAGCTACCGGGCGAACAAGGGAGGACACCATCACTGAAATCATCGAAGCGCACCTGGAAGACGAAGAGGACATTGAGCTCGAGGACATCGAGATCGCGCCGCTGCCGCAGATCGACTTCGAGGTCGGCGACAACGTCGTGTACCCGCACCACGGCGCCGGCAAGGTGCTGAAGAAGGAGATGAAGGAGGTTCTCGGGGAGGAACGCGAGTACCTCACGATCAAGATCCTCCACAACGACATGACCGTGATGGTCCCGACGGCCAACGCCGCGGTCGCAGGTCTCCGGCGGGTCATCGACGAGGAGACGCTGCAGAAGGTCGTCGCGGTGCTCCAGGATCAGTGCTCGGAGATGCCGAAGAATTGGAACCGCCGCTTCAAGCACAACCGCGACAAGATCAAGACCGGTGATATCTACGAGCTGGCAGAGGTTGTCCGCAACCTCGCGATCCGCGAGCACCAGAAGGGCCTTTCCACCGGCGAAAAGCAGATGTACACGCGCGCCAAGAGGGTGCTGGCATCGGAGATGATGTACGCGCTGGACATGGACGAGGAGCAGGTCGACGGTCACCTCAGCGGCGTGATCCTCGACGGCGCAGGCAACGCCGGGCCGGTCTCGGTCGCGGCGGAGTAGCCAAACCAAACGTTATGGCGGTCGCGCTGATCGTGGCCGCAGGGCGTGGCGAGCGCCTTGGGTCGAGCGGTCCGAAGGCGCTCGCCAGCGTTGCGGGCCGACCCATGCTCGAGTGGAGCGTCGCGGCGCTGCGTGAGGTCGATGCCGTCCAGGCGATCATCGTCGCGCTACCCGCAGACCGTCTCGACGCCGCCCCCGACGGCGTGCTCGCCGTGGCGGGCGGTGAAACCCGCTCGGCATCGGTCACCGCGGCGCTGGCAGCGGCGCCGCCTGATGACGTTGTGATCGTGCACGATGCGGCCCGCGCGCTGACCACGCCAGCTCTGTTTGCCGAGGCCGTGGAGGAACTGCAACGCCGAGGCATCGATGCATTGATCGCGGCAGCGCCGGTGACCGACACGATCAAGCAGGTCGCCGGCGACGGGCGAGCGGTCGAGCTGACGCTGGACCGCTCACGGCTGTGGGCGGTCCAGACGCCCCAGGTCTTCCGCCGTGAGGCGCTGAGCCGGGCGCTGTCAGCGCCACCCGAGCTGATCGCCGCCGCGACCGATGACGCCTGGCTGGTGGAGCGCCAGGGCGGTACCGTCGCGGTGTTGCCCTGCTCCTCCGAGAACTTCAAGATCACGACGCCGCTCGATCTGCGTGTGGCGGAGATGCTGTTGCGGGAACGGGGGCGGTCGTGAGCGTCGCGACCGGCCTCGGCTATGACACGCACCGGCTTGTCGAGGGGCGTCCGCTGATCATTGGCGGCGTGATAATCCCGCACACGCACGGCCTACTGGGCCACTCCGATGCCGACGTGCTCACGCACGCGATCATCGATGCACTGCTTGGAGCGGCGGGGCTCGGTGACATCGGCGAGCACTTCCCCGACACCGACGAGCGTTACCGCGACGCCGACTCAATCGAGTTGCTGCGCGTCACGGTCGCGATGCTCGCTCAGTGCGCCTGCAGGATCGAGCACATCGACGCCACCGTCGTGCTCGAGCAGCCCAAGCTGCTCCCGCATCGCTCGGCGATCCACTCCCGGCTGCGCGAGGCGCTGGGCGTGGGGGAGCGGCAGCTGAACCTCAAGGCCACGCGCGGTGAGGGGATGGGCTTCATCGGCCGGCTCGAGGGAGCGGCGGCGCTGGCCGTCGCAACCCTGACCAGGCCCGACTCGCCACCCGCGACCGGCTAACTTCTCGCTGGTGCGAGAGATCACGCTGCACGACACGCTCACCGGCAGGGTTCTGCCGTTGCGCACCCGCGAACCCGGGAAGGTCGGGATTTACGCCTGCGGGCCAACTGTGTATGGCCGCATACATATAGGCAACGCCCGACCGTTCGTCGTCTTTTCGCTGCTCAAGCGCTTCCTCGTGCACGAGGGCTACGAGGTCACGTTCGTCGCCAACGTCACCGATGTCAACGACAAGATCTACGCGGCCGCTATTGCGGCCGGCACCAGCTCGGAAGAGCTTGCGCGTGAGATGACGGCCCATTACCTGGCTGATACCGAGCGGCTCGGCCTCGGCCGCCCCGATCACGAGCCGCTTGCAAGTGAGACGATCGACGAGATCATCACCCTGATCGAGACGCTGATCGATCGCGGCCATGCATATGCGGTCGAAGGGGATGTGTACTTCACCGTACGCAGTTACCAGCAGTACGGCGAGTTATCGCACCGGCGCCTGCAGGACCTCGACCAGGGGGAGGGCGGGGAGGGCGCCGCGCGTAAGCGCGACCCGCTCGACTTCGCGCTCTGGAAGGCGCAGAAGTTGGGTGAGGACACCGCTTGGGACGCGCCCTGGGGACGCGGGCGGCCCGGCTGGCATATCGAGTGCTCGGCGATGGCCGAGAAGCTGCTCGGGCTCAACTTTGAGATCCACGGTGGCGGCTCCGACCTCATCTTCCCGCACCACGAAAACGAGGCCGCGCAGACCTGTGCCGCGCACGGCCGGCCGCTGACGCGACTGTGGATGCACAACGGCATGCTGCGTCTCGCGGAGCAGAAGATGTCCAAGTCCGAGGGCAACACGCTGCTGTTGCACGCGGCGCTTGACGCCTTCGGCCGCGACGCGGTGATCGCCTACTTCTGTGCAGGTCACTACCGTCAGCCACTCGAATTCAACGATCAGCGAATGGACGCGGCGGCAGCGAGCGTCAACCGCTTCCGCGAGCTCGCACGGCGGCTGACCGGCGGCGCTTCGCCGGATTGGTCGGCGCGGCTGCGCGTCGAATTCTTCGATGCACTGGCCGAGGACTTCAACACTCCCCGTGCGCTCGCGGCCGCCTTTGACTGGGTGCGCGAGGCGAATCGCAGCGAGAGCCCGGTGGGTGACGCCGACCTGCGAGAGATGCTCGGCGTGCTGGCGCTCGAGAACCTGCTGGACGCCGAGCGCGCCGACGCGCCTGAGGCGGCGCGGGCGCTGATGCACCAGCGCGAAGCTGCTCGAGCCGGGCGCGATTGGGCTCGGGCCGATGCGCTGCGCGACGAGTTGCGCGAGCTCGGCTGGGAGGTACGCGACGGCCCCGACGGGCCGGAGTTGCTGGCGCTGTGATGATCGTCTATGGACGCAACGCGGTGCACGAGGCGATCCGTGGCCCGCGCACGGTCAGTCATGTCTGGGCCACGACCAACGCTGGGCGCGAGCCGTGGCTGGCGCAGGGCGGCGTGCGCGTCACGCTCGAGCCGCCCGATGAGATCGCCCGCCGCTGCGGCTCGGACGGCCACCAAGGTGTCTGTGCCGAGGTGTCGGAGTTCCGCTACGTCGAGGGCGAGGACCTGCTCGTGCATGAGCAGGCCTTGATCGTGGCGCTCGATCAGGTCCAGGACCCGCAGAACCTCGGCGCGATCTGCCGCTCGGCCGAGTGCGCTGGAGCCGTGGGTGTGGTACTGCCCGAGCGGCGCGCGGCCGAGGTCACGCCCGCGGTCTGCAAGGCCTCCGCAGGAGCGGTGGAACACCTGCCACTTGCGCAGGTGCGCAATCTCACCGATTTCCTCAACGACGCCAAGGCCCGTGGCTTCTGGTGCTATGGCGCCGACGGCGACGCAAAGCTCGATTATCGCCAGGTCGACCTCAACGGTCCGGTGGTGTTGGTGATGGGCTCGGAGGGGCGGGGCCTGCGCCCGCGTGTGGCTGCGGCCTGCGATGCGCTGATCTCGCTGCCGCTGCGCGGGCGGATCGAGTCGCTCAGCGTCGGCGCTGCGGCAGCGGTGCTGCTCTACGCGGCGGCGGCCGCTCGGGATTGACGATCGGCGATGCTCGAGCAGATCCGCGCACTCCCTAAGGCCGAGCTGCATCTGCACATCGAGGGTACGCTCGAGCCCGAGCTCGCGTTCGCACTGGCCAAGCGCAACGGTGCCGAGCTGCGTTTCCCAACTGTCGCGGCGCTGGCAGAGGCCTACAACTTCGCCGATCTGCAGTCGTTCTTGAATCTGTACTACGAGTGCATGGCGGTGCTGCTGCACCCGGCGGACTTCACCGACCTTGCGAACGCCTACCTCGAACGGGCAGCCTTAGACGGCGTGCGCCATGTGGAGATGTTCTTCGATCCCCAGGCCCACACGAGCCGGGGCGTGGCGCTGGACGATGTCGTCGCGGGCTTGCGCTCTGCGGTGCTGCAGGCGCCCGCACGGCACGGCATCTCGGCCGCGCTGATCGCCTGTTTCGTTCGTGACCGACCGGTTTCAGAGGCAATGGCCACGCTCGAGGGCCTGGCGCGGCATCTTGACGTGATCCAAGCCGTCGGCCTCGACTCCGCCGAGCTTGGCAACCCGCCAAGCGCGTTCCGCGAGGTCTTTGCGGCGGCCGAGCAGCTTGGGCTGCGCAAGGTCGCGCATGCGGGCGAGGAAGGCCCGCCCGCCTACGTGTGGGAGGCGCTGGATGTGCTCGGAGTCGAACGCATCGATCACGGCATTCGCGCGGTCGAGGATCGGGCACTGTTACAGCGCCTGGCCAGCGACCGGGTGCCGCTGACTGTCTGTCCGCTCTCCAATGTCAGGCTGCGCTGCGTCGATTCATTCGCGCAGCACCCATTGCCGCGGCTGCTCGATGCCGGTGTGCTCGTCACGATCAACTCCGACGATCCCGCCTACTTCGGCGGCTACGTCGCCGAGAACTACCACGCGCTGCAGCAGGCGCTCGGGCTGGAGTTGGCCACGCTCGAGGAACTGGCGCGCAATTCACTCGCGGCGAGCTTCAGCACCGTCGGCTGATCGCGGCCACAGGCAGGACTCGATGCCGGAGCCACGACGAGTGCCTTGACAGGCTCGCGGCATTATGCGACCCTGCCGCGAAGCTAAGCATCAACTGAAGCTTTAGACTCATTGTTCGTCGGAGGGTGCGGTCCTGGGGAGGATCACCGCCCTGCAGTTCAACTCAATAAGGCAGCGGCGCCAGGGGAGGTGACGCGTCACGCAATTCCAACCGTCGTGACGGCCGATGAGGCCGTGCGGCGCAGCAAAGGAACGTCGTCGTGGCTCGACTCTCATCTAACCCTAAGGGTCAACTCCAGGTTGAGGATGGTTATCTCATTGCCCTCGCCAAAGCGGGGAGCCCTGATGCCTACGACAGGCTTGTGCGCCGCTATTACGGATTCGTGCGCCTCAAGGCTTCGTCGTACTTCTTGGCCGGCGGAGACGCCGACGATCTCATCCAGGAGGGCCTTGTCGGCCTCTACAAGGCGATTCGCGACTATCGCACCGACCGCGAATCGAGCTTCCGCAACTTCGCAGAGCTCTGCATCACCCGACAGATCATCACCGCGGTGAAGACGGCAACGCGCAACAAGCACAGCCCGCTCAATCAGTACATCTCGTTCTCGAGCACGCCGGCGGGGACCGGCGGCGAAAGCGAGCCGACGCTCGACGAGATGATCGCCGGCTCGCCGGTCCATGACCCGGTCAACCAAGTGATCAGCTCCGAGGAGCTGCGGGCGCTGGTGAGCTGCATCTCCACCTCGCTCTCGGACCTCGAATCGCGGGTGCTGTCGCTCTATCTCGATGGGCGTTCCTACGAGGAGGTAGGCCAGCGTCTCGGGTGTGACTGCAAGACCGTTGACAACGCGCTCCAGCGCGTCAAGCGCAAGGTTGGCCAGCACCTGCAGTCGCGGGCGATCGCAGCCTGATCGCCCGCGCCACGAGCGTGAGTCGAGTGGCACGAGCGTGAGTCGAGTGCCACGAGCGTGAGTCGAGTGCCACAAGCGTGAGTCGAGCGCCACAAGCGTGACTCGAGTTTGCCGGGCTAAGGCTGGGAGGCCAGCAGTCGGCCGAGGTGCGGTTCGTGACCGTAGGTGTCAAAGGCCCGGAAACGGTTGAACTGCCGATGGCCGGGCCCGTGGAAGTCAGAGGAGCCGGTCGTCAGCAGCCCCAGCTCGGTGGCGCGGCGGACCAGCCGATCGGTCTGTGACCGCGTGTGGGTGACGTAGAAGGCCTCGACCCCGTCGAGGCCGAGTCCGACAAAGCGCTCCAGCGAAGCGATCACCTCAGCGCCGGACTCGACGTCCCAGAAGGGATGTGCCCAGACCGCGACTCCGCCCGCATTGTGAATCAGTGCGATCGCCTCGGCAGCTGAAGGTGCTGATCGCTCGCGGAATATCGGCCTTCCCTCGATCAGGTAGGCGACCAGGAACTCGCTTGGATTGGTGATCTGCTCGCGCTGCAGCCGGTCGGCGTTGCTTGGCTGAGTTGTGACGGCCTGCGCCAGGTGCGGGCGGCCGATCGACTTGCCCGCGAGCGCCCGCGCATTCAGCAACTCGTGGTTCACGCTCCAGCCGTTCTCCTGCAATGCCTCGATCATCCGCGAGGCTCGGCGCTCGCGGTCCTCGCGGGAGTGCCTGAGTTGCTGCAGCAGCTCGGTGTTGCTCGGATCGAACGCATAGCCGCACATGTGCAGGTCAGCGGCAACCGGATCGAGCACGGAGATCTCGACACCGGTGACGAACTCGAGCCCCACGCGCGCGGCCATGTCCGCGGCCTCCGCGAGACCGTCGACGCTGTCATGGTCGGTCAGCGCGAGCAGCTTGACGCCTGCCGCTCGGGCCGCGGACACGACGCGCGCCGGGGACAGCTCGCCATCGGAGTAGCTGGAGTGGGCCTGGAACTCGAACGTCGGTGCAGTGCTTTCAGCCTCTGGCATCTGGTTGCAGGCTAATCAAAGCGCCGCTTGGGCTGCGGACCTTCCGCGGCAGATCTGCGGCGTCGCCCGCTGCCGCGGGCTGTTAGGGCGCCCTAACTTGTGCTAGCTTGCAGGCTCTCGCGTAATCCGACCCCTGCGATCGGAATAAGCTCGAGCTAACTGACCTCATGGCAACGACTGCTCAGACAGCCAAAGCAGAGCGCAAACGCGCAAGCCAGAAGTGGAGCTTCTACATCTGGGTTGCCGTTGTGCTGGCGGTGGCGACCGTGGCGGTCATCCTCGGGTGGCATTCCGGCGGAGGCACCGCCGACCCCAGCGTCGCCGCGAACGCGCGGCACATGAGCCGCACCACCGCCGTGATCAACAGCGCGATCCTGGTCTTCCGCGAGGGCCTCGAGACGATCCTCGTGCTGGCTGCGATCACCGCCAGCTTCCGCGGAGCAAACAGTGTCTACAAGCGCCCGGTCGCGGTCGGCGGCGTGATCGGTCTGCTGGCGACCGTCGGAACCTGGTTCGCCGCGATCGCGATCATCGGCCTGTTCGGCGGAAGCGGCCTGGGGCTACAGGCGGCGACCGGCATCCCCGCGATCATCGTCCTGCTGGTGGTCATGAACTGGTTCTTCCACAAGGTCTACTGGACCGGCTGGATCTCCCACCACCACAAGCGCCGCAAGGGACTCCTGAGCGATCCCGAGACCAGCATGCGCGCGACGCTGCTCGGCTTCGGGCTGCTCGGCTTCACCTCGATCTACCGCGAGGGCTTTGAGATCGTCATCTTCCTGCAGAGCCTGCGCGTCACCTTCGGCTCGAGCGTCGTGCTCGAGGGCGTCACGCTCGGCGCACTGTTCACCGCCGCGGTCGGCGTGCTCACCTTCTCGCTGCACCAGAAGCTGCCCTACAAGCGGCTGCTGATCATCACCGGCGGGATGCTGCTCGTGGTGCTCTTCGTGATGGTTGGCGAAGAGGTCAATGAGATGCAGCTGGCCCGCTGGATCGGGACCACCTCGATCGGCCACTGGCCGGGCTGGCTGGGCCAGTGGTTCTCACTGTTCCCGAACCTTGAGACGATCGTCGCCCAGTTCGGCGCGATCATGATCGTGGTCGGCTCCTATCTGACGGCCGAGTATTTGCGCGTCTGGCGGCCGCGACGGCAGGGCATCAAGGCGGCCACCTTCGCCGCCGAGCAGTCAGCAGCGGCGATGGCCGAGGTCTGCCACACCGCCGAAACGCTGGCCGAGTCGGCCGCCGTGGCCGACGCCGAGATGAACGCGCGCCTCACGGCCGCCACGGTGCAGCCCGTCGCGGATCGCCGCGTGCCGCAGACGCAGCACAACGCCCGCCCGCCCGCGACCGCCCGGCAGCACGAGTCCTGACCGATCGGCGGGCCCGCGCGGGCATCGGGCGGCGCCTGCGTGTGTGACGGCTCTGTGTCTTTTTGAGGCGCCTCCCGCGCCGGGCCTTACGGTGCGGGGGTGCCCACCGGAACCGAGGCTGTCAAACTGACGATCCACGCCCGCTTGGCGCAATTGGTAGCGCACCTCACTTGTAATGAGGCGGTTGTCGGTTCGAGTCCGACAGCGGGCTTGCAGCTCGCGAGAAGCCCAGGCGCGTTTGAGGCTCGCTCAACGCTAGTTGCGACGTCTGGCCCAGGGGCGGCAGTTCGCCGGCACGGCACCTCAGCGGCTAAAGGCTGAACGCAGCGCCGTCGATCTGAATGGCAGAGAGATGTCGCATTTTCGACCCACCGCGAGCCGGAAGACGTGGCCTCTCGGCCGGCGATTGGTGGCGAGTCCCCCTGAACTCGGCCCGGCTGTGCCCCGCGGCCGGGCCGAGCGCGTCAAGAGCTTGGATGGCATCCGTGCCATCTCGATCCTCGCAGTCTTCGGATACCACGCGTTGGTCCTTCATATGCGCGGCGGATGGTTGGGCGTCGAAACCTTCTTCGTGTTGTCGGGGTACCTGATCACGTCCGTACTCTTGGCTGAGTACCTGCGCACAGGTGATCTGAGCCTCAGCCGATTCTGGAGACGCCGCGTGCGGCGGCTCTGGCCCGCTCTGATGGTGATGGTGATCGTCGTGGCGCCTGCTTATCGCGCAGGACCATTCGCGTGGCACAGCTTCGGCGCATATGCCGTATCGGCGATGCAGGCTGTGCTCTATGTCTCTGACCTCGGTCTCGCTTACTTTGGTGGAAGCGCCGGATTCATTGGACACACGTGGACCCTGGGCGTGGAGATGTACTTCTACGTACTGTGGCCCTTGTTGCTCCTCTGGTTGCTACGAAGCCGCCGTCAGCTGTTGGTTCCGACGCTGCTTGGCCTCTGCGTCACCAGCATCGTCGCCACGACGACCAACCTCGCCACCGACCCGGGGGCACAGCTCGGTTACTACGCGCCATACACACAGGCGCTCCCGCTCCTGGTCGGCAGCCTGCTCGCCGTTCTCCAGCACGATGGGACACTGCCCAAGCTCAGTCCTAAATCCGGATCCTTACTTGCCGCAGTGGGAATGAGCGGGCTCATCTCGTTGATTCTGCTCTCGAAGATGGTCGAAGGTACGAACTTCTTCACGCCGCTGCTGCTCGCGACTGCGAGCACAGGGATTCTGCTGTTCGGTCTCGAAGCCGCCCCGAGCTTCTCCGGTGGCGAGACTGCTCTCGGTGAGGCCGCTTGCGACGCTCGGCTTGATCTCGTACAGCTTCTACCTGTACCAGAGCCCGATCATTTTCGCGATCGGGTATGGGATCCGTGGGGACCTGCGGGTGCCGTGTCTATTGGTGCTAACGATCGGTTGCTCGACGCTGAGCTACCTCTATGTCGAGCGTCAATTCCGAAGCTACGGTGCTGGCGACAACCGAGCCCGGGCCAGACAACCGATCTCCCAGCGGCGCTCTCGGTTGCTTCCGGCCGTTGACGCCGTCGCAGCGGCGAGCATCGACGAGCGAGGCGACTGATCGAGGGACCCAACCCAGCCGGCGGATGCATTGTTTCAGTGGGCGTGCAGTGCTCGTCAGATTCCACTCCCGTGTCCGACCGTAGACAACGCATCCATTGGCGGCCTCACCGCGCAAAGCCAGGCAAGCTGTCGGCTCTGATCCTCGGCACCCTACTTGTGCTTGCCGTCGCCGGCACGGCAATCCCAGCGACGGCTCAGGCAGCTGACCCGGTGTACTACCGCCTCGTCCAGTACCCAGAGGCCGGCCGTGGCGACTTCTACGCCCAGATCGGTGCCGCCCGGCACTCGATCGACATGGAGATGTACGAGCTCAGCGACCGGGTCGCCGAGCGTGAACTGGCCAGGGCCGTGCAGCGCGGCGTGAGCGTGCGCGTGCTGCTCGACCACGACTACTCGGGTGCCTATGTGAACGCGCCGGCCTACGCGTATCTCACACACCACGGCGTGCAGGTGCGGTGGGCGCCGGCCGGCTACATCTTTCATATCAAGGTGACCAGCTTCGATGCCCGAGTCGCCGACGTCTCAACGGCAAACCTCACCGCCGAGTACTACTCGAGCACCCGGGACGCGCTCGTGATCGACTCCAATCCCGCCCAGGTTCAGGCGATCGAGCAGACCTTCGCCAACGACTGGGCTGCGGCACCGGGGGGTGCGCCGCGCAACCAGACCGTGCAGGCGCCCGGGCTCGTCTGGTCCCCAAACACGCAAAGCGGCACCGCCGAGACGGCGATGGTCGCCCAGATCAAGCGCGCGCGCCACACGGTCGACTTCGAGTCCGAGGAGCTGAGCGACGCTCCGGTGTACGAGGCGCTCGCCGCCGACGCCGACCGCGGCGTCAACTGCAAGCTCGTGATGACCGCCGACCGCGCCTGGGATCGAGCGCTCGCGGCGGTCACCAAAGCGGGCTGCCGGGTGCACGTCTTCCCCGACACAGCCGGTGCGCTCTACATCCACGAGAAGCTCGTGCTCGACGACCCGGGAACCGCGCAGCAATCGGTGCTGGTCGGCTCGCAGAACGCGAGCTGGCCATCGCTCACTGAGAACCGCGAGCTGAGCCTGCAGATCGGCGGCGCAAACGGCGGCGTCGCGGTGATCCGTGCACTCGCCGCCGGCTTCGATCAGGACTTCGCCGACTCCTCGGGCTGGAACTGACACGTGCGCCGCTGCGTACAAGCTCGTGTGAACGATTCGTGTTGTGCGCTCACGCGGACAGTTGACATGATCACCGCAGTTGACGTCCCCGTGGCCGACAGACTCGCCGAGCAGCGCGCACCGTGCGGCATTCGCGGACGCCGAGCCACGCCCGTATTGGCCGCAGACGCTGGCCCAACGCGAGCCGCACGTGCCACTCGAGCACGTGATCCAGTGTGATCTGTGCATCGTCGGCGGCGGCTACACCGGCCTGTGGGCGGCGCTCTACGCCAAGGAGCAGGCACCGGGGCGCGAGGTTGTGGTGCTCGAGGGCATCCGCTGCGGCGCCGGTGCCAGCAGCCGCAACGGCGGCTTCCTGCAGTATTCGCTGACCCACGGGATCGAGAACGGCCGGATCCGCTTTCCCGACGAGATCGCCGCGCTCGAGCGACTCGGAACGGGCAACTACAACGAGCTCTGCGCCGACCTCGAGCGCCACCGGATCGAGGCCGAGTTCGAGCCGACCGGCGAGCTCGAGGTCGCCGTCTCAGCCGACGACCTGGAGTATCTGCAGGACACCGCGCGCGTGCTCGAAGAGTTCGGTCAGCGGGCCGAACTCCTGGACAGAGACGCCGTGCGGGCGGAGATCCACTCGCCGCTCTTCGTCGGCGGCCTCTGGCAGCAGAGCGGCGCCGCGATGGTCAACCCGGCCAGGCTCGCCGACGGCCTGCGCCAGGCGGCGCTCGACGCGGGAGTCCAGATCTTCGAGCACTCGCGTGTGCGCAAGCTATGCCGCAGCCGCTACGGCGTCGACGCGATCACCGATGCCGGCGTCGTGCACGCCGCCAAAGTGCTGATCGCGACCAGCGCCTATGACCCCCTGGTGCCGGCGATCGGTCGCTACGTCGCGCCCGTCTACGACTACGCGCTGATGACCGAGCCGCTGAGCCAGGCACAGCTTGGCTCGATCGGCTGGAAGCGCCGCCAGGGCATCGGCGACAGCGGCTACCAGTTCCATTACTACCGGCTGACGGCCGATGACCGCATTCTCTGGGGCGGCTACGACGCGGTATACCGCTACGGCGGCCCCGTGGGTCCCGAGCTCGACGACGACGAGACGACCTTCGCGCGGCTCTCGCGCAACTTCTTCACGACCTTCCCACAGCTCGAGGGCGTGCGCTTTACGCACCGCTGGGGTGGCGCGATCGACACCTGCAGCCGCTTCTCGGTGTTCTTCGGTCGGGCGCTCGGCGGCCGTGCCGTCTACGCGATGGGCTACACGGGGCTGGGGGTGGGCGCGAGCCGCTTCGGCGGGCGCACCGGGCTCGACCTGCTCGACGGCCGCACGACTGAGGCCACGGCGCTCGAGTTCGTGCGGCGCCGGCCGGTGCCGTTCCCGCCGGAACCGTTGCGCAGTGCCGTGATCCAATTCACCCGTAATCGCATCGCCGCCGCGGACCGCAGTGGCAACCGCGGACTCTGGCTGCGTACCCTGGACCGCCTGGGCCTGGGCTTCGACAGCTGATTTGACATGACCATGCAGCGAGGGAGAGGCTGACGTGAGCAGCAAGGAGAGGCGATGAGTGAGATTGTGACCACCTCCTACGCGGTGGAGGAGAAGGGCCTGAAGAGCGATGCCATCGGCTTCTGGGCCAGCGTCGGCGTCGGGCTGGCCTCGACGGCGCCGGCCTACAGCCTGGCGGCCACGCTTGGGCTGGTGGTGGTCGCCGTCGGGGTGGCATCGCCGTTGATCGTGATCCTCGCCTTCATCCCGATGTTCTGCTGCTCCTGGGCGATCAAGGAGATGAACGCGGTCGACCCTGACTGCGGCACCTCGTTCACCTGGGCATGGCGCGCGATCGGCCCGCGCACGGGCTGGTTTGCGGGTGGCTGGGGCACGATCGCCTCCGACTTCCTGGCGATGGCCAGCTACAGCCAGATCGCCGGCCAGTACTTCTTTCTGCTGATCGGTGCCAACGCGATCGGTTCCAATGCCACCTCGGTTTGGGTGCTGCTGGTGGGAATCGCCTGGATAGTGATCCTCACCTGGATCTGTTACATCGGCATCGAGTTCTCGGCACGGCTGCAGGTCGCGCTGGTCGTGATCGAGGTCAGCGTCCTGCTGCTGCTCGGCATCGTGGCGTTGGCGAAGGTGATCTTCGGCGGCGCTCCCAGCTACCACATCGATCCGAGCTGGAGCTGGCTCAGCCCGGGCCGCCTGTCGTTCAGCAGCTTCGCCAACGGGATGTTGCTGATGGTCTTCATCTACTGGGGCTGGGACACCACCACCTCGATCAACGAGGAGACCAGCGAACCCGGTCGCATCCCCGGTACCGCGGGAGTGATCTCGACCTTCATCCTGCTTGGGACGTACTTCTTCCTGACGCTGTCGATCCAGTCCTACGCGGGCGTCGCCAGTAACACGCCGCTGGGCCTGGCCAACTCGGCGCACTCAAGCGATGTGCTCTCGGTGCTCGGCTCAAGCGTCTTCGGCGGGGGCGTGGTCGGCACGATCCTGACCAAGCTACTGCTGCTGATGATCCTCAGCTCGGCTGCGGCGACGACCCAGACCACGATCCTGCCGAACGCGCGCACGATGCTGTCGATGTCCTTCCACAAGGCCCTGCCCAGGTACTTCGGCCGCATTCACCCGCGCTTCCAGACGCCGACGACCGCGACGATCTCATTTGCGATCGCCTCGATCATCTTCTACCTGGCACTCAACTTCGTCTCCGGAGGCCAGGTGCTGGGCGATGCCGTCACCGCCACCGTGTTCTTCGCGGCCGTGTACCTGGGCATCTCCAGCGCCGCCTGCACGTGGCATTTCCGCGATCGCGCCTTCGCGCCCTGGCGGGATGCACTGGCGAAATTCTGGGTGCCGCTTGCGGCCACGGTGACGCTCTACCTGCTCGTGATCTACAACCTGGTCGAGGTCGGCCATGCGAACTACAGCTACACGACGATCAAGCTGCCGATCTTCGGCCACGTCGGTTCGGCGATGTTCATCGTGGTCGTGACCGCGATCATCGGGCTGATCTGTATGGAGGCGTGCCGCCGCACCAGCCCGCGCTTCTTCACAGACAAGGCGATGCGCTACGGCCCGTCTCTGACCGAGCACGGCGAGGTCGTGCCGATCACCGAGGACTTCTCGGCGGACTGAACGCCCTTCGCGGCTGCCGGCCAGCGGGCCGGCAGCCGCGCTGAGACCGTCAAAGCGTTCCTTTCCAGCAGTCTCGTCACAGCGGGTCGTGGCTGCGCACCCGCCAGCTGTCGGTCGACGATGTAACGGCCCGACCGTCCGCGGGTACCGATTGCAGATGGACAGCACCTCCCAACACGATCGTGCTCGCGGCAAGGGCGTGAGCCCTTTCTTCTACTGGCCCGTGCGTGTCAGCTTCCAGCTGTTCTTCCTCGTTTACTTCCGCTTGTCGCGGATCGGTCGCGAGCACATCCCCCGGCAGGGGCCGGCGATCATCGCCTCCAACCACCGCAGCTTCTTCGACCCGTTCCTGATCGCCTGCATGGCGCGGCGGCCGATGTATTACGTCGCCAAACGCGAGCTGTTCGAGATCCATCCGCTGCTCAGCTTCCTGGTGCGCACGCTCGGCGCATTCCCGGTTGACCGCGGCCGCGGCGACCGCGACACGATCGCGACCGCCAAGGAGCTGCTGGCCCGTGGCGAGCTCGTGCTGATCTTCCCGGAGGGCACGCGCGTGCGGCCGGGGCCGCTCGGAGCTTCCCAAGCGTGGTGTCGGCCGGCTCGCGCTCGAGACCGGCGCACCGGTGGTTCCAGTGGCGATCATCGGCACCGAGGCGATCCGTCGTGGCTGGCGCATCCGCCCGCACAGGGTCCGGGTCCGCGCCGGACGCGAGCTGCACTTCCCGCACGTGGATGTCTCGACCCCGGCGGCCGCCGGAATCGTCACTGAGCGCGTGTGGGCGTGCGTGAAACTGCAGTGGGCCTGGCTCGGCGGGGCGGTCGCGGCCGAGCCCGCAGCGATGACGGAGACGGTGCGCGCCGCCTGAGCGGGCGCGCGCCAGAGTAGCCTCCGTGCAGTGGAGACCGAACAACCAGCGAGCAAGGAAGAGCTCGACAGACGCTTTAGCGAGATCTACCGCGAGCACCTGCGCGATGTCTACTCGTACAGCTTCTACCGTGTCGGTAACCACCATGATGCCGAGGACCTCACCGAGCAGACCTTCCTGCAGGCGTACCGTCACTTCGAGCGTGCGATCGCCGAGTCGGGCGGCCGTCCGCTGCGCCCCTGGCTCATCCGGATCGCCCACAACCTGGCGGCCAACTTCTATCGCGACCGCTCGCGCAAGCCGGAGGCGGCGATCGAGGACGCCGGCATGATTTCGACGCTGCACACCACCGAGTCGCTGGTTGAGGGCCGCGAGGAGCTGAAGAGCATCCTCGACGGCGTTCAGCAGCTCCCCGACGATCGCCGCGAGGCGCTGATCATGCGCTTTGCGCTGGGCATGGACAACCGTGAGATCGCGCGTGCGCTGGGCCGATCCGACGGCGCCACCAAGGTGTTGCTGCACCGCGCGATTCGCCAGCTTGAAGGAATCGTGGGTTCGAGCGACAACAATGGGGGAGAGCCATGACCGCCAATGTGGAAGCTCTGTTGCGAGAGGCGCTGGCGCCGGTTGAGCCGCCGCTGCGCCTGACCGAGCAGCTCGAATCGACGCTGACGATGCTGGCCGAGGCCGCCCAGGAGGAGCTCGACAGCTGGGAGCTGGCCGCGATGCGCGACCCACGCAACTGGGTGCGCCCGATGGTCGCCGCCGGCGTCACCGTGACCGCCGGTACGGCACTGGTCGCGCTGCGCGTGCGCCAGCGCCAGCAGACGCGGGGCAAGCAGGGATCGAGCCTGATGGAGTATGCCGAGCGCACGCTCCAGGACATCGCCGAGGAAGCGCGCCGGATCCTGCCCGATCGGTAGAGAAGAACTTGCCAACCTGCTACCGCCATCCCTCGCGCGAGACCGGGGTTTCGTGCTCCAACTGCGGACGCCCGATCTGCCCTGACTGCATGACGCCCACCTCGGTGGGCATGCGCTGCCCCGCGTGTGCGGGTGAGAAGACCAAGGTGCGGCGCATGCAGGGTCGCGGCGTCGGCGCGAGCTTCGCACGGCCCGTCTCCCCGTACGACCCGCGCACCTGGTCGATCACCCAGGCACTGATCGTGATCAACGTCGCCGTCTTCCTCTGGGAGGTGGCAGGCGGGGTTCAGCTTGGCGGGGGCGGGACCAGCTGGGCCTACTACAACGGTGTCCTGTTCGGCCCGTTCATGAGCCACGGCGACCACCAGTACTGGCGCCTGCTGACCTCAGGCTTCCTGCACGCGAGCATCATCCACATCGGCTTCAACATGGTGTCGCTGTGGTTCGTCGGCCGGTCGCTGGAGCCGGCGATCGGAAAGGTTTACTTCGCCGCGATCTACTTCACCGCGCTGCTCGCCGGGTCCTTCGGCGCGCTCTGGTTCACCCCGGACTCGCCAACGCTCGGCGCCTCGGGCGCGATCTTCGGCATCTTCGGTGCGCTGATCATGATCGCCCGCGCCCGCCGCATCCCGTTGTGGCAGTCGGGCCTGCTGCCGATCCTGCTGTTCAACTTCATCTACACGCTGACGATCGCCGACGTCTCGATCGGCGGTCACGTCTTCGGCTGCCTGTCGGGCTTTGTCACCGGCTGGCTGGTGACCGAGTACGGCGAGAAGCGCGACAGCCGTGCAATCGTGCTGGGTGGCTGCCTGGTGATCGCGGTGGCCAGCGTGGTCGGCGGCATTCTCGTCGCCGGCGGCACCGGCCTGCTGCCCAACGGCTCCCAGATCTAGTCGCGGCCAGCCGCCGATCGCGTGGCGGCTCGCGATCAGAGCCCGAGTCGTATTTTGCCCCATGGTCGCTCGCCGAGCCTCGATCGCGGATGGCGACGGCGGTCCCCGCTTATCGTTCCGGGGATGCAGAAGGTGATGATTCCCCGTGCCGGCTTCCGGCAGGACGCCAGCGCGCACTCGGTGCTGGCCGGGATCGTCGCGGCGTTGGTGGGATTCACCGGCGCCTTCGCGGTCGTGCTGGCTGGTCTGGAGCGGGTCGGCGCGACGCCCGCCGAGGCCGCGTCGGGCCTCCTGGCGGTGACGGCGACAGGGGCGGTGGGCACGATCTTTCTCTCCGCTCGCCATCGAATGCCGATCATGCTCGCTTGGTCGACGCCCGGCGCCGCGCTGCTCGCCAGCACCGGGGTCGTCAACGGCGGCTGGCCGGCGGCGGTCGGTGCCTTCCTGATCGCCGGGGTGCTGATCGTGCTGACCGGCGCGTGGCCCCGGCTGGGGACGCTGATCTCCTCGATCCCCACGCCGATCGCGCAGGCGATGCTCGCCGGGATCGTGCTCGAGCTCTGCCTGACGCCGGTCAGGGGCTTCGTCGCGCATCCCGCGGAGGTTGGCCCGATCGTGCTCGTCTGGCTCGCCTTCCGTCGGATCGCGCCGAAGTGGGCGGCGCCAGCCGCATTCGGCACGGCGCTGATCGTGATCGGCTTCGTCGCCGCGGGCGCGGGCGGCGTGCACGGCAGCCTGCTCCCGCAGATCCGCTGGACCACGCCGAAGTTCACCTCGGCCGGGTTGCTGAGCCTGGCGCTCCCGCTCTACATCGTCACAATGGCCGGTCAGAACGTGCCCGGCACGGCGGTGCTGGCCAGCTATGGCTACACGGTGCCGTGGCGCGAGGCGATGGCAACGACCGGAGTCGGCACGCTGATAGGCGCAGGCGCAGGCGGTCACGCGATCAACCTTGCGGCGATCAGCGCTGCGCTGGTGACCGCCCCCGACGCCGACCCGGACCCGCGCACCCGCTGGACCGCGGCGGTCTCCACCGGTTGGGCGTTCGTGATCTTCGCGCTGCTCTCGGGCGCGCTGGCGACGCTGATCACTGTCGCCTCGCCAGATGTCATCGGTGCCGTCGCCGGCCTGGCATTGCTCGGCACGCTGGCGTCCTCGCTGGCGGGCGCGCTGGGCGCCGAGCAGGAGCGCGAGGCTGCCGCGATCACGTTCGTAATCGCGGCCTCGGGCGCGACCTTCCTGGGCGTCGGCTCCGCGTTCTGGGCGCTGCTGGCGGGGCTCGCCGTGCGCGCCGTCACGCGGCGCTAGCGGCCGCTGCCACGGGCGGTTACTCGTCGAGCGCGACGGTGATCGCCTTGGCGGCCAGCTCGTCGGAGATCGGCACCAGCGCCGGGTGGATGATGTGCGCGAGCAGCTCGAGACCTTCGATGATCCGCGGGCCGGGGCGCGAGAAGTAGGAGGCCGCGTCGACCGCGACCACCTGGCCCGCGCCGAGCGCGGCCAGCTCATCGCGATGCATCTCCGCCTCGCGGTGCGCGATTTCGGCGTCGAAGCCGCACGGCATCACGACCACGAGCTCCGGCTCCGAGGCCGCGACCAGCTCCCAGCTCTGCTGCTCGGAGCTCTCACCGGCAAAGCCGAGCAGGTCCTCGCCGCCGGCGAGCTCGATCAGCTGCGGGGTCCAGTGCCCGGCGGCATAGGGGGGATCGAGCCATTCGAGCGCGACCACGCGCGGACGGCGGGCGCCACGCACTGCCAGGCGGATGCGGTCGATCCGTTCGGAGGCCTCGCGGATCAGATCGACGGCCTCTTCCTTGGTGTCTGTTGCCTGTGCGATCGTTCGGGCATCGCCCAGCACCTCTCCCACCGTGTGCGGATCGAGCGCGATCACCATCGGCTGGCTGTCGATCTCCTCGGCGATCTCACGCACGTCGTCGTAGGAGACCGCGCACACCTTGCACAGCGCCTGGGTGACGATCAGGTCGGGCTGCAGCTCGTGCAGCATTTCGGTGTCGAGCTCGTAGATCGACTCGCCGGCCAGCGTGCGCTCCTTGACCGCGGCGTCGATCTCCGCCGGTGTCAGCCCGGCCGGAAGCTTGTCGCGTGTGACACGCGGAAGCGTTGCCGCGTGCGGCGGGTAGTCGCACTCATGGGTGACGGCGACGACGTCGTCGCCGAGACCGAGTGCGAACAGCATCTCGGTCGCGGAGGGAACAAGGCTTACGATGCGCATACGAGGTCAAAGATATGACAACACCACCGCTGCTCAGCGGCGATGAGCTCGCCGCCCGCCTGCTCGGGTCCGACTGGAAGCTCGAGAACGAGATGATCGTGCGCGATCTGCGCTTCGACGACTTCCCCGCGGCGATCGCCTTCGTGAACCTCGTCGCCGAGGTCGCCGAGACATACAACCACCACCCCGATATGCTCATACATGGGTGGAACAAGGTGAAGCTCAGCCTCACCAACCATGCGGCCGGTGGGCTGACGGAGATCGACTTCGACATGGCCGCACGCTTCGACGCGCTGCTTGGCGCGTGACCGCTGGATGAACGAGCCCGGCCGAAGTACCGAGCCACAACGCGGGACCCCGCTGGGGCACCCTTGCCGTGAGGACCGGCGCGCATGAAGGCGCTGCTGATCATCCTCACCTTCCTGCTGGTGCTCGTCAACGCGTTCTTCGTGATCGCGGAGTACGCAATCGTGCGCTCGCGGCGCGCCGTGCTCCAGGAGCTTGCCGAGGAGGGTTCGCGCGGGGCTCGCCTGGCGCTCAACCACCTCGAGCAGATCGGCGACTACATCGCCGCCTGCCAGGTGGGGATCACAATGGCCTCGATCGGCATCGGTGCGCTCGGCGAGCCGGCGATCGCGCATGCGCTCGAGCCGATCTTCGGCAGGCGCGGCGGCAACGAGGCCGCGGTGGCAGTGTGCGTGATCTTTGCCTATGTGGTGATCACGTTCGTCCAGAGCACGGTCGGTGAGATCGTCCCCAAGCTCTACACGATCCAACACGCCGAGGGCATGGCCCGCCGGATCGCGCCGGCGATGCAGACCTTCATTGTCTTCTTCCGGCCTTTCATCTGGTCGCTCAACCACTCCTCGGAATGGCTGCTGCGCCGCCTCGGCGTCGACCCCGACGCCGAGCCCGCGCACGGCACGCCGGAGGAGCTCAAGCGACTGATCGCCGAATCGCAGACTGGCGGCCAGATCGACGTCGGCGAGGCCGAGATGCTGACCGGCGTCTTCCATCTGCACGAGCAGGAAGCGCGGCAGGTGATGACGCCGATCCCGGCGGTGGTCACCGTCGATATCTCCGAGACGGTCGGCGCGGCGCTGCGCGAGGCCGTTGCCACCGGTCACTCACGACTGGTCGTGATCGAGGACGACGATCAGGATCAGGTGCGGGGCATCGTCCACGTCAACCAGCTGATCAAGTTGCTGATGGCCGTCGGCGAGGAGGCGGACTTTGCCAAGCTCGTTCGCGAGGCGCCGATCTTCCCTGAGACCAAGCCGCTCGATGACCTGCTCGCCGACCTGCAGCGTGAGCGCACTGAGATGGGCGTGGTCGTCGACGAGTACGGCCGCACCGCTGGGATCGTCACGATCGAGGACATCATCGAGGAGATCGTCGGCGAGATCGCCGACGAGAACGATCCCGCCGGCGGCGCGATCCGGCGCTTGGCAAACGGCGACTGGTTCGTGCGCGGGCATGTGGCCGTCAGCGACCTCGAGGACTACGGGCTCGAGCTGCCGGTCGACACCGACGCCTACAACTCGGTCGGCGGCTTCGTCTTCGCTGAGCTCGGGCGCCTACCCAAGCGCGGCGACACGATCCGCGCCAACGGCTACTCGATCCGCGTCGAGTCGGTTCGCCAGAATCGGATCGAGGCGGTTCGCATCCGTGAGCGCCGCGAACCTTAAGAAAAACCGCCTTGCCAGACAGGCCGCGCGGTTCCCGGCATATCCACGGAATTGCAGCCTTCGAGGCATTAGTTACAATTACGAAATCGCAACACCGGTGGTTGGTCGTCCCCCGAACGGACGCGCCACAGAGTAGTCCCGGTGGTTGAGAGGAGAGAGATGAAGCCGGCCCTTGTGGCCGGCTTCAGCGTTTCTCGAGCCGGCTGCGGCCATATTCTGGCGCTGGTGCCCCCGTCACTCGGCGTGGCCCCGGCGGCACCCCGGCCTGCCTGGCCCGGAAAGGAAGCCGGCCCGCATCTCTGCGGGCCGGCTTCGCGCTTCTGGGGAGGAGGTGCTGCTATGAGGTACGTCGCACAATCAAGATGCTCCAGCGACCTGAATCTAGATTAAATTCATGTTAGGGAAACATGTAGAAATCGCGACCCTAGGTTACGAACGCTCTTACCCAGAAGCGCGCCAAACTAACGCTCCTTGCGGCCGCCGTCGATGCCATGCGGGGCCGCGCCCGCGGGTCGCTCATACGTATGTCCAAGCTGAGTCGGCTCGCTTCACGCCCGGATGCGTCACGCCGAAAAACGTCACGTCGGATCCGGTTGTCGAGTATCCGCCCCTCCGGGCATAGGGGTGGCCAGCAAGTACGTAGGGGGTGCGACATGAGGTCTGCACCCCCTACGCGCTGGCACGCGACGGACCCTTCAATCTCCCGCCCAACTCCCCCGCGGGAGGGCAGCTCGCGAATCTTCCCCCCCAATGCGCGAGCTGCCCTCCCGACTTTTCGGAGGCTGTATGCGGCGGCGAGCCGGTGGGCGAAGCTGCGGCGGGGGCCCAGCGCAGCAGCTGAACCGGGCTAATGCCCGGTGCAGCAGCTGAACCGGGCTAATGCCCGGCGTCGTGCGCGAACAGCGTTGAGTCGTTCGCGTTGAGGCTGACTAGCGGTGGCAGACCCTCCTCGGGCGCCTGGCCGCGCACCTCGCCGTCATAGGCGATCTGGTCGAGGCGTGCGATTTCACGCTCGCCCGCGATCCGCGCCGGGTGGTCGGCGGGGAGATGTTTGATCAGCGCCCGGATGCGTACCCGCAGCTGCAGCGCGAAGTGGGGGGTGGAGGCGCCCATCAGCGCATGAACGTCCTCGAGCGTGACCTCGTGGTCGGACCGCAAGCGCTCCGGATTCTCTGCCTGACTCATCGCCCGGAAGGTTAGTCGGATAGGGGCGCCGGCGTCTCGCCGACCAGGGTCGTCGCCTCAAACGCCTTGCGGCCATGCTCGATCGCCTCGCGCTCGGCCAGCCGGTGCTTGCGGCGTATCTCGGCCTCGCGCATGCGCCGCTCCTCATCCGCGGTCTCCGGCCTCAATGGCCGCACCTTGGTCGGCCGGCCGTCGTCGTCGAGCGCCACGAAGGTCAGGTAGGCGGTACTCGCGTGTTGCACGACGCCGGTGCGCGGATCCTCGGCCTCGACCCGCACGCCCACCTCCATCGAGGTGTTCCAGGCGGCGTTGACCGTTGCCGTGAAGGTCACCAGCTGCCCGATCTTGATCGGCACCAGGAACGACATCCGATCCATGCTGGCGGTCACGGTACGGTGGCGCGAGTGCCGTACCGAGGCGGCGCCAGCGGCCTCGTCGACGAGCTTCATGATCGTGCCGCCGTGGATGTCGCGGCTGGCGTTCGCGTCGGCGATCCCCATCCACTGGGCGAGCACGGTCGTCGACTCCGATGGCGCCTTGGCCTCCATGGCCGCGAACGTTAGAGCCTCGCCTTTTCGGATGCCCGTCCGCAGCGATACCCTTGCAAATACGTTCCGACCCCTTTCAAGGAGGATGCGATGCCGGGCCTCACCGGGCGCATGTCGACAGTCGTAAAAGCGAAGATCTCCAAGGTGCTCGATAAGGCCGAGGATCCGGCCGAAACACTCGATTACAGCTACCAGAAGCAGCTCGAGCAACTGCAGAACGTCAAGAAGGGCATCGCCGACGTCGTCACGGCCAAGAAGCGCATTCAGGCCCAGGAGTCGGGACTGCAGCAGCAGATCGTCAAGCTCGACACGCAGGCGCGTCAGGCGCTGGCTGCTGGCCGCGAGGATCTGGCCCGCACGGCGCTCGAGCGCAAGAACGTGATCCAGACCGAGCTCCAATCGTTGGACACCCAGGTCACCGAGCTCGAGCAGCAGCAGGAGCAGCTGACCACCTCCGAGCAGAACCTGCGCACGAAGATCGAGCAGTTCCGCACCAAGAAGGAGGTCATCAAGGCCCAATACTCCGCAGCCGAGGCGCAGGTGCGCATCTCGGAAGCCGCGACCGGAGTGGGCGACTCGATGGCCGACGTCGGCCTGGCGATGCAGCGCGCCCAGGACAAGACCGAGCAGATGAAGGCGCGTGCCAGTGCCGTCCAGGAGCTTGAGTCCGCCGGCACGTTTCAGGACCTGACGACGCTCGGCTCCGGCGAGGACGACATCGATCGCCAGCTGCGTGAGCTTTCGAGCACAAGCGCCGTCGACACGGAGATGGAGAAGCTCAAGGCTGAGCTCGGCTCCGGCTCGGCTGCCGCCGGGGAGCTCGGCGCCGGCAGCCCCGAGGAGGACTCAGCTCCGGCCGCGAGCGCCGAGCCCGAGACCGCCGCCGAACCCGAGGCACTGGCCGCCGAGCCCGCGCCGCACGTCGGCGAAGCAGGCCCACAGTTCGACGAGTCGGCGGGGTCGCCGGAGCCCGACACCGGCGCCTGAGTAAGCGCGCCCGGCCCGGATTGGGCCGGGCTTCTCAGCCCCGGCTGAGGCTGCGCCTGACGGCGGTTAGGCGATGCTCGTCACGGCCGGCTCGTCGCGGCCGGGCGTCAATCGGCCACGTCGCCGCCGCCGTGGGAGACCGGCGTGCGGTTGATCTTGCCGGCGGTCGTCAGCACCCACCAGAAGCCACCGTTCAGGGCGATGTTCTGGCCGGTCGCCTCGCCCTTCTTGGTGTCGAGCACGTAGGTGTAGAGCGGCCAGCCGTCGTAGGTCACAACGCGCCTGCCGTTGATCGGGTCGCGATCGCTGCCGATCAGCGACTGTTTGGCGCCGTCGATCGCCTTGGCCACGCCCGTTGAGGGGGCGTAGAACGGCGGCCAGATCTTCTGGCAGGAGGCGCTGCAGGTGATCTTGTGGGCCAGGTCGGGCTCGAACATGTAGAGCGCGCGCCCGCTGCCGCGCACGAGCACGGTGCCGAGCGGTCCGATCTTGGAGGTGCCGACCTCAACTGCGGAATTGGGCCGCCTCGCGGCGCTGCCGGCGGCACTCGCAGGTGCGCTGCCGGCGGCACTCGCAGGTGCGCTGCCGGCGGCACTCGCAGGTGCGCTGCCGACCAGTGCGGCGGGCAGCGCCGCAACTGCGGTTGCGGCCACCAGCGCGATGTTGCGTCTGCTCCAGGGCACGAGCGCACGCTATCAGCCGGCGGCGCGCAATACTGGGTGGGATGGCAAGTGCCGCCCAAGAACGCCCCGCGCGCCGCCGGCGCCGTTCGCGTTCTGGTGCGGACGATGGTCGCGCGCCGATCACACGCGAGGCCTGGACGAGGCTGGCGGCATGCACCGGCGCCGCCGCGCTGCTGCAGCTCGACGGCACCGTGATCACGGTCGCGCTGCCCTCGGTGGCACGCAGCCTGCACGTGTCCAACTCCTCGACGGCGCTGATCCTGAGCGCCTACTTCGCCGCCTATGCGCTGTTGCTGCTCCCCGGAGGCCGGCTGGTCGACCGGCTCGGAGCCCGCTGGGTCTCGCTGCTGGGCCTGTGCATCTTCGCCGTTGGGGCGGCGCTGGGCGCGGTCGTCTCAGACCTCACGTTGCTGTGCCTCACGCGCGTGCTACAGGGGATCGGCGCCGGACTCGTCAGTCCCGCGGCACTGGCTGGCGCGGTCAGCGGCTTCCCGCCCGACCGGCGCGGCACTGCGCTCGGGATCTGGGGCGCCAGCGCCGGAATGGCTAACCTCATCGGCCCGTTGCTCGGCGGCATCCTGACTGTCGCCTTCGGCTGGCGCGCCGCCTGGTGGGCGCTTGTGCCGCTCGCGCTGGTCGCCGCCTACGCCGTCGTCCTGCACGTGCCTCGCCTCGTCCACGAGGTCGGGGAGGAGGGCCGTGGCCCGGTGCTGAACGCGACGGTCGTGGCCGCCGCGATGGTCGCGGCGCTGACCTTCGCGGTGATGATCGGGACCTTCTACCTGGCCGAGCAGTACCTCCAGAAGACGGTGCACTACTCGGCGCTCGGCGCCAGCGCCGTGCTGGTGGTCGTGGCGCTGTTGGTGGGTGCGGCCGCGCCCCTGGCAGGCGGCCTGGTCGACAGGCGCGGCGAGCGCATCCCCACGGTGCTCGGCTTCCTCGGCGCGGGCGTCGGCATGGCGATCCTCGCGCTTCCCGGCGTGTCCCTGGACGGGATCGGCACGGGCTTCGCGCTGATCCCGATCGGCCTGGGCCTCGGCATGTTGTTCGTCCCCGTCTCGCGGGCCGCGCTGAACGCCACGCCGGATGCCTCACACGGCCGCGTCTCGGCGGTGCTGTCGATGGCGCGCCTGCTGGGCGCGGCGGTCGGAGCCGGGCTCGCCGGGGTCGCGCTCTCGGGCGGACCGAGCAGCTCGACGGTACATGTCGCGCTGGCAGTGGCCGCCGGCAGCTGCCTGTTGGTCGGATTGCCGCTGGCTGGGCAGTTCGGACGCGCGCTTCCGGCGCGCGCCACCTGAGCCCGCATGGCAACATCCCGCGCTCGGTGAGCGCATCAGACCCATACCCGCTGTCACACGTCTATCCGCTCGGCAGCCGTATCAACGAGCGCGACCATCTCGAGATCGGCGGCTGCGACACGGTTGAGCTGGCGGCTGAGTTCGGGACCCCCGCCTTCATCGTCGCCGAGGACGACCTGCGCGCCCGGGCGCGTGCCTACGTCCGCGGTCTCGCGGCAGTGAATCCCGACAGCGACGTGTTGTTCGCCTCCAAGGCGTTTCCATGCACGGCCGTCTACCGCGTGCTCGCCGAAGAGGGGCTCTCCTGCGATGTTGCCTCAGGTGGTGAGCTGGCGCTGGCGCTGCGTGGCGGCTTTGACCCCGCTCGCATCTACCTGCATGGCAACGCCAAGTCCGAAGGCGAGCTCGGCTACGCGCTCGACGCCGGAGTTGGGCACATCGTGCTCGACTCGCTGCACGATGTCGAGCGGCTCGAGCGCGTCGCGGCCGCCCGCGACACGGGCCAGGACGTTCTGCTGCGCATCACGCCCAACGTCTCCGGCGACACCCACGCCGCGATCTCGACCGGGCAGGCGGACTCGAAGTTCGGCTTCGGGCTGAGCGAGGCGACGGAAGCAATCGACCGCGTCGCCGGCTCACCGCATCTGAATCTCGTCGGGTTGCACTGTCACATCGGTTCGCAGCTGCTCGCCCTCGAGCCATTCATCCGCGCCGTTGCGGCGCTCGCGACGCTCGGCGACTTTGACGTCTACAACCTCGGCGGCGGCCTCGGCGTGGCCTACGTCGAGGCCCAGGAACCACCGTCGATCGCCGACTACGTGCATACGCTGGCCAACGCGGCGCACGCCGCTCTGGGTCCCGGCAAGCGAATCCTGATCGAGCCGGGGCGCTCGCTGGTGGCGAATTCGACGGTCACGCTGTATACGGTCCAGACCGTGAAGCACAACATCTCGACCTGGGTGGCGGTCGACGGGGGTATGTCGGACAACCTGCGGCCGATGCTCTACGGCTCGCGCTATGAGGCCGCGCTCGCCAACCGCATGCTCGCCAGCGGCGGCGAGTTCTGCCACCTGGCCGGTAAGCATTGCGAATCCGGCGACGTGATCGTGCGCGATGTGGCGCTCGACAACCCGGTTCCCGGGGACCTCATCGTTACGCCCGCAACCGGCGCCTACGGTCACGCGATGGCAAACAACTACAACGGCGTGCCGCGTCCGCCGGTGATCTTCTGTAGCGACGGCAACGCACGCGTGGTCGTCCGCCGCGAGACCTACGAGGATCTGATGAGCCGCGATGTCCAGTAATCCGGGACCAGCTCGTCGCGACTCGCCGGTCTTCCGCATCGGTGTGCTCGGACGCGGCACCGTCGGTGGCGCCTTCGCCGAGCTCGTCGGCGAGCACGCCGATCGGATCCAGCGGATCACCGGCCAGCGCCCCGAGGTCTCCGGCGTGCTCTCGCGCAGCAGCGGCTCGTTTGCCGAGATCCTCGAGAACTCCGACCTGATCGTCGAGCTGATCGGCGGGATCGAGCCGGCGCGCAGCTACGTGCTTGAGGCGATGCGCGCCGGCCGGCACGTGATCACCGCCAACAAGCAGCTGCTGTCACAGCACGGCGACGAGCTCTTCGCTGTCGCCGGCGAGTCCGGCGTGCAGCTGCGCTTCGAGGGCGCCGTCGCCGGCGTCGTGCCCGTGATCAGAGTGCTGCAGGAGTCGCTCGCCGGTGCCCGCATCGACCGCGTGCACGGGATCGTCAACGGCACCACCAACTTCATCCTCAGCGAGATGGCGCGGCTTGGCATCACCTTCGACGCCGCGTTGGCGGAGGCGCAGCGGCTTGGCTATGCCGAGTCCGACCCCAGCGACGACGTCGACGGCCGCGACGCCGCCGCCAAGATGGCGATCCTCGCGCGGCTCGCGTTCGGCGCGCCCGTGCACCTCGACCAGGTCCGCTACGAGGG
Source organism: uncultured Actinomycetota bacterium (assembly GCA_963706725.1). Taxonomy (GTDB): domain Bacteria; phylum Actinomycetota; class Thermoleophilia; order Solirubrobacterales; family Solirubrobacteraceae; genus Palsa-465. Next base: position 3,499,936 of record OY970167.1, on the reverse strand, counting down.
CATCTCCCGGATCACCCCTGACGACATGGAGTACGCCCGTGAGCTCGGTCTCGGGCTCAAGCTGGTCGGCACCGCCGAGCGCATCGGCGAAGCGCTCTCGGTGCGCGTGCACCCAGCCTTCCTCTATCCCGGTCACCCGCTCGCCTCGATCGGTGGCCCATTCAACGCCGTTACCGTCGAGTCGCCTGCGATCACTGAGATCACGATGTCCGGTCCCGGCGCCGGCGGACCGCAGACGGCCACCGCCGTACTCGGGGACGTCGTCAGCGCGATGATCCCACCCGCCAGTCCGCCCGAGGAGATGGTCGAGCTCGAGATCGTCTCTGACATCGTCTCCGGCTTCTACCTGCACCTCGAGGTCGCCGATGAGCCGGGCGTGCTGGCGCTCGTCGCACAGGTCCTCTCCGCCCACGGCGTATCCGTCAAATCGGTGGTGCAGAAGGGTATGAGCGACCAGGCCCGACTGGTGATGGTCACCCACCCTGTGCTCGAATCAAATTTCTTCGCCGCCACCGAGGCGATCTCAGACCTTGACGCAGTGCGAGCGCCGCCGCGCTCGATCCGTGTGATCGAGGAGGAGTTCTGATGCCCGGCCTGATCGAGCGCTACATCGACCGCCTGCCGTTCGAGCCGGGGGACCCGATCGTCTCGCTCCAGGAGGGCTCGACGCCACTCGTGCGCGCGCCGCGGCTGTCAGAGCGGGTCGGCGCCGACGTCTGGTTGAAGATCGAGGGCGCGAACCCGACCGGCAGCTTCAAGGATCGTGGTATGACCTGCGCCGTCTCGGCCGCCGTGCGCGACGGCGCCGAGGCCGTGATCTGCGCGTCGACCGGTAACACCGCGGCGGCGCTGGCCGCCTACGCGGCGCGCGCAGGTATCCGCGGTGTGGTGATCGTCCCCGAGGGCAAGATCGCGATGGGCAAGCTCGCCCAGGCGCTGATGCACGGGGCGCAGGTGATCGCGCTGCACGGCAACTTCGATCGTGCGCTGCAGCTCGTGCGCACGGTCGCCGACAAACACCCGATCGCGCTGGTCAACTCCGTCAACGAGTTCCGTGTGGAGGGGCAGAAGACCGCCGCTTTTGAGATCGCCGAGGCGCTCGGCGGCGAGCTCGACGCGCTCTGCATCCCGGTCGGCAACGCGGGCAATATAACCGCCTACTGGCGCGGGTTCAACGAGCTGAACCTGTATCCGAAGATGTTCGGCTTTCAGGCCGCCGGAGCCGCGCCCCTGGTGCTCGGCCGGCCGGTCGAGCACCCGGAGACTATCGCCAGCGCGATCCGCATCGGCAACCCCGCGCGCTGGGAGCAGGCGATGGATGCGATGACCTCATCCGGAGGCTCGGTGAGCGCCGTCAGCGATGAGCAGATCCTCAGCGCCTACCGCTTCCTCGCGCGTGAGGAGGGCGTCTTCTGCGAGCCCGCATCAGCGGCCTCCGTGGCGGGGTTGATGGTGCACGGGGTCGACGGTGCCGAGCGGGTCGCCTGTGTCCTCACCGGGCATGGGCTCAAGGACCCCGACACCGCGCTCTCGGAGGTCGGCGGCGTGATCCCGTGCGAACCCGAGCTCGGCGCGATCGAGCGCGCGATTCTCCGGTGAGCGCGGTTCGCATCGAAGTTCCCGCCTCGAGCGCGAACCTTGGTGCCGGGTACGACGTTCTGGCCGCCGCGCTCGGCCTGCAGTTGAGCGTCGAGGTGGAGGAGACCGGACACTTCCGGCTGGTCACCGACATGCATCTGCGCCGCGATCGCCAGAACCTGATCGTACGCGGCTTCGAGCGGCTGCTTCCGGCCGATCGCTACGAGTTCCGCGTCGCCTCGACGATCCCGCTCAGCGGCGGCATGGGCTCGAGTGCCGCCGGCGTCATCGCCGGGCTGCTGGCGGCCGATCACTTCACCGGCGGCGGTGCTGATCTACTGACACTCGCGACCGAGATCGAGGGCCATCCGGACAATGTCGCGGCCTCGCTGCTCGGCGGCCTGGTGATCTGCGACGGCGCCGACGTGCGCCGGCTCGAGATGCCGGCTGAGCTGGAGGCCGTGCTGGTGATCCCTGACAAGCAGGTGCGCACATCGCTTGCGCGCGAGGCCGTGCCGACCTCGGTGCCGATCGCCGACGCCGTGCACAACATCGCCCGTGCCGCCAAGTTGGTCGCAGGGCTGGCCACTTCCGACTTTGAACTGATCGCGGCCGGTCTCGGGGACCGTCTGCACCAGCCCTACCGTGCACACCTATATCCGCGCTCGGCTGAGATCATCGGGCAGGCGGCCACCCACGGAGCGCTCGGAGCGACGATCTCAGGCGCGGGGCCGACGGTGCTGATCTGGTGCCGTGAGGGGGATAACTCGGACCTGAGCCAGTGGCTGGATGAGATCAAGGACGGCTGGGCCGAGGTCCTGGTCGTGCAGTTCGAGCCGCGGGGCGCGAGGCTGACCCAGCTGTGAGCCTCAGTCGCCCCGGGCCGGCTCTTTGCGCAACGCCTTGAGCTTCTTGCGGGCGTCCTTCATCCCCAAGCGCTTGAGCAGCTCGCCGGCGACGCCGAGGTAGTCGTCGCCCAGATCCGGGCGGTAGTCAAGGATCGAGAGCGCCCGCTCGGCCGACTCGGCGTAGGCGATCGACTGGCGGATCACCGTGTCAAGCAGCTTGTCGCCGAAGTGCTGGCGCAACGAGTCGAAGGCTTCACGCGAGTGGCGGGTGCGCATGTCAGCGATGTTGAGCATGATCGCCAGCAGCTGCAAATCGGGATTGAGGCTCTCACGCGCGAGCTCGATCACCTCCAGCGCCTGCTCGACGCCCTGCAGCGCGAAGTACTGGGCTTCGGCCGAGAGCACCGCGTAGTCGGAGGCGACCAGTGCGTTGACGGTCAGCAGCCCGAGCGCCGGAGGGCAGTCGATCAGCACGATCTCATAGGAACTCTTGAGCTCGCGGAGCGCCTTCTTGAGCGTCAGCTCGCGACCGATCTTGCCGCCGAGCATCAGCTCCGCCTCGGCCAGCGCCAGGTTCGCCGGGATGATCCCGCCATGGTCGGCCGCCGTGATCTTGGCCGTGCCCGATAGCACCTCAGCGATCGTCGGCGCCGCCTCGGGGTCGACGTCGAGGTAGTCGGAGAGGTTCCCTTGGGGATCGAGATCGACGGCCAGGACGCTCAAGCCGATCCGCCGAAACACATCGGTGAGCGTGCGCACCGTCGTCGTCTTGCCGGTGCCGCCCTTCTGCGAGAGCACGCTGATCGTCGTCGCCATGAACGGGCGACTATATGGGCTCTGACATCCTTGAAGCATCCCCCGATGAAAGAGGCGCAATGACCATGGACACGAGGCTTGACCAGACACGGACACTCGCCGACGGCACCGAGATGCCACTGCTCGGCCTCGGCGTCTGGCAGGTCGCTGACGGCACCGACTGCGAGACCTCGGTGCGCTGGGCGCTCGAGGCCGGGTACCGCCTGATCGACACCGCGCAGGCATATGGCAACGAGGCCAGCGTCGGCAAGGGCCTGCGCGACAGCGGCGTGCCACGTCAGGACGTGTTCATCACCACCAAGTTCTTCCCCGCTCGCGAGGACCCGGCCGTCGAGCTCGAGAACAGCCTGCGGCGGCTCGAGCTCGACCACGTCGACCTCTACCTGGTCCATTGGCCGCAGGCCGGCGCGACCTGGGCCTGGGCTGGAATGCAGAAAGCGCTCGAGCGGGGGCACGCCCGTGCCATCGGCGTCTCCAACTTCAGCGTCGAAGAGGTCGATGAGGTCCTGGCGCTCGGCGGCGCGCGCCCGGTCATGAACCAGGTTCAGTTCAGCGCCTTCGAGTACCGTGCCGGGCTGCTGGCCAGCTGCCGCGAGCGCGGCGTGGAGATCACGGCCTACAGCTCGCTGGGCACCGGCCGCCACCTCGACCACCCGACCGTCGTGGAGGTCTCGCAGCGGGTCGGGCGCACGCCCGCCCAGGTGCTGCTGCGCTGGTGTCTCGAGAAGGGCACCTTCGTGATCCCCAAGAGCACCCACCGCGAGCGCATCGAGGAGAACGGGGCGCTGTTCGACTTCTCGCTCTCGGAGGCAGACATCGCGGCGCTCGACTCGCTCGACACCACCGGTGAGAGCAATCAGGCGCGCGAGGGCAAGTGGTGGAAATGAGCGAACAACACGACATATCCGCATATGTACATATGCGGGAGGGACGATGAGCGACAGCCCCAGGGCCGCACTGCTTGCGACGGCCGAGGAGCTGGTGACCGCCTGGGAGGGCCGCTTCGCGGCCTACGAGCCGCACCCGGCGACGATCGCCGACCCCGAGCGGCTGGCGTCCGCCTGGGAGGCGTTCTCGCAACGGATGGACGACCACTATCCGTTCTTCCACCCGAGCTACGCCGGGCAGATGCTGAAGCCGCCGAACCCGGTTGCCGCAGCCGCCTATCTCGCCGGCATGCTGATCAATCCCAACAACCATGCGCTCGACGGCGGCCCCGGCACAAGCGCGCTCGAAGCTGAGGTGGTCGACTCGCTCGCCGAGATGTTCGGCTTCGCTGCGCCCTTCCTCGGTCACCTCACCTCGAGCGGCACGATCGCCAACCTTGAGGCACTATGGGTCGCGCGTGAGTTGCACCCTGGCAAGCGGGTCGTCTACGGGGCCGGCGCCCACTACACCCACGGTCGCATGTGCGGTGTGCTGGGGGTGGAGGGGACGAGTGTGGCCGCCACGCCTGAGGGCCGCGTCGATCTCGATGCGGTCGCGGCCGAGTGCCGCCGGGGCGACGTCGGGACCGTCGTGCTCACACTCGGCAGCACCGGTGTGGGCGCCGTCGACCGCGTCGAGCAGGCGCTGGAGCTGCGCGAGCGCTATGGCGTGCGGCTGCACGTCGACGCCGCCTACGGCGGCTTCTTCAAGCTGCTGGCCGATGCGGACGAGCCGCTCGTCGATCCGGCACCGTTCCGGGCGGTGAGCGCGTGTGACTCGATCGTCGTCGATCCGCACAAGCACGGGCTGCAGCCCTACGGGTGCGGCGCGGTGTTGTTCGCCGATCCGGCCGTCGGTCGCATCTACAAACACGAGTCGCCCTACACCTACTTCACTTCCGAGGAGCTGCACCTCGGGGAGATCAGCCTCGAGTGCTCGCGCGCGGGGGCCGCTGCCGCCGCGCTGTGGCTGACCCTGCAGGTGTTCCCGCTGCGCCCCGACGAGGGGCTGGGGGCGATGCTCGGCGCCGGCCGTCGGGCCGCCCGCGGCTGGGCGCAGACGCTGGCCGGCTCAGAGCTGCTGCGGCTGCACCTCGAGCCCGAGCTCGACATCGTCACGTTCTTCCCGGCGGCGCAGACGATCTCCGCGGTCGACGCAGCCACCGCGGCGATCCTGCAGGCCGGCATGCGCGCGGCGCAGCCGACCTTCCTCAGCGTGCTGAGCGTCGATCGGGCGGCGTTCGCGCACCTGCACCGTGACATCGAGATCGACGCCGAGTCGGCGCGGATCCTGCGCAGCGTGTTGATGAAGCCGGAGCACGAGCTGGTCGTCGGCCAACTTCATCACGACGTCGAGGCTCTGGCCCGGCTGCTCTGAGCGGCTGGGCAGAAACCGGCATCAGCGTCGGCCGGTGCCTCCCCGACACCGGCGGTTCGCGGAGAAGCTCGTCAGGCCGGGTTGGGCTCGGCGGCCGGAGCCATAGCCATGCCCGCCGTGACCTGAATGTCGCAGAAGTGCAGGTGGTGACGGCCGATCACGATCTCATCACCGTCGGCCAGCGCGCTCCACTCGACGCGTTCACCGTTGACGAACACGCCGTTCAGGCTGCGGTCGTCCACGACCCGCAGTCCGTCCGGCTGGCGCACGATCAGCGCGTGCCGGCGCGACACGGTCGGGTCGTCAAAGCGGATGTCAGCAGCCAGGCTGCGTCCGATCCTGGTCCACTCACGATCGAGTGAAAACGCGACCACGTTTTCATCGCTGCCGCGGTAGGCGAGATACTGGCCGGGGACGTCGATCCCGCTGCGCAGCTCAGCGATCCAATCCTGGTCGGGCGTCTCCAGCTCGGGACTCACAGTCTCCTCCGAAGCCACCCCAACCTTTGCCGTTGGGTCTGTCGTCCAGGCCTCCATGGTCATCTCCTCTGGGCGGTGGACATGACGCGCCTGCTCCGGCACGTCCCAAGATAATAGTCCGCTGGTCAATACAGTCGTAATGCGGTTAATACGGTTCTTCAGTAGTTCTTCGCGACATCCGGTGGCCGTAAATTCGTCAGCCGCCGTCGTGCAGGGATTCTTCCTTCCCGCACGAAAGTCATTCCATGCAAAGCCCCATTGGCGATATGCCAGAGTTCGAGCTCGCGCTCCTGCGCCGCAGCCTGGGTGACATCGCCGGCAAGGTCGAGCACTGTCACGGCTGTGAGCGCGCGCTCCTGATTGGCGAGCGCGTTTATGAATATGACAACGGCGAGCTGCGCTGCGCCCTATGTCGTGACCGCGAGCGGCGTACACCCGCGCAGTCCCGCACGGTTCACACCGCCGCCCACGGGCACTCGATCCGCATGCTGGATCAGCGTCCCGTGAAAAACGCTGCGTAGACCGGCGACAGTCGCACCGGCGTTGTCAAGCTGAGCGCGTCTCGCCGGGCCGCGCGCGAAGTGGCCGCCGGCCGAGCGAGAACGGCCGTGAATCGGAGGTGGAGACGTTTGCGCGAGCGGATATTTAGACTCCGGGGCCGCCGTGGATCCGTTCTCAGTCTCAGTCAACATCGCGCTCCCACGCGAACACGTCTTCGAGTATCTGGCAGACATCGCCAATCACGCGGAGTTCACCGACCACTACCTGGTCGACTGGCGGCTGTTGCGGATCGAGAGCTACGGGCAGGGCGCGGGCGCGCGTTTCCGCACGAAGGCGCCGCTCAACCGCTTCGCCTGGGCCGACATGACGATCGCCGAGCTGCAGCCGCCGTTCAAGATCGTCGAGCGCGGCCGTGGCGGCAAGTTCAACCGCATCAAGATGATCGGCACGTATGAGATCGTCGAGACGCTGCCGGGCATGTCGCGCGTCGAATACACCTATGAGACCGACGCCCGCGTGCTCTCCGACGTGATCGCCGAGAACTTCGGCGGACGCGCCTGGGCGAAACGCAAGGCCAAGAAGGCGATGAAGCGCCTGCGCGCGATCCTTGAGGAGGACCGCATGCGTGGCAAGCGCCCCTCTGTCGCCGCGCGCTGACCAGCCGGTCTATAGACTCCCAGCACGTGACAGCCCTGCTCAAAAAGCGTCCGCTCCGCCTTCCGCTACTGCTCGCGGTCGGGGCGCTGGCAGTGGGAGTGAGCGGTTGCGGCCTGGCCAACCGCCCGGCCAAGCCGACAGGTGTTTCCCAGGACGAGCTCTCCAACGGCGCCGAGCCGTACTTCTGGAACGGCCCGATCACATATCAGGTTCAGATCTCGCGTCAGCTGAATCCCTTCGACTCCTATGACGTCGAGTATCTCGCCGGTGTGCAGGGTGCTCAGGAGCTGAGCGCACAGCAGTTCTGGTTCGGGGTCTTCCTGTGGGCCAAGAACCAGTCGGGCCACATCGCCACGACGGCCGACAGGTTCACGCTCACCGACTCGGCAGGTGACGTCTATCAGCCGACGCCGCTGAACGCGAGCATCAACCCGTTCGCATGGACCTCGCAGAGGCTCAGCCCCGATGCGATCGAGCCGGTGGCCGACAGTGTCGCCGCCGACGGCTCGACGGGCGGTGGCCTGATCCTGTTCAAGCTCAATCAGAGCGTCTACTCGAACCGACCGCTGACGCTCAAGATCTACGGCCCCGGCAGCTCCAAGCCGTCGCTCGTCTCGCTGGACCTGTAGTCCTCAGCGCGCAGTCGCCGGACAGGCTCAGCCCACGCCCAGCGCGTCCTCGATCAGCTGCCTGACGACCGGCGCCGCGGTGTCGGCGCCATAGCCGGCGTTGGGGAACAGCGCCGCGACCACGACCTTCGGGTCGCCGACGGGTGCATAGCCGACGAACCAGGCGTCGGTCAGCTTGGCCGCGTTCTTCTTGCCGGCGGTGTCGGCGAGCTCCGCCGTGCCGGTCTTCCCGGCGACCGTCACGCCTGGGATCTGCGCCGCGGTGCCGGTGCCCTCCGTGACCACGGCCTCCATCATTCCCTGGACCTCGCCGGCGATCTTCGCGGAGGTGACGTGTAGGAAGCGCGGCCGCGCGCGATCGAGCATGGTCGGAAGCGGCCGCCGGCCGCTGTCGGCGATCGTCGCCGCGACGTCGGCCATCTCGAGCGTGCTGGCCTGCACCAGCCCCTGCCCGATCGCCGAGGCGCCGACGGCCACCGGCCCCCCCATCTGCTCGGCAGCCGGGATCGTGCTCTCGATCGCGCTGGCCAGCCCGGTCGGGCGGTCGAAGCCGAAGCGCATGGCCATCGCCACCAGCTTGCGCGCTCCGAGCCTGGCGCCGAGCGGGGCGAAGGTGGTGTCGCAGGAGTTCGCGAAGGCGTTGGTGAGCGTCCCGCCGCAGACCTCGCCGCCGGCGTTCTGCATCTTGAAGCCGTCCAGCACAACGTGTGATTCGTACGGATAGACGGTCGCCGGCGTCGTCAGTCGCGCCTGCAGCGCGGCCGTAACGGTGACGATCTTGAAGGTCGAGCCGGGCGGCTGCACATCGGTGAAGGCGATCCCGGTCGCCGCCTCGATCGCGCCGGTACGCGGGTCCATCACCGTGATGCCGCCGTATCTGCCGGCGAGTGCGGCCTCGGCATCCTCCTCCAGCGCCGGCACGATCGTCGTGCGCACCGTCGCACCATGGTGCGGCCGCGCTTGGGCGAGCACCCGTGTTCCGGCCAGCAGCTCACCGCCGAGGCGGCCGGCTAGCCGCCGCTGGAAGATCTCCTCGAGCCCGTCGATGCCGACGCGTGCGTTGGTCGGGTAGCCCTGCTCGGCGTAGAGCGTTGCCTGGGCCGCCGGGATGGCGCCGATCGATCCGGCGATCGGGCCGGCGGCATCCGGGATTGAGGTCGTCAACGAGCTGCCTGCGGCCAACACCTGGCCGGTGGACGCCAGCAGCGTGCCCCGCCTGCCGATCAGGGTCGTGCGCGAAAGCAGCTGTCCGCGTCCCAGGCCGGGGAACAGCAGCGAGCTGTTGAACACGATCCGGGTGCTGCCGCCGCTTCCCTCGAGCGGGACCAGCAGCACGCTGTGCAGGCGCCCAAACACATGCGTCTTCACGAGAAAGCCGATGAGCGCCGTCTCGCCGTGGATCGAGAGCAGTTTCGTCGGCTCGAGCGCCCTCACCGTCGCCGTCTGCTCGGCGTCCCTCAGCTCTGCGGCGAACTCGGCTCGGCTGATCCGTTTACGCGACGCCGGTGTGAGCGTCTGCCACATCGCGGCGTAATCGTCGTGGCTCCAGTCGGTGGCGTAGCTACGGATGATCGCGCGCTCATCGCGGCCCGATGCACCGAGCAGATAGACGCCTGCGCCGATTGCGCCCACGCTCACCACCACGAGCGGCACGGTGCGCGTCGCAACCCGTCGCCACCGAGACGGCCGCCTGGCTGGATGCCCCCGAGTCGCTATACGTCCGAACGTTAGAGAAAACGCGGCGTTCGCGTGAACCCTGACCTAAGCTCCTCGTCCTGATGACGATCGTCGACCTGGTGATCCTGGTGCTGGTGGGGTTGATGGCGCTGCAGGGTTTCGCTCGCGGCTTCATCGTCGGCGCGACGGCGCTGGTCGGTTTCGTCGGCGGCGCCTTGATCGGCTCGCGGCTGGCGCTGCTGTTGCTCTCCGGCGGTGCCCATTCGCCCTATTCGGCGCTGTTCAGCCTCGGCGGCGCAGTGATCCTCGGCGGGCTGCTGGCCTCGATCTTCGAGGGGGTCGCGCGGCGCGTGCGGCGCTTCATCTGGCTGCCCGGCCTGCGCATCGTCGACGGCCTGCTGGGCGCGATCCTGACCGCCACGATCGGTCTCGGGATGGCCTGGATCACCGGCGCCGTGCTGCTGCAGACGAGCACTCAGTTCAGCCTGCCGGCGAGCCTGCGACACAGCATCGCGCGCTCGCTGATTCTGCGCGATCTCAACCAGGCGCTGCCACCCTCGGGTCCGATTCTCGACGCCCTCGGACGCATCGATCCGCTTGAGAACGTCACCGGCCAGATCGCGCGCGTGCCCAAGCCGGACCCGGCGATCATCTACGCCCACGGAGTGTCGAACGCGTCCTCGTCGGTCGTGAAGATCCTCGGCGACGCCTGCGGTTTCGGCGTCGAGGGCAGCGGCTGGGTGGCCGGACCGGGCCTCGTGGTCACAAACGCGCACGTGGTCGCGGGGGAGAGCGACACGACCGTGCAGCTGCGCGGCCGCGGCCGGCATCTCGCGGCCCGTGCGCTGGTCTTCGACCCCCACAACGACATCGCCGTGCTGAGCGTTCCCGGGCTGCGCGCTCCAGCCCTGAGGCTCGCAAGCACGGCAGTCTCAGGAGAGTCAGCGGCGATCCTCGGGTTCCCGCTCGATGGCAGCTTCGCGCTGCGGCCCGCACGTCTCGGTGCGACTCGGCGGACCAACACGACCAACGCCTACGGCAATCCGGCGGTCCGGCGGATCAGCTCGTTGCGGGGCCTGGTGCAGTCGGGCAACTCTGGTGGGCCCTTGGTCGACGCCGCAGGGCGTGTGGTCGGCACCGTGTTCGCGGAGATCACCAACGCGCCGAGCAACGAGAAGAGCGGCCTGGCGGTCCCCAACAGCGTCGTGCGCCGGGAGCTGCGCCGGGCCCGCCGCGCGCGTCACTTGGTCGGCACCCAGAGTTGCGCTGACTGAGCGGCTCGGGGAACCCGTCGGGGTAACCCGCTTCACAGACCGCTACGCTGCTGGCCCCATGAGCAAGACCCTGGTGATCGCCGAGAAGCCCTCCGTCGGACGTGACCTCAGCAAAGTGCTGGCCGGACCCTTCACGAAGGGCGAGGGTGTGCTGGAGGGACCCGACCACATCATCACCTGGGCGGTCGGCCACCTGGTGCAGCTCGCGGACCCAGACGAGTACGACGAGAAGTACGCCAAGTGGCGCATGCCGGATCTGCCGATCGTGCCGAAGAAGTTCAAGCTCGTCGTGCGCGACGAGCGCTCGAAGAAGCAGATGACGGTCGTCAAGCGCGAGCTCGACCGCGACGACGTCGACCAGGTTGTCAACGCCTGCGACGCCGGGCGCGAGGGCGAGCTGATCTTCGCCTACCTATATGAGAAGGCCGGAAGCAAGCTGCCGGTGCAGCGGCTATGGCTGAACTCGATGACCAATTCGGCGATCAAGGATGCGTTCGCCTCGCTGCGTCCGTCCTCCGAGTACGACACGCTCGAGCAGGCGGCACGCTCACGCTCCGAGGCCGACTGGATCGTCGGCATGAACGCCACCCGCGCCGCGACCATCAGACTACGCAGCTCGTTCGACGGCGCCGTCTCGTTGGGTCGCGTGCAGACCCCGACGCTGGCCATCCTCGCCCGCCGCGAGCAGGAAATCAGAGACTTCGTTCCCGAGCCCTACTGGGTCGTCGATGCGCGCTTCCTGGCGCTCCCGGAAGAACCAAGGCGTGCCTACGACGGGCGCTTCCACGCCGGCGCCAACCCGCGCATCGCCAGCGAGCAGGAGGCCACCGCGATCGTGGCAGCCTGCGAGGGCAACTCCGGCACGATCACCAAGGTCGAGAAGCGCGAGAGCAAGGACCGCGCGCCGCTGCTCTACGACCTCACCTCGCTGCAGCGCGATGCCTCCTCGCGCTTCGGCTTCACCGCGCGCCGCACGCTCGGTGCCGCGCAGCGCCTCTACGAAGAGCACAAGGCGCTGACCTATCCGCGTACGAACTCCCGCTACATCACCAGCGACATGATCCCCGACATCAAGCCGATCGCGGAGCTGGTCGGAGGACAGAAGGAGTACGCGGCCGCTGCCAGGTACGTGACCGGCCTCGACATGCTGCCGCTCGGGCGCGTCGTCAACAACGAGAAGGTCACCGACCACCACGCGATCATCCCGACGCTCGCCGAGCGCCACCCGGTCGACAAGATGGAGTCCGACGATCTGAAGATCTACGACCTGGTAGTGCGCCGCTTCCTCGCGGTCTTCCACCCCGAGGCGGTCTTCGAGAACACGCGCGTCGAGACCACCGTGGCCGATTACGTCTTCCGCACCCGCGGCAAGGTGCTGCAGGTGCCGGGCTGGCGCGGCGTCTACGGCGAAGGAGTGTCCGCCGACGCCGCTCAGGCCAATCCCGACGATGACGACGAGGGCGCCGATCAGCAGCTGCCGAAGCTCGAGCAGGGGGAGCGGTCGAAGGTCCACCGGATCGCCTTGACCGCCAAGGAGACCAAGCCACCGCGGCGCTACTCCGACGGTTCGCTGCTCGACGCGATGGAGACCGCCGGCAAGCTCGTCGATGACGAGGCGATGCGCGAGGCGATGAAGGAATCGGGCATAGGCACACCCGCCACCCGCGCGGCGATCATCGAGCGGCTGTTGCAGGTCGGCTACATCGAGCGTGACGGGCGCGCGCTGGTCGTCACCGAGAAGGGCATGAATGTGATCCGCCTGCTCGGCGACCATGCGCTCACCTCGCCGTCGCTGACGGGCGAATGGGAGCACCGCCTCGCCAACATCGAGACCGGCGAGGACACGCGCGCCGCGTTCATGGCCGATATCGCCAAGTTTGCCGAGGAGACCGTCCACCAGCTCGACACGACACTCAAGGACGTACGCATCCCACGCGCCAACCTCGGGCCCTGCCCGGTCTGCGGTCAAGACATCGTCGAGAACCGCAAGGGCTACTCGTGCTGGTCGCGTGAGGACCCCGGCTGCGGCTTCGTGATCTGGAAGGCCAAGGCCGGCAAGAACCTGACGACTCAGATCGCCAAGGAGCTGATCAAGACCGGCCGCACCGAGCGGCCCGTGACCGGCTTCAAGAGCCGCGCCGGCAAGAGCTTCCGCTCACGCCTGGCACTGATCCAGAATGACGAGGGCCGCTGGCGGGTCGAGTTCGACGAACCCTGGGCGAAGGAGGGCGCAAAGCCGCCCGAGGCCGATGAGGTGCCCGCGGCCGACGCGACGGAGTCCGAGGCGGCCGAGGCCACTGGCAGCGCGGCCGCGGCCTGACGCCTGCGGCTGACATCCGCGGCGTGCCGTCCGCCGCGCCACGACTGCTACGTGTTGAGATAGTCTTGCCTGGGACTTTCTCATAGCCGGCCTATCTGGTGCTAGCATCCTGCAGATGGGCGCACACCTGCACACCGATCTGATCACACCGCCGGAGGGGCTTGTCTCCAATGTCTGTTGGCTGCTGTCACGGGCTAACTGGCTGCAGAAGGCGGAGATTGAGGCGGCGCTCGAGACCGCAGGCTTGACCACACGCCAGCATCAGGTGCTCACCGCTGCGCTCGGTGCGGAGAACACGCAGACGCAGCTCGCGAACATCCTCGGGCTCGACAAGACCACGATGATGGTTGCGCTTGACGAGCTCGAGCGGGCGGGGCTGGCGGAACGGCGCTCGCTACCCAACGATCGCCGCGCCCGGATCGTCGCCGTCACCGCCGATGGGCGCAGGCTCCTGCGCAAGGCCGACAAGGCCTTTGGCGAGGCCAATGAGCGCGTGCTCTCACGGCTTCCGGAAGACGAGCGCACCGTCTTCCTGCAGGCGCTCGAGCGGCTCGCCTGCCCAGGCTGTGTCGAGTCGCGCGAGAGCGCTGACGCGACGACCGCCATCGCCTGACGCTTCACCGATCGCGGGAAGCGCCCGGCGCCCAGCGCCCCACCGCTGCGGCCGTCGCCCTGAGGCCACACTCCGCGGCCGAGGCCGTTGGTTTCCTCGCTTTGGTGGGTGGCTGACCCGGGGTCAACCCCGGCCCGCGGTCAGCTGCTGTCCTAGATGCTCTCAGCCAAGATAGTCTTGATTCGGACGATCTGATACGGTACGTTCTCACACAGGAACAAAAGGAGCTACAAGCGAATGTCCGCAGTGAGTACAACCCCAATCGAGCAGGCCAGTGACCGGCGCCGCTGGATCGCGCTGGTCGTGCTCTGCCTCGGCTTCCTGATGATCATCCTCGACCAGACGATCGTGAACGTGGCGCTGCCCTCGATCCAGCACGATTTGCACTTCTCGCAGTCCGGACTCGCGTGGGTGATCAACGCCTACCTGATCGCCTTCGGGGGCCTGCTGCTGCTGGTTGGACGGCTCGGCGACCTCGTCGGGCGCCGGCGCATCTTCCTCTCGGGACTGGTGCTGTTCACGCTCGCCTCGCTGGTGTGCGGCATCTCCGACAGCCAGGCGATGCTCGTCGGCGCGCGGTTCGTCCAGGGCATCGGCGGAGCGATGACTTCGGCCGTGATCCTCGGGATGATCGTGACGATGTTCCCCGCGCCGCTGGAGCGGGCCAAGGCAATCGGTATCTATGCGTTCGTTGCCTCCGCCGGTGGCGCGCTCGGGCTGCTCGCCGGTGGAGTGCTGACCCAGGCGCTCAACTGGCACTGGATCTTCTTCGTCAACCTGCCGATCGGAGTCATCACGCTGGTGCTGTCGCTGCGGCTGCTGCCCAACGACCGCGGGCTGGGCTTCGGCGCGGGCGCCGACATCGCTGGCGCGGTGCTGCTGGTCGGGTCGCTGATGTTGGTCGTGTATGCGATCGTCGAGGCCGCCAATGACGGCTGGGGATCGGCGCACACGCTCGGGTTCGGCGGCGCCGGTGTGGTGCTGCTCGCCGGCTTCCTGGCGCGCCAGGCGACCGCGGTCAACCCGCTGATGCCGCTGCGCGTGTTCCGCTCGCGCGACGTCTCGGCGGCCAACCTGATTCAGATGTCGCTCGTGGCCGGGCTGTTCGGAGTGTTCTTCTTGGGAGCGCTGTACCTCGAGCACGTGCTCGGCTACGACCCGATTCAGATCGGACTGGCCTTCCTACCGCTGGCGCTCGGCATCGCCGTGATGTCACTCGGCGTTTCGGCCCGTCTGATCGAGCAGATTGGTGCCCGCCGCACGCTGGTGCCGAGCATGGCGTTGGTGGGTGTCGGGATCTTCCTCTTCCGGCTCCCCGGAACGCACGCGACCTACCTCTCGCAGCTGCTGCCGGCAACCGCGGCGATCGGCATCGGCGGCGGGCTCGCCTTCCCGTCACTGATGACGCTGGCGATGTCGACCGCCACCCCGGAGGACTCCGGGCTGGTGTCGGGGTTGGTCAACACCAGCCAGCAGGTCGGTGGGGCGCTCGGGCTGTCGGTGCTGGCCACCCTGGCCAGCACCCGCGCCGACTCCCTGCGGACCGCGGGTGTCTCGGCGGCGCGAGCGCTGACCGAGGGCTACCACCTGGCCTTCCTAATCGGGGTCTGCTCGGTGGCGGCCGGTGTTGCGCTGTCGGTCTGGCTCGTGCTCTCTCCGCACGCGCCGCTCGGCACCATCCAGGAGATCATCGAGGACGGCGAGCCGGTGGAGTCCGAGCGGCTGCGCACAGCAGCCGAGCTCGAGGCCGCCTAGAGCCGACTGCAAGGTCGCTCGAGCTCGGGGTCGCCGAGCTCGAGCGGCCTCAGCTGGTTCTACCTCAGTTCGTTCGGGTTCAGCGTGCAAGCTCGAGCGGTTGGGATCATGCTCGGGCGGTTGGCATGGTTCACGGGAGGAGCTCCGGAATCGGTGGTTCACGGATGTGACGAAAGCGTGCCGACGTGTGTCGAGACTGTGCCGCGGGGCTAGTCGAAGGCCGGGTCCGTCACAGACTCGTTGCATGCCGTAGCCGTCTCGGCACACATGCGACGGGTAGTTTTTTGGAAGGCGCGCGCCGCGCCAGCTGTGGGAGACCAGCTTCGCTTTGGGGGCTAGACCGCGGGTCGAGGCGGGGCGACCGGTAGCGCGTTTGCTCCGGCAGATCGCCGGGTCTCGCGCGATCAGGCGATCGGCAGATCCAACGCGAAGGCCGCGCCTCCGGTCGTGGAGTCGACGACGCGCACGCTGCCGTGGTGCGCCTCGGCGATCGCCTGGACGATTGCCAGCCCGAGTCCGGCGCCCCCCGCGGCTCGGGTCCGCGCCTTGTCGGTGCGATAGAAGCGCTCAAACACGCGCTCGCGCAGCGCCGGGGGGATACCCGGGCCGTCGTCGCTGACGGTGATCCGCACCGTCGCCGGCCCGCGCCGAGTGAGGTCGACCCGCACAAGCCCGTCCGGTGCGCTGGTGTGCGTGATCGCATTGCGGGCGAGGTTGCGCAGCGCCTGTGCCAGCCGGTCGGGATCGGCGGTCACGCTCGCTGGCTCGAGCCGACCGACCTCAAAGTCGCGCTCCGCGATCAAGCTGAGCCCGTCCCAGAGCTCGCGCACCAGCTCATCGAGCCGCACGGTGGTGCGATAGAGGAAGTCGTCGCGGTCGGACTGCGCGAGCACCAGCAGGTCGTCGACCAGCCGCGTCAGGCGCGCGAGCTCGGCCTCCATCAGCCGTTGCACGCGTTCGAGCTCCTCGGGTGACAACGAACCGTCCTCGCGGTCGCCGCCACTCATCACCTCGATCTGCCCACGCAGAACCGTCAACGGCGTACGCAGTTCGTGCGACGCGTCGGCGACGAACTCTCTTTGTGTTGCGAACGCAGCGGCGAGCCGGTCGAGCATGTGGTTGAGCGCCTCGGCCATCACCTGCAGCTCGCTGCTGGCCGCGCTGGGCAGATGGATCCGTGGGCTCAGATCGCCCGCGTCGACACGCGCGGCAACCTCGGCCGAGCGACGGATCGGAGCGGCGATGCGCGCGCCGATCAGGTAAGCGGCCAGCAGCGCGAGCACAAGCCCGATCCCGCCGCCCAGCTCGAACGAGTGCCTGACCACCTCCTGCGCGTGATCGACCGTTGCGAGCGGCTCGCCGGCGCCAGCGTAGGCCGTCCTGCCGCCGACCCTGAAGGCCACCTCGAACAGCCGCACCGGCCCCGTGTCGGGCGCCGTCTTGGTGCCGTAGCCGACATCGGGCTGCGCCAGGCGTCGCCCCTGCGCGTTCTCCTGCGCCTGTTCCGCGGCGCTCTCATGCGAGTCGTCGCTGGAATGCCCAAACAGCTCCGGATGGTTGCTGGTCGTACCGAGCCCAGGGATGATCACGAACAGCAGCAAGCTCGAGTCCGCGTACGGCTGCGCTGCGGCGTAGCGGCGCGCACTGCCCAGCACCGAGCGCGCCGACCGGGAGCGGCGTTGCAGGATCGCGCTGCGCAGCTGCAGGGCGCTGCCGCGGATCGAGCGGTCGATCTGCGCGTGCAACTGCGACCCCGTCGAGCTGTACACGAACACGAAGGTGGCGGCGAGCACGACCAGCAGCACTGCCGCCACGCCCAGCATCAGTCGCACGCGCAGGCTGCCGGGTAGGGACAGTCGGCTCAGCTGGCGTCCTCGTCGAAGCGGTAGCCGACGGAACGGATCGTGGTGATCGGAGCCGGGCGTTCGCCGGTGCGCAGCTTGCGGCGCAGGTAGCCGATATAGACCTCAAGCACGTTCGTACCGGGGTCGTGGCTGTAACCCCAGACGGCCCGCAGGATCTCCTCGCGGGAGAGCACATGCGGGCGGTTCTGCGCGAGGTACACCAGCAGTTCGAACTCGGTCGTCGAGAGTCGCACCGGCTCGCCCTCGACCAGCACCTGACGCGAGACCAGGTCGATCCGCAAGGTCTCGGTCCTGATCGAGGTCGTGCCCCGCGACGCGGTGCGCAGCTGCGCGCGGATCCGTGCGGCAAGCTCACCGACGGCGAACGGCTTGACCAGATAGTCGACGGCGCCGCCGTCTAGACCGGCGATGCGGTCCTCTACCTCGCCGCGGGCGGTGAGCACGATCACGGGTAGCTCGGGGCGCTGCGCGTGCACCTGCCGGAGCACCTCCATGCCGCCCAGCCGCGGAAGCATCAGATCGAGCACGATCAGCTCGATGTCTGGCTGCAGCGCGCGCTCCAGTCCCGACTCGCCATCGCCGGTCGACAACACGTCAAAGCCATGGCGCCGCAACCCCCGTTCGACGAAGTCGACGATCCCCGGCTCGTCCTCTACCACCAGAATCATGGCGGGATCGTAAAGCTCGCATGAGCCGGTGAATCTCCTGTGCGGCGATTACGAGACTTTTCTAACAGCTGGGTCAGATGGTCTTTATCAACCATTACAAGACTTTCGTCATGGCTCTCTCGGAACCTTTCGCGCCGCCACGAGCGCGCATCGCCCGCCGCTCCCGCTTCCGCCGCGTGTTCGGCGGCGGCACCAACGGCAATGAACAGCTGACCGCCGTCGTCGGTGTGATCCTGCTTGTGCTGTTCGCGGTGCTCGGCGTCACGATCATCCGCATCGGCCAGCTGCTGTGGCTGCATCTGTTCCTCGGCGTCCTGCTGGTCGGGCCAGTGGCGCTCAAGCTCGCAAGCACCGGCTACCGCTTCACCCGCTATTACACCTCCAACCCGGCCTACAGGCGAAAGGGCCCGCCGCATCCGTTGATGCGCATCCTCGGGCCGTTCGTGATCCTCTCTACGCTCGGGGTGTTCTTCACCGGCCTGCTGCTGCTGATCGAGGGCCCTGGCGCCGGAAGCCTGCTGCGTGAGCTGCACAAGCTCACCTTCTTTGCCTGGCTCGCCGTCGTCGGCGTGCATGTGCTCTGGCACCTAGCCGAGCTGCCGGCGGCGGTGCGCGCCGTCAGCCACGCCGAGCGCCGCACTCGCGACCTCCCGGGCTCGAGCGGTCGTGGCCTGGCCCTGATCCTCGCCATGGTCGGCGGGCTCGCGCTCGCTCTGATCTTCCTGCCGGACATACACACTTGGACTGCGGGCCTTGCATACCACCCCTACCACATCAGCTTCAAGTAGCGGCGGTCGAGGAGCCTGAACATGCGAACCCGCGCACAGCTGAGCCGCGACGCCGCGCTCAGGCGCCTGACCCGCATCAACCGCTCGCTGGCGGCGGTCGCTCTGGTCGGCACCGGCGTGATCACAGACGTCGTCGCCAACACGGCCTCGGGGCATACGCGCACGAGCACCGGCAGCACGTCGACCTCGTACAAGCCGGCGCTGCTGACCTCCGGTGGAACGACCACCAGCACCAGCACCAGCGCGGCTCGCCACGCTGCGCGGCGGAATGCCGGCGAGCGCCACACGGCCGCCGCGACCGCCGCGAGCTCGTCCGCATCGAGCTCCAGCATCTCCGCGACCGGCAGCTCGAGTCAGAGCCTGCAGAGCAGCTCGGTCCCGAGCAGCTCCGCGACCAGCTCGCCACCGGTCGTGGCGGTCTCCGGAGGCAGTTGATCCCCATGGCCATCGGCGCGATCGGGTCCTCGTCGACGGCGTACTGGTATCTGACCCGCGCCACCGGCGTGGTCTCGCTGCTGCTGCTGACGCTGGTCGTCGCACTCGGGGTGGCTGACGTCTCGCGCGTCTCCTCGCCGTACTGGCCGCGCTTTCTGACCGACGGCGTGCACCGGCGCGCATCGATCCTGGCGCTTGTCTTCCTGGCGATCCACATCATCACCTCGGTGCTCGACAGTTATGCGCCGATCAGCCTGCTCGACGCGTTCATCCCGTTCCATAGCGCCTACAGGCCGCTGTGGCTGGGGCTCGGCGCGGTCGCCTTCGATCTGCTGCTGGCCGTGCTGATCACGAGCCTGGTACGCGCCCGCGTGGGCGCTCGCAACTGGCGTCTGATCCACTGGCTGGCCTACGCCTGCTGGCCGCTGGCCGTGATCCACGGGCTGGGCACCGGCAGCGACGTGCGCCGGGGCTGGATGCTGGCGCTGGACGTCATCTGCCTGGCGGTGGTGCTCGCCGCGGTCTGGGTGCGCGTGCGCACGGCCGAGTATCCGACGACCGCCGGGCGGGCCGCCGCCGCGGGGCTGTCAGCGGTGTTCGTGCTCGGGCTCGTGATCTGGGTGCCGGTCGGCCCGCTGGCTCCCGGCTGGGCGCGGCGTGCCGGTACGCCGGTGAAGCTGATCAGCAGCCTGCACTCCGCCGGCGCGACGAGTGGGGGCCGATGAGCCTCGCCGCCGAACAGTTTCCACGCCTGCTCGCGGGCATGCCCTCCAGCGGCGCGCTCGGGCTGGCCGCGCATCAGTCGCTGCACGGCCCGCTGACGCTGCCGCCACGGCAGCGTGGGCGCGGCGCGCACCCGCTGATCCTCGAGCTCGAACGCGCCGGCCTGCGCGGTTATGGCGGCGCCGGCTTCCCGACCGCCACCAAGCTGCAGGCGGTCGCCGCCGGGGGGTCACAGCCGGCGATCGTCGTCAATGGCACCGAGGGCGAGCCGCTCAGCAGCAAGGACGTGCTGCTGAGCGGTCGGATGCCCCACTTGGTGATCGACGGGGTGCTGGCGGCGGCCTCCGTGCTCGGCAGTCGGCGCGTGATCTTCGCGCTCGAAGCGCATGCGCACGGAACGGCCCGCGCGCTCAAGCAAGCGCTCGCCGAGCGCCGTGAGCTGCAGCATCGCGCCGCTCCGCAGATCACCGTCAACGCTGTTTCCAGCGGTTACCTGACCGGGCAGGAGACGGCCCTTGTGAGCGCGCTGGACGGCGGCCCGGCGAAACCGACCACGACCCCGCCGTACCCGTTCCAACGTGGATTGGGCGGCCGCCCGACGCTCGTCTCCAACTCGGAGACCTTCGCACAACTTGCGCTGGTCGCACGCTACGGCGCCGGCTGGTTCCGGACGCTCGGAACCGCCACCGACCCCGGCACCAGGCTGGTGACGGTCGGCGGCGCCGTCAATTATCCGGGAGTTGTCGAGGTGGGCGGTGGCACGACGATCAAGCAGCTGATCAGCGCCTCTGGTGGACTCACGGCGCCGATCCAGGGGGTGCTGCTCGGTGGCTACGCCGGCACCTGGCTACCCGCCGACTCGCTCGAGCTGCGGCTCGACGCCCAGGCGCTGATGGAGCGCGGGCTGCGGCTCGGCAGCGGCATCGTCGTGCTGCTTCCCGAGCAGGCCTGCGTCGTAGCCGAGGTGGCCGGCGTCGCGCGCTGGCTGCAGCAGGAGAGCGCACATCAGTGCGGGCCCTGCATCAATGGGCTGCAGTCGATCGCCGATGCGCTCGAGGAGCTCTGTGCCGGCGGCGACCGCCGTGGCGTCTACAACCGCATCGAGCGCTGGTGTGAGCTCGTCGTCAGGCGCGGGGCATGCTCGTTGCCCGACGGCGCTGCGAGCTTCGTGGCCAGCGCCGTGCGCACGTTTCGCCCGGTCTTCGAGGACCACGCGCGCCACGGCGCCTGTGACGCGTGCGTGGCGCACCGTGTGCTGCCGACCTCGACGATCGCCCCGGTGTACGCCGCATGAGCGAGCAGTTGCGGCTCGATCCGATCGCCTGCACCGGCCATGGTCTCTGTGCCGAGCTGCTTCCGGAGCGGATCTGGCTCGACGAGTGGGGCTATCCGGTGATCGAGCAGGGCGAGCTCAGCGCCGAGTTGCTCCCGCACGCCCGTCGCGCCGTCGAAGCCTGCCCAACACTGGCGTTGCGGCTCGAGCGCGAACGCCGGGCCGCTGCGGCGCGATCAGACCTACGGCCAGCGGGCCGCAGGTCGTAGGAGACGCAAGTCGAGCTAGGCTCGCCTGATGAGCGAATGGTTTGACGAACTGGCGCAGTTTCTGCGCATCCCATCGATCAGCGCCGACCCCCAGCACGCCGCCGACGTGGTTGCGGCGGGCGAGTGGGTCCGCGACCTGATCCGCGCCGCCGGCGGTACGGCTGAGATCATCGACTGGCACGGCCATCCGCTGGCGGTCGGAGAGCTTCGCGCCTCGACCGATGCCGATTCGGCACCGACGGTGCTCTGCTACGGGCACTTCGACGTGCAGCCGCCCGACCCGCTGGATCTGTGGGACTCGCCCGCGTTCGAGCCCGAGATCCGTAGCGACCGCCTGTACGGCCGTGGTGTGGCCGACGACAAGGGCCAGCTCTACATGCTGCTGGCGGGTGCCCGGGAGCTGGCGAAGGCCGGCACGCTCCCGGTCAACGTGCGCTTCGCCTGCGATGGCGAGGAGGAGACCGGCGGTCACTCGATCGTAGAGTTTCTCGAGGCCGACGAGCGCGGCGCCGATGCCGCGATCATCTTCGACTCGGGCATGATCCGCGAGGACGTTCCCGCTTTCAACATTGCCACCCGCGGGCTGGTCTACTTTCATATCGAGCTCTCGACCGGCCGGACCGACTTGCACTCCGGGCTCTTTGGAGGTGCGGCGCTGAACGCCGCTCACGCACTGGTGCGAACGCTGCAGCCGTTGCTCGCCGCGGACGGCCGCCTGGCTGAGCCGCTACGCCAGGGGATCATCGCACCCACAGCGCAGGAGCTTCAGGACTGGGAGCAGCTGCCGAGTGGCAGCGGCGAGCTCGGCGAGCAGGGCGCCCGTCCCGCCGACGCGACCGCCGCCGAGGAGTTCTACATCCGCACGACCGCCGAACCGACGCTCGAGATCAACGGCATCGAGAGTGGCTCGCCGCAGCTCGAGAAGACTGTGTTGCCAGTACGGGCGGTCGCCAACGTCTCGCTGCGCCTGGCGCCCGGTCAGGACCCGGACACGATCGCGGCCGCGTTCGAACAGCTGATCCACGAGTCGGTGACGGAAGGCGCGCAGCTCACGCTGCAGCGCTGGTCCTCGGCTCGCCCGGGCATCGTGCCGCCCGACGCGCGTGCGATCCAGCTCGGCCAGGACGCCTTTGCGCGCGTGCTCGGCGTGCGCCCAGCGCTGATCCGCTCCGGCGGCACACTGCCGATCGTCGCCGCTCTGGCCGACCAGGGCATCCCAACGATTATCTCGGGCTTCTCGCTGCCGGACGCGCAGATCCACGCACCCAACGAGAACATGCCGGAGCGCTACATCCCGCTGGGCATCGAGACGGTCAAGGGTCTGCTCGAGGAGCTGGGCAAGCTCTGACTGGGCGGTAAGTCAGCATCTAGCGCGTGCCGCTCAATCTCGTTCTGGGTCCAGCCAACGCCGCCAAGGCGGGCGACGTGCTGGGCGCTTATGCGTTGGCGGCGCAGCGCGATGCGCTGCTGGTGGTGCCGACGGCCGCCGACGCCGCGCATTACGAACGTGAGCTGGCCACGCCGGGCGTCACGCTTGGGCGGACGCTGACGTTCCCGGGGCTGCTTGACGAGGTTGCGCAGCGAGCCCGCTACAGGCGGATACGGCTGACTGCGCTGCAGCGCGATCGCGTGCTGCGCCGTACGATCGCGTCGCTGCGGCTCGAGGCGCTGGCCGGGCCGGCGGCCGGTGCCGGCTTTGCGCGGGCCGCGCTGCGGCTGATCAGCGAGCTGCAGCAGCAGCGGGTCGACCCGGGCCGCTTCACGCAGGCGCTGCGGGAGTGGGCGCGCTCGGGCGCGCTCGGGCGCGTTGCCTATGCACGCGAGCTGAGCTCGATCTATCGCCGCTACGCCGAAGAGCTCGAGAAGCTCGACCGTGTCGACGGCGAGACGTTCGCCTGGGGTGCGCTGGACGCGCTGCGCGAGTCGCCCGGCAGCTGGGGCATGACGCCGGTCTTCCTGTATGGCTTCGACGATCTCACCCCGATCGAGCTCGACACGGTCGAGACGCTTGCCAGGCAGGCCGGCGCGGCAGTCACGGTTTCGCTGACCTATGAGGCTGGGCGGCCGGCGTTGGCGGCGCGTGCAACTGTCGTCGAGGAGCTGCGGGCACTGGCGCAGTCGGTCACGCAGCTGCCCGCGCTGGACCAGTACTACGCGCCCGATTCCCGCGCAGCGTTGCATCACCTGGAGCGCCACCTGTTCGAGCCTGGTCCGCCGGCGATCGAGCCCGGTCAGGCGGTCACGCTGATGGAGGCGGGCAGCGAGCGCACCGAGGCCGAGCTCGTCGCTGCCGAGGTGTTGGCCGCGCTGCGGGCCGGCATCGACCCGGGTGAGCTGGTCGTCGTCTGCCGCTCGCTCGAGCGCTCCGGCGAGGTCTTCGAGCAGGCCCTGGCGCGCGTCGGTGTGCTCACGACGAGCGCCCGCTCGGTGGCGCTCGGGCATACACCGCTGGGCCGGGCGCTGCTGGGGCTGACCCGTTATGCGCTGCTGCCGAGCTCGCAGCGCAGCGTCGAGGATCTGATCGCCTTCCTGCGTCACCCCGGCGTGACGGAGTCCGCGGATGTGGTCGACCGCTTTGAGCGTGATGCCCGCATCCAGGGTGGCCGCGTCGGGGCGGCACTGCGTGCGAGCGGTCCGGCGCTGCGCGCCGCACTGGCCGAGATCGAGCGGCTGAGGCTCGCACCGGAACGCTTGGCGAGCCTCGCCGAGAGCACTCGCCGCCTGATCGCCGCGCCGCACCGCGGCCGGGCGGCGCTGCTGAGTGCCGCCCAGCAGCAGGACGCGCGTGCCGCCGCGGTGGTGTTGGAGGCGCTCGAGCAGCTGGGCCAGCTCGAGCAGGCGCGCTTCGCGGCCGTCGAGCTGGTCGAGCTGCTGGAAGGGCTGCAGGTGCCCGCGCACGGCCTCGCGCCCGCCGAGGCGGTGCTGATCGCCGAGCCGCTGGCGATCCGTGCCCGGCGCTTCTCTCACGTGTTCGTCACCGGTCTCTGCGAGGCGGAGTTTCCCAGCGCCCAGCCGAGGGGCTCGGACCCGTTTCTTGACGACGAGCGCCGCCGCGAGCTCGCGCTGAGCACCGGCTTGGTGCTGCAACAGGCTGCCGACCCGCTCGATCGCGAGCGCTACCTGCTCTACGCCTGCGTGTCGCGCGCGACCGAGCGTGTGAGCCTCAGCTACCGCAGCTCGGACGAGGACGGCAACGTCGTCATCCCGTCGCCGTTCCTTGATGACATCGCCGAGCTCTTCCCGGCAGACTGGCGCGAGCGCCGTCGTCGCCGGTTGCTGGCAGACGTTGTCTGGAGCGTCGAGCAGGCACCGACCGAGCGCGACCGGCTGCTGGCCGCGGCCTTCGTGCAAGCGCGCGGGCGGGTGGCGCAGGCGGGCGATGCGCCCGCGACGCGCTACCTGTCAGAGCATGCGATGGCGCACGTGCGCCACCGTGAGCTGGTCTCGGCGGGCGCGATCGAAAAGTTCGCGTCGTGCCCGGTCCGCTGGCTGGTCGAGCGCCAGCTGGGACCGGATGTGCTTGAGCCGGAGGCCGACCCGCTTGTGCGTGGCAAGTTCATCCACGCGGTGCTCGAGCGCGTGTTCGCGCGGCTCGAGGTGGCGCTCACCGGCGAGACTCTGCCCACGGCCGAGCGGCTGCTGCACCAGGAGATGCGCGGCTCGGCAGCGGCCGAGCACCGCACCCAGCTGGCGCTGGATCAGGCCACGGAGGTGCGCGCCGCGATCCTGCGCGGGATCGAAGCCGAGTTACTGCGCTACCTGCGCCAGGAGGCCGCCGATGGGTCCGGTTGGCCGGCGGCCGTCACCGAGCTGCGCTTCGGCCTCGACGGCGACGCCGAGGATGCGGTGCCGCCGGTGCAGCTCTCGAACGGCAGCGAGCAGGCGATGCTGCACGGCATCATCGACCGCATCGACGCCGATCCGCGCGATCCGGGACGCGTGATCGTGCGCGACTACAAGAGTGGCGGCAAGCGCGACACTTGGCCGTCCGCGCGTTGGGTCAGTGACAACCAGATGCAGGTGGCGTTGTACATGATCGCGGTGCAGCGGCTGCTGGGGATGCGCCCGGTGGCTGGCTTCTACCAGCCGCTGGCGGGCGAGGATCTGCGCCCCCGGGGCGTCTACCTGGAGGGAGCCGAGGTCGGCTCCGGGGTCGTGGCGCGCGACGAGCTACCCGCCGCGGAGCTGGAGCGGCTGCTGGTCGAGATCGAGGAGCAAGTGGTAACGCTCGCGGCGACACTGCGCCGTGGCGAGCTCACGCCCTGCCCCGACACCTGCACCCCCGACGGGACCTGCCGCTATCCCGCAATCTGCTGGGCGGCGCACTGATGCAGTTCACCGACGAGCAGACGCTCGCAATCGAGCGCCGCCGCGGCGAGCTGCTGCTCGACGCCGGCGCGGGTAGTGGCAAGACCTCGGTGCTGGTCGAGCGCTTCGTTCGCGCGGTGCAGGAGGACGGGATCGGCGTCGGCCAGATTCTGACGCTCACCTTCACCGAGAAGGCCGCCGCGGAGCTGCGCGAGCGCATCCGTAAGCGGCTGCGTGAGGCCGGCGAGGACGCCGCGGCGCGGGCCACCGAGGGTGCCTGGATCTCTACGATTCATGCATTCTGCGCGCGCCTGCTGCGCACGCACGCGCTCGAGGCTGGGCTCGACCCAGAGTTCACCGTGCTCGACGAGCGCGAGACTGCGCCGCTACGGCTGGCGGCCTTCGATGCCGCGCTGGCGGCTGCCGCTCAGACCCCGGAGGGCTCGGACCTGATCTCCGCCTTTGGTCCGGCGACGCTGCGCGGAACGATCGCCTCGACCTATGCCGAACTGCGGGCGCGGGGCGCGCTCGAGCCCAGGCTACCGCCGGCCCCGCCGCCGCCGAATCCGCTGGACCTGCGCAGTGCCTGCCTGCTCGTCGAGGACCTGGCGCTGGTGGTCGCCCACGAGCTCGGCGCGATCCGCGATCCGGGCCGGCGAGTGCTCGACGCGATCGATCTGCTCGAGCGCGCACCGGCGATCCTCGAGTCGGGTAAGCCCTGGCCCGGACAGCTCGAGCGGCTGAAGTTGGGCAACAACGCGGGGGCGCTCAAGAGCCAGGCCTGCGAGGATTACCGCGACGCGCTGGCCGAGCTGCAGGAGATGGCGGCGGACAACGCGGTGGTTTCCGCGCGTGACGCCTTCGAGCGGTTGCTCCGCGAGTACGGCACGCGCTACACCGAGCTCAAGCGCCGGCGCTCGGCGCTCGACTTCACCGACCTCGAGCTGCTCGCACGCGAGCTGCTGCGCACGCCGGAGCTCGGCACCCGCTATCGCGAGCACTTCACGCGGGTGATGGTCGATGAGATGCAGGACACGAACGCGGTGCAGCTCGAGTTGATCGACCTGGTCACGCAGCTGGACCTGGTGATGGTCGGCGATGCCCAACAATCGATCTACGGGTTCCGGCACGCCAACGTCGAGCTCTTCGAGGAGCGCGGGCAGCGGCTCGAGCGGATCGGCGCGCGTGCGACGCTTGCGACCAACTTCCGCTCGCGCGCGGAGATACTGGGTGCTTTGAACGGGGCGTTCGCGGCGGCCTTGGGCGAGGGCTACCGGGCGCTGACCCCTGGTCGGGACGACGAGCCCAGCGCGGAGCCGTTGGTCGAGCTGATCATCGCCGACCGCGACGGCTCGGTGCCCGACCCCGACCTCGCGGTCGAGCAGCTGGCGGCACCCTGGCGCGTGGCCGAAGCGCGGGTGTTGGCGGCGCGTGTGCGCGAGCTGATCGATGCCGGCAAGGCGCGCCCGGCCGAGATCGTCGTGCTGCTGCGCGCGACCACCGAAATCCACGTCTACGAGCAGTCGCTTGAGGCTGCGGGCGTGCCGACCTATGTGATCGGCGGACGCGGGTACTGGTCGCATCCGCAGGTGATCGAGCTGGTCGCGTACCTGCGGGCGTTGGCGAATCCGCTCGACACCGAGTCGCTCTACGGGGTCTTTCTCTCGCCGCTCTGTGGCCTCTCCCTCGACGGGCTGGTGCTGAGTGCAGCCGGGGCCCACGAGCAGCTCGACATCGACGACCGCGAGCGCCTGCGGGAGTTTGCGGACTGGTTCGCAGGCGAGCGCGCTGCCGCCGCCTGGCTCGGGCCCGAACAGCTGCTCGACCGCGCCCTGGCGCGCAACGGATACGAGCTGCAGATCGCCGCGCTTGCCGACGCTCGTCGGCGCCTGGCCAACGTGCGCAAGCTGCTGCGGCTCGCGCGTGAATGGCAGGCCGAGCACGGCAGCGACCTGCGCGGATTCGTCGACCTGCTGGTCGGGCGCGCCGACGGTAGTGACGGTGCGCGCGAGAGCGAGGCGCCGGTCGAGAGCGAGGCGCTCGACGCCGTGCGGCTGATGACGATCCACCGCTCCAAGGGCCTCGAATTCCCGGTCGTGTGCGTCGCCGACATCGGCCGTCAGGTGCTGCCACGAGCGGGCTCGCTGATCCGGGTCGGGCGCGACAACGGTCGCCTCGGTCTGCGGCTCAAGCAGCCCGGTGACGGGCAGCGCGTGAGCGTGCTCGCTTACGAGGAGCTGAAGCTCGAAGAACGTGAGCGCGAGGCCGAGGAGGAACGGCGCCTCTTCTACGTGGCGATGACCCGCGCCCAGGAACGGTTGATCGTCTCCGGCGCCGCACGACTGGACAACTGGGAGCATGCCAACCGCTTCGCACCCATCGGCTGGATCGGCAAGGCGTTCGTCCCCGACATCGTAACCCGCGCCGCTGACGCGGACCGGGCGCTGATCGATGCCGAGAGTCAGCTCGCGCCAGAGTCGTTCGTCACCGACCTGGGTGTGCTGGTGCGTTTCGTCGGCGCGCAGCCGGTGAGTGCACAACCGATCCCGGCGACACCCGTCGCGCGAGCGGCTGACGCCGACGCTGGGGGACAGGGTCATCGCTATGGGGCAAACCCCCCCCAGCGTCTGCTCCAGACGCTCAACGATGCTCCGGCCTCGGACCCGCTGCCGCAGCCGCGCTCGCTCTCCTACACGGCGCTGGCGGCCTACGAACAGTGTGGGTACCGCTTCTATGTACAGCGCGTGCTGGGGCTTCCAGACCTCCCGAACCCGCTCCCGCGGGCCGCGCATGAGGAGCGCGAGTCTGCGCCCGTGCAGACGGTCGCGGCGGCAGGGCGCGGCGGGCTCACGGGCGCGCAGCGCGGCACCCTGATCCACCAGGTGCTGGCCGGCATGGACCTTCGCAGCCCGTCGCTGCGCGAGACGATGCCAGCCGACGTTCGCGCGCTGCTCGCCGGGCTGATCGGCAGTGCGAGCTTCGCGCGGCTCGCGGGGCTGCGCGATGTCAGCCGCGAGCAGCGATTCTCCTTTCCGGTCGGCCAGACGCTGATCACGGGCGTGTTTGACGTGATCGCCCAGGACGGCCCCGGCCAGTTGCTGGTGCTCGACTACAAGAGCGATCGCCTCGCCGGTGCCGACCCAGCCGCGGCAGTGGCCGAGCGCTACGTCGCCCAGCGCCTGATCTATGCACTCGCCGCGCTCAAGCTGGGCGCGCCGAACGTGGAGGTCGTGCACCTGTTCCTGGAGGCGCCCGAGGACCCCGTCTCGTCGCGCTACGGCGCTGCGGATCTACCGAGGCTGGAGGCCGAGCTGGCCGCGCGGGTCGCCGCTTCCCTCAGTGGCGATTTCCGCGTGAGCGACACTCCCGGCTCCCGGGTCTGCGACGGCTGTCCGGCGCAGAGCGGACTCTGCTCCTATCCGCTCGAGCTCACCGCGCGCTGAGCGCTCTCGCCGACCGCTCCGCCGGCGGGCGCTCCGAACAGCGAGCGCGGCCAGCGCTTGCCGTCGAGCACCGTGTTGAGCTCGGCGCAGTACATCGTCAGCTGCGCGCCGAGGTGCAGCCAGGCGAGGATGCCGAGCACCAGCGCAAACGTGCCGTAGGTGTTGTCGGAGTGCGAGATGTGGCCGATGTAGAGCCCGCCGATCAACTGCAGAACAGTCCATGCCACGCCGGATGCGATCGCTCCCGGCAGCAGCTTGCGCCAGTGCGGTGGGTCCGAGCAGAGGAACCTGAAGGCGGCGAGAAATACGCCGACGTTGACCAGGAATGAGACCACGACCCCGAACACCCACAGCACCGCGCCGCCGCCAAGCCCGCTGCTGACCACGCCCGACGCACCACTTGCGATCACGAACAGCAGTCCCACGACGAGCAGGACGGCGAGCCCGCGTAGCTTCGTCTTGACGAAGCTGGCGCGGTCGTGGCGCGGAATCGCCCAGGCGTGGTCGAGCGCGGTCCGCATCGCCCCGGTGACGCCGAGGCTCGAGTACAGCGAGAGCAGGATGCCCGCAATCAGCGCCAGTGCGTTGCCCTTGAGGCTGTCGTGCTTGAGCGAGTCGCCGATCACCGGGAAGCGCCCGAGCACCGAATCGCGCACGGACACCAGCAGTGCATGGTCGCCCGCCAGCACGTAGCCGAGGATCGTCGTGAATACCAGCAGCAGCGGGAACACGGCGAAGAACGAGTAGAAGGCGACGGCCACCGCGAAGCTGCCGGCTTGGTCGTCGCTGCTCTTCTTGACCGTCGCAAAGACCAGCGCCAGCGGCTTGTGCCGCTGCTGGTAGCGATCAAGTTGTCTGACTGGTGCAAATGCGTCCATCTTGAGGATTCCTACCCGATCTTCCACCGCCGGGTCGACGAAGTCCATATGCTGGGCCTGTCTGGTTACCCCGGGAGCTGACCAGTTGCTGCTTGAGCGCTCATATGAGCTTGAGTTGCTGCAGGCTGCGATCGCTGACGCACGCGCCGGCAGTGGCAGGATCACGATCATCGAAGGGCCGGCCGGGATCGGCAAGAGCGTGCTGCTCGCACAGGCGCGCACGGCCGCCTCGGAGGCCGGGCTGCAGGTGCTCTCCGCACGGGGCAACGAGCTCGAGCGCGAATTCGGCTTTGGCGTCGCCAGGCAGCTGTTCGAGGTGGCGGTCGCGCGCGCCGAACCCGAGCGCCAGGAGCAGCTGCTGGCGGGTGCGGCAGGCTTTACACGACCACTGCTGGGTCTCGAACGGCGCCGCGACGATCGCCCCGAGCAACGGTCGCGGGGTACCGCCCGGCCGGCGCCCGACATCGGCTTCACGCTCAGCCACGGCCTCTACTGGCTGACAGCCAACCTCGCCGAGGGTGAGCCACTGCTGCTGGCAATCGATGACGCGCAGTTCGCCGACCGCTCGACATTGCAATGCCTCGTGTATCTCGCCGCGCGTTGCCAGGAGCTGCCGCTGCTGTTGGTGCTGACGATCAGAAGCGATGAGGCGAGCGCTGCGGACGGGTTGCTTCAGACCCTACGAGGCACCGCCGGCGCCACGATCATCGCCCCCTCGGCGCTCAGTCAGAAGGGCGTCGCTGCGCTCGTGCGCGAGCGCCTCGGAGGCCACGCAAAGGCTGAATTCTGCGAGGCGTGTGCGCGCGCAACGGGCGGCAATCCCTTCCTGCTCGGCGAGCTGCTGGCCGATCTGGCCTCACGCGAACTGCCTGCGTCCGAGGTCGGGGTGGCGCTCGTTGAGCAGGCCAGTCCCGAGTCTGTGAGGCGCGTCGTGCTCGGCAGGCTCGAGCGGCTTGGGGCAGCTGCCGGAGCGCTGGCGCAGGCGGTGTCAGTGCTGGAGCACGCGGGCATGCATCAGGCTGCCGAGCTAGCCCGCCTCGACCCGGCAGCGGCGGTTGCCGCCGCCGATCAGCTGCTCTCCGCCGGGATCCTCAGCGCAGAGCCGCTGAGCTTCGTGCACCCGCTGCTGCGGCTGGCCGTCTACGAGCAGATACCGCCGGCCCGCCGTGCCGATGACCACCGCCGAGCCGCACTTTCTCTCGCGGCCTCCGGGGGCTCGGCGCTGGCCGTCGGCTCGCACCTGCTGCGTGCCTCGCCCAGCGGCGACCAGGAGGTCGTCGGACTGCTCACGGACGCTGCGCACGCCGCATATGCAGCCGGTGATCTCGACGCGGCGATCGCGCTGCTGCGGCGTGCCCTCGCCGAGCCACCAGAGCGTCCCTTCCGTGGCGGTGTGCTGGCTCAGCTCGGGCAGATGGAGGCGCTGGCGCATGACGCTGCCTGCGTGGAGCATCTGCGCGAGGCACTGGCCATTACCGAGGAGCCGGCGGCGCGCGTGACGGTCGCAACCGCGCTGGGAGAGGTGCTGGTGTGGGGCGGCGGCCGCTCGCTAGAGGCCTACGAGATGCTCACCGCCGTGTTGGATGACCTCGGCGCCGAGCTCGATCCACGGCTGATGGCGACGCTCGAGACGCTGCGTATGGCGACTGCATCGGTGGATGTGCGGCTCGTCTCAAAGGTCTCCGAGCATCGCGGCCAGTTGCGCCTGCTGGCCGACCGGGCCGGGCCCTCCGGCCGCGGCCTGAAGATCTTCGACGCGTGCTGGTCGGCGCAGACCGAAGGTCCTGGCGTCCGCTGGTACGAGCGGCTCGATGAGGGGCTCGACGCTGGCCGCTTCGTCGCCCAGCAGACCGGAGGCTCACCCGTCGTGATTTACGCCGCGCTGGTGTTGATCTTGAGTGATGAGGTCAAGCGCGCCGAGGCGCTGCTGGCCGACATCAGGGCCGATGCGCGGGCGCGCGGATCGATCATCTCGCACCTGGTCGACCTCGCCTGGGGTGCGGTCCTGCGGCTGCGCACGGGCGAGCTGGGGATTGCGGCAGCGGATGCCCGCGAGGCGCTCGAGCTGGCCCGCCGCGTCGATGCCGGTTGGGTGGAGATCTGGATGGTGGCGTGCCTGTGCGATGCCCTGCGTGAACAGGGTGAGCTCGACGCCGCCTCGCAGTTGGTCGAGTCGGTCCCGCTCGAGCAGGCGGTCGGGACTGCTGCTGCGCTGCACGCCCTGCTTGCGCGTGGGCGTCTGCGGGCGGCGCGGGGTGACAGCGACGGTGCCATCCGCGATCTGTGGCTCACCGGTGAGAACGTGATTGTCAACAACCCGAGCTTCCTGCCGTGGCGGGCGACGCTGGCGACGATCATCGCGCCCACCGATCAGCGCCGCGGGCTGGAACTGGCTGAGTACGGGCTTGCCCGCGCGCGGGAGCTGGGACAGAACCGCGGCATCGGCATTGCGCTGCGGGCGCATGCGCGGGTTGTCGGCGGCGAAGCGGGGTTAGGGAATCTGCGCGAGTCCGTGCTCCTGTTGCGCGATTCACCTGCGAGGCTCGAGCTCGCACACTCGCTGGTCGAGCTCGGTGGCGCGCTGCGCCGCGCCGGCAGCCGTGCTGCTGCCCGTGAGCCGCTGCGCGAGGGCCTCGCGCTGGCACAGCGCTGTGGCGCCACGGCACTGGCCGAGGCGGCCCGTCAGGATCTGATCGTCTCCGGGGCGCGACCAAGGCGCGAGCAGCTCGCTGGCCCGGAGGCGTTGACCCCGTCGGAGCGACGTGTCGCCGAGCTGGCCGCGGCCGGCATGCAGAACCGTGAGATCGCTCAGGCTCTGTTCGTGACCACCAAGACGGTTGGAACTCACCTCGCGCACATCTACCAGAAGCTCGGGCTCAGCGGGCAGCAGGCCCGAGAGCTGCTCGGTGAGCGGCTGCAGGCAGACGGCTCGCTTCTGCGTACCTGAAAGGCATCGCAAACAAAGCGGGAATGGCACCTCCCAAAAAGTTAAGGGGGGGTGCCCGATGCGCGCGCGGGTTGAGTCTGGCTTCATACCGTCATGAGACCGGGTTGCCGGACACAGTCAGGTCTCGGGCGACCGTTCGGCAGGGACCGCTGAACGGTTCAAGGGGGCGTTGGAACGGCTGGCGCGCGCCGGGGGCGCGCCAGCCGTCTCGACTGAAGCGATCGGCGTGGCACGGAAGCCGAGCGGTCGGCGTGGCACGGAAGCCGACGCCGGCCGCATCGCCTCAGCCGCCGAGGGGCTCCGGCAGCACGCCCTCGATCGCAAGCAGCCTGCGCTTGATCTCCAGGCCGCCGGTGTAGCCGCCGAGGCCGCCGCCGGCGTGCAACACGCGGTGGCACGGTACGACGATCGGCAGGGGGTTTGAACCGAGTGCGGTGCCGGCGGCACGGAAGGCGCGCTCGTTGCCGGCCAGTCCGGCGACGCCCTTGTAGCTAACGGTCTCACCGAACGGGATGCGGGCGGTCTGCTCGAGCACACGGCGGGTGAAGCCGGGCTTGACCAGCGCGTAGTCGAGCGGGATATCGAAGCTTCGGCGTCGACCGCTGAAGAACTCATCGAGCTCGCGCCGCGGCGTGTCCAGACGGCGCGCTGCCCGCAACACGCGCGGTGAAATCCGCGCGGCCAGCTGCTGGAGCGATTGCTCGACGTCACCATCGCGGTTGACGTAATGCAGGCAGACCAGACCGTCGTCGGTGGCGGCGAGCAGCAGCCTGCCAACCGGTGAGTCCTCGACGACGTAGGAGACGTCGATCAGGCGCGAGTGCTCGAATGCCTCGGTGAGATCAGGCGGTCCAGTCATGACCGTGCTCCTCTCGCAGTCGTTTGAGCCCCTCATGCACGTTGCGGCGCGCCGCCGCCTCGCTGATGCCCATCGTTGCCGCCACCGCCTCGTACTCCGCGTCGAGCAGGTAGCGCAACACCACCGCCGCCCGTTGCTTGCCCGGCAGCGCGCCGACGGCACCCCAGAGATCGTCGGCGTTCTCACGGGGAACGAAGCCGACCTCCGGCGGGTCCGCCAGCGGCACCGCCGAGCGCTTGCGGGCACGATGGGTGTCGATCGCCTTGCGCGACGCGATCGTCAGCAGCCAGCCGCGAAGGTTGGTGGCGTGCTGCAGCTTCGGGTACGCGCGCAGCGCGGCAATCCAGGTCTCCTGATAGCAGTCATCGGCATCGCTACGACCGACATTCGCGATCAGGAAGCGGTGCACATCAAGGCCGTAGCTGTCGAGCAGCGTCTGGAACGGAGGCAGATCCATTGTCAGTTGAACGTTACGAGCCGGGCGTCCGTGAGATCGTGACGGACGCTGAGGAGACGCTGCGAGCCGGTTCTCCCTGCGCTTGTTCTTAGGCGTTGCTTTAGACACGCGCTCAAAACCCGGTACCTTGTTAATGGCAGTTCCGTGCCCTCCCTCCCTCGCCGCCCGTCCCTCGCGGGCTCTTCTCTCCCATATGAATCACGCAGCCGCAGCTCCGGGGCCCACTGGCCTCTACGACCCAACCACCGAGCACGACGCCTGTGGCGTCGCGCTGGTCGCCAAGCTATGGGGTGAAGCGACCCACGCTGTCATCGAAAAGGGCCTCGAGGCCCTCGGCAACCTCGAGCATCGCGGCGCCGCCGGTGCCGACCCGAACACGGGCGATGGCGCCGGCATCCTGCTGCAGATCCCAGACGCGTTCTTCCGCGGCGCGGTGGCCGGGGTCGAGCTGCCACCGGCCGGGCGCTACGCGGTCGGCGTCGTCTTTCTGCCGACCGAGCACGAGCGCCGGGCGCAGCTCGAGCAGCTGATCGAGAGCATCGTCGAAGGGGAGGGCCAGCGCGTGATCTGGTGGCGCGACGTGCCCACCGACGACCGTTACGCGGGCGACACCGCCCGCGTATCACAGCCGTACATCCGCCAGGTGCTGATCGCCGCCGCCGAGGACCTGCCCGATCAGGACGCCTTTGAGCGCAAGCTCTACGTGATCCGGCGCCTGATCGAGATCGACGCCGGCAGCGAGCTCGCGATCCCGAGCTTCTCGTCGCGCACGCTCGTCTACAAGGGCATGCTCACGGCACCGCAGCTGCCTCGCTACTTCACCGATCTGCGTGATCCACGGCTCGCCAGCCGGCTGGCACTGGTGCACTCGCGCTTCAGCACCAATACATTCCCGAGCTGGACGCTCGCGCACCCCTTCCGGATGACCGCCCACAACGGCGAGATCAACACACTGCGCGGCAACGCCAACTGGATGCGGGCGCGTGAGTCACAGCTCGCCTCCGAGCTGTTCGGCGACGACCTCGAGCGGATGATGCCGGTGATCCAGCCCGACGCGTCGGACTCGGCGGCGCTCGACAACGTGCTCGAACTGCTGGTGCTGAGCGGCCGCTCGATCCCGCACGCGATGATGATGATGATCCCCGAGGCCTACCGCACCCGTAAGGATCTCGACCCGGACGTCAAGGGCTTCTACGACTTCCACTCGTGCTTGCTGGAGCCCTGGGACGGGCCCGCGGCGGTGGTCTTCACCGACGGCAAGATCGCAGGAGCCACGCTGGACCGCAACGGACTGCGTCCCGGGCGCTGGATCCAGGACACCGACGGTTATGTGGTGCTCGCCTCCGAGGCCGGCGTGCTGACCGTTGCCCCCGAGCACATCCAGCGCAAGGGGCGGCTGGCGCCCGGCAAGATGTTCCTGCTGGACCTCGAGCAGGGCAAGATCATCGACGACGAAGAGGTCAAGCGCCAGGTCGCGCGTCGCCGGCCCTACGGGGACTGGTACCAGCAGGCGGTGGTCCACATCGACGACCTGCCCGAGCGCGATCCGCTGACGCCGCGCATCGAGCCGCTGCGCTCCAAACAGCTGGCCTTCGGCTACTCGCAGGAGGACCTCAAGCTGGTGATCGCGCCGATGGCCGCCAAGGCGGAGGAGCCGATCGGCTCGATGGGCAACGACGCCTCCCTGGCGGTGCTGTCCGATCGCCAGCCGCCGCTGTTCGCATACTTCAAGCAGCTCTTCGCACAGGTCACCAACCCGCCGATCGACCCGATCCGCGAGCAGGTCGTGATGAGTCTGCAAGTGGGGGTAGGCCGCGAGCGCAACCTGCTGGGCGAGGTCGCCGAGCAGGCCCACCAGCTGGTGATGGATCAGCCGATCCTGCGCAACCACGAGCTTGAGAAGCTGCGCCAGGTCTCCCACGAGATCTTTGACGCGGCCACGCTCGACATCACCTGGCCGATCGAGCGCGGTGCCGAGGGCATGCCGGAGCGGCTCGAGGTGCTCTGCGAGGAGGCAGCACGCTACGTCGACAACGGCGCCAACA
The DNA here is from genome assembly GCA_963706725.1 of uncultured Actinomycetota bacterium. GTDB lineage: Bacteria > Actinomycetota > Thermoleophilia > Solirubrobacterales > Solirubrobacteraceae > Palsa-465. Next base: position 3,463,527 of record OY970167.1, on the reverse strand, counting down.
TCCTGATCCTGTCCGACCGCAACCTCGGGCCCGAGCGTGTGGCGATGCCGTCGCTGCTGGCGGTTGCGGCCGTGCACCAGCATCTGGTGCGCCGTGGCACGCGCCTGTCGACCGGCCTTGTGATCGAGTCGGGTGAGCCGCGTCAGATCCACGACATGGCGACGCTGATTGGTTTCGGCGCCTCCGCGATCAACCCGTACGTCATGTTCGAGTCGCTGGATGAGCTCGCCGACCGCTCGTTGCTGCCCGAGGATCTCGATCGCGAGGAGGCTGAGAAGCGGATCGTCAAGGCGATCGGCAAGGGCCTGCTGAAGACGATCTCCAAGATGGGCATCTCGACGATCCAGTCCTACTGCGGCGCCCAGATCTTCGAGGCCGTCGGCCTAGATCGTGAGCTGATCGACAGGCACTTCACCGGCACCGCCTCGCGGATCGGCGGGATCGGGCTGCACGAGCTTGCGGTCGAGGCGCTCGAGCGGCATTTCCGTGCCTACCCCCGCACCGAGCGTGACCTGCTGCCGGTCGGCGGTGTGCTGCAGTGGCGCCGCGACGGCGAGCTGCACAACTGGAATCCGGACACGGTGGCCAAGCTGCAGCACGCCGTGCGCGGCGAGACCGGCGACGGCTGGCAAACCTACGAGGAGTTCGCGCGGCTCGCCAACGACGAGTCGGCGGCCCGTTCGAGCCTACGCGGGCTGCTCAAGTTCAAGACGCTGCCCGAGCCGATCCCGCTCGATCAGGTCGAGCCGGCCTCGCAGATCGTCAAGCGCTTCACCACCGGTGCGATGTCACTTGGGGCTCTCAGCCGTGAGGCGCACGAGACGCTCGCGATCGCGATGAATCGTCTCGGCGGCAAGTCCAACACCGGCGAGGGCGGCGAGGATCCGGCTCGCTTCACGCCAGATGCCAACGGCGATGACCGCCGCTCCAAGATCAAGCAGATCGCATCGGGACGCTTCGGCGTGACCACCCACTACCTGGTCAACGCCGACCAGCTGCAGATCAAGATGGCACAGGGCGCCAAGCCCGGCGAGGGCGGCCAGCTACCTGGTCACAAGGTCGATGACTACATCGCCAAGATCCGCCACTCGACTGAAGGTGTGGGCCTGATCTCACCGCCGCCGCACCACGACATCTACTCAATCGAGGACCTCAAGCAACTGATCTATGACCTGCGCTGCTCGAACCCGAGCGCCAGCGTCTCTGTCAAGCTGGTGAGTGAGGTCGGCGTCGGGACGGTCGCCGCCGGAGTGGCCAAGGCCAATGCCGACCACATCACGGTCTCCGGCGGCGAGGGCGGTACCGGTGCCTCCCCGCAATCGTCGATCCACGGCGCCGGCCTGCCCTGGGAGATCGGGCTGGCCGAGACCCAGCAGACGCTGATGCTCAACGATCTGCGCAGCCGCGTCACGGTCGAGGTCGACGGGCAGATGAAGACCGGCCGTGATGTCGTCGTCGCGGCGCTGCTCGGCGCCGACGAGTTCGGCTTCAGCACCGCGCCGCTGATCGCGATGGGCTGCATCATGATGCGCGTCTGCCATCTGAACACCTGCCCGGTCGGAGTCGCCACGCAGGATCCGGTGTTGCGGGCTCGCTTCCGCGGTACCCCCGACCACGTCGTCAATTACCTGATGAGCGTCGCCGAGGAGGCACGGGCGCTGATGGCGCAGCTCGGCATTCGCCGCTTCGAGGAGATGATCGGCCGCACCGAGCTGCTGGACATGCGCGACGCGATCGAGCACTGGAAGGCGCAGAAGGTCGATCTCTCGATGGTCCTGGCGACACCTGAGGTTCCGGGCGACGTCGAGCGGCGCCGTACCCGCGGCCCCGAGCCGGTGCTCGAGGATGCACTCGACTGGGCGCTCGTGCGCCAGTGCTCGCCCGCGCTCGAGCAGCGTGACCCAGTGAGGCTCGGGCCGATCGTAGTGCGCAACGTCAACCGCACCGTGGGCGGCATCCTCTCGGGGGAGATCGCCCGACGGTTCGGCGCTGCGGGCCTGCCGGACGGCACGATCGAGATCAGCTTCACCGGCTCTGCGGGGCAGAGTTTCGGCGCCTGGCTGGCGGCCGGCGTGACGCTCTCGCTGCGCGGCGAGACCAACGACTACGCCGGCAAGGGCATGTCTGGCGGGATCCTCGCGGTGCGCCCACCCGAGGCGGCGCTGTTCCGGGCCGAGGAGAACATGATCGTCGGCAATACGGTGCTGTATGGCGCCACCTCCGGTAAGGCCTTCTTCCGGGGGCTGGCGGGTGAGCGCTTCGCGGTGCGCAACTCCGGCGTCGAAGCGGTCGTCGAAGGAGTTGGTGATCACGGCTGCGAGTACATGACCGGCGGACGCGTCGTCGTGCTCGGACCGACCGGGCGCAACTTCGCCGCCGGCATGAGTGGCGGGATCGCCTACGTGTACGACTCGGACCATCGCTTCTCGGGGCGCTGCAACACCGAGCTGGTCGACCTCGACCCGGTCGCTGACGCCGATGAGGAGGAGCTGCGCGCACTGATCGCCGAGCACGCACAGCGAACTGGCTCGCTGGTGGCGCGCAACATCCTCGCGCAGTGGGAGCGTGCCCGTGAGCGCTTTGTCAAGGTGATGCCGCGCGACTATAAGCGCGCGCTCGAACAGCAGGCTGAGGCGGCAGCGATCGCGGGGGGTACGCACAATGGGTGAGCTCGGAGGTTTCCTCAAGATCCACCGGGTCGGCTTCGACAAGCGCGAGCCCGACGAGCGCGTCGCTGACTACAAGCCGTATTTCGGGCTGCAGAACGAGGCCGAGTTGCGCCGGCAGGGAGCACGCTGCATGGACTGTGGCGTGCCGTTCTGCCACGAGGGCTGCCCGCTGGGCAACCTGATCCCAGACTGGAATGACCTCGTCTACCGCAACAAGTGGCGCGAGGCGATCGATCAGCTGCACGCGACCAACAACTTCCCCGAGTTCACCGGTCGCATCTGCCCGGCGCCGTGCGAGTCGGCGTGCGTGCTGGCCGTCAACGACGACCCGGTGACGATCGAGCAGATCGAGATGGCGATCGCCGAGCGCGCGTTCGCCGAGGGTTGGGTCGTGGCCGAGCCACCGGCACGGCGCTCCGGCAAGAGCGTGGGCGTTGTCGGCTCGGGGCCGGCAGGGCTGGCGGTCGCTGCCGAGCTCAACCGCATCGGGCATCTGGTCACCGTCTATGAGCGCGACGAGGGGCCGGGCGGTCTGATGCGCTTCGGCGTGCCCGACGCGAAGCTCGAGAAGGCGGTGATCGACCGGCGCGTCGCCGTGCTCGAGGAGGAGGGCATCACCTTCGTCTATAACACCGACGTCGGTGGTGAGTTGCCGATCGTCGAGCTGCAGGAGCGCCACGACGCCGTTGTGATCGCGATCGGCTCGCGCGTCTCGCGGGACATCGAGACACCCGGCCGTGAGAACACCGGCATCCATCTGGCGATGGACTACCTCTACCAGCGCAACCGCTGGGTTGCCAAGCATGAGGGGCGGCCGTTCCGCGAGGTCGAGCCGGCCCAGGAGATCACGGCCGCGGGCAAGCGCGTGATCGTGATTGGGGGCGGCGACACCGGCATGGACTGCATATCGAACGCTCAGCGCGAGGGGGCCGAGAGCGCCACGATCCTCGATGTCTACGCCGAGCTGCTCGAGTCCGACCCGCGCCATCCCTGGCCCCTGCCGCCCAAGCGCACGCTCACGACCTACGCGCTGGACGAGGGCGGGCAGCGGCGCTGGGGCACCGAGGTGACCGGCTTCGGTGGCAAGGACGGCAAGGTCACCCACGTCTACGCGCGCAAGGTCACGGGCACGTCATCACGCGACCTCACGCCCGTTCCCGGTAGCGAGTATGTGGTCGACGCTGATCTGGTGCTGATCGCGATCGGCTTCGAGCATCCCGAGCACGAGGGGCTCGTCGCCGACCTCGAGCTGGACCTCGATCGGCGCGGGAACATTCGCACCGAGCGGACTTACAAGACCTCCCACGCCGGCGTCTTTGCCTGCGGTGATGCGCGCATCGGTCAGTCGCTGGTTGTGACCGCGATCGCCGAGGGGCGCAAGTGCGCGCGCGTCGTCAACAAGGCCCTGGGCGGCACGCCGATGGACCAGGACCGCGAGCTTCTCTCGATTGGCGCGTGGAGCGGTGAGCCCGACAGCACCCTGCGCCACGAGGCGGAAGCGGCCGGCACAGTCAGGCCCGGTGAGCAATTCTTCACCGGACCTGGCACACGAGTTGACTAATGAGCCATATTTCTCAATGGGCGAGCGGACGTTCTTAGGCCGGCCAGGGGGACAGAAACCCGCAAATTGCGGGATCGCTTTAAGCCTCCTGAACTTGGGTGGGACACACTCGCCCAGTCAGCCGGGGAACTGCGCCCCCACTTCCCTGGCTAGCTGGGGGGCCTGGATGGATCCAGGTCCCCCAGCACCCTTATCCGGAGCCGGCACCCGGAGGGCCGTTTGTCGCGCTGCGTGTCAGGATCTGTGACGGACGCACATGCCGACCTTCTGCCGACACAACCACCTGCTGCAGAACTGCACGATCTGTGCGCGCGAGCTGAATTTCGAGGCGCGCCCGGTCGTCTCCTCGAGCGCGCCCAAGGCGACCCAGCCGCGTGAGGAGCGGCCGCGCTCGCAACAGCCGCGCACACCCAGGGCCGCGAAGCCCGGTGCGACCCGCTCGAGCACCGGCTCGGTGCGCGTCCGGCGACTGGCGCGCGGCGTCGAGGATGGCTACCGCTCATCGCTGGTCCCAGGCCTCAAGTCGAGCGAGGACGCCGACCGTCTGGCCGAGGAGATCGCCTTCTCCGCCACCCGCCTGGCCCTGATGGAGCAGCTCGCCGCAGGAGAGGAAGTGCCTGACGTCTCCCCGGCGTGGAGCGAGATTGCGGCACCCGGAGACATCGAGGCCCGTACCGAAAGTGCGGTTCGCTTTGTGTTGGGCGGGCCTCGAGGACTTGATTCCGGCAGTCGCCTGGAAGACGTTGTTGACGGAATCGAGACCTGGAGGTCCCGCTCTGGTTCGTTCGAGGCAGCGTTCACGGGCGAGCAGGCTTGGACCCCTGAGCGCCGCTTCGAGCGACTGTTCGAGCGGCTCGGTGGCGTCCGTGGCCTGAGCCGCGACGCCCGTTACAGCCTGCTGACCCTGCTCGGGCGCCTCGGCGTCTACGAGATCCGCGCCGGAAGGTTATTCCCGAGCGGTGAGAACGAGGCCACCTGGGCGGCCAAGCGTGCGCTCGGGATCGGCGACCCGCTGCTGCTCGAGCGGCGTGCCGCCGACCTCGCGCAAGCCTGCGGGGTGGCGCTCGAGTCGCTCGATCTGGCCCTGCACAACTGGGGCTCCGGAAACCACGTCACCGACGGGCTGCCGGAGGACTCGGGGCCGGATGAGCTATTGCTCGAGCAGACTCGGGACGCGCTCGGTCTCTGAGTCGCGCGCGTTCGCGACGGATGCACAATCTCCTGCGGTCACTCCGTCCGGGCTGCCTCATACAGTCCTGCCCGTACGATCGTCCGTTTTCGGAGCCGAAATGTCACTTTGCTTCATCGAGCCGCAGGATGCCATCCGCGTGATCGCCGACTCCGTCGGTCGCGAGGCTCGGCGTCAGATCGTTGGCGAGGTGGTGGGTGCCTGGGTCGATGAGATCCCGGAGCCGGACCTCCTGTCGCACTACTCGAAGGCGATCGCAGATCTGGACGAACACGACCTTTCGATGCTTGCCGCCTGGCATGCCTCGCTGGAGGTCGGGCATCCGATCCCGAGCAAGGAATTCCTCGTGAACGTGTTCCCGTCGCTGGGGGAGAACCGCCGCGAGGCGCTGCGCATCGCGGCGGGCTTCCGTGGCGAAGAGGCCTTTGACGCCGGGGTCGGCGAGGACGAAGCGCTTGACGCCGTGCTCCCGTGGCTCTCGGAGGAGCGCTGCGTGCAGCTGGCCGCCGAGTGCCTCGAGCTGTATTGCTGGGATCGCCTCGGCAGCGAGAATTAGGGGCGCAGCAGCAGATAGATCCCGGCGCCGGGCTCGCTGCGGCTGACGCACTCAAAGGCGTAGGCGCCGAGTCCTGGTCCGGTGATCGACGAGCCTGTCGCCGTGCCCGCGACCCGCCGTGGATGCAGATCGCCGTCGGGGTCCTCGCCGAGCCACAGCTCGAGCCCGACGCGAAGCGGTGCGCCCAGCTCGTCATACGTCGTGGAGAGCCGCGGGTCGATCACCAGCGGCTGCTCCTCGCCGCGCGCGATAACCGCCACGCTGTCATGATCGTGGCCCTTGGCGCCCTGTGGTCGGGCCGCGACCACGCCGAGCTCGTGGCCGCCGGGGAACCAGGCGGCGAAGACCCGCAGGGACTCCCGTCCGTCGAGGCTCAGCCCGCCACCGCGGATTCCGCCGAGATCGAACTCACGGCGGTTGCCGTCGAGCTCGACCGAGCCGCTGACGCGACATGGATCGAGCTCGCGGTCGCCATCGCCGCCCATGGTGGTGGCGTCGGCGCGCTCCACACGCAGGTCGCAGCCGGCGCCGATGAGCGTCCAGACGTCGTCATCCTCGGTATCGAGCTCGGCCGCGCGCAGTTCAAGGTCGGCATCCGTCAGTCGTCCGACGGCGGCCCGCGGCTGCTCGCCACCAACCACGACGCCCCAGAGGTCTCCCTCGAGGTCACCGAACAGTGCGAGCGGTGCGAAGAACGTCGACTTCATGGCGCTCATGCTTCCAGCTGCGGCTCGTCAACGTCGGCTGCCGTGGTCTCGGCGTCGTAGCCGCGCGGATCGGGGCCCGAGCCGGGGAAGCGCGAGGAGTTCCAGTTGACGAAGTTGACGGCGCGATTGAGCCAGGCACTGCGGCGGTTGCGCAGTACCGCGCGGCGGGCAAGCGCTCGCGTGGGCAGCAGCAGCAGCACGCCGATCGTGTCGGTGATGAACCCTGGCACGAGCAGCAGCACGGCTCCGACGAGCACCAGCGCGCTGTCGACGACGGCATTCGTCGGCGCCTGCCCGGCGATCAGAGCCGCACGCAGGCGCAGTAGCGCCAAGCGTCCCTCGTGGCGAATCAGGCGCCAACCGATCGGCCAGCTGATGATCAACAGCAGCAGCACCCAGAGGAAGCCGATCGCCTCCGAGAGCTTGACGATCACGAAGAGCTCGGCGAGCGGCCAAAGAACAAGCAGAACGAACCAGATCATGATCGTGCTTAAGCGTAGTGGTCAGCGGGAGCTGACTCAGGCGACGGCCGGCTGCGGCGCGCCGTCGACCACCAGCTCGACGCCGGGCAGACGGTGCAGGCCCACCAGCTCGATCAGGTGCATGATCTGCGGCTGCGCACCCTGCAGGAACAACCGCCGTTCGCGCCGGCGCAGGCGGTGCGAGAGCATCGCCAGGTCCACCATCAGTGTGGTGTCCGCAAACACCAGGTCACGCAGATCGACGAGCACATCGCTCTGCGCGCGGAAGGCGAGCACGAGCGCACGTCTGCGGAGGCCCTGCGTGCTCCGATCCTCGTCTCCGGCACACAACAGCACCGGCGGGTTGTCGGCAAACTCGATGATGGTGCGGAAACCTACAGTTTAGACCGGCGGCAACGCAAGCTTAATGTTTCATCAACATTCGAGATTCCTCGTAAAATCGAGCAAATGGTCACAATCGAAGAGGTTCACGACGCGCTGCGCGAGGTGATCGATCCGGAGCTTGGGCTCGATTTTGTCGAACTCGGGCTGATCTACGGCGTCGACATCGACGAAGGCGGCGCGATCAAGGTCACATACACACTGACCACCCCCGGCTGCCCGATCGGTCCACAGGTCGAGGGTCAGATCAGCGAGTTCGTGAGTGAGATAGAGGGCGTGACCACTGTCGCGTCGGAGCTCGTGTTCACGCCGCCGTGGTCGCCGGACCTGATGAGCGAGGACGCGAAGTTCGCACTCGGCTTCTGAGCGGCTGGACGGTGAGCGGCGGGACGGTTCAGACGCTCGCCGCCAGCCGTGTAGCGAGCTCGCGCGTGGTCTCGACCAGTTCGGGGGGTCCGAGCACTTCGATCTGCTCGTTGAGCATCGCCGCCCACATCAGGAAGTGCCGTGACCACGCCCCCTTGCTACGGATGATGCAGGCGCCGCTACCGTCGGGCTCTACCGTCGCGTACTGGCCGGGAACCCGGCCGCTGACGTGTGCGGCCGGTGCCAGCACCCTGATCTCAGCGGGCTCGGCGTCGCCGTCGGCCCCCGACGCGTAGCGGCTCAGCTGCTGCTTGACATAGGCCGCCGGATCGGCACCGGGAACGGTACGGGGCTTGCCGCGCCCACCGAGCCGCAAGGTGCTGTCGATCCGATCCAACCGGAACGTGCGCCAGTCGTCGCGGTCCAGGTCAAAGGCCACCAGATACCAGCGGCGGCCGCTGAAGACGACCGCGGCCGGGTCGACGGCGCGCATCGAGGCGGCTCCGTCGCCGGCCACGTAGGCGAAATGCACGCGCAGCGCGTCCCTGCAGGCGGCGGCCAGTGTGGCGAGTGTCTCGGTGTCCGTCTGGGGTCCGTCGACGGTCAGCGCCGAGGTCACCTGGCTGAGTGCGTTGACGCGGCGGCGCAGATGCGAGGGCAGCACCTGCTCGAGCTTGGTCAACGCGCGCACCGAGATCTCCTCGATCCCGGCGATCGGCCCCGAGGCGCCGATCCGCAGCCCGACCGCCACGGCCACGGCCTCGGCGTCATCGAGCAGCAGCGGCGGTAGCTCGGCGCCGGCGCCGAGCCGGTAGCCCCCGGCGACGCCCGGCGCCGCCTGCACCGGATAGCCAAGCGAGCGCAGCTTGTCGACATCGCGGCGGATCGTGCGCGGACCGACCTCGAGCCGGTCGGCGAGTTCCTGACCGGTCCACTCACGGCGCATCTGCAGCAGTGAGAGCAAAGCCAGTAGTCGTGCGGAGGTCTCAATCATGGTGAGCGCAAGCATCCCAGGAATCGCGGACAGGATCTGACCTCAGGGCACACAATTTAGGACCGTAAGGGTCCGCAATTGTCTGGAGCCTCCCGATCATGTCCACAACAGCAATCACCACCCACGCAGGAGCCGATAGCAGCCCACGGCCAGTTGTGCGCAACGCCTGGATCGGCTTTGCGGTCGTCGTCGTGTCGGCGGTCATGGACCTGCTCGACTCGACCATCGCGCAGACCGCCGCACCCGACATCCGCCGTGCGCTCGGCGCCTCCTACGCGGACCTCGAATGGATCTCCGCCGCCTACACGCTGGCGATGGCCGCGCTGATGATTCTCGGCAGCCGCCTCGGCGACATTCTCGGTCGTCGTCGCGTGCTGCTCGCCGCGATTGGAGGCTTCGTCGTCAGCTCGAGCCTCTGCGCGCTGGCGCCCTCGGCCGGGCTGTTGATCGCTGCGCGAGCGCTGCAGGGCACGACCGCGGCGCTTATGGTTCCCCAGGGCTTCGGCCTGATGCGCGAGCTGTTTGGCGATGAGGGCCAGCAGAAGGCCTTCGGCATCTTCGGTCCGATCATGGGCCTCGCCGCGATTGCCGGTCCGCTCGCCGGCGGCAGCCTGATCGCGGTCAATCTGCTCGGCCTCGGCTGGCGCGCGATCTTCCTGGTCAACGCGCCGGTCGGCCTGATCGCGCTGGCTGGTGGCCTTCGCCACCTGCCCGACGACCCGCCCTCGACACCGGGTGCCAGGCTCGACCTGCCGAGCGTCGCGCTCGCTGCCGCCGGTGGCTTCGCGCTCGTCTACCCGCTGATCGAGGGTCGCCAGGATGGATGGCCCGCCTGGTCATTTGCCGTGCTGGCCGGCGGTCTGGCGATCGTTGCTGCGTTCGCACTGCGCCAGGGCGCGCGTGTCCGCCGTGGCCACTCGCCGCTGATCGTGCCCACGATCCTCAAGCGGCGGGGCTACGTGGCCGGACTGGTGGTGGCACTCGGCTTCCTCGGCGGCATGGGCGGGATCACGCTTGCGCTCAACGTCATGTACCAGGCGGGCCTCGGCTTCACCCCACTGGACTCCGCGCTTGCCGCGGTGGCGATTCCCGTGCTGGCGATCGCCGGCTCGATCAGCTCCTCGATCCTGCTGCCGAAGCTGGGCCGCACGACGATGCACATCGGCACCGGAGTGATGGCGACCGGGCTCGGGCTCACCGTGCTCGTGTTGCACGATGCCGGCGCCGGCCTCAGCGCCTGGGATACCGCCGGGCCCCTGGTGGTTGTCGGCTTTGGCATGGGCATGGTGTTCGTGCCTATGTTCGATGTGATCCTGGCCGGCGTCGAACCGCACGAGCTGGGGTCGGCCTCGGGTCTGCTGGAGTCCGTGCAGCAACTGGCGATGTCACTCGGGCTCGCCGCCGTGGGGACGGTGCTGTTCGACGAGGTCGGCGGCCGCCACGGTGCCGGTGCCTTCGTGGGCGCGACCGCCGACGCGCTGCTTGTCGCGATCGGGCTGCTGATGCTCGCCTGGATCGCGATCTGGTGGGTGCCGAAGCACGCCCGCCCGCACGCGCACTAACCCGGCGGCGATGAGTGGCGGCCCGAGAAAAATTGGGCGGGCCCGAATCATTCGGGCCCGCCCAATGGGGTCATCGCCCGCCGGTTCGTGGCTCAGGGGGGGCGGACTACGAACCGGCCGAGACTGGGCTGATGCCTACTGGAGCTGGGGTTGGGGGAAGCTCCATGTATGTGCCTGGTAGACGCTTCATACCCGCGAAAGTCACGTTCAAACAAAAATATTTTCGGCCGCCCGGAATCGAGCCGCCGCGTGTGTGGCGGATGCGAGGACAGGGCGCTTCAGGCCGCGGAATCGGGCGTTTCAGGCCCGGGGCGCTGGGGGCGCCCGCCCGTGCGCGAGCGCTGCGCGGCTCGCTTGGCGCGCATGTCGGCAGCCGGCCCACTGACCGGCCGCCGACGCGGCGTCGGCAGCAGCGGCGCCGACGCCGCGCTGTGCGCGTCCGCCGTGGATGTCCGTGCGTCCGCCGGCCTCCGGTGGCCCGACCTGGCGGCACGGCGCGGGGTGCCCGTCGCGGCCAGCAACTCGGCCAGCGACTCGTCGATCCCGGCCGCGATCACATCGATGTCGGGGAGCGCGTCGAAGTCGCCCAGCAGCCCGTACTCGACGTGGCCGTTGTAGGACATGATCGCCACCGCGAGCGCGTGGCCCTGGGGGAGGAAGGCGAGCGGGAACAGGTCCTGCAGCTCGCGGCCGAGGATGTAGAGCGGGACCTGCGGGCCGGGGATGTTGGTCACCAGCAGGTTGAAGAGCCGCGTCGAGAACTGCAGCCGTGAGGCCTGAGCGAGCACCGCCGGCGGGGCGATGTCGTTGACTGCGACGAGCGTCGAGGCGCCGACCGCCTGCTTGGAGCTCTTGAGATCGTCCATCGCGCGGGTCACGACCGGGAGTCGGGCGACCGCGTCCTGGATGTAGACCGGCAGCGGCCCGCGCATCACGGTCAGGCGGTTGCCGAGCGTGCCGCGCTCGCCTTCGGTGCGGACAGACACCGGCACCAGCGCGCGCATCTCCAGACCCTCGGTGCTGAACCCACGCGAGCGCAGCCAGTCGCCCAGGGCGCCGGCCACCACGGTCAGCACGACGTCGTTGACGGTGCCACCGAGGCTGTTCTTCACGGCCTTGTAGTCGGCCAGTTGCTGGCGCACCACGCGGTAGCGGCGGTGGGGCCCGATCGTGACGTTGAGCGGCGTCTCGGGAGCCGGGTTGAGCCCTGCCCAGACGAGCTCGCCGAGGCCCTCGGCGGCGTCTCGCAGCAGCTCGAGGGTGCGCGACGGCTGCGCGGCCGCGCTCAGCGCCTGCCCGGCCAGCCCGGCGGCGGCCCCGACCGCATCGCGTGCGCCGGCCGCCAGCAGCGCAAGCGCACTCGGCGAAGGTTGTGGCTGCCACGGCTCGAGGCCGGTGGTATCCAGCCGCGCCGGCGTCGGGCCGAAGTCGAGCAGCACCGTCGCCAGGTCGATCCCGGAGACGCCGTCGACCAGCGCGTGGTGGTTCTTGGCGAGCATTGCGAAGCGCTCTGTGGTTGAGCCGGCTGCCGGCTCGACGCCCTCGACAAGCCAGAACTCCCAGAGCGGCTTGGTGCGATCGAGCGGATTGGAGGCGACCCGTGCCGCCATCTCGAGTAGCTGCTGCTCGCTGCCCGGGGCGGGCAGGGCGGCGTGCCGGACGTGGTATTCGAGGTTGAAGTTCGAGTCGTCGACCCAGAGCGGCCGGCCGCTGCCGGCGGGTGGGATCGCCAGCTTCTGGCGGTAGCGCGGAACCAGGTGCAGCCGCCCGCGGATGTGGTCGAGGAAGTCCTCGAAGGGCGGCGCCGGTCCCTCGAACAGCAGCACGCCGCCCACGTGCATGTGCGCGCTCGGGGTCTCCTGGTGCAGGAAGCCTGCATCCGTCGATGTCAGCCGGTCAAGGTGCTGCTGGGTCACGCGGCGCTTTCAGCCTTTCGTGCTCGATGCTGCGCCCAAGGGTACGCGGGCATGGTGACCGTCGATGCGCCGCGCCCGCCGGCGGCCCGTCAGGTTCTAAACTGGCAGCTGCATGGCCCACACTCCCGAGAAGTTGCTGCTGGCCTCCCCGCGTGGGTATTGCGCCGGGGTTGACCGTGCCGTGCAGACCGTCGAGCGCGCGCTCGAGCTGTATGGGCCGCCCGTCTACGTGCGCAAGGAGATCGTGCACAACAAGCACGTCGTGCAGCAGCTGCGCGAGCGCGGGGCGATCTTCGTCGAGTCCGAGAGCGAGGTGCCCGCCGGCGCGACTGCGGTCTTCTCTGCCCACGGCGTTGCGCCGAGCGTGCATGAGAACGCTGCCGCCCGCGAGCTCAGGGTGATCGACGCGACCTGCCCGCTGGTGACCAAGGTCCACGTCGAGGCCCGGCGCTTCGCGGCTGAGGACTACACGATCGTGATGATTGGGCACGAGGGCCATGAAGAGGTCGAGGGCACGATGGGCGAGGCACCGACGCAGATCGTGCTCGTGCAGAGCGAGGAGGACGTGCGCCGCCTCGAGGTCCCCGACGAGAAGCGCGTCGCCTACATCTCGCAGACGACGCTGAGCGTCGACGAGACCCGTTCGATCATCCTCGCGCTGCGCGAGAAGTTCCCCGAGATCGTCGGGCCGCGCACCGACGACATCTGTTATGCGACCACCAACCGCCAGGCGGCGGTCAAGGAGCTTGCGCGCGAGTGCGATCTGGTGCTGGTGATCGGCAGCCGCAACTCCTCCAACTCGAACCGCCTCGTCGAGGTCGCCCGCGAGTGCGGCGCCGCCTCGCACCTGATCGACAACGAGGGTCAGGTCCAGGAGGAGTGGCTCGAGGGTATGCGCATCGTCGGCATCACCTCGGGCGCGAGCGCGCCCGAGGAGCTCGTCAAGCGGCTCGTGCAGTTCTTCCGCGCACGCGGCACGAGCATCGTCGAGGAGCTCGAGGTGATCAGGGAGGACACCCGTTTCATGCTCCCCAAGGCGATCCGCCAGGCGCTCGGCTAGCTTGCGCACCCTGGTCATCTCGGACCTGCACATCGGTGCCGGTCACGGACGCGATGCGCTGACTGACCAGGCGATCGTCGAGACCCTCGCCGCCGCGATCGCAAGCGTCGATCGGCTGGTGCTGCTGGGCGATGTGATCGAACTTCGCCAGGGCCCTCTCCAGGACGCGCTCGCCGCTGCTTCGCGCGTCCTGCCGGAGCTGGTCGCCGGTCTGGGCGAGGGCCGCGAGGTGGTGATGGTCTTCGGCAACCACGACCACCAGCTGCAGATGAACCCTGAGGCGCTCAGCCAGCTCGAGTGGATGCTCGCTGAGGCCGGCGCCCGGGTGCGCTTCGACTATCCCGGCCTGTGGCTGCGCGAGGACGTCTACGCCCAGCACGGCCATTACCTCGACCGTCATACCACCACGCCGGCGTTCGAGCGCGTGGCCGCCGGAGTGATGGCCCGTTTCCTGAAACTGCCGCTCGCCGAGATGTCGGAGGCAGGCGACTACGAGCGCCTGCTGGCGCCGATCTACGCATGGATGTTCGCGATCTCCCAGACCAGCAAGCGCGAGATCGACGCTGCCGATGGCGGTGGTTCGGCGCGCGCGCTGAAACTGATCCGCGAGTCGCGCGGAGCGAAGGGACTCGCGGTGCAGGCCGGCTTGCGCGCGCTGCTCGGCACGCTGAACGTCGCGCGCCTGGGCCCGTTAAGCCCCGACCTGTCCCCGGAAATGCTGCGACGCGCCTCGCTCGCCGGCTACGGCAAGGTGCTCGAGACGCTGAATCTGCGCCCGCGCTATGCCCTCTTCGGCCACTCCCACCGGGCCGGGCCGCTGCCCGCCGACGAGCGCTCCGAGTGGGTCGTGGCCGGCGGGATCGAGTTGTTCAACACCGGCTGCTGGGTGCACGAGTCTGCCGACTTCATGTCCGAGGAGCCCGCCGACAACCCGTACCGCCCGGGCTTTGCGATCGAGCTCGACGAGGATGGTCCGCCGCGGCTCGTCAACCTGCTGGATCGCTGAAATTCTCACGTCACACAGCGCCGGGCTGATGCAATAGACAGGCGATGAGCGTGCAGCGCGACGATCGAGCCGAGTGGGCGGACGCCGAGCTGTTGAGCGCCGTGGCCAACCGCGACGGCGCTGCCTTCTCCGTCTTCTATCGCCGGCATCTGGCCGAGGTGGTCGCCTACCTGGTGCGCGAGACCGGTGACGCCGAGCTCGCGGCAGACCTCGCCGCCGAGGTCTTCGCCGCGGTGCTGCTGTCGGCTGCGCGTTACGAGCCCCGGGTTCCCTCGGCGCTGCCGTGGGTGATCGGGATCGCGCGCCACAAGCTCTTGATGAGCTGGCGCCGCGGTCGAGTCGAGGCGCGCGCTCGCCAGCGGCTCGGGCTCGAGCCGGTCGAGCTCGACGACCTCGCGCTCGAGCGGATCGAACAACTGGCCGATGCCGGCGTCGGCCGGCTCGAGCAGATGCTCGAGCAGCTGCCGCCGATGGAGCGAGAGGCAGTGCGCTGGCACGTCGTCGACGAGCTCGGCTACGAGGAAATCGCAAAGCAGCTCAATTGCTCGGAGATGGTCGTGCGCAAGCGCGTCAGCCGCGGGCTCGGACGGCTGCGCAACCAACTTACTGAGATGGGGCCGGCATGAGCATGGATTTCCTTGAGGCTGTTGAGGAGCAGCTCGTGGCGGCCACCGAGCGTGGCGTCAGTCGCCGGCGCTGGCGTTGGCCCTGGCTGATGCGGCTGCACATCCCTGTGCGGGCGCCGAGCCTCGGCATTGCCGCCGGGATCGGCACGGCCCTGGCGGCGAGCGCAATCGCCGCCACGGTCGCGATCCCCACCTCGAAGCCGAAGCCGAAGGCCTACGCCTCATCGCAGTTCGCCAGCGTCCGCAGCTACACGACTGCCGGGGCGGTGCCGGCCGGCTTCCAGCCGCAGTCATTCACGGCGATCAGCGAGTTCACCTGGTGGCTGCTCGGGACGGCTCCCTGTGGTGGTCATGGCTGTACCGCGATCGTGCGCACGACCGACGGTGGCCCGCAGTTCACACGCATCCCGGCCCCGCCCACCAGCCAGGTCTCCGAGCTGCGCTTCGCCGACGACAGCAACGGCTACGCCTTCGGCGGGCAGTTGTGGAGCACGCACGACGGTGGCCGCACCTGGACCCAGCAGCGCCTCGGTAACACCGTCGATGATCTGGCGATCGCCGACGGCCACGTCTACGCATTGGTCTACAGCCACGGTCACTCGCAGCTGATGCGCTCCACGGTCGGAGCCGATCGGTGGACGGCGCTCGGTGACGTCGGCCACGGCTACCTCTCGAGCCTCTGGGTCCAGGGCTCGACGGTGATCCTGCAGTCGGGCAGCCACCTGCTCGTGTCCGGCGATCTGGGGGCGCACTTCATGCGTAGGCGCGGCGTCAAGCATGCGGGCGGCTGCGGCTACGACGGCGGGCCGGGCGCGCTCTGGGCGCTCTGCACGACCGGCATGGCCCCCGATGACGTCGTGCTCTCGCACGATCTCGGCAACAGCTTCACGACCGCCGCCCAGGTGCCCAACGGACCAATCGACGCGTTCGCCGCCGCCTCCGGCACCACCGCCGTGGCCTCGGGCCAGGGACCGCTGTACGTGACCAACAACGCCGGCGCCAGCTGGATGCCGGTGGCCGCGCCCTCCGCCAACTGGACCTACCTCGGCTTCACCGACGCCACCCACGGCGTCGCGATCGGAGAGTTCGGCAACGGCAACCAGCCGGACTACCGGGTCTACTACACGATCGACGGCGGCGCCAGCTACCACTACGTGCCGATCGGGTAAGGGCGCTGGGCTGCTCAAGCGTCGCGGCGTGCGAGCAGCAGCGCGGCGAGCAGCATCGCGGCGAGCGCCCAGCCGCCCAGCACGGCGAGGCCCGGCCATGGCTGGATCGGCAGCCTGCGCAGGCCGCTGGTGTGCTGGATCTCCAGCCCCGCTGTCATCGGCGCGAAGCGCTTGATCGCCTCGCCCAGGCTGCCACCGAGGATCTGCGCCAGCAGCGGCGGCGCGAACAGCAGCGCGACGACCGTGCCGATCGAGACGGCGACATCGCGAACTGCGGCGGCGACCGCGAGGCTGAGCAGCGCGATCAGGACCAGGTAGATCACGGTCCCGGCGGCCGCGCGAAGCGTCGCGGTCGAGCCGAACGAGACCAGCGCGTAACCGTGGGCGGGGCCGAGTCCGTCGCCCGGGAATATCAGCCTGCCGATCAGTAGGCAACCGGCGACCGCGGGGAGACCGACGAGCGCCGTCACCGCGCCCAGGTTGACGGCCTTGGCAGCGAGCACGGAGGGCCGAGCCGGCAGCGCGCTGAACGTGACCAGGATCATCCCAGTCGCGAACTCCTCGGCGATCGCGCTCACCGCCAGCGCTGCGACGACTAGCTGGCCGAGGTAGACGCCGATCAGACTCAGCTTCGTCGTGTCACCGTCGTGCACGACGCCCGATTCGTGCGTCGCCGCCCCGGCCAGTACCCCGAGCCCCACGGTGACGACCAGTGCGCCGAGCAGCAGCCATGCGGTGCTCGCCTGTGTCCGCAGTTTGGTCCACTCGGCCCGCAGCGCCGCGTTCATGCGTCCCGCCGCTGCAGCAACAACGCCGCGATCAGCGTCAGGCCGAGCGCCCAGGCGACGAGCACCGCCAGCCCCAGAGCGGGGGCGAGCGGGAAGTAGCCGTTTCCCAGCGTGTAGCGGTAGCTGACCATGGCCGAGCGCGGAAGCGCGCTGAGCATCCCCAGGCCCGCGGCCGGACCGACGCGCAGCAGCCATTCCAGCCAGCTTGCGGTGTTGCTCGAGCCGCCCTGCACATACGGCACGGCCAGCAGCACCGGCAGCACCAGGACGATGATCCCGGTGATCACGGCGCCCGCGCTGGTGCGGATGATCATCCCGAGCGCGAGCGCGGCAACGGCCGTCAGCGCCAGCAGCAGGCCGACACCGAGCGCAACGCGTAGATCGCTGGCCGTACTCACGGGGAGCACGTAATTGCCGTTGATGGCCATCAGGTGATTGCCGAGAGGGATTGCGATCGCCGCCGCGGCCGCACCCGCCACGAAAGCTGCGCTGCCGATCACGAATGCCTTTGCCAGCAGCGCCGCGGCGCGGTTGGGCATCGCCGCGAGCGTCGTCCGGATCAGTCCGCGGCGGTACTCGCTGGTGGCGCACAGCGCCGCCACGACCACGATCAGCAGCAGCGCGAAGACGAACGGCTGCAGCAGGAAGCTGGCGGCGGTGTCGCCGTCGGCGGTGATCGCGGGGGCGATGTCGCCCGAGCCGCTGATCACGAAGCCGCCGCTGGCGCGGTGGTAGCCGCCGCTGCCGAGCGTGCTGTAGAAGCTCGTCTGGCGCTCGCCGACCGCCTCGCCGTGCCAGCCGCGCGTGGGCCCGCCGTGGCTCAGCGTCAGGTGGTCGAAGACGGCCGTGGCCATCGTCGCGCGGCCGCTGAGGGTCACCGGCGAGGTCACGAACAGGCCGATCTGTGCTGAGGCCGGCAGCCGGCTCAGCCGCACACTGCCGATCGGCAGCCAACGGTGTCCGTCACGCGAGTCGTATGCGCTGAAGCTGTTCCCGGTGCGCGTCAGTCGCAGCCAGCGGGGTGCGCGCGCGGATGGTGGGCCGGCAAGCCCGCCGGCGTCGTGCGTGTAGTCGTACTGGAAGCGGACCCCGTGGCCGGGCGTCGCCAGCACCGCGGCGTACTGCGCACCCGGTCTGCTGCCGGCGGTGATGATGATCCCCGCCTTCGACCAGCCGGCCAGGCCCGGGCGCGTCTGCTGCGTCGAGGGGGCGGCGTTGACCGGCCCGCTGGCTGTCACGCCGGACAGGCGCGTGATGCGCGCGGTCAGCGTGCCGTCGCCTGAGAGCGGGGTGCCGACCAGGTAGTAGCTGTCGGCGACCGCCTCGCCCCCCGGCCCGGTGGGAACCGTTGGGTGACCGGTCCCGCAGACGGGTGATCCGCCCGGCCCGGTCGTGCAGGTCCCGCTGTGCATGCCGTTGGCCGTCAGGTAGGAGAACAGCACCAGTAGTGCGGCGCTGAGGGCGACGCCGATCACCCAGCCGCGTACCGTGTGGAACTTTGTCCACTCGGCTCGCAGCACGCTCATCGGGCGCCGTGCGGTTCGGGGCCGAAACGGAACTGGGCCTCGCCCGCGGTCAGCTGCAGGTAGAGGTCCTCGAGCGTCGTGTGCCGCGCCAGCAGCTGCTCGACGCTGCCGCTGGCCAGTACGCGTCCGCGGCCGATCACGATCAGCTCGTCGGCCATTCCCTGCAGCTCGCCGAGCAGGTGGCTGGAGACCAGTACCGCGCGTCCCTCGGCGGCCAGCGAGCGCAGCAATCCGCGCACCCAGATGATCCCCTCGGGGTCCATGCCGTTGAACGGCTCATCGAGGATCAGGACGCGGGGATCGCCGAGCAGCGCCGCGGCGATGCCGAGGCGCTGGCGCATGCCCAGCGAGTAGCCCCCGCCGTTGCGACGGGCCGCGCCGGCGAGGCCGACCAGCTCGATCACCTCGTCGACCCTGCGCCCGTCGAGTCGCTGGGAGTGCGCGATCCACAGCAGGTGGTTGCGGCCGCTGCGGCTTGGCTGCAGCGCCGCGGCATCGATCAACGAGCCAACCTGCCTGAACGGGTGGCGCAGGCGGGCATAGGCGCGACCGCAGACCAGCGCGCGGCCCGCTTCCGGCTTATCGAGCCCGAGGATCACCCGGATTGTGGTGGACTTGCCGGCACCGTTGGGGCCGATGAAGCCGGTCACCCGTCCCGGCGGGACCGTGAACGTCATGTCGTCGAGCGCGAGGGTCGAGCCGAAGCGCTTGCGCAGCCCGCTGACCTCGATCGTTGCGTCAGTCACGCGATCTTTCCTTCGCTTGGGGTGCGCGCTCCGCCGATGGAGGCGCTGTCGACCGCGGTTCTACGCCCCCTTCGGTGTCAGGCCGGTGCGCTCGACAGACACCTGGATGACACTTTGGGCGTGCCATGGTTGGCGCCATGAGAGTGCTCGTCGTCGAAGACTTCGAGGTTCTGGCCCGCTCGATCGCGACCGGGCTGCGCCGCGAGGGAATGGCCGTTGACGTGGTGCTCGACGGTCGCGAGGCGCTCAGCCGCCTGGCCGTCACGCGCTACGACGTGCTGGTGCTCGATCGTGATCTGCCCGGCGTGCACGGCGACGAGGTCTGTCGCCGGGTCGTGGCCGAGGGATCGCGGAGCCGTGTGCTGATGTTGACGGCCGCCGGCACGCTCAAGGACCGCGTCGACGGCCTCGATCTCGGCGCCGACGACTATCTGGCCAAGCCGTTTGACTTTCCCGAGCTGGTGGCGCGGGTCAGGGCGCTGGGGCGGCGCTCGACGCCTGCGACCCCACCGACGCTCGAGCACCGCGAGCTGACACTGGATCGCGGCCGCCGCGTCGCCTTCCGTGCCGGCCGCCGGCTGGAGCTGAGCGCCAAGGAGTTCGCCGTGCTCGAGTGCTTGATGTCCGACGCCGGCCGCGTGATCTCCAGTGAGGAGCTGCTGGAACGCGTCTGGGACGACGCCACCGACCCGTTCACGACCGCCGTGAAGACAACCGTGCGCCGGTTGCGAGGCAAGCTCGGCGAGCCGCCGCTGATCGAGACCGTGCGTGAGGCCGGCTATCGGATCGGGGAATCATGAGGCTGCGCTCGCTGTTCGGCGTCGAGCGTCCGATCCTGCGGGTGCAGCTTGCGATCCTCTATTCAGGATTCTTCCTGGGGCTGCTGGTCGTCGTGCTCGGCGCCGCCGGGCTGCTGATCCTGCGAGGCTCGCAGTCCCGCGCCGGTGCCGGGCTGCCCCGCGGCGCGACTCCGCCGTCATACTCGGTGCTGCTGGTGCTCGGCATCGGCCTGGTGGCGGCGATCATCGCGATCGCCGGGGCGTGGTGGCTTGCGGGCCGTTTCCTGCGGCCGCTGCGCGCGATGACCCAGGCGGCCGAGGAGATCTCGGCCACCAATCTGCATCGGCGGCTGCTGCTTGCCGGGCCCGACGATGAGCTCACACAGCTCGGCCGCACGCTCGACGGCCTGTTCGCGCGGCTCGAGGCGGCATTCGAGGCGCAGCGCCGGTTCGTGGCCAACGCGTCACACGAGCTGCGCACGCCTCTGGCTGGTCAGCGGACGCTGCTGCAGGTGACGCTCGCGGACCCGCGGGCGTCGGTCCAGGAGCTGCGGGAGGCCTGCGAGCAGGCCCTGCGCCTTGGCGAGCAGCAGGAGCGCCTGATCGCGGCGCTGCTGACGCTCGCCACAAGCGAGCGCGGGATCGAGCGCTGGGATGGACTCGACCTCGCCGAGGCGGTTGCGGCTGTGCTCGGTGGCCGCCGTGAGCTGCTCGTCGCAAATGGACTCGAGCTCGAGAGCTCGCTGCAGCCGGCTGCGATCGCGGGTGACCCGGTGCTGGTCGAGCTGCTCGTCGCGAATCTCGTCGAGAACGCTGCGCGCCACAACGTCACCGGGGGAAAGGTCTCGGTGGTGACCGCCGGCGCGGCCGCCGGCTCCAGCCTGACTGTTAGCAACACCGGGCCACTGGTTCCCGAGGCGGCGCTGCCGGGACTGTTTCAACCGTTCCAGACGGCACACGCCGACCGCATTCAGCGCCCGCAGGGGCACGGACTTGGCCTCGCCATCGTCCGTGCCGCCGCCGACGCCCACGGCGCCACGGTCGCCGCCCGACCGAGGCCGAGCGGCGGCCTGGAGGTAACCGTCAGGTTTCCGCCGCCCGCCCTGACCGCGCGGCGCGATCAGCCTCCGCTCTGAGCATCGGAGCCGTTGGGGTTGGCGAGCGCCTGATTGATATTGGCCCGCGTCAGCAGTCCGTGGGTGAACGGGACGCAGGCGTAGGCTGCCGGCCTGACCGCGGGCTGCTGCAGCTCGATGCCGGCGCTCGTGATCATCGCCAGCGTCAGCTGACCCCGCGCGGTGGGGTCGGGGAATTTGGGGAAGCCGTGGCGGCGCATGCACTCGGCGAATGCCAGCATCGCCACTTCGCGGGCGTGCTGTTGCGCGGCGCTGGGGCCGTTGCTTGCGCCGAGCGGAAGGATGTGGGCGCACGCCTTCTGCGCGGACTTGAAGTTGGGGGAGCCGGTGATGGCCGGGTCGATGCGTATGGCGACCTTCACCGAGTTGCCCGAGTGGCTCACCTGCGGGTCCTGGAAGCTGCTGACTCCGTGCGTGCGCATGCAGGCCGAGTAGCGGTAGGCGGCCTGGACGCCGCCCTTGGGGCCACCGCTCGAGCCCGAGGATGAGGGTGGCTTCTTGGAACCGCCGCCGCAGGCGGCGACCAAAACGGCAGTTAGCCCAATGAGCGCGATGACTGCGACCGAGCGACTGAGGCGACGTGTTTTCATCGGTCCGTTGTACGCCGCACCCGGTGCCGGGACCGTCACATCGATTGTCACCTGGTTGTGACCCCCAGGCGGCATGCTGTGCCGGTGCGCGTGCTCGTCGTCGAAGACCACCAACGCCTGGCCAATGCGATCGCCAACGGATTGCGGCACGAGGGCATTGCCGTCGACCTCGCCTTCGATGGCGCCGACGCGCTCGCGCACACCGCGATCAACGACTACGACGTGGTCGTGCTCGACCGTGATCTGCCCGGCGTGCACGGTGACCAGGTCTGCCGTTCGCTGGCCGACCGGCGCAGCCCCACGCGGGTGCTGATGCTGACCGCCTCCGACACGATCCGTGACCGCGTCAGCGGGCTCGAGCTCGGTGCCGACGACTACCTCGGCAAGCCGTTTGACTTCTCCGAGCTGGTCGCCCGGGTGCGGGCGCTGGCGCGGCGCGCGAGCGCGCCGCTGCCGCCCCTGTATGCCCGCGGTGACCTCAGCCTCGACCCATCGCGCAGGATCGTCTCGCGCGGTGAGCGTCGGGTCGATCTGAGCCCGAAGGAGTTCGCCGTGCTCGAGCACCTGCTCGCCGCCGACGGGCGTGCGGTCTCCGCCGAGGAACTGCTCGAGCGCGTCTGGGACGAGGCCGCCAACCCGTTCACCACCACGGTCAAGACAACGATCGCGCGACTGCGCGCGCGGCTCGGCGACCCGCCACTGATCGAGACCGTGCGCGAGGGCGGCTACCGCATATGAGGGCGCTGGCCGGTCGCAGTGCCCGGGTTCGCCTGGCGCTGATCAACTCGATCCTGTTTCTCGCGTTGGGCACCGGCCTGATCGTCGTGATCCTGATCGCGGCGGGGATCAACTCGCCGATCCACCTCTCGGTCGGCGGCGGCACCGCCGTGACCGCGGTGCCACGTAGGCCCAGTGGTGACCAGCTGCCGCGTGTGATCCGGATCGAGCCCAACCAGGCCGTGATCGCCCAGCAGCATGCCGACAACGCCCATCTGGTGCTGATCGCCTGGATCGTGCTGGCACTGACCGCGCTGGCATCGCTGCCGCTCGGCTGGTTTGTCGCGGGCCGAATGCTGACGCCACTGCGTCAGATCACCGCTCGAGCGCGCACGATCTCCGCCGGGAACCTGCACGAGCGCCTCGCGGTCAGCGGCGCGCGCGACGAGTTCACCGAGCTCGGGGCGACGCTCGATGCCCTGCTCGCCCGGCTCGAGGCCTCGTTCGACGCGCAGCGCCGCTTCGTCGCCAACGCTTCACACGAGCTGCGCACGCCGCTGACCGTCGAGCGCACGCTGCTGCAGGTCGCGCTCGCCGACCCGCACGCAGACGCCGCGACGCTGCGCGGCGTCTGCGAGGAGCTGCTCGCCAACGGCCGCGACCAGGAGCGGCTGATCGAGGCGCTGCTGACCCTGGCCAGCAGCGAGCGGGGACTCGAGCGGCACGAGCACACCGACCTCGGTGCGCTCGCCGGACAGGTGCTGGAGCGGCCGCTGCCCGAGCTCGAGCAGCACCGGCTCAGGCTCGAGACGCAGCTCGAGCCGGCGGTCACCGACGGCGACCCGGCACTGATCGAGCGCCTGATCTCGAACCTGCTCGACAACGCCGTGCGCCACAACGTCAGCGGCGGGCACGTCGCGCTCAGCACACGGCAGCAGGGCGACCGCGCGCTGCTGCGGGTCGAGAACAGCGGCCAGATGATCGCCCCCGAGGAGATCGACACGATGTTCGAGCCGTTCCGGCGCCTCGGCCCGGCGCGCACGGGCCCGGATTCGGGCCAGCACGGGCTCGGGCTCTCAATCGTGCGGGCGATCGCCGAGGCCCATCACGCCGAGATCGACGCGCACCCGCGCGCCGGCGGCGGGCTGAGCATCACCGTCTCGTTTCCGGCACCCGGGGACGTCGCCCTCCCGCCGCGCTAGCCGCCGGCGGCGGCCGCCAGCCCGGGCGTGAAGCAGACCGCCAGCACGCACAGCTCGTCGCTGACGTCGAGCTCGAGCAGTCCCTGCGTATGGTGCTCGTGCACGATCAGCTGGTGGGCGCCGGGGTGGGGGATGGCGACCTCGGTGCCGTTGACGGTCGCGACACCACTGCCCTTGAACACGCCCCAGACGCCGCCGGCCTCATACGGGCCGCGGTAGGGACCGTCCACATCCTCGCTCTGCGCCGCCAACACGGCGCCCGGCACGTCCTCGGGCCGCACCGGAGCAACAGTCTGCTGCTCGATCCCGAGCAGTTGCTGGATCGCCCGCTCGGTGTCGGCGTAGCCACCCTCGCCGTAGTGGAACTCGTACAGGAAGCCATCGGGATTCCAGAGGTAACGGGCGGGCCAGCCGAGGTTCTCATACTCCTGCCAGATCTGGTGGTCGACGTCGACCACGACCGGATATTCGACTCCCAGGCGCGCCACCGCGGCGGCCACCGCCGCGGGGTCCTCTGACGGCTCGAAGCCGGCCGAGTGCACTCCGATCACCCGCAGTCCCCGCTCGGCGTAGCGCGCGTGCCATGCTTTCAGGTAGGGCAACGTGCGGATCGAGTTGGGTCGGCAGAAATCCCAGAACTCGATCAGCACCGGCCGGCCTCGCTGCTGATCCATCCGCAGCGAGGCCACGTTGATCCAGGGCAGTCTCGCGGGAAAGGCGGGAGCCGGAATGTGGTCGACTGGAGCGCGGATGAGAGCAGGTTATAGGCCTGCCTATACTTTCTTATTCCAGAAATCCCGAGCGTGTTTTAGGAGTTTTCGATGAGTCCCTCTGGAGCCGAGGTGCTTCGCCAGATCAAGGACCGAATCGACGAGGTCGATCCGGCAGCCGTGCGTGATCAGCTCCAGACCGGAGCGATCGTCATCGACGTCCGCCAGGACGAGGAATGGGCCGTCGGGCACATCCCCGGCGCGCGCCACGTACCCAAGAGCCACCTCGAGTCCCGGATCGAGGGCACCGCGCCCGACAAGAGCCTGCCGGTGATTCTCTACTGCGCCTCTGGGCAGCGCTCGGCCTGGGCCACGCGCACGCTGGTCGAGGACCTCGGCTACGCGCGCGTGTCCTCGATGACCGGCGGCTTCACGCTCTGGAAGGACCGCGGCTACGACGTCGAGATCCCGCGCTTCATGAGCGCGGAGCAGCGCGACCGCTACTCGCGCCACCTGCTGCTCAACGAGGTCGGGATCGAGGGTCAGCAGAAGCTGCTCGACGCCAAGGTGCTGCTGCTCGGGGCCGGTGGCCTCGGCTCGCCCTCGGCGCTCTACCTGGCCGCGGCCGGCGTCGGCACGCTCGGCATCGTCGACGACGACACCGTCGACCTCTCCAACCTGCAGCGCCAGGTGATCCACAACACCGAGCGGGTGGGCGTCTCCAAGGTCGACTCGGCGGAGGAGACGATCAAGGCGCTCAACCCCGACGTCAACGTCGTCAAGCACAAGCTGCGCCTCGGCCCCGAGAACATCATGGAGACCCTTCAGGGCTACGACATCGTGCTCGACGGGCTCGACAACTTCCCCACCCGCTACCTGCTCAACGACGCCTCCGTGCGGCTGCGGATCCCGGTCGTCTCGGCGGCGATCCTCGGCTTCGACGGGCAGCTGTCGGTCTTCAAGCCTTACGAGGGCCCGTGCTACCGCTGCCTGTTCCCGGTCCCGCCGCCGGCCGAGCTGGCCCCCTCGTGCGGCGCCAACGGCGTGCTCGGCGTGCTGCCGGGGACGATGGGGCTGTTGCAGTCGACCGAGGTCATCAAGCTGATCCTGGACATCGGCAACCCGGCGATCGGCCGCCTGCTTATGTATGACGCGCTGGCCGCGACGATGACCGAAGTCAAGATCCGCCGCGACCCGGAATGCCCGATCTGCTCGCGCGATCCCGATCAGATCGGCGACGCGGAGATGGGCGTCTTCCCGGACTACGAAGCCTTCTGCGCGGGCGCTCACTGATACGTCCCTGAACGCGATTTCAAACCGGTATCGCCGCCATGACGGGCGCGATACCGGTTCAGAACCCACAAACACAGACACAGGAACCCGAATGGCCACCATCAAGATCCCACCAGTGCTGCGCCCCGCCGTGGGCGGGGAGCGCGAGATCAGCGCCGACGGCGAGAACGTCGGAGAGATCCTGCGCGCTGTCGTCGTGGAGCACCCGTCGACGCAGGCGCAGCTGTTCGGCGCTGACGGCGACCTCAACCGTTACGTCAACGTCTACCTCAACGATGAGGACGTGCGGGTGCTTGACGGGCTCGACACGAGTGTCGGCGCCGGTGACACTCTGGTGATCCTGCCCGCGATGGCGGGCGGAGCGCGCTAGTCGCGCCCAAGCTTGGAAGCCTGCCGTCAGGCGGATGGCAGGCACCGGCGGGTGGGACTATACTTTCTGAAGCGATGGCCACCGACCTACGGAACAAGCCCTGCGGGGGCCGCTACGGCGACATCATCGAGGCGATCGGCCACACCCCGTTGATCGAGCTCAAGCGGCTCAGTCCCAAGCCCGGCGTGCGCCTTTGGGCCAAGCTCGAGTCGCGCAACCCGACCGGCTCAGTCAAGGACCGTGTGGCGCGCTCGCTGATCCTCGACGCCGAGGACAAGGGCCTGATCCGCCCGGGCCAGACGATCCTCGAGCCGACCTCCGGCAACACCGGGATCTCGCTGGCGATGATCTGCGCGCGCAAGGGCTACCGGCTGAAGGTCGTGATGCCGGACAACGTCACGCCCGAGCGGACCGAGCTGCTGCGCATGTACGGCGCTGAGATCGTCTATTCCGAAGGCTCCAAAGGCTCCAACGGCGCCGTCGAGCTGGCGCTCGACATGGCCGCCAAGGACTCGTCGTATTACATGCCCTACCAGTACGGCAACGCCGCCAACCCGGACGCCCACTACAACGGCACCGCGCTCGAGATCCTCGAGGAGCTCGACGAGGTCAGCGCCTTCGTCGCCGGGCTCGGCACCGGCGGCACGCTGATGGGCAACGGCCGGCGGCTCAAGGAGGAGCTCGGCGACAAGGTCAAGATCGTCGCCGCCGAGCCGATGCAGGGCGAGCCCGTGCAGGGCCTGCGCTCGCTCGATGACGGCTTCATCCCACCGATCATCGACATCGGCCTGCTCGACCGCAAGATCTTCGTGACCAACCACGACGCGATCACCTGGACCCGCAAGCTGCTCGACGAGGAGCAGCTGTTCGTCGGCGTCTCCACCGGCGCGATCGCGCGGGTCGCGGTGCGCATCGCGGGTGAGCTCGACGAGGGCAACGTCGTCTTCATCGCCGCCGACGACGGCAGCAAGTACTTCTCCTCGGGCATCTACACGCGCCCGATCGAGGAGATTGAGAACCTCGACTCCACCGTCTGGTGGTAGCCGGCCGCCAGCCGGCTGCCGCTGCTCACGATGCGGATCGCTCGCGCGCTGTACGAGGAGATCGTCGCGCACGCCCTCGCCGACGCTCCGGACGAGTGCTGCGGGATCGTCTCGAGTCGCGGGGGCGAGGCGCTCGAGGTGTTCCGCATGGAGAACACGGCGCACACCTGGATGCGCTACGAGATGGACAACATGGAGCTCTACCGCGTCGTTACCGGGATCGAGGACGCGGGTGATGAGGTCGGCATCATCTACCACTCGCACACGCGCACGGACCCGTATCCGTCGCAGACCGACATCAACCTCGCCTTCTATCCGGACTCGCTGTACGTGATCGTCGGGACGGCAACGCCGCAGCCGGTGCTGCGTGCGTTCACGATCCGTGGCGGTCGCGTCGAGGAAGCGCACCTGTCGGTCGTGTGATCGGAGGCTCCGGACGTTTTGGCTCAGAAATGAGCTATTTCGTCCCGAGCTTCGTCAGCAGCTAACAATTCGGGGGTAGCGCCCGCGCCAGCTCGGCCAGATCAGGTTCGAACAGCAGGATCGCGCGGATCCGGTCCGCGAGCAGCGTGTCGTAGGCCACGCGGGCGATTATCCGCCCTCGCCCAGACGCCGCAAGCGCGAGCGCCATTCGCTCTCGATGCTCGCCAGGCCCTGCCCAGGGAACGCGTGCAGCAGGGCCGCGTCGGCGCCACCGGTGTGCAGGCGTCCGACCAGGCGCGCCACTCCACGCTCGCCCTCCTGCTCGGCGAGCAGCTCGATCAGCGGCGCTGCAAGCAGCGGCGCGTCGCGCGGGCCCGGCGGGAAATGCGGGCGCCTGCCAGAGCGCACGTACTGCCCGACGACCGCGCGCGCATGGCCGCTCTCACCCGAGAGCCAACGAGAGGCTCCCTCCACCAGCCAGGCCCAGCGCAGCTCCGCCCACGAGCGCGCTGGCAGCCGCGCCGACTGCAGCTCGCGGTTGGCGCCGACGACCACGCGCTTGGCGTACAGCGAGGCCGGCGCGAGCGCCAGCATCTCGAACGATCCCGCCGTGTTCGAGGCGCGGTCGCGCAGCGCTCGCGGGGAGAGCACGTGCAGCTCATCGCGGCCGGCCCAGCCGGTCACGTAGCGCCGCGCGCGTTGGGAGGTAAGGCACCAGATCAGCGGCATCAGCGGGTTGGAGAGCACCAGCGCCTGCGGGCTGTCGTGCAGCACCACGGTGATCTCGCCCTCGATCTCCGGGAGCTGCTCGGCCAGCCGCGCACGGGTCTGCTCCAGCAGCCGCAGAACGCGCGCGGCGTCGGGCGTACGCTCCGACGAGTGCCGGCACGCAAATGACGCCGATGTCGACTCAGTCCAAGCCATGCCGCCGGGATCAGCTTAGGGCTCACGCCCCAGCGACCGCTTAACGCGAGAGGGGTGGCTCGCTGGCCACCCCACTCGAGAAACGTCGGGTCCGGGTCGTCGTTCTAGACGAGGACCGGCTGGCGGTCGCCCGCGGCGATCGCCGCGATCTCCTCAGATGCACGCTCGAACTCCTCATCGGAGAGCACGGGAGTGCCCTCGAAGGGAAGGTCGCGCGTGATCTCCAGCCACGAGCGGCATCCGCCGTACTCGTCGCGCACCTTGACCGTCACCGGACGCGGGATCCGGTAGGTACGAAGCACCACCACGTGCAGCGGGTGACGGCGCTTCCAGTCGAGGCGCTTTTCTGCATAGTCGGTCGTCCACACATAGAACGGCGATAGTGCGTCGACCGCCCGGCGATCCGTGATCGTGTAGTGAGCAGCAACCTCGGCCCAGGCGCGGATGCGCACGCGGTCAGGTTGACTGATCTCTACGCCGCGCAGCATCGCTGCTGCAGACGGCTCTCCGTCGCTCCAAACCCCCTCCTCCAATGCCCGGGCTAGTTCCGGGCGGTGCGACTCACGCACCAGATCGGTGCGCTGATGGTCGAACGTGGGGTACAGAAAGAAACGGTCATGCTCCAGTTCGAAGTGTCTATCCGGTTCACGGATACCACCTTTGCGGAGCGTCAGCAGCTGCTCTCCCTCAGCGAGCGCGCGGACTGTGACCGCCCATTCTTTGAAAGCAATCGGCATTTTTACTCTTAGGGGTGATCAGGATTTGAGAAACGCTCGGCGGTAAACAGCATGCCGAGCGAGGCCCGATTCTATGTCGATTTCACAGAATCACCAAATCCTCCGGCAAATATTCGCTAGGCCGGCAGCGTTGCAAGCCGAGCAACACTCATTTCCGGAGGATCTTGCCCCCTCCGGAGCGAGCGTCGGTTAGGGGGGCTCCGGCGTCGTCGGCTCGCCGCTCAGGCGGCCGCCAGCTCGTCCAGCGCGCGCTCGTGAAAGTCCTCGGTTTCGGCCAGGTGCTGATGCGACGGGCAGTAGCCGTTGTGCGCCAGTGGCGTGCGCTGACACTGCGTCCCCTTGCGCGTGCTGGCGCGGCAGAGGATCGGGTTGCCATAGATGTCGAAGCGGCTCATCGGCTGGCTGCTGAGGAACTCATCGGCGAAGGTCATGTAGCGCTCGACCACGCGCCAGACGCGCCCCTGGGCCGAGAGCGGGAAGTGCGCGCGGATGTCCATGAACAGGGTCCGCGCCGGCCGGGCGAAGTAGTGGCGGTCGGTAGCCAGCCGCTCGACCGCGGCCTCACACGCCCGCAGAACCCGTTCGTGGTTCAGGTAGGGCTGCTCACGCCCGTCCTCGATGATCTCGGCGCAGAGCTCGCGGTAGATGGCTCGGCTGAAGCGATACATGCAACTGCATCTCCTTTCGGCCCCTCCATTCCGGTCCATCTTGAACACTACTTCCAGCGCTCGAAAACTGACTCCTGGTCGGTGACGAGCGTCACATGGCGTTCGTCGAGGGCGCTATCGGTCTCGGGACAGTCTTCCCGCCAATGCGCTCCGCGACTCTCATTTCTTGCGAGCGCCGCGGCCGCGATCAGCCGCACCAGCGGATGCGGGTCGTCGAGCAGCTGGCCGAGGCCCTCGGCGTTGCGCTCCAGCCCGGCGTGAAGCCAGAGCTGCTCGCGCGACGCCTGCGCGGGCAGCGCGATGGCATTGGCCTCACTCGGTGCCGCGGGCAGCGATGACTCACGATCCGCGCTCAGCAGGCTCGGCTCGTCGAGCGCCGCACGCGCCGCACGCGCGCCGAACACGAAGCACTCGCTCAGGCTGTTGGAGGCCAGGCGGTTGGCGCCGTGCAGCCCGGTGCACGAGCATTCGCCGACGGCCAGTAGCCCCGGGAGGGTCGAGCGCGCCTGCAGGTCTGTCTCGATCCCGCCCATCATGTAATGCGCGGCCGGCGCCACCGGGATCTCGCTGATCTCGGGGTCGATCCCCAGCCGCCGCAGCGCCGCGACCACGTTCGGAAACAGCCCTGGGTCGACCTTGCGCATGTCGAGCGCCACCGCCGTCGTCCCGGGCCGGCGCGTCATCTCCGAATAGATCGCTCGCGCGACTTCGTCGCGGGGCGCGAGCTCGTCGACGAAGCGCTCGCCTGCACGGTTGCGCAGGACCGCGCCCTCGCCGCGGATCGCCTCGGTCACGAGCAGGCCGTCGCCGCTGCCGTCGATGCCGGCGACCACGGCGGTCGGGTGGAACTGCATGAACTCGATGTCGGCCAGTGCGGCGCCGGCGGCATAGGCCAGCATCAGCCCGGCTCCGACCGCGCCGGTCGGGTTGGTGGTCCGTGCCCACAGCGCCGCCGCGCCTCCGGTGCTGAGCACCGTCGCCGGCGCGTACAGCTCCTCACCGTCCTCCAGCACCACGCCGGTGCAGCGCCCCTCGTGCGTGAGCAGCGCCCGCGCACGACTACCCTCGCGCACCTCGATGTGCTGCTCGGTCGCCACCACCGCGGACAGCTGCCGCACGATCCGCCGCCCGGTCGCCGCACCGCCCGCGTGCACGATCCGCCGGTGACTGTGCCCGCCCTCGAGTCCGAGCGCCAGCCACCCGTTGCGGTCTGCGTCGAAGTTCACGCCCAGCCTGCTGAGGTCCTCGACCGCGCCCGGTGCCTCCTCGACCAGCACGCGCGCGGCCGAGGGACGGACCGCGCCGCGTCCGGCCGTCAGGGTGTCCTGGAGGTGGAGCTCGACGCTGTCATCGGCGGCCAGCGCCGCCGCCAGCCCGCCCTGCGCCCAGTAGCTCGATGTCTGCGCCAGCTCAGTGGCTGAGATCAGCGTCACGTGCGCGCCCTCACGGGCGGCGCGCAGCGCCGTGTAGAGGCCTGCGGCGCCGGCACCGACGACGACCAGCTGCCGCTGGCCGCGGCCGGACAGAGCGGGCATTGCCCGCTACGGTACCGGGGCGATGTCATCGGTGCCCGTCTTCCTGTCGCACCCGAGCTCGCTCGAGCATGACACCGGTCAGCACCCGGAGCGAATTCCGCGGATCGAGTCGATCATGCGGGTGCTTCAGGCGCACGACTTCGTCGGGTACCAACGCATCGAGGCCCCAGCGGCCGCTCGCGGCATGCTCGAGCGCGTCCACACGGCCGCCCACATCGACCGCATCGAGGCCGCCTCGCGCGCCGGTGGCGCGCAGCTCGACCCCGACACCGTCGTCAGTGCCGGCTCCTATAGCGCCGCGCTGCACGCCGCGGGGGGTGCCGTCGAGCTCGCGCGGCGTCTGGTCGAGGGCGGCGCCGGCCAGGTCGGCTTCAGCGCGCACCGGCCGCCCGGCCACCATGCGCTGGCCGCCCGGCCGATGGGCTTTTGCCTGTTCAACAACGTCGCGGTCGCGGCTCGTCACGCGCTCGACGAGCTCGGCCTCGAGCGCGTGTTGATCCTCGACTGGGACGTGCACCACGGCAACGGCACGAGCGACATCTTCTGGAGAACCGACGAGGTGCTGTTCATCTCGATCCACCAGCAGCCACTCTGGCCGGGAAGCGGCCGTGCGGACGAGCGCGGTGCCGGTCGCGGCCTCGGCTACACACTCAACCTGCCGGTGCCGCCGCGTTCGGGAGACGAGAGCTTTGTGGCGCTGTTGCGGGAGGCAGTGCTGCCGCGGGTGCGCAGCTATCGGCCGCAGCTGGTACTGGTCTCGGCCGGTTACGACGCACACGAGGACGATCCGCTGGCCGACTGCGCGCTCAGTGACGACGGCTACGTGCAGATGGCGAAGATCATCCGCGACCTGGCTGCCGAGCTCGCAGTTCCGGTCGGCTGCGTGCTCGAAGGCGGCTATGACATCGACGCGCTCGCTCGTTGCGTGATGCTCACGATGGAGACGCTGGCAGCGCCCGCGAACCGTTGAAGGCTTTAACCTCGCAACGATGAGCGACCGCAGCTACGGACGCGCCGCCGACGAGATGCGGCCGATCACGATCGAGCCCGGGTTTGTGCGCACGGCCACCGGCTCGGCGCTGATCTCGGTGGGGGAGACGCGCGTGATCTGCACCGCGTCGGTGCAGGAGAGCGTGCCGCGCTGGATGGCCGGCCGCGGCCGCGGCTGGGTGACGGCCGAGTACGGGATGCTTCCGGCGTCCACCGGCGACCGCAAGCAGCGCGATATCTCAAAGGGCAAGGCCGACGGCCGTTCGGTCGAGATCCAGCGCCTGATCGGGCGCTCGCTTCGCGGCGTGATCGACTTCGACGCGCTCGGCGAGCGCACGATCTACGTTGACTGCGACGTGCTGCAGGCCGATGGCGGCACGCGCTGTGCCTCGATCACCGGTGGCATGGTCGCGCTCGAGCTGGCGGTCGCCAAGCTGATCGGCGAGGGATTGATCGAGCGCACGCCGCTCACCGGCAGCGTTGCTGCGGTCTCCGCGGGAATGGTCGAGGGCGTAGCGATGCTCGACCTCGATTACCCGGAGGATTCGGCCGCCGAGGTCGACGCCAACGTCGTCATGACCGGCGACGGTGGGCTGGTCGAGGTGCAGGCCACGGCGGAGCGCACGCCGCTCTCCCGCGCACACCTCGATGAGCTGCTGCTGCTCGCGGAGATCGGGATCGGCGCGCTGCGCACGGTGCAGCAGACGGCAGTCGTGACGGGCGCCTAGCTCAGGCTCACGAGATGTCGGTGCACGAGCTCGTACTGGCCACACGTAACGATCACAAGGTCGCCGAGGTGACGCGCCTGCTGGCGCCGTTCGGCCTGTCCGTGATCCCGCTGCCGCCGGCGGTGGTGCTGCCGCCCGAGGACGGTGAGACCTATTCCGCGAACGCCCTGATCAAGGCGCGCGCCGGCGCGCGGGCGCTCGGAAGAGCCGTGATCGCCGATGACTCCGGGGTCGAGGCCGAGGCGCTGGGAGGCCGACCCGGAGTGCGTTCGGCACGCTACGCTGGCGAGCACGCGAGCGACGCCGAGAACCTGCAGAAGCTGATCTCCGAGGTGCCGGTCGGCACCGCGCTGCGCTACGTCTGCGCGCTGGCGTTCGTCGACGCGGACACCGAGCAGGTGCTGCTCGGTCAGTCCTGCGGGCACATGGCGCCGGCACCGCGTGGGCTGGGCGGCTTCGGCTACGACCCGGTCTTCATTCCGGTCAGCCACCCCGACGTCACCCTGGCGGAGCTCCCGGAAGCGGGAAAGGACGCGATCAGTCACCGCGGGAATGCGCTGCGCGCCTTCGCCGAGTGGTATCTGGCTGCGGTCCCAAGTTCATAGCGTGGCGTGGCATACCGCCGTCTTCATCCTCAGAACAGGTTTATTGCGGCCGACAGCGCCACCGCAAAGGCCACGGCGGCGTACCCGCGATCGCCCCTGGCGAGCACGACTGCGGCCGCGATCAGGCACGCGATCGTCGTCATGAGCCAGGCTAAACGGCCCAGTTGCATTCACCCAGAATGCCATCCCCAGCGGTCTGCAGCGAACAAAACCGCCGAAACTCTGGGGTGACGATGGTCCAAACACCCCCGAACTGTCCGCAAACCGTGTTAGCTTCGGCGCTTCCTACCACCTCGAAGGAGGAGTGAAGTGACGAAAGCCGAGTTCATCGACCAGGTCGCGGACCGCGCCGGTCTGAGCAAGAAGGACGCCTCAGAGGCGGTCGATGCGGTTCTGGAGACGATCGAGGACGCCCTCAAGCGAGGCAGCGACGTTGTCTTCTCCGGATTTGGCAAGTTCAGCGTCTCGAAGCGTGCTGCGCGCGAAGGTCGTAATCCCGCCACCGGCGAGAAGATCAACATCGCTGCGTCGAACGTTCCGAAGTTCAGCGCTGGCGCCGCCCTCAAGAAGGCCGTCAACTAAAGGTCCGCCGCACCGCGGCGACGTTTTCGCAGGTGACTACCGCGGACGCAACCGCGGAGAGCTTTGGGGACCGCTTGGCCGAGCGCGTCGTGCGCCGTGAGTCGCAGCTCGTGCTCGGCCTCGATCCGGATCCCGCACTCCTTTGGTCACATGCGCTCGAACTTGTGGGTGGGGTGGACGAACCGTCCGCCCCACCCGCCGTCCGGGCAGCGCGGGCAGTCACCGCCCACTGCCGGCTCGTGATCGATGCCGTCGCTGAGCATTGCGTGGCGGTCAAGCCGCAGGTTGCGTGCTTCGAGCGCCTCGGCGCCCCTGGTTGGGAGGCGCTCACGCAGGTGATCGCGAAGGCGCGTGAGGCGGACCTGATGGTCATCGCCGACGCCAAGCGCGGCGACATCGACGTCACCGCGCGTGCCTACGCTCAGGCCTTCCTGGGTGCGACTCCGAGCCCATTCGGGCCGATACCCGGTCTTGGCGCGGACGCGATGACGGTCAACCCGTGGCTCGGCAGCGACTCGCTCGAGCCGTTCGCGACGATCGCTCGTGAGGCTGGCGCCGGCCTCTTCGTGCTCGTGCGCAACTCCAATCGCGGTGCGGTCGAGCTGCAGGACCGCGAGCTTGGCGACGGCAACCTCAGCGACGCCGTCGCGCGCATGGTGGCCGCGCTCGGCGCCGGCGGCATCGGCGATGCCGGTCTCAGCGATGTCGGTGCCGTGGTTGGCGCCACGGCTCCTCATCACCTCGCCAGGCTGCGCGAGTTGATGCCCGATACGGTCTTCCTGCTGCCCGGCGTCGGCGCCCAGGGCGGGCGGATCAGCGACCTTGGCCCGGTGTTCACGCGCGGGGCGGCAAGCGGCGTGATCGCCGTGTCTCGCGGCATCGTCCAGGCGCACCGGCTGTCCGGCGGCGACCCTGCTGCCGCCGCCCGCCGTGAGGCGGCACGGCTGCGCGAGCAGGCCTGGGCGCTGGCGGCGTAGGCCTGCGGTCTTACTCACTTCTGGTATCACCGTCGGGAAGAATGAGGAAGGCGGCATCCAGCCTGGCCATCGCGGTGATGGCGTTTTCCGTCGGTGTCGCGCCTGCATCCGCCGGCCCGCGGCCCGCGCGTACCTCGCCGGCGCCGGTCGCGCCGCCGACGCTGCCGGTCAGCGGCGCCAGCCTGCTGCTCGCCGGCGCCGGCACGCCGCTCTGGAGCCTCAACGGCAACGCCGAGCTGCCGATCGCCAGCACCACCAAGATGATGACCGCGCTGGTCGTGCTGCAGCACGTCAAGAACCTGAACACGGTGTTCACCCAGACCGACTGGAGTCCGCAGCCGGTGGACTCGCAGATCGGCCTGGTCCCGGGGGAGCAGATGACGGTCCACGATCTGCTCGTCGCGCTGCTGCTGCCGAGCGCCGATGATGCCGCCGAGGACCTCGCCTACAACGTCGGCGGCCGCTCGGTCGCGCGCTTTGTGGCGATGATGAATCGCGATGCGCGGGCGCTGCGGCTCGACCACACGCATTACACGACGCCGATCGGGCTCGATACGAGCGGCAACTACTCGAGCCCCGATGACCTCGTGCGCCTGGCCGATTACATGATGCGCAACTGGCCGTTCTTCCGCCATACCGTCGGGCTCTCCTCGGCGGTGCTCAGAAGCGGGCGCTACGTGCGCCACGTCGTCAACACCGATGACCTTCTCGGCAAGTATCCGTGGATCCACGGGGTCAAGACCGGACACACGACCGAGGCCGGTTATGTGTTGGTCTCCGAGGCGCGGCGCGATGGCTTCACGCTGCTTGCCTCGGTGCTCGGCACCGACAGCGAGGACAGCCGCGACGACAGTGCACTGGCGCTGCTGAACTGGGGCTTCTCGGAGTTCCGGGCCGTGCGGCCGGTGCGCCGGGGTGAGCGCTTCGCGCGCCGGCCGGTGCCCTACGAGGCGCCGGTCGCGATCCTTGCGGCCCGCGGCTACCGCACGGTGATCGCCCGCGGCTCACGTGTGCGGCTGCTGGTCGGCCGGCTGCGCAAACTGCACGGGCCGATGGCGAAGGGAACCGTGGTCGGCCAGCTGCGGGTGGTGATCCCCGGCCGACGCACGGTCCGCGTCCCACTGATCCTCGCTCGGCGGCTGCCATCGGTGTCGCTGATGACGAAAGTGGGGCACTTCATTAAGCAACCGATTACGCTGCTGGTGCTCGCGCTGCTGCTCGTCAGCGCGGCCGCCGCTCTCGTTGGAAGGCGGCGTCGCCCCCGAGTCGTGGCGCTACGCCGCGTGGAGGAACGATGATCATCACCGTCACCCTCAACCCAGCGCTGGACCGGACCCTCGAGGTTCCGAGCTTCACACCCGGCCGCAGGCATCGCAGCCTCGATCAGCGCACGATCCCCGGCGGCAAGGGCGTCAACGTCGCCCGCGCGTTGAAGCTGCTCGGGCAGCCGGTGATCGCGACCGGAATCATCGGCGGTGCCACGGGCACGCGCATCGTCGAGGGACTCGGTGACGAGTCGATCCTCAGCGCCTTTGTCCGCATCCGCGAAGAGTCGCGCACGAACATGGCGGTGCTCGATCCCACCACCGGCGTACACACCGAGATTAACGAGCGCGGCCCGGCGGTCTCGGAGAACGAGCTCGAGCTGCTCGAGCAGAAGCTCATGTACCTGGCACGCGGAGCCAGCATCTGCGTGTTCGCCGGCAGCCTGCCGCGCGGGCTCGAGCCCGGGACGTACGCGAAGCTGATCCGCGCGGTGCGCAAGCTCGGCGTGCTCACCGTCGTCGACACGGATGGCGAGCCGTTGAAGCTGGCGGTGCGCGCCGAGCCCGACGTCGTCTCTCCCAACGAGCTCGAGGCCGAGGAGCTCGCCGGCCATGAGTTCGTCGGCATTGACGACCGCGCCCGCGCCGTCATCGAGATCACGCGCCAAGGGCCGGAGGAGGCGATCATGACGGTCGCCGATGGCTGCTATGCGTATGTGCGCGAGGACAACGGGCACACGCTCTACCGCGCCACGATCGAGCCGCTCGAGGCGCAGTCGCCGATCGGCTCCGGCGACGCCTTCCTCGCCGGTTACGTGGCGGCGCGCTACCAGGGCCGCTCACCGGTCGAGTGCCTGCGCTTCGGCGTCGCCTGCGGCGCCGAGTCGACACAGCATGTCGGCGCTGGGATCCTCGATCCCACGACCGTCGAGCGCCTGCTCGAGGGCGTCGTGGCCGAGCCGGTGACGCTGCCCGCCGAGGTCTCCTGAGCGAGCCTGTGCCGCCCCTGCGCCGGTGTTCTGACCCCAAATTGCGGGCTGGCCATACCCCTCGCCAAGGCCACATAAACCGCCAGTCCGCCCGATGCTAAGGTGAATTCCAGCCGATGGTTGCCGCCGTCGCGGACGTCTCCTCTCGCGAACAAGTGGGGTTCTTCTTGTCATCTGTACGACCTTCTACGATGCGCTGATGGAAGTAGAAATCGGCCGTGGAAAGAAGGCCCGCCGGGCCTATGGATTTGACGACGTAGCGATCGTTCCGTCACGCCGGACGCGTGACCCCGATGACGTCGACATCAGCTGGACCCTGGGTCCCTACCGCTTCGAGCTCCCGTTGCTGGCCGCCGCCCTCGACGGCGTCGTCTCGCCCACGACCGCCGGTCTGCTCGGCAAGCTCGGCGGCCTCGCGGTGCTCAACCTCGAGGGCATCCAGTGCCGTTATGAGAACGCCGACGAGGAGCTCGCGCGGATCGCGACCTTCTCCAAGGACATCGCCACCCGCGAGCTCCAGGACATCTACCGCGAGCCGGTCAAGCCCGAGCTGATCGCCCGGCGCATCAAGGAGATCAAGAGCCACGGCGTCGTCGCCGCGGCCTCGCTCACTCCCCAGCAGGTGCGCAAGTACTACGAGGTGGCGCTCGACGCCGGCCTCGACATCCTCGTGATCCAGGGCACGGTGGTCTCCGCCGAGCACGTCTCCAAGGACACCAGCCGCCCGCCGCTGAACCTCAAGGAGTTCATCCGCGAACTCTCGCCAATCCCTGTGATCGTCGGTGGTTGCGCCTCCTACCACACCGGGCTGCACCTGATGCGCACCGGCGCCGCCGGCGTGCTCGTCGGCGTCGGCCCGGGTGCGATCTGCACCACCCGCGGCGTGCTGGGCCTCGGCGTCCCGCAGGCGACCGCGATCGCCGATGTCGCGGCGGCGCGCTCGCAGCACATGCTCGAGACCGGTGACTACGTGCGGGTGATCGCCGACGGCGGCATGCGCAACGGCGGTGACATCGCCAAGGCGATCGCCTGTGGCGCCGACGCGGTGATGCTCGGCTCGGCCCTGGCCCGCTGCACCGAGGCCCCCGGCCACGGCTTCAACTGGGGCATGGCCACCTTCCACCCGACGCTGCCCCGCGGGACCCGTGTCGCCACCAAGCAGAACGGCACGCTCGAGGAGATCGTCAAGGGCCCGGCCCGCGAGAACGACGGCACCTTCAACCTGATGGGCGCGCTGCGCACTTCGATGGCCACCTGCGGCTACCAGGACATCTCGGAGTTCAATCGCGCCGAGCTGATGGTTGCCCCGTCGCTGCAGACGGAGGGCAAGCACCTCCAGCGCGAGCAGGCCGTGGGCATGGGCGCCTCCGGCAAGGCCACTGTCGGTGTCGCTGACTGAGCCAGAGTCCGTGTCTGCTGACAGCGCCGCCCATGGCCCGCTGGCCACGGGCGGCGAGCAGGCCACCCAGCAGGTCGTCGTCCTCGACTACGGCGGCCAGTACTCCCAGCTGATCGCGCGCCGCGTGCGCGAATGCGGGGTCTTCTCGACGCTGCTCCCGTATCACGTCGGCCCCGAGGAGGTGGCGAAGCTGGCGCCGATCGGACTGATCCTCTCGGGCGGGCCGGCGTCGGTCTACGCCGACGGCGCGCCCAAGCTCGATGCGCGCCTGCTCGAGCTCGGCATCCCGGTGCTCGGCATCTGTTACGGCATGCAGCTGATCGCACGCGAGCTCGGCGGCAACGTCGAGGGCGCCGAGGTCGGCGAGTACGGGCGTTCGCAGCTCACCGTGCACCGCCACGGACGTCTGCTTGCCGACACGCCGGACGAGCAGCCCTGCTGGATGTCCCATCGCGACACGGTCTTCCAGGCGCCGCCGGGCTTTGAGGCGCTGGCATCGTCGACGGCGTCACCCGTCGCCGCGATCGAGGCCGACGAGCGCGGGGTCTACGGCATCCAATTCCACCCCGAGGTCGTGCACACGCCCTACGGCCAGCAGGTTCTGCGCAACTTCCTGATCGACATCTGCGGTGCCGACGGCAGCTGGAGCGCCCGCTCGGTGATCGAGGAGCAGATCGAGCGGATTCGCGATCAGGTCGGCGAGGGCCGCGCGCTCTGCGCTCTCTCCGGCGGTGTCGACTCAAGCGTCGCCGCGCTGCTGGTTCACCAGGCGATCGGCGACCGCCTGGTCTGCGTGTTCGTCGACCACGGGCTGATGCGCAAGGACGAGGGCGATCAGGTGATCGCCACCTTCCGCGATCACTTCAAGGTCCCGCTGATCCCGGTCGACGCCGAGGAGCGCTTCCTCGCGAAGCTCAAGGGGGTCGTCGATCCCGAGCAGAAGCGCAAGATCATCGGCAATGAGTTCATCCGCATCTTTGAGGAGGAGGCGATCAAGCTCGACGGGATCAGGTTCCTCGTGCAGGGCACGCTCTACTCCGACGTGATCGAATCCGGTGGCGGCACCGGCACCGCCACGATCAAGTCCCACCACAACGTCGGCGGCTTGCCCGAGGACCTCGACTTCGAGCTCGTGGAGCCGCTGCGCGCACTGTTCAAGGACGAGGTCCGCGCCGTCGGCGCCGAGCTCGGCATGCCCGAGCGGCTCGTCTGGCGCCAGCCGTTCCCCGGGCCGGGCCTCGCGATTCGCATCGTCGGTGGCGACGTCACCAAGGACAAGCTCGACGTGCTGCGCGAGGCCGACGCGATCCTCCAGGATGAGATCCGCAGGGCCGGGCTCTATCGCGAGCTCTGGCAGTCCTTCTGCGTGCTGCCGGACGTGCGCGCCGTCGGTGTCCAGGGCGACGAGCGCACCTATGGCAATGTGGTCGCGATCCGCGCCGTGACCAGCGACGATGCGATGACCGCCGACTGGGCGAGGCTGCCATACGATCTGCTCGAGCGGATCGCTAGTAGGATGATCAACGAGATCTCAGCCGTTGGCCGCGTGGTGCTCGACATCACGTCCAAACCACCCGGCACCATCGAGTGGGAATAGCTGGCGCCGCCGCGCGTCAGCGGGTTTTCGACTGATCGTCTACCATCTTCGATCCCGCGCGTGTGCGCGCCCAATTGCATGCCATGAAGACATACGTAGCCAAACCAACTGACCGCGAGCGCAACTGGCTGATCGTCGACGCCACGGGCCTGACCCTCGGGCGCCTGTCGACCCAGATCGCCGACGCGCTGCGCGGCAAGCGCAAGCCGACCTACACCCCGCACATCGACACCGGCGACTTTGTCGTCGTCGTCAATGCGGAGAAGATTTCTGTCACGGGCAACAAGCTCGCGGACAAGCGTTATTACCGCCACTCGGGTTACCCGGGCGGACTGAAGTCCCGCACCCTGAACGAGATGCTCGAGCGCCGTCCGGAAGAGGTCATCCGGATCGCGGTCAAGGGGATGCTTCCCCGCAACCGCCTCGCGCGCAAGCAGCTCACCAAGCTGAAGGTCTATGCAGGGCCCGATCATCCGCACGCCGCCCAGCAGCCGCAACCGATGGAGATCGAGTCGTGACCGACGAACAGAACGAGAACGAAGAGACCCGCGAGTACGTCGCGCCGGAGATCCCCGCGGCGCCCGAGCACGTCCGCGAGATCGGCCACGCCGAGGTCGCCGAGGGCACCTCGGGCGACAGCGACGATCAGCCCGTCGCGGCTGAGCCGGTGGTGGAGGATCCGACCGAGATCGTCGAGGGCGACATCGAGTACATCGAGGAGGACACCACGCCGCGCGAGAAGCCGGCGATCCCCGGTGCCGACCTGATCCCAGACATCGTTGCCGAGGGCACCGACTTCCTCGACGCCGAGGCGCGTGCGGCCGCCGAAGCAGAGGCCGAAGAGGCCGCTGCCCGTGCCGCCGAGGACGACGACAGCCAGGCGAGCGCGCAGCCGATCGCCGAGGTTGCGATCAACCTTGCCGCGGGCGCCCGTTACACGGCGACCGGCAAGCGCAAGACGGGCGTTGCCCGCGTGATCCTGAAGCCGGGCACCGGTACCTACACGATCAACGGCAAGACGCTCGAGGACTTCTTCCCGCGTGAGACGCTGCAGCGGATCATCCGCCAGCCGCTCGAGGCCGTCGGCTACGAGGTCCGCATGGATGTCGTCGCACGCATGCACGGCGGTGGCGTGTCCGCACAGGCCGGCGCGCTGCGTCACGGCATCTCAAAGGCACTGCTCGAGGCCGATCCGAACTTGCGTGGCGAGCTCAAGCGCCGCGGCTTCCTGACGCGTGATCCGCGCGTCAAGGAGCGCAAGAAGGCGGGCCTCAAGAAGGCTCGCAAGCGTCCACAGTTCTCGAAGCGCTAGTTCTCGCAACTCCAAGCGGAGCAGCTCCCACAGATGTCGCGCCAGCTGTTCGGCACCGACGGTGTTCGTGGCCGAGCTGGGGACTTCCTCACCGCCGAGCTTGCGGTCGCGCTCTCACGAGCCACCGTCGAGCTCTGCGATGAGCCGCACCCGCAGGTTCTGATCGTCCGTGACACGCGTGAGTCGGGCGAGATGCTCGAGGCCGCGATCGCAGCCGGCGTCACCGCTGCCGGTGGCGACGTGCTGTTGGGCGGGGTCTTGCCGACACCGGCCGCGCCGTTGCTCGTGCGCCGTCACGGCCTGCATCTGGCGGCGGTGATCTCGGCCTCGCACAACCCGTACGAGGACAACGGCATCAAGTTCTTCGCGGCCGACGGCTTCAAGCTCTCGGATCAGACCGAGAGCGCGATCGAGCAGCAGATCGAGCGCCCCGGACGCCGGCCCGAGCGGATCGGCCGGGTGCGCCAGTTACCAGGAGCGCTCGAGGACTACATCAGCGAGCTGCAGGCCCGCTTCGGCGAGCTCGAGCTGGGGGGCATGCGGGTGCTGCTCGACTGCGCCAACGGCGCCACCTTCCGCGTGGCGCCCGAGATCTTCCGGCGCCTCGGTGCCGAGGTGGACGTGCTCGCCGACAGCCCGGACGGGCGCAACATCAACGCCGGTGTCGGCTCGACCCACATTGAGGCACTGGCCGAGGCGATGGCCCGCGGCGAGCACGCCGTGGGCTTCGCCTTCGACGGCGACGGCGATCGCGTGCTGGCGGTCGATCGCCGCGGCCACATGGTTGACGGCGATGAGCTGATCGCCCTGGCGGCGGTGCATTACAAGCAGGTGGGACGGCTCGACGGCGGCGGTGTCGCGGTCACCGTGATGACCAACTACGGCTTCCACACGGCGATGAACGAGGCCGGCATCGAGGTCACCACGACCTCGGTCGGCGACCGCTACGTCAACGAGGCGCTGCGCGCCCGCGGCTGGCGGCTCGGAGGTGAACAGTCGGGGCACATCATCGACCTCGGCTTCGGCCCCTCCGGCGATGGCATCGCCAGCGCGCTGCTGACACTCGAGTCGTTGGCCGGCTCCGACCTCGCCGAACGCCATGCGATGCGCAAGCTGCCACAGCGGCTTGTCAATCTGCGCGCCGCGAGTCGCGAGGGGCTGATCGCCGCCATGGACGCCGCGGCCGTGACGCAGGCGATCGCGGCGGCCGAAGAGCTGCTCAGTGGCCGCGGGCGCGTGCTGGTGCGCGCATCTGGCACCGAGCCGCTGATCCGCGTGATGGTCGAGGCACCGAGCGTCGAAGAGACGGAATCGGTCGTCGCCGGGCTCTGCCGGGTGGTCGAGGAAGCGCTCACGGCTTGAGACGAACCCCCAGGTCGTTCCAGCGGCCGGCTGCCGGTGACCGGCCGGCGCGGGGCCGAGACCGCCTCTAGACTCGGACGGCTCTAGATGGATCTGCCGACCTGGCTCATACCCCTCCCCGACGCCGCCCAGCAGCGGACGCTTGACAGCTGGGCGATCGAGCAGCACGGGATTCCCGGCGAGACGCTGATGGAGCGGGCCGGCAGCGCGCTCGCGCGCGTGAGCGCCGAGCTCGTGCCCGAGGGTCAGATCGTGATCGCCTGTGGTCGCGGCAACAACGGCGGCGACGGGCACGTGGCTGCACGGGTGCTGCGGCAGCTGCGGCGCGACGTGGTCGTGGTCGACGTCGGTGCCGATGACCCGGGCGCGCTGGCCGCTGCGCTTCCCAGCGCCGCGGGAGTGGTCGACGCGCTGCTCGGCACCGGCTTCTCCGGCACTCCGCGCGAGCCGATCGGCAGCGCGATCGCCGCGATCAACGCCGCCCGCAAGACCAACCCGCGGATGCGCGTGATCGCCTGCGATATGCCCAGTGGTGTTGACGGCTCGACCGGCGAGATCAACGCTGAGGCGGTGCGCGCCGATGCGACCGTGACCTTCCACGCCGCCAAGCCCGGGCTCTGGATCGCACCCGGCAAGCAGCACACTGGAGCGCTGCATGTGGTCGACATCGGGATCCCAGCGACCGATCAGCCTGTTACACCCGGCATCGGACTGATTGATGCGCGCGTCGGCGCCGAGGTTCCGCGCCGTCACGCCGGCTCCACCAAGTTCAGCGTGGGCAGCGTGCTGGTGATCGGCGGCTCGCGCGGGCTGACGGGGGCGCCGGTGCTGGCCTCGCTCGCCGCCGCGCGCGCCGGCGCCGGCTACGTCACGATCGCGGTGCCGTCCTCGGTCGCGCCGGTGCTCGCCGGCAAGCTGCTCGAGGTGATGACGGTCGAGCTGCCCGACGACCCGGAGACCGGGCCGCGGCGTGGCAGCTCGCGGATGGCCGTCGAGCGCGCCGCCCGTGCCGAGGCGCTGGTCCTCGGCCCCGGGCTCGGTCGTCTGCCCGCCGCACAGAAGTTCGCGCGCGACGTCGCCACGCATGCGAACCTGCCGCTGGTGCTCGACGCCGACGGCCTCAACGCGCATGCCGAGGAGGGCGGCCTCGAGCAGTTGGCGCGACGCAGCTCGCCGACCGTGCTGACGCCGCACGCGGGCGAGCTCGGGCGGCTGCTGGAGCTCCCCAGCAGCGAGATCGAGGCCCACCGGCTGCAGCACGCGCGCGCGGCCGCCGCGCGCGCACAGGCGATCGTGGTGCTCAAGGGTGATGACACGCTGATCGCCGAGCCCGGAGGACGGGTGGCGATCAGCCCGGGCGGAGCTCCGGCACTGGCCACGGCCGGTACCGGCGATGTGCTGTCCGGCGTCACAGGCGCCTTCCTCGCCAAGGGCGTCGAGCCGTTCACCGCGGCTTGTGCGGCCGTGTTCACACACCTGATGGCTGGCGTCATCGCGGCCGAGCAGATCGGCATGGAGGGCGTGATTGCAAGTGACGTGATCGCGGCGCT
Source organism: uncultured Actinomycetota bacterium (assembly GCA_963706725.1). Taxonomy (GTDB): domain Bacteria; phylum Actinomycetota; class Thermoleophilia; order Solirubrobacterales; family Solirubrobacteraceae; genus Palsa-465. The sequence continues at coordinate 3,418,740 of OY970167.1, read as the reverse complement.
ACCGCGGGCACGCGAGCGGCGGCCGGGACGGACCGTCGAGGAGCTCTGAGATGGCGCTGCGAGCGGTCGCCGAGGTGAACCTGGCGGCAATCGAACGCAACACGGCGCGGCTCTGTCAGCGGATCGGTCACCACACGCGTCTGTGCGCGGTGGTCAAGGCCGACGGCTACGGGCACGGGGCGGTTCCGGCGGCGCAGGCTGCCCTGCGCGGCGGCGCGTCGTCACTCGCGGTGGCCACTGCCGATGAGGCGTTGCTGCTGATGCGCGAACTCGGCCGTAGCGCGCTGGTGCTGGGCGCGCTCAGCGAGGAGGAGCTGCAGCTGGCGGTGGTCGAGGGCCGAGCCGAGATCGTCGCCTGGGACCTCGATTTTGTCGAGCGGCTGGCGCGTCAGGCCGAACGTTCGGGCCCGATCAACGTTCACGTCAAGCTCGACACGGGCCTGGGGCGGCTCGGCACCCGCGACGCCGACCAGGCGCTGGCCGTCGCGCGAGCTGTGGTCGGCACGCCCGGGCTGCAGCTGGTGGGTGCGATGACCCACTTCGCCACCTCTGACTCCGACGTTGAGTTCGCCGCCGAGCAGCTGGCCGCGTTCCAGCCCTTCGTGGCCGAGGCACGCGCGCTTGCCAGCACCGACATCACGATTCATGCCGCCAACAGCGCAGGCATCCTGCAGGTGCCGGGCAGCGACTTCGACATGGTCCGGGCCGGGATCGCGCTCTACGGAGCCGACCCGATGAATCACGACCCCGCCGACCACGGGCTCGAGCCGGCGCTGACCCTCCGCAGTTATGTGGCGACCGTCAAGCCGATCGCCAGCGGTCAGAGCACAGGCTATGGCAGGCGCTTCATCGCGGCTGGCGATAGCAACATCGCCACCGTTCCGGTCGGTTACGGCGACGGCGTCGTGCGTGCACTCGCCGACAACTGCGACGTGCTGATCGGTGGCCGACGCTATCCGGTGTGCGGAATGGTGAGCATGGACAACATCACGGTCGACATCGGTCCGAGTCCGGCGGTTGCGGTCGGCGACAGTGTCACGCTGATCGGCACCGACGGCGACGAGCGCCAGACCGCCGAGGACCTCGCCCGCCGCGCCGGCACGATCAGCTACGAGGTGCTCTGCTGGATCTCCAAGCGAGTCCCGCGCGTGTATCACCACGACGGCAGGCCGGCGTGAGCGAGCCCGGCCCGCTGGCCGCGCTCGCTGAGATCGCTCCGCGGCACGGACATGCCTGGCTGGTCGGCGGCGCCGTACGCGACGAGCTGCTGGGGCGCGAGACGCCGGACTACGATCTGACGGTGCAGGGCGATGTGCCCGCACTCGCGCGGGAGCTCGGGCGGCGCGCGGGTGGCCACGCCTTCCAGCTCTCGGATGCGTTTGGGGCCTGGCGCGTGCGCGCCCACGACCAGCGCTGGCAGGTCGACATGACGCCGCTGATGGGGGACACGCTCGAACAGGATCTGCGTCGACGCGACCTCACCATCAACGCGATCGCACGGGAGCTGGAGCCGGCCGAGGCCGAGCTGATCGACCCCTGCGGCGGTGTCGCCGACCTGCACGCGCGTCAGCTGCGCAGCGTTGGTCGGGAGTCGTTCAGCGCCGATCCGCTGCGGGTCATGCGGCTCACGCGCATCGCCGCCGAGCTCGGCTTCACCGCTGAGCCCGGCACGCTGCGACTCGCCGCCGAATCGGCGGTGGCGCTCGCCACGGTGGCGTCCGAGCGCATCTTCACCGAGCTACGGCTCACGCTCTCGAGCGCTCATGCCGTCGATGGGCTGGAGCTCGCGCAGAGCATCGGCGTCACCGCCGCGGTGCTGCCCGAGCTCGATGCGCTGCGCGGGCTCGAGCAGAGCGACTATCACCACCTTGACGTCTACAACCACACGCTGGCGACGCTGCAGGCGACGATCGATCTGCAGAACGACCTGGCCGCCACCTTCGGCGAGCTCGCGCCGGCGCTGGGTGAGGTGCTCGACGAACCGCTGGCGAACGAGCTCACGCGCGGGCAGGCGCTGCGCTTCGGCGCGCTGATGCACGACATCGCCAAGCCGCTCACGTACGCGCGCAGTTCGGAGGGGCGGCCGACGTTCTTCGAGCATGATGTGCGCGGGGCGGAGCTGGCGACGAGGATCCTCACGCGCCTGCGCGCCAGCGAGCGGCTGACGCTGCACACCGCAGCGCTCACCCGCCACCACCTGCGGCTCGGCTTCCTCGTGCACAAGCGGCCACTCACGGCACGCGCCGTCTATCGCTACCTCGCTGCCACAGAGCCGGTGGAGGTGGATGTCAGCGTGCTGAGCGTCGCCGACCGGCTGGCGACGCTGGGGCGCAACTCCGAGCGTGCGGTCACGCTGCATCTCGAGCTCGCGCGCGAGCTGCTGGCGGATGCGCTGGCGTGGCGCCGGAGCCGCCCACGGCCGCCGCTCGCCGGGGACGAGCTCGCGCGTGCGCTCGCGATCTCACCCGGGCCGCAGCTCGGACGGCTGCTCGCGGAGCTCACCGAGGCCGCCTACGCGGGCGAGATCGATTCGCGCGAGTCCGTCCTCGCTCACGCGCGCGCATGGCTGGCGCACGACTCGCTCGCAACCACGCACGGCCAGGGTGCGGGGCGGTAGGCTGGCGGCAATGGAGGCCGACTGCATCTTCTGCAAGATCGTCGCGGGCGAGATCCCGGCGCAGATCGTGGAGCAGGACGAGCACACGCTGACGTTCATGGACATCGCCCCCGCCAACCGCGGACACGCGCTCGTGATCCCCAAGCGCCACGCCGCTGACCTCTGGGAGATCGAGCCCGATCAACTGGCCGCGGTGGCGGAGGCCGCCAGGCGCCAGGCTTTGCGTGTCCGTGACCGGCTCGGAGCCGACGGCGTGAATCTGCTCCACTCGACTCGCCCCGAGGCCTGGCAGACCGTCTTTCACTTCCACTTGCATGTGATTCCACGCTACGCGGGGGACCCTCTGAAGCTGCCCTGGAGCCCGACTCCCGGTGACCTCGACGAGATAGTCGCGGCCGCCGCAGAGCTTAGGTAAAAGCTCGTTAACCAAACATCCGTTTAGCCAAGGCCGGCACCCTGATACGGTTTCCGGTGATCTGCCGGGGGCCATAGGGGCGCCCTGCACTATTGCCAGCAGCGCCGAAGGGGATTCATACATGGCAACTGGAACCGTCAAGTGGTTCAGCGACGACAAGGGTTTTGGCTTCATCACGCCGGATGACGGCGGCCGCGACCTGTTCGTCCATTACAGCGGCATCGTCAGTGACGGTTACAAGTCGCTTGCTGAGGGCGCCAAGGTTTCCTACGAGGAAGAGGCCGGGCCGAAGGGCCCCAAGGCCGTCAACGTAGCCAAGATCTGAGGCAGCCTGAGATCTGAGGCGGGTCGGCCTGGGGTGGACAAACGTCCACCTCCGCGGACCCGTCTTTGCACGTGCTCAGACGAGCAAAGTTCCAGGGGTCATGGAACTTTGCTCGGATGCGCGGTTGCAACGTTTCGCGCAACTTTGAAGTCGCCGTCCTGTTCAATGAGCTGTATGAAGAGAGCTGTTTGCGCCGTGGCGGCCACCGTGGTGGCTGCCACAGTCCTGCCCGCTGCCGCCTCCGCCGCGAACATCCAGATCGGCGTGACGACCAGCCCGCTGATCTCGCCCAGCTGCCCGCCGGGCACGTCGGGCAAGACGTGCACCATCCTGCTCGACCAGGTGACGGCCTACGAGACGCTTCGCGATGGCGTTGTGAACCCGGACGCGATCAAGCAGTCAGGCGTGATCTCTTCGTTCACGCTCGGGCTGGCCGGCACCAACCTGATCACGCCGACCGTCCTGGCCGATGAGGATCGGGCGTATGGCGGGCCGCCGGAGGCCCAGCTCACGGCGCTGATCCCGACCGGTACGGCAACCAACCCGTCGTTCCGCGTCGCCGCCCAGACAGCCGTCGTCAAGCTGCGCTCGGAAGCTCGGGAAGGTGGCGGAGTTCCCGCTGCTCACGCCGCTACCGGTGGTGCGCGGCGAGATCCTCGCCCTGACCGTTCCGACGTGGGCACCAGTGCTCTCTATCAAGCAGGACGCCGCCAAGTTCTCCTACGCGCAGAGTCGCATCAAGGAGACGGTGACCGTGCAGGTGAAGAACAGCGCCGGCCAGACAGTCAACGAGCGCGAGTCCAACTGCCTCACCAACGGGACCGCGAACTTCGCTCAGATCGTGGTCGGCCAGCTGAGCGGCTACAGCTGCGTGTACCCGGGCAACCGCATCGAGTACTCGGCGCTCGAGATCACGACGCCCACCGGCTACACCGGCAACATCCGACGCAGGTAGCCGTCAGGCGCTCGCGCTGAGCGCGTCCGGCGCCGGCGTGTCGCGCAGGTACCACTCGGCGTCGAGCGCAGCCTGGCAGCCAGAACCGGCGGCGGTGATCGCCTGGCGGTAGGTGTGATCGACGAGGTCTCCGGCCGCGAACACGCCCGCGAGGTTGGTGCGAGTGGAGCGACCCTCGGTCGCCACGTAGCCGTCGCGATCGAGCTCGACCTGGCCCGCCACGAGCTGTGACTGCGGGTCGTGGCCGACGGCGATGAAGGCACCGGCGAGATCGATCTCGCGGGTCGAGCCGTCGACGGTGTTGAGCAGTCGCGCGCTGCACAGCGAGCCGTTCTCGCCGCCGAGGAATTCGTCGACCGCGTAGGGGGTGAGGAACTCGATGTTCGGGATCTGTCGGGCGCGCTCGAGCATGATGTTCGACGCCCGGAACTCGTCGCGGCGGTGGACGATCGCCACCTTCGACGCGAACTTGGCGAGGAACATCGCCTCCTCCATCGCGGAGTCGCCGCCACCGACGATCACGGTTGGGACATCGCGGAAGAAGGCCGCGTCGCAGGTCGCGCAGTAGCTGACGCCGCGGCCGGCGAGCAGCTCCTCACCGGGAACGCCGAGCTTGCGGTGCTGTGCGCCCATCGCCAGGATCACGCTGCGCGTCAGGTGGACGTCGTCGCCGACGTGGACCTTGTGCAGGCCGCCGTCGCTCGAGAGCTCGACGGCGGTGGCCTCGTCGGTCTCGAGGCGGGCACCGAAGCGCTCGGCCTGATCGCGCATCTGCTGCATCAGCTCCGGGCCCATGATCCCCTGCGGAAAGCCGGGGAAGTTCTCGACGTCGGTGGTCTGCTGGAGCAGCCCGCCCCAGGCAAAGCCCTCGATCACCAGCGGGTTGAGGTTGGCGCGCGCGGTATACAGCGCGGCCGCATAACCAGCAGGTCCGCTGCCGATGATGACGACGTTCTCATAAGCGTTCTCAGTCACTTCACTAAGTATAGGTAGGTGCCCCGGCGGGCAGTCATCAGGGTGCCGCGATGGCCGCAGTGGCGCCCTCGCCCGCCTCCCAGGAGCGGACCGTGCGGCGCAGCTGGAAGTAGGCGATGGCGCCGGGCAGAGTCGGCAGCCAGAACGAGAAGGCGCGGTACGCCAGCACCGCCACGACGGCGCCCTGTACCCCCACGCCGAAGACGGTGAACGCTCCGATCAGGCCACCCTCGACGCCGCCGATGCCGCCCGGCAGCGGCAGTGTGTTGCCGATCCAGCCGACGAAGTACGCCATCACCACCACACCGGTGTGCGGCGAGTAGCCGAAGGCGTGGAAGCACGCCCACAGCGTGGCGATGTCGAACCCCCACCACGCGATCGCTCCCAGCAGCCCGGGGTCGCCGCTGCGCATCAGCGCGATCGCGGTGCGCACCCCGGTCGCCGCCGACGTCGGCGCGGTCGCGAGCCGGCGCGCGATGCCGCTGGTCACGCCGGTGCCGGCGGCGCGCGCGCTCATCAGGCGGTCGGCGTCGCGCGGCAGCAGCGAGATCGCCAGGAACAGTGCGATCACGACGAGGCCGAAGAGCGCCGGGATGATCGTGATCGCAAACGGTCCGCCGCCCGGCCAGAGGTCCAGATAGAGCCCGACGCCGTCGATCACCAGCACGCTCATGTAGACGCCGTAGAGCAGCGCCATGAAGGCGATCATCCGTGAGGCGACCAGCCGCCGCTCCATGCCCGAGCGTCGCAGCGCCCAGGCGGTGAGCGCGATGCCGCCGGCGCCGGCGGCGGCGAACAGGCGCGTGGCCGCCAGTCCCGCCATCGTGATCTGGTAGCTCGCGTTCCAGCCGATGCGCGAGCTGCGATGCACGAACACAGCCCGGAACAGGGCCACGTAACCACAGAACGAGAAGAATTCGAGCAGCGCCGCGCCGCCCAGCCACCAGCCGTTGCCCTCCTGCAGGCGCTTGATGCTTGCGCCGAAGCCGACCAGCTTGGGCAGACCGAAGTAGAGGAAGCCGACGACACCGATGACGAACACGAGCGAGGCGATGATGCGCCCGCGTGTGATGACCACACGTGGCGGCTCCTCCCGGCCCGGGATGTGCCGCGGTGATGCATTGGTGCCGCTGCCGGCAAGCGAGCCGGCAGCAGGCGAGACACGATCGGTCTGAGACTGCTCGGCCACGGGTGGGACTCAGTCGTCCTCGGCCAGTTGGCGCAGGCGCCGTAACCCGCCGGTGAGTAGGTGCACCGCCGGCGTGACCGGCTTGGCGCTGCGATGAACCGCCTCGGCCAGCGCGCCGCCGGCGATCACATCGACCGCGTAATGCTCTCCCAGGTACACCAGAGCCAGGCCCAGGGTCGTCGCGTAGGTCCAGCCGACCAGGCCTGCCACCGGGTCCACCTCGGAGAGCAGGCGGGCAGCCATCAGCGACGTGGCGAAGTGCAGGGACGGCATGGCGGCAAGCGGGTTCCCTCCCAAGACATCGTAAAGATCATTCCAGCGGCGCCCCCAGAAGCGCTCGCCGTACTCGAGCATCATCCGCCTGACCGGCAGCGGCAGCCCGGTGCCGTCGTAGCGGTGGCCGAACTCACCGACCTCGACGTGCCCGTCGAGCTCCTCGATATAGCCGTGGGCGGCCGCCCACCACGGTGGCGCGGTCGGCAGCGTCCAGTAGACGATGGCGCCGAGGTCATAGACGGCATACATGCGCGCGGCCGCTGTGCCGAGCTCCTTGGGGCGGCGCAGCGCGACGTAGGCGACCGCCAGATGGGGCACGGCGAACCAGGCCCAGTGTGACCACACCAGCACCCGCTCGAAGCGGTTGATTTCGCCCTCACGCGAGAACAGCTTCTGGAGGCGCTCGGTCGGGATCTTGCCGAGCCCGATGACACGGTCGATCCTGATCGGGTACTCGATGTGCACGCGCTCGCGCAGGGCCTGCGGATCGTCGTTGGGCATCTCGTACGCGGCCAGGTAGGCCCACATCTGCAGAGCGCACGTGGCGATGTCACGTGCGCGGCCCTTGGGGGCGGCGACGGACAGCGCGGCCGGGGCCGCGGCGGCGGCGGCGAGCACCGGCCGCTTGGGCAACCCCAGCCTGCGTCGGAGTAGGGGAGCAGCGGCACCCGCCGCCACGAGCGCCCACGCCGTTGATCGGATCGCCCTCGACAGTCGCAAGCGCCGGGAGTATAGAAAGCGACGTCCAGATGTTGCCGGTGCGACCAAGTTGGGGCTCGGCTCTATAAGATGCGGCGCGCCGTGATTTTCGTTCGTTCCTTCCTCAGCGCCGTGCGGCGCACCGGCCTGCGGCCGGTGACGATGGCAGCCCCGGTCGGTGCCGGCGTCTTTCTGGGGTTCGCGCAGAGCGCCTCTGCACGGTGCTGCACGTTGAAGTCGGGCGCCTCGCCGAACGCGACGAGCATTGCGACGCTCTATGACATCGTCTTCGCGCTCGGCGTGGCGGTCTTCCTGGGCGTCATGGGCTTCGTGCTGGTCTCGGTCTGGAAGTTCCGCGCGTCGAAGAACCCGGTGGCTTTGCAGGTCCACGGCAACACTCGCCTGGAGATCAGCATGACCGCCGGCGCTGCGCTGATCCTCGTGATCATCGCCACCGTGACCTTCATCAAGCTTCCCAGCATCGTCAACCCGCCCAACTCGGATGCCGGCGCCAGCGCTGTGCTGTCGGCCTCGCTGACGGCGCCACAGCCGCCCAGCGGCAATAAGTTGACGATCTGCGTGACCGGCCGCCAGTTCATCTGGCGCTACACCTACGGCAACGACTGCAACAAGGCCGCCTGGCAGAACAAGCTGCCCTACTCCTACCAGGAGATGGTCGTCCCCGCGGGCGTGACGGTCGATCTATTGGTGCAGTCAAGCGACGTCATCCACGCCTGGTGGATCCCGGCACTCGGCGGTAAGGTCGACGCAGTCCCCGGCTTCACGACCTACACGTGGTTCAAGGCGCTGCATGCCAACGAGCTCTACCACGGGCAGTGCGCGCAGCTGTGTGGACGCGAGCACGCCTTCATGACGGCGCTCGTCAAGGTCGTGACGCCGAGGCAGTACACGGTGTGGCTCGCCCAACAGTCGAAGCTCATCAACCAGCAGAACGATCAGGTCTCCCAGATCAGGCAGTACCTGGTCAAGCAGGGCATCCTCACCTCAAGCGGCAACTTCTAATCAGCAAGCGGATTTCAGGCACATGAGTACTACCGAACAGGCGCTCCGACCGATACCCCAGATCCTCGTTCACGAGGTCCAGCGGCCACGGAAGACCAAGCAGTGGCTCGACTGGGTCCTGACCACCGACCACAAGAAGATCGGGATCATGTACCTGGTCCTGACGTTCGTGTTCTTCATCCTTGGCGGCGTCGAGGCTCTGCTGATGCGCTCGCAGCTGGCCGTGCCGAACAACACGTTGATCAGCGGCGAGCACTACAACGAGTTGCTGACCCTGCACGGGACGACGATGATCTTCCTGTTCGTCGTGCCGGTTATGGCCGGCTTCGGCAATTACTTCGTGCCGCTGATGATCGGCGCCCGCGACATGGCCTTCCCGCGGCTCAACGCGCTGTCCTTCTGGCTGCTCTTGATGGGCGGGATCGTTTTCTATGCCTCGCTCTTCTGGCATCCGCCGGAGGCGGGCTGGTGGAGCTATCCGCCGCTCTCCAGCATCCAGTACTCGCCGAGCGGCGGCCAGGACGCCTGGATCTTCCTGATCCACCTCACCGGCATCTCCTCGCTCGTCGGCGCGATCAACTTCTACGTGACGATCGCGAACATGCGCGCGCCCGGCATGACCTGGGGCCGGTTGCCGCTGTTCATCTGGTCGATCCTGATCTACGCCGTGCTGCTGATCATCGCGCTGCCGGTCGTCGCCGCCGCGGTGACGATGCTGCTGACCGACCGTCACTTCGGCACCCACTGGTTCGATCCCACCAACCACGGCTCGCCGGTGCTGTGGGAGAACCTGTTCTGGTTCTTCGGCCACCCCGAGGTCTACATCATGATCCTGCCGGGCTTCGGGATCATCTCCGAGGTCCTGCCGGTGTTCGCCCGCAAGCCGATCTTCGGCTACAAGGCGATCGCCGCCTCGACGATCACGATCGCGTTCCTGTCAACGCTGGTCTGGGCCCACCACCTGTTCACGGCGCCGATGCCACTGGTGGTGCTCGGCTTCTTCATGTTGAGCTCGTTCCTGATCGGCATCCCGACCGGTGTCAAGATCTTCAACTGGACCGCGACGCTCTGGCGCGGCTCGCTGGTCATGACCACCTCGATGATGTGGGCCATCGGCTTCATCATCGTGTTCACGATCGGTGGCATCACCGGCATCTTCCTGGCGGTCTTCCCGGTCGACTGGCAGCTCAACGACACGTACTTCGTGGTCGCACACTTCCATTACGTGTTGATGGGCGGCGCGGTGTTCTCGATCATGGCGGGCGTCTATTACTGGTACCCGAAGATGACCGGGCGGCTCGCCAACGAGCGCCTGGGCAAGATCTCCTTCTGGGTCACGTTCATCGGCTTCAACGCCACCTTCTTCGTGCAGCACGCGCTCGGCCTCTCGGGGATGCCGCGACGTATCTACACCTACCAGCCGGACATGGGTTGGTCGACCTACAACCTGATTTCGTCGATCGGCTCGTACATCCTCGGCGTGGGCCTGCTCATGTCGATGTACAACTTCGTGCGCAGCTACAAGCACGGCAAGCTCGCCGGCCCCGACCCGTGGAAAGCCAACACGCTCGAGTGGTTCACGACGTCGCCGCCACCGGTCAACAACTTCGACTCGGTGCCGCGCGTGCGCTCGGTCGAGCCGATGCGCGACATCCGGCTCGAGGTCGAAGCGCAGACCGGGCGCCTGCAGAAGACGGGCGGCTCGGAGCAGTTCGCTCGCGTCTAGCGACCTTGCCGGTGCGCGCCCGGCCCCGCTTGGCCGGGCGCTGTCGCGAGCCGCGAGAGCATCGTGCGGCCCCGCTTTACGCCTACTTTGTGTCCGTGCCGGTAATCTGCGCCTTTCATGAGTGTCTCGTCTGCCAGCGCGGCTGAGCCGGTCGCCCGCTCGTCGCGCGTCCGGCAGCTGGTCTCCGACTACATCGAGCTGACCAAACCGAAGGTCCAGTCGCTGCTGCTGTTCACCACCGTCACGACGATGGAGATCGCCGGCGACCCAAAGGTCGGCAAGATCGCGCTGGCCTGCGTCGGCGGCTACATGTCGGCCGGTGGCGCCGGTGCCGTCAACCATTGGTATGACCGTGACATCGACGGGCAGATGGCGCGCACCGCGTCACGCCCGATCCCGGCAGGCCGGGTCTCGCCGCGGGCGGCGCTGATCTATGGCTGCAGCCTCGCGGCCGGCTCGTTCATGCTCATGTGGCTGACGCTGAACCTGCTGGCGGCATCGCTCGCTTTTGCCGGGTTCGTCGGCTACGTCGGCATCTACACGATCTGGCTCAAGCGCCGCACCTGGCACAACATCGTGATCGGCGGGGCCGCGGGCGCGATCCCGCCGATGGTCGGCTGGGCCGCAACGCGAGGATCGATGTCGTGGACCGCCGTCTACCTGTTCGCGATCATCTTCTACTGGACGCCGCCGCACTTCTGGGCACTCAGCCTGCTGATGAAGAACGAGTACGAGAAGGTCGGGGTTCCGATGCTGCCGGTGGCACGTGGCGAGGCGATGACCCGCCAGCAGATCCTGCTGTACTCGCTGCTGCTGTACGCCGTGACCCAGCTGCCATTCTGTGCGGGCGCGTTCGGGCTCGTCTACCTGGTGGCGTCGATGCTGCTCGGGCTCGCCTTTGTGGGCCTGGCGGTGATTCTGTACCGCCGCAAGGACCGCCGCAGCGCTCTGCGGCTCTACCTGTTCTCGTTGGCGTACCTGGCGCTGCTGTTCGGCGCGATGGTCGCCGACGTCAAGCTCTGAGCGTGCACCGCCGCCGCGGAGGCGCGAGTGGCCAGCCAAAGAGGTAGGATGCATCGAGATGGACAAGAAGCTTGCACGCAAAAACCTCCGTGCCGGCCTGATCGCCGGTGCCATCTGCGCAGCGATGTTCGGCGCGACGTTTGTGGTCGCTGCGATCTACCTGCACTCATGAGCACGACCGAGCACGGCCCGAGCGCGACCGACACGGCGCAGGAGCCTCACACTGGTGTCGATGTCGCCGGCGCGGTGCCACCGGTCGGCGAGGAGATCCACCTTCCCGGTGGCTCGGTGCTGCCACTGGTCGTGGCCATCGGCGTGACCATGATGGTGGTCGGCACGACGATCTGGTGGGTGTGGTCCGCGCTCGGCGCGATCATCACCGCAACCGCGGTCGGCATGTGGATTCGCGACGTGCGTCGCGATTTCGACGAGCTGCCCGAGGAACACCACCACTAGGCCGGGGAGCGCAATGAGGACCTTTCAGAAATACCGGATGCGCACCCCCTCGACGGGGCGCGAGGTGATCGTCCTGGCCGACCCGGACAAGGTCTACGTGGATGCTGAGACCGGCGAGGAGCTGGAGGCGGTCGCGCAGCTGCTGCCGCTGGCGCCGTCGGCCTCGGAGCTTCCCTGGGCGATCGAGAACCTGCGCTTCTGCAATCACTGCGACCAGCTCGCGCAGCGCGATCTGCTGGACTGCCCGTGGTGCGGCCAGCGCATGGATTCGATCGCCGACTGAGCGAGCGTCCGCTCCAGGGCAGCATGCAGCTTCCGGATCGCAGCCGCAGTTCGCGCGCCGCCTTGGCTGGTGGTGCTGCGCTGCTCGCTGCACTGGCGCTCGCTGCCTGCGGTGGCAGCGGCGTCGGTAACAACGACACCACCGGCGCGCCGACGCTGACGATCCCGACGACCAGTGCGGCCACGCCGGCGACCGGTACGACGGCCACCACCAGCGGCTCGAGGAAGAGCTCCTCGACCAACACCGGCGCCAACAGCAATGGCAGCTCGAACACGACGTCGAACGCGAACTCGAACACGACCTCGAACTCGAGCGCCAACACCGGCGGCGGCTCGACCACCTCAAACGGCGGCGGCGGTCTCGGCACCGACACCGCCGGCAATGGCGGCGCCGGCGTCGGTACGACCACGAACTCCACCACCGACACCACCTCGACGCAGCCGGCCGGTACGACCACGAACGGCGGCGGCGGGCTCTAGGCTCGGTCGGGGCCCGGCCGCCCTGAGCGCCGGCGGTGGCGAGCTGCCGGCGCATGCGCACCTCCTAGACTCCGCTCGGTGGACGCCTTTGAGATCGGCGTGCTCGTGGTCGTCGCGCTGGCCCTGCTCGGCTCCTGCCTGGCCGCGAGCGCGAGCAGCGCGAGCCGCGACAGACGCGTCAGCGAATTCGGTGTCCGGCGCGACGCCGGGCGGGTGACGGCCGCGGAGGCGGCGCGTCGCGAGGAGGAGGATCTCCGCGACATGCTCGCCGTCACCAACGCGCGCAGGCGCGCTCGCGGTCTTCCGGAGCGATCCGTGGCCGACGCGATCCGTGAGTTCGGCGACGACTGAGGGCCGCCCTCAGGGGACGATCACAGCCGAGCCCTCGAAGCGACCGGCCCGCAGATCCGCCAGCGCCTGCTCGGCGTCTGCGAGCGGATAGACGGTGACCGTCGTTCGGATCGGAACCTGGGGTGCCAGCGCGAGGAACTCCTCGGCGTCGCGCCGCGTCAGGTTGGCGACCGAGCGGATGCTGCGTTCCTGCCAGAGATCGTCATATCGCAGCGCCGGGATGTCCGACATGTGAATCCCGGCGCAGACGACGGTGCCGCCGCGCTCGAGTGCGCGCAGCGCCTGCGTGACAAGCGCGCCATCGGAGGCGAAGATGATCGCCGCATCGAGCGGCTGCGGTGGCGGTTCCGTGCTCGCCCCGGCCCAGACCGCTCCGAGTGAGCGGGCGAAGGCGGCCGTCCGCTGATCTCCTGGTCTGACGAACGCGAACACCTCGCGGCCCTGGTGCACGGCCAGCTGGCAGATCATGTGCGCGGCCGAACCGAAGCCGTACAGGCCGATGCGGTGCGCGTCGCCGGTGAAGCGCAGCGCTCGGTAGCCGATCAGCCCGCCGCACAGCAGCGGTGCGGCCTGTTCGTCGCTGAGTTCGCTCGGCAGCTCGAAGCAGTAGCGCTCATCGGCGACAGTGCGCTGCGCAAACCCACCGTCGATGTCACGACCGGTGAAGCGTGCCCGCAGACACAGGTTCTCGCGTCCCGAACGACAGAAGACACACTCGCCGCACGTCCAGCCCAGCCAGGGGACGCCGAGGCGCCGCCCGTCGTCGCTTGAGCCGACGATCTGATGGCCGAGCACGATCGGTAGCCTGGGCGCCTCGATCTCGGCATCGCGCAGGTGCAGGTCGGTGCGGCAGACACCGCAGGCACGGACCGTCAGGGCGACTTGGCCAGGGGCCGCTTCGGGGTCGGGCAGCTCGCGTAGCTCGAGCGGCGCTCCGGGCTCTGTGAGGACGGCGGCGCGCACGGCAGGCTCACGCGGCCGTCGCGCTCGCGTCCGCGTCGGAGCTGCTCTGCAGCCCGCGGGTGCGATCGAGCAGGTCGGAGACGATGCGGGCGGTCGCGCCCCAGATCATGTGCTCATCGACGACGTAGGTATCGGTGCGGATCGCCGACCCGCGCCGCACCAGCCGGCGCCGGCCGTAGCCCGCCGCGACTGCCGGCAGCGGCAGATCGATCACAGCCGCGACCTCGCTGTCACTCGGGGTCCAGCGGAAGTTGCTCGGCACGATCCCGACGAATGGGTGGATCGCGTAGCCGGTGACGATCGTCGGGATTGGCTCGAGCGCGCCGATCACCTGCACCGAGTCGGCAGGTAATCCCACCTCCTCGTGCGTCTCGCGCAGCGCCGTGGTGACCAGATCCGCGTCCGCCGCGTCGCGCCGGCCTCCGGGGAAGGAGATCTCGCCGGCGTGACGCGGCAGGTCGTGATGGCGCCTTGTGAAGACCGCGTGCAGCACCCCGCGCTTGAGGTGCAGCGGCACCAACACGGCGGCCTGGACACTCGCGCGGACCTCGATCGCCGCCGCCAGATCGGCCGGCAACAACAGCTCACGCAGCGCTCCCAGCTGGGCGTCGGCTCGGCTCATGGCCTGACTATATGGGCAGCGGTCGGCTCAGTCCGCCAGCGGGTTGAACAGGAGCCCTGTCGGGACCTTCGGGAAGAAGTAGGTCGACTTCGGAGGCATGCTCTCACCAGAGCTGGCCACGTCCTGAACGCGCCGCACCGGAGTGGGCGCCATGAACAGCGCCGCATCGTATTCGCCGTCGAGCACGAGCTCGATCGCCTGCCGGTCGTCGCGGGCGTAGCCGAGGCCGTCGAGGTGGTCGATCTGCTCGTCGGTCATCGCCAGGGCGCCCTTCAGCAGCAACACCTCGGCGACGGCAGTGTCGAGGCGCCGGTAGGGTTCGGAGCGCTCGGGCATCGCCGCATCGGCGATCGCCGGGTCACGCAGCACGAGCCGGTATGGGCGCTTGTCGCGCGCGTCGATGTAGCCCAACTCGAGGTCCTCGTTCTCCGGCGGCGGCAGCTGGTCGACGCTGTCGAGTGGCGTCATCGTGAAGTCTGCCTCGATCGCACGCCGCAGCTCGTCCCACTGGGCGTCGGTGAGGTTGCGCACGAGTCGGTGGGTCGGGAACACCGTTAGGCCGGGATCCTCCAGTGCCACCAGGCACATCAGCACATAGCGGTGCGGCCCGTCGCCGCCAATCTCTTCGGCGTAGACGCGCGCGGTCTCATAACGGTGGTGGCCGTCGGCGATCAGCAGCTCCGCGTCTGCTACCGCCTCCTGAACGGCGGCGATCACGTCGGGATCGTGCACCCGCCAGAGCCTGTTGGCGGTGCCGTCCGGGTCGACTGTCTGGCCCCAAGGGGGACCGGCGGCGTGCGGTGCGAGCGCCTTCCAGGCGCGCTGGTGCGGGTCGGAGAACAGCGCAAAAATGGGGGAGAGATTGGCCCTGGTCGCGCGCGTGAGCCGCAGCCGGTCCTCCTTGGGGCCGGGGTGCGTGCGCTCGTGCGGGCGGATCCGCCCGGGCCCATAGTCCTCGACGCGCACGCGCGCCAGGAACCCACGGCGGGTGCGCGAGCGCCCGTCGGGCCCGATGTAGTCCTGCTCGAGCGGCCAGATCGCAGGTTCCTCATCCTGCACGACGACGCCCGCGGCCTGCCAATGGGCGAGCGTCTGCGCCGCATGCTCGTAGGGATCGCCGCCGTTCGCGGCGATCGGCAGATCGATCGCCACCACGTTGTACGGCGATTGCGCGAGCAGCGCCGTGCGCCCATCGGTGTAGATCACGTCATACGGCGGGGCGACCACAGGCTGCAGTCCCCCGGTCTTGTCCAGCGCGTAGTGGAGTGCGCGCAGCGGTTGCACGTCGGCCATGGGCTCAGCAGGCTAGCGAGTTCAGGCTGCCGGTTCCCGCCCGGGCCGGTGCGCGCCTCCCGGCTAGACTCTGCCTGCCAACGGGGTGTGGCGCAGCCTGGTAGCGCGCTCGCTTTGGGAGCGAGAGGTCCCGGGTTCAAATCCCGGCACCCCGATATGCCTGTTACAGCCACGTAAACGCAGTGCTTACCGAGCTGTTCCCGGTCGGGCCCCGCCGCTCGAGCAGTGGCGGCTTGGGGCAACCAGCTCGACACCGGCGTTCTCCGAGTGCATGCGCACCGCTGGCGTCCGGCACTGGCCCGGACCTGAGCAGCAAGTGACCTCTGGGCAAGCCAGGACGGCGGCTCGTCGTCAGTGGGCGTGCGGACCGGCCAGGAAGCCGGCGCCGCATGCCGCGACCGCCTGGTTGTACGCCGGCGATTGCATGTCGATCGTCGCTGGATACATGAGGATCGCTCCTCTGTAGTTGGTGATCATCGCGTAGTCGCGCAGCTTGACGCTGGACTGGGGTGGGGGCGTGCTCCTTGGATCCGGGAACTGCGGGACGTCGTGCTGGCGCATGCATGAGGCGATCCGCCGCAGCAGCGCCATCGTCTGCGCGGATGCAGGAGGGCCGGGGCTGAGCGGACCGCCGCCAGGCATGAACCGCTGACATTTGGCCTGTGCCGTCCTGAACGCTGGCGACGCGATCACGCCGGCGCCAGCTTGGAACGCGAAGCCACCTCCGGGCTGCGGGTCTGGGAAGTTGGACACGCCATTGGCGCGCATGCATTTCGAAAAGGCGAGCGCCCCGGGAAGGCCCGCCTCCCGATCGGTCGTGCCCGAGACGGTCGCGCTTGTGGCGGTCGTGGTGCTCCGCCGGGCCGTGCTCGTCGTGCCATCGACAGACCCCGAGGTGCTCGCTGCGGCGGTGTTTGTGTGCGAGTTGGGGGAGCTGCCGCCGCAGCCTGCGAGCAGAAGCCCTGCCGCCGCGGCGGCGAGCAGCCGCCGTCGTTGTGAGGAGTAGGTCAAGGCCCCGCCGGGACTGGGACGGGGAGTCTGCGGGTGGCGGCCGGGCCCTTGCCGGCCGGGACCGGAGCGGGGAGCGTGCGCGCGGCGGCCAGCGGCACCGCGCGCGGCCCTGGGAGCGACCGCGGCGTCCTGGCAGCCGGCCGAGCAGGTAGAGGGGCGTTGGGGCCGCTTGCGGCCTGATGGGCATCGAACCGGCCGGGCGGAGCCCTATGGCCGTGCACCGTGCGCTTAGCGATGGCTGCGGCGTGCGAAGCGCTGGTTCCGCCGAAGGCGGCCACCGCGATTGCTGCCGCCGCCACGACGCTCGCGACCCCGCCCGATCGCTGGTACCCGCTCCGCGCTCGTGGACGCAAAATCCGCGCGCCCCGAGCGCGGCCGCGCGGAGTCGTGTGTTCATCTCTCATATGCGTTGCTCTCCTCTGGTAGACGTAGAGCCATGGCGAGCAGTTCTACGCAGCCAAAGGTCACAACTCGGTCATGGCTGTGACCTGGCTGTGACCCAGGGATGGCATCGTCTGGCCCACGGCGGAATCGGCCACGGGCAGCGGGAATCGCGAGCCCGACCGCTCCCCGGTTTGGAACAACGATGCGAGTGCTGGTAGCGGAAGACCACGAGCTGTTGGCCAGGGCCGTCGCTGCCGGGCTGCGCCGCCGCGGTCTGCTAGTCGACGTCGCCCTGGACGGCGATGATGCGCGCGCCTGCCTGGACGGCAACCGCTACGACGTGGTCGTGCTCGACCGCGATCTGCCCGGCACGCACGGCGATGACATCTGTCGCGCTCTCGCCGCCGAGCGCAGTGACAGCCGAGTGCTGATGCTTACCGCTGCCGGCTCTGTCCGTGATCGGGTCGAGGGCCTTGCGCTCGGCGCCGACGACTACCTACCCAAACCGTTCGATTTCAGCGAGTTGCTCGCCCGCGTGCAGGCCCTCGGCCGCAGGCCCGGAGCCCCGAGGCCTGGTCAGCTCGCCTATCGCGACCTCAGTTTGGACCCTGATCAATACTTCGCGGCGCGTGGTGGGCGACGCCTCGACCTCAGCCCGAAGGAGTTCGCCGTGCTCGAATGCCTGCTCGCCGCCGAGGGAAGGCCGATATCAGCCGAGGAGCTGCTCGAACGGGTTTGGGACCGCGAGACCAACCCGTTCAGCACGACCGTCAAAGCCACCATGAGCCGGTTGCGCGTCAAGCTCGGCGACCCGCCGATAATCGACACCGTCCGCGAGCGCGGCTACCGCATCGGCGGCCGCTGATGGGTGTGCCACGCCGCGTGCAACCTGCCCGCTTGCGATGGCCGCGCCGGACGGCCAGGCTCCGTCTCACGGTGCTAAATGGCGGCCTGGTCCTGGCCTTCGGGGTAGCGCTGCTGGCCAGTACCTACGTGCTGTTCGAGCACGCCACGGCCTACAAGCCGCCGCAGCTGCCGAAGGTGCCGCGCGCTCCCAAGCTCGACAAGCTCTCCGTCAAGCCCCAGCTCCCGGGCTCGGCCGCCCCCGCCGCCACGGAGCTGCCGCAACTGACACTGGTCGAGCATCGGCTGAACGCGCAGCATCCGCTGCCTTCCGGCAGATTCGCCCGCGCTCAGCAGCGGCAGCTGGCCAACGATCAACGACGGCTCGCCCAGGCCGTGCATCAGCTGGCGCGAGCCGTTCACAAGCTTGCGCAAACGGGCCCCGTCGAAGCCGCGCAACGGACCGCCGACTCACACCAGCTGCTCGTCAACTCGGCGATCGCCTTGGGGGTGGTGGCGGTGCTCGCCGTGCTCGTCGGCTGGCTTGTCGCGGGCAGAATGCTGCGGCCGATCCGGACGATCACCAGGGCCGCCCGACGTATCTCCTCGACGAACCTGCACGAGCGGCTCGCGCTCGCCGGGCCAAACGACGAGCTCGAAGGAGCTCGGCGACACCCTGGACGGCCTGCTCGCGCGACTGGAGGCCGCGTTCGAGGCCCAGCGCCAGTTCGTCGCCAACGCCTCGCACGAGCTGCGCACCCCGCTGACGGCCGAACGCACGTTGCTCCAGGTCGCGCTCGACGATCCCGAGACCGCGAGCGCGGAATGGCGCTCGACCGCCACCAAGGTGCTCGCCTCCAACGACCAGCATGCGCGCCTGATCGATGCGCTGCTCACGCTGGCAAGCAGTCAGACCGGGGCGGACGGGCACGAGCTCGTCGACCTCGCTGCGACCGTTGGCGTGGCCCTTGCCGACCTCCAGCCCGAGATCGACCGCCGCGATCTTGAGATCGTTGAACGGGCCACCCCGGCGACGCTCGACGGCGACCCGGTGCTCGTACAGCTGATGGTCGCGAATCTGCTCGCAAACGCGGTCCGCTACAACACCCTTGGTGGACGGGTCGAGGTGTCAACCGGCATGCAGGAAGGCATGGCGCTGCTGACGATCGCCAACACCGGACCGCTGATCCCGACGGCAGAGGTGGCCCGTCTGCTGCAGCCGTTCCAGCGCCTGGACCCGCGCCGCGGACATCACACCGACGGGCACGGGCTCGGGCTCGCGATCGTCCAGGCGATCGCCGACGCGCATCGCGCCGGGCTCGAGGCGTACGCCCGGCCGGGCGGCGGGCTGAGCGTGGAAGTCTCGTTCCCGCCGAGCATCGGATTTGCGGCACAGGTGGCGCCGGTCCGGTGAGCGCAGCCAACCCCATCAGGCTGTGCGTGCGTGCCGTGGCGATCGTTGGCTGCATCGCGCTCTGGTCGAGCCCGGTGGCATCAAGCGCGGCGGCGCAGCGACTCAGCGTGACCGCCTGGTTGCCGTACTGGGAGATGTCGGCGGCGCTCACTTCGACACTTGACAACTCCGGTGTGATTGGCACGGCCAGCCCCTACTGGTATGAGATCTCGGGCGACGCGCATGTACACGAGGAGCAGGGGGCGGGGTCGCAGACGACGATCGCGGAGCTGTTGGCGCACCACCAGCAGGTGGTGCCGATGGTCACCGAGGCGGCCGGGATCAAGCAGTTTGGGCAGATCCTCGCTGACAGGGCCAGGCGCGCGACCATGGTGCGAACACTCGTCAAGCTCGCTTCGCATCCAGGCTACGCCGGGCTCGACATCGACTTTGAGAGCTTCGCCTACGACCCCCGGCATCGGACCGCGCTCGACGACGAGCTGGCAGCGCTCTATCCGCAGCTGATCGCCCAGACGTGCGCGGCACTGCACGCGATCGGCCGCAGCTGCCAGGTCGCGGTGATGGCACGGACGAGCTCGGCGCAGAGCTACGCCCACGGTGACATCCCCACCTGGATCTACAACTACAAGGCGCTCGCTGCCGCCGCCGACCGCGTCCAGTTGATGGCCTACGACTACCACTCACCGGGCGGGCCGTCGGGGCCGATCGCGCCCATACCGTGGGTCCGGCAGGTGATCGCATATGCGCTCACGCAGGCGCCCGCCGGCCGCTTCGAGCTCGGTGTGCCCGCGTACGGCTACGACTGGTCCGGTGCGAGGACGGCGACCGCCGTCCTCGCGGGGCAGGTCGCGACGCTGTTGCACCAGGTTCACGCACAGCCGCGCTGGGATGCGACCGAGGGCGAGGAGACATTCAGCTACCGCGTGCATCGGCACAGGCACACCGTCTGGGTGGTGACTGCCGGCGGCGATGCGGAGCGCGCGAAGCTGGCCGCCGCCGCCGGGCTCTCGGGCGTCGCGGTCTGGGCTGCGGGCTACGAGCAGCCGCAGCTCTGGTCAGGTTTGGATCTGAGCAAGCCGCGGTAAGTGCTACGTGTGATTACACGCAACGGCAAACATAACGGCGGCGTACACATGTTCGACGGCATGCCTCGGACCCTCGTCCACGGGGCAGAGGAGAGTGCCACGAAAGTTGCCGAGGTGGTTGAGAGTGCCGGCGTGCGCATGGCCAAGGGCGCAGGCCAGGTTGCCAAGGGCGCAGGCCAGGTTGCCAACGGCGCCGGTCAGGCCGGCGGCAGGGCGGGTGGGCTCTCTGACCAGCTCAAGGGTCGGATGGCGGATACGCCGCTCGACATGAAGGACGCCAGGCAGAGCATGAAGGATGCGAGACGCAGCATGCGCCAGGCGAGACTTGGTGTGCGAGAGATGATGGTCCGTTCGATGCCACGCTCGATGCTCAAGCGGCGGGCGCGGCTGATGCCGAGCACCGACGCGATGCTCAAGGCGCAGCTGGTCAGAACCAGCCGCGAGCTGGCGCATGAGTCCTCGGACCTCAACGCGGCGGTCGACTCGCTGAACCGCATCATGCGGACCAACCGGCGCGCGGCCGCCAACGGGCGCACGCGACTGCTGGGCGGACTCGCGCTGGGGGCCGCGCTGATGTACCACCTCGACGCCGATCAGGGTCGCCAGCGGCGGGCGGCCACCGGGCGGCTGATGACCAGCATGCTGCGGGGTCAGCGCCAGCGCGACCCGCACACGCCGGTCGTCTGACCAAATGCGCGGATAGCCGTTTCGTGCCGACGCATTTCGCCGCGGCTTTCAGCCCTCGGCGAGGCGCGCTCTGATCAGCGCGACGGCGCGGGCGGGATCCTCGCCGGCCGCGAGCGTGAGCGCCGCCTCATCCTCGCCCGGCGCCTGCAACGCGTCCAGCTGCGAGTCGAGCAGGCTGGCCGGCATGAAATGGCCGTGGCGGTTGGCCATGCGTCGTTGGAGCTCGGCTCGGGGCACTGACAGGTAGACGAACAGGACCTGCGGTCGGCGCAGCACGTCCCGGTAGGCGCGCTTGAGCGCCGAGCAGGTGATGACTCCGTGACGGCCCGCGGCAACCTCGCGGTCGATCCAGCCTGCGATCTGCTGAAGCCAGGGCTCGCGGTCGGCGTCCGTCAGCGGCAGGCCCGCGCTCATCTTGGCGACGTTCGCCGCCGGATGCAGATCATCGCCCTCGGCGAAATCCCAGTCGAGCTGCTCGGCAAGGCAGCGGGCGACCGTCGACTTGCCGGCGCCCGAGACACCCATCACCACCACCGCGCAGATGGCCATCGACTGCTACTGGTCGCTGCGGACGCGCTCGAGACTTGCCTTCAGCGCCGCCATCAGGTCGGGGGCCTGATCAAGATCCGCGGGCTGCTCGATCTGAGGCAGCTGCTTGGCTCGCTTGCTCCTGCGCTTGCTCTCGACCAGCTGCAGCAGCCGCTCGCGGTAGCGATCCTCGTAGCTGGCGGGGTCGAAGTCACGCGTCATCGCCTCGATCAGCTTGACGGCCTGCGTCACCTCGCCGCGCTTCGGCTCTCCCGTGGAACCGGTCGGCACGGCATCGATCTCGTCGCTCGAGCGCAGCTCATCGGCGAACAACATCGTTGTCAATGCCAGTAGCCCGTCGTGCTCGCGGACCGCGACCAGGTATTCGTTGGAGCGCAGCACGACGCGCCCGACCGCTGCCTGGTTGGTGCTCGCCATCGCGTCGCGCAAGAGCCGGTAGGCGCGCGTGGTGCCCTCCGAGTCGGAGCTCGGCACGAGGTAATAAGGGTGGTCGAACTGCGCCGGGTCGATCTCGTCGAGGTTGACGAACTCCTCGATCTCGATCGTGTGCGTCCGCTCCGGTGCTGCGGCCTCGAGCTCCTCGTCGGTCAGCGTCACGAGCTGCCCATCGAGGTCATAACCGCGCCCGATGTCCTCCCACGGGACCTCCGCGCCATCCGCCTCGCAGACGCGGCGGATCTGGATCCGCTCGCCGGTCTCGCCGTCGACCTGATGGAAGCGCACGTCCAGGTCGCGCGTTGCGCTGACCATCCGCACCGGCACCGCGACGAGGCCGAAGCTGAGCGTTCCGCTCCAGATTCCCGGCGGCATCAGCGGGTGCTCGCCTTCGGCTTCGCGGGTGCGCGCAGGCGGCTGGGGGTGGCGGTGGCGGGCTGCCTGCGCCGCGGCCTGCCGGCAAGACTGGCCTCCAGCGCCGCGATCAGATCTGGTGTCTCCTCAGGCTCGTGCACCTCCGGTACGTGCAGCTCCTCGCCCGCGGCCTTCTGCTCGATCAGCGCCATCACCGCCTGGCGGTGGCGGTCCTCGTAGCGCTTGGGCTCCCAGGTCTGCGCGAGCGTGTCGACCAGGCGCTCGGCCATATCCAGCTCACGCTCGGTCGGCTCGCGGCTGAGCGCAGGGACGTCGAGATCGCTGGCGGAAACGATCTGGTCGGCGTAGCGCATCGTGTACAGCCGCAGCGCCGGCCCGTGCGCGCCGAGTGCGACCAGCTGTTCGCGGGTGCGCAGCATGAAGCGCCCGATCCCGACGCTCTGCGTCTTCTCGAGCGCGGCGTGCAGCACGCGGTAGGCGTGCTCGCCGCCATCCTGTGCCCCGATCACGTAGGGCTTGTCGTAGAAGATCGGATCGATCTGAGCTGCGGGCACGAAGTGGTCGATCTGGATCACCTTCGTGTTCGCTCCGCGGGCCGCGGCGATCTCCTCATCGTCGAGCACCACCTGGTTGCCTTCGGAGATCTCATAGGACTTGCGGATCCGCTCGCTGGGGATCTCATCGCCCGACTGCGAGCCGAAACGCTTGTGCACGATCTTGCCGCCGTCGGCCAGATGCACCTCGCGGAAGCGCACGCGCCGCTCCTGCACGATCGAGTACAGCTTCACGGGAAACACGACCTCGCCGAAGGCGACGGTTCCATTCCACATCGAACGTGGTGCGGCCAAGGCTTTTCTCAGTCCTCCAACGCGGGCAGGTGCTGCTGCAAAGTCAATATCTTCTCGAATAGATCGCCGTGTTTTGCAATCCGAGTCAGCACGTCCTCGGGCCCGAAACCGAGCATTTCGTCGCCGCCGTGGCGGCAGGCTGCAACCTCATCCCAGCTCACAGGTGTCGACACGCGCGGCTGCTCGGTCGCGCGCAGCGAGTACACGCAGATGGTGGTCTTGTGCTCGTCGTTCTGGCTCCAGTCGATCAACACCTTGCCGGCCCGCTTGGCCCTGGCCATGCTCGAGACGACCAGCTCGGGGTGGCGCTCCTCGAGTAGCCCGGCGACGGCGTGCGCAAACGGCTTGGTCTGTTCGTAGCTGGTGCCGTCGTGGTTGAGCGGCACATACACCTGCAGGCCCTTGGATCCCGAGGTCTTCGCGCAGGCGTCGAGGCCGAGCTGCCGGAACAGCTCGCGCAGCTCGAGGGCGACCGCACAGCACTCGACGATCCCTGCCGGCGCGCCCGGATCAAGGTCGAAGGCGACCATCGACGGGCGCGTGACATCGCCGGCGAGCGACAGCGACGGGTGCAGCTCGATATCCGCCAGGTTGGCCAGCCAGATCAGCGTCGGCAGGTCCTGGCACAGCGTGTAGGGGATCTCCTTGCTGCCGCGATCGCTCGGGACCTTGACCGTCTGGATCCAGTCGGGGCGGTGCGGTGGCGAGCGCTTCTCGTAGAAGTGCTCGGCGTCGACCCCGTTGGGATAGCGCTTGAGCGTCAGCGGCCGGTCGTGAAGGTGGGGGAGCAGCGCCGGCGCGACCGCGGTGTAATACGCGACCAGATCGCACTTGGCAAAGCCGGTCGCCGGGTACAGCACCTTGCCGGCATTGGTCAGCTTGAGCGTGCGCCCACCGACCTCGACCTCGACCCCGTCGCGCACCTTGCGTCCGGCCGCCAGCCATGCCTGCACGTCCGGGCGCTCGCCGTCGTTCGCGGACGGGATAGCCGCAGGCGCCGAGACCGGCGGCGGGCCAGCGGGCCCGTCGCCCGAGAAGGCGGCCAGTCTCTCGCGCACGACTTCGGCCGGGCGTTTGTCGTCGCGCAACCCCTTGTATGAGGGCTGGCGCAGCGTGCCGGCGTGGGTCCACTCGCTGAACTCGACCTCGCAGACCACCTCCGGTTCGACGAAGTGAGAGTCCTTGGGGGGCTGGCGTCCCGCAAACGGCGTCACCGAACGAGCGAGCGGCTCGAGCAGCTCGGCGAGCCGCTCGAGCTCGTGGGTGTCGAAGCCGGTGCCGACGCGACCCACGTAGCGCAGCTCGCCTCCGGCGTCGTACACGCCGAGCAGCAGCGCACCGATCCTGCCGGCGCGAGCGCCCTGACCGCCCCGCCAGCCGCCGATCACCGCCTCCTGGCGGCCCCAGTTCTTGAGTTTGATCCAGGCGCCGTGGCGCCCCGACACGTAGCGAGCGTCGAGCCGCTTGCCGATCACGCCCTCGAGTCCCTGCTCGCGCGTCGCCGCCAGCAGCGCCGATCCCTGACCCATGAACGACTCCGGGATGCGCCAGTGCGCGCTCTTCAGCGCCAGCGCCTCGAGCCGCGCGCGACGCTGCGCGTACGGCAGCGACGTCAGGCTGTGGCCGTCCAGCCAGAGCAGATCGAAGATCATGTAGGTGACCGGCGTGCTCTGCGCGTGGTGCCGCACCGCAGTCTCGCCGCGCACGTGCATGCGGGTCTGCAGCAGCTGGAAGCTGGGCTTGCCCTCGCCGTCGCAGGCGACGATCTCGCCATCGAGGATCGCCCGGTGCGAGCCCAGCGCGGGATTGAGCGCCCGCAGCTCCGGATAGGCGGCGGTGATGTCGTTGCCGTTGCGGCTGAGCAGCCGCAGGCGACCCGGCTCTGAGTGCGTGATCGCGCGCACGCCGTCCCACTTGACCTCGAATGTCCACTGCGACTCCTCAGCGGGGAGCGTCGCGAGCTTGGCGAGCATGGGCGTTATGAAGGCGGGCATCTCCTCCGCGCCGGCGTCGACCCGGGGATCCATGCGGTGGATCATCCAGTCGCGCTCCTCGCGACCGGCGCGGAAGAGCACGTAGCGGCCGCGCAGGCGCTCGCCGGCGAAGACGACGATCACCTCGTCCCTGCGCCACTTCTCGAGGGCGTAGGTGCCGTGATCCCAGATGCTCACCTCGCCGGCGCCGTAGTTGCCGCTCGGAATCGTGCCGTGGAAATCGATGTAGTCGAGCGGATGGTCCTCGACGTGGATCGCCTTGCGGTTCTTCTTTGGGTCGTCGGGGATGCCGTTGGGGATCGCCCAGGACGTGAGCACGCCATCGTGCTCGAGCCGCAGGTCCCAATGCAGCCGTCGCGCGTGGTGCTCGTGCACGACGAAGCGCTGCCCGTCCTGTTCGGCGCTGCTCTCGCCGGAGGGTTCCGGGGTGCCCTCAAAACGGCGCTTCCCGCGATAGCTGGCGAGCTCCTCTGGCGGCTTTCGCGACGGTGTCGTCATCCCAGCTGGCTACGCGGTGGCTCCCGCCTGCGGTGCGAGCCCCGATGCGCTCGGACGCTGCCAGTCGGCGAGGCCCTCGGGCGGGAACGCCTCGCGTGCGAGGATCAGGAACTCGGAGACTGCCGGCGGCAGCCTGCGACCCGAGCGCCACGCGAGCGTGATGTCACGCGCGAGCGACGGCTCGACCAGCCGCGCGACCGCGATCGGGTCGTTGGTCCCGACTCCGATCGCATGTGAGCGCGGCAGGATCGCCACCCCCAGGCCGCGGCCGACGAGCCGGCGGATGCGGCGGCTCTCGTTGGACTCGAGGAAGATGCGCGGAACGAAGCCGGCTTCGTCGGCGGCGCTGATCAGCAGCTCACGCAGGCGCGCGCCCTCGCGATAGCTGATGAACTCCTCACGCGCGAGATCGGCCATGCGGATCTCCTCGCGACCGGCGAGCGGATGATCGTGTGGCAGCACCACCACCAGCTCCTCCATCAGGATCTGCTGCAGCGCCAGGCCATGGCTCTCGACGCGCTCGGTCACCGACAGGAACGCCAGGTCGAGCACGTCGACGCGCAGCATCTCGGCAAGCGCGTCGCTGTTGTCCTCGCGAACCGTCAGCTCGACCCGCGGGTGCAGCTCATGGAAGCGCGCGAGCACCAGCGTGATGTCGACCGGACCCATCGTGTTCATCGCCCCGACGGCGACGTGCCCGGTCTGGACGCCGCGCACGCGGTCGAGCTCCTGGCGGGCAGACTCGAGCTCGGTCAGCACCCGTCGGGCGCGCGCGACCAGCAGGTTGCCGGCGTCGGTGATCGAGACTCGGCGCGTGGTGCGCTCGACCAGCGGCACGCCGAGCTCCTGCTCGAGCTTCTGGATCTGCTGTGAGAGCGCCGGTTGGGCGATGTGCTCGCGCTCGGCGGCGCGCGTGAAGCTCTGCTCGTCGGCGAGCGCGACCAGGTATCTGAGCTGCCGCAGTTCCATAGCTAGAGCTTATATGTCTTTGTCAATTCTCGTCTTGGACTTCTGGGCGGGGCTGAGCGACTATTTGCAGCGCAGCACCCTCTCCTCCCTCAGAGCGCGCTCCGTCCCGGCCTCATATCCCGCCGAACGGAGCGCTCTCGCTTTAAGCGTCTGTTTCCGTGGGTGGCCGCACCTGGCCACCCACGGGCTTACGCCCGGCGGCATGACCCCAGGCCTATCGCCTGGTCTCAAGCGCCCAGTCGGCGTGCTCGGTCCCGTATCTGGTCTTGACCAGGAACCGCAGCGTCAACGGCTCGCCCAGCGACTGCTTCGGGAAGATCAGCTCGTCACGGTAGATGCCGCGCCTGAACGAAAAGGCGCCATGCTGGGGCTGGGTTCTGACGACCACTCCGGCGAACATGAACTGGTACCTGACCGTGCCACTGAGCCGCTCTCTGCCTCTGGTGACCGTGAGCTCGATCGGCCAGCGCTTGCCGGCGATCGGCGTGTGGTTGGCGATTCGCACCCTGATCGTGAAGCCGCCGGCGAGCGCCGCGGCGGGCAGTGCGAGCGCCGCCATCAGGCCGAGCACGATCGCGCCGGCCCGCCTGCGCAGCCGCCGCGTTGGGCGCTTGAGGAGCCGGTTCTGCATGTGGATCCCTCTTTGATGACGTCTGCTGCAGCTCTACGCTCGTCCCACGCAGAACTATAAGTCACGGGACGACGTGACCAACCGTCCTGCTGACGCCTCGCAGCGGCGGGCTCGACCTGACAGGATGGGCGCGATGCCTGCAACTGAAATAGCTGGAAACGCAACAGAAGAGACACTCCCGCGGCGCATCGAGAAGCCCTGGGGGTACGAGATCTGGTGGGCCGCCACCGATCAGTACGTCGGCAAGATCCTGCACGTCAATAAGGGCCACCGCCTCTCGCTCCAGTATCACGAGCAGAAGGACGAGACCAGCTACGTGCTCTCGGGCCGCCTGATTCTCGTGCAGGGCACGACCGAGGACAGCCTCACCGAGCGCACCGTCAGCGTCGGCGATGTCTGGCGCAACAAGCCGGGCACGATCCACACGATCGAGGCGCTCGAGGACGCCGATGTGCTGGAAGCCTCCACCCCTCACCTCGATGACGTGGTGCGCCTGCGCGATGACTACGGGCGCGAAGGCACCAGCGACATCTGATGCCAACCGGCGAGCCTCGCGCGCGTCGGCCACAATAAGCCCGCCTGGCATCGGCCCCCGTAGCTCAGTTGGATAGAGCGGCGGACTTCTAATCCGTAGGTCGCTGGTTCGAATCCAGCCGGGGGCGCTTCAAAACCGTTCGCGACTTTGGGGGAGAAACGGGCCTACGGCAGATTCCTCCCCCGGAGTCGCACTCTCAGGTAGTTCTGAGGGCTTCGGTGGGTGAGAGCTGCGCGGCACGGATTGCTGGCATGAGTCCGGCGGTCGCGCCGATCAGGACCGCAGAGGCGATTCCACCTGCCCAGGCTTCGATTGGGATCACGACAGCCCAGTGTTTGGTGCTGGAATAGATGGCTGTTGCGATCACGCCGATTGCGATGCCGGCGGCACCGCCGACGATCGCGAGCAGGATCGCTCCGGAGAGGAACTGTGTACGAATCTGGGAGCGGGTGGCGCCGAGTGCTCGTCTGAGTCCGATCTCGGATCTGCGTTCGAGTACGGAGATGATCATGATGTTCGCGATGCCGATGGCGCCAACCAGCAGCGCTACGGCGCCGAGGCCGAGGAACAATCCATTGAATGCGCGCTGCGCGTCGGCGCGTGCGGTGAGCGCGGCCGAGGGTTGGGAGACGTCCACCTCGTTGGGGTTCTGAGGATTCGCGGTGGGCGCGAGGAGCGAACGTACTGTGTCGACCGCGTCGGTCGAGGTGCGCAGGTAGATGGTGGTCGGCGGCCCTGTTGTGACGTCGCCATCGCCGTCGCTGGCGCTGTAGCCGAGGTAGCGCTTGGCGGCCGGGTAGCCGATGAGCACGCTGTTGTCGATTTCTGGGGCGAGCAGGGCCGGCCCGAGCATCCCGACGACGTAGAACCACATGCCGCCTACCCAGATCTTCTCGCCGCTGTACAAGTGATCGATCCCCAGTCGTTGGGCTGCGGCGGCCCCGAGTACGGCCGCCGGCTCGATCGCAGTCGCGGCGTTCAGGTAGGAGCCTTGTGTGACGCTTGCGCCGATGGCTGAAGGAAGATCGAGACTTGCGGCCTGGACACTCAGTGCGTTGGTTTCTACCGCTGGAATCAGTGGGCTGCGGTAGACGTTCGCATCCGTGATGTCCGCGGTGTCCGCGACATTCATTACCGAGGGGATGCGCCGGATCATGGCGGGTGCGGTCAGAGGGAGTGGTGCCGTCGCGCCAGTGAAAGTCTGTCCGGTGGTGACGGTGAGGAGGTTAGTGCCGAGCCGGTCGATCTCTGCCAACAGGCCGGCCTGTGAGGAGGATGAGAGGCCGAGGACGGCAACGATCGCGGCCACGCCGATTGCGATCCCGCTCGCCGACAGGGCGGCGCGTAGTCGTCTGGTGCGTATCCCTACGCTTGCGATCCTGGCGTGGTCTCCAACGCCGAGTCGCATAGGCTTGAGAACCTTGACGGTCGGCATCACTGGTTCTTGGCGTAGGCTGGCGGATTGCCGGTAGCGGTGTCATCAATGATGCGTCCGTCGCGAACGTGTACCTGGCGGTGGAGGCGGTTGGCGAGGGCGTGATCGTGGGTGATCACAACGATCGTGGTGCCGTCAGTGTTGAGCTTGAGAAGGAGCTGAACGATCTGATCCCCTGTTTGGGTGTCGAGGTTTCCCGTCGGTTCGTCGGCAAGCAACAATGCTGGGCCGCCGACCAGTGCCCGGGCGATGGCGATCCGCTGGCGCTCTCCGCCGGACATGTGGGAAGGGCGAGAGCACTCTCGCTGTGACAGTCCTACCCGTGCGAGAGCCTGCGCGGCTTGCTCGCGCCGCTCCTTGACGTCCACACCGGCGTAGAGAAGACCGTCGGCGACGTTCTCGAGAGCCGTCTGGCGCTCCGCCAGGAAGAACTGCTGAAACACGAAGCCGACGCGGTGGGCGCGCAGCGCCGCCAGCTGGTTGTCTGACAGGCTGGCGGCATTGACGCCATCGATCTGGACGGTGCCGCTCGTCGGGCGCTCGAGCGTGCCCATGACGTGCAGTAGCGTCGTCTTGCCGGAGCCGGACGGACCAACTATTGCCAGCAACTCGCCGGCACTGACCGTCAGGCTTACCCCGCGCAACGCCATTACCGGCGGTTGAGACCCGTAGTTCTTGCTCACCTCGTAGAGCTCGACCGCCTTTGCGCACGCGGTCATACGCCGGGTACCACGATCCGTTCACCGGGACGCAGGCTCCCTGCCACCTGGACATTTCCGTCCGCATCATCAAAGGTCCCGAGCGTTACGCCAACGAGCTCGTGCCGTCCGCCGGGATTCACCGTCTCGACGGCATATCGGCCGCCCGGCCTCGCCAGCAACGCGTCGACCGGCACGATCATGGCGCGCTTGATGGTTGCGGTCGTGATCGCGACCTGAACGGGTGTCTGCGTGAGCCTTCCGGCCGCGCCGGACCGCTCGAGCTTGATGTAGACCGGCACGGTTGGACCAGCGGTGCCTGAACCGATGACGGAACCGATCGCGCTGACCACTGCGGGTGTCGCCCGGCCGGTTGGCAGCGTAACCTCCGCCCGGTCGCCGACCGCTACCTCGGTCTGATCGGACGCGTCCAGGTCCATGATCACCTCGCGTGTTGTCGCCGTCGCGAGAGCTATCCGTACTGCGCGCGCAGCCCGGGCACCAAGCGTTGCGCGAACCGCGGCGATGCGAATCCTGCCCGGGAGGAACACTGCCTGGCCTTCCTCCAGTGATCCGGTCGGCTCCTCATGGAGACGCACTTGGAGACGATCGAGCGCGTCCGCTGTCGCCGCACCGAAGTAGTCCGACGAGGGACTGAGCTCAGCGCGAGTGGCACACCCGAGCGCCACGAGATTCTCGTTGAGCTGCCGCACATCGGGGCCGATGTCACCGGCGAAGAGCGAGCGGTACACCGGCGTGCTTCCGTAAAGCAGAATCACCGGACGGTTCGACACCCGGTAGACGACCTGGCCGCGCGAGATCACGCGTCCGGGAAGCGGTAGCGCCGAGAACGTTCCAGGTTCCTGGTTCACGACCGTGTACGCAGAGCCGTATGACTGCGTGGAGTAGGTGAGCGTGCCGTTGGAGGTCAGTTGAGAGGACAGCGAGCCTCGCGTCACGGTTGCCAGAGAAGTGGCGTGCGCGGTGTCGCCCAGCTGTCCCCGTCGGTTGTCGCGTCCATCCCGGCTGCCCAGCACGACAGCGCCTGCAGTGAGGACAAGCAGGCCAGCGATCGCGCCGCCGAGCCAGCGACCACGCCCGTGTGGTGCGCGGTCAGCCAATTGGGATACCACCGAGCGCGCTGGGCAACAACTTCTGGCATTTGCGCTCCGCTTTTGTGATTCGCTGCGAGCGAGCCTCTTGCCGGCTTATTCCGCTAGCGCTCAGCTGGAAGAGCGGCTGACCGTCGGAGTTTGTGCTGGGGTCCGGCCAGTTCGGCACCCCGTGTTGGCGCATGCATTTGCTGAATCGCAGCATGCCTGTGAGCAACACCTGTATCTCGGCGGCGGGAAACTGATCGTTGATCCCGGGGGGGAGCAGCTGTGCGCACTTACGTTCGGCCGCGGTAAGCACCGAATTGCTGACCCCGAGCTGCTGCGCACTCGGAAACTTCGCGTTTGTTGCGCCGGCCTGCGGGTCGGGGAAGTTCGGCACGCCGTGTTGGCGGACGCAGCGTGAAAAGGCGACCAGCTTTGAGCTTGTGGAGTCTGCCGCGGCCGATGCACGGCGAGCAGCGGCGGATGACCGGCCAGGATGGTGAATTGAGCTGGCCTGGCACGCCCCCACCGGAAGCCCAAAAACAACCGACGAGACCACGGCGGTCGCGATTGTCAATGGCCATCGAGAACTCCCCATCCGCGGCCACTTTTTCTCCCCACTGGTGGCCATCTTTTCTCCCCGCTGGTGGCCACGAAGCTCCCCACCGTCAGGGTTGATTTGGCTGGTGGCCACGAAGCTCCCCACCAGCTGGTAGGTGTCGGTTAGGCCAGTGGCTTGACCCCCTTGCCGGCGGTTGCTTGCGCGAGGCGGTAGCTGTCGGCGCCGTCGGTGATGAGGATGTGGGCGTGGTGCATGAGCCGGTCGACGGTCGCGGTGGCGATCGTTTTGGGCATCAGCTCGTCGAACCCGGATGGGTGGATGTTCGATGAGATCGCGATCGAGCGTTTCTCATAAGCGGCGTCGATCACGCGGAACAGCGCCTCGGCCGCGTCGTTGGAGACCGGAAGCAGGCCGACGTCATCAATGAGGATGAGGTCGGCGCGGATCAGTTTCGCGATCGCCTTGTTGATCGAGTCATCAGCACGGTGGCGGCGGACCAGCACCGCGAGGGTCTCGAGTGTGTGCCACGCGACGGTGCGTCCTTTGTCGATCGCGAGGTGCCCGAGCGCTTCGATTAGATGCGACTTCCCGGTGCCGCTCGGGCCGCAGACCACAAGGACTTCGTGGCGGTCGACCCATTCCAGCGTGCGCAGCGCGTTCTGTGTTGCTGCCGGGACCGCGGAGGCGTCGGGGTCCC
Organism: uncultured Actinomycetota bacterium; assembly: GCA_963706725.1. GTDB lineage: Bacteria > Actinomycetota > Thermoleophilia > Solirubrobacterales > Solirubrobacteraceae > Palsa-465. The sequence continues at coordinate 3,386,323 of OY970167.1, read as the reverse complement.
ATGCGTCGAACGTTTTGCCGGCCGGCAGCCCGGACTGCTTGCGGCGCATCGAGGTGGTCGCTTGGTCGCGGCCGGCGGCCTCCTCGGTGAGCAGCACCCGCAGCACTTCGGCTGCTTCCCAGCGTTGTGAGGCGGCTGTGGCGATCACCTCGGGCGCGGCTCGTCTGACATAGGGCAGCCGCAAGCGGCGCAGCAGGCGGTCGAGCTCGTCGGGCAGTGCTGGCGGCTCCGGGGTGCGGACCGTCATCGCCCGAACCCTTCCCATGCGCGGGTTGAGGCCTGCAGCGAGCTTTCCTCACGCGCGGGGAACAGCAGCAGCTCCCCGCCACCGGTCCGTGCCTGGTGCGCGAGCACCGAGGCAAGGTCACCATCGGCGAACCGGCCCGCCCGAGCGCAGGTCTGAAGCGCATCGTTGACCAGGTCAGGGCCGTGCAGCTTGGCGAGGTCGACCGCTTCGGCCATCTTGCGCCTGACTCTGGAGGTGCCGGCTGCTGCTGCCTTGACAAGCCAGCCCTCGGCGGCAGGCCCGATCCGCAGGAACGCCTGCTCCTCGCTTGAGCGTGCCCGCGGCCGCCGCTCAAGCGCCCCAGCTGGCCGGGGCGGGTAGTGCTGGTCGTTGATGCTCGGCCGACCGGGTGTCGTCAGCTGATGTCTGGCGACCTCGCGTGGCCCGTCGATTCCATCGGCGTGCACGACGATCAGCTGCTCACCATCGACGCGGGCCCAGACCCGCTGATCAACCAGCGTGTGTGGGACCGAGTAGAGCGCCCCGCCAACCGAGATCGTGGACTGCCAGCTGACCTTGCGCGTCTCCCCGAAGCACACCGTGTGCGGGATCCCGGGCAGGCGGTGAAGCCGCTCGTGCTCTGCGGCCAGCCGGATCACCGGCGGCTCCTGCGTTGAGCGGTGCGGACGGGTGTTCACGTCCGCCATCCACTGCTGGCAGGCCTCCTCGAGCTCGGCGAAGCTCTCATAGTCCGGGCGGAGGTTGAGATCGGAGGGCAGTAGGTCAGCCTTCGCGATCTTCACCGTCGCCTCACTGCCGCCCTTGGACTGCGGGTCAGCCGGAACACAGGTCTGGATCGTCAGCCCGTAATGCCGGGCGACCGAGACGATCTGGGGGTTGCGGACCGCGATCCCGCAGACGTGATCGACGCTCACGGTCTTCTCGTTGTCGGTCAGCAGATAGGTCGGTGCGCCACCGAATGCGCGCAGCGCACGGTCGATCCCGATCACGACCGACGGCAGCGTCTTGTCGCGCAACGGGACCACGACCCGGAACCTCGACCACGCCAGCCACGCGCAGAACAACACGCTCTTGCGACCATCGACGACCGGGCCGTCCCCGTAGTCGAACTGCGCCCACAAACCGGGCTCGGGTGTCCACGGCCGGGTGACCCGGCCGTTCTCACGCCGCCACCGGCGCTTGGATTCCGCCACCCACCGCCTGGTCGTGCGCGACGACCCGAGATAGCCGAGGTCGACGAGCTTGCCGTGTGCGACATCCGCCCGGATCTTCCCGCTCGAGCGGTCCACCAGCTCGTCGATCTTGCGCTGATAGTCGGCCGCCATCACCGGCCGCCGGCGCTCCGTTCTCGGCACCAGCCCGAGATCACGCTGCTCGACCCAGTGCGCGACCGTCTTGTGATCACACCCGGCCAACACCGCTGCGCCACGCAGCGTGCCAGCCAGGTCATAGGCCTCCAGGATCTCCATCACTTCCTCCGGTTTCTTCACGCGGCCTCCACACCCCGAGCTCGAGTTCGAGCGCCGAAGCGTGGCTAACCGACAGATTCAGGAAAACCGTGGGGAGAAAACATGGCCGCCCACGGGGAGAAATCCTGGCCGTCAGTGGGGAATTTCAGTGGCCGCCCGTGGGGAGGTTCTCATGGCCGCCGTCACGCGATGCGGCGCGCGGTCCGAGGTCGGCGGAACGGGCTGGAGCTTGAGATTGGCTTCATGCGCAAGGTTGTACGCCCGAGTGCGTGACATCACCGCTACCTGCAATGTTGCGCCGATGTCATATCGGTTGGCGCACAATTGAGGGCATGCGGGTGCTGGTGGTCGAAGACCATGTGACCCTCGCCGGCCGCATCGCCCAAGGGCTGCGGCAGGCAGGGATGGCGGTGGATGCCGTGTGCGACGGCGCCGCGGCGCTGACGGCTGCAGCACAAACGGTCTACGACGTAATCGTCCTCGACCGCGACCTGCCTACCGTGCATGGCGATCGGGTGTGCCGGGATCTGGCCGGGTCGGGCCCACGGATCCTGATGCTCACGGCCGCCACAGCGGTCAACGACCGGGTGGATGGGCTCGAGTTGGGCGCCGATGACTACCTCGGTAAACCGTTCGTTTTCGCTGAGCTTGTTGCTCGTGTCCGGGCGTTGTCTCGCCGAGCGCCATCCGCACCGCCGGTCCTGCAACGAGGAGACCTCACCGTTGACCGCGCGCGGCACCGCGCAAGTCGCGGCGTTCAGCAGCTCTCGCTCACGCGCAAGGAGTTCGGGGTGCTGGAGATGTTGATCGCCGCCGACGGGGGGCTTGTCAGCGCCGAAGACCTACTCGAGCATGTGTGGGACGCCAACGTTGACCCCTTCAGCAACATCGTCTCGGTAACCATGACCCGGCTGCGGCGCAAGCTCGGTGACCCGCCACTCGTAGAAACGGTGGTAGGCAAGGGGTACCGGATGTGAGGAGCCGCCCGCGACTTACCGTCCGCGTACGGCTCACGCTGTTAAACATCGGCCTGTTCGCCGTGTGCGGAGCGGTCGTCGTCGCCGTCAGCTACGTTCTCGTCGCCCAACTCGGGGCACCCGGTCTGGGCCGACAGCCACCATCTCGAGGCGGCATCCCGGCCAGTATCGGAGCGCAATGCCGCTCCGAGCAGCCCGGGCTGCACCCCAACAAGCTCCTCATCGCCCAGTGCATCTTCCAGCTGCTGGGCGCACAACAGCAGCGGAGCCTCACGCTCTCACACCTCCTTGAGTACTCGCTGGTTACCCTCGCCGCCGTCATCATCCTCGCGACCGTTCTGGGATGGATCTTCTCCGGCCGGGCTTTGCGGCCTGTGCAGCTGATAACCGCCGCCGCCCGAGCGGCATCGGACCATGACCTCTCGGCGCGGGTTGCCCTACACGGTCCCCAGGACGAGCTCCGGGAGTTGGCGGACACGTTCGACCTGATGCTCGCCCGGCTCGAGGCGACGTTTGACAGTCAACAACGGTTCATTGCCAACGCGTCCCATGAGCTACGAACCCCGCTTGCCGTGATGCGCGCGACGGTCGATGTCGTTGCAGGCAGTCCAGAGGTCACCGCCGATGAGGTCAACCGGATGGCAGCCGACATCCGCGAGGCGGTAGACCGCGCCGAGAACCTGATCAGCGCACTGCTCATCCTCGCACGCAACGAGCGTGGACTCGTGGTCCACGAGCAAGTTGACCTGGCTACGGTGATCGAGGACGTACTCGACACGATCGAAACCGGCGACCGACATACCCATACCGACCTGGATTCCGCTCCCATATCAGGGGACCCTGTGCTCGTAGAGCGGTTAGCCGCGAACCTGATCGACAACGCCGTCCGATACAGCAATCCCGCCGGTGACGTCTGGATCCGCACCCGCCTCACCACGCAAAGCAGCCAACTCGTAGTGGCCAATACGGGGCCCGCGATTAGCGACGCAGATACCGATCGTATCTTCCAGCCGTTCCAACGACTCGACGATCGAATATCGCACGACGGATACGGACTCGGCCTGGCCATCGTCAGATCCATCGCCAACGTCCACAACGGCAACGCATCCGCCGAACCGCGCAGTGACGGCGGCCTGACAATTACCATCACGATCCCACGGGGCCGCGGCTCACCGATCACCCCTGACGCTCGCGCGACCAACAGCCGGACACCGGGTGCTGCCAGGGATCCTCTCAATACGCGCGCTGACCGCACCATGCCCCCTCAGCTCCGAGAGTGATCCCTGACATAGATCCGCGATGGCCGATCGCCTGGCGCCAATCACCCGGCGAGGCGTCAACCACCCAGAATGCGGCGACGAGCATTCCGCCGGGTGCCGTTCAGGCGGGATTCAAGGATGCGATCTCTCGGTGGAGCGACGGGCTGTGATGGTCGATCTGGACGAACGCGTCAACGATCCCGGGGTCGAACTGGCGGCCGCGCCCGGCGGCGATCGTCCTGATCGCCGCTTCGACCGTCACGGCTCGGCGATGGACGCGATGGGTGGTCATCGCGTCGAACGCATCCGCGACCGCGACGATCCGTGCCTCGATGGGAATGCTCTCCCCGCGGAGCCCGTCCGGATAGCCGAGTCCATCCCAGCGCTCGTGGTGGGCTCGTGCGATGCGCTCGGCGGTTCGCAGTAACGGCGATCCGCTACCCGCGAGCAGGCATGCGCCGACGGTGGTGTGCGCGCGCAACGCCTCCCGCTCAGCTCCATCCAATGCTCCGGGTTTCAGCATGATGGCGTCGGGGATCGCGAGCATGCCGATGTCGTGCACGCGCGAGGCGCGACCGACACGCTGGCACTCCGCGGCCGACCAGCCCAGCTGGCGGGCGATCTCCGCGGTCAAGCGTTCGATCCGCCGCAAGTGCTCCCCCATTGTCTCGTCTCGCGCCTCTGCGACCCCGGCGAGCCGTTCCAGCGCCTCAAGCCGCTCGCGCTCAAGATCGGCCTGGACGCCGTGCAGCTGATGGTCGAGCAGCAACGCCACCAGGCGAAACTTCAGATGGTTTCGCACCCGCAGAACGAGCTCTGTCCCGTCAAGCGGCCAGCCCACGAAATCCGCCGCCCCATAGTTCAACGCGCGCCGGACCGTCTCCCGACGTTGGTCTTTTGCAACGACGATCACGGGTGCTGCGATCCCGGCACACCCCATCCGGCCCAGGTCGCTCATCATCGCAAACTCAGACCGCTCGGCCGTGTGCAGGCCAAGCAGGATCAGATCAGGCTGCTGAGCGGCGACGACCGGCACGGCGAGCGCCGGATCGGGCACCGTACGGATATCTGTGAATCCGCCCTCGCTCAGAATCTTCGCGATCCGCTCAGCCGTGTTCGGGTCGTCATGGATGACCACGATCGCCAAACTGAGGATGCACAGATCCATACCACCCCAACGGCGACGCGCTGCTTGCTCAGTACCGTGCCAGACCGTGGGTGCGTCGCGCCAGACCACTGATCAAGGGGCAGTAGTTTCGGGCAGATCGCAGCTCCTCGTTGGGCTGAACAGATACCGCGGCAACGACGTTGTCGCTCCGGCCTCGTCGCGCTCGGCGGGCATTTCGCAAAGCCGTCAGGCAGCTTGCCGTTACCGACCTTCAGGTATCCGGATCGCGGTGTGCTGCGAGTAACTCCGAGACCACCTGTAGGAAGTGGGTGACGTCGAGCGGTTTTGTCATGTAGCACGCTGCTCCGAGCGTCCGGCTCTTGCCGGCCTGATCGCGCGCCGCGTCGGCCGTCAGAACCGCGACCGGAATTCTCGATGTGATCGGGTCGGCCTTGAGACGCTTCAGCACCTCCGTCCCCGGCATGTCGGGCAGATGTAGGTCGAGCACAATCAGCGCCGGGTGATGCCGGCGGGCGAGGTCGATGCCCATCGAGCCCTGCATGGCCGAGATCAGCTCGACGTTGGGGTGCGGCTCGAAGATCTGCTCGACGAGCGTCAGGTTCGAGAGGTTGTCCTCGATGTAGAGAATCACCTGCTTCGCGGCGTCGGCTCCCAGCGTGACGGCCGCTCGAGCGTACGCAGCAACCAGTGGACCCGCGGTCGGACGGTTGGCCTCGGCGAGTTCGATCGTCACGTTCGTGCCCTCGCCCGACGTGGATTCGACCTCGATCGTCCCGCTCATCGCTTCAATCAGGCCCTTGGCGAGCGATAGCCCGAGCCCTGTCCCTTCGATCTCGGTCATCTCTGCTCCGAGCCGCTCGAATGGCTCGAATAGCCGTGGTAGCTGCTCACTGGCGATGCCAACTCCGTTATCGGCGATCCTGGTCCGGACGCGGCCGTGGTCGTCCACGTCGAACGTCACGTGCACTCGCCCGCCAGGGCGGTTGTACTTGATCGCGTTCGACAGCACGTTGAGCAGAACCTGCTTGAGGCGGTTGCGGTCCGCCTTGACGTGTTCATCGTCAGCCAGGCCGGACGGGTCGATCCGCAGCTCGATATTCCGCTCGCTTGCGAGTGGTGTGACGAGTGACACCGTCTCGTTCACAAGCTCAGCCAACGCTACGGGCTCGGGCGAGACCGTCAACCGGCCCGCTTCGATCCCGGCCAGGTCCAGCACCTCGTTGATCAGGTCGAGCAGGTGTCGCGCAGCCTTCAGCACCAAGGTGACGCGTTCATGCTGGCGAGCCTCGAGCTGGTCAAGCTCGAGCAACTGGCCAAAGCCCAGTATCGAGTTCAGGGGCGTGCGTAGCTCGTGGCTCATGCGAGCCAGGAATTCGCTCTTGGCGCGATTTGCACTCTCGGCGCGAACGGTCGCGGCGTGCAGCTCGATTCGCTCGCGTTCGGCCTCGCGCTGGTCGGTCACGTCCTGAACGGTGCCCACGTATCGGCCCGGGTTCGCCGGATCCTCGTATCCGAGCAGGTGCAGATCATGGCTGCGGCCGTCGCGATGCAGAATGCGGAACTCGAACTCGAAGCTGCTTCCGCCACCGAAAGTCTGTACGTACGCCGCCATCGTACGGTCCTGGTCTTCGGGGTGCAGATACCCGAAGAACACCTCGCCCGTCGCGGGGCCCTCCGCGGGGTCTCGTCCGAAGATCTCGTACATCTGCGCCGACCATGTCCCTTCGTCGGTCTCGGGGCACCATGTCCAGGAGCCAAGCTTCGCGAGGCGCTGGGCCTCGGCCAGGTTCTCCAGCGCCTGGTCGCGCGCTCGTTCGTTCTGCCTACGCTCGGTGATGTCGCGGCCGACCGTGGCCGCTCCGACGATGTCACCGTTCGCGTCCCGAATTGGTGAAATCGTGACGGACACGTCGATGACCCGACCGTCCTTACGCCGACGCACGGTCTCCAGGTGCGTGACGGAAGTGCCGCCCACGATCTTCTGCATGATCCCGTCTAGCTCGGCGAGACGCTCCTCGGGGACGAGCATTGAGATGTTGGTCCCGACCGCCTCGGCTGCGGTGTACCCATAAATCCGCTCCGCCGATGGATTCCAGCTCGTGATCTCGCCGGCCAGATCCTTGCCGATGATCGCGTCATCCGACCCCTCGACGATTGCGGCGAGCCGGGCATTTGTCTGATCCGCCTGCTTGCGGGCGGTGATGTCGGTCACGAGGTTCGTTACGCCCGCGATGCGCCCATCGACTCGCCACGGCGTCACCTCCACGGACAGATCGACGAGTTTGTCGCCACGTTTGCGCCGTGTCTCGTAGCGGAAGCCACGCCCGGTGCTGAGGACCGCCTCGACCGCCGATTTGCTGCGCATGCCGGTGGTTTGAGGCTCGCCCGTCAGCTCGTTGAGTCCGCCAATGGTGCGACCGATCGCTTGCTCGGCTGCGACGCCCATCAGCCGCTCCGCGCCGTGATTCCAGCGTTTTATCCGGCCGTCGCGGTCCACCGAGATAATTGCGTCCGATGCGTCCTCGACCGCGTCCGCGAGGCGCTGCAGCTCACGCTCACCCCGTTCCAGTTGCACGACCGAATGCAGGAGATGGGAGACACTCTGCAGGAACGCAATGTCATCCGCAGCGAGGTAGCGCTCGCGGGTCGATCCTGCGACCAGAACTCCCCACGCCACCTCCGGGGCGCCGATCGCGACACTGATCCCGGAGTGCATGCCGGCCTGAATGAAACTCGGACGCACGGAGAACCTGCTGTCTTTCTGTACGTCATCGGAGATCACCGGGCCGTCGGCAGCGAGCGTGTAGTTCGCCAGTGACTCGCTCCCAGCAGTTGCCCGTTCGCCGTCTTTCACCACAGGCCCGAGTCCTACCGCGGCGCGCACGATCAGCCGGCTATCGTCAAGTCGTTCCTCCACGGTGACGATCTCCACTGAAAGTACTTCCGCTACCAGATTCACAGCACGTTCGGCAACCGGCAGCAGTTTCGGTCGCGCCAGCGCCTCGAAGCCGAGCTCTGATACAGCCTGCAGCTGCCGGGTTCGTGCCCGCAGGGTGCCCGCGGAGCGCGCAATCGTGCTGGATCTCACGGGCGGCTCGTCGGAGTGCAGCCCCATCACGACTCCCGTACCGCGGCGGCCGGCTCACCCAGTTCATGAACCGTCGCGAATGCTTCCGCAACCTGCGGATCGAACTGCTGGCCTGCTTCACGGCGGATCAGCTCCAAGGCGTCGCTCACGTCCCATGCACGCTTGTACGGACGGTCGTGCGTGAGCGCGTCAAACACGTCGACGACCGCCGTGATGCGTCCTGCCAGGGGGATCTCCTCACCACTCAGTCCGTATGGGTAACCGCCACCATCCCAATGCTCGTGATGACTGCGAGCGAGATCGGCAGCTAAATGGAAGAGCGGCGAGCCGGCGGACGACAGAATGTCGGCGCCGATCTCCGCATGGCGCATCATCGTGTTCCGTTCCTCGGCACTCAGCGGTCCGGGTTTGCACAGGATCTCCTGGCTCACCGCGACCTTTCCGATGTCGTGAAGCGGAGCGGTGACGCGCATGTCAGCAGCCAGTGCCTCCGGCAGCCTCAGGGCAGTGGCGAGTTTCGATGCCAGTTCGCCGACGCGTTGCGTGTGCGCGTGAGTGCTGTGGTCGTGGTATTCGCCCACGGCAGCCAACAGCGTCAGGCTCTCCAGCCGCGCTGTTTCGAGCTCCGTGGTGCGCGCTCTCACCTCCCTGTCCAACGCCGCGTTATGAGCGGCCAGCGCGGTCTGCAGGGCGCGCGTAGTAAGCAGGTTGCGTGCCCGCAAGAGGAGCTCCCGCCCGTCGATCGGCTTGGTGATGAAGTCCCGAGCGCCCATCGTCAGCGCGCGGTAGCGAGCATCTGGCGTGGCGTCAGCGGTGACCACCAGGACCGGAAGGGAGTCCGGCTCGGCGATCAAGTGCCTGATCTCCTCCATCACATCAAGCCCGGACCATCCCGGCATATGTAAGTCGAGTAGCACGAGGTCCGGTCGCCACGCTTCGCACATAGCGGCAACGGCCCTCGGGTCACACGTGCTCAGCAGGCTCGTGTAGCCCGCCCCCCGCATGATGTGTTCGATCAGTTTTACGTTGTCCGGGTTATCGTCCACGACCAGCACTCGCATCTCGCGAAGGGCGGTCATGCTGGTGCTCTCGCATCCACGAGCAGGGTGCCGTGTGTCAACCGTCTTGGGTACGTGACACCTGGAGGCTCCGTGCTGAGTCCCGGGCGGGAGTCAAGAGGGCCGACTTCGACGCCCATATCACCGTGTCTGAACGGCACTGATCGCCCGGGATCGGCTCCGGATATGAGAGCCGTCGCCGCCTCCACATCGCCGAGTGAGACCGGACGGTTCCGCTCATGGTGACGGCCGGCCGAGTCGTGCGCGTGTGCGCTCGTCGAGCCGCAGTGTTGCCCCGGGACTCTGACCGCGGAACCCAGGCGAGTGGGGGCTTCACGGGACTCCATCGCATCAGTCGCTTGCATCGGACACCGAACCATCTCCTCGGCGCAAGCGTAGTCCTTTTCGACTAGTGCGTTCGGTAAATTAGTCCTAAGTTGCGGGAGCCACTCAGCAGTCGCACGGAGGCGTCCTAGGTTCGAACAGCCGCAGCACCGCACCGGCGGCCAACGCGATGCTCAAGCGTGGCGGAAGACGTACGAGCGCTACGTGATCAGCGAGCGGCGCAGGGCGGTGGCGACCGCCTGTGTGCGGGTCTCGGCGCCGAGCTTCTCCATCACGTTCTTCACGTGTGTGCGTACGGTGAACGGCGAGATGGAGAGCTCGCGTGCGATCTGTTCGTTGCGCATTCCGTCGGCGATAAGGCGCAGGATCTCTCGTTCCCGCTTGGTGAGTTGAGGAAGCTTCTCGACCGAGTGAGGTCCGGGCAGCTTTCCGGCGAGCGCGGGATCGATGTACGTCTCTCCGGCTGCGATCACTCGAATAGCCCTCGAGAGATCGCTGAGCGGCGCTTCTTTGAGCAGGTAGCCGCGCACTCCGACGTCGAGGGCGTCGATCAGCTGGCCCCGGTCGGCGTCAGCCGTATAGAGAATGATGCCGGTTGCGATTTGGCGTTCGGCCAGGCCGCGTGCCACCTCGATACCGGTCTTGCCTGGCATCCGAATGTCAAGTAGCCCCACCAGTGGCTTTAGTTCGGAGATCATGCGTAGCGCCTGCTCTCCGGTGCGAGCCTGGCCGACGACGTCTATCTCGTCGTCGTCGGCCAGATATCGGATGACTGCATCGAGGACCGCGGGGTGGTCGTCAGCGACCAGGCAGCTGATCGTGAGTGGATGGGGCGTCGATGGGTTTGGCGACTCTGAGCTCATGGCGGTCCGCCAGTTACTGGCGGAGGTAGTCAGTTTCGTCGACGATCAACGGGTCCACGAACAGCCGACCTGCACGCACCGCATGCAAGGCATCCACGAGGGTGTCAATTGAGGGTCGTTTGATCACAACTGCGTGGGCGCCAGCGGCAAGGACTGCCGAGGCTGTTGCGTGCGAGGCATGTGAGCTGTACACCACCACGTCGAGGTGGGGCGCCAGCTCAGCGACACGACTCACAACCGCGATTCCGTCCTCGGTGCCGGCCCACAGGTTGAACACCATTACATCAAGCCGCTCCGTCGCGAGTTGCTGAAAGGCATCGGCCGTGTCGCCGGCAACGCCCGCGACGTCGATGCCCGCCATGGTCATGGCATCAACGATGGCCGACCGCACGTGGGCGTTACCTTCAACGACCAAGCATCTGACCGGGGCGGGCTGCCGCTCTACGGCGGGCGCGTGCATGCAGCGAGCTTCGTCTCTCCTGAGCTTCCACGCAATCGACCCTTGAGTCCTGAATTAATCCTGCTTTTGCACTAGGCGGCAGCTAATGTCTGGTTCTGCGGGTCTTACAGAGGGAGGGAGGGTTGACTGCTGCGGATGCCGGAACGGGATGCATCGCGCGCGGGCGAGACCGGCCCATTCTGGTCCTCATCGCCGAGGATGAGAAGCCGCTGAGGGAGGCGCTCGTCGCGCTGATCGAGGGCCAGGCAGATCTCGAGATCGTCGGCGCGGTGGCTGACGCCGACGCCGCGATCGAGACGGCCATGCGCGCGGCGCCCGACGTAATCCTCCAGGACGTGAGGATCCCCCGCGGAGGTGGCTCCCGGGTTGCTCAGGCCGTAACGGAACAGGGCAACGGTACGAATGTGATCGCGCTGTCGGCGTATGAGGATGGTGCGAGCGTGCTGGCGATGCTGCGCGCCGGAGCAATCGGTTACCTCGTCAAGGGCACCTCTCCTCCTGAGATCCTCGAAGCGGTCCGGCGTGCCGCGCGAGGACAGGCGAGCCTGTCTGGGCAGATCGTCGCCGGCGTGGTTGAAGATCTGGTGCGAGAGATTGAGTCACGGCGCGAGACCGAGCGGAGCTCGAGGCAGTCAGAACAACTCTTCCGCGCCCTGCTCGATGAGGCCCCGGACGCGACGATCGTGATCGACGAGCGGGGCGCGATCGTGTTCGCCAACCGCCAGACAATGAACTTCTTCGGTTATGACCCGGGCGAACTCGTCGGCTCAACGATCGACGTGCTTCTCCCGGAGCGCTTTCACGCCGAGCATCGGCAGCGGCTTGCCGGTTACTTCACTGACGGCCGCTCGAGGCCGATGGGCTCTGGACTGGAGCTCTTCGGCCGGCGCAAGAACGGCACCGAGTTCCCGATCGACATCGCGCTGAGCGCGATCGAGACCGTTGAGGGCGCATTCGCGACTGCGTTCATTCGCGATATCAGCACCCGCCGCGAGGCTGAAGACGCGATCCGGCACAGCGAGGAGCGGCTGGCCCAGCTGATCGAGGCCGCACCGGACGCGGTGGTGATCATCGATGCTGCCGGCCGGATCGAGCTGACCAATCGGCAGACGGAGGATATGTTCGGCTACGGGCGTGACCAGCTGATCGGTCAACGAGTCGAACTGTTGCTGCCCGAGCGCTTCAGACATGCGCACGTCGGCCACAGAGCCGGCTATTTCGCGGACCCGCGCACCCGGCCGATGGGTGTTGGGCTCTTGCTCGCAGGGTTGCGGCGCGACGGGACGGAGTTCCCCATCGACATCTCGTTGAGCGCCATCGATACCGACGACGGACGCTTGGCGACCGCGCACATTCGCGACATCACCGACCGAAACCTCCAGGCCGCGCTGGAACAGAGCCTCGAGGAGCGACGGGCGCTATTGAGCCATCTGGTCAGCGCAGGCGAAGAGGAGCGACAACGGATCGCCGTCGACATCCACGACGACTCAATCCAGGTCATGGCAGCGGCGGGGATGAGGCTGCAGATACTTCGGGGGACGCTCGAAGATCCCACCCAGCTCGAGCTCCTCGACTCGTTGGCAGAGACAGTCGAACTGTCGATCGCTCGACTGAGACACCTCCTCTTTGAGCTGCACCCACCGGTGCTCGACCGAGAAGGGCTGAGCGCCGCACTCCGCACCTCCCTCGACGAGGCGGAGCGGCAGACCTCGGTCAGACACATCCTTGATGACAGGCTGATCTCACAGCCTTCCCAGGACACCCGTCTGATCATCTACCGCATCGTCCAAGAGGCGCTGGCGAACATTCGCAAGCACGCGCACGCGGCGATCGCGCGGGTTCTGCTGGACCACCAAGCCGGTGGCTACCTCGTCCGAGTCAGCGACGATGGACGTGGGTTCGATGCCGACTCGTTCGCGGGCTCGGCGCCCGGCCACCTCGGACTGACAGCGATCAGGGAGCGTGCGGAGCTGGCCGGCGGCTGGCTGCGGATCAGAAGCGAGGCTGGGTCGGGAACCAGCGTCGAGTTCTGGATCCCAACCCTGGGCGAAGAGGCGGCCCTCTAGAGCCCACAGCCGGCGTTCGGGGCCCCGCTTGCTCCAGGGCTCCGCATCGTGCAAAAGCACCACCGCGACCCGTTCAAAGATCGGATACGGCTCACACACAACGAGGCCGATTCTCGCTGCATGAGTCGTGTCAAGAGGCCGTGACCACCGGAGGGACAAGATGCGACGACTCCACGTCGGCCAGATCGTCACCCTGAGCCTCGACGATGAGCCGCGAGCGATCCGGTGCGGCGTCATCAATGTCCGGGGATCTGCCAGCCGGCTGGCTTGTCGCGGGGAGATTCCGCCGAGCGTCGTCGGACGGCTCGTGGCGGGGTGGCCCGGATATCTCGTGTTCAAGGAGTTCGGCATGGCCGTCGGGCTCCGGGTGGCGGTCCGCGCGAGCCCCCCGGATCTCAACGTGGCTGTCACGGACGGGATCGCCATGCCGGAGCGGCGGACCGGTGAGCGTGTCGAGCTCGTGACGCGAGTGCGCATCACAGGGGCCGGCACGGCCGACCGCGGTCCGGCATGGACCGACACCATCAATCTGAGCGAATACGGTGCCTTGCTTCGCGAGCATCCGGCTCTTGCCGATCCTCAGCCCTTCTCGCTCGAGCTCATGTTCGGCGATGATCCACGTCCCGTCACCGCGCAAGCCGAGGTCATCAGACGTCTCGAGCGTGCCGTGGGGGTCACCTTTCGCTCGATTCCAGCCGACGATGCGACGCGGATGCACGAATACCTCATGGGGCTGCGGCACGAGCGCGGGCGGCCCGCCACTGCCTGTTGAACAACCGTGCGCGGAGGGTTCGCCCACTGCTCGTCCTACGGTCGAACGCCTGGTCGATGGCCAGCCTCGTGATGGCAGGGCCGAACATCGACGATCCGGTGCAGCCTCTGCCTTCTGCTCGGTGTGTGTTGGCCCATTGCTGTCTGGAAGACAGCGGGTCAAGTCGGATCGCGCGTGCCCGCCCTCACGGGCCTGTTCGCAGGGAGCGGCTGCGCGAAGCGCACGAGAGTCAAAGCCGCACGGTCATACTGCGCCCATGGACAACATCGTGGAGCGCACCGACTTCGTTTCAGTACCCGTTCAGGACATGGAACGGGCCAGGGCCTTCTATCGCGACGTGCTCGGCATGCACAGCCCCGATTGGGAGCTGGGCTTCCCGGAGATCGAGACTGGCAATGTCTCGCTATATCTGACCAATCCGGCGGCGATGGGCATGGAGTTCGCCCCGCACCCCGCGCCGATCGCGTTGCGCGTCGCCGATGTGGCCGAGGCCAAGCGCACGCTCGAGCAGCGCGGCGTCACGTTCGCGGGCGAACTCGACACGGGCGTCTGCAAGATGGCCTTCTTCCAGGACAGCGAGGGCAACTCGCTGATGTTGCACCGCCGCTACGCGCCCTGAGCCGCGGCTCCTAAGGATCCGCGGCCGGACGCCGGCGCGGCGGTCGCAAGCGCCGTTGCACATACAGGCGCTCGACGTCGCGGACCGAAACCTTCGAGTGTCCATGCTGTTTTCTCAGTTGTCGTGATCAGGAGCCGCACCCGCCCGTCTTGCAGTTCACGTACGGCGCTGATCACGATCGCTGCCGTTGTCATCGGCATGCTCGCCTGCGCCGGCTCGGCGCTCGCTGCGCGGCGCAGCAAAACGGTCGGCTATCACGGTATTGAGTTGCGCGTTCCGTCCAGCTGGCCGGTCTTCCACCTCGGCGCACACTCGCGCGTCTGCGTGCGCTTCAACCGTCACGCGGTGTATCTCGGCGAGCCCGGTAGCGAACAGATCTGCCCCCGGCAGGCGATCGGCCGCACGGAGGCGCTGCTCGTCTCTCCCGCCGCCTACCGCGGCCGGCTGCTTACCCCGGTGAGCCTGCTCGCGGCGGCTACCGCCGGCGGCTCGATGGCACGGCTCAACGACAGTCGACACCACCTGACCATCACTGCGACCTGGGGCCGCGATCCGCAGGTCATCCGTGCGGCGTTGGGCGTGCACTCGCTTCGCGCGGCGATGCTCGCCACCAACGGGCACAGTCCCAAGACCGTTCGTATTCCGCTGTGGCGCGCGCGCGAGCAATCGCGCCAGACTTCGACTTCGAGCCCCGGGACCCCGGGCGCGGTCTACAACGGCCTTGGTTTCGACGTGTGCTCGGCCCCTTCCACGACGGCGATGTCGGCCTGGGGCCAGAGCTCGCCGTATGCTGCGATCGGCATCTATATCGGCGGGGTCAACGCGGCCTGCCTGGGCGGCAACCTCAACGCGACCTGGGTGAGCGCCGAGTCGGCCGCCGGCTGGCACATGCTGCCGCTGTACGTGGGCCTGCAGGCGCCGGGCGGCTGCTGCCAGGCGATGTCCAGCGCCCTCACCGGTGGCCAGTACACGACCGCCGCCGCACAGGGCACCGCTGCCGCGCAGGATGCCGTCGCGCAGGCGCAGGCGCTGGGGATCGGGCCGGCGAACCCGATCTACTACGACATGGAGAACTACAAGCGCTCGACCACCGACTCCGGCGCCGTGCTCGCCTTCCTCCAGGCCTGGACCGAGCAGCTGCACACGAGCGGCTACCTGTCGGGCGTCTACGGCAGCGGCAGCTCCGGGATCACAGACCTGGCCGACAACTACGGCACGGCCTATGTCGAGCCCGACGAGCTCTGGACGGCTGACTGGGATGCGTCGGCGCCGGGCACGCCGCCGACGAGCCCGGCGAATCCCTACGTACCGGCCAGCGACTGGTCCGGTACCCATCAGCTGCTGCAGTACTACAGCGATCCCACCAAATCGCCCGAAACCTACGGCGGCGTCGCGATCGGAATCGACCGTGACTACGTCGACGCGCCGACCGCGGCCTACGGCAGCGGCACGCTCGTGAACCAGGTGATCGGCCTGCCGACGCTGACGATCAGGCCTCAGGTCAACGGCTCGGTCGACCTCACCCCGGCGTGGGCCAGCGAGCCCGGGATCACGCAGTACACGGTCCTCGCCGGCTCTTCGCCGCTGGCTCTGAGCGCCGTCCAAACACTGGCGGCCAGCTCTCCATTCCCGCTCAAGCTGCAGGCCGTCTACCCGTACTACGCGGTTCAGGGGCTGGGCTCGCTGGGGCAGGTGATTGGCACCTCGGCGCCGATCCAGACGCCCGCGAGCCTTGCGATCTTCGGGCGCAGCGCCTACGTTGGCAGCCAGGGCCCGGTCGGCATCCCCGTCGCCTGCCTGAACCAGAAACCCTGCCAGCTCGAGGCCCAGATCTTCGACGGCACTCGCCGCATCGCCCACAGTGAGATGAGCGGCGTGCCGGCGCAGGGGGGACAGCTTCTGGTCCCGATCAGCACCGAGACCCATCGGCTCGTGACCGACACGGTCGGCCATCATCTGCCCGTCACCGTCCGCCTGCTCGGCGCAACCGGCGTGACCGCGTCGCGTCCGATCACCCTCATCGGCTACACGATCTCCGGCAAGTCGCCGACGCGCCACACGTGGCCGGGCTCGACCCTCCAGATCCTCGGCTCGACCAGCTACGTGTCAAACGGATGGACGGGCGGCGTGCTGGCGGCCTGCCGCACGAGCGTGCCCTGCGTTGCGACCGCGCAGGTCACGCTTGGCGGCAACGCGCTCGCCCCGCCGCACACCACCACGCTCGGCCCCGGCGAGGTCGGATACCTCACCTACACGCTGAGCAGCACCGGCCATCAGCTCCTGCGTGCCGAGCGCGGCAACCAACTCGGTGCTCGCCTCACCGTCAGCACCACGTCGCCGTCGACCAGCGGTGGAGGCGCCGCAGCCGGCGGCAAGAAGACGATGGCGCTGATCTCGCTCGTCAGCTTCCGTTAGAGGTCGCTAAACCGCTTCGTTCCCAGCGCTTGACGGCCTGGTGTTAGCGCTCACCTCGATGGGTACTCGCACGCCCGAGAAAACCAAGCTTGCGAACCTGGCCGGGGCAAGCACGGACGAGAGAGGAGGAGTCGATGAAACACGACTCCAGCGTCAAGCGGCTACAGGCCGCGACTGGCGCGCTGGTCGCCGGCACGGCACTGTCGTTCGGGCTCATGGTGGGGGTCGCGTCGGCGACCACCCACGGGAGCGCGCGAGTACACCACCGTGGCGCCAGCGTGCATCACCATGGCAAGCATGCGCACAGCGCCGCCGCCGGCGCCGTTACGAGCGTGCCGTGGGGCAGCGTCAACGGCCAGTCGGTGAAGCTGTACACGCTCAGCAACGCGAGCGGTATGAAGGTGGACGTGTCCAACTACGGTGGTGTCGTGCAGTCGATCTGGGTGCCGGATCGGGCCGGCAAGTTGGTGGACGTTGCGCTCGGCTTCCCGACGCTGGCCGACTACGTGTCTGACTTCACCCAGGGCGTAACGTCGACGCCGTGGCCCGAATCAGGTGGCTCGGGCGACACCTACTTCGGCGCGCTTGTCGGCCGCTACGCCAACCGCATCGCCAACGGTGCGTTCAGCCTCAACGGCACCACCTACAAGCTCGACATCAACAACGGCGTGAACTCGCTGCACGGTGGCTACCTTGGATGGAACACCAAGGTCTGGAATGCCGGACCATGGGTTGACCAGGGCGGGGCGCACCTGACCCTGACCGCCAGCTTCCCTGCGGGGGAGGGCTGCCTGCCGTCACTGAGCCCTGGCTGCACCGGGTACCCCGCACCCATCAAGGCGACAGTCAGTTACACGGTCACTCCAGACAGTCAGCTGAAGATCAGCTACGCGGCGAGCAACGAATCGACGACCCAGGCGACCGTGATCAACCTCACAAACCACACGTACTTCAACCTCGGTGGCGAGGCCAGCGGCGACGTCTACGGTCAGCAGCTGGCGCTCAATAGCGATGAGTACACGCCGACGAACGCCACCCAGATCCCGGAGGCTCCGTACTTCGTGCCGGTGGCCGGGACCGCGTACGACTTCCGCTCGATGCACCCGATCGGCAAGTACATCACCGACACCAGCCTGCCGGACGGCACCTCAGGGCCGCTCAAGCAGTTGCAGATCGCCCATGGATATGACAACAACTGGGTACTCAACGACCAGGGCAGCTATCGGCTGGGCGCGGTCGCCGAGGACCAGCAGACCGGAATCACGTTGTGGGAGTACACCGACCAGCCGGGAGTCCAGCTCTACACGGGCAACTTCCTCGTCGGTGACCTGATCGGCACCAGTGGATCGGTCTACCGCCAGGGCGCAGGCTTCACGCTGGAGACCCAGCACTACCCCGACTCACCCAACCACATCGGCCAGTCCGGCTGGCCGTCGGTCGTCCTCGACCCGGGCGCGACGTTCAACACGCACACCGCATACGCGTTCGGCGTCGAGCCCGCGAACTACCCCTCCAAGGTTCAGTTCAAGTAGTGCCTGTGGGGCCGGCCGCCCGCTGGCTGGCCGGCCCCACATCGTCCGTGGGCAGTGCGTGCCCGCGAGCAGGGCTAGTGGGTTGCCTGACCGTCGGGTAGGGCGAGCACTTGCGTCTCGGTGAAGCTGAGCATGCCCTCGCGGCCGAGCTCGCGGCCGATGCCGCTCTGGTTGAATCCGCCGAACATGGCGCGCTCGTCGACCGCGGTCGCGTTGTGGTTGTTGAAGAAGACGTGACCGGCACGCAGCTGACTGCCGATCCGCAGTGCGTGCTCGTCGTCGCTCGACCAGACCGAGGCACAGAGCCCGGCCCAGGTGTCGTTGGCGCGGCGCACGGCCTCTTCCTCGGTGTCGTAGGGGATGATCGGCAGGGCCGGCCCGAACTGCTCCTCGGTCACGATGCGCTCGTCGGCGGATGGGTTCAACACCAGCGCGGGCTTCATGTAGTTGCCCTCTGCCGGGTCTGAATCCAGGTACTCGCCGCCGTCGATGACCTCGGTGCCGCGCGCCCGTGACTCGGCCAGCAGCTCCTGCACGTAGTCGCGCTGGCGGCTCATGTTGAGCGGACCCATGGTCACCTCGGGGTTGAGACCCGAGCCGATCTTCTGACTGTCGATGAATCCGCGTAGGCCCTCGACCGCCTGCTCATACATGCCCCGCGGCACGTAAAGGCGCTTGAGCGCCATGCACACCTGGCCGGTAGTCATGAAGGTCGCGAGCGCCATCTTGAAGATCGTGCCATCGTCCAGGTCGGCGTCGGCGAGCACAATCGCCGGGTCGTTGCCGCCAAGCTCGAGCGTCACGTTGGTGACGTTCCTGGACGCCATCTCCATGATCCGCTTGCCGCCTGCGGTCGAGCCGGTGAAGCACACGTGCTTGACGCGCGGGTCGCCGACGACGATCGGCCCGAGCACCGCATCCGCGCCGGTGACCACGTTGAGCACACCCGGGGGCAGCTTCTGCGCCACCTGGCGCAGGGTCAGCACCGAGGACAGCGGCGTGGTCGGCGGCGGCTTGGCGATCACAGTGTTGCCGGCCATCAGCGCATGCGGCAGGCTCGCGGCGAGGATCGCCAGCGGCCAGTTGAACGGGTAGATGATCGTCACGACGCCCTGCGGCACGTGCCGGATCGTCGTGTTGTACGGCGGCCCGGGAATCGTTTCGGTCGTATCTAGGTCCTGCGCATGCCTGGCCGCCTCGTGGAAGCGCCCGACGAACACCTGCAGGTCGATCGACGCTTCGAAGCGGATCTTGCCGTTCTCACGCGAGAGCACCTCGGCGCGCTCGTCCAGGTCAACCGGCAGCGTCTCGAGCGCCTTCAGGCAGATGTCAATGCGCTCCGCCGCCGACAGTGCGGCCCACGCGGGCCAGGCCCGCTCCGCGGCGGCCACGGCGTCGAGCGCGTCCTGCGCGCTGGCGGCGGCGGCGTGCCCGATCAACGATCCATCGTGTGGGTCGTGGACCGCAAGCTTCTCTGTGGTGAAGCGCTCCTCACCGTCGATCAAAAGCGGGGTGGATACCGCCTCACTAATGGCCATGTGGCCTCACCCTTTCTTCGACTCCGGGCAGTGCCCGATCAGTGCTCAGACATGCTCGGCGATGAGGCTGCGGATGTCCATAGGGTGAAGGGCGCGTGCCGGTCGCGGCCCGCGTGCTTGGCGGCGTACATGGCCAGGTCGGCGCCCACCATCGCATTGTGCTCGGAGAGCTCGTGCTGCCGGTCGAAGCAGAAGATCCCGACGCTCGCGGTGACCTCGGGCTCGTGCCCCTGGCCGAGCTCGCGCACCGCTGCCACGAGCGCCGCGCCAACGACCTCCGCCTGCTCCGGCGTCACCTCGGGCAGCAGCACTGCAAACTCATCGCCGCCGATGCGGCCGATCACGTCACCGCCACGCAGCCGTGCGTCGAGCGCTTCCGCGACGCTCTGCAGCAGCGCATCCCCCCCTGCGTGCCCGTTGGCGTCGTTGTAGCCCTTGAAGTTGTCGAGGTCGATCATCAGCAGCGCGCCCTTGGTGCCGTAGCGGGCCAGCCTGCTGAGGTGGCGGCGCAGCTCACGACCGAAGCCGCGTCTGTTGACGAGGCCCGTGAGCGGATCATGGTCGGCCAGGTGTCGCAGGCGCTTCTCGCGCAGCTCATGTTCGGTCAGATCGGTCGCCTGGCCGACGAGGTAGCTGGGCCGCCCGTCCGCGTCGCGGACGACGCTCATCACCACCAGCGCCCACAGCGTGCTTCCGTCGGGGCGCAGCAACTGGCGTTCATGCGCGTAGGCGCTGCGTTCGCCCGAGAGCAGCGGGATCGCGCCCTGCGCGTCGTCGTCGCGCTCCTCGGCGTGAGTGAAGTCGGAGAGCATCCTGCCCAGTAGCTGCTCGCGCGGGCGGTCGAGCATCTCGCACAGCGCCGCGTTCACCTCGGTCAGCCTCAGGTCGGTGTCACAGAACCAGGCCGGCAGCACCGCGTGCTCGAAGGCGATGCGGTAGCGCTCCTCGCCTGCGTCATCGATTTCGGTAGACAGACCGGGCATCTGGCTCCTCACGTTCGGCTACAACTCGGCTTCCCACCAGAGTCCAGGACCTCGATGGTAGTCAGTTTGTCTGAGAATTAGACGGTCTCGGGACGCTGCCCTGCGCTCCTGCCGTGCAAACCGCTCAGGCGTTTTGCTCAGCGGTCGTTCGATACCAGCGGCAGCGGTGAGTTCGGCTTCAGCTGCTCGAGCCGCAGCAGCGTTGTGACGCGCGTGGCGCCGCCGCGTGAGGACAGGCGCATGATCACGCGCTGTAGCTCGGCGACCTCGCGCGCCACGACCACCAGGATCGCGTCGATCTCGCCCGTCACCCAATCCGCGGCGATCACCTCGGGCATCGCCTGCACCGCCGCCATGAAGCGGCGATGTCCGGCGTCATCGTGGCGCTCGATTGTGACCAACAGGTAGACGTGCAACGGAAACCCGGCGAGGTCTGCGTCGAGCTCGGCGACGACGGCGTGGATGATGCCCGAGCTCTTGAGCCGGCGGACGCGATGCAGGGTTGCCGTTGGAGAGAGGCCGGCGAGCCGCGCGAGCTCGACATTGGAGCGATCGGCGTCGAGCTGTAGCTGTTTGAGCAGCTCCAGATCAATTAAATCCAGAGAAATGGCGCTCATCTAGTGGATTCCATCGTCATAACACCTAGAAGTCAAATATATGGGCGAAATCAGGCGCGAGTGCATCATCATCAATACATATGAAGAACCGCAGTGCCATCCTCGCTCTGGTCGCCGCCGGCTCCCTCTGGGGGGTCACGGTCGCGCTGTCCAAGCTCTCGCTGCGCTGGCTCGACCCGAGCTGGCTGACTGCGATGCGGTTCCTCGCGGCGGCACCGATCCTTGGGATCGTCGGCCGCCGCGGACTGCGTCAGGCGTTCACGCCGCGCATCCTCGCGGCCGGTGCGATCGGCTACGGCGCCGTCGTCCTGTTGCAGAACGTCGGTATCGATCACACCAGCGTCAGCCACGGCGCGATCATCGTGGGCGCGCTGCCGGTGGTGGTTGCGCTGGTCGCCGCCGCGCTCGGCAGGGGCAGCGCACGGCTGCTCGTCTGGGTCGGCTACGCGGTTGCGCTGATCGGAGTGGTGCTTGTCGCCAAGGGCGGCGGCGGTGGCGCCACCGACTCGGGCGACATGCTCGTGTTCGCCTCGGTGGTGCTGTCCGGTGCCTTCATCGCAATCCAGCCGAGCATGCTCAAGGGCCGCGACGCCGCCGCCGTGACCGCGGTCCAGTTCCTTGCTGCCGAGCTGGTGTCGCTGCCGGTCGCGCTGCTCGCCGGCCGCGTGCCGCACGCTCCGAGCACGCCCGGTCCGGTCGTGGCCTTCCTAGCTCTGGCGCTGGTCGGGACGATCCTGCCGTTCTGGCTGTTCGCCTACGGTCAGGCGCGGGTCGCGCCGGAGCTGGCCGGCGTCTTCGTGAACCTCGAGCCGCTGGTCGGCGCCGTGGTCGGCTGGGTGGCCTTCGCCAACCCGGTCGGCGCCTGGCAGATCCTGGGGGCGATGACCGTCGTCATCGGCATTGTCGTCAGCCTGGTGCCACCCGAGCTGGAACTCGGTCTGCCGCGCCTGCAGCGCGCGATCGAGGCAGCGCTCGACGGCGCGCGCCGCTCCTAGCGCCCCCGTCACGGCGGGACTCGCCGTGCGCTGATAAATTGATTGATCCGCGGTGGGCGTAGCTCAGTTGGTAGAGCTCCTGGTTGTGGTCCAGGCGGTCGTGGGTTCAAGTCCCATCGCTCACCCTTTCGCCGTACCAGCTCTCGCTCCGAGTCAGTTCCAGAGGAAGCTGAACTGCTGCACCTCGGCGTCGGTCAGCGGCGACACGTAGAGCGCATAGAACTTCTCGGTCTCCGGATGTGCGCGGACGTAGGCGTCGTTGGTCGAGACGGTGTAGTAGCAGTTGGGGCACGGGTTCCCGAACATCGGCAGCGGGTTCACGTACTTGGTTGAGGTCCAGAACTCGCCGCTGCTGCCGTACTCGGGGACGTCCCGCAGGGCGCTCTGCAGACCGCCCCGTTGTGACAGGTAGGCCTTCACGGTCTGATCGCCGCGTCCTGAGGTCAGCGACGCGAACTCGTTCGTGCTCGGAAGACGCCAGCGGCCCTCGTATGCGTCGTTGCCGACGTGGGACACAGGGCCCGGCGCAAACGGTGAGATCCACAGTCGTTGCGTCAGGTCGAGCGTGCCCGGAAGCTCTGTGAGCGGGGTGCGCTTGGCCTGCCTGGCGCGATTCTGATCGATCAGGTCGCGCTCGCGCATGGCGTTGGCAAGGGCGGCGGTCTGGCTGGTCCCGTTGTCGACCGCCGCGAGGTTCACGGCTTCGGCGTACTCCACCGTTGCCGCCACCTGCAGGTCGTCCAGGTAGGTGTAGACGTTGATCACCTGCCTCTGCTCGGCCTGGGTGTAGAACCCGCTGGTTCCCGCCAGGCTGCGAGCGTAAGCCTGAATGACCGGGGTGCCGACACCGTCGAGAAGATCGTTGTATACCCCGACGACGCCGTTCAGGTCAGATGGGACCGCGTTGGTGCGGAAGTTGTCGCGGCAACCAAGCCGCTGCGTTGCGGTCTTCTGCGCGTCGGCCCAGCAGGCGATGTCATCCTCGAGCATCTTGATCTTGGTGACCTGAAGCGAATCGACCCGGATGTCGAAGGTGCTCTTCAGCAGCGTGGCGAGAGTCGTATTGGCGGTCACCTGCAGCGTGGTGATCTGCTGGGAGATCTGTGCGAGCTTGGCGTCAATCGCCTGAAGCGCGTTGGTTGTCGGGTCGAGCCCGGCCTGCGAGATCAGCGTGCCGAGCACCGCCTGGGCAGCGCCGCCGCCGGCCCCTGACAACAGCTGTCCGGCGGCCCAGCCGGCGAGGCCGTCTGCCTGCGCAGGAGCCACCGGCGTCGCAACCGTGACGGCGCAAAACGTCGCGGCGGTCGCGAGTGACGCGACGAGGAGACGTCGGGGACGGCGATGGCGCAGGTTGTCTAACACGTGAGGACTCCGCAGTTAGGGGCTGGGGCCAGGTCGGCCACTGCTCGATCTATCGGCGCAGCGCAGACGCACGCTGAAACAATGCGACCAGAACATCGACGTAGATCGGGGTCCCGCTCGCCGATGCGGGCGGTCGTCGCCTGACTGGAGAGCGCCGCTCGCGAGTTAGAAGTTGTGGCGGCGCTCGCCGCGTCGCCGGTCTCCGGGGCTGCGCTGTCGCGAGCGCTTGGAGCCGCGCCGTGAGTCCTGCCCGGCGCTGCGCCTGCGCTCCGTCTGGGAGGAGCGCTGATCTTCGACCTCGGCGGCCAGCTTGGTCATGCGCCGGGAGCGTGCCTGCCACCACGCCATGAACGTCAGCAGCGGGGCGAGCGTGAACACCACACGCACCTCCGGTCGCGTGCTCCAGCGTCTGTAGTTGGGGATCGGTGGGCGCCGCGGCTCGGGACCGAAGACGGTGGACGTGACCTTGCTGCCGAGATGGATCGCCTGTGCGCTGCTCTTGGCATCGCTCGGCGGCGGGATACCGTCCAGGTGGCCGTTGCCGGGCTGTGCCTGCTGCTCGGGTAGCACCGCTGCGTCGCCCGACTGCTGCTCGTGGTCGTCGGAGTCGTGTTCCACGGATTCGCCGCCACTATCGCTCGCCTCTGCGTGCACGGTCACCTCAGCCGCATCTGCCTTGCCGAGCGCATCAGCTTCGTCCGCTGTCGCCGCGGCAACTCCGGCCGTCACCGGCGGCTCGTCGTGCGTGCCACTCCCGTTGCCGTTGCGATTGCCGTTGGTGTCGCAGCGGCGCAGCGCCTGGAAGCGGAAGATGGTGCCCTGATCGTCGATCAGGTAGTTGTCGACGTCCTCCTGATGGTCGTGCAGGATCAGCCGCTCGCTGCGTTCGGCAAGCTGCGCCAGCGCCTCGATCGAGCGCACGTCGATCGGAGGATGCTCGGCGCTGGCGGTGATCGAGGAGACTGGCACGATCAGGTGCTTGTAGCGGTGGTTGATCCGCTCGATCGGGTCCGGCGTGCGCGTGCGCTGACGCAAACCGCACAGCAGCGCCAGCACGGCGAACAGTGCCAGCCCGACCAGCGCGACCCAGCGGACCGTGTTGACCGGCACACCGAGCAGCGTCCTGGCGGCGGAGCGCGACGTCCCCACGCTGCCGGGCGTGGTGCGAACAAGCCCGGATTGAGCCGAGCCGGCAGTGGAGCCGGATGAGCTCGTCGAGGGCTGATTGGATCCGCCGGTCGCGAGCTGGCCGGCACCGAGGGCCAGATCCAGTGCGGGGCTGATCGTGGCCGTCAGCTTGTTGCCCGCGATCTCACCCGCGAGCCTGACCTCCGGTACAACCGCAAGCGTGTAACTGCCGTCCGCCGCCAGGCCGATCTGGGTTGAGACCCGGTTGGTTAGGGCCTGGAGTTGTGCCAGGTCGAGCCGCGCGCTGGTGCGGGCGCTGTCACCGCTGAACCGTGTCGTCGGCCCGAGCCAGTAGCTGCGCCTCCAGCCGGTGTCATTCGCCAGCGTGCCGCGGATCCTGATGGTGCCGTGCACCCGGTTGGGCGCTGCGGTGATCAGCTTGTACGCGGCTGTCAGCGTCAGCTGATGGACCAGTTGTAGATAGATCGGTTCGCCGCTGCTGACGGTTCCGTTCGGGTACACAGATCCAGTCCGTGCCGGGCCGTGGTAACCGAAGGTCAACTGCTGTGTGTAGCGGCTCGCGACGGTGGTCGTTCCGACCGCTGAACGCGCGAAGGCGACCACGCTGAGCACGGCGAACAGCGCGACGCCGACGCTGCAGGCGGCGAGCAGACGCCTATCGTGCAGTTTCCTATTGGTCACCGTTGCTAACCCTCGTGACGGCCGGCTCGCGGGATCGTGCCGCCGGCCGCGCCGTCGCCGCCGGCGCTGCTTGTCTCCGCCGAACATCAGCAGCATCGCCACTCCACCGGTCAGGGCCGCGGCAACCCAGGGCTCGTGCACCCAATCCAGCACGGTGCCGCCATGAGGGATGTGTAGCCACATCCGTCCGACCAGCAGCGCACGCGTGGGATGCGTTGGATCGATGAAGTTGTTGTTGTCGCCCTTGAACGTGTAGTGACCGTCGGCGATGGCGATGATCCGGTGCAACACCACCGTGTGCAGCAGCGTGCTGTGGTACGCGACGACCTGCCCGACCTTGTAGTCGTCGGCCGGCCGAACCAGCACGAGATCCCCGGTATGGAGCATCGGTTCCATGCTGATCCCGTGCGTGATCATGTACCGGGTGGAGCCGCCGATCTGGGTCGGGGCCAGGAAGAACCAGCCGAGGCCGCCCAGCGCGAGCACGACAGCCGTCACAAGCAGGGAACGGGCGCGGTTGGGTTTCATCGGCGGGGTGCATCACTCCCAGAACCGCCCAAAAATAAAGGCTGGCCCGGACGAACCGGACCAGCCCTTGCACTGCCCCTACTGCGAAAACCTAGGGTCCGGTCACCGCCACGTGGACGTTGTCCTCGAGCGCCGTTTGGATGGTCGACGCAGTGAACGTGCAGGTAACTGCCGTGCTTCCCGGGGTGCCGGTGGTGTAGCTGCCGACCACGCACGCTTGAAGGTCGCCCGACGAGTAGCCGTCGAAGCCGATCCCGACGGTATCGCCGGTGACGTCGCCGCTGAACGTCATCTGCGCGGAGTCGATGTAGGAGCCGTCCGCGGAGAGCGTGTAGTTGAGGTCAGTGACCGTACCGCCGGTCACCTGTGTGGTCCCGTAGCCGGCCACGTTGGTCGGCAGCGTCTCGCCGGCCGTGAAGGCCGCGCCGCCCGCGGCCACCGCGCCGACTACTGCGACTGCGGCGGCGATCCGTGTCATTCTGTTGAAGCGCATTGGAGCACCCCTTTCCAGTCCGTAATCGGTCCGTGTGCCCCCAGTGGACTCCGGTGACCTGTGCCTAGCCCCCTAAACGGTTGAGGCATTTCATGTGGACTAGGGGCCTGATCGGTCGAAACCTGTCAGTGCTTGAGC
Source organism: uncultured Actinomycetota bacterium (assembly GCA_963706725.1). Lineage (GTDB taxonomy): Bacteria > Actinomycetota > Thermoleophilia > Solirubrobacterales > Solirubrobacteraceae > Palsa-465. Next base: position 3,359,540 of record OY970167.1, on the reverse strand, counting down.
AGCGGGCGCTCGTTTTGCAGGGAAAATCGATTCCTGGAGGCTGTTTAGGCCGTTAACACGGCTTAAACAGCTGTCTACTGCTCGTTGGCGTCGGACTCGTTGCAGTGGTTCTGCAACGTCTGGATCTCCGAGTTGCTGAGCCGGTCACCGGTCAGCATGTCGATCACGTTTTCACCGCTCGCGGGCTGGATCCCGGCCTTGCGCAGCTCATCTACGACGCAGTCCGTGCAGTTGGTCTGGGCCGCCGCCTTGGGCAGGATCCCGTTGTAGAAGTAGTTCTGGTAGCAGGACGTGACGACCTGCTCGCCGGTCACCAGCGGCGGTGTGTTGGTGCTGCCGCTGGTCCCGTTGCTCGTGTCGCTGCAGCCAGCCGCGACCAGCGCGACGACGAGCGCGCAGCCGACCGCCAGCGCGCGCCTGCGATGTCGGCGGGCACCGCCACGACGATCAGCTCCTGCATGCACGGGCTAAAAGCTAACCGGTATTGGCACAGGGCACCAGCCCGGATTGGCACAGGGCACCAGCCCGCCAGGCGCGGGGCGCCAGTGTGGCCGGCCACGGGCAAAAACCCGCTCGCTAGCATGGCCACGCGCCCCGGCCGAAGGAGACGAGATGAGCAGCGCCTACGTATACGAAGCCGTCCGCACCCCGTTTGGCCGCTACGGCGGCGCCCTCTCGGGTGTGCGCCCGGACGACCTCGCCGCCGCGGTGCTCGCGGCGCTGCGCGAGCGGGTGCCGCAGCTCGATCCGGCGCAGATCGACGATGTGCTCTACGGCACTGCCAACGGTTCCGGCGAGGACAACCGCAACGTCGCTCGTATGGCCGTGCTGCTGGCCGGCTGGCCGACCGAGGTTCCGGGCGCGACGGTCAACCGGCTCTGCGGCTCGAGCCTCGAGGCGGCCATCCAGGGCAGCCGGGCGATCGAGACCGGCGACGCTGCGATCGTGGTGATCGGGGGCGGGGAGGCGATGAGCCGCTCGCCCTGGATCCTGCAAAAGCCGTCACGGGCATTCCCGGCCAACAACGAGACGCTCTACTCCTCGGCACTGGGCTGGCGCATGATCAACCCGGAGATGCCTGTGCAATGGACGATTTCGCTCGGCGAGAGCACGGAGAAGCTGGTGCAGATGCACGGCATCACGCGCGAGCAGCAGGACGAGTTCGCGCTGCGCAGCCACGAACTGGCGGCCAGGGCCTACGCCGAGCAGGCGCTCAAGGAGGTCGTGCCGGTCCCCGGCATCGAGGCTCACGCAGGACGAGAGCATCCGTCCCGACAGCTCGCTCGAGAAGCTCGCGAAGCTGAAGCCCGCGTTCATCGAGGGCGGTACCGTGACAGCCGGCAACTCCTCGCCGCTGAACGACGGCGCCGCGGCTGTGCTGCTTGCCGACGAGGCCAGTGCCACACCACTCGGGCGTGCTCCGCTTGCGCGGATCGTCTCGCGCGCTGCCCACGGGGTGGACCCGGATGTCTTCGGCATCGGCCCGGTGCAGGCCGCCAACAAGGCGCTCGTGCGCGCCGGCCTGTCGTGGGAGCAAATCGACGTTGTCGAGCTCAACGAGGCCTTTGCCGGCCAGTCGCTCGCATGCCTGCAGAGCTGGCCCGAGCTCGATCCCGAGAAGGTCAATCAGCGGGGCGGTGCAATCGCGATCGGGCACCCACTGGGAGCGTCGGGCGCACGCGTGCTCGGGCGCGTCGCGCACGAGCTGCACAGCCGCGGGGGCGGTTTTGGCCTGGCCGCGATCTGCATCGGCGTCGGGCAGGGCCTCGCGGTCGTGCTCGAGGGCTGCTGACGGCCGGCGCGCGTCTCCTGCCGCGCTCAGTTACCCCAGGGCGACTGCGAGCTCGAGCTGTTCTGCGAGCTCGAGCCGCTCTGGGAGTTCGAGCCGCTCTGGGAGTTCGAGCCGCTCTGGGAGTTCCAGCCGCTCTGGGAGTTCGAGCCGCTCTGGGAGCTCGCGCCGCCCTGGGAGCCGGAGCCGTTCTGCTGACCCCAGTCGTGGCCGTGCCCGCCGCCATGCGAGCCACTCCAGCCGTTGCTGCCCGGGCTGGTCGTGCCGTCGGTCGCGCCGCCGCCCGGGCTCTGTGTCCCTGGAGTGCCCTGGGTGACGCCGGTGTTCTGGTACGTGCTCTGATGTGAGCTGCCACCGTGGTGAGAGGCGCCGTGGCTCCACCCGTAGCCGGGCTGGCTCGGGGTCTGGAAGGTTGAAGTCGATGTTGCCGTGGTGGTCGTCGCGGCCACAGTCGGGGCGGTGGCCGTCGCCGCTGAGGTCGCCGCGCTCGTCACAGCGGCGGTCCCGAGGGCGGGGGCCATCGTGTGGACCGGATTGCCATCGTGAGCGTTGCCCCCCCAGCGTGGGCCCTGGCCGTCGCCGTGCGAGTCGCCGCCCTGCGAGCCCTGGTCACCGCCGTCCTGCGCGTTCTGGCTCGAGCCGTTCTGAGCGCCCTGCTGCCCGGAGTCGCCCAGGCTGCTCTGCTGATCGGGGTTGTCCTGTGTGCTCTGCTGGCTGGGGTAGCCCTGATCGCCATGGGAGTCGGCGCCCTGCCCGCTCGGACTCCAATCGGCCTGCGAGCCCGACTGGTTGCTCCCCGCCTGCGCGCTGTCGCCACCCTGCGATTGTGAGTTCCACTGGCTGGCGTTTGACCAGTTGCCGTCGCCCTGTCCCTGCGCGCCCTGGCCCTGTGCCTGGGTGCTCTGAGTGGGCTGAGTGCTCTGAGTGCTCTGAGTGCTCTGGCTGCTGTTGACCGTCGCCGGCGCGGTGGGCGCCGTGTTCTGGGTGGCGGTCGTGACGGGCGCCTTGGCGTGATGCTTGGTCAGCTTCGGCAGTGAGATGAGGGTCACGTGACGATCGTGCTGACGGACAACCGCGTGGTGCGCAACGGTCGGCTTCACGACCCGGGTGGCCGGGGCGTAGGTGGTCGGCTTGTTCGTGTGCGAGACCGCCACGACCGTGTGGCGGGGCGGCGCCACAGTGTGCTTGGCCCGAACCTTGACGGCGGACGTGTGCCTTTGCGCCACCGTGGTGCGGGGCAGGATCGGCGGCAGCGCGAGCGTGTGCACCGGGGCCACGAAGACCATGCCACCGATCGCGCCGACGGCGCAGGCGGAGGCGGCGCAGGTCGTCGCCGCCTGGGTCAGGCCATAGCTCAGTAGCGAGCCCTTGGCGGCCGACAGCATGCCGCCGGAGAGGCCGCCGGTCGCGACCGTGCCCTGGATCGGCAGCGCGGCGCGCAGCGCTCTGGCGTCGTCGCGCAGCGCCGCGCGGTAGCTCCGACAGGCGGCGCAGCCGCGCAGGTGACGCCGGATCGTCTTGTCGTAGCGGCGGCCGTCGGGCTCGGTGGCAATCATGTTGCGCGCCGAGGCGCAGGAGAGCTCTGTTGCCTCCCGGTAGGTGCGCAGGCCCACACGGGCGCGCGCGATCAGGCCCTTCACTGCCTCCTCGTCGGTCCCCAGAAACGCGGCGATCTCCGAGTAGGAGTGGCCGCCGAGCTCGCGCATCAGCAGCGCCATGCGCTGGCCTTCGGGTAGCTCGCGGATGCCGTCGAGGACGACGGCGAGCTCGGCCTTGCCGGAGCCGTGCGGGCGGGCGGCGATCTCGGGAAGCTCGCCGTCCAGCGTCAACAAACGATGGCGGCGCCGGCGGGTGGTGTCGATCGAGGCGTTGCGTGCGACCCGGATCAGCCACGGCCGCAGTTCGGCAGGCGGACGCGTGCGCAACGCCACGGCCAGCGCCGAGAAGGTTTCCTGGGTGGCGTCCTCGGCATCGGGCGGCGTCCCGAGCACACCCATGCAGACGGCGAGCACCACCGGGCGGTGGCGCTCATAGATGACGTCGAATGCCGCCTCATCGCCGGCGGCGAAGCGCTCGGCAAGGGCGGCATCCGAGCGCATGCGGAGTAGACGTCGAGGTACGGCAAGCGGCGGCTTGACGCCTGTTGCGACTAGGGCCTGTTCTGTCTCGCCACCGCTGACCGCGCTCATTTGCTCCTACTTCTTGTGGTGCCCGTACTTCGCCTTCTCGCGGCGAAGTAGCTTCATGGCACGACGTTCAGCTCGCCGGATCGACGCCTTCTGGGCGGTTGACGACGTGGTCGACGTCGACGCCTGAGGGAAGTCCACCAGTACCTGCAGCGGGCTCGACTCGACGGTGCTCGCGCTCTCACCGCTGGAGGCGATCAGTCCACCGGCGACGACGTCACCCGGCTTGACGTTGCTGAGCGAGCCGAACAGCGTGCTGCCGGCATTGCCGAGAACGATCGTCTGCGAACCCACATCGAAGGTATCGGTCCCTGAGAACAAACCATTAGGGATCGAGCTCGTTACGTTGACGCTGACCGTACCGCTGGTGGCGTCGGTCGTCGTGACGGTGCCGACGAACGCGTAAAGCGAGTTGCCGTGCGGCGGCGCCCAGGCATCGACCGAGAGGGCAGGCGTCGAGGTGATCGTCGAGAGCGCCTCATCCGGCGTACCGTCATAGACAGCCGTGAAGTAGTCGCCGACCGCCAGGTTGCTCACCGACGAGCTCTGGCCGTCGATCGAGATCTGAGTCGTGCTGTCGGTCGTGATCGCCGTGTTCGGAGTGCCGTCGCTGACCGGGGTAGAGCCGGGCAGGCAGCGTGCACCGCGCAGGTCTGCGTCCTGCAGGCGGCTGCGGGCCTGGAGCGAGGCGCCGCTGTAGCCGTAGTCGCCGCCGACCTTGCCGCCGTAGCTGTAGCTGTAGCCGGGATCGTCGGCGCCCTGCGAGCTGCTGGAACCGCCGCCCCAGTTGCCGCCGCCGCTCCAGTTGTGGCCTCCGTCACCCCATTTGCCGACTGGGTAGAAGTGTGCGGGCTGGACCACATAGGCGGTCGCCGTGAAGCTATCCGAGCCGCTGGCCGGGGCTGTGGTGACCACGCCCTTGACCTCGACCTCGGGGGTCGGGGCGGCGTAGGCAAAGACGACCGTCGGTGGGTCGGCCGCCAGTGTCGCCAGCGGCGTGTCGGCTGAAACGCCCTTGTAGACCGCGTAGAAGTCGTCGCCCTTGGTGAGCCCGGCCTGGCCCGCGGTGATCACCTTGGTGCCCGTACCCACCTGAATCGTGACCGCTGTGGTGCTCGGTGCGGTGCTCGAATTGCCGGCCCCTGGCGTGACGAGATAGGCGTTGGCGCTGAATGAGTCGTTGCCGAGGCCGTGACCGTGCCGGCGACGGCGGCGTCATCTGCCCAGAAGCCGTGATGCCAGAAGCCGACCGCATGATCGCCGTGGGCGCCGGCGGCTGCGACCGGAATCCCGCACACGACGGCGAGTGCCGGAAGCAACGCGCGCGTGAGCTGTTTGAGAAGTACGCCGTTTCGCATGGAAGACCAACCTCTCCAATTGCTTTCGAGGATCAGAGCTGCGTCCGGCCAACGCAGCTCTGATTGGTTACACGCGCGGAGTTACCCAAAGTTTCGATGCAATGTTCCACTTTGCCGATCGCAGATCGAGCCGGCTAGAACGAACGTTTAGGGGGTCGCCTGGTCCGCAGCCACCAGAGCGCCACCGCCAGGTCGATCATGCCCGCGATCAGAAATGCCGTCGACCCTGTGAGCAGTCGGCCCGCGAGTGCCCGTGACGCCGCACCGCCACGCCTGCAAACGGCAGCTATCGTCTCGTTCCACATGTCAACAACAGTTACCACCACCGTCACCGAGCTGCCCGAGTCGCGCGTGCGGGTTGAGGCCGAGGTCGCTCCCGCAGAGGTCGAGCGCCGCATGCAGCAGGCTGCCCGCAAGCTCGGCAGCCAGTTGAAGATCCCCGGCTTCCGCAAGGGCAAGGTCCCGCCCCCGGTCGTGATCCGCCGCCTCGGTCGCGACTACGTGCTCGACGAGGCGCTGCGCGATTCGCTCGGCGCCTGGTACGTCGACGCGATTGACGTCGCCGGCATCGCCCCCGTCGGCGAACCCAACATCAACGTCGGCGACCTGCCGGGCGAGGGCACGCCGCTGGCCTTCTCGATCGAGATCGGCGTGCGCCCGGTCGCCAAGCTCGGCACCTACAAGGGGGTCGAGGTTGAGCGCCGGAAACCAAGCGCCGCCGACGAGGCGATCGACGCCGAGATCGAGCGCCTGCGCGACCGCCTGGCGACCCTCGAGACCGTCGAGAAGGCCGCCGAGCTCGGCGACCACGTGGTGATGGATTACCTCGGCAAGATCGACGGCGAGCCGTTCGAGGGCGGCGAGGGCCGTGACCAGCTGCTCGAGCTCGGCTCGGGTCGCCTGATCCCGGGCTTCGAGGAGCAGCTGATCGGGGCCAAGGCCGGCGACGAGCGCCTGGTCGAGGTGAGCTTTCCCGACGACTACGGCGCCGATCACCTGTCCGGCAAGCCCGCGACCTTCGAGGTTACCGTCAGCGAGATCAAGCACAAGCGGCTGCCCGAGCTCGACGACGACTTCGCCTCCGACGCGGCCGGCTTCGACACGCTCGCCGAGCTGCGCCTGGACATCGCCGCGCGCCTGCAGGAGTACGAGCAGCAGAACATCGAGCGCGAGTTCGAACGTGATGTACTCGACGCGGTCGCCGCGGGCGCCAAGATCGAGGTCCCGCATCAGCTGGTTCACGCGCGCGCCCATGAGATCGTCGAGGAAACGATGAGCTCGCTCGCGCGCCAGGGGATCTCCAAGGAGATGTATCTGCAGATCTCCGGCCAGGACGAGGAGCAGCTCGCACACGATGCCGAACAGGAGGCCGAGCAGACGCTGCGCCGCGAGGCCGTGGTCGCCGCCGTCGCCGAGGCCGAGAAGATCGAGCCCGCCGAGGCGGACCTGCTCGAGGCACTCGAGCCGACCGCGCAGCGCGAGAAGACTCCGCCGAGAAGCTGCTCAGGCAACTCGAATCGAACGGTCGCGTCGGCCGCCTGCGCGCCGAGCTCGCCCACCGCCAGGCGGTCGAGTGGCTGGTCGAGCACGCCAAGCCGATCGCCCCCAACGGCCCCGGCAAGAAGGCCGCGGGCGAGAAGCCGGCCAAGAGTGGGAAGTCGCCGGCAAAGCAAGCCGGCGACACCGGCTCGAAGAAGAAGCCGGCGGCTAAGAAGTCGCCCAAGTCAGCCGATTAACCCCGCCAGGGGCGGAAAAATCCGATTGCTAGAGTCGGCAGGAATCCGCCCCTGGAAGCGAAAGAAGCGAAAAGCATGAGCCCACTTGTTCCGATGGTCGTTGAACAGACCTCCCGCGGGGAGCGCGCGTTTGACATCTACTCACGTCTGCTCAGTGAGCGGATCATTTTCCTCGGGACACCGGTGGACGACCAGATCGCGAACCTGATCGTGGCCCAGCTGCTGCACCTCGAGTCCGAGGATCCGGACAAGGACATCTCGCTGTACATCAACTCTCCCGGCGGCTCGGTCTACGCCGGCCTGGCGATCTACGACACGATGCAGTTCATCAAGCCGGATGTGCAGACGATCTGCGTTGGCATCGCGATGTCGATGGGGGCGCTGCTGCTGAGTGGCGGGGCCGCAGGCAAGCGCATGGCGCTGCCCAACGCGAAGATCCTGATCCACCAGGTGTCGGCCGGCTTCCAGGGGCAGGCCACCGATATCGAGATTCACGCGCGCGAAATCATCGACCTGCGCCACCGGCTTGACGAGATCATCGCGCAACACACGGGTAAGCCGGTTGAGGAAGTCGCCAAGGACACCGAGCGGGACTACTTCATGAGTTCCGAGGAGGCGAAGGACTACGGGATCATCGATCGCGTGATCACCCAGCACTGACGTCGCTGAACTGCCCCCTTGCCTAATGCAGGGGGGTTGTTAGCCTTGTGTTGGGAGCCCACGGGATTCCAAATGGCCGTAGGACCTTTCAGAGAGGTAATCGATGGCACGTCCGACCGACTCCAACGAGCAACTGCTCTGCAGCTTCTGCGGTAAGTCGCAGCGTCAGGTCAAGAAGCTGATCGCCGGCCCCGGCGTCTACATCTGCGACGAGTGCATCGATCTCTGCAACGAGATCATCGACGAGGAGCTCACCGCTCCGCCGAACTTCGACATCCAGAATCTCCCCAAGCCACGGGAGATCTACGACGTGTTGAACGAGTACGTCGTAGGCCAGGAGCAGGCCAAGCGCACGCTGTCGGTGGCTGTCTACAACCACTACAAGCGCGTGCAGATGCTGACCTCGGACGATCAGGACATCGAGCTGCAGAAGTCCAACATCCTGCTGCTCGGTCCGACGGGCTGCGGCAAGACACTGCTCGCGCAGACGCTGGCCAAGATCTTGAATGTCCCGTTCGCAATCGCCGACGCGACGGCGCTGACCGAGGCCGGCTACGTCGGCGAGGACGTCGAGAACATCCTGCTGAAGCTGATCCAGGCCGCCGACTACGACGTCAAGAAGGCCGAGACCGGGATCATCTACATCGACGAGGTCGACAAGATCGCGCGCAAGGCCGACAACCCCTCGATCACCCGCGACGTCAGCGGCGAGGGCGTGCAGCAGGCGCTGCTGAAGATCCTCGAAGGCACCACCGCCTCGGTGCCCCCGCAGGGCGGGCGCAAGCACCCGCACCAGGAGTTCCTGTCGATCGACACGACCAACGTGCTCTTCATCTGCGGCGGCGCGTTCGCGAATCTGGATCGCGTGATCGAGCGCCGCATCGGCCACCAGGGCGTCGGCTTCGGCGCGACGATCCAGTCCAAGGAACAGCGTGACCTCGGCGAGATGTTCGAGCACTGCTTGCCCGAGGATCTGATCCAGTACGGGCTGATCCCCGAGTTCATCGGCCGCCTGCCGGTGATGTCGGCGATCCACCAGCTCTCGCGCGGCGAGCTGATGGAGATTCTGACCGAGCCCAAGAACGCTCTGGTCAAGCAGTTCCAGCGCTTCTTCCAGTTCGACGGGATCGAGCTCGTGTTCGCCGACGAGGCGCTGCACTCGATCGCCGACAAGGCGCTCGAGCGCGAGACGGGCGCCCGCGGCCTGCGCTCGATCATCGAGGAGGTCCTGCTCGAGGTCCAGTTCGAGCTGCCCTCCCGCCGCGACGTCAAGAAGTGCGTGGTCACACGCGACACGATCGACAAGGGCACGCCGCCGACGCTCGTCACGCAGGCCGTCGACGACGACCACGACGAGGGCGAAGCCGCCGCCTGACAGTGGCAGTTTTCGGCGCCTAAACTCGGCGTCGAATGGACACCCTTGAGATGAATACGCGTTACGAGCCGGCTGACGTCGAGCCGCGCATCGCACAGGCCTGGCTGCAGTCCGGAATCAACCACCCTGAGCCGGTCGGAGATGCCTCGCAGAACTACTCGATCGCGATCCCGCCGCCGAACGTCACCGGTGTGCTGCACATGGGGCACGCGCTCCAGGATTCGATCATGGACACGCTGATCCGTCGTGCCCGCCAGCAGGGCAAGCGCACCAAATGGATCCTGGGCACCGACCATGCCGGTATCGCCACCCAGACCCAGGTCGAGAAGCAGCTCGCCCGCGAGGGCGGGAGCCGGGAGCAGCTCGGGCGTGAGTCCTTCGTCGAGCGTGTCTGGCAGTGGCGTCGCGAGTACGGCGGCGAGATCATCGAGCAGATGAAGCGGCTGGGCGCTACGGCGGACTACGACGACGAGCGCTTCACGCTCGATGAGCAGTACGCCGAGGCGGTGCTGGAGGTCTTCGTCGCGCTCTATGAGAAGGGCTATATCTACCGCGACCGCTACCTCGTCAACTGGGATCCGGGCAGCCTCTCGGCGATCTCCGACCTCGAGGTCGAGGATCGCGAGGTCACCGACACGCTCTACTACATCGACTATCCGCTCGCCTCTGGCAGCGGCTCGATCACGGTCGCGACCGTACGCCCGGAGACGATGCTGGCCGATGTCGCGATCGCCGTGAATCCGGATGACGAGCGCTATAAGCGCTTGATCGGGGAGACCGCGGTACTGCCGATCGTCGGCCGCAGGTTGAAGATCATCGGCGACGCCTACGTCAAGACGGACTTCGGCACCGGCGCGCTGAAGATCACGCCGGGCCACGACCCCAACGACTTCGAGATCGCCGGTCGCCACGGCCTGCCGCACCCGAGCGTGATCGGCGAGGACGGGCGTATACAGGGCGCCGAGGTGCCCGAGCGCTTCGTCGGCCTCAGCGTCGACGAGGCCCAGGCGAAGATCGTCGCCGAGCTCGATCAGCTTGGGCTGATCGCGCGCACGGAGGAGTACACCCACACGGTCCCGTTCAGCGAGCGCTCCGGGGTCCGCATCGAGCCGCTGATTTCGCTGCAGTGGTTCATGCGCATGGACGAGCTTGCCAAGCCGGCGATCGAGGTGGTCAGGTCCGGCGAGGTCAAGTTCCACCCCGAGCGCTGGACCAAGGTCTACCTCGACTGGATGGAGAACATCCGCCCCTGGTGCATCTCGCGCCAGCTGTGGTGGGGCCATCAGATCCCCGTCTGGTACCACGAAGACGGGCGTATCCACGTCGGGGCGAGCGGCCCCGAGGGGCCCGGCTGGGAACGCGACCCCGATGTGCTCGACACCTGGTTCTCCAGCGGGCTGTGGCCGTTCGCGACGCTCGGCTGGCCGCAACAGACAGCTGAGCTGAAGGCCTTCTACCCGACCGACGTGCTCACCACCGCCCGGGAGATCATCTTCCTCTGGGTGGCGCGCATGATCATGTTCGGGCTCGAGTTCACCGGCAAGATCCCGTTCGCCGACGTCTACATCCACTCGATCATCCAGGCCCCCGACGGGCGCCGCATGTCGAAGTCGCTCGGCACCGGCATCGATCCACGCGACCTGATCGATGGCGGCCCGCGCCCGCCCGTCTTCTCCCGCGAGGGCGACGACCCGGGCGAGTTCCCGGCCTACGGCGCCGATGCGGTGCGCTGGGGCCTGTTGGCGATGTCCTCGGGGCAGGATGTGCGCTTCAACGAGGAAAAGGTCTCGCAGGCTGAAGCGCTCACCAACAAGCTTTGGAACGCCTCGCGCCTGGTGCTGCAGCGGGTCGCTTCGGACAGCCGCGCCGAGGTCCGGCCGCAGGCGCCGGAGGACCATTGGATCCTCGCTCGTCTCGAGCGCGCGCGCGCGGGTGTGGGAGAGGCGATCGACAGCTTCGAGTTCAGCCGCGCCGCGCTCTTGCTCTATGACTTCGTCTACGGCGAGCTCTGCGACTGGTATCTCGAGCTGGTCAAGCCCCGGCTCTACGACGGCGACCCCGACACGGCGGCGACGCTGTTGCATGTGCTGACCGAGACGGTGACGCTTGCGCACCCGCTGATCCCGTTCGTGACCGAGGAGATCTACGGCTACATCCCGGGCTCCGAAGGGCTTTTGGCTGCCCGCGTCGCCGCTGCTTCCGCGGGCATATCTGAGGGCGAGGCGGAGGACGAGGTACAGCGAGCGATCCAGGCGATCCAGGCGATCCGCACGTGGCGCGACGCCGCCGACGTGAAGGCCTCGGCGATCCTGCCCGCGCGGCTGCGCGCCGACGGCTATGGGGAGACGATTGCCCACCTCGCGCGGATCGGCCGGCTCGAGCTCGGCTCCACCGATGACGCCGCGGCAACGGCGATCGTGATCCCAGGTGGTGTGATCGAAATTCTGGCGTCGGCCGAGGTCGACCTCGAGGCCGCCACGCGCAAGCGCGAGGCCAAGCGCACCGAGCTCGAGTCCGAGATCAAGCGTGCCGAGACCAAGCTGGCCAATGCCGGCTTTGTGGCGAAGGCACCGGCCGAGGTCGTGCACGCCGAGCGCCTCAAGCTCGCGGCGTTGCGCGCCGAGCTGGAGGCGCTATGACTCCGGAGGAGGCAGAGCGGCGGCTGCTGTCGCTTGAGCTGTTTGGCATGCGCTTCGGCCTCGACCGCATGCGCCGCTTGATGACGGCGCTTGGCCACCCCGAGCGTAAGTTCGAATCGATCCATGTCGTCGGCACCAACGGCAAGTCCTCGACAACGCGTATGATCGCGGCGATTCTGAGCCGCCACGGACGGCGCTCGGGCTCCTACCTGTCTCCACACCTGGTCGGTTTCAACGAGCGCATTCGCGTCGACGATCAGGACATCACGCCGCAGCAGTTCGCCGATGCGATCGAGCGCACGCTGCGCGCCGCCGAGCAGGTCAACCGCGCCCGCGGGGGAGACGACGACGTGGTCACGCAGTTCGAGCTGCTGACGGCCGCCGCCTACTCGGAGCTGGCCGCCGATGGCGTCGACGTGGCCGTCATCGAGGCCGGACTCGGTGGCCGCTACGACGCCACCAACGTGATCCCCTCCAAGGTCCAGGTGCTGACCAGCGTGGGGCTCGAGCACACCCGCTGGCTGGGACCGACGATCACCGCGATCGCGCGCGAGAAGCTCGATGTCGTGCGTCCCGGGGGAACGCTCGTGCTCGGTTCCGGCATGCACCCGGACGCGCTTGCCGTCGCCGAGGAGATTGCGGCGCAGCGGGGGGCGACGATCGTGCAGGCCGAGGCCGATCCGCACGCCGCCGTGGGCGCCCTCGGCAGCTTCCAGCGGCGCAACTTCGCGCTCGCGCGTGCGGCGGCCGTGGCGTTTCTCGGCCAACTCGACGAGGCCGCGGTCGAGGCCGCCGCGGCCGCCGTGCGCGTCCCCGGGCGCATGCAGGTGGTCGACCAGAATCCGCTGACACTGGTCGATGGTGCCCACAACCCCGACGGGATTGGCGCCCTGGTCGAATCGCTACCGGAGATCATCGCCGCGTCTCGGACGGGGGAGGGGCGTGTCGCCGCCGTCGTCTCGATCCTCGACGACAAGGATGCCGCCGGAATGCTGCGAGCGCTGGCGCCGCTCTGCGACGCGCTGGTGCTCTGCTCGAGCCACAACCCGCGCGTGCTGCCGCCGCCGACGTTGAGCTCGCTGATCGACCAGCTGGCGCCCGAGATCACGATCCACCATGAGATCGTGCGCACGCCGCACGCGGCGCTGCGTCGCGCCCGCGAGCTGGCCGGACCGGACGGCGTGGTGATCGCCACCGGATCGCTCTACCTGATCTCCGACCTCATGCACGACGAGCCCTCAGGCAGCGCCCGTCGTGCCTCGATGCTGTGAACGACGACCGCGAAGACCACCCGAGTTTCCTGAAGATGATGGGCCTCGTGGCCTTCAGCGTCGCGTTCACGATTCTGTTGTTCTTCGGTGTGGGCTACGTGCTCGGTCGCATCTTTCTCTGAGAACCGGGTAAATGCCCTCGGGCGGACATGTGTGGGGCGTTCTCTGGCGTACGGGACTCGCCAGAATTCCTGCGTAATCGCTGCCCCCTACGTTTACACTCGGCCATTGCAATGACCCTTGTCGCGGGCATATTCGGGATCCACAACGCCACCGCGAGCCTGATCGTGGATCTCGCTCTGGTGGTGCTGGCGATCATCTGGCTGGCGTTGATCTACTGGACCTGGGCCGACGCCCGCCGGCGCATCGCCGACGGCATCCTCGTTGCCTGCGCCACGGTCACCTCATTCTTCCCGTTCATCGGCACGATCGTCTACATGATCGTGCGCCCGCCCGAGTACCTCGAGGACGTGCACGAGCGCGAGCTGGAGATCCGCGCCGCTCAGGCCCGCATCTCGCAGATCGGCGCGCACACCTGCCCGTACTGCGACCAGGAGGTCGAGAAGGAGTTCCTGCGCTGTCCGCACTGCCTGCGCAAGCTCAAGGATCCCTGTGTGAGCTGCGGCAAGCCGCTCGAGGCCGATTGGCAGATCTGCCCGTATTGCGAGACCGATCGCGGCCTCGATCCATCGATGGTCTCCCAGCAACGCCGGCGCCGCGTGCGTCGCGACCCGCAGCAGACGATGGTCGCGCCTCCGCCGACCGACCTGCTCTAGAAGGCCCGCTAACCTGCGCGCGGGCAGTCCGCCCGCACAACCTTGAAACGTGAAGGAGTCGCGCCCGTGTCTGAGCGCACGCTGATCCTCGTCAAACCCGACGCATTCGCCCGCAACCTCACAGGTGAGATCATCTCCCGCTTCGAGCGCAAGGGCCTGCGGCTCGTCGCGCTCAAGCTTGAGACGCTGACCCGTGAGACGGCCGAGCGTCACTACGCCGAGCACAACGGCAAGCCCTTCTTCGGCGAGCTCGTCGACTTCATCACCTCCGGCCCGCTGGTCGCGATGGTGCTCGCGGGCGAGTCGGCGGTCGAGGCCGCGCGCCAGGTGATCGGCGCCACCAACCCATTGCAATCGGCCCCCGGCTCGATCCGTGGCGACTTTGCGATCGCGATCGGCACCAACATGGTGCACGGCTCCGACTCACCCGAGTCGGGCGCCCGTGAGATCGGGATCTTCTTCCCCGAGCTCTGAGCCGCCCTTGATCCTTGCCTCTGGCTCGCCCCAGCGCCGCGCCATCCTGCAGCAGCTGGGCGTCGAGTTCAGCGTCGTCGTCACGGACGTCGAGGAGCTGAGCGCCGGGCAGCCGGAGGAAGTCGCGATCGAGAACGCGCTACGCAAGGCCCGCGCCGCTGTCGCACGTATGGACAGCGGTGGGGAGACCGACGGCGGCGCCGAAATCGTGCTCGGCGTTGACACGTTGGTGACGCTCGACGGACAGCTCTACGGCAAGCCCGGCGACCGCACCGAGGCGGCGGCGACGCTGCGCGCATTGGCCGGCCGTGGCCACAGCGTGGTCAGCGGAGTCTGTCTGATCGAGCAGGGACGTGAGCGCACGGGCGTCGCCGTCACGCAGGTGAAGTTCAGGTCGTTGGGCCAAGCCGCGATCGATTGGTACCTGGATGCGGGCGAATGGCAGGGGCGAGCCGGGGGGTACGCGATCCAGGGACGGGGCGCCGCCCTGGTGGAGTCCATCCAGGGTGACTACCTGAATGTTGTCGGGCTGCCCGTTGCTACCCTGCTCGATCTACTGCCGTCGCTGCTCTTTGCAGCGTTTTAGCTGGAATAAAGGCGGTTAAACCGGTCGAGTTCGAGTACACTCGGGCTCGACGGATGGGACTTGGCTACAGGGTTCGGTCAGACCGCGCTCGCCGCCCGTCTGAACCCCCTCAATCTTCCTGTCCTTTAATGGGTTTCTTCACGTACCTAACAGGTTTCGGCGGCCGCGACATGGCCGTCGATCTCGGCACGGCCAATACGCTGGTCTACGTCCGCGGCCGCGGCATCGTGCTTTCCGAGCCGAGCGTTGTCGCCGTCGACTCGCGCACCGGCGAGGTGCATGCCGTCGGTATCGAGGCCAAGCGCATGCTCGGCCGCACGCCCGGCACGATCTCCGCCATCCGGCCGCTCAAGGACGGCGTCATCGCCGACTTCGAGGTGACCGAGGAGATGCTCCGCCATTTCATCCAGAAGGTCCACCAGAACCGCTGGGCGCACCCGCGCGTCGTCGTCTGCGTGCCCTCCGGCGTCACCGGAGTCGAGAAGCGCGCGGTCGAAGAGGCCTGCCTCTCCGCCGGCGCCCGCCAGGCATACCTGATCGAGGAGCCGATGGCCGCCGCGATCGGCGCAGGGCTGCCGGTCGGCGAGCCGACCGGGTCGATGGTCGTTGACATCGGCGGGGGCACCAGCGAGGTGGCCGTCATCTCACTCGGCGGGATCGTCGTGTCGCAGTCGATTCGCGTTGGCGGCGACGAGCTTGACGAGGCGATCATCAACTACGTCAAGCGCGAGTACAAGCTTCTCATCGGCCAGCAAACCGCTGAAGAGGTCAAGCTGGAGATCGGCTCCGCCTTCCCGATGCCTGAGGAGGTTCAGGCCGAGATCCGCGGGCGCGACATGGTCTCCGGCCTGCCGAAGACGGTGGTGCTGACCAGCGAGGAGATCCGGGGTGCGTTGGAGGAGCCGGTGTCTCAGATCATCGATGCCGTCAAGGAGACGCTCGATCGAACCCCACCAGAGCTCGCGTCAGACATCATGGACCGCGGGATCATGCTGGCCGGGGGTGGCTCGCTGCTCCAGGGTCTGGAGGACCGCATGCGGCATGAGACTCAGATGCCGGCTCACCTGGCCGAGTCGCCACTGACCTGTGTGGCGGTCGGCTCCGGCAGGTCGCTCGAGGAATTCGAAGCGATCCACCGTTCGAGCAAGAATTCACGCAACCGGCGCCGCCGCTACTAGGACGGGGCCGGCCTTGGAGATTTTCCGTTGCACGATAAGCAGATTCGTAGACGACGCGCTGTGCTCGCGCTGCTCGTCGTCATCTCCCTAGCGCTCTTAACCGACTACTTCGGCGAGTCGTCCAGCAGCCCGCTGCACTCGATCCAGCGGGGCATCGCCACGGTGCTGTCTCCGCTGCAGTCCGGCGCGAGCACGGTGCTCTCGCCGTTCCGCGACGCTGCCAACTACGTCGGCTCCACCTTCAGCGCCAAATCGACCCTTGCTCGCTATGAGCGCGAGAAGAATCAGCTCGTCAGTGAGCTGGCGGCGGCCAACGAGCGGGCCAACGTGAACGCCAAGGCCGCGCAGCTCCTCAAGGTGGACACCAACTACAACCTTGCCCAATACTCACCCAAGATCGCCGATGTGATCGGCGAGGATCCGTCGCTCTGGTACCGGACCATCACCGTCGACCGAGGCTCGAACTCCGGGGTCAAGCAGTATGACCCCGTTGTCGGTCCGGGTGGTCTGGTGGGTGATGTCAACCAGGTGAACACCGACACGTCTGTGGTCTCGTTGATCACCTCGCCCAACTTCTCGGTGGGCGCGACGATCCAGAACACCTCTGGGGCGTCGGGACTGATCCAGCCGCGCGTTGGGGACCCCAGCACGCTGATGCTCAACGACCTCCCGCAAACGGCCAACGTCTCAAACAACCTGCTTGTGGTGACCAGTGGCTTCAAGGATCGGAATGCGCCGACTGTGCAATCGTGGGCGCCGCCCGGCATCCCGATCGGGACCGTGTCGAGCACGAATCCGCAGAGCAGTGTGCTCGAGAACCAACAGGTTCAGGTCACTCCGCTGGCCGACCTCCAGTACCTGAGCCTCGTGCAGATCCTGACCAACCCGCACAACGGTTAGCGATCGTGTGAGCGATGAGCAACGAGTCCATCAACCTGCACCTGACCCTGCGGATCGCGATCGTCGCCTTCCTGGCCGTGGTAATCCAGGACGCGGTCGTCTCGCAGATCTCGCTGTTCGGCGTCACGGCGGACATCACCGTGCTGGTCGTGATGGCGACCGGCCTGCTCGCGGGCTCGATGGCGGGAGCTATCACGGGCTTCTGCGTCGGCCTGCTCGTCGACCTCGTGATGTTCCAGACGGTCGGTGTCAGCTCGCTGTTGTTCATCACCGTCGGCTACTGGTCGGGACGCATGCGTGAGCTTCGCGATCCCTCGCACGGCCTGATCCCGCTGGCGATGGGCGCGATCGTGACCGGCTTTGCCGGCATCGGTATGGCTGTGATCCAGTTCCTGCTCGGTGTCGACGCGCCGGTCAGCTGGCTGCTGATCCAGCAGATCATCCTGCAGGTGCTGGTCAACTGCCTGATCGCGCTGCCCGTTTATGAGGTTGTACGCCGGCTGCTCTATCGCGCGCTGCCGCGCGATCCGCGGGCCCGCCGGCGCCGCGCCTACACGACCTCGTTGAGCCCGCTGCAACGGCCGTCTGAGCGGCTCGGTGGCGCGCGGATGAGGACACGCTGATGCTCGGGCCGATCGACGAACGCACACCGCCGATGACGCCGCAGCTCGCACTGCGCGTGGCGATGGTCGGCGGCTTCGCGCTGCTGCTGTTCGCGATCATCTTCTTCCGGCTCTGGTTCCTGCAGGTGCTCTCCGGCACGAAATACGTTGCCGAGGCGCAGACCAACCGCGTGGCGTACGTGAGCGTCGCCGCCCCGCGCGGTGAGATCGTCGACGCGTCCGGCACCCCGCTGGTTCAGTCGGTGCCGGTGCCGTCGATCCAGATCGCGCCCCGCAGCCTGCCCGGCCAGGTGGTGCTTGACGTCGCGCTCAAGCAACCGGTTGTGATCCCGGCAAAGGACGATGCGCTGTTCGGCCGGCTCGCGAAGCTGCTGGGGATGCCAACCAAGCCGCATCGTTGCAGCTACACGGTCTATCTGAGCAACGGCCCGGTCGACTACCACACGCGACTGGCGACGATTCCCTGCCGGATCGCGATGAGCGTCGCGCAGGCGCCCTACGCCAACGTCTCGATCAAGACCAACGTGCCAACGGCGGTCCAGGACTACATTGCCGAGCGGGAGCCGCAGTACCGGGGTGTGCTCTACCAGGACACCTACATCCGCAAGTACGCCCTGGGTGATGCGGGCGCGCAGGTTTTCGGCACGCTCGGAGAGGTCACCCAGGCAGAGCTGAAGTATTACAAGGGCGCCGCCTCGGGCGACATCGTCGGCCAGTCGGGGCTCGAGGCCCAGTACAACCAGTACCTGCAGGGCGTCAACGGTAAGGAGGGCGTCGAGGTCAACTCGCAGGGTCAGTTCGAGGGCTACGCCAAGGGCACGCCCGCACAGACCGGCGACACGCTCAAGCTGTCGCTCAACCCGCAGCTCGAAAGGGTGGGGCAGGCCTCGCTGGCGGAGTCGATCGCCGCGCACAACGGCACCGGCGGCTCGTTTGTGGCGCTGAACCCACAGACCGGCGCAATCTATGCGATGGGATCGGCACCGACGTACAACCCGAGCAAGGTCTCGCCGACGATCTCCACCAAGGAGCTGCAGCACCTCGACAACCCGAGCAGCAACCATCCGCTGATCGACCGCGCAATCGACGACCCCGTGCCCGACGGCTCGACGTTCAAGGTGGTCACGGCCACGGCGGCGCTCGAGAGTGGCAAGTGGAGCGTCGGCGACACCTACGACGACAACGGCCAGTACTGCTTCAAGGGCGGGCTGTGCCTGCATAACTCAGGCAACGCGGCTTACGGGACGGTCGACCTGACGCAGGCGATCGACGTCTCCGACGATGTCTTCTTCTACAACCTCGGCGACCTGATGAACGGCAACCCGTCCGACTACCACCCCAGTGAAACGAACTGGCCGCTGCAGTGGTGGGCGAGCCGCTTCGGGCTCGGCCACACGACGGGAGTCGACCTCCCGGCCGAGGCAAATGGTGAGATCGGGTCGCCGAAATTGCAGGCCGCGCTGTGGAAGCAGGAGATCGAATGCCAGAACGCGACCGGACCATACGCGTACACGAACGCCGCCGGCGCCGTCAGCTCGACCAGGCTTCCGGGATACCACCGCAGCAGCAAGGTTCCGGCCGTGATGGACAACGGCGGCGAGGCTGTCGTATCAGGCGGCTGCGCCATTGCGAGCGCCAAGTACTGGACCATCGGTGACAACACCGAGACCGGCGTGGGTCAATACGACGATCAGGTCACGCCGATGCAGCTGGCGGTCGTCTACTCGGCGATCGAGAACGGCGGCACGATCGTTACCCCGCACCTCGGCGAGGAGATGGAGTCACCCACCGGCTCGCTCGTGCAGAACCTCGACCCCGGCCCGAAGCGCAAGCTCGACATCGACCCGGCCTACCTGTCGGCGATCCGGCAGGGCCTGGAGCTGGCCGCCTCGCGGGGTACCTCCGGCGACGTGATGGGCAACTTCCCGTTGCACGTCTACGGCAAGACTGGCACTGCAGAGCTGGGCGACAGCTCGACCAGCCCCGAGGACGCCTGGTACGCGTGTTACGTTCCGGCGAGCGAGACGGGGAAGCCGATCCTGGTCGTGGTCAACGTCGACAAGGGCGGCTTCGGGGACGTTGCCGCGGCACCGGTTGCGCGTCAGATCCTGTCGCAGTGGTTCACCGGCAAGCCGGGCCCGTTCACGAGCGGAACCTCGACCGACACATGAGCGTCACCCCGATCCAGATCGCCGAGGAGCCGGCGCGCGGCGGCGTCACCAGGCAGCTGCTGCGGATCGATCCGCTGCTGCTATTCGCCGCGATCGGCCTGTCGTGCTGCTCAGTCCTCGTGTTGCACGCGCTGAACGTGCTCAACACCTACGCGGGCGAATACAAGCGCCAGGCGATCTTCGCCGGTGTGGGCGTGCTGCTGTCGCTCGCGATCAGCCGCTTCGACTACTCACGGCTGCGCGAGTTCCGCTACGTGATCTACGGCCTGATGATCCTCCTCAACCTCGCCGTGTTCGCGTTTGCCGCTCCCGCGGGTAGCGGGGTCCAGGCTCAGCGACGGATCCCGCTTCCCGGTTTCACCTTCCAGTCATCGGCCTTCGGCATGGTGCTGTTGATCCTGGCGCTCTCCGCCTTCGCGGTCGAGCGCTCGCGACGCATGAGCGAGCACCGCACGACCGCTCGCATCCTGCTGCTGGGCCTAATTCCGGCGATGATCGTCCAGGGCCAGTCGGACCTCGGCGACGCACTGATCTACGGCCTGATCGCGGTTGCGGTGCTCTTCTTTCTCGGCACCAGCTGGAAGCACCTGACGGCACTCGCGGCACTGGTCGTCGTTGCGTCGGTGATCGTGCTGACGGTCGCCCCCGCGTTCGGGGTCAACGTCCTCAAGAACTACCAGAAGGAACGCCTGACAACCTTCATCAATCCACCCGCGCACTGCAACGCCAGCAAGGACCTCTACTGCTACCAGCTGGACGAGGGTCTGATCGCGCTGGGCTCCGGCCAGAAGACCGGTACCGGCCCGACCAAGGCGAGCCAGGCGACGGGCGGCTTCATCCCGGAGGCCGACAGCGACTTCGTGTTCGCATCGCTCGGCGAGATGTACGGCTTTGCCGGCGCAGCGATCGTGCTGTCGCTGTACGCGTTGCTGATCTGGCGCACGTTGCGGATCGTGACGATGGCCAAGAACCTTTACGGGACCCTGATTGCGGGGTCGATCCTCGCGATGTTCATGTTCCAGGTCTTCCTGACCATCGGGATGAACCTGGGAATTATGCCTGTCACCGGAATCCCGCTGCCGCTCATGGCCTACGGCGGATCCTCGGTGATCACAACCTTCATAGCCATTGGCCTGCTGCAGTCGATCTACGTCCAGGCACGGATGTCATCGGCCGGCAAGGCGAGGGTTCTAATCGTTTGACGGCGCGCGGCCGAGCGCACCCGCGAAGCCGCCGCCGTCCCACTTAGCCTGAGCGCTTCGAGCCTCGGGCGGACAACTCAAAAGGAACAAAAAAGTGAAGAAGCAAGTGTTGGTGAGCGTCGACCGTGGCGAAACACGTGTCGCACTGCTCGAGGGAGCCGGCGAGACGCCGCCCCGCAAGACAACCACCGCCGCCAGTTCGCGCCGCCGCCGGCGCTCGGCCAATCCGGCAGCTGGCTACAGCGTTGCCGAGCTCTACCTCGAGCGCCGCGGCGCCCGCTCGATCGTCGGCAACATTTACAAGGGCCGCGTTGACAACGTGCTGCCCGGTCTCGAGGCCGCGTTCGTCGACATCGGTCTCGACAAGAACGGCTTCCTGCACGTCGATGAGATCGTGCTGCCGGGCGTCGAGGCGCCGCGCCGCGGGCGCGGCTCGGGCCGCGAGGCCGCCCAGATCACCGAGCTGCTGAAGCCCGGCCAAGAGATCGTCGTGCAGGTTGTCAAGGACCCGCTCAAGACCAAGGGCGCAAGGCTCTCCATGGATCTCACGATCGCCGGCCGTTACATGGTCTACGCCCCCTACGGCGAGGGCGTTGGCGTCTCTCGCCGGCTTGACGATCGCGAGCGTGATCGCCTGCGCAAGGAGGCCGCGAAGCTCGACCTCAAGGGTGCCGGCGCGATCATCCGCACCGCGGCCCAGGGCGCCAAGCGCCCCGACCTCGAGCGTGAGCTGCAGTACCTGTTCAAGCTCAACGAGGTCCTGCAAAAGCGGGTTGAGGACACCGAGGCCCCGGCGCTGGTGTTCCAGGAGGCAGACCTCTCGGTGCGCGTCGTGCGCGACATCTACTCAGGCGAGTTTGAACGCGCGATCGTGGATGACGAGAAGGCGCATCACCGGCTTGTCTCATTCTTCTCGCGCACCGCACCGGAGCTCGTCGACCAGGTCGAGCTGTGGAGCGAGGAGCGACCGCTGTTTGAGACCTTTGGGATCGACAAGGTGCTTGACTCGACGCTCTCGCGACGCGTCGACCTGCCCAGCGGCGGCTACCTCGTGATCGACTACGCCGAGGCGCTGACCGTGATCGACGTCAACTCCGGCAGCTTCACGGGCAAGGGCAAGAGCGCCCGGCTCGAGGACACGATCACCAAGACCAACCTCGAGGCGGCCGATGAGGTCGTGCGCCAGCTGCGCCTGCGCGACATCGGCGGGATCATCGTCATCGACTTCATCGACATGGCCCGCGCACGCAACCGCGACGCGGTGCTGAAGACGCTGCGTAAGGCGCTCGATGAGGACCGCACCAAGACCTTCGTGGTCGAGATCTCGCCGCTCGGCCTGGTCGAGATGACCCGCCAGAACGTGACGGAGGGCGTGCGCGAGATCATGACCCGGCCGTGCCCCACCTGCCACGGCGAGGGCGTGATCAAGTCCGAGGAGACGATCGCAATCGAGTTCGAGCGCCGCATGCGCGAGCTGGCGACGCAGGTCGAGAGCGAGGCGTTGCTGATCCAGATGAACCCTCGGGTCAGCCAGGAGTTCACCGGCCACGACGCACGCGTGCTGCGCGCGATCGAGGCCGACACCGGCAAGTGGTTCCACTTCGAGGGCTCCGAGGGTCTGCCGCTCGAGCACTTCGCGGTGCTGATGGAGGCCGACCGCGAGCAGGTGCTCGAACGGGCGCTGCCGTTCCGTGAAGGCGAGGAGGTCTACCTCGAGATCATCGAACCGCACATGTACAGCGCCGGCGATGCCGTCGCCAAGGTCGACGGCTACATCATCTCCGTCAAGGGCGCCGAGAACTCGGTCGGACACAAGCGGCTGGTGCGGATCGATCAGGTCGGCCGCACCGAGGCGATCGCCGTGCTGATCGACCAGCCGCCGGCGAAGCTCGAGGAGCCCAAGCCCGAACCGGCCAAGCTCGACGCAGCCAAGCCGGCCCCCCGGCGCCGGCGCGCGGCGGGCAAGCCCGCGGGTGAGGTCGCCAGGGCTGCGGCAGAGGTCGCAGTACCAGACGATCCGACCGCAGCGGAGCTGGATGCGGCCGAGGCCGCGGCCGCCGAGATCGTGCGGGACGATGCCGAGGACGAGGCACCCAAGCCGCGTGCCACACGGGGCCGTGCGCGCAGCCGCAGGACCTCCAAGGTCGTCCAGGAGACGAGCGCGGAGGCTGCACCGGAAGCTGCAGCCGACGACGTCCCGCAGGCCGCTGCTAACGTGAGCGACCAAGGGACCGCCGACGAGCCGGCTGGAACCGACGCGGATGGCGTAGAATCAGCCACCCGGCGTCGTGGCCAGCGTGGAGGGCGCCGGCGTTCCACGGCCAAAGCCGGCTCGGCTTCATCGGCCGACGAATCTTCCTCAGAGTGATCATGTACGCAATCGTCAAGACAGGCGGCAAGCAATATCGTGTCCAGGAGGGTGAGTACCTGCTCGTTGAGCGGCTCACCGCACAGGACGGCGAAAGCGTGTCGCTGACCCCGCTGCTCTACGTCAACGGCGACCAGGTCGTCGATGGTGAGGACCTCGCCAGGGTGCAGGTTGCAGCGACGGTCCTCGGCCACGAGCGTGGCCCCAAGCTCCGTATCGTCAAGTTCAAGCCGAAGCGTGGCTACAAGCGCCGCAACGGCCATCGCCAGGAACTGACGCGGATCGAGATCAAGAACATCAAGCTGGCAGGAGCCGCGCGCTCGACCAAGGCCAAGGCTGCCGCCGAGGAGACCGAAGATGGCGCATAAGAAGGGCCTCGGCTCATCCCGCAACGGCCGCGACTCAAACGCCCAGCGCCTCGGCGTGAAGGTGTTCGCCGGCCAGACCGTGAGCGGCGGCGAGATCATCGTCCGTCAGCGCGGCACCCGCTTCAAGCCGGGCAACGGGGTCGGCATCGGCAAGGACGACACGATCTTTGCCAAGTCCGCCGGTGTCGTGCAGTTCAACACCGGCCGTCGTGGCCGTGTGATCTCGGTCGAATCGACCGACGCCGCCTGACTAAGGCCGCCGATTCGCCCCCCCCAGCATCCGGCGCAGTCGCGCTAGACGGCTGCTGGGCCGGGGGTGGCTGGGCCAGCTGTGGCTTGCCCGGAGATCAGCACCGCGGTGCAGTTGGGGCACCGGCGAGCCTCGGCGGGGATCTTGGTCGTGCACTCGGGACACGGCTTGACGGAGGTGTCCTCCTTGACGAGCCTGCGCTCGAGCGCCTCGTAGGGCTTGATCACGAAGAAGAACACCGCCGCGGCGACGCTGACGAAGGTGATTGCTGCGTTGATGAAGTCGCCGTAGTTGAAGTGGCTCGAGTTGATCGTGAACGACAGCTCGCCGAAGTTCGGTTTCCCGAAGATCAGCGCGACGATCGGCGTGATCAGGTCGGCCACCAGCGCCTTGACGAGGGCCGCGAACACCAAGGCGATCACCAGCGCGACGGCAGTCGTCACGAGATTCCCCTTCAGCAGGAAATCCTTGAAATCCGCGAGTAATCCCGTCATGCGCGCCGCCTCCGTGTGTCGGTTTGTTCGGACCTGAGCAAAGCCTAAGGGCCGCTCGGACGACGACGCAATTACGCTGTGTAAAAGATGAAAGACAAAGCTCGAATCCACGTCCAGGCCGGCGGCGGTGGCGACGGTTGCATGAGCTTCCGGCGCGAGGCCCACGTGCCCAAGGGCGGACCGGACGGCGGCGACGGCGGTCGCGGCGGTGACGTGGTGCTCGTCTGCGACGACTCCTACCGCGACCTCGAGCACTTCCGCAGGCAGGCGCACTTCAGGGCCAAGCGCGGTGTCCACGGACAGGGTTCCCAGCGACACGGCGCTGACGGCGACACGCTTGTGATCCCGGTGCCGCCCGGCACCGAGGTCCTGGTCGAGACCGACGGCACCCAGCACGACCTCACCAGACCCGGGCAGCGGGCAGTCGTCGCCCGGGGCGGCTCCGGGGGCCGTGGCAACCGTCACTTCTCGAGCTCCACACGGCAGAGCCCGCGCTTTGCCGAGCGGGGGCTGGTCGGCGACGAGAGCTGGCTGACGCTACAGCTCAAGCTGCTGGCCGACGTCGGCCTGGTCGGGTTGCCCAACGCCGGCAAGTCGTCGTTGATCTCGCGCCTGACGCGCGCGACGCCGAAGATCGCCGACTATCCGTTCACCACGCTCGTCCCAGCGCTTGGAACGCTGCACCACGACGATCGCCAGCTCGTGATCGCCGACATCCCGGGCTTGATCGAGGGCGCCGCCGACGGCGTCGGCCTCGGCCACGACTTCCTCGCGCACGTCGAGCGCACCCGCTTGCTCGTGCACGTGCTCGACCTGGCGCCGCTCGACGGCTCCGACCCGCTTATCAACTTCGAGACCGTTGAGCGCGAGCTGGAGCTCTATCAGGAGCGCCTCGCGACGCTCCCGCGGATCGTCGCGCTCTCCAAGGCTGACCTCGTCACGCCCGAGCAGGGAGAGCAGGCGCGGCGCGAGTGGCAGCAGCGCATGGGCGGGGACGTGCCAGTGATCCTCACCTCCTCGGTCACCCGTCAGGGCCTCGATGAGCTCGCCACCGAACTGCTGCGGCGGGTGCCCGTGCTGACCGATGACGACACCTCCCCCGATATTGCTGGCCAGCGGGCCAGCAACGAAAGTGGGGGACGGAGTAACAGAGCCATCCTTGATGACCTTCCCGAGCACCGGGTCTTCCGCCCGGCGCCGAGTCGCGGCTTCAGGATCACCCGCAGCGACGAGGGCGCCTACGTGGTCGAGGGCGAGAGCGTGGAGCAGCTCGTCGCTCGCTACGACCTTGACAACGAGGATGCGCTCCAGCATCTCGAGAAGCGCCTGCGCGGGATCGGCGTGATCCGCGCGCTCGAGGCGGCCGGTTTCGAGTCGGGGGATGACGTCGAGATAGCCGGGGTTGTCTTCGAGCTGGACCCGTAACCTGCCGGATTCATGAGCTCGGTTGTGATCAAGCTCGGGTCGAGCGTCGTCGCCAATGACGACGGCACGGTCCGCACCGACGTGCTGCAGCGCATCTGTGATGATGTTGCCCTGCTGCATGCGCGTGGCTATGAGCCGATTATCGTCACCAGTGGGGCGATCGCGCGCGGGCTCGGCGTCATGCGGATCGCACCCTCGCAGCGGCCGAAGGCGATCGATGAGCTGCAGGCGGCCAGCGCGATCGGGCAGGGAAAGCTCTACCGCATCTACGACGAGCTGTTGCAGGAGCGCGGGGTGCGCAGCGCCCAGGTGCTGCTGACGTTCTTTGACATGAGCGCGCGCACGCATTACCTGAACGTGCGCCACACGCTCGCCAAGCTGCTCGAGTGGCGCGTGGTGCCGGTCATCAACGAGAACGACACGACCACGACGGACGAGATCTCCTTTGGCGACAACGACTTCCTCGCCGCGCAGGTGGCGATCCTCGTCGGTGCTGAGCGGCTGCTGCTGCTGACCAACACCGACGGCGTCTTCACGGCGGATCCACGCACCAATCCGGCCGCCGCGCTCGTCAGCCGGATCGACCGGATCGAGGAGCTCGAGGCCCTGCAGATCACCGAAAGCCCGTCGCTCCTGGGCTCGGGCGGGATGCGCTCGAAGGTCGTCGCCGCCGAGATGGCAACGGCCGCAGGGATCCCGACGGTGATCGCCAACGGCCAGCTTGCCGGCACGATCAGCGCGGCTGCGCAGGGCGAGGAGGTTGGCACCACCTTCGTGGCGCGCGTCGACCGCGTTTCGAGCTTCAAGCTGTGGCTGAAATACGCCAAGCCGGCACGCGGACGCATGCAGATCGACGCCGGTGCGGCACGGGCGCTGCGCGAGGGTGGCACCAGCCTGCTCCCGGTCGGCGTCGTCGAGGTCAGCGGCAGTTTCGAGGCCGGCGACGCGGTCGAGGTGACCTGCGGCGGCCAGCAGGTCGGCAAGGGCATCAGCAACTACTCGGCCGACGAGCTGCGGCGCGTGCGCGGGATGAAATCGGCAGCCGTGCGCGAGTTGCTGCCGCTTGCCAGCGACGAGGCAGTGCACCGCGACTATTTCGTGCTCAGCTGAGACGCGCGGGCGCGTGACGGCCTCGCCGTGCGGCTCGCGTAGTCTTTAACGACCATGGCGACCGCCACCGAGACAGTCTCAGATATCTGCGCCGCCGCCAAGCGCGCGTCGCGGACGCTGGCGACGCTCGGCGCGGACGTCAAGAATCGCGCGCTCGAGGCGATCGCCGATGCGCTGATCGAGCGCACGCCGGAGATCCTCGAGGCGAACGCACACGATCTTGAGGCCGGCCGCCAGTCTGGTCTGAGCGCGGCGCTGCTCGACCGACTGGCGCTCGATCCCGAGCGCATCGCGGCTATCGCCGCGGGCGCTCGCAAGATCGCGGCGCTCCCCGATCCGGTCGGCGAGGTGACGGACGGCTTCCGGCTTCCAAACGGGCTCGACGTGCGCAAGCTGCGCGTGCCGCTCGGTGTGGTGGCCGTCGTCTATGAGGCGCGCCCGAACGTCACGATCGACGCCGCGGCCCTGTGCCTCAAGTCCGGCAACGCGATCGTGCTGCGCGGCTCGAGCTCGGCAGTGCATTCCAACGCCGCGCTCGCCGGGATCGCCGCCGAGGCGGCGGTCGCCGCCGGTCTGCCGCGGGGCGCGCTCTCGCTGATCGCCGGTGGCGACCGCGACGAGCTGCGCGAGCTGGCCACCCAGACGGGCGTTGTCGACCTGATCATCCCGCGCGGTGGAGAGGGACTGAAGGCGGCGCTCAAGGGCGTTGCCACCGTGCCCGTGATCTTCGCCGCGTCCGGCAACTGCCACATCTATGTCGACCGCAGCGCCGATCTCAGCGCCGCACAGGAGATCGTGGTCAACGCCAAGGTACAACGCCCCGGCGTCTGCAACGCCGCCGAGACGTTGCTCGTGCACACCGATGTCGCCGCCGAGTTCCTGCCGCGCGTGCTGCACGCGTTGCACGACGCCGGCGTCGCTCTGCATGGCGACGAGCGCGTGCGCGAGCTCGTCGGCGACCTGCCGATCCGCGTCGCCACCGACGCCGACTGGGATACCGAGTACCTCCGATTGGAGATGGCCGTCGGCGTCGTCGACAGTGTCGGATCGGCGATTGATCACATCAATCGCCATGGCAGCGGCCACTCGGAGGCGATCGTAACCAGCGACACCGCCGCCGTCCGCGCCTTCGAGCTGGAGGTCGACGCCGCCTGCGTGTACGTCAACGCGTCGACCAGGTTCACCGATGGCGGCGAATTCGGGATGGGCGCCGAGATCGGCAATTCCACGCAGAAGCTCCATGTCCGCGGTCCAATCGGCCTGCGCGAGCTGTGCACGTTCAAGTATCTGGTGGAGGGCGCAGGCCAGATCCGTGCCTAAGACGACCCCTGAGCCGCCTCGGAAGCCCCCGGCCACACGACTTCTCTGAGCAGCGCACGCATCGGCATCCTCGGCGGGACCTTCAACCCGCTGCACATAGGTCACCTGATCTGCGGTCAGGAGGCACTGCTTCAGCTCGGCCTGGACCGGGTGATCCTGATGCCCGCCGGGCAGCCTCCGCACAAGCCGCTCGAGCAGGATCCCGGTGCGGAGCATCGGCTCGAGTTCTGCCGCCTGGCGGTGGCGGGCGATCCGCGCTTTGAGGTCTCGGAGCTGGAGGTCCGTCGCGGGGGCCCGTCCTACACGGTCGATACGCTTGCGGCACTGAACTCGACGCTGTCCGATAGTGAGCTGTTCCTGATCGTCGGCGGTGACGTCGCGGCGGATTTGCCAACGTGGCACGAGCCGGAGCGCGTGCTGTCCCTGGCTACACTCGCTGTAGCCAGGCGCCGCGGGACCCAGCGAGAGTTGATTGACAGCGTGCTTGCGGGCCTCCGGGGCGGTGAGCGGACGCAGTTCTTCCGCATGCCGGGGATCGAGGTCTCCTCGACCGAGATCCGTCAACGGGTGCAGGAGCAGGAGCCAATCAAGTACCTCGTGCCCGACGCGGTGGCGAGCTATATCGACGAGCACCGTCTATACGGAGGTCGCACAGCATCATGACGATGACGCCTGACGAGATCACAATGGCCGTCGCGGAGTTCGCGTCGGACGCCAAAGCCGAGGAGATCGTGCAGCTCGATCTGCGTGGCCTGACTTCCGTGGCCGACTATTTCGTGATCTGCACGGGGCGTAGCGATCGCCAGGTCAAAGCAATCCACGATCGCATCCATCTGGGCATGAAGAACGGCCACGGCACACTGCCAACCCGCGTGGACGGTGCCACACAGGCGCAGTGGGTGCTGATGGACTACGCCGACGTGATCGTGCACATCTTCACGCCGGAGCTGCGGGACTTCTATCGGCTCGAGCAGCTGTGGGGCGAGGCCCCGAGCAAGACGCTCGAGTTCGCCGCCGCCTGAAGCGATGGTCGCGGTCCGCTGACCGCGACCCATCCGGCACGCGCGTCAGACCGCCGAGAGCAGCTTGGGCGCGACCTGCTTCTTGCGGCTCATCACGCCCGGGAGCGTGAGCTTGCAGCCGTTGGCCTCGACGCCGAAGGCGCGAGCCACGGCGGCGACATCGCCGTCCACCAGCAGATCAGTGACCTTGTCGAGCACATCGGTGACCATCAGCGCGTAGAGATCGACGTGCTGGCTGGCGCGCTCGTGCTGCATCGCCGTGATCAGCTCCTGCTCGCGCTCCAGCAGGCCCTTGCCGACGACCTCGACCTGTGCGATCAGGAAGGGGGTGCCGCTGCCTGATTGGTAGACCTTGGCGTCGCGCTTGACCAAATCTTCGGCTGGGACGCCCGAGACGTCGGAGGTCTCGGCGAACATCCGCCGCCCGTATTCGTGTGCGTCGATCTCCAGCACCCGCTCGAGGTATTCGACCACCGCGGCGTCACGTTCGGTCGTCGTCGGTGAGCCAAGCACCACCGTGTCTGAGAGCACCGCCGACAGCAGCACCATGGCCGTGGAGTGCGAGGGCTCCACACCGCTGCGCCGGAAGCGCTCGACGACAAGCGTCGCGGTCGATCCGACCGGGTCGAAGGTCGCCGCCACCGGCACCTTGGTCTCGATCGAACCGATGTGGTGGTGGTCGAGGATCTCCACGATCTCCGCCTGATCGATCCCGGGCACGCTCTGCGCCTGCTCGGCGTGGTCCACGAGGATCACACGGCGTCGCATCGGTGAGACCAGGTCCGAGCGCGTCAGCAGCCCGATCGGGCGCTGCATGTCATCGACGACGATCGCGGCGCCGTGGTGCGAGTCCTTGATCTGCTCGGAGACATCGCTGATCAGCTCATCGGTGCTGGCGACGATCTGATCGTTTTCCATCAGCTCCTTGCAGGGCGCCGCGAGGGTGATCATGCGGGCGGCGACATAGGTGTCGAGCGGTGAGATCACGACCGCCGTGCCCTTGCTGCGTGCCAGTGCGAGGACCTCGTCGTCCGGACGGCCGCCGTTGGCGATCACGAGCAGCGCCAGGTCGCGCTCGAGTACGTGCAGCTGCGCGCGTGGGCGATCGCCGACGACGACGATGTCGGACTCGTCGATGCCGGTCTCGGTTTCGACCGCCGAGGCGTGCACCCAGATGCGCCCGGTGAGCGCCTGGTCATCGCCGGTCAGCAGCTCGCCATCGAGCACGTCGACCACGGCGTGCAGGTAAGTGGCCTCGCGCAAAGTCGAGCTCGAGCGCGACTCGCGCACGTAGCGGCGCGCGAGTGACCGGGTGGTGATGATCCCGATCAGCACCCCGTCGTCATCGACCACGGGGACCAGGTCGTAGTCGGTGTGGTCGAGCGCCAGACCCGCCTCGCGGATCGGATCGCCGGCGCGCATGCTCGGAAACTCGGTCTGCATCAGGTCGCCGGCGCGCAGCCGGATGTGCGGCAGCAGCTGAGGCTTGACCGCGCCCGCCTGCGCGAGCACCCAGCTCGTCTGCGGATTGAGCTCGCCGAGCCTGACCGGCACATACAGCGTGTTGGGATCGAGCCGCGATTTCAGCTCGGCGTAGCCGATCGCCGAGCCGATGGAGTCGGTGTCCGGGTTGCGATGGCCCGTTACGTATACAGGTGTCACCCGGTGATTATCCCGAGATTGCACCGATTTTGTGGAGTTGCTGGATTGCTTGCAAGCCTGGGCGGCTGGCGTCGAGCCGCGGCGGGCGGTAGCGTGCCGCGCGAGACACTGCCGCCACCGGGGCGGAATTCGCGAGGAACGGAGCAAGCATGCCTTCGGCACCCAAGATCCTGCCGACCCAGATTCCCGAGGGAACCGCCACGGGGATTCGCTACCGGCTCGAGGGCGAGCTCGTGCCGGTGCTGCACATGGCG
This sequence comes from uncultured Actinomycetota bacterium, assembly GCA_963706725.1. Lineage (GTDB taxonomy): Bacteria > Actinomycetota > Thermoleophilia > Solirubrobacterales > Solirubrobacteraceae > Palsa-465. The sequence continues at coordinate 3,328,343 of OY970167.1, read as the reverse complement.
CTCGACGGCAGCATGCCGGTGTACTTCGAGCATCACGTGCTGCTGTGGAAATATCCGAACCTGCAGATCGGTCTGCATCCGCTGCGTAAGGGGCTGGTGAAGCGCGCCTTCGCGGGCATGCCGCTGCTGCTGTTGCAGGTCGAGTCCGGCGGTGAGGTCGCGTTCAGCCGTGACGCCCCCGGTCATGTCGTCGCGCTGCACCTGCAGGCCGGCGAGGGCGTGCAGGTGCGCGAGCATCAGTTCCTGGCCGCCACCCAGAACATCGAGTACGACTACAGCCGCATGAAGGGCTTCGCCAACATGATGTTCGGCGGCGGCTTCTTCATCGACCAGTTCATGTGCACCAGTGGCGAGGGCGTCGTCTGGGTGCACGGTTACGGCAACGTCTTCGAGAAGACGCTCGAGCCCGGCGAGTCGATCGACATCGAGCCGGGGGGCTGGCTCTATTACGACCACTCGGTCGCGATGAGCCAGGAGGTCTACGGCTTCAAGTCGGGCTTCCTCGGCGGTGCCGGCAGCCTCGTCTTCAACCGCTTCACCGGACCGGGCCGCATTGGCCTGCAGAGTGCCTACTACCACCCGCCCGGGGCCGAGACGGGCGCCGGGGGCGGCCAGGCGCAGATGCAGGTCGGCGGCGGCGGGCTGATGGGCGGGCTGCTGGGCGGCCTGCTGGATAACTGACATGACGCTTGTCACACGACCGCCTCGCCGCTGCTTCGGCGGCCTGTCATGACGTTCGCACCGGGGCATCTCCAGCAGCATCCGCTGCCCGCGGGGGTGGTGGGCGCACTGTCGCTGAGCGGCTACCAACTGCTCGTCGACGTCGCCGGTGTCGGCGCCGGGCGGCTCGGGGTGCAGGCGTTTCTGCTGGTCGCGCCCGAGAACGACGGCTCCCCCGCCGACGAGCTCACGCACATCTCGCTGCACCAGACGCGGCTGGGTGCCGAACAGGAGGCGTACGCCTACCAGCAGCTCGCCGCTCAGCTCGGTTACCTGCGGCTCTCGGGGTACCGGCTGGCGCTCGAGCGCACCGGGCTGCGATCGAAGATCTCGCTTGTCAACCCGGCCAGCGGCGCGATAACGATGCAGATTCCGGACAAGCATCCGGGCCGCCTGTTCGGTGGTGGCGCAAGCGTCAGCTCGCTGCTGGCGGCCGCCCGCGCGCTGCCCCCGGCCGGCCCACCACCGGATCTCCAGAATCCGGAATTGCTCCGTCAGGCGTTTCTCGCACTCGCGCTCAGCGACGAGTCCACCACCGGGGCCCAGGCGGCCGAGCTTGCCGACCGGGCGCTCGAGCTGACCAGGGGCAACCCGACGCTCGACCCCGCCGCGGCACTCGCCGCCGCGCGGCAGAGCCCGGCCGGCTGATGCAGGCACCCGCGCGGGCGGGCGGTCTTTGGATCGCAGTCGACGCCGCCCTGGACCCAGGGCGGCGTCCCATGGTGAGCACCCTTGCGGGGACGACGGGTACGCTGCCGCCGACGGAGGTCTGTGGGAGACTGGCGGTAGGCCGCGAAAGCGGGGCGGCGTTCGTGGTTACGGCTACGCTGGATGAGGGGTGATGACCGTGGCGAGTGAACCTCGCATAGGTAGTGACGATCAAGAGCAGTTCTTGCGGGAGCTGCTTTCCAGTGGGCTTCTGATCGGGTCCGGAGTACCAGGCGTATATGGCAACGGCTCCGCCTTCGAGCGGGTCCGAATGGCGATCGCCCGGGTGGTCGGCGAGATGGCGAGCGCGGACGGTGCCGAGAGCCTCATCTTCCCACCCGTGATCCCGCGCCGTGAGCTCGAGACAAGCGGCTACGTCAGCCATTTCCCCCACCTCGCGGGTAGTGTCTTCGGCTTTACCGGCTCTGACGCGGAGGCTCGGATTCAGAGCGAGCGCGCCGCTGCCCACGAGGACTGGGGAGAGTTCCAGACCCAGACTGACCTGATGATGCTCCCGGCCGCCTGTTACCCGGTCTATCCGGCGATTGCGGCGCGGGGCCCGTTGCCACCAGGAGGCTTGATCATCGACATCGGACCCGCCTGGGTGTTCCGTCATGAGCCCTCACTCGATCCGGCCAGGCGCCAGACCTTCCGGATGCACGAGATCGTCCGCATCGGCGAACCAGACGTGGTTGCCGCATGGCGGGAAGAGTGGGCGCAGCGCGGTATCCAGCTCTTCCGCGAGTTGGGGCTGGCGAGCGAGCTCGTCAATGCGAACGATCCATTCTTCGGCCGTGAGGGGCGGCTGCTCGCTGCAAATCAGAGCACCCAGGAACTCAAATGGGAGCTCGTGGTGCCGATCGCGGGCCCCGAGCCGACAGCGTGCGCATCCTTCAACTACCACGTCGACAAGTTCGGGGAGACCTGGGGGCTGACGCTCTCGACAGGTAGCGCGGCCCACAGCGCATGCGCTGCATTCGGTCAGGAGCGGATCGTACTTGCGTTGCTACGGACGCACGGACTCGACCTCGATGCCTGGCCGGATAGCGTTTGGGCAAGGTTGGGCGGATGAGCATGCGTCGGTCTGTCAGGCTGGCTGGTCTGGTTGGACTGCTGGCAGCTGCGATTGCCCTCGGCGTCTCCGATCACGGTGGCCCCGCCAGGGGCGCGATGTTGCCCGGCAGGAACGCGGCCTCCAATCCACATCACGCCGCCCGCCCGGCCGCAGCCGGGACCTCGGGGTTGGAGAACTTCCATATCCGTTCCGGCGGTCGCTTGAGGAGCTACCTGCTCTATGTCCCTCCTGGAGACACTCGCAAACATCGCCTTCCACTGGTGCTCGTCTACCACGGCGCCGATGGCACCGACTACAACGACGCGAGCGCGACCAATCTGCTCAGCCTGGTGGAGCAGAAGCACGACATGATCGTCGCCTATCTGCAGGGCTACGAGGGCACGTGGAATGACGACGCCGGCAATCCGCCGGCCGAGGCGGCTGGGGTCAATGACGTTCTGTTCACCCAGGACGTCCTGAGCAAAATCGAGTCGCATTACTCGGTGGACATGCGACGGGTGGTCATCACAGGCTTCTCGAACGGAGCGATCCTAGCCGAGCTGCTTGGATGCCGGATCGCTGCGAATCTGACGATGATCGTGCCCGTCGAAGGGCAGATGGCACCGACGTTCTCGAGCAGCTGCCGACCGCGCTATCCAGTATCCGTCTACGAATGGCACGCGTTCAACGACCCGGAGATCCCATACGCCGGAGGCACATTCATAGGCGTCGGTGGACCTGTACAGGTGCTCTCGGCACCGGATTCGGTGAAGCGATGGGCCGCGCTCGACAAATGCGCGACGACGCCGACTCAGTCCGATTACTCAGGAGGGATGCTGACGACGTACGCGGGCTGCAGGAGTTCTGTCACGGTCACGCTGAATTCGACCGATAGTGATACGCATGGGTGGCCCACTGACTTCGGTGACGCCCTGGTCAGGATCGTCACGTCCCTGACCGCCCAACGCAGCGCCGCGATGCCGTGATGCGCACCCGTTCCAGGAGGGACAGGAGCATGGATCTTGAGGTCTTCGATGAATGGGAATCGGAGGTTCGCGGATATATCCGTTCGTTTCCCACGGTGTTTGACGCCGCGGGCGGCTCTTTTCTGATCGGCGAGGACGGTCGTGAGTACATCGACTTCTTCGTCGGCGCCGGCACTCTCAATTACGGGCATAACAACCCGCTGTTCAAGCAGGCGCTGCTCGACTACATCGAGCGCGACGGGATCGTCCACGCGCTCGACCTCGCGACCCGCGCGAAGCGTGAGTTCATCGAGGCGTTCCGAGACCTGGTCCTCCTGCCCCGAGGCCTTCGCTACAAGCTCCAGTTCACCGGCCCAACGGGCGCGAACGCCGCCGAGGCGGCGATCAAGGTAGCGCGGTTGGCGACCGGTAGAACGAACGTGATCGCCTTCACCCGCGGCTATCACGGTCTGAGTCTGGGTGCCCTTGCCACGACGGCAGCACAGCACTATCGGTCCGCTGCAGGCGTCCCGCTCGGCGGTGTCACCTTCGCCCCTTACGACGGCTACTTCGGATCGGACGTCGACACGCTCGCGCAGCTTGCGCAACAGCTCGACGATCCGTCAGGCGGCATCGATCCGCCCGCAGCCATCATCGTTGAGACGATCCAAGGTGAGGGTGGCGTCAACGTCGCGACCGCCGGATGGCTGCAGCGTCTCGCCTCGCTCGCCGCGCAGCACGGGATTCCGTTGATCGTCGACGACATCCAGGCCGGCTGCGGCCGCTCGGGCGACTTCTTCAGCTTCGAGGAGTCCGGCATTCGGCCGGACATCGTGCTGCTGTCGAAGTCACTATCCGGGTATGGACTGCCAATGTCGCTCGTGTTGATCAGGCCTGAGCTCGACGTGTGGGAGCCCGGGGGTCACACCGGCACATTCCGTGGTAACAACCTCGCGTTCGTCGCAGCTTGTGCTGCGCTGCGGGGCTACTGGGCGGACGGGGCCTTCAGCGCTGAGGTCAAGCGCAAGGCGACCGTGCTGCAGGGCCGCTTGGAGGCTGTGGCGGCAAGGCACCCCGGTCGGCTCGAGCGCCGCGGGCGTGGGATGTTCCAGGGCCTCGCATCGCTCACCGATCCTGATGTCGCATCGCGAGCGTCAAGGGAGGCGTTCGAGCACGGGGTCCTGATCGAAACCGCTGGGCCGCGTGACGAGGTTCTCAAGTTCCTGCCGGCGCTGACCATCGACGATGAGACCCTGCTCAGGGGCGTGGACGTGGTTGAGGCAGCACTGGAAGCACAGCTGCTGGTTCACTGAGCGGCGCACCGCGCGAATCAGTTATGACCAGCAATGTGCACGAGTTTGGCTGTCGTCTCCAGTAGTTGCCGAAGCTCGGCGTGGTCATGGGTTGTGCCGGTGTAGTGGAAGACGTGCGCCTCCGAACCTTCGCGCCAGTCGATGCGCTGCCCTGGCCCGCGCACCAGCACGACCTCGTCGACCCCTTCGATCCTTTGGAGCTCAGCGAGATTGTCCACGGTGTCGATCCATTCGAGATCAGTCGGCGGGAAGACGTAGAGCAGGTACCCGACGCGGCTGCAGGGAATCGGGCCCGTGAGCCCGACCGGGTCGCCAATCGCGAGGCGCAGGGCGGTGCGCAGGATGCTGAACCCCGATGCGCGCTCGAGCATCTCCGACATGCCGCCGCCCGGTCGCCCGTTGACCTCGATCACCACCGGGCCATCGTCTGTGAGCTTGATCTCTGTGTGCAAACAGGCTCTCGTCACGCCGAGCGCCATCGCTGCCTCGCCCGCCACGCGCATGACCTCTTCCTGCAGACCGTCGGAGAGCGCTGTCGGCGTGCAGTAGCCGGTTTCGCGGAACGGCCATCGGAACGGGGTTCTGGCACTGATTGACGCGTGCTCGACGCGCCCGTCCTCGACGACGCTCTCGACCGAGACGAAGTTCGCAAAGCCGGCGCCACCAAGTTCGCCTGTTGCGTCAGGAACCAGCCCCTCGAGCACGTAGTCCTCGGCTCGAGCCTCGGGTCCTCGGCGCACGCCGGCAAGGATCGAGCGTACCTCTGACGCGGATGCGACCGGCAGCGTGTCCCGGCTCGACTGGCCCCACCGCGGCTTCAGCACCCCGGGAAATGTGAATCCCGCCACGGCGTCGCCGATCGCTGCGCTGTCTCCCTCGCCGGAGATGATCCTGAATTCCGGAACCGCGAGCCCAGCAGCGGCCAGAGCCACCCGCTGTGCGTGCTTGTCCGTCAGCTTCACAGCCGCATCGACGCTGTGGAACGGCAGCTGCAGCAGCTCTGCGAGCTTCGCGGCCCACACCAGGTCGGAGTCGTGCATCGACAGGATTCCATCGGGGGCATGCTCGCGGATGGCAGCGGCTACCGCGTCGACGGTGAGGCCCGAGGAATCGAGCACCGGGCCGAATTTGCGCAGAAGCCGCGACATCGTCGCTGCCTCGGGCTCGGAGCAATCCACCACCCAGAGGAGGCTGCAGAGACCCGCGGCCGCATCGGTGATCGACAACGCTGCGAACGACAGCGGGTGATAGATGTACGCGAGCTTCGGAAGCGGCTTGGCGGCGTTTGCTGAGGCCACAGCGCCCGTCAGATCGCCTTTCGCACCGGGAGCATCTGGGCGTTCTCAAGTCGGTAGCGGTCGTTGGTGACCATGATCAACGCGCCGCAGGCGTCGCGCAGGATGCGTTCGAGCCGGTGGTCCTTGCCACGCCTGAAGCCGTTGATGCCACAGATCTGAAGCGCCGCAGTCGCGGCTCGGATCGCGACTTCCGAGGTCACAATCTTCACGTTCCGCAGTTCCATGATCAGCCCGATGTCCTGCAGGTTGTCCGTGGCGATCGCGGTTTCGATCTGACGCTGGGCCTCTGCGAGCGTGCTGCGCGCGACCTGAACGTCGGTCATGATCTCGGCCAGCCGCATCGCCGACTGCGGGGTCGTGCCGATGCTTTTCCGCGACGCAGCCCGTACATAGTTGTGCGCCTCCTCCATCGCCGCCTCGGCGAGGCCTGTCCAGACGGCCGTGAGCAGCACGTGGCGAAGCTGACCGCCGCCGCCGTTGGCCATGTCGGAGAACGGAACCGGAAACAGGTCGTCGCTTGTCACGTGTCCGGTGATGTGCAGCCCCGAACTACAGGTGCCGCGCAACCCAAGAGTGTCCCAGCCGGTGGTGTCCTCGAGGCTGAAGTCGGCGGTGCGCAACAGCGCCACCGCTTGGTCAGTCTCAGCGGCGTCGGGGGATCGGCGGGAGGTGGACAGGATCAGGTCCGAATGGCGGCCGTACGAGGCGGCGAGCGCCTGCTTGTCAAAGCGCCAGCCGTCGCCCTCGGGCTCCAGTGCGGCAATGCTCCGCATCACGTCGCCACCGAGCCCCACCTCGCTGTTCGCGTTGGCGATCAGCAGCTGCTTCTCAACCACCTCGTTCAGCAGCCCCTGCAGCGCCGGAGTCGCTCCGAACCTAAGCAGAAGAAAGAGCTGCTCGTTGTGCATCGCGAGTACGGATCCGGTTGCGGCGCAGTGGCGGCTGAGCGCGCGGATCGCGTTGCTCACATCGGTCAGCCTGGCACCCATGCCACCCAGCTCGACCGGCACGAGCGCGCTCAGCACGCCCTCATCCTTGAGTGCTTGCACGGCCTCTGACGGGAAACGCGCGTTCAGATCGACGTCATAGGCTGCAGGGCCCGCGATCATCTCACCGATTCGCTCGGCGATCTCGAGCAGTCGCGGACCTACCGGCACACTCTTTGGGTCGGAAGAAGCTGAAGTCATGTAGTCCCCTGGAAGGTTCACGCCGAGTCGCGGCTGCCAGCTGCCAGACGAACGCCGAGCGTCCCGGGCCGCACTTCGCCGAATCTAACATGCGCACTGGCGGCTTCTCGCGGGGGGGGACTGCTGCGCCGGAGGCGTGCGTGAGCGCTCTAACCGGCGGCCCGCCGCTCGATTCTCACCAGATCGAGCGGCGGTGGCAGACCGAGTTCGGCAAGCGCCGAGCGTGCACGTGCGAGCACCGCTCGCGCGGCGCCGCGGCGGCCCTGCTCCAGGAGCGCGCTAGCTGCACGCAGATAGCGGTGCTCGTCGTACGGCGCCAGGTCGATCGCCCGCTCGACGAATCGCCGGACCTCGTCGAGGTCGCCTCGCTCGGTGGCCACGTCGCTGCAGAGATCCAGCAGCTCCAGGGCGACGCGTCGTGCGTGCTCTCGTGGGCGCTCCAGCCACGGCTCGTAGGGATCTCCGGGCAGCAGGTCGCCGCGATAGCGAGCCATCGCCGACGCGGCAACCCCGAGCGCGGCGTTCGGCTCTGCGCTGACGAGTGCGAGGGCGCGGTGCGCCTCCCGCTCAAACTCGTGAAGGTCGACCCGGAGGTCGGAGGCGAGCGAGAGCGCGTCACCATCCCGCACCACCACGTCTCCGGCCTCGGCTCGCAGGCGGCTCAGCGTGGTCCTCAACCGGTTGCGACCGGTGTCGAGGTCCGCTTCGGGCCATAGGCTGTCGATGATCGCCTCCGCGGGAAGCTGCCCGCCGGAGGCGGCGAGCAGCTTCAGAAGCTGCGGTCCTCGCCCGGCCGACAGCGGGACCGCGCGACCGCCGCGGGTCAGCGAGAAGCGCCCGAGCAAGCCCAGCGTTGCGGGCAATGACGTGCGCTCGAGTGCCAGCGCGGCGGGCTGCCCGGTCTCGACGGCGAGCCCCAGCAGCGCCTCCGTCAACTCCCGCTCCTTTGTCAGCGGTAGCTGATCGAGGCCGATGCGGGCGGCCTCCTCGAACGCTCGCGCGGCGATTGCGCCGGCACCGGGTTCGCCCCTGCGGAAGGTGGCGTAGGCGTCGAACAAGGACACCCGCCATCGCTCGCGCGGGTCGACTCGATGGCTGAAGACCGTCTCGAGGCATCGTTGCGCGCGCTCCGGGTCGCCGTGGCGTGCCAGCAGTGCGGCCTCCGCCATCGCGATCACCGCCTCGCCGTCCTTAGGATCTCGCTGAGCACGCTCGAGGTAATCCCACGCGAGCGTCGTCTCCCCGACACGATCGAGCAGGTCTGCGGCATCGGCGAAGAAGTCGCCGGACATCGGCTCGAGCCATTCGCCGGTGTGCTGCTCGACGGACCGAAGATGTTCCAGCACCGCCCCCGCATCGCCGAGGTGTGAGGCGATCGCTGCGCGATTCCAGTGGCTGAAGGCGCGCAGCTCTTCATCTCCGATCCGCTCTCCGACCGCGAACACGGCCCGGGCACCATCCTCCGCTTCCTCATAGCGCCCCAGCTCGACGAGCACCTCGGAGCGGAAGCTCTGCAGGAATGCCCATCGACGCGGGCGCTCGGCGACTGCCGCAAGACCCTCGTCCAATGTCGCCAGTGCCGCGTGCGCGTTGCCCAGTGCGAACTCAATCCACATCGCCTGATAGGGAACCAGGCCGGTCGCCACCGTCGGCAGGCCCACCCGGCGATAGCTGGCCGCGGCCTGTGCGAACAGCGTGCTCGAACGTCGGATCGCGAGCTCGTCGCGGGCGCCGTGATCATCGGTTCGCCAGCATGTCGCCCTTGCCAACGCCGACAACGCCCTGGCCGCGGTCACCGGGTCGGCACCATCGTCGCTGGCGAGGAAGCTGGAGGCCCGCTGTTCGACCTCCTGAAACCGGCTCGAGCGCATCAGGTCGGTGACCCGCTCGACCTCCAGGGCCTCGCGCATGCGGGGATCGCTGGCGACGGCGGCAAGCTGCTCGAATCGGTCAATCAGCGTGGCGCGCTTCTCAAACAGAGCGGCACCGTCGTAGAGACGGGCGAGGTGAAGCAGGATCGCGGGGTGACGATCGAGTGTCGCGGCGCCGATCCCGTCGGTCATGGCCTCATACTCGAGGATGTCGATCGCGTCGAGCGCTGCCGGTGATGCAGCGCCGAGAAGCGTCGCTGCCGCCTCGCGCTCGCCCAGGCCAAGCAGCAGCTCGACGGCAGCGACTAGTTGCCTGCGCCTCGCGTAGGCGTCGGATGCGGCGGTCAGCATTTCAACGTCGGGCGGAGCAAGCGTCACGAGGAAGTCGCGGACCGGCCCGGGCAGGCCCCACCGATTGTCATCCTCGGGCGCCAGCGGAACACCCGCGGCGAGCAGCTGATCAAAGAAGCCATCACCGAGTATCTCGTCAATGACGTCCCGCTCGGTGGGCACGAGCCGGGCCACCTGTGCCAGGCAACGTAGCGCCGCGTGATCTAGTGCGGACACCGCCTCGTCGAGGATCGTGGCGATCGCTGCCTGTCCGCGCTCGACGCCGGCGGCGACGGCTATCGAGGCGAGATCCTCACCGGTTCGGTGCGCTCGCGCGGCTGTAAGTACCGTCGCCGCGGTCCAGCCTCCGGTCGCGGCGTGCAGCGCCGCGGCCGCAGCGGCGTCCACGTTCAGCTGGAAGCCGTGACGGCAGAGCTCGAGGGTTTCGGCTTCGTTCAGTGCCAGCTCAGCTGCCTGCAGATGGCGGGACTCACCGCGACGCAGACGCTCGGCGCCGGAAGGAAGCCGGCGGCAGAGGACCAGAAAACGCTGGTCGCCACGAAGTCGTTGGCCCAGCCAATCGAGCAGCGCTGCGGTTTCACGCTCGGCGTGATGGGCGTCGTCGATCACGAAGGCGCAGCGCTCGGCGTCGAGCGCCGCGAGTGCGGCCTCCACGGTCCCGTGGAGATCGGTTGCTTCGCCACTGATTGCCTCCGCGGCGGCCGGGAAGCCCGCGCGAACGATCCCGGAGCGCAGCCGAGCGGCGAACAGTGCGGCGCCGCCGGCGCCCGCGTGCAGCGTGACCTCGACGGCAATCGTTCTCCAACCCTCGATGATCTCGGCGGCCAGGGTCGTTTTGCCGTACCCTCCGCCGGCTTCGACGACAACGACCCGCTCCTCCGAAACCGTGTTCACCAGCCGGGGTCTAGGGATGTGGTGCGCGGGCAGCGTCCGCATGGTCTCGTTGTGTCTCCGACGAGGGCGCGACGCGCCCTGGAGCACGCGGAAATGGACAACCCCGGACTCGACCGACCCCCAATCTCGTGCGCGGAAGTCTACCGGCCGTGGAGTGTGACGTCTGTGTGACGCACTCGCCGTAGCTTCTCCGCCGGAAAGCCGGGACGTATTCGTGATCCCGGGTGATCGGGGAGAAAGGAAGGACCAGATGAATCGAAGCTCGCGCTGGCTGCTGGCGGTCGCCACCGGCGTTTCCGTGATCGGCACCGGGGGAGCCGTTGCGGCGGCCTCCGGGTCGCCGACCCGCGGCGCCGTGCGTGTGTGGGTGACACCGGGCTCGGGCGCCGTCGACCGGATCTTGCTCACCGGCATCATCGCCGACCACGGGACGGCGACATCGATCAACAAGGCCGGAAAGGTCGACAAGAACGGCACGTACGTGAGGGTCGCGCTTCGGCACGGAACCTTCTTGGTCAATGCCGTGGCGTTCAACAAGGACCTCGACAAGATCCGCCCGACCGTTGACAAGGGCACATGCAGCTTCTGGGGCACCGGGTCCGGGGACGTCACGCTCTCCGACGGCACCGGCGCCTACGCCGGCATCACCGGCAGGATCCGCATGACCACCAGCTTCGCGGCTGTCCTTCCCCGCTTCGCGAGCGGCGCCAAGAAGGGGCAGTGCAACGCGAACGGGCGCCCGGTCACTGAGTTCGATGGGGAGCTCCTGGGAGCCGGCAGCGTTTCACTCTGAGCGCCTCAAGCGGCCCTCGTGGTGGCTGGGGTGAGTCGCAGTCGGGGACGGCCGCGACGCGTGACGATCACCTCCTGCCCGGCGGCGGTGATGTCCATCCAGTAGCCGGGTCGGTCCCGGAAAGGATTGGAGCCGACGGTCATGACCGTCGGCTCCAATGAAGACGAGGAAGTGGAGCTGAGGGGGCTCGAACCCCTGGCCTTCGCGCTGCCAGCGCGACGCTCTCCCAGCTGAGCTACAGCCCCAGCGAAGTCCTACTGCCCAGCAAGCTTAATGCATGCGAGCTGGTTGTTGCGTGGGGCCTTGGCCGAAGCTGAACTTCGTGCCGCCCGGCGAACACCTCGGCGGGCACTGGTGTGTACGGGGTCGGTTGCTCCATCGTCGGCGCTGGCGGCCCATTTGACCTGCATACGGTGGAGATAGCCGTCGATCGCGAACATCGGATCCGCGCGTGGTGGCCGAGGCCTAGCCGGGCCCGCGCGGGATGAACTCCGGCACGTCCAGATCGTCACCGGCATCCAACTCACGCGACCGCTGCCGGCCGGTGTCCGATGAAGAGCGCCGGCCGCCCCCGGACTGCAGCGTCCGCAGCTGCGAGCGCGACGGGTCGACCTTGTCGATCTTCTCGAGGTAGGTCGAGTGCACCGCCTGGACGTCATTCAGGAGCCGCTCGGCGTTGCGCCGCAGCGAGTCGCCAAGCTGCTTGACGTGGTCGGCCAGCTCGACTCCGTCCGCCCGCACGTCGCCCGAGACATCACGCGCCGAACGCATCAACTCACGTGCCTTCTCATCGGCCTCTGAGCGCGTCTTCAGCGCTGCCGCGGTCGCCTCGGCCAACGTCGAGTCGGCGTTCTCCTGGGCGCGTGCGACGATCTCCAACGCCTCCGATGTCGCTTTCTCCTTGACCTCGCCGGCCTCCATGCGGATGCGGTCGGCCTCGGCCTGGGCGCGCGCGACGGTGTCACGCGCGACCCGCGTGGCCTCGTCGTGGGCGTTACGGACGATCTCGGCAGCCTCCTGCTCGGCGGCGGCAACGCGGTTCTCGGCGGCGCGGTCGGCCTCGGCGATACGCGCCCGCAGACGCGACTCGGCCTCGGCCCGCAGCTGCTGAGCGGTCTGCTCGGCGGCGGTGAGGATCGCGGCGACCTGATCGGAGATGGAGCTGCCGGCTTCTGGCATGCGCGGATGGTAAAGCCAGCCCGAGCGGTCGCTGCAACCACGCTGAGCAATCGATCCGCACCCGCGACTCTCTAACCTCACGCCCAGCCATGTCCGAGCGCCGCTATGAAGCACGTGAGATCGAGTCCAAATGGCAGGCCGTCTGGGCCGATGAGGGCACCTGGGAGGTCGCCAACGTGTCAGGCCAGGCGGCCACCGGAGTCGGCTCACGCCCAGCCGCTGGCAGCGGTCGCGCTCCGCGCGACAAGTCCTACGTGCTCGAGATGCTGCCCTACCCGAGCGGCGAGCCGCACATCGGCCATCTCAAGAACTACGCGATCGGCGACGCGATTGCGCACTTCCGCCGCCGTACCGGGCATCGCGTGCTGCACCCGATGGGCTATGACTCCTTCGGGCTGCCGGCCGAGAACAACGCGATCAAGACGGGCGTGCATCCGCGGGCGGCCACCGAGCAGTCGATCGCGGCCTTCCAGAGGGCGTTCCGCTCCTGGGGCATCTCGATCGACTGGACGCGTGAGATCGCGAGCCACGAGCCCGAGTACTACCGCTGGACCCAGTGGATCTTCCTGCAGCTGTACAAGCGCGGGCTCGCATACCGCAAGGAATCGGCGGTCAACTGGTGCCCCAACGACCAGACGGTGCTCGCCAACGAGCAGGTGATCGACGGGCGCTGCGAGCGCTGCGGCCATGCGGTCGAGCTCAGGCAGCTCGAGCAGTGGTTCTTCCGCATCACCGATTACGCCGACCGCCTGCTCGACGACCTCGACAAGATCGACTGGCCCGAGCACGTAAAGACAATGCAGCGCAACTGGATCGGCCGCAGCGTCGGTGCCGAGGTCAACTTCCGCTGCGCCGACCTCAACATCGACTACCCGGTCTTCACCACGCGCCCGGACACGCTGTTCGGCGCGACCTTCTTCGTGATGGCGCCCGAGCATCCCGACATCTTCAAGCTGGCGGCCGGCACCGCCAACGAGCAGCAGGTTCACGACTACGTCAACCACGCCCTGACCGAGTCCGCCGAGGAACGCGGGGACGTCGAGAAGACCAAGACCGGCGTGTTCCTGGGCCGCACCGTCACCAACCCGGTGACCGGCGAGCAGATCCCGATGTACGTCGCCGACTACGTGCTGATGGAATACGGCACCGGCGCGATCATGGCCGTGCCAGCCCACGACGAGCGCGACTTCGCCTTCGCGCGCGAGTACGACCTGCCGATCCGTCAGGTGGTCGCCCCCAGGGACGGCTCGCCGATCCCCACCGACGAGGCCTACGTCACCAAGGCCGACGACGCGATCCTCGTCAATTCCGGGGATTTCAACGGGCTCACACCCAAGGCGGGATTGGAGCGCATCGTCCACTGGCTCGACATGGAGGGCATCGGCCACCCGTCCGTGAACTTCCGCCTGCGCGACTGGCTCGTCTCGAGGCAGCGCTACTGGGGCTGCCCGATCCCGATCGTGTACTGCGACGAGCACGGCATGGTGCCGGTGCCCGAGGACGAACTGCCCGTGAGGCTGCCCGACGTCGAGGACTACCAGCCCAAGGGCCGCTCGCCGCTGGCCACGGCCGAGGACTGGGTCAACACCAGCTGCCCGGAATGCGGTGGGCCCGCGCGTCGCGAGACCGACACGATGGACACGTTCGTCGATTCGAGCTGGTACTTCCTGCGCTACTGCGATGCCCGCAACGACGACGCGGCCTGGGACCCGGTGGTGCTGCGGGATTGGATGAGTGTCGATCAGTACATCGGCGGCGTCGAGCACGCGATCCTGCACCTGCTGTACGCGCGCTTCTTCGTCAAGGCGCTGGCCGACATGGAGCTGCTCGACGTACAGGAACCGTTCAACGCGCTCTTCACGCAGGGCATGATCCTCGGCCCCGACGGCCAGAAGATGTCGAAGTCGCGCGGAAACGTGATCCCGCCGGCGCCGCTGATCGAGCGCTTTGGCGCCGACACGGCGCGCACCTACATCCTCAACATGGGCCCGCCCGACCAGGATGCCGCCTGGAACGACAACGCGCTGAGCGGCGCGCACCGGCTGCTGTCGCGCCTCTACACCCTCGGTTCCGAGCTTGCCGCCGCCACCGGGCGAGCGGGAACAGATCCCGGTGGCGACGCTGAGGCGGTCACCCAACCCGCCGACCCCACCGGCGACGGGCTGACGCTCGTGCGCAAGGCCAACTGGGCGATCGACCGCGTGACGAGCGAATTCGTGGGGCGCTTCGGCTTCCATAACGCGATCGCCGCCGTCACCGAACTGGTCAACGACCTCTACCGCTTCCCGCAGGCGGCACTCGAGGCCCGGAGGTTCGCGGTGGCGACGGCCGCCTCGCTGATCTTCCCGTTCGCGCCGCACCTCGGCGCCGAGGTCTTTGAGATGGTGACCGGGCGCCGCGCCTGGGAGGAGCCGTGGCCGGCCGCCGACCCGGCGATGCTGGTGGCCGAGAGCTTCGAGCTCGTCTGCCAGGTCAACGGCAAGGTCCGCGACCGTGTGCAGGCGCCGAGCGGTGCCACGCGTGAACAGCTCGAGCAGCTGGCGCTGGGTGCGCCCGGGATGATGGCGCACCTCGACGGCCATGAGCTCGTCAAGGTGATTGTCGTGCCCGACAAGCTCGTCAACGTCGTCGTCCGCTAGCGCATGGCTCCCAGCTTCAAGAGCACCTACCTGATCCATGGCGACGATCACGGCCGCATCGGCGAGCGCCGCGCGCGCCTGCGCTCGCTCGCCGAGGGCGCGAGCGGGGCCCAGGGCGTAGAGCTGTTCGACGGCGATCAGGCGACGCCTGACAACGTCGCCGCGGCGCTCAACGCGATGACCTTTGCGATCGGCCGGCGTTTCCTGATCGTAGACGGCGCCGAGCGCTGGAAGGACAGGGAGATGGACGCGCTGGAGGCGGCGCTCACGGCGATTGCGCCCGACACCACCGTGACGTTCTTCGCACGCGAGGACGGCCGACTGAAGGCGCCAAAGCGGCTCCACGACGCGATCAAGAAGGGTGGGGGCGACATCTCCGCCGAGCAGTCGGTGAAGCCCTGGGAGCTGCCCAAGTGGGCGGTGACGCAGGCCAGACAGCTGGGGCTCGAGCTCACACCCGAGGCCGCGCGCATGCTCATCGGCCACGTCGGCGAGCGCCAGCAGCGGCTGCAGCGCGAGCTTGAGAAGCTCGCGCTCGAGCTGGGCGGGGACCCAGCCACCCCGCGCGACCAACCCGCAACCACCACGCGCATCGACGCCGAGACGGTGCTCGAGCTGACCGCTGCTTCGGCCGAACGCAAGGCCTGGGTGCTGGCCGACGCGCTGCTCTCGGGCAACGCCGCCACCGCGATCGGCACGCTTCTGCAGATGCGCGCCCAGGGGGAGCGGCTGCCGGGGCTGATCTACTGGATGAGCTCGCGTGTGCGCCAGGCGCACCAGATCGCCCGGGCGCTCGATCGCGGCGAGTCGCAGGCTCAGGTCAAGGCGAGCCTGCGGATGCCGCCATCGGCCGCGGACAAGCTGATCTCCGACGCACGCCGGATCGGCGCCGAGCGGCTCCAGCAGGCGATCTGCCTGATCGCCGACCTCGAGCTGGCCTCCCGCGGGGGCGGGCACGGCGGAGCGCACGAGGACACCCGTGCGCTGGTCACCATCTGCGAGATATCGGCCGGCTGACCCGGCCGCGCGAGCGACTACTCGGCGGCGGCGCCGCGGCGCACGCGGGCGGCGCGGCTCTTCTTGCGGGCGCCGTTGTTCTTGTGGATCGAGCCGCGCTTGACGGCCTTGTCGATCGTCTGCACAAGCGTGCGGTGCTCGGCATCGGCGGCGGCGTCGTCGCCGGTGGCGACCGCGCTCTCGAGCCGATGGAAATAGGTCTTGATGCGCGAGGTGTAGCGGCGGTTCTCGTCGCGCTCGCGGAGCGCACGCTCGATGCGCTTCTTCTGTGAATGAATGTTGGCCATTAGCGGGGCCGTACTATAGCGGCCCTTGTCCGCCACGGATCACAGCCATCGCAACCGCCTGTCGGTCAACACGGCGATCTTTGCCGCCGCGACGCTGCTGTCCCGTGTCGCCGGCCTGATTCGCGAGATCATCGCCAACTACCTGTTCGGCACGAACCTGCGTGCGTCGGCCTTCACGGTCGCCTCGCAGATCCCGAACCTGATGTCGAACCTGTTTGCGCAGGCGGCGCTGTCGGCGGCCTTCGTGCCGGTCTTCACCGACCTGCTGCAGCAGGGCCGCAAACGCGAGGCCTTCAAGCTCGCGACGACGCTCTTCTGGATCGTGGTGCTGGTGCTCGGCTCGATCACGATCGTTGGGATCGGCCTGGCCGCGCTGATCCTGCCGCACCTCAGCGGCTCGAGCTTCGACGGCCACGCCGCCGCCGTGATGACCGAGGTGATGTTCCCGGTGGTGCTGTTCCTCGGTCTGGCCGGGGTCTTCACCGGGATCCTGCAGTCCTACGACGAGTTCTCGCTACCGGCGCTGGCGCCGGTGGTCTGGAACATCGTGATCATCGCGCTGACCTTCCTGCTGCACAAGAGTTTCGGCAAGAACGGCGTGTACGCCTACGCGATCGCCTGGACGATCGCGACCGTCGTCCAGCTCCTGCTGATCAGCTACGCGCTGCGCCGGATCGACTATCGCCTGAGCTTCGAGATCGACTGGCACGACCCGCGTATCCGCCAGGTCTTCACGCTGATGCTGCCCGTGACGCTCGGACTGGGGATCATCAACCTCGACGCGCTGATCAACTCGACGATGGGCGCCCTCGTCCACACGCACCCGGCGAGCGGCGCGGGCCCACGCGCGATCCAGGACGCCTTCCTGCTCTACATGCTCCCGCAGGGCGTCTTCAGCGTCGCCGTCTCCACCGTGCTGTTCCCGACCCTCAGCCGCCAGGCCGCGAGGCGTGCCCCCGCCGCGATGCGCCACTCGCTCGGAAACGGCATGCGCCAGATCAACCTGCTGCTGATCCCGTCCGCGGCGGGCATCCTGGCACTCGCAACGCCGATCACGCGGCTGGTGTTCGAGCACGGCGCGTTCAACGCGGAGTCGCTGTTTCTCACCTCCAAGGCGCTCTTCTGGTTCGCCTTCAGCCTGCCCTTCGCCGGGCTCAATCTGCTGATGACGCGCACCTTCTTCGCGCTCCAGCGGCCGTGGATCCCGACCAAGCTGGCGGCGATCAACATGACGGTCGACATCATCGTCAGCTTCGCGCTCTACAAGCCGCTCGGCATCGCCGGCCTCGTGATCGGCACGGGCGCCGCCAACATCGTCATGGTCGGTCTGCAGATGCGCCGCCTGCGGATCGGCTTCAACGGGCGCCTGGATCTGGAGCAGACGCTGATGATCACCGCGCGCGTACTCGTCGTCGCGGCGCTCACCGGCGTGCTCGCCCGACTTCTCTGGGAGCTGCTGAACGGCGTCGCGGGGACCTCGCTGTTCGGCCAGATCGTCTCGGTCGGATTCGCAATCGGCGCAGCCGCGGGCTTCTACATCTGGGCGATCAGCCACATGCGCATTCCCGAGTGGGAGCAGATCGAGTCGATGGTCACGCGCCGCCTGCGCCCATCTCGTTGATCCCGCATCGGGCCGCATGATCTAGCCTACGGCACCGTGCTGAGCATGGCGGTTCTCGCAGGGCCCTGGCCACGGGTGGGTGTCGTCGCCGCCGCGCTGCTGGCCGCGGCCACGATCATCGCGCGCAACGACCGCGAGCGCGCCTGGGCGATGCTCGGCGCGCTCGTGCTGGCGCCGGTGCTGCTGCTCGACGACGTCTGGCACTCGGCCCAGCTGGGCTTCGTCCACCGCCATCCGCTCGACGCCGCGGTCGCCGCCGTGCTCGGGCTGGCGGTGCTCGCAGCCGCCGCCTACGGGATCCGGCGGCGACCCTGGCTGGTTGCTCCGCTGGCCGTGCTCACGCTGCCCTTCCGGATCCCGATCAGCTCCGGCGGCAACACCAACAGCCTGCTCGTGCCGCTGTACTTCGTGATCGCCGCCTCGGCGCTCGGCTGGCTGGTGCCGGTGCTCTGGCAGGCACACCTGCAGCCGCGGCAGGTCGAGCCAGAGCCCAACCGCCAGATCCTGCTGTTTGAGAAGCTGCTGGCGGCCTTCATCGTCGTCTACGCGCTGCAGGCGCTGTACTCGCCATCCGGCGGGTCACGGTCGGGCTTTGTCGCGGCGCTGCAGAACGAGGTCTTCTTCTACATCCCCTTCGCCGTGCTGCTGGCACGCCTGCGCAGCATCGAGTGGACGCGCGAGCTGATGCTGCGCTGCCTGGCGATCACCGCCGCACTGGCGATCGCCTTCTCCTTGATCGGCTTCCTCGAGGAGGCAACTCAGACCCTGTACTTCCGCTCCAACCTGGTGCTCTCCAACGAGCTGCACGAGTATTTCACGATCAACTCGGTCTTCTACGATCCGGACATCTTCGGGCGCTATCTGGCACTGGCGATGCTGCTCGTCGCCACCGTGCTGCTGTACGAGAAACGCATAAGGATCCAGCTCGGCGCGGTGCTCACGCTCGCGATCCTCTGGACCTGCCTGGTGTTCACGCTCTCGCGCTCGAGCCTGGTCGCGCTGGCGGTGGGGCTGGTGGTGCTGGCGGCGCTGCGCTGGCGCGTGCGCCCCGCGATCTACGCCGGCGTCGGGACCGTCGCTGTGATCGCGGCGGTGGCGATCGTGGCCACCCACCCCGGCAAGTTCGGCTTCACCAACGTCGACACCAGCGGCCGCGCCAGCCTGATCAGCGGCGGCATCACGCTGTTCAGGCATGACCCGCTGCACGGCTACGGCTCGGGCTCGTTCGCCACCGAGTACAAGGCCGACTTCCCGCAGGCCGCGAGGATCGTCGATGAGTCGCACAACATCCCGATCACGATCGCAGCCGAGCAGGGTGTGATCGGCCTGATCTTCTACGCCGCACTGGTGATCAGCGCGCTGATCACGCTCTTCCGCAACGCTCGCGGCGACCCCTACCGCATCGGTATCGCGGCGGCCTTCCTGGCGCTGCTCGCCCACACGATGCTGTACGCCGACTTCCTCGAGGACCCGGTCACGTGGACACTGCTGGCGATCGGCGGCTCGCTCGCCCTGGCCGCGTCCGCGGCGGCCAGGCCCGAGCGTCTCAAGCATCACCTGCGCGCCGTAGCCTAGGGCGCCAATGCGTAGGCTGCTGTTCGTCAAGAGCCGCAGGGCCAGCTTCATCGAGCTCGATCAGCGCCTGCTCGAGGAGCGCTACGAGGTCCATGAGATCTTCCAGTCGGGCCGCCTCAGCGACCCGCGCGTGGTGCTGCGCGAGGTGCTCGCCGCCGACGTGATCGTCGGCTGGTGGGCCTCCTGGCACACCTTCCTGCCGTTCACGCTCGCCTGGTTGCTGCGTAAGCCCTCGCTGCTGATCGTGGGCGGCTTCGACACCGCTGCCGAGCCCGAGTACGGCTACGGCTTCCAGCTCGGCGGCCCGCGCGCCTGGCTGAGCCGCCTGACGATGCGCAGCGCACGCACGCTGATGACCAACTCCGAGTACTCGCGCGAGGAGATCCGCCGCAACGTCGGGATCCCGCCCGAGCAGGTGCGGCTCGTGTATCACGGGATTCCCGATGACCATACGGCCGCTGGCCCGCTGGCCAGCGGCTTGATCGGTGACCCGGAGCGCCCGATCGTGATCACCGTCGGCATCGTCGATCACACCAACCTCGACCGCAAGGGCATCCGGGCGTTCGTGCAGGCGGCCGCGGAGATCCCCGAGGTCAATTTCGTCGTCGCCGGCAAGATCGTCGGTGAGGCCGGCGCCGAGCTCGAGCGCATCGCCACCGCCAATGTGCACCTCACCGGCTGGCTCGAGCACGCCGAGCTCGAGTCGCTGCTGCGCCGCGCCCGCGTCTACGTCCAGGCATCACGGCACGAGGGCTTCGGCGTTGCCGTGGCGGAGGCGATGCTCGCGCGCTGCGTGCCGGTCGCGACCCGCGCCGGGGCGCTCCCCGAGGTCGTCGGTGAGACCGGCATCCTGCTTGACGACGGCGGTCCCAGGGCGGTCGCTCTGGGGGTGCGCGAGGCGCTTCATCTCGACCTCGGCGACGCGGCTCGCCGACGCGTGCTCGAGCACTTCAGCGTGCAGCAACGTCGCGACGGCCTGTTCGCGCTGCTCGACGAGCTGTAGGCGGCGCCCGCCTCCTACTCTTGGTGAGCCCCATGGACCAGTCGCACATCCGCAACTTCTCGATCATCGCCCACATCGACCACGGCAAGTCGACGCTCGCCGACCGCATCCTCGAGCTCACACACACTGTCGATCAGCGCTCGATGCGCGCCCAGCTGCTCGACTCGATGGAGCTCGAGCGCGAGCGCGGGATCACGATCAAGGCGCAGGCGGTGCGGGTCTTCTACACCTCGGGGCTCGACGGTGAGACCTACCAGCTGCACCTGATCGACACCCCCGGCCACGTCGACTTCACCTACGAGGTCTCACGCTCGCTGGCGGCCTGCGAGGGCGCGCTGCTGGTCGTCGACGCGAGCCAGGGCGTCGAGGCGCAGACGGTCGCAAACACGTATCTGGCGATCGACGCCGGCCTCGAGCTGATCCCCTGCATGAACAAGCTCGACCTGCCCGGCGCCGAGCCCGAGCGCGTGGCCGAGGAGATCGCCGACCTGCTCGGCGAGCCGGCCGGTGAGGTGCGCCGCATCAGCGCCAAGACGGGCGAGGGCGTGACCGCGGTGCTCGACGAGCTGATCGTGCGCGTGCCGGCTCCGTCCGGCGACCCGGACGCGGCCCCACGGGCGCTGATCTTCGACTCCGAGTTCGACCAGTACCGCGGAGTGATCGCCTACATCCGCGTGGTCGACGGCACCTTCCGCAAGGGTGAGGCGATCCGCGCGATGCAGGCCGGCACCAACGCCGACATCGACGACATTGGCTTCTTCAGCCCGCAGATGACCTCGGTCAAGCAGCTCGGCCCGGGTGAGGTCGGGTTCGTGATCACGGGCCTCAAAGAGGTCACCGCGTTGCGCGTCGGCGACACGCTGACGAGCGCGCGGGGAGGGGCCACCGAGGCGCTGCCCGGCTACCGCGAGGTCAAGCCGATGGTCTTTTCGGGCCTATATCCGATCGACTCCGACGACTACGCCGACCTGCGCGACGCACTCGAGAAGCTGACGCTCAACGACGCGGCGCTCTCGTGGGAGCCGGAGACCTCGGACGCGCTGGGGTTCGGCTTCCGCTGCGGCTTCCTCGGGCTGCTGCACATGGACATCGTGCGCGAACGGCTCGAGCGCGAATACGACCTCGATCTGATGATGACGATGCCGAGCGTCGAGTACGAGGTCACGCTCAACGACGGCACCGTGATCGACGTCCACAGCGCCGCCGATATGCCCGATCCCACCAGGGTCAAGGAGATCCGTGAGCCGTACATCCGCGCGCAGGTCCTGACGCCCAAGGAGTTCGTCGGCACGATCATGGAGCTCTGTCAGGAGCGTCGCGGGGACTACCTCGGGATCCACTACCTCTCGGCCGAGCGCGTGCAGCTCACCTATGACCTGCCGATGGCCGAGATCGTGCTCGACTTCTTCGATCAGCTGAAGTCGCGCACGCGCGGTTATGCCTCGTTCGACTATGAGATCACCGGCCTGCGCGAATCGGACCTGGTCAAGCTCGACATCCTGCTGAGCGGCGACGCGGTCGACGCCCTGGCGATGCTCGTGCACCGCTCCAAGGCCGACGCCTTCGGCCGCATGATGGCCGAGAAGCTCAAGGAGAAGATCCCGCGCCAGCAGTTCGACGTGCCGATCCAGGCCGCGATCGGCGGCCGCATCCTCGCGCGCGAGACCGTCAAGGCCTACCGCAAGGACGTGATCGCCAAGTGCTACGGCGGCGACATCAGCCGCAAGCGCAAGCTGCTCGAGGCCCAGAAGAAGGGCAAGAAGCGGATGAAGCAGGTCGGCCGTGTCGAGGTACCGCAGGAGGCCTTCCTCGCCGTGCTCGAGATCGGCGACAAGTAACCCGGGCATGCGCGCTGGGCGAGGAACCCGTCTCCGGGGCGGGCAACTCCCCCAGCGCCGGGGGTGTCCAGCGGGACGACCCCCGGCGGGGCGACGCTAGTTCGGCTGCGGAACGATGCGGATGTAGGGCTTCGGCTCCTCCCACTCGCCGAAGATCTCCTTGGCCTGCTCGTTGTTGATCGCGCCGCCGATGATCACCTTGTCGCCCTGCTGCCACTGGGCGGGGGTCGAGACCGAGTGCTTGGCCGTCAGCTGCAGCGAGTCGATCACGCGCAGGACCTCATCGAAGTTGCGGCCGGTCGACATCGGGTAGACGAGGATCAGCTTGATCTTCTTGTCCGGGCCGATCACGAACACGTTGCGGACGGTCTGGTTGTCGGCGGGGGTGCGGCCGGCGGAGCTGTCGCCGGCGTCGGCGGGCAGCATCTCGTAGAGCTTCGCGACCTTCAGGTCGGAGTCGGAGATGATCGGGTAATCGGGTGCGAAGCCCTGGGTCTCCTCGATGTCCTTGGACCAGCCCTCATTGTCGGCGACGGCGTCGACGGAGATCGCGATGATCTTGACGCCGCGGCGAGCGAACTCGGGCTCGATCCGCGCCATGTAGCCAAGCTCGGTGGTGCACACCGGGGTGAAGCTCTTGGGGTGGGAGAAGAGCACCGCCCACGAGTCGCCGATCCAGTCGTGGAACTTGATCGGCCCCTGAGTCGTCTCAGCCTCGAAATCGGGCGCCGTGGCGCCGAGTGCAAGAGTCATGTTCCTCCTTTGTTAACCGGGCAAGTGGAGTTTAGGCCGGGCGAGGTTCGTATGCCAGACTCCCGCCTCGTGCCCGTGCCCAGCGAGAAGATCGGCAAGGTCTACGCGCCCGTCGTCTACGCCGTCGGGCGCGAGAAGGTGCGCGAGTACGCGGCGGCCGTCGGCGAGAGCAACCCGCTCTACTACGACCTGGCCGCGGCCCGCGCAGCCGGCCATGCCGATGTGGTGGCGCCGCCGATGTTCGTTGTCGTCTACTGCTCGGCTGCCTTCATGACGGCACTCTTCGACCCCGAGCTCGAGATCGACTTCGCGCACCTCGTGCACGGTGCCCAGGAGTTCCGCTGGGAGCAGCTGGTGCTCGCCGGTGATGAGATCGCAACGACGCTCACCGTCACGGACATCTCCGCGCGCGCCGGCCTCTGCTTCTACACCTTCGCGACGACCTCGGTGAACCAGCGCGGCGAGACCACCTGCGTCGGCACCTGGTCGACAATCATCCGTGGGGAGGCGTGATGGCACTGAACGAGGGCGATCAGTTCGAGCTGCGGGTCACCCCGGACCGTTACGTGACAGTCCGCTACGCGGGCGCCTCGGGAGATTTCAACCCGATCCACATCGACGAGCAGTTTGCGCTGACGGTCGGCCTGCCCGGCCGCATCCTCCATGGCCTGTGGTCGATGGCCCAGGTCGCACGCGCCGCCACCGACGCCGCCGGCGGCGACCCGGCGGCGCTGCGCAGCCTCAGTGTGCAATTCCGTGGGATGGGCCGGATCGAGCAGGAGATCGTCATCAGCGGTCAGGTCACGTCGGTCGCCGACGGCATTGCCAGCGCCAAGCTCGAGGCTCACCAGGGCGAGGCCCGTCTGATCCGCAACGCGCTCGCCGAGCTACGCGCCGGCTGAGTACGAGCGGACCGCTCCTAAACTCCTGAGGATGCTTACAGAGCGCCAGGAGCTGGTTCTGCGGCGCGTCGTCGAGGAGTACCTCGCCGGCGGCGCGCCCGTGGGCTCGAAGGTACTCGCCGAGGGCTTCGAATGGGGCCCCTCGACGATCCGCCACGAGCTGGCGAGCCTCGAGGAGCAGGGCCTGCTGCAGCACCCGCACACCTCCGCCGGACGGGTGCCGACCGAGTCCGGCTACCGCTATTTCGTCGACAAGCTGCTGCCGGCAAAGGTCGAGGAGCCGCCGCTGGCGCTCTCGCTGGTGCGCCGCGAGGTCGATGAGGCGATGCGCTTCACCACCGAGACGCTCTCGCAGGTGACCAACCTGCTGGCGATCGTCACGGCCCCGCCGCTGGACACCGCCACGATCCGCCACATCGAGGTGCTGCCGCTGCAGCCGCAGGTGCTGATGGTGGTCGTGATCACCTCGACCGGCGGCGTCAGCAAGCGCATGTTCACGTTCGACGCCCAGGTCGACACCGGCCTCACCGACTGGGCGGCGAGCTATCTGAACGAGCGTTTGGTCGGCACCGGTCTCGGCGCGCGGCGTCTCACCCAGCGGCTGCTCGACCCGTCGCTCTCACGTGGCGAGGTCGCCTTCTTGATGGCGCTGCTACCGGTCTTCACGGACCTCTCCGAAGCCGCCGAGGAGTCGGTCTACATCGACGGCACCTCACGGCTGCTGGCGCTCGATCGCAGCGGCGATGTCAGCGAGCTGAACGTGCTGATGGACATGCTCGAGCGGCGTGTGACGATGCTCGGGTTGCTGCGTGCCGCGCTCGGCGGCCACGACGTGCGCGTGCGCATCGGCACTGAGAACGACCAGCCCGCGCTGCGCTCGCTGGCGCTGGTCGCGGCCGGTTATGGGCTGCCGCAGCGTAACCTCGGAACTGTCTCTGTGATCGGACCGCTGCGGATGGACTATCCGCGGGTGATCAGTGTCGTGCGCGACGCCGCCACCCAGCTGTCGCGGTACGTCGCCGAGGTCTACGACGAACGATGAGCGCCTCCACACCGAAACGGGACTACTACGACGTCCTCGGGATCACCCGCACCGCCGACGACGCCGAGATCAAGAAGGCGTTCCGCCGGCTCGCGCGCGAGCTGCATCCCGACGTCAACAAGGACGACCCCGAGGCCGAGGCCAAGTTCAAGGAGGCCGCCGAGGCCTACGAGGTGCTGTCGGACTCCGGCCGCCGCGCGACCTACGACCGCTACGGCCACGATGGCCTACGCAGCGGCGGCTACTCCCCGAACTTCGAGGGCTTCGGCTCGATGTCAGACATCTTCGAGGCGCTGTTCGGCGGCTCCGGCCTGGGCGGCGCATTCGGCGGCTTCGGCGGTGGTCCCGCCGGCCCGACGCAGGGCGGCGACATTCAGGTGGCGGCGGAGGTCACGCTGGCCGAGGCGGCAGCCGGCGCGGCCGTCGAGCTCTCCTACGACGCGGTCGTCACCTGCGAGCACTGTCGCGGCAACGGCGCCGAGCCCGGCACCCCGATCGAGACCTGCCCCAAATGCCAGGGCAGCGGCCAGCTGCGAACCGTCGCCCGCACCCTGATCGGCCAGGTGATGAGCACCACCACCTGCGACCAGTGCGGCGGCGAGGGCAAGATCGCCACCGATCCGTGCCACGTCTGCCACGGCCGCGGCCGCCGGCCCGAGACCCAGACGGTTTCGGTCGACGTGCCCGCCGGCATCGCCGACGGCCAGCGCATCCGCGTCACCGGCCGCGGACACGCCGGTGAGCGTGGCGGCCCGCCCGGCGATCTCTACGTGCTGATACGGGTCAAGGAGGACGCGCGCTTCGTGCGCGACGGCGACGATCTGGTCACCGCCGTCGACATCTCCGGGCCGCAGGCGGCGCTCGGGGTGACCGTTGAGGTGCCGACGATCGATGGATCCGAGCAGCTCGAGATCCCCGCCGGCACCCAGCCGAGCGAGACGCTGGTGTTGCGCGGACGCGGCATGCCCTCGCTGCGCGGCCGCCGTGAGGGTGACCTGCGCGTGATCGTCAACGTGCTCACGCCCCGCAACCTGAGCTCCGAGCAGCGCGAGCTGCTCGAACGCTTCAGCGCCAGCCTGACCCACGAAAATCTGCATTCCGACGAGGGCGTGTTCGCGAAGCTGCGGCGCGCCTTCCACCTCTAGACGTGCTGCGCCTGGCGCTGCGCGTGCGCCGCGCCGACGCGGAGCTGGTGCTGGCCGAGCTGCTCGAACTCGCCCCCGGCGGCGTTGAGGAGGTCGACATCGACGGCGAGACCATCGAGTACGCCGTCTATGGCCCGCCAGGCGAGCTCCCCGAGCTACCGGAGCTGCAGGCCGCCGCCGGTGCGGCGCTGGTCGCGGTCAGCACGACCGAGCTGGCCGACGACTGGGCCGACCGCTGGCGCGAATTCCATAAGCCGCTTGTGCTGGGCGAGCGCCTCGCGGTGCGCCCCCCGTGGGAGCCCGCCCAGGCGACCGCGCTCGATCTGGTGATCGACCCGGGCCGCGCCTTCGGCACCGGCGCGCATGCGACCACGCGCCTATGCCTGGAGCTGCTGCTCGCAACTGATCTTGACCACCCGGCCGGTGGGGCGGGTGAGAACAAATCCACCGGCTACCGGACGATCGACCTCGGCTGCGGCTCGGGCGTGCTCGCGATCGCCGCCGCCAAGCTCGGCCACGCGCCCGTGCTGGCGCTCGATTACGACCAGCTCGCCGTTGACGCCACGATCGAGAACGCCGCCGTCAACGGAGTCTCGGAGCTGATCGAGACACGGCGCTTCAACCTGCTCGACGAGCCGCTGGGGCCCGCGCCGCTGGTGCTCGCCAACCTGCTGCGGCCGCTGCTGCTGGCCTGGAGCACGACGACGCTGACCGCCACCGCCCACGACCGGATCATCGCCAGCGGCCTGCTCGAGCACGAGGCCGACGAGGTCTCGCAGGCGATCGCCGTGCACGGATATCGCGAGCGCCGGCGTCTGGTCAGCGGTGACTGGGCCGCGCTACTGCTGGAGTCACCCGACCGCGACGGGTAACTTCTACGGCATCAGCCAGCACATCGTCATAGCCGGCGGCGGGTTCGGCGGCTACTACACGGCCAAGAAGCTCGAGCGCCTGGCTCCCGCCGGTGCGCGGATCACGTTGATCAACGACGTGAACTTCCTGCTGTACGCGCCGCTGCTGCCGGGCGCCGCGGCTGGCACGATCGATCCCAGGCACATCGTCGTGCCGCTGCGCGAGCACCTCAAGCGCACCTCGCTAAGGGTCGGCTACGTGACCGGTGGCGACCCGTCACGGAATACGTTGCAGGTGCAGATGATCTCCGGCAACACCAAGGAGTACCGCTACGACCACCTGGTCGTCGCGCTCGGGTCGGTCTCGCGCGTGATCCCGATCCCGGGGCTGGTCGAGCACGCGGTCGGGTTCAAGACGATCGCCGACGCGACCGCGCTACGCAACCGCATGGTGCGCCACTTCGAGCTGGCCGAGGGGCTCGACGACAAACAGGAGCGCGCCGAGTACCTGAGCTTCGTATTCGTCGGCGGTGGCTACGCCGGGCTCGAGGGCATCGCCGAGTTACAAGGCTTCGCCCGCGACGCGATCAAGCGTTACCCGCGCTGCCGTGAGACCGGCACGCGCTTCATGCTGGTCGACGCTGCCCCGCGCGTGATGACCGAGATCCAGCCGCAGCTGGCCGACTGGACCACCGAGCTGCTGGGCAAGCGCGGCATCGAGTTCCGGCTCTCGACCACCGTCTCCGAGGTCCTTGCCGACAGCGTCCTGCTGTCCGACGGCGAGCTGATCAAGGCCCGCACCGTGGTGTGGACGGCCGGCGTGCGCGCCAGCCCGGTGGCCTCGAACCTGGGGCTGCCGCTTGAGAACGGGCGCATCGTCTGTGACGAATACATGTGCGTGCAGGGATATGAGAACGTCTGGGCGATCGGGGACATTGCCGCCGTGCCCGACCCGGCCCAGCCGGGCAGGCCCAGCCCGCAGACGGCGCAGCACGCGATCCGCCAGGGCAAGCTGCTCGGCAAGAACATCGCACGCGTCACCCGCGGACAGCAGCCCAAGCCCTTCACCTTCAAGACGCTCGGCTCGTTCGCCGACCTCGGCCGCCACCGCGCGGTCGCCAATCTGATGGGGTTGCGCGTCAAGGGCTTTCCGGCCTGGGCGATCTCCCGCTTCTACCACCTCGCCTGGTTGCCTGGCCTGGACCGCAAATCGCGTCTGATCGCCGATTGGTCGGTCGAGATCCTGTTTCCCCGCGACCTCGCCGAGATGGGCCAGCTCGGTCACCCGCCGCGTCTCGAGCTACCACCCCAACCGATGGACAACGATGCACCCGCGAATTCTGTACAAGCGGACGGTGCGCTGGAGTCGGCCGACGGCGATGCTTAAGCGCGTGGAGTGCACAACGGGCAGGGCAAAGCTTCGTTCCGGCAGAACGCCAGAGCCTCTCTCTCCTCTCAAGTAAGCCGGAGCGAGGACACGCCTGGGGATGTGGCCGCCCGTGAGCAGGTGGTGCTGTCGTGTGGGTCGGGCTCGAGCGCGGGCCCGGCCCACACGCGTCTCCCGCGGGCCGGCGATTCATAACGTCGCCACGGCGTCGTATCCTTCAGCATTAGTTGAACGTGCTCGAACAGGTGCGCGCTGATGTGATCGGTGCGATGAAGGCAGGCGAACGGGATGTCGCCGGAGCCTTGCGTCTGCTCGTCTCCGAGCTCCAGCGGGACGCAAAGGAGGGCGCCGGGGATGAACTCGCCGTGCTGCGGCGTGAACACAAGCGCCGCCTGGAGGCAGCGACGCAGTTCGAGCACGCGAACCGACTCGACCTGGCCAGCAAGGAACAGGCGGAGGCCGTGATGATCGCGCGCTATCTGCCACCGGATCTGAGCGATGGCCAGCTCGACGAGATCATCGCCGAGGCGATCAACGAGACGGGTGCCTCGGGACCCAAGGACATGGGTGCGGTGATGAAGGCCGTGAAGGATCGGGCCGGTGGCCTGGTGGATGGAAAGCGGGCGTCGGACGCGGTGCGAGCCGCGCTGGCGCGTGACCTGGTATAGGAGTCGGATGCGGAACCAGATCGAACTGGACAACACCGCGGCCGCTGAGTTGGCGGGGAGCGGTGACAGGATCCTCAGGAGCCTGATGGAGCACATCGATTGCGACGTGTTCCTGCGCGGCAACCTGCTCACGCTCGAGGGGGAGCCCGACTCGGTGAGTGCGGCCGAGACCGTCGTGCGCGAGCTCACCGGGCTGATCGCCCAGGGGCACGAGCTCGTGCCCGGCACGATCGAGGCGGTCACGCGCGCGCTCGATCAGCACGAGGACCCGGGCTCGATCCTGGAGGACGTGATTTGGCGCAGCCGGGCGCTCAAGGTCGCGCCCAAGACCGTGCACCAGAAGCGCTACGTCGACTCGATCCGCCACAACACGATCACCTTCGGGATCGGTCCGGCCGGCACCGGCAAGACCTTCCTGGCGGTGGCGCTCGCCGCCGCCGCGCTGCACCGTCGCGAGGTCAGCCGCATCATCCTCACGCGTCCCGCCGTCGAGGCGGGTGAGCGCCTGGGGTTCCTGCCCGGTGACCTGATGGCCAAGGTGGACCCGTATCTGCGCCCGCTGTTCGACGCGCTGCACGACATGCTCGAGGCCGAGAAGTTCAGTCAGCATCTGGAGCGCGGCGTGATCGAGGTGGCACCGCTGGCGTTCATGCGTGGACGCACGCTGAATGACAGCTTCATCATCCTCGATGAGGCCCAGAACACCACGCCCGAGCAAATGAAGATGTTCCTGACCAGGCTCGGTTTCGGCTCCAAGGTCGTGGTCACCGGTGACATCACCCAGGTCGATCTGCCCAAGGATCAGATGTCGGGCCTCAGCGCCGTCGCTGAGATCCTCGACGGGGTCGAGGACATCGGCTTCGTGCGATTCGGCGAGGAGGACGTCGTCCGTCACAAGCTGGTGCGCCGGATCGTCGCCGCCTACAACGATCACGACCAGCGTATGGCGCCGGAGCTGCGCCCCGCAAAGCGGGCGTGATGTCCGCAGGCGCCCTCGACATCGAGGTGCTCGGGATTGAGATGCTGGCTCCGGAATCCCCGACCGCGCTCGAGGTTCGGGAGCTGTGCGTGCTCGCACTCGCGTCGGCGGGGATCGACGCCGGCCACCTGGCGGTTGAGTTCGTCGACGCCGAGCGCATCCATGAGCTCAACCGCGAGTACCGCAACGTCGACAGGCCCACGGACGTGCTCTCCTTCGGCGTCGACGAGGACGGGGACAGCGCCGGACCGCGAGAGCTGGGTGACATCGTCATCTGCCCGCAACACACAAGCGACCTCAGGGAGGCAGTCGTGCATGGGACTCTGCATCTGACCGGGATGGATCATGAGGTCGACGATGGTGAGATGCTGGCCCTGCAGTCCGAGCTGATGCGCTGGGTCCGATGAGCAGCGCACCGCATGGCCTGGCCTCGGGGGCGCAGCAGGGAACGCGCTCGGGATTCGTCGCCCTCGCAGGCCGACCCAACGTCGGCAAATCGACGCTCACCAATGCGCTGGTGGGCACCAAGGTCGCGATCGTCTCCGACAAGCCACAGACAACGCGGCGTGCGATCCGTGCCGTGGCGGGCGGCATCGGTTGGCAGCTCGTGCTGGTCGATCTGCCGGGCGTGCAGCGCCCGCGTGACGCGCTGACAGAGCGTATGCAGCGCCGTGTCGAGACCGAGCTCGACGAGGCCGACGCCTGCCTGATGGTGCTCAACGCCGAGCAGGGAATCGGTCCCGGCGACCGCTTCATCGCCTCTCAGCTCAAGGGTGCACATGTGCCGGTGGTGATCGCCGTCAACAAGATCGACCGAGTTGAGCGCGGAAAAACTGCGGCTGTGCTGCAAGCTGCCGATGACTTGGGTATCGCAGAGTCGATCTTCCCAATCTCGGCCCGCAAGGGTGACGGTGTCCAACAGTTGCTCGGCCACCTCGTCTCGCTGCTGCCCAGCGGACCGTTCTATTTCGATCCGCGCCAGCGCTCCGATCAGTCCGAGTCGACGCTGCTCGCCGAGCTCGTGCGCGAGCAGGTCCTGATCCGCACGCGCGAGGAGGTGCCGCACGCGGTCGAGGTTGAAATCGGGGACATCGAGCAGTTCGACGACGGCAAGTTCCGGATCGACGCGGTGCTACTGGTCGAGACGGACTCGCAGAAGGGGATCCTGATCGGATCGGGCGGCAGGATGATCAAGGCGATTGGCATGGGGGCAAGGCGCGCGATCGAGCGCGAGCTCGGCGGCCACGTGCATCTGGCGTTGCAGGTCCGTGTGCGGCGGCACTGGCGTGCAGACGAGCGCGTACTGGATCGACTGGGCATCGAGTAGTCTGCCGGATCTAGTTCTTGGGGGGTCGGTTGAGGGTGGGGTTTTAGTTGATGTCCGTGGCGGGTTCCGGGAAGGAGCCGTTGCGGGTCGAGACGGCGTTGGATGCCGATCTCGCGCGCGCCGAGATCGACATGTATCTGGGCACCGACGGCATGGCGGAGATCGCTGGCGCGCTCGAGGCGCGCGCCGAGGAGGCGGATCTCATCTCCCGCGCCAGGCGTGCGCGGCTGCTGGGCTCGGATGCGCGCAGCCGCCGCGGCGAGCTCGAGGACGCGCTGCGGCTGCAGCTCGAGACCCTGACCGAGGCGGAGCTCGATGCCGACCGCATGGTCTGCGCACGAGCGCACTGCCTGCTGGCGGCGACCTACGACCGGCTCGCGGAGCAGGGCAAGGCGCTGCAGTCGGCGGAGGAGTGCGTGCGGCTGTTGGTACCCGAGGACCCGCCTAACTGGCACGCCGAGCACATGGGGGTGCTGGCGCTCGCGACCTCCTACTGGCGCCACGGCGACCCCGACTACACGACCTTCGACGAGGCGATCAGGCTCGCTCAGGACCTGGGCGAGCCGGTGCTGCTGCTGGCGATCATGAACAACTACGTGTACACGGCGGTCACGCGTGGCGATGAGCGCAGCGGTGAGATGACAGAGGAGCTGCGCCGGCTGGCCGAGCGTGAGATGCCGGACGGTTACCCGTCAGCCTGGCTGGACACGATCGCCTTTGGTCTGATGAACGCCGGCAAGCTCGACGAGGCGGCCGCATACGCCGCGGCGGCCGTGGAGGCCGCGCCGCGTGACCATGTCGAGCCGACGACGTTCGCGATGTGCATCATCACCCAGGCGAAGATCGAGCGCGCTCGCGGCAACGTCGTCAGCGCCGTCGAGCGTGCCACCGCCGCGCTCACCTTGGCGCGCGCCGCCGGGGTCAACGAGTCGATCGGGCGGGCGCTCGAGGAGCTCTCCGAGCTCGCGGCCGAGAACCGCGATTACAAGCTCGCATACGAATATCTGCGCGAGCGCAACCAGGCCCTGGACCTCTTCCAGACCGAGCGCAGTGAGCTGCACGCGGTCACGCTGCAGGCGATCTATTCGGTCGAGGTCGAGCGTCAGCAGCGGCTCGCGCTCGAGGCCCTGGCAGATACCGACCCGCTGACCGGGCTCTACAACCGCCGCTACATGAACCGCCAGCTGGCGCAGCTGGTGCAGGGCTCGGTCGCGCTGGCGCTTATCGACATCGATCACTTCAAGCGCATCAACGACCGTTTCGGTCACGAGGCGGGCGATCGTGTGCTGACCCGCCTTGCGCTGACGCTGCAGGCGCACGTCGATGCGCTCGACCATGAGGCGGCGTTCGCCGCGCGGATCGGTGGCGAGGAATTCGTGCTGGCGCTGCCCGGTGTCGGCGCCGCCTCCGCGCGGGAGCGCTGCGAGCGCGTGCGCGCCGAGGTCGAGGGCTGCGACTGGGATGAGATCGCTCCGCGTCTGCGGGTCACGGTCAGCATCGGGTTGGCCACACTGCCGTTCGGCGGTGGCGCGCCCTCGGCGCTGTTGAGCCGCGCCGACGCGCAGCTCTACAACGCCAAGCGCCAGGGCCGCAACCGCGT
Source organism: uncultured Actinomycetota bacterium (assembly GCA_963706725.1). Classification (GTDB taxonomy): domain Bacteria; phylum Actinomycetota; class Thermoleophilia; order Solirubrobacterales; family Solirubrobacteraceae; genus Palsa-465. Next base: position 3,295,376 of record OY970167.1, on the reverse strand, counting down.
GATCAGCGAAGAGCTGCACGTAACTCGCCGGGCTCATAGACTCTGGGGGATGCAGGCCTCCGAGGTGAAATTCGACGCGGACGGGCTGGTTCCGTGCATCGTCCAGGACTGGAACAGCGGCGAGGTGCTGACGCTCGCCTACATGAACGCCGAGGCGCTGGCGCTGACCATCGAGACCGCTGAGATGCACTTCTTCAGCCGCTCGCGCCAGGAGCTGTGGCACAAGGGCGCCACCTCCGGCAACAGCCAGCAGCTGAAGGGCCTGCGCTACGACTGCGACGCCGATGCCGTGCTGGCGCTGATCGAGCCCGCGGGGCCCGCCTGCCACACGGGCGAGCGCACCTGCTTCTACCGCGGTGACCTCCAGCCTCAGGCGCCGTTCGAGGTGCTGCCCGAGCTCGAGCGCACGATCGCCGCGCGCCGCTCCGAGACGCCCGATGTCTCCTACACCGCGGCGCTGCTTGCCGACCCCGACCACATCGGTCAGAAGGTGCAGGAGGAGGCCGAGGAGGTCGCCCGCGCCGCGCGCGAGGAGCCCGATGAGCGTGTCGCCAACGAGGCGGCGGACGTCCTCTATCACCTGTCGGTGCTGCTCGCGAGCCGCTCATTGACTCTGGCCGACGCCGGGCGGGTGCTGGATGAGCGCCGTCGCTGAGCGCGTCCCGGTCACCGAGACCTGGATCGAGGACACCGAGACACCGGTCTCGGCGTTCCTGAAGCTGCGCGCGGCGGCGCCCGGCGAGCCGGCCTTTCTGCTCGAGTCGGCCGACCAGGGGCGAGTCGGTCGCTTCAGCTTCATTGGCTACCGCCCGCACAAGGTGCTGCGCTGGTCGCTGGGTGATCCCGGCGACCCCTACGCGCTCGTTCAGCGAGAGCTCGACGCTGTCAGCACCCGGCAGCCGGCGGGCGTGGAGCTGCCGTTCGGCGGCGGCGCGGTCGGCATGTTCGCGTACGACCTGGTGCGCACGGTCGAGGCGCTCGGGGAGCCCAACCCCGATGAGATCGGGCTCCCCGACCTGGCGCTGATGCTGAGCGACACGCTCGTCGCGTTCGACCACTTCAAGCGCACAATCACGGTCGTTGCGCACCCGAGCGACGACGCCGACACGGCGCGCGTGAAGGTCGATGCGATCAGGGAGATCCTGGCCGGGCCGCTGCCGCGCCCGGCGGTCACGCCGGAGCTCGCCCACCGCACCGCGCCGGAGTTCGTCGCGAACATGACGCGTGAGCACTTCGAGGCCAACGTGGCCAGGATCATCGACTACGTCTATGCCGGCGACGCCTTTCAGGTCGTGCCCTCGCAGCGCTGGTCGGCGAGGACACCCGTCAGTGGCTTCTCGATCTACCGGGGTCTGCGGGCGGTGAACCCGTCGCCGTACATGTACTACCTCGACTTCGGCGACTTTGAGATCGCGGGCGCCAGCCCGGAGCCGCTGGTGACCGTCAGCGGGCGACGGGTCTCGACCACGCCGATCGCGGGCACGCGCCCGCGCGGCACCAGCGCCGAGCAGGATGCGCAGTACGCGCGCGAGCTGCTGGCCGACGAGAAGGAGCGCGCCGAGCACGTGATGCTGGTGGACCTCGGCCGCAACGACCTGGGCCGCGTCTGCGAGTACGGCTCGGTCAGGGTCGACGACTTCATGGTCGTCGAGAACTACAGCCACGTGATGCACATCGTCTCCAACGTCAGCGGCACGCTGCGGCCCGGTGTCGGCGCGCTCGACGCGCTGCGGGCGGTGCTGCCGGCCGGCACGCTCTCCGGGGCGCCGAAGGTCCGTGCGATGCAGATCATCGACGAGCTCGAGTCGGTCAAGCGCGGCGGCTACGGCGGCGCGATCGGCTACGCCAGCTACGGCGGCGACCTCGACACCTGTATCCACATCCGCACGGCTGTTATCAAGGACGGCACCGTCTACGTGCAGGCCGGCGGTGGCACCGTCGCCGATGCCAAGCCGGCCTACGAGTACGAGGAGTCGGTCAACAAGTCACGGGCGCTGCGTGCCGCCGTCGAGCTGGCCGTCGAGCAGCCCAACTGGGAGTGATTCATATGCGACGAACGCTTCTGACGGCTGTGATCAGCCTCGCACTGCTGCTCCCCGCCGCCGCCCAGGCACACAGCTCAACAGCGTCGGCGGGCGGCCTCAAGGCCACGCTCAGCTACTCGGGCGGACCCGGCATCACGACCACGAACGAGCGTCTGCGGATCGTTCAACACGGCAAGACCGTCTACAACCAGCCGGTTCCCGCGACCGGCTGCATCAAGGTCTGCGGGCCTGCGCTCACGCGGCCGGTGGCGGTCGCCAGCCTCTACGGCGACGATGGTGAGGATGTCGTGTTGACGCTCTTCAGCGGCGGTGCTGACTGCTGCACGGTTGCCAACGTCTACGTGCCGTCCGCGGCGGTGCACTCCTACGTGCTCGACCAGCACAACTTCGGCGAGGCCGGTTTCCGGCTCGAGCACATCGGTCCGCAGGGCCGGCCCCTGTTCGTCTCCGCCAACAACGCGTACTACTGCTCGATCACGATCTGCGCTGCCTCCGGCCTGCCCCTCCAGATCTTCGAGTTCGAAGCCGAAAGGTTCGTCGACGTCACCAGGCAGTACCCCAGGCTGATCGCAAGGGACGCAGCGAAGTGGCTCGCGATCTACTACAGGAAGCCGTCACAGGGGGAGGGCGCGATCGCGGCCTGGGCCGGGGACGACTATCTGCTCGGCAAGAATTACGAGGCCACCGTGAACACCGTGCTGCAGCGGCAGTATGCCGACCATCACCTGACGCTCGCCTTCGTCAAGAGCCTCGAGAAGCTGCTGGGCAAGTACCCCTGAGTCATGCGCATCCTCGTCATCGACAACTACGACAGCTTCACCTACAACCTCGTCCAGTACCTCGGCGAGCTGCAGACGCCGCCGCACGAGATCGAGGTCGTGCGCAACGACCATTCGAGCGTCGATGACCTGCTGGTGCGCGGCTATGACCGTGTGATCGTCTCACCCGGACCCTGTACTCCGAATGAGGCCGGCATCAGCCTGGAGGCCGTGCGCAGGTTCCCACTGGCAAAGATCCCGACGCTCGGCGTCTGCCTCGGCCACCAGGCCCTGGTCCAGGCCTGGGGCGGCAGCGTGGTCCGCCACGAGCCGATCCACGGCAAGACCAGCCGCATCGAGCATGACGGGCGCACGATTTTCAGCGGCCTGCCACAGAACCTCGAGGTCGGGCGCTACCACTCGCTGATCGCCGGGGACGATCTGCCCGAGGTGCTCGAGGTCTCAGCCACCGGTGACGGCGTGGTGATGGCCGTGCGCCACCGCGAGCTGCCGGCAGAGGGTGTCCAGTTCCACCCCGAGTCGGTCCTCACCGAGCACGGCAAGGAGATGCTTGCGAGCTTCGTCGAGGGTGTGCAGTGAGCGAGCTGCTGACACGCGCGATCGATCACCTTGCCGACGGTCAGGATCTGAGCGAGACCGATGCCGCCGAGGCGCTCGCCGAGATCATGGCCGGTGAGGCCACCGACATTGAGATCGCCGGCTTCCTGATCGCGCTGCGGGTCAAGGGGGAGACGGTGCAGGAACTCGCCGGTCTGGCACGCACGATGCGCGCCTTCGCCGCCTTCGTGCCGACCGCCGGCGAAGACCTGCTCGACACCGCCGGAACCGGCGGCGGACGCACGACCTTCAACGTCTCCACGACCGCGGCGCTGATCGCCGCCGGCGCGGGCTGCTGCGTGGCCAAGCACGGCAGCCGCTCCTCGACCGGGCTCTCAGGCTCGGCCGACGTGCTCGAGGCTCTGGGCGCGCGCATCGATCTCGACACCGCCGCCGTCAGTCGCTGCATCGAGCAGATCGGCTTCGGCTTTATGTTCGCGCCCTACCACCACCCCGCCACCGGTCGCGTCGTCAAGGTGCGCAAGGAGCTCAAGGTGCGGACCACCTTCAACTTCCTCGGCCCGTTGACCAACCCCGCCGGCGCGCGCCGCCAGCTGCTGGGCGTCTCCGACATGGCCAAGCTGCCGAAGCTGGCCGGTGCCCTGGCGCTGCTGGGCACCGACCATGCGCTGCTGGTCTCCAGCGAGGACAGCCTCGACGAGCTCAGCATCTCGGCGCCGACACGGGTGATCGAGGTGCGCGAGACCGAGCTCGAGGAATACACCGTGATCCCGGAGGACTTCGGCCTGACGCGCCACCCGGCCGACTCGGTGCCGGGCGGCGACCCCCGGGAGAACGCGCGCATAGCGCGCGCCATCTTCGCCGGCGAGAGCGGTGCCGCCCGCGACCTGGCGGTGCTCAACGCCGGTGCGGCGATCTACGCCGCCGGCCGCGCCGAGACGCTCGCCAAGGGCGTCACGCTTGCCCAGCAGGCGATCGACAGCGGCGCCGTGGCGGCCAAGGTCGAGGCCTTCGTCAACCTCACCCAGGAGCTGGCGCCGCAGGGGTCACCGGCATGAACGTGCTGATGGAGATCGTCGCCGACACCCGCGTTGCGGTGGCGCGGCGCGCGCAGAGCGTCCCGCTGAGTGCGCTCGTCGAAGCCGGCGAGCAACGGCGAGCCCGCGAACTGCAAACGCGCGATTTCCGCGCCGCGCTGGCGGCGCCCGGGATCTCGCTGATCGCCGAGCACAAGCGCAGCTCGCCCTCGGCAGGCGTGATCCGCGCCGAGCTCGAGCTCGCCGACGTGGTCGGCGCCTACGAGCGCGCCGGCGCCCGCGCGCTCTCGGTGCTCACCGAGGAGAGCCGCTTCGGTGGTGTACTGGCGGACCTCGCGGCCGCGCGGGCGGCATCGAGCCTGCCGATCCTGCGCAAGGACTTCATCGTCGAGGAGTACCAGGTCTACGAGGCGCTGGCCGGCGGCGCCGATGCGATCCTGCTGATCGTCGCGGCGCTCGACACGGGCACGCTGATCCGTCTGCACTCGCTGGCCACCCAGCTCGGCCTGGCGACGCTGGTCGAGGTTCACGATGCGCTCGAGCTCGACGCCGCGCACGAGATCGGCGCCGCGATCGTCGGCATCAACAACCGCGACCTGACGACCCTGCAGGTCGATGTCGAGCGCACCTATGAGCTGCTGCCCGATGTTCGCGACGGTGCGCTGGTGGTGGCCGAGTCCGGCTTCCGCGAGCACGAGCAGCTGGCCCGCCTGCAGCGGGCGGGCGTCGATGCGGTGCTCGTCGGCGAGGCGCTGATGCGCGCGCCAGACATCGAGGCGGGAACCCGATCCCTTCTAGGATCGACAGCGTGAAGGCACCGAAGATCAAGTTCTGCGGAATCACCCGCGAGCAGGACGCCGAGCTGGCCGTCTCACTGGACGCCTGGGCGGTCGGGCTCAACATGTGGCCCGGGTCCTCGCGCGCGGTCCCGCTGGACCGCGCTGCGGGTCTCGCCGCGATGCTCAAGCGCCGGGCTGAGATCGTCGGCATCTTCGTCAACGCGACGCTCGAGGAGGTCACAGCGACCGCCGACGCGGTCGGGCTGACGATGCTGCAGCTTCACGGCGACGAGGGGCCCGTGTTCTGTACCGAGGCGGCGCGTCGCACCGGCTGCAAGGTGATCAAGGCCGCGCGCGTGCACAGCCTCGCCGACATCCAGGCTCTGGCCGCCTACCACACCGACTTCCATCTGCTCGACAGCTACAAGGCCGGGGTCCCGGGCGGCACCGGCGAGACGTTCGCCTGGGAGCTCGCCGCCGGACGCGGGCACGTGGCGCCCCCGCGCCGCAAGGGCCAGCGCGTGCCGCTTATCCTCAGCGGCGGTCTCACGCCAGAGAACGTCGCCGAGGCGATCGCGGTCGTCAGGCCCTTCGCCGTCGACGTTGCGAGCGGCGTCGAGTCGGCACCTGGCTACAAGGACGCCGAGCGCATGCGTGCGTTCGCGGAAGCCGTCGCCTCGACCGCCCAGCCCGATGAAGCCACGGCAGCCGCGGACGCGGCCGAAGCGCCCGCCGATGTCGAGCCTGTCCAGGCTCCGCCGGAGGCCGCATGAGCACCGCGGTCGAGCACCGCTTCGGCCCCTACGGCGGCCAGTACGTTCCCGAGACGCTGATGCCGGCGCTGACCGAACTCGAGCAGGCCTGGGTCGAGGCCTGGGCCGACCCCGAATTCCGCGGACGCTACGCCGACCTGCTGCACAACTACGTAGGGCGCCCATCACCGCTGTACCTGGCTGAACGGATCAGCGCCGAGGTCGGCCACCCGGTGTATCTCAAGCGCGAGGACCTCAACCACACCGGTGCTCACAAGATCAACAACGCGCTCGGGCAGGCGCTGCTGGCCAAGCGCATGGGCAAGACGCGAATCATCGCCGAGACGGGCGCCGGCCAGCACGGCGTCGCCACCGCCACCGCCTGCGCGCTGCTCGACCTCGAGTGCATCGTCTACATGGGCACTGAGGACATCCGCCGACAGATGCCCAACGTGCAGCGCATGGAGCTGCTGGGCGCCCGCGTGGTCGCCGTCGAGGCCGGCGCACGGACCCTGAAGGAGGCCGTCTCGGCCGCGATCCGCGACTGGGTCACGAACGTCGGCGACACGCATTACATCCTCGGCACCGCCGCCGGGCCGGCGCCATATCCGGCGATCGTCCGCGACCTGCAACGGATCATCGGTGACGAGGCTCGCGGCCAGATCCTCGAGCAGTCCGGGCGCCTGCCCGAGCGCGTGATCGCCTGCGTTGGCGGCGGTTCCAACGCGATCGGCATCTTCACCCCGTTCATCGACGATGCGGACGTCAAGCTGTTCGGCGTCGAGCCGGCGGGGGAGGGGATCGAGACGGGGCGCCACGGCGCGCCGCTGACCGTCGGTGGACCTCCCGGGGTTCTACACGGCTCCTACTCGGCGATCATGCAGGACGAAGATGGTCAGATCCTCGAGGCGCATTCGATCTCGGCCGGCCTCGATTATCCCGGCAGCGGTCCCGAGCACGCCTGGCTGCGCGACCGGGGTCGCGCCACCTACGGCGCGATCACCGACCAGCAGGCGCTCGACGCCTTCGCCAAGGTCGCGCGGCTCGAGGGCATCATTCCCGCGCTGGAGAGCTCGCACGCGCTCGCCTGGACGATGGCAAACCCTGACAGCGAACTCGATCTGGTGTGCCTCTCCGGGCGCGGCGACAAGGACCTGGCCGAGGCCCTGCGCAAGCTCGACCACCGCTCAGAGCATGACGGCGTCAGTGTGAGCCAGGGCCGATGAGCGTCGCCGTCACGGGCACCGAGCGGATCGCCGAGGCGTTTGAGTCGGCGCACGCCGAGGGCCGTCGCGCAGCGCTGATGCCGTACCTGATGGCGGGCTATCCCGACCTTGACGTCTCGCGCGCGATCGCACGCGCCTACGTAGAGGGCGGCGCCGATCTGATCGAGCTCGGCGTGCCGTTCTCGGACCCGCTGGCCGACGGCCCCGTGATCCACGCCGCCGACGTCGCCACGATCGCCGCCGGGATCAAGGTCGACGACGCGCTCGGCGTTGCCCGTCAGGTCGCCGACACGGTTCCGGTGGTCGTGATGTGTTACGTCAACGTGATCCTGGCGCGCGGGCTCGAGCGCTTCGCCGACATGCTGCTGGCGGTCGGCGCCAGCGGCCTGATCGTGCCCGACCTTCCACTCGAGGAGGCCCCGGCGGCGCTGGCCGCGCTCGATGCGCGCGGGCTGGCGCTGGTGCCGCTGGTCGCGCCGACCACGCCCGATGCGCGTCTGGCCCAGATCGGCGCCCGCGCACGCGGCTTCCTGTACACCGTCTCGGTGACCGGAACGACCGGCGAGCGGGCGGCAAACGACGGCGGGCTCCCGGGGATCCTCGCCCGCGCCCACGCCCACACCGATGTGCCGGTCGCGGTCGGCTTCGGCATCGGCACGCCCGCGCAGGCGGCCGCGGCTGCCGACGCGGGGGCCGACGGCGTGATCATCGGCAGCCGCCTGGTTCGCGCCGTCGGCGAGGAGCAGGATCCCGCAGGCGAGGTGCGCTCGCTGGTAAGAGCATTCGCCGCGGCCCTTGGATAGGATTGCCGCGATGGCACTCGTAATCACCGGAACTTTTGGCCTGGTCGTCTGGATCGTGCTGTGGGCGCTCAACGTCTCGGGCTTCGATGCGCTCCTGATCGGGATCGTGCTGGTTCTGATCGTCACGGCACTTCGCTCTGTTGTGCCGCACCTGAGCCGGAAAGACCAGTAGTGCGCAGCCGTTCCCGGGCGCTCGCCAGCTCGGGCGTCGCTGGCCTTGCGGCATTGGCGATCGCCGGCTGCAGCACCACTGGCTCGAGCTCATCGTCGAGTGCGGTGACGGTCAGCGGCCACACGCTCTCGATCTATCTCAGCGAGCCCGCCAACCTCGGCAGCAACGCCGTCGCGCAGGACATCGTGCACGCCGAGCAGCTGGCGTTCTCCGCTCACCGCGGCGAGGTCCGTGATTACGCGCTGGTGCTCGTAAGCCGGCGTCTGGGCGAGCTGACCGACAACGCCCGCGATGCGATCACCGACCCGAGCGCGATCGCCTACCTAGGGGAGATCGCCCCCGGCGCCTCCGATGACACGGTCGGCATCACCAACGCGCTTGACGTGCTGCAGGTCAGCCCCACCGACAACGCGCTCGAGTTGACGAACTCCACACCCGCGGTCTCGGGTGGTTCCAAGAGCTTCTTCGAGTCGTGGGGGACTTATGGACGCACGTTCGCGCGTGTCGTGCCCAGCGCCACGGAGGAGGCACAGGCGCAGGCCGAGCAGATGAATGCGCTCAAGCTGAAGAGCCTCTATGTCGCCAACGACGGCAGCGACTACGGCAAGGCGATCGCCGACGCCGTGGCAGCCGATGCGCAGAAGCTCGGAATCAACGCCGCGAGTTCGCTGAGCTCGGCCGGCGCGATCTTCTACGGCGCCCAGTCGCCGACCGCTGCCGCGCGTTTCTTCAACCACGCGGTCACAGTCGCGCCCAACGCGACGCTGTTCGGTCCCTCGTCGCTGAACGCCAGCGCCTTCACCGCGGCGATCTCGGGCTCGGTCCGCAATCTCTACGTCTCGATCCCGGGCTTCCTGCCCAAGGATCTGCCGGCCGCCGGCAAGCAGTTCGTCGTGGCCTTCAAGAGCGCCTATGGGCACACCCCCAACGTCGAGGCGATCTTCGGCTATGAGGCGATGTCGGCGCTGCTGCACGTGCTCGAGACCGAGGGCGTGAAGGCCAACAACCGCAGCGACGTGGTCGCCGCCTTCCTCAACCAGCGCAACGTGCAGTCGGTGCTCGGCGAGTACTCGATCGACAAGACCGGCAATACCAGCCTCAACGCCTTCGTGTTCGCGCACATGCGCGCTGGCAAGCTGGTGCCGTTCACCGCTGCGTCGCAGAGCTGAGGGAAGAGCGACTAGCCTCCACGGGTGAGGAGGCTGAACGTGGCACTGGGGAATCTGCTGATACGGACGCTCGCGCCGGCGGCACTCTGCGCGCTGGCGGTAAGCGCGTGCGGTTCACAGCAGAAACCGCAGGCGAAGAAGACCACGGCGAGCAAACCGCCAACGCACAACAACCACGCCGTTGTGATCTATTCGAGCCTGCCGCAGGGAGGCCCGGAGCGATCTGACTCGGAGCAGATCGTGCGCGGCATCAATCTCGCGATCAGCCCGTTTGCGCACAAGCCCTACCGCGGCTTTCACATCTCCTACCGGCAGCTGAACGATTCGCGCCGGCTCGTGTGCCACCGCCACGCGCCGAACTCGCCGAACACGAGAGACAAGTCCAGCAGCGGAATCGCCAGCACGTGCACCGGCAACACCGATGGCTGGAACGGGCCCGCGACGGTGCGAGCGGCTGAGCGGGCAGCGCGCAACCCGGAGACCGTCGCCTACATCGGCGACCTCGATTCGGGCGCGACCGAGCTCTCGCTGCCGATCCTCAATCAGGCCGGGATTCTGCAGATCACGCCGGGCAGCGGCTATCCGGGACTGACCGATTCCTACAAGGATGTGACGCTGGGCACCGCTCCGCCCGAGCCCGGCCGCTACTACCCGCATCACCCGCCCAACCTGCTGCGCCTGATCCCGAACGACGTCGTGGAGGCTGGCGCGGCGCTCTCACTGCTGCACGCTGGTGGGTGTGCGACCTTTTCGGTGTGGCGGTTCAGCGATGGCGTCGACGCGACCGAGAACAAGGCGTTGCAGACCGCTGTGATCCATACCGCGCCCGAATACGGGATGAAGTATGTGGCACCGCCGAAGTCGCTCGGCGCCGAGACCAAGAGCTACCAGAGCTACTACAGCTACTGGAAGCTGCTCGAGCCTGACGATCTGCGTTGCCTGGTCTTCGTCGGCCACGTCAGCAGGCAGGCTGTCGCGTTCGCCACGGAGATGCGCCTGCAGCTCCCCTCGGCGCCGATCGTCGGCACCAGTGGGTTCTGTACGCGTGCCTGGCTGGACGGGATCCCGAAGACCTACCTCAAGAATGTCGAGGCCGGGCTCTACTGCATGACGCCGGCCCGTCCGGTCAGCGACTACCCGGGCACCAAGGGCAGCGAGGGCTTCATCGCGAAGTTCCGTCGCGCCTACCATCGCAGGCCCAACGCCTACGCCTACTACGGCTACGAGGCGGCCGCGATGGTGATGCGAGCGCTCGAGCAGATCACGAGCGGAGAGGACAACCGCCAGCAGGTGCTGCTGCAGCTGGCCGGCGAGTTTCCCTCCGGCGCGTCGGCCCCGTTCACATTCGACAGCGGCGATGTGAACTCGACCAAATATGGCGTCGACGACTTCAAAAACGGAGCCCCGCGGCCGTACAGGACGGTGACGCCGACGTATTACTTGCTCCCGTCCGGCTGATCAGCCATTCTTGCGCCAGAGACTCATGCTGAGGGAGCGTGAGTCGTGCGTGTCTGTCGCGTTAAGTCGAAGGTACGCACAGAAAACCATATACACAGGGCCATGCCCACTGGTTAGGCTGCCCCGTAAATTCTGCGCTCAGCACTGCTGAACGCAGGGCACGTCGTCTAAACAAAGAGGGGATGTATGCGTCGCATTTCTAGGGCCGGGACCGTCCGGATGGCGGTCGCGGCTGCAGTCGTCGTTGCCGGGTCTGTCGGCAGCGTCGCGAGCTCGTCGGCCAAGACCGCCAGAGCCGCCGGCAGCACGGTCGACTTCTATTCGAGCCTGCCGCTGTCGGGCTCGACGATCGCGCAGACCGGTCCGGCCGTCAACGGCATCAGGCTCGCGCTCAAGCAGGCGGGCGACAAGGCCGGCAGCTACACGATCAAGTACTCATCGCTCAACGACGCCACCGCGGCCGCCGGCCAGTGGACGGCGGAGCAGACCAGCGCCGATGCGCGCAAGGCTGCAGAGGACCCGAACGCGGTCTACTACATGGGCGAGTTCAACTCGGGTGCCTCCGAGGTTTCGATGCCGATCCTCAACGATGCGGGCATCGCGCAGGACAGCCCGGCCAACACCTACGTCGGTCTGACCGCCTCGCTCAAGGGCGTCACCGCCCCCGGTGAGCCGAACAAGTACTTCCCGACCGGGAAGCGCACCTATACACGCATCGTGCCGCTCGACACGATCCAGGGCGCCGCCGACCTCGACGCGCTTGCCGCCACCGGTTGCAAGAAGCTCGCGATCTTCGACGACACCCAGGCCTACGGCGCCGGCCTTGCGGCGGTGCTGAAGGACACCGCGAAGATGTACGGGATGTCCGTCGTCAGCGTTCAGAGCAACGCCCAGGTGCAGTCGAACTACACCTCGGTCGCTCAGGCGTTCGCCTCGGCCGGCGCGCAGTGCGTTGAGCTCAGCGCGACGACCGCCAGCGTCGGCGGCACCGCCTTCGTCACCGCGGTCCACTCCTCGCTGCCGAAGGCCACGATCCTCGGTCCCGACGGCATGTGCGCGTCGGCCTGGGTCACGACCGTGCCGGTGCTCTGCACCGTCGCAACGCTGGACATGCAGGCCTACCCGGGTGGCAAGGCGTTCCTCGCCGCTTACAAGAAGGCCTACGGCACCTCCAACCCGGATCCGTACTCAATCTACGGCTACGAGTCGGCCGAGCTCGGCATCACCGCGCTCAAGTCGGTCAAGGCCGGCCTCAGCGGCAAGGCGCTGCGCGCCGCAATGGTCAAGGCGCTGTTCAGCGTCAAGAACGTGAACTCCGTCCTCGGCAAGTTCAGCATCACCTCGACCGGAGACACCAGCCTCACGTCGTACGGGCTTTACAAGCTCACCCCGACGAAGGGCGGCAAGTCGGACAACCAGACGTTCTACAAGACGCTGCATCCGACGAAGTACCTCCACGCCTCCTGATTTGAGGCATTCGTAACGTCGGCGGGGCGGGCACCATGGTGCCCGCCCCGCCCGTTCTCGGAAAGACCTTCTTGTCTGCGATCACAACAGCTCAATCGGTGCGCGACCGCACTGCAGGCCCGCTGCAGTTCCTCCGCGCCAAGATCGGGTCGTGGGGTCTGGCGATCGCGCTGCTGGCGCTGCCGGTCTACTACACCCTGCACGACCTGCTCTCGGGTTACCAGGTCGGGCTCACGGCCGGCGGCCACCCGATCATCCACCACGATCTTTCACTGATCGGCTTCAACATCGTCCAGGGCCTCTCGAACGGCGCCATCTGGGCGCTGATCGCGATCGGCTACACGCTCGTGTACGGGATCATCGAGCTGATCAACTTCGCCCACGGCGATGTCTTCATGATCGGCTCCTTCACCGGGTCGGCGATCTGGGCCACGCTCGGGCTGACGATCGCGACCGGACCGCTGGGCTTGATCTTCGGCCTGGCGCTGACGCTGATCGCGACGATGCTGATCACCGGCTCGCTCAACGTGCTGATCGAGCGGGTCGCCTACAAGCCGCTGCGCAACGCGCCGAAGATGGCACCGCTGATCACCGCGATCGGCTTCTCGTTCGTGCTCGAGAACACGGGCCTGCTGTGGCAGGGCGGCAACCCGGTCGCGGTCTCCGACCTGATCCATTCTGGTAACACGCTCTTCAGCATCTCGGGCGTCGCGATCCACAACCGCGACGTGCTCGCCATCGGGATGATGGTCCCGCTGGTGATCGCGCTGAACTGGTTCGTCAACCGCACCGGCCCCGGCCGAGCGATGCGCGCCACCGCCCAGGACCCGGAGGCCGCGCGGCTGATGGGCATCAATGTCAGCAATGCGATCTCCCTTGCCTTCATGCTCGGCGGGATGCTCGCCGGCGCCGCCGGCATCATCTACGCGCTCTACAACGCGAACGTCTGGTATCTGCAGGGATTCCAGGCCGGCCTCTACGCCTTCACGGCGGCTGTGATGGGCGGCATCGGCAACATCCGCGGGGCGGTGCTCGGTGGCCTGATCATCGGCATCGTCCAACAGCTGTGTGACTTCCGCCTCGGGACGCAGTGGACCGAGGCCGTGATCTTCATCTATCTGATCCTTGTGATGGTTCTGCGCCCACGCGGGCTGCTCGGCGAGGAAACGAGGGAGGCAGGATGAGCGAGCTGAGAGCACAGCTGCAGGAGTGGCGCGACACGCTGCTCGGCCGTGTGCCCGCCGCGCCTCGCTGGGCCGGTGGCAAATGGTCGCGTCCGGCCGTGCTGGTGGCGATGGTGCTCACGATCGTGCTGCCGTTCATCGTCGGCGGCGGCGGCTTCCTGCAGGCGACGATCGTGGCGCTGGCGTACGTCGTGATGGCACTCGGGCTGAACGTCGTGATCGGCTTCGCCGGTCTGCTCGACCTCGGCTACGTCGCGTTCTACGCGATCGGTGCCTACACGGTCGGCTGGCTGGCCTCGGGCTTCTTCTTCGCCGAGAAGGTCAACGTCGCATCCTCGGCGCCGGCGGGCTCGATCGGCATCCACCTCAACTTCATCCTGCTGCTGATCTGCGCGATGATCTTCACCTCGATCGCGGGCATGCTCATCGGCCTGCCGACGCTGCGACTGCGTGGCGACTACATCGCGATCGTGACCCTCGCCTTCGGCGAGATCATCGGCACGCTCGTCGTCAACGGCTCCAACATCAGCTTTTTGGGTCATGGACAGACGCTGACGGCCGGCAACCTCGGTATCTCATCGCTCGACATGCCCTACTTCCCGGGGCTCGGGACCTTCGGGCTGCTCGACCTGAGACCCTGGTACTGGCTGATCCTGGTGATCACGTTCATATGCCTGTTCGTGGCCTACCGGCTGCGCGACTCGCGTCTTGGAAGGGCCTGGATCGCGCTGCGTGAGGATGAGGTCGCCGCCGTCTCGATGGGCATCCCGCTGGTCAAGACCAAGCTCATGGCCTACGCGATCGGTGCCGCCTTCGGCGGCGTCTCGGGTGTCTTTTTGGCCGACTTCGACCAGACCGTGAACGCCTCACAGTTCGAGTTCCAGTTCTCGATCTTCGTCGTCTCTATGGTGATCCTCGGCGGGGTCGGCTCGATCCCGGGCGCGGTGCTCGGGGCGCTGCTGATCTCCTACATCAACTACTACCTGATCCCGGATGTGCTGAACACGTTGCCGCACACCTTCGGGCTCAACTTCGATCTCACCGACCTCAGCATCGGCATCTACGGCTTCCTGCTGGTGATCGTGATGGTCCTGCGCCCGCAGGGGCTGTGGCCGGAGAAGCGACGAAAACGCGAGCTGGCAGGGGCGATCGCCGCCGAAATGACCGAGCTCGCCGAGCCAAGCCAGGTTGGGCCACTTGGTGGCGGGGGAGTTGGTGGCGTATGAGCGCCATCGATGACGCACCGGCGCCGCCGCCCGCTGTGGCGCCGGTCGATGCGATCATGAGCGTCCAGGACGTCGTCAAGATCTTCGGTGGGCTGACCGCGGTCGGTGGCGTCTCGCTGGACGTCCCGCGACGCTCGATCGTGTCCGTGATCGGGCCCAACGGTGCCGGCAAGACGACGCTGTTCAACATGCTCACCGGGCTCTACAAGCCGAGCTCGGGACGGATCCTGTTCGACGGTCAGGTGGTCAGCAACTCGCGGCCGGACAAGATCACGAAGCTGGGCGTTGCCCGCACCTTCCAGAACATCCGCCTGTTCGGCGCGATGACCGCCACTGAGAACGTGATGATCGGTCGGCACGCACGCATGCGGGCGAGCCTCGGCGGCTCGATCCTGCGGCCCCCGTGGGTCCGCAAGGAGGAGCGCGAGGTGCAGGAACACGCACGCGAGCTGCTCGCCTACGTCGGGCTCTCGCGCGGGGCACTCGACCGCATGTCAACCGAGCTCTCCTACGGAGATCAGCGCCGCATTGAGATCGCGCGCGCGCTCGCATCGGATCCCAAGCTGCTGCTGCTCGACGAGCCTACGGCCGGCATGAACCCGGCCGAGTCCGAGGCGCTCAAGGAGTTCCTCTTCAAGCTCCGCGACGAGCTCAGCCTGACGATCCTGCTGATCGAGCACGATATGAAGGTCGTGATGGGCGTGTCCGAGCAGATCTGGGTGATGGATCACGGCGTCAAGATCGCCGAGGGCGCACCCGCCGACGTCCGCGCAAACCCGCTGGTGATCGAGGCGTACCTCGGCAAGCAGGAGGAGGACAGCCATGGCGCTGCTTGAGGTCACCGACATCCACGCCCACTACGGCGGCATCGAGGCGCTCAAGGGCATCTCCTTGACCGTCGATGAGGGTGAGGTCGTCACGCTGATCGGCTCCAACGGTGCCGGCAAGTCGACCACGCTGCGCGCGATCACCGGGCTCACGCCAGCCTCCGCGGGCAGCGTCGTGATCGACGGCGAGGACATCACGCGCGTCCCCGCGCATCAGATCGTCGAACGTGGCATCGCGCTCTCCCCGGAGGGGCGTCACTGCTTCGCGCGCATGACGGTCCGCGAGAACCTCGAGCTCGGTGCCCACCGTCGCCGCCGCGACCCCGAGGTCGGCGGCGACATGGAGCGCATCTTCGAGCTGTTCCCGCGGCTCAAGGAGCGTGAGAAGCAGAAGGCGGGCACGATGTCCGGTGGCGAGCAGCAGATGCTGGCGATGGGCCGCGCGCTGATGGCGCGCCCGAAGCTGCTGCTGCTCGACGAGCCGTCGATGGGCATCGCGCCGATCCTGGTGCAGCGCATCTACGAGACGATCGCCGAGATCAATCGCTCCGGCACCACGATCCTGCTGGTCGAGCAGAACGCCAACTACGCGCTCGACGTCTCGACCCGGGCCTACGTGCTCGAGACCGGCCGCGTCGTGCTCGAGGGCGAATCGAGCGATCTGCGGACCGATCCTGAAGTCCAACGCGCGTATCTGGGAGCATGAACATGGCGATCTTTGCGCTGATCGGGATGAAGGGCCTGTACCTGCTGTTCGGCTGGCTGCTGTCGGCCGCGATCGGCGGCTGGGTCGCCGAGCGCAAGGGTTACGGGGAGCGCCTCGGTACGGCCTTCGGGCTGTTGCTGACGGTGCTCGGGTTGCTGATTGTGCTGCTGCTGCCCGGGCGTCCCGGCTCGCTCTGGAAGCTCGAGGGCCCGCTGCCCAAGCGCAGCTCGCGCCGGTGACCCATCGCCGGCTGAGATAGCCTCAGCTGGTGATGGCCACGACCGCCACCGCGACCGGTCCAGCAGCCGGCGCCACCGCCCCTGAGCTGCTGCTGATCGACGGCAACAGCCTCGCCTACCGGGCGTTCTTCGCGCTGCCCGAGTCGATCGCAACCTCCACCGGAATCCCCACCAACGCGATCTTCGGCCTCGCCTCGATGCTGGTGAAGGTCCTCACCGAGTACGGCCAGCGGCCGACGGTCGTGGTCTGGGACGGCGGCTACACCGGTCGCAAGGAGCTCTACCCCGAGTACAAGGCACAGCGCTCGACGCGGCCCGACCTGCTCAAGGAGCAGTGGCCCCACTTCGAGCCGCTGATCGAGGCCTTCGGCTACCGCAACATGCGCGTCGACGGTTACGAGGCCGACGATGTGATCGCCTCGATCGCAGCGCTCGCGAAGACCGGGGCAGAGGACGGCGGCCCGATCCCGGTGATGATCCTCACCGGCGACCGCGACGCCTTCCAGCTGGTCGACGACACGACCCGCATCATGGCCCCGGGTCGTGGCATCACCGACACGAAGATCTACGACCCCCAGGGCGTCGTCGATCGCTACGGGATCCCGCCCGAGCTGGTGCCCGACTTCATCGGGCTCAAGGGCGACACCAGCGACAACATCCCCGGCGTCCCCGGCATCGGCGACAAGACCGCCGCCGAGCTGCTGCAGCGCTTTGGGACGCTCGAGACGGTGCTGGCCTCGATCGACGAGATCTCGGGGGCCAAGCGCAAGGAGAACCTGACAAACCACGCCGACGATGCCCGTCTCTCCAAGCAGCTGGCGACCGCCAAGCGCGACATTCCGGTCGAGCTCGACCTGCACGCGCTCGTCGCCCAGGAGCCCGACCGCTCGAAGCTGCGCGACACCTTCCGGCTGTTCGAGCTGCGCGACCCGCTGCGGCGGCTCGAGGAGGCGCTCGGATCCGCCGAGGCTGCCGCCCCCGCACCCGAGTCCACGGCTGCTGCTGCCGCTGCTGCAGCGGCCGTGCCGCAGCGCGCAGCCACCGTCGCGGACCTCGCGCGTCTGCCCAGAGAGGTCGAGCTGTCACTGGCGGTCCATGCCCCGGAAGCCCCGGAGGGAGCACTCTTCGGCGAGAACCAGGAGTGGCGCTTCGGGGTGGTCGTTGGCGAGCTCACCGAACTGCTGAGCGGCGCCTGCGAGAACCCTGCCGAGGTTGTCTGCGCGCTCGGCAGCCGTCCGGTGATCGCCCATGATGCCAAGTCGCTCGGGATCGTCCCGGCGAACCTCGTGCACGACACCGACATCGGCGCCTACCTGCTCGAGCCGGCCCGTCGGGCCTACCCGTTCCGCGAGCTGACCGAGGAGCGTGGCTTCGGCGCGGCGGTCGAGGACCCCGCCGGTGCGGACGCAATCCTGCTGCGCCAGCTGGCCGACTGGCAGCGTGAGCAGCTGCGTGAGCGCGGGCTGACCGAGCTGATGAAAGACGTCGAGCTGCCGCTCGTGCGCATCCTGCGCGACATGGAGCTGGCGGGCCTGAAGCCCGACACCGACCGGCTGGCAAGGATCGCAGCGAAGGTAAGGGCCGAGGCCGACCTGCTCGAGGAGGAGATCTACGAGCTCGTGGGCGAGGAGTTCACGCTCGGCTCACCCCGCCAGCTCGAGGAGATCCTGTTCGGAAAGCTCGGGCTCTCGCGCAAGCGCCGCGGCAAGACCGGCTTCAGCACCGACGCGCGCGTGCTGCAGGCGATCCGTGACGAGCACCCGGTGATCCCCAAGATCGAGCGCTGGCGCGAGCTCACCAAACTGGCGCAGACCTACCTCGACGCGTTGCCGCAGCTGATCGCCGCCGATGGCCGCATCCACACGACCTTCAACCAGACAGCCGCGGCCACCGGCCGGCTCTCCTCCAACAGCCCGAACCTGCAGAACATCCCGATCCGCACGGCGCTCGGGCGTGAGATCCGGGCCTGCTTCATCGCCGAGCCCGGCAACCTGCTGGTCAGCGCCGACTACTCGCAGGTCGAGTTGCGGCTACTCGCGCAGATCGCCGGCGAGGACGTGCTCAAGGAGATCTTCAACCGCGGCGAGGACGTCCACACCGCCACCGCGATGCGCGTCTTCAACGTGCCCGCCGATCAGATCGACCCGGGCATGCGCTCGAAGTCGAAGATGATCAACTACGGGATCGTCTACGGGCTCTCGGCCTACGGCATGGCCGACCGACTGAACATCCCGCAATCCGAGGCCGATGAGTTCATCAACCGCTACCTCGAGGGCTTCCCGGCGGTCAAGCGCTTCATCGAACAGACGATCGAGCAGGGCACCGAGCAGGGCTACGTCTCGACGCTCTTCGGGCGCCGCCGTCAGGTGCCGGAGCTCCGCGCCCGGCGCTGGGAGATGCGCAAGCAGGGCGAGCGCTTCGCGGTCAACATGGTCATCCAGGGCACGGCCGCCGACATCATGAAGGTCGCGATGGTGCGGGCGCACAGCGCGCTCACGGCAGAAGGTCTGCAGACCCAGCTGGTGCTGCAGATCCACGACGAGCTGCTGTTCGAGGGCCCGGAGGCTGAGGCCGAGCAGGTCCGCGCGCTCGCGATCCGCGAGATGGAGGCGGCCTACGCGATGGATCCGCCGCTGGCGGTCGAGGCAGGGATTGGCAGCGACTGGCTGTCGGCGAAGTGAGCGTCGAGCAGCTCGCGGAATTCCGCTGGCCCCATCGGCTTGTTCAGGTAGTAGCCCTGGATACCGTCGCAGCCCAATGCCAGCAGTGCCTGCCAGGTGGCCTCGTCCTCGACGCCCTCGGCGATCACCCCGATGTTGAGCTTGTGCGCGAGCTCGATCGTCGCGTAGACGATCGCCGCGTCGGTCGGATCGACCGACATCGTTGTCACGAATGAGCGGTCGATCTTGAGTCGGTCGACCGGTAGCTCGCGCAGGTGCGTGAGCGATGAGTAGCCGGTCCCGAAGTCATCCAACGCGATCCGCACGCCGAGCTCTCGCAGGCGCTCGAGCACCGCGCTGACGCGTGCCGGATTGGCCATGATCGAGCTCTCGGTGACCTCGATCTTGAGCGCTTCGCCGCCGAGTCCCCGGGACTTCAGCGCGACCTCAATCTCACCTGGGAAGGACTCGTCGAGCAGGTCGGCGACGCTGGTGTTGACGGCCACGCTGATCTCGTGGCCGGCGCCGCGCCACTCGCACAGGTTATCGAGCGCGAGCTTGACGACGCGGCGTGTGAGCTGGCGCGAGAGGCCGGCCAGCTCGGCCGCCTCGAGGAACTCACTCGGCGGGCGCAGCGTGCCGTCCGGACGGCGCCAGCGGACCAGCGCCTCGGCGCCGGCGATCGCCCGCGTGTCGGTGAGCGCGATCGCCTGGAAGGCGACCTCGATGTCCTCGCCCTCGAGCGCGGCCGCGAGCTCGCCGGTCATCTCCAGGCGCTCGCGCGTGTTCCGGTCGCGTTCCGCCGAGTAGTACTCCCAGCCGTGACGCGAGCGCTTGGCGTCATACATCGCGACGTCCGCGCACTTGAGCAACGTGTCGGGGCCTGCCGCGTCGCCCGGGTAGGTCGCAATCCCGACGCTGGCGGTCAACCGCAGAGCCAGGCCGTGAACCTGCAGCGGCTCGTTGAAGGAGTCGAGCACGACCTGCGCCATCGCGCCCGCGTCGGCGCGCCCGCAATTCGGCTCAAGCAGGATCGCGAACTCATCGCCGCCCAGCCGCGCAACCAGCGCGCGCGGTCCGGCCGCGCGCACGAGTCGAGGGCCGGTCAGTCGCAGCAGCTCGTCACCGGCGGCGTGGCCGAGCGTGTCGTTGAGCTGCTTGAAGTTGTCGAGGTCGAGCATCAGCGTCGTCACAGAGCCACCGTCGTCGGCCACCGACTCCACCGTCTCACGCAACTTCGTCGCGAACATGCGGCGGTTGGGCAGCTCGGTGAGCTCGTCCGTGAACGCGGCGCGCTGCATGCCCCTCAGCATCAGCACGTCGCGCAGCGCCAGCGCCAGCCGCAGCATCGCGACCATCATCGCCACCAGCGTCAGCAGCAACGCCGTCAGCGGCACGCGTGAGAAGTGGTCGTAGACCATGATCACCGGCGCAGTCGCGGCAAAGCAGCTCGGAAGCACCAGCGTCGACCATCTGACGTGCTCGGTTCTCCGGGCCTCGCGGGCCAGCTGCGATCCTGACTGCCAGGCGGCCAACGAGACGGACGTGAAGGTGCCCATGTAGAGCAGCTGGATCCAACTGTTCCCCGCCACCGCGCCGTGGGCGACCTGGATCGAGTTGCCGCTGTCGGCGCTCAGCAGCAGCACGAAGGCGGCGGCCAGCATCACCTGGCGGCGGTCCAGCCGCCAGCCGGTGAGTCCGATCACGCCGACCAGCAGGGTCCCGACGACGAGATCAAACAGTGGGTAGAGCAGCTCCGCCAGGACAGCCTGGTGAGCTCCCCGCGCCGAGTTGACCACCGGAGCGAGCACGAATGCCACCGCGACAGCTGCGGTGGCGGTGCTTGCGATCAGACCATCGAGCCAGATCTTCAGCGACCCGCCACGTCGCGCCTGACTCCCACCCGCCCCGATGATGGCCGCTGCGGCCAGCGCATACGAGGCCCACCAGATGAAGTCGCAGATCGACGGGTAGGGTGGATTCGCGGTGTGCTCGAGCCAGAAGCCCCAGACGTCCATGGCCACGGCGTAGAGGGCGACGCTGGCTGCAGCCGTCACCCAAAGCACACGATGCCTCCGCTCGCCGACCGCCCGCAGCCCCACGATTACGGCCGAGATCGAGAAGTAGCCGCCGGCGACGCCGCCGTGGATCGCGCTCTCCCACGCAGAGCCGCCGATCCCTGTCAGGGCATGGGCGAAGGTCAGCAGGACCGTCGCGAGCTGGAGTGCGAGGCCCGCGGCAAGCAGCATGCGTTGTGTCGAGTTGCACCGGCCGGCGGCCGGCATCAGCCAGGCAAACCACTTGCGGCCGAGTGTCGGCCTCGATGCGACCGCGGCCGTTGCCCGTGAATCCACTGTCGCGCTCCGAGTCACCTAAGCACTCGTATCGGCAGCCACCTCAGGCTGCTGAAAGCACCAGGTTCTGGTACAACGCGGCGGTGTCCTAGCCCCCGACGAACGACGGGTGCGCGATCGCCAGGTAGTGGTTGAACGACCAGTCCACGAAGCGCCGCTCACCCATCGCCAGCAGCGTCGGCCCGAGCACCCGCGGCGGCAGCCGTGGGATCAGGTTCTGCACCCGCAGCATCCACTCGAACTTCCACTTGTGGGCGGCGCTGAACGCGCCGTAGCGCGCCAGCGCCGAGGACTTGCTCTGGCGGCCCGAGAGCACGTCGGCAAGCTCACGGCCGGCGGCGATCCCGAAGTAGAAGGCGGTGCGGATGCCCTCGGCCGTCAATGGCAGGCAGTGCCCGGCGGAGTCACCGGTGAAGAACACGCCACCCTCGGTCGCCTCGCGGATCCGGTGCGGGATCCAGTTGCCCTGGTAGCCGAGTGGCTCACGCTCGAGGTCCTTGGTGAGTTGCACGGTCGTGTCCTTGACGTGAAAGCGCGGGTCGAACGAGCCGACCCCGACGCGCACCTCGGACTGCGCCGGAAAGCTCCAGCCGTAGCCGGCCGGGACGTACTTGCGGTCGATCCAGATCTCGAGCTCATCACCGACACCGTCGGGGTGGACCTCGAGCCCGCGCGAGAGGTAGGCGTCCGGCGGCTGGATCGGCTCGCCTCCACCCAGCACCCTGCGCCAGCCGAGCGCGTCGACGATCAGCGGGGCGCGGATCGCGCCGCGATCGGTGTGGATCGTGTCGCCGTCACAGCTCTCGACCGTGGCGGTCTCGAAATCGAACGAGCCCTGGTCGGCGAGCAGTTCGCACAGCTTGCGGTAGTCGAAGGTCGAGAATGTCCAGGGCAGCTGGTAGCGCGCGGTCGCATGCGGGCTGTGGATCACGAGCTCCCCGAAGCTCTGCTGGTGGGCGCCCATCAGCTCGAGCGCCTCGAGCCACAGCGTCGGCACGCCGCAGGCCGACGTCTGACGCTCGCCAATCTCGTAGCGGTCAACCACCATCACCTTGGCGCCTGTCCGCCGCAGCTCACGCGCAACCGACAGCCCGGCAAAGCTCGCGCCGCAGATCAGGACGTCACAGTCGTGGTCGATCGGCGTGCGCTCGGCGCCGCGCTTTGTCGCTCTGGTGGGCATGGCGGCTGCCGAGTGTAGAAATCGCGGCGCCGACGTGCATGCGAAACCTTGAGCTGGCTACACTCAAGGGTCCACATGTCAACGATTACCGCTCCTAACCCCACCGAACTTCCGGACGCCAAGGTCGTCGAAGGTTCAGACGGCCTGCTGCTCGAGATCGACGGCAAGATCGTCCCCAATTACGACGCCACGATTCATCCCTTCTCCGAGGGTGATGTCGTAACCGGCCACGTCGTGCGCATCGACAACGACGAGGTCCTTGTCGACATCGGCTACAAGTCTGAAGGCGTCATCCCCGTCAACGAGCTTTCGATCCGCAAGTCGGTCGACCCCAGCGACGAGGTTTCGCTCGGCGAGGAAGTCGACGCACTGGTTCTCACCAAAGAGGACCAGGACGGCCGGCTGATCCTCTCCAAGAAGCGCGCTCGCTTCGAGAAGGCGTGGCGCCGCATCGAGGCCGCCGCCCAGTCGGGTGAGCCCGTCGAGGGTTCCGTCATTGAGGTCGTGAAGGGCGGTCTGATCATCGACCTCGGCGTGCGTGGCTTCCTGCCCGCGTCGCTGGTCGACATCCGTCGCGTCCCGAACCTCGACGAGTACATGAGCACCACGATCGAGTGCAAGGTGATCGAGCTCAACCGTTCGCGCAACAACGTCGTGCTGTCGCGCCGCGCGGTGCTCGAGGAGCAGCGCAAGGAGGACCGCGAGCGAATCCTCGACCGCCTGCAGCCTGGCCAGGTCGTGGAGGGCCTCATCTCCAACATCGTCGACTTCGGCGCGTTCGTCGACCTCGACGGGATCGATGGCCTCATCCACATCTCCGAGCTGTCGTGGTCGCACGTCAACCACCCGTCCGAGATTCTCAACATCGGCGACACCGTCTCGGTGAAGGTGCTCGACATCGACCGCCAGCGGCAGCGCATCTCGCTGGGTCTCAAGCAGACCCAGGAGGACCCGTGGCAGCGCGTCGTCGACACCTACAACATTGGCGATGAGCTCGAAGGCACGGTCACCAAGGTCGTCACCTTCGGCGCCTTTGTGGAGATCCTCGACGGTGTCGAGGGGCTCGTCCACATCTCAGAGCTGGCACAGCACCACGTCGAGAACCCGCGCGAGATCATCCAGCCAGGCGACCCGGTCCGCGTCAAGATCCTCGAGATCGACTCCGAGCGCCGTCGTCTATCGCTCTCGATCAAGCGTGTCGAGGGCCAGGTGCTCCCGGTCCGTCCGATCGTGGCGCCCGCCGCCGATGAAATCGACGACGTCCCCGAGCTCGGTCTATCTGAAGACGTCTTCGCCGAGCACGCTCCCGCGTCGTCGGTTGCGATGCTCGACGAAGAGACCACCCCGGAGCCCGAGGCCGCCGAGGCTGAGCTTGCCGAGCCGGAGGCCGTCGAGGTCGCCGAGGTTGAGGTTGCCGAGCCGGAGGCCGTCGAGGTCGCCGAGGTTGAGGTTGCCGAGCCGGAGGCCGTCGAGGTCGCCGAGGTTGAGGCTGCCGAGCCGGAGGTCGCCGAGCCAGAGCTCGAGCCTGCCACCGGAGAGGAGCCTGAGGTCGCGGCCGAGCCCGAGTCCGCTGAGGCTGAGCCCGCGGTCGCCGACGCTGAGCCCGACGTCGCCAACAGCGAGCCAGAGGCCTAGGTTCCGGCTTATTAGCCGAGCTTTCAGAAGGGCGGTACGGTTAGCGCCGTGCCGCCCTTCGTTGCTTTAACAGGAGGTCTTGGGGCGGGCAAGTCCACGGCCCTGGCGGTGCTCGCGCGGCTCGGCGCCGTCGTGATCTCGAGCGACGCGGTCGTCCACGAGCTCTACCGCTCCGGCGGCGTGCGCGATGCTGTGACCGTCCGCTTCGGCGCCGAGGTGGCCCCTGACGGGGTGGTCGACCGAGCCGCGCTCGCCGCGCGCGTGTTTGCGAATGAGGATGACCGTGCCTGGCTTGAGCAGCTGCTCTGGCCGCTGGTGCATCAGCAGATCGCCGACTGGCGGGACCGCAACAATCTGCTCGACCCGCCTCCGGCCGCGCTGGTCGTTGAGGTTCCGCTGCTGTTCGAGGCGGGGAGTGACCGCATGTACGACGCCACGATCGCGGTCATCGCCAGCGAGGAGGTGCGCGAGTCCCGCGCCCGCGCGCGTGGGGATACGTTCATCGCTGCGCGTGAGGCACGTCAGCTCAGCCAGCATGAAAAGGCCGCACGTTCCACATTCGTGGTGCGCAACGACGGAACCGTCGAGGAACTCGAGTCCAAGCTGTCATCGATTCTTGCGATGCTGGAGGCGTGATATGAGCTTTGGGGTTTCGCGCGTGACTTCGGCAGGGAATTCGACTATGGCGGGATCGACTATGGCGGGAGCCTGAGATGGGCGTTACCCACAGGCCTGTGAAACCCGAGCATCGCAACTACTCCACCTACCGCGCGCAGCCACGGCGCCGCGTCGTGCGGCGGCGCTTCACCGCCCTGATCGCGCTGGCCGTGCTCGTCGTCGCCGTGATCCAGCTGGTGCCGCTCGCACAGCGCGCGATCGAGCACTTCGAGCTGCCGCTGCAGTACGCCTCGATCATCCGTGCGCAGGCCGCACAGAAACACGTCGACCCGGCATTGGTGGCCGCCGTCATCTACGCCGAGACCCGCTTCCGTCCTCGCACCTCCGCCACCGGCGCCGAGGGGCTGATGCAGATCGAGCCCGCCACCGCACGCTTCCTCGCTCGCCACACGCACGGTTACGCCTTCCGCGTGGCCGACCTCGGTACACCATCGGTCAACATCGCCTACGGCACCTACTACCTGCACTACCTGATGAACATCTACGGCGGCAGCAAGGTGCTGGCGCTCGCGGCATACAACGGTGGAGAAACCAATGTCGACAACTGGCTCGCCGCCGCTCACGCCAAACATCGCACTCTCACCATCGGTGACATCCCGCTGGGTCAGACACGCGCCTACGTCGCCGAGGTGCTCGACAAGCAGCGCGCCTACCGCTCCCATTACGCCCGCCAGCTCGGATACAGCGCCTGACTATTTCGCCCGCCACTCCAGCTGCGGGCGCTTGGGTCGGGACTCCCCCCAGGCGAGTCCCTCAACCGCGATTTCATAGTCGAGCCGGTCCCCCGCCGACAAGGGTCGGCAGGTGTCCGGCCCGATCGACATCTGCCGGTTGGTGTTGTTCGATGATTCCGGCCCCGGATGCCGGCCGCGCCCCACAGCGCTGGGCGATCACGACACCGTTGGCCTGCGGACTCCAGCCCGGCATCGCCGCTGATCTCGACGGGATACCCACCTTCGTGCACAGGCCGGTGGTGATCGGCTCAGCGCCCCGCCGTTGTTTCACCGTCTGGTTTCCGCGGAGCCCGACGGTGAAACAAGTTCGAGCGCGCGGAGTGATCGGCATGCAGGATGAGCCAGCCCGCGATCGCGAGGCTGAGGGCGGCGCAGCCGACGTAGATCTGGACATAGGTGGCGCGGGTGATCAGCGCTGCGCCGATCGATTGCATCACGGCCTGAGGGCCGAATAGCGCGAAGGTGAGTGCGGCGGAGACGCGGCCCTGTAGTTCGCTCGGGGTCGCGCGCTGCGCGATGCTCAGCGTCGCGAGGAACGTGTACGGGAGCGCGAACCCCAGCACCGCGGAGCCCGTCAGCGCGGCCGGGAGCCAGTGGTTGGCACGCAGCAGGTTGCCCGCGGCGAAGTTGATCAACCCAATCACCGCAAGCCAATGCTCACCGACCCGCGCGATGATGCGGCTAGCGGTCAGCGAGGCGATGATCGACGCCCCGCCCAGCACCGCGGTGAGGACAGCGAGGAAGGCCGCGTGCTGCCCGAGGCCGTGAACGAGGCTGTACTGAGCCGCGACCCCCACCCCCGACACTGCCATCACCGCGGTGGTCGCGGTCGCGATCGCGCGCATGCCTGCGGTGCCCAGGATATGGCGAACGCCAGCCACCAACGCCGGCAGCAGCTGCTCGCCAGGGCGCGAGGGACGGGTGTCGTCGACCCGCAGGCGGGTGATCACGAATCCGGCAAACACAAAGCTGGCGGCATCGAGCGCGGCGACCGCGCCACCGCCGAGCAGGATGAACAGGCCGGCCCCGAGCAGTGGTGCTGCCAGCCGCCCGGTCTCCTGGATCGTCAACCGCCAGCCATTGATCCTGCGGCGAAACCCCGGCGTGAACATCTGTGCAAACAGCGCGTCCTCGGCAGGGTCCATCAGCGTTGCCTCGATCCCGTAGACGCCCATCGCGGCGAACACGATCCAGAAGCTCCGCCCGCGCCGAGACGAGCAGCAACGGCAGGACCGTGAGCGCGGAGAGGAGGTCGAGTCCCAACAGGAGGCGCCTGCGCGGCAGCCGGTCGGCGATCAGCCCCGCGATCGGAGCGGCCATCGTGCCCGCGTAGATGCAGGCTGAGACGAACCCGGCCTGCGCGCTGCTGCCGGTCAGCGACTTGACCCACACACCCGCGACGAACGACATCGCGCTGTTGCCCAGCAGCGATCCGGCAAGCCCTGCGAAGTACCAGCGTGCATCCGCGATCGCGTCTCCAGGCACGACGGAAAGGGTACCGTCGCTGAGTCAACGATGCATAGAAGATCTATGTGTCAGCGGCTCATATTCGAGTGCGCTCGCTCGCCGACCTGAGTTCCGCCGATCAGCGGAGCGCGGCAGGATCCAGGACGCCGGATTCGGTGATCACGCCGGCCACCTCATCGAGTTCGAGCACCCTGTAGGCGGAGACGGCGCCCAGCTTCTCGGTGCTCGCCAGCACGTAGGTCTCGGCAGCGCGGGCGGACAGCGCCCGCTTCATCGCCGCCTCCTCGGGATCGCCGGTCGTCAGGCCGTGCTCGGCGTGCACGCCGGTGACCCCGAGCAGAAACAGGTCAGCACTCACCGTGGCGGCCGCCTCGACGGTGGCGGTGCCGCAGGCGACGGCGGAGTGCTTGTAGATGCGCCCGCCGAGCAGCAGGATCTCGACCGAGGGGTGGCGGACCAGCGCGGCGGCGATCGTCGGGCTGTGCGTGATCACGGTGGCGGCCAGATCAGGTCGCAACTGGTTCGCGACGGCCAGCGTGGTCGTGCCGCCGTCGAGGATCACGCGGTGACCGGGGCGGATCAGCTGCAGCGCGTGCGCCGCCACGCGTCGCTTGCTCTCCGGCTCCACCGAGGCGCGCGTGGCGTAGTCGGCCAGCGCCCGTGAGACCGGCACGGCGCCCCCGTAGACCCGCTGGCACAGGCCTGCCGCCGCCATCTCACGTAGATCGCGGCGGACGCTGTCCTCTGAGATCCCCAGCTCGGCCGCCAGCTCGCGCGCGACGAGCTTGCCGTCGGTGCGCAGGCGTGACAGCAGCAGCTCACGTCGTTGCAGGACGAGCATGGGGCGATTATGCAGTAACGTGCAGAATCATGCAAGAACACGAAAGCAGCAACACGCCGAAGCTGATCCTCATCGCCGGCCCCTACCGCTCGGGCACGGACGACGACCCGGATCGCATGGCGAGCAACCTGCAGACGCTCGAACAGGCCGCCTGGCCGATCTTCAAGGCCGGCCATATCCCGATGATCGGCGAGTGGGTGGCACTGCCCGTGCTGAGCAGCGCCGGCGCGAGCGACGGAGCACTCGACCCGCTGGCGGACGAGGTCATGTACCCGACCGCGGAACGGCTGCTGCAGCATTGCGATGCGGTGCTCAGGCTGCCGGGCGAGTCGCGGGGCGCCGACCAGGACGTCGCGATCGCCCAGGCTCGCGGGATCCCCGTCTACCATACGCTCGCCGAGGTGCCGGGCGTCAGCGCGTGAGGCCTGGTGAGGGGTGGCCGAGCGCGGCCACCCCCGAAGGCAATGCGGTCAGAAGCTGACCGACCCGCCGCTAGCATCGAAGGCCACAAATGCCGGGATTTGAGCTCGATGCCACCTTCAGCCCGACGGCCGATCAGCCGGCTGCGATCACCAGCCTCGCCGAGGGCCTGGAGCGCGGCGAGCGCGCCATGACCCTCCTGGGAGCGACCGGCACCGGCAAGACCATGACGATGGCCGCGACGATCGCCGAGGTCAACCGCCCGGCGCTCGTGATCGCCCACAACAAGACGCTTGCGGCGCAGCTCTGCAATGAGTTCCGCACCTTCTTCCCGCGCAACGCGGTGGAGTACTTCGTCTCCTATTACGACTATTACCAGCCCGAGGCCTACGTCCCCAGCAAGGACCTCTACATCGAGAAGGACTCGGCGATCAACCAGGAGATCGATCGCCTCAGGCATGCCGCCACCGCGGCGCTGTTTGCGCGGCGCGACGTGCTGATCGTGGCGAGTGTCTCCTCGATCTACGGTCTCGGCAGCCCCGAGGTCTACGACGAGAACCTGCAGACGTTGGCCAAGGGCTCGATGATCGATCGTGACGGGCTGCTCAGGAAGCTGGTCAGCATCCAGTACACGCGCAACGACACCGCACTGGCCCGTGGCACGTTCAGAGTCAGAGGCGAGACCCTCGAGATCTGGCCGGCGTATGCCGAGACCTCGTACCGGATCAGCATGTTCGGCGACGAGATCGAGCACCTGCAGCACTTCGACCCGGTCACCGGTGAGCTGATCGAGGACGACCTCGAGCACGTCGCGATCTGGCCCGCCTCGCATTACAACGTGCGCGAGGGGCACATCGAGGAGGCGGTCGCGGCGATCGGCAAGGAGCTTGAGGAGCGTTGCGCCGAGCTGGATGCCAGCGGCAAGCTGCTCGAGTCGCACAGGCTCCGCCAGCGGACCCAGTACGACATGGAGATGCTGCGCGAGATGGGCTTCTGCAGCGGCATCGAGAACTACAGTCAGATCCTCGACGGACGCAAGGACGGCGAGCGGCCGTACTGCCTGCTCGACTACTTCCCCGATGACTTCGTCTGTTTCATCGACGAGTCGCATCAGACCGTGCCGCAGATCGGCGGCATGTACGAGGGCGACCGCTCTCGCAAGCAAACGCTCGTCGACTACGGCTTCCGGCTCCCGAGCGCGATGGGCAACCGCCCGCAGACCTTCCAGGAGTTCCTCAGCATCACCCCACAGATCGTGTTCGTGTCCGCGACCCCGGGCGAGTACGAGCGCTCGCACTCGCAGCGCACGGTCGAGCAGATCGTCAGGCCGACCGGGATCGTCGATCCGGACATCGAGGTGCGCGAGACGAGGAACCAGATCGACGATCTGATGAACGAGATCAAGCTACGCGTCGACCGCAACGAGCGCACGCTGGTCACCACGCTCACCAAGAAGATGTCAGAGGACCTCACCGGCTACCTGCTGGAGATGGGCCTGAAGGTCCGCTACCTGCACTCCGAGATCGACACGCTCGAGCGCATCCAGATCATCCGTGACCTTCGGCTCGGTGAATTCGATGTGCTGGTGGGGGTGAACCTGCTCAGAGAGGGACTCGACCTTCCCGAGGTCAGCCTGGTCGCGATCCTCGATGCCGACAAGGAGGGCTTCCTCAGGGGCGCCACCAGCCTGATCCAGACGATTGGCCGCGCCGCCCGCAACGTCGAGGGCCGGGTGCTGATGTACGCCGACAAGGAGAGCGCCGCGATGCGTGCCGCGATCGAGGAGACCGACCGCCGCCGTGAGATCCAGGTGGCCTACAACGAGCAGCACGGCATCACCCCGGAGACGATCACCAAGGGCATCTCCGACATCGCCGAATTCCTCCAGGGCGAGACCAAGGTCCCGAAGTCCCGCCGCCGCCGGCAGCGAGAAGCCACCAGCACGATGTCCCCCGCCGAGATCGAGCGCAAGATCGTCGAGCTCGAGGAGGAGATGCTTGCCGCGGCCGAGGATCTGCGCTTCGAATACGCCGCGCGGCTGCGCGATGAGATCCGCGATCTCAAACGTGAGCTGGATATTGCTGTGACCGAGGGGCGCGTTCGCTAGGCTTCGCCGCCGTAATGGCGCTGGACAGGCAGAGCATCGAGAAACGCGACTTCCCAATCGGGCGGCGCGGCTATGACCCGGCGGCGGTCGACGCGCATCTCTCGGAGATCGCCTCGCAGGTCGAGGAGCTGCGCGTTAGCGCCCGCCGCCACAACGAGTCGCTCGCCTCCTCCGCCAGCGAGCAGGTGCGCGCGATCGTCGAGGCGGCCGAGGCCAGCGCCGCCGAGATCCTGCGCCAGGCCGAGACCGAGGCCCGTGAGATCCGCGCCGAGGCCGCGCAGGAGGCACAGGCCTCGCGCAACGACGCGACCACGCAGGCGCGCGACTACGTCGGCCGCGTGTCTGAGTCAACGACCGTGATGCTGCAGCGCCTGAACGCAATGGAGTCGGAGCTCGCAGGCCTGATCGACGGCCTGCGCACGGGCTCCAACCGTCTCAACGCCGACCTGCAGCTGCTCGAGGGCAACTTCGACAGCGTGCGCGACGCGGTCGGGCCGCGCGCTCAGTTCTTGTCCGAGCCTGAATCCTCCGCCGCTGGTCCGCTGACCAGCGGCGTCGCTGCGGCGCCCGAGACCGAGGCGCGCGCGCAGGACGCGGTGGTGGAGGTCGTGGTGGCCGAGACCACCGAGATTGATATCGAGGTCGTCGAGCCCGTCGCCGAGGACCTCGAGGGCGCCCGCCTGGTCGCGCTCAACATGGCTTTGAACGGCACCCCGCGTGATGAGACCGACCACTACCTCGCCGAGAACTTCGAGCTCGCCGACCGGCAGTCGCTGCTGGACGAGGTCTACGCGTCGGTCGCGGACTGATCCTGACCGCAACGTGCGGCCTTTTGGCCGTTCGGGCGACCAGAACGTCTGTTCGCCTCCCTATCATGTAGCCGGTGGATCAGCTGATCGTCTCGGGCGCGCGCGAGCACAACCTCAAGGACATCACCGTTGCGATTCCCCGGGACTCGCTGACGGTCATTACCGGACTCTCCGGGTCCGGCAAGTCGTCCTTGGCCTTCGACACGATCTACGCCGAGGGTCAGCGCCGCTACGTCGAGTCGCTGTCGGCCTACGCCCGCCAGTTCCTGGGGCAGATGGACAAGCCCGACGTCGACTCGATCGAGGGGCTCTCGCCGGCGATCTCGATCGATCAGAAGACGACCTCGCGCAACCCGCGCTCGACGGTCGGCACGGTCACCGAGATCTATGACTACCTGCGCCTGTTGTGGGCGCGGATCGGCAAGCCTCACTGCCACATCTGCGGGCGGCCGATCACCGGCCAGTCGGCCGAGCAGATCATCGACCAGGTGATGGAGCTGGCCGAGAGCACGCGCTTCATGGTGATGGCCCCGATCGTGCGTGGTCGCAAGGGCGAGTACGGCAAGCAGCTCGAGGAGCTGCGCGGGGAGGGGTTCACGCGCGCCAAGATCGACGGCGAGCTGCGCCGGCTCGACGAGGAGATCGTGCTCGACAAGAAGTTCAAGCACGACATCTCGATCGTGGTCGACCGGCTGGTGATGAAGGAGGACCTGCGCAAGCGCCTGGCGGACTCGGTCGAGACGGCCGTGACGCTCGCCGGCGGTCTGGTCGAGATCGAACTCGTCGACGGCGGCGAAGTCACCCTGTACAGCGAGAAGTTCGCGTGCCCGGTGCACGGACCGAGCCTGGTCGAGCTCGAGCCGCGGATCTTCAGCTTCAACTCTCCGCACGGCGCCTGCCCGCGCTGCACCGGGCTGGGCTCGCAGATGGAGATCGATCCCGAGCTGGTCGTGCCCGATCCCGGCCTCTCGATCGGCGAGGGCGCGATCGCGCCCTGGGCGGCGAGCGCCTCGGACTATTACGAGCAGCTGACGCAGGCGATCTCCGAGCGCTATGGCGTCGACACAGACGCTCCCTGGGGCGAGCTGCCCGCTGAGCAGCGCGATTTCTTCATGTACGGCTCCGGCGGTGAGCGCTTCCAGGTGGCCTACCGCAACCGCTTCGGCCGCCGGCGCAACTACACCACCGCCTTCGAGGGAATCGTCAGCGGGCTCCAGCGCCGCTACCACGAGACCGATTCGGAGTTCGTCAAGGAGAAGATCGAGGAGTACATGACGCTGCGGCCTTGCCCCGAGTGTCAGGGTGCACGGCTGCGTCCGGAATCGCGCTCGGTGTTCGTCAGCGGGATGCCGATCAACGAGTTCACGGCGCTGTCGGCACGGCGTGCGCTGCATTGGGTGCGTGGGCTCGAGCTCTCCGAGCATGACCGCCGCATCGCCCACCTGATCCTGCGCGAGATCGAGGAGCGGCTGAGCTTCCTTGAGAACGTCGGTGTCGGCTATCTGAGCCTGGAGCGGGCCGCCGCGACCCTGTCCGGTGGCGAGGCGCAGCGGATCCGCCTGGCGACGCAGATCGGCTCTTCGCTGGTGGGCGTGCTGTACATCCTCGACGAGCCATCGATCGGCCTGCACCAGCGCGACAATCACAGGCTGATCGCGACGCTCGAGCGGCTGCGGGACCTCGGCAACACGGTGCTCGTGGTAGAGCACGACGAGGACACGATGCGCGCCGCCGACCACCTGCTCGACATCGGTCCGTTCGCCGGCGAGCGCGGCGGTCACGTGGTCGCGCAGGGGACGGCCGATGAAGTGGCCCAGGTCGCGGACTCGCTCACCGGCCAGTTCCTGAGCGGGACGCGGCGGATCGAGGTGCCAAACAAGCGGCGCAGGCCGGCCGGCTACATCGAGATCAAGGGCGCCGCCGAGAACAATCTCAAGGGCTTCGACGTGAAGGTGCCACTGGGTGTGATGTGCAGCGTCACCGGGGTCTCGGGCTCGGGCAAGTCGACGTTGGTCAACGAGGTGCTGTTCAAGGCGGTCGCCAACCGGCTCAGTGCCACCCGCGTGCGCGCGGGCGCGCACAAGTCGATCAGCGGCCTCGAGCAGCTCGACAAGATCATCTCCGTCGATCAGTCGCCGATCGGCCGCACGCCGCGCTCCAATCCGGCGACCTACATCGGTCTGTTCGACCAGATCCGCGATCTCTTCGCACGCACGCCCGAGGCGCGCGCCCGCGGCTACAAGCAGGGTCGCTTCTCCTTCAACGTCAAGGGCGGGCGCTGCGAGGTCTGCAAGGGCGACGGTCAGATCAAGATCGAGATGCACTTCCTGCCGGATGTCTACGTCCCCTGCGAGCAGTGCCACGGCAAGCGCTACAACCGGGAGACGCTCGAGGTGCGCTTCAAGGGCAAGACGATCGCCGACGTGCTGGAGATGCCGATCGCCGAGGCGCTCGAGTTCTTCGAGCACATCCCGAAGATCAGACGGCGCGTGCAGACGCTCAACGATGTCGGCCTCGGCTACATGCGGCTCGGGCAGCCGGCAACCACCTTGTCCGGCGGCGAGGCGCAGCGCGTGAAGCTCGCGGCTGAGCTGGCCAAGGTCGCGACCGGCCGCACGATCTACATCCTCGACGAGCCGACCACGGGTCTGCACTTCGCCGATATCCAGCGCCTGCTCGAGGTGCTGCAGCGGCTGGTCGACGCGGGCAACTCGATAGTCGTGATCGAGCACAACCTCGACGTGATCAAGGTCTCCGATTACCTGATCGATCTCGGGCCCGAGGGCGGCGATGAGGGCGGCAGCCTGATCGCCGTGGGCACGCCGGAACGGATCGCGGCAGTCGCCGAGTCCTACACGGGACGCTTCCTCAAGCCGCTGCTTCAACGGCAGGCGGCGGCGAAACCGGCCCGGCGCGCCAAGGCGATGGCGCAGGCGTGACGCCGACCGAGGCGCGCGTCTGGCTACAGAAGTGGCGCTGGTACCAGCGCAACAGTCTGCCCTGGAACCGGGCACGGATCCATTACGAGCTCGCCCAGCGTCAGGCATTCGCGCGCTGGCCGCTCCACGGCGAGGTGCTCGAGGCGCTCGGCGACGGCCGGCTTGAGATCGGGCCGCACGTGCTGTTCGAGCCCGGTGTCTGGATCACGATGCCGGCCCCCGCACGGGTGCGGATCGGCGCCGGCAGCCTCTTCAACCTGAACGTGATGGTCGCCGCGCTCGAGTTGGTTGAGATCGGCGAGCACTGCATGTTCGCCAACGGCTGCGTAATCACCGACGCCAACCACCGCTACGACGATCCTCAGCGGCCGGTGCCGTGGCAGGGCTTCACCAGCAAGGGGCCGACGCGCGTCGGCGACAACGTCTGGTGCGGTGCGCACGTCGTCATCACCAGTGGCGTCACCGTCGGCGAGCGCTCGGTGATCGGCGCCAATTCGGTGGTCACCGCCGACATCCCGCCGTTCTCTGTAGCGGCCGGGGTGCCGGCGCGGGTGCTGCGCACGATACCCTGAGTGCCATGTCTGGCATCGGCAACGATATGTCCCCGCTGAGCGGCAACGTGACGACTCCGGGGCAGCAGGCCGATCGGGAGCAGGCCGATCGGGTGCAGGTCGGTGAGCGCCAGCTCTCACAGGAGCAGGCCGACCAGGGGACAGCCGAAGCGACGGTCGTGGAGCTCAGCGGCCCGGCGACGAGCGCGACCAAGGGCGGCGCCGCTGCAGGTGGGGTGCCGACGGGCGAGGTGCCGGCGGACGCGGAGGCTGCCGGCACGCTGGCGAACGACCTCGCCGCTCAGATCGGCGGCTCCGGATCGCAGGCTTCAGCCGCTCATGCAC
The DNA here is from genome assembly GCA_963706725.1 of uncultured Actinomycetota bacterium. Classification (GTDB taxonomy): domain Bacteria; phylum Actinomycetota; class Thermoleophilia; order Solirubrobacterales; family Solirubrobacteraceae; genus Palsa-465. The sequence goes on along the minus strand of OY970167.1, from coordinate 3,260,229 downwards.
CGGTCTCGCCGGAGATGACGCTGAAGCTGACGCAGCCCTGATCCGGCGCGACGCTAGGAGTTCTTGATCACGATTCCGGCGAGGATGTTCGCCACGTGCTCGGAGGCGTCGATCGCATCCTCGAGCCGCTCGAAGAGGTCCTTCCAGCGGATCACGACCATCGGGTCGATGCCGCCGTCGAACAGCGAAGCGATCGCCTCGCGGGTGATTCGGTCACCCTCGTTCTCCAGCCGGTTGATCTCGACCGTGTGTTCGGAGATATCGTTGAAGCCCCGTAGCTTCGGCATCGCCTCGGCGATCTGGGTGCCTGCCCGGTGCAGCACCTGGGCCAGCTTGATCGCCTGATCCATCGGCGCCTCGATCTTGTAGAGCCCGAGGTAATCGGCGACCTCTTCGATGTAGTCGGCTATGTCGTCAAGCGCCGAGGCCAGTGCGAGAATGTCCTCGCGGTCGATCGGGGTGACGAACGTGTGGTTCAGCCGATCGAGGATGTCGTGTGTGATGCGGTCGCCCTCGTGCTCGCAGTCGCGGATGTCCTGCGCGAGGCTGCGGTTCTCCGGGTACTCGGACAGCAGCTCCTCTAGCAATTGGGCGGCGCGCATGACGTTGCGCCCAGCCTCCTCGAACAGCTCGAAGTAGACGCGGTCTCGGGGAGCAAAAACCTGTGTGATGCGCGGCACGCCCCGCATGCTACTTCTGTTTGCGCGCGTCCCGCGCCGGGGCGCGCTCAGCCTCGCGGCTTCTGTTCGCTCAGAGCGGACAGTTCGGCGCGGAACGCCGCCAACTGCTCGGGATCGATCGAGTAGCAATGCTCGGGCGCCGGGTAGCGGCGCTCGCGCACATCGGCGGCGTAGGCGGCGACGCCCGCGTCCATCTCGCTCTGCAGGTCCGCGTAGCGCTGCACGAAGCGTGCGCCGCGTCCCTCACGGATGCCGAGCAGGTCGTGGAACACGAGCACCTGGCCGTCGGTGGCGGGGCCGGCGCCGATTCCGATCACCGGCACCTTGACGATCCGCATCAGCTCCTCGGTCACCGTGGCGGGAACCGCCTCGAGCACGATCGTGAAGCAGCCGGCGTCCTGCAGCGCCAGCATCTCCTCGGCGATGCGCTTCGCGCCGCCGGCCTGGCGGCCCTGGGCGCGGTAGCCGCCGAGCGCGGTCGACGTCTGCGGGGTGAGCCCGACGTGACCCATCACCGGGATGCCGGCCTGCACGATCGCGTTGGCACGCGCCACCGAGGTCGCGTTGCCGCGCTCGAGCTTGACCGCGTCGGCGCCGGCGTCCTTGACGAAGCGCATCGCGGTGTGGACCGCCTGCTCATCGGACTCCTCGTATGAGCCGAAGGGCAGATCGGCAATCAGCAGCGGCGTGCGCAGGCCGCGGCGCACGGCGCGGGTGAGCATCAGCATCTCCTCGATGCTGACCGCGACCGTCGACGGGTAGCCGAGCACCGTCATGGCGCCCGAGTCGCCGACGAGCACCAGGTCGACGCCGGCCGCCTCGGCCGCGCGGGCGCTGGGGAAGTCGTAGGCGGTGACCATCACCAGCGGTTCGCCGAGCCGTTGGCGATCGCTGATCGTGGCCAGCGTAACCGGCAGCCGGGAGGCGTCGTCCAGGATGGCGATCTGCGATGGATGCGAAGACATGTCAATCACTCCTCGTGGTGCTTCCCGCCGCCGCTGGCGGTCGAGAGCTCGTTGGAATTGAGAGCAGCTGGTTGTCGATCAGGCGCGTCTCGCCTACCCAGGCCGCGACCAGCGCAAGCGCGGGCCCTCCCACACTGGTTATCGGCTGAAGCGTCTCGGGGTTGACGATCTGGAAGTACTCGAGCCGCAGCTGCGGATCTGTCAGCTCCGAATGCGCTGCGGCGACGAGCGTCGCCACGTCGGTCTCGCCGGCCGCGACCAGCACCTGCACCGTGGCCAGCGCCTGATGCAGCGCGGCCGCACGCCGGCGCTCGGCGCCACTCAGTCGTGCGTTGCGGCTGGACAGCGCCAGCCCGTCGGCCTCGCGCACCGTTGGGCAGATCTCGATCTGTACGGAGATGTTGAGGTCGCGCACGAGCCGCTTGATCACGAGTGTCTGCTGGGCGTCCTTCTGCCCGAAGTAGGCAACGTCGGGGGCGACGATGTTGAACAGCTTGCAGACGACGGTCGCGACGCCGTCGAAGTGCTCGCGACCGCGGTGCACGCCCTCCAGCACCTCGGTGATTCCGGCGACGCTGACGCTGGTCGCGAAGCCGTCGGGGTAGATCTCACCGGCCGTTGGCGCAAATAGGTAGTCGGCGCCCTCCTCGGAGGCGATCACGGCATCGCGGTCCTCGTCGCGCGGATATGCGTCAAGGTCGCTCGCCTGGTTGAACTGCGTCGGGTTGACGAACAGCGACACGACCACCTCGTCGCACTCGCTGCGGGCGCGACGCATCAGCGACAGGTGGCCCTCGTGCAGCGCACCCATCGTCGGGACCAGGCCGATCCGGCGACCCTCGCGCCGCGGCTGGGTGAGGGCGGTCCTGAGCTCGGCGACGGTCCGCAGGATCCTCATCGGACGCCAGCTCCCGACAGCTCTCGAGTCGCAGCCGTCAGTGCGTCGAACAGCTGTGCCAGCTCCGGCGTGCGCTCGGCGACCGCCTCGCGCTGGCGTGCAACGGTGCGCTCGTCGCCCCGAGAGACGGGCCCGGTCAGTGCCCGCTCGGGGCCGAGCGCTATCCAGTTCTCGACGGTCGCGCGCACCAGCGGCGCCAGCGCCTCACGGCCCACGCCGGTGGTGGCGGCCAGGCGCTCGGCGGCGGCCTCGAGCGTCACCAGGAAGTTCGAGGCGATCGAGGCGGCGGCGTGATAGGCAATGCGGTCCTCGGGCAACAGGTGCACCGCGTGCATCGCCAGCGCCGCTGCGATTGCACCGGCGACCGCCAGCGCCCGCTCGCTGCTTGCGTCGATCGCTGCGGTCGCGCCGGCAAAGTCGGCGCCGGCATCCGCGACGGTCATCAGCGGATGCAGCGAGAAGGCCTCGTGCGGCAGCAGCGGCTCGAGGCCGGTGGCACCCGAGCAATGGCCGACGATCGTGCCCGGCGTGATCGCCGCCGCGGCGGCAGCGATCTGGCTGTCGGGCACGCACAGCAACGCCACAGCGCTCTCTGCGGCGCGCGCGCCGCGGCCCAGCGGTCCCGTCAGCTCGAAGTCGTCGTTTCCGCGGAGGGCGGTGGCGATGGCGGTTCCGAGGCGACCGGAGCCCACAATCGCGATCCGCATGACTCCACGGGCGGAGTCTGTGCGTTGCATCTCTCTCTGGTCCATCCCTCGCGTCGAGGTGACGGCCAACATAAATGGTACCCAGCTTGCGCCGTGGTTAGCATCGGCTGCGTGAGCACAGCGAGCGAGCGTCGAGAGCTCCTGAAGGCGACCTACCAGGAGGCACGCGGCTGCGTGGCCTGCAAGTTGCACGAGACGCGCACGAACGTCGTGTTCGGCTCGGGCAACGCGGACGCCGAGTTGATGTTCGTGGGGGAGGCCCCGGGAGCCAACGAGGACCAGCAGGGGCTGCCGTTCGTCGGACAGGCCGGCAAGCTGCTTGAGAAGCTGCTGGCCGAGATCGGGATGGAGCGCGGGGACGTGTTCATCGCCAACACGCTGATGTGCCGTCCGCCTGGCAATCGCGATCCGCACCCGCACGAGCTCGACGCCTGCCAGCACTTCCTGTTCGCGAAGCTCGAGCTGATCCAGCCGACGATGATCTGCACGCTCGGGAACTTCGCGACCAAGCTGCTGCGCGGCGAGCCGACAGGGATTTCGAGGATCCACGGCCAGGTGGAGGTACGCACAATCGGGCCGCGGACGGTGCGGCTGTATCCGCTCTACCACCCGGCCGCGGCTCTGTATACGCCGTCGACCCTGGAGATGCTGCGCGGTGACTTCCTGCGCATCCCGGAGATCCTCAAGCTCGGGCCACCGGAGCCGCTCGTGCCGCCCGCGGGGGCGGAACCGTCCGAGCCGCCTGTCGAGCTCGAGCCGCCCGCTCCGCCCGCGCCGCGCGCCGCGCCCGAGGCGGCCGCCGCTCCGCCACCGGAATCGCCGGGCGCCGAGCAGCTGGGCCTATTCTGAGCCGGTGGTGGTCGACGCCGCCGCCGGCACCGGCCGGCGTGCGAAGGCCGCCACGTAGGTGACGACCACGCCGATCAGCTGCACGAGCAGCACCACGGTGGCAAACGAGGCCGGGTGGCGCGAGGCGTGCAGCAGCAGCACGGGCTCAATTGCGGCAACCAATCCGATCGCAGGCAGGAACCAGACGCGCTTCAACGCCAGCATGTACTGGACGCCGAGATATGTCATCGCCAGCACCGTGAAGGCGGCGCCGAGCGGCAGCAATGAACTCGCGGCGATCGCTTTGCTCTTACCGAACACGGTGGCCAGCAGCAGGTGCGAGGCGAACGCGTAGATCAGCATGCAGGGCAGGGCACAGACGACCACGATCGCGAGCGACCGAAGTAGCACGGGGCGTGGATCGCGTCCCAGCGAGAGCGATTTGGAGGTCTCCGGCACGAGGTAGTAACCGGCGCCGATCGCCACCCAGATCAGGACCTTCGCCGCCACTGCGGCCACAGCGTAGGAGCTGGCGACGCGGTCGGAGAAGCGATGCTTGGCCGTGATCAGATCGATGTTCTGCAGCAGCTGGATGATCGCCAGGGCCGTGATCGGCACCGCTGCGGTCCAGACCTGGCGGCCGTAGCTGAGCGCCCCCGTCGCTGGCGTTGTCAGCCGCCAGCGCGCATGACCGGGGGAAGCGAGCCGCTTGTAGATCTCGTGTGCGCAGTACGCCGACATCGCTACGTAGGCGATCAGCGAGCCGAGGTAGGCGCCGGTCACACCGAGGCCGATGACCGCGAGAATCGCGCCGGCGATCAGCCGCACGCCCTGCTCGCCGATCAGGCTCAGGCCAACGACCCTGTAGTCGCCGATTCCCTGCAGCGCGCCGCGCAGCGTGCAGACCTCGAGATAGGCACAGGCAGCGGGGATGCCCGCTGCCGCCGCCCAGCCCTGGCGCGGCACCCCGACGGCGTCGGCGATCTGCTGGCGGGCGAGGATCGACGCGACCGTCGCCACCAGCGTGAAGAGCGCGAGCGTGCGTGCCCAGCGCTCGAGCGTGGCGAGCAGCTCCTCGCCCGTTCCGAGGTTGCCGAGCACGCCCTCGCGCGCGGTCGCGACCTGCATCGCCTGGCCCACGACGCTGAGGATCACCAGGTAACTGACGAGCGCCGCCAGCGCACCGTAGTTGCTGAGCAGCCGGGCGAACACGACCGACAGCACCAGTGCGATCACGTTGTTGGCGATCATCGCCCCCGCGAGGCCGGCGGCCTTGCCCGTGTCCGAGCCGCGCACGCGGTCGAGAAGCATAGGAACCCGAGCTTGCATTCGCGCCTGCACGGTAGCGGCTGGTCGACCCAGAACTAAAAACCATGCAAAATGCGACGTAATACGTCCGGACGGTGTGATATGGCGCGTTCGACTACATTCTCGAGGCCCGTGAAGTCACTTAGGTTTGCCGCCGCCATAGCTTGGGTCGGGGTCTCGCTCGCCATGCCCGCAGGGGCGGTGGCCGCCGGATCCACGACCACCACCTCGTCGCAGATCACGCCGACGGCGCCGTCGCGTCTGACTACGACGACCGCGACTGCCACGGGTACCACCACGCCGCGCGGGTCGCTGCCCAACACCGGCTACGACCTGCTGCCTGAGACGGTGCTGGGGCTGGTGCTGGTGGGCGCGGGCGTGGGGCTGCGGCTGCATCGAGCTCGCGGCTGAGGCTCATAGACTCGGGCTCATGGTGAGCGAGCCTGTCAAGTTCAAGACGGAGTCAGCTGCGGAGACCGAGCAGCTCGGTGCCGAGCTGGCTCGGGCGCTGGTGCCGGGGGATGTCGTGCTGATCAACGGCGAGCTCGGCGCCGGTAAGACGACTTTCGTGCGTGGTGCTGCGCGTGCGCTGGGGGTCACCGAAGCGGTCACGAGTCCAACCTTCACGATCGGCCAGCGCTACCCGGCGGCGCCGCCGGTCGCCTACGTCTCGCATGTGGACCTCTATCGGCTCGCGTCGCTGCGCGACGAGGACCCGGATCTGCTGGCCGATTACATCGGCGCGGACACGATCACCTTCGTCGAATGGCCCGACGCGGGTGTCCAGGAGATCTCCGACCTGGGACGGATTGCGCGGCGCGTGACGCTCGCGCACGCCGGTGGTGACCGCCGCGCAGTCGAGCTGACCGAGGCGCCATGAGATTGCTCGCCTTCGACACGGCGACGTCGCGAACCGCGGTCGCGCTGCGTGACATCGATACCGGCGCAAACGTCTGCATGCGTTACGAGCTGGACCTCGGTGCCGCGGACGACCCGCCAGCTGGCGCCCGACCCGGGCACGCCCAACGCCTGCTGTCGCTGATCGACGAGCTGATGAGGCGCGGGTGCGCGGAGTGGGACAGCATCGAGCGGATCGCGGTCGGCGTCGGCCCGGGAACGTTCACCGGGCTGCGGATCGGCATCGCCAGCGCGCAGGCGCTGGCGGCCGCTCGTGCGCTTCCGCTGGTGGGCGTCTCGACCCTGCGCTCGCTTGCGCTGATGGCGCACGACCGCGAGCCGCGGCTGGCGACGCTCGCCGTGCTCGACGCTCGTCGCGGTGAGGCATTCGCCGCCTGCTGGGCTGCTGGCGAGGACCCGCTCACGGCGGAGCCGGTGCTGCCTCCGAGCGTGCTCACACCCGAGCAGCTCGCGCGCGCCGCGGCTGCGGGCGCCGTCGCCACGCGGGCGGTGGGGGACGGGGCCCTGAAGTTCCGCGAGCTGCTCGAGCGCGCCGGCGTCGAGGTACCGGGTCAGGACTCACCGCTGCATCGCGTCTGCGCGCGCGCGCATTGCCGCCTGGGCGCGCTCGCGCTGCCGTCAGCGGACGGTCGCGTCGAGCCCGAATACTTGCGCCTCCCCGACGCCGTGGCCGCCAGGACATGAGCACCGACGGGAACGTGCAGCGCGCCGACCTCAATGTCAGAACGGTCAGCTTCAGCGACCTACCGCAGGTGATCGCGATCGAGCGGCGCGCCTTCCCGAGCCCATGGTCGCTGGCGATGTTCGTGCTCGAGCTCTCCAAGCCCTCGAGCATCTGTCTCGCTGCACTTCGCGAGGGTCGCATCGTCGGTTACGTGATCTGCGCTCGCTACGACGAGGCGTACCACATCATGGACATCGCCGCGGACCCCGATCACAGGCGTGTGGGGGTCGCCAGCGCGCTGCTCGACGGCGTCATCGAGCGGGCGGGCGAGGACGCGAACTACACGCTTGAGGTGCGTGTCTCCAACGCCGGCGCGATCGCACTGTATGAGCGCTACGGCTTCCACGGGGTCGGCAGGCGTCCGCGCTACTACGCCGACAACGGCGAGGACGCGATCATCATGTGGCGCGCGGTCGGCACCCCCTGGGAGACATAGTGAATACCGGCGGATTGATCCTGGCGCTCGAGACGAGCTGCGATGACACGTGTGCGGCGCTGATCACCACCGAGGGTGAGATCCGTGCCAACGTGATCTCCTCGCAGGGGGTCCACGACCGCTTCGGCGGCGTCGTGCCGGAGATCGCCTCGCGCCACCACTTGACACTGCTGCCCCCTGTGATCGACGAAGCGTTGCGGACCGCCGGTGCCAACCTCGACGACGTCGGCCTGGTGGCGGCCACGCGCGGGCCCGGCCTGGTGGCGGCACTGCTGGTCGGCTTCTGCGCGGGCAAGTCGATCGCGGCCGCGCGCTCACTGCCATTCGCCCCGGTCGATCATCTGCACGGCCACCTCGCCGCCAGCTTCCTCAAGCCGTCCGAGTTCGCACCGCCGTTCCTGGCGCTGATCGCCAGCGGGGGACACACGCTGCTCGCCGACGTGCGTGATCACGGTCCCGAGCTACGGCTGCTCGGCCAGACACTCGATGACGCTGCCGGCGAGGCGTTCGACAAGGGCGCACGGCTGCTCGGCCTCGGCTATCCCGGCGGTGCCGCGCTCGAGCGGCTTGCCGCCGACGGCGATGCCCACGCCTTCGACTTTCCTGCGGCCGCGCGGATGCCGGGACTCGACTTCTCGTTCGCGGGCCTCAAGACCGCCCTGCTCTACAAGGTTCGCGACATCGGAGAGCAGGAGACCGAGCGCCGCCGCGCGGACCTCGCCGCCTCCTATCAACGGGCGATCGTCGAAGGCCTGCTGATCCGCGTCAGGCGCGCGCTCAAGCAGACCGGCGCAACGCGGCTTGCCGTGGGCGGCGGTGTTGCCGCCAACGGCCCGCTGCGCGAGGCGCTCGCGGGCCTCGGCGTCGAGCTCGATGTGCCGCCGCGCGCGCTCTGTACGGACAACGCCGCGATGATTGCGAGCGCCGCCCGCTACACCCCGATCCTGAGTTTCCCGGAGTACCTCGAGCTCGACGTATATGCGACCGGGGAGCGGCGCGGGTGAGCGCCGGGACCGGGACCCAATCCGGTCCGGCCGGGCCGGCCGCAGGGGTGCGGGTGATCCTCTACGGACGTCCGGGCTGCCACCTGTGCGAGCAGGCGCAGACCGTGATCGAGCGGGTACGTGTGCAGATTCCGTTTGAGCTCGAACAGCGCGACATCGAGTCCAACGATGCATGGTTCAAGTGCTACCTCGAACGGATCCCGGTCGTCGAGATCGATGGCGAGGTGGTATTCGAGCTGTTCGTCGACGAGCGGCAGCTCGAACGCCGCTTGAGTAGAGTGGACGGCTCATGACGACCGGCGGAAAGGAACTGCAGACGCCCTCGGAGAAGCTCGGGCTGGGCGTGGCGGCGCGGCTCTCGCGCTACCTGATGGTGCTCACCCAGGCCCGCAAGATGGGCCAGGAGACGATCAGCTCACAAGAGCTGGCCGATTACACACACGTCAACTCGACGCAGATCCGCCGCGACCTGTCCGGTTTCGGGAAGTTCGGCAAGCGCGGTGTCGGTTACAACGTCGACGCCCTGATCGGTGAGATCCGCCAGATCCTGCGCACCTCCGAGCAGCACAACATCGCCCTCTTTGGCGCCGGCAACCTCGGCACCGCGATCGCCGGGTCGGACATCTTCGCCGACCACGGTTTCAACGTCGTGGCGCTGTTCGACACCGACCCTGCCAAGGTCGGAACGCGCGTTGGCAAGCTGGTCGTTCGTGATTACGACGGGATGCGTGACGTGGTCAGGGACGAGGATGTCGTGGTCGCGGTGCTGGCGCTGCCCTCGAGCGTCGCGCAGGGTGTTGCCGATGACCTCGTCGATGTCGGCGTGAAGGTCCTCTTCAATTACTCTGAGGCGCTGTTGCAGACACCGCCTGAAGTGACGGTTCACGCCTCCAGTCCGGCGGTGGATCTGCTGTACGCGCTCTACTTCTACCTGGCTTGAGCGAAATCGACCTGGACAGCGGTTACGTCCGCTTCGAGCAGGCGACCGATTTCACGGTCGGCCTCGAGGAGGAGTTCGCGATCCTCGATCCGACCCATCTGGGCCTCTCGCAGCGCTTCGAGGAGTTGCGCGACGGCGCACAGTCGGATGCCGTCCTGGCCGACGCGATCGCAGGTGAGCTGATCTCCTCGGAGATCGAGATCCGCTCCGGTCGCGGTGAGAACCTCGCTGCTGCGCGGGTCGCGCAGCAGGACGCCCGCCGCCGGCTGTTCGCTTTGGCCGCGGCGCACAACGTGCTGCTCGGCGCGACCGCGACGCATCCCTGGGCCGATTACCGCGAGCAGCGGATCATCGATACAGAGCACTACCACCGCGTCGAGGAGGGCCTCAAATACGTCGCCTGGCGCAACAACACCTTCTCGGTTCATGTGCACGTCGGCGTCCACGGCGCGGATCGAGCGATCGGTATCTGCGACCGCCTACGCCCCGTGCTGCCGCTGCTGCTGGCGATATCTGCCAACTCACCGTTCCTCGAGGGCCGCGACGCCGGACTGCACAGCATGCGCTCGCAGATCTTCACAAAGAGCTTCCCGCGCTGCGGCGTCCCCGATGCATTTGGCAGTTGGACCAACTTTGCGCAGTACATCGATTTCCTTGTGCGCACCCGCTCGATCGTCGAGTACACGCAGGTCTGGTGGTCGATCCGACCGCACCTCACGTTCGGCACCGTCGAGGTTCGCATCTGCGACACGCAGGTGACGGCCACCGAGGCCGACGCGCTGGCGGCGCTGATCGTCGCCTGCGTCGCCCAGGCCGCCCGCGACATCGATGAGGGGCGGCCGCATGTCGATCTGCCGCCACGCCTGATCGAGGAGAACATGTGGCGGGCGATCAGGTACGGGCTTGATGGCGAGTTGCTCGAGCTCGCAAGCGGCGAGGCCTATCCGGCGCGCGCAGCGATCGACCGGCTGCTCGAGTGGACCACGCCGATGCGCGGCGAGCTTGGGCTCACTATCGAGCTGCCGGCTGCCAACGGGGCGCAGCGCCAGCGGGCGCTCCTGGCCCAGGGGCTGACCCTGCCGGAGGCTTACGCTGCCACCGTGGAGGCGACAAGGGCAACCTATGCTGGAAGTGCGCAAAGCACCGTGGAGGTGAACTGATGGCTGGAGACATTCCCGATCCCGGGCAGCTTTCTGAAGAGCAGCTGCGCGCGGCCTACGAGCAGGAGATCAAGCGAGTACGCGTTGAACACGTGCTGCTGGAGAACGTCGTGACGATCGTCAACCTCGGTATGCGCCGCACGGGCCTGATGCCCGGCACCGAGGAGGAGCGCGACCTCGGCCAGGTGCAGCTGGCGATCGACTCGGTGCGGGCGCTGATGCCGCAGATCGAGCAGATCGCGCCAAAGCAGGTGACGCCGATCCGCGATGCTCTATCACAGCTACAGATGGCCTTTGTCCAGGCCCAGGGCGGCGCCGGCGCGCACGCCGCTCAGACCGCTCCCGCCGAAGCCGCACCGGCCGGGCCCGATCCCGCCGCCGCAGAGCCCGCGAGTGGCGCTGCCGCGGGCGCGCCGACGCCCCCGGACGAGGCCCAAAACCCGGGCGAACCCGGTCCTGCGCAGCGCAGCGGGCGCCTGTGGGTGCCGGGCCAGTGATCGTCGATACAGTGCAGGCATGTTCATCCTGATCGTCGGATGCGGCCGCGTTGGCTCTGCGGTCGCAAAGCGCGCGCTCGACGCCGGTCACGAGGTGTCGGTGATGGATATCGACCCGCTCTCCCACGTCCGCCTTGACCGCGACGAGACCTCCTCGTGGGAGGACTCGGGGGGCCTCTTCACGGTCGGCACAGCACTCGAGGTGGATGGCCTGATCGAGGCCGGGATTGAGCAGGCCAACGTGTTCATGGCTGCCACCAGTGGCGACAACACCAATCTTGTGATCTCGCAGATCGCGCAGCGCCGCTTCAACGTGCCGCGTGTGGTCGTGCGCGTCGCCGATCCCGCGCGTGCCGCCTGGTACTCAGAGCAGGGCCTGCAGACGATCTGCCCGACGCAGGTCGCGATCGAGCAGGCCGAACAGGTGCTCCTCACCCCGTAGACGCGCGACTGGGAGCTGAAACCAACATGTACGTGATCATCGCCGGGGCCGGGAAGGTCGGTTGGAACCTCGCGCGCGAGCTCATCGCCAAGGATCGTGAGGTGACTCTGATCGAGTCCAACCACGACCGCTTCCGCGTTGTCGAACAGGAGCTCGAGCATGCCGTCCAGTACGGCGACGCGAGCGAACTCTGGGTGCTCGAGCGTGCCGGCATCCAGCGTGCCGACCTTGTGATCGCGGTCACGGGCGACGATGAGGACAACATCCTGATCAGCCAGGTCGCCAAGGAGAAATACGGCGTGCAGCGGATCGTCGCGCGCGTCAACAACCCACGGAACCTGGCGCACTTCAAGATGCTCGGCATTCAGCCGGCAGTCTCCGCGACCGACCTGATCCTGCGCCTGATCGAACATGAGGTGCCGGAATACGGGCTCGTGCAGTTGCTCGCGCTCGAGGAGGAGCATCTCGAGATCATCGAGCTCGAGGTGCTCGAGGGATCGCTGGCGGTCGGCAGGCAGATCCAGGAGATCGCGATGCCTGAGGGCTCGCTGGTGATCTCGGTGCTGCGCTCAGGGCGTGGGTTCGTGCCCAAGCCGGGCGAGGTGATCGCGGCCGGGGACCAGGTTCTGCTGATTCTCGATCCGGGGCTCGAGAATCAGATCACCTCGCTGTTCGCGCCCACCGGCGCCGGCACCTCGGCCTGAACTCGAGCCCGATAGCGGCCACCGGTGATCCACTAGGGCAGCCGCTGCGTAACAGCTGGAAATGTTTAGCCAGCGACGCAACCTCAGGCAGCTTGCAGACGAGGACCTCATGCTGCACGTGCGCGGCGGCGACGCGCGGGCCTTTGAGGTGCTGTTCGAGCGTCACGGCGGGCCCGCGTTCTCCCTGGCCTACCGGATGTGCGGCTCGCGTGCGCGGGCTGAGGACGTGGTGCAGGAGGCCTTTCTGTCGGTCTGGCGGGCCGGCGCTCGCTATGACCAGTCGCGCGGCAGCGTGCGCGCCTGGATCCTGAGCGCCGTCCACAATCGCGCGATCGACGCCTTTAGGCGGGAATCGCTGCGGGCGGCGCGGTCGCTCGATCAGGACGATGTCGCCGAGCGCCTGCCGGCACCCGAGCTGACCGAGGTGGAGGCGGAGCGACGGGCCGAGGCCGAGTGTGTCCGCGCGGCGCTGAATGAGCTGCCCGAGGAGCAGCGCCACGTGATCGAGCTGTCCTACTACGGCGGCTTCACACACCGGCAGATCGCGGAGCTGCTGTCGCTGCCGCCGGGCACGGTGAAGGGCCGGATGCGGCTCGGCCTCGGCAAGCTGCGCATCTCGCTCGGCGAGGCGGGAGTCCTACCATGACGGATCGAGAGTCGATGTCTGCAAGTCCAGATTGCGGCGGCGACGCCGCGGCCTACGCGCTTGGCGCGCTCGAACCCCATGAGGCGGAGGCGTTCCGCGCGCACGTGCAGCGGTGCGCGGTCTGCCGCGACGAGCTGGAGGCGCTGGGCGGCGTCGTCCAAGCGCTGCCGATCGCCGCGCGCCAGTACGAAGCCCCACACGGCCTCAGACGGCGCGTGATGGAAGAGGTCCACCGCGAGCAGGCTCCGGCCGGTCGCGCCGGCGCGACCCCGCGTCAGCTCTGGCGGGGGCCACGTGCGCTGCTCGCAGGTCTGACGGCGGCGGTCGTCTCCGCCGGTGGTGTGCTCGCCGGCGTCGAGCTTTCCGCGGGAGCCGCGGCAACCGTCATCCAGGCACGGGTGTCAGGCATCGCGGGCAGTGCCCAGCTGCTGTTGACACGCGGCCATGCGGAGCTCGTGGTCCGGAATCTGACCGCCCCGGGAGATGGTCACGTTTACGAGGTCTGGCTGAAGTCCGGCAAGGCCTCACCGGTGCCCGCGAGCGTGCTCTTCGACGTCAATGCCTCTGGGAACGCAGATGTCGGGATCCCACGGCGGATCCGCGGCGTCAGCGCGGTTATGGTCACGCAGGAACCGCTCGGCGGCACCGCGCGGCCGACCCACGCGCCGGTGATCGTGGCCCGCATCGCCTAGCCGCGGGTCTCGGCCGCGCTCACCCGAGGACATCGCGCAGCGCCGGCTCGAGCTCCGGTTGACGGAAGCTGAAGCCAAGCTCCAGCAACCGTCGCGGGATTGCCCGCTGTCCGGTGGTCACTATCTCCGACATCTCGCCATAGAGCAGCTTCAGGGCTAAGCCGGGAACGGGAAGCACCGCCGGCCGGCGGAGCACGCGGCCGAGCGCCTTGGACAGTTCGGCGTTGTCCACGGGCCGCGGCGCTGTCACGTTCACGGGACCGGCTGCGTCGGTCTGATCGAGGCAGAAGAGCAGGGCCGCGACCAGATCGTCGATGTGTACCCAGGGCACGTATTGACTCCCACCCGCGACCGGTCCGCCGATGCCGGCACGGAAGAACGGGAGCATCTTCGCCAGCGCGCCGCCGCTGCGGGAGAGCACGACGCCGGTACGAGTCACCGCGACGCGGCAGGCAGGGCTCGCCTGGAGCGCCTCCCGCTCCCAGGCGCCGACCACACCCGCCAGGAAGTCTTCACCCGGCGGGGCCTGCTCGTCGATCTGCTCGGAGCCACGGGGCCCGTAGAACCCGGTTGCCGACTGCGACACGAGCACCCGCGGGCGCTGCCCGTCGGCGAGCTGACGCAGTGCGGCGACGAGGTTGCGCGTCGAGAGCACTCGTGACTCCCGAATCCGTCGCTTCACCTCGGCGCTCCAGCGTTGCGAGACGGGCTCTCCGAGCAGATGAACGACCCCGTCGGCGCCGGCCACTGTCTCAGCCGCAGGGGGTGTGGCGAGTGGGTCGGGCCAGGCGTGCCACTCCACGCCCTCGGGCAGCCTGCTGACAGCCCGCGCTGGGTTGCGTGAGAGCGCGACCGGCTGATCCCCGCGCGCGAGCAGCCCACGGCAGACGGCGCTGCCGATCGTTCCCGTTGCTCCGGTGACGATTACGCGAGCCATGTGCAGAGGAGCTTAAGTCGTGTCGGTGGCGCATGCGCTGGGCATCGCGCAGCGATCGCATCGGTCGAGCCTGTGCGTGATCGAGGATCGAGACCCCTGGCTATACTCGCCCGAGCCGATTGCCGGATGGTGTAATTGGCAACACGCCAGGTTCTGGCCCTGGTATTCAAGGTTCGAGTCCTTGTCCGGCAGTTAGCGCGAAAGCCCCGTCACCACGGGGCTTTCGCGTTCTCAGAGGATCGTCTCCGTCAGGGTGTTGTGAAGCCGGGAACCTCCGGACTGCGGGCGCTGATCGCGACCGTGCCCAGGTCCGTTCGGAGCGCCAGCGTGAGTGCCTCCCGGCCCTCCTTGATGAAGCCGACACCCACCACCTCGCCCGTGGCCGTGACCCGACCGAGCGCATCGAGGTGCCCGCCGGCAAGCAGCGTGTAGCGCTTCCCCAGATCCGGAATCGTCGCGGGCCGTACGCTGATCGTCCCCTTGAGCACGCCGAGCAGCCGCAGGCAGTGCCTCCGCCTACCGCACGTCGGGCCCTCGATCGTCAGCGACAGCTGACGGGTGGCACCGGTGGATCGCACGGCGTGGATCAGGACCGCGACGTCTCCGTGGTCGTGTGCAAGCTTGCCGGTCGCGTTCGCGAGCCGCCCGGTGAAGGTGTCCTTCGCCGGTGTGGCTGCTGCCAGCGCCGCCGCGGCGACCGGACCGCCGATCGAGAGGACTGCGGCCGTGACCGCACACGTTCCCGGCAGCCCACGGCGCCCTGCTCCGGTTTTCAGTGCCAAGCTGGCTCCTGTCCGTAACTTTGTGCCTGCCATGAGCCTAGTTCACCTTCTACTACTGATCGCCGCCGGTTTCGGCGCCGGCCTGACGGGCTCGGTCGCCGGCCTGGCATCGCTCGTGAGCTACCCGGCACTGCTGGCGCTCGGACTCACGCCGCTGGCGGCGAACGTGACCAACACGCTCGGGCTGCTCAGCAACGGGCCGGGCAGCGCGGCCGGCGCCAGAGCGGAGCTGCGCGGTCATGGACGCCGCCTGGCCAGCCTGTCGGTTTGGTCGGGTGTGGGTGGTGCGCTCGGTGCCGGGCTCCTGCTGTGGGGCAGTTCGGCGACGTTCAAGCAGGTCGTTCCGTGGCTGATCGCCTTCGGCTCGGTGCTGCTGCTCGTGCGCGATCCGCTGCGACGCTGGCTCGGTCGCCGGCAGCTGGTCGAGCCGGCTTCTGCCGCGACCAGGATGCCGTCGTGGGGCAGACGCCTGCCGGTGCTGCTGGTTGGGATCTATGGCGGCTACTTCGGTGCCGGGGCCGGAATCATCATGCTCGCGGTGTTGTCGCTGGAGACACTCGAGCCGTTGCCGGTCACCAACGCGGTCAAGAACATCACGATGACCGCGGCGAATTGCGTTGCCGCCGTGATCTTCGCCTTCGCCAGCCCGGTCAACTGGCCTGCGGCTGCCGCGATCGGGATCGGCGTGCTCGGCGGCAGCTGGTGTGGTCCGGCGGTGGTGCGCGTCGTGCCCGATCGGCCGCTGCGACTCGCGATCGCGCTGGCGGGCGTCGGGTTGGCGGTGGCGCTGTTTGTGGGCTGGTCGGGCGGCTGAGCGAGCATTCCCCCAGCGCTCAGCGGGCCCATCTGATCACGGGTCGGTGAACAGCGGCGGCTGCTTCGTCAGCGCCGCGGTCATCGCCGCCAGCTGATTGGCGGTCCCGATCAGCTCACCCTGGAGCTTCTGCCTCGAGTGCAAGCGTCTGCGCGGCGGTGCCGCTCCAGCCCTCGTTGAACAGGCGCTTGGCGCGGCGGACCGCGTCTGGCGAGCGCTCCGCGATCTCGGCTGCCAATCCGGTGGCCGCGGCCAGCGGATCGTCGGCGAGCCGGGTCACGAGACCGAGGCGGTCGGCCTCCTCGCCGCTGATCGCGCGTGCCGTGAAGGTCAACTCCTTGGCGACGTCGATTCCGACCAACCGCGGCAGGGTGCGGGTGATCGACATGTCCGGGATCAGGCCCCAACGGCCCTCCATCACCGATAGCCTCGCATCGGGCGCGGCGATGCGGATGTCCGCGCCCAGCGCGATCTGGAGGCCGCCGCCCAGGCAGTTGCCGTGAATCGCGGCGATCACCGGCACTGGCAGCTCGATCCAGCCGTGGCCGGCACGCTGGAAGTAGTTCGGCGATGGCTCACCGAGGATCGCGGTGAACGCCTCAAGCCCGCCGGCGGCTGTTACGGCCGGGAAATCGAGGCCCGAGCAGAAGCTCTTGCCCGCACCGTGCAGCACCACGGCACGCACACCGGCCTCGCCGCGCAGGCGCTCGGCGGCAGCGATGATCGCGTCGAGCATCGGCAGGTCGAGTGCATTGTGCTTCTCGGCGCGCATCAGCGTGACGAGGGCGACGTGACCCTCGATCTCGATCGACACGCGCGCGGCGTCTGGCTGACTCATGCGAGCCCGCTCATGCCGTCGCTCGCAGCTCACCCGCGGGCTCGAGCGCGTCGCCGACTCGCACGGTGCCCGGGCGCAGCACGCGCCCGTAGATCCCGAAGGGGAGCGGCTCGCTCGTTTCCAGCCCGCTGCGGTAGGCGCGCAGCAGATCGAGCGTCGGCACCGTGAGCTCACCCGACTCGGGGTCGCGGCCGGTCACCAGGCAACGGCCGACGTTGCCGTCGAAGCGCAGCACGGCGGTGCCAAGCGCCAGCCGCTGGCCGAGCCAGCCATCCTCGGCGTGGGGCGCGACCCCGTCGACCTCGATCAGCATTCGGAAGCGACGCACGTCGAGTGGCTCGATGCCCGCCTGCTCGCCGAGACGTCGCAGCGATGCCCGTGAGATCAGACTCACCGGCCCCTTCGCACCGCGATCCACGGCGGAGCCGCTCTCCAGCAGGCGCAGCGGCTGGCCGCAGAAGTCCGACAGTGCCCGCGACCACGGGCCGAGCACCTCCCGCCCGACGACCTGATGCGAGAAGAACTGCGTGGTGATCGGCTCACCGAGCTCGATCTCGCCGTCGACGAGCGCGCCATCAGGGAACTCGAGCGTCAGCCGTGGCGGCTCAAACAGCGCCACGATCGCCTGCAGGCGGCCGAGCTGCTTGCCGTTGCGCATGTAGCTGCGCTCATCGACGACGAAGAACTTCCGGTCCCCGGCGGCACCCCGCTCGTCGAGCACGACCTGCTCGACGCTACGGACCCTCGTCCCCTTGATCGCCGCCGTGTACAGCGCTGTGACCCTGACGCTCATAGCCACGACATTGCAGCACGGGCAGCCGCGGATAGCGAACGAAGCGCGCTGGCTCGGTGCGTGAGCGCAGGCACAGCGAAAAGGTCGACCCCCGCGTGTTGGGCACCAGCTGCCGGTGGATGCAGGACTCGCAGAGGGAGGACGGGAGCTGGCCTGAGCTCACTGCGCCGGCAGGGGAGTGAGAATGAGTGCGCTGCCGCCCTCCTGCAGCGACTCGACCTGCGAGGAGAAGAGCCAGTGCGCTGTCACCTGGTCGACCAGCGCCGCCTCCTGCGTCTTGCTCCAGAGGCTGAGCTCTGAGACCTCCGGCGGGTACTGCTGCAGCGTCCGGTCAAGCGGCACGTTCAGCAAGGGCTGGAGGTTGCCGCGCAGGAACAGCAGCGCCACCGTCACTCCCTTGACGTCGGTTCCACTGGCGGTGACGGTGTGGCCCGGAGGCAGCACGACGACCACGTTCTGGCTGCCGCGGATGTACTCGAAGGTGTAGAGCGCCAGCTCCAGCGCCTCGCGGCGCAGCAGCAGCATGCGGTTGATCGACGGGGTGCCCGCGACCTGGCAGTTCTTCGCGCCGAGCCCGCAGACGTTGTAGGCGATCGTCTTACCGTTCAGCAGGGCGAGCGACTGCTTGCTCGAACTGCTCTCGTTGACCGCGACGGTCAGCCCGCTGCCGGTCGTTGTGCCGGCTGCCGTGCTCTGTGCGAGCTCGATCGGTGAGATCACGTCGAGTTGCTGGGAGCCGCTCACCCGGTAGTACGGCGAGATGTGCTGCGCGATCTCCGAGACCCCGCTGCTGCCGCTGCTATCCGGCGTCCAGCTCGACCAGTTGCTCTTGCTCAGCGGGGTGGTGTTGTTGCTGCCGCGTGACAGAACCACCACGGCGACGGCGATCGCGGCGACCGCGATCCCGACCAGCACCGCCATCACCACGCGGAACCTTTGCGCGTGAGGGTGCTCGACGCGCGGTAGCTGCTGGCTGCTCAGCAACGGCTGCGAGCCGCCGATCGGCTGGTGCTCGTCGGATGCCGGATTGTCGGTGCTCATACGACCGGCCAGGTGCTGTCGTCGTGCAGATCGATCTCCGGACGAACGAGTCCTACCCGGTCGAGCAGGTCGCCGACCTCGTCACCGTGCATCTCCTTGCGCTCCATCAGCTCATCGGCGATCCGCTCGAGTGCGGCGCGGTTGGTGGCCATCAGTGAGTAGGCCATGATGTATGCCTGCCCGAGCAGCTGTGCGACAGCCGCTCGCTTGCCCTGGTTGCCGACGACATTGCCGATCATGCCCTCGCCGCTGACCGAGGAGCTGCTGGCGCGGTTCATGATCTGGTTGCCGATGTCCTCGAGGCGGTGGCGCACCATCACGCTGGGATCCGGCTGCTCGCCCTCTCGCAGACGTCGGCTCGGCTTGATCGACAGCGGCAGCTCGTCGGGGCCCATGCCCCACATGCCGACCATCGCGCTGGCGGTCGCGGTCGCGCTGTACAGATCGCCGCTCACCCCTTGCGAGTTCTCGCCGTAGAAGACGTGCTCGGCGGCCATGGCGCCGAGCGTCATCACCAGACCGCCCATCACGCGCGCCCGGAAATGGCTGAAGCGCTCGTCCTTCTCCATCGACTGGTAATGGCCGAGCGATCCGCCGCGTTTGCGGATTGATAGCCGTGTCGAGAGCACATCGTTGCCGAGGTAGATGTGCCCGGCGGCCGCGTGCCCGGCCTCGTGGATCGCGACCGCGCGCGTCTCCTCCTCGACGTACTCGATGTTCTGAGCCGTGCCCGACTCGACCGTGGTCATCGCCTCGACGATGTCCCGCCAGGCGAACACGTGGCGGCCCTCCGCGTGCGCGATCGTTAGCGCCATCGAGCAGCACTGCTCGATCATCGACGGCGAGTAGCCGGCGGTGATCCGGGCGAGCTCATCCCGGCGCCGGTCGGTGTCCAGGTCGGGCTCGTGGTCGACCTTCGCCATGTACAGGTCGAAGATGTCCTTGCGGTCGTCCTTGGTCGGCGTGCGGAACCAGATGTGGCGGCCCATGCGGCCTGGCCTTGTGAGCGCCGGATCGAGCGCCTCGATCGGCACGTTGCAGGCGCCGATGAAATAGATCTCCTCCTTGCGCGGCTTCGGTGTGGGCATCCGCAGCCGCACCTTGCCCAGGCGCGGAGGCAGCACGAACAGCGCGTCGAGGAAAGTGTTCACACGGTTGACCACGAACTTCTGGAACACGGGCGGCTCGCCCATACCGTCCATCACCACCAACAGCTGGTTGAGTGCCTGCCCCTGGTAGCCCATGCCGCCCATGCCGCCTGGGAAGATCGCGTTGACACGGCCGCTGATGCGTTGCACGAGCTGCGTCCCGCTGGGCGTCACGCTCTCGGTCGCGCGCGCCGCGAAAATCTGGTCCCGCCACTGACGTGTCTCGATCACGATGTCCCCGCTCGGAGTGATCGAGCCGTTGGGGCCAAAGAACAGAAAGTCGTGCACCGAGCTGGGGGTCGCTGTCGATCCGCTCGTCATCGAGCTGTTGAGCGCCTGCCGCCGCAGGCCCACGGCGTCGATCTCATCGATGAAGACGATGCACTGGCCGCCCCATTTGCGCGCAAGCTTGCGCGCCCGGTGCGCGAGCAGCTGTACGACGAGCGCGTCCATGCCCATGAACATCTGCGCGAAGCCGGAGCCCGGGATGGTCACGAACGGGCAGTTGAAGTTGGTCGCGATCGCCTTCGAGATCATCGTCTTGCCGGTGCCCGGCGCGCCCAGGAACAGCAGGCCGCGCTCGCGCTTGCCGCCGGCCTTCTCGAACTCCTCGCCGGACTGCCAGAGCGTGATCACGCGCGTGATCTCCTCCTTGGCCTCGGCCTGGCCGCGGACATCGTCGATCTTGACGCCCCAGCTGGCATCTCCCGGCTCGTAGCTGCGGATGCCGCGGGCGGCCATGAACACGAACGGCCCCATGAAGATCAGGATGTTGACGAACAGCAGCAGTGGGATCTGGAACGCGAGCGATGCGTATTCGGAGATGTCCGCGACCGGGAAGATCTGACGCAGGCCGGGGATCGGGTCGAAGAAGCCCGCGTGCACACCGGCGAATGAGAACAGCAGCTGGCACAGAGCCAGCAGGATCAGGAAGGCGAGGATCCAATACGGCAGCCTGCGGTACTTGGAGCGCCAGAACCAATAACGGCGCCGTGCCACGATGTCCTCTTCCTTGAGCTCCTGGCCCGCCCCGTAGAGGCTCGGCCATGGCAGGAAGTGGCGGACCACGACCTCCACCAACCCGCGGAACATCACGACCGCGAGCGCCGTGACGAGCAGCGCGGCGACCAGGCTCAGGTGATTGGAGTCGTACAGAACCAGGAAGAAGGCGGGCGCCGTGAGCAGCGCGACGAACGTCGCCGCGCGTGTCAGACGTCGCCACTCGTATGCGAGTGCGCTGGCGTGCTCGTTGATCGGGCCCCGCAGTTTGGTGGTCTGCTCGGCGTAGGCCATTGGTTAAAGCACGAGGGTACAGACCGTCACCGGCGCGTCCAGCGCGTTCTTACGAACCTCTACGCAACTCCGACAGGGCCCCGCCGGTAGCTTCTAGCTGACTGTGAGCCCATGGGCATGGATAGCGGTGGCGGTCGTCGGCGGCCTCGGCGCGGTCGCGCGCTTTCTGCTCGATGGCTGGGTCGGAAACCGCTTCGGCCGCGAGCTGCCGCTGGGCACCTTCGCGATCAACATCAGCGGCGCGTTCCTGCTCGGCCTGCTGGACGGCCTCGCGCTGAGCGGCGATGCGATGGTGATCGCGGGCACGGCCACAATCGGCGCCTACACGACCTTCTCGACCTGGATGTTTGAGACCCATCGGCTGGCCGAGGATGGCGAGTTCACGGCGGTCGCTCTGAACATCGGCGCGAGCATCGTGATCGGTTTCGCTGCAGTCGCACTCGGACACCTGCTGGGCAGGCACCTATGAGCGACGACGTCGCCAAGCTCACCACTTACTTCGGCGAGCGCGACCGCAGTGACGGTGAGCTGCTGGCCGATGAGCTGTTCGCGCTCTACGACCGCGAGGGTGTGGCGCTCAGCGCGATGCTGCGCGGGATCGAAGGCTTCGGGCATCATCGCAGCACACATACCGAGCTGCTGCTGACGCTCTC
Source organism: uncultured Actinomycetota bacterium (assembly GCA_963706725.1). Lineage (GTDB taxonomy): Bacteria > Actinomycetota > Thermoleophilia > Solirubrobacterales > Solirubrobacteraceae > Palsa-465. The sequence continues at coordinate 3,238,381 of OY970167.1, read as the reverse complement.
CGAGGACCTGCCCGTGGTCTCTGTCGCGGTCGATACGGCCGCGCGCATCGAGGCGCTGATGCCCCGGGTGCTGGGTCTCAAGCGGCGCGGGCTGGTGACGCTGGAGCGGGCTCGCCCGCTTGGCGGCCCGCTCCACGGCGACCCCGGGTCGCCCTTCCCAGAGGACCTCCGTGGGCAGGCCAAGCTGACCCTCTATCTCAGGCGCCGTGAGCGCTCCCGCGGGCGACCGGCCGTCCTCACCGCCTGCGAGCTGCTGCATCGGCACGGGGTCCACGGCGCGACCGTGCTACTCGGCGTCGATGGCACCCGTGGCGGCGCGCGCACCCGGGCGCGTCTGTTGGGTAGCAACGTCGACGTGCCGATGCTGGTCGTCTGTGTCGGGCCGGGGGAGGCGATCGCCGCCGCCGTCGCCGCGCTCGGCTCAGCGCTCGCCGAGCCGGTGATGACGCTCGAGCGCGTGCAGGTGCTGCGCCGTGATGGCGAGCAGCTCGGCGAGCTCGAGGCGATCGCGCCGGTGCTCGAGCACGATCCGGTGTGGGCGCAGAAGCTGACGGTGCACTCCAGCGAGGACGACCGCGTCGACGGCCGTCCGCTGCACCGCGTGCTCGTCCAGCGCCTGCGCGGGGAGCGGCTGGCGGGCGCGACCACCTTGCGCGGCGTCTACGGCTTCCACGACGACCTGCCGCCGCGCGGTGACCGCTTCTGGCAGGCGCGCCGCCATGCGCCCGTGATGACGATCGCCGTTGACACCCATGAGCGCATCGCTGAGGTATTCGGCATCGTCGAGCAGGTCACTGCCGAGCGCGGCCTCGTGACTGTTGAGAGTGTCCCGGTGCGTGTCGTGCCGGGGGCTTGAAGAACTGCTCGATCGCCTGCGCGATGCCGCTGGCGATCACCTCCTGCCCGTTGCGGCTGTTGGCGATCGAGCCCTCGAACGGGTCGGTGATGAAGAGCGGCTCGATCAGCGCGCCCGGCATCAGGCTCGGGGTTGAGAACCAGCCACGCTTGGCCGGGCCGAGCAGCAGCAGGTGCCCGTAACTGTCGCCGGCCGCGGCGTTGACGGTCGAGCCGAGCTGGTCATCCTGCTGCACGCCACCGCTGGGGATTTGCCAGCCCTGGCGGTTCATCGCCGCCAGCACGTCGTCCTGCACCAGCGTCGCCAGTCTCCGGTTCTTGGCAGCGAACGGCCGTGCGGCGTCGTAGCCGGTGACCGAGCCGGCGTTGTTGGCCGCGCCGGTGTCGAAGTAGATGCCGACGAGCGCGTCGGCGTGTGCCATGTCTGCGCACTGCGCCCGCGCCGCGACATCGTTATGGACGCCGAGCGCGGTGAGCAGGCTGCCGTCGACGTCGGCGGCGGTGAGACGCACAACCGTGCTGTTGGTGGTGCGCGACACGACCACGCGGAAACCTGCGTGACGCAACAGCGCCATCGCGTCGAGCTCCACCGGCAGCGCCTCGCCGGCGTCGGTGATCGTCCGGCCGCTCTCAGTCGCGCCAACGCCGCCGGGGTCGCGGCCGCCGTGACCGGCATCCAGGAAGACCGTCAGGCGGCGGTCGCCATGGGTCGGCGCATATGCCATGCACGATCCCTTGGCGAACTTGGCCGCATCGACGGCCGTCACCGCCGGCGAGCCGGCGGCGCGCGTGGTGAGCTTTGGCATCGAGCCGCCGCCACCGGAGATCACGCCGGCCGTGATGCCGACGATCACGGCGACCAGCAGCCCCGCGCGCAGCGGGATGCGTCGAGGACGTCGGGACGGGCGTGAGGGGCGTGACATCGGCAGCGGGCGTCGGCCGGGCGAGCGGCTCGGCACCTGAGGATGGCCTACGCAGCTAAGAGAAGCGTTAGGACGAAACTGCCGGGCGGGCTCAGGTCACCGAGCTCAGCCGTGAGCTGCGCGCCTGCTCCGCCAGCAGCGCGGCGAGCCTCTCGGCCGGCATCGGCCGGGCGAACAGGTATCCCTGCCCGCGCTCGCAACCGGCGTCGCGCAGCACCGCCAATTGGTCCTCGGTCTCGACGCCTTCGGCGACGGCGCTGAGCTCGAGTGAGTGCGCCAGCGCAACGATCCCGTGAAACAGCGCGCGCTCGCTGTGCGGGCCGAGCTCCGAGACGAAGCTGCGATCGAGCTTGAGCACATCGATCGGGAGCCGTGCGAGGTAGCCGAGCGAGGAGAACCCGGTGCCGAAGTCGTCGAGCGCGATCCTCACACCCAGTCGGCGTATGCGGTCGAGCCGCTCGATCACCAGGGCGACATCCTCGATGAAGACGTTCTCGGTGATCTCCAGCATCAGCGAGCCGGTGCCGAAACCGGTGTCCTCGACGATCGACCGCAGCTCCTCGACGAAGCCGGGCTCGAGCAGCTGCCGCGGGGAGATGTTGACCGATAGCGAGAAGCGTTCGCGCTGGGGGTGCAGGCGCTGCCACAGCGCACCCTGGGTACAGGCCTCGCGCAGGACCCACGACCCGAGCGCCACGATCATCCCCGTCTGCTCACAGACCGGGATGAACTGGTTGGGCCCGACCAGTCCGACCCCCGGTCGCTGCCAGCGCACGAGCGCCTCGGCGCCGACGATCCGCTGATCGTCGAGCTCGACCAGCGGCTGGAAGTGCAGCTCGAACTGGCTGTCTTCGAGTGCCACCTCGAGCTGCGAGCGCAGCTGCAGGCGCTTGCTCGCTCGTGCGTGCATCTCGGCCTCGTACAGCGCGTAGCCGCCCTTGTTGTCGCGCTTGGCGGTGTACATCGCCAGGTCGGCATTGCGCAGCAGGTCCGCGGGCGTGCAGTGACCGTCGGCCAGTGCCACGCCGATGCTGGCGGCGATCGTCATGCGCTCGCCGCTGAGCAACATCGGACGGTTCAGCGCCGCCGCGATCTGCTCGGCGAGCTCGAGGATCGCGTCCGCTCCGGCGGCCTCATCGACGAGCACGCCGAACTCATCGCCGCCGAAGCGGGCGACGGTGATCGGTGGATCCTCGAAGCGCTGCAGCCGCTGGGCCACGGTGACCAGCGCAATATCGCCGGTCTCATGCCCGAAGACGTCGTTGATCGGCTTGAAGTCGTCGAGGTCGACGAACAGCACCCCGAATAGCCCATCGGCGCCGCCCCGGGCACGGCGGTGCGCGATCTCCAGACGTTCGAGGAACAGGCGACGGTTGGCGAGGCCGGTGAGCGGGTCGTGCAGGCCGACGTACGCATGCGTGTGCGCCACCTCGGCAAACAGGTCGGCGACGGCGATTGTGGCGAAGCTGCCGTCCTCGAAGGCGACGACGATGTCGTGATAGCGGCTGTCGGTCGGTCGCAACTGGACCTCGCGGGCAGCGTCGACGGGTGGCGTCGAGGCCGGCAGGATCAGTGTCTCAGCGTGGGGCAGGCGGCCGATGCGATGCCGCGCGTAGAGCGAGCGGCCGTGACCGAGCGGGCCCACGAGCTGGGCGAAGAACCAGTCGCGACTGACGCAGACCGCCTCGTCACGATCGCAGACGACCATCGCACTCAGCGCCGGATCGGCGAGGAACATCCGCTCCACGTCAAAGACAGGGGTCTCCGCGGAGATCGTCACGCGGTCGCCCCGAAGCTCGCCGATCGTCTGCGCTGGAGGCCGCGACGCATCCATGCGCGCGGTGCTGCGTAGGAGACTCACAGAAGGCCAATCGTCAGAAGAAGCTTGCTCCTTGACCGCAAACCAAGATCAGTCACACGATGGTCACATTTTCTGTGTTTGTGCATGGCGGTTTGCGTGGTATCAACTTCCGGACCGTGCGTTTGCTTAGTCGCCTTGCTCCTTTGCCGGTAGTGCTCGGCTGCCTCGTGGCCGCCGCGGCGAGCAGCCTCGGGGCCACCGGCTCGGCTGTGGCGCCCGTTGGTGACTGGCCGACCTTCGATTTCAATACCCAGCGCACCGGCGTCGGGCCAACCGACACCGGCATCACGGCACGGAACTTGCGCAGCCTCAAACGCATCACGGTGCAGATCCCCGGCACCGTCGACTCAGCTCCGGTGGAGCTCGCGAACGTGCCGGTCCACGGCGCCGCCCACGACGTCACGATCATGACCACGTCCTACGGCCGCACGTTGGCGATCAACGCGGCCAACGGTCGCATCCTCTGGGACTTTGCGCCGTCGAGCATCCACAGCCTGGAGGGCGGATCGCAGGTAACGGACGCCTCGCCGGTCATCGACCCTGACCGCCGGTACGTTTACGTGACCAGCCCCGATGGCTTCGTGCACAAGCTGACCGTCGCCTCCGGGCGTCAGGTCTGGCGCACGCGCGTGACCTACGACCCGGGCCGCGAGAAGCTTGCCGGCGGGCTCAACATCGCCGACGGCGAGCTGATCGTCGTAACCGATGGCTACTACGGAGACACCCCGACCTACCAGGGTCATGTGGTCACTATCGACATGGCCAGCGGCAGGATCACGCATGTATTCAACACACTCTGCTCGAACATCCGCACGTTGATCAACCCGCCCTCGCGCTGCTCGGCCAGCGACTCGGCGATCTGGGGTCGGCCGGGGAGCGTGATCGAGCCCGACACCGGCAACATCCTCGTGGCCACGGGCAACGGGCCGTTCAACGGCCACACCGATTGGGGTGACAGCGTGCTCGAGCTCTCGCCGTCACTGAAGCTGCTGCACAACTGGACGCCGACCAACCAGGCGCAGCTCGACAGCGACGATTGGGACCTCGGCAGCACCGAGCCTGTGTTGCTGCCGTTCCACAACGGCTCGCGGCTGGCGGTGCAGGGAGGCAAGCAGGGGGTCCTCGATCTGCTCAACCTCGACCGGCTCGACGGCGGCACAGGGCCCGCGAGCCCGCGCACCGGTGGTCAGCTACAGGTCATCAACGGGCCTGGCACCACCGACATCTACAGCCAGCCTGCGGTCTGGAAGTCACCCAGCGGACGCGTCTACGTGTACGTGACGACGGGCGCGGGGACCGCCGCTTACGCGGTCACGCCGAGCCACCGCCTGCACCTGGCCTGGCAGGATACGCAGGCGGGTACGAGCCCCGTGATCGCCGGCGGCCTGCTCTACGTCTACAACGAGGACCAGGGCGTGCTCAACGTCTTCAACCCCACTACGGGCCACCTCTACCGCGCGCTGCCCGCGGCCGCCGGCCACTGGAACAGCCCGATCGTGGTTGGCGGCCGCATCATCCTGCCGGTCGGCAACTACCACTCACAGCAGAGCACTGGCGTCGTCTACATCTACCACCTGCCCTAGCCAGCTGATCGCCGCCGGCAGGTGTGCCGGATCGATCTGGTGAGCGGCGTCGGACTCGTGGTACTCAACGTCGAGGCCGCCGGCGCTCAGCAGCTCATTGGCGCGCCGCGCGAAGCTGACATCGATCAGCGGGTCGTTGCGGCCATGGGCGATGAACGCGCGGGTCCGCTGGTGCGCGATGAGGTCAGGCGCCCAGCCCTCAACCGTGGGGATGAAGCCTGAGAACGCGAGGATGCCGGCGACCGCCGGCCGATCGGGGCCGAGGCCCAGCGCGTGGCTCATCACCGCACCCATCGAGAAGCCGCCCAGCACCGTGCGCGACGGCTCGATGCCCGTCCGCTCCCAGAGCTCGTCGTGGAAGGCCGCGAGCTTGGCGTAGGAAGCGTCGAAGGTCTCGGGGTCGGGGTGGCCGACGCGTGGGACCACGTACCAGTGTCTGCCGCCCCAGCCCGGAACCGTCAGTGGGCCTCCCGGAGTGACGACGTGCAGCCGCCGCTGCGGGTCGAGCACCCCGGCGAGGTCGAGCAGGTCGTGCTCGTCGGCCCCACGGCCGTGGTGCAGCACCAGCAGGCCCGCGGCCGCGCCGTCGGCGGGGCGCTCCCGATAGACGAGCGAGCTCATCTCAGGCCTCGCTCGCGATCTCCGCGACACGCGGGTTGTGCAGCGGCGTCAGCGTGCGCTCGAGCTGCGCGCGCAGGTGCTCATGCTGGGCGGGCAGGCGCAGCGCCTCGCCCAGATGCGCCGCCTCCTCGTCGGTCGCGAAGCCGGGGGAGGTGGTCGCGACCTCGAACAGGATGCCCTGCGGTTGGCGGAAGTAGATCGCACGGAAGTAATCGCGGTCGATCACCGGCGTGACGTGCATGCCGGCGGCGGCGACGCGCTCCTGCCACGGCACATGGTCGGCATCGGCCGAGTGCCAGGCGATGTGATGGACGCTGCCGGCGCCCTGGATCCCGTGCTCGTCGGTGGGCTCGTAGCTCCAGCTGAAGCTGCGGGTAGGGCCCTGCAGGGTGTAGCTTCCCGGCGTTTCGCCGGCACTGAAGCCGAGTGTCTCGGTGAGCAGCTGCCGGTCGGCCTCGAGCTGGTGTCCGCTGTATGCGCGAGCGCCCGCGACGCCGGTGATCGCGTGCTCGCCCGGGATCGCGACGTGCGTCGCCGTCAGCGGCGGGCTCTGCGAGCTGGCGACGACCAGCTCGAGCGCGAGTCCGTCGTAGTCGGCGAAGCTGAGCGTGTCCTCGGTGGTGCGCTCGCTCGAGTAGCCCTTGCCGGCCAGGCGCTGCTCCCAGAAGTCCAGCGCTGCCGCGCTCGGGACCCCGAGCGCAATCGTGTGGATCATGCCCGCGCCCGCGTGGCCGGGCTGCGCGCCGGCGAACTCGAACCAGGTCAGCAGCGAACCGGGCGAGCCGTGCTCGTCGCCGAAGTAGAGGTGGTATGCGTTGGGTGCATCGAAGTTGACCGTCTGCTTGACCAGGCGCAGCCCCAGCACGTCGGCGTAGAAGTCGACGTTGCGCTGAGCGTCACCCGTGATCATCGTGATGTGGTGCATGCCGTCGAGCTGCATGAGCTTGCTCCCTCTCGTGTGCTTACCGTGCGCTCAGCCTACGTGCTGCGCTCACGCTCGGCTCGAAGACTCAGGGAGCGTCTGAGAGCATCCGCGGTAGACGCTCGACGGCGGCCGCAGCTGGCGCCCGATCGGGAGTCGCTAGAACTCAACTCCAAGCTCTGCCATGACGGTCGTGGCCCGCTGGCCACGACCGCCCTTTCCGAGTCGCTCGGGCACGGGCGCACCGGCGTCCAGCAGCAGCCGCACGATCTCGGCGTAGGGCGCGGGCGGGATCTCCTCGGTGAGTCCCATCGTCGGACCGCCCTCGCCGTCGTGGCAATGGTGAGCGCCGTGCAGCGCCGCGCCGATCGCGCTGCCCCCGTCGCGGAAGCTGAGCGCCGCGCCGCGACCGACGAGCTCACGCACAATCTCGACGCGGCCCCGCCAGCAGGCCTGGCTCAACGGGGCATCCTCGCTCAGCGGATCACCGTCGGGGCGCGCGCCTGCATCGAGCAGCGTCCGCACCGTTCCCGGATGCCCGCCCTGGATCGCGAGGATCAGCATCTGATCGAGCAGATCCTGGGGGACCGGCGGCCGCCCGGCAGCCGCCGCACCGCGCGCACGCAGCAGCTCCGCGACCTCGGCCTCACCCCACAGCTCGGCGATCTGCAGTGACGTCAGGCCGCGCTCGTCGGGCGCGTCGATCGGCGCCCCCGCATCGAGCAGCGCCGCCACCGTACGCGGCGAACGCCGCCGCCAGAGGGCCTGGTGCAGATGTCCCGCGGACGCGCGCGCGCCGTGCGTGCAGAACATCTCGATCATCGCCTCGTTGTCGAAGTTGAGCGCCCGCCCGAGGTCGTAGTCGATCAGCTCCTGCTTGGCCCCGGCGTCGATCACGAGCATCGCGCAGGTCGGATCCTGCAGCTCACAGGCGTGGTAGAGCACCTCGTTGCCGTGCAGCCCCGCGCGCTCGTCGGTGGGATCGGCGCCGGCCTCGAGCAGCGTGCGGGTCAGCTCCGCGTCGCCGGCGATGCCCGCCGCTCCGTAGAGCGCGACCTGCAGCCACTGGCCCTGCACGTATGCCGCATTCGGGTCGGCGCCGGCGTCGAGCAGCAGCCGCACTACCGCGCGGATCCCGGCCGCACGCTCTAGGTCGCCGCGCAGCAACCGCGAGAAGCAGGCGTAGAGGATCGGCTGCCAGCCACTGGGGCCGGTGGGTTGGCTCACCGACTCGGGCTGAAGCTCCAGCCGCCGTGCCACCTCCGCAACCTCCCCGGTCGCACATGCGCACGCGAGGTCGTATCGCGCGAGCGATGGATCGGACTCGAGCAGCGCGCGCGCAGGCCGCAGGTCAGACGACGTCACCGCCGCGATCAGCGCCGCGGCCCGCTGTGAATCGAGTGCCAGACGGGTAGCGTAACCCAGCGGCGGTGGCGGATGATCAGGTCCAGCTGCAGCGCTTCAGCCGGGCGAGCTCAGAGCAGGAACGGGATCAGCATCTTGGTGTGCGCCCGGTACTGCGGATATGCCGAGGGGAACGTGGCCGTGAGGTTGGCCTCCTCGATCCGCGCAGCCCAGATGAAGTAGACGCCGAGGACCACCGCGATCCCCAGGCCGAGCAGGTTGGTGACCAGCGAGGTGCCGATCAGGCCGAGCAGGATGCCCGTGTAGATCGGGTGGCGGACCAGCTTGTAGGGCCCGGCGGTGATCAGCTCCGGTTCGACGCGTTGGCTTGTCGGCATGCCCCAGTTGCGACCGAGGATCACGCGCGCCCACACCGCCACGGCGATGCCGACGGCGAACAGCACCGCTCCGATCACGCCGACCGTGAGATCGTGAACCTCGAGGCTGCCGCCGCGCACTCCACGCACCAGCACGACGACCGCGATCGCCGCGATCCCACGCGGGCCCAGCCGGCCCCAGCCGCCGCCGACGCTGCCCTTTGCCGTGAACGCGGCCAGCAGCCAGCCCGCCCAGAAAACGGCCCACGCGACCTCGACGCCGATCCGCAGGGTGTGCATCACCGCTCAGATGGTGGCACCGGCTCCGGCAGCAGCGCCGGCGCCAGCCACAGGAAGCCGGCGATCACGAACGTGATCAGCGCGGCCACGCCGACCGCGTGCAGCGCCGGCGCGTCGGCGAACACGAGCAGCCCGAGTCCGACGATCAGCCCGGCGACGGCCACGCGTCCGGCGGCGACGGTCGGCATGCTCGTGCTCTTCACCGCAGGTGCCCCGCTGGGCACCTGCTCGGTTGCGGTGACGGGATCGAAGCCACCCCGCAGGCTCAGCCGGAACAGCCAGGCCAGTGACGGGAACACGATCGCGCCGCCGCCGAGCACGGCCACGATCACGGCGATCAGCACGTCATGGGAGGCGGCCGCATGCCGGAGGTCCAGCCCCGGCAGGATCCGCGGCCACTGGCCCAGCGCCCAGCCAGCGAGCACCGCCGCGATCGCCAGCGCCGCGACGTAGCGCGCCGGCTCGAACCGCCTGCGTAGGACGAGCGCAATCGCCGTGATCCCGGCGACCGCCGAGACCAGCACCGCCGGCAGCGCCCGACCGCTCACCAGCTGGTGGTAGAGCGGATGAGCGGAGTGGTGGAGCGCCACGAGCCCGGCTAGCGCCAAGCCGCCGGCCAGCGGGCCGGCGGCCAGTGCACGTAGGCGGAAGTCGCGCGCGAGCCGCTGCTCCCCGCGGCGCGTGCAGTCGGCCGCGAGGTAGACCGCGGCGAGGTACGCGGCGCTCGCCACAGCGATCACGCCATCGAGGATCTGGGTCGTTCCCAGCCAGCTTGAGAAATGCGCCCCGGCGGCATTGCCGACCGGCACGCTGCCGGTGGCGATCGCGCCGACCATCGTGCCCAAGGCGAAAGGGGTGAGGATCGAGGAGAGCGCGAACAGCCCGTCGATCAGCACGCGTTCGCGCGCTCCGAGCGCTCCCGAGCGCAGTGCGTAGGCGGCGCCGCGCATGACGATCCCGAGACCGGCGATGAACATCGGCACGGCCAGCGTCGAGGCGATCGAGCCGAACGCCTCCGGGTAGGCGGTCCAGAAGACCGTCAGCACGAAGATCAGCCAGACGTGGTTGGCCTCCCAGACGGGCCCCATCGAGTGGTGGGCGCTGTCACGCACCTCCTCGCCGTGCCTGCCGGGGCCTGAGAGCAGCGTCCAGATGCCGGCGCCGAAGTCCGCACCGGCGAGCACCGCGTAGAGCACCACGCCCGTCAGGATGAAGACCATCGGCACCGCCGAGAGGAACGCGGAGCTCATCGGTACTCGGGCTCCAGGTCGAGCGGGCGCGCGGCCAGCCGCCGCAGCATCCAGACGAGGCCGACCGCGACGGCCGCATAGACGGCGATCAGCGCGCCGTAGCCCACGGGGATGCCGGGAGCGCCCGTGACGGCGTCCTTGGTCAGCATCACGTGGTAGACGACCCAGGGCTGGCGTCCGACCTCGGTCACGATCCAGCCTGCGATCAGCGCCACGGTGGCCAGCGGGCCGGCGAGCAGCAGCGCGCGGTAGAACCAGCGTGTCTCCGGGAGCCGCTGGCGCCACAGCCGGACGCCCAGGTAGAACAGGCTCAGCACCACCAGCAGCGTGCCGATCCCGACCATGATCTGGAAGTCGGCGCGGACCACGTTGACGGGTGGCCGCCGCGATGCCGGGACCGTGTCGAGCCCCTTGACGACTGCGTTCCAGCTGTGAAACGCCAGCAGCGACAGCAGGTGCGGGATCGGGATCCCGAACTTGACCTTGCCGTTCACATACCACCCGAGCAGGTGCTCGGACGCGCCGCGCGTGGTCTTGTAGAGGCCTTCCATCGCGGCCAGCTTGATCGGCTCGTTGGTGGCGACGTCGCGCGCCGCCCAGTCGCCGATCGGCGCCTGCGCGATCGAGGCGAGCGTCGCGATCGTCAGCGGGATCACGAGTCCCGCGCGCTCGTATCTGCCCCAGCGCCCGCGCAGCCGGGCGTACGCGTAGACCCCGGCGAGGATGAAGCCGGAGACCATGTAGCCGGCGACGTACATGTGCAGCAGTTCGTGCCAGAGGAAGTCGTTGCCGAACAGCGCGCGCCACGGGTCGGCGTGGACCACCTTGCCGTGGCGCATCGTGAAGCCGCCGGGATGCTGCATCCAGGCGTTCACGGAGATCACCATCAGCGACCCGGTGAAGCCGGTGAACACGATCGGGATCCCGCTGAGCAGGTGCGTGCGCGGGGAGAGGCGGTTCCAGCCGTAGACGTAGATCCCGATGAAGATCGCCTCGACGAAGAACGAGAAGCCCTCGATCGCGAAGCCGAGCCCGAAGACCCCGCCGAAGGTGGCGGTGAAGTTCGGCCACAGCAGGCCCATCTCGAAGCTGAGGATCGTGCCGGTGATCACGCCCACACCGAACAGTCCGATCATCACCCGCGACCAGCGGCGGGCCAGCTCGCGGTAGACCGGATCGCCGGTGCGCAACCAGCGGCTCTCGGCGAACAGCACCATCACCGGGAAGGAGATCCCGAAGCACACCAGTGGGATGTGCACGGCAAATGACAGCGCCTGCATCTGGCGTGCCTCGAGCAGGTACGCCTGATGCGCGGGTGCAAAGGCGGCTGCCAGGGACGCGATCATCGCTTGACGCTCAGGCCCGGCGGCCGCGCCGCGCCGCCTCCGAGACATAGCTGCTGGGGACCGTCACCGCCAGTGTCGTGCCCTTGTCGGTGACCGACGAGAGCTCGAGCTCGCCGCCCAGCAGCTCCACCCGCTCGCTGACCCCCGTGAGGCCGAAACCCTGGGTCTTGGCCTGCGGATCGAAGCCGCGACCATCGTCCTGCACGGTCAGGTGGACGTGGGAGGCGTCCTCCCACAGATCGACGTTGACGCGCGAGGCCGCGCCGTGCTTGCGGGCGTTGGTCAGCGCCTCCTGCGTGATCCGGTAGATCGCGGTCTCGACCTCGTGCGCGAGGCGGTCCGGTGCCTTGCGCGCCTCGTAGAAGAGATCGACGCTGAGCCGCACGTCGAGCCCCAGCGTCCGCGTGCGCTCGACCAGCGCGGTCACGGCCGGCCCCAGGCCGAGGTCGTCGAGCGCAGTCGGCCGCAGCTCAGAGATCAGCGTCCGCAGGTTCTGGATCTCGGCAGCGAGCTGCGCGGCCGCGTCACCCATGAAGGCCGCCATCGCTGCGGGGTCGCGCGTGCGCAGCTGCCCGGCGATCGCGATCTGCAGCGCCGCGAGGTTCTGGAGCGTCTCGTCGTGCAGCTCACGCGCCCAGCGCGCGCGCTCGGCCTCGGCGGCCGTCAGCCGCTGGGCGGCGCGTTCGGCCTGAACCGAGACGGCGGTCGCGATCGCCGTGGCGGCACTGGTCGCGAACGCCTCGAGCATGCGCTGGTCATCGGCGCTGAACTCGGGGCCGTCCTCGGTGCGGTCGAGTGCGATCAGGACTCCGTATCCGCGTGAGCGGAAGAGCATTGGCACGACCAGACCGGCCTCGGCGGTCAGGCCGCGGCGCCCGACCCCGTGCTGCTGGGAGCGGGCCAGGCCGAGGCCGTCCTCGATCCGCAGCGTGCTGCGCTCCCGCAGTGCCGCGCTGGCGACGTTGCCACTGTGGCCGAGCACGCGTCCGACGACGCCGGCCGGCAGCTCACCGGCGGCGGCTACGACCACCATCTCACCGTCGATCTCGCGCTCGATCACGAGCGCCTTGGCGGACACCAGCGCGCGGCCGCGGTCGGCCACCAGCTCGAGCACGGCGTCCAGATTGGTCTCACCACCGACGGCGCGCGTGATCTGCACGGTGGCGTCGAGCGCGGCCACCGCGCGTTGCAGCTCGATGCGCTGCGACTCGACCGTGGCGTAACGCCGGGCATGATCGATCGCGATCCCGGCGAAGCGCGAAAGCGCCACCAGCGCCCGCTCGTCAGCGGGCGTGAACGGCTCGCCGCCGGCCTTGTCGGTCAGGTAGATGTTCCCGAACAGCTCGCCCGCCGCCAGCAGCGGCACGCCGAGGAAGGTTTTCATCGGCGGGTGGCCCTTGGGAAACCCGTACGAGCGCGGATGCGAGCCGACGTCGTCGAGCCGCAGCGGGCCGGGGTTGATGATCAGTTCGCCGAGCACGCCGCGGCCGCGCGGCGGGCTGCCGATCTGGGCGCGGGTGTGCTCGTCGATCCCGGAGGTGAGGAAGCGCTCGAGCTCACCGCGGGACTGGTCGAGCACGCCGACCGCCGCGTACCTGGCCGCGGTCATCTCGCGGGCGGCCCCGAGCACGCGGTTGAGCACCACGTCGACGTCGAGCTCCGCGAGCACGCTCTCGGCCACCTCCAGAACTGCGCGGATCTCCGCGCCAGGCCGTTGCTCGGGGGTTTCTGCCAACGACTGCTCCATGCGCATGTCGACGGTTGGGGGTTGGCCCGCGGCCCGCGCTCGGTGTCGGACCGATGCGCGGGACACAGGAACTCCAGTGCGCCCGAGAGGACTCGAACCTCCACGAGCTAAGCGCTCACAAGGCCCTCAACCTTGCGCGTCTACCAATTCCGCCACAGGCGCCTGGGGCGCGGAGTATAGACAGGCACCCTGGCTTCCGTCCTCGGGGCCAGGTATCTTCCGAACACATGTTCGCCAGATTCGGCAGTGAATCCGAGCAAGGAGCCAATTGATGGACCTGACCAAGCGTCAGCAGGAGATCTTCGACTTCATCAAGCGCTATTCGGAGCAGAACGGGTATCCGCCAACGGTCCGGGATATCGGCAAGGCGGTGGGGCTGGCGTCGTCCTCGACGGTCCATGCCCATCTCGCAAACCTCGAGAAACTGGGGTTGTTGCGGCGTGATCCGACCAAGCCCCGTGCGATGGAGCTGCTGGGCCGCGCCGGTGCGGTGATCCGTGACGCGGTGAAGCCCGGTCTGCCACTGCTGGGGCAGGTGGCGGCCGGTTCTCCGATCCTCGCCGAGGAGAACGTCGAGGAGTACATCGAGACGCCGTCGGTCTGTGGCGGCGACAGCGGCGAGTATCTGCTGCGCGTGCGCGGGCAGTCGATGAAGAACGCGGGGATCCTGGACGGGGATCTGGTGGTCGTGCGGCGGCAGGAGACCGCGCGCGACGGGGAGATCATCGTCGCGCTGGTGGAGGAGGAGGCGACGGTCAAGCGCTTCTTCCGGGAGGGCGACCATATTCGCCTGCAGCCCGAGAACGAGGAGATGTCGCCGATTCTGGTGCGGGACGTGAGCGTGCTCGGTCGGGTGGTCGGCCTGATGCGCAGCATGTAGCGCCGGATCAGGCCGCGCCGGATCAGGCCGCGCCGGATCAGGCCGCGCTGAATATGTCCGTGCGGCGCTTTGCGCCGCGGCTGCCCGACGCTATGCTCGCCATTGCAGGCTGAGCAGTCGCGGAGGTCTGAAGGCCTTCGAGGAAAGTCCGGACATCACAGGGCAAGGTGGTCGGTAACGCCGACCCGGGGAAACCCGCGGGAAAGTGCCACAGAAATGACACCGCCTAAGTCCGGGGCCGCTGCAGCGTCCCGGACCGGTAAGGGTGAAATGGTGCGGTAAGAGCGCACCGGCGTCGCGGCGACGCGGCGGCCAGGTAAACCCCACCTGATGCAAGGCCGAGCAGAACCGTTTGCAGGTTGCCCGCCAAGGTTCGGGTAGGCCGCTCAGATGGATGACTGCTCTCGACAAGATCCGGCTTATAGGTCTGCTAAGGAGGGAGCCCCGGCAACGGGGCTCCCTCTATTTCTGCTCTCCGATGCCTGCGCTCAGGCGGGCGCCCCGGCGAGCACCACGACCGTGCCGATCAGCGCCGGCCGTCAGCAGCGTCGGCACGACGCCGCGGCGCGCCACAAGCAGCGCCACCGCGGCGGCCGCCAGCAGCGGGATCTGCCAGCTGTGAGGCAGTGCCTCGGCGAGCGGCACCGCCGAGCCGATGATCGCTCCGATCGCGGCCGGGCCGGCGCCGTCGAGGAAGGCCTGCGCCCGTGCCGAAGCGCGGATCCGCGCGAACTGCGGCCCGCCCAGCATCACCGCCGCGAACGACGGCGTGAACGCCACCAGCGCGGCGAGCAGGCCGCCGCCCACGCCGGCGGCCGCGTAGCCGACCGCGGCGACGGTCGCGACCACCGGTCCGGGCGTGACCTGGCCGAGCGCGACCGCGTTGAGGAAGTGCGATCCGGACATCCAGTGGTAGGTGTGGACCGCGTCGTGCTGCATCAGCGGGATGATCACGAAGCCGCCGCCGAAGGAGAGCGCGCCGACCTTGAACGCCTCCCAGATCAGTGCTCCGATGCCGCCGGCGGCCGCCGCCATCCCGAAGCTGGCTATGGCGAGCGCCGGGATGGCGGGACCGCCGGCCGCGTTGAGCTGTCCGCTCGTGTTCAGGCCGGTCTCCCATCCGAGCTCCAGCAGGCCGCAGGCGAGCAGCGCGATCACCAGGTAGGGGCCGAGGAAGATCGCGCCGGTGATACCCACGGCACCGTAGATGAACCAGCGGGCGATGCGCGCGTTGCCAACGACTCGGGCCCTGCGCCAGCTCGGCACCAGCAGTGACCAGCCGGCGGCGGCGGCGACGGCCGCCACCGCCGCGCCGGCACCGTCGCCCGCGCCCCGGATCCAGAGCGGCGGCGCCGAGGACAGGAACAGCAGCGACAGCAGCAGCACGCAGATGACCGCCGGCAGGATGAACGCGAGCCCGCCGACGAGCCCCCCGCGGCGGCCGGCGACGCGGTACGCGCAGAAGATCGCGAGCTGCGTCGAGGCCGGCCCGGGCAGCAGGTTGCAGGCGGCGATCGCCGCCTCGAACTCGTCCGGCGCGATCCAGCCGCGCTCCTCAACGACCCGGCGGCGCAGCAGCGCTATGTGCGCCGGCGGCCCACCGAAGCCGATCAGACCGATCCGTCCCCACTCGCGCAGCACCGTGAGCAGGGGGACCTGCAACGTCAGCCGTCCGCGCCGGCGGCGACCGCCGCCAGCGTCGCGCCGCTCAGACGGTGGTTGGTCCACTCGTCCAGCACGGTCGCGCCGATCTTTCGGTAGAAGCCGAGCGCCATCTCATTCCAGTCGAGCGCGGTCCAGCCGACGCGCGTGTAACCGCGCTGCAGCGCAAGCTTCGCGACGCTGCCGAGTAGCCGGCCGCCGACGCCGAAGCGCCGGAACTCGGGCAGCACGAAGAGGTCCTCGAGCCACAGCCCCGGACGGCAGTCCCAGGTCGAGAAGGTCCCGTGGAAGAGGGCAAAGCCGGCCGGCACGCCGTCGACCTCGCCGATCAGCGCCTCCGCGGCCGGGGCGTCGCCGAACAGCCACTTGCGCAGCTGCTCGGGCGTGCCGCCCACCGCCTCGGGAGCGCGCTCGTATTCGGCCAGCGCCACGATCAGCGCGTAGATCAGCTCGATGTCGGCGTCCTCCGCGGGGCGGACGCTGACCTGCGCAGTTGTTTTCAATTCGCCACCGGTATCTTCAGCTCGCGCTTGAGGATCTTGCCGGTTGGGCCCTTCGGAAGCTCGTCGACGATCCAGATCTTGCGCGGGTACTTGTAGGCGGCGACCTGGTCCTTGACAAACTCGCGGATCTCATCGGTCGTGACGGTGGCACCGTCCTTGAGTGAGATGGCGGCGCCGATCTCCTCGCCGTACTCATCGTGGGGGATGCCGACCACGGCGGCCTCGCGCACCGCCGGGTGCTCGTAGAGCAGCTCCTCGATCTCCCGCGGGTAGACGTTGAAGCCGTTGCGGATGATCATGTCCTTCTTGCGGTCGACGATGAAGAAGTAGCCGTCGGCGTCGACCCGGGCGAGGTCGCCGGTGTGGAACCAGCCACCGCGCATCGCCTCGCTGGTCGCGTCGGGGCGGCCCCAGTAACCCTTCATCACGTTGTGGCCGCGGATCACGATCTCACCGACCTCGCCGGTCGGCAGCTCGTGGTCGTCGTCGTCGACGACCTTCATCTCTACGCCGTCGATCGGGGTGCCGATCGAGCCCGGCTTGCGCTCGCGGTCGGGATGGTTGAAGGATGCGACCGGTGAGGTCTCCGAGAGACCGTAACCCTCGAGGATCTGACAGTTGAATTCCTGCTCGAAGCCGCGCATCAGCTCGACCGGCATCGCGGCGCCTCCGGACGCGCAGCAGCGCAACGTGGAGGTGTCGTAGCGCCGGTGGTCGGGCACGTTGAGCATTCGCGCCGTACATGCTGGGGACGCCCTCGAACACGGCCACCTGATCACGTTCGATGATCTCCAGCGCCTTGACGGGGTCAAAGCGCGGCAGCAGCGTGAGCATGCCGCTCGCGACCACGCAGGTATTCATCGCGCAGGTCTGCCCGAACGAGTGGAACAGCGGCAGGGCCCCGAGCACCACCGTGCCCGTGCCGAGGTCGAACAGGTCGCGCGATACGTGGCAGTTGCGCAGCAGATTGTCATGTGTGAGCTCGGCGCCCTTGGGCGTGCCGGTCGTGCCCGAGGTGTAGAGCAGCACCGCGGTGTCGTCGGACTGGCGCTCGATCAGCTGCTCGAGCGGCTCGGTCCCGAACAGCGTCTGCTCGAACTCGCCCGGAACGATCGCGATGCACTCGCATCCCAGCTCGGCGGCGGCAGGCTCGGCCTCGGCGGCGAAGTCGTTCCAGACGAACAGCAGCTTCGCGCCCGAGTCGCGCAGGTAGTACTCGACCTCGCGGCGCTTGTTGAGCACGTTCATCGGCACCACGACCGCGCCGGCGCGCAGGATCCCGTAGTAGGCGACGACGAAGTGGGGCACGTTGGGCAGCATCAGCGCGACCCGATCGCCGGGGCCGATGCCGCGCTGGGCGAGCATCGCGGCGATGCGCATCGCGGCCTGCTCGAGCAGCCCGTAGTTCAGGGCGAAGTCGTCGAGCTTGACGGCCACCTGCTCGGGATTGCCCGATGCCGCTTCACTGAGTATCTGTGCAAGGTTCATGAGCTCTCTCCTCTAACTGCTGGTGAAACGGGTTCAGCTGCCGGTGAACTGCGCCGGGCGCTTCTCTAGAAATGCCCGGACCCCCTCGATGAAATCCGCGGATGAGGCGCAGCGCTGCTGTTGCAGCGCCTCGAGGTCGAGCTGCGCGGCCAGCTGTGCGTACGCGGCCTGGTTGAGTGCATGCTTGGTGGCGGCATGTGATCCCGGCGCTCCCGCGACCAGTCGCGTCGCCAGCTCGACGGCACGCTGCGCGCAGCTCGCCGTCGGCGACGACGCGGTTGGCGAGTCCCCAGGCCAGCGCCGTGTTCGGCATCGACCCGCTCTGCGAGCAGACCCATCTCCGAGGCGCGGCCATGGCCGGCGCGGCCGACCAGCAACGCCGTCGAGCCACCATCGAGCGTCAGCCCGACGTTGGCGAAGGCGAGCAGGAAGTAGGCCGAGCGCTCGGCGACGACCAGGTCCGCGGCCAACGCCAGCGAGCAGCCGAAGCCCACGGCGCCGCCGTTGACCGCGGCGATGACCGGCTTGTCGATCGCCCGCAGCCGCAGGATCAGGGGGTGAAAGACCTCGCGCAGCAGGCTGAGCAGATCAGGTTTGCCCTCAGCGTCCCGGAGCACCCCGTGCTTGAGGTCGGCTCCGGAGGAGAAGCCACGGCCGGCGCCGGTCAGCACCAGCGCGCGCACCTCGGGCGCATCCGCCACGTGATCGAGCGCGGTCATCAGCTCGCGGCCCATCTGCGGTGTGAAGGCGTTCAGCGACGCGGGCCGGTTGAGCGTGATCCACGCGACACGCTCTTGCAGCTCCAAGTCGACCGTCTCGAGCTTGAGGTCCAGCATCACGCTGCGCGGATTATCCCCCGCCGTCGCGGTGTGTACACGCTCAGCTCGACCGCGCGGCGGCGCGTCAGCGCGTGACCCACACGTCGGGATCGTCGGCCAGCTTGTCGATCGCCTTTGGCAGCTTGCCGCTGGCGACATCGGCGACCGTCACCTGCTCGACGACGTTGCGCAGGTTCGCGCGCACCGCGATCCACACCCGCAGCAGCGCCTCCGACGCGCCGTTGTACTGGGACTCCTCGGGCGGGGCGCCGCGGACGCTGGCGAGCGGGCCCTCGACCGCGCGGATGACGTCGGCGACAGTGATCTCGGCGGCGTCCTTGGCCAGCCGGAAGCCGCCCTCGGCGCCGCGGTGCGAGCGCACCAGACCGGCGTGCCGCAGCTCCCCGAGGATGTTCTCGAGGAAGTTCAGCGGGATGTCCTGGGCGGTCGCCAGGCGCTCGGCCTTGACCGGCTTCTCGCCGCCGCTGGCGGCGAGCTCGACCATCGCTCGCACCGCGTAATCGGCTTTGGCTGAAATCCTCATAGGTGCGGGAGTATTACGCGTGCTGCGGCCAAATGCCCTGAGGCTTCTGACGGAGAACCAGCAGTAGCGGCGTTGTGTGCGCTAACACGCGATAACTCTTATCACGCAAACGTATTTTCCGAGGCTGTTTACGCTTTGTTCACGGGTATCGCCTGGGTTAGGATGGCGTATGGCGCCAGCCACAGGCCCAGGAGGCCAGCACCTCTTCATGTACAACGACGCACGAATGCCCCGCGTTCGTGCGAACAGCCCGTTCATTGGATCTGACCTGAAGAGCACCTTTCTAGGAAGGAGAAGTATCTGGACATGTCGCACACCGTGACCAAACAGGCCGCCCGGAGCAACCACGCAGGACTCCGTGCCTGGGTTGAGAAGATCGCCGCGCTGACGCAGCCCGATGAGATCTACTGGTGCGACGGGTCCGTGGAGGAGTACGACCGCCTTGCCCAGGTACTGATCGACGCCGGCACCTTCCGTAGGCTCTCGGAGACGAAGCGCCCGAACTCATACCTGGCGCTGTCGGACCCTGGCGATGTGGCCCGTGTCGAGGACCGCACGTTCATCTGCTCGCAACGCCAGGAGCATGCCGGCCCGACCAACAACTGGGCGGATCCGGCGGAGATGCGCGCGACGCTCAACGGCCTGTTCGAGGGTTCGATGCGCGGCCGCACGATGTACGTCGTGCCCTTCAGCATGGGTCCGATCGGATCGCCGATCTCTTACATCGGCGTCGAGCTGACCGATTCGGCCTACGTTGCGGTGTCGCAGCGGATCATGACCCGCATGGGCCAGCCGGCGCTCGACGCGCTCGGTGACGACGGCGACTTCGTGCCCTGCGTGCACTCCGTCGGAGCACCGCTGGCGGACGGCATCCAGGATGTGCCGTGGCCGTGCAACGCCGACAACAAGTACATCGTGCACTTCCCTGAGAGCCGTGAGATCTGGTCCTATGGCTCGGGCTACGGCGGCAACGCGCTGCTCGGCAAGAAGTGCTTCGCGCTGCGCATCGCCTCGGTCATGGCGCGCGACGAGGGCTGGCTCGCCGAGCACATGCTGATCCTCAAGCTGACCTCGCCGGAGGGCACCGTCAAGTACGTTGGCGGCGCCTTCCCGAGCGCCTGCGGCAAGACCAACCTGGCGATGCTGATCCCGACGCTGCCGGGCTGGAAGGTGGAGACGATCGGCGATGACATCGCCTGGATGAAGTTCGATGCCGACGGTCGCCTGCGCGCCGTGAATCCGGAGAACGGGTTCTTCGGTGTCGCTCCCGGCACCGGTGCGCTGACCAACCCCAACGCGATCGACACGATTGGGCGCAACACGATCTTCACCAACTGCGCGCTCACCGACGACGGCGACGTCTGGTGGGAGGGGCTGACGGGCGAGCCGCCGGCGCACGCGATCGACTGGAAGGGCGACGACTGGACGCCCGCCTCGGAGACGCCGGCGGCGCATCCGAACGCCCGCTTCACGACGCCTGCGGCTCAGTGTCCGTCGATCGCGCCCGAGTGGGAGGACCCGGCCGGCGTGCCGATCGACGCCTTCCTGTTCGGCGGCCGTCGCGCGACGGTCGTGCCGCTCGTGCACGAGGCACGTGACTGGGAGCACGGCGTGTTCCTCGGCTCGATCATGTCCTCGGAGACGACCGCGGCCGCGAGCGGGGCCGTCGGTGCGCTGCGCTTCGATCCGATGGCGATGCTGCCGTTCTGCGGGTACAACATGGGCGATTACTGGCAGCACTGGCTGAACCTCGGCCAACGCGACGGGGTCAAGCTGCCGCAGGTCTTCTACGTCAACTGGTTCCGCAAGGGCGCCGACGGCAAGTTCCTATGGCCCGGCTACGGCGAGAACTCGCGCGTGCTGGAGTGGATCTTCCGCCGCTGCGAGGGCTCGGCAGGCGCCGTCGAGACTGAGATCGGGCTGCTCCCGCCGGTCGGCGAGGGCGGCATCGACACCAGCAACCTCGACCTCACCGAGGCCGACCTGCATGAGTTGCTGAGCGTCGATGCCGAGGGCTGGAAGAAGCAGATCCCGCAGATCCACGCGCACTACGCCAAGTTCGGCGCGACGCTCCCGGTAAAGCTCCAGGAACAGCTCGAGCAACTCGAGCTGCGTCTGAGCTAAGGGCCCGACGGACCCTGAGCCGACGCTTCCACTGATTCCATCCGACGCCGGTCTGCTCGCGCTGCAGGCCGGCGTCGTTGCCGCGCCGCGCGGGCTCGATGCGGCCTGGGCCGCTCGCCTGCAGCGCCTGCGCGGGCGTGGCTGGGCGCTGATTCCGGTGGTCTCGATCGTCGCCGTGATCTTCGCGATCCGTTACGCCTCCGCCACGGCCAGCTGGCTCACCTACCTGGCCCTGGTGGCGGTGCCGATCCTCGCCGCGCTGGCGCTCGGCTGGGTCGCCCGCGGCGCACGCCCCTGGTTGGCGGTGGTTGCCGTCGCGCTGTTTGTGGTCGCCTGGCGCACGCCCTACAGCCTCGCCGGCGAGGCGGCCGGGGCATTGCTCTCGGGCTTGAGCTGTGTCACGCTTGGCGCGCTGCTTGCGACCGTCACACCCGGCCGCTGGCTGAAGCTCGGGATCATCGCGATGGCCTGCGCCGATGTCTGGCTGATCGCATCCGATCAGCTACAGGCGCCCAACAACGAGCTTGCGGCGGCAAAGCCGGTTGGCGGACTACCGCAGCTGCAGAGCGAGCAGTTCGGCTCGATCTCGCTGGGCTACGGCGATCTGTTCGTGGCGGCACTGCTCGGCGGCGTTTACGCCGCACGTGCGAAGGTCCAGCGGGCCGCCGCGCTGCTCACGCTGGCGGTCGCGGCGGTGTTCGATCTGCTGTTCCTGGTGGTCGACAATCTGCCGGCCACGGTGCCGGTTGCGCTCGCGCTCTTGATCGTCGAGGTAGGGTTAGCGCGTGGACGGCTCAGGGGACCCGTCAATGCGTGCTACGACCAGTCGATGCCGGAGGACGCGATTCCTCCGCCAGCGACGTGATCGCCAGGGTTCCGCGCGCTGCTTCCTCGAGCACCTCAGTGGCCTCCTCGGCCGTGCGCGCGTAGAGCTCGACCAGCAGGTGCACGACGATGCGGTCCTCGTCGTGCTTGTGGAAGCGGACGTGCGTGAAGAACTCACGAGTGCCGTGGTCGCCGAAGGCGGCGTAGGACAGCGAGTCGCCGGCATCGGGTCCCGAGCAGGTCTCGACGTCATCGGCATCGACCGTCACCGTGCACGACGCGATCCACGGGGTCCCGGTGATCATCCGCTCCCAGCGATCCTCGATCGGCTCGACCCTTCCGTTGTGGAAGCCGAGGTGCGGCTGATCGTGCATGCACTCGAGGCATTGCACCACCGCCTCCTGCATCTCATCGACCACATCGGTGCGTTCGCCCGTCTCCGGGTCGATGCGGTGGATGCCCTCGTAATGGAGCTGTACCTCGAGATTTTGAGACCAGCAGCGATAGCAGCGAAGCCAGCTCCGAACCTCGGTTGAGCCCTCCATCAGCTCGATTCTAGACATGCGATCCACTCCCATAACAAGCCAGCCGCCGGTTGGTGTGATCCTGGCCGGGGGACCCGGAAGCCGGATCGGCGGTAACAAGGCGAGCGTCGCGCTCCACGGGGAGCCGCTGCTGCAGTACCCGTTGCGTGCGATGCGCCAGGTGCTGACCGACGTCGCGATCATCGCCAAGCCGCGGACGGTGTTGCCCCGGCTCGAGGGAGCGATGGTCTGGGTCGAGCCCGACGAGCCCCTGCATCCGATGCTCGGAGTGGGGGAGGCACTGGCGCTCGCGGGCGGCAGGCCGGTGCTCGTCTGCCCGCTGGACATGCCCTTCATCTCCCCGCGCCTGCTGCGTGCGCTGGCGGGCGCCGCCCGCGACGGCCGTCGTGCGGCGATCGCCTCGAGCCGTTGTGGCGGCTATCCGCTGGTCGGCTGTTACACGCCGGCCGCGGCTTCGCTGCTGTCAGAGGCGGCCCACGGCCAGCTCGCGTTGGATGACGTCGCGCGCGCGCTCGAGCCGCTGCTGCTGGAGGTCGAGGACGAGCTCGAGCTGTTCGACGTCAACACCCCCGACGATCTGCTGCTGGCGGCCGGCATGCTCGACCGGCAGCGGCGCTCGGTGCGCGCCTGAGCGCCGCGGCAGCTCAGCCGAAGGTGAAGTCGTAGGCCTGGATCCCGCGCGGAAGCTGGACGGTGATCGTGAAGGTGGCGTCGCTGCGCAGCTTGACCAGGCTGTAGAGCCGCTGGCCCCGGACCGTGAAGTAGCCGCCGGCGCCGACGTCGCTGCCACGGTCGGCCGCCGCGATCGGCGCGCCGTTCACCAGCACCCGCCCCCGGCGTGGCTTGTCATCGGCTGAGGTCATGACCAGGTAGACATCGCGGGCCTGCACGTGGCCGCTGATCGTGGCATTCGGCGCCGCGGGCGTGATCGCCTCCGAGCCGACCCTCCAGCTGCCGCCCAGCGCCCACTGATCCAGGTTCAGGCTGTTGGGGCGCGCGTAGGAGAAGACGCCGCGCTGCAGCGGCTCGACGAAGCCCGCCTGGCGCTGCGGGTTCAGGTACGTCTCCTCGGTGCCGATGTGCTTGGAGGGCAGCTGCGCGTGGGCGCTCATCAGCGGCGGCAGCCTGTGCGTGCCGGCCGCGCGCAGCAGCTCGCGCACGACCCGCTCGTCGTGCGCATATCCGCCCTCGCCGAACTCGTAGTGGCGCACCTCACCGGTGGCGTCGATGTAGTACTCGGCCGGCCAGTACTGGTTGCCGTAGGCGTTCCAGGTCCCGTAGCGGTTGTCCTGGACCACCGGATAGGTGATCCCGTCGCTGTGGATCGCCTGGCGGACGTTGCCGGCCTCCTGTTCGAAGGTGAACTCGGGGGTCTCGACGCCGACGACCTCCAGGCCGTAGCGGTGGTACTGCTTGTAGAGGCCCTCGACGAAGGGCAGCGTGCGGATGCAGTTGATGCAGGTGTAGGTCCAGAAGTCGACGAGCACCACGTGGCCGCGCAGCCCGGCAAGCGTCAGCGGGCGGTCGCCCGGGGTGTTGAACCAGTCCTCGGTGTCGGTGAAGTTGGGCGCACGGCCGAGTCGTGGCAGCGATGCGCTGTGCGCTTGCACGTGCTGCTGGCGCTTGGCGAACTTCGAGGCCGGCTGCAGCGAGGCGAGCTCCTTGCTGATCGCCGAGGAGCTCTCGAGCGCGTGCGTCGGGTCGATCAGGAACGCCGGCGCCTTGCCCGTGCTCGGCGCGAGCACGTTCTCGAACTGGACATCGAGGTTGAAGGCGATCGCGATGCCGGTGAGGATCAGCACCAGGCCGAGCGCACGTTCGACCACGTCGCCGCGCGCCGTGCGCCTGATGCGGTTGAGCACCGCCCGGCCACCGAAGCCGTACAGCAAAAGCACGGCCGACAGACCCAGCGCGTAGGTGATGCCGACCACCGCGGCGCGTAGAGTCGGCCCCCTGCTGGCGCTCGCCGCGATCACGGCGGCGAGGATCGGGCCGGCGCACGGCGCGCATACGAAGCCCAGCGCCGCGCCCACCCCGAGTCCCGTCCAGAAGCCCTCGCCGCGGGACTTCGGCCCGAAGCGCGCGAGCCGCGAGAGCGGCGCCTGCACCCGCTGCGCGAGCGGCGGCACCAGCATCACCAGTCCGAACCCGATCAGCACGATGAACGCCAGGATGCGGGTCGCGCTGCTGCCGAGCCCGACGCCGTTGACGAGCTGGGAGAGCAGAACGATCGTGATCGTGAAGGTCAGCGCCAACCCGAGCACGATGCCCAGCGGCCGCCGGCGACCGCCAACGGCGCTGGCGGACAGCAGCGCCGGGAGCACCGGCAGCACGCAGGGCGTGATCGCCGTGCCGGCACCCGCCACCAGCGCGAAGACCAGGAGCAGCAGCATCTCCCGGATCATCGCCGAGAAATGCTGCGGAAGTATTAACCGCCGATTGCGGACATCGTGCGGGCCGGCTGAATGAAGCCGGGCTCGCCGATGTGGTGCTTGAGCTCCTTGCGCCAGACGGCGTCACGGATCAGCTGCTCGAGCTCTGCGTCGCCGGCGCCTTCACGCAGCGGTCCGCGCAGGTCGGTCTCGTTGAGCGAGAAGAGGCAGGTGCGCAGCCGCCCGTCGGCGGTCAGGCGGATCCGGTTGCAATCCCCGCAGAACGGTTCCGAGACCGGGTTGATGAAGCCGATCCGGCCCCGCCCGTCGGCGAACGTGTAGACGCGCGCGGTCGAGCTCGGTTCGCGCTCGAGCGGCGCCAGCGGATGCAGCGCGTCGATCATCGCGTGCAGCTCCGCGCCGGTCAGCACCTGGTCGGAGGTCCAGGCGCGATCGGCGTCGAGTGGCATGAACTCGATGAAGCGCACCTCGTAGGCGCTGTTGCGCGCGAGCTCGACGAAGGCCGGGACCTCGTCCTCGGTGTAGCCGCGCAACGCGACCGCGTTGACCTTGATCGGGTGCGCCTGCGGGAACTGTGCGAGGCACTCGAGCCCGCGCAGGACCTGATCGAGCGCATCGCGGCGCGTGAGCGCATAGAAGCGATCGCGCTGCAGCGAGTCGATCGACACGTTGAATCTGATCCCGCCACCGCGCCCCCAGCCACCATCGGCCCGCTGGCCGGCGCTCTGACAGGCCGCCACCAGGGCCGCCGCATCGCGCTCGAGCAGAAAGCCGTTGGTGGTGATCGCCAGGTCCTCGAGCCCGTCGACCGCCGCGAGCATCGCCACCAGCCGCGGGAACTCGCGCCGGACCAGGGGCTCGCCGCCGGTCAGGCGCAGGTCGTGGACGCCGAGCTGCGCGAACAGCGCCACAAGCCGCGCGATCTCCTCGAAGCTCAGCACCTCCGCGCGTTCAAGCCACGGCAGGCCCTCCGCCGGCATGCAGTACTGGCAGCGAAAGTTGCAGCGATCGGTGACCGAAACGCGCAGATCGGTGATGCGGCGCCCGTGGCCATCTACCAGTGGTTCTGCGACCAACATCAGATACCCGATTGTATGGGTGATTTACGGCACGCCGGCGCGCTGCTGACCGTCGTTTTGGCCGGCATTTCATTCCGGGGCGCCAGCGGTTAGCCTTCAGGCGATGAGCGAAGAGCTGATGAGGACCGGGGAAGGGCTGTTCAAGCCCTCCAGAAGGGGCTATGACCGTGACGAGGTCGACGCCTATGTGACGCAGCTGCAACGCCAGATCCGTGAGCTGCAGACGATCCAACAGAGCCCGGATGCGGCGGTGCGCGATGCACTGGAACGCGTCGGCGACGAGGTCGCCGATGTCCTCAAGCAGGCACACGCCACGGCCGAGGGGATCGTCGGTGCCGCCAGGCGCGAGGCCCAGGACCACCGTGACAAGGCGGAGCGCGACGCCGCGCACGTCGTGTCGGTGGCCGAGCAGCGACTGCACGAGCTTGATCTCGACACCGACCGCATCTGGGGCGAGCGCGAGCGCATCGTCGCAGACGCCCGCGACCTGGCCCGTCAGCTCAACCAGATCGCGGATCTGGCAGCTGAGCGCTTCCCACAGGACAACGAGCAGAAGGCGATCGGCCAGGGAGGGCTCGGCTACGGCGCTGAGGACGTCTCGGCTTTCGACGAGCTCAATGCGAGCCATTGACACGCTCCACCTGGGGCGGCGTCGGTGGATCTGTTGTTGGCAGGTTGGGGAGGTACTGGTCGATCCGGGCCCGACCCTGTCGCTCGATCGCGTCCTCGCAGAGCTTGACGGCTGGCAGCCGCAGGCGATTCTGCTGACCCACATCCACTTCGACCACGCCGGCGGGACGGGCTCGCTGATGCGACGCTTCCCGCGGCTCGAGGTCTACGTGCACGAGCGGGGTGCGCCGCACATGATCAACCCCGAGCGGCTGTGGGCGAGCGCGTCGCAGCTGTACGGCGAGGACAAGATGCTCGCGATGTGGGGTGAGTTCGTGCCCGTGCCCGAGGACCGCCTGCACGTGCTCAGCGGCGGCGAGACGCTCCGCATCGGCGGCGACAGCTTCGAGGTCGCCTACACCCCCGGTCACGCCAAGCACCACGTCTGCTATCTGCATGAGGGCACCGCCTTCGTCGGTGACGTCGGCGGGGTGCGGATCGAGGCGGACACGCCGACGCTGCCGCCCACGCCTCCCCCGGACATCGACGTCGAGGCCTGGCACCACTCACTTGAGTTGATCCGCGACTGGCGGCCGCAGCGGCTTGCGATCACGCACTTCGGCTCCTACGAGGACCCGGAGCGACAGCTCGACGAGCTGGCGGAGCGGCTCGACCGCTGGGCCGAGTCGGCCCGCGACCAGCGTCGGGATGATTGGATCGCGAGTGTCCGGGAGGACGTACGTGCGGCCGTCAGCGCCGAGGATTTCGACTCGTTCATGGCAGCTGTCCCGGTCGACCAGGCGTACGCGGGCCTGCGCCGGTACTGGGACAAACGCGAGTCCTGAGACGTTGCCCGACGAACCCGCACCGCTTGTTGCGTGCTTTGAAAGCGCGCCGCTTGCCGGTATTCTCTCGCGCGAATGTCGCTGACGGCTGAACTGCCCCGGACACGGGGTCCCGGCAGCGGACTCGGTGGGCAGTGGCGTGTTGTGGTGCTCAACGATCACCACAACACCTTTGACCATGTTGCCGAGACGCTTGCCGGCTACATCCCGGGTGTGACGCTCGCCGAGGGCTACCGCCTGGCCGACCGCATCCACAACAACGGCTGCGCGATCGTCTGGAGCGGCGCCCGCGAGGACGCCGAGAGCTACTGGGTCAGTCTCGACGGCGCCGGTCTGACGATGGCCCCGTTCGAGGAGGGTTGACCCACCCATCTGCTGCCCCGCCCGTCGGCCCGCGGGCGCCGGCAGGACAGCACTCGCTCCCTGAGCTTCGCCGCCTGGCGCTCGGGGCTGATCCGCACCACGTTCCAGACCAGACCGAGCCTCTCCAGCAGCGTGATCAGCAGCCCGGTGGGGTCGCTGAGCCGCTCCCAGAAGCGCAGCCCGTGGAAGGCCGAGGTCGGGAAGGCATGGTGGTTGTGGTGCCAGGCCTCGCCCATCGAGAACGGGCGCCAGCCAGAAGACGTTGCGCGACTCATCCTCGATCGTCGAAGCGGCGCTTACCGAAGAAGTGGCAGACCGAGTTGATCGACCAGGTCACGTGGTGCAGCAGCAGCACGCGCACCAGACCGGCCCACAGCAGCGTCGTCAGCGCCACGCCGAGGCTGCCGCCGATCAGCCAGCCGAGCGCGAACGGCACGGCCAGTCCGAGCGCCACCCACAACAGGAAGAGCTTGTCGATCACGCGGATCATGCGGTCCTTCATCAGGTCGGGGGCGAAGCGCTCGCGCTCGGCCTGCCCGACGGTCTCAAACAGCCAGCCGATGTGCGCGTGCCAGAGGCCCTCTGACCGCGCCGAGCAGACCGGGGCCGCTGAGGTGTGGTGAGTGCGGGTCGCCCTCCTGGTCGGTGAAGGCGTGGTGCTTGCGGTGGTCGGCGACCCAGGTGATCACCGAGCCCTCGACCGCCATCGAGCCGAGGATCGCGAGCAGCGCCCGCAGCGCGCGTGAGCTCTCGAGCGCGCGGTGCGTGAACATGCGGTGATAGCCGAGCGTCACGCCGAATGCGGTCAGCACGATAGAGCACCGCCATCACCACCAGCTCGAGTGGCCCGACGGCGCGGTGCCAGAGCAGCACGATCGCGGCGATCAGCGCGGCCGGCGGAACGCCCGACGCCGATCAGGTTGGCGAACTTGTGCGCACGGGTCACGACACCATCTTAAGTGCCCGGATGAGCAAGCTTCTTCACACTCACGCACTATCTCGGTGTCGAAATTTGTAATTCTGTTATGAACATGCCCAACCAGCCCTGGCACGAGCTTCCGCCCGCGGTGGCCGCCGTCGTGCGTCCGCTGCTGCCCGGGCTGGTCGACGAGATCATCGCCGCCGTCGGCACCGTCCCCGGCTATCAGCGCCCGCTTGAGGGCGAGTTCGGTGTCGGCGTGCGCGCCGGGGTCGAGCAGGCGCTCAACCACCTGGTGCTTGAGATCGAGGCCGGCGGCCCGGTGCCGCGCTCGGACGTCTACCGGCGTCTGGGACGCGGCGAGATGCGCGCCGGGCGCAGGCTCGACTCGCTGCTCAGCGCCTACCGCATCGGTGCGCGCGTGATGTGGCGGCGGGCGGCCGCGGCCGGCGAGGCAAGCGGGCTCGAGCCGGCGACCCTGTACCTGCTGGCGGAGTCGATCTTCGCCTACATCGACGTGCTCTCGGCCGAGTCGGCCGAGGGCTATGCGCTCGAGCAGACCCAGATCGCCGGTGAGACCGAGCTCGCGCAGGCGCCGGCTGGTGCGGCTGCTGGTGCGCGACCCGGCGGCCGAGCCCGAGGTTGTGCAGGCCGCCGCGCGCGAGGCTGCCTGGGAGCTGCCGCGCACACTCGCGGCCGTTGCGATCGCGGCACAGGGCGGTGCCGAAGCCGAACAGGCCACCCGCCCGCAGGCGGTGCGGCTGCCCGTCGGCGCGATCACCGAGAACGTCGGCGAGCTGGTCTGCGCGATCGTGCCCGATCCCGACGCGCCGGGACGCCGCAGGCAGCTCGAGCGCGCCGTCCGACAGGCGCGCGTGAGCGCCGGCCTGGGCACGACGGTCGCGTGGGGTGATGCCGCTCTCAGCTTCGTGCGAGCGCGAGCTGCGCTCGCGCTCGCACCGGTCGGCGGTGAGCCGCTGATCAGTGCTCGCGAGCACGCGGGCGAGCTGCTGCTGCGGGCCGATCCGGTGCTCGCGGCCGAGTTCGCGGCGGCCGAGCTGGCGCCGCTCGGCCGAGCTCTCGCCCGGCTCGCGTGAGCGGCTGACCGCGACGCTCGCCGCCTGGCTGGATGAGCAGGGGCGCCTGGGACCGGCGGCGACGGCGCTCGGGATCCACCCGCAGACCGCGCGCTACCGCCTCGCGCGCCTGCGCGAGCTGTTCGGGGAAGCGCTCGACGAGCCCGACGGCCGCTTCTGGCTGGCGCTGGCGCTGCGGGCGACGCGATGAAGCGCGCCGAGAACGAGCGGCTGCTGCTCGTTGTCAGCGCCGCGATCTTCCTCGAGACGCTGTTCTACGCGGTGATCACGCCGCTGCTGCCGCAGCTCAGCCACCAGCTGGCGCTCTCCAAGTTCACCGCCGGCCTGCTGACCGCGGCCTATCCGGCGGGTACGCTGATCGGCTCGCTGCCCGGTGGTGCGCTGGCCGTCCGCCGCGGACCGCGCTTCACGCTGATCAGCGGCCTGCTGCTGGTGGTCATCTCGACCGTCGGGTTCGCGTTGCTGAATACGCCCGTGGGTCTCGACCTGGCGCGCTTCGTCGAGGGTGTCGGTGGCGCCTATGCCTGGGCCGGCGGGCTTGCCTGGATCGTGGCCGTCACGCCGCCCGAGCGTCGCGGTGCCGTGATGGGGCGCGCGCTCGGCACCTCGATCGCCGGTTCGCTGTTCGGCCCCGCGATCGGGGCGCTGGCGAGCGTCACCGGCAGGGCCGCGCTGTTCTGCGCGCTGGCCGCGCTGGCATCGCTGCTGTTGGTGCCGATCGCCCGGCGCCCGGACGTCAAGCGCTCCTCAGGACAGCCGGTCAGCGACGTGCTGCGTGTGCTGCACCGCCCGGCGCTGGCGGGCGCGATGTGGCTGATGCTGCTGCCAGCGATCGTCTCCGGCGGCTTCAATGTGCTCGGGCCGCTGCAGCTTCACCACTTCGGCGGCGGTGCCGGCTCGATCGGCGTCACCTTCCTCATCGGCGCCGGGATCGAGGCGCTGATCTCGCCGCTCGCGGGTCGCTTCTCCGATCGCCATGGACGCACGCTGCCGTTGCGCGGCGGTCTGATCGGGGTCGGTATCGGCCTCGCCTGCTTCTCGCTCGCGTCCAGCTCGCTGGCGCTGGCGCTGCTGCTGATCGTGACGATGATCCCGCTGGGTGTCTTCTGGGCGCCGGTGATGGCGCTGGTGGCGGATGTCGCCGAGGCGCAGGGGATCGACCAGGCGCACGCGGCGGCGCTGATGAACCTCTCGTGGGCGGCCGGTCAGATCATCGGCTCGGCCGGCAGCGGCGCGGCCGGCAAGGCCTTCGGCGACGGTGCGCCGACGCTGGCGATCACGGTGCTCTGCTGCCTGACGCTGCTCGGCCTGCGGGCGGCGCGCGCGGGGCGCGTGCCGGCGGGGGCGTAGCGGCGGTTCAGGCGCCTGCGGTCGGCGCGGGCTGCGGCTCGGGATCGAGCTCCGCGGGCGTGACCGCTGCCGGCGCCGCACCGCCGGCGGCGAACTCGTCGTGCCAGATGTAGGTGATCGGGACCTGGTACTTGCCCGAGTAGCGAGCGCGGAACTCGCGCATCTCCGGGCCCTTCCCAGTAGCGGTACCAGTCGTCCTTGGACTCGAACCAGACCTGCTGCAGGATCTTGTAGTGGTCGTCCTGCGAGCGCTGCACGCTGTAGCGCTTGGCGTCGTACCGAAGCGACGCCGGAGCGGCGAACTCGGAGACCGCGTCGACGAACATCTCGGCACGGAACACGGTCGCGTACCACTGGATGTGCATCACGCCTCTGGCCATCGACGGTGATCTTACCCGGAGTACGTTCTCTCAGGCGTCGCGGGCGGCGCCGCTCGGACGCGGCTGAGCCGGTGCCGCCAGCTTACGCTCGATCAGGATCCAGGCGGCGATCGACGAGAGCAGCGTCACGGCGGCGCCGATCATGAAGCCGCTGCGCAGCGCCGAGACGAACGCCTGCTCGACGGCCGCCAGGATCTGCGGCGACGCGTGACCGTGTGGGGCGGAGCCACTGCCGAGCGCACTCACGATCGCGCTGCGCTGCGCGGCCGGTAGCTGCGGCAGGCTCTGGTTGAGCTTCGAGCCGCCCACGGTCGTGACGATGGCGCCCATCACGGCAACACCGAAGGTGCTGCCGACCATGCGGCTCATCGACAGCACACCCGACGCGGCACCCGCCTTGGTGCGGTCGACGGCGTTCATCGCGGCGGTCGTCATCGGCGACATCACGAGGCCCATGCCGATGCCCATCACGACGAAGCCCGGCAGCAGCGTCAGGTAGCCGCTGTGCACCGTGATGCGACTCTCGATGTAGATCGAGACGGCAACGATCAGGGTTCCGAGGACCATCAGCGGCCGCGGCCCGATCCTATCGGTGAGGCGGCCTGAAACCGGCCCGAGCACCACCAGCACGACGGTCGTCGGCAGGAAGCGCACGCCGGTGGCGAGCGGCGAGAGGTGCATGACGTTCTGCATGTAGAGCGTCAGGAAGAAGAACTGCGCGAACAGCGCGAAGCTGACGATGAAGCCGACCAGGTTCACGCCCGCGGAGGTGCGGTTACGGAAGAAGCTGAGGTCGAGCATCGGCGCCCTGACCCGCAGCTCGACGCTGAAGAAGGCCACCAGCGCGACCGCCGCGATGCCCCACAGCGCGATGATGCGACCCGAGCCCCAGTGCCAGTTGTTGCCCTCGATCAGCGACAGCACCAGCGCCGTCAGGCCGACCGTGAAGCAGCGCGATGCCGCGGTAGTCGACGGTGCGGCTGACCGTCTCATCGCGGCTCTCACGCGCGGCGAAGAGCGTCACCGCCACCGCGATCACCGCGATCGGCGGGTTGATGAAGAAGATCGCGCGCCAGCTCACGTCCTGGGTGAGGAAGCCGCCGAGCACCGGCCCGATCGCCAGCGCCAGCGCGCTCACGCCGGCCCAGGTGCCGATCGCGGTGCCGCGCTGATGTGGCGGGAAGGCCTGGGTGATGATCGCCAGGCTGGCGGGCATCATGCAGGCCGCGCCGATGCCCTGCACGGCACGGAAGGCGACCAGCACCCCGTCATCGGGTGAGAAACCGATCACCAGGCTCGAGATCCCGAACGTGCTGACCCCGATCAGGAACAGCCGGCGGCGACCGAAGATGTCTCCGAGCCGACCGCTGGTGATCATCAGCACCGCCAGCGTCAGCGTGTAGGCGTTGACGGTCCACTCGAGCGAGGACAGGCTGGCCTTGAGGTCG
Organism: uncultured Actinomycetota bacterium; assembly: GCA_963706725.1. Taxonomy (GTDB): domain Bacteria; phylum Actinomycetota; class Thermoleophilia; order Solirubrobacterales; family Solirubrobacteraceae; genus Palsa-465. Next base: position 3,205,380 of record OY970167.1, on the reverse strand, counting down.
CGCTGGATCGACGGCAGCGCGACGTTGACCACCGTGTTGTCCAGCATCAGCATGAACAGCGCGAAGCACATCGCGCCGAGCGTCCACCACCGGCTGTTCTCGTCGGTGATCAGACGATGCCTGTGTGCGGCGGCGGTCGCCATGCAAGCTTTCTACCAAGCCCCGCACTTCGGCCTCGGGGATTGCGGTCAGCTTCGGGCCTGGTTGATCAGGGCTCCGCCACGTCGTCGTCGCCGGTGCGGGCTTCGCCCCTCAGCCTGAGCAGCTTCATCGTCACCGGCAGCCCGGCCAGGCCGACCCCGAAGCGCTGCCGGTTCAGCGTCGCCTTCAACTGGGCGGTGCCGTCCGGCGGAATCGACGGGCTGCGGCTGACCGTGCGACCGTCGCTCAGCATCACGACGGTCACCGCCTTGGCCGACTGGTTGGTGACATTCAGCTCGACCGGCCCGGGGGTGATCGTCCGCGGGTCCAGCTGGATACCGCCGGGGCCCACATAGACGCTTATCTGGAGCGGAGTCGCCGGGCGTGAGTGCCCGCCGAAGTCAATCCGTGTCGCCGCGCCACAGCCGGCCACCAACGGACCGCACAGCACTAGCTGCCGCACACGTCCGCCGGCGCACTGGCTCAACTGTTGGAGACGTTCAGCAGACGGCGACGGCGCTCGATCCGGCGCAGCTCACCCTGCAGCGTTTCCCACGATTCCAGCTCGACCTGCTCGTACTGCTCGCCGGTCAGATCCTGGATGTTGTCGTAGTACTCAGTCCATGCGCGACGCTCGTCTTCGTCGAGTTCGCGCAGCTTCTCAGTGTCGGGGGCGATCGTGGTCACGAGCGGCTCCTTCTCCTCTTTGACTATTGCGATGCTACCCAGCGCGACGGTCGGCGCGGGCTAACAAACAGTTAGACCTGATTAAGACCCGGAAGCCGGGGGATTAAGCGGGCCCCTGGCGCTACCCAAAGGGCAGCTCGGAGACGACCGCTTCGTGCTCACCGGGAGCCAGCACGATCGCCCCGGGGGGTGCCTCGCGGCGCACCAGCGCCAGGCCGATGTGGCCAAAGCGCGGCGAGCTAGCCGCGCTCGTGATCGTGCCCACGACGCGCCCGTCGAGCGTCAGCTCGGCACCGACCTCAAGCGGCTCGGCCGAGCTCAGGCCACGCAGCTCGCGGTTGGGCTTGCCCTTGTAGAACAGACGCGCGACCGTCTCCTGGCCGACGTAGCAACCCTTGGTGAAGGAGACCGCGCGATCGTTCAGGTGCGCCTCCTGGGGGATCACCGAGTCGTCGAGGTCGACGCCGTAGCGCGGGCGGCCGTGCTCGATGCGCAGTGCCTCGGCGGCCGCGGCGGCGACCTCGACCGCGCCCGCCCCGAGCAGCGCCTCACGCACGGACTGCAGATCCTCGGCAGCGAACAGCAGGTCGACACCGAGGTCGGTGCGGATCGCGCGCGCGAGGATCCCGTCGAGGTTGAGCTCGGCGTGATCGTGCTCATCGGCGCCCAGCCTCGCACCGGCGCCTGTGATGAGCTCGTCGGCTCAGCGGGCCGATGAGCGAAAGCAGACCACACTCCAGCGTGCGCTTGTGCAGCTCGACGTCGAAGCCGAGCGAGTAGCGCCGGATCATGTTGAACAGCGCCTGCAGCGCGACCCGCTCGGTGTCGAGCAGCAGCTCGGTGGTGGGCGTGGTGGGCGGGCCTAAATCGAGCACCCGCAGGTCGCCGAGCATCTTGCCCTTCGGTGTCAGGAAGGCGGCGTAGCAGCCGTGACCGGGGATGAGGCCGGTGATGTCCTGGGTGACCTGGCCGTGCAGGAACTCTTTGGCGTCCTTTCCGGTCAGCGCGAGCTTCCCGCGCTCGGAGCGGTCGAGCATGCCGACGCCCTCAGTCACGGACACGTAGTCGGTCGCGAAGCTGCTGGTCGTGCTCATCAGATAGAGCTTCGCAGATGCCGTGACGCGGTCCTCGAGGCGTCTCGCTACTGTTCGCCGGGATGGCGCTTGCAGACACTTTCACCGAGATCGTCGATTCGCTGCCCGATGACTGGACCGGCCTCGAGTTCGACCTGCGGATCTTCGATGAGCGTCGCTATGTAGAGGCCTCGACGCTGCTCGTCACCTGCAACGCGCAGCCATATTCCAAGCGCGATTGGCACTGGCGCCTGCTTGTGGCGCACCGCTTCGGCCACGCGGCCTCGGTCCCGGCCGTGCACACGGCGCTGAAGCTGCTCGACGACGCCGGGCTGGCAGGCGAGCTCGCGCTGCGCGAGACGCGGACCGGACGCGTCGAGACGCTGCAGATGTGGGGCCGCCCGGAATCGGTCCGGGAAGAGTTCCGCAAGCTGCGGGCTCAGTAGCGCAACCGCGGCTCGGCAGTACCTCAGCCGCGGTCGGCAGCGCTCAGTGACTCAGCCTCAACGCATAGAGCGTGGCCGCCACGGCGGTCGCGAGGTTGAGCGAGGAGACGCCGGGCGCCATCGGCAGTGCCACGCGCCGCGTGGCCCGCGCGAGCAGCTCATCGCTGAGGCCGTCGCGCTCGGTGCCGAAGGCGAGCACCGCCGCGGTGGGAAATTCCGTGGGCGCCAGCGGCTCGCCGTCGGGGTCCAGCGCAATCAGCTCGCGGCCCTGTATCCGGGGTGCATGCAGATGGTGAACGGGCAGTGCGAAGTGCAGTCCGGCGCTGCCCCGCACCGCATCCGCGTGCCATGGGTCCTGGCGCCCCGTGGTCATCACCCCAGCCGCGCCGGCCGCGGCAGCCACGCGCACGACCGCGCCGAGGTTGCCGAGGTGGCGGGGATCCTCGAGCAGCACGACATGTCCCGGACCCGCCAGCACGGTGTCGGGGTCGGGCTGCTGCGGCCGCCGCGCGACCGCCACCACCTGCGCGCGTGGCACCGCGAGCTTCAGCTGCTCGACGTCGACGACGGTGAGCGGCAGCTCGATGTCAGGCGCCAGCCGCTCGATCAGGCCCTGGATCGCCGCGGCGTCGGCGGTCCAGGCGCCGAGGATCTCACCGCCGAAGCGGATCGCGTGTTTGATCGCGTGAAAGCCCTCGAGCACGACCAGCTCGCGGCGGCGACGGGCCTGGATGACCTCCGCGAGCTCCACGCCGCCGCTCCGCCGCTAGCTGGGCAGGAAGCTGCGGTCGAAGATCGCCGCGACGTCGGGCTTGTGCTTGACGATCCCGAACTTGACCTCCCACCTGGCCCAGGCGCTCAACACCGCTGGCTCGAGCGAGCCGTAGGCGCCGCCGCCCTTGGGCAGAAAGGCGGGCAGCTCGGCCTGCAGCTGCTGGCTCACGGCCTTCTCGGAGAGGCCGCTGACCTGTGATTCGAGGTCGCGCGTACCCGCCTGCGGGTGCTTGAGTACGTAGTCGTACCCGTCGACCAGCGTGTGTACCAGGCCGCGCGCCAGGGCGGGGTTGCGCCGCAGCTCGGCGGCGGTCGCGCAGACCACCAGCTCGGGGTAGGAGGGCGCGCCGAAGTCCTCGACTCGGAAGACGTTGAACGCCGGCTTTTGGTGGGAGAGCTGCACGCCCTCGTCGTTCCAGAAGGCGGTCGCGGCCGCAACCTTGTCGCCGATGAGATCAGGTACGGCATTGTACCCAATCGTGATCGTCTTGAGGCTGTCGGGTTTCCCGCCGGCGCCGGCGACGACCGAGCGCAACACCGCAAGATCGCTGGGGTCGCCGGTCACGCCAATCGTCTGACCGTCGAGCTGCTTGGGGCTCTTGAAGCGCGGCTGCGCGATCACCGCCGCTAGCGGTCGCTGCTCCAGCGCCATGATCCCGACCAGGTGATCGCCCTGCTCGTCGGCGATCGCCAGATCGTGGATGTCGAGCACGGCGAAATCGACCCGCCCGGCGGTCAACAGGGAGATCGCGTCGGTGCTCTCACCGGGGATCCGGACCTGCAGCTTGATCCCATTGACGGTGTCGTAATGTCGCGCCAACGCCGTGTAGATCCCGGTATGGATCGCGTTCGGCGTGAAGTCGAGCATTAGCGAGGCGGTACTGCCGTTGGTTGCGGCCGCGGCACGCTGACCGCCGCCGGCAAAGGTGCCGATCAGGGCGGCCGCGATCAACGCGGCGAGGGCTGGGTGGCGTCGTGACATAGCGAGGCCGAGCATAGGCACTCCCTAGAATCAAGGACCCGTGCGCCGCCGCGTCACATTCAGCCGAAACGTCACGCTCTCGCTTTCGCGGACCTGCCGCTGCTATTGCAAGTACTGCGCGTTCGCGACCCACCAGGCACACCTGCATGAGCCCGATGAGGTGCTCGAGCTGCTCGATCGCGCGGTCAAGCGCCACCGTGCCAAGGAGCTGCTGGTGCTCACCGGTGAGCGTCCCGAGGTCAACGCGGGCGTGCGCGCGAAGCTCACCGAGCTGGGCTTCGAGGACTTCACGGCCTATGTCGTATGGGTCTGCGAGCAGGCGCTCCAGCGTGGGATGCTGCCGCACACCAACCTCGGCGTGCTGAGCACGCACGACCTCGCGCGGCTACGCGAGGTGACCGCCTCGCAGGGCCTGATGCTTGAGTCTGTGAACCCCGATCTGGTCGCGCACCAGGGCTCCCCGACCAAGCATCCGGCCAAGCGCCTGGACACGATCAGGGCGGCCGGCCAGCTGCGGATCCCGTTCACCAGCGGGATTCTGGTCGGCATCGGCGAGAGCCGTGATGATCGTTTTGCCGCGCTCGACGCGCTGGCCTCCGTGCACGCCGAGTTCGGCCACCTGCAGGAGATCATCATCCAGAACTTCGTGCCTCACCAGAGCTACTACGGCCAGGAGCCGGCGGAGATCGCGACCGACGCCGCCGCCGACTACTGGCGTACGGGGATCGGTCACGGCCCGGCGCTCGATGCCCCGCAGTGGGCCAGCGAGGTCACGATCGAGGACCTCAAGCAGCTGATCGTGCGCACCCGCGAGCTGATGCCGGACATCGGCATTCAGGTGCCGCCGAACCTCTCGGATTGGTGGCCGGAGCTGGTTGCCTCCGGTGCCACCGATCTGGGCGGCCTCTCCGCCAACGGCGACCACATCAGCCCCGAGCACCCGTTCCCGTCGCCCGCGCAGGTGCGCAAGCGCCTGGCAGAGGATGGCTACGCGCTGTCTGAGCGGCTCTGCGTCTACCCGGATTTCATCGATCCCGAGTGGATGTCTCAGGGTGTGCTCGACCTTGATCAAGACCGACTACTGGTCATTCATCCCACGCCGTGGATCGGGCCGCCGCGGCGAGGTGAGCGTCGGCCCCGACGTCGCCGGACGGGCCATCGCCAAGGGCGCGCGTGGCATCGAGCTGAACCCCGAGGAGCTGACCGCGCTGTTTGCCGAGCAGCGTCCCGAGGTGATCGAGGAGATGCGCGCCGCCGCGGATGGCCTGCGTGCCGAGCTCGTGGGGGACACGGTCACGTTCGTCGTCAACCGCAACATCAACGTCTCAAACGTCTGCACCGTCGGCTGTGCCTTCTGTGGGTTCGGCCAGGGCAAACGCTCACCGGACGCCTACGAGCACTCCGAGGAGGAGTTCGCCCAGCGGATCGCCGACGCAGTCGAGTTCGGTGCAACCGAGCTCTGCATCCAGTCCGGGATCCATCCCGACTGGACGCTCGAGACCTACGAGCACTGGCTGCGCTTCGCCAAGCGGCAGGCACCACAGCTGCACCTGCACGCCTACTCGCCGATGGAGATCGCACACATGTGCGATATCTCCGGGCTGCCGCCGCGCGAGGTCTTCGCGCGGCTGCGCGACGCCGGCCTCGGCTCGACGCCGGGAACCGCGGCGGAGGTCCTGCACGACGGCGTGCGCGAGCGCATCTCCCCGAACAAGCTGCCGGTGGCGCGCTGGGTCGAGATCATCGAGGCCTCGCATCGCGCCGGACTGCGCTCGACGGCGACCGTCATGTTCGGTCACATCGAGGAGCCCTGGGAGCTCGCCGAGCACATGCGAGTCGTGCGCGCGCTGCAGCAGCGGACCGGTGGCATCACCGAGTTCGTGCCGCTCTCGTTCATCCCCTTCCAGACGTTGCTGGGGCGCACGCACGGGATCGAGGAGATCACCGCCGAGGAGAACCTCAAGCACACCGCCGCCTTCCGGCTCGCGCTCGGGCACACGATCCCGAACGTCCAGGCGAGCTGGGTGAAGATGGGCCTCGAGGCCGCGACCGAGGCGCTGCGCTGGGGAGTCAATGACCTCGGTGGGACGCTGATGGAGGAGTCGATCAGCCGTCTGGCGGGCTCCTATCACGGCGTCAAGCTCGACCCCGAGGACCTGATCGCGGCCGCCCACTCCGCCGGTCGCCCGGCCGCCGAGCGCACGACGCTGTACGCGATCAGACGCGAGCATCCCCCGGTCGCAGTAGGCTTGTAACAGCACTCACTTTTTTGGGTAGGAGAGGGTATGGGTGTACTCGACATCGCGCGAGCCGCGGGTGGCATCGCCTTGACCACGGGAGCCCAGGTGGCTCGCACGCCCCGTCGCGTGCGCAGCACCGGCTCGCACCTCACGCTGCTGTCGAGGCCACGCCGCCGGATCCACTGGAGCGAAGGCTTCTATGAGACGCCGCCCGCAATCGCTCAGCTCGCGCCCGGCGAGCTGATCAGGGCCGAGCCGATGGACGCCTACCTGTTCCCCGGGGTGCGGTTGCGCGCTCACGCCTGGCGCATCCTCTACCGCTCGACCGGAGCCGTCGGCGAGCCGACGGCCGTATCCGGCACGCTGCTGCTGCCGCCCGGATCGCGCGCGAAGCGGCCGCTGCCGCTGATCGCCTACGCGATCGGGACTCATGGAATCGCCGATGACGCCGCTCCCTCGCGACTGCTCTCGACCGGTCTTGACTGGGAGGCCGGGCTGATGGCACTGGTGCTGGGGCGTGGCTATGCCGTCGTGATCACCGACTATCAGGGCCTGGGCACCGCCGGCGATCACGTCTACATGGTCGGTCGCGCGCTCGGCGCCAACGTGCTCGACGCGCTGCGTGCGGCCCGCGAGCTGGCGCCGGCGGAGCTGCCGGCCAGCGGGCCGGCAGCGATCATGGGCTATTCCGAGGGCGGTACCGCCGCAGCCTGGGCCGCTCAGCTGCAACCGTCGTATGCGCCGGAGCTCGAGCTCGCCGGTGTCGCTGCCGGTGCCGCCGCCTCCGACATTGAGCTCGCGGGCCCGACACTCGAGGGCAGCTTCTTCTCGTTCTTCCTCGCCTACGGCGCGATCGGCTATGCCGCCGCCTATCCGGAGCTCGAGCTCGAGCCCTACCTGGTCGGGTCCGCGGCAGACACGATCGCTGCGCTGCGGCGCACCAACATCCTGCAGGCGGCGGTGCGCGGGCCGCGCTTTGCGCACGTCGGCGAGCTGACCAGCCCCAACGTGCTGGAGCTGCCCTCGTGGCGCAAGCGCCTGCGGGAGAACCGTCTGGGCAGGCTTGCCCCGTCAGCGCCGGTGCGGTTGCATCATGCCCGGCACGACCAGATCGTCGCCTTCGAGCACTCAGAGCAGCTGCTCGAGGACTGGCGGGCGCTCGGCGTCGACGTCGACCTTCACATCACGCGCGGCGGCTTCGATCACATCAGCGGCGCCGTGGCCGGCGCCCCGGTGGCCCTCGAGTGGCTCCAGCAGCAGTTGGCGCGGCACGGCTCCGCCGCCAGGCCCGGCAACGTGGTGCCGCTCCGCCGCGTCGCCTGAGAGGTCGTCTCCACGCCCCCCGACTGACGGGTTGGCGCGCGCCCGGTGTACCCGAATCGGCTCAGGTGCGTAAGTTAGGGGAACATGGCCACAGCACTTCTGTTCCCGGGACAGGGCAGCCAGACGGCTGACATGCGCGACCAGGTCGCGCGCGTACGCCCTGATCTGCTCAAGCTTGCAATCGAGGTGGTCGGAGAAGACCCGTTCGCACGGGTCGACGACGGCACCGCCTACGCCCAGCCCGCGATCTTCTGCGCGAGCATCGCCGGCTGGTGCCAGCTCGAGCGTCCCACCTGCGAGTTCACCGCCGGCCACTCGCTCGGCGAGTTGGGCGCGCTGGTGGCGGCCGGCGTGCTCTCCGAGCGCGCGGGCCTGGAGCTCGTCGCGCTGCGCGGGGCGCTGATGCAGGAGGCCGGCGAGAGCGCCGGCGATGGCGGCATGATCGCGCTGCTCGGCGGCGACGCGGCCGAGCGCGCGCAGGAGGTCGCCGCACCCCACGGTCTCTCGATCGCCAACGACAACTCACCCCAGCAGGTCGTGCTGTCGGGTCCGCGCGCGGCGCTGCCCGCGGCCGAGCAGGCCGCACGTGAGCTCGGGCTGCGGGCGATGATCCTGCCCGTGACGGGCGCCTTCCACTCGCCGATGATGGCCTCGGCGGTACCGGAGTTCGAACGCGCGCTGGCGGCCGTCGAGTTGCACCCGGCGACCAGCACCGTGATCTCGGCGGTCACCGCGGAGCCGTTCGATGACGTCCGCGCGCGCCTCGCGGAGGCTTTGACCGGCCCGGTGCGCTGGCGGGAGCTGCTGCTCGGGCTGCACGAGCGCGGCGTCACCCGCTTCGTCGAGGTCGGCCCCGGCAGGGTGCTGACCGGGCTGGCCAAGCGTACGCTCAAGGACGTGGAGCTCGTAAGTGCCTGAGGCCGGCGCGGCGGCGCCGGCGCACAGCTGGCCGCCGGCCGGCTGTGCGCTCGTCACCGGCGGCTCACGCGGGATCGGCGCAGCGATCGCCAGGGGCCTCGCCGCCGACGGCTGGCCGGTGGCCGTCAACTTCAACTCCGGTGCCGATGCAGCGGCCGCGGTCGTCGCCCAGATCGAGGCCGCCGGTGGGCATGCGGTAGCGGTACAGGGAAACGTGTCGGACGCCGCGGCGCCCGACACGGTCTTCGCGGCCGCCGAGGCGCAGCTGGGCGGTCCCGTACTGGCTTTGATCAACAATGCCGGCATCACCCGTGACAACCTCGCGCCATCGCTCAGCGACGAGGAGTGGGAGGCCGTGATCGACACCAATCTCACCGCCGCCTTCCGCTTCACACGCCGCGCGCTGAAGGGCATGATGCGCGCGCGCACCGGCCGGATCGTCAACATCGCCTCGGTCAGCGCCCTGCGCGCCAACCCAGGGCAGAGCAACTACGGCGCGGCCAAGGCCGGGCTCGTGCAGTTCACGCGCACGGCCGCGGTCGAGGTCGCCCGCCGTGGTGTCACGATCAACGCCGTCGCCCCCGGCTTCATCGCGACCGATATGACGGCCGAGCTGATCAGCGACGAGCTGCTGAACGCGATTCCCGCCAAGCGCGCTGGAACCGCCGAGGAGGTCGCCGCTTGCGTACGCTTCCTGGTATCGCAGCACGCGGGTTATGTGACCGGCGCGGTGCTTACAGTCGATGGTGGGCTGGCGGCCTGATCGCGCGCCCGGACGCTGAAAAACCAAGAAAGAGGATTGACCGATGAGTGCAGTAACCAAGGAGCAGGTGCAGGAGCGCGTCACGGAGGCGCTGGCGAGCTTCGGCCCCGATGCCAGCGAGATCACGCCTGAGGCGACGTTCGAGGACCTGGACATCGACTCCCTGGATCTCGTTGAGCTCGCCCAGATCGTCGAGGACGAGTACGGCGTCGTGCTCAAGGGCGAGGACATGAAAGAGCTGAAGACCGTCGGCGACGCCGTCGACCTGATCACCGAGCGCGCCAACTAGTGTCGCCGCGACACTAGTTGCGCGGGAGCAGACTGGAGGCGCCATGCCTGACAAGCGTCGAGCCGTAATCACCGGGATCGGTGCGATCACCCCGCTGGGGGTGGGCGCGCGTCCGTTGCACGAGCGCTGGTCTCAGGGGACCAGCGGCGTCAGCGTGCGCGACGGTCAGGCCGGCGGCTACTGCGACGAGTTCGACCCCGCCGAGCATCTTTCCGTGAAGGAGGCGCGGCGGCTCGACCGCTTCGCCCAGTTCGCCGTCGTCGCCGCCGACGAGGCGATCGCCGACGCCGGCTGGTCGCAGGAGAAGCCCTTCGACCCGATGCGGATCGGCCTGATCATGGCCACGGGCATCGGCGGCTTCACCACCGTCCAGGCCAACCTCGACGTGATGCGCGAGAAGGGCCCGATGCGGATCTCCCCGTTGGGCATCCCGATGTACATGCCCAACGCCGCCGCGGCTGCGGTCTCGATGCGTCATGGCATCCAGGGACAGGCCTTCGCCGTCGCCTCGGCCTGCGCCTCGAGCGGTCACGCGATCGGCCTGGCCGCGCGCATGATCCAGTACGGAGACGCCGATGCGGTCGTCGCCGGCGGTGCCGAGGCGACGCTCACGGACTTCGGCTTCGGCTCGTTCAACACGATGTCGGCGCTCTCAAAGATCGGGATCTCCTGCCCCTTCGATGCCCGCCGCGACGGCTTCATCATGGGCGAGGGTGCCGGTGTGCTGGTGCTCGAGGAGTACGAGGCCGCCAAGGCCCGCGGCGCACGCATCCTCGGAGAGGTCGCCGGCTACGGCTCCACCTCCGACGCACACCACCTGACCGCCCCGGAGCCGACCGGCCGCCCCGCCGCGCAGGCGATCACGCTCGCGCTTCAGGATGCGGGGCTGACCCCGTCTGAGATCGTCTACGTGAACGCGCACGGCACCTCGACCGAGCTCAATGACGCCGCCGAGACCGCTGCGCTCAAGCTCGCGCTCGGCGAGCACGCCTACAAGATCCCGGTCTCCTCGACCAAGTCGGCGACCGGCCACCTGCTCGGCGCCGCCGGCGCGATCGAGGCGGTCGCCACCGTCCAGGCGCTGAACGAGCGGCTGGTACCGCCGACGCTCAACTACGAGGTTCCCGACGAGGGTCTCGACCTCGACTACGTCCCGGGCGGCGCGCGCGAGCTGGTGCTCTGGGGCGGCGGGGCGCCGGCCGCGATCTCAAACTCGTTCGCGTTCGGCGGGCACAACGTCTCGCTGGTGATCAAGGGTCAGGGATGAAGATCCGGGGCCAGGGTTGATGGCGGGTCTGTTGGCGGGCAAGCGCCTGCTGATCACGGGCGTCATCACCAAGGACTCGATGGCCTTCCACGTCGCACAGCGCGCGCAGGCGGAGGGGGCGGAGATCGTGCTCTCGAGCTTCGGTCGCGTGCGACGCATGACCGAGCGCGCCGCACAGCGCCTCGACTCGCCGGTCGACGTGCTCGAGCTCGACGTCAACAACCCGGCTGACCTGGACGCCGTGGCGGCCGAGCTCAAGTCGCGCTGGGGTCGGGTCGATGGCGCTCTACACGCGATCGCGTTCGCTCCCGAGGACGCGCTCGGCGGCAGGTTCATGACCGCCCCGGTCGAGAGTGCGACCGTGGCGTTTCAGACCAGTGCGTTTTCGCTCAAGGCGCTTTCCGCGGCGCTGGCGCCACTGATGCCCGAAGGGTCGAGCATCGTTGGTCTCGACTTCGACGCGTCCGTCGCCTGGCCGATCTACGACTGGATGGGTGTCGCCAAGGCGGCGCTCGAGTCGGTCTCGCGCTACCTCGCGCGCGACCTCGGCGCCCACGGCATACGGGTGAACCTGGTGAGCGCCGGTCCGCTCGGCACCGTCGCCGCACGCGGAATCCCCGGCTTCGAGCGGCTCGCCGCGCTCTGGCAGCAGCAGGCCCCGCTCGGCTGGGACATCGAGGACCCGAGCGTCGTCGCCGGTCCGATCTGCTTCCTGCTGTCGGACCTCTCACGCGGTATCTCGGGTGAGATCGTGCACGTCGACGGTGGCTTTCACGCCATCGGCGCCCCCGCCGTCTGATCCCGCCGACCGGCATGCGATCCTGAGCCGATGGTGAGGCTCGACCGCCGGCACTTCATCGTTGGCGGGTTGGGCGCCCTGGTCGGAGTGTTCGGCGTCGGGGAGCTCGTCGAGCACGGCGCGCTCCCCGGAAAGCTGACGCTCGATCGGTTGCTCGGCGACTGCTCGGTCTCAGGCCCGGCGCTCACGTTCGCCCCGTCAGGTCCCGCCGCGAGCGGCTCGTTTTACTCCCGGGCGCGCGGGCGCCTGGTCGGTTATACCGTCGCCTATCCGCCGGGTCATGGCCCGGGGAGCAACCTGCCCCTGGTGATCTCCCTGCACGGCTACGGCGGCAACCATGCCAGCGGTCTGGGCGGTCTCAGCCTCGTGCGAGCGCTCGCCGCGCGCGACCGGGGGCTCGCCCTGCCGCCGATGGCCGCCCTCGCTGTCGACGGCGGCGGTCTGTACTGGAACCCGCATCCCGGCGATGACCCCCTGGCGATGCTGGTTGACGAGGTGATCCCCCGCTTTCAGTCACGTGGGCTGGGCCGCGCCCCCGCGAGCATCGGCGTCATCGGCGTCTCGATGGGCGGCTACGGGGCACTGCTCTTGGCCGAACGCCACCCGCGGCTGATCGCCGCCGTTGCCGCGATCAGCCCCGCGATCTGGACCAGCTACGCACAGGCCCACGCCGCTAACGCCGGCGCCTTCGCGTCGGCCTCCGACTTCAGCGCTGACAACGTGATCACGCATGCCTCAGCGCTGGCTCACACCCCGCTGCGGATCGCCTCCGGTGACGATGACCCGTTCCACCCCGGCGTGGTCGCGCTCGCGAGCGTGCTGCCACGATCGGCGACCGTCGAGTTCACCTCCGGCTGCCATGACAACGAGTTCTTCGCGAGCCAGCAGCATCAGGCGCTGAGCTTCCTCGGCGGCCACATCCGGGCTTAGGTACGCGCCCCCAGGGCTCTACTGTCGCCGGCGAGAATTGGGGGTTGGATGCTGAGGATCACACTCCGATCGTGCCCAACGGGGTGTCGGGCCCGTTCGGCGACCACGTGACCGAGCTTGCGCCGGTCGAGCTCCCGCCCCAGGCGCCACCGCGCACCGAGCGGCTCGAGCCGGGCCAGCTGATCTTCGCGCTGATAGCCCACGACGTGGGAACCTTCGGGCGCAGATACGCCAGCCAGCTCAACGCCGAGCAGAGCTCACGAACGCAGCATGTTGAGCCGCCTCGCGCATGAACGGCAGGTCCGGCTCGTAGATGTGGGCTGACTTGACGACGAAGTCAAGCCGCCCCACCTCGGTTCCCAGACCTGTAGCCACGCGCTCCATCAGGTAGGCGAGCTCGACCAGGTTGCCGTATCCCTTCGCGCCGAAGTCGATCGAGTGCGCGTACACGATCGCGGCGAGCCGCCCGTCGCCGATCCAGAAGTCGAGCAGGCTGACACACGGGATGTAACTGCTGTCCAGCAGCGGCTCGAAGGTCGTGATCGTCGCCGATCGTGATGTCGGGTCGGCGCGCAACCGCTCGATCACCCACTGGACCTGGTCGCGGCCACTCGCGGCGTAGTCATACAGGCGGCTTGCGTAACTGCGAGCATCACCCAGCGCCTCGACCAGCGAGTGGTCGCTGAAGTTCGCGTGCATCCAGGCCAGGCGCTCGACATCGCCGAGCTCGCGCACGATCGGATCGACGCTCGCCGGTCGCGCCACGCTCAGCGTGACGCGCTCGAGCTCGAGGATCGGGGCGCCGTCGTAGCTGGAGTCGGCGCCCCGGTCGAGGATGCGCTGCGCGACCGCGAGCCAGGCGCCGCCGATGGTGTCCGCTTCGATCTGCGTGCCAAGCACCGCCCCTCAGCCTACCGGGCCCACGCCCGGCTAGCTCTGGAGATGCTTGTTCTTCGTGTCGCGAAGACACGGTGGCGCAGGCCTGCGCAGCAGCGGGCTGTCCCCGTCAGCTGGCGTGGCCCTGCGCCAGCTTCTCAGCCTCGCGCAGTCGCGCATCGATCAGGTTGAGGCCGAGGTTCCAGAAGCCCGGATCTCTGAGATCGAAGCCGATCAGCTCGACGAGCCTTTGTGGGTCGCGTGAGCCGCCGGCGGCGAGCATCGCGAGGTAGCTGTCTACGAACGGCTTCCCGATCTGCTGGTAGCGCGCGTACGCGGCGAGCGCCAGCAGCTGCCCGAAGGCGTAGCTATACACGTAGCCGGGTGTATCGAAGAAGAAATGCGGCACGGTCGACCAGCAGTGCTCGCTGCCGCGAGTGGGCTGGACAGCCTCGCCGTAGTAGTCACGCATAGCCTGGGAGTACAGGTCGCCTAGCGTCCCGGGCGAGAGCTCCCCTTCAGCCCTGCGCGCCTTGTGCGCGGCATCCTCAAAGCGGTTGAAGGCTATCTGCCAGTGCACGGGCAGCAGCGCGTTGTCGATGCTGCGACCGATGATCCCGAGTCTCTCGCGATCGTTCCCCGCGCTCGCAAGCAGTCGCTCGATCAGCAATGTCTCGCCGAAGGTCGACGCCGTCTCGGCGATGGTTATCGTCGGCATGAAGTCAAACGTTCCGCGGGGTGCGGCGAGTACGGCGTGAAGGCCGTGGCCGAGTTCGTGGGCCATCGTCAAGACATCACCGATGCGGCCGCGGTAGTTCAACAACACGTGTGGATGCACGGTGCACGACCAGTCGCAGAAGGCTCCTGGAAACTTCGTCGGCCGCGGCGGCGCGTCGATCCAGCCCTCATCGAAGAAGCGCGCGACGATCTCACGCGCCTGCGGTGACAGCGAGCCGTAACTGTCAAGTACAAGCTCTCGCGCCTCCACATAGGAGTGGCGCCCTTCGAGGTCTCCGACGGGTGCCATCACGTCGTAGTCGGCGAGCTGGTCCAGTCCCAGCAGCCTCGCCTTCAGCCGGTGCCATCGGTGGGCGATGTCGTAGCGGCCGACCACCGCCTCGACCAGTGCACGCACGGCCTCACCGGAGATCTCGTTCTCACGGTTCCGCGCATCAAGCCAGTGGCGGCGTCCTCGCAGCCGATCGAGCGTCGCGTGCCCCTGCAGCAATGCGTTGTACACGAACGAGCGGGTTTCAAGACCCTGCTGCTGGGCCGCCACGAACCCCTCCATGAACTGCTTCCTCACCCCACGCTCTGGATCCTCGAGCATGCTCAGAAACGCACCGACACCGACCCGTTCCCCGCCGACCTCGCATTGCACCTCCGAGATCAGCTCGTTCGCCAGCCGGACCCATGCAAACCGGCTCGTCGCCGACGTTTCGGACAGGACCGACTCCTCCGCAGCGCTGAGCTGCTCGCTCGCGGCGTCGTGCACGCGACGAAGATGATGGGCCGCGAGCTCGACCTCCGGACCCGCCTGCGCGAGCAGCCGCTCAACGGAGTCCTGCGATCCAGCGCCCCACTCAAGCTCAAAGAAGCGCAGCTTCTGCTCAATCTCGGAGCGCCGCTCCGCAACAAGCCCGTACAAGGCGCCGGCAGCCGCGTCTGAGAGATCTCGCTGATGCGAGAGCGAGGCGTACAGAAACGCTCGCATCATCGTCTCACGAATCCACGACCACTCCTGCGCCGCGGCGGCTAGCTCCAAGGCGTCAAGCTGCAGCACGCGCCCGCCGTACCGCACGGCGAAATCAGCGGCGTTCCGTGCGGCATCGTCAAGCAGTGCGCGCGCGCCGTCGGCACCGCCACTGTCGACGAGCGGCTCGAGGTCCCATACGGCCGCCGCCAAACCCACGTCGCCGATCTCTCCCGAAGGCACGGTCACCCCGCAAGCCTATCCGGGCGCGACGTGCTCTACGACCGCTGCGCGCGTCTTGGCATTCACGGCGCGACACCTCGACTGCGCGGCGAGCGGCAGCGTTGACGAGTGTTGAGTCTGCCGCTCAGGCGCCCGTGGTCAGCACCATGCGGAAGCGTGCCTGTCCGGACATCATCCGTTCGAACGCCTCGGCCGCGCGCTCGAGCGGGAGCGTTTCGATCATCGGCCGAACGCCCGTCATTGCGCTGAAGCGCAGCGTGTCTTCGGAGTCGATCGCCGTTCCAGAGGCGTGGCCTTCGACCATCTTGTCGCCGCCGATCAGGATCGCGGCAGGTATCGGAAGAGGGTCCATGGACGCGCCGACGATCATCAGCTTGCCATCCGGGCGCAGGCCGCCGAATGCCGCCGCCATCGCCTCGGAACTGGTCACGGTGGACAGGATCAGGTCGGCCCCGCCGAGCGCCTGGAGCTCGGCTGCCGGGTCTCCGGCCGTCGAATCGATGTAGTGGTGGGCCCCCAGCTGCCGAGCCAGGGCCTCCTTACCGGTGCCGCGTGCGATCGCGACCGTCTCGAATCCGAGGTGGCGGGCGAACTGGACTCCGAGATGCCCGAGGCCGCCGACACCGAGCACCGCAACCCGACCGCCGCCGGGTGCTCCGCTGGTGCGAAGCGCGTTGAAGGTCGTGATTCCCGCGCACAGCATCGGACCGGCCTCCTCGGGTGAGAAGTCGTCCGGCATCAGAGCCAGGGCCGTGGCGCGCACGACAACGTAGTCGGCGTAGCCGCCATCCATGGTCACGCCCGGGATCCCCATGTTCTGGCAGTCGATCAGCCGGCCGCGCCTGCACCATTCGCAATGACCGCAGTTGCCGCCGAACCAGCCCACCCCGACGCGCTGGCCGACCGACCAGCCGTGAACGTGCTCGCCGAGGGCCGCAATCTTCCCGGCGATCTCATGTCCGGGCACCAGCGGCCAACTCACCCCCGGATAACCCTCCTTGGCGAAGACATCGCTGTGGCAGACCCCGCATGCGTGGACGCGGACGAGCACCTCACCAAAGCCCGGCTGCGGGACCTCCCGCTGCTCAAGGACAAAGTCCCCACCCTGTTCCCGGACCACCATTGCGCGCATCGCCGACATCGAGGTCTCCTTTGATCTGCGGGTCATCCACCAGAGTAGATCGCGTCGAACCGGCGGACACTCCCCGCCGCACTCGCGAGGGTGTCTCCGCGTTGTGAGATCTTGTTGTGCATGATCGTCTCAATAGGACGGATCGTTTCCAGATGACAGAGCCGTCCCGGCAGGGCGATTTGGATCCCCGCTTCACGCGAGCGGTCCGCGCGACCCTGCTTTGGAGCGAGGAGGCGCTCTATATCTGCGTTGGTCTGTTGCTGCTCACCGCGGCCGTGTTGGTTGTGGTCGGAACCATCAGTGGGCTCATCACCGCGATCCGCACACATCAGGGCGCGGTGGCAATCGGGGTGACGCTTCTTGACCGCATCCTGCTGACGCTGATCGTCGCCGAGCTGCTGCACACACTGCGCTTCGTCGTGCTGCGCGGCGAGATTGTGGTCGAGCCATTCCTGTTCGTCGGCCTCATCGCCGTCGTTCGGCGGATCCTCATCATCACCGCCCAGCTGGAGCGTCAGGCTCCTGCGGGGCGGGCGCTAACCAATCAGCTGCTCGAGCTCGGATTACTCGGCGTCCTCACGCTCGCGCTCGCCATTGCGATCTACCTGGTACGACGAGGCGCCCAAGGCGGCGCCGACTCCGCGGAACCGAGCGACAGCTAGAGACATAGTTCCTGAGCGCCCACCTTGCACCGAGGTCATGGGTCGTGGACGCTGCTCAGCTACCGAAGAATTGTTGGTAGATGAGGAAGATGTTCATGGCGCTGATCGCGATGGCGATTGCCCAGGCGGAGATCTGGAGCACACGGCTGTTGGCGTGGATGCCCATGATGTCGCGGCGGCTGGTGAGGATCACGAGCGGTATCAGCGCGATCGGGATGCCGAACGAGAGCACGACTTGGCTGAGGACTAGGACGTGGGTGGGGTTCAGACCGACCGCAAGCACCACGAGCGCGGGGGTCATCGTGATGGCTCGTCGCAGGGCGAGTGGGAT
Source organism: uncultured Actinomycetota bacterium (assembly GCA_963706725.1). GTDB lineage: Bacteria > Actinomycetota > Thermoleophilia > Solirubrobacterales > Solirubrobacteraceae > Palsa-465. The sequence goes on along the minus strand of OY970167.1, from coordinate 3,187,811 downwards.
CTGGAAGTTGATGAAGCCGGCCATCACGACCTGACCCGCGTAGGTGCCGACGCTCGATGAGGATGCACCGGAGGCGAGTAGCGCCACCGCGAACGCGATCGCGGCGCCGCCACCGACCAGGTGCCCGAACTGGGCGTGCGCCTGCTGGATTGTGCTCAGGCCCGAGAGGGCACGGGTGTGAAACAGCTTGCCGGCAACGGCGAGCATCGCCATGTTGACTATGCCTGCGAGCCCGAGTGCGATGTACACGTCGAGGCGCTCGAAGCGCAGCACACGTTTCTTTTCGCGGTCGTTGCGGGTTGCCATGCGGCCTTTGGTCAGCGCGGAGTGCAGGTAGATCACGTGCGGCATGACGGTCGCGCCGACGATCCCGACCGCGATGTAGAGGTAACTGGTGCCCGGGATGTTGGGGATCAGCCCGTGTAGCGACCCGTGAACGGACGGCCCGATCCGTAGCGTTTCATAGAGAAAGCCGGCGAAGATGATCCCGAGCAGCGCACTGATGGCGAGCTCGAACTTGCGGAACCCCAGCGCCTGCATCCCGAGGATCCCGAAGGCGATCACGCCGGTCATCAGCCCGGCGATGAATAGCGGCACATCGAACAGCAGGTTCAGGCCGATTGCGGCGCCGATGAACTCTGCGAGGTCGGTTGACATCGCCATCACCTCCGCCTGGACCCACATGCCCCAGGTGAACGCGCGCGGGAAGTGCGCACGTACGACCTCGGGGTAGTTGTGCTCGGTGACGATCCCGAGCTTCGCGGAGAGGTATTGGATGACCATCGCCACGAGGTTCGCGGCGAGCACGACCCAGAGCAGCAGATAGCCGAACTGGGCGCCGCCCTGGACGTTGGTCGCGAAGTTCCCTGGGTCGACGTAGGCGATCGAGGCGACGAACGCGGGGCCGAGCATGTACAGCGTCGCGCGGAGCTTTCCACGCGCGAGCAGCCTCTCAAGCGCGCTTTCCTCGAGTTGCTCGTTCAGCGGCAGAGTCTCGCGACCCCCAGCAGCCTCCAGCGCGGGAACCGGATGACGCGGTGGTGGCGTCACAGCTGCCCGTCGCGCCTCTCAGGGACGACGGAAGCGTGCCGCGTTTGGGTCGCGGCAATGCAGCGGAGTCCTCGATCGTCGATCAGCACGATGCGGGGTAGCCTAACCATTGAAGTCCACATAGTCAAAACTTTTGCTCGTCAAAACCATAATCGGAAAGATAGCTACCGCTGACTAGCTCCTGTTCACCTCGAATTCCCAGCCGCCGACGGGTATGCTGGGCGCATGACAAGTGTTGCTGTTCGCGCCCCCTCCGCTCCGGTTGAGGACTACGTCAAGGCGATCTACTCGCTCACGCATCGTGAGGGCGAAAGCGCCTCCACGAGTGAGCTGGCGCGATACCTGCAGCTGACGCCAGGGTCGGTATCCACCATGATCAAGCGCTTGAATCAGGCCGGCCTGGTTGAGCACTCTCCCTACCACGGCGTGCGCCTGACACCCGAGGGTCAGCGGCTCGCTCTGGCCGTGATCCGCCGCCACCGGCTGCTCGAGTTGTTTCTGGCCTCCAGCCTGGATATTCCCTGGGAGGACGTGGACCGGTACGCGGACGCGCTTGAGCACTCGGCGACCGACGAGCTGATCGAGATCATCGCCCAAAAGCTCGGCGACCCCGTCTCTGATCCCCACGGTGACCCGATCCCCACCCGCAACCTGCAGATCAACGATCCGGCAACGCGCAGCCTGGCGGAGATCGATCCCGGACAGCGCGCCACCCTCGTGCGAGTCTCCGACAAGGACCCCGCGATGCTGCGCTACCTCACCGAGCAGGGGATCACGATTGGCGATGAAGTCCAGATGATCGCCCGCCACCCGTTCGACGGCCCGTGCGAAGTCCAGATCGGCGAATGCACCCACACGCTCGGGCTCACGCTCGCCCGCGCGATGCGCGTCCGCTAGCGGCCGGGCGCCTGCTCGCAGCAGCTCTCGCTGCGGGCTTCCGACACGACACTTGAGCCTTTCACGTCGAGCCCGGGCAGCACCGTGCAGCAGGTGTCGTTACCTCGCCAACCACCATAGCCCTCCTTCAGCGCGATCCCAGCGACCACCAGCGCCGCGATCGGATCCAGAGAGCCAAGGCCGACACCGGCCCCAGCGACCGCGACCAGCGCCGTCGCGGCCTGCACGGCACACATGATGTTCTGAACGCCCTCGCCGGCGGTTGCACCAGAGCCGAGCTGACGGCTGAGCTTTAGCTTGGCCGCGCCGAGCAGCGGCATGAGCACGACTGCGCTGGCGGGCAGCACGATCGCAAGCACGGTGGCGCGCGTGCTGCCGCCGTTGACGAGCTTGCGGATTGCCTCGAACACGAAGAAGGGAGCCAGCATGAAAAAGCTCGCGGCAACCAATCGCTGTGCACGCGCCTCGCTGCTGACAGAGAGCCTGCGATGACCGGTGAATCGCCACACGACGATCAGCGAAGCGAGCGCCTCAACGAACGAGCTGGCCGCCCAAGTCACGACCCCGAGGCTGTGCGCCTGAACGCCGGCCACGCCACCAACGCATCCCTCGACGCACATCCACGCCAGGCTCACCCACGCCAGCGCCTTCGCCTGGCGGGCGGCGCGCAACCATCGCTCGCTCGGCTGTCCAGGTTCGCGCTCTGAGGCTGGAGGTTGTCGCAGGATCGGAAGCCCGACCGTGGTCACACGGTCACCCCGTCACCGGCGAGAACCGCGTCAAGCAGAGCGCGCCCAGCGCCCGTCAGGCGGTACAGGACCATCTTGCCCTCCCGCCGGCTCACCGCCAGACCGAGCGACCGCAGCGTCCGCGCGTGATGCGAGACAAGGTTCTCGGCACGTTCCGTCACCCACGCCAGATCACAAACACACAGCTCCTCACCGCCGGCAAGCGCCACAGCGACGGTCAACCGTGTCGGATCAGACAGCGCCTTCACACGCGCGGCAAGCCGCGTCGCAAGCTCATCGTCAAGCCGGCGCAGCCGCAGCCGCTCGGCCTTCTCAAGGTCCAAACACAACAGGTCGCAACGATCGTCCGACACAGGTACATCCTAACGTCCATTGCAACGTCCGGGCGACTGCACGCGACGTCACGCCGGGAGCCCAGGCTCGGGCTGGAACGCGATGTTCTCGTCGAGCGGCGCGACCCCGTGATGCTGTTCGGCATGCCGTGCCGCGGCGGCCACGCGCTCGGGGTGCACGTTCTGCATGTACAGGTACCAGAGCAGCACGACCACCGCGCAGCCACCGGCAATGATCAGGCTCAGGTCGCCGGGGTAGGGCGGGAACGGGTGCAGCGAGCCGTAGTAGGCCAGCGCCGGCGTGGCGACGCCGATGATCGCCACCAGCAGTCGCCAGACGCGCGCGCCGCCGCTCCATTCGTTCCAGATGATCCGGAAGGCGGCCAGCGCGAGCATCGCGTAGACGGCCTCGATCAGGAACGAGCCGACGCCTGCGCTGATCTGGAAGGCCTCGATGTTGTTCGGCAGCTTCACGAGGTTCCCGAGCGTTGTGAGGCCACCCAGGAGCACCGCGAACAGGCCGGCGACGAGGATGATCAGGTTGCCGCCCAGCGGCGTGTTGTGGCTCGAGAGCCTTGTCGTGAACCTCGGCAGCAGCCCGTCGCGGCCGAGTGCGAAGAACACGCGTGAGCCCGCGACGGTGAACGCCAGCGCCACCGAGATCGAGTCGAGCATGACGACGAGGTCGATCAGCACCGAGAGCCAGTGGCCGTCGTACTGCTGCGCCAGCGCGCCCATCGGTGAGGGGTCGGCGAACCAGGCCGTGCCGGCGCCCTTGACGCCGAAGCCGATCGCGCCCGCGTAGGTGATCAGCAGGTAGAACACGCCGGCCAGCGCCACCGAGCCGATCAGCGCAACCGGGATCGCCCTGTGCGGCTGCTTGGCCTCCTCGCCGAGTGAGGCGGCGGCCTCGAAGCCGATGAACAGCGTCACCGCGAACAGGATCCCATGAAAGACGCTGTTCCATGAGCTGTGGCTGGTGCCAAACACGGCGAGCGTGTTTCCGCCCGCCCCGCCCTTGGCGATGATCGTGATCGCAAGGATCAGGAAGGGGATCATCGAGATCGCCGCCAGTGCGAGCACGCCCTGGACCGCCACGCGCACCCCGACGTGGTTCAGACCGACCGCGATCGCGAGCACGACCAGCCCCAGAATCCACCATGTGACGGAGATGTGGATGTCGGCCAGGAATGCCTGTGCCAGAAAGCCATTGGCGATGAAGACGCCGCCTCCACCCAGGAACAGGATCCCCAGGCCGTAGATCCCTGCGCCGAACACGCCGATTCCGGGATGGGCGCCGTGCACCAGATACTCGTACATCGCGCCCGCGCCCGAGAATCGCCGCGCGAACAGCGAAATCACGTACGCCAGGCAGATCGCGCCGATCGTGCCGAGCAGCACCGACAGCGGCGTGCTGAATCCGGCGAAACTGGCGACCAACCCAGTCAGCAGACCGGCCGAGAACATCGGCCCGATTGCCAGCGACTGCCCGACCGCGTGGATCGTGGTCAGCCTGCGTTCGCCCAGGTGCACCGGGGCGGAACCCTCACTCATATCCCTCTCCTCATTACCTTTGACCCTTCGCCCGAAGTGCATCGGGCGTCACTACCTCTGCATTTCGTTCCTGGCCCGCTGGCGAGGAACGCACTCACCGCACGCTGCCGTCGAGTACCTGCAGCGTCTTCAGATCCGAGTAGAAGTCGAGCGCGTAGTTGCCGCCCTCACGGCCGATGCCGGAGATGCCGATCCCGCCGAACGGCGCCGTCAGGTCGCGCACCAGGAACGTGTTGACCCACACGATTCCGGCGCTGATCGCACGGCCGATCCGATCGGCACGGCCCATCGAGCTCGTGTAGACGATCCCCGAGAGCCCATACGCGGTCGAGTTCGCCAGCGCGATCGCCTCGTCCTCATCGGCGAACGTCTGGAAGGTCAGCACCGGCCCGAAGACCTCGCGCTGCACGATCTCTGAGTCGTTTGAGCGCGGCTCAAAGAGCGTCGGCTCATACAGCAGCCCATCGAGTCGCCTGCCCCCGCGCACAAGCCGGTCGCCGGCTGCGACGGCGCGCTGCACGAAGCCGTCGACGCGGGCCAGGTGCTCGGGGTGGATCAGCGGTGAGACCGTCGTCTGCGGCTCGCGCGGGTCGCCCAGCACATGCCGGTCGACGGCCGCGTTGAAGCGCTCGAGGAACGGCTCGCGGATGCTCTCCTGCACGAGCAGCCGCGTGCCCGCCAGGCACACCTGGCCGGCGTCGTCGTACTGGCCGGCGGCCTTGTTGGCGGCGGCCTCGAGGTCGGCGTCCTCGAACACCACCAGCGGGCCCTTGCCGCCCAGCTCACCGGTGAATGGCACGAGGTTGCGGGCTGCGGCCACGCCGATCTGGCGCGCGGTGTCGGGCGAGCCGGTGAAGGAGACGCGACGCAGCAGCGGGTGCTCGACCAGCGCCGCGCCGACCTGCTCGCCGATGCCCTGCAGCATGTTGAAGGCGCCGGGCGGGAAGCCGGCCTCGTGCGTCAGCTCGGCGAGCAGCGAGCAGGAGAGAGGAGACCATTCGGCCGGCTTCAGCACCACCGGACAGCCGGCGGCGAGCGCCGGCGCGATCTTCCAGGTCGAGAGCATGAACGGTGCGTTCCAGGGCGTGATCACCGCCGCCGGGCCGGCGGCCATCCGCTGCACCCGGTTCCAGGTGCCCTTCGAGTGCCAGTCGCGCTCCTCGTAGGCGAGCGCCAGCTCGGCGTAGTTGCGGAAGTTGGCGGCCGCGCGGTGGATCACGCGCAGGCGCAGCGACTCGAGCAGCATCGCCATGTCGGCGCACTCGACCGCGGCCAGCTTCTCGACGTTCTGATCGATCAGGTCGGCGAGCCGGTGCAGCAGCGCTGCGCGGCCGGCGGCGCCGAGCGCGGCCCATCCCGGAGCGGCGGCGTGCGCCGCGCGCACGGCCAGGTCGGCCTCGGGCGCCCCCCCGGCGGCGACCTGCGCGATCACGGAGCCGTCGATCGGCGTGATCACCTCGAAGCGGCCGGCACTGGCGACGCGCTCACCGTCGATCCAGTGGTCGGTCGAGATCTCGTGGCCGGCGACCGTCGCGAAGCCTGCCTCAGCCGTCGCGCTCATCGGACGTACTCCCTGACGGTCTCGAGGTCGTCGACCGTGTAGGCGAAGGTGAAGCGGTAGCCGCGCGCGATGCTGATCGGGGCGAGCAGCGTGTGCTCCTCACCCGGCGCCGGTGTCAGCTCGAGTGTGGCAGCGCCCTCCCAGACCGCTGAGACACTGCGGTCGCGGCTGCGCGCCCGCACCAGCTCGTGCACGGCCGGGTCGTTGTGGCGGCCGGCGGCCAGCCGCGCGAAGTGCCGCACGTTGACCAGCGGTGGGTCGGTGTGCAGCGAGCCCGATTCGCTCTCGTGCTCGAGCGCGAGTGTCGCCCGCGCGAGCTCGCGGCCGCGGGCCGAGCAGCTCGCACCGAAGCGCGAGCCCGCCCTGATGCCGGGGGAGGCCTTGCATTGGAGCTCGAAGCTGCGTGTCATCCAGACGTCGCCGAGCTTCTTGGGGTAGCCCTGGATCCAGCCGCGCGCCATCGCGAAGTCCTGGCTGACCCAGATGAACGGGCAGGTCGTGACCGGCTCGCCGCCGAGCAGCCCGCTGACGACGATGTAGAACTCGCGGTACTGCGAACGCACCGGGTCGAGCAGCTCGTCGCCGCCCTCAGAGAACGACTGCCAGTCGACGAACACGGCCGCGCAGCGACCGGCGTCGGGGTGCGGCTCGAGTCCCGCGGGCAGCAGCGAGGTGGCGGCCTCCGGATCGGCGTGGAAGTCGACGACGAGGAAGTCACCCACGTAGTGCCACGGGGGCGGGGGTACGAGGCTGGCGTGGCCCCCGGGCGTGCGGGGAACGGTGTAGCCCTGCAGGGTCATGCGGTCTCCTTTGCGGGCGCGTGCGCGGGTCTCGGCCGGGGCGCGGGCGGCAGCGGGATGCCGAGCATCTCGAGGCTCTCGCGTTCGGAGTCGATCGCCGCCTGGTCGAAACGGAAGTAGGAGCGCGGCGGCAGCGGCCCCCAGGTGTTTGAGGAGAAGCGGTCATCCGGCCAGCGGCGCGGATGGTGGCCGCGTTGCAGCTGCTCCATGTCGCAGTACAGCTCGACGAAGCACTGCTCCTCGACGATCCGTACGTAGGAGGCGATGTTGCCGCCGACGCCGTGCCGTGTGGGGCCCCAGCCCAGCCAGCGACCATGGCGCCCGAGGTGATCCAGCGCCACACGCATCTGACCGATGTCGACCACGTCAAAGGCGAGGTGGTGAAAGTGGGCCTCGCCCTTGCGAATCAGTGCCATCACGTGGTGGTCTGAGTTGACGTGGAACCAGACGCCGTCCTCGCCGAGCCAGTCGGTGAGCTTCATGCCGAGGCCCTCGGTGTAGAAGCGGACCTGCTCGTCAAGGTTGCCGGTCAGGAAGTTGACGTGCCCGAGCTTGCGCGGGTGACCGACGGCGGCGCCCCCGGCGCGACGGGCATGCGCGACCAGCCGCGTCCCTGGTTCGCGATGGGCCAGCAGCTGGATGCCGTTGCCGTCGGCGTCGCTGAGCTCGAGCGTGCCTGCGTCGTCGGTCACGCTCACGCCGAACTGTTCGAGGTGCGCGCGTGCCTGCGCCACCGAGCAGTCCGCGGCGAGCTCGTAGGCGACGTGATCGAGCCCGGCGGTCGCGCCGGGGACCAGCTCGAGCGCGCAGGGCTCGTCATCGCAGGCGAGCAGCACCGCGTCGCCGCGGCGCTCGCGCACATGCAGCCCGAACTGCGCGCACCAGCGTGCCGCCGCCTCGTCGAGGTCGGCGACCCGCAGGCAGACGTGATCGATCCGGTGCAGCTCGAGCATCAGCGGACCCGCACCGGCAACCGCTTGATGCCGTTGAAGAAATTCGAGCGCAGCCGCTCGGGCGGCGCGGTCAGCTCCAGCTCGACGTCGCGGGCGAGCAGATCCTCGAACGTGATCCTGACCTCCATCTTCGCCAGGTGCGCGCCGAGGCAGTGGTGCACGCCGCCCGGCCCGAAGCTCATGTGCTTGTTGGGATAGCGACCGACGTCGAAGCGCATCGGTTGCTCGAACACCGTCTCGTCGCGGTTGCCTGACACAAACCAGGTGGTGACCTTGTCGCCGGCGCGGATCTGCTGGCCCGCGAGCTCGGTGTCGAGCGCCGCGGTGCGGCGGAAGTGATGCACCGGCGTGGCCCAGCGCAGCATCTCCTCGGCCGCGGTCTTGCCCAGTTCGTCGAAGCCCGCGCGCAGCCGCTCGCGCTCGTCGGGATGCTCGTCCAGGGCGATCAGCCCGTGGCTGATCGTGTGGCGCGTGGTCTCGTTGCCGGCCGTGGCGAGCAGCACGAAGTAGACGTCCATCTCGCGCTGCGAGAGTCCCGCGGCGACCAGGTCGCTCATGATGTCCTCGCGCGAGGCGTGACGGCGCTCCTCGGCGATGCGCCGGCCGAAGGCGAACATGTCGAGCGCCGCCGGACTGGAGAACGGCAGGTGGCGGTGCGCGTCGTCATCGCCGTCGTGGGCGTACTCGGGGTCGGCGTTGCCGAGCAGGCGGTCGCCGATCTCGATGATCTCGCGGCGCTCCTCCTGCGGCACGCCGAGGATCTCGGCAAACACCTGCATCGGGATCTCGGATGCGACCTCGTGCACGAAGTCGAACTCACCCTTGGGCAGTGCGTCGTCGAGCACCTGCTTGACGACCTTGCGCACCTGCTGCTCCCAGACGCCGACGGCCTTCGGGGTGAAGCGACGGTTGACCAGTGCGCGCAGCTGGTCGTGCTCCGGCGGGTCCATGTCGATCATCGACTTGCGCGCCTCGATGTGCTCTGGCTCGAGGTCCTCGAGCGAGGTGCCGCCGATCTCGGAGGAGAAGATCTCCGGCGAGCGGTGCACCGTGCGGATGTCCTCGTAGCGGGTGACGGCCCAGAAGCCGCGGCCGTCCTGCTCGGCGTTCCAGTGCACCGGGTCCTCGTGGCGCAGCCGCGCGAAGCCCTCGTAGGGGACCGCGTCAACGAAGTTGTCGTGATCGGAGAGGTCGATGAAGTCGCTGGTCACTGACATCGCGTAGCTCCTAGAGGTGGTGGAGGTACTCGGTGATTTCCCAATCCGAGACCCAGGCGCGATGGCGCTCGAGCTCGAAGCCCTTCATCGCCAGGAAGGTCTCGACGATCGGCTCGCCGAGGCCGTCACGCAGCACCTCGTCCTCGCGCAGAGCCGCGAGCGCCTGGTCGAGCGAGGTGGGGAGTGGGACGCCGATCAGATCCTCCGCCGCGCGGTAGGCGTCACCGCTGACCGCGGCCGGGGGGGTGAGCTTGCGGCGGATGCCATCGGCGCCGGCCAGCAGCGTCGCCGCGATCCCGAGGTATGGGTTGGCGGCGCCGTCGCCGACCCGCAGCTCGATGCGGGTGCCACCGCCGCGCTCAGGCGGGATCCTCACGAAGCTCGCGCGGTTGTCCCAGCCCCAGTTGGCGTGGGTCGGCGCCAACGAGTCCGGCTGGATCCGGCGGTAGGCGTTGACCGTCGGGTTGAGGAAGGCCATCAGCGCCGGCGCGTGGGCGATCAAACCGGCGGTGAAGTGCCCCAGCTCGGGGCTGACGCCGTGCTCGCCGGCGGGATCGGCAAAGGCGTTGGTGCCGCCGCGGCCGAGCGAGAGATGCAGGTGCGTGCCGGAGCCGCCCTGGTCGTTGAAGGGCTTGCCCATGAAGGTCGCGTGCAGCCCGTGCTGGGCGGCGATGTCCTTGACAGCCGCCTTCAGTCGGAAGGCGCGGTCGGCGGCGTCGAGCGCGCCGGAATGCCTGAGGTTGATCTCGTACTGCGAGTTCATGAACTCGTGGTTGACCGCGAAGACATCGAGCCCGATCGTCTCCAGCTGCTCGGTCATGCGGCGCACGAGCCCGTCCGGGTCGGCCAGCGGGCCGACCGTGTAGACCATGCTCAGGTTGTCGACGTGGCGGCGCACGCCGCCCGGCGCGGCCGGGTCGCGCACGACCAGGAAGAACTCGAGCTCGGGGCCGACGATCGCCTCGAAGCCCAGCTCGGCGACGGTTGCGGCGGCCCGCGCGAGCGCGCCACGCGGGTCGCAGACCGGCGTGCCGGGCTGTGCCGGTTCGATCGTTGAGAGACAGCAGGCGACGCCGGGCTCCCACGGCAGCGTGACCATCGTCGCCAGCTCCGGGCGCACGATCAGGTCCGGATAGCCGGCCTCGCCCCCCACCACCGGCGTGTGCCGCAGGTCGGTGCCCATGACCGCGGCGCAGAAGCACAGGCCGTGCTCAACGACGCCGTCGAACTGCTGGATCGGCACGTCCTTGCCGCGGGCGATGCCGTGCAGGTCGGGGTAGAGCACCCGCACCGAGGTGATCGACTGATCGTTTTCCTTCGCCGGCCTCGGGTGGGTATCCCCGAAGTCTGTCGGCAGCGAGCCTGTTGTCACGGATCTCTCCTCTCTGCGCGCCGTGCGCGCTCCCAAAAGTCGTCAAAGAGCTGGAAGGCATTGGCGCGGGCGACGCCGGCCCGGTCGCGGCCGGCCTCGAGTCGCTGCTCTGCGTCGGTGACGCCGAGCGACTCGAGCCGCTCGCGATCGGAGCTTCGCCCACTGCTTGACGATCTCGATCGTGCTCTCCGGGTGAAACTGCGTGCCGAGATGCAGCCCGCTGGCAAAGGCCTGCAGGCCGACGGCGGAGCGCGCCAGCTCGTCGCTGCCGGGCGGCAGCGTGAAGGACACGTAATGCCATTCGAGCCAGGGCCCGGCCGGAACCCGGCGCGGGTCGTCGGTCTCGATCGTGTGCCAGCCGAGCTCGGCCTCGGGGGCGGCCTGGATCTTCCCGCCGAGCACGTCGGCCAGCACCTGCCCGCCGTAGCAGAGGCCCAGCACCGGCACGTCCTGCTCAACGGCGCTCGCGATCAGCGCGATCGTGGCCGCGACCACGGGCACCTCGCGATCGAGCGGACTGTGTTTGGAGCCCAGGCAGGCGACGAACGCGCGCCCCTCGATCGAGGGCATCGCCCCGCTGGGCGTGCCCTCGTATGGAGCGTCGGGGTCGGCGAACGTGCGGTGGACCTCGACCGCCACATGACGGCTCTGCGCCCACTCGCGCAGCAGTCCGGGCGGACTGCTCGGACCGTGCTGCAGGATCAGACCCGGCCTCATGCCGAAGCTCCCACGGGGGTGCCGAGCGTTGAGCTCTCCTGCGCCAATGCAAGCTTGATCTGCTCCAGCGGCTGCGGCGTCGCGAGCTGCTTGCGATACCAGGGCAGGCGCCGCGCCGCGTTCATGGCGACGATGCCGACCACGCGCTCGCCGGCCACACAGGCGGCCACGAAGCGGTTGGCTGCGGGTGCCTGCTCGAGCATCTCGATGCGCTCCGCCAGCGCCGGGCAGCCGAGCGCCTGGATCTTCGAGTCGTATTGATCCGACCAGAAGTAGGGCGGACTCACGTGCCTTGCGCGCGCCTCGGGGTCGAGCAGTGCGTTGCGCCCGGCCAGCTGGCCGTGTTCGGCGGCGGTCGTCCAGTGCTCGATGCGTAGTGACGTGCCGTCGGCCAGCGTGACCGGCACCGCGGCGATGTCGCCCGCGGCGAGGACGTCGGGGTCGGTGACCGTGGTCAGTGTCGCGTCGCAGACCACCGCAGGGTTCAGTTCGAGCTCCGTGTCCGTGAGCCACTCGGTGTTGAGCACCGACCCGAGTGCCAAGAGCACGCAGTCGGCGGCGATCGTGGTGTCGTCCGTCAGCTCGGCGTGCTCGACCCGCCCGTGGTTGCCGCGCAGCCTCGCGATGCCGACGCCGAGCCGCAGGTCGATGCCATTGTCGCGATGCATCCGCGTCCAGCGCTCGCCGAGCTGCGGGCCGAACGGCAGCAGCGGGTGAGCGGCGATGTCGACCAGCGTCACCTCGACGCCGAGCGTCCGCGCGCTGGCTGCGACCTCGCAGCCGATGAAGCCGGCGCCGACGATCAGCAGTCGTTGCACGGTGGCGAGCGCGGTGCGCAGCGCCACCGCATCCTCGAGGTCGCGCAGCGTGTGCACGCCCTCGAGCTGGGAGCCCGGGCCGTCCCAGCCGCGAGCACGGCATCCGGTGGCGATGATCAGCCGGTCGTAGGGCGCTTCGCTGCCGTCGGCGAGCCGCACGCGCTTGCGGTCGCGATCAAGGCCGGCGGCGGGTACGCCCAGGCGCCACTCGACGTCGAGCTCCCCGACCGCCAGCGCCGAGTCCTCGATCTCCTGGGTCCCCTGCAGCAGCTGCTTCGACAACGGTGGCCGCGTGTAGGGCAGGTGCGGCTCCTGGCCGATCATCACGATCCCGCCCGCGTGGCCCGCGGCGCGGGCGGCCTGGGCGGCGCGCAGGCCGGCGAGCGATGCGCCGACGATCACGAGCCGCTGCACCGGCGTCAGTCCTCGAGCCGGATCGCCATCATCGGGCAGACGTTGGCGGCCTCTTGCATCTCGGCGCGCCGTGAGTCCTCGACCTCCTCCTGCCAGACGAGCACGTCGTCGTCGCCGAGCTCGAAGACGTCGGGCGCGACCGCCACGCACTCACCGTGGCTCTGGCAGAGGTTCATGTCCACATGGACCTTCATCGCTGGTTCTCTCCTTGGACCATGCGCTCGGCCTCGTCCTCGGGGATCGCGAGCGCGACGTGCAGCGTGTTGCCGGACACCGCCGGCTGCTCGCCGACGGCGCTCAGATCGACGTCCCAGTCGACGATCGTGTTCTCGACGCGGCCGAGGCCGCTGATCTCGACTGCGACGACATCGCCGGGCTCCATCGGCCGTGAGTTGGCCGGTGTGCCGGTCAGCACCATGTCGCCGGGCTCGAGCGTGATCAGGCGCGCGAGGTCGGCGAGCTGGTAGGCGACGCCCCAGATCATGTCCTCGGCGGTTGCCTGCTGCACGACTTCACCGTTGAGGTGGGTGCGCAGCGTGAAGTCGGTGGGGTCGAACTCGCTCGGCGGGCGTGACCCACGGGCCGATCGGCAGGAAGCCGTCCTGGCCCTTGACGCGCAGCATCGCGCCACGGTCGGCGTGGCGGAAGTCGTGCAGACCGATGTCGTTGGCCGGCGCGTAGCCGGCGACGTAGGAGAGCGCCTCCGCTGCGGGCACGCCGTGCATGCGGCGCCCGATCACGACGGCCAGCTCGCCCTCGTAGTTGAGGAACTTCGTTGCGCGCGGGCGGCGCACAATTCCACGGTGGCCGTTGAGCGTCGTCGGCGGCTTCATGAAGTACGACGGGTACGCGGGCGTCTTTGCGGCGTACTCCGTCAGACGGCTCCGGTAGGTCAGGTGTACGGCGATGATCTTGCTCGGCGTGACCGGCGCCAGATAGTGCGCATCGGCCTCGCGCACGGCACGTCCGTCCTCCAGCACGATCGTGTCTCCGTCGAGGCGCCCCCAGGCCGACGCCGGGCCGAGCTCGACCCTGACCATTCTCTCGCGTCACGGCAGCGCATGGTCTTGCCCGAAGCGCGGGAGTGCAACAGGAAGATACGAACGATTATTCGCGCTGCGCGATAATTGGCCCAAGGTGGAGCTGAGGCAGCTGCGTTATTTCGTGACGGTCGCGGAGGAATTGCACTTCTCCCGCGCCGCTGCACGCCTGCACCTGGCGCAGTCGGCGCTGTCTGCCCAGATTCGGCGGCTGGAGGCTGAGGTCGGCGGCCCGCTGCTGCTGCGCAGCACCCGTCAGGTTGAGCTGACGCCCGCCGGTGAGGCGCTGCTGCACGAGGGTCGCGCGATCCTCGCCGCCAGCGACGGCGCGCTCGCCCGCGTGCGGGCACTGGCCCGGGGAGAGTCGGCATCGTTCTCGATCGGCTCGCTCGGCCCGGTACCCGGGGCGCTGTTCTCGCCCCTGCTGGCGACCTTCAGCGCCCGCCATCCGCAGGTGCGGATCGACGTCCGCGCGATCGAGTTCTCCGAGATGATCTCGGCGCTGCGCAAGGGCAGATGTGATGTCGCATTCCTCTACGCGCCGCTCGACGAGGAGGACCTGGAGGTGACTCCGTTGATCAGCGAGCCGCGCGTGGCGGTGCTGCCGAGCGGCCATCCGTTGGCGCAACAACGAGTTCGTCACCCCGGGCCAGCTTGCCGGTGAGACCTTCGTTGCCCAGCCCGATGTGACGCCGCAGGCGTGGCGCGACTACTGGATGCTGGTCGACGAGGTCGGTCAGCGACCGAAGATCAGCGCCTACGTCGGTGACAACCTCGAGGAGTGGCTGTATCTGATCGGCCGCGGCGAGGGTGTGGACACCTGCCCGGCGATCATCGCCCGCTACTTCGCACGGCCCGACGTGTCGTTCGTGCCGCTGCGCGACGCCGCGCCGACGACGCTCGTGCTGGCCGTACACCGTGAGGTCCGCCACCCGATCATCGACGAGTTCGTAGAGCTGGCGGTGGAGATCGCCGCCAACGCCACCCGCAACCCCGGCACCGGTTACGCGTCGCCGACTGAGCCGACACAGGAGCAACATGACCGAGCCGCCGCATCCACTTGAGCTGATCGACCGCGAGCAGGTGCTCGAGCTGCTGACCCAGCACCTCGCCAGCGCCTGGGCGTCGTTCGAGCGGCCACGCCCGCAGGAGCCGCAGCTGGACGTGGCGCTGGTCGAGCGGCTTTCCCAGGCGCTGCCGTCGGCCCCGGGCGACCCCGAGGCGTCGCTGGCTGACATCGCCAGCGTGCTCGATGCGAGCGTCTCACCCTCGCGTCCGCTGTACTCGCGCCTACATCGGCTCGACCGGGCTCGAGGCCGGCGTCCTCGCGGGCGCGCTCGGCAACGCCTACGACGTCAACCTCGCGGCGGCAGCCGGCGCCGCCGAGATGCTCGAGAACCAGACGATCCGCTGGGTGGCGGAGTTCGTCGGCTACCCGGTCGCTGACGGAGCCTTCACCAGCGGCGGCATGACCTCCAATCTCACGGCCCTGACCGCGGCGCGCGAGCAGGCGCTGCCCGGCTGCCGCTATGAGGGCGTGTCCGGCCGCGCTGCCGCCGTCTACTGCTCGGAGGAGTCGCACCACTCGGTCGCGCGCGCCGTCGAGGTGATCGGGCTCGGCAGTCAGGCGCTGCGCCGCATCCCGATCGACGCCGGGCGTCGCATGCGCGTGGACGCGCTGCGCGACGCGCTCGCCGCCGATCGCGCCGCGGGCGTGACGCCGGTGGCCGTGGTCGCGACCTCCGGGACCACGCTCACCGGCGCGATCGACCCGCTCTCTGAAATCGCGGATCTCTGCGTCGAGCACGGCATCTGGATGCACGTCGACGGCGCCTACGGCGGCCCGGCCGCTGGCGTGCCCAGCCTCGCCCACCGCTTCAGCGGGATCGAGCGTGCCGACTCGCTGACGATCGACGCGCACAAGTGGCTGGGCGTGCAGAAGAGCTGCAGCCTCGTGATGCTCGCGCGCCAGGGGCCGCTGGAGGACGCCTTCGCCCACGATGAGCGCTACATGCTGCACGCCGGCGTCGCAGCCAACGGCGTCGACCGCACGCTCGAGTACTCGCGTCCGGTGCGATCGCTGAAGCTGTGGTTGGCCTTCCGCATCTATGGCGCCGAGATGCTGCGCCGCTGGATCGAGATGACCGCCGGGTACGCCCGCACACTCGCCGCCGCGCTCGCCGCAAATCCGGAGTTCGAGCTGCTCAACGACCCATCGCTGTCGGTCGTCTGCTTCCGCCACCGCGCCGACGGCGACATCGACGAGCACAACCTGCGCCTGGCGCGCGCGATCATGGATGACGGTCGCGTCTACCTCGCGCCCGCGCAGGTCGACGGCATGACCTGCCTGCGCGTCTGCTTCATGAACTTCCGCACCACCGCCGAACAGGTCGGCGAGCTGCTGCACGTGATCGAGGAGCTCGCCGCCACCACCTGATGGTGGCGGCTTCACTGCCGGCACGGTCGGCCAACGGCTCGACATCTACGAGCGGTAGCGAGCCCTGCAGCCGTCACTGGCAGGCCTCGCAGCTCTCGCCGTTGAGGATCGAGCAGGCTGCAGCGTCGAGCGCCGGTGAATCCTCCTCGACAGGCTCGGGCACCGCTGCAGCCGCGCTCACCGTCGCCTTCTCGATCGTCGAGGCGCCGAGCGTGCGCAGGTAGTAGGTCGTCTTCAGCCCCGCCCGCCAGGCCGCGCGGTACATGTGGCTGAGCAGCTTCATGTCGGGGGTGGGGAGAAACAGGTTGAGCGACTGTGACTGGTCGATCCACTTCTGACGCCGGGCGGCGGCCCTGATCAGCCAGGCGCTATCGATCTGGAAGGCCGTGCGGTAGCGCTCGCGAATCTCCACGGGGATCTGCGCGAGCTCGCCGACGTCACCGTCGCGGCGCTTGATCTCCTCGGCCAGCGGCGCGCTCCACAGCCCCAACGCCTTCAGATCGCGAACCAGGAACGGGTTGAGCACCACGAACTCCCCGGAGATGTTCGACTTGGCGAACAGGTTCTTGTACAGCGGCTCGATGCAGGGCGAGGTCCCCATGATGTTTGAGATGGTCGCCGTCGGTGCGACCGCCAGCACGTTGGAGTTGCGCATGCCCTGCGCGGCGATCTTGGCGCGCAGCGGTGCCCAGTCCATCAAACCTCCGCGTTGCACCTCAACCGGCTCGCCGCGCTCGGATTCCAACAGCTCGACCGTGTCCACCGGCAGCAGGCCGCGGTCCCACTTCGAGCCTGAGTACGACGAGTATGTGCCGCGCTCCAGGGCCAGATCGCTCGATGCCTCGTAGGCGTAGTAGGCGATCGCCTCCATCATCTCGTCGCTGAAGGCGACCGCCTGCTCGGAGCCGAACGCCAGGCCCTTGCGGTAGAGCGCGTACTGCAGGCCCATCACGCCCAGGCCGATCGGGCGGTGGCGCGAGTTGGCCAGGCGCGTCGGCTCGGTCGGGTAGAAGGTCACGTCGATCACGCAGTCGAGCGCCCGCACGGCCACCCGTACGGTCTCACGCAGCTTCAGATGATCGATCTCACCCTCGGCCGTCAGATGCTGGTCGATCACCACCGACCCCAAATTGCAGACGGCGCTCTCATCGACACCGGTGTTCAGCGTGATCTCGGTGCAGAGGTTCGAGGAGTGCACGACGCCGGCGTGGTCCTGAGGGCTGCGCACGTTGCACGGGTCCTTGAACGTGATCCAGGGGTGGCCGGTCTCAAACAGCATGCGCAGCATCTGCTTCCACAGTTCGAGCGCCTCGATCCGCTCGCCCCACAGCTCGCCCGTGGCTACCTGTGCCTCGTAGTCGACGTAGCGGCGCTCGAACTCAGCGCCGTAGCTCTCATGCAGGTCGGGCACATCGGAGGAGCGGAACAGCGTCCACTGCTCGCGCGCCTCCATCCGCTTCATGAACAGGTCCGGCACCCAGCAGGCGGTGTTCATGTCGTGCGTGCGGCGGCGCTCATCGCCGGTGTTGCGGCGCAGCTCGAGGAACTCGCGGATGTCGTTGTGCCAGACCTCGAGGTAGGCGCAGCCGGCGCCGGCGCGCTTGCCGCCCTGGTTGACGGCGACCAGTTGGTCGTTGTGCATCTTCAGGAACGGCACGACACCCTGGCTCTCGCCGTTGGTCGACTCGATGTGGGCGCCGGTGCCGCGCACCGCCGTCCACGAGCCGCCCAGCCCGCCGGCCCACTTCGAGCACATCGCGTTCTCGGCGATGCCGCGCCCGACGATCGAGGTCAGCGTGTCCTCGATGTAGTAGAGGAAGCACGAGGACAGCTGCGAGTGGTTCGTGCCCGAGTTGAACAGCGTCGGCGTCGAGGAGCAGAAGCGCCGCTGCTTGTAGACCGAGTACAGGTTCAGCACGTGCGCCTCGCGGCCTTCGCGCCGCTCACCGAGGCAGACGCCCATCGCGACCCGCATCCAGAACAGCTGCGGCGCCTCGATCCGCTGTGGCTTGGACCCGGTCTTGTCGATGATCAGGTAGCGGTCATACAACGTCTGGATCCCGAGCACGTCGAAGTCCAGATCCGCGCTCGGATCAAGTGCCGCCGCCAGCGCGTCGAGGTCGTACTCCAGCAGCGCCGGATCGATCCGCTTGATCGCGACCCCGCGCTCGAGCATCGCCCTGAAGCTCCGGCGGTGCGCCGCGCGCAGGTCGCCGATGCCGTCGCGCAGGACGTCCCAGCCGAGCGTCTCCTCGTAGACGTAGGTGAGCAGGATGCGCCCGGCGAACGCGGCAAAGTCACTGTCGCGCTCGACCAGCGACTTGGCGTTCATCACGATCGTGCTCCGCAGATCGGCGCGCGGCACGCCCGGCCGCAGCGAGCGCCGCAGCTCGCGCTCGATGCCCGCAGCATCGAGGCCAAGCTCCAGCCCGATCAGGGCGAACGCGATCCGCGCGCGCAGGTCGGCGCCGTCCCACAGCGTCTCTGAGCCGTCGGCCTCGAGCACCGGCACGGCCGGGACCGGCTCCGGCGCCTGGGCCGATGACCGCTGCTGCGCGCGCAGCAGCGCCCGCTCGGCGCGGTAGACGATGTAGCGCTCGGCCACGCGCATGTGCCCGCCGAGCACCAGCTCCTCCTGCACCAGGTCCTGGATCGTCTCGATCGCGACGTAGGCGCTGCCCAGTGCGCCGGCGCGCTCGGCGACCCTGCCGGCCAGCGGGCCGGCGGGGGAGGGATCAGCCTCGAGCGACAGGAACGCCTTGCGGATCGCAGACTCGATCTTGGTGGTGTTCCAGGCGACGACCTCGCCGCTGCGGCGGATCAGCCGCAGTGCCACGTTCTCGGCCGCGCGCGGCCTGCCCGGCAGCGTGCGCGCGATCACGAGCGCCTTGGCGAGCTCGTAGTAGCCGGCCTCGATCAGCGCCGCCTCGACCAGCGCCGAGAGGTCGGCGGCGGTGATCACCGTCTCGCCCAGCGTGCTCAGGCGACGCATGACCGAGGCGGTGGTCGAGCGCAGGATCTCACGACCGGCGACGGTGTCGGCCTGCTGCTCGGAGCTGGCCGCGGCGAGCGTGCTGAGCGCGTCGGCGACCAGCTCGGCGGCCAGTGTGGGGGAGAAGCGCTGCTCGCCGCCGTCCTCGCTGCGCACCCGCAGCTCGAGCCCGGCGGGTGAGTCGGCCGCAAGCTCGCCAAGGGCGGCGGCGACGTCGATCAACGGACGCTCGTTGCGCGCCAGCGCGGCGGCGCGCTTGAGCTCCAGGTCGTGCAGGATCTCTTCGAATTCGATCAGCATCTACAGCTCCTCGTCTGCGACAGCGGCCAGCGCCGATGTCTTTGAGTACTCGGTCACGCGTCCCTCGAAGAAGTTCTGCTCCTTGCGGACGTCCATCAGTTCGGCCAGCCACGGCAACGGGTTCTCGAGCGTGTGCCGGGCGTTCAGGGGCTCGACGCCGACGCCCTCGAGGCGGCGGTCGGCGATGAAGTCGATGTAGGCCGCGAACTCCTCGCGTGCCATCCCGACTGCCTCGACCGGCAGGCAGTCGGCGATGAACTCATGCTCGAGCCGCACCGCCTCGCGCATCAGCTCGCGCAGCTCCTCGCGCAGTTCCGGCGTCCACACCGAGGGGTTCTCGGCGATCAGCTCGAGCAGCAGCCGGCGGAAGAGCTCGATGTGGTTTGACTCGTCCCGCAGCGTGTAGCGGAACATCGTTCCGATCCCGGGCAGCTTGCTCTGCCGGTAGAGCGACAGGATCATCCCGAACAGCCCGTAGAACTGAGTGCCCTCCATGCACTGGCCGAACACGAAGATGTTCTTGGCCAGCAGCGCCACCGCGGCCGGGTCGGTCATGTCGAGGTCGCGTCGCAGCCGATGGGAGGTGCGCGTCACGAACTCGTTCTTGGCGACGATCGTGGGGATGTCCTCGAACATCGCCTCGCACTCGTGCGGGTCGATCCCGAGCGAGGAGATCATGTACAGCAACGAGTCGGCGTGGATGTTCTCCTCGTGCGCGTGGCGGCCGAGCACCAGCTTCAGCTCCGAGGCGGTGACCAGCTCGCGCACGACTCCGATCACGTTGTCCCCGACGATGCCCTCGGCGGCGGAGAAGTAGCCGACGCCCATGCGCACGATCCAGCGGTCGATGTCTGTCAGCGCCGAGCCGCGCCACTGCTCGATGTCCTTGGCCATCTGGATGTCCTCGGGCTCCCAGTGGTTGGCCTTCATCGTGCGGTACAGCTGATAGGCCCAGCCGTAGCGCAGCGGCAGCAGGTTGAAGGTCATCGTCTCGCGACCGCCGACGACCCGCTTGGCCGCAAGCGCCGCCTGCGCCTTGTCATGGTCGAGGACGAAGGTCCGGTTTCCGAGCAGATAGGTCTTTTGCATCTTCTTCCTCGATTGCGAGCGGCGGAAGAAGAGCCCAGGGGACGCCGGATCGGCGCGGCCGAGTGGGTTGTCCTTCTTCCGAGGACGTGCCAACGACGAGAGGTAGGCGACCGGGCTCATCCGCGGTCGCGCACCGCCTGTGCGCGACCGGGCCTTACCGTTGCGGGACAGCGCCGGGATCAAACCGGACTTCGCTGACCTTCCCGTCCCCCGGTATTCCGGGGTGCAGAAACGTACGCCCGTCGCCGGACGGATCAGCTCACTTGCGCCAGGCGCGGCGTTGCACGGTGCGACGGGCTCGTGGTCGCACGGCTTCGTGGGGCCGGTACGAACGTGCCCTTGTCGAGCAGCTCATCGATCTTCTCGACCGGCAGCGGGCGTGCAAACAGGAATCCCTGGCCCAGGTCGCAGTGCGCATCCCTCAGCATCTCGAGTTGGGCTTCGTCCTCGATGCCCTCGCCCAGTGTTGTGATCCGCAGCGACCGGCCGAGCTCCACGAGCGTATTGACCAGAGCTGTCGCATCGTGCGAGGCGCCCAGGCTCGTGATGAAGGAGCGATCGATCTTGATCGTGTCGACCGACAGCTGGCGCAGGTATGCGAGCGAGCTGTAGCCGGTGCCGAAGTCGTCGATCGCGATGCGAACCCCGAGCGCCTTGAGGCTCTGAAGCAAGCTGCCGGCGGCCTCTGGGTCGCGCATCAGCGAGGTTTCGGTGATCTCCAGAACCAGGGCTCCAGGATCCATCCGGGTCTCGGTGAGGATCTGCCTGATCTCATCGGCAAAGCCGGCTTCATCGAGCTGGCGACCCGACACGTTGATCGCCATCACCAGATCGACTCCGCGATCGCGCCAGGCGGCAGCCTGTGCGCAGGCCTCCTTCGCCACCCAGCGGCCGATTTCAACTATCAGTCCCGATTCCTCCGCGATCGGGATGAAGCGGTCGGGTGAGACGATGCCGCGCTCTGGGTGGTTCCAGCGCAGCAGTGCCTCGACGCCCCTGAGGCTGCGGTCGTCGAGGTAGAACGTCGGCTGGTAGAGCAGGAACAGCTCGTCGTTGGCGATCGCTTCGCGGAGTGCGAGCTCCAGCGCACCGCGGTCTGCGAGTGTGCTCTTCATCTCATCGGCGAAGACGACATAGCGGTCCTTGCCGGCCTCCTTTGCCGCGTACAGCGCCAGGTCGGCGTCGCGCAGCAGCTCATCGGCGTCGACGTGCTGGGCGACGGCGATGCCGACGCTGGCGCTCAGCCGTACCGCCTGCCCGCCGTCGAGCGCGATCGGTTGCCGGAGCACTTCGAGGATCCGCTCAGCCACGAGTTCCGCCGATGCCGGTGCCTCCTCGGGCTCCAGCAGCACAATGAATTCGTCACCGCCAAGGCGCCCGACCGTGTCGGAGTCGCGCACCACGCTGCGGAGTCGCGATGCGATCGTGCGCAGGACCTCATCGCCGGGCCCGTGTCCGAAGGTGTCGTTGATCGCCTTGAACTGATCGACGTCGATGAACAGCACCGTGACGCCCGTTGTGCCACGGGTAGCGCGTGCCAGGGCATGGGTGATGCGGTCCATCACAAGCGTCCGGTTGGGCAGATCGGTGAGACCGTCGTGCAGGGCCAGATGCGCGACCTCGCTGGTCTTCTGCGCCGCCAGCAGGACCGCGCGTTCACGGCTTGTGCCGAGCAGCACCAGCACCAGCCCGAGCAGCAGCGAGAGGCTGCTGCCGCACAGCAGGATCAGCACGGCCGTGCCGTCACCGAGTAGCGAGCCCCCCTGAACCTCGGCCGCGATCACCTCGATCGTGCCGTTCCCGAGGCTCGCACGGATCGAATCGTCGCCGGGCTGCGGGCCGTTTCCAAACGCCAGCCGGTCGACGGAGGTTGTGCGCAGCTGCAGCCGCAGCCCTGGGAACCGTGCGAGCGTGCGCCGCACCAGTACCTGCGGGTAGACGGTTATCGCGACCCAGCCGAGCAGCTGCTGGCGGCGCCCGGCGATGGTTGGCGGCAGCGCGGCGGTGCGGTAGACGGGGACCGATTCGCCGTAGAGGCTCACTCCCGGTGAGAGCGAGTAGCCAAAGTCGCTCAGCCTTCCGGTCGCGGCGCTGGCCTGCAGCGACCGCATGCGCTCGCAGATGTCACGGTTGCCGGCCGCGCGCTGCGCTCGGGTCCAGAGCAGTCCGACCATTGCGACCAGCGGGCAGGCGCCCGGCGACCCCGCGACCGGACGTATCAGCGATAGGGTGACAATCTCGGGGTAGTGCTTGAGCACGCCCACGTCCGCCGCCCAGCGTGCGAACAGCGATGCCGGTGCGGTCGGGTTGACCTGCAGGAATGCCCCGGCGGCCGTGAGCAGATCGGTCTCGTGCTGCACCGCTAGGTCCATCGCGCCATCGACCTGGTTGGCGTCGAGCCTGAAGGCCTGTCTGGAGTGCTGCGCTGCCGCGCGCGCCGCGTCGCGCGCGCCCACCACCGAGACGCAGATCCCGCCCAGCACCAGCGCTACGACCGCAATGCAGCGCCGACTCCGCAGACAGCGGCGGTAGTGCCGCACGGCCACGCGCGCCAAAATCCGATGCAGTGCGGTGCCGCTCATGGTTCGTTATTCGGGTTAAGCGCGGCGTTGCCCGTACGCAGTTTTCCGCAGGTCGCGCGCAGTTGCCCGCGGAAACCCTCACCTCCGCCCAAGCCTTTAGCCTCGGAAACCGTGCACCGCCTGGTCGAGACAGAACGCGCCGCCCGGTTCTGCGCGGTGCTGGGCGCGCTCGCGATCGCCTGGTCGAGCATCCTCGTCAAGCTCAGCCACGCCTCGCCGTCGACGGCGGCGATCTTCCGCTGCGCCTACGCGGTGCCAATCCTGCTGATCCTGGCGCTGTCCGAGGACCGGCGCTACGGCCGCCGTGCCTGGCACGACCGCCGCGTCGCCGTCGCCGCCGGGGTGTTCCTGGCGGTCGACCTGATCTTCTGGCACCACGCGATCGACGATGTCGGCGCCGGGTTGGCGACCGTGCTGGCCAACATCCAGGTGGTGCTCGTGCCGCTTGTCGCCTGGCTGCTGCTGTCCGAGCGGCCCTCCGGCCGAGTCCTGATCGCGCTGCCGGTCACGCTCCTCGGTGTCGTGCTGATCTCGGGGGTGCTGGAGAGCGGCGCCTACGGCCATGACCCCCGTGCCGGAACCGCCTACGGGGTCGCCGCGGGTATTGCGTACGTAGGCGTACTTCTACTCTTGCGCCGTGGCGGGGTCGATCTGCGCCGGCCGGCCGGGCCGCTCTTCGACATGACGCTGACGGCGGCGCTCGTCGCCAGCGTGGTCGGTGCGCTGTGGGGCGATGCGCGCTTCATCCCGGCCTTTCCGGGCGCCTGGTGGTTGATCACCCTGGCGCTCACCTCGCAGGTGCTCGGCTGGACGCTGATCACGATCTCACTGCCACGGCTGCCGGCCGCGCTCACCTCGCTGCTGCTGATGATCCAGCCGATAGGCTCGCTGATCCTCGGTGCCCTGATCTTCGGCGAGAGCCCCAGTGCACTGCAGCTGCTGGGCGTGCTGGTCGTTCTGGTCGCGGTCGTCTACGCGACGCGCCGGCGCGTCAGCGGAACAGATCCTGCGACCGCTCCCGAAGCAGTGGCCTGACCCCGGAACCGTCATGTACGGTCACGTACTCCTCGGCCCCGCGGATCAGCACCACCGGTTGCGAGGCGTCCTTGCGCCGCGCCAGGTCGGCGGTCCCGGCCATCAGGTCGGCGACCGCGATCACGGTCGCGCGCATCTCGCGTCCGTCGGCGTCGATCCGGCCGCGCCAGTCATCGAGTGCCGCCACACCCGCCAACCCGATCGCGACGTCGCTCTGCCCGGTGCGCCAGGCACGCCCGAATGAGTCGGTGATCACGATTCCGGGCGCGACCCCGGTCAGCTCGTGCAGCCGCGCGCGTAGCGCCCGTGCCGAGGCGTCGGGATCGCGCGGCAACATCAACACCGCATCCTCGCCGGGCACATTGGAGCGGTCGACGCCGGCGTTGGCGCAGATGAACCCATGGTGGGTCTCGGAGACGATCACTCCGGGTGTGGCGCGCACGATCTCACGCGACTCCTCGAGCACCACCTGCACGAGCCGCGGGTCGCGGCCACCGGCGAGCGCGAACGCGCGCGCGCTCGGCACCACCTGCGCCAGTGACCGCACGCGGCCCTCGGCCTTGGAGACGATCTTGTGGGCGAGCACGAGGACGTCCCCCGGGCCCAGCTGCTGCTGGGGTGCCGCGCCGGCCAGCGCGGTTGCGATCGCCCCGCCCAGGTCGAAGCCCGTGACGACCTCCGGTAGTCCCTCGAGCGGAACCGCCGTGATCATCAGGCCTGGCTGCGCGTCAACTGGCTGAGCATGCCGCGGGTGTGGCCTGCCCGGCCGCGCGTGCTCGCAAACGTCCCCAGCAGCTCCTGCAGATCCTCGGGCGTGTCGATGTCGAGTGCCAGTGAGGGCAGCTCGACCACCTCGGGGGTCGCCCCGTGAGCGGTGGCGAGCTCGGTGTGCCGCTGGCGGCTGCCGTCGCCAAAGGATGGCGGCATCACGTCGGGCGGCGTGAGCAGCAGGGCGTTGGTGCCCGCGCCGTGGCGGTCGGGCACGATCAGCACCGAACGTTCGCCGACCGGGCGGGCGATCAGCTGCTCGAGCTCGCTCGGGTCAAGCAGCGGGCAGTCGCCGGGGACCAGCAGCGCGCGTGTGGCGCCCATCGCCAGCGCCCGCATGATCCCCAGCCGCGCGGCCTCACTGTGGCTCGAGGCGGTGTCGTCGATCACGATCGTCTCGTAACCGGCGGCGATCTGCGACGCCCGCGGGTCGGCGGTGACGACGAAGATCTGCTCGATCGCGGCGACCCGGCGCAGCGCCATGATCGCGTCGGCGAACATCGCCTCGACCAGCGCGCGGCGGTTGCCCAGCTGGACCTGCGGTGCCAGCCGCTGCTTGGCGCTCTCAAACGGCTTGGCCGGGAGGATTGCGACGGTGCTCATTTCGCCGGAAAGCTACTCGGTGGAGGGCCTGCGACGAGGGATTTTGCAAATTCGAGTGTGTCGCGGGCCAGCCGCGCGCGGCCCTCGGCAGCGTCCATCAGGAGGTTCGTCTGCAGCGTCGGCAGCGCCAGCCGGAGTGCTTCGTCGGTGACGAGCGCGTCGCTGACGCCGCCGTAGAGCTCGGCCAGGCCGCGGGCGGAGGGCTCGACACCGCGGTGCGCCATGAACGACGCCGTCGGGCCCTTGAGCACCTCGCCGGCGACGATCGGGCTGACCGCCACCACCGGTGCGCGGCTGGCGATCAGCGCCTCTCGCAGCTGATCGATGGCGAGCATCGGCCCGATCGAGATCACCGGGTTCGAGGGCCCGATCACGATCACCTCGGCCGCCGCGATCGCGGCCAGCACTGCGGGCGTGGTGCCGGCCTCGCGCGCGCCGCGGAACAGCACGTCCTGCACCTCGCCCGCGCCCTGGGCCCTGATCAGGAACTCCTGCAGCGTCCACCAGCGACCGTCCGCCAGCACGCGCGTGCGCACCGGACGGTCGCTCATCGGCAGCACCGGCACACGCACCCCGAGCCACGCGTTGAGCTCGCGGTGGGCATCGGTCAGCGTCCGTCCCTGCGCGAGCGCCCGTGCCCGGCCGAGCGCGATCGCCAGGTCCTGATCTCCGAGGTTGAACCAGATCTCATCGCCGAGCAGTCTCAACGTCTCCATGACGGTGAAGGTGTCGCCCGCCAGGCCCCAGCCGCGGGCGTCAATGCGATCGGCCAGCCAGAAGCTGACCAGGTCCGGGTCCGGCGAGACGTGTCCGCCGTAGATCTCGATGTCATCGCCGGTGTTGGCGATGACCGTCAGCCGCTCGGGCCCGACCACGTCGAGCATGCCCCGCGCAAGCTTCGCGCCGCCCGTCCCCCCAGCGAGCACGACCACAGATCCCGTATCGGACAAGACTGGAAAGTCTAAGGTTCAGGAGGTATGAGCGAGTTGCCGAGCAGTGTGCGGATCCGTGAGGTCGGTCCCCGTGACGGCCTCCAGAACGAACCCGAGGTGCTCTCCACCGAGGTCAAGCTGGCGTTGATCGGGCTGCTCGCGGCGACCGGCGTGCGCCGCATCGAGCTGACCAGCTTCGTGCGCGCCGACGTGATCCCGCAGCTGGCCGACGCCGAGCAGCTGCTCGCGCGCGTGAAGCTGCCAGGCACGATCAGCGCCAGCGTGCTGATCCCCAACGAGCGCGGGCTCGAGCGCGCGCTTGCGCACCGCGAGAAGTTTCAGGAGGTCAACGGCTTCCTGTCGGCCTCCGAGACGCACAACCAGAAGAACGTGGGGCGCTCGATCACGGACTCGCTGAGCGGGCTGAGGGCCGTCTTTGCCCGCGCCCGCGCCGAGGGGCTGCGCTGCGAGGGCGTGATCTCGACCTCCTTCGGCTGCCCCTACGAGGGGCACGTCTCGGTCGAGCGTGTGCTCGCGATCGCACAGCAGCTCGCCGCCGCCGGCGCCGAGGAGGTCGGCTTCGGCGACACCACCGGGATGGCCAATCCGCTCCAGGTCCGGACCTTCTTCGAGCGCGCGCGCACGGCGCTGCCCGGGGTCGAGCTGACCGCGCACTTCCACAACACCCGCGGCCAGGGGCTGGCGAACGTGCTGGCGGCACTCGAGGTCGGGGTCGACTCGTTCGAGTCGAGCTTCGGCGAGCTCGGCGGCTGCCCGGTGCCGGCGGGTGCCACCGGCAACATCGCCAGTGAGGACCTGGTCTCGATGCTCGAGGAGATGGGGGTCGCCACCGGCATCGACCTCGAGAAGCTGATTGCGGCCTCACGTGCGGCCCAGCAGGCGCTCGGCCGCAAGCTCGGCAGCCACCTGCTGACCGCCGGCCCGGTCGACTGGCAGTAGCGTTACACGCGTGAGCACGGTCGACGATCCCGGCGCAGCGCTGCGCGGCGCCAGCGAGCAGGCGCTCGCTGGCGGCCCGGCGCGCCACCACCACAAGTCCGCCGAGCAGGGCAAGCTGCCGGTGCGCGAGCGCATCGCGCTGCTGTTCGACGCGGGCTCGTTCACGGAGGATGGGCTGCTCAGCCACTGGGATGTCGAGGGGGAGGGGGCCGACGGTGTCATCACCGGCGTCGGCACTGTCGACGGCCGCCCGGTCGCGGTGATCGCCAACGACCCGACCGTCAAGGCCGGCTCCTGGGCGCCCGGCACCGTCGAGAAGATGCTGCGCCTGCAGGAACGGGTGGCGAGCATCCGCTGTCCGCTGCTCTACCTGATCGACTCCGCCGGCGCGCGCATCAATGAGCAGGTCAAGATGTTCCCCGGCCGCCGTGGCGCCGGGCGCATCTTTTACAACCAGGTGCGGCTCTCCGGCGTGGTGCCACAGGTCTGCGTGCTGTTCGGGCCGAGCGCCGCGGGCGGTGCCTACATCCCCGCCTTCTGCGACATCGTGATCATGCGCGACGGCAACGCCTCCATGTACCTCGGCTCGCCGCGCATGGCGGAGATGGTGATCGGCGAGCAGGTCACGCTCGAGGAGATGGGCGGCGCACGCATGCACACATCGAAGAGCGGCTGCGGCCACGCGCTGGTGGCAAGCGACGAGGAGGGTATCGCCTTCGCCCGCCGCTACCTCGGATACATGCCCACCAATTACCTTGACGTGCCGCTCGTCGCTGCGGCTGCAGCACCGGCGTCGGCCGAGCGCATCTCCGAGCTGGTCCCGCTTGACGAGAACAAGCCCTTCGACATGCACGCGGTGCTCGACGCGTTGCTCGACGGCGGCTCGTTCCTGGAGATACACGCGCGCTGGGCCAAGGAGCTGATCGTCGGCTTCGGGCGCCTCGACGGGCGCGTGCTCGGGATCGTCGCCAACCAGCCCAAGGTCAAGGGCGGCGTGCTGTTCACCGACTCCTCCGACAAGGCGGCGCGCTTCATCCAGACCTGCAACGCCTTCAACGTGCCGCTGCTGTTCCTCGCCGATGTGCCCGGATTCATGATCGGCACCCAGGTCGAGCGCGAGGGCATCATCCGCCACGGCGCCAAGATGGTCAGCGCCGTCTCCGAGGCGACCGTGGCGAAGATCTCGGTGGTGGTGCGCAAGGCCTACGGTGCCGGCCTCTACGCGATGGCCGGCCCCGCCTTCGACCCCGACTGCTGCATCGCGCTGCCGAGCGCGCACATCGCCGTGATGGGCCCCAGCGCCGCGATCAACGCCGTGCACTTCAACCAGCTGCAGGCGATCGACGACGGTGCGGAGCGCGCCGCCCGCACCGAGCAGCTGCGCGCCGAGTACGCCCAGGACATTGACATCCTGCACCTCGCCTCCGAACTGGTGGTGGATGCGGTCGTGCAGCCGGAGGACCTGCGCGAAGATCTGATCCGCCGCTTCACGCTGGCCGCGGCGCGCGTGCGCGAGTGGCCGGCCAAGCACAACCCGGTGACACCCGTCTGATGGCGATCGACGGTGCCCTCGAGGCCGAGCTCTTGGACGTCGCGGTCGCGGCGGCGCGTGCCGCCGGCGCCGAGCTGCTCGCGCGCTGGCGCCGGCCGCTGGAGGTCGGCACCAAGAGCACGCCGACCGACCCGGTGACGGAGGCCGACCTCAACGCCGAGCGCGCGATCCGCGCGGTGCTGGGCAGCCGGCGCCCGCAGGACGCGATCCTCGGCGAGGAGGGAGGCGCGACCGGTCAGGGCGAGCTGCGCTGGGTGGTCGACCCGCTGGACGGCACCGTCAACTACCTGTACGGCTGGGCCAATTTCGCTGTCAGCATCGCCGTCGAGGACGCCGCCGGCGGGATCGCCGCGATCGTGCTGGACCCGGTGCGTGACGAGCTCTTCGCGGCCACGCGCTCGGGCTCGCCGACCCGCAACGGCGAGCCGATCGCGCCGACCGGTGCGGACTCGCTGGCGCGTGCGCTGGTCGGCACGGGCTTCGGCTACGACGCTGAGGTGCGGGCCCTGCAGGCGCAGGTCGCACTTAACATAATCCCGCGCGCGCGCGACATACGCCGTGCGGGCGTCGCCGCGCTCGATCTCTGCGCCTGCGCATCGGGCAGCCTCGACGCCTACTACGAGCGCGGCGTCAAGGCCTGGGACATCGCCGCCGGCAGCCTGATCTGTCAACGCGCCGGGCTCGCCGTGCGCACGCTCGAGCCTCAGGGTCGGCTGCCCGCCGGCGTGGCCGTGGCCGCCCCGGCGCTGATCGACGAGCTCTACGCGCTCGTCGCCTGATCATCCCTAGACTTGCGCTCCCACGCCGCGGTGGTGGAACGGTAGACACGGCGGACTCAAAATCCGCTGCCCGCAAGGGTGTGGGGGTTCGAATCCCCCCCGCGGTATTGGGTTTGGGTTAGGAGTTGGCGCCGCCTAGGCTTGCAACCGCAACCTGGCGGCGGTGCGCGTGTTTCTGGGCTATCTTCCCCAGTGTTGGGAAGAGGTATTTTGCTACCGGCAGCGTAATCATCGAGGTCCGCGCCGGTTGACGAGAGGAGTTGCATTGTCTGGGGCTTTAGCTAACCTAATTGGTCTCTGCGGGTTGTAGCTAACAGACCAATCGATGGACATCTTGCGTGTGCACCCATATTCCGACCAGGGGACGTGGTAGGCTGGCGCACCGAGATGAAGGTGGCTACTGGTGCGAACGGCTGGCGCACCGATGCAGACCAACCAGCCAGGGTATATCGGTGCGTCCGAGGAGGGCGCGTTAGTCAATTGGGGTTAGTGCCCCGCATGAAAGGCAGGACATGGAAGACCAAAGACGCGTAGCGCCACCCCCGACGGGTCCGGCGCGCAAGCGAAGGAAGGGACGCGCAGCGTGGCCGTCGGCATCTGCTGGCCTCGTCGCGTTTGCGGCTGCCATGAGCTTGGCAGTCGGCACTAGTGCCGCAGCGAGTGGTGCCCCCAATGCGCCAACTGGCCTAACAGCCACTGGGTCAGCTCCGGGGACGATCTCGCTCTCGTGGACCGCACCGTCCTCCGGCCCTGCGCCGGTCGGCTATCAGGTGTTCGAGGGCACGTCGTCCGGCGACGAGGGCACCCTGCTCAATCCCAACGTACTGATCGCCGGGACCAGCACGACGGTCACCGTCGCATCGGGTACCAAGGAATACTTCGTGGTGGTTGCGGTTGACGCGGCCGGCGCCTCGGGCATCTCAAATGAGTCGTCCGCAACTGCGCCGAATTCCGAGAACCCTCCCGCCCCGACGGGCGTGACGGCGACCAAGGGCTACAACTCAGCGACGCTGAGCTGGAGCGCAATCAGCACCTGGAACGATGGCGTGGCCATCACCCCCACGACTCTGGCGGCCGATGAGCAGTACCAGATCTGGGATAGCACCGCGTCCGGTGCCGAGGGGCTTGTCGCCACCGTCCCCGGAAACGAGACGAGCTACTACCTCGATGGGCTGACTAACGGCACACCGGAGTACTTCGTCATCAAGGCTCTCAATCACGCCGGCAATCTGTCGGCCGCTTCGTCTGAGGTCTCGGTGACGCCGGGCACGACCGTCCCGAACGCCCCGACGAGCCTGTCCGGGACGCTCAGCGGAACCAGCGTCGATTTGAGCTGGACCGCGGTCACGGGCGACGCCACGGGCGGCGATCCGATCGCCGATTACAACGTCTACGAGGGCACGACCTCGGGCGGCGAGTCGTCGACCCCGGTCGACACGACTGGCGGGACGACCGCCACCGTGAGCGGTCTGACGGCCGGCGATACGTATTACTTCACCGTGAAGGCGACGACCGCTGCCGGTACATCGGCTGCGTCGCAGGAGTACGCCGTCTCGGTGATCGGCACGGATCCGGCCGCGCCGACCAATCTGGCCGCGAGCGGCAGTTACGCGTCGGCGAATCTCACGTGGTCCGCGCCGACCTCTAGCGGCGACTCACCGATCTCGTACTACGACATCTACTACAGCACCACGGCTGCAGACGCCAACTCCACGCTGGGGACGCCGGCGCCTGACAACGGTGGGGCGATCACGTCCACATCAGACACGGTGACCGGGCTAAGCGCGACCGTCGGCACGCAGTACTACTTCGCTGTGTATGCAACGAACGCGGACGGTTACACCTCGCCCGCTTCGCTGGTGGCAGGCGCCGTGACGGCGAATACCTCGCCGAGCGCACCGACGGGGCTGTATGGCACGAACACCTCCACCAGCATCACGCTGAACTGGACGGCAGGCAATGCCGGCAGTGCCAACACCCCGGTCTACACCGTGAACGGCGCTCCGTCAGGGAGCACGGTCACAGTGACCGGCACGAGTGCGACGATTACTGGCCTGACTTCCGGATCGACGTACTCGCTCAGCGTAACCGAGTCGACCGGTATCGGTACCCCGGCGACGTCATCGACGGTTTCGATCCGTACCAATGACAACGCACCGGACACGCCCACCGGCCTGACCGGAACGGCGACGTCCTCGTCCACTGCGACCCTCTCCTGGAACGCTCCGGCCAACCAGGGGTCGGGGGTAGTCACCTCGTACAACGTGTACGAGAACGGGCAGCTGATGACCGCTGATGTCACGTTCCCCACGGCGACAACCGCCGCGGTGACAGCCCTGACACCTGGCGACACCTACTCGTTCACCGTTCAAGCGGTGAATTCAAACAGCATCGACTCGAATCAGACGCCGTCCGTGACGGTTGTCCCGAATGTGGCGCCGCTTGCACCGACTTCTGTCAGTGCGGTTTCAGCGGGCCCCACCTCGGTGACGGTGAGCTGGAGCCCGGCTAGCACCGGGACCGTCCCAACGAGCTACGACGTCCAGGAGTCCCAGGACGGCGGTGCCACCTACTTCCCGGTGGCCACCAACGTTCAGGCCACGAGCTACACGGTTACGGGTCTGAGCGCGGCCGAGAGTTATCTGTTCGAAGTTAGAGCCGATAACGCTTATGGCGACAGCGGCTACACAGTCACAGCAACAGCCGTGTCGCCGGGAGCAGTTCCGCCTACGGCACCGACCGGGTTGAGCGTGAGCGAAAGCGGTTCGCTCACGTCCCTGAACTGGACGGCGCCAAGCAGCAACGGCGGCGATGCGATCGAGTACTACGAGATCTACCGGAGCGCAACGGTGGCGGTTGACCCGTCCGCCGTGGGTGCCGATCTGATCTCGAACGGCAACGGCGTGGTGGAGGTGCCAGCCGGCACCACTTCCGCGACGGTTGTGTCCGGTGTCTCCGGGGTCGACTACTACTACCAGGTGGTTGCGGTCAGTGCCGCGGGTGCCTCGGCCGGTTCGAACGTCGTCAACTCGACCAAGACGTCGGGTGCGGTGCCTGCGGCACCGAACGCGCCGTTCGCTGCCGATGCAGGCAATGGCGCGGTGCTGGTCAACTGGACAGCACCGGCCAACAACGGCAGCTCCGCGATCACGGGCTATGTACTGACGTGGTACGTCAATGGCGCGGCAGTGGGCAGCACGAGCGTGACCGGCACGTCCGACACGGTGACCGGCCTCAAGGCCGGAACGCAGTACACGTTCACGGTGTCGGCAGTCAACGCGACCGGTGCCAGCGCACAGTCCTCGTTCTCGAACGCGGTCACTGTGGCGGGTGCTACGGTCGCCGGCCAGTCCACTGCGCAGAAGAATGCGTCGGACAAGAAGTGGGCCACGGCCTCTGCGGAGCACCTGACGACGGTGAACCTGTCGAAGCTCGCCAAGGGTACGGCGACGGTTCAGAGCTACGCCGGGCTCGGCGGTGGCAAGACCAGTGAGAGCCTGTACGTGACCGTCGGCAAGAAGAAGACTCTTGTCGCCACGGCTTCGCACACGTTCTCAAAGATCGGTCATGCGACGCTGAAGCTCAAGCTGACCAAGGCCGGCAAGACGCTGATGAAGAGCCTCACCTCGGCTAAGAAGAAGGCCACCGTGACGGTCACGGGCAAGGTCGTCTCGACGCCGAAGGGTCTCTCCAAGCAGACCATCACCAAGAGCAAGAAGCGCAAGGCCTAACGCAAGGCGCAAGGTCTGACGCAAGTTAGTCACCAGTAGCAAGTAGGAAGGCTTGGGCGCCCGCTCTGCGGGCGCCCAAGTCGTTTAACGCTCGGTTCTGAGCTCCAGCGCTCCCGGCGTGCGGCGCCCGAGCTTCGACCGGAATGCGGTGCGCCGGTTGGTTCCGCTGGTCGAGCTGTTACGGTTGCCTTACGCAAACGGACACACCGGGCCGTTCTGGGGCAGCGGTGGTTAACCAGTTTGAGAAGTGGCGTCGCCCAGCCCGCTTCTGGAGACCTGCCCGTTGAGGGCGCCAAACGACACGGTCCCCAGAGCAAAGGGCCGTCGGCCAAGGCCGACGCTGTAAATCAAAATCAGGAGGTGGTGAGCCACCGTCCTACCCGTGGCCAGCCGGTGCGATCGGCGGGCAGTCGAAGTCACGTAGACGCCAATGCGGGCCGGGCGCGGTCAACCCTATGCAGTTCTTTCTCTCGCGCACGGTCGTGTGCGCTTTACTCCCCGCGTGTATGGGGAGCCTGTTCGCGGGATCCGCCGCGACACCACGACAGTCAGATCAGCGCCAGCACCACGTGCTGGGACACCATCGGCCGGACCGGCGCCACCGCACAGCCCGGCACCACCGGCTACAGCGACAGCACAACGTCGACCGCGACGCGGCGATGCCGGCCGACTACGGCGCCTGGTCACGCGTGGCGTCGTGCGAGTCCGGCGGCTGGCAGGTCCTCGGCTACGCGTACCCGGACAGCCTCGGCATCAGCCGCACCAACTGGATCGCCTTTGGCGGGACGCCCATGGCTCCCGGAGCGGTGGCGCCTGCCGCCAGGGTCCAGGAGATCCGTGTGGCCGACCGGTTGACGGCCCACTACGGCATGGCGGTCCCGGACCAGGGTGGGTGCGGCCCCTGGTGAGATCGGCGATGATCTGCAGATGCTGACGCGGCGCGGCCGAATTGCACTCGCACTCGCACTCGCACTCGCGGGTGCGCTGGCGGCGCCGCTGATGCTCAGCGCTCCGGCGGCGGCGACCACGACGGTCGCCGCGCACGCCGGGGCCGAGCAGGTCTACGCGACCGGCCTCCGGCCGCGCGCCGAGGCGTCGCTGTTGAACGCCCGCGGCAAGGTGGTCGCGCGGCAGCGGGCCGACGCCGAGGGTGGGGTGCTGTTCACCACGGTCAGGCCCGGCGCCGGCTACCGGGTCCGGCTGCCAAGCAGCGGCGAGCGCTCGGCCGCGCTGACCGTCCACAGCGATGCCGCCGCCCCCTGGGACCCGCGCATCTACGACCAGAGGATCAAGGACAGCGGCTACCAGTACCTGACCACGCGTGACGGCACCAAGCTCGCGATCGACGTGCACCCGCCCAGCCATCCGGCGGGGATCTCCTCGCTGCCCGACGGGATCACGCTGCCGAGCAGCTACGCGACACCGCCGTACCCGACGGTGATCGAGTACGCCGGCTACGGCTACGCCGACCCGGCCGGTCCCGACAGCGGCATCGCCGTGCTCGCCAACCTGATGGGCTTCGCCGTCGTCGACGTCAACATGCGCGGTACCGGCTGCTCGGGGGGCGCCTTCAACTACTTCGAGCCGCAGCAGAACCTCGACGGCTACGACGTGATCCAGATGATCGCGCACCAGCCCTGGGTGCTCGGCCACAAGGTCGGGATGATCGGCGTCTCCTACGGTGCCATCAGCCAGCTGTTCACAGCCCAGCTCGACCCGCCTGCGCTGGAGGCGATCTCACCGCTCTCAACGATCGACTCGACGATCACGACCCTGTATCCGGGTGGCATCCTCAACACCGGCTTTGCCGTGTCCTGGGCCTCCGGGCGCCAGCACGACGCCGAGCCGGCCGGGCCGGGCAGCGGGCAGCCATGGGCCTACAAGCGCATCCAGCAGGGCGATCAGACCTGCCGCAGCAACCAGGCGCTGCACGGGGAGGCGCCGAGCCTGATGAAGCTGATCCGCGACAACGCGCACTACGTGCCCAAGGTGGCGGACCCGCTCGACCCGGTCACCTTCGTGCACAAGATCAAGGCGGCCGTGTTCATGGCCTGCCAGTGGGAGGATGAGCAGACCGGCGGGCACTGCGCCGACCTCGCGCAGGACTTCAGCGGCACCAGCCACAAATGGTTCACCTTCACCAACGGCGCCCACATCGACTCGCTCGACCCCGCCACCTTCGACCGCTGGTACGACTTCCTGTCGCTGTTCGTCGCCCACCGGGCGCCGCTCCAGAACCTGGGGCTGGTCGACCTCGCCGCCTCGTTCTTCTACGGTGAGGGCTTCGGCATCAACAACGTGACGCTGCCGGCCGACCCGATCCAGCACATGGCGACCTATCAGGCGGCGCTCAGCGCCTACGAGGCACTGCCCTCGGTACGCGTGCTGTTCGACAACGGCGCCGGCTCAGCGCCCGACGGGCAGCTCACCGCCGGTGACCCGTACCCGGACTTTGAGCAGTCGTTCGCCAGCTTCCCGATCCCCGGCACGCTCGCACAGACGTGGTATCTCGGGGCCGGTGGCTCGCTTGCCACCAGCCCCGCCCCGACGCCCGAGGTCGACGACTTCAGCTGGAACCCGAAGGCGCTGCCCGCCACCGACTACGCCTCCACCAACACCTCGGCCGGTGGGCTGTGGGGCGATGCGACCGATTGGAGCTGGAACTGGCTGCCCAACCCGCCTGGCACGGCGGTCTCCTACGTGAGCGCGCCGCTGGCCCAGAACACGACGGTGATCGGTGGTGGCGCCGTGCACCTCTGGATCAAGGCCTCGGCGCCGAGCGTCGACCTGCAGGCGACGGTCAGTGAGGTCGACCCCGACGGCGACGAGACGTTCGTGCAGGACGGCTGGCTGCGGGCCGATGAGCGCCGGCTCGCGCCCGGCAGCACGCTGCTCGAGCCGCTGCTGAACCTGCGCGCCGGCGCGGTCAAGCCACTGCCCAGCGGCCAGTTCACCGAGGTCACGATCCCGCTCTACTACGAGGGCCACCTCTACCGGGCCGGCACTCGCATCCGCGTCACGGTCTCGGCGCCCGGTGGCGCCGAGCCGCTCTGGGCGTTCGCGCAGACGAGCCCGGCGGGCAGCGCCAACGTGTCGGTTCAGCTCTCGCCGTCGATGCCCTCGAACATCGTGCTGCCGGTGGTGCCCGGGGTGAGCGTGCCCGCCGGCGCCGCCGCCGTGCCGGCCTGCGGGAGCCTGCGCAACGAGCCCTGCCGGACGTATGTCCCCTACACCAACGAGAAGAGCAGTTGAAGGTGGGTGCGGCCCGGCCGCGCCCTTGCCCCCGCGGGTGCCACGCGATAGGTTGGCACCATGGCGATCGGGGCCGACGAGCGGTGCGTCCTGCTGACCACGTTCAAGCGTGACGGGACCGCGGTTTCCACGCCTGTCTGGTGGGTCGACATGGGTGATGGGACGTTCGGTTTCTGGACCAGCTCGGCGTCGGGCAAGGCCAAGCGCCTCGCGCACACCTCGCGCGTGACCGTGCAGCCGTGCAATCAGCGCGGCGTGATCAAACCGGGCAGCTCGGCGACAGAGGCGACCGCGCGGCTTGTGACCGGTGCTGAGCATGAGGCGATCCGGCAGCGGGTGATCGCCAAGTACGGCTTCATGACGAAGGTCACGAAGGTGCTCGCCAAGATCGGCGGCTTCGTGCAGCGCAAACCGTTCCCCTACGGTGACCGCGGCGTGATCGTGACGCTGGGCGCAGCCAGCCCTACGCCCTGACGTCCGCGCGCAGCCCGGCCGCGGGCACCTCATACTCGATGTTCCAGCCCTGCCGGAAGCCGTAGGCCGCCGCGGCGATCAACAGCGCCTGCGTGATCGCGATCACGATCGTCAGCGCCCCGAGCGTGCTCGGGCTGAGGCCGCCGCCGCCGAATAGCGAGTGCACGGGCGCGTAGTAGCGGCCGTTGCGATCACTCCAGCTGACGCCCGCCGCCGCGGTCTCGGCGATCAGCGTGAAGACGAACATCAGCGCCCCGAGGCCGACCGCGATCGGCAGCAGCTCGCGCGCCCAGCGCAGCACGTAGAACGCCATCACCAGGTAGACCGCGCACCAGATGATGTTCAGCGGCTCGAGCCCGGCGAGCTTGCTCCAACCGCCGATCGTGACCAGCAGCATCAGCAGCGCCGATCCCGCCAACACCGCCGAGACGACCGTGCGCGTCGCCCTACTCGCGGGCTTCTCGCGGTTGGGATACGTCACCACGTAGCCGGGTTTGACCGATCGCGCCGTGCTCACCATCGCTGACCATACAATCTGCCCTGACCGCAGGCCGGTCATGCGCGCGCGGGCGTGGCGAAATTGGTAGACGCGCCGGCTTTAGGTGCCGGTGGGCTTTGCTCTTGGGGGTTCGAGTCCCTCCGCCCGCACCATTCTTTGAATCATGCTCGAGGCTCGGGCCGTCATACAGAGGCGGCCCGAGTCCGGTGCCGGCTCGCCGCCCAGCGTTTCAATCAGCCGCTCACGGTGAGCGCGATGCCCTCCTGGGCGATCGTGGTGCGCTGGCTCAACCATCACGTGTACGCAACGCATGACCGCGCCAGGCGTGCCTGGGCCGTCAGGCCGTCGGCACCAGTGGCCGCGCGGCGGTGATCACGATCG
Source organism: uncultured Actinomycetota bacterium (assembly GCA_963706725.1). Lineage (GTDB taxonomy): Bacteria > Actinomycetota > Thermoleophilia > Solirubrobacterales > Solirubrobacteraceae > Palsa-465. Next base: position 3,149,971 of record OY970167.1, on the reverse strand, counting down.
TGTGCTGCCCGGCTTGGCCGGGGGCCGGCGAAGCGCGCCGGCCCCCGTAACGCAAGCGTCCTAGGCGGTGATCGCCGTCGGCTGCTCGGCCTCGCGACGCGCTTCCTCGTGGTGCGTGACGCGCAGCTCGTGCACGACGCGCTCGGTGCTCGACTCGTGCACGATCAGCCCGATCGTGCTCAGTCCGGCGATCGCAGCGGCGGAGCCAAACGCCCACCACTTGAGGTCACTCTGGCTGAGGGCAAAGGCCTCGACGACCATCCAGGCGCCGATCAGGGCGGTGAGGAAGTCGAGTCCGCGCTGCTCGAGCGCGGCGTCCATCGCATCGGCGGCGGCCACGACGATGGCCAGCGCGCCTGCGACCACAAGCATCCATTTGAGGGTGTTGTTCGTCGTCCAGACGCTCTCCTGTGTTGCTACTACAAGAAAGCTTCCGGCGGTCAGAAGGGCCAGCCGGGAGATGAAGTGCAGGCGCATCGTGCGCTCCTTCCATCGTTCGGCGGGCTGGGGCGGGATGGGTTCCCGGGGCAGTCCGTCAGTTGTTGACTATGCAACTAAAGCTTAGCGCAAGAGCGCGCGGGAGGAAAGCCGCGAGCTCCGGGCGGCGTGGCGTGTGCGTGCGGTGCCGCGCCCGACTCAGGCTTCGTCGTCTGGTTCGGGCGGCTTGGAGCCGCCACCGCCACCGCCACCGCGGTTGCGCAGCCAATCGGCGACCTGGTCGGCGACTCCGCCGACCTGGCTGCCGAGGTTCGAGACGTTCTCGCCGAGGTCGTGGAAGGCGGCACGGAAGCGATCGGCGTAGAACTCCATTGCCTCGCCCGCTTCGGCGCGGACGTCGGACTCCTGGTCGCGTGTGCGGTACTCACCACGCAGGATGCGGTCGTAGTCACCGCTCTGCACCCACCGCATCACCTCGGAGACCCGCCGGACCGCGTAGGGGTGGGTGACGTTGAGCTCCCAGAAGAAGCGGCGCACCCGATCGGAGGGGTCATCCCAGTTCTCGTACTCCATCGCCTGCGCCATGAAGGCGTCGAGGTTGAGGTCATCAGCCGGCAGGCCGGAGGCCGCGACCATCAGCATGCGGCAGACGATCTGCGGGTCGCGCACCACCAGCGTCGCCGCGCGGTCGGCGCTCAGCTCGGCGGCGCGGTACCACTCGAGCAGCACGGCCTTGACCGCACGGAACGGCAGCCCGAGCAGCATCGGTAGCGAACCGCCGGCAGCGAGCAGGATGTTGAGCGCGGTGATGTACAGTACGTGGTCGGAGAGCACGTGGCCGAGCTCATGGCCCAGCAGCACCCGCTGCTCTCCCGGCCCGAGCCGCTTGAGCACCGTCGAGTCGATCACGATCATCGGCTTCTGCGAACCGATCGTTGCCGCCGTTCCGAGCACCGGCGTCGTCAGGTAAAGGTCGTAGACCTCCGGCAGGTCGAGGATCCGGCAGGCGGCCGTGTGCGAGGCCCAGAGCTCGCGACACTGGTTCTCTGAGACCTTCAGCGATGTGCCCAGGTAGAACTGGCGCAGCGCGCGCTCGTAGCGCCACTCGATCAGCTTGCGCACCAGCGTGTCGAGCATCGGCACGGCCTTCAGCGCGGCCGTCGCCGCACGATCCGCCGGATGCTCATACGCCTTCGACGAGATGTTGGTGTACGGCTCGACGCTGTCCAGGGAAACGCCAGTCACGCTTACCGCAAGCCTATAGCCGTCGTCAAACCGGCGCGTACGTGCAGACCGGGACACCCGGTTCGCGGGAAGCTGAATAATCGGGATATGACTGACTCCACTGAAGCTCCAGTGCTGCGCGGCGGCATCGACCTCGGCGGCACGAAGATCGAAGCGATCGTCGTCGATGCCGACAACAAGGTGCTCGGCTCCGCACGGCACCCGACTCCCACCACCGGGACTCCGGCTGACGTCGCCGCGGAGATGGCGCAGGCGATCACAGAGGCCGCCGAGGGGGCAGGCACCACGACCGCGAAGCTGGCGGGAGTGGGGATCGGTTCGCCGGGCTCGATCAACGCCGCGGCCGGCACCGTCTCGAGCGCTCGCAACCTGCCGGGCTGGGAGGGGAGCTTCGCGCTCGGGCCGGAGCTCAGCAAGCAGCTCGGCACCAGAATCGCAATCGGCAACGATGTCCAGGTCGCCACCGTCGGCGAGTTCAGGCTCGGTGTCGGCAAGCAGTATTCCTCGCTGCTCGGGCTCTTCTGGGGCACGGGCGTAGGCGGCGGCCTGATCCTCGACGGCAAGCCCTGGCGTGGCCGTGGCGGGGCCGGTGAGATCGGTCACATGGTGATCAAGCTGGGCGGGAGGCGCTGCCCGTGTGGCAACGAGGGCTGCGTCGAGGCCTACGCCGGTCGCGCGGCAATGGAGGCGCACGCGCGCCGGGAGATGGAGGGTGGGCGCAAGTCAGACCTACTCAAGATCATGGAAAGCAAGCAGCGCGAACGCTTCACCAGCGCCATCTGGGAGACCGCTGTGCAGCGCGGCGACGAGCTCGCGGTCGAGCTGATCGACGGCGCCGTCGAGGCGCTCGGCGCGGGCGCCGCATCCGCGGTCAACCTGCTCGACGTCGAGGCCGTGGTGATCGGCGGGGGACTCGGTGTCCGCTTCGGCGACGACTACGTGCAGCGCATCCGCAAGGCGCTGGAGGGGCATCTGTTCCCCGGCCACACGATGCCCAGCGTGCAGCTCGTCGGGCTCGGCGACCTCGGCGGCGCGCTCGGCGCGGCGCTGCTCGTGGACGGGAGCGGTGCCTAGCTCGTTGCGCGTGTCGGTCGCGGTGGCGCTGTCGCTTGTGGCGCTGGCCGCTGCAGCTCAGTCGCTCGCCGCATCTGCGCAAGGCGGCCAGCTGATACCGCGTACCCACTGCCCGGCGTTTCCGGCGGACAACGTCTGGAACACCCCGGTGACCGGACTTCCGGTCGACGACCATTCGGCCGTCTGGCTCGCGCACATGGGCGCGGGCTCGACCTTCCTGCACCCCGACTACGGCCCCGGCGGTGGCAGCAGCCCCTACGGCATCCCCTGGCAGGTCGTCGGCCCCAGCACGAGCTTCGTGCACATCCGCTTCCTGTACGCCGATCAGAGCGACCGCGGGCCATACCCCTTCTCGGCGAGCACGCCGATCGAGGGTGGGGCCGGCTCGAGTGGCGATCGACACGCGCTGATGGTCGACCCCAGGAGCTGCGTCCTGTACGAGCTCTACGACGCGCACTACCGGCCCGGCGGGGCAGCGACCGCCGGCTCCGGGGCGATCTGGAACCTGCGTTCGAATCACCTGCGCCCGGCGGGCTGGACCTCCGCCGATGCGGCCGGGCTGCCGATCCTGCCCGGCCTCGTCGACTACGACGAGGTCAGATCCGGACACATCGACCATGCGATCCGCTTCACGGCGGCGACGACCAGCACCCACTTCATCTGGCCCGCGCGTCACCAGGCCGGCTCGACCGCCAGCCTCAGCGAGCCGCCGATGGGCGCACGCTTTCGCCTGCGAGCCGGGTTTCAGCTGCCCGCCTCGCAATGCTTCAGGGCCTGCCAGGTCGTGATCCAGGCGATGAAGACATACGGCCTGATCCTCGCCGACAACGGCAGCAACTGGTTCTTTCAGGGCGCCACCGATCGCCGCTGGACCTACACGATGGTCGACCAGCTGAAGGCCATCCCCGCCCGCGAATTTCAGGCGGTCGACGAGAGCTGCCTGATGATCGACGGGAATTCCGGGCAGGCGCGACAGCCAGGTACGCCAGCGTACGCAAAGGCCTGCAAGCGCTCCTAAGGGTGGTCATGACCCACCGGTTTCCGGTCTGCGGGTGATTCTGAGCCTCCGATCGGGAACAAGAGGTTCATGGCAGGTGTGCAGGAGGTGCTGGCCGAGCGCTATGAGCTGCTCGAGGTGCTCGGGCGTGGCGGCATGGGCGTCGTCTACCGGGCGCGCGACCGCGTGCTTGACCGTGTGGTCGCGGTCAAGGTGCTACCGCTCGATCGGGCGCGTGACCCGACGTCGGTCGCGCGCTTCGAGCGCGAGGCACTTGCCGCCGCCGGGCTCAGCACGCGCAACATCGTCGCGGTCTTCGACTTCGGAACCGATCGGGAGACGCGCTTCATCGTCATGGAGTACCTCGCCGGCCAGAGCCTTGCCGAGCGCGTGCAGCAGCGACCGCTCGGAGTCGGCGAGGCCGTCGATGTGGCCACCCAGATAGCGGCTGCCCTGGCGGTCGCGCACGAGGCGGGGATCGTGCATCGCGACATCAAGCCCGCGAACGTGATGGTCGACGGGCAGGGTCACGTGAAGGTGCTCGACTTCGGGATCGCGCGCTTGACCGCCGGCAGCTCGCTGACCCAGACCGCCACCGTGCTCGGCTCGGCCCCGTATCTGGCGCCGGAGCTCTGCCGCGGCGCCGCGGCCGATGCCCGCTCGGACATCTATGCGCTCGGCTGCGTGCTCTATGAGCTGCTCAGCGGGCGGCCGCCGTTCACCGGCGAGCTGCCCGCGGCGATCGTCCACCGGCAGCTGAGCGCCACGCCACGGAGCCTCGCAGGGCTGAACAAGGCGATCCCACCGGCGCTCGCTGCGCTGATCATGGCGATGCTGGCCAAGGATCCGGCGCGCCGTCCGCAGAGCGCCGGTGCGGTGCTTACGGCGCTTTCGGCCCTCGCTACCGTGCCGGCTGAGAGCGCGGCGACCGCTCCGCTCACCGCGCGGCCCCCGAGGCGCGAGGCGGCCACGAGAGTCATGCCCAGCCGACCGGTCGCGACGTTGATGGACTCACGCGCGCCGATCCCCAGGCGCGCGCTCGCCGTCGCGGCCCTTCTTGTGGTGCTCGGCGCGGTGCTCGTGCTACTCGAGACCACTGGCGGCCCGCGGCCCGCGCCGGCCGCGCACCACGAGGCCCGCACGCACCACAGGGCCCGCAAATCGACAACCAGCACGACACTGACGACCGGTACGACATCGACCACTGCTGCCAAGCATTCGGCGACACCCCCGACCGTCGCCACCGCGGTCGCGACCCTGGGTGCGCTCACGGCCAGGGATGTGCAGGCTGGAACGATCGGGCCACCGGCGGCCAATGCGATCGTCGGTGACGCACAGGCGATCCTGGCTGCGGCCGGGAACGCTCAGAGCGGGCCCGCCATCGCCGGCCTGGTCAAGCTCGGCTCAGACATCAGGGCCAACGCTCAGCACGGCCAGATCAGCGTCTCCGCGATCCCGGCTCTGAATGCCGCGGCCGCCAACCTGAGCGGCGCGCTGCAGCGGGCGCTCGCCAGCGCGAGCACGACCCAGACGAGCTCCAACTCTGGGCCGCCGCCGCCGGGTGGCACGCCCCATGGCCAGGGGCATGCCCCCGGGCAGCTCAAGCAGCCACAGGGGCAGGGCGACCAGGGCGGCGGCGATTAGTTTGCGACCGGGGCCCGAGGACGCTTGTGTGTCGCGCCGTCCTGAGCATATGCGAACATACGTTCGTGCGATGGGAACAGCAGACGGTCGAACACGAAGCGGGGGCGAGGCTTCCCGGCTACCGCGACGTGACGATCCGGCACTTCGACGCGCCGGAGGCGGTCGACACGCGTTTCTACGAGGTCGAGGCCAAGTCGATCCTCAATCACGTGCCTCCGGCCAGCCAGATGCCGTTCCGCTGGACGATCAATCCCTATCGCGGATGCACCCACGCGTGCGCTTATTGCTTTGCTCGTCCCACGCACGAGTATCTGGACCTGAACGCGGGGCGTGACTTCGAGCGTGAGATCGTCGTCAAGGTAAACGCGCCGGAGCTGCTGCGCGCGGAGCTGCGGCGTCCGCGCTGGGAGCACGAGCACGTGGCGCTCGGCACCAACACCGATCCGTATCAGTGGGTCGAGGGTCGATACGAGCTGATGCGTGGCATCTGGGAGGCGCTGCGTGACGCCCGCAACCCGTGCTCGGTACTGACCAAGTCGCCGTTGCTGCTGCGCGACCTCGACCTGATGCACGAGCTGGCTGCCGTCACCGACTTCAGCGCCGCGCTCTCGATCCCGACGCTCGACCAGGCGGCCTGGCGGGCGTCTGAGCCGCGCAGCCCAAGCCCGCGCGCGCGGCTCGAGGCACTGGCTGAGCTGACCGGCGCCGGGATCCGCGCAGGCGTACTGATCGCGCCGCTGATGCCGGGGATCAATGACTCGCCTGAGCAGGTGCGTGAGATCGTGCGTCTGGCGACCGAGGCGGGCGCCGACTACATCACCGGGATCGCGCTGCACCTGCGCCGCGGGGTGCGCGAGGTCTTCATGGAGTGGCTTGCCGAACATCGGCCCGAGCTCGTGCCGCAGTACGAGCAGCTCTACAAGCGCGGCGCCTACATGCCGGCCGATGAGCGCCGGCGCCTCGCCCAACTGCTCCAGGGCCCAACGATGTCCGCGCGCAAGCGCACCGGCAGGCTCCTGCGACCGAGCCTGTCGGCGGCCGACGTGGCGGCATTCCGCCGCCACGACCGCGCCGCCAGGGACGGGCCGGAGCCGGCGCGCACCGACGAACCCGCGCAGCAGACGCTGTTCTGAGTCTTGTGGGGCTGCGCTTCGAGCTCGCGGCCGGTGGCGCCGATAAGGCCATCTGGATAGGGCCTGTGAGACATTGCTGTCCACTTGGACGAGGCGCCCGCCATGTCCGTCACGGAGGATTCCCTCATGACCGCTGACCTCATCATCTCCTACGACGGAACGCCCAACGACGACGACGCGCTGGCGCTGGGCAAGCTGCTCGCACGGACCGGCTCGGCGGCGGCGCTTGCCTACGTGCGCCACTCCAAAGAGTTCGACCCCAAGCGCGAGGAGCTTGCCCAGTACGACGCCGAACAACGCCTGGCACGCGGCGCGGAGCTGATCGGGATCCCGGTCAGCCAGCACGTCGTGATCGGTGCCGCCACCGGCGAGGTGCTCGGTGGCCTGGCGGCGGCGCAGGGTGCCTCGATCGTCGTCTTCGGGTCCGACTACCGCACGCCGCTGGGGCGCGCCGAGCCGGGAACCTCGGCACAGCGTCTGATTGACGGCGGCCCGGTGGCGATCGCCGTGGCCTCCGCCGGGCTGCGTGCGCGGGCCCGCAGCACGATCGAGCGGATCGCGGTGCCGTTCGCCGGCCCGATCAACGACGATGCGCGCGCCACCGCAGCCTCGCTGGCCGCCGCGATCGGGGCGGACGTGGTCGATGCCAACGCCGAGGGCATCGACCTGATCGTCGTCGGCTCGCAAGAGGGCGCGCCGCGGGGCCGGGTCGTGGTCGCCGGTGAGGTCCGCAACGAGCTCAACAGCGCGCGCAGCTCGGTATTGGTGCTGCCGGCCGAGACGAGGATCGAGTTCTGATCGCCACGGCCACCCGGGTCACGCCGAAGCGCTCGCTCTCTCCCGAGCCTCCGGCGTGACCAGGTTTTAGAAGCTGACGGTCAGGACTGGAACTGGGCTTCCTCGGTCGAGCCCGCCAGTGCCAGCGTCGAGGACAGGCCGCTGGAGAGCGTGCTCATCACGTCATCAAAGTAGCCCGCGCCGACCTCGCGCTGGTGGCGGGTCGCCGTATAGCCCTGCTGCTCAAGGGCGATCTCGCGCTCCTGCAGGTCGACGTAGGCGGTCATGCCATGGTTGGCGTAGCCGCGCGCCAGCTTGAAGGCCGACTCGTTGAGGGCGTGCCAGCCGGCGAGCGTGACGAACTGGAAGGCGTAGCCCATCGCCCCGAGCTCGCGCTGGAACTTGGCGATCGTCGCGTCGTCGAGGTGCTTGCGCCAGTTGAATGACGGCGAGCAGTTGTAGGCGAGCAGCTTGTCGGGGTGCTGCTCGTGGATGCGCTCGGCGAAGATACGGGCCTCCTCGAGGTTCGGCGTGGAGGTCTCGCACCAGATCAGGTCGGCGTAGGGCGCGTACGCGAGCCCGCGGGCGACGGCCTGCTCGATCCCCGGCTGCACGTAGTAGAAGCCCTCCGGCGAGCGCTCGCCCGTGATGAACTCCTGATCGCGCGGGTCCACATCGCTGGTCAGCAGGTTGGCGCCGAGCGAGTCGGTGCGGGCGATGATCAGCGTCGGCACCCCGGCGACGTCGGCCGCCAGCCGTGCGGCGTTGAGGGTGCGGATGTGCTGCCCGGTCGGGATCAGCACCTTGCCGCCCATGTGGCCGCACTTCTTCTCCGACGACAGCTGGTCCTCGAAGTGCACGCCGGCGGCGCCGGCCTCAATCATCGAGCGCATCAGCTCATAGGCGTTGAGCGCACCGCCGAAGCCGGCCTCGGCGTCGGCCACGATCGGCACCAGCCAGTTGCGACGCGGCTCGTGGTCGCCGGCGGTGATCGCCTCCGCCCACTCGATCTGGTCGGCCCGGCGCAGCGCGTTGTTGATGCGCCGCACGACCGTCGGCACGCTGTTGGCCGCGTACAGGCTCTGGTCGGGATACACCTGCTCGGACAGGTTCGCGTCGGCCGCGACCTGCCAGCCCGAGAGGTAGATCGCCTTCAGGCCCGCCTTGACCATCTCCACGGCCTGACCGCCGGTCATCGCGCCCAGCGCGTTGACATAGGTCTCCGAGTGCAGCAGGTTCCAGAGCTGCTCGGCCCCGCGGCGGGCGAGGCTGTGCTCGACGCGCACGCTGCCGCGCAGTCGGATCACATCAGCGGCTTCATACGAACGCTCGATTCCCGCCCAGCGCGGGTCGGTATCCCACTCCCGCTCGATGGCGGCATCGGCAATGTCAGATAGGGTCGTCATGGTGCAGCTCCTCCGTGGTCAGGCGATCAGGTCGTAGGCAGGCAGGGTCAAAAACGTCGGGAAGTCCTCGGCGAGGGCGACGAGCTCGAATACGTCTCGTGCCCGGACAAGCAGCTCAGGGTCGTACCCGCTCGCGGTCAGCTCCTCGATCGCCTTGTCCGCCCGCTGGCGGACAAGTTCCACTGTCACGACCGTGCCACCAGGGGTCAGCGGGATCTTGTGGTGGATCCACTGCCAGACCTGGGCGCGGCTGATCTCGGCCGTCGCCGCATCCTCCATCAGGTCGTGGATCGCGGCGGCGCCCACGCCCGACAGCCAGGAGGCGATGTAGCGGATGCCGACGTCGATGTTGGTGTCGAGGCCGTTCTGGGTGATGCCACCCTCCGGGCGCGTGACGGCCAGCAGGTCAGCGGCCCCGACGCGCACCTCGGGGCGCGGGCGCTGCAACTGGTTGGGATCGTTGCCGAGCACTGCATCGAACTCGGCGCGCGCGGTCGGGACCAGGTCGGGGTGCGCGACCCAGGTCCCGTCGAAGCCATCTCCGGCCTCGCGGCGCTTGTCCTCGGAGACCTTGTCGAGTGCGGCCTCGGTCACCTCCGGCCTGCGTCGGTTGGGGATGAAAGCCGACATCCCGCCGATCGCGTGCGTCGCCCGTTTATGGCAGGTCTTGACCAGCAGCTCGGTGTAGGCGCGCATGAACGGCGTCGTCATCGTCACCAGCGCACGATCGGGAAGCACAAAGTCGGGATCTGCGTGGAAGCGCTTGGCGATGCTGAAGATGTAGTCCCAGCGGCCGGCGTTGAGGCCGCAGATGCGCTCCCGCAGCTCGTAGATGATCTCGTCCATCTCAAACGCCGCCGTGATCGTCTCGATCAGCACGGTCGCGCGGATCGTGCTGCGATCGAGCCCCAGCGCGTCCTCGCTGAAGGCCATCACCTCGTTCCACAGCCGAGCCTCCAGATGGCCCTCGAGCTTCGGCAGGTAGAAGTAGGGGCCGAACCCCTGCTCGAGGCTCTCCTGGCTGTTGTGGAAGGCGTACAGGCCGAAGTCGAACAGGCTCGCGGAGAGCGGCTCGCCGTCGACCGCGAAGTGCTTCTCGGTCAGATGCCAGCCTCGCGGGCGCACGACCAGCGTCGCGAGCTCCTCGCTCGGGCGCAGGCGATATTGCTTTTCGTCGGTCTCCAGTTCGATCGTGCGGCGCACCGCATCGATCAGATTGAGCTGACCCTCGATCACGTTGTCCCAGGTCGGGGAGTTCGAGTCCTCGAGGTCCGCCATGAACACCTTCGCCCCCGAGTTGAGCGCGTTGATCATCATCTTGCGCTCGACCGGGCCGGTGATCTCGACACGCCGATCACGCAGCGCTGCGGGCGCGGCAAGCGCCCGCCAGTGGCCTTCGCGCACGGCCGTCGTCTCTTTCAGGAAGTCAGGGCGCTCGCCGTCATCGAACCGCGCCTGGCGCTCCTCGCGCTGCGACAGCAGCTCGCGGCGCGCGTGCTCGAAGCGGTGATGCAGGGCCAGCAGAAAGTCGATCGCTTGGGGGCTCAGCACCTCGTCCGCGGACGGGTGTGGGGTGGAGGAGATATTTTCAGTAACGGACACATTTGCGATACTTCCCGCCAAATCCATATTTGTCCACCAAAAGATTCACACTCTTGTCATATATGGAAAGAAATGCAAAACTTTTTGGGCGATGATCTCCGATTCCTTGGATCCCGCCGTGTTCGGACAGCGGCTGCGCTACATGCGCAAGCGCGCCGGGATGACGCTGGACGCGCTCGGCGCGAAGGTCGGGAGCTCGGCCTCATATCTGTCGCAGCTTGAGAACGGGCATCGCGAGCCGCGCCTCTCGACCGTCAACCAGTTGGCCGCGGCGCTCGAGTGCAGGCCTGCCGAGCTGCTCTCGGCGGCCGCGCCGAACCGCCGTGCCGAGCTTGAGGTCTCGCTCGCGCGGATCCAGGAAGACCCGCTCTACACGACGCTGCGGCTGCCGTACCTCAAGCCCTCGGCGCGGCTGGACGGCGCCGCGCTCGAGCACATCGTCACGCTCTTCACTCGCGTCCGCGAGCTCTCGGACGGAACCACGCGGGTGATCCCCGAGCATGACTTCATCGCCGGCACGCTGGGCGCCCGCGCCGCCAACGCCGCGATGCGCGATGAGATGCGCCGCCGTGACAACTACTTCGAGGAGATCGAGGCGGTCGCCACCGAGGCGCTCGACGCCGTCGGCTACGCGGGACCCGGGGCGGTCTCGGAGCGCCATCTCACTGAGGCCGCCGCCCACTTCGGCTTCACCGTGTCGCGGGTTCAGGGGCTGCCGCCGTCGACTCGCTCGATCACGGACATGGCCAACCGCACCGTCTATGTACCGCAGCGCAATGCCACCGGCGGCACCCGCTCATCGCGCTCGGTGATCGCGCAGACACTCGGCCACTTCGCGCTCGGTCACGGCGAGCCGGCCGACTTCGAGAGCTATGTACGCCAGCGCGTGGAGGCGAACTACTTCGCCGGCGCGCTGCTGGCGCCCGAGCGCTCGGTCGTACAGCTGCTGGCAGAGGCCAAGCGCAACCACGACATCTCGGTCGAGGATCTCGGCGAGATGTTCTACATCTCCTATGAGATGGCGGCCCACCGCCTGACCAACCTGCTGACGCGCCACTTCGGCATTCCCGTGCATTTTCAGCGCTCCGATCATGAGGGCCGTCTGTGGAAGGCCTACGAGAATGACGGCGTGCTGGTGCCGGCCGACGTCGACGGCACGATCGAGGGGCAGCGCCTGTGCCGCTGGTGGAGCTCACGCCAGGCGTTCGAGTCCGAGGACTCCTATGAGCTCCACTATCAGCGCACCGACACCGTGACCGGGACCTTCTGGTGCGTCACCCACATCGACCTCGCCCGCGACCGCGGCGATGCGATCACGATCGGCACGGTCGATGCGATGTCACACTGGTTCCGCGGCTTTGCCACCACCCGGCGCGCGGTCTCGACCTGCCCGGACCCGTCCTGCTGCCGGCGTCCACCCGACGACGCCGCCGCCCGCTGGGAGGGGCAGGCATGGCCCTCGGCGCGGGACCACAGCGGCTTCGTCTCCGGGCTCCCCACCGACACCGTGATCTTCAACCCATATCCGGGCGTCGATCTGATCGACGTCTATTCGTTCCTGGATCGTCAGGCCCGCGCTGACGCGGACTGACGCCTGCGGGAAACTACGGAGCGAGCTGCGGGCGAATGCGTCCCGCGGACGTTGGCAAGCACCGATTGCGACCGCGTGCCGACGCTCGATACTGAGTGGATGAGCACCGGAGCGGATCGCCTGCGACTCTCACGCCGCCAGCAGGAGTTTGCCGATCGCGTGGATTGCAGAATCGTGACGCGCTGCGTCGACCAGGCGGTCTGTTTCTATCGCGTGATCTCACACGAGACGATCCGCTGGATCGTCGATGTCGACGGTGCTGTGCTCGACTGGACCGTCTTCCACTCCGGCGCCTGAGCGCGCAGCTCAGGTCCTTGTCGGGCCGTGGGCGTCGATTCCCTCGGCCACCTGCCGGGTGCGCCAGGCAAACAGCGGGCTGTGCCAGACGATCTGGCCGTCGGAGAAGGTCAGCTTTCCCCGCACGCGCGTGACCGTGTCCGCTCCCAGGGGGTACACACCGAGTCGCGCGCCCGGTTGGTGAAACGGAAGGTCGCGGTAGACGTACACGTGCTCCTCGGTCACCAGCACCGTGCGGTGGAAGTGGAAGAACATCAGCCCGAGCAGGACGCCCACGTAGGGGACCAGCTCGAGCAGGCTCGCGACGATCGCGATCCCCAGGGAGCTGAAGCCGAAGGAGATCGTCACCGCCTGCTCGTTGTCGAGGTGCGCCCGTCGGGCGTATCGCACTGCCATCCGTTTGCGCCTGCTTCCCATCGTCAACCTCCGCCTGTCAGTTGTGCGCGAGGCTCGACCTTACTGACAGACGCGCGGCTAGCCCTAACCGGTCGCGAGCGCTTCGCGCACACGCTTGACGGTCGCCCCGGGCCGCACGTGGGGCCCGGGTGCCAGTTGGGTCACGCGCAGCTCCTCGAGCAGCCACTTGACCTCACCGCGCCCGCCGGCCTGCGCCTCCAGCTCGTTGATCACGGCCATCCGTTGGCCGTCCGCGACCACCTGACGCGGAAGCCGCTCGAGCCGCAGCTCCGCTGCCCGCAGGTAGCGCTCGACATCCGGCAACCGTGCCTGACCGGTGGCCGCGAGCATCCCCGGGAAAACGAGCCGCCCGAGCTGGCGGGCCACGTCCTCACGCGCGGGGCCAAACGCGGCGCTTGCCGGAAGCCTGTCGAGCTGCCCGCGCACGGCTTGCGCCGCCTCGAGGATCTGACCGAGGGCCGACAGCACCGCGAGCGTCGCCGGCCGGATCTCCCCGCGCGCGTGTTCGCTGAGCGCGGCAAACGCGGACGCGTCCCACGCCGGCCCGCCACCGCTGGCGATCAACGCATCGATCGCCGTGTTGGTCGCGTCCTCGACCGTCGCCTCGATGCTGCCGTGGGGCGCTCCGGCAAGCGTGAGCGTCAGCTGCCCTCCGAGCTGTGCAACCACCCAGTGGCGAGCCGAGGGCACGGTCAGGCGCAGCAGCCGCCGGGTTCCGCGCGCCATCGTCGCGGCCTGTTCGTCGGCGGTTTCGCAGATGCGGATCCCGACCGTTTCACCCTCGTCGACCAGCGCCGGGAAACCGCGCAGCCCGCCGGGCAGATCGACGCTGCGTGGGAGCGTGTCGATCTCGAAGCTGCGCATGCCGTGGCGTGCCAGCCCCGGCACCTCCAGCTGCAGGCGCCGCTTCAGCAGCGGGCGCAGCTGATCGCGTAGCGCGTCGAGCGACCGGCCCGAGGCCAGCACGGTCCCGTCGTCATCCTCGATTGAGAAGCTCATCCGCAGATGTGCCGCCAGACCGTCCAGTGACCAGTCGCCGGGGCCGATCCGTGGGCCGCGCCGCCGTTGGATCGCGTCGGCGAGCACCTCGAGCAGCGGGCCCGAGCGCGGCGTGACCTCGGCCAGCAGCATCGCCGCCGTGTCGGGAATAGGCACCAGCGGCGTGCGCAGATTCTTGGGCAGCGAGCGCAGCAGCGCGATGATCAGCTCCTCACGCAACGCGGGCACCAGCCACTCGAAGTTGGTCTCCCGCACCGACCCGAGCGACTCGAGCGGAATGTGGACGGTCACGCCGTCGGCGGCCGAGCCCGGGTCAAAGCGGTAGGAGAGCGCCAGCTCCAGCGGGCCCTGCTTCCAGATCGCGGGCCGCTGACGGTCGTTGGGCGCGGCATCGCCCTCGATCAGAACTTCCATCGGGTAGTCAAGCAGCGTCGGCTCGGATTTCCGTGCCTGTTTCCACCAGCGATCGAAGTGGCGTCCGCTGATGACGTCCGCGGGTACCCGCTCGTCAAAGAACGCTGCCCTGGTGGCCTCGGTGGTGAGCAGATCGCGGCGCCGCGCCCGTGCCTCGAGCGCCTGAACCTGCTCGACGCGCAGCTCGTTCTCCCTCATGAACGCGTGCTGATGGTCCCAATCGCCCTCGACCAGTGCGCGGCGGATGAACAGCTCACGCGCGAGCGCCGGGTCGATCGCGCCGTACTGCACGGTGCGTGAGGCGACGATCGGCAGCCCGTAGAGCGTGACGCGCTCCGGCGCGACGACGGCCGCGCGGCGGCGATCCCAACGCGGCTCTCCGTACGAGCGCTTGACCAGGTGCTCCGCGAGCGGCTCGATCCGTCTGACCTCGACCGCGGCTGCCGTCCTGCCCCACAGCCGCGTGGTCTCGACCAGCTCGGCGACCATCACCCAGGTCGGTCCGCGCCGGGCCAGGACCGAGCCCGGGAAGATCGCGAACTTGGCTCCGCGTGCACCGGTGTACTCGCAGGCGGCGCCGTCCTTCATTCCCAGGTGCGACAGCAACCCCGCCAGCAGCGCCGTGTGGATCTCATTTGCCTCGCCCGGCACGTCGCCCAGCGTCAGGCCGACCTCCGCCGCGGCGTCCTCGAGTTGTGCAGCCAGGTCCTGCCACTCGCGGATCCGCAGGTAGTGGAGGAACTCGGCCTTGCAGCGCTTGCGTACCTGGGAGCGTGAGAGCTCGGCCTCCAGTGCCCGCAGATGGCGCCAGAGGTTCAGGTAGGCGAGGAAGTCGGAGGACTTGTCGGCGAAGCGCGCGTGCAGCTGGTCGGCCTGGGCGCGCTGCTCGGTGGGGCGTTCGCGAGGATCCTGGATCGAGAGCGCGGCCGCGATCACGATCACCTCACGCGTGCAGCCGAGCGCGTCGGCCGCCAACACCATGCGCCCCAGGCGCGGGTCGATCGGGAGTCGCGCGAGCTTTCTGCCGAGCGGCGTCAGCGGCTCGCTGGCGGCCGGATCGAGCGCCCCGAGCTCGTGCAGCAGTGCGACACCGTCGCGGATCTGGCGTCGGTCGGGTGCTTCCAGGAACGGGAACGCCTCGATCTCGCCCAAGCCCAGCGCGGCCATCTGCAGAATCACGCTGGCGAGGTTCGTTCGCAGAATCTCGGGATCGGTGAACTCCGGTCGGGCATCAAAGTCTTCCTCGGAGTAGAGGCGTACGCAGATCCCGTCCGCGACACGGCCGCAGCGACCCTTGCGCTGCTCGGCCGACGCGCGTGAGATCGGTTCAACCGGCAGCCGCTGCACCTTGAGCCGCGTGCTGTAGCGAGAGATGCGGGCAAGACCCGTATCGACGACGAAGCGGATGCCCGGCACCGTCACCGACGTCTCGGCCACATTGGTGGCGAGCACGACTCGCCGTGAGCGCCCGCCACGGCCAAAGACCTTCTGCTGGTCGGCGGCGGCAAGTCGCGAGTACAGCGGCAGAATTTCGACGCGTGGCCCCAGCCGCCCACTGAGCAGCTCGGCCGCGTCGCGGATCTCGCGTTCGCCCGAGAAGAAGGCGAGCACGTCGCCGTCGCGCTCCGCGAGCAGCTCCTCGACCGTGTCCGCAAGCGCATCCAGCTGCTCCTCGTCCTCCCGCTGAGGCCGGTAGCGAACCTCGACGGGATAGGTCCGGCCCGAGACCTCGACGATCGGGGCGCCTCCGAAGTGCTCGCTGAAGCGCTCGGGGTCGATCGTCGCGCTGGTGATGATCAGCTTGAGGTCGGGGCGCCGCGGGAGGATGCGGTGCAGGCATCCGAGCAGGAAGTCGATGTTGAGCGAACGCTCGTGCGCCTCGTCGACGATCACGGTGTCATATCGCCGCAGCAGCGGATCCCGGCGGATCTCGGCCAGCAGCAGGCCGTCGGTGACCAGACGCACGAGCGTGTCGTCGGAGCCGCGATCGTCGAAGCGCACCGCGTAGCCGACAGCACCGCCGAGCGGTACGTCGAGCTCGTCCGCGATCCGCTGCGCCACGGTCCGCGCCGCGATCCGCCGGGGCTGAGTGTGCGCGATCGCACCCCGCACCCCGCGCCCCAGCTCGAGGCACAGCTTGGGTAGCTGCGTGGTCTTGCCGGAGCCTGTCTCGCCGGCGACCACGACCACCTGGTGATCCCTGATCGCCGCCAGCAGATCGTCGCGGCGTGCCGCGACCGGGAGCTGCGGTGGGTAGGAGATCCTCGGCACCGCTGCGCGCCGGCGCTCGATGCGCCGCTGCGCTTCCTGCAGCTGTTGCTGCAGCCGCACCCGGCCCCTGTGATCGTCGCTGCGCAGCTGTCGTGCCTGGCGGCGCAGGCGCTGTTCGTCCCGCAGCGTCAGCTCGCGCAGTGCCGCCTCATCCAGCAGTTGCATCTGTGCCAGCTTAGGTCGCGACGAGCTCGGTGTAATGCGCCAGCGAGTCGAGGTCGGGCTGGGAGCGGGGGTCCTCGACCGCCGCGGCCCCGACCGCGCACGCGGTGCGCAGGGCGTCGGTCTCGGCGTCGCCCCGGGCGAGGCATAGGGTGAGTGCCGCGCAGAACGCGTCGCCGGCGCCGACGGTGTTGACGACGGTGGCGGGAAATGCCTCGACCCGGGCACTGAGCCGACCGGCGTGGAAGATGGCGGCCCCGGCGGCGCCGCTGGTCACGGCGACACAGCGTGCCTGGCGCAGCTCGGGCAGGGCCTCATACTCGGTGTCGTTGACCACGACCAGATCACAGCTGTCGAGCACGGCCCCGGAGAGGTGCTGCGCGGGGGCGGCGTTGACGGCGAAGTACCCCGTCGACTGCCGCGCGGCGGCCTGCACGCAATCGAGCGGGATCTCCAGCTGACAGAGCGTTGCCTCGGCATCGCCGAGCCGGATCTGCTCGGCACCCAAGGCGTGGTTGGCGCCGGCGTTGACGATGATCGTGTTCTCGCCCATCCGGTCGAGGGTGATCATCGCGACGCCGGTCGGCTGTGGGTGGCGGATCACGCCGGATACGTCCACTCCGGCTTGCGCCAGCTGCTGGAGCGCGAACGTGCCATCCAGGTCGTTGCCGACCGCGCCCAGCATCCGCGCGCGTCCGGTGAGTCGTGCCGCCGCCCGGGCCTGGTTTGCACCCTTGCCACCGAGCTCCCGCACAAGCGAGCCGGTTGCCAGCACCGTCTCGCCAGGGCGCGGGAAGGCGCTGACGGTGCTGGTCAGGTCGATGTTGATGCTCCCGACGACCGTGAGCAGCGGGCCCGGTGTCATGCCAGGACCTCTCCCGTTGGGTCCAGCTCCAGGATCTGCCGCAACAGCTCGGGGCCGGCCGGCGCGGAGACCGCGGTCACGACATCGATCGGCTCACCCGAGCTGGCGGGCTGTGTGCGCCCGCGGGCGTCGACGGCGCTCGAATCGACGCTGAGCGCTGTGCGGCGCACGCTCGCCGGGATGCTGTCGCCGACGGCGATCATCGATGCCAGCGGGTCGTGCAGCGCCGCCCGGCGCTCACCGTAGCGGCGCTCGTAGAAGTCAAGGTAGGTGTCGAGCATGTCGGCCAGCGCGGCGTGGAAGGCCGTGCCGCGCTCGGCCAGCGAGCGCTGCTCATCGACGCCGATACTGTGCTGCAGGGTCACGTCGAGCGGCACGAGCGTGATCGGCCAACCGGCGGCGAAGACCGCCTGCGCGGCTTCCGGATCGTTGGCGATGTTGGCTTCGGCGTAGGCGGTGACGTTGCCCGCGACCCAGACCGCGCCGCCCATGATCGTGACCCGCTTGACCAGCTGCGGGAGCTCCGGGTCGAGCTCGAGCGCGTGCGCGAGATTGGTCAGCGGTCCGATCGCCAGCAGGTTCAACTCACCCGATTGCTCGCGGGCGGCGTCGACGATCTGGGCGGGGCCACTCACCGCCGCCTCGCTCGCCTCGGCGCGCGGGAGCTCGACACCACCGATGCCATTGCCTCCGTGCACCTGCGACGCGCCACCGCGATAGTCGCCGACCAGCGGGGCATGTGCGCCGACCGCGACCGGGATGTCGCCCCGGCCGGCGAGTGCCAGCAGATCGAGTGAGTTGACGGCGGCCTGCTTCGAGGTGATGTTGCCGCTGACGGTGCTGATGCTCACCAGCTCGACGCGGGGCCTGGAGAGCAGATGGGCCAGCGCGAGGGCGTCGTCGATGCCTGTATCACAGTCGAGGTGTACACGGTGGGGTGTGGCCATTGGCTGGATGACTCCTTGGACGCGGGGGTGGGGGAGGCGGCGGGTCGGGCGCTACTCCAAGCTATAGGGCGGCTCAAGTGTGGTCACAGACGCAGCCCGCGAGCAATACCTGTTTGATGGCTATTGGCACACATCGACGCATCGGCGTGTTGTTTGCCGCCGCACTGCTGGTCACCTCGGCGCTGCTGGGGCGGGCGCCTTCTGCGGCGGGTAGATCTCCGGCGGACGGTTCCCCGGTGCGGATCCGTCACGACTCCGGTCTTCCACTATGCGATGGCGACGCCACGACTCACGGTCCTGTCAGCGGCTGGCGGATGGGCGCCGTGCAGTTCTTCTCACCCACATCGGGGGTCGGTCTTACGGCCGCTCAGCTGATCTGCTTCAAGCGCGGTAGAACGGGCAGTCAGGTCAGCCTCCGACCCCAGCCGGTGCGTGTGGCCGTCACCGGGGACGGCGGCCGCTCGTGGCAGGTGACGGGCACGGCGGCTCCGGCCGGGCCACCACGCGCGAGCCCTTCGGGTGAGGAGCTGGTGGCAGGTTCGCCGCAGCGGCTCTGGGCAGTCGTCGGCAGTGGGCGGCTGGTTGACACCGGTGACGCCGGCAGAAACTGGCGACAGGCGACCTTCCCCGGTCCGGTGTTGCAGCTGCTGAGGAGCGGCGACGAGCTCTGGTCGCTCAGCTGCCCGCACGTCGCGAGTCCGAACGCACCGTTGGCCTGCCGTCCGCAGCTGTGGCATGCCCCGATCGACTCGGGGATCTGGACGCAGGTGACGGTTCCCGGACTCACGGCTCAGGCTCCGGAGTACGTGGATATGGCGGTCACCGAGGATCGCAGGGTGCTGCTGAGCTTGATGACCGCCGGACGGACTGCGACCGGAGAGCTGGCGATCAGCACCGACGCGGGCGTGACCTGGCGCACCCGGCTTGAGCCTAGATGGGATGGGCATGCCTGCACGTTCGGCGGCGCCCTCGCGGGCGCACCGCCGACGACGTTCTGGCTGCTTTGCGTCGGCACCGGTGCGGCGGGCAGCAGTCCCAAAGGGCTACTGCAAACGACTGACTCCGGAAGCACCTGGACGACCGTGTCGGCCGTTCCAAGCCTGACCAGGAAGCCGCCACCCGGATCGATCTCAGTGTCCGAGCCAAGCGCCCTCGCGGCCGGCTCCGTCGATCGGCTCTGGCTCGCGGTCACCAACGGGCTTACCCAGAGCGACGATGGCGGCCGCAGCTGGAGCGTTGTGCCCACGGCCGTCGACCCGGGCGGCTGGCCGACGACGATCGCGGTCCTGGATGCACAGCACGCCTGGCTGCTCGCACCCGGCGCCGGGCTGTGGTCCACCACCGACGGGCGGCACTGGGAGCCGGTCGGGGCGTTGCATACGAACTAACCGGCAGCGCCGTGTTCTGGCTGCAGCTGCGCGGGATCGATGGGAGTCGGCCTGCCGAGGAAGTAGCCCTGCGCGTGACGGACCCCCGCGGCCTCGACCAGACCCAGCGTGTGCTCGTCCTCTACACCCTCGGCGACCGTGTCGATTCCGAGTCGATTCGCGAGCGCCGCGATCGAGCTGGTGATCGCCAGGTCAGTCGGGCTGTGTCGCAGGTCGCGAATGAATTCGCGGTCGATCTTCACTAGCTGCGCCGGCACGTGTTTGAGGTAGCTGAAGCAGCCGAATCCCGCGCCGAAGTCGTCGAGTGCAAGCGGGCACCCGAGCTCGGACAGCGTGTGCAGCGCCCGGTAGCCGAGCCTCGAGTCGGCGATCGCGGCCGTCTCGGTCATCTCGAACATCAGATTTGCCGGCCGGCCGCCGTTATCGATGAAGGAGGCGACGAGCGTTGCCAGCGGGGTGACGTCCGTAAGCGATTGCGCTGAGAGGTTGATTGACACCTGCTCGCCGTGCGCCGCGAGCCTGAGCGCCCGCTTGACCACCCAGCGGTCGATGTAGGGCATCAATCTGAATCGCTCCGCGACCGGTATGAATGCGCTGGGCATGACCAGACGGCCGTCGGTGTCGAGGGCACGAACGAGCAACTCGCGACGTACGATCCTGGCGCTGCGGATCTCAACGATCGGTTGGGAGAAGAGCGTGAGTCGGTCCTCGGTGATCGCACGGACGACCCACTCGGCGCCGTCGATTCCCCAGTGCTCGTCGACCGCGTACTCGACGGTCAAGCCGCCGCCCTCCTGTTTGGCGTTGCGCAGCGCCGCGCTCGCGCACTGGAACAGGGCATCGATGGTGGGTGGGCGCCGGCAGTCGAACCGGCACACACCGATGCTCAGCTGAGGGGGGTTTGGCCGGCACGCGGCGGAGATCGCGAGACGTGCGCGGTCGGCAACCTCGCGGAGGTCCGTCGCGGCGCCCGTGGTCAGCATGGCTGCGAATTCATCTCCGCTGCTGCGGGCGAGGGTGGTCCGGTCGTCGGCCCACCAGCGCAGGCCGGCCGCCACCTGACGGAGCAGCTCATCGCCGACCTCCTGGCCGAGCACCTCGTTGGTCAGGCGGAAACCGTCGATGTCGATCAGCAGCAGCGCACCGATCTCGCCCTGCGGGTCGGGGCCGAGCATGCCCACGATCCGGGAGGCGAGTTCCTGCCGGTGCGCGAGCCCCGTGAGCGGATCGTGGTGTGGCGACGGAGCGACTCGTGAGCGGTTGTCACCTCGGTGATCGCGGACGATCATCGTGCGGGCCGCCGTGATCGGGAGCCCGGTGCTGAGTTGACACGGATATGGGTGGTCGACATGTTCAAGATTCTCGGCCGGTGCATCTCGGTCACCGACCTCAACCGCGGCCGGATACAACCGATTGATGAGTCGTGCGTACGTGAATACGCAGAAGTGACGAGGCCCAAAGGCGACTGTGGCTCGTCGGCGGGCCCGCCGTCGCCTACGGCTCCTGGGTGACGATCAGTCCGTGCTTGAGGACCAGGGCCACGGCATGGGCTCGGTTACGCGCGCCGAGCTTTCGATTCGCGTTCGCGAGGTGTGTCCTCACGGTCGCCTCTGAGATTGCCAGCTGGTCGGCCATCTCCCGCAGCGATGACCCCGTGGCAACGAGCCCGAGTACCTGCTGCTCGCGGCGTGAGAGCACGCTCGTGCTCGGGTCAGGGCCCGGTCGCTCGGTTCCGGCGAGTTCAGCATCGGACCAGTCCGCAGGTGCCAGGGCCACCAGATGCTCGCCGGGCAGGATGTTCGCAAGGCTGACGACCACGATGCGCATGCGTAACCCGTCGCCGCCGCCGAGCTCGTGCACTCCGAACAGGTACCCCCGTTCCAGCATCAGCTTCCAGAGGTCCGGTAACGCGGCCGCGTCCCGTGATCCGATCAGGTCATCGACCCGCCGCCGTCTGAGCTCGCCAAGGCTGAGATGGAGCAGCAGCCGCGCTGCCAGGTTGGCATCGAGCAGGCGGCGGTCGTTGCCGACCGTGACCATCGGGATCTGTGCCTGGTGGAGGGCCCTTCTGAACTCGCGGGCACGCCCGCGAGTTACATGCATCTGGCGGGCAGCGGTGCAGAGACGTCCGGCTATCTCCGGAAGTCGTCGCCCGGAATGTGCCCTCCGGTCCGGCTCGGCGTGGCCCGGGTTTGCCATCCGGTCCGGCTCTGGGTGCTGCTCGGGTCCTGATCGAGACAACTTACGACCTTTATCTTCAATTAAAAACTAGCCGTTTCGTTTTTGTATACTAGCAGCTGAGCAACGCTCGCCATCGGGAACCAGCAAAGGAGCAGACGATGCAGACAAAACTCGGAACAGCGCTCGAAACGACGACCCTCGGGGCGACCGGGATGGAGATCACGCGGGTCGGCTTCGGCGCCTGGGCGATCGGTGGTGGCGGCTGGCAGTACGGCTGGGGCCATCAGGAGGATGAGGAGTCCGTCGCTGCGATCCGGCATGCCCTCGACCACGGCGTGAACTGGATCGACACGGCGGCGGCATACGGATTCGGGCACTCGGAGGAGGTCGTCGGCCGGGCGCTTCAGGGAATGCCCGCCGACGCGAGGCCCTACGTCTTCACGAAGTGCTCGCTGCTCGAGGCCCCGGGCCGGACGGTGCAGCACAACCTCAAGCGAGACTCCGTGCTGCGCGAAGCCGAGGCGAGCCTGCGGCGCCTCCAGCTCGATGCGATCGATCTGTACCAGATTCACTGGCCCAACCCGGAGGCCGACATCGAGGAGGGCTGGGCGGCACTCGCCGAACTGAAGGAGCAGGGCCTGGTTCGCCACATCGGCGTCTCAAACTTCGACGTCGATCAGCTGAAACGGATCGCGGAGATCGCGCCGGTGGAGACGCTGCAGCCGCCGTACTCACTCGTGGCCCGTGAGATTGAGACCGACGTCCTCCCGTATGCCGAGCGCGCGGGTATCGGCGTGATCGCCTACTCACCGATGGCGTCCGGTCTGCTCAGCGGCAGGATGACCCGCGAGCGGATCGCCGGCCTGCCGGACGACGACTGGCGCAAGCGTCATCCGAACTTCACCGACCCCGAGCTGACGACGCATCTTGCGACCGTCGAGCGGCTGCGGAGCGTCGGCGAGCGTTACGGGGTCGAGCCGGGCGCGGTCGCCATCGCGTG
This sequence comes from uncultured Actinomycetota bacterium, assembly GCA_963706725.1. Classification (GTDB taxonomy): domain Bacteria; phylum Actinomycetota; class Thermoleophilia; order Solirubrobacterales; family Solirubrobacteraceae; genus Palsa-465. Next base: position 3,127,123 of record OY970167.1, on the reverse strand, counting down.
GGTGCTCGCGCGAGCAGGGGTGGATGGCGCGATCGTCGGCTTCCGCCGACCCGGCCAGGTCGACCCGATGCTGCCGGCGGCGGCCCTGCATCTGAGCGATGCGGACATCGCCCAGATCGAGGGGAGGTGAGCACGATGCCGGCGATCGGCTTCATCGGACTGGGGGCGATGGGCAGCTCCCTTGCCGCGCGCATGCTTGCCGCAGGCGACGAGGTACACGGGTACAACCGCAGCCGGGCGAAGGCTGAACCGCTGATCGAGCATGGCCTGATCTGGCACGACACGGCGCGCGAGCTGGCCGCCGCCAGCGACTTCACGATCAGCATGGTGAGCGATGATGCGGCGCTTGACGCCGTCTCCTCGGGGCCGGACGGTCTCCTTGCGGGCCTTGCTCCGGGTGCGCTCTATATCGACATGAGCACCGTCAGTCCAGATTTCAGCGTCGGGCTGGCCGGGCGGGTCCGCGCCACCGGCGCGGAGATGCTCGACGCGCCGGTTTCGGGCAGTATCCCGCAGGCGCAGACAGGCACTCTGACGATCATGGTCGGCGGCGTCCAGGACGCGTTCGCGCGCGCCGAGCCGGTGCTCGCAAAACTCGGCAGCAAGGTGGTGCATGTTGGCGGCAATGGCAAGGGCCTGATCTTGAAGCTGGCAATCAACGTCAGCCTGGCCGCGCAGGTCATCGCCTTCAGCGAGGGGCTCGTGCTGGCCCAGCGCGGCGGCATCGACGGTCGGCTTGCCGCCGATGTCATGAGCGCGAGCCCGATCGGCTCGACGATGCTGAAGGCACGGCTGCCAATGATCTTGAAGCTTCCGGAGCGGGCATGGTTCGACGTCGCGCTGCTGCACAAGGACGTGCGGCTGGCGCTCGCAACCGCAGAGACCCTGCACGCGCAGCTGCCGTCCGCGCACGCGGCCGACGAGATCTTCGGCGCAGCCGAGCGGCTCGGCTACGCGCATCGCGACATCGCCGCGGTGCGCGAGGTTCTGGACCTTTACGCGGAAGACATCGGCGCCCCGATCGCAGCGCTGGAGGCCGCCGGTGCCTGAGCCCGGAGATACCGGCGCGGCGGCGGAGCAGCTGGCAAGACCGGCTCGGCGGGGGAGGCCCCGCAGTGAAAAGTCCAAGGCCGCGATCCTTGAGGCGGCCGGCGAGCTGTTGCTCGAGCGCGGTCTCGAGGCCGTGAGCATGGATGCGATCGCCGAACGCGGCGGGGTCAGCAAGGCGACGATCTATCGCTGGTGGGCCACCAAGGAGACGCTCGCGATCGATGCGCTCTACGAGGATTGGGCCGCCGCGTACCCGGAGGCGCCGGATACGGGCTCGATTCGCGGCGACCTGCTGGGGGTGTTCTTGCCATGGGCAGATCACATTACGACGCGACCCTATGCACGGGTCCTTGGAGCGCTCCTGACCAGAGCACGAACGGATCCCGCCTTCGCCGAGGAGTTCGACCGACGGCTCGTGCAGCCGCGCCGGCAACGGGCTCGCCCGATCTTTGATCGCGCGATCGCGCGCGGCGAGCTTTCGCCGGAGACCGACATCGAGCTCGCCCTCGACCTGCTCTACGGCGCCGTCTACCACCGCTTCCTGCAGGGCCATCTGCCACTGAGCCGTGAATTCGTGGAGGCGGTGGTCGACGCCGCGCTACTCGGCTTGCTTCCCCGCGCCTGAGCGCTGCCCCTCGACCTCGCTACGGACAAACTCAGAAAACGCACGCACCGAGGCTCGAAGCCTGCGGCCGCTGGGCTCGCCAAGCAGGGTGCGGAACACGGGTGCCGGCTGCGCCAGCGCAACGAGGCGCACGGACGACGCGCCCTGCACCATCGACGGTGGCAACAGCGCGACGGCCAGACCCTCGACCACGAACTGCACGATGCTCTGACTGTCGTTGACCTCAAACGTGAGCGTTCTTCTGACCCCGGCGGCCGCGAACGCCTCGTCGGCGACGATCCGGATCCCCCAGCCCGGCGGCCCGTCCACGAATGGCTGGTCGGCCAGGTCCGCGATCGCCACGGACTCACGCAGAGCGAGAGGGTGCCCGTCAGCGCACGCCAGAAACATCTGCTCGCGCCCGATCTCGGTGAGCTCGAGCCCAGGAGATCCGCTGGGCAGAGACAGGATCCCAAGGTCCAGATCTCCGGCTCTCACGCTCGCGGCGATGTTCTCGGAGCCGCCAACGTGTCTGACCGTGACTTTGACAAGCGGGTGCTGGGCCTGAAAGCCGGCCACCAGCCTTGGCACCGACACCGCGTGGCTGGCCGTCGCCTGCATGATCCCGATCGAGACGGCTCCGCGGATCCCACCCTTGACCTGATCGACCACGTCCACCGCCAGCCGCGCGGCCTCCAAGGTCGCACGAGCCTCTGGGAGCAGGGCCCGCCCTGCATCGGTGAGCGTGACCCGCCTGGTCGTGCGCTCAAAGAGCGCGACTCCCAGTTCGCGCTCCAACGCGCGCACGGTCGCCGAGACCGCCGACTGCACGAGGATGAGGCGATCGGAGGCGGCTGTGAACGTCCCCTCCTCGGCGATCGCTACAAAGACGCGGAGTTGCCTGAGTTCCATGATTGTGCGCCGATCATGATAAGTACTAGCACAATTATGCGTTGCACACGATGCGAAGTTGCGCAACCGTCACTCCATGACCGCTACAGCAACCCCCACTTCAACCGCCCGAGCGTCGGTGTCACATGCCGTCGGCTTCTGGGCCGTCGCTTTTGCGTTTCTCACCGTCCTCGCATATAACGCTGTGCCCGCTCCGCTCTATGGGCTCTACCAGCAACGTGACGGCTTCTCCTCGTTCATGCTGACCGTGATCTTCGCCGCGTACGCGATTGGCGTGGTCATCAGCCTCTTCTCCGTCGGTCATCTGTCTGACTGGCATGGCCGCCGCCGGCTCTTCGTGCCCGCGCTCATCACGTGCATGATCAGCGCCGGCGTGTTCCTCACCTGGCGTTCGCTGCCCGGGCTCATGGTCGGTCGCTTCATCGGCGGCCTCGGCGTGGGCATGGTCACCGCAACCGCAACCGCATGGATCGCCGAACTACACCGCACGGCCCACCCCGACGCCTCGGTGCGGCGTGCCCAGGTCGTCTCGACCGCCGCCAACCTCGGTGGGATCGGCTTCGGCCCGCTGGTTGCCGGGATGCTCGCCGAGTGGGTTCGCAGCCCCCTGACGGTGCCGTTCCTGGTGGCGCTTGGCGCGATGGCACTCGCACTCCTGTTCGTGCTGGTGAGCCCCGAGACGCGCGAGCCGGTGGTTCCTCGGCCGAGTTGGCGTCCACAGCGGGTTGCAGTTCCCACGCAGGCGGTGTCGCGCTACATCGCCAGCGGGATCGGTGCCGGCATCTCATTCGCCGTCTTTGGTCTGTTCACCTCGCTCGCGCCCGCGTTCCTGGCCGGTCCGCTGCACCACCGCTCGCTGGCGCTCGCCGGTGCGACTGCGTTCGTCGTGTTCGCGGCGGCGGTTGCGAGTCAGACGCTGATCAGGACGCAGGCGCCCAGCCCGACGATTGCGACGGGAATCTTGACTATGGTGGCCGGCCTGGCGGTGTTGGTCGTCTCCGTGTGGCTGTCGACTCCCAGCCTCGCGATGTTCCTCGTCGGTGGCGCCGTCACCGGCGCCGGCGCCGGTGCCCTGTTCAAGGGTGTGATCGCGATGGTCGCGATGGATGCCCCGCCGGAGCGTCGTGCAGAGGCCCTGGCCGGGATGTTCCTTGCCGGCTACGTGGGGTTGTCGTTGCCGGTGATCGCACTCGGCGTCATGACCCAGTACATGAGCCCGCGCCTGAGCCTGCTCGTATTCACCGCCGCACTGACGGCTGGGGTCGCGATCGTCGCGCCCCGTCTCCTGGGTAGCGGATCACCGCGCGGTGGCGCGCGCCTCTCAACGCCCTCACGAAACGCAGCACTGGCGCGCTTCGTGCGCCTGGCTCAGATTCGGCGGTAGCGCACACGAATGTCCACCACGTAGGCCCGGTGAAAGAGACTCTCGCCATGAGCGCCACAACCGCAACATCGACCAAGGATCCGAGCCTCAGGCAGCCGCTCGCCCTGACGCTGCTCAGCCTCACCTTCACCACCGGAGTCGTCGACGCGGTCAGCTATCTGGGGCTCGGGCATGTGTTCACCGCCAACATGACCGGGAACGTTGTGCTTCTGGGGTTCGGGCTCGCCGGCACCGGACATCTGCCGGTACTCGCCCCGATCGTCTCGCTCGCGGCGTTTCTCGTGGGCGCGGCGCTTGCCAGTCGCCTAGCGATGCACCCGAGGATCTCGGGCAGTGCCCCGCTGACGGTCGCGATGACGCTCGAGACCACGCTCGCGGCGGCCGCCGCAGTGCTAGCGGCCAGCGTGCGGATCCAGCCAGGAGCCGTCGCAGGGTATGTGACGATTTCTCTGCTTGCCCTCGCGATGGGTATTCGCAACGCGACCGTCCGCAAGATTGCGCTGCCCGACCTCACGACGACGGTCCTCACCATGACCCTGACCGGCCTGGCAGCGGACTCGCCGCTGGGCGGCGGCAATGGGCGTGGCAGCGGCCGGCGGCTCGCCGCCTCTGGAGCGCTCCTTGCCGGAGCGCTCGTCGGCGGCCTGATGACGAAGGTCAGCCTTGCGTCAGCGCTGGGAGTCGCCGCAGCCGCGGTGGCGGTGACCGCCGTGGCCTACGCCGGGCGTAGCGCAACGCGCCGAAGCTAGTCGCAAGGAGCGGCTGCCCCGCCCGCCGCAGACAGCCGAACTATCTGATCGGAGGCGGATCTGACTCGGCGCTGGCGAGCAGTGCTGGGTCCCACTCGCAGGCGGTACACGCGTGCCGTAACGCGGAGCGTGCAAAGGTGAGCGCTGTCCGGTGCGGATCGGGACTGACACAGACGTCGTTCCAGTCCAGGACGAACTCACCCAGCGCGTCGTCCCAGCGGGCGGCGTCGGGGGAGATGCGCGCGTGCCTGAAGCTCTCGACGCTGGGATGGGCGTAGGCGTAGAACCCCGCCCTGGAGTGGCGCGGGTCTCCTGGCCACCAGCCGACGGCAACCTCCTGTGAGTCCATCGCGTTGCGCATGATGAAGTCCTCAGATGGCGGCTTGGCGGGCATCCCCGAGAACAAGCTCACGGCGAGGTCGAACGACCCCCACCAGGCGTTGACCGGTGTCAAACGACCGCGGTAAGGCGCGCGGTATGCCCCGAGCACGAGCGCCGCCTGCGTGGCGGCGGCGAAGTAGCGCTCCACCGCACGGGCGTCATATGTGGCGTGCTCCCGGTCGTCATCGAGCGCGACCGTCCACCACACCTCCTGAGGACTGAGCTCCAACTCGAGCGGGCCGGCGAGCGCGGTGACAACGTCCAGCACGTCGTGGGTGACGTCGCCCACCGCTCGATCTGGGGTGAGCGCGATCCGCCGCCCGTCGCCGTGGCTGTGTTCGGCAAATACCTCATGGCGGTGCAGATCCAGGCCGAGCACCAGCGCACCGTCACGATCGCCCGCGGGCAAGGTTTGCGTTTCCCAGCCCCGCGCGGTTAACCGCAGCGCTGCGTGCTGGAGCTGTGGCTCCGGCGGCGCCAGAGCCGTCGCCACCTTTCCCAGTACCTGGGTGTGCGCGTGGAGCGTGTCGCAGGTCTCAGTCCAGTCTTGGTAATCGACCGTCGGCCAGGTGCTCATTGCTAACTCCTGATCGGACCGAATCGCACCGACTCGGTTGGCTCCAGGGCCTGAAAAGCCTACACCTGAACGACGAAAGCGCTGTTCCGCGCGGGTGGTCCCGAGGCTCGGTGCTGTCAGTGGCACGCCCGGCGCATGGTGCTGCGCTGGGGGGTGCGCCTATGCCGCCTGCTCGAGTCTGCGGCGGCGGGTACGCGGCGGTTCTGTTCGGTCACGAGCGCGGGGCGACCGCTGCGGCTGGCCCACACTGACGACGCGGATCAAAACCAAGGGAAGCCGTGCGAGTTCCGTGCGGTGCAGTGAGTAGGTCAGCGCTTGGTCCTGGCCGTCTGCCGTGTCGGCGAGCACGGTTACGGTTGCCCCGGTCCGCCGCTGGGGGAGCGCGTACAACGGGTGGTCAGGGCGCCGCACGGAACCGGGGGCAAGCGCCAACCCAGGCACCGGCCCCCCGGCCAGCTGCTCCCGCTCCTTGCCGATCAGCCGGCAGAAGGTTTGATTTACGTCGATCACGATCCCCTCGGAGTCTGCGATCACAATCGGATCCGAGGCGACCCGGAAGGCCCATGCGAAAAGCCCTTCAAGGTCGGTGAGCAGTTCACCCGGAGAGGACGCCGGCCCGCCGGCCCGCAGCGCCTGTTGAATGCCTTCGAGCGGGCGGAAGCAAGGGTCAGCAACCTCCGTGAGCAACGTTTCGGCATCGCGGATGAGGCGTCGGGCCGCGGGCAGCAGCCGATGTCCGAGGGCAGTGACCTGCACGCCGTGGCTCGTGCGCTCGAGCAGCTTGCCGTGGCTCAGCGCGTCGAGGTTATTGAGACGCTTGGTCGCCGCCGCTGGGCTTATCCGTAAACGTCTGGCCGCCCCGCTGATGCTTCCTTGATCAACCGCGGTTACAAAGGTCTGAATTTCGGTGAGCTCAGGGCGCCGAATCGGCCGGGACATGGTTTCCATTCTGACTGCCGGTGAGTCACATTCGGCCCCAGAAGCAGGCATATACGTCCGATCGTGGATGGGCGCGCTCGCGGCCAGGCGAGCACTCGAGCTGTGGCTGCCCCGGTGGCTGGTCAGGGCTGCAACCAGGGGTATGAGCCGCGCGACAGATTTTGAGCTTGCCGAGCGCTCGCCGGGGCCGATACCTGAAATCGGTAAGCCAACAGCGCGGAGGGAAACAGTGCAGTTCTTTAGAGATCTATCGGTCAGGGCAAAGTTATTTGGCGGCTTCGGGATCGTGCTGTCGCTGACGCTCGTTCTTGGTGTGGTCATGATCTCTCGACTCGGCAGTGTCAACGGGATTTCCACCACCTTGTCGACGAGTGACTTTCCGACCGTCGTCGCGATCAACAGCATGGGCGTGGCGCTCGATGACTACGAGGCGAGCACACTCGAAGGGATCGTTGAGACCAGCCCATCGATCCGGGCCAGGGAGCAGCAGTCGGCGGCGCAGGACGTCCAGTCGATGGACGCACAGCTCAAGAGCTTCGCAAAGCTGGTCAGTCCTGGCCAGGACACGACCGACTACCACGCCGCGCAAACACAGTGGGCCGCGTTCACGGCGGCGAATGCCCCACTGCTTACCAGGACCGTCGCCCAGGGTCGAGCGACGGAGGCCCTCGTCAACACGCTCGATAGTGAGCACCTGACGCCGCTCCAGAATCTGATCGCGTCGTGGGGCGCTCTGGACCAGCGGGTTGCAGCGGTTGACACCAAGACCAGTGCCTCGACTTACAGCTCGGCGCGCACGCTGGGGATTGTGCTGCTGGTTATTGCGATCGGCCTCGGGCTTGGGATCGCGGCGTTGGTCTCGCGGGCAATCAAACGCGGTGTGGATGCGGTGCTCGACAGGATGACTTCGCTGCGAGATCTGGACGCGACCAGCCTGATGAACGGGATCCAGGCACTGGCAGAAGGTGATCTGACCGTTGGCGTGGAGACGGTGACTGACCCGATCGAGAACCCGGCCAAGGATGAGATAGGGCAGGTGGCCACGGCGGTCAACGGTGTCCGTGAGCGCTTCGACGCCATCTCCTCCGCCTACAACAAGACGCGCACGAATCTCAATCAGATCGTCGGGCAGGTCGCGGGGTCCGCCGGGCAGGTCGCCGCAGCCTCACAGCAGATGGCGACCACCTCAGACGAGTCTGGTCGTGCGACCGGAGAGATTGCTCAGGCGATCGGCGGGATCGCAGAAGGCGCAGAGCGGCAGACACAGATGATCGTCGAGGTCAGGCGAGCCGCCGAAGACGTCAACCGCGCGGTCGAAGAGTCCGCTGGCAACGCCCAGGAGACGGCCAGGGTTGCGGTGCAAGCGCGCGGGGTCGCCCAGCAGGGCGTCGGGGCGGCCGAACAGGCGACGGTCGCGATGAACTCGGTACGCGACTCCTCGGCTGAGGTCAGTGAAGCGATCCGCGAGTTGGCCTCGAAGTCCGAGCAGATCGGCCAGATCGTCCAGACGATTACGGGAATCGCCGAGCAGACGAATCTGCTCGCGCTCAACGCCGCGATCGAGGCCGCTCGAGCGGGCGAACAGGGTCGGGGCTTTGCGGTCGTCGCCGAGGAGGTCAGAAAGCTGGCCGAGGAGTCTCAGCACGCTGCAGAGGAGATCTCGGGCCTGATCACCGCGATCCAAACCGAGACGACTCATGCCGTGGATGTGGTTGAAGACGGTGCCAAGCGCACGAACGACGGCGTCACCGTGGTCGAGCGGACGCGTGAGGCGTTCATGCAGATCGGGACCTCGGTCGACGACATGAGTGTCCGGATCGAACAGATCGCCGCCGCGTCCGAGCAGATCTCCGCCAGCGCGCAGAGTATGCAGGACACGGTCGTAGCGGTGGCCGCACTGGTCGAGGAATCCTCCGCGTCGACGGAGCAGGTCTCTGCCTCCACGCAGCAGACCTCAGCATCGGCTCAGCAGATCTCGGCCTCGGCGCAGGAACTCGCCGGCAACGCCGAGACACTCAATGATCTCGTCGCCCAATTCAAGCTGGCCTGAGATCAAGTTCACAGTGGGCTGGTGGTCGGTCACGGCCGACCACTAGCCCACCAGCACTTGCAACGTTCTGCGAGCCCCATACTCGTGGAGGGAGCGCAGCGCCGACAGGTAGGCCGCCACAAACCGCTGGTTTGAAGACAGGTCACCGAACAGCTCGGTTGGTCGCAGGAACCCGACCGGGTCCTGTTCGTAGCTGCGGGCTCTGGCCATGATCTCGTCGCGGCGCCGATCGACGACCTCGATAGGCTGGCCGTGCTCATCTATGCCCGTGGCGTACCGCGCCCAGCTCGCCACGATTGCGGCCGAGTGTTCGATCGGACCCCCGGCCGCGAGCTGGTAGCGGACGACGGGCAGCAGCCACTTCGGGATCCGGTCCGAGCTCTCGGCACAGAGCCGAGCGATCGTGTCGCGAATCTCCGAGTTTGAGAAGCGCGCGATCAGCTGCTGTTTGTACGCGCCGAGATCGACGCCCGGGACCGGATCGAGTGAGGGCGTCGCCTCCTGGTCCATGTAGCCGCGCAGGAAGCGGCGGAACGTTGGGTCCTGCGCGGCCTCGTGCGCATAGGTGAAGCCACAGAGGTGACCGAAATAGGCGAGACCCTGGTGGCTTGCGTTCAACAGCCGCAGCTTCATCAGCTCGTACGGCGCGACATCGGACACGACCTGCACGCCGGCCTCTTCGAGCGGCGGCCGCGAACGGTTGAACGAGTCCTCGAGTACCCATTGGGTGAACGGTTCGCAGACGACGGGCCAGGCGTCCTCGATGCCGAACCTCGTGGCGATCTCGGCCCGGTCCTCGGCCGTGGTGACCGGGGTGATGCGGTCAACCATCGAGTTGGGGAAGCGCACGTTCTGGTTGATCCAGTCCCCGAGCCCGCGCTGCCAGAGTTCGGCGAACGAAGAGAAGGCCTCACGGGCGAGCTCACCGTTGTGTGGCAGGTTGTCGCAGGACATGACGGTGAACGGCTCCTGGCCCGCGCGCCGCCTGCGCTGCAGCGCGGAAGCGATCAGGCCGAACACGGTCCGAGGAATCACCCCCGGCGCCAGGTCATGCGCGATTCCTGGCGCGTCTGGATCGAAGCGGCCCGTCACGTCGTCGATCGCATAACCGCCTTCGGTGATGGTGAGCGAGACGATTTTGGTCTGCTCGTCAGCAAGCCGGCTGATCACCGCCTCGGCGTCGTCGGGCGCGTAGAGATAGTCGGTGATCGAACCGATCACCTGGGCCTCGTACTCACCCGATGCATGCTTCTGTACAAGTGTGTACAGGTGGTCCTGCGCGACCATTGCGTCCTTCATCGCACGATCCGCGGGCATCACGCCGACTCCGCAGATCGCCCAGTCAGAGGCGCGACCGGCGTTCAGCAACGAGTCCACGTACATCGCCTGATGGGCACGGTGAAAGCCGCCGACACCGAAGTGGACGATGCCCCTGCGGACACTCTGGCGCTCGTACGCCGGCGTCGCGACCCGCGTAGCAATGAGCCCCAGCGTCTCGGCCCGCAATGCAAGCGGGGCGGCCCTCGTCCTATCCGCCATCTGGAGTCTCTTCTCCCGTGGCTGGCCCCGCTGGGCCTGCCACGGCCACACTTGGCTGCTCTGCGACGCCGGCCGCAAGCCCGATCGCGTCGGTCGTTTCCGGATCAAAGAAGCGCACGCGGCCCGGTTCTATGTAGAAGCGGACTGTGTCCCCGGTCCGGATCACGGCTCGCGTGTCGACGCGTGCGACGCCCTCGCCGCCCTGGCGGATCGTTCCCTGATCAAGGCCGGCCGCGTCTTCGTCATGCGCGCCATGCACCTGGACCGACTGCGCATCCGTCGTGAAGTGGATCAGCTGTTCGGAGCCGAGCGCCTCGACAAGATCTACTCGGCCCTCGAGCACGCAGTGCGACGAGTTGGTCTCCGGCCCGCGTGCTTCCATGTGCTCGGGGCGGACACCGAGGACGACGCGACGCCCGCCGTACGCACGTAGCTCCGGGGTGTCGATGAGCACGGACGCGGGCAGCTGCAACTGCTGGGAGCCGATCGTGACGCTCCTGGCGCCTTCACCAACGGTCGCCTCGAACAGATTCATCGGCGGTGACCCCATGAATCCGGCGACGAACAGGTTGCGCGGATGGTCGTAGACGACCTGGGGCTGGTCGCACTGCTGCAACACCCCGGCGCTGAGCACCGCCACGCGATCACCCATCGTCATCGCCTCGACCTGATCGTGGGTGACATAGACGGTCGCGACACCCAGGCGGCGCTGGATACGCGCGACCTCGGCTCGCATCTGCACCCGGAGCTTCGCGTCGAGGTTTGAGAGCGGCTCATCCATGAGGAACACGCTCGGCTCGCGCACGATCGCCCGACCCATGGCGACGCGTTGGCGCTGACCGCCCGAGAGCTGCGCCGGCTTGCGGTCTGCCCAGTCAGTTAGACCAAGCAGGCCCATCGCCTCGTTGACACGCTCGGCGATCCGCTCCTTGGGCATCCGCCGTAGTTTCAGTCCGAAGCCGATGTTGTCCCGCACGGTCATGCTCGGGTACAGCGCGTAGTTCTGGAACACCATTGCGATATCGCGGTCGCGCGGGTCTACCTCGTTGACAACGCGGCCGCCGATCTCGATCGTTCCCGCGGTCGTCTCCTCAAGGCCGGCGACCATGCGCAGCGCCGTTGTCTTGCCGCAACCCGATGGGCCGACGAGAACCATGAACTCACCGTCGCCGACGCTCAGGTTGAGGTCGTCGACGGCCTGAAACCCGTTGGGGTAGACCTTCGAGACGTTGTTGATCAGGACGTTGGCCATCTCTCTCCTTGTCGAACGGCTCCCGGCACCCCGGGCACAGCGAAATCTCGTTGGCGGGTCATTTCAGAGCCCCCAATGAGAGGCCTCTGACGAGCTGCTTCTGGGCGATCCAGCCGGCCAGGATCACCGGCAGACACGCGGCGGTCGCGGCCGCGGAGAGCCGCGCCCAGTACTGACCCTCGCTCTGCAGGAAGCTGACCAGGAAGATCGGAACCGTCGGACCTTTGGTAGCGGTCAGGAAGTACGCAAAGAAGAACTCATTCCAGGTGAAGATCACGCAGATCAGGGCGGTCGCGGCGATTCCCGGGGCGACGATCGGCATGATCACCTTGGTCAGCTCCACCCGCAGCCCGCCGCCATCGATGCGTGCGGCCTCGAGCAGCTCGCGCGGCACCTCTAGGAAGAACGAGCGAATCATCCAGACCGCCAGCGGCAGGTTGAATCCGGTGTAGAGGATCACCAGCGCCCAGTCGTTGTCGAGCAGTCCGACGTGCTCGGCGATGACGTAGATCGGGACGATCGCCGCGACGTACGGGAGCATCTTGGTCGACAGGAAGAAGAACAGTGAGTCGCGCCAGCGCCTGATTGGGCGGATCGACAGGGCGTAGGCCGCAGGCAGCGCCAGCGCGAGCACCAGCACCACTGATACGAGGCTCACGAACACCGAATGCAAGAACGGGGGCCCGGCGCCGCTTGAGAACACCTGGGAGAACTGGCTGAGCGTCGGATGGAAGACGATCTTTGGGGGGTCCGTATACGCGGATCCCTCGGTCTTGAAGGAGGTGATCACCATCCAGAAGACGGGGAAGAAGAGGATGATCGCCAGCAGCCATGTGACCGCTGACCAGAACCCGCCGACCGCGTGGCGGCGGGTGAACCGCGGGCGCCGCCGGCGGGCGCGAAGCTGGGTCGTCGCCATCGCTACGCCATCCCCTCCGCGGCTGCGAACAACCCGGACAGCAATCGCAGCGCGACCGTTGCGACGATCTCGGTGCCGATCACGACGATCACACCGGCGGCCGCAGCCTGCGAGACGTTGAACTGCTGGAAGGCGAGTTCGTAGATGTAGTAGGGGAGGTTGGTGGTCGCTGTTCCATGTCCACCGCCGCCCTGGGTAAGCACGAAGATCTCCCCGAAGGTCTGCAGCAGGTAGATCGAGCCCAGCAGCATGCCCAGCTCGATGTAGCGTCGCAGGTGCGGAAGCGTGATCGCCAGGAACGTCTGCACGGCGTTCGCGCCATCGACTCGCGCCGCCTCGAGCGACTCCAGTGACTCCCCCTGCAGGCCGGCGAGCACGATCAGCATCATGAACGGCGTCCATTCCCACACGAGTACCGCGATCACCGACGGGGCGGCATAGGTCCCGATCCAGTTCACATGGTGGACGCCGAAGGGGCTGAGGATCCAGTCCAGCAGCCCGAAGATCGGGTCATAGACCGTCGTCTTGTAGAGCAGCGCGGTGGCGACCGGCATCACCAGAAAGGGAGTGATCAACAGCGTTCTGATCAGGCCGCGCCCGAAGAACTTGCGGTTCAGCAGGATCGCGAGTGCGGTGCCCAGCAGCATCGAGAGGATCACGGCCGAGGCCGTGATCACAACTGTGTTGATGATTGCCGAGCGGAACGTCGGATCGCTGAATACGAGTGAGTACTCGTGCAACCCGACCCAGTGATTGGAGCCTGGGGTCAGGGTGTTCCAGCCGCGGAAGCTGTACCAGAGCGTCACCACGAACGGGATTTGGGTGACGATGATCATGTAGATCAACGCCGGCAGCAGCGGTGCGCGGCGCGCCCAGGCGCGCCGGCCCCGGTATTCAGACGGCGTCGGCGTCGCCCGGCGCCGACGGCGGAGCCCGCGGGCTCGCGTGGAGCCCGCGGGTACGCGGTTTGGTGTCAGCACGTCAGCCATGCGCTTGCACGATGGCGAGGTGTGGGTCGCGGATCACCGAGCGTGCCTTTCGGAGAGGCCCAGGCGGCTACTTGAGCAGGCCCGCCGATCGGACTGTGCTCGCAGCGTCCTGCTGGGAGGTTGCGATCGCCTGTGACACCGACTCCGTTCCGGCGATGGCCGCGGATATCTGGTTGGAGACCTCGGTCCCGAGCGCTATGAACCACGGTTCGTCGACGAACTGCACCCCCGTGTATGGGACCTTCACGCTGGGCAGTGTCGGGTGCAGCGGCTTGGCGCCGTTGATCGACGCGAGCGTGATTCCGGCGAATGCACCGGCCGCCTTCTTGTACTGCGGCAGCGCATAGGTCGAGTACCGGGTCCCAGGGTTGATGTTGGCCCAGCCGAGCTTCGGACCGCTGGCCTTCAGGTACTGCTTGCCGGTCGCCCATTCGATGTACTTCAGGGCGGCGGCCTCGTTGGGATCGCCCTTCGGGATGCTCAGCGACCACGTGTACAGCCAGCCCGAAGGCACGCCTGCGGCACCGCTCGGCGAACCGGTGGGCGCATACGCGTAGCCTGTGTCCGCGCCGACCTTCGGGTAGGTCGTGGTGATCAGACCGGCTGCGACCGTGGCGTCGTACCACATCGCTGCCTTGCCCTCGCCATATGCCGTTTCACACTCGGTGAAGCCGTCGTTGGATGCGCCCGACTCACCATCGCTGCGCACTAGGTTTACATAGAAGTTGATCGCGGCCTTGTCCGCAGCCGAGTCCAACTGGGGCTGCCACTTGTCGTTGAACCACGAACCGCCTGCGGTGTTGATCACCGTGTCGAGGGCCGCGAGGTTCTCACCCCAGCCTTCCTGGCCGCGCAGGCAGATGCCGGCGATGCCCTTGGCCTTGTTGTTCACCTTTGCGGCGATTGCCGCCACCTGCTTCCAGGTCGGGTGCAAGGGCATTGTCACGCCCGCTGCCTTGAGCATGCTCTTGCGGTAGTAGAGCATCGAAGACTCGCCATAGAACGGCACCCCGTAGAGACTGTTCTTGTAGCTCAGCGAGCTCGCGATCGGCTTCAGCAGGTCGCTGACGTCGTAGCTCTTGTCAGCGGTCAACGGCGGGGTGAGGTTCACGAGCCAGCCGTTCTTTGCCCAGATCGGGGTCTCGTAGTTGGAGATCATCACCACGTCGAACTCGTTGGCGTGGTTGCTGACGTCGGTCTCAATCAGCGACCGCTCGTTGTTCTCGTTCAGCGTGTCGTACTTGACCTTGATTCCCGGGTTCTGCGCCTCGAACTGGTTGGTCAGCTTTTCGATGTTGATCATGTTCGAGTTCGACACGACGGCGACCCGCACCGTCGTCGAAGCGGCCGCGCGAGCTGCTTGCTTCGCCGCGCCGCTGGTCGCCGCCACCGCGAGCGCGCCGGCCACGACGGTCGCGACCGCTGTGAGCCGGCGGATCCGCCGGGCCGAGCTTCCGCGCGTCACAGCTCCTGTCTTGCGCTTGAGAAACACCACGTACTCCTCCTTCTCCAAAGACGCACATCGCCTTTGAGGACGGCCGCACAGGCGTCTGGACACGCCGCGACGCGCCCGTGAAAGCCGCATGAGCGCGGCGGGCAAACGCCTCGGTGATGCCAGAAACGCCTCGCTCGACGCCTCCCTCACTCTCGTATGAAACGGTACGAGCCCGAAATACAAAAGTCAACTTATGTGCAGAAAATTCAGATATGCGCTCATATGAGCGCTCTGAAATATGTGCAGACGCGACCTCGGGCAGACCGCCGTCGGCGAGGGTCCAGCAGCCGCACCGGAAGCCGGCACGAACTGGATGAGTGTCAGCCGAGCAGCGCCAGGGCGAGGGAGCGATGCGTGACGAGCGTCGTCACGAGCTGTCCCTTCACCGCAGCCTGCACGGCGGCGGCCTTGTCGGTGCCGTAGGCGATTGCCACGATCTCAGGGACACGACGAAGGCGCTCGGGCTCGATGCCGATAACGCGCTCACTGAACCGCGTCCCGATCGGGGCGCCTGCTGAATTCAGCAGCATGCCGGCGGTCTCGCACACCGCGCCGGCGATGCTGGCCTGTTCGTACTCCTCGGGACTGATCGCGTCGACGACTGTCGACTGGCCCGGCTTCCAGGCCCCGAGCGTCACGATCGCCTTGGTCAGCTGATCCCATTTGGCCATGGCGCCCGCGAGCTCGGCCTGGGTTCGCAGCGACGAGGCGGTCTGGGCGTCACGGACGATCATCGGCGCGTAGAAGCAATATGCGGGCCCGCCGGCAATCCGCGCGACGTCTCGGACAAGCTCGATCGAGCTCTCGTCAACGTCCGGGCGCGACAGCGCTCCCGTCAGCTGCACGACCGCGCACGGCGCCAGGTCGCGCAGGAATGAACGCATCTCGAGCAGCGTCCTGGACCAGGAGAGCCCGAGCACGTCATCTGGCTCGACGATCTCCTCCAACAGCCCGGCGGCGACGCGAGCCAGGTTTGCACGTAGCGCGGCCTCGTCGACCTCGGGCGAGGAGTCGATCACCAGGCAACGACGAATCCCGAGCTGCGTGGAGAGCTCGACCGACAACTCGAGGTCGATGTCACCGTCGTAGTGGAGCTCGATGCGCACTAGTCCCGAACTCCGCGCCTGATCCAGGGTTCGCGCGACCTTGAAGCGGCTCAGCCCAAGCTCATCGGCAATGTCGCGCTTGCTGATCCCGTCGATGTAGAAGCGGCGCGCTACCTTGGCTGCCAGAACAGTCTGGGCCGGGCCCGGCGCACGGGTTCTCTTAGCGGCCATCGCTCAGCAACAAGAATCGGAGCCGCGCATGGCAGCGAAACTTATCTGCCGGGAGCACAAGGTTGACTTTGCGTTTCGGGTTGCACTAGGCTCGCTACGCATATGAGCAGAGTAGCGCTCATTTGAGCAACCTCCAAGAGCCACTTTTCGGGGGGGTCGAAACTGGCGGCACTTGGTGTGTGTGCGCGTTGGGCAGCGGACCCGATCGCATCGTGGCGCGCGAGCAGCTGCGGACCTCCGATCCGCAGAGCACAGTCTCACAAATCGTTGAGTTCTTCCGTCGAAACCCGGAACCGGTCGCGATCGGTGTCGGCTCGTTTGGCCCCGTCGATCTTCATGTCGGGTCACCGCATTGGGGCGAGGTGACCAGGACTCCGAAGCCCGGCTGGAGCGACGTCGCCGTCGGCAGCGTGCTGGAAGACGCGCTGGGGGTGCCGGTGCGCTTTGACACCGATGTCGCCGCGGCGGCGATCGGTGAGCACCGATGGGGCGCGGGCAGCGGTTGTCAGAGCATCTGTTACATGACTGTCGGCACCGGGATCGGCGCCGGGCTGCTTCTCAACGGGCGGGCCTGGCACGGGATCGTGCACCCCGAGGTAGGGCACATGCGCGTTCCCCACGACTGGCAGAAGGACCCGTTCCCGGGGATCTGCCCCTACCACGGTGATTGCCTCGAGGGCCTCGCGTGCGGGCCCGCGCTCGAACAGCGCTGGGGCCGTCGAGCCGACCTGCTGGAGCCTGGTCATCCGGGCTGGGAGATGGAGGCCGACTACATCGCGGCGGCGCTCGCCAACATCGTCTTTACCGTCGGCCCCGACCGGATCATCATTGGCGGCGGGGTGCTCGGGCAGCCGGGGCTCCTGGCGTTGATTCGTCGTCGGCTTGACGTGCTGCTCGGTGGATACCTTCAGACGCCACTGTTGGATCCCGGCCTCGAGCGGTACGTCGTGGCGCCCGTTCTCGGTGACGACGCCGGTGTGCTCGGCGCCATTGCGATGGCGGAGCTGTCGACCGCCGAGGTCGCCCGCGGCGGATCGGTCTAACCGGCGGCCTCGCGCGCGCCGTCGGCTTGGAGGCCGAGAGCTGACCTCATCCGCGGCTTGTTGTTCAACAGCCATCGGCGGGTGGTCTCGGCGCGTCTTGCCCCGCCGGCGATCCAATCGCGCCTAAAAGCCGGATGGCCGGATCTCACCGCGTCCCGGACGATCGCATAGGACCAGTCGTGACAGGGGACCATCGCCTCGACCAGCTCCTCGCGCTGCAGGGTCGTGGCACCAAAGGCATCCGCGAAGATCGCCAGTCGCTGCAGCGAGCGTCGCTGTGTCGTCGGGCGGCCGGGGTCGGCTTCGAACGGCGCCCATAAGCGGACGCAGCCAGCGAGATCCCACCCGACACAGCCGGGGCTGGCGAGGTCGAAATCGATCAGCGCGACCGCGCGCCCTGATGAGAACACGATGTTGTCGAGGTTGAGGTCGTTATGGCATATGACTCCCCCACGAAACGGCGACGGCAACGGGCGGGGCCATCGATGGCGCTCGTGGTCGAAACCGGCGACGGCATCGTGATAGTCACGAAGGAGCCGGGCAAGACTCACCAGCGCTGAATCGGTCAGCGCCCACCGCGGATACGGCTTGACGATCGCGCTCCCGTGAATATATGAAAGGACCTCCCGGCCTTGCTCATCGATCCCGAGATAGCGTGGGGCGCCGTCGAAGCCGACGGCTTCCAGGTGATCCAGCAGTGCGCGCCGGGCGGCGCTGAACTCCGACAGCGGACGGCGAACCGTGTCGCCTACACGCGTAACGAGACCAGCGTTGGTAGTACCACCACTGAGGACCTCCTCAAGGAGCTGCACACTCATACGGGCCGAAGCGGCTTTCGCGGTCAGGAGATCCTGGTTCGCCCGGGATCTCGCCGGGTCACGGGGTCCCGAGGAATCTTATGTCTGAGTCCCTGGGAGAGCAACTCCACGCCGAGCCTTCCGCACCCTGCAGTGCTGTGCGCTGCTCGGCTCCAACGGGAGGGCGAGCGGCCTCGGCGGCCATCTCTGGTGGTGGTGAGCTCGGAGGACCAAGCTCATCGCCGACGACGCGGGTGCAGCCTAAATACCTGCAAACAATCACGTTGCCGAAGCAGGGGAGACAGGACTCGAACCTGCAACCCCCGGTTTTGGAGACCGGTGCACTACCAATTGTGCTACTCCCCTTCGGTCGGCACATTGTAGGCCGCCTGGGCTTTCCAAGGCCGGCAGCGCGTCGCGCTATCACCACCCCGCGGGGCGAATGAAGCGGGTGACCGGCCGGTCCAACCAGTGCGTGATCGTCATCGCGGCCGCCATGTTGAGGCCGAGCTTGCGCTGCGAATCACGAGGAAACTCCTCCGGTGCGGGGGGTCACCGGCAGTGGGTGGTCGCTTGGGCGACGGGCGTTCAGCTGCGCGCGCGAGCGCCCACACCTGATCTGCCGGCTGCTTCCAGCTCACGCCCAGCTGCTGACGGCGAGCGTCAAGGGCCGCGTGCAGCGCCACCGCGTCAAAGCGTCGTGGACGTACCATCGGGCCCGCGAGACTCTAAGCTTTAGTCAACCCGCGGGCGAAGTGTTGTGGTTGCACCGAAGCCTTCCAAGCTTCTAGGGCGGGTTCGATTCCCGTCGCCCGCTCTTTCGACTGCCGCGCCGCAGGGGCCCGCTCAGATCAGTTCGACACCGACCAGGACCCTGAGATAGGGTCGCGAGGGAGATGGCCGACCCGCGCGAACTGATGCAGCTCACCGCCAAGCTCGCCGCGGATTACGTGGAGTCGCTACCGACGCGGCCGGTGTTTCCGGAGGTCGACGCAGATCGGCTGCGCGCCGCCCTTGGCGGGCCGCTCCCGGACCGGCCGACGGACGCCGCACAGGTGATCACCGAGCTCGCCGCCAGCGCCGACCCGGGAATCGTCGCCTCCGGCAGCGGAGGCTACTTTGGCTTCGTGATCGGCGGAACGCTGCCGGCCGCGATGGCCGCCGACTGGCTGACATCGGCCTGGGACCAGAACGCCGGTATCTACGTTTGCAGCCCCGCGGCCTCGGTGGTGGAAGAAGTCAGCCGTCGCTGGCTGCTCGAGCTCCTTGGGCTCCCGGTCAAGAGTTCCGCGGGATTCGTCACCGGCACGCAGATGGCCCACGTCACCGCGCTGGCCGCGGCCCGGTTGCATGTGCTGGAGCAGGTCGGTTGGGACGTCGGTCGCGACGGGCTCACGGGCGCTCCTCGCGTCACCGTGATCATGGGCGAGCGTGGACACATCACGATCAACCGCGCGCTGCGTCTGCTGGGCCTCGGTGCGCCGACGACGGTCGCATCGGACGGCGAGGGCCGGATGGTCACCACTGCGCTGGCGCGCGCGCTCTCGGAGACCAACGGACCGACGATCGTGTGTGCGCAGCTCGGAGAGGTGAACACCGGTGCCATGGACCCGGTCGCGGCGATCGCCGACCTCTGCGAGGGGAGCGGGGTTTGGCTGCACGTGGACGGAGCCTTCGGCCTTTGGGCCTCGGCGTCGCCGGCGCTCCGTCACCTGACCTTGGGGTTTGAGCGGGCGGACTCGTGGACCACCGATGCCCACAAGTGGCTGAACGTCCCGTACGACTCGGGAATCGCCTTCTGTGCCCACCCCGATTCGCATCGCCGGGCGATGACCGCGCAGGCCGCCTACCTCGCTCAGACCGAGGACGTGGAGGCCGTGCGTGACGGGTTCGACTGGACACCCGAGTTCTCGCGCCGCGCTCGCGTTTTTCCGATCTATGCCGCGCTCCGCTGCCTCGGGCGCTCCGGCGTCGCCGAGCTGATCGAGCGCAGCTGCGAGCTGGCGCGGCTGGGAGCCGATGGGCTGCGGCGCATCCCCGGCGTCGAGGTGATGAATGAGGTCGTGCTCAACCAAGTCCTGTTCCGGTTCGCAGACGACGCGCGCACGGATGCCGCGCTCGCCGGCTCGCAGCGAACCGGCGGCGTCTGGCTGAGTGGCACGAAGGTCGGCGGACGCTCCGCGATCCGTCTGTCGGTCAGCAACTGGCAGACCAACGCCGATGACGTCGAGCGCCTGGTTCGCTCGTTCGCGCGATGACCCGCGTCGTCACGGCGCTCGCCGTTTCGGCCGACGGGTACATCGCCGGACCCGATGACGGACCTGGCAACCCGCTGGGTGATGGCGGCGGGCGGCTGTTCGAGTGGTACACCGATGGCGACACCCAGAGCCGTTTCTTCCCGGGCTTCAAGCTGTCGGTCGCGAGCGCGCGCGTGTTTGACGAGGGTGCCGCGTCGGTCGGGGCGATCATCGCCGGGCGCCGCACCTATGAGATCTCCAACGCCTGGGGTGGGAGCGGACCGATGCCGGGCGTGCCGCTGTTCGTGCTCACACACACCCCACCGGAGCAGCCGCCGACCTCAGATCCGCCGTACACCTTCGTCAGCGGGATCGAGGCTGCGATCGCGCAGGCCAAGCAGCGTGCCGCGGATAAGGTCGTGGCGCTGATGGGCTCCGCGGCCGTGCGTCAGGCCCTCGCCCGCGGGCTGCTCGACGAGATCACCCTGCACCAGGTGCCGGTGCTGCTCGGCGGCGGCGTGCGCCTGCTCGATGAGACCGCCGCCAACCTGCGCCTGAGCTCGGTGACAGACGCGCCGGGTGTCACTCACCTCACCTACCAAGTCCTCCACTGAACCGGCCCGTCCTCCACTGAACACGCCCGAGTTGCCGCGTCACACTTTTGTGACACGACGACACACTTCTGTCACACATGCGAGGGGTCGTTTTGGGAGGTGGCAGGTCCGGCCGCGGCTGGCGGGCGCAATGCCAGTGCCGGACGACGACCGTCAGCGCTGCGCGGGGATCAGCTCGAGCTCGGTGTTGTCGGCGGCCGGGGCGTTGAGCTGTGCAAGCAACTCAACGGCGCGCTCGCGCATGCGCTCGACGTTGGCGAGCTTGATCTCCTCGTAGCCGCGGACAACGTCTGGCAGCTGCACGATCTGCAGCACGATCGACGCGGTGCTCGGTGCGAGGCTCTCGAGAGCTCGAGCGACCAGTTCGCGATACTCGCCGATCAGTGCACGCTCGAGCTGGCGCATCGCCGTGCGGCCGAAGGGATCGAGCGCGGTCCCGCGCAGGCGCCGGGCTCCACGTAGGGTCCGGAAGAGCGGCACGGCCGAGCGCCCCAAGCGCAGCTTGCGGCTCATGCCCATGGCCCGCAGCAACGGCGGATGCAACAGCACCTTGATCCGCGCGTCCTCACCGAACTCGGCCTCCCGCCGCGCCCGCTCGACGGCGTCCAGATGCAGCCGCGCGACCTCGTACTCGTCCTTGTAGGCCATCAGCTTGTAGAGCCCGTCGGCGTAGGCGTTGGCGAGCTCGATCCCGCCGGCGCCGAGCCGCTCCTGGACAACAGCCGCCACCGACTGCACGTCGGCGCCGTAGCCGGATGCATAGGCGGCGTCTTGGTAGGCGGTCAGCTCGCCCTCGTAGCGCTCCAGCCGATCGGCCAGCGTGCGCTCGCGGCCGGCGTCCGCCGAGGCCGCATCCGACCCCTCAAGGGTCCCATGCGACTCCAGCAGCTCCGGCCGTGCGACCACCGCGCGCCCCCAACGGAAGGCGGCGATGTTGGCCTGCGCCGAGGCGCCGTTCAGCTCGATCGCGCGCTCGATCGCATCGGCCCGCAGCGGCAGGCAGCCCCGCTGGTAGGCGGCGCCGATCAGCAGCATGTTGGCCTGCAGGTGGCTGCCGAACAGCTGCTCGGCGAGCGTCTCGGCCGGAATCGCGAGGGCATCGGCGTCGCGCGTCATGCGGCGCACGCGTGTCACCAGTCGCTCGGGCTCGGGTGCCAGCACGCTTGTGTCCATCACCATCGAAGCGGTCGGCGAGATGTCGGTGTTCAGGATCGCGACCGTGCGCTCGACGCTCAGCACGTCGACCGTCTGCGGCGCGACCGCACCGAGCAGATCGAAGCCGAGCAGGACATCGACCCCGCCGCGGCTGGCTCGGATCTGGCCGCTGATCGGCGTCGAGGCCAGGCGCAGGTCCGAGATCACAGGCCCGCCCTTCTGGGCCAGCCCGGTCTGGTCCAGTGCGGCGGCGCAGCGGCCTTCCAGATGTGCGGCGGTCCGCAGGATCGCGGCCGCCGTCACCACGCCTGTGCCCCCGACGCCGGGCATCCGAATCAGCGCGTCAACGGGCACGCGCAGCGTCGGCTCCGGAAGATCGGTCGGTGGGCTCGAAAACTCCACTCTCGCGCGCGGCGTCACCCGCTCGACCACCAGGAATGAGGGGCAGTCACCCTTCACGCAGCTCATGTCGAGGTTGCACGAGCTCTGATGGATGCGGGTCTTGCGCCCAAACTCGGTCTGCACCGGCTGTACCGACAGGCAGGAGGACTTCTCGCCACAGTCGCCGCAGCCCTCGCACACCCGCTCGTTGATCCACACCCGCTCGGCGGGCGTATCCAGCAGCCCGCGCTTGCGCATGCGGCGCTTCTCGGTGGCGCAGCGGTCGTCGTGGATCAGCACGGTCACGCCGGCGACGGTGGCGAGCTGCGCCTGCACCTCGCCGATGTCATCGCGATGGCGTACGGACGCGATCGCCGGTAGCGACACGCTCGCGTAGCGGTCCGGCTCGGGCGTTGTGATCACGATCTGGCTGACACCCTCGGCAGCTAGCTCGGTGACGATCTCGGACACCGACATCTTGCCCTGCGGCTGCTGGCCTCCGGTCATCGCGACGGCGTCGTTGTAGAGCAGCCGGTAGGTGATGTTCACGCCACCGGCGATCGCTGCGCGGATCGCCAGCGAGCCCGAGTGGTGGAAGGTGCCGTCGCCGAGGTTCTGGGTGAAGTGCTGCTCGCTTGCGAACGGTGCCAGGCCCAGCCACTGGGCGCCCTCGCCGCCCATCTGCGGCATCCCGAGCACGTGCCCGCGGCGGTCATCGGGCTCGAGCGCGACCATCGTGTGGCAGCCGATGCCGACGCCGATCAGCTGCTCGCCGCCCATCCGCGTCGAGGTGTTGTGTGGGCAGCCCGAGCAGAAGTAGGGGCTGCGCTTGGTTTCGAGCGCGAGCCGGTCAAGCGGATTTGAGCGGTCCTCGACGACGTGTTGCATGCGCGCCACGAGCTCCTGCGGCGCGCCCTCGGAGGGCAGGATCCGCGCCAGCGCACGAGCGACATCGTCGGCCGAGACAGCGCTCGAGACGGGCAACAGCTCGTGGCCCTCGGCATCCTGCTTGCCGAGCACCCACGGCGCCCGCGGCTGGCGGTAGAGCGCCTCCTTGAGCTGAGCCTCGACGAACGGCAGCTTGTCCTCGACCACGACCACCGTCTCGAGCCCGTCGGCGAAGGCGCGCAGCTGCGCGGTCTCGAGCGGCCACGGCATCCCGATCTGCACGAGCCTCAGTCCGAGCGCCTCCCAATCCTCACGCTCGAGTCCGAGGTCGCTGAGCGCGCGCAGCACCGACTGATGGCTCATGCCGGCCGCGATCACGCCGACCCGCGGCTGTCGAGGCTCGAACCAGACGCGGTTGAGCCCGACAGCCAGGGCGTATGCCCGCACTCGCTCGAGCCTGACCGTGAAGAGGTCCCGCTCGGCATCGAGGTTCGTCGGTGAGAGGAGCACCGGCGGGGAGTGCGGCTCCCGCGGGGTCAACGCGGGCACGACGTCAAGGGCTGCGCCGGCCTGCGCGAGCCCCGAGGAGTCGGCCAGGTCGGTGACGACCTTCAGCGCCGACCAGACGCCGGCGTGACGCGAGATCTCGACCGCGTGCAGCCCGAACTCGAGCAGCTCGGAGATCGTCGCGGGGGCGAGGATCGGCATCCACAGCGCGCGACAGGTCTGCTCGCTGCTGCCGGGGACGGTCGAGGACTTGGCCATCGGGTCGTCGCCGACGAACGCCACAGCACCGCCCAGCGGGGCGGTGCCAGAGAGGTTGCCGTGGCGGATCGCATCGGAGGCGCGATCGAGGCCCGGGGCCTTGCCGTACCAGAAACCGGTCACGCCCTGCTTGGTCGCGCCCGGGAGCTCGCCGATCAGCTGTGTGCCGGCGACCGCCGTGGCGGCCAGCTCCTCGTTGAGGCCCGGCCGGAACACGATCCCGGCCGGCTCCGTGTAGCGCGCTGCCCGCTGCAACTCGAGGTCGAGCCCGCCGATCGGCGAGCCCGGATAGCCGCTCACGAACACCCCGGTGTCGTAACCGCGGCGCATGTCGAGCGTCCGCAGGTCAAGCATCAGGCGCACCAGCGCCTGCATCCCGTCCAGCATGATCGGACCCGACTCGGCGGTGTAGCGGTCCTCGAGTGTGAGCTCGCGCAGCGGCGTGACCGTACTCATGCGTGCAGCAGCGCCTTGTCGCGCGTGTTGTCTCGGCGCGCTGTCCCGCCACTACGCGCGCCGTCCGCGGCGTCGCGGGCGTCGGCCAGGATCTCGCGTACACGCTCGGTGGCGACCGCCAGCGGCGTCGCGCCGGAGCTCGCGGCCGCCTCCAGCAGCTCACGTGTGCGCGGGCCGATCTGCAGCACGTCGCGCCGCAGCCGCTGCTCGCCGTGGTGCACGCGCAGGCTGTGGATGTGGATCACACCACCGGCGTTTGAGAGGAAGTCCGGCACGTATGTGATCCCGCGCCGCGCCAGCAGCTCCGCGCAGCCGTCGTCGGAGAGCGTGTCGTTGGCGGCGCCGGCGATCATTCGGCACCCCAGCCTGGCCACAATCTCGGGGGTGATCACCTTGGCCACCGAGCAGGGGGCGAAGACGTCGCATGGCGTCTCGATCACGGCGTCCGCGGCGACAGTCGTGCCGCCCAGCTCCTCGGCCAGGGTCTGCGCGCGGGCGGCGTCGATGTCGGCGAGGATGATCTCGGCACCGTCGGCGGCGAGGTCGCGTGCCAGCGAGGCGCCGACGTGGCCGGCGCCCTGGATCAGCACGCGCGCGCCGGCGATGCCCTGGCGCTGGTCGACGTGCTCGATCGCCGCGCGTACAGCGGCGGCGACGCCGACGGCGGTCCAGGGCGAGGGGTCCTCGTCGTTGCAGGAGACATCGGCGCCGATGTCCGCCATCGCCTGCAGGTCATCGACGCTGGTGCCCATGTCGACGCCCGGCAGGTAGGCGCCGCCGGTGCGGATCACGAACTCACCGAAGCGCTGCATCAGCGCGCGGCGATTGAACTTGGGATCGGGCGCCAGGATCACCGACTTGGCGCCGCCGAAGGGCAGGCCCGCGAACGCGTTCTTGAGGGTCATCGCGGCCGCCAGGCGCTGCGCCTCGACGATCGCCGCGGCGTCGGTCGGGTAGCGCACGCAGCGCACACCGCCGAGCCCCGGCCCGAGCGTTGTGTCGTTGATCGCGATCACGGCCCGCAGCCCCAGCGCGTCGTCGTGACAGAGCACCAGCTGCTCGCTCTGCCAGTAGTCGAAGGGTCCCGCTTCCATGGTCCAGACCTCCTCCAGCCCGTTGCCGACCGCCTAAGGAAAGTGCGCGTCGAGGCTGAAAGCAACCTGATCGCAAGTCATTTGCCTGAAGGCGCATGATTCACGCGTCGTGCAGGCGCTCGCGCTACGGAAACTTGCGCCTCAGGCGGTCACGGGGCGGTATCGTGCGACGCGTGGCTTCCCACGTGAATCTCGATGACACCGATGAGCGGATCATCGAGCTGCTGCGTGAAAATGCACGCCGCACGCTGGCCGACATAGCCTCGCGCGTGAACCTCTCGCCGGCGCCGGTCAAGCGCCGCATCGACCGGCTCGAGCAGCTGGGAGTGATCACCGGCTACACGGTGGCCGTCGACCACGCGCTGATCGGGCCCTCGATCGAGGCCTTCACGGAGCTGCGCTTCGCGGGCGACGCCGATATCGACGAGATTCTCGGCGCCGTCGAAGAGATCCCGGAGATCCGCGAGGTCTTCACCATGGCCGGCGATCCCGACGCGCTGCTGCGGATCCGCGTCAACGACGTCGAGCATCTGAAGGCGGTGGTCAACCTGCTGCGACGCACCGGCCGGGTGACGGGGACCAAGACGCTGATGGTGCTCGATCGCTGGGCCCGCTGAGTCGCGCGCTT
Source organism: uncultured Actinomycetota bacterium (assembly GCA_963706725.1). GTDB lineage: Bacteria > Actinomycetota > Thermoleophilia > Solirubrobacterales > Solirubrobacteraceae > Palsa-465. The sequence goes on along the minus strand of OY970167.1, from coordinate 3,100,948 downwards.
GACCGCGGCTACGGTTTTCCGCCCAGCTGCCGAGTAATGCATCAGGAACCCTCGCTGGCATGACCGACTACACCGAACAGCGCCGCACCAGCTTCGACGCGGCCGCCCAGCTCTACGACGACGCCCGGCCCGGCTATCCCGAGCAGATGGTCGATGTCGTGCTCGCCTACTCGCAGCTGCAGGGAGGGGCGCAGGCGCTCGAGATCGGCGCCGGCACCGGCCAGGCCACAGCCCAGTTTGCCTGGCGCGGGGTCGCCGTGCACGCGGTCGAGCCCGGCGCGGCAATGGCTGACTTCATCCGCGACAAGTTCGACGGCGCGGGGCTCGACGTGACCGTTGAGACCGCCGACCTCGAGACCGCGGCACTCGCGCCCGACAGCTTCGACCTGATCTTCGCCTCCACCTCCTGGCACTGGCTGACCCCGGGGGTGCGCTGGACGATCGTCGCCGACGCGCTCCGCTCCGGCGGCACCTTCGCGGCCTTCTGGAACATCCCGCACTGGCGTCGCACCGCGCTCTGCCCGCAGCTCGATCTGGTCTACCAGCAGAGCGGCGCCGACCTGGCGCAGCTGGGCCCGATGGCCACGGCCGAGGTCGAGCACGGCGCGCTGATGGCCGAGTTCTTCAACGACGCCCCCGACCGTGAAGCGTTCACCGACTTCCGCGGCCGCCAGTTCGACTGGTCAGAGACCTACAGCGGCGATGAGTACGTCGCGCTGCTGGGCACCTACGGCGATCACCTGACGCTCGCCGCCGAGGTCCGTGAGCCGCTGCTGGCCGGCATCGCCGATGTGGTCGAGCAGGCCGGCGGCACGATCGAGCTGCCGTACACGACGCACCTGCTCCTCACCCGCGCCGCGCTCGGCGCTTAGGCGCGACTCAGCGTCCGCCCGCCGCCTGCGCGCGCAGCTTCGCCTTGTGCGCGCGCTTCCCCATCTGCAAATTTCCGCAGATGGTCTTTGAGCCGATCCCGCTTGGCGGTGACGGCACTGGAGGCAACCGATGAACAGAGAACAGCGAAGGACACTGGAGCGCCGGTTGAAGAAGATCGGCGACCAGACCTTGCCCTCGGGGCGGCTGATCACGGCGAAGGAGCTGTACGCGGCTATGCGCGCGCTGTGGATCACCCACGGCGAGGAGGCTTACGACAAGGTTTTGGCGGCTGTCGAGCACGGCAACCGTGACGTGCTGGCGAGTGTCGAGGTCGTGATCGACAGGGCATTACTCGCGGCGGAGAAGCTCGGGCTGATAGCGCCGCCCCCGCTGGGAGAATCGGGGTAGTCGACCAGAGCGAACAGCGAGAGAAAGGGGCATGGACGAAGAAGAACTGATCCTCCGAATGGTCACGATGGGCTTCGACGAAGCTGTCGCCGCGATCGGCACGCTCACGGACTCGGTCGATGGGCTCACTGAGCGGATGGATGCCGCGTCCGCGTCTGTAGGCAGCAAGAGCGGCAAGAAGGGACTGCTGGGGCACCTGACGTCGCTGAACGCGCTGATTGCCGGGTTTGGCATCTACAAGGCCGTGACTGCGTTCTCCTCGTTCCAGTCGCAGATGGTCAAGCTGCGCACCCAAACCGGGGCGACGGCTAACGAGGTCAAGCGCATGACGGGCGGCATCCTCGGGATGGCCGTCGCGGTGGGCACAGGACCGCAGAGCTTGGCCCAAGCGCTCTACCACATCGAATCGGCCGGCTATCGCGGCAAGACAGCACTCGACGCGCTGCGAATAGCTGCCGAGGGCGCCCAGGTCGGTGGCGCCAATCTCACGGACACGACGACGGCGCTTACCGCCGTTCTGGTCGCTGGCTTCGGTAAGGGCAAGAACGCTGCCGCGCAGCTCAAAAGCGCGATGGGTCAGCTCAACGCGACCGTGGGTGCTGGCGACATGACGTTCCAGGATCTCAACGAGGCGCTCGGGACGGGCATCTTGTCGACGTTCGCGACACTCGGTCTGAAGGTCAAGGATCTCGGGGCTGGGCTGGCCGTGCTGGGCGATAACAACATCCGGGGAGCGGCGGCGGCGACCCGCCTGCGCATGGGTCTGATGGCTCTGGTCAAGCCGTCGAGCACGGCAGCGGACGCGATGGCCGCGATCCACCTGGGCACATATCAGCTTGCCGAGGATCTCCGCAAGCCGAACGGGCTCCTGGTGATGCTCACGGATCTGAAGCAGCACATGGATGGCCTGACGAAAACGCAGAAGGCAGCGACGCTCGCCTCGATTTTCGGCGGTGGTCGCAACTCGGCGGCGATGCTGACGCTGATCAACCAGATGGGCCGTCTGAAGTCGAAGTACGACGACATCAACAAGTCCGGGAACGACTTCGGCCAGGAGTGGCAGCAGACCACGAAGACGCTGAGCTTCGCGATCGATCAGCTCAAGACGCTCGGTGAGGTCATCTTGGTCAAGGTCGGCGGTGCGCTTGCGCCGGTCGTCAAGCTGCTCGCCGGGTTCGTTCGGGGCTTGCAACAGGGCAAGCCGTGGGCTCAGGCAATCGCCGTGGCCCTGCTGGCGGTAGCGGCTGGCTTCACGGCTGCGAAGATCGCGGCGATCGAGTGGGACGCGGCGCTCGAGTTCAACCCTGTGGTCGCCGTACTGACCCTCATAGGGCTCGGGATCCTCTTGGTCATCAAACACTTCAAGACGGTGAAGAAGGTCGCCGTGGAGGTCGCCAAGGACATCTGGCACTGGCTGGTGGGGGCGTTCCACGCGGTCGAGCATGTCCTCGACGACGTCTGGAAGATCGTCCAGAAGGTGTTCAACTTCATCATCGGCAAGGGCGGCACCGTCAGCAAGATTTTCAGCTTCCTGAACCCGGTCGGGCAGGCGGCCCACGTCTTCAATGCGGGCAAGAGCATCGTCGGTTCGATCCTCGGGGCGTTCGCCAGCGGCACCGACTACGTGCCGGCGTCGGGGTCCTATCTCGTGGGTGAGCAGGGTCCGGAGATCGTGAACTTGCAGCGTGGCTCGCAGGTGATCCCGAACAACGAGATTGGCAGCGGCCAGGGCGACGGCGAGTACGTCCTTCAGGCGACGATCGTCAACGTCATGGATGGCAAGCCTGTGTCGCGCTCGGTGATCCGCCAGGGCCTTATGGCTTCAGCGCGACGCGGCGGAGGCGCACCGACGCTCGCAGTAGCAGGCGCTTGAGAACGAGCACCAGGAGGCTGTGCGCCTCGGGCTCCGCGTCTTCGGGAAGGATCGGCTCGCCACCATTCTCGACGCGCATCTGGTCGTACGCCTTGCTCGCGTACATGAACATGCGATAAGTGTCGCGCTGATTCGCCGGGTCGAGCAGGTACAAGACCGGCTCTTTGATCTCAGCGCTGAGTCCGAGCAGCGCCAGTCCCGTTGCTCGCTGAACCTGATGCACCGCATCGAGGACGCGACGATCCCAGTCGGGGTCCTTGCCGTGCCCGGGGTTCTTCTCGGTGGCATTCATCATTGCTATGAGGGCGTCGGCCAGGATCTGTTGTCGCGCCTCGCGGCGTAGCTGCGCGGTCTGCATCACGGCCTGAAGCGCGCACGCAGCCGCCACCAGCGACGCCACGGCGGCGATCACGGTCCAGATCACGAGAGCCTCGCGAGCGTGAATTGCCGTGCTCGTTCGCTGAAATCGATCCGACACTCTTGGATCGCTTCGAAGTGCTCTCTCAGCCGGTCGTGGATGCCGATCTTGGCTCGGGACATCGTTTCGACGGCGCTGATGTCGTTGGCCGTGGCGGCGATCTTGTCGACCATCGCGCCGGCAGCGTCACCGAGGCGCAGGCCGATGCGGTTGAGGTCGGAGAGAAGCTTTAGGTGGACGTCGGCGAGCTGGTCTCCGAACTCCGGGGCCTCGGCTTGCCACCGGATGCTCGGGTCTTCCTCGTTGCCCGCGTAGAAGGAGACGCTGAGGAGGTGCCCCGAGACCATCTGCGCCAGATAGATGTTTTCGAGGATCGAGTCCAGAATTGCCTTGACTTCAGCTCGGTCGGTCTCGCCGCGCTGGAATCTCAGCTGGGATCTATGGACCCAGACGGCGACGCCGGATCCGACGAGGCTGATGACCGCGCCGGCGATGATCGCGACGATTGCGGTGGTGTTGGAGCCGCCCGATGAAGCGGTCACAGAGGCGAGGATCACGGGCCGCGAGTATCCGCCGTTGGGCAGACGCGTTGTCAGAAGTGTGCGATTAGCAGGGATTTCTGCTTGACGAGTGTCGTACGCGGGTCATGATCCAGGCATGACCACACACAAGCAGAGCACCACAACACCAGCGTTCGAGTTCGTGTACGACTCGAAGAAACCGACGAGCCTCCACGCGCTCGTGGACGGGAAAGAGTGTTGGGCCGGCCACATGCGGCCAGCGACCCCAGACGAGCTTGAGCGGTTACGGCCGGCGCCGGTTTGCAAGCACTGCGCGGCGCGGATCGCGCGGGCAGCGAAGGCGCAGGTGGCGGCATGATGGTGCGAGAGGAGACCCGACGCGGCCAGATCCTCTACGGCAGCACGGCTGCGCCGACCGCATTCCGGAAGCGCGACACAGGGACGCGCAGCGACACGCACGACGACAAGGGGCGCGCGGTGATGCCGTTTGACCGCTTCGTCTTCGCGCAAGTGCCGCCGATGTTTGATCGCAACGTGATGGGCTTGATGGAGCTGGCGTTCGGCGGTCGATAGCCGCTGGTCAAGGCCCCGCCTGGTGCGGGGTCTTGGTGTCTCGGGAGCGGTGATGCAACGCGCAGGTTTTTGGTAGCTTGCGGCGTCTGCCTCCCACGGGTGTGTCCCGAGGTTGGCGGATTGCCTGGAACCCGAGCGCGCTGCTTGCCTACCAGCATCAAAAGCGCTCGGGTTCCTTTTTCGGCCTGCCCGTCCAACGTTGGACATCCGATCCCGGCCAAATCTCCCAACGGGGGTTATGGCCAGGTTGGCCGCTCCGACCGCTTGCTCTGTCAACGTCACTGCTGCGCCAGGCGCGCTCGTTGACGGACGTGCGGACTACGACCCGCTGGGCATCGCTCTCGCCTGGCGGGTCGTCGTTCCTTCCGGGTCGCCTGCAATCGTTCGGCTATGAGCGAAGCCCCACAACAGATGAACGCGCTTCTGGCCTCCAGGGCTCGCGGAGGTTCGCGGGCTGAGATCGCGGGACGCTTGTTCGGCACCCGACCCAGGCATGAGGAGGGACTGATCGACCGCCTCCAGGAGGCCGACATGGGTTCAGGGCGTAGGGAGCGGCTGAACGAAGCGCACGCCAGGTTCGAGGCGGCAGAGAAGGCTGGCGACGCACTCGGCGCCGACATGGCAGACGCCGAGGTCACGGCGATCCTCGATGAGGGCCGCGCAGCTCGAGCGGCAGCGTCTGCTCAGCAGGCACCGGCCGAGCCGCAGTTGAGCTTCGACGGCGGTGTTCGGCGTTCTCCCGGGCCAAGAGAGAAGCCGGGTCTGCGTGACCCGCTGGCTCTGTCACCGGCCGCGCTGTTCGCGGCGGCGTTCCAGGCGAGCGCGCGCCACAGCAAGAACCGCGTCAGGATCTAGCACCAAAGCGACCACCACAACGGACCACAAGAGAAAGGCCAACCGACACGCAGCACTGAACAAGAGAGCGAATCATGCATGTAGATGCACTGCCGGCGCCCAACGAGATCGACCATCCGGAGATCCGCCAGGCCGCCGAGAAGCACGAAGGCGCCCAGACGGCGCTGAAGACGCACCAGAAAGAGCTCAGGGACGGGTGGCGCGATGCCGAAGCGGCCAAGGAGGCTCTCGCCGCCGGCAGAATCTCGCCGAGCGGCAGCTACGCCGACCACATCAAGAAGCTCGACAAGCTCGAGCGGGACCTGAAGACCACCCAGCTCGCCGCCCAGAGCGCTCGTGGCGACTTGCAGGCGGTGCTCAATGAGCATGGCGCGTCATGGGTCGAGAGCCTTGTCATGCGAGCCGAGGACTTCGAGCACGCCTGGGACGAGACGGTGGCCACGCTGACCACGCTGTACGGCCAGAGACGCGCCCTCGGGGCTCGTCTGGAGAAGCTCGGCGCGGACGGACCCGCAATGCACGGAGTTCGCCTGAAGCCTGCGCAGCTCGTCGACTCGCTGAATGGCGAGAGGCTGGAGCTCGCGTATCACCCAGATGGTGCGGCCCGTCAGCGGCGACGCGTTGTGATCGGCGTCGGCGATGTGTTGGCCGCGCTGGCTGACCTTGGGACGCTCGAGGAGATCACAGGCGTGCCCGGCGGGCTCGGCGAGGCGTTCAAGCAGGCCGTAGGGCACGCCCGGTCCGTCAATCGTGGTTTTGCGCCTGGGGAGGAGAACGCGCCGGCTGTGGACGAGCGCTACCTGGTGGCAAACGGCAGGCGGGTGGCGGTGCACATGCCCAGCAGCGGCGGTGACGACTGATGGCGCGCGCGAGCGACGGCCGGCGCGTCGGGGTTGTGCGTAATGGCTTCTGCCACGTCAGCGTGTCGGACGACCGGCGAAGCAGCGAGTTTCTGATCGACTCCGCTCGCGCGCAGACTCTGGCCGATGCGCTTGAGAAGGCGCAGCCGTGCAGCGTTCCCGACTCCCGCGCCCAGGTGCTTGGGCTCCAGGTTGTGCAGGGCGGCGTCGCTGAGGGCGACGCCGCACCCGAGTTGATGCCTGTGCGACTCATCCTCGGTCGCCAGGGCGACACGAGGACAAGTAGTCCGGAACGAGGGCTGCTGACCGGCCCGTGGGAGCTGAGCGCGGAGCAGGGTGTGCGGCTCGCTGCTGAGATCCGTGAGGCGGTGAAGCGCTGATGGCCGTTGTGCGAGTCGTGAGCGCGATGCAGACCGTGCGAGCCCGCCGAGGCCGGGTGATCTTCAGCGGTGGCAACGTCACGCCGAGCCAGGCGCGAGAGCTGGCCGAAGGGCTGAAGGCAGCCGCGATGATCGCCGAGTCACAGCGCGCAGGGCTTCTGACGACTGTGCTGAGGGCCGCGTGATGGATGACTCCGCGTGGAACCCGACGTTGCGCCCGCTGTATGACGTCGGCACCGAGCCGAGCATCGTGCTCCAGGGACGCTCCAAGGCGCGTACAAGCGTCCAGAGCGAGCAACCCAACCCATCCCCAGGTGAGAGCGATCAGGAGCGCAACGAGCCTCCCGTGTCCCCGCATGAGGAGAGGCTGCACGCAGTCGGCTTTCGTAGGAGGGGTGGGGCATGGCGACGGTGAGCGAGGGTCGCCTGATCAAGTGCGAGCACCCGGGCTGCGAGACGCTGCTCGCTCCAGACGGGCATGGGTACGGCAAGAACCGCAGCCTGTGCTCGCAGCACTGGCGTGAAGCGCGCAAACGTCGCGAGAGCGAAGGCGTAGAGCGTGCGAGTCGCGCGCCATCGCTGTCGCAGATGATCCGCAACGCACTGCGACCCGGGAGTTGAGGCATGAGCGGGGTTCAGCGGCCGTGCATTGAGCGCGACCAGAACGGCAGGGCATGCCCGCGATACGCCATCAACGGAGCACGCTGCGCCGAGCACGAGCGAGAGCGCGAAAGAAACCGGGCGAGGTCGCCCAGCTCCACAATCACGTGGACCGCGCGATGGAAGCGAGTACGCGCCGTGGTGATCCGCAAGCGCCAAGACGACGATGGGACCTGGCAGTGCGACGTCTGCAACGGCACGATCACGAGCGCCAGCGAGATCGACGTCGACCACATCGTGCCCGTAAGTGACGGCGGCGAGCCGTATGCGGAGAGCAATCTGCGTGTGGCGCACAGGACTTGCAACCGCCGGCTGGGCGGGCTGACCGCAGCAGCGCAGCGTCAGCGTCGAACGGACGAGAGCCGGATCGGGCAAGCGCTGCGGGCGCGTCAGGGCCGCTGAGCACGGGCGGAAGACCGGGTGTATGGGCCCGGGTGTAAACGGGCGTACGTGAGGCTGCCTGTGCCGTGTAGTGAGCCAATCGCGTGGGCGACCCGAAATCGAGAGGAGAGCACCACCCCTATGAGCGTGTGTGCCGATCGGCGCAGTCGGGCTCACGTGCTGCCGTGCGAGCCAACGTGCAACTCAAAGCCCCCACCCAAAGCGCCTGCGAGCCTCGCCACTTCCCCCCTTTCTCCCCCCGTCGTCGAACGCGAAATTCGCGACATTTCCCCACGTGCGGGCTGTGGTGAGCGTGTAGACCGCGTGTGACCACGAGCGCGCTGAGCCAATCCCCCTCATGACCGGGCCGGGTGTGACAGCGCCAAGTCGTGCGAGTGTGCGGTCGTTTTGGGCCGGGTGTGTGGCGTTCCCTGGGGCGTACGTGAGGGCGAGCTGGTGAGGCGCCGAGCGGCCAAAATCCGGGGGGTCGCAAAAGGGGTGCAGATTTTCCGAGCCGACGCTGGTCATGATCTGCCGATGAAGATCGTCGAGTGTGAGGAGTGCGGCCGGGAGTTCGAAGCCCAAGACAGCCGGCGGCGGTTCTGTTGTGAGGCTCACCGCAAGCGCGCAGAGGGACGGCGCCGCAGTCAGCGCGCGGCAGAGCTCAGGGCCTCTCACTCGGTCGCGGGGCTTAGGCGAGGGTGACGGAGTCGCGCCGGTCGCTTGACTCGCTGTCACCGATCGACGGGCCGAACTGCTCGAGCGCACCGGCCGGCACGCGGTTGTAAGCGTCTCGCCAGACCTTGGCCGTCCCGATGATCGCCTCGGCCGAGCCGCTGCTGCGGGTGAGTCGGCAGGCGAGTTGGACGCGCTGGGCGAAGTCCTCGTCAGACCAGGGGATGCCGGCGGCGCGGTCGTCGTCCAGGAACTCGCGCAGGAGGTCGAACGCGGTGGGGGTGTCGGTGGTGGTCGCCATGGGCGTCCAGAGTAAACGTTAGGGTCACCAGAAACTGAGGCTATATAGAAAGGGGCTAGCGATGGCTGGGGAGGTGAGGCTCCACCCGGACGAGAAGGTGCTCGTGGAGGTTCTTCCGTCAAAGTGGTGGACGGGTTCGCTCTACATTTTCACGTTCGGACTGTGGGAGTTATGGCGCAGGCGCCATCGCTACATCGTTACGGACCAGCGAGTGATTGCGATGCGTGGGGTGATCTCGAAGAGCGAGAGGTCGATTCCTCTGGCGCGCATCCAGGACGTTCAACTGCGGCGATCCCCGCTGCAGGGTGGTTGTGTCACGTTCTCGACGGCGGGAGGATCCCTGGGTTTCGAGCGCATCCTGGGTTTGACTCGCGACGATGCCTTAGCGGTATCGGATGCCATGGTGCCTCTCGTCGGGCGGGACGTGGCTGGCGTATAAAGCTGTCGGGATCGGCAGCGCTAACCCGGCCAAAATTAACTCAGACCAATCTGGCCGCCTTGATGTCCACCGCGAGCGGTCGGACCACCGCCTGCGGTACAGTGGTGGAGTCGAACGGCTGTACCACCTTCGGGTGTCAACTTTTGCTCTGGCTGCGCCGCTCCCTCGGGGGCGGCGTTGTCGGTTCTGGGGCTTTCCTTCCGGACCGGGTGCAACTATGTGCGCAAGCAATAAGTTGACACCGCGCGGTAGGGCCCAGACGGCTGAGTGCGGACGGCGCCTCCGCTCGAACCGTATCCCCGAGAGTGCGCGACCGTTCCGAATAGCCGTCGCGACTGTGCAACTGGCGCCGATGAGCCAGAGGGGATCGATCTCCGGAGTCCAGGTCACCCCGCCTGGGCTTAATAGTCCGAGCGCTTCGGCGCTGGCGCTAGGAGGCGATCAGCCCGCCGCTTGCGGGCCCCGATGGGTAAGCGTGTGCCCGGCATCGTCTGAGCCTCCTAGGTCGACGACAGACGGATTCCTCAGTCCCGATGCACGTTGACGTCGCTCTCCTCACCGGGGGGCGTACGTCTCGGGCCAGCCGTTGTCCTCGAACCCGCTGCACTGGCGGCTGAGTCATGCGGCCATAAATGCTTGTTGGCACTTCTGGCCAGGTTCGCATCAGCCTTGAAATGCCCAACGTTGGTAAGAGTGTAAATATGTAGCGTTTGCTACACTTCATGTATGAAGCTCACACTTGACCAGGAGCTAGAGCTCGATCGTCTGAATGTGGCTGCCAACCAGTTCGAGGGCGCGCGAGAGGCGCTCAGGGTGGCTGTGTTCGACGCGCTCGACGCAGACGTTCCCGTCGCCCGCATCGCTGATGCGACCGGTCTGGCACGGACAACGATCCTGCGCTGGCTCAAGGCCGAAGGTGCGGAGGCATGACCGCGCTCTACACCGCGAGCTGGAGCACGCTCCACCGACACCGTGACCGGCTCAACGTGCGGCCCGTCCGCATCAGTCGGGGCGTGCCGAAGTTCTGGCCCGAGGCCGCCGATTTCCCGGCGCTCGATGACCTGATGCCTGATGGCTGGATGCTCTCGATCAACGACCTCGAAAAGTTCGGGCGGGCCTACCGGCGCAAGCTGCACGTGATCGGCTTCGAGCGGATCCATGCACAGCTTGACCAGCTCGCCGCCGAGTGCGGGCGCCCATTGGCGCTGGCCTGCTTCGAGGCCGACTGCAACACCTGCCATCGAGGGCCGGCGTTCGGGTTCGCGGCGTGGTGGCTGGGCCAGTGCGGCGAGCTAGTGGCCGAGTGGGAGCCGCCAGCCGCGCAGATGAGCTTTGACGTTCAGACAACCGTGTCCAACGTTGGACATAGAGAGGGGTAGGGATGAGTTGGCTTGAGGAGTTGCATGACGAGATGGCGCTGCTGGAGGAGCAGACCGACCAGGCGGCGCCGATCGCCTGGGCGCGGGCTCTGCGCCGGGATCACGGGCAGGGCGCGGCTGACGTCGTGCTGGGCGCGTCGAGCGTGCCGCCGGCTGTTCGCCGGATCGCGCTCGAGGAGCTGGTGCTGTGATAAGCGCGGTCATCTACGCGGCCAAGAGCACCGAGGACACGAAGGGCTCGATCTCCGACCAGATCAAGGGGTGCCGACAGCTCGCGACCGAGCGCGCCTGGGAGGTCGACGGCGAGTACCAGGACGAGGCCAAGAGCGCGTTCCACGGATCGCGTGGCGACGGGCTGGCTGCCGCGATGGAGCACTGCGAACGGCTGAAGGCCGACGCGGGTGCCATCGAGGCAGTCTGGCTGCTGGTGGAGCACTCGTCGCGGCTCGCGCGCGGCGATGGCCAGAAGGCACGGCACCTTGTCGATTTCCAGAAGTGGTCACGCACGACCGGGGTGAAGATCCTGTCGATCGACGACCCCGGAGCCTTCCCGGAGATCTCGAGCGGGTTCGATATGACGATGACCGCGATGGCCGGCGACCTGAACAACGCCGAGAGCAAGCGCAAGGGCGAGGCGGTGAAACGCGGTCAGCGGCGCCGAGTAACAGACCGTGGCCGGTACCGGGGTGGCCGGCGACCCTTCGGCTATCGCTACGGGCATCGGCTCGACTCAAGTGGCAAGAAGGAATCCTGGCTCGTAGTCGACCCCGTGGAGGCGCCGGTCGTTCTGAGGATCTTCGCGGAGTTCATCGGCGGGGCCGCCCAGAACGCAATCGCCAAATCACTCCGGGCCGAGCGTGTGCCCACGTTGACAGCAACCGACGTTGCTGAGGGGCGGCACAAGCCCGGACCGAGGGCGTCGACCGCGTCCGAGTGGCACGCCACGACGATCAAGGGCATCCTGACGAATCCGATCTACGCAGGCATGCTCACGCTCAACGGCGAGCACTTCCCGGGCACGCATGAGGCGATCATCGATCAGGGGACCTGGCAGCGTGCCTGCGACTTGCGGGCAGCGCGGCATGCGCAGGGCGGGGGTGGTCACAAGAAGGCCGGCAGGTGGGCTGCTGGTCGTCATCTGCTTGCTGACGGTCTGCTCAGGTGCACGTGCGGCGCTGTGATGAGCCCGAGGACCGTCAAAGACCACCGGGGCAGCGACTACGTGTACGAGGTCTACGTCTGCGCCAGGAAGCTCCACCACGGCGCAGGCGCCTGTCCGCATAGCCAGCAGCCGATCAAGCGGGCAGTCGTCGACGAGGCGGTGTACAGCTTCTTCGAGCGGGTGGCTCTCGACCAGGGCAGCGCCCGCAAGGCATTCGGCGAACAGGTGGAGCGAGAGCTGGCCGGGTTATCAGTGCTCGAGCGCCAGGCAGAGAACGAGCTCGTGGGCGCCGATGCCGCGCTCGCTCGCATCGAGGGCGACTACATCAGCGGCCGGATCACGGCAGAGAAATGGGAGCGCCTGGAGACGCGGGTCGTGGCCGAGCGGGGCGCGGCATCGGCGCAGCTCGAGCAGCATCAGCGCCGTAGGCAGGAGATTGAGCAGGCTGCCTCAGAGATCGACGTGGCGGATGCTGTCGCAGACGAGCTGGAGAATCTTCGCCGCATGATCACTTCGCAGGTGCGCGAGAGCGACAGCGGTGGCGCTGCGGCCCTCAGAGCGACGCTCAAGCGGCTGTTCGCTGGGTTCGAGCTGGCTGGACCGAGAGCCCCGTTCGGCAGTGGTGCCGTGCGCGGGGAGGTCTGGCAGTCGTGGGAGGACGACGGATCGCTGACGCTCGGGGACGGCAGTTACCTCCTGGCGTTTGTGCGTCCGCAGGCAGTGCGCGCGTCGCACGACGAGGGCGTTGGCGTACCCGCGATTCAGCGGGAAGGGCTCGCAGCCCTCAGTGACAATTTGTATTCCTTCTTGCCCGCCTGGTAGTCCGCCAGCGCCTCAGGCGAGTCGACGTCGCCAAGCGTTGGGTGCGCGGGAATAAGGTCCTTTGCGACCTTGACGCCGAAGCGGTTGTGAAGCACCGCGGCGAGCGATTTGATCTTCATCTCACCGAAGCCCGGCAACGCGCCGATGCGCTTGCGCAGATCCTCGGCGTCGCGCGCCTCTGTCCACACACGCGCGGCGTCGCCACCGTACTCGTCGCGCACGATCGCGGCCAGCTCCTGAACTCTGGTGGCCATCGCGCCGGGGAAGCGGTGCACCGCCGGGCGCTCGCGAAACACGCTGTCAAGGTCGGCCTCGGCGAGCTTGACAGGGTCGAGTGTGCCCAACCGCTCGCGGATCACGAGCGGTCCCGAGAAGGCCTTCTGCACGGTCACCTGCTGGTCCAGCAGGAAGCCGATCAGCAGTGCCATCGGCTCCTCCACGAGCAGCCTGTTGGCGGTTTCGTCAGCGGTGAAGAACAGGCGATCCGTCACGCCCAGATCCTAGCCTGCGGAGGGTCGCGCGTGTTCAGGGCGCCTTGAGCACGACCACGCAGTTCTGGCCGCCGAAGCCGAAGGCGTTGACGGTCGCCGTGCGTACACGAGCCTCGCGCGCGACGTTCGGCACATAGTCGAGGTCGCAGGCGGGATCCGGGTTCACCAGGTTGATCGTCGGCGGAACCATGCCGTCGCGCATCGCCAGCACGCTGACCATCGCCGCCAGCGCGCCGGCGGCGCCGATCATGTGCCCGACCATCGACTTCGGTGAGCTCACCAGCAGCTCGTCCGCGGCGGCGCCGTAGACGTCGCGGATCGCGCTCGTCTCGACCGCGTCGTTGATCCGCGTGGCGGTGCCGTGCGCGCAGATGTAGTCGACCTCGAAGGGGTCGGTGCCGGTGCGTTCCAGCGCGAGCTTCATCGCCCGCCGTGGCTGTCGGCCGGTGGGATCGGGGTGGCTGATGTGGAAGGCGTCGGTCGTCAGCGCACCGCCGGCCAGCGTGGCGTAGGAGCGGGCGCCACGGGCGCGTGCGTGCTCGGCGGACTCGACCACGAACAGCACCGCGCCCTCGCCATAGACGAAGCCGTCGCGATCGGCCGAGAACGGCCGGCTGGCGCCCTGCGGATCGTCGTTGTTGGCCGACAGCGCGCCCATGTTGGAGAGCCCCGCGAACATCACCGCCGAGATGCCGGCGTCGGTGCCGCCGGCGACGACGATGTCGGCCTCGCCGCTCTGGATCAGCCGCCGCGCCTCGAGCAGTGCGGCGTTGCCGCTCGCGCACGCCAGCGCGCTGGCGGTCACGGGGCCGTGCAGGCCGAGGTCGATCGCCACCTCACAGGCGGGCATGTTGGGGATCATCGAGGGCACGTAGTAGGGGCTGACCCCACGCAGGCCCTCGCGCGCCAGGCCGTTGACATTGGCCTCGGTCTCGGGGATCCCGGTGACGGCGGTGTTGACGACCACGCCCACGCGTTCGTGGTCGGCGACCGACTCGACCCCGGGGCCGGGGTGCAGGCCGGCGTCGGCGAAGGCCTCGCGTGCGGCGATGATCGCCAGCTGCGAGAAGCGCGCCGAGCGCCGCGCGCGCTTGGTGCCGAGCAGCGCCTCGGCGTCAAAGTCCTTGACCTCGGCGGCGATCCGGGTGGGCAGCTCCGAGGCGTCGAACAGCGTGATCGGGGCGATGCCGGACTCGCCGGCAAGCAGCCGCCGCCAGGTGGTCGGCACGTCGTGGCCGAGCGGGGTTACGGCGCCGATGCCGGTGATCACCGGGTCGGCAGCCTGCATTGAAGTCGCGCTCACGGGCGTTCCAGCAATCCAGCTACCGCGTCTGCGCGGGCCTGCTCACGAACCTTGTAGTGGAGCTTCTTGCCGGTGGCCGTCAACGGGATCTGCTCGACGAAGCGGTAGGCGCGCGGCCGCTTGTAGTCGGCGAGCATCGGATGCCCGTGCGTGTGCCGCTCGAGTGCGGCCGCGTCCAACGCGCCGCTGGTGCCGGCGTCCCGCTGGACGTCGGCGACGGGAACGACGTAGGCGACGACCAGCTCGCCCCAGCGTTCGTCCGGCACACCGACGACCACCGAGTCGCTCACCCCAGGGTGCTCGTTGAGCACGGCCTCGACCTGAGCTGGGTGCACGTTTTCGCCGCCGGTGATGATCATGTCGTCCTTGCGGCCAACGATCGTCACGTAGCCGTCCGCATCCCAGGTTGCCAGGTCGCCGATGTAGAGCCATCCGTCGCGGAAGCGGGCAGCCTGCTCCTCGTTGTTGTTGACGTAGGCGTAGCCGGACTTGACCGAGCGCACGATCACCTCGCCCACCTCCTGGCCGTCGCGGGCGGCGAGCTCGTCGGCTGCGGCCACGCGGTCCTCGTAGACGCGCACCACGGCGACGTCGTCGTCGGTGCATGCGCGCCCGGCGGAGCCGGCGTGCTCGGGCAGGTCGGTGGGGCGCAGGAACGTGTTCCAGAACGCCTCGGTCGTGCCGTAGCCATTGAAGATCCGCGGGGTCAGCAGCTCCTGGTAGCGCAGGCAGGCCTCGCGATCCAGCGGCGCGCCCATCGTCACGATCCCGCGCAGGCTCGAGAGGTCGCGCGGGCGCGCCTGCTGTTCGGCGCTGAGGCTGCTGAGGTTGGTGGGCGCGCCGATCAGGAAGGTCAGCCGGTGCTGCTGCACCCAGTCGAGCACGGTGGCAGCGTCGAAGTTGCGCAGCGGCACCGCCTCGGCACCGACGTAGAAGACCGGGTTGGGGCCGCCCGAGTAGAGCCCGCCGCGGTGGAACCACGGCGTCATGTTGAGCGTGCGGTCCTCGGGCGTCAGCGGGAAGTGCATGATCACGTCGTGGGCGGAGAAGACCTCGACGATGTCCGGTAGTGAGACGCCCTTCGGCAGCCCGGTCGTGCCCGACGTGTACAGCCGCGTCGTCTCGGCGTAGATCGAGCGCTCCGGATCGCCCGGCAGTGCCGAGGTGTCGGCGGCGAACAGCTCCGCAAACGGGATCGCTGCCGCGAGCGGTCGGCTCCAGTCCTCGTGGTCGACGCCCACGACCAGCGATGGATGATGGTCCGCGCGCCACAGCGCCTCGGCGCCCGCGGTCGCCAGGCTCGCGTCGAGGATGAAGACCTTGGGGCGGCTGTCGTCGAGCACGTGGGCGATCTCGCCGGCGGCCAGGCGGAAGTTGATCGGCGCGGCGATCGCACCCAGACGCTGGGCCGCGATCCAGACGAGCGCGAACTCCGGCCCGTTGAGCAGGTCGAAGACGATCACGTCCTCAGCACGCACGCCACGTTCGTACAGTCCGGCGGCGAGCCGCTCGCTGTCGGTCCACAGCTCGGCGTAGGTCCAGCGACGGCCGCTGGCGGGGTCGTGCAGCGCCGGCCGCGAGGCGAAGCGCTGACTGTTGCGCCTGACGCCCGCGAGGTAGCCGAAACTGTGCTCGAAGACCTGCCGGAACTGCTCGGGGTTGTAGCGGTATTGCGGGGTGCTGCTGCTCAAGGTCTCTCCTGGCGCTTGGCCTAGATCGCGTCGCTCAGCGATCGTATTGCGCTGGTCGCGTCGGCCAGGCGCTCGATCTGCTGCAGCGGGCGCGCGCCCAACGGCAGCAGCAGGATCTCCGACACGCCGATCCGTGTGTACGGCTCGAGGAACTCTGCCACGGCCGCGGCGGGGCCGCAGGCGGTCCAGCGCTCGACACGGTCGAGCGCCATCCCGTACTGGCCGCGCAGATGTGCGTCGGCCTGCTCGCGGGCACGGACACGATCCTCATCAACATGGGCTAGCACCAGCAGCGACAGGCTGGGCCGCGGCCGAGCGTGCGCCTCGCTCAGCTCCGCCAGCAGTTCGGCGCGCTGAGCCAGCGTCTCGGGTGAGACCCACATCGGCAGCCAGGCGTCGCCGAACTGCGCCGCACGCTCGACCGCGCGGTCGCTGCGTCCGCCGATCAGCACGGGCGGCATCGGTGCGGCGGGCTCGAGTGAATGCTCGGTGCCGGGCGAGAGGAACTGCGGCAGCAATGCCAGCGCCTGGTCGAGCCGCGCGCCCCGGCGCGCGAGCGGCACCTCGGCGGCCTCGTACTCCTGCGGGAATTCGCCGCCGACACCGACGCCGAGCCGCACGCGGTTGCCGGACAGGTGCTGCAGGGTGGCGAGCTGCTTGGCGGCCCACGCCAGCGGGCGCATCCCCAGCAGCATCACGCTGAAGCCGAGCTGCGGGCGTGTTGTCACGGTCGCGGCAACGGCCAGGCACGTGGCGGCATCGAGCACCGGCGCCGGGCACTTCAGGTGATCGCCGGCCCAGATCGAGTCATAGCCCGCCTGCTCTGCCAGCTGCGCCGCCTGTGCCACCGCAAACGGCTCGCCGAGCCGCAGCGGGTCGAACGTCGGCAGCAGTACCCCCCAAGTCGTCATCTGCGCTCGAAGCTAACGAACTTCTCAAGGGCGCGGGTCAGCGCCCCGACGCATGGGGGGTGCAAATGCGCGATCCTTGCGCGCACGTGAGCGAGGGGTACGAAGCCGAGCAGTATGGGGCCGATGCGTCGGAGCGGCGCTCGGGAGATCAGCGCCGCGAGGCGTTCCGGGTAGCGATGAACCTGCCGGTCTACGTCGATGAGCCGATGGAGACCTACTGTGAGCTCGTCGACATCTCCGTGCTCGGCCTGCGCTTCGACCGTGAGCTGCCCTGCACCCCCGGCGTGACGGTCGCCTTCCGCGTCGAGATCCCGACCTACGGTGCGACCCGCAAGCCCAAGGAGCTGGACCTCTTTGCAGAGGTCGTGCGCGTCGAGGACGGCTACACGGGCCTGTGCTTTCTGCGCCTCGAGCTCGATCAGACCCGCGCCGTGCGCGAGCTCGTGCACGGGCATCAGCGGCGCCTGCTGCTGGCCGAGCGCCCGGCCGCGCTGGATCGCCGCAAGCGCTGGCTACAGCGGTAAACGCAGCCCGCGGCTCGGCAACGCGAACTCCCGGATTAAGGCCTTCCCGGCGCCGCTGCCGATAGGTACTTTCCTTACCAGGGGAGACCGGTGCTAACGGAGATGATCGAGCGGCTGCGGAATCTGGGGGCGTCGGTTGACGGCTCGCTTTTGGACGACCTCGCCTGGCAGGCGCGACATCGCTCCGTGTCGATCTGCGCAGCGGTCTTCACGCTCTTCATCCTGATCTTTGCGCTCACCGACCTCGATCGTTCCGGGCAGTGGTACTACACGGCCGGCGCGGTGGCAGCACTAGCGCTTGCGCAGGTGCAAAGCTGGCCCCGGCGCTCGCGTGAGGTGCTGGTCGCGGTCTATTTCATGGCCGCCCAGCTCTACGTCGCCAAGTACATCGGCAACTTCACGCTCGGTCCCCTGGCGATGATCGTGCTCGCCTTCTATCAGGACTGGGTGCCGCTCGCGGTCGGGTGCGTGGAGACGGTTGTCGTGGCGATCATCGCCTGGTTTGACCCCGCTGCGTTCAGCGATGCCGTGGCGTTCGCACGCGAGAGTCCCGGCTCCGGAATGGCCCTCCGCTGCGCGGCGATCCTGCTGGCGGCCGCACTATCGCTGGCGATCTGGCGATCCGGCACGCAGCTGTCACGCGACCAGCTCACCGGCATGCTCTCGCGCCTGGGTGCCGAGCGCGTCCTTGATCGTGAGATCGCTCGCGGCCGGCGGCCGGCGGTGTGGGTGTGCGACCTCGATAAGTTCGGTGCCGTCAACCGGCAGCTCGGAGCTCACAGCGGCGACGTGCTGCTGCGGCACGTGGCCAAACGCCTGCGACGGGCCGCAGGCTTGCTGCAGGGCGGATCGCTTACGGCCCGGCTCGGTGGCGACACCTTCATGATCGCCCACTTCGATGCCGGCGATGTCGACGCCGTCGAGGCCTTCGCGAACCGCATCGAGACAGACGTGGGCGCCTTGAACGACGGGCCCGCGGGCCCGGACGTACCGGTGCGGCTGTCCGTCGGGGCAGCCGTCGCCGCCCCGGGTGAGGCCGCAGCCCACCTGGTACAGGCGGCCGAGCACAGCATGCGTGCCGCCAAGGGGCTCGGCACCGTGCGCGTCGTGGTCGACCGCAGCAGCGAGCGGATCGTCGATGACAGCCGATCGCTGTTGAGTTCGGAGCTCTACGAGGCCTGCGCGCGCGGAGAACTCGAGCTGCACATTCAGCCGATCGTCTCGCTGGCAGAGGGCGCACCCGTCGGCGGTGAGACGCTCGCGCGCTGGAACCACCCGCGCCGCGGTCTCGTGATGCCGGGGGAGTTCCTGCCGGCGGCGGAGCAGGACTCGGCTCTGATGGCCGTGATCTCGAACACGCTCGGCGACGTCTTCCATGAGATCGTCGCGGACTTCGCCAGCCGCCACGGCCCGGGATGGCTGCCCTACGGGCTGAGCTACAACCTCGCTGCGATCCGCCTGCGTGATCCGAGGCTGACGCTGACTCTGGCGGCGGACTTTGAGCGGACCGGGCTCAAGGGCACTGGCGCCAGGGTCAACGTCGAGGTCACCGAGGGCGCGCTGATGGACATCGAGCACGGCGTCGCCGCGGCGCTCGCGAGCTTCCGCGACGCCGGCTACTGCATTGCCCTCGATGATTTCGGAACGGGCCATTCGTCACTCGCGCACCTGCGCGACTTTCCACTTGACACCGTCAAGCTCGACATGTCATTCGTGCAGTCGATGGGCCGCTCACCAATCGATCGCGCCGTCGTTGAAGCGATAGCTGACATCGCCTCGGTGAGCGGCCTGAAGGTCATCGCCGAAGGGGTGGAGACGGCCGCGCAGCGCGACATGCTGCTGGCGATCAAGCCGGACATGTTCGCCCAGGGCTGGCTCTACTCGCAGGCGTTGCCGGTCGCCGAGTTCGAGGCCTGGGTGCGCGACCGCAGGGGTGCCGCCGTGGCCTAGCCGGGCGGCCGCGCCAGCCCGGTGCGGTACGCGTAGTTCACGGCCTGCGCGCGGTCACGGATCTCGGCCTTGGCGAACAGGTGGTTGATGTGCGACTTGACCGTCGTCTGACTGACGAACAGCCGCTCGGCGATCTCGCCGTTGCTGAGCCCCTCGGCGATCAGTACGAGCACCTCGGCCTCGCGCGGGGTGAGTTCGTCGGGCAGCCCCTCGCCAGCCGGCTCTGGTGGCGCTGGCCCGCTGGCCAGCGCCGCCACAACATGGTGTTGGACGGCCGGATCGAGCGTCGCCGAGCCCGAGGCCACGCACAGGATCGCGGCGCGGATGTCCTCACTCGAGGCGTCCTTGGTCAGGTAGCCGCGGGCACCGGCACGCAGGGCGCCGAGCACGCTCTCATCGTCGGCATAGGTGGTGAGTGCGATCACGCCGATCTGCGGCTGCTGCTCGTGCAACAGGCGCGTCGCCTCGATCCCGTCGAGCCCGGGCATGCGCAGGTCCATCAGGATCACGTCGGGAAGCAGCTCGCCGGCCAGGCGCACGGCCTCCGCGCCATCGGCGGCGGTGCCGAGCAGCTCGATCCCGTCGAGCAGGCCGAGCATCGTGCTGAGACTCTCGCGCACGAGCCGCTGGTCGTCGGCGAGCAGGACGCGGACACTCACGTCGGCAGCCGCAGCTCAACCCGGAAACCGCTGGTGGTGGGGCAGGCCAGCAGCTCGCCGCCGAGCAGCTTGGCGCGCTCGCGCATGCCGGTCAGCCCGTAACCACCGGCGACCGGCGCCACCGGCGGCGGCGTTCCCGCGGGTGCATGGTCCTCAACCACCAGCACGGTGCTCTCGGGGAGGTAGTCGAGGCTCACCTGGACGCGCTCGGCGGCGGCGTGACGGCGCACGTTGGTGAGCGCCTCCTGGGCGGTGCGGTAGACCGCGAGCCGTGCGTCCGGTGCCAGCTCGCGCGGGTCGCCGTGGACCTCGACCGCGACCGCCAGTCCGCTCTGGTCACCGAAGGCATCGGCCAGCGCCTCGAGCCGCTCAGGCCCTGGCAGTTCGTCGCCGCGCGCGGCCGCGATCGCCCGGCGGGCGTCGTCCAGACCGCTGGCGGCGAGGCTGTGGGCCTGGTCGATCGCGCGCGCGACGTCGGCGTCGACGCTGCGGTCGCGGGCCAGCAGGCGAGTCGATTCGAGCTGCAGCGCCAGCGCCGACAGTGAGTGTGCGAGCACATCATGCATCTCACGTGCGATCCGGCCGCGCTCGGCGGCTACCGCGGCACTCGCCTCGGCCGCACGGGACTCCTCGAGCGCACGGTTGCGCTGGCCCAGTAGTCGCATCAGCCGCAGGATCAGATACCAGGGCGCGACCCCCACTGAGGCCGACAGCGCTGCGCCGGGCTGATTCTTGATCAGCGCGCCGATCGTGAACGGCAGGATGCCGACCAGCAGCATCACCGCGCCGCTGCGGCGGTCGAGCGTAATCGCCGCCACGATCGCCACGAAGTAGGGGCCTGCGAGCCAGATGCCATGTGGCTGCACCAGCCCGAGCGTTGCGGCTCCCACGGTGACCGCCAGCAGCGCCCCGATTGTTCGATGCGTGTTGACGCACGGCGCTGCCTCACCGCGTCCACGCCAGTGCGGTCGGGCCACGGCTGCGCCCACGAGCAGCAGTGCCAGGCCGCCCAGCACGATCAGGCCGCGCCCGTGTCCGGGGCGTGGATGCACGGTGAAGGTGACCACCACGACCGCGACCAGCCAGGCAACCCCAATGCTGCGCAGCACGGCGGCCTCGACCGGTCCCGCTCGGCCGGGCTCGCCGATGCTGCGGCCGAGCCAGGCTCGATAGAGACGTCGCATTACCGTCCACATGCGATCAAAGATAAGGCTCGCGCTGGTTTGCGTCATCGGCGCCTGGGTGGAGCGCTGCGGCGGGGCCTCTCCACCCACGGGTGGATGGTCAATATCGACCCCCGCGCCGATGACAGGGAGGCGGGCCGGCCGTACCTTGATGCCATGTTCACCAACTCGCTCGATGCGGCGCTCGCGGCCGCAGACGACGCGGCGCCGCCGAGCGCCGAGCCCGTCATCCGTGTGCGCGGCTTGCAAAAACGCTACGACGCGCACGAGGCCGTGCGCGGCATCGATCTTGAGGTCCGCCGCGGGGAGATCTTCGCCTTCCTCGGCCCCAACGGCGCCGGCAAGACCACGACCGTCGAGATTCTCGAGGGCTTCCGCCAGGCGAGCGGCGGCAGCGTTGAGGTGCTCGGCCAGGACCCGTGGAAGGCGTCCGGCAGCTGGCGCGCAAGGCTCGGCATCGTGCTCCAGGAGTCGGGAGCCGAGCCGGGGCTGACCGTGCGTGAGTGCGTCGCGCTCTACGCCGGCTATTACCCGGCGCCGCGCAACATCGATGAGACGATCGCGCTCGTCGGGCTGGCGGCACAGGCAGGGGAACGCGCGCTGAAGCTCTCGGGCGGACAGCGACGCCGACTCGACGTGGCGCTGGCGCTGATCGGCGACCCCGAGCTGATCTTCCTCGATGAGCCGACGACCGGCTTTGATCCCTCGGCGCGCCGCGCCGCCTGGGAGGTTGTCGCCGGGCTGCGCGCGCTCGGTAAGACGATCTTCCTCACCACGCATTACATGGAGGAGGCCGAACGCCTGGCCGATCGCATCGCGGTGATCGCCGCCGGTGAGATCGTGGCGGAGGGGACCCCGCAGACGCTTGGGGGACGGCAGCTGGAGGCCGCGCAGATCAGCTTCAGGCTTGCTGCCAAGTTCGAGCTGAACGATCTCCCCGCTGGCGTTGCCGAGCGCCTGCAGAGCGACGAGGATGGACGCCTGAGGCTGCCGAGCACGACCGTCACCGCCGACGTGCACCAGCTCTCGGGCTGGGCGCTCGATCGAGGCGTCGAGCTCGAGGCCCTCGAGGTCAGCCAGCCGACGCTTGAAGACGTGTACCTGCAACTGACCAGCGAGGGGTGACGAGGTGCTGATCCTGCGACTGATCCGGATGTGGCAGCGACGGCAGGCCCAGAAGACCGCCGCCGCTCCCGCGTCCACCGCGGAGCCGGCGGTGAGCTTCTCGGCGCCCGCCGCCCCGCGGCCGGATGGGCCGTCGGCCGCATCACGCGGGCCGCTTGCGCTGCTGCTGCATGAGGCGCTCTACGACCTCAAGATCAGCCTGCGCAGCCCGCGGGCGAGGTTCATGGGGATCTTCTTCCCGATCGTGCTGCTGGTCGTGTTCGTCGGCGTCTTCGGCGATAAGCACACGAACGTCGCCGGCCACTACGTCACTCTCAAGGTCTTCTACGTGCCCGGCATCCTGGCTATGTCGATCGTCGTCAACGCCTATGCGAGCCTGGTGATCTCGATCTCCGGGCTGCGCGAGACCGGGGTGCTCAAGCGTCGCCGGGCGACGCCGGTGCCGGCAGTCGTGCTGATCGGTGGCCAGGCGCTCGCGACGGTCGCGACGACGGCGGTGACGGCCGCGATCCTGCTCGTGATCGCGAAGCTGCTCTACGGGGTGGGAATGGCGGGCCCGGCGATCCTTGCGATCGCATGCACGGCGCTGGTCGGGACGCTCGCATTTGCCTGCATCGGGTATGCGGTCTCGGGCCTGGTGGGCTCCCAGGATGCCGCGCAGCCGATCGTGCAGATGACGATGCTTCCGCTCTGGTTCATCTCCGGCGTCTTCATCCCGATCGCAAACCTCGGCACCGGGCTCCGGGACGTGGCCGACGTATTCCCCGTGCAGCACCTGGCCAACAGCCTGCACCTCGCGTCCGTGCACTCCAGCTTCGGCAGCTCGATCTCCGGTACGGACATGATCGTGCTGGCCGCCTGGGCGGTCGGTGCCGCAGCGTTCTGCGCCTGGCGCTTCAGCTGGCTGCCGGCGGGGGTGACGGCATGACCGAGCTGATCCAGAACCAGCCGCCGGCAGCGACCGCCGCGGCGCGGGCGGTTTCCCTGAGCAAGGTCTACGGCAGCGGTGAGGTCGCGGTGCGCGCGCTCGACGGTGTCGACGTCGAGTTCGCGGCCGGCCACTTCACCGCGGTGATGGGCCCGTCGGGTTCAGGCAAGTCGACGCTGATGCATTGCATGGCGGGGCTCGACGTGCCGACCGGCGGCCAGGCGTTCGTCGCCGAGCAGGAAATCGGACGGCTCGATGATGCCGGCCTGACGCGACTGCGGCGCGAACGGATCGGGTTCATCTTCCAATCCTTCAACCTGATTCCCACGCTGACCGCGGAGGAGAACATCACGCTGTCGGCGGACCTCGCGGGCCGCAGCGTCGACCGTGAGTGGTTCGGCTACCTGGTGGGGCGGCTGCGCATCGCCGACCGCCTCAGCCACCGACCCACCGAGCTCTCCGGCGGCCAGCAGCAGCGCGTCGCCTGTGCGCGTGCGCTGATCGGGCGGCCCGATCTGATCTTCGCCGACGAGCCGACCGGCAACCTCGACTCGAACGCCTCCGCCGAGGTGCTCGGGTTCATGCGCACGGCCGTCGATGAGCATGGTCAGTCGATCGTCATGGTCACGCACGAGCCCGCGGCCGCCGCCTACGCCGACCGCGTGGTCTTCCTGGCCGACGGCCGCGTGGTCGGTGAGCTGAGTGATCCGACGGCCGATTCCGTGCTCGAGCAGATGAAGCGGCTAGACGCCTGATCATGCGCCGCGTCACGCTCAGAGGCCTGATGACGCGCAAGCTGCGGCTCGGGCTGACCGCACTGGCGATCGTGCTCGGGGTGACGTTCGTCACCGGCACGCTCGTGCTTGGCGATACGCTCAACCGCACCTTCGACAGCCTCGTCGGCAGTGTCTACCAGCATGTCGACTTTGAGATCCGCGGCAAGCAGACGCTCACCGGCATCAGCAACCAGGGGATCGACTCCACCGCCAACCGCCGCTCGGTGCCACAGGCGATCGCGGGCGCCGTGGCGAGGCTGCCCGGCGTGCAGTTCGATTACGGCTCGGTCAGCGGCTACGCGCAGCTGATCGGGCACAACGGCAAGGACATCGGCAAGCCCGCATCCTCAAGCGGATTCTCGTTCGATCCCAACCCGCAGCTCTCGGCATTGAAGCTGGCGCGCGGCAGCGCGCCGACCAACAGCGATGAGGTCGCGATCGACGAGCACACCGCGACCAAGCATCACTTCACGATCGGCGAGCACGTGCGGATCCTGCTCCCGAACGGCACACGCACGTTCACGATCTCCGGGATCGTGACATTCGGCAGCGCCAGCAGCCTCGCCGGCGCGACACTGACCGCGTTCGACCTGCCGACGGCGCAGAGGCTGTTCAACTCGGTGGGCAGGTACGCGACGATCAACGTGCTGACCAAGCCGGGGGCGGACAAGGTGGCCGTGCAGCGTGAGATCGAACGGCTGCTGCCGGCGGGCATCGAGGTCGTCAGCGGCCAGTCAGTCGCCAACGAGCTCGACCAGACGATCCACAGCGATCTCTCGTTCCTGTCGACGGCGCTGCTGATCTTTGCCTTCATCTCGCTGCTGGTCGGCAGCTTCACGATCTTCAACACGTTCTCGATCACGGTCGGGCAGCGCACCCGCGAGCTTGCGCTGCTGCGCGTCGTCGGCGCCAGCCGTCGCCAGCTGTTCGCCTCGGTGCTGAGCGAGGCAGCGCTGACGGGGCTGCTGGCTTCGCTGATCGGGCTCGGTCTCGGGGTGCTTGCGGCGCTCGGGCTGAAGGCGCTGCTCGGTGCCTTCGGGATAACGCTGCCGTCGGCACCGCTGGTGTTCGAGGCGCGCACCCCGGTCGTCGCACTGGCTGTCGGGATCGGTGTGACGACCCTGTCGGCGATCATCCCCGCGCGGCGCGCCGTCCGCATCGCGCCGGTGGCGGCGCTCGTCGACCTCGACAGCGACCCGGCCGGGACGCTGCGCCGCCGTCGGCTCGTGATCGGCGCCGTGCTGACGATCCTCGGGCTGCTGCTGCTCGCCCGGGGCATAGGAAACGCAAAGATCGCCACCGTCGGGCTCGGTGCGCTATGCGTGTTCATCGCCACGGTTGCACTCGTGCCTGCGATCGCCGCACCGCTGGCGAGCGCGATCGGACGCCCACTCGCTCGCACGCTCGGCATGTCGGGCAGGCTCGGGCGCCGCAACTCTGCGCGCAATCCGCAGCGCACCGCGCAGACGGCGGGAGCGCTGATGATCGGCATCGCGCTGGTCTCCACGATCTCGGTGCTCGGCAGTTCGCTCTCGGCCTCCGCCAAGCAGGAGGTGCAGAGCGCCCTGGCGGCCGATTACATCGTCACGGGCGGAGACTCGATCAACGCCGGCGTCGCCCGGACGGTGGCGAGGCTGCCAGGCGCGGTCGCGACGACGGCGGTGCTCACCGGGCAGTTCGACGTGCGCGGGTCGCTGCAGAACCTGGGCGCGGTGACGACGACCGGGCTCGCGCGAACGGTGAAGCTGAACATCGTCAGCGGGCAGGGCACCGCCGCGCTGGCGAGCGGTGAGCTGCTGGTCGACACGAACACCGCCAGCACCCAGCACCTGCATGTGGGCTCGGTCGTCCCGGTGACATTCGCCCAGACCGGTAAGACGACGTTGCGCGTCGGCGGCATCTTCAAGTACAACCCGCTGGTCGGCAGCTATCTGACGAGTGCGACCTACTTCCTCGCGCACTTCAACCACCCGCCGATCGACGCGATCCTTGTCAGCACGGCCGCCGGCACCCATGACTTCACGCATCGCCTGAGATCGGTGCTCTCGGCCTATCCCAACCTCAAGGCCAAGAGCCGTGCCGAGTTCGTGCAGGACGAGCAGAACAGCGTCAACCAGCTGCTCGGCCTGATCTACGTATTGCTTGCGCTGGCTGTGCTGATCGCGCTGCTCGGCATCGTCAACACACTGATGCTGTCGGTGTTCGAGCGCACGCATGAGATCGGCCTGTTGCGGGCGGTCGGGATGGAACGCAAGCAGGTCCGCTGGATGGTGCGCTCGGAGTCGGTGATCATTGCGCTGTTCGGCGCGGTCGTCGGGATCGTGGTCGGAACCGGGCTGGGGCTGGCGCTCGCCTCGTCGCTGCGCAACAGCGGCGTGACGACGCTCTCGGTCCCGATCGGCAGCTTGATCGTCTTCCTGGTGCTCTCGGCGCTGCTCGGCCTCGGCGCCGCCAGCTGGCCGGCCCGGCGCGCGGGCAAGCTCGATGTGCTGCAGGCAATCGCCACGCAGTAGCGGCTGCCGGCGCGCCGTCTCGATGTGAAACCTCGGAGTCGGGCGGTTGACAGCCGCGCGCCGGAGTGGGACAACCGCAAGCGATGGCCCACTCCGAGCGCGGCGCAACCCAACCCTGGACCCGCAACCTGCGGGGGCCGTCAGGGCAACTCTTCGGGGACCCCACCCCCGGCCCCGACGAGACGGCCTTCCAGGTCGACAACACCAGCGAGGAGTACTACAACTCGCCCTACTACAAGCAGCATGAGAACGACGTGCTGGCGGTCCCGATGGGACCGCCGAGCAAGCCGCTCGAGCTGCAGCGACGTGCTCGGTGCGGACTTCCTGGCGCCGATCACCGCGGCCAAGCAGATCAGCTTTCACATGGTCGGCGACACGGGCGCCTCCTCGACCGCAGCGATCTCCAACGAGGCCACTGTCGCCGATGCGATGGCGGCCACGACCGGCGCCGACGCCGGCGGCCCTGCGTTCTGCTTCCACCTCGGTGACGTGATCTACAACTTCGGCGAGCCCGAGTACTACTACGACCAGTTCTACGAGCCCTTCCGCGGATATGACCGGCCGATCTTCGCGATCCCCGGCAATCATGACGGCGAGGTCACCTATCTGAACGGCGGTTCGCAGCCGGACGTGCCCACCCTGCAGGCGTTCATCGCCAACTTCTGCACGCCGGCACCGCAGAAGCCGCAGGACGCCGGCGGCCTCGCGCGCACGACAATGACGCAGCCGGGGGTGTACTTCACGCTGGACGCGCCGCTGGTCTCGATCATCGGGATCTACACCAATGTGCTCGAGGGGCCCGGCGTGCTCACCGACCAGGGTGGCCAATATCCGGCGCTCAACGACGATCAACAGTACGCCTGGCTGGTGAGCGAGCTCGCACGCCTGGCACCGCAGCGCAAGGCGCTGCAGCGCGCGGTGGTCCTGGCCTGCCATCACCCGCCGGCCTCGGCCGACATCACCCACGGCGGCACCACCGGGCTCGCCAACGACCTCGACAAGGCCTTCGCCGCCGCAGGGCTGTGGCCCGATGCGATCGTCTCCGGTCACGCGCACATCTACCAGCGTTTCCAGCGCACCGTCAACGGCCGCGAGCTGCCCTACATCGTCGCGGGCAGCGGCGGTCACGCCACCACCGTCCCGCCCGGTGAGAAGGTGGGGGAGGCGCCGCGTACGTGGAACGACTACACGTTGCTTGTTGGCCCGACCCCTGCTTACGGGTACCTCACAGCCGTGGTCGACATGAGCAGGTCCGGCGCGCCGACGCTGAGCTTTGCGTTCACGGCTCCCGGCGACGCGCGTGCCGCCGACAGCGTCACGATCGAATTGAGCTGAGGTGGCCATCCACGTCCCGCTGAGCGGCAGCGAGCGTCCCGCGGCGGCGGGTGCGGTGCGGCTGCGCGACGCCGATCCGAGCGAGCAGCTGACGGCCACGATCACGCTCGCCGGGCCACCGCTGCCCGAGCCGGGCAGCGGTGGCCCGCTCACGCGTGAGCAGCTCGAGCGCGAGCATGGTCTCGACGCGGGCACGATCGCGAACGTCACCAGCGTGCTGGAGCAGTTCGGCCTGGTGGTCGAGCAGAGCTCGCCGCTCACGCGCAGCATGCGCGTGAGCGGTGCCGTCGCGCAGTTCGAACAGGCCTTCATGGCGGCGCTCGGTACCTATCGCCACCCCGATCAGGGCGAGTTCCGCGGGCGTGAGGGCCAGCTGCAGATCCCCGCCGAGCTCGAGGGCCAGGTCACCGGCGTGTTCGGACTCGACGAGCGTCGCGTCGCCCGCCGGCGCCGCGGCGTGCTGCCGCAGGCATTGGCCGCCACAGTGCCGGCGATGGGCCCGGCGCAGCTCGCCGCCCACTACGGCTTTCCGGCCGGCGACGGCAGCGGCCAGACGGTCGCGATCGCGGAGTTCGGCGGTGGCTACTTCGCCTCCGACCTGCAGGCCTTCTGCGCTGCTCAGGGCACGGCGATCCCGAAGGTCACCACGGTCGGCGTCAACGGCACCCCGGTGTTGACGCTCGCCGAGATCCAGCGGCTGCCCCAGCAACAGCAGCAGCAACAGCTCGAGGACAGCGTCGAGGTCAACATGGACGTGCAGATCGTCGCGGGACTCGCGCCCGGCGCCGCGCAGCTCGTCTACTTCTCGAGCTTCGACGAGCAGGGTTGGGTCGATCTGCTGGGCGAGGTGGTCGCCGGGAAGCCCGCGCCCGCGGTCACGCTCTCGGTCAGCTGGGGGCTCGCCGAGGACGATCCCGACTGGTCGGCCGCCGCCCGCATCGCGATCGACGAGCGGCTGCAGGCCGCCGCCGCGATCGGCATCACCGTCTGCGTCGCCGCCGGTGACGACGGCTCCGCGGACCAGGAAGCGGACGGCCGTGCGCACGTCGACTTCCCCGCATCGAGCCCGCACGCGCTCGCCGTCGGCGGCACGATGCTCGTGTCCCCCTCGACCACGGACGTCGTCTGGTGGGAGTCACCGGGCGAGCGCACCAGCAGCGGCGGTGGTGCCACCGGTGGCGGTGTCAGCGTCGTCTTCCCGCGCCCGAGCTGGCAGGACGTGCAGATCGCCTCGCTCAACCCGGGTGCGATCGAGGGCCGCGTGATCCCTGACGTCGCGGCGCTCGCAGGCCCACCGTTCTACCAGCTGACCTTCATCGGCCAGCAGCAGCCCAACGGCGGCACCAGCGCCGCCACGCCACTGTGGGCGGCGCTGATCGCGCTGCTCGCAGGCTCTGCCCAGCAGCCGTGGAAGCCACAGTTCCTGGCACCGTTGCTGTACGCCACAGGGCCCGCCGGCAGCACCGCCGGCGCGGCCGGCTGCACCGACGTCACCGTCGGCGACAACATCTCCTCGACCCTCGGCCGGGGCTACAGCGCCGGTCCCGGCTTCGATGCGGTCAGCGGCTGGGGCGTTCCCAAGGGCACGGCGCTGCAGCGGGTGCTCGGCGCCTGAGCCGCGTCCGCTCAGCGCGCGAACAGCATGCGCCGCCCGAGGTTGAGCCCGAGGCTGGCGTAACCGCGCAGCAGGCCCGACTCGACATCGGACAGGACTGTTTCGAGTGCCGTGACGAAACCGCGCAGCTCGTGCTCGGGGATCGTCAGCGGTGGCAGCGCCTTGATCACGTTCATGTGGTGGCCGGCGACCTGTGTGAGGATGTGGTGCTCGCGGAACAGCGGCACCGTCACCATCTGCGCGAACAGCCCCGGCTGGCGGCGCTCGATCGCCTCCCAGACGCGACGCGCGGCGCGGCCCGAGGGCGGACCCAACTCGAGCCCCCACATCAATCCGAGGCCGCGCACCTCGTGGACGATCTCGAAGCGCTCCTGCAGCGGTCGCGTCAGCTCCATAAGCAGCTCACCGAGTGCGCGCGAGCGCTCGACCAGCTGCTCCTGCTCGATCACCATCAGGCTGGCAAGCCCGGCGCCGGCAGCGAAGTCGCCACCGCCGAAGGTCGAGCCGTGCACGACGCTGCGCTCCATCGAGTCGAAGGTCGCATTGAACACGGCGCGGCTGGCGAGCAGCGCGCCGACCGGAACATAGCCGCCGGAGAGCGACTTGGAGAGCGTGATCATGTCGGGCTCGACACCCCAATGCTCGGCCGCAAGGAACCGGCCGGTGCGGCCGAGGCCGGTCTGCACCTCGTCGAGGATCAGCAGCGTCCCAGACCTGCGGCAGAGGTCCTGGGCGCCGCGCAGGTAGCCGTCGGGGGCGGGGTAGACGCCCTTGCCCTGCACCGGCTCGACGATGAAGCCGGCGACGTCACCGCGGTCGAGCTCGGCAGCGAGCGCGTCGAGGTCCCCGAACGGCACCGGGTCGCAGCCCGGCAGGAACGGCCCGAAGCGCTCGCGGAACTCGTCGTTGCCGTTGACCGACAGCGAACCGTATGAGAGCCCGTGGAAGCCGCGCTGGCAGTAGATGAGGCGGCTGCGGCCGGTGGCGGCGCGGGCCAGCTTGAGCGCGCCCTCGACCGACTCGGTGCCCGAGCTCGTGAGCACGGCGGCGTCGATCGAGCCCGGTGCACGCTCGACCAAACGCTGGGCGAGCAGGCCGGCGAGCGTCGAGACCCCCAGCTGTGGCAGGCTCGGCGGATCACTGTCGATCAGAGCATGCAGCTGGGCCTTGACGAACGGGTGGCTGCGGCCCAACCCGAAGACGCCAAAGCCGGCGTACAGGTCGAGATATCGTTGGCCCTCGCTATCGATCAGGTAGGGGCCTTCGCCGCGCACCCATTCGCGGTCGAAACCGAGCGTCTGCAGCACGCGGCCGAGCTGACGATTGAGGTGGCGCTGGTTGAGCGCAAGCCCCTCGCCGAGGTGTGCTGCGCGCAGCGTCGCGAGATCGTTAATCTCCCCGTTATGGGAGTCGTTGGAGTTCGGGACTGGAAATGCCACTTTTGGGTACACCGATTCGGAAGCCAACAGTATGGACGCCATTAGTCGCCTCCGCCACGACCTGAACCTGACTGACGACGGCGCGCTCACGGGCGACGCCGCGCACGACGCTGCCGCCGCGCTGGAGCGCGCGATCGAGAAGCTGCTGTCGCTGCAGGAGCCCAACGGCTCGTGGAAGGGCGAGCTCGAGACCAACGTGACGATGGACGCCGAGGACATGCTGCTGCGCGAGTTCCTCGGGATCCGTGAGCCGGAGGCCACCGCTCGCTGTGCCGAGTGGATCCGCTCGCAGCAGCGTGCGGACGGCACCTGGAGCAACTTCTACGGTGGCCCTGCGAACCTCTCGACGACGATCGAGTCCTACGTCGCGCTGCGGCTCGCCGGCGACACCCCGGAGCAGCCACACATGCTCGCCGCGGCCGAGCAGATCCGCGCGGCCGGCGGGCTCCAGCGGGCCCGCGTGTTCACGCATATCTGGTTGGCGCTGTTCGGTGCCTGGCCGTGGAGTCAGGTGCCGGCGCTGCCGCCGGAGATGATCTTCCTGCCGAGTTGGCTGCCGCTGAACGTCTATGACTTCGCCTGCTGGGCGCGGCAGACCGTCGTCGCGCTCTCCGTGGTGCTGGCCAAGCGCCCGGTGCGTCCGCTGCCCTTCGGTCTGCCGGAGCTCGACGGCCCGGAGCCGTGGGCGCCGCCGACCGCGAACTCACTGCTCGGGCGCGGGATGGTCGCGCTCGACCGCGTTCTGCACGCGTATGAGCGGCGGCCATTGGCGCCGCTGCGTCGCCTCGCCCTGAATCGGGTCGAGCGCTGGATCGTCGACCGCCAGGAGGACGACGGAGGCTGGGGCGGGATCCAACCGCCCTGGGTCTACTCGCTGATTGCGCTGAACCTGCTCGGCTACCAGCTCGATCATCCGGTCATGGTGCGCGGACTGGCCGGCATGCAGAACTTCACGATCGAGGACGACCTGCGGCGGGTCGAGGCCTGTCAGTCGCCGGTCTGGGACACGTGCCTCTCGATGATCGCACTGCACGACGCCGGCGTCCCCGGCAACGACGAGGCGCTGCTGCGCGCCGCCGACTGGCTGCTCGGAGAACAGATCCTGCAGCGCGGCGACTGGGCCGTGCGCCGCCCGCAGCTCGAGCCCGGGGGATGGGCGTTTGAATTCGCCAACGCCAACTACCCCGACATCGACGACACGGCGGAGGTCGTGATCGCGCTGAACACGGTCAACCATCCCGAGCCCGCCCGCGTGCGCAGCGCGATCGAGCGCGGCGTGCGCTGGCTCGAGGGCATGCGCAGCTCCGACGGCGGCTGGGGCGCGTTCGATGTCGACAACTGCCGCACGCTGATCCGCGACCTTCCGTTCTGTGACTTCGGTGAGGTGATCGACCCGCCCAGCGCCGACGTCACCGCACACATCGTCGAGATGCTGGGGCTGCTCGGTCGCAAGACCGATCCGCTGACCCGGGGTGGCGTGCGCTGGCTGCTCGACAACCAGGAGGCCGACGGCTCGTGGTTCGGTCGCTGGGGCGTCAACCACGTCTACGGGACCGGCGCTGCCGTGCCGGCGCTGGCCGCCGCCGGTGTGCCGCCCACGCACACGGCGATCCGCCGTGCGGTCAGATGGCTCGAGCATCACCAGAACGCGGACGGCGGCTGGGGCGAGGACTGCCGCTCCTACGACGATCCGGCCTGGATCGGGCGGGGCGCCAGCACGCCGTCGCAGACGGCGTGGGCGCTGCTGGCACTCGAGGCCGCAGGCGCGCGCAGCTCGATCGCCGCACAGCGCGGCATCCAATGGCTGGTCAGCAGTCAGCTCGAGGACGGCGGCTGGGACGAGGACTACCACACGGGGACCGGATTCCCATCCGACTTTTACATCAAATACCACCTGTACCGCCTGATCTTTCCGGTGATGGCACTCGGACGGCTGGCACGATGAGCGCCACAGCGGCGGGCGGCCCGGCGGTCGTGGGCGTCGCGGCGCTGCCCACCAGCGAACAGGTGCTGCCGCAGGCGGGGCGCGAGAACTTCACCGTCGCCAGCCGCATCCTCGGGCGCCGGCGCGCCCGTCAGCTGATGGCGATCTACGGCTTCGCGCGGCTTGTTGACGACGTCGGCGACGAGGCCATGGGCGACCGTGGCGCGCTGCTCGATGTGGTTGGGCTCGAGCTGCAGCGTGCCTTTGGCGAGGCCGGCCAGGAGCCGCCACAACATCCGCTGATGCAGCAGCTCGCCGAGACCGTGCGTGATTGCAGGCTGCCAATCGGTCCGTTTGCACGCCTGATCGAGGCAAATCGCATGGACCAGGTCCTGACCCGTTACGACAGCTTCCCGCAGCTGCTCGACTACTGCCAGCTCTCGGCGGCGCCGGTCGGCGAACTGGTACTCGCCGTGTTCGGGGCCGCGACCGCCAACCGCGTGGCGCTGTCTGACCGTGTGTGCGCCGGCCTTCAGGTTGTCGAGCACCTGCAGGACATCGCCGAAGACCACAGCCGCGGCCGCGTCTACATGCCGCGCGAGGACCTCGAGCGCTTCGGTTGCAGCGAGCAGGACCTGGCGGGCGCTGACCACCCGTCGGCCAATCTGCGTGCGCTGATCGCGTTCGAGGCGGCCAGGGCGCGGGCGCTGCTCGGCAGTGGCGGGCCGCTTGCCCGCACACTGCCGCTGACGCCGCGCGTGGCGGTCGCAGGCTTCACGGCGGGCGGGTTGCGCGCGCTCGAACGGCTCGAGCGGGGCCGGCACCCGCGACCCGCTTACATTTGGGCGATGCTCAGAACGGTGGCCGGACGATGACTGTGGCGGCGCTCGAGCTCGAGTATGCCTACCGAGAGTGTGAGCAGATCACCCGCCGCGAGGCGGCGAATTTCTATTACGGCATCCGCCTGCTGCCGCGCTTCAAGCGCCAGGCGATGTGCGCCAACTATGCCTTTGCGCGCCGCGTCGATGACATCGGCGACGACGGCGAGCTTGATCGCGCGGCGCAGATCGAGCGGCTCGCGCAGGAACGCAGCAGCCTTGCCGCGCTAGCCGACGGCTCGCTCGACGCCGGCGACCCGGTGTTCGTGGCGCTGGCCCACGCCAGCCAGCATTACCAGCTACCGCTCGATGCGCTCGAGCTCTTGGTCGAGGGGGTTGAGCTCGACGTGCTCGGCGCCGAGTACCAGAGCTTCGATGACCTCGTGCGCTACTGCCGTTGCGTCGCCGGCTCCGTCGGCCGCCTGTGTCTTGCGATCTTCAGCGACGGCACGGCCAGCGACGAGGCCCACCGCCTGGCCGACGACCTCGGCGTGGCGATGCAGCTCACCAACATCCTGCGCGACATCGTCGAGGACCGCGAGCGCGGCCGCACCTACATCCCGGCGGAGGACCGCCGGCGCTTCGGCTGCCCAGATCTCGCCACTGCCGGGCCGCGCGAGCTTGAGGCGCTGGTGCGCTTCGAGGCCGAGCGCGCCGCCGAGTGGTTTGACCACGGAATGCACCTGGTCGAGCTGCTTGATCTGCGCAGCGCCTCTTGCGTGCAGGCGATGACCGGTATCTACCGGCGCATCCTCGAGCGCATCCTCGAGGATCCGTTGCGGGTGACGAGGGGCCGAATCTCGCTCTCACCGCTCGAGAAAACATGGGTCGCCGCCCGCAGCCTGGTCGCGGCCGGAGGGGAGCAGCTGCGATGAGCCGCGGCAGGGTCGTGGTGATCGGCGGTGGGCTGGCGGGGATCACCGCGGCGCTCGACTGCGCAGCTGAGGGCGCCGCGGTGACGCTGCTCGAGGCCCGCGGCAGGTTGGGTGGGGCCGCCTACTCGTTCACCCGCGGCGAGCTCGTGGTCGACAACGGCCAGCACGTCTTTCTGCGCTGCTGCACCGCCTACCGCGAGCTGCTCGGGCAGCTGGGAGCCACGGGTATGGTCTCACTGCAACCGCGGCTCGAGGTGCCGGTACTGGCACCGGGTGGCCGGCTCGGATGGCTGCGGCGCTCGGCGCTGCCCGCGCCGCTGCACCTCGCCGGCTCGCTCATGCGCTACCCGTACCTGAGCATGCGCGAGCGCGCCGCGCTGGCCTGGGCGATGCAGCGGCTACGCGCTGTCGACCTCGCCGACCCGGCCAGCGACGCGGTCTCGTTCGGCGACTGGCTGCGCCGCCACCGCCAGAGCCGCCGCACGGTCGAGGCGATCTGGGAGCTGATCGTGCGCCCGACGATCAACCTGACGGTCGAACAGGCTTCGCTGGCGCAGGCGGCGCAGGTCTTCCAGGTGGGGCTGCTGCAGCACGCGGACGCCGGAGACATCGGCTGGGCCGCGGTACCGCTCGGTGAGATCCATGACCGCGCCGCCAGCGCCGCGCTCGAACGGGTCGGCGTCGACGTGCACCTGCGCGGCAGCGCGCAAGCTGTGGTCGCCGACGGAACCGGCTTTCAGGTCAGCGCCGGTGACGGCTTCAGCGCGCACGCCGAGGCGGTCGTGATGGCGGTTCCGCCCGCGCGCGCCGTGGAGCTGCTGCCGGCAGGCGCCGGGCTCACGGGTGAGGTCGCCGAGCGGCTCGGCAGCTCGCCGATCATCAACCTGCACATCGTCTACGACCGCCGCGTGCTCGAGCATCCGTTCGCGACCGGGGTCGGCTCGCCGGTGCAGTGGGTCTTCGACCGCACGGCGGGATCTGGTCTGAGCGACGGGCAGTACCTGGCGGTGTCGCTGTCGGCGGCCGACGACGAGCTGCATGCCAGCGCCGAGGACCTGCAGGCCCGCTACCTGCCGGCGCTTGCGGCGCTGCTGCCGATGGCCGCCGCCGCCCAGGTGCGGGAGTTCTTCGTCACGCGCGAGCATGCAGCCACCTTCCGCGCCGCGCCGGGGGCGCGAGCCTGGCGGCCGGGCCCGCGCACCGCGCTACCTGGATTGGCGCTCGCGGGTGCGTGGACCAACACCGGCTGGCCGGCGACGATGGAGGGCGCGGTGCGCAGCGGTCGCGCTGCGGCACGTGAGGCGATGGTCACCATTGCAAGCCGCTCACAAGAACCATCGCGGGCAACCGTTAGGGTCTGATGGCCGGGCCAAACAGGGTAAAGAGCGTCAGATGAGCACAGCAGTCGCATCGGTTGAGCATTCGGAAGGTCCACAGGCAGAGGCGGAGGCGCTCTCTGATGAGATCGTCGTGCTCGCGCCGCTGGCGCTGGAGGCACGGGCGGTTCGCTCCGGCGCGCCCTGGGCCGACGTGCGCCGCATCGGCATGGGGCCGCGCCGCGCGGCCCGCTCCGCCCAGCTCTCGGTCGCCAGCGGCAACCGGCCGATCCTGATCGCCGGGTTCTGCGGCGCACTCGATCCGACGCTTGAACCGGGAGACATCGTGCTCGCCACTGAGCTGCGTGGCCCAACCGGGACCAGCACCTGTGACGACCCCACGATCCTGGCCGGCGTGCTGCGCCGCGGCGGCCTGCGCGTGCACGTCGGGCCGATCGCCTCGAGCCAGCGGCTCGTGGTCGGCGAGCGACGACAGACGCTCTTCCGCAGCGGCGCGCTGGCTGTCGACATGGAGTCGGCCTGGCTGGTCCCGGCCGTGCGTCGCCGCCCGCTGGTGACGATGCGCGTGGTCCTCGACACCAGCCGCCATGAGCTGCATAGGCCGCTGCAGACACTGACCGGCGCCGCGACCGCGTACCGCGCGCTGCGGCGCGCCTGCTCGCTGGTGCAGGAGTGGGCCGATGCGCTCGGCTCGCGTGAGGTGGTGCTTGCCTCGCCACGGGCCTCATGCGCGGGCGTTGAGCGCGCGATCGAGATCGTTGAGCGGGCGCTCGAGGACCGCGGTGCCCCGATCTACGTGCGCAAACAGATCGTCCACAACGTGCACGTGGTGCGCTCGCTCGAGCAGCGCGGCGCGATCTTCGTCGACGAGCTCGACGAGGTTCCGCCCGGTCAGACGGTGATCTTCTCCGCACACGGTGTGTCGCCGGCGGTGCGCGATGCCGCGCGCGCGCGGCAGTTGGACGTGATCGACGCGACCTGTCCGCTGGTCTCCAAGGTGCACGCCGAGGCGCGCCGCTTCGCCGCCTCGGGCTTTGACATCGTGCTCGTCGGCCACGAGGGCCACGAGGAGGTCGACGGGACCTTCGGTGAGGCGCCCGAACGCATCCAGATCGTTGCCAGCCCCGAGGATGTCGCCGGGGTGCGGGTGGCCGACCCCGGGCGCGTCGCCTACCTGAGCCAGACGACGCTCGCCGTCGATGAGACCGAGCTGGTCGTGAGCGCGCTGCGGGCGCGCTTCCCGGATGCGATCGGCCCGGCCTCGAGCGACATCTGTTACGCGACCCAGAACCGTCAGGACGCGGTCCGCGCGCTGGCTCTTGACTGCGACCTGATCCTGGTCGTCGGCTCCGCTAACTCGTCCAACTCCAAGCGGCTCGTGGAGGTCGCCGAGCGCGCCGGCTGCCGCGCGCGGCTGATTGACGACGCCGCACAGATTCCGCCGGCGATCCTTCAAGGGGCACGCCGGATCGGCGTGACCGCCGGCGCATCGGCACCGGAGGCGCTGGTCGAGCAGGTGCTCGGCGCACTCGGCGGGCTGGGCGAGGTCACGGTCAGCGAGCGCAACGTCGCGACTGAGACAATGCAGTTCAAGCTACCGCCGGAGGTCCGCGGCTCTTCGGAGATCGCCGCCGCCGGTTCCGAGCCAGATCCACACGAAGGAGGCGGCTGACATGGCCGTGCCAATGAGACAGGCCGCGCGGATGGGCGCCTACCTGATGAAGCAGCGTCTGCAGGGCAACGACAAGTACCCCCTGATCGTCGAGCTGGAGCCGCTCTTCCAGTGCAACCTGGCCTGCGAGGGCTGCGGCAAGATCCAGCATCCCGAGCACGAGCTGCGGCGGCGGATGCCGGTCGATCAGGCGGTCGCCGCAATCGAGGAGTGCGGCGCGCCGATGGTTTCGATCGCCGGTGGCGAGCCGCTGATCCACCCCGAGATCGATGAGATCGTGCGTCAGCTGGTCAGGCGCAAGAAGTTCGTCTACCTCTGCACCAACGCGCTGCTGCTTGAGAAGAAGCTCGACAAGTTCACGCCATCGCCCTACTTCTCGTGGGCGATCCACATCGACGGCCTGCGTGAGCGCCATGACGCGTCGGTCGCGCGCGAGGGCGTGTTCGACAAGGCGGTGGAGGCGATCAAGGTGGCTAAGGCCAAGGGCTTCCGGGTCACCACCAACACGACCTTCTTCACCCACGACTCGCCGGAGACGGTGCGCTCGGTGCTGGATTTCCTCAACGACGAGCTCGAGGTCGACCAGATGATGATCTCGCCCGCCTACGCGTACGAGAAGGCGCCCGACCAGGAGCACTTCCTCGGGGTGCGCCAGACGCGCGAGCTGTTCAAGGCGGCGTTTGCCGACGGCCGCCGCAAGAAGTGGCGCCTGAACCACTCGCCACTGTTCCTGGACTTCCTCGAGGGCAAGGAGGACTTCCAGTGCACGCCCTGGGGGATCCCGAGCTACTCGCTGTTCGGCTGGCAGCGACCCTGCTACCTGATGGCTGACGGCTACACCGCCACCTACAAGGAGCTGCTCGAGACCACCGACTGGGACAAGTACGGACGCGGCAACGACCCGCGCTGCGACAACTGCATGGCGCACTGCGGTTACGAGCCCACCGCGGTGGTCGCTTCGACCCGCTCGATAAAGCAGTCGCTGCGAGCGCTTGTGCAGTCTTAATCTCAGAACCGTAGGACGCGGATAGCGTCGAAAAGCGTGCGTGGACCGTTCAAGGACCAGCCATGGTTGTCCACGATCTTCGCGGCGCTGGTCGCGGGGCTCGCCGTCATCCTGATCGCGCATGCGACCGGCGCGGACGCGATCGGCCGGGCGTTTGAGGATGTGGACCCGGGTTGGATCGCGCTCGTCGCGGGCGCCGAGCTGATCACCTATCCGGCCTACGTGCTGGCCTACCGCACGGTGGCGGCGATGCATGGCCACGCGCCGCTGTCATTGCCGATCGTCTCGCGGATCGTGGTCGCGGGCTTCGGGCCGTTCGCGCTTGACGGCGGCTTCGGCGTGGACAAGCGCATGCTTCAGGCGATCGATGAGGACGATCGCAGCGCCCGTGTGCGCGTGATGGCGCTCGGCACGTTCGAGTGGGTGATCCTCGCTCCTTGCGCGTGCATCACCGCGATCGTGCTGCTGGCGGAGGGCGCCAACATCATGCCCTCGCTGCTTTGGCCGTGGGCGCTCGCGGTACCGCCCGCCGGCGCGCTCGCATTGTGGGCGAGCAAGCCGAGCCGCTCTCAGCGGATCCTCGCGCGGGGCGGGCGCCGGATAGAGCTGCTCGTGGAGATGCTCGAGGGCATCTACGGGGTGCGTTGCATGGTCACGCGCGACCCGCTGCGCAAGCTTGGTGCATGGCTCGGGATCGTGGTCTACTGGGCCGCGGACATGGCGGCCTTCTGGGGAGCGCTGCGCACCTTCGGGATGGATCTCAGCGTCGGCAAGCTGATCATCGCCTACTCGACGGGCTACGCGGCCACGCGGCGCTCACTGCCGCTTGGCGGCGCCGGAGCGACCGAGGCGCTGATGACCTACGCGCTCTACTGGGTGCGTGAGCCGCTGGCTCCGGCGCTGGCGGCGGTGATGCTCTACCGGCTCTTCAACTTCCTGCTGATCGCGATCCCGGCTGTGATCGCCCATCGCCAGCTGCCGCGGCTGATCCGCCGGGCAGGCTCAGCGTCTACACCACCGCCCGCCTGAACAGCGTCACGTTGCGGTCCCAGCGGGAGCCGCTGAAGTGCCCCGCGCGGCCGCCGCCGGCATCGAGGTAGGAGAGCTCGCGGGAGATCGGTCCGAGCGGCCCGTTGCCGACGTGGTCGAGCATCCAGGTCCTGATCGCCACGCCGCCGCTCGCGGTCGCGTAGATGCGCAGCGCCCGGCACTGCTGGGGGAAATCGATCAGCGAGCAGGTGGTGATCAGCCAGTAGCCGCCGGCGGCGGTCACACGAGGAACGATGCGATTGCGGTGGGTGTGCCCGGCCAGCGTCGCGATCACGCGCGGTGAGCGGTCGAGCAGCTCCAACAGCGCCGCTGCGCCGGTGCTGTCCTCGAGCGGCTGGTGCGTGACGACGAGCACCCAGCGCTCACCTGCATCCGCCAGCTGCTGCTCGAGCCATGCGGGCTGATCGCCCGCGACCAGCCCGCCGGAGCCGCCGCCGCGCCGCACGAGGTCGAGCACGATCACCCGCAGGGCAGCGCCGACGTCGCGCACGTAGTCGAGCTGTTGAGTGCCGCGAGCTGCGGAGTCGCCGCTCAGCAGCGGCTGAGCGGCGGCACGTGAACCGTCCCACAGGCGACCGATCACCTGCGCGAAGCCGAGCTCGTAGCGGTGGCGATCGGGTGGCACCTGAACCGTCGGCCCGGCCAGTGCCTGCTGCACGAAGGAGGCCACGAAGCTCGAGTCAGGAGGGCCGTCGGGCGAACCGCTTGAGCTGAGCCTCAGTCCGGCGGGCAGCCGCAGATCGGTGGGCATGTTCCACAGGGCCCGGTCGCCGACCGCCAGGTCCTGGGTGGTTGCGTTTGGCACCAGCTCGCCCTGCACCAGCGCGTCGTGATCGCCGAGCACCGCCACCCAGTCGCTGCCGAGACCATGGCTTGTGAACGGCCTGACGGCGCGCCGCAGCAGACCCGGGTGGCGTGGAGCGTCGATGTCGGGCCGGTAGTAGAACGGGTCGGGGTCCGAGGGCAACTGCACCCCGTAGTAGCCGTCGGGTCCGCTGCCGGGGTGCACGCGCCCGCCGTTCAGCAGCGCGAGGGCGTGAACGAGCTCGTTGTGCTGGTTGTTGTCGATCAGATCCCCGCCCTGGATCACCAATTGGGGATGCTGCGCGCGGGTGGCGTTGACAGCGCCGTGCAGCACCTGTGCGGTGAGCGCCTCCTGTGGCCTGAAGGTCGATTGCACGGGCGGACCCAACCTCGCGAGGAACGGCACGCGCGCAGGGGAGGAGGCGTCCATCACGTGCGCGTCGCTGAGGTGCACGAGCCGCGCCAGCTCGCGCGTCAGCCGCTCGCGCTCGCCAAGCTTCGTGCGATCCGCGAGTGACTCTCCCGGCCCGACCCGCAACTGACCGTCAGCGAGCGGGTCAACCCAGGTCGAGCGCAGCGTCGATCCGTCGGCAGCGGCCACGCTCGTGCCTCCGGCTCCGCAGCTCGTGAGCGTCACGGCGGCGGCGCCGGTGATCGCGCCGCCGATCAGCTGCCTGCGCGTGAGCTGGGTCATCCCGCGAGCCCCACGACGACCGACTCGCGCGTGGCGGCGCGGGCCACCCACAGGATCGCAGCGCCGCCGGCGAGCGCCAGGCCGGCGAGGATCGCCGCGATCTCGTAGAGCGTCGGGGTCAGGTCCAGCGACGCGTAGCTGATGGCGAGGTGCGCCAGCACCGGTCCGAAGAGGAAGCGCTCGAGCGCGATCCCGACGATCGCCGCCGGCAACACGAGCGCGAGCACAGTGCCCAGCAGCAACCGCCGGATCGCGCTGCCGCCGCCACCACACGCGCGCAGCACCGCCACCGTCCGGCGTCGTTCCTGCATCGTCAGCGCACACGCCTGAACCAGGGCGTAGATGCATACGAGCCCATCGACGATCGCAACCGCTCGCAGGATCGTCTTCAAGACTGCCACGAGCGGCGCGCCGCGCGCGGTCGCACCTTCGGTCGTCTGCGGGTCGGCGCCGATCACCGTCAGCCTCTGGAAGACGGCCGATTGGACGGCTCCGGGCCGCAACAGCACGGCGATCTCGGCGGGGGCCGAGGGATCGGTGGCGAGCAGCGCCGAGGCCGGGACGTAGGCGACGAGTCCCTCATCCTCGAGCGAGCTGACCGTGCCCGAGACACGCAGCCGCAGCAGCTTGCCCGTCGGCATCTGCAGCAGCAGCTCAGAGCCCGGCGCGAGCCCCAGGGCGTTGGCCAGGCCGACACCGACCTCCGCCTCGTGGTCGCCGCGCAGACGTGTTCCTGATTCGAGCGGCGGCGCCTCGAACAGCGTGTGATCGTGCGGATAGCCGATCACGTCGACGAGCTCCCCCAGGGAATACCCGTCGACGGCGTGCACCTCGTAGCGGGGTGACGCGGCCTGCACGCCGGGGACGTGCGCGATTCGCGCGGCCTCTGCGGGCGGCGCGAAGGCGGTGATCTGGTAGTGCTTGCCAAGCTCCTGCGGGTCGGTCTCGAGTGAGCTGAGCGCGCCGGCGAGCGCCAGCATCAGCAGCACAAAGGCGGTCGAGCAGGCGAGCATCGCGACCGTCGCCAGCAGGCGCGCGCGGCGGGCGGCAACCAGTCGCGCGCCGAGGCCGGCCAGCCCACCCCCGCCGCTGTGCGAGCGGTGGCGGCGACCGCCGCCGGCGGACACGTCGGCTCCGCGCAGCAGCGAGATCACCGCGCGACCCGCCGCGCTCCATGCCGGCCACGCTGCGCCGGCGACCGGCAGCGCGATGCTCGTCAGCCAGCCAAGCAGCAGCGGCAATGCCAGCTCGGCACCGGGGCCGGGCTCGTTGAGCAACAAGAGCAGCCGGTTGTCGGGTCCGTAGGTCGCCAGTAGGCCGGCGAGGGTGCCGAGTGTCGCCGCCGGCACGGCCACGAGCGCGGTCTCAAGTGCCTGCGCAACCACCACGTGCCCGCGGGTGGCGCCCACGGCGCGGCGGATGCCGATCGAGCGCATCCGCCGTTGCACCTCGGCCCGTGCGGACGCGGCCAGCAACACCGCGGCCGTCGCCAGTGCGATCGCTGAAAGCGCCACCAGCAGGTCGATCACGATTCCGGCGGCCTGGTTGATCAGCACCTGCACGCCAGCGCGGGTCGCGAACTGGAGGTGGCGGAGCCCGTAGCTCTCGGTGCGGGCCTGCACCAACACCTCGTTCACGTAACGAGGATTGCGTAGCCAGATCTCCGCGAAATCGACCGGCGGGCTGGGGTAGTGCGCGCCCGGCAGCTCGAGTGTCGAACGCCGGATATAGAAGCGCGGCGCCGCCAGTGGGTAGCCGACGTCGTCGGGCCCCTCGGCCAGGCCGACGACGCGCTGGGTGCCGGCGACGCCGAGGCTGATGCGGGCGCCGATCGGGATGTGCCAGGCCGATGCCAGCCCCGGCTCGATCAGCACGCCGCGCTGGCTGCGGCCCAGGTTGTGCCCTGCTATGACCGCGTAGCCCTGGCGTTGGCGCGGACTGAGGATCTCACCGATACCGCCGCTGGCCTCATGCCCGGCATATTTGAACGGCACATTCCTGATCTCCATGCGCAGCGTGAAGCCGGCAAGGTCGGGCAGGGCTCGGATCCGCTGTGCCGCTTCGCGAGCGGATACCGGATCGAAGCGCACGATCAGATCGCCCATCTGGGCGGTCCTGACCGCGCGTGTGAAGCCGCGACCGAGCCCATCGGCGATCACGATCGCCGCCGACAGCATCGCCGCGGCGAGCGCGATGCCGACGGCGCTGAGCAGCACCCTGCGCCGCCGCATGCGCAGCGCGAACCATGCCTCGCCCGCTGCACTCAGTAGCTGTCGCCCCATGCCCGTCTCCGTGGGGCGTCGATCTGCCCTCGCAGCAGGCCCGACTCGAGCGACAGCACGCGGTCTGCGATCGCTGCCGCGTCGGGTTCATGCGTGACGAGCACCACCGCGCGGCCGCGCAGGTTGGCGAGCAGCTCGAGCACGATCGCGCCGCTCTCCTGATCGAGGCTGCCCGTCGGCTCGTCGGCGAGAATCAGTTCGGGGCCGTTGACCAGTGCCCGCGCGATCGCAAAGCGCTGCTGCTCACCGCCGGAGAGCTCGTGCGGGCGGTGGTCGGCGACGCGCCTGAGGCCCAGCTCGTCGATCAGCCGTCCGGCGCGCTGGGCGCCTCCCGAGGGAGCGCCCGGCAGTCGCGTCGGGACCATCACGTTCTCCAGTCCGCTGAGCTCGTCGATCAGCTGGAACTGCTGAAAGACAAAGCCGATGTGGCGCAGCCGCAGGCGTGCCAGCGCGCGTGCGCTGCGCCCGGTCAGGCGCTCGCCGGCGATCGTGATCTGCCCCGCGTCGGGAGCGTCGAGTCCGCCGAGCAGGTACAGCAACGTCGACTTTCCGGTGCCCGAGCGGCCGAGCACCGCAACGACCTCATCGCGCTCCACGCGCAGATCGGCGCCATCGAGCACGCGCCGCGCGGCACGGCCGGCGCCGACTGTCTTGACCAGCCCCTCCGCGTCGAGTGCCAGCACCCCCTTCACCCTAGCGGTGCCCTGAAGCGCACGCTTAACGCGCCCGCACGGAGTCTTCAAGCACGC
Organism: uncultured Actinomycetota bacterium; assembly: GCA_963706725.1. GTDB lineage: Bacteria > Actinomycetota > Thermoleophilia > Solirubrobacterales > Solirubrobacteraceae > Palsa-465. Next base: position 3,056,653 of record OY970167.1, on the reverse strand, counting down.
GGTTAGGCTACCCGCGCGGTGATCTGCTTATCCGGTCTGGGTCAGCGGTTGCCTGAGAGCAGATCCCAGGCGCGCATCAGCTTCTGACGTCGAAAGTCGCCCTTCGACTCGGCCGGATCGTCACGCATCACGGCGGGGTTTGCCGAGGGCTTGGGCAGCTGCGCACAGGCCGCGCTGTCCAGCTTCAGCACCACGCCGCGATCGAAGATCTCCTGCACGTCGTCAGCGTCGGCGAAGCGGTGCTCGCTGCCGAAGCGATGCTCGCCGATGACGATGCCGTCGAAGACGTCCTCATCCTCGGCCGCCAGCACATGCTTGACCGTGCCGATCTGCTCGCCGTCGGAGCTGTACACCGGGGTTCCGCTGGTGAGGACTCCGTAGGAGCTGGGTTCACCAAGATCCATGACCGGAGCTTATCCCAGGGCTCAGCACCGTGCGCAAGATTGCTGCTGTACTGGCTGGGTGAGACGAGCCGCCGCGTCCTCGCTCTGCGTATTGCTGGCGCTGCTGCTTTCGGCTGGCGCGGGCCAGGCACGCTGGAAGCCCGGCCCGCGTCTGACCTGGTACTGGCAGCTGACCGGCAGCGTCAAGATGTCCTTCGACGTCGGTGCTCGAGCCGATCATGGCCGCCCGCATCCGCATGTGCAGGCGCAAGGGGTTTGACGCGCTCGAGCCGGACAATATCGACGGCTACACGAACAGCACCGGTTTTCCGCTGACCGCGCGCGAGCAGCTCACCTACGACAAGTGGGTCGCTCGCGAGGCCCATTCCCTGGGCCTCGCGGTGTTTCAGAAGAACGACCCGGCACAGGCGCGCCAGCTCGAGCCCTATTTCGATGGGGCGCTCGACGAGCAGTGCAACCAATACTCTGAATGCGCATCGTTCCGGCCATATCTCAGCGCCGGCAAACCGGTCCTGAACGCGGAATACGATCTGCCGACCTCGCGCTTCTGTGGTGCGGACAACCGTGAGGGGATCATGGGCGCGCTCTACAGCATCGATCTCAACGGCTCGAAGTTCGAGCCGTGCTGGGCGAGGCCCGCGTGATCGTCATCCGCGAGGGGCGCAGCAGCGATTTGGGCGTCATCCTCGCGCTCTGGGACATGGCGATCGCCTGGATGGTGGCGCGCGGTCAGCCTGAGCAGTGGGGCACCGAGCCGGCGTCAGCGCGCCCCCGCACACGCGAGCTGGTCGAGCAGTGGCTGGGGGAGCCTGGCCTGCGCATGGCTGAGCTCGGCGGGCAGCCGGTGGGCGCGAGCGTCACGGCCAGCGCTTCACCCGCCCATGTTCCAGCGACCACGCTGAACGAGACCTACCTGCTGTTCCTCGTCAGCGACCGCGACCACGCCGGCGTTGGCGTCGGCGCAGAGCTTGTCCGCCGCGCGGCCGCCGAAGCTCGTGCCGCCGGCTCGGAGGTGCTGCGCGTCGACTGCTGGGCGGGCGCGCCGGGTCTGGTCGCCTGGTATGAGCGCCAGGGGTTCGTACGCTCGGACAGCTTCACGGTTGATGTCCGCGGCCCCTGGCACGGCCAGGTGTTCGAGATGAGGCTCTGAGCCCTATGACCCTGACACCGCGATCGCGCTGCTGGAGCGACTGCCCGCGGCCCAGAACTGGTCCTACGGTGGTGGTGGCGATGCTGCGCCCCGATCGCGGTTGGGATGCCGCCGGATCGATCCCGCTGCCGTACTCGGGCAGCCGATCACCGTCGCGCCGTACCCTGTGCCCATGCGACGGGTAGGGCACGCGGCGAACACACGATGGGCGGCGGCTGGTCGGGCTCTCGTGAGTCGCGCAGGCTGCGGCGAGACCACGTGACAGCCGACCGTGCGCTCGCGGAGCTGACGACGGTTCGCCTCGGCGGGCCGGCCGGGCGGCTGGTTGAGGCGACATCGGCAGACCAGATCATCGAGGCGGTGACCGATGCCGATGCCGCCGGCGAGCCGCTGCTGATGTTGGGAGGTGGTTCGAACCTGGTGATTGCCGATGCCGGTTTCTCGGGCACGGTGGTTCACGTCGCCAGCCGCGGTGTCTCGACGACCGTGGTCGGCGACCGCGAGCGGCTCGTGGTCGCCGCGGGAGAGTCCTGGGCCGAGTTTGTGAGCCGCGCGATCGCCGACGGCCTGGCTGGAGTCGAGTGCCTGGCCGGGATCCCGGGGACGGTCGGCGCCACACCGATCCAGAACGTCGGTGCCTACGGCCAACAGGTCTCCGACGTGATCGCTTCGGTGCGGGTGTATGACCGCAGCAGCGCGGCGGTCATCGAGCTGCAGGCCGCCCAGTGCGGCTTTGGTTACCGCTCGAGTACCTTCCGCGGGCTGGCCCGGTTCGTGGTGCTGGAGGTCACGTTCGCGCTCGAGCGCTCGTCACTCGGCCGGCCGCTCGTCTACCCCGAGCTGGCCCGCTCGCTCGGAGTCGAGCCTGGCGCCAGGTGCCCGCTGGCGAGCGTCGGTGAGGCCGTGCTCGCGCTGCGACGGCGCAAGGGCATGGTGCTCGATCCCGATGACCCGGACTCCGTCAGTGCGGGCTCATTCTTCGTCAACCCGATCATGTCGCTCGAGCAGTTCGCGGTGCTCGAACGGCGCGCCGCCGAGCGGCTCGGGCCGGCGAGCGCCCCGCCGAACTGGCCGACGGCAGAGGGCGGCGTCAAGACCTCTGCCGCCTGGCTGATCGAGCACGCCGGCTTCTCACGCGGCTACGGCGCGGGCCACGTCGGGATCTCCAGCAAGCACACGCTGGCGCTGATCAATCGCGGTGGTGCGAGCACCGCGGAGCTGATCGCGCTGGCACGTCAGATCCGCGCCGGCGTGCAGCAGGCGTTCGGGGTCATGATCAGCCCCGAGCCGACCCTGATCGGCGTCGAGCTCTAGGCAGCTGTAGGCTCCGCGACGTGCCGCTCGAGGGTGAATATTCGACGCCTGATCCGGCCGCCTGGGTTCGCGAGCAGATCGAGGCCTGGGAGCGCTCCGGAGGTACCGAGGGCACGACGCTGCGCGACACCGGGCTGCCGATCGTGATCGTCGTCAACCGCGGCGTGAAGAGCGGCCGGCTGCGACGCACCCCGCTGATGCGCGTGCAACACGACGGCAGCTATCTCGCTGTTGGATCGAAGGGCGGAGCGCCGAAGAACCCCGCCTGGGTGGCGAACCTACGTGCCGATTCGCGGGTCGAGGTCTGGGACGGGCCGGAGCAAGGCGACTTTGTCGCGCGCGAGCTGCAGGGCGACGAGCGTGCCATCTGGTGGGAGCGAGCCGTGGCCGCCTATCCCAACTATGCGGACTATCAGCAGAAGACCGAGCGGCTGATCCCGGTGTTCGTGCTCGAACCTGCCTGATCTCCGCGGCGCGAGCTCGCTGGTCATGGAAGCTGGCGGGCCCGAACTGTGCGACCAGGGCGGGGCGCGCGGTACCTGCGCATCTTCGAGCTGTGGAGCGTGTTGTGCTTGTAGTGGACGATCCGCCCGGTGTCGGCACCAATGTTTGAGACCAGACCGCTGTCTCTGAGGGTCTGTCAGCTGTTGGTCGAGGACCCCGATCTCGCGGAGGCTATCCCGCGCTCGGTGCGGGGTCGTGCCCTCAGGGAATGCCTTGCCCCTGTCGCCCGCATCCCTCGAGGGGGCTGGAGCGGGCACAGCCCGGGCATGCGCCATGACGGGATCGGGCTCCTTGTACTCAACGGGTTGCTGATTCGTCGTGTGGGGATCGAGGGGAGATTCGGCGCCGAGTTGCTGGGTGAGGGCGACGTGCTCCGCCCCTGGCATGGAGAGGACGCGCCTGCGACTCTGCCGCAGGCGACCGGCTGGCGAGTACTCGAGGACACGTTGCTGGCGGTCCTCGATGAGCGGGTTGCGTTGCGGCTCGCCCGCTACCCGCAGTTGACCGGACGCCTCGTTGGACGTGCCTTAGAGCGCTCCAGAAATCTTGCGGTCGCCATGGCGATCGTGCACCAACCACGTGTCGAGGTGCGGCTCCTCATGCTGTTCTGGCATCTGGCGGCCCGGTGGGGGCACGTCACTCCGGCGGGTACCGCACTGCCGCTGCACCTTAGGCATGGGCTGCTTGCGGAGATCGTCGGTGCGCGGCTGCCCACCGTGAGCAGCTCGCTGGGCGAGCTCGCAGAGCGCGGCGCGTTGAGCGTGGTCGATGGCGTCTGGATTCTCAGGGGCGAGCCGCCGGGGGAGCTGCTCGAGTTGGAAGCGAGCCATCAGCGGCAACGGACGTTATGAAGCGGAGCGATCGCTGAACGTCAGCGGTGAAGCCCGCTCCGAAAGTCAACTCGTCGCGTCAGTCTGCTGACCACCTATCACGCAAGCGTCAGCATGGTGACCGATGTCGGGACCGATCAGCAACTTGCTCATGGCCGCCCGTTTAAGGAGGGCATCCAGCCCTAACTAGAAGGAGGCTTGAGTGAAGCCTTTACGCTCCATCCTTATCTGCATTGCCCTCGCCGTGGCCGGCGGCATTCCCGCAGCGATGGCCATCGGTGCGACCACCAACGCGCCCGCGGTGACGACCGCACCCGCCACGTCGATCGGCGCCACGGGTGCCACCCTGCACGGCACGGTCAACCCAAACGGCCAGCAGACGGTGTACGCGTTCCAGTGGGGGCCGACTGTCGGTTACGGGCACGAAACCACGCCGACCTCGGCAGGGGCCGGTAAGGCGGCCGCCAGCGTGAGCGCGTCCCTGGCGAATCTGCCGCCCGGCAGCGCAGTGCATTTCCGGATGATCGCAACCAACACATCAGGCAGCACATCCGTTGGCGCCGATCAGACATTCGCCACTACCGGATCGGCGCCCGCACCGTCAGCTGCTCCCAAGGCGACGTCGTCGGCGGCGACTAACTCGACCCAGTCAAGCCTGACATTGAGCGGCAGTGTCAACCCTGAGGGCCAGCAAACGACCTACTGGTTCGAATACGGCACCACCAGCAGCTACGGATTCGAGACGGGTCCCGTCAGCGTTGGCGCCGGCACGGCAGATGTGACCGCTTCCGCTGTTGTGGCCGGCCTCGCGCCCGGTGCGACTTATCACTTCCGCCTCGTCGCGTTCAGTGCCGGCGGGACGGCACTTGGCGCAGATGAGACCGCCACGACGACCACGCCGCCGGCGGTCGTCACCGAGAACGCGTCGAAGCCAGACAGTTCGTCGGCGGTCCTCAACGCGCTGGTGAACCCCGACGGACGCGCAACTACCTATTACTTCCAGTACGGCACGACCACCGGATACGGGCTCGAGACCTTGCCGGTGGCAGTCGGTTCGGGAAGCTCCTCGGTTGCGGTTCATCGCCACCCGGAAGGGTTGCTTGCCAGCACCACCTACCACTACCGTGTGGTCGCACAGAGCAGCGGCGGCATCACCTATGGAGCTGACAAGACGTTCATCACGGCTGGACCGGCGAGCACGCCTTCCACACTGAAGATCCTCGGCCGCCACGGGTTCGTCTCCCGCAACGGCTGGGTTGGTCCTGTGGTCGGATGTTTCGCTGGGCAGACTGCGTGCACAGGCCGCTACGTCCTCATGTACCGCGGGGCCGCGATCGCCACGCGGAACTTCTCGATGCCCGCCGCGAGCGGGTGGCCGACGGTTGCGCGCCTCAACTCCAAGGGCCGCCGACTGATCGGGGATCGCTACCGGCACGCACTTTCGGTCGAACTCATGGTCACGACCACAAGCGGGCAGCACTTCTCCGAGGCCTACACCCTCGCGCGCTGGCACTAGCCAATCGGTCTTGGGGTCCGCCGCCGGCCTTGCTCTGGGCGGCGGGCCCCAAAGTGCCGGGAGCGAGTGTGGCCGCGAAGACATGCCGGAGCTGGCGCCATCGGGCGTGCCGGAACTCAGCTTTACGCCGTAAAAGCTTACGGTGTAAAGTGAAGGCGATGCGGTCGCTAAGCAAACGCGAAACCTGGGCTCGGTGAACGTGGGGATGCGGGCGCCGGAGCCGGCTGCGAGCGTCGAATCGGCTGGCAGCTTACGGCGCGTACAGGGATGGCTAGCGGCGACGAAGCTTGGGCTCGTCGTGATGGCGTTGCTGGTCGGGGCTGTCGCGGGTTTGGGGGCCGCCGGTTTCCGGGATCTGATCTACCTCTTCACGTGGCTGTTCACCGGACGCAGTGCCTACGGCCAGCTTGGGCACCAGCCGAGCCTGCATCTTCCGTTTCTGGGGATCTGGTTTGTGCTTGTCGCGCCGGTGGTCGCGGGCCTGTTGTACGGCCCGCTGATTGCGCGCTTTGCGCCGGAGGCGCGCGGGCACGGGGTGCCCGAGGTGATGCTGGCGGTGGCTGAGAACGGCGGGCGGATCCGACCCCAGGTGTCGCTGGTCAAGGCGCTGGCGTCGGCGCTATGCATCGGCGGCGGCGGTTCGGTCGGGCGCGAGGGACCGATCGTGCAGATCGGCTCGGCGTTCGCCTCGACGCTCGGCCAGCTCGTCCGGATGAGCGAGGGGCGGATGCGTGTGATCGTCGCTTGCGGCGCCGCCGGCGGGATCTCCGCGACGTTCAACGCTCCTCTGACGGGCCTATTCTTTGGGTTCGAGATCATTCTCAAGGAATTCTCTGCTGAGGCGTTGGCGGCGACGATCCTCTCTGCGGTCACGGCCGATCTGATCAGCCGTGCGTTCTTTGGCAGCGCCGCGTTCTTCGCGAGCGTGCCCCACAACCTGACGGTCAGCCACGACGCGAGCTTTCTGCTGATCGCCCTGCTGGGTCTGATAGCCGGCGGGATCGGTGTGCTGTTTCAGAAGACTGTTTACCGGGGCGAGGACGCCGCCGATCTGATCTGGCAACGGCGGCCACAATGGTTGCGGCCGGTCGCGGGCGGGTTCCTGCTGGGCGGCCTGCTGCTACTCCTGCCGCAGATGTACGGCGTCGGCTACCCGGTGATGGACCGGGTTTTTGCCGGCAATTACGTGCTCTGGTTCGTCCTGTTGCTGCTCGCGGGAAAGATCCTGGCGACCAGTCTGACGTTGTGGATCGGTGGCTCCGGTGGCGTGTTCGCACCGTCGCTGTTCATCGGCGCCGCCACGGGTACGGCCTTCGGTGTCGTCTGCCATCACCTGTTCGGCGCCGCAATAGGGCCTGTGGCCCTATACGGGGTGGTTGGTATGGGCGCCGTGTTCGCCGGTGCCGCTCAGGCGCCGCTGACGGCAATCGCGAGCGTTGCGGAAATGACCGGCAACTTCACGCTGACGTTGCCGATCATGCTCGCGTGCGGGCTGGCGTCGCAGCTCGCGCGGCAGATCACGCAGGGCAGCATTTACACGACCAAACTGCTTCGCCGCGGGATCGACATCGAGCGCCCGAAGGCGATCGGCGCCTTGCGAGCCCTGACGGTCGAGCAGGTGATGCAGCCGTTGCAGGCGATCAAGGGTCAACACACGTACGGCGCTGACCAGAGCGTGACCGGAGCCTTCGGCACAGCCGTGTGGAAGCAACTCATGGGGCCGGTCACGCTCTCACGTCGCCCACAGGTGCTGTTCGCCGACGAGGACCTGGAACAGGCTCGCCGCCAGCTCGTGCTCTACGGTCGCGACGGACTCCCGGTCCTCTCCCACGATGGCGACCTTCAAGGCTGGCTCACCCGTGCTGACATCCTCAGGGCGCTCACCACCAAGCTCGAGACGACTGAACAGGAGATCAGAGACGGAGCAGCTGCCACCGCGGCGACGGCTGGCTCACCACCATCCTCCGGCCCGACGCCGACCCGGCCGCTGTTAGGCTATGAGCTGCTCGAGCTGCGCGTCAGCCCAGACTCGCCGGCGCTCGGACGGCAGTTAGGCGAGATTCCCTGGCCGGCGGGGAGCGCGGTCGTAGCGCTGACACACGGACGCGAGGTACACGCCGCAGCCCCGGAGCTGCGACTGCACGCCGGCGAGCGAGTCCTCGTCCTCGCGCCTCTTCGTGGAACGCCGGACAGCTGATACGGCCAGTACCCGGAGTTCCTGGGTCTGGGCGCGATCAGGCGGACAGGGCGAGTGTGATCGCGAAGGTCGCGTACCCCACGACGATGGCGACCCCAGCGGCTCGCCCCAGCCCACGGCCCACCATGGCCAGCCCGAGCACCGCGACCGTGAATCCCGCATACCAGACGGTTATCAGCGTGGTCTGTCCTGAGCGAGCACCGAGCCCGACGAATACCGTTGGCAGAAGCAGCCCGGCGACGACGTTTATCGCGTTGCTGTTCAGTGCCGTGCTGAGCGTTGCGGCGCCGCGACCGCGCGTCGCGAGATAGACCGCAGAGACAGCGTTCGGGAGGCTCGTGACCGCCGCCAGCACCAGGCCACCGATCACGATCTCAGGGATGCCGTAGTGGGTACCGAGCGTCGATCCGGTCTGTTCCATCCCGATGCTCGCACCGATCACCACCAGCACCGCAGCAATCGCGACGACGACGTCGCCTCGTTGCGACGGCCCCTCATCGAGCGCGCCGGCAAGCTCGAGCTCCTCCTCGGCGACGGCCTCGCTCAGCCAACGCCGCCAACGTGCCGGCAGCCACCGCAGGCGGGCAGGGCCGCCAGAGATCGCCACGTACGGGACCAGAACGACAACGCAACCGAGCAGCCCGGCAGCCGGCGGCACGCCTGCGACGACGACCGCCAGAGCGGCTATGGCGATCAGAATGGCCGCGACCCCTTCGAACAACAACACGCGGCGGTGCAGCACGATCCGGCCGGCGGCGATCGCCCCCAGCCCCAGTAACGCTGCCAGGTTGAACACGTTTGAACCGATCACGACACCCGCGCCGATTCGCTCGTGCCCACCGGCCAGCGCCGTCACCGCCGAGGTGATCTCAGGGCCATCGGCCGCAAGCGCGGCAAGCATTCCGAGCAGCGCTTCAGAGAGACCGACGCCAGCTCCGATTCGCTCCAACCGGGTCACAAGCAGCCAGCTCGCAGCCAGACTGACCACAACGCCAACCACGAACCCCGCCAAAAGCAGTACGTCCGACATCACCCATCTCCTCCGCGAGGCGGGGAGTCAAAGGTCAGGCTGGATGGGATTCGAGAATGGAGCAACCAGGGCACGCGCGCGCGAACGGGGTGCCGACCAGTCTTCCCGGCTCTCCAGACCCCAGCCTATCGTTGCCGGCACGCGGATGAGCAGCTCGCCATGCCGTTCAACACTCGCCGCGACCTGTTCCTGCCCCCGCGGCCGGAGTCGCTCGCGCATCGAAGCACTGACCCGGCCGCTCATGCTGGGCCACCGAGGCCGAACAGCAGCGCGTCGAGACCCAGCGTGAAGGCCGAATTGGCGTCGATCTTGGCGAGTTCGGCCGCTTGCCCGGCGAGGATCGGAAACTTGGCCACCGGAAGCGCCGCGAGCCGCTTGCGCCCCGCCGGCTGGGCGGCATCGACTGTGAAACCTGTCGCCTCAGCCAATGCATAACCACGGGCGTAGCTGACCGTGGCACGGTAGGTTCCAAGCGCCTCAGCCGGACGAAATCCAACTCCCACGAGCACGCCCAGCAGCCGCTCCACCGGCTCCAGTCCCGCGGTCGTGTCAAGCGGTTGCAGGCCCAGGAGCTGGAACGTCGCGGGCCGGGCCACGGCAATGTTCCGCAGAGCGATTGCGAACCTCCGACATGCCTCACGCCAGTCCTCGCCGAGCTCCAGCTCATGAAGTGGCTCGAGCAGTCGGTCGCCGATCGCGGCCAAGAGCTCCTCGCGCCCTTGGAAGTGGTGGTAGATCGCCATTCCCTCAACCCCCAACTCCGTACCCAACCGGCGCATGCTGAGCGCAGCGGGGCCCTCACGCTCGATCATCACGATCGCACCATCGAGGATCACCTCGCGGTTCAACCGGCGATGCCCGTGGTCGCGGGCTGTGGCGGGTTCCGAACGTGGCACGCGACCCAACTTTACAACGTAAGGTTTCTGGCTGTACAGTCCCCGTCATGGAGCGCTACCACCTGGTAGAACAGCTGCTGCGCGAAATAGCAAACGCAAGGGCGGGAATCACAGCGAGCTACGCACGGCTGTGGCGAGCCGAAGCCGTCGTCGACACTGATTCACCGCCGGACGCCAATGACGGCGATCCACAAGAGCCGAAATCGCCACGCCCCTCCGCACACGACGGCTGAGCGATCACGACCGGAACCGCTGACCGTGGTCGCGTCTGACGCAGCGGACGGGCCTCGTCGACCATCGCGCTCACCTCGACTGCCGTTCTGGGAGCGCTCGGGTTGTGGTCCATCCAAAGCCGTGCGGGCCGGCGGTTGGCGCGTCCGTAACCGGCGCGTTACCGCGCGTCAGTTATTACGTGCTGTCGAGCCTAGCCAGTTCCACAGAAATTGCCGCCGCCGCGAACCGTCCATCGCTTCCAAGCCGCAACAGCGAGCGTCTTGGATTGCGCACGCGCCCTCATCGCGATGATCGCGGTAGCCGTCCTGGTTGCCGGCTGTGGCGGGAGCGCGAGCCCCCGCACCTCCAGCACCGTCAATACCGGCACGGTGAGCAGCGACCTGCCCGCGACATCTACCTACGCCCAGGCACTTGCCTACGCCAAATGCGTGCGCGCCCATGGCGTGCCACTGTGGCCGGCTCCAGACAGCAGCGGGCAGTTCGATAAGTCTAAGTTGACCCCGGGGCAACTCGGGGTCGGCAGCGTGGAAGCCGCGACGGCGCAGCGTGCCTGTAGGAGCCTGCAGCCGACCTACTCTGCCACCCAGCAGTCCTCGCAGGTCGTCACAGAGGCGCTGAGATTCTCGCGATGCATGCGCGCCCACGGCTCCACCAACTTTCCAGACCCCGAAAGCAACGGCGCGATCGTGATCCCCCACGCCATGGAGAGCTCGCCGGTGTACCTGGCCGCGCTCCACACCTGCATCCGCAAGTACGGGGTACCTCCGCCACCTAGTCCGCGGCGCTGAAGAGTCGGTCAGCTGCAACGACCCGCTGACCGTTTTGGCGTTCGCGAGGCGCAGGTGCGGGCAAAAGCGCGGCCTTCATGCCCGTGCCCGACGATGCTGCGTCCGCCTGTCTCCTAGCGCTGGCCGATCGGAACGTCCCCGGGCCTTCCGGGAGCGGCCGCGTACTCGTTGATCGGTACGGCTAGCTCGCTCAGCAGGTTCCTGACACGGTATTCGATGTCGGCGCGAACTCGTCTGATCTCATTGGTCGGGGCACCGATCGGGTCCCCGATCCGCCAATCCTCGTGCCGAATGTGTGGCGGTATATCAAGGACGCCGACGCTGTGGCCCATCGTCACGATGACGTCCGCAGCTCGCAGGACTTCCTCAGTTACCGGGCGCGCGAACTGCTCGTCGGCGTCGACGCCCAGCTCAGCGATTACAGCTCGCACCCCGGGATCGACCTGTCCCTGAACTGCGGTCCCAGCGGAGTGAACAGCAACGTGGCCTTGGGAGAGCAGCGTCGTGAGCGCGGCCGCGATCTGTCCACGCCCGCCGCCGCTGAGGCTGACGAACACGACATCCCAAGACCCATGGGCGCGTTGGCCCTCGGTGCGAGTGATCGCATTGAGACGCTCCCGCGTGAACCGGTACGCCAGCAGCGGCACGAAATCAAAAACCGAGGCGGCTTCAACAAACCGCTCAACAGAATCGTCCATGACGTTCTCGATCTGCTCGCGGTCGAACTGCCCAGCGAACTCAGAGCACAGCCGGGTGACCATCCCGTCGACCTGGTGCCGCAATACCGGGTCCAATGAAGCGTCCATGGCGAAATCTCCTTAGCTGCGGTGTTGGTCGGTGAACGCGCCACGATCGATCTGGCGACGGCTGAGCATCACATGGACGTCTCGCACGCATTTCAGCGTGTCTGGTTCTATAGGTCTAAGACGAAAGCCAGATGTGATTAGCTGCTATTCCCTATGGATGAGCGGAAGCTTCGCTACTTCCTGGCCGTCGTTGACGAGGGAAGCGTCACACGCGCAGCGGACCGGCTACGCGTCGCACAGCCGTCGCTCTCACAGGCGCTACGGGCACTCGAGAGCGAACTCGAAGTCCAGCTTTTTCACCGAGTTGGGCGCGGCGTGCGGCTGTCCGCTGCGGGTGAAACTCTCGTCGGGCCTGCCCGCCAGATCCTGCGATCGATCGCCGATGCCCGCCACGCGATCAGCGGCGTCGTCGAACTGACAACCGGCACGCTCGAGATTGCCGCGCTCGCGACACTCGCCGTCGACCCAATGGCAACCCTGATCGGCCGCTTCCGCGAACGCCACCCGGGTATCCAGGTTCAGGTGCTCGAACCCGAAAGCGCCGATGGTGTCGTCGCACAGGTGCGCGACGGCACCTGCGAACTCGGCGCTGCGCATCTCCCTGTGCCGGGCGCTCAGATCATCGCTCACCCACTCGGCGAGCAGGAGCTGATGTTCGTGCTCCCACCGACCGCAGCACCCGCGGGCGAGCAGGCGCTCGGAGCTCGCGACCTGTCCCGGACCCAACTCGTCGTCAGTCCTCCGGGCACCTCGACCCGAATGTTGCTCGAGCAGGCGCTCGCCGCTGTCGGCGTCACACCGCAGATCGCCGTACAGACCGCGGCCAGAGAGGCAATCGTCCCGCTCGTGCTCGCCGGCGCCGGGGCAGCCCTGCTACCAGCTCCACTCGCCTATGAAGCGAAGAGGCGTGGTGCGATCGTCCGCAGCGCCCAACCCGCCATCAACCGCCAGGTTGGCCTCATCCACCGCAAAGGTCCCCTTTCGGCTGCGGCGCGCTCATTTCTCGCACTCGCCACGAACAACGCGTGAGGTCAGTCTGCTACGTCACGCCGCGAGCGATGCGCCCCCGATGGGGCCCTCTGAGGCCGCCGCCGGCCAGCCGATGCGCAAGATCCAGGAGTGGATGGGGCACGACGACGTCAAGACAACCCAGATCTACACGCACTACCAGCCCAGCGAGGGTGAGGCCGACGCGATCGCCCGGGCGTTCGCGTAGCACGAACGTGTACACGTATGTGCTACGCCCCAGCTGTGGGCAGGAAACCGCATGAGGTTCTCGCAACCCGGGAGGCGCGCGCAACTGCCGGCGATGTTCGAGCACTTTCGCGAGGCTGGACCCGATGCCGAGCAGGTCGTGATCGGAACCCGCAGGCGCCCAGAGGCCGTCGTCCTCTCCTACGAGCGATATCTGAAGCTCGCCGGCGGAGCCGACCCCGTGAATGCGTTCCTCGATCGTCAGCTGGCCAAGATTGGGAGCGGACTCGGTGACGACGATGCCATGGAGCTGGCCAATCGCGAACTTCGCGCGCTGCGCCGCGAACGACGCGGCTCCTAGCGCGTGTGGACGGTCCGTGCGTGTCCACGCGAGTCCCGCCGAATAGAGCCGCGTGACGGCTGTCGGTGCTGGGCTCGCCTATGGCTCGCTCGGCAACGACAGTCGCCACGCACCCGGGTGTAAACCCGTGGCTGCGGTCTGCTACGCGGCCGGCCAGCCCCAGCCCCAGCCCCAGCCGCTAGCCGCGACCACGGAGACTCCGGCTGCGGTGGCGCCGGCTGGAAGGGCGACCGGCGAGCTTTGTAGCTCGGTCAGATTTCCGCCCTGCACAGCGAACACTCCGACCGCGTGGGCGGCACTCTCGTTGACGTACAGCGTCCGTCCGTCGGGGCTGACTTCCGCATCGAGCGGACCGGGCTTGTTGCCACTCACCGGCGTCGTTCCCAGCAGCGTGAGCGTCCCGTCCTGAGCGATCCCGTAGCGTGAGATGTTGCCGGAACCAGCGTTGACGGCGAACAGGTAGCGCCCGTCGGGGGTGATGGCAACCCAGCATGGCGCCGTCTGGCCGTCTGCGTAGGGAGAAGCCCCGATCGGGGTCAGCGTCCCGCTGAAGCCATCATCAAAGGTCGAGACGGTACCCAGGTTGGCGCCGTTGTGGGGATTTGAGACGAACAGCTGGTCGGGGTTGATCGGACTGAACTGGCTGCCGAACGCCCCCAGGCCCTGGCCCGGGTACGGGGAGCCGACTGCGGCGTTCAGGTACCCGTCGCTGCTCACCGTGTAGCTGGCGATCTGCGAGGAGGCGATCAGCGGAGCGGCTAGCTTGGTCCCGGTCGAGTTGAACAGCACCTCGCCCGGCTGGGAATTGGCCGGCAGCGGCAAGGTTGCATGCGGCAGCGCGATCAGGCGACCGAAGGGGGTCAGCACAAACCCGGTCAGGTTTGGGGCTGCCGAGCCCGCATTGACGACGTACACAAGGTTGCCGTGCACGGCGACGCTGACGGGATCAACGCCACCGGAGGACACGACGCCTCCCGAGACCTGCGACAGGGAGCCGTCGGTGTCAGTGCGCAGCACCGACACCTGGTTTGAGCCTGCATCGACGGCGAGCTCGTAGCGTCCGTCGAAAGCTGTCTGGATCGCGCCTTGCGAGGCGAGCCCTGTGCCGGTGCCGGCGCCGCCGGCGGCAAACGGTGAGCCCGGAAGCGGCGTGAGCGAACCGTCGACGTCGCGCTCGAAGCCGGCGATGGTGTTCGCCCCGGCCGTGTTGTCGTTGAGGTATACGTATCCGGCGGCCGGCCGGCTCCCTTGATGAGCCCAAACTGCGTGGTGGTGAGCCGCGGCCGAGGCGGGAGCGGCGACCGCGGCGACCGCGGCGGTCGTCGCCGCCAAGCCGATCAGGCTTGTGCTGAGCCGGCGTTGTGATCGAAGGCGTGTGATGACGCGCATCTGTCCTTCTCCTTCATGAGTTGAGAGAGACATCCCTATGACGTCCGCCTCGTTTGTCACGCTGGCTAGCGTCTTCTTACTGGCAGATGCCCGCCGTTTGCGGCCGCGAGGTGCTACCTGCCCGCAACGTGACCGTCCTGTCGGCGCGACCGACCGCTCAGGTCATCGCTCTGCACGCTTGGTGGCGCGGGCGGCCCGGGGTGGCGCGCTCAGCCCAGAGACTGGGCTACGGCGCGGAGGCGTCCCCAAACCGACGGGCTATTTCGAGCAGACCGTCGTGATCCTGTCGACACGCCGGACACGCACGCAGGTGGATGGCGGTATGAGGGTAGGTCGTGGCGGGATCCTCGCCAGCGAGCTCCAGTTCGATGTAGGCATCGAAAATATCGATGCCTACATCGCATCCGAAGTCCCCGTCTTCGGATCGCAGCAGGTCTTGTAGACGCGTGTCGTCAGTCACGGTCTCTGTCCTCCGGGAACACGGGGTGACCGCCGGCGGCCATGCTCTTGCGCAGGCTGCGGCGTGCATCGAACAGGTTCTTGTAGATCGCGTTGCGATTGGAACCGAGCTCGAGCGCCAGGACGTCAATCGGAACATCGTTGAGAGCGACCGCCACGAACACTTCCCGCTGACGGTCGGTGAGCTGATCAACAGCGGTCGCGAGTAGGGAGAGCCGCTCGCGTCCCTCCGCGCGTTGCGCGGGGCCTGCCGTCGAGGAGTCCGCGAGCCGCTCCCACTCGAGCTCATCGGCACGCGGCGGCTGACGCTGCCAGGCGTGCCTGCTCACCAATCGTGAGATCTCAAAGATGACGAACTTGTATGTCCACGTGGTGAAGCGGCTGAGCCCGGCGAACTGCTCGAGCTTGGCCAAGACCTTCATCAGAGCATCGTCGGCGGCCTGCTGAGCGAGATCGTCGAACTCTGGCCCGCTCACCGACCTCAGTTGGGCGCGGCGTCGAGATAGCTCATAGCGGGCGCTCTTCAGCAGGAGCGCGTGCAGAGCGCTGACCGTCTGCTCGCGCCTTGGATGACCGATCTGCAGCTGCTGGGTCCAGCGTCGTGAGGCCTGATCGCACGCCGCAGGCTGCGTCCGGGGACCGTGCATCGCGTCCCGTGAGTCCGTCCTCATACGCGGCATCGTAGCTCCCCTGTGCAGCGTCCGGGCATGGCCCAGCCTAGGCATCAGATGCCCTCAAGCGGTCCGACGACGGAGTCGAGTGTGAGATCCCCGATCTTGTCTGCGTGTTCGTGAAGGAGGCCGTGGCCGGCGTCGAGCCCGTGCACCTCAGTGCCGCGCACGTCGTGCTTGAAAGCTTGGCCTCTGCAGCCTCGAAGGAGAGCCGTAACGACCCCACCTCACCAGCGACGGCTGATAAGCGCGAAGCCTCTTCTGCAAGGTTGGCCAGGTCGCGACCTGAATTTGGTACTCGAAGACTCCCGGGTCTGGCGCGTCGCTGTGTCCGAATCCGGGATGGCGAGGCGCGACGGCGGAAGGCTTCTCCCAGCCGGCTCAGGAGCGGCTCACACACGTGCGGTGAAGGACGGCAGACCGCGCAGCAGCAAGATCGTCGGTGCTTCGGCATGGCCGGCATCGCGGTAAGAGAGCGTGATCCGATCGACCTTCAGCGTCCGATACGTCGTCATCTGTCCGCCCATTCAGTCGGCGCTGCTCCTCGAAGTACTACGCCACCATTCGCCCCGCCCGAACAGCGGATCTCACCACCGCGGCCAGAGTGGGCAAGCGTGATGCGAGCGACGGTGGCCCCGGCGTTCACCGAGAAATTTCGCGCACGCCAGTAAGACCGCGGCGGGCTCGGCGTCAAAGGACGTCAGGACCAGCGCAGAACGCACATGGCAGACCGTCGTTCGACGAGAAGCCTGCGGCCGACGGCACGCGGCGACTGCCTTCATCAGCACGCACCTCAGAAAAGGAACCGTACATGGCAACGAGCGACACCCAGATCCGCCATCGTCGCACCGAAGTCTCGGGCGTGGAGATCTTCTACCGCGAGGCCGGCGATCCCGAGAAGGGCACGATCGTGCTACTCGCCGGGCACCCCAGCGGCGCTCACGCCTACGACGGACTCACGGAGCGCCTCGCCGAAAGCTGGCACGTGATCGCCCCCGACTATCCCGGCTATGGGTTTAGCGCCGCCCCCGCGGACGCGCCGTGGACTTTCGACTGGCTCGCGGAGATCACCGACGAGCTGCTTCAGCAGCTAGGACTCAACCGCTATGTGCTGTACATGTTCGACTTCGGGGCACCGGTTGGGTTTCGTATCGCGGTCGCTCACCCGGAACGAGTCGCCGGGATCATCACCCAGAACGGCAACATCTACACCGACGGGTTCGGGCCTGGCGTTGCCCCACTGGCAAGCTGGTGGGAGGATCGCGCCAAGGGTCAGGCGGGCGTCGATGGATTCCTGACGATCGCGGGCACCCGCCTGCAGTGGGAGGCCGGGGCTCGCGACGTCGCGACGATCGATCCGGCGATGTGGACGCTCGACCAGGCGCTGCTCGACCAGCCCGGCCACAAGGAGGCCGCTGAAGCGCTGCTCTGGGACTACCAGACCAACCCTGGGCGCTACCCGGAGTTTCAGGCCTACCTGCGAGAGCACCAGCCGCCGCTGACCGCCGTGTGGGGCAAGAACGACCCGTTCTTCATCCCGCCCGGCGCGGAGGCCTACAAGCGAGACGTTCCGGACGCCGAGGTCGTGTTGCTCGACACCGGCCACTTCGCCCTCGTCGAGGAGACGGATGCCATCGCCCGCCACGTTGACGCCCTTCTGCGGCGGGCCTTCGCCTGACTGCACAAGCGTCCGCCAGCAGCCTGCGGTGGCGGACGCACCGGAGCGCGCCCTAACAATCAACCTAGATCAGGAGATCTCATGTCCAAGCTGCTTTACATCTCTGCCTCGCCCCGCGGCGAGGCATCAGAGTCCATCGCCCTGGCCGACACATTCCTCGCGGAGTACCGCACCCAGCACCCTGATCTCGAGGAGGATCGGCTCGACCTGTGGGATGGAAGCCTGCCGGTGTACGGCGGCAAGGGCGCGAACGCCAAGATGGTCGCCTTCGGCGGGCAAGCTCCCACGGGAGAGCTCGCTGACGTGTGGGCAGAGGTCCAGACGGTGTTTGACCGCTTCAACGCAGCCGACATCTACCTGTTCGCCGTTCCCATGTGGAACGCCGGGGTGCCATGGGTGCTCAAACACTACATCGACACAATCACCCAGCCGGGAATGTGCTTCGGCTTTGACCCCAGCTCGGGCTACAAGCCGCTGATCACCGGCCGTGCCGTCGTCGTCTACACCAGCGGCGTCTATCAGCCGGGCGCGCCGCTGTCCTTCGGCGCCGACTTTCAATCCAGCTACTTCAACGACTGGTTGCGGTCGATCGGAATCACAGATGTGGCGGAGATCCGCTTTCAACCGACCGTGCTCACACAGGACCACGACGGCGACCGCGCCGCCGCCCACCAGCGTGCGCGTGAGACCGCCGCAGGGTTCGATCAAAGACAACTCGCCGTCGCCTGATCGCAAACACGGGCCCTGACACAACCACTTCGAGAAAGGAATCAAACATGGGTTTGGCATGGCAGCAGGGACCGCTCGCGCCCGGCGCGATCGGAACATTCCTGCTCCCGGAATCGCGTTGCGGGCGGGTCCTGTACGCAGAGCCACTGCGTCGGCGAATGAGAGTAATGCTCGGGGGTCATGTGATCGCCGAGAGCGACGACGTCATCGTGCTTCACGAGCCCGGGCGCTATCCCGTGGCGTACTTTCCCAAGAGCTCGATCCTTCCAGACGCCCTTGTAGCCACCGACCGGCGAACCGATCATCCGGGACTGGGTGAGACAACCTGGTTTGAGGTGAGAGGCGGGATGGAAACCAGGGGGCGCGGAGCGTGGGAACACACGGGAGCATCTGCCCAGCCGCTGAAGAACCATGTCGCGTTCGCGTGGACCGCCATGGACGGCTTCTATGAAGAGGACGAGCGCATCATCGGGCACGCGGCCGATGCCTACCACCGCATCGACATCCGCCAGAGCGCCCGCCACGTGACCGTCAGCAGCCAAGGGACGCAGCTCATCGAGACCCACCGGGCGGTCGTGCTCTACGAGTCGGGGTTCGCACCCCGGTGGTATGTGCCACGAGGCGACATCGCGGACGGTCTGTTGACCCCGGTCGAGCGCACGACGTTCTGCCCGTACAAGGGGATTTGTAGCTACTACGACATCGACGGCACCCACCGGGCTGGCTGGGCCTACCTTGAGCCCTATCACGAGGTCTCCCGCATCGACGGCTACGTGTCCTTTGAGCCGGACAAGCTGGAGGTGAGCATCAATGGACAGCGCCTGGAGCCTCAGCGAGGGCAACACGTCCTTGCTCACGGGCCCGACCGCAACCTGAGCACCGACGAAGTAACCGCGCAGGCGAACGGCCGCACATGAGGGCAACCCGGCCCACTCGCGACGGTGAAGCACCTGTCGGGAAGGCGGTCGCGGCCGGGCGGCTGGTGTCGGTCAATGTCGGACGACCGCGGGAAATCCAATGGGACGGCCGGACCGTCCGTACCGCGGTGTGGAAGAACCCAGAGAAGGGTCCGGTCATGGTCCGTCGCACCAACCTCGACGGCGATGAACAGGCCGACAAGAAGGGTCACGGGGGTGAGCACCGCGCCGTGTTCGTCTACCAATTGGGCTCCTACAGATATTGGGCCGACCACTTGGGGCGCGACGACTTCCAGCACGGTCAGTTCGGAGAGAATTTCACTGTCGAGGGGCTGAGCGATGACGAGGTCTGCATCGGTGACCGCTACCGGATCGGCGAGGCGCTGTTCGAGGTCACGCAACCACGGGTGACGTGCTTTCGCGTCGGGATCCGCATGAATGAGCCTGCCATGCCGTCCCTGCTCGTCGCCCACCATCGCCCAGGCTTCTATCTCCGCGTGCTGACCCCAGGCAAGGTCCAGAGCGGGCAGGCGATCGAACGGGTCGCCGTGGGGCCCGAGCAGGTAACCGTTGCCGACTGCGACGCCCTGCTCTATCTCCCGCATAAGTCGAGGCAAACCCTCCAGCGCGCTCTGCGGATACCCGCACTCAGCGCCGGCTGGCGAGCCTCGTTCGAGGCGATGGCCGCAACCCCGGCCGCCCTGCCAGCCGCTGCTTGGCGAGGCTTCGTACCGCTACGCGTAGCCAGTGTCGAACCAGAGAGCGACACCATCACCTCGTTCATCCTGCGACCGGTCGATGAGCAGGCGCCCACACCGCGCGGTCAGGCCGGCCAATACGTCACGCTTCGGCTGCAACCCGGGGGAGAGAGCGGACCCCCCGTGATCCGCAGCTACTCGATGTCGAGCGTGGCGGGGGAAGACGGGTACCGAATCAGCGTCCGCCGCATCCACGACGGGGTCGGCAGCAGTTACCTGCACCAGCACATTCACGAGGGTGACATCGTCGCGGTCGCTGCTCCTCGAGGCGAGTTCGTGCTACGCGACGGTCACCGTCCCGTCGTGCTGCTGAGCGCCGGTGTCGGAGCGACCCCGGTGCTTGCGATGCTCCAGGCGCTGGTCATTCGCAAAGACCAGCGGGAGATCTGGTGGGTGCACAGCGCTCGAGATCGCTCTGAGCACGCGTTCGGATCCGAGGTCACTGAGCTCCTGCGGATGCTTCCGAACTCCCACCGTCTGATCAGCTACAGCAACCCTGAAGCCGACCAGAACGGCAGCCCGGACTTCGACATCGTGGGTCGCCTCTCCGGCACGTACCTATGCCAAGCAGGGGTTCCCGTCGACGCGGATTACTACCTGTGCGGACCGGACGGCTTTATGAAAACGCTCTCCGCGGCCATCGCGGCTCAAGGCACTCCGCCCGAGCAGGTCGCCACGGAGCTCTTCGGCTCACGCTCGGCGGCGCTGCCGCCCGGAATGACGCGCGGGCCTGCCCCGCATCAACCAAACCCCGACCACGGGACAGGTCCTACGGTGAGCTTCACACGAAGCAATCTGACCGTACGATGGGATCCCGCCCACGGCAACCTGCTCGAACTTGCCGAGGCCTGCGACGTGCCCGCCAGCTTCGGGTGCCGTAATGGCGTCTGCCACGCCTGCGAGAGTGAGGTTCTCAGCGGAACGGTCAACTACGTCACACCCCCGCTCGATGCTCCGGACGATCACCGGGTCCTGCTGTGTTGCGCGGTACCAACCTCAGCCCTCGCCCTCGAGCTGTGAGGCGCCCTAACCTACCGAGCAGTCAACCTGTCCTTGAACGAGGCGAGACCAATGGGTTGTCCGCCTTGCAGGGTAGGGGCGAGTTGTTCGCAACATTCACGCCACTTCCGGCTGCTCTGACAACGAGCGCGTAGCTAAAACTGGCGAAGGGAGTCACGCCGACCGCTGCTTATTTGGGCCGGATGGGCTGTCAAACCCTCTTTGGTGGTGTGGCTTTGTCAGCGCTCGGCTGGAACCGTTGGGTGAAGGTGTCGGTTTCAGCGGGTGGCGATCCCGGCCCACACGAGCCCGCTCCCAGACCGCAAACAAGCATCGGTTCAGTCGCTCAAGATCGCTCGTGTCGCATCCTATGCCGGTGAGAACCCGCTCAATTTGGCAGCGAGGAAATCGCGTGTGAGATCTGCGATCTCGTCGGCCCGTTCATCGAGGGCGAAGTGGCCCGCGTCCAGCAGGTGCACCTCTGCGCTGGGCACATCGCGCTTGTATGCTGCGGCCTCCGCAGCCTCAAACGACGGGTCGTAGCTGCCCCAAGTCACCAGTAGCGGCGGTTGCTGAGCCTGGAGCCATGCCTGCCATTTCGGGTAGGCGGCGACGTTGGTCTGGTAGTCGAAGAAGAGGTCTGTCTGGATGTCAGCCTGACCGGGTCGCTGCAGGAACGAGAGCTCATCGCCCCACAGGTCTGGGTCGTAGCTCTCGGGGTTGGGGCTCTTGCCTACGTGACGCAGACGGGTCGCGGCAGGCGAGAAGAAGTTTTCGCGCAGCGCTGCCTGATGCGAAGCACGGTCAGCCCAGAACTCCCGGCGCGCATCCCACAGCGGCCCGAGTCCGTCTTCGTGGGCGACCGCGTTCTGCAGGATCAGCGCGCAGACCCGGTCAGGGTGCGCTACTGCCAGCCTGAACCCGATCGGTCCGCCGTAGTCCTGCAAGAACAGGACATAGCGCGTGAGGCCGAGCTTGGCCGTGAACCCGTCAATGACCTCGGCGATGTGATCGAACGTGTAGGCGAAGCCCGCCGGATCCGGCGCGTCACTGTGACCAAATCCGGGATAGTCCGGCGCGACGAGGTGGAGGCTATCCAACCGGGTGAGCAGCGGTTCCCACATGCGTGAGGACGACGGAAAGCCGTGCAGCAGCAGGATGGTCGGTGCGTCTGGGGGGCCCGCTTCGCGGTAGAAGATGTCGATCCCGTCGACCTCAACCGTGTGATACGTCGTCATCTGTCCTCACCTTCAGTCGGGGCTATCCGCCGCACAGTCGTTTGTCAATGAGAGCGGCGCGGAGGTCGATGCTTACCGGCGCCCGCCGAATCAAATGCCGGGATGCCAGATAGGAGGCGACGGCGCGGGCGGGGGACAGGTTGCTGTCACTGATACCGGTCAGCATTTCGGCCTTTCGCGCCCTCGAAAGGCCGGTCGTCCGCGTTGAGGTGGGCGATGAGCGGTTCAAAACGGCCGGCGAGAGAGCTGACTCTCGCTCGTTCGCCCGTTCTCACCCGGCGGGGTCGCCTGATGAGTCGCAGTTAGCTCTGTCGCGGCGGCTGACGTTTCCCACAGCCGGCTTGCGGTGCGTTGACTCCGTGACGCTGGCGGACTCGGAGCACGATGCCCAAACATGATGTGCCGGCCGGTCGTGGCAGCAAACCGTGCATCGACCGCTGCGCTTGAAATCCAGCGCGCGGCTGTCTGCGGCTGAATCATCAGTGGTCGCGCGAGCTTGAACAACAGCGGCACGTCGTCCGCGCTCGTGAACGTCGTCTGGACGAGAAACGGGTCCACAACGTTCGCAGTCACACCACTGTCCTGCGCCCGCAGTCGACGCGCCAACTCAATCGTGTACGTGGCCAGCGCTCTCTTGCTCTGAGCGTAGGCTCCCAACCCCCCGTAACGCCGCACGCGCTGCAAGTCGTCCCAACGGAATCGGGCGAACGGCTCGACCGCCGCGGTGAGAGCAAGGATTCGCGCTGGCTCTGATCGCTTGAGCAGCGGCAGCAGCTCGTTGGTGAGCAGGAACGGGGCGAGATAGTTGACTGTGAACGTCCGCTCGTTGCCGTCGACGGTCTCGATCCGCTTGGTCGATACGACGCCCGCATTGTTGATCAGAACGTCCAGGCGATCGAACCGCTCGTTGATCATCGCCGCGAGTTGACGAACCGCGGCCAGCGACGACAGATCGGCGGCGACGAAGGTGGCGTGCCCCAAGCCGATCCCGCTATTGAGGGACCGCTCCGCCGCTTTCCCCTTGCTCATCCCAGAGCCCACCACGGTCACGTCGGCGCCGACCGCGACGAGCTGACGCGCGGTCTCCAACCCGACACCGGAGGTCCCTCCGGTGATCAAGATCTTTTTGCCCGCCGCGGCTTGGGTTGGGATCTCGCCATCTTGTCTCGATGCCGTCATCTCGTCTCACTCTCAGCTGGGGCCGTTCCTCGAACAGCCATCCGAACATGAGAGCCACGGTCGAGCTGGTTCTTACCGGCAGTCTCAATCCACGCTTGAGCTGAAGGTCGCCGGTAAGAACACGGGAGCGCCGTGTGCACCACCGAGACGCGCAACCTCAACCTCCTACCCAGGTATCTGGAGTTACGAGCGATCGAAGATCCAGCAGACCTCGAAGCGGTGGTCGCGCATCTCAGCAGCCCGATCGAGTTCGCCCGTACCGCGCAGGGGTGGAACACCGTGACGGCGGTCAAGCCAATGGCCGTAAACAACTGCGGGAACCAGCCTCACCCGCCGCGCGTTGACCCGTATTCGCGGGCCGTGGAGCTCGAGACAGTCGTCGGGCGGCGGGGCGGCCAGGAAGACCTGGAGCCGCCGGCCAGACATAAGTGGCGAGCACGTTCTGTGTCCGCCGACAGGGAAGAGCTTCAATGAACGACCAACGGGCCCCGTCCCTTCGTGGCCGGCGAAATCCCGCCGTCGCGCTGCTCGTGGCGAGCGCTGGTTTCCTGATGGTTTCGCTTGACGTGACGATCGTAAACGTCGCGCTGCCAACGTTGGCGCGATCGCTCGGAGCGGGCCTACAGGAGCTCCAGTGGATCGTTGACGCATACACGGTGGTGTACGCCGCCGTGCTCATGACGGGCGGCGTGCTCGGCGACATCTTCGGTTCCAGACGCGTGTTCATCGTTGGTCTCCTGGTGTTTTCGGCGGCCTCGGCGGCGTGCGGCTTGGCCCCATCGAGCGGCGCGCTGATCGGGGCTCGCTTGGTGCAGGGGCTGGGAGGGGCGTTCCTTGTTCCAGCGTCGCTGGCGCTACTGAGGTCCGCGTTCGAGGAACCGGCCGCTCGGACACGCGCGGTGGCCGTGTGGTCATCGGCGGGTGGGGCGGCCGTCGCATGCGGCCCGGTTGTTGGTGGCCTCTTGATCAGTACGATTGGCTGGCGCTCGATCTTCTTGATCAATGTCGTGGTGGGCGCCGTCGCACTGTTGCTCACCGTCACACGTGTTCAGGGGGTAGCGCCCGCACGCGCTCGGGTTGACGTCGTCGGCCTACTGACAACGGCCGCTGTATTCGGGGGCGTGACCTTCGGCATCATCGAAGAGCCGCGGATGGGTTGGTCAGCTCCGGCGTTCCTCGGTGCGGTCACCATGGCGATCGTCGGGGCCATAGCCTTTGTGACCTGCGAGCGGCGTGTCTCGCACCCGATGCTCCCGACCGCGATCGCCCGTGCCAGCGTGTTTCGCGCCGCTACCGCGACCGGCTTTCTGTTCCAGTTTGCCTTCTACGGCCAGGTGTTCGTTCTCAGCCTGTTCTTCCAACAAGCCCGAGGCGACTCACCGCTGCAGGCCGGCCTCGCCTTCCTGCCGATGACCGCGCTGTTGGCAGCCTCCAACCTGCTCGCTCCAAGTGTGTCGCGACGGATGGGGTCACGAGTCACGATGCTCGGAGGCGAGGTTCTACTGGCTGTGGGCTTCCTGGCGCTGATCGCTGTGAACGTTCACTCGCCGTGGTGGGCGGTCGCTCTGGTTCTGCTGCCGATCGGAGTCGGTGCGGGATTCCTGATTGTGCCCCTGACCGATCGCCTACTCGCCAGTGTGCCTCCTACCAATGCCGGCGTCGTCTCCGGTGCTTTCAGCGCAAGTCGCCAGCTTGGAGCCGCGATCGGCGTTGCACTGTTTGGTGTGTTCCTGACCGGGCCCGACGCATTCCCAGGTGGCATGCGCCTCACGTTAGCTGCCGCCGCTGCCGCTCAACTGGTCGCGCTCACGCTCACCAAGGCCGTGACGGCTCTCCCGGGCGAACAGCCCGCCGACCGAGCCGGGAGACCTGTCGCCGCCACAGCCCAAGAGAACTAACGAGGTCGCCGCGACACTAATGGCCATCACTGCCTGCGAGCCTGGTCCCACGACTCACCCGGTCGAACAGAGCGCCCGGTCGGTAGCGCGATGTCGAGGTCTCGGGCTCAAGGTCGGTCAGAGAGCCACGCAAGCTGCCGATCACCCGAGCCACTGAGCGCCCGGTCAGCCTTCGCCCGGTTCATCCCCGGGGGTGGACCGATCGCAAGCACCATGATTACCTGCGCGCCGCCGACGGAACCCAAATCTTACGTTGGGTAGACGAGTCGCAGTCGGGCGCTTCGGACATCGGTGTTGGGTGGGGGACTGGGTGCCCGACGCGAGGGTCGGCGGCCACTTTCGATCCGCAGGCTGGGACCCGCCGGTAAGGTCGCGCGTCCGAGCGCGGCTAATGTGCGAGATGCCTCGAGAATGGTTTAGGCGATGTTGCGAGTCGCGAGGCCTCGGGCGGCCGAGAGGATTTGGGTTCAGCAAGCGCGGGGTCCGTCCTCCCCGATCGCGGGACGGGGCGCGACCGCAAGCGGTCAGTCCCGTTTCTTGGAAGGCTGGCAATCCTGGCGCTGTTCGTTGGTTGGGTCCTCGCGGGACCTTCCGGCTCGAGCCACCTCGCCTTCGGACTGTCGCTGAGCCAGGCGAGGACCGGCACGCGACCTGGTTCGAGCTTTACTTCGACCTGGTCTTCGCGGCGGCGCTGAGCCAGCTTGGCAACCCGCTTGCACGGCATCCCTCGGCAGCCGTTTTCGCTCGCTTCGCCGCGATGTTCATCGTGGTCGTGTGGCCCTGGGCGCTCTACACGATGTACGCCAACCGCTTCGACACCGACGACCTCATCTTCCGCCTCTCCAAGGCCACGGGGATGCTCGCGATCGCTGCGCTTGCGGTCAATCTTCCGAGGGTGATGGTCGGCCACGGCGGAGCCGTCGGGTTTGCTGTCGGCTACGTGATGCTGCGAGTAATCCTGATCGGTTTGTACGGCCGTGCCCGCGCTCACGTCCACGGGGATGGCCGGCGGTTGTGCAACGTCCTCATCGCCGGGTACGGGTGCACCACCTTGCTGTGGCTAGGTTCGTGTTTCGTGCCCGCCCCCTTTCGCTATCTGCTCTGGGCGGCAGCGATGCTGATGGATTTCGCGATTCCGGTGCGCGCGTGGGCTGCGCTCAGAGGCACCGCGGTCGTCGTCTCGCACTTGACTGAACGCTACGGGACGTTCTTCATCATCGTGCTCGGCGAAGCGGTGATTTCGTCCGTAACCGGACTGAGCAGGTTGACGTTCACCTTCGAATCCTGGGCGGTCGCCGGCGGATGTCTTGCGGTCGCACTCGGCATGTGGTGGATTTACTTCGATCTGGCGGACACGTCCGTGGTAGGCCGTGGCGTTCTGGGTCTCATCTTCGTCTACGGACAATTTCCGCTGCTGGCGGGCGTGGCGGCCTTCGGCGAGGGAACCAAACTAGCCATCCTCGAGGCCCAGCATCACGGCCTCACCGCAGGGGCCCGCTGGGCATTGAGCGGTGGCGTGGGAGCCTTTGTCCTGTCTCTGGCACTCTTCCACCTCGGCGCGGAATCGACCTCGATCCGCGACAGGACGTTCCGCGCCCGCATCGCTCTCGGATCAGCCGCACTGGCGCTCGCGGCAGCCGGCGGATCCCTGCCGCCCTTGGCATTCGTAGTGGTCATCGCCATCGCCGTCTTCGGCCAACTGCTGCTCGAAGCTAGAACCCCGAGAGCAGGCTTACTCGACCCGGAGCCACTTAGCGGCACTGCAACCACCTGACTCATACGACGCGGACTCGCCGGTCGTTATGCGCGGCCACTAACGTCAAGGCCGAATGAACGGCACGCGGTAAGGACGGCGCGTGTGCCCACCAACACAGGAGAAGCCTGGATCGAGATGAGCAGGGACGCGACGCGAGCGCAATAACCGCAAAGACAGCTACTGATCCCGGACCTGAGCGAGGGCGGGTGTGAGTACCTCCTGCAAATGATGAGCGGCAGGTAGCCAAGGCGCTGAGCCCAAAGACGGAGGGACAGCCTTGCACAGAGAGGTCCCGGCCGATCTAGCCTTCTACTCGAACCGAGTTCAACGCGCTGGCAACGGCGATCGCGCGTGCCCCGGGGCTTAGCTGCAGCGAGCCTCGAGTAGTCGTGCCTCAGCTCAGGCGCACGGCACCTTCGAGGTGCTCCAATTGGCGCCCGCTAGTTGCGGCGGTTGGGTCTTGAGCGGCACCATTTCGCCCGATGAATTGGACCAAAATTGGAACAAACATGGCGATCAACCTCGAATCCTAAAGCGAGGAAAGTCCTGGATTTCCAGGACTTTCCTTTCATCGGGGAGACAGGATTTGAACCTGCGGCCGCCCGGCCCCCAGCCGGGTGCGCTACCAGACTGCGCCACTCCCCGTGGTCGGCCGATGATAGCCGCGCGCATGCGATTGGGGGTGCTCCCCGCGCGAACGGTGACGCGTCGCCGTCGCCCGCCAGGCTGACGACGATTGAAGCGGTACGCCCGGCCGGCCGATAAAAGAGGCATGTCCGTTCGGGAAGATCAGTGTGTGCGCGCCGGTGACGCGTCGCTCTACGTGCTCGGTGAGCTCTACGGTCGCCAGCAGGAGAGCTTCGTCAGGCACCTGCGCCACTGCGAGGAGTGCGCCGAGGAGGTCGCGCTGCTCGAGCGGGTCGACTCGATGCCGCTGCTCGGCACCGTGCATCTGCCGCCCGAGGAAGAGGACGATCCGGGGCGTCGTCGCCCGACGCCGACGCTCAGCGTAGCCGCCGCCAACGCACGCGCCGCCAGGCTCGCCGCCGAGCAGGCGGCCGCGGAGGGCAAGCGGCGACCGCCGATGGACCCGCCGCCACGGCCGGTGCTGCGTCCGATCGATGGTGGTGCCGGCGCGCCACCGCCGAAGAGGTTCTCACTGGGCGGTCGCCGGCTGCTGAAGACGCCGATGCCGCGCTCGGCGATGATCAGCTTCGTCGCGCTGGGTGTGCTCGCGATCGCAATGGTCGCGATGACCAGCCGCATCGCCAACGTCAAGTACTACCGGATCGAGGCCGGCTGGTCGAAGGGCGGCGCGGCGCTGAAGCTCGACGGCAACCAGCTCGAGTTGCTGCTCGAGGACATGCCGGCGCCGCCACGCGGCAGCGGCTATCAGGTGTGGGTGCTGAACCGCGACAGTAAGCGGATGACCCCGACCAGCGTCTGGGTGCACCTCAACCAGCTGCATCAGGCGGGCGTCAACGTCCCCGGCGACTACCACGATTGGGCGGCGATCGCCGTCTACGTCGAGCCGCTGACCGGCACGGACACGACCGACAGCGGTGCCGCCGTCGTCGGCGACCTCCGCAGCCTGTAGCAACGCGGCGCAGACTCAGGCCGGCTGCGCCGGCACCGCGCCGTCGTGGAGCGGTGCCGGCATACCCACCGACCCGGCCAGCTCCACGAGCGCCTGCTCGAGCTCCGCCGGCCGCTCGAGCGGTGTCATGTGGCCGGTGCGCCTCAGCACCACCAGCTCAGCCACCTGTGGCAGCGCCGAGACCATCCGCCGCGCTTGCACCGGTGGGGTCAGGCGGTCGCTGTCACCGACCACCACGAGCGCCGGGACGTTCACCCGGGCCAGCGCCGCGGTGAGATCGAGCTCGCGCATCGTCACCGCCGCGGCGGCGCGCAGCTTGCCGTGCATGCGCCAGATCATCGGCTCGACAAAGGCCATCTGAGCGGCCGTCGCGTCCGGGCCGAACATAACGTAGCGGTTGATGGCCCGACTCAACGGCGTCGAGTACGCGATCATCGGCGCATCGCCCGCCAGCAGCGGCTCCAGGATCTCACGGCGGGCCGCGCTCGGGATCGACGGCGGCAACAGTCCCAGGTTGTCGACCAGGCCCGAGACGCCGGTGTCAATCAGCGCCACCGCCCGCGCGTGGTCGCTGACATCGACCTCGGCGGCCCAGGCGACCAGCGCCATCCCGCCCATCGAATGCCCGGCGACAATCACGTCGTCACGGCCGGCGCAGGTCGCGTTCAGGACCGCGGTCAGATCCTCGCCGTAGCGCTCGATCGACTGGTCAAGGCCGCGTCGTGTGTCGCTCGAGCCCTGGCCGCGGGGGTCGAAGCTGACCACCCGAAACCCGCGGCGAAGCATGCCGCGGGTGAGCAGATCCCAGATCTGAAGCTCCTCGGTCCAGCCTGGAATCAGCACGAACGTCGGTGCGCCGCCGTCACCGAAGACCTCGACGTGCAGCTCGCTGCCATCGGCCGAGAGCACCGTTACCGGATCGCCGGCCAGGGGCGAGCGCAGCAGCTCCCACACCGGATCGCGCGCGACGGCGCGGCGGTGGCGGAGCTCGGACGCGACCGCGGCACCCGCGCCGGCCAAGCCCAGCAGCCCGGCTGAGGTCGCCAGACGACCCAGCAGGCGCGATTCACGAGCGCGTGACTTCCGCATGTCGTAGACAGTTTATGCTGCAAGTTGAGTGACATCAGCGACAAAACTCCAGCGATCAGCGAGGTAATTGCATTGACTGCTACCGGCGAAGGCCTCTCACTAGACGAGCTCTGCATCGACACCATCCGCACACTGTCGATGGACGCCGTTCAGAAGGCCAACTCCGGACACCCCGGCACCCCGATGGCGCTGGCGCCGGTCGCCTACACGCTGTTCACGCGCACGATGCGCCACAACCCGCGGGACACGCACTGGCCCGACCGCGACCGCTTTGTGCTCTCCGCCGGACACGCGTCGATGCTGCTCTACTCGACGCTTTTCCTGAGCGGCTACGACTTCACGCTCGAGGACCTTGAGAACTTCCGCCAGCTGCACTCCAAGACTCCGGGCCATCCCGAGTACCCCGAGGTACCGGGCGTCGAGGTGACCACCGGGCCGCTCGGCCAGGGCATCAGCCACGCCGTCGGCTTCGCGCTTGCCGAGCGCATGCTCGCGGAGCGCTTCAACCGCCCCGGGCATGAGGTCGTCAACCACTCGACCTACGTGATCGCCTCCGACGGCGACATGGAGGAGGGCATCAGCAGCGAGGCGAGCTCGCTGGCCGGACACCTCGGACTCGGCAAGCTGATCGTCTTCTACGACCGCAACCACATCTCGATCGAGGGCGATACCGCAATCGCACTCAGCGAGGACACGCCGTTGCGCTACGCCGCCTATGACTGGGACGTCCAGGACATCGGCGACGACATCTCGATCGCGCGGCTCGAGCAGGCGCTCGCGACCGCGCAGGGCGTCACCGACAAGCCCAGCCTGATCGTGATGCGCACGCACATCGCCTTCGGCGCGCCGCACAAGCAGGACACCGCCGGCGCCCACGGCAGCCCGCTCGGCGAGGACGAGATCATCGCGGCCAAGCGCTTCTACCGCTTCCCCAGCGAGGAGCCGTTCTTCGTGCCCGAGGATGCGCTCAAGCACTTCCGCACCTCGATCGAACGCGGCGCCGCCCAACAGCAAGAGTGGACCGCACGCTTCGATCACTACCGTGCGGACTTCCCCGAGCTGGCAGCCGAGTTCGAGCGCATCATCAGTGACAGGCGCCCGCCCAACTGGGATGCCGATGTGCCCAAGTTCGAGGCAGACCCCAAGGGTCTCGCCACGCGTAAGTCAAGTGAGCAGGTGCTGCAGTGGGCGGCCAGGCAGGTGCCCGAGCTGGTGGGCGGCTCCGCCGATCTGGCGCCGAGCACGCTCACGCTGATCGACGAGGCCGACAGCATCGACGCTCACAAGTTCGACGGTCGCAACCTGCACTTCGGCATCCGTGAGCACGCCATGGGCGCGGTCGTCAACGGCCTGACGCTCAGCCACTTCCGCGCCTACGGCGCAACCTTCCTGACCTTCAGCGACTACATGAAGGGCTCGATCCGGCTCGCGGCGCTGATGCACCTGCCCTCGATCTACGTGTTCACGCACGACTCGATCGGGCTCGGCGAGGACGGTCCCACGCATCAGCCGATCGAGCAGCTCGCGCACCTGCGCGCGACACCGAACATCTCGGTGATCCGCCCGGGCGACGCCAACGAGACCGCGCTGGCGTGGCGTCACGCGATCAACTCGACCGACCACCCGGTCGCGATGATCCTCTCGCGCCAGAACGTGCCGACGCTCGATCCCGCGAGCGTCCCCGATGACGCGATCGAGCGCGGTGCCTACGTGCTGCAGGACCCAGCAGACCCGCAGGTGATCCTGATCGGTACCGGCAGCGAGTTGCAGGTCGCGGTCGCCGCGGCGGCGCTGTTGGCAAACGACGGCATCCGCGCCCGCGTCGTCAGCATGCCCTGCTGGGACCACTTCCAGAACCAGGACCGGGCCTACATCGACAGCGTGCTGCCGCCCGGCGTGCGCGCCCGTGTCTCGGTCGAGGCGGCAACCACCTTCGGTTGGTCGCGCTGGGTCGGGGACCTGGGGGAGACGATCGGAATGCATGGCTTCGGCGCATCCGCGCCGGCCGGCGCGCTCTACGAACACTTCGGAATCACGGGTGATGCGGTAGCGGAAGCCGCCCGTCGTTCGCTGAGTCGCGCACAGTCGAACTGAAAGGAAACGAGATGAGCACGCTTGCCGATGTGAACCCGAAACTGAAGGCGCTCACCGAGGCGGGAGTGAGTATCTGGCTCGACCAGCTCGGTCGCTCGCTGGTCGCCGGCGGTGAGCTCAAGCGCATGGTCGAGCAGGAGAGCCTGCGCGGCGTCACCTCCAACCCGTCGATCTTCGAGAAGTCGATCCTCGGCACCTCCGACTACGACGACGCGATCGCCGAGCTGGCGCGTGCCGACAAGAACGCCAAGCAGATCTACGACACGCTCGCCGTGGCCGACGTGCAGGCGGCCTGTGACGTACTGGCGTCCGTGCATGAGGAGAGCGGCGGCCGCGACGGCTTCGTCTCCCTGGAGGTACCGCCGGATCTGGCACGTGATACCGACAGCACGATCGAGGCGGCGCGCACCTACTGGGCTGCGGTCGATCGCGCCAACGTGATGATCAAGATCCCGGGCACGGCCGAGGGGGTCGACGCGATCGAAGCGGCGGTCTACGACGGCATCAACGTCAACGTCACGCTGCTGTTCGCGGTCGAGGCCTACGAGGCCATCGCCCGCGCCTACATCCGCGGGCTCGAGCGCCGCCACGCCGAGGGCAAGTCGCTCGACATCAACTCGGTCGCCTCGTTCTTCGTCTCGCGTGTCGACACGCTCGTCGACAAGCAGCTCGACGCGATCGGCGGGCCGGAGGCGGAGAAGCTCAAGGGCACCGCTGCGCTGGCCAATGCGCGCGCCGCCTACAAGCTCTTCCAGGAGATCTTCAGCGGCGAGCCGTGGGACACCCTGGCCGCCGCCGGCGCCGCCGTGCAGCGTCCGCTGTGGGCCTCGACCGGGGTCAAGAACCCGGCCTACCCGGACACGCTCTACGTCGATCAGCTGATCGCGGCGCACACCGTCAACACGATGCCGCTGGCCACGCTCAACGCGGTGGGCGACCACGGTACCGTCCCCGGCGCCACCGCCCAGATCGACCCGACCGCCGAGCTGGCTGCGCTGGCCGCGGTCGGGATCGACATGACCGCCGTCACCGAGCAGCTGCTGGTCGAGGGCATCAAGCTGTTCGAGGAGGCGATGAACGGCCTGCTCGCCGGCATCGACAAGGCGCGCTCGGCGATCGTCACCGGCCGCCCGCCGACGATCGACGCGAGTCTGCCGCCGGAGGTCGAGGCCGCCGAGACCGAGCGCATCAAGCGCGCCGTCAGCGACAACGTCGCGCAACGCATCTGGAAGCGCGATCCCACGCTGTGGGGCGGACCCGGCGTACCCGAGATCGAGAACCGCCTCGGCTGGCTCAACGTCACCGAGACGATGCTCGAGCATCTGCCCGAGCTGGTCGCGCTCAGGGACGAGCTCAAGTCCGAGGGCTATCGTGACGCCGTGCTGCTGGGCATGGGCGGCTCGTCGCTCGGCCCCGAGGTGATCCGCCGGTCCTTTGGCGACAGCGACGCAGGGCTGCGCCTGCAGGTGCTCGACTCGACCCACCCGGACGCGATCGCGGCGGTCGAGCAGTCGATCGACCTGGCCAAGACGATCTTCATCGTCTCCTCCAAGTCGGGCGGCACGATCGAGACGCTCTCGCACTACCACTACTTCAAGGCGAGGGCGAAGCCCGAGCAATTCATCGTGGTCACCGACCCTGGCAGCCCGCTGGCTGCCAGTGCGGAACGGGACGGGTTGCGCAGGACGTTCCTGAACCCGAGCGACATCGGCGGCCGTTACTCGGTGCTCTCCTACTTCGGGCTGGTACCGGCGGCACTCGCCGGCGTGCCCGTCGATGAGCTGCTGAAGAGCGCCCAGACCGGCGAGCAGACCTGCTCGCACTTCAACGCCGCCGCCGACAACTCGGGTCTCTGGCTGGGTGCCACGATCGGCGAGTTCGCACTGCGCGGGCGCGACAAGCTGACCTTCATCGTCTCCGAGCCGATCGACAGCTTCGGGCTGTGGGTCGAGCAGCTGGTTGCCGAGTCGACCGGCAAGCACGGCAAGGGCATCCTGCCGGTCGCCGACGAGCCGCTCGGCGACGCCGCGGCCTACGGCGATGACCGCGTGTTCGTCTACCTGCGCAACGGCGCCACTCCGAGCGAGAAGCTCGACACGTTCGTCGACGCGCTGACCGACGCCGGCCAGCCGACGCTGACGGTCACGACCGGCGACGGCACCGACCTCGGGCGGCTGTTCTTCATCGCCGAGTTCGCGGTCGCGGTCGCCGGCTGGGCGCTCGAGATCAACCCGTTCGATCAGCCCAACGTGCAGGAGGCCAAGGACAACACCAGCAGGGTGCTGGACTCCGGCTCGTTGCCCCAGATCGCTGCTGCCGACGACGCGGCGCTGGCGGCGCTGCTCGGCGTCAAGCCACCGCACTACGTGGCGATCCTCGGCTACCTGCCGACGGCCGGCCCCGAGAACGCGGGGATCGATCAGGCGATCAGCGAGCTGCGCGCTCTGATCAACGAGCGCACCGGGATGGCGACGACCTGGGGCTACGGCCCGCGCTTCCAGCACTCGACCGGTCAGGAGCACAGCGGCGGCGCGCCCAACGGTCGCTTCCTGCAACTGGTCAACGTACCCAAGGCACAGTTGCCGATCCCAGAGGCCGGCTACGACTTCACGACGCTGATCGACGCCGCCTCGGCGGGCAACCTGCAGACGCTGCGCTCGCACGGCCTGGCGGCCGAGCGGGTGGTGCTCGAGGGTGATCTTGCCGACGCGATCCGCGCGCTCACAGCGCGGGTCGGGGGCCTGCTCTAGTGGCCGCGATCGACATCGACCCTGAGGTCGCCACCAACCCGCTGGTAACAGGGCTCGAGCGGCAGCCGGTGCGCTCGACGGCCGTGGTGATCTTCGGCGCGATGGGGGACCTCGCCAGCCGCAAGCTGCTGCCCGGGATCTACAACCTCGCGCACGAGGGTGCGCTGCCCGAGCGGATCGCGCTGATCGGTGTTTCGCGCGCGAAGATGAGCGACGAGGAGTTCCGCGCGAGCGCGCGCGAGTCGATCGACCGCTTCTCGCGTCGGCGTCCTGACCCCGACGTGCTCGACGGGGTGCTGGCGAACTTCCGGTACGCCGCCGGCAACTTCGACGATGACGACCTCTACGCGCGGCTGAAGGAGGCACTCGACGAGCTCGATGCCGGCGTGGGCACTCCGCTGAACCGCGTCTTCTACCTGTCGACGGCGCCCGAGTTCTTCCCGGTGATCGCCGGCAAGCTCGGTGAGGCCGGATTGAACGTCGCAGAGGACGCGGAGGTCCGCGTCGTGATCGAGAAGCCGATCGGCTACGACCTCGCCTCGGCCCGGGCGCAGAACGAGGCTGTGCTCGAGTACTTCAACGAGTCACAGGTGTTCCGCATCGATCACTACCTCGGCAAGGAGACGGTCCAGAACCTGATGGCGCTGCGCTTCGCAAACGCGCTGTTCGAGCCCGTCTGGAACCGCAACTTCATCGACAACGTGCAGATCACCGCGGCCGAGGACATCGGCATCGGCACCCGCGCCGGCTACTACGAGGGAGCGGGCGCGCTGCGTGACCTCGTGCAGAACCACATGCTGCAGCTGCTCGCGCTGCTGGCGATGGAGCCGCCGACGGCGTTTGAGGCCAACCGCCTGCGCGACGAGAAGGTCAAGGTGCTCGAGGCGATCGCGCCCCCCGCGCTCGACGAGGTCGCGGCGATGGCGGTACGCGCCCAGTACGGCGAGGGCGTCGTCTCCGGGGCCGAATCGGTCGGCTACCGCGAGGAGCCCGGCGTCGCCGAGGACTCGCGCACCGAGACCTACGTAGCGCTCGAACTGTTCATCAACAACTGGCGCTGGGCCGGCGTGCCCTTCTACCTGCGTACCGGCAAGCGCATGGCGCGCAAGCTCACCGAGATCGCGGTGACGCTGCGGCCGGTGCCGCACATCGCCTTCCAGGGTCCCGGTTCGGAGGAGGTGCAGCCCAACCAGATCATCCTCACGCTGCAGCCCGACGAGGCGGTCTCGGTCTCGATCGGAGCCAAGGTTCCGGGCACGAAGATGCAGATCCGCCCGGTGAGCATGGAGTTCCACTACGGGACCTCGTTCCTGTCGGAGTCGCCCGAGGCCTATGAGCGGCTGATCCTCGACGTGATGCGCGGCGATGCGACGCTGTTCACCCGCAACGATGAGGTCGAGGCGCTGTGGCGGATCATCGATCCGATCCTCGCGGCCTGGGCGCTGGACACAGAGACGCCGATCCCGCAGTACCCGGCGGGGTCCGCTGGGCCGGTCGAGGCTGACGAGCTGCTCGACGGGCGCAGCTGGCGACGGCTATGAGCGAGGCCCGTTGGTCGGAGAGTGATACCAGCCCCGAGCGGATCGAGGCGGCGCTGCGTGAGCTGCTGCGCGAGCGCCACGCCGAGGATGAGACGATGGTGCCCGCCCGGGTGCTCAATCTGGTGGTGATCGCAGACCGCGAATGGCGCGGCGAGGTCGTCAACCGGCTCGAGCGCGTGGGCCGCTACCACCCCTCACGCACGATCCTCTGCACGGTCGAGGAGGACCGCCGCACGATCGACGGCTACGCGACCGTCAGCGGTGACGTCTCGGCCGGTGGTGGCGTCGGCGTCCTGCGCGAGTCGGTCGAGATCTCGCTCGGTGCCGTGCACACGGGCAGAGTCGACACGATCATTGATCCGATCCTGATCCCCGAGCTGCCGACCGTTGTCTGGTCACCACACAGCCAGGACGAGGCGGTCGAGGCGTTGCTGCAACTCGCCGACGTGATCCTGATCGACACCGATGATCCCGTCTACTTCGATGGACCCGGGGCGGCGCTGGCGCGGGCCGCCGACCTGCTCGAGTCGGACGTTGACGTCGTCGATCTCGCCTGGCTGCGCACGATCGCCTGGCGCGAACGGCTCGCGGGCAGCTTCGCCGACCCTTCACGCACAGGCCAGCTGGACGCCCTGCGGCGCATCTACATTCGCCATCACGATGCCTCGATCGTCTCGGCACTGCTGCTGACCGGCTGGCTCGCGTCGCGGCTGGGCTGGGTCCCGAGCGCGCTCGAACCGGCCGCCGGTGGCGCGCGCCAGGCGACGGCCTCACGTGCCGGCGGCGGGCCCTCGATCGGCATCGAGTTCAACCCCGTCGCGCAATCGGTCCGCGGGCTTGCGGGCGTCACCGTCAGTGGCAGCTCGGGGTTTTCGTTGTCGTTCGAGCGGGCACCAGGTGGTCTACTCGCGCGCGAGCAGAGCGCCGGCTCCAAGCCGCGTGAGTGGAAGCTCTTCGGCGCCTCGCGCGGGGAGGCCGGGATTCTCGGCGAAGGTGTCAGACAGGCCTTGATCAGGGATCACGTCTACGGTCCCGCACTACAAGCAGCTAGGAGTTTCAGTCAATGAGCATTGAGATTCAGGTCGTCGACGACCCCGCACAGGTTTGCGCCGACGCCTTGAGCGTCGCGGCCGCAACCGGCGAGCAGCTCGTCCTGACCGGCGGCTCAACCCCCAGGCACGCGTACGAGCTGGCGGCCGCTCAGCATCCACAGTCCTGGCAGGGGGCGAAGCTGTGGTTCACCGACGACCGCTGCGTCGCTCCCGACGATGACCTCTCGAACTTCAAGATGGTCAAGCAGAGCCTGCTCGATCCGCTCGAAGGAGCTGGCGTGGAGGTGGAGTTCTGCCACCGCGTGCTCGGCGAGCGCGGCCACGAGGAGGGCGCGCTCGAGTACGAGCGCGAGCTTGAGCACGTCGGCGGCGGCGCGATCCGCTTTGAGCTGGTGCTGGTCGGCGTCGGCTCCGACGGTCATATCTGCTCGATGTTTCCGGGCCAGGAGTCACTGGGGGAACGCTCGCGCTTTGCCGTGGGCGTGCCCGAGGCCGGCCTCGAGCCGTTCGTTCCGCGCGTGACTCTGACCTTCGCCGCCCTGAGTCACGCCAAGCGCGTGCTCGTCCTGGCCACCGGCGAGAGCAAGGCTGATCCGATCGCCGCTGCCTTTGCCGACGACGCTCCGCACACCACCGAGGTGCCCGCCTCGCTACTGGTCGAGCACGTCGAAGATGTCGTCGTGCTGCTTGACGAGGCTGCAGCTTCGCGTCTATGACGAACGTCGTTGGGATTGACGTCGGCGGCACCAAGGTCGCCGCGACGCTGCTCGGCCCGGACGGCATGGGCGAGCACAAGCAGCAGCCGACCAGGCTTGAGAGCGGCGATGCGCTGATCGATCAGCTGGTTGAGATCGTCGGCGAGGCCGCAGGCGGTGGACCCTATGACGCGGTCGGCATCGGCGTGCCTTCGATCGTACGCTTCGCGACCGGTGAGATCGCCGCTTCCACCAACATCCCGCTCAAGGGCGTGGCGCTGCGGCAGGTGCTCGGCGAGCGCCTGGGCGTGCCGGTGTTCGTCGACAACGACGCGACCGTCGCCGCGCTGGCCGAAGCGCACGACGCGCAGCTGGAGCTCGTCGCCCGCAACCTCGTGATGATTACCGTCGGCACCGGTATCGGTGGCGGGGTGGTGATCGACGGTCGCATCTTCCGCGGCGGCAGCGGTGGCGCCGGCGAGCTCGGCATGACGCTGGTCGGCGTCGCCTGCGATCCGGAGCTGCAGGCAGCGAGCGACCATTTCCCGCAGCCTGGATCGCTCGAGGCGCTTGCGGCCGGCACCGCGCTGGACGGCTTCGCGCGTGCCGCTGCGGCGGCGCATCCCGACTCGGCGCTCGGCAGGCTCGGCGCCGCCGGCCGGGAGATCGTCGGCGCCGATGCCGTGGCCGCCGCCAGGGACGGCGATCAGCCCGCGATCGCCGCCGTGCGCCGCTGGGCGCAGGCGCTCGGGGTCGGGATCGCCAACGCGATCAACACCTTCGATCCCGACGAGGTTGTGATCGGGGGCGGCGGTGCCGCCGCCGGTGCGCTGCTGCTCGACCCGGCCGCGCAGTTCGCGGCCGGGTACGTGCATCCGGGGCTGCAGGGGCGGGCGAAGATCCGCCTCGCGCGCTGGGGTGCCACCGCGGGCGTGCTCGGCGCGGCGCTGCTGGCGGCACACGAGCATGAGCGGGCGAAGTGAGCGAGCCAGAGCTCGTACTGGTCCGGCACGGTGACACGGAGTGGAGCCAGAACGGGCGCCACACCAGCCACACCGACCTGCCGCTCCTACCGTCTGGAGTCGAGCGTGCGCGCACGCTCGCGCCGAGGCTGGCGACGTTTCGGTTCGCACGGGTGCTCTGCAGCCCGCTGCAGCGCGCTCGCCGGACCGCCGAACTGGCCGGTTTCGGTGACCGCCTGGAGATCACCCCGGACCTGACCGAATGGGATTACGGCGACTATGAGGGCCTGACCAGCGAGGCGATCTGGAAGGACCATCCCGACTGGCGGCTGTGGACAGACGGTGCCCCCGGTGGCGAGTCGCCGGAGCAGGTGGCCGCTCGCGCCGATCGCGTGATCGCCGATGCGGTGCAGGCCGGCGGCGATGTGTTGTTGTTCGCCCACGGCCACATCCTGCGTGTGCTGGTGGCCCGTTGGATCGGCGCACCGGCCTCCGCCGGGGCCGATTTCAAGCTGGACCCGGCGACGATCTCGATCCTTGGTCACGAGCACGAGTACCGCGCGATCGACCGGTGGAACGGTCCGGCGGCCTAGCGCGGAAGCGATCGGCCCGGGCTGGTGCCCGGGCCGATCGCGACGCGTGTTTTGGCCGTGCCGTTCAGGACGCCGTGGAGCTGGTGGCAGCGCGACGGGGGCGCTCGGGCCGGGTGCGCCCGCCGCGGTGGCTGCGCAGCTCGCGAGGCATCTCGAGGTTGCGGTGCAATGGCGCAAGCTCGCGCGGGACCTCGCCTCCGGCGGTGCGCCGGCTGCGGCGATCGCTGACGATCGCCCACGCCAGCAGCGACACGATCCCGACGACGACGGCGATCATGAGCACGATGTTCAGAGCAATCATTGGCACGGGCCTCCTAAGCACGGTTAGTTGGTAGTTGCCTGGCCAAATGCCCCGGTGCCTCCAGGACAGATTTGGCTGTGCTCAGTAGGCTCCCCAGGGGTTGTTAGAACGCCGTAGGAAAGCCGTCGGAGGCTCCTAAAAGCCGCGTCCGCTCAGTCAAAGATGCTTGACGTGAGCGGTTGCTCGATCACCTCGCTGACGCCCGTGACGGGCGTCGCCGTGACCGGCAGATGCAGCGAGAACACCGAGCCGTGTGGTCCGCTCTGGACCGAGCAGCTGCCGCCGTGGTGCTCGGCGATCGCCTCGACGATCGCGAGCCCCAGGCCGACACCTCCAGCCGAGCGCGTGCGGGCCGTGTCGGTGCGGCCGAAGCGAGCGAAGACGCGGCCGATCGCGTCACGTGAGATGCCGATGCCCTCGTCCTCGACCTCGATCACAACCTGGCTGGCGCCACTCCAGCGCGCCCGCAGCTCGATCGCCGAATGCTCCTCGGAATATTTGATCGCGTTGTCGAGGAGCGCGTCGAGCGCTGTGCGCAGCCGCTCGGGATCCGCCTGCATGGTGCCGCTGACGACCGGTCCAAGACGCCAGCTGCGCGGCGCGACGTCTGACCAGCGCACGAAGACATCCTCGAGAAAGGCCTCGAGCTCGACCGGCTCGAGCCGCAGGAAGTCAGGCTGGCCGGCGGTCGCCAGTAGCAATAGCTGCCCCAGGATCGCGTCGATGCGCCGCAACTCGTCGAGCGCGATCTCAACGTCGTGCCTGCCATCCGCGCGCAGCAGCTCCAGGTGTCCACGGGCGATCGTGACCGGGGTCTTGAGCTCGTGCGAGGCGTCGTGGATGAAGCGCTCCTGGCGCTGCAGCGTCTCGTTCAGCTCGGCGGCATGGCGTTCGCTCGCGCGCAGGGCGCCGACGCGGCCACGGGCGTGCCAGACCATGACCAGGAACAGCATCCCCATCAGCGGCACCTTGAACATCATCTTCCAGTCCTGGTGCTGGGTGATGATGTCGACCATCAGCGCCGCGGCGCTGGTGGCGGTGACCAGCAGCAGCACGAGCAGCGTGGTGTGGACCTCCCAGACCCGCAATCCGTAGACCAGCGCCAGCGATATCCAGATCAGGAAGAAGGGGATCGTCTGCCAATCCGGCCAGGCGATCATCGCGACGTGGCAAACGATTGCAGCCGCTACCCAGATCAACTCCACCGCATGACGGCGGAGAAACGACGGCGGCTGTGGCGCGCGAACCCTATGCTGCAACGCGATAACCGACATTGCGTACCGTCTCGATCGGTCCGTTGGAGCCCAGCCGGCGGCGGATGCGCCGCACGCAGACGTCGACGACATTCGAGCGTGGGTCGAAGTCATAGCCCCAGACCTCAGAGAGCAGCCGCTCGCGGCTGACCACCTCGCCGATGTGCGTGAGCAGATAGCGCAGCAGCTGGAACTCGCGGTCTGAGAGATCGACGATCCGCTCACCCAGTTGTGCCTGGCGGGTCGTCTGGTTCAGCACCAGGCCCCCGACCGAGATCATCAGCGAGCGCTCAATCCCGTGTGCCCGGCGCAGGTGCACACGCGCCCGTGCGAGCAGCTCATCCAGTGAGAACGGCTTGGCCAGGTAGTCGACCGCGCCGAG
Organism: uncultured Actinomycetota bacterium; assembly: GCA_963706725.1. Lineage (GTDB taxonomy): Bacteria > Actinomycetota > Thermoleophilia > Solirubrobacterales > Solirubrobacteraceae > Palsa-465. The sequence continues at coordinate 3,015,449 of OY970167.1, read as the reverse complement.
CTCGAAGCCGCGTAGGCGTGTCGCCAGGTCGGCGCGGGCGGACAGAATCAGCACAGGCAGGTCGGGCTGGTGGCGGCGGATCTCAGTCAGCACCTCGAGCCCGTTCAGCCCCGGCAGCAACAGATCGAGCACAACCAGGTCGTGCTCGCCGGTGATCGCCTGGCGGACGCCGGCGTTGCCGTCGGTTGCTGCGGTCGCGGTGAAGCCCTCGGCCCTGAACGCACGCGTGAGGAAATCGCGAATCCGTGGCTCGTCTTCGATGATCAATATCCGCATTAGGCCGGCCTCCCGCCGTGACGGAAGTCGCTGTCTCCGTACGGGAGCAGGGTACAGCTGACCGCTGTCGGTCTCCTCTCGGAACGCAGAGCACGACTGTCCTTCCCTCAAATTACCGGTTGATGACAGGTTTGTCATCAACCTCTCCCGCTTAAGTACGACAAGCCTATATAAACGCGGTTACCGATGGTCAAACGATCAATACTTGCCCTCTCAGCCACGGCCATTGTGGTCGCGGCCATCGCGGCATACGTAGTCCTTTATCTGACTAACGTTCCGGGCTCTGCCCGCGCCGCGCAGTCCTCGGCTGGCACCCACCTGTATCTAGCGACGGTGGCCCAGGCCGAGACTTCAGACCCGCATCCAACCTGGGTCTCCTACTACGCGACCAGCAGTCGCGACACCAACTGGCAGCACGACACCACGTACGTCGTTCCGGCGCACTCGCTCGTGCATGTCACGATTTTCCAGTTCGACGGGGATTCGGGCCTGCGCAACGGCTTCCTCTCGCAGGTTCAGGGAACGATCGGCGGGACGATGGAAATCAACGGCAAGGCCGTGAGCACCATCAACCCCAACGACGCTGCGCACATCTTCGCGATCCCGCAGCTCGGCGTCTCGGTCCCGCTCGAGGGCGTGAACGGCGACGCCAAGAACCAGTGCGCGAACGCGCCTTGCACGCTGAGCATGGCGCACAACACGGTGACGTTCACGTTCCGCACCGGGGCCAAGGGCCTCTACCGCTGGCAGTGCTTCGTGCCCTGCGGCGCCGGAACCGTGTTCGACTTTGGCGGGCCGATGCAGACCGTCGGCTACATGGACGGCTTCGTGAAGGTTGTTTGAGTTGGGAACTACAGATCAAACTCCCCACTTCCGTCGGCTCGCACTGCTCTGGGCAGTCTCGACCGCGATCCTGACGCCGATCGTCATCTGGGTCCTCGGTCCGGGGCTGCCGCCGGGCAACGGCAGCGTTCAGGCGTCCGGTCAGGTCACCGACAACATCGTCCTGCTGGCGCTCTCGGTGCCGGTCGCGATGGCGGTGCTGGTCACGCTCGCGTATGAGATCTGGGCGTTTCGTGAACGCGATCTCAGCGGCCCGGTACTCGACGGTCCCGCGATCACCGGCAACTCGAGCATCCAGATCTGGTGGTTGATCATCACCACCTCGCTGGTTCTGTTCCTCGCCGGATTCGGTTCGGTGCGTCTGCTCGAGGACGGCGCCGGCGGTGGCCAGGGCCCGAGCCCGCTGGCAAAGCCGGCCGGCAAGGCGTTGCAGGTGCAGGTGATCGCCCAGCAGTGGGAGTTCACCTACCGCTATCCCGGTTATGGCGGGATTGAGACCCCGCACCTGATGCTTCCGGCCAACACCACGGTCGAGTTTCACGTGACGTCGCTTGATGTCGTCCACTCGTTCTGGGCCTATCAGCTCGGCGTGAAGGCCGATGCGAACCCGGGCGTCGACAACATCGCCTATGTCACGACCAAGGGGCCGCTGACCTTCCAGGTGCACTGCGCGGAGCTCTGCGGTGTGTGGCACGGCTACATGTTCGACACCGGCCACGTTGTCTCCAAGGCCGCCTTCGCGAGCTGGATCAAGGGCGCGCAGAAGACCTACGGCCCTGCGGCTAAGTACCTGCCGCCGTATTCGAAGACGTACTTCCCAAGTCCTGTAGGGAGAGGTTCATGACAGCAACCGCGACTCGCGCGGCTGGGGCTCCAAGGCTCCAGCGGCGCCTGTTCGGCTTCAATCTGCTCACCGGGATCATCCTCGGTGTCGCGGGCTATTGGATCGCCTACGGGCTAGGCGGCCTGATCCATGGCGCGAGCCTGAGCTCGTACGCGGAGACCGGGCAGAACGACGGGCAGATCATGCTCGGGTACATCGGGGGCGTGATCGGATTCCTGGCAGGCCTGGGGTTCCTGAACTATCCGATCAAGCGGATCATGGGTCATCCGCCGAACATCCCCGATCACGAGGAGTTCGAGCCGGGGATCGGCAAGTACTTCCGCATGACCACCGATCACAAGGTGATCGCGATGCAGTACTTCGTCGGCATCGGCGTGTTCTTCTTCATCGGCGGCCTCAACGCGATGCTGATCCGTACGGAGCTGCTCTCGCCGACGACGCACGTCTTCGGTGCCAACCAGTACCTGACGATCGTCGGCCTGCATGGCTCGATGATGATGGGCATGATGACCTCGGGCATGCTCGGGCCGTTCGCCAACTGGCTCGTGCCTTTGATGATCGGCTCCCGCCGGATGGCGTTCCCACGGATCGAATCGCTGACCTTCTGGCTGCTGATGGCGGCCGGTGTGGTGCTGATCAGCACGATCTTCTTCGGTGGCTTCCAGACCGGTTGGACCGGCTACGAGCCGCTGTCTGACCAGGGCACCGCCGGCTATGACGCATACCTCGGGTTCTTCGCGCTGGTGTCTGTCTCGATGTGCCTGCTGGGTCTCAACCTGGCCGCGACGATCGTGACGATGCGTGCCCCGGGCATGACCTGGTCGCGCCTGCCGATCCTCTGCTGGTCGGTGCTCGCAACGTGCGTCTTGATGGTGCTCGCGGCTCCGATGCTCACCGCGACGCTGCTGATGGGCACGATGGATCGGACCATGGACACGGGCTTCTTCATCCCCGGTGTGGGCGGCAGCGCCTTCCTCTGGGAGAACCTCTTCTGGGTGTTCGGACACCCGGAGGTGTACGTGCTTGCGATTCCAGGTTTCGGCATCGTGCTGGAGCTGATTCCGGTCTTTGCCCGCAAACCGTTGTGGGGTTACAAGTTGAGCGTCGCCGGGATGCTCGGCGTCGCGCTGTTCAGCTTCTTCGTCTGGCAGCACCACCTGTTCGTCAGCGGCATCGATGCCGACCTGCGGCCGTTCTACATGCTCTCTACCGAGATCATCTCGCTCCCGACCGGGTTCACCTTCCTCTGTGTGATGGGAACCCTGTGGCGCGGGCGAATCCGATTGACGGTGCCAATGCTGTTCTGCATCGCGTGGGCCTTCAACTTCCTGTTCGGAGGTATCTCCGGCGTCTTCAACTCGGATGTGCCGAGTGACGTGACCACGCACGGGTCGTTCTTCGTGATGGCTCACTTCCACTACACGATCATGGGCGGCCTCATCTTCAGCTTCATGGCGGCCATCTACTACTGGATGCCGAAGATGACCGGCTTCAAGTTCAACGAGCGCTTGAGCAAGATCCAGTTCTGGATGATGTTCATCGCGTTCAACTCGACGTTCGGGCCGTTGTTCGCCGTCGGCTTCCTGGGCATGCCACGCCGTGTCGTGACCTACCCGTCGAGTCTGACCGGGCTCAACGACTGGGTCAGCATCTCAGCCTATGTGCTCGGGCTCTCGATGCTGCTGTTCCTGTACATCCTGGTCAAGGCCTGGGTCTTCGACCGTGAACCGGCGGAGGAGAATCCCTGGCACTCGAAGTCGATCGAGTGGCAGCTACCGACACCGATTCCGGCGTACGATTTCGCCAAGATTCCGGTGTTCACCGGCACTGATCCCTATCCCTACGGAGAGACGGCGCCGGTTTCCCCGGGCGCTGAGCCGGCGACAGCAGGAGCGGTGTAGCCATGGAAGCATCTGCACATGCCTTTGAACCCGAGCCGCGTGAGTGGGCCGAGCGCTCACTCACGGCGGCGGCGAAGATGTGGTGCGGCGCGATGGCATTCTTCTTCGCGGCCTTCCTGTTCGCCTACTTCTATCTGAAGTCGCTCGACGAGAATCACGGTTGGACGATCGGCAAGCACGTGAGCCCGTCAGGAGGATTGGGCGTCGCGATCCTTGCAGCGTTCCTGCTGAGTGCCGTGTTCCTTACGGTGGCGGCGCGCCGCCCGGTCGACGAGATCTCCACCGGCGTGGCCGCGGTCGTGCTGGCGCTGACGGGTGTTGCCCTGCAGTTCATCGAGTACTCGGTGCTGGGTTTCGGTCCGGCCAGCGGCGGCTATGCAAGCGTCTTCTTCGGCTGGACCGCCTGCTACGCGCTGGGCGCTCTGTGGGGTGTCTACTGGATGGAAACGCAGGTCGCCGCGCTGTGGCGCGCACACCGGCATGACTTTGCCGATGTGGATGTCGAATTCCTCCGTGTGGGTCTGAAAGCCTGTTGGATCTGCTGGACGTTCTTCGCGGCCATCGGGCTGATCATGTATCTAGTGCTGTACCTGGTCTGAGTTTGTAGAGATGGGCTCGTTCACCGCGCACTGGTCGTGGGATCCCTCGCTGATCTACGTGACCGTCGCGGCCGTGATGTACGTGCTCGGGGGGTTCCGTCATGGAACCTCCCGCAGCCGTGCCCGCGGCGGCGACGAGCGTCTGCGCGAACTCTCGTTCGCGGCCGGCCTGGCAACGATCGTGATCGCGCTCGACTCTCCGATCGACTACTACAGCGACCTGCTCTTCTGGGTCCACATGACGCAGCACATCATCCTGCTGACTGTCGCTCCGCCGCTGATCTTGCTGGGGCGTCCGTGGCCCCGGATGTGGCAGGCGCTGCCGCTGCAATGGCGCACGTCGGCGGGACGCACGCTCGCGCACTCCTCCTGGACGGCGCCGATTCGGGCGATCGCCAAGCCGGGCCCGGCGTTCGTGATCTTCAACGTGGACCTGCTGGTCTGGCACATCCCGGCGGCGTACAACCTGACGCTGAGCCATCAATGGATCCACAACGGCGAGCACACGCTGTTCTTCTTCACGGGGTTGCTGTTCTGGGCCCACGTGGTGGACCCGGGGCCGATCCGCACGCGCATGAGCTGGTACATGCGTGCGGCATACGTGACCGGGGCGATGGTCGTCGGCTGGATCCTGGCGATCGTCCTGGTCCTGGCTGACGTCCCCCTGTACGCGCATTACGCCAACCTGCTCTTGCGGCCCGGGCACATCACCGCGCTCGCCGACCAGCAGCTCGCCGGGGGGATGATGTGGGTGCCGGGCTCTGCTGCCTACTCAATTGCACTGCTGGCGATTTTCGCCCGCTGGGCGAGCCCTGACAGCGAGCGCAGCGGCAGGCGTACCGCGCCGCTCATCGATCCAACCCCGAGTACGAGCTAACGATGGAGGAAACCTCATGCAATTGATCACCGGGAGCGTCTTCCTAGCGGGCGCGCTCCTCTCGTGCCTGCTGCCGATCAGCCTGCTGATTTCGTTCGCGACGTTCTTCTACCGTCAGGTGCGTAAGGTTCCGCAGAACGCAGCGACGAGCAGCACTATCGCGACGACCGCGACGACCGCGACGACCGCGACCTCCGCGATGGCAACCACCATCGCGACCGAGCCGTCGACCCCGTCGAGTGAGCCATACACGGGCCAGTAGCCGCCCACCACGCAAGCATCGAACCAGGTGATCGTATGAGGCTGGGCGCTGAAGCCCACCGGGCACCATCGTGGCCGAGGCGGGGTCGCCCGACGGCTGATCCTCGTGAGCGCGCTGCTGGCAGCCGTCGTGGGTGGCGGCATGAGTGTGGCGATTCACTTTCTGCTGAGGCGCGCGCCGGCGCTCGCCGCGCAGGTTGTCACGATGCGCCACGACCTCTGCGGCGATGCGATCCGGGCCGCGGACTCCGAGCCGGCGCCGGCGATCAACACGCTGCCGAGCTGGTGGTCGTCAGCGTGAACCCCAAGGACACGCCCGCCAGCGTCGCGGGGGCGATCCGCGAGCGGGGGCTCGCGGGTGTCGCGCCACGGTATTGGCTGATGGGGACCCGCGAGCAGCTCGCGAAGGTCTGGGCCACGTACCAGGTCCATGTCTCACCGCGGCCGATCGACGCCGACATCAATCACACCGATGCGCGCTACCTGCTCGATCGCGAGGGTGACGAGCGCGCCGGGTATCTGTGGCCGTCCGCGTCGCGCTTTGCGACCAACGACATGCGCGCATTGGCGACCAGGAAGGCGGCCTAGTGGGGGCAGTTGGTGAATACGCATTGACGCCGGCTCCGGCGGCGACCGCCTGGAACTGGCGTGACTATGTGACCCTGACCAAGCCGCGGATCATGTCGCTGCTGGTGCTGACGGCGGCATGCGCGACGATCGGCGCGGCCGGGGGGGACCCGGACATCGTGCGCCTGCTGGCGGTCGTGGTCGGTGGTGGTCTTGCCTGTGGCAGCGCGAGCGCGCTGAACCATGTGCTTGACCGCGACATCGACCAGGTCATGGGTGAGCGCACGGCCTCGCGGCCGGTGGCGTCGGGCCGGGTCTCGCCGCGGGCGGCCGTGACCTTCGCGGCGGTGCTGGCCGTCGCCTCGTTCGTGATCATGCTGTCGCTGGACAACCTGCTGGCGGCGCTACTGGCGCTGGCAGGCGGGACCTTCTACGTGGTCATCTACACACTGGGCCTCAAGCGCCGCACTTCGGAGAACATCGTCATCGGCGGTGCCGCCGGAGCGATCCCGGTGCTGTCGGGCTGGGCGGCAGCCAGTGGTCATCTCGCGCTGGGCGCCTGGTATCTGTTTGCGATCGTGCTCGTCTGGACGCCGCCGCACTTCTGGTCGCTGGCGGTGCTGCTGGAGGACCACTACCGGGCGGCCAACGTGCCGATGTTGCCGGTCGTCAAGGGCCGCGAGACGACGGCGCGGCGGGTGCTGCTCTACGCGATCCTGACGGTGGCGGTCACCGTGCTGCCGGGCGTGACCGGAACCTTTGGCGCCGTCTATCTGGCCTGTGCGGCGGTGCTTGGCGCGATCTTCACGGCGCTGGCCTGGCGGCTGTGGCGCTCACCCACGCGTGAGCGCGCGGCGGTCGCCTTCCACTTCTCCCTGCTGTACCTGGCGCTGCTGTTCGTGGCGGTCGCTGTAAGCGCTGCTGTTTAGGGGGCGGGTGGCCGGCCGCCAACCGCGGTCGCGGCCGGCCACTGGCTTCCCGTCGCCCGCCGCCGCGCGCACGGCCGCTCAGCCGCGCAGCGCGTAGCTGTTGATCTCCGCGTCCAGTGTGCCCCGAGATTTGTGCTGGTGGCGGTGGGCGTACGTGCGCTTGCCCGCGGCGCCGTAAGAGATCGTCGTCGGCGTGCCCACGATGCCCTGCGGCAGCATCGAGGTGACATCGTCGATCGTGACCGGGGAGCTGGGGAAGCTGGGGAGCTCGGGGAGCTCGGGTAGCTGACGTGGTGCCGGCTTAGTGAGAAACGCGCGTGCGTCGGCACTGCTGTCTGCTGCGAACATCGAGGCCACGTCGGCGACGCTCCCTGCACCCCAAAGAGATCGAGCCCCGGGGAGTTCCGCGGGGCCCGATCGGTGAGGTGCGGCTGGAGGGACTCGAACCCCCATGCCCGTAAGAGCACAGCGACCTGAACGCTGCGTGTCTACCAATTTCACCACAGCCGCAGTGAGCCGATCAGATTAGCAATTGCGCCGTCTGCAGGGGATCTGAGCGACCTCGACCACCGCTTTCGGCGATGGTCCGCTACCCTAACGACTCACTCCGCGCCGCTATCGTCTAGGGGACTAGGACGCCGCCCTCTCACGGCGGTAACCCGGGTTCGAATCCCGGTAGCGGTACTGCCAAAACCCCGGGCCTCTACCGGGGTTTTGGTGCTTAAGCTCGGGCTGCGAGTCCTTCTAGCTAGAGGCGCAGCTTAGAGGCGCAGCTGCAGGCGCGATAGTGTCGAAAGTCTCATGCGCAGCGCTCTTGCCAGGTTCGCAGTGGTTGGCGCCGTGCTCGCGAGTCTGCCTGCTCTCGCGGTCGGCAAATCCGCGAGTAGTCGTCCGTACAGCTTCTACGTCGAGATGGTGGCCGGCGCAAGCGTGCACCGGGTGGACGTGTCGGAGCGTGCGGGAGTGATCCGACTGCTTCGGGTGATCGCTCCTGCTGGCACTAGCGTGAAGGTCACCGGTGTGATTCCCAGCGTTGCTGGGGTGAGCGTCTCGCTACCCATGCATAGTCGTGCTGCTGCTCCCGAGACGTGTTCGCACCACGGCGGTATTGTCGGCTGCACGGTAGCCGAGGAAGCCTGCCCACTGCCGGAGGCGACGTGGCGTTTCAAGGTTCGGAAGACCGCAGGCCCCGCCGGTCGCGTCAGGGTTGACTTCGTCGTGGGCCCTGAGCACTCCGCTTGAGGCGGTTCGCTTGCGGCACTGAGGCCCGGCTTTCGCTTCGATCGAAGAGGACGCGCCGGACCGGGCCGAACCCTCGCGAGTGCTCGGCCACGGCACCGGCAGCGAGGTGTGGGCTCGTCTGCGCGCCCAGCGAGCACGACGGGACCAACCCATGGATCTACCGTCGATTTTGAATCGGTATCGCTGGCGATATCTCCGCGGTATCGGTTCAAAAGTGCCGTCTTGGGGACGGGTGCCCGCCGTAGCTTCCCGCCTGGCTGTCGCTTGGAAGGGAATGGCGCTCGTCTGAATCGCTCGGGCCATGACTATCGCTCGGCCACGAGGCTGTCGCGTAATTACCGTGTCGTCCGGCGGGTTTAAGACCATTTCCGGATGGCTCAGAACTTCATTGGTTGTGATCGTGAGCAGTCGTTCTTGTTGCCGCCGGATGTGAGGGATTGGCTGCCTGAGGGGCATCTCGCGTGGTTCGTTTTGGACGCGGTTGCCGGCATGGACCTGTCCGGCTTCTATGGCTCCTACCGGGCTGATGGTGTCGGCCGCCGCGCTTACGACCCCGCGATGATGGTGGCCCTACTGCTTTACGGCTACTCGCGTGGGGTGCGCTCGGCGCGGGCGATCGAGCGCGCGTGCTGGGAGGACGTCGCGTTCAAGACGATCGCGATGATGGAGACCCCGGATCACGCCACGATCGCGAGGTTCGTCGAGCGCCACGAGCTCGCGCTGGCCGGGCTGTTCAGCCAGGTGCTCGGGCTGTGCGCACAGGCGGGGCTGGTGCGTCCGGAGGTCGTGGCGATCGACGGGACGAAGATGGCCGGGAACGCGAGCCGGGAGTCCAACCGGGATTTCTCTGAGATCGCCCGGCAAATCATCGCTGAGGCGATCGCGACGGACGCCGCTGAGGATGAGCTCTACGGTGAGGCGCGTGGTGATGAGCTGCCTGAGCAGCTGCGCACCCGTGAGGGGCGCGCCGAGTTCTTCCGCAAGGTTCGCGAGCAGCAGGCCGCCGAGCAGGCCTGTGACGAGCCCGAGCTGGTCCCGGAGCCTGACCAGCCCGATGAGGACTTTCGATTCGACGTGGCACAGATCATCGCCCGTCACCAGGGACGCCAGGGCTGGACCCGTGAGGGCCGCCGGCAACTTGAGCAGCGCCGCTGGGAGCTAGGGCAGCCGATCCCGCGGGGCCGTGAGGAGCGACTGCTGCTCGCCGCTGAGCGGTTGGAGCAGCAGCTTGACATGAAGCTCGCGGCGAACCGTGCCTATGAGGACTACCGCACCAACGGGCGTGCCAAGGACGGCCGCAGGCTCGGCAAGCGCCCGAACCCATGGGCCGCGCCTGAGCTGCCCGACGACGTGGTCAGTGTCAGTGACCCTGATAGCCAGAGGATGAAGGCAAGCCGTGGGTATGTGCAGGGATACAACGCCCAAGCCGTCGTTGACGAGGGCCAGATCGTGCTCGCCGCGGAGATCACCAACAACCCGACCGATTTCTCCCAGTTGGACCCGATGATCACCACCGCGCTGCTCGAGCTCGAGCAGGCAGGTGTCACCGAACGCCCGCAGGTCGCCTTGGCCGACGCTGGCTACTGGAATGAGCTGCACTTCGACGAGGTCATCGCCAACAAGCACATCCAGGTGCTGACCCCACCAGACCGCGGGGGTCGCAGCCAACCGAGACCCGGCTGGACCGGCGGCCGCTACGCCTGGATGCGAGCGGTGCTGGCCTCAGAGCACGGCCGACAGCTCTACCGCCGGCGGATCCAGATGATCGAGCCCGTGTTCGCGCACACCAAACACAACCGGCGGATCAACCGCTTCCACCGAAGAGGCAGGATCGCAGTGCGGACCGAGTGGCGGCTGCTGATGGCCACCCACAACCTCACCAAACTCCACCGCCACCAACTCGCCGTCGGGGTCTGACCAGGCCCTCAGCAGTTGACACCGCCGACGGCGATTCACGCTTCACGACCGACACTCGCCCCCAGGAATTGCGCGACAGCCTCCCACGAGCGCGATAGCAAGAGCCGAGGTCGAGCCGCAGCGCCGCTCGGCAGTACTGGTCGCGTGGCAAACCGCTCGTGACTGGCGACCGATCACGCGGGCAAGCAATCGCTTCGCAGTGTTGCGCGGGGCACTCCGTAAGGCGCTCACCCCGGGTCAGTGGCTTTTGATGAAGCGCAGCATCGCGGGCCAGTCGTGTTCGCGGGCGTCTTCGTTGCCCGCGGGCGTGCCGCCGAAGCTGACTTTCGTCCCGTGGTCGTCGGTGTTGGACCGGACGGGTAGGTAGGGCGGACCGAGGTCGGCATGGCCGGCGTCTGGGTAGTTGAGATGAACGTGCGCGGCAGGGTCGGCGTGTAATTCGCGCATGATCACGTTCTCGTAGCCGTCGGACGGCCAGAGGCCGTCGTCGCTGCCGCTGACCAGTAACACTGCCCCGTGATACCGGCCGAGCGGGATCGTCCCCGGACCGTTGAACCTGGGGGCGACCGGAAAGGTTGCCGTCGCCGCGGCGACAGGCTTTCCGTCCAGTGTCCACGCGACCGGCGTCGTCGCGGTGCAGTTGCCGCGGACTGAGGGGTAGATGACCGAGCTTGCGGAAGCGTCGACGATCCCGTGCAGCAAGCGGGGGAAGTGTGAGGCGACCAGGCCGAGCGCCTCGCTCCCACGCGAGGTGCCCCACGCCCACACTCGGTCCGGATCGATCCCGGGCTGTTGCGCAAGCCATCTGATCGCCTTGACGAAGTACTCGATCGGGATGTTCGACAGGCTACACGGCAGTCCCGGCTCGTCGAAGTACGCGAGCGCCAGTGTCGGAACCCCGTGTGAGGCCAACAACGCCGCCTGAGTGAACAAGTCTTCGTCGCCACCTTCCGAGCCGCCCCAAACGACCATCGACGGACCATTCGGATGCAGGTGCACCGGGGTGAAGTAAGCGCCGACAAACCCCTGCGCAGCCAGCGTCACCTTTTGGACGGTCACGCCCGCAGCGAGAGTGTTCTGCGTCACCGCCAACGATGACGCCCGCCCGTCCCCGGTGACGGCGGTCAGCCGGGTGACAATGCTGGTCGCGAAGGTCGGCCCTCCGCGGTGCTCGAAGGAGGCCGACCAGAACGGGCCCATCGCCGACGGCTCGTGATAGGCCCCTGACACCGGCGCTGCCGTCGCCAGATCCACCCGACCGTGCAGGTTGGCCCTAAACACGGTCCTCGAACCGAAAACCGAACCGGGGAACGTGATTTGAGCCTCGAGCGTCACGCGCTCGCCGGGGGACAGGCCCGAGATCGTGATCGCTCGCGCGCGGTCAACCAGGCCGATACGCGGGACGACACTCAGGCGCAGCGCGGGCTCCGACGCCCAACTGCAGCCCGCCACCGCGAGCGCCACAAGCGCCGCCGCGACCATCTCCAACAAGCACACGCGCCGGAGCTCTCTCAAACCGCATCCAAGCATCGCACGCGACACGCCGGGGCGGTCTGCAGCGGCGACCCGGCGGTAAGCAACACCGTCGGACCCCGAGGGCGCGTCGGCGGGGAGGTGTCCACCACTTGCATATCTCAACATACTTATATAAGCTTGCTGGGAATCAAGCGACCAAGGAGCCCCAGATGACCATTAGCGACTACGAGATCGAGCCCAACGGCGCCGGGCGCGTGCGGGTGATGGTGGAGGAGCAGGGAGAGGGCCGTCCGATGCTGTTGCTGCACGGTGGTGGCGGCCCGCAGTCGGTGGCTCCGTTCGCGCAGCTGCTGGCGGCGCGGGTCCCGGCGCATGTGATCACTCCGGTGCACCCGGGCTTCGGGGGTACGGAGCGCCCTGACGGGCTGGCGACGATCAAGCAGCTCGCCGGTCTGTACGTCGGCCTGCTCGAGCAGATGGGTCTCGTGGGCGTGACGGTCGTCGGCAACTCCGTGGGCGGCTGGATCGCCGCGGAGATGGCGTTGCTCGGGTCAGAGGGTGTGCTTGGCTGCGTGGTGCTGGTCGACGCGGTTGGGGCCGAGGTGCCGGGGCACCCGGTGGTCGACTTCTTCTCGCTGACGATGCCCGAGGTGTTCGCACACAGCTATCACGAGCCGGCGAAGTTCGCGATCGACCCGTCGACACTGCCGCCGGCGGCGCAGCAGGCGATGCTGGGCAACCGTCAGGCGCTCGCCGTCTATGCCGGTGAAACGTCGATGATGGACCCGGAGCTGAGGTCCCGGCTTGGTGGGGTGAGCCTTCCGTCGCTGGTGGTGTGGGGTGAGAGTGACCGGATCGCCGACCCCGATTACGGTCGTGCGTTCGCCGAGGCGATCCCCGGCGCGGAGTTCGAGCTTCTCGCCGAGACCGGGCATATGCCACAGCTGGAGACCCCCGAGCAGCTGCTGACTGCGATCACGAAGTTTGTCGACGGCCACAGCGGCCGCTGAGCGCCGGGACAAAACGAGACCAGATCATGATCAGCTTCAAGCGCAACGACAGACCGAATCGATGGGCTGTGCTGGCGCTGCTCGGCGATCTGTTCGGGCGCAAATGGACATTCAGCGCCACACTGCTCGGCTTCTCAGTCGCCTCTGTGCTCGGCGGGCTCGCCCACTCCGTCACGGTGCTGGTGGGCGCCCGCGCGCTGCAGGGGAGCGTTCGCGGCGCGTACCTGTCGGTAATGGTTGCCGCTGCGGGCATGTTCTCGCTGCTCCTGTTCCTCACCTTCTACATGCAGCGGGATCTCGAGTTCTCGCCACTGGGGGCCACCTCGAACGCCGCCGCGGTCCACGGCTACACCGCCGCGTGCTCCTGGGGCGTCGGAGCCTTCGCGTTGGGCCTCGTTACGGTACTGCTGATCCTGCCGGGACGGACTCGCCCGAGCCCCCGTCCGACTGGGCCAGCAATCTCCGAAGCAGCTGCGCGAACGTCTGCTGCTGTGCATCCGATAGCGAACTGAAGGACTCTGTCAAAACCTGTTGGATGATCTCGGCACCAGCTCGCCGCACACGCTCGCCCTCGGGCGTCAGCTCGTGGCGCACCGCCCGGCCACGACCGGGCACCCGCTCGATCAAACCGCGAGACTCCATCCGGCTCGCCAGAGCCCCGAACGACTGATCCGTCTGAAACGTCAACTGCGCCAGCGCGTGCAGCGACACACCCGGATTCTCATGCAGATGCCGCAGCGCGTCCCACTGCACGATGCTGACCCCAAGATCAGCCAGTGCCGCGTTAGCGGCGTGGTGATGGCGCATCTGCAGACGCTTGACCATCAAACCCATATCACGAACCGGCACGTCCAAACCACCCCACCGCCTTGATCGGCTTCAGGCAAGTCCCTGTACCCCGCGCAGCACGATATAAGCACGATTATATGGATTCATGCGTCCTGCCTGAGCTCGGCGGTCTCAGGCAGGTCGTGGCGGTCGGCCTGCAGCCCAGTCGTGACCCCCGTACGAGAAGCGCCGCCCATGTGTATTGTCATACACATGGGCGGCGCCGGATCGTTGGAGCAACCGATCGAAGGGCTGTGGGCGACGCCCGGCTCGCCGCTGCCCTTTGACCGCGCCGTGTTGGTACGGGCCTTCCTGCTCGAACGGCGGGAAGGCAACGTGATCGTCTACAACTCCCCGGGGCTGGGGGCCGCGGCCTCCGAGATTCGTGACCGCGGTGGTGCCAGCAGGCTGCTCGTCAACCACGAGCATGAGGGGATGTTCGGGCCGCCGCCGATCGATGCGCCGGTGTTCGTGCACGAGCGCGACCGCCCCGGCCTCGGTGGAGAGATCCCCGTCGCGGGGACGTTCAGCGGACCAGAGATGCTCGCCGCGGACCTCGAGGTGATCCCGATCCCGGGACACACCCCCGGTGGCGCAGCGTACCTGTGGGACAGCGGCGCGCACCGCTTCCTCTTCACCGGCGACTCCGTGTGGCTCGATCATGGCCAGTGGTGCGCCGTCGTCCTCGACCCGGTGGCGCGGCGGGAGTACCTCGACAGTCTCGCGCTGATGCGTGAGCTCGACTTCGACGTGCTCGTCCCCTGGGGCGCCACCCGCGATCAGCCCTACATCGACGTGGTAAGCCACACCCAGGCCCGCGAGCGCCTCGGGGCGATGATCGAGCGAGTAAAGGCCGGTGGCGACCGGTGAGAGTGCGCGCGGCCGCACAACCTGAGCGCGATGGCTGAGCCGCCTGCGCGCCCTCGCGATGCCGCCGCAACGCGCGACCGGCTCATCCAGGCGGCACGCGCTCTGTTCGCCGCGCATGGCTATGAGACGACCACGGTCAGCCAGATAGCCCGGGCTGCCGGCTTCTCGCCCAACCTGATCACCCGCTACTTCGGTGGCAAGGAGGGACTGTTCCTCGTCGCGACAAAGGCCACGCTCGACCTCGACGGCGTGCTCGCCGGCGGCATCGACGGCTTCGGGCAGCGGCTGGCTGACCGGATCGTGAACGGATGGGAGCACGGAGATGGCGACCCGCTGCTGGCCCTGCTGCGCTCCTCACGCCCCCCCGCGCTCACGGCGCTGGGCGAGTTTCTCGAGCACGAGGCGACCGCCCCGCTCACACACGCGCTGAGTGGATGGGGCGCCTCCGCAACCGAGGCCAGAGCCCGCGCGAGCGCGATCCAATCGCTGCTGCTCGGCGCACTGATCACGCGCCGGATGCTCCAGACCGGCGCGATCGCGGCCGCCACCAGCGACCGGTTGCGGGCGTGGCTCGCCGATGTCCTTCAAGGCCTCGTCGAAGACCGCTCGCTCCGCGGTCTGGATCCGCCCGGGCCGCAACCCGGACGACGTGGCACTGCCTCTGCCGGGTGACCCGACCACCGTCGGTTGGTGACTTATCCGGGTCGCTCCTGGCTGATGGCGACCAAGTCGAACCGAAAGGAGGCCCCGCCCGGACGCCCCAGCCGCCACTGTCGCCGGTTTTGGGGTTAACAGCTACCTCACAGCCTTCCTTGCGAAGCTATGCGGATGGGTCTTTCATCGCCTCTTGTGATTGACGGCTCGACGCGGGTGCTGGTGGTTGATGATGAGCCCAGCATCACCGAGCTGGTGTCGCTTGGTCTGCGTTATGAGGGGTTTGATGTCTCCAGCGTTCACGACGGTCGCGGTGCGTTGCGGGCGGTGCGTGAGCTGAGCCCGGAGTTGGTGATCTTGGATGTGACGATGCCGGATATCGACGGGCTTGAGGTCGTGCGTCGGATGCGTTCGGAGAACATTTGGATGCCGGTGATCTTTCTGACTGCCAGGGACTCGATTGAGGACAAGATCGCGGGTCTTACGGTCGGAGGCGATGATTACATCGCCAAGCCGTTCAGTCTCGATGAGCTGATCGCTCGGGTGCACGCGACGGTCCGTCGGAACAAGCTCGCGGCACCGCATGCAAGGCCTGTTGTGCTTCGGTATGCGGACCTGTTACTCGACGAGGATCGGTTTGAGGTTTCGCGCGGCGGAAGGCGGATCTCGCTGACTCCGACTGAGTTTCGGCTGTTGCGGTTTCTGATGCTGAATGCCGGCCGGGTGATGTCCAAGGCGCAGATCCTCGATCACGTGTGGGAGTACGACTTCGGTGGTGACGGGAACGTGGTCGAGACGTTCATCAGCTACCTGCGCAAGAAGGTCGACGTGGAGGAGCCTCCGTTGATTCAGACTGTGCGGGGGATCGGGTACACGCTGCGCTCGCCGCAAGGATGATGTCGCTACGAGCCCGGTTGCTGACCGGCGTACTGGTGATGACCGCCGTCGGTCTGCTTGCCGCCGGCGCCGGAACCTATCTGGCGTTGCAGTCCTTCCTGCTCGGCCGCGTCGATCAGGAGCTCATGGCAACGCGAGCGTCCGTTGGTCGCGGTCTACGGCAGTCGAGTACGAGCACCATCGACACCGGGACACTCGACCGGCTCGCCCCGCCCATCACCTTCGTGGAGGTGCGTGATGCCGCCGGACGCGTCCTCGCCGTCCATTACCCGAGCTCGCTGAGCGGGTCGGCCCCAGGGCCACGCCTGCCGGCCGCGCTGCATCTGCCAACCGCTGGCCACGTCCGCGTTCCGTCTCGCGGGCCCGCGCTCCAATTCGACGTTGCTGCGATTCGCGGTTCGGGTCGTTACCGGGTTCTGGTCAGCTCGCTGCCCCACGCCGCGGGGGTCCTGATCGTTGCTGTCTCCCTCGATGACGTCAACGCGACGCTCCACCATCTTCTGGACGTCGAGCTGCTGATCGCCGTGGTCCTGCTTGGCATCCTTGCCGTGGCCGCGTTCTGGCTGCTGAGGCGCGCGCTCCGTCCCCTTGAGCGGATCTCGGAGATCGCCGGCGGGATCGCCCAGGGGGATCTGAACGTGCGACTCTCCCCGGCGGATGCGGGCAGTGAGATCGGCCGGCTGGGGCTGGCGCTCAACGGGATGCTGGAACGGCTCGCGGACGCGTTCGCGCGACGTGATCGCTCCGAAGCTCAGCTGCGGAGGTTCGTCTCGAGCGCATCCCACGAGCTGCGGACCCCACTGACATCGATCCGTGGCTACGCGGCGCTGCTGCGCCGCGGCGCTGGACAGCATCCAGAGGATCTGGAGAAGTCGATCTCACGCATCGAATCTGAGGCGACGCGGATGGCGGGGCTGATCGACGACCTGCTGCTGCTCGCTCGGCTCGATGAACAGCGGCCGCTGACCCGCTCGCGTACCGACCTCGCATTGGTTGCCCGCGATGCGGTCGATGACGCGCAAGCGCGAGAGCCGGACCGACCGCTCACCGTTGATGCTGATCGTGCCGTGATCGTGAGCGGCGATGAGCAACGTCTGCGGCAGATCGTGACCAACCTTCTTGAGAATGCGCAGGTCCACACCCCGGCCGCCGCGCCGGTCCGGGTCGAGATCGCGATTCGGGACGGGATGGGGGTGCTGGCCGTGATCGATTCCGGCCCGGGGATCGACCCTGACCAGGCCCCGCATGTCTTTGAGCGCTTCTACCGCGGCACTCCGCCCGGCAGCGGAGACGCGGCTCCGCGCACCGGGGGAAGCGGCCTGGGGCTGGCGATCGTCAAAACGATCGCCGAAGCCCACGGTGGTAGCGTGACTGTCAGATCTGATCCCGGCGAGGGGGCACGCTTTGAGATCGTGCTTCCGCTCGCCGCCGAACCAGGCCTGTGAGACCGCCACGTCAGTCGTTGGCGCCGATCACCTTGAAGTCCTTGTTCACGAAGATGTGGTGTGGCCAATTGACACCGATGTTGTGGACCTCGTAATCACCGTTGCTGAGCTGGACAACGCGGTCGATGACGCCGCCGGCATAGGCCTTCAGCGCAGCCTCGGTTGCTTTGGTCGCCTTGGTTCCGCTGAGGAGCTTGCCGGAGCCCTGGGTGTAGTCCTTGGGGATCTGACCGACGCTCTTCGAGCTACCCGCGGCACCCTTCTGGAACGAGATCACATGCGCCGAAGCGCTCTTGAGATTGATTGCAGGCTTGAGCACAACCTGAGATGCGGTGATCGTCGTGCTGTTGACCTTCCCCAACACCAGCACCTCCGTCCCCTTGGCAATGGAGCTCGCCGCAGCTTTGAGGGTTCCCTGCTCGTAAACGGTCGATGAGGTTTCCTTGACCGTCACCGTCCCGCCATGGGGAGGCGAGAGCGTAAAGCCGGAAGAGGTCACGCTGCTGACGGTTCCGACCGACCCGCCCGCGGCGTTAGTCGACCTCGCGTTAGACCCACCGCCCGCGGCCGCTTGGTGCGCGAAGCCGCCCCCGGCCGCGGCAGCATGACCCGCAAAACCACCAGCCCCGCCCGCGCCGCTCGCCTTCACAGTCGTAGCCGTGGTCGTCGTGGCGGCCTGTGTGGTCGATGAACCACCGCACGCCGCGACCCCCAGCCCGAGCCCGAGTGCTGGAATCACCAGCCCGACAGTGGTGCCGACGCCGCGCCTGTGCAGCACCTGCCACCGTCGTCTGACCTGGCCGCGGTGCTGTTGAGACGATGCGCTCGACTCCCGGCAGTTTGATTCGCTGTGATCCTTCATTTGCTGACTCCAGTCTGTTCGCTGCAGATTGCACCCAATACTCTGGGCGCCGATGCTGGCGACGAACTGGGGTTGACCTGTGCATCACCTGTGGCCAGGCAGCCGACGGGCTTGTGGCCAACACGAGATCACGGCGAGAACAGCCACGAAGCCGGCAGCGATCCTGCGAATCGGTCGCAGACTCCGCAGGGCATCGGGGTGGTCGCGTGGGACCGCGACTCTGAGCATGCGCGTACTTTCGAAAGTCGGGGCGCGAAACCAGCCGATGCGTCGACGGTGAGCTTCCCGACAATTCGAACGTCGCAAGCGGGATGGCCTAGCCACGACGTCGCCTTGACTCGAGTCCGGGCTGGCGCCGCCCCGCTTATCTCACCGTCACTTCCCCGCGGAGACGCCGCCATAAATGTCTGTACGCGATAACCAACGCTGCCGGTCCTTGGCGAATGCCGTCATGGGTTCCCAAACATGCCCGTACACTGCGCACATCGTTCGACTGCGCGCCAATCGGCGGAAATACGACGCGTTTGGCCGCCCGATTGCGACCAAGGCATCGCCTCGCGCGGTGCCACGTTCTGCAAACGGGGCGGGAGAGCCGCGCCCCGTTGGGTGGTGGCAGAAGCCGGTTCCGCCCGCACTGGCTCCGTGGCTGATCCCTTTGTTCCTGGTGTTCGCGGTTGTGGTAATCGGTGCCGCTCCCGCCCTCGTAGCGCTCGCCGTGCTGCTCGTCGTGGGCGCCGCGATCGGGCTGATGCTGTTCAGGGCCAGCAGGGGCCTGGGCTACGAGGAGCTGAGACGCGAAGATCCACTCTCCAGAGCTTTCGGAGACCTGCGGCGGGGACGGGGCTACCGACGTCGCGACCGGGACCGTTGATCAAAGGGATGGCAGCGGCGTAGCTGCTGCGCCGGGGCGACGATTCCGCCACGGCCGGGATCGCGGTCTGCGGGCTACACCCACCGGGCGTGATTGTGAGCACTCAGGCCGGTTGCCGGATGGTCAGGAAGCCGCCGGCGCGTCCCATGGTCGGTTCTTTCCCGGCAGCCGGCGTCGGCACTGCGGGCATGCGCGGTCCATCACGGGGTGGGCCAGCCCCGAGTCTGTGGGCTCGAAGTACCTGCGGTGGCGTCCGCCACCAAAGACACGCAGGACGTGCCCGCAGCCACATCGATACTGATCACGACGTTCCGACGCGGGAATTGCCGGAGGCTCGGCCGGCGCGACCGCCTGTCCCAACTGCGTTGCGGTGGCCATTGCCAACCGCCTCTCTGCCCCCCTGACGAAAATGCAGCTCGGAAGCAAGAAGAGCAGAGACCTCTGAGCGCACCAACCAAGCTAGCATATTCCGACCGCTGCACTCGGATTTACCGCCGCGCGTGGTAGGCTGGAAGAAATCCGTCGCGCTGCCCACTTTCGGGCTCAGCGATCGTGTGTTCTCCCGGTCCTTCTGACCTCTCTGCCCGGCGAGCATCCTGCCTGAGAGGCATGTGAGGAGCGTCGATGGACGCTTTGCCCGCAGCACCGGTACGACGTCGTCATCAGCAGGCGACGCGGAAAGGCCACGGCCGCGTGGCTCGGCGGCCAGACGGCGGCGATGAGCGTGTGGCAGGCGCCACGCTGCGGATCGCGATGCTCGCGCCACCCTGGATCTCCGTCCCGCCGCTGGGATACGGCGGCGTCGAGTCGGTCGTCAGCACTCTCACCGAAGCGCTGGTTCGGCGAGGACATGAGGTGACGTTGTTCTGTGCCCCGGGCTCGGTGTCACGGGCGACAGTCGCGCCGCTGCTCGAGCGCTCGCACCCGGATGAGATCGAGCGTGCGCTGTATGAGGCCGACCACGTCGCAAAGGCATTTGACGAGATAGACCTCGTGACCGAAGCAGATCGCTTCGATGTCATTCATGACCACTGCGGTTTCACCGGGCTGGCGATGGCGAACCGAATCGCCACGCCGCTCGTGCACACGTTGCATGGCCCGTTCAGCGCCGAAACGGAGGCGTTCTACGCCGATCACGGCCACAAGGGGACGCTGGTGGGCATCAGCCGCGCTCAGCTTGCCTCCACCCCGAGCGGGCTGGAGCCGCTTGGTCCGATCCCCAACCCGATAGACCTGCGCGCCTGGCCGCTGCGCGAGCGCAAGGGCGACTATCTGCTCTGGATCGGGCGCATCAGCCCGGAGAAGGGCCCGCACCGAGCAATCGCTGCCGCTCGTGCTGTCGACGTGCCACTCGTCCTCGCCGGTGTGATTCAGCCCGGATCGCGGGAGTTCTTCGACAGAGAGATCGCACCACACATCGACGGTGAGCGCGTCCGCTTCGTGGGGGAGATCGGCGGGACGGCCAAGCAGTCCCTGTTTGCGGGTGCACGCGGGCTGCTCATGCCGATTAGATGGGACGAGCCGTTCGGGATGGTGATCATCGAGGCGCTCGCGTGCGGTACCCCCGTGATCGCGTTTCCGGAGGGCGCGATGCGCGAGCTCGTGATCGACGGGAAGACGGGCTTCCTGGTCGAGGACGAGCGGGCGATGGCTGCCGCGATCGGCCAGCTCCCACGAATCGCTGCGAGTGATTGCCGAACGTGGGTGAGCCAACACTGCGACGGTGACGTCGTCGCGGCGGCGTACGAGCGCGTCTACCGATCCGTTGCTGTCTCGCGCCCCGCGAAGGAGCTCGTGCCGGGTGCCTGAGGACATCCTCAGCGTCCTTGACGGAACCACGTTCGTCGTCAGCGATCGTCGTGGGGATGTGCGGGCGGGCGAGGACCGAGACGATGGCTTCTTCGCCGCGGACACGCGTTACCTGTCGCGCTGGGTGCTGCACGCAGGGAACTCGCCGCTGGAGCTGCTCAATCTTCACCAGGACGCGCACTTTGATGCCCAATTCGTGCTGGCGCCCAGGGTCGGGCCTGACCGCCAAGCCCCGTGCTCAATCGTTCGCCGTCGGCTGGTGGACCACGTCTGGATGGAGGAGCTCACCGCCACCAATCACTTGCACGAGACCAGCCGGCTTCATCTGAGGCTCGAGATCGATACCGACTTCGCCGACCTGTTTGAGGTCAAGGACGCTGTGATCGCTGAGCGGGTAATCAGTTTCAGCCACGACACCACGAGCTTGACCCTCGCCTACGTCCACGGCGAATTCCACCGCTCGGTCACGGTCGCCAGCAGCTCCCCCGCCACGATCTCCCGCGGCGGCTTCACATACGAGCTAGAGCTCGCACCCGGAGAGCAGTGGTCGACCACCTTCACGATCTCCCCGCATGCATCGCAGCCGGGGGCACGGTTCACGCATCGCAAGCGGCGCGGCACGCTCGAGGCCGTGCGCGAGGCAAGGACCACGGAGCTGGAGACCTGGCTGCGCGCTGCGCCGACACTGCAGGCCGACGATCCGACGCTCGCCCACACCTATCGCGCGAGCCTCAGTGACCTCGGCGCATTGCGGATGCATCCCGATCTGCTGAAGGGCGCGACCCTGCCCGCGGCAGGACTTCCGTGGTTCATGGCGCTCTTCGGTCGCGACAGTCTGATCACCAGCTACCAGGCCCTGCCATATATGCCTGAGCTGGCCGCAACGACACTGCGCGTACTCGCCTCCCGCCAAGCCTGCGAGCGAGACGACTTCCACGAACAGGAGCCCGGCAAGATCCTCCACGAGCTGCGGTTCGGCGAGCTCACATCCAGCGGCCAGCGTCCACACTCGCCGTACTTCGGCAGCGCCGACGCCACGCTTCTATTTCTCGTCCTGCTGGACGAATATCACCGTTGGACCGGCGATGACGCACTGGTTCGGGAGCTGGAGGTCAATGCTCGGGCTGCACTGAGATGGATCGTGGACAGTGGCGACAGTGACGGCGACCTATACGTTGAATACCAATGTCGGAACCCGGCAACCGGCCTCGTGAATCAGTGCTGGAAGGACAGCTGGAACTCAATTCAGTTCGCCAATGGCGCACTCGCACGGGGGCCGATCGCGACCTGCGAGATCCAGGGCTATGCCTATGACGCCCAACGACGAGCTGCGCGCCTCGCGCGCGAGGTATGGGACGATGAGATCCTCAGCGAGCGCCTCGAGCAACGCTCCGACGATCTCCAGGCGGCCTTCCGGCGCGACTTCTGGATGGCAGAGCGCGGCTGCCACGCGCTCGCGCTCGACGGTAACAAGCGGCAGGTCGACAGCCTCACCTCGAACATTGGACACCTGCTCTGGTCCGGCATTCTCGACGGTCGCGAGGCAGCCGCCACAGCAGGGCGGCTGCTGGATGAGCAGCTGTACTCAGGCTGGGGAATCCGCACGCTCGGCACCCAGGAGGCCGGCTACAACCCGCTCGGCTACCACACCGGCACGGTCTGGCCTCACGAGAACTCGCTGATCGCAGCTGGTCTCGCCCGCTACGGCTTTCACGAGGAGGCTCGCACGATTGCGTCCGCGGTGCTGGCCGCAGCGCCGTTCTTCGAACACCGGCTGCCAGAGGTGTTCAGCGGCTTCCCGGCCACACTGACATCCGTTCCCGTCGAGTTCCCCACGGCGTCGCGCCCGCAGGCCTGGGCCGCGGGAGCTCCACTGCTGCTGCTGAGCACGGTTCTCGGGCTGACACCGCAGGACACCTCGGCCGAGGCTGGCTTTCCCGACGGGTCGGGGCGCATCCTTCTCCGCCGAGACCCAGACCAGCAACGACAAAGATCAACGCCAGCGAGGGCCGCAAAGTGAACGACCAGGAAATCACCACGGTCATCAGGAACCTCTCCCGTCCGCACCCGTCCGGCGGGCTCGTCATCGAGCGTGCCGCAATCCTTGCCGCCGGTGCCGATTCCCCGGAGATCATCGACTGGATCCTCAGCCACGCGGGGACGCCCGAGATACCGGTGGCTCCAAGCCGTGGGCTCCACGGCGCGCGGATCAGCGCCGGCAGCAGCCGTGTGTCCGCACACCCGACCCGCTTCATCCTGCCCGCGGACACAGTTCGCTGATCCGACCGCCGCGTTGCTCAATGCTGGCGTCGGTGCCCGTCAGTGGGAACCCGCCGGCGGCCGCTGCCTGCATGAAAGCCGGCGGGTGTGGATCGCGCGTGCTCGGGAAGACGAAGATCACTCCGTCGTGATCGGCAACGCCGGGTCCGAGGCCGGTTGGGGGATCGAGGTTCGATGGTCGCGGAAGCCCGAGATCCGGCCTCGGCGCGTGCACCACGCCGGTGTCGACCCGCTCTTGCCGCGAACGGTTGCTGCGAGCGGGCCGCCCGAGCTTCCCCGCAACCTGGCACCAGGAGTGACATCGCAAACGTCGCCCGGGCAAGCGCTGCCGCGCGCCGCGGGCCGCGGGCCGCGCGGCAGCCGGATGCTGTGTCGCATCTGTGCGCTTCCCGGTCAGGGACCCTTGGGGCCGCCGCCGCAGGCCTTTGCGGCGGCTTCGAACGCCGGCGCCTTGGGATTGATCCCGGGCAGGTAGACCACCTGGTTGCCGTCGTGGCCGCTGAAGAACTTCGGGTCGGGGAAGTTCGGGACGCCGTGTCTGCGCATGCACCTGGCGAAGCGCAACGCGCCGGCTCGTGCTTGGGCCTCCTGAACCGGGTTGGCGGTCTGGTGGGGCATGTATTTCTGGCACTTGCCGCGGGCTGCGCGGTAGGCGGGAGCGCTGACCGTGATCCCGTTGACGGTCAGCGTCTGCGCGTTGCCCTCGGTCTCGATTCCGCCGCTGCCCTGGTCCGGGAAGTTCGGAACCCCGTTTGCACGCATGCAGCGCGAGAACGCCAACCTCGAGCTGGTTGCTGCGGAGGTGCCGCTCGTCGACCGGGTCGACAAGCCGGTCTGAGCCATCGCGCCTGCGCCGGTGAGCGTGGCGGGATGCGGCGGTGAGCTGGAACCGCAGGCGACGAGCGTCATCGCCGCCATGATGGTCGCGATCGCGACCGGGAAGGGTGTGGCGAGGCGGGGCGGGCGTGGGTCGTGCATGTCATCTCCTTCAGGGCGCCCTCGCCGAGACGAGCGGCTGCTCCGTTGACTTGCGACGGACCCTAGGTTCTAACCCCGAACAGCTCCGTAACGGCTCCGTTTACCCGGCTGTTACCGAACCTCGGGCATGCTGTGCTGCATGTGTCGGGCGCCCATGTCTGCCGGTTCCGCGCCGAGTCGTCCTGCGTAGGCCTGGGACCGCTGCGAT
Source organism: uncultured Actinomycetota bacterium (assembly GCA_963706725.1). Classification (GTDB taxonomy): domain Bacteria; phylum Actinomycetota; class Thermoleophilia; order Solirubrobacterales; family Solirubrobacteraceae; genus Palsa-465. The sequence continues at coordinate 2,991,005 of OY970167.1, read as the reverse complement.
GAGGGTGCTGTTGGTCGAAGATCATCAGGAGCTCGCCGAGACCGTTGCCGACGTGCTCCGCTGCGAGGGCATGGCCGTCGACGTGGTTCTGGACGGACGAACTGCACTCGACCGTGCGGCGGTCTACGACTACGACGTGGTCGTGCTCGACCGCGATCTACCAGGTGTGCATGGCGATGAGGTCTGTCGCCAGCTGGTTCAGGGCGGTAGTGAAAGTCGGGTCCTGATGCTGACTGCGGCCGGTCGGCTCGAGGACCGGGTCGATGGGCTCGAGTTGGGTGCCGATGACTATCTGCCCAAGCCGTTTGCGTTCACCGAGCTGATCGCGCGGATCCGCGCCGTCTGCCGACGCTCCGGTCGGCCGCTGCCCGCAATCCTGACGTGCGGCGACCTGCGGCTCGATCCGGCGCGACGGATCGTGACCAGGGCGGGGCGGCGATTGGCGCTGAGCCCCAAGGAGTTCGCGGTGTTGGAGCACCTGTTGGCGGCCGGCGGGCGGGTTGTGCAGGCCGAGGAGCTGCTCGAGCGGGTCTGGGATGCGGAGGCCGATCCCTTCACCGCCACCGTCAAGGTCACGATCAGTCGCGTGCGCAGCAAGCTCGGAGCGCCACAGCTGATCCACACGGTCCGCCAGGGCGGCTACTGGATCGGCGAGCCATGATCGCCGCGGCGCTTGCGCGTCTGGCTCCGGGGCGGTGGGTGCGTTCGCCCAGGCCGACCGCCCGGTTACGTCTGACCATGCTCTATGGCGCGCTGTTTCTGGTCTCCGGCGGCGCGCTGGTGGCGGTCACATACCTGCTCGCCGTGCACGCGACGACGCTGACGGTTCCCGCCCCCAAGGGTCCAGACATAGGCGCCAGCCCCTATGAGCGCACCTACCGGCTGGGAGCCCGGGCTGGGGCCGGCAGCCACGTCGTCCGTCTCACGCCCACCCAGATGACACGGCAGCAGGCGCAGCTCACGCACCTGCACTACCTCGCGATGCACCGGCTGTTGATCGGATCCGCGATCACGCTCGCCGTCGTGGCGGTCATCTCGATCGCGCTGGGCTGGCTGATGGCCGGGCGCGTGCTGCGCCCCGTGCGGGCGATCAACGCCAGCGCCCGACGCATCAGCGCCAGCACTCTGCACGAGCGCGTCAACCTCGACGGTCCCCGTGATGAGTTCCACGAGCTTGCCCAGAACCTGGACAGTCTGCTCGGACGACTGCAGGCGTCATTCGACTCGCAGCGGCGCTTCGTCGCCAACGCCTCCCACGAACTGCGCACGCCACTGACACTCGACCGCGCACTGCTCGAACGGGCGCTGCGCAAGACCGAACCGACCCATGAGTTCTGGAGGGAGACGTGCGAGCGGCTGCTGGTCTCGAACCTGCACCAGGAGCGGCTGATCGACGCGTTGCTGACGCTGGCACGCAGCGGTGCCGCCCTGGACGTCCGGGAACCGTGTGACCTCCAGGACCTCGTGGCCACCGTTCTGCTCAGCCCCGAGCTGCGCTCGTCGCACACCAGGCCGCAGCTGCATACGGAGCTTGAGCCGGCGCCGGTGAGCGCTGACTCGGGGCTGCTGGAACGACTGATCCGCAACCTCATCGCCAACGCCGAGAGGCACAACGTGCCAGGCGGATGGGTGTCGGTCAAAACCGAGTCCCGGGAAACCGGTGCCGTGCTCACCGTCACCAACACGGGACCGGTGGTGCGCCACGACGAAGTCGAGCGCCTGCTCGAGCCCTTCCAACGCGCCGGCGCCGACCGCACCAACCGCAGCGACGGTCTCGGACTCGGCCTCTCGATCGTGCACGCGATCGCCGGCGCCCACGGTGCTTCCCTGACGGTGACTCCGCGGGCAGAGGGCGGCCTGTTCGTCCGCGTCAGTTTCCCGCCACGGGCCGACCGGCCCGGACGTCGACCACGGTCGGAGGCCGCGATCGAGCGGTCGACGCCGGTTCGGCATAGTGTCTCTCGTGGATCCTGAGCTCGAGCGCCCCGCGGTGGGCGGCCACACGATGCTGAACGGTGATGCCGCGATCAGCGTCCGCGGTATCTCCAAGTCCTTCGGCGACGTGCGCGCACTGGTCGAGGTTGACCTCGATGTCGCGCGCGGGAGCGTGTTAGGCCTGCTCGGCCCGAACGGCGCCGGCAAGACCACGCTGGTGCGGATCCTGACCACGCTGCTGAAGCCCGACGCCGGCGGCTCCGCACAGGTGGCGGGCCTCGATATCCCCGGTCAGGAGGCGAGGCTGCGTGAACGCATCGGGCTGGCGGGCCAATATGCCGCCGTCGACGAGAATCTCACCGGGCTGGAGAATCTGACGATGGTCGGCCGTCTGTATGGCTCCGCACGCGGTGCCGCGGCGGCGCGTGGCAACGAGCTGCTCGAGCAGTTCGACCTGGTCGACGCGGCAAAGCGCCCGGTGAAGACCTATTCCGGCGGCATGCGCCGACGTTTGGACCTTGCCGCCGCGCTGGTTGCAAAGCCACCAGTCCTGTTCCTTGATGAGCCGACCACCGGGCTCGATCCACGCAGCCGCTTGGATCTGTGGGACGTGATCGAGGGGCTCGTGAGTGAGGGATCCACCGTGCTGCTCACCACCCAGTACCTGGATGAGGCTGACCGGCTCGCGGATCGGATCGCGGTGATCGACCACGGCCGCGTGATCGCCGAGGGAACCTCCGACGAGCTCAAAGACAGGGTTGGAGGCGAACGGCTCGAGGTGCACCTCGAGGATTCCGCGCAGGCGGAGGCGGCCGTCCGGGCGCTGGCGACGATGTGCAGCGAGGAGCCGGCCCTGTCCGACGGCATGGTCCGGATCGGAGTCACGCGTCGCAGCGGGGCGATCGTCGAGGCGATCCGCCTGCTCGATGAGGCGAGTATCGGCGTCGATGACATCGCGCTCCGCCGTCCCACGCTCGACGACGTGTTCCTGGCATTGACGGGGCACGCCGCGGAAGTGGAGAGCCAGGAATGAGACGCCTGCTGTCGGACACGCTGGTCGTCACCGAGCGCAACCTGATCCGGCTCCCGCGTGCGCCCGAGCTGCTGCTCGCGTTCACGATTCAGCCGATCATGTTCGTGCTGCTGTTCCGGTATGTGTTCGGCGGTGCGATCCGTGTGCCGGGTGGCTCCTACGCCGAGTTCCTGATTCCGGGGATCATCGTCCAGAACATCGCGTTTGGCGGGTTCGTGACGGCGCTCGGGCTCAATGAGGACATGCACAAGGGACTGATCGACCGCTTCCGCTCGCTGCCGATGGCGCGCGCCGCCGTGCTCGCCGGCCGGACCTTGGCGGACATCTTCACGAATGCCCTGTCGATGACGATCCTGATCGTGACCGGGCTGATCATCGGCTTTTCGTTCCAGACGAGTGCGCTGCACGTGATCGTCGGGCTGGTGCTTGCGCTGACGTTCGGCTACGCGTTCTCATGGGTGTTCGCGTTCCTGGGCCTGCTCGTCAAGACACCGGAGGCGGCCAACTCGGTCGGCTTCATCGCGGTCTTCCCGCTGACCTTCATCTCCTCGGCCTTCGTCCCGGGCCAGACGCTGCCGACGCCGCTGCGGCAATTCGCCGATGTCAACCCGTTCACGATCGTCGTCAACGAGTTGCGCTGGCTCTGGACGGGCCAACCCTCGCCGGATCAGCTGTGGCAGGCGTTCGCCTGGGTGGTGTTCATCCTGATTGTCTTCTCGCCGCTGGCGGTGCAGCGCTACCGCCGGGCCGCCGGGCAGTAGGCGTTGACCGCCTGCGGGCGGCTCGCACCGCGCTGGCGAGCTCCTCGGCGGCGGCCGCGATCGCCGGCTCGGAGAGCTGCCCGTAACCGAGCAGCAATGCCGGGTCGCGGCGCTCGTCACCCCAGCGGTATTCACTGATCGTCTCGAGTGCGATCCGCCGCTGCTGTGCTTCCTCGCGGACCGCCTGCTCGTCGTCGCCGAGCGGCAGCGTCAGGGTCACATGCAACCCGGCGGCGGAGCCGTCCACGATCGCCTCCGGGAGTGTCCGACCCAGCGCCGCGACGAGCGCGTCCCGACGCCTGCGGTAACGGGCTCGCATCCGGCGGATGTGCCGGTCGAGCTCGCCGCGCACGATGAAGTCGGCGAGCGCGTGCTGCTCGACACGGCCGCTGCCGCGGTCGGAGTGGAGCTTTTCGTTGGCGACGTCGTCCACGAGCTGCGCGGGGACCACCAGCCAGCCGATGCGAAGCGCCGGCGCCAGTGTCTTGCTCAACGAGCCGGCATAGACGATGCGCGCGGGATCGAGGCCCTGAACGGCCCCGACCGCGGCACGGTCATAGCGGTATTCGGCGTCGTAGTCATCTTCGATCGCGATCGCATGGCGCTCCTGCAACCAGGCGATCAGCTCGCTGCGTCGCTCTCCGCTGAGCACGCTGCCCGTGGGGTGCTGGTGGGCGGGGGTGAGCGCCACCGCGCCGGCGTCGGATCGCTTGAGCTGATCGACGCGAAGGCCGTGGCCGTCGACGGCGATCGGAAGCGGTTGCAGGCCGGCTCGGTCGAACACGACCCGGTCCTCGGGATTGCTCGGATCTTCGACTGCGATCCGCTCGACGCCACGCTGCGCCAACACCCGACAGATGAGCCCCAGGCCCTGGGTATAGCCAGAGGTGACCACGATCTGGTCGGGAGCGCAGACGACTCCGCGCGAGCGCCCGAGGTAGTCGGCGAGCGCGTCGCGAAGCGACTCCACGCCGTGCGGGTCGCCATACCCGAGCTCGTCATCGGTCATGCGTCGTAGCGCCTCACCCAATGAGCGCAGCCATGCCGCGCGCGGGAACATCGAGGCGTCGGGCAAGCTCGGACGCAGATCGAACCGCGGAAGCGGAGCGGGGGCGGTCGAGACTGGCAGGCTCGGCGCGGCGCTGACCGCGCCGGCCGAGACACGGGGTCGCGCGCCCTGCCGGAGCTCGAGGTAACCCTCCGCGGCGAGTTGGGCGTAGGCGTCGACGACTACGCGGCGCGACACCTCGAGCTGCTGCGCGAGATCGCGGGTCGACGGCAGCCGGATTCCTGGCCGCAGCGCGCCCTCGCGGATCGCCCGCCGAAGCTGATCCTCGATCTGTCGCCCGAGCCGTGGCGAACCGCCACGACGCACCGACAGCAGCAGCTCGACCGGCTGACTGGACTCATTTTCTGCCATCAATCTGGATCTTCCGTGTGCACCAGTGGGAACCTAGCATCGCCGCATGCACATGACCGCCAGTTCGCATGCAGTGCGACGCTTGCTCGCACTCTCGATCGCCGCCCGGCTGCCCGAGGCGATGCTCGGGATCGGCCTCATCGTCCACACGCAAAGGCTGACCGGATCGTTCGCCCTGGCCGGACTCGCGGCTGCTGCCTACGGCCTTGCCGCTGGGGCCAGCGGTCCGCCGCTGGGCCACCTGATCGATCGCCGTGGCGCAACGCTCGTGCTCGCCTCCTCAGCGAGCCTTCAGGCCTTGCTACTCGGCGCGATCGCCCTCGCTCCGGCGCACGCACCGGCCGCCGCTCCCGTGCTGCTGGCGGCCGGGATCGGGCTGGCCACGCCGCCGGTCGGCGCCTGCCTGCGCACGCAGTTGCCGTCGCTGCTGGCCGATTCCGGCACGGTCGGCCGCGCCTACGCGCTGGAGACGTCACTGATCGAACTGACCTGGGTCGCGGGCCCGCCGCTGGTGCTCGGGCTGGGCGCCTGCTGGTCAACGGGCGGTGCGCTCGCGGTCGTCGGCCTGATCATGCTGGCCTCGACACTCGCCTTCACGCTGCAGCCGCTGTCGCGGGATTGGAAGCCCGCGACCGGGCTCGCCCGCAAACGGGGCGGTTCGCTGCGGACGCCCGCGATGCGAACCCTGACGCTGGCGTTGTTCGCTCTCGGGATTCTGCTCGGTGCCGATGAGGTCGCGGTCACCGCCGCCGCCAAGGCTCTCAGCGGGAACACCGCCGCCGCCGCGCCGCTGCTCGCGCTCTGGGCAGCGGGATCGTTCGTCGGAGGACTGCTCGCAAGCCGCTTCAGCGACCGCTTGGGCAGAGCGGGTGGCGTCGTGATCGGCCTGTTCGCGATCGCCGCAGGGCACCTGGTGCTGATCCCAGCCGCGTTCAGCGGCACGTGCCTGCTCGCCGCAGCACTGGTCTGTGCAGGAAGCACGATCGCGCCAACCGAGTCGGCGGTGTATGCGCTGGTCGATGCGGCTGCGCCTGCCGGGACTGTCACGGAGGCGTTCTCCTGGCTGGGTACAGCGATGGCCGTCGGCAGCGCCGCAGGTGCGTCGGTGGCCGGTCTGCTCGCGCAGCAGTTCGGCGCGCCGGCGGCGTTCGCCCTCGGTGCCGGAGTCTGCGCGGTGGCGGCGCCGGTGGTCGCCGCCCGCAGCCGGACGCGGGCGCCGACCTCACAGAGGCACGACCCGGCGCTGCTCAGCGCATGATCCCCGTGTGGCCGAGCGAGTACCGCCCCGGCTGCGGCCACACGCAGAGACCGTGCGGACCGGCGCCCACGGCGATCGTCGCGCGCAGCTTGCCGGTGAGCGTGTTGATCGCGTAGACGACGCCGTTGTAGCGACCGCTCAGCCAGAGCGTGCGGCCGTCGGCCGAGACGCCGCCCATGTCGGGGCTGGCCGGCAGCGGCAGCTGCCAGGTCTTGACCACCCTGTTGCTGGCGAAGCTGATCACCGATACCGAGCCGGCCTCGCGGTTTGACACGTACAGGAACCTCGCGTTGCGGCTCGGGTAGAGGCCGTGTGCGCCGGCGCCGGTCCGGGTGAAGCCGATCACCTTGAAGCTGCTCGGGCTGATCTCCCAGACGCCGGCATTGTCCTGATCGGCCACATACAACGTGCGGCCGTTGGGGGAGAGCTTGACGTCCTGTGGCGCCGCCCCGCCGCGGTCCAGGTTCAGCACCCGCAGCACGCGCATCGTCCGCGTGTCGACCTCGATCATGCGACTGCCGAACTCGCAGCTGGCGTACATGTAGCGCCCGTTCACAGAGAAGTCGGCGTGGTCGACGCCGGGACACTGCGGCACGTGCAACGTGTGGATCAGTGCCATCGTCCGCGGGTTGCGGAAGTCGAGCTGCATCAGGCGCTCGGCGACGACGATCGCGTACCTGCCGTTCGGCGTGAAGTACATGTTGTAGGGGTCCGCGACCGGGAGCGGCCTACCCGGCCGGCCGGTCCGCGGGTCGATCGGCGTGAGGCTGTTGCCGGCATCGTTGTCCACGTACAGCGTCTTCAGGTTCCAGGCCGGGGTCACGTGCTGCGGCAGCGCGCCGGTCGCGAACTGCGCGATCACCTTGAACGTCCGCTGGCTGATCACGTCGACCGTGTTGCTGTCGCTGTTGGGCACGTAGACGAGCGCCGGATCGTGGCGCACGGCCGGGCTGAGATCACCGGCTGCGTCGGCGACGTAGACGTTCAGCGGCGAGCTGCGGTGCGTCCGCGCCGGGTGCGGCCGCACCGTGCGCGACTTCGCAACCTGCATCGTGGTCACGTGCGTCGCCGAGCTGCCGCCACAGCCGGCGAGCAGACACGCCGCGCCAAGCAGCGCCGCCAACACGATCGACTTGGGCACGCGGCGAGGCTGACCGCCGGAGCTCAGCGACGGATAACGCATGCCTGAAGATCCTCTTAACTGGCGCGTCGAGGCGCGCAGCGGCCCGTTACCGTCTCGTGCCATGCGTTGGATTGTTCCCGCCCTCGTGGGGCTTGCGCTTGCGAGCGCGCTCGCCGGCTGCGGCGGCTCCGGGACCGGCGCCGGCGCCGCTCATAAGCAGGCGGCCGGCCACGAGCCGCAGACAACAAGCAAGCCGCGCACACCCAGGCCCGCAACCCTCAGCTACCGTCACCTCTACAAGCTGCCCGCGCCGCTGCGTGACCCGGCATACGCGCCCCTCGGCGGCGGCCGCTTCGTGCTGATCGGCGGGCTCTCTGCGGCCGACACCTCAACCAGCGAGGTCTACGTCGGTGACCTCGCACGCACCACCCAACCGGCGACGCTCGGGCTCGCCCAGCATGACGCGCAGGCGGCCACGCTTGCCGGCAAGGTCTACGTCTTCGGCGGCGGCTCGTTCTCAGAGCTCGACCACATCTTCAGTTTCGACCCGGCCAGCGCGAGCCTCGCGACTGTCGGCGCGCTGCCCGCCGCGCAGTCGGACGCCGCGGTGGCGTCGATCGGCGACACCGCCTACGTCGTCGGCGGCTATGACGGGGTCAGCTGGAAGAACACGATCCTCTCCTACAGCCCTGGAGCGCGCGCCACCAAGGTCGCGGCCACGCTGCCCGTCGGCCTGCGCTACGCGGCGGTCACGGCGATCGACGGCCACCTGCTGATCGCCGGTGGCTCGACCCCGACCGCGGCCAGCCGTGCGATCTTCAGCTTCGACCCGCAGACCGGCAAGGTCAGGCGCATCGGCACACTCCCATCGCCGGTGACACATGGCGAACTGGCCCCGCTTGGCCAGTTCGCCTACCTGGTGGGCGGTCGGGGGAACGCAGCGAGCTCACAGACAGCGCGGATCTTCGCGATCGACCCCAGCACCGGCCGGGTGACGGCGGCCGGGCGGCTGCCGACCGGACTCTCTGACGCTGCGCTGCTGCCGCATCGCGGCTCGCTGCTGCTGATCGGCGGGCTCGAGTCCTCGGGCGCCGTCTCCGACAACGTCGGCGAGCTCAGCCCGGTGGCCTAGGCTCGTTCAGCGTCGCCACGCCAGCGCTCGCACGTAGTCGACCACCGCCCGTACCTCGGCGGAGCTGCAGTCGGTGGTCGATGACCGGCATCTCAACGGTGAACTGTACGAGCTCGTCGTGGGGCAGATGCAGGCCGCGGAGATCGCCGCCCTGCTGTGCGGGGGACGCGGTTGCGGCGAGCGAGTGGCAGATCTCGCAGTGCTCGGCGAACACTCGCCGACCGGAGACCGCGATGCCTCCGCAACCACTCACCATGGTTGCGAGCAGCACTGCGACCGACGTGAGGCCGGGCTTGCGCCCGCGGCTCATGGCTGCGCGCGATCGCCCGCCTCGCGGACGATCAGCAACGCGCCGGCGCCGGTCGGGGCGAGGGCCTCGCTGACCCGCTCGTCGGCGCGCACCAGCGCACGGAAGTCGGCCACGTCGGCGGCATGCGAGATCACGTTGTCGACCGCGAGCACGCCACGTGGACGCAGCACACGCACCAGGTCCGGCCAGTAGCCGGCATACGCCGGTCGCTCGGCGTCGAGAAAGATCATGTCCCATTCGCCGTCATCGGACTGCCGCAGCGCGTCGGCGGCGTCCTGGATGCGCAGGTCGACGACCGCGCGCAGGCCCGCCCGCTCGAGGTTCTGGGCCGCCTCTGTGGTGCGCTCCGGATCGAGCTCGACGCTTGTCAGGCTGCCCTCGTTAGCCGCCACCGCGTCGGCCAACCAGACCGTCGAGTATCCGTTTGAGGTGCCGAGCTCGAGCACCCGCCGTGCGCCGGTCGCGCGCACCAGCAACGCCAGCAGCGCCGCCGTGTCCGGCTCGAGGTTGCGCAGCCGCTCCAGCCGGTCCGCTTTGCCGGCGTCGTGCTCGACGCCGTGGCGATGCAGATCGTCGAGCAGGCTGCTCAGGCGGGCATCCATCGCTCTTAGTCAACCACCCGGCCGACGGTCGCGCAGCCGTCTCGTAGCTCAGTGCTGCCAGGCATCGGTGGTGTCACTCCGATCGGGCCGGTGAAGCCCGTCGTGATCGACAGCTGGATGTCCGTTCTGTCAAGGGCACGCATGCGTGCCTCGGCACACGTGGGTAGCGCCAACGAGACGCAAAGGAGGCCTGCAATGACCAAGGATCACGGCCCGAGCATCAAGCACGACAAGCAGTCCGAGGGCCTGCGTGAGGGGGCATGAGCCAGTCGCGCGCTGCTACGATCGCCAACTCGCAGGGCGCATCGAGCGGCGGCCCCGGGAGCGGCGGCAGCCACGCCCAGACGGCCGCGGCGCGACGCACGGGCGGCAAGACCACCGCCAGGTCCTGGCGCGACAGTCCCGGCGGGTTGGGCCGCGCGGCCGGCTACCGGCGCTCGAGCACGTCCAGCAGCTGATTGGGCGCCTGCGCGACGTGCAACGACTCGAGCCACGGGTCGTCACGCAGGCGAGCATGCAGCTCGCCCGCCGTGAACGGGCGCGCCGAGTCCTCCGGGCGCGAATGCACGGCGACCAGCCTGCCGCCTGGCACGAGGCGCGCCCTGATCACCGCGAGCGTCCGTTCGAAGTCGGTGGCGGCCAGGTAGTGGAGGATCTCCGCAGCGACGACGAGGTCGTACTCACGCTCCGGGATGGCGTCGGGGATCGCTCCGCGCACCATCTCGATCCCGGGGAAGTCGGTCAGCCGCCGACGCGCCATCGCCGCCGCGGTTGCCGCCACGTCAACCCGGGTCAACCGTTCGCAGCGCGGTGCCAGCAGTTCCGTCAACGCGCCGATCTCGCCGCCGAGCTCGAGTGCGCTCCAAAACGGCCCCGGGCCGCAGCCCTGGAGCGTGGCCTCGGCCTCGTCCCGCATGAGTTCCGCCGGCTCATGACCCGTCATCGTCAACCGCTGCCTACCCATCGGGTCGGTTTCCACACCGCCCGCGCCATCAGGCCGGCTACATGTCGTTGCTTGACCGCAGCAGTGGGAGCGGCGGTCCTGTGACGCGGTCCACCTCGCGCTGGATCAGGCCGACCGCGTATCCCGGCCAGAAGACACCGACCGCCGGGTCACCGCCGTTGCACGGGCCGTCGGAGTTGCCCGGATCGTTGAACCAGAGCAGACCGTCGACGTACTTGTAGCCCGTGTTCCAGGTGAGCGGGCCGGCTCCGCGCCCGGGCGGGTTGCAGATGTCGCCGTCGCGCTTGTGCGGCTCCCAGGCAGGGACGTAGGGGCCACGCCCGTCGTCGTCGCTCTGCACGATGAAGTGCTCACCGTCCAGTCGCTCGGCGACCCGCTGACCCCAGTGGATGTCGTCGGTCAGCCAGTTGTAGTGGGTCGCGTTGACGAAGAAGCCCGCCGCCTGCCCGACATCGGCCGCGCGTAGATAGCGGGCTGTTTGAGCGACCGAGTTGTACACGCCGGGCGCGCCGGCGTCGATGTAGACGAGCACATGTGGGTCCCGGGCGAGCGCGCTCACCGCGTAGGCGAGTTCCTGGAGCCGGACCTGCAACTGTGCGCTGTCGAGGCAATGAGTCTCGAGCACAGAATCGATCTCGAGGTACAACACCACGCGAAAGTTGCCGATGCCACGCGCAAGCTGGGTGATCCAACGCTCGTATGTCTGCTCGATGCTCTCTGGGCTCTCGCAGGCGCCGTGGACCAGCGAATAGGTGCTGATCGGCACGGTCGTGCCCGGCTCCTTCGCCTCGGCGTCGGCGAGGTAGAGCTCGACGTTCTTGGCGAGCATCGCCGTCGGCTGATTCCACATCCAGAAGCGATAGCTCCAGGAACCGGGTGTGTAGGCGAGCTTGTGCAGGGCGTTTGACCAGGCGGGGTTGGAACTCGCGTACTCGGAGGCGAGCTCGCCCGGCGCAACGCTGTTGCCGAACACATACCACCGCACGAACTGCAGCGGGTCTCCGTCGCTCGGTGCATTTGCGTAGCCCAGCGGGTTCGGCTGGTCACGGCTCTGCAGCGGGTCGTTCTGCAACAGGTCGAGGGTGGCCTTGCTTGGGCTGCCGACCGTACCCAGGCTCGGACCGAAGATATAGGCGGTCGCGTAGCGGGTCGGGCCGTTGATGCCCTGGTCGCGGATGGTCACGTGGAACGTGAAGCTGCGCCGGCCTGCGGGGATCACGGCACGTGTGTTGGCGATCGGGTCGAAGCTATCGCCGGCCTGAGCGCCCTGGATCGTGACGCCGTAGTAGACGACCTCTGGCTGCGAGACCTCACCCGTGCGCACGATCGTGATTGGGTAGCTGCCCGCGTCCTCGTTGATCGAGTAGCTCGGCTGGGAGAGCGCGGTCGTGACACCCGCGCTCGCCTCGGCGGCGAGTGCCGTCGGGGCCCCCAGCAGACACGCGACCGCGCCCAGCAAGGCTCCGGCAAACCTGCACCAGGCAAGAGACATCTGACTAATCACGCGCGAAATCACGTTGGTCCGGTAGCGCGTCAAATAGCCAGAACGTTTGTGATTGCTGGAACAAGCCTCGGTGTCGGTAGCCTGAAGCGATAATGCCAGAGCTCAGGTCCAACACCGTAACGCGCGGGCGCAACATGGCGGGTGCGCGCGCCCTGCTGCGCGCCGCCGGCGTCGCGCGCGAGGATTTCGGCAAGCCGATCATCGCGGTCGCCAACTCCTACACGCAGTTCGTGCCCGGTCACACGCACCTCAAGCCGGTCGGTGAGATCGTCTGCGAGGCGATCCAGCAGGCGGGCGGGATCGCACGCGAGTTCAACACGATCGCCGTCGACGACGGCATCGCCATGGGCCACGGCGGGATGCTCTACTCGCTTCCCTCGCGCGAGCTGATTGCCGACAGCGTCGAGTACATGGCCAACGCACACTGTGCCGACGCGCTGGTCTGCATCTCAAACTGCGACAAGATCACCCCGGGAATGCTGAACGCGGCGCTGCGGCTCAACATTCCAGCGGTGTTCGTGTCCGGCGGGCCGATGGAGGGCGGCTCGGCGGTGCTGGTCGACGGCACCGTGCGCAAGGGCCTCAACCTGATCACCGCGATCGCCGATGCGGTCGACGACAAGGTCTCCGACGACGACATCGCCCGGATCGAGGAGCATGCCTGCCCCACCTGCGGGTCCTGCTCGGGGATGTTCACCGCCAACTCGATGAACTGCCTGACCGAGGCGCTCGGTCTGTCACTCCCGGGCAACGGCTCGACGCTGGCTACACACACCGCCCGCCGCGGCCTGTATGAGGATGCGGGCCGGGTCGCGGTGGAACTCTGCCGGCGCTACTACGACGAGGACGACGCCAGCGTGCTGCCGCGCTCGGTCGCCACCCGGGCCGCCTTTGAGAATGCGATGGCGCTCGACATCGCGATGGGCGGCTCGACCAACACCGTGTTGCACATCCTCGCCGCGGCCCAGGAGGCCGAGCTCGACTTCACGATGAAGGACATCGACGCGATCTCACGGCGCGTGCCCTGCGTGTGCAAGGTCGCGCCGAACGGGACATACCTGATGGAGGACGTCCACCGCGCGGGCGGGATCCCCGCGATCCTCGGCGAGCTCTGGCGCGGTGGGCTGCTCAATGAGGACGTTCACACCGTGCACGCCGCGAACATGGCGGAGTGGCTGCAGAGCTGGGACATCCGGAGCGAGCGCCCGAGCGAGCGCGCCATCGAGCTGTTCCATGCCGCCCCCGGCTGCAGGCGTTCGGCGCGGGCGTTCTCGCAGTCGGAGCGCTGGGACACACTCGACACCGACGCGGCCGAGGGCTGCATCCATGACGTCGAGCACGCCTATTCCAAGGACGGTGGCCTGGCGATCCTCTACGGCAACCTCGCCGTGCGCGGCGCCGTCGTCAAGACGGCCGGCGTCGATGAGTCGATCTGGAGGTTCAGAGGCCCGGCCGTGGTCGTCGAATCCCAGGAGGCCGCGGTCGACGCGATCCTCGGCGGCAGCGTCAAGGAGGGCGACGTTGTCGTCATCCGTTACGAGGGACCGCGCGGCGGCCCGGGCATGCAGGAGATGCTCTACCCGACCTCCTACCTCAAGGGCAAGGGGCTCGGCAAGGTCTGCGCATTGATCACCGACGGGCGCTTCTCGGGCGGGACCTCTGGGCTCTCGATCGGGCACGTCTCACCCGAGGCAGCGTCGGGAGGCGCGATCGCGCTGGTCGAGAACGGCGACACGATCGCAATTGACATCCCCGCCCGCAAGCTCACGCTCGAGCTCACGGACGCCGAGCTGGCCGAACGCCGCGAGCGACTCGAGGCGGGTGCCGGCTACGTCCCGAACCTGCGCGAGCGGAGCGTCTCGCCGGCGCTGCGCGCCTACGCGGCGATGGCGACATCGGCCGACACCGGCGCCGTGCGCGACGTCAACGCGCTCGAGCGCGCGGTGATTGCAGCCGCTGCGTCCAAGCCGGTCACCGCCTGATCTGACGTTGCGGCCACAGCCAGGGGGCCACCCGCCGTCGCCTGCTTTTATGGACATGTGGCCAACAACTACGGAGCTGTCGTTGCGAAACCGGGCGCATTGCGCCTGCTCAGCACCGCCCTGCTCGGGCGCATGCCCCAGGGCATGTCGTCGCTGGCGGTGCTGCTGCTCGTCCGCGCGGCCACGCACTCCTACGCCGCCGCCGGCGCGGCCGTCGGCGCCGGCGCGCTGGCCAGTGCCGTCTGCGGACCGCTGCTCGGCCGCCTGATCGACCACATCGGCCGGCGCATGGTGATCGGCCCGGCCTCGGCCGCGCAGGCCTGCGTCTATGTCGCCTTCGCGCTGGCTGCCCGGGCGCACGCCCCCGCCGGCGTGTTGATCATCTGCGCCGCCTGCGCCGGTGGGCTCGTGCCCCCGATCGCGCCGGTCGTGCGCACGCTGCTGCGTGATCTCTATAACGACCACGCGGTGCGTGAGACCGCGTACTCGATGGAGGCGATCGCGCAGGAGACGATCTGGATCATCGGCCCGCTTGCCGCGACGCTGATCATCACCGCCACATCACCGAGCTTCACGGTCGCGATCCTCGGCGCGATCGGCCTCAGCGGGACGCTGCTGTTCATGCGCTCGCCGCTGCTCGATCGCCCGCTGGCGCACGAGCAGCATGGGGTTCAGCGTGGCTCGGCCCTGGTCAGCGTCGATCTGCGCTGGCTGCTGATGCCGATCGCGCTGATGGGATTCGCACTCGGCGCCGTTGAGGTCGGCATCCCCGCGCTCGCGCTGCACGACGGCTCACGCCCCGCAACGGGGCTTCTGCTCGCCCTCTGGAGCCTCGGCAGCATGGCCGGGGGGATTCACTACAGCTCCACACGCTGGGGCTCGGCGCTCGGCTCGCGCTATGCGCTGCTGCTCGCCCTCAACTGTCTGGTGACGGCGCCGCTGCTGTTCGCCGGCTCGATCGCGCTGGCGGCGATCTGCTGCTTCGTCGCCGGTCTGGCGGTCGCGCCGACCTTCTCGTGCGTGTACTCGCTTGTCGGCCACGTCGTGATCCCGGGTAGCGAGCATGAGGCCTTCGGTTGGACGCTGTCGGGGCTGGTTGCCGGCGTCGCCGCGGGATCGGCGCTCGCCGGTGCGGTGATCGGGCCGCTCGGCGTGCGCGGGCCGTTCATGCTTGCGGTCGGCGCCGCCGCACTGGCAGCGGCCGGGGCTGTGCGCTTCCGCGGGCGCTTCGGCGCTGAGATCGCGCTCGCCTGAGGGCGCCAAGGGCAGGGCGGTCCAGCGGGACCGCCCGCGGCTCAGAGCTGCGTCAGTGAGAGCGCCGCGTTCGGCGATATGTCCGCCGCCGTCGCGAACGCCTCGGTCGCGTTCGCGGTCATCGAGCCGACCAGCGTCGAGAGCATCGACTGCACGGAGAGGATGCTGTCGGGCACGCCGTCGGTCTGCTCGGTGTTGAACCAGTTCTGCGCCGCCGCGGTGAAGTCCACCAGAGCATCGTCGCCGAGCTCGGCCGGGCTCTCCTGTAGCGGATCGGCGGTGCCGCCCGCACCCGGGATCGCGGCGCCGAGCACGTTGGCACCGACGCGCGCCTCGTCGAGCAGATCCTGCGGCGAGGGCGCGATCTCGAACAGGTTGGGATCGACCGCGGTCATTACCCCGTTTTATCGGCAACTGGACGCCATTGGTTGAGCGCGCTGGACGCCGTCGGTTGAGCGCGCTGGACGCCGTCGGGCCTGACGGCGCATCTCACGCTAAAGTCCCCGCTCGGTTTCACATTGCTTTCACAGGGGCGATGCGTGCGGCTCGGCGGCGAATGCCGGCCGAAGGCACGCGGTAGGCGAAATTCCATGGCTGAAAACAGGCGCCTGACCGCCGGCGGGGCGCTGGCGTTCGTCGAGCGCATGCTGCGCGGCGGCCACAACATCTTCTTCGAGCTACTCGGCCAGGCCGCCGACAACATGGTCAAGGCCACCGAACTGCTGCATGATCTCCTGGCGCACTTTCCCGAGGAGGAGCGGCAGGCCGCGGCGATCGAGGCGTGCGAGCAGCGTGGTGACGAGATCGCCGCCGAGCTGTTCGAACGGCTCAACCGCGAGTTCGTGACCCCGATCGAGCACAAGGATCTGCTCGCCCTGATCTCGGCGCTCGACGACGTCGTCGATCTGGTCGATGAGGTCGCGGCCTTCCTGACGCTCTATGCCGTCGAGGCGCCGATGATGCAGGGGGAGGCGCTGGCGCTGGTGCTGCGCGACGCCGCGCGTGAGCTCTGCGAGGCCGTGCACAAGGTCGCGCAATTCGATGACATCTCAGCGCACGTGGCCGAGATTCACCGGCTCGAGCACGAAGGTGACCGGCTCGTCCGCGGTGCGATCGCGTCGCTCTTCGAGGAGGGCATCGATCCGATGGTCGTGATCCGCTGGAAGGACATCTTCGAGCGCATCGAGGACGCGATCGACTCCACCGAGCGCGCCGCCTACGTGCTCGAGGGCGTCGTCATCAAGAACACATGAGCGTCGATGTGGTCCTCGTGATCGTGGTCGTTACCGCGCTCGCGTTCGACTTCACCAACGGCTTCCACGACACCGCCAACGTCGTCGCCACCTCGATCTCGACGCGGGCGATCGGCCCGCGCCGCGCGATCGCGATCGCCTCGGTGCTGAACTTCGTCGGCGCCTTCATCTCGCTCAAGGTCGCCGACACGGTCGGCCAGGGTTTCGTCCAGACCCACGCGGTGACCAGCACGGTCGTGTATGCCGGACTGCTCGGCGCCATCACCTGGAACCTTCTGACCTGGTACGTGGGATTGCCGTCGAGCTCCTCCCACGCGCTGATCGGCGGTCTCGTTGGCTCCGTCATCGCCGCCAGGGGCTGGAGCGCAGCCAGCGGCAGCGGCATCCTCGACAAGCTCGTGATCCCGGCCGTCGTCTCGCCGCTGGTCGCGTTCGTCGCCGCCTGGCTGGCGGTGGTCTTCGTCTACCGCATCGTGCGCTCGGTTCGGCCCGGGGGCGTCAGCCGCGGGTTCAAGCTCGGCCAGGTGGTCTCGGGTGGGATGCTGGCGCTCTCGCACGGGACCAACGACGCCCAAAAAACGATGGGCCTGATCACGCTCGCGCTGGTCGCCAGCGGCAAGCTCAGTGCCGCCAAATTCCACGTGCCGGTCTGGGTGGTGATCGCCGCTGCGACGGCGATCTCGCTTGGCACCTTCAGCGGTGGCTGGCGGATCATCAAGACGATGGGGACGAAGATCATCAGCATGGATCCGGCTCAGGGCTTCGTCGCGCAGACGGCCGGCGCCGCAGTGATCCTGGCCGCCTCGAGCGGCGGCTATCCGCTCTCGACAACGCACGTGATCTCCGGCGGAATTGCCGGCGCCGGTGCCGGCAAGCGCCTGTCGGCGGTGCGCTGGGGCGTGGCCGGTGAAATCGTCACGGCCTGGGTACTGACGCTGCCATGTGCGGCCGCTGTGGCGGCGGTCGTCTACGCGATCGTGCAGCTCTTCGGCCAGGGTGATGCGGGACCGATCGTGCTCAGCGTGGTGCTCGTGCTGTCGCTGATCGCCGTCTTCCTCAGGGCGCGCGGGGCACGCGCTCATGGGCCGATGCCGACCGTCGTCGATCCGTCGCTCGGGGAGGCGTGATGACGCTGCTGGCCGCCGGCACCGGTACCGATCTGCTGCGCGTCGTGTGGTCATCGATCGTGGCCAGCGTGGTCGTCTCGGTCCTGTTCTCCGGGGCGGTGGTCGGCCTGATCCGCGCCGGTGAGCTGCGGCGCAGCAGCCGCCGGGCTGCGGCCGTCGCCTGCACGGCGGCGGCGCTGATGGCACTGGCGACCTGCATGGCGGCGGTCGTCTACGGGATCATCCTCGTCGGCCGCAAGGGCTGAGACGAATCTGAGCCAGCGCGGCTGCGATTCTCGGACGGGCACCGATGCGTCTCGTCCGGTCCGCGGAGCAAACTAACCACGATGCTGCGCGAGCGCGTGGACGCTGATGTGCGGGCGCTTCGGTCCCGGGGCCAGCGCAGGGTTGCTCCTGCGCCGCTGCGTGTCGCCCTGATCGCAATCGTCGTCGGCCTCGTCGCGGCGCTGGTCGGCGGTCCTGCGGGATTCTGGATCGGATTGCCCGGGGTGTTGTTGGCGGCCTCGGTCGGCGCTGGCGCGCGCAGCACGCTCGCCTGCGCCGCGCCGGTGCTGGGCGCCGACATCGCGGTTGCCGCGTCCGCGCCCGGGAGCATGCTCCCGCCGCTCTGGCTGGTGTTGCTGGTCCCGGCCTCGTGTGTGGCGATCCTGTACGAAACGAGCCGCAGGCTGCGCCGCGAGCGGGACGCGATGGAGCGCGCCGCCTATAGCGATCCGCTCACCGGGCTCGCCAACCGGCGGCTGCTGATGTCGGTCGCCGAGCATGAGATCGCACGCCATCACCGTGCCGGTGAGCGCTTCAGCGTCGTGATGCTCGACCTGGACGGCTTCAAGCAGCTCAATGACCGTTACGGTCACGCCGCCGGTGACGAGATGCTCTGTGCCGTCGCGACCGGCCTCACGCAGGCGCTGCGCTCACAGGACACGGTCGCGCGGCTCGGTGGCGATGAGTTCTGTGTGATCGCGCCGGCCACCGCCGATCCGCGTCCGCTGGCGGACAAGATCAGCGCGGCGGTCGCGCACGCGTCGCGCGGTCACGATGAGCTGCGCGCCAGCATCGGCGCCGCCGTCTTCGCCGACGACGGCGGCACGATCGAGCTGCTGCTGCGCACCGCCGACGAACGCCTGCTGTCGGCCAAGCGCCGCTTGCACGGCAGCAGCGAGCGCCGCGCCGCCTAGGGGCCCCATGTTGAGGTCCGGCACCAGCCTGTAGGCTCCGGCTGACTGTGTCGGGCGGTAACGAAGAGCTCTCGGACTGGTACGCGTCGGCGGCGCTGCATTGGCCCGCGAGCGTCACCAATGTGGCCGACAAGCAGGCGGCCGCTGAGCGCATCGCGGCGAAGGTCAGCGACGGCCAGCTGATCGGCATCGGCTCCGGATCGGCGACCTACATGGCGCTCTGGGCGATCGGTCGGCGCGTCCAGCGCGAATCGCTCTCGATCCGGATCGTGACCAGCTCCTATGAGACGCAGGCGGCGGCCCTCACGCTCGGTCTTCCGACACTGCCGCTGGGCTCGGTGCAGCCGATCTGGGGGGTCGACGGGGCCGACGAGGTCGATCCCGACGGACGCCTGATCAAGGGCCGTGGCGGCGCGATGTTCATGGAGAAGATCCTCTGGCGGACCTGCCAGAAGATGTATCTGGCGATTGACCCGACCAAGCACGTCCAGCGCCTGGGGCAGGGCTTTCCGATCCCGATCGAGGTCAACAGCCACGCCGTCGATCTCGTCGGGCGCGCACTCGACCAGCACGGCTGCGCACGCTGGAGCCTGCGCCTCGCCGGCGGCAAGGACGGTCCGCTCATCACCGAGTCTGGCAACCTCGTGATCGACGCCTGGTTCGACCAGATCCCGCACGGCCTGCACGCGCAGCTGAAGGCGCTCTCGGGCGTGATCGAGACCGGCCTGTTCGAGGGCTTCAGCTTCGAGATCATCTGACACGTGTGACTTTTCCGTCACACGTGTCCGACCCCAATCAGGGAAACCAAACCAGGGGACCCCAATCAGGGGGATGATGCTCTACTCGGACTGGCGTCCGAGGATCGCGAGGAAGCGGTCGATCCGCCTGCGCTCCTCAGCGCCGAGCGGGCCGGCCGCCTCGCTCAGCAGCGTCATCGCCCCACGGTCGCGGGCCCACTCCCGGACCGTGGCGCTGAAGTCCGGCGCCGTCCAGACCAGCGGCAAAGTGTCGGCGTAGGCCATCACGGTCTGGTCCTGCTGCGCCGGGTCGGTCTCGGTGCGCACCAGGGTGATCGCGATCTGGCCGAGCTCGTGAGCCACCTGGTTGATGACGTCAAGCCCGTCCGAGGCGAGCAGCGCGACCTCGCCCTCCTCGAGCATGTCGCGCGCCCAGCCGGCGGGCGTGCCGGCGAGCGCTGACGGGACGCAGACAAAGCGGAAGCGGGGCTCTGGCACGCGCACAACGCTACCCGTTGGCGGGCTCGGGCGTCTTGCGGCCCGGCCGACAATGTCGAGCGAATTACGAATCCCAATCGGTTTTGTGTAGTAAGCTACGCGGGGAGTAACCAACGGGGGACCAGCAGCCGCATGCACATCGATCCATACATCGTCCTCGGAAGCGCCATTATCGGCCTGCTCGTCGGTATGACGGGCGCCGGTGGCGGCGCGCTGATGACGCCGATGCTGATCCTGCTGTTCGGTGTAACACCGGCGGCGGCGATCTCCAGCGATCTTGTCGCCTCCGTCGTCATGCGGCCGATCGGAGCCGGGGTGCACATGCGCGCCGGCACCGTCAACCGCAAGCTCGTGGTGTTGATGGCCTCGGGCTCGGTGCCGGCGGCGATTCTCGGCTCATACCTCCTGCACCTTATGGGCGACTCGAAGGGCGACGTCAAGAACATCGAGCTGATCCTCGGCTCGGCTCTGCTGCTGGGAGCCGCCGCGATGGCGCTGCGCTACGTGCTCGATCGCCGCTCCGGCGAGGCCCGCACCGAGCAGGTCCATGCCATCGTGCCGCGCCCGCTGGTGACGATTCTGATCGGCATCGTCGGCGGTGTGATCGTCGGGATGACCTCGGTCGGGGCCGGCTCGCTGATGATCGTGCTGCTGCTGTTCGTGTACCCATCGATCAGCGCCAAGCAGCTCGTCGGCACGGACCTGACGCAGGCCGTCCCGCTGACGCTCGCGGCCGCGGTCGGCGCGCTGATCTTCGGCAAGGTGGAGTTCGGCCTGACGACCTCGCTGATCATCGGCTCGGTGCCCGCGGTATTCATCGGCTCGCTGCTCTCCGCGAGCGTTCCGGACCGTTACATCCGTCCGGTGATCGCCTTCGTGATCCTCGCCTCGGGCCTGAAATACGTCGGGCTCAGCACCGCTGCGCTGGGGTGGACGCTGTCGGCGGTGCTGCTGGCCGGGGCTGCGTTCGTTGCCTATGAGCTGCGTGGCAGCCGCCAGCGCGCGCCTGCCTTTTCGTCCACCGCGCTTGAGTAGTCACGGCTCCGCGACGAAACTCGCGGTATGAGCACACAACCTATTGGTGCATTGGGTGACATGTCCGCCGTAGCGGCATTGGCAGTCGTCCAGGGCACGCAGGCCGGCACGGCTGCGGTCCAAGCTGCACTGGCTCAGACAACGGGCGGCACTGCCGCCCCGGTCATCAGCTCGAGCGTCACGGCTCCCGGGTCGCTCGAACTCTTCGCTTAGGCGAACGCTTGAGTCGGAGGCTTCGCTGGTCGAGGCCTCCGCTCAGCTGCGCTCAGCCGGAGCCTGGGTCGCAACCATCGCCTCTCCGGCAACGTGACAGGCGACCTCAACGCCGCCGATCGACCGTGGCAGCGGCGTCACGGCGTGGCAGGCGTCCACGGCAAACGGGCAGCGCCAGCGGAAGCGGCAGCCCTCACCCGGATTGATCACACGCGGCGGTTCCCCGGTGTCTGCGGCGAACTCCGGATCGGCGTCGCGCGGATCGGCGACGGCGGAGAGCAGCAGTCTCGTGTAGGGGTGCTGAGGGTCCGAGAGGACCGTCTCGGTAGGCCCGGACTCGGCGATC
The DNA here is from genome assembly GCA_963706725.1 of uncultured Actinomycetota bacterium. GTDB lineage: Bacteria > Actinomycetota > Thermoleophilia > Solirubrobacterales > Solirubrobacteraceae > Palsa-465. Next base: position 2,969,340 of record OY970167.1, on the reverse strand, counting down.
TGACCGGCGTACATGACGACGATCCGGTCGGCCACGTAGCGCGCGCTGGCAAGGTCGTGGGTGATGTACAGGAGCGACACGTCCTCGCGATCGCGCAGCTCCACCATCAGGTTGAGCACCCCGGCGCGGATCGAGACATCGAGCATCGACACCGGCTCGTCGGCGAGGATCAGCTTCGGTCGCAGCGCCAGCGCCTGCGCGAAGCCGATCCGCTGGCGCTCGCCTCCGCTCATCTCATGTGGGAAGCGCGACAGCAGCCGCTGCGAGAGGCCGACGCTGTCGCTGACCCGCTGGGCCTCGGCTCGGCGCTCGGCACCGCTGAGCTCGGGGCGGTGCAGCACCAGGTTGCGCATGATCCCGTGTGAGATGCGGTGCACGGGGTTGAACGCGCTGAACGGATCCTGGAAGACCATGCCGACCTCACCGCGGTACCAGAGCATGTCCTTGCGGGAGCGCAACTCCCGCAGCGGGCGGCCGCGATAGTAGATCTCGCCGCTGGTCGGTTTGTAGATGCGGGCCAGCAGCCGTGCGATCGTGCTCTTGCCGCTGCCGCTTTCACCGACGAGCGCGACGATCTCACGCTCGTTGATCGCCAGATTGACCTTGTCGACTGCATGCAGGGTGCGTTTCGCCAGCATGCCGCCGACGTGGAAGTGGTGAGTGAGTGCCTCGGCTCTGAGCAGCGGCGCGCTCGGTGCCACCCGGTCGGGCACGGGCTCGCGCTCGTCTCGATCAGTCATCGCTCGGCGCTCCGCTCTGGCTGGCCTCGGCGAGGGTCTCGTGCGCTGCGTAGAGCAGGCAGCGGACCTGCGCGCCGCCGAGCTCGAGCAGTGCGGGCTCGACCTCCGCACACGCCTCGAACGCCACCGGGCAACGGGGGCGGAAGCGGCAGCCCTGCAGTGGTTGTGCCAGGTCGGGGGGCGATCCCGGGATGCCGGTCAGCGTTCTGCGCGGGCCTGTGACGCTTGGGAAGGCCTCGATCAGCCCACGGGTGTAGGGGTGCTGTGGGCGCTCGAAGATCTGCTCGGTGGTGGCCGCCTCGACGACCTGGCCGGCGTACATCACAAGCACGCGATCGGAGTAGCGGCTGACGACATGCATGTCGTGGGTAACGAAGATCACCGCGAATCCGAGCCGCTCCTGCAGCTCGCGGATCTTCAGCATCAGCGAGCGCTGGGCAACCACGTCGAGCGCTGAAGTCGGCTCGTCCATGACGACCAGCTGTGGGGTGAACAGCAGCGCCATCGCGATCATCGCGCGCTGGCGCATGCCGCCGCTGAGCTGGTGCGGGTAGCTCTTGAGGTGCACCGGGTCGATCCCGACCAGCGCGAGCACCTCGGCCGAGCGCGCCTTGATGCGCTCGTTGGACATGCGCTCATGCGCCTGCAGCGCGTCCTTGAACTGTGCGCCGATGCTCTTCATCGGGTTGAGCGCGTTCATCGCGCTCTGCATCACCACCGAGTAGTCGCGCCAGCGCATGTGGCGCAGCTCGCCGGCGCTCAGGCGCACCATGTCCTTGCCGCGGAAGAGCACGCGTCCGGCGGTGATCTCGCCGGGAGGGGAGAGCAGCTGCGCGATCCCGAACAGCATCGTCGACTTGCCACAGCCCGACTCGCCGACGATGCCGACGAACTCACCGGCCTGCACGGAGAAGCTGACGTCCTCGACGGCACGCACGTCGGCCGTCTCGGTCAGGTATTCGATCGTCAGGCCGTCGACCTCAAGCAGCGCTTCGGACACGCCGTCTCCTCACCGGGCGCAGCGCCGGGTTGCCGATCTCATCAAACGCGTAGTTCAGCAGCGCGAATCCGGCGCCGAGCAGCGCCACCGCGGCAGCGGGTGCGAGCTCCCACCAGATGTTCCCGGACTCGAGCGCCGAGGCCTGCTGACCGTTGTAGAACATCGTGCCCCACATCAGCTGGCCACTGTTGCCGAGTCCGAGGAACTGGAGGCTCGCCGCAAAGCCGACGACGTACACGGCCAGCGACAGGAACGACGCGGCCAGCAGTGAGGTCATCGTTGGGATCACCTCGACGAAGATGATGTAGAGCGAGCGCTCACCGCGCACCTTGGCGGAGACCAGGAAGTCGCGGTTGCGCAGCGACAGACCCTGGGAGCGCAGCTGTCGTGCCTGGAAGGCCCAGCTGGTGATGCAGAGCGCGATCGTCAGCGAGGTCACACCGGGCGGCAGGTAGGAGGCCAGCAGGATCAGCAGCGGCAGCACGGGCACGATCAGGAACACATCGATCACCACAACCAGAAACCGGTCGAGCAGCCCACCGACGTAGGCGGCGGTAACGCCGATGAACGTGGACAGGAAGGTCGCCACGCAGCTCACCACCAGCGTTACGATCAGCGTCTGGCGAGTGCTCCAGATCAGCTGCGAGAAGACGTCCTGGCCGATCGAGGTCGTCCCCAGCAGGTGGGCACCCGAAACCCCTGCGTTCGGCGTGTAGTTGGTGGCCGACGGGCTGTCGGGAGCGATCAACCCGGGGAAGCAGGCTACGAAGATGATCAGCAGCAGGATCGCGACGCCGATCGTGGCCTTGCGGTTGCGGGTGACGGCGCGCAGGAAGCGACGCAGCCCTGTGTGCGTGGAGCCGTTCATGCTCACGCCTCCCGCGTGCGCGGGTCGATCACCGCGGTCGCGATGTCTGCCACCAGCACGCAGACCAGCACGGCAAGGGTGTAGAAGAGGAACAGACCCTGCATCAACGGCAGGTCATGGTCAGTGGTGGACGTATAGAACTGATAGCCGAGGCCGGGGTAGGAGAAGAGGTACTCGATCACGATCGAGCCGCCGAGCACGTATCCGAGCTGCATCGCGAAGCCCGTCAGGTTCGGCATGAGCGCGTTGCGGGCCGCGTAATCGAACATCATCCGCGCGCTCGACAGCCCCTTGGCGCGGGCCATCTTCACGTAGTCCTCGGCGATCGTCGTGACCATGTTGTTGCGCATCGAATACACCCACAGGCCGGATGTGACGACCACCAGGCTGAGGGCGGGGAGCAGCGCGTGTTCGATCACATCCCAGATGAAGGAGAGGCTGAAGCCGGGCGTGGCGCCGATGTCGTAGTTGGAGTCGAGCGGCAACCAGTTGAGCTTCACCGCGAACAGATAGAGCAGCAGCAGCCCCACGAAGGAGATCGGCAGCGACGAGACGACGAACAGCAGCGGCGGCAGCAGGCCATCGAGCCTGCCGCCACGCCGCCAGGCGCTGAGGATGCCCAGGACCGTCCCGATCGCAAACGCGATCACGGTTGTGACACCGACGAGCCCGAGCGTCCATGGCATCGCCGAGGAGATCGCGCTCTTCACCGGTACACCCAGTGCGGTGATCCCGAAGTTGCCGGTCAGGCAGTTGCCCAGGTACTGCAGGTAGCTCGAGATCAGCGACTGATGGATGTTGACGCCGAACTCGATGTCGAGCGCGTGCACGGCCGCCGGATTGATCCCACGGAAGGTGGCCAGCACTGCCGCCGCCTCGTTCCCGGGCATGAAGCGCGGGATTGCGAAGTTGACGGTCAGCGCTGCCCACAAAGTGATCAGGAAAAGTCCGCCGCGTTTGGCGAGGTACCTCATCTCTTATCCGTGGAACCGCTCCGGCACCGTGCTGCTGGCGCTTACTTGGGCTGTAGGTGCGTGAGCACCACACCCATGTCGGGGCTCTGATACGGCGACGGCTGAGCGTAAGGATCGGCTGCCGTCGGCCAGCCGCTGAACGCGACGCTGTTGTACTGGAACCAGTCGACGCCCTCGGTCACGGGGATCACCGGGAACTGCGTGTCCATCACGTTCTCGATCTTGTCGATCACCTGGTGCTGCTGAGCGGTGGTATCGGCCGGGTATTGGTTGAACAGTGCGTCGGCCGTCTTGGAGTCGAACCTCGAGTAGTTGGTCGAGCCGATGTTGCCGCTGAACAGCAGGCCACGGAGCTCGTAGTACGGGCTTGGGCCCGGGCTCGGCGCGGGGCCACCGCTACCGGCATACGCCAGCTGGAACTTCCCGCCCTCCAGGTTGGTTGTGTACGGGCCGGAGTTCTCATCCTGAACCGTCACCGAGATGCCGACCTGCTTCAGCTCCTGGGTGATGATCTGCAGCGATGCATCCCAGTCCGAGTAGCCGCTGATCGTCTGGATAGTGAACTTCAGGGGCTGTCCGCCCTTGGCGAAGATCCCGCCGGAGCCCTTCTTGAAGCCAGCGGCCTCGAGCACCTTCACGGCCTGCGCCGCGTTGTAGTTGACGCTTGGAAGCGACTTGTCGAACCAGGACGAGTAGGTCGGCAGGATCACGCCGGTCTGGTTGGCGGCCTTCTGATAGCCCGACTCGCCCAGCGTCGAAACCTTGGTGCGATTTATCGCCAAGGAGATCGCCTTGCGAACCGCGAGCTGCTTGAGCAGCGGATTGGTCAGGTTGGGGACCAGCGACACGTTGAGCACCGGTGGGAACCAGTAGTGGTTGGCCGCCTTGTCCTTGTCCACGTAGAACGACTGGATGTTGGGGACGTACTGCCCGCCCCATTGCGCCTGACCGTTGGAAAGGTCGAGGTTGGCCGACGTGTTGCTGAGGAAGGACGGATAGTCGACCTCCTCGACGGCCGGCACGACATGGCCGGGCTTGCTCTGCCAATAGCTGGTGTTGGCGAGGTACTTGATGTTCTGGCCGGTGCAGTTCGAGACCTTGTAGGGCCCACTGCCGACGGGGCTCGTGTCCGTGTAGGAATGCAGCTTGCTCTGGCTGAGCTTCGACCAGATGTGCATCGGCACGATCGGCGTCTGGTCGGCCACGTAGTAGAAGTACGGCTGCGAGGCCGACTTGAAGCTGAAGGTGACCGTCGAGCCCTTGGCCTTGACTGCCGTCAGCGGGCCACCGTCGGCGGTCCACAGTGCGTTGAGGTCGATCGCCTTGTCGCTCTTCATCGCGTTGAAGGTGTAGGCGACGTCGGCAGCCGTGAGCGGCGTGCCGTCGCTCCACTTCACGCCGCTGCGCATTGTGAAGGTCAGCGTCTTGAAGCCGTTGGACCACTTGGATGAGGTCGCCAGCCAGGGTGTGACCTGGCTGCTCGTGGACTTCGCGAGGATGTCCACATACTCGAGCGGCTCGTAGACGAAGCCGAACGAGGTCAGCGTCACCGCGGGATTGAACGGGTTGAACTGGCAGGTCCAGGTGGCCCCGCTCTCGTTGTCAATCACGAGCTTGCCCGATGCCTTGCTGGCCGCTGCGGCGCTTGACGCCGCCGAGGCACTGACCAGCACGGTCGCGACCAGCCCGACCAGGGTAGGTAACCCGACCCTCACAAAGCGCTTCATCTCCACCCTCCGTTTTTCCGTCTCCGAAGCATCCAGTACCCAGCTGTGGCGGTCAACCGCGCTGGTTTCCGACCCGATCCAGGACCGGATGCAGGACTATTTGGAAAAGCTCTAAACAAAATGACTGTATCGCGCATATAGGCAGAGCGCAAGGATGTGCCGCCGTTGGCGTCAGCCCTTGCCAAATGTGAGCGGAGCGAGCCTGCAGCTCAGGCGCGGCGGCGTGCCGCACCGCGTGCCGGCTGCGCGCGCACGGGCGGGCTGCCACCCGCTGACAGCAGTGAGGCGCGGGCGGTGTTCAATGCCACGGCGATCGCCCCGCGCAGCGCGGCACGGTCGCCGAGCAAGCTCGTCTCGATGCGGGCGGTGATCGGCACCAGCGATGCCGCCGCACCGCGAACGGGGGAGAGCAACAGCGGACTCGAGCCGATTCCACCGCCGAGCACGACCAGCTCGGGATCGAGGATCGCGCACACCGTTGCGATCGCGGTGCCGAGCCGCGCGGCAACCAGCTCGACGATCGTGCGTGCCGCCGCGTTGCCCTGCGTGGCCAGCTCGAATACCTCGTGCACGGCCGACAGCTCGGGATCGTCGGTCGCGCGGCCATCGTTGTAGGCCGCGACGATTCCGCCGGCGCCGATCTCATCCTCGAGTCCACCGTGCAGCCGGTGGCGTGGGTCAAAGGGGTCGACCGAGAGCGGCAGGTAGCCAATCTCTCCGGCGGCGCCGTGGGCGCCGCGGACGACCTCATCGTCGATCACGATGCCCATCCCGATGCCGACGCCGAGCAGGATGAAGACCATCGTCGAGACGCCGCGTGCGAGCCCGAACCACTTCTCGCCGACCGCCGCCAGGTTGACGTTGTTCTCAACAAGCACGGGGATATCCAGACGATCGCGGATCACCTCGACCGGATCAAAGCCACCCTCGGGCGCGACGTTGTAGGCCAGCGAGGTCACCCGGCCGGTGCTCTGATCGATGATCCCCGGGGTTGAGATCGCGAGTGCCAGCGGGCGGCCGTGCACGCTGCCGGCACTGTCAATCGCCTCACTGACCATCTCCAGCAGCTGCATCCCGAGCGCCCGTCCGGGAGCCTTGGTGGTGGGTTGCTTGAGGTCGTAGATCGGCTCGCCGAATAGATCCGCGGCGGCGACGCGAAGGTTGCTGCCGCCGATGTCCGCGCCGACGACGAATCCGACCTGCTTGCTGACCATGTAGGCGATCGGGTTGCGGCCGCGCTGACCGGTGCGCCGTCCGCTGGCACGGATCAGGCCGCCGTGCTCGAGACGGCTGACCGCCGCCGATACCGTCGGCTTCGACAGCTCGGTGGCAATCGCGATCTCGGGGCGGGTGATCGGGCCCCGACGGAAGATCGTCTCGAGCACGGCCTGCTCGCCGAGCTCGCGGAGCAGGCTCAGGCGTGACTCGGCGGCTACGTTGCTGTCTTGGCTCGGGCGCGACATCGTAAGTTTCAGGGCTCAGTGCACGGCTTGCCGACGCCGGCTGCGATGGGCCACCGGCGCAAACATTGTGCAGCCCGCTTTGGATGACCGCGGACAGGTTCGCGATCGCGGTCTTATCGTAAGTGGAATTGCAAAACACGCAATCATCTTGAGCGGATATGCCCTTGCAAACTCGGGGTAATCGTGACTAGGATGGTACCCTAGTTAGGAGATTTTCCAAATTACGCGTAAGCTCGCGGAGTGGGCGCGTACGAGAGGGCTGGCGATGATCTTCACCCCGGGGCAGGGCACGCGGGACAGCAGATGAAACTGGCGGTCATTGGCGCCGGGTCCACGTACACACCGGAGCTCGTCTCCGGTCTGATGCGGAAACGCGAGCGCATCAGCATCGATCGACTGGTCCTGCATGACATCGACGCCGACCGGCTCGAGGTTGTGGGCGGCATGGCGCGGCGGATGCTCGCGCGCCAGGGCTTTTCCGGAGACCTGGAGCTCACCGGCGAGCTTGACACGGCGGTGGAGGACGCCAACGCCGTGCTGCTGCAGATCAGGGTGGGCGGCCAGGAGGCACGATTGCACGACGAGCGCACCCCAGCCTTGTGCGGCTGCATAGGGCAGGAGACCACCGGTGCCGGTGGCCTCGCGAAGGCGATGCGGACCGTTCCGGTGGTGCTCAACATCGCCCGGCGCGTTCGCGAGCTCGGTGCCGAGGACGCGTGGATCGTCGATTTCACCAACCCGGTCGGGATCGTCACCCGCGCGTTGCTTGACGACGGGCACCGGGCGATCGGCCTCTGCAACGTCGCGATCAACTTCCAGCGTCAGATCTCCGCGCACCTGCGGGTCGCGCCCGAGCGCGTGCTCGTCGATCAGGTGGGTCTCAACCACCTGACCTGGATCCGTTCGGTTTGGTTGGACGGGCAGGACGTGCTCGCGGACGTGCTCGACAGCTTCGGTGATCACCTGGCCTCGGAGATCGGCCTGCCGCGGCAGCTGCTTGATGATCTTGGCGCGATTCCCTCCTATTACCTGCGCTACTTCTACGCCGAGCGCGCGGTGATCGAGAAGCAGCGCCACGAGCCGCCGCGCGCGGCCGTCGTCGCCGAGATCGAGCAGGGGCTGCTCGACCTCTATCGCGACCCGCGCGTCGACATCAAACCGGAGCTGCTCGAGCAACGCGGGGGCGCCTTCTACAGCGAGGCGGCCATCCAGCTGCTCGCGGCGCTGTTCTCCGACAGCGGTGAGACGCTCGTCGTCGACACGCGCAACGGCGACGCGCTCGGCGGGCTCGCCGATGACGATGTCGTGGAGCTGCCGGCTCGCGTCGACGCGGCGGGAGCGAGGCCGCTGCCACAGCGGCCACTGGCGCCCGAGTTGCTGGGACTCGTCCAGCACGTCGCCGCTTACGAGCGGATCGCGGCGCAGGCGGCTCGCAGCGGTGACAACGACCTCGCCCGCATGGCGCTGATGACCAACCCGCTGGTGCGTGAATACGCATTGGCCGGAGAGCTGCTGGGGCAGCTGCGCGACACGTGAGCGATCCCGCCCAACACATCGTCCTCGCGATCGACGGGGGCAACATCAAGACCGATGTTGCGCTGGTCGGGGGCGACGGTCGCCTGCTCTCACTGATCCGCGGCGGCACCAGCTCGCCCCATGCGCTTGGCTTCCCCCAGTCCGTCGAGCTCCTCTCGAGCCTCGTCGCCAACGCCCACGCGGCCGCGGTGTCAGGCCACGACGTACGGGGGGCGTCCGCCGGTGTCACCGGCCCGCTGGCCGGTGACACCGTCACGGCGTCACCGCGGGTTGCCGACATCGCGCGGATCCTGCTCGCGGGAGCTGATCTGCCCGAGGAGGTGGTGGCCCTGCAGGATGCCCTGGGGGCACTCGGGTGGGCGCCGCAGCTGGTGGTCGAGAACGACACGCTGGCGCTGCTGCGCACCGGGACGGACCGCGGCTGGGGCGTGGCCGTCGTCTGCGGCGGCGGGATCAACGCAGTCGGCGTGGCGCCCGACGGGCGCACGGCGCGGTTCCCGGCACTGGGAGCGATCACTGGCGACTGGGGCGGGGGACACGACGTCGGCGTCGCCGGTCTCAGCGCCGCCTCTCGCAGTGCCGACGGTCGCGGCCCGACCACGACGCTCCAGCAGGCGGTGCCCGAGCACTTCGGGATGCAGACACCGTTCGAGGTCGCGCGGGCCGTGCACTTCAAGGAGATCTCGTTGGAGGAGCTCGCCAAGCTCTCGCCGGTCGTCTACCAGCAGTCGGAGGTCGACGCGACCGCGCGTGAGATCGTCGAGCGCGTCGCCGACGAGGTCGCGGCTTTGGCACGGGCAGCACTGACCCGCCTCGAGCTGTGCGACGCCGGCGCCGACGTGGTCGTCGGCGGTGGGCTGATGCGCGCCGCCTCACCGTGGATGCTCAAGCGGATCGAGCAGCTGGTGGCGGCCACCTCGCCCAGCGCCAAGCTGGTGGTCGCGCACGAGGGGCCGATCGTCGGCGCGGCGATCCTTGGGCTTGACGCGATCGGGGTCGGCCCCGACGCAATTGGCCGCGCCAGAGCCGAGCTGCAGCAGGCGATCGACGCACTCGCGCCCCAGCCTGTCGGCTGAAGCGGCTCGGCGGTCCGTCTGGGCTGCTTGTCATCGGCGTCCCAGCAGACGAAGATGTGCTGCACGGTGGCTGAGCAGATAGGTGTCTCAGGGGGAGAGGGTGCGCTGCACGATGCGATCGTGGCGGCGAGCTCGCTGCTCGATCCGTCGGCGCTCGCCCGGGTCGCGGTTGCGGAGGTCCGGCGCGTGCTGGAGGTGGATGGCGCCAGCGTTGCGTTCTGGGATGAGGAGGAACGTCTGCTTGTCCCGCTCGCGATCGACGACCCGTATGTGCCGGACCCGAAACCCGTGTTCCGCGCCGGCCAGGGGTTGATCGGCGAGGCCTTCCGGCGCGACTCGGCCGTAGTCGTCAGGGACTACCACAACGAGCTTCTGCACACCCCCGTCTGGGCATCGATTGTCAGCGGGCTGGCGGCCCCGCTGCACTCCGAGGGACGGTTGGTGGGCTCGATCTCCGGCCAGATGTACCGTACGCGTGAGTTCGGCGCCAGGGAGGTCGAGCTGCTTGAGCTGATCGCCGCACAGGTCGGGCCGGCGCTCGGAACGATGCGCACGCTCGCCCGCGCGCAGCGCCAGACCGCCGAGGCCTACTCGCTGGCGACGCTCCTGCGGCGCGGCGCCGAAGCCGAGCACGAGGATGAGGTCTACGCGCTGGTCTCCAATACGGCGATCAGGCTGCTCGGCGCCGATCTCGCCGGACTGGCTCTGCACATGCCACACCGGGGGTCGGCCTGGTGCGGGGTGGTGGGCAACCGCACCGAGGCGTGGCGCAACCGCTACTACGGTGCCGAGCATCCGGCCAGCGCCACGATCTTCAGTGGCACCACCCGCGTCGTCCGTGGTGTTGGCGGCGGCATCTTCGACCCTGAGGAGTTCCCGTTCTTTGCAGCCGAGGAGATCTGCTTCGGCGTCTCAATACCACTGAACCACGGCGTTGGTACCCGCTCGCGCGGAGCGCTGTGCCTGGGCTGGCGGCTCGACGTCGAGTTGACTCCGGCGCACCTTGAGCTCTGCGAGGCGCTCGCGGCCTATTCAGGGTCGATGGTCGTCGCAGCGGCGACCCGCGCCGAGCGCGACGTCGTCGTCGCCAACGCGCCAGTGCTGCTGATGGCGCTCGATGCTGAGGGGATCGTGACGATGTGCGACGGCGCCGCGGCGGCAGCGATCGGACTCGGAGCCGAGCAGGTCGGGCGCCGGCTCGCGGAGCTAATCCCCGACGGGCGGGAACTGCTGGACGCGGTTGCGCGCGCCCCCGATCAGGGCCCGGCAAGGCTCGAGATCTTCGTGCGTGGTCGCACCCTCGACACCGTCGTCCGGCCGGGCGACAGCGGCACCTTCCTGATCGGAACCGATGTGACGGAGCGCTGCGACGCGGAGGGCGAGCTCCGGCGCCGCGCGACGGAGGATGAGCTCACTGGTCTGCCCAACCAGGCTGAGATCGTTCGTCGGGTCGCCGAGGTGCTCGAAACGGAATCGGTCTGTGTGGTGGTCGCGGACGTGCGCAACTTCGATCACGTCAACGAGGCGGTGGGCTACGAGGCGGCCGACGACCTGCTCCGTCTGCTCGGGTCGCGTCTGGCGCACGACATCACCGAGGCGATCGTCGTCGGCCGTGCCGGTGGTGACGAGTTCGCGGTGGCCGCCCGTGGCGGCGACGTCTGGCAGCTCGGCCAGCGCGTCCGGGACAGCCTCGAGGCGTTCATGGCCGGCGGTGAAGCTTCGACCCTGTCGGTCGACGTGCGCTGCGGACTGGCCTGCTCGACCGTCGGCGGTGATGCCCAGATGCTCCTCCGCCAGGCGGACTCGGCGCTGCAGATCGCGCGCCGCGGGTCGGAGGCGATGGTCGAATGGGACGCGGAGGTCGCAGCCCGGCACCGGCCGCAGATGGCGGTTGCCCAGCAGCTGCGCCGGGCCCTCGAGGAGCGCTCGATCACGCTCGTCTACCAGCCGGTGATCGACCTGCGCACCGGCGCGGTGCGCAGGGTCGAGGCGCTCGCGCGTTGGCCGGCCGGATTCCGCCCGACCGTGACCCCGGACGTGTTCGTACCACTGGCTGAGCGCCTTGGCCGCATCGCGCAGCTGACGACGCATGTGCTCGACCTCGCGCTCGCCGAGGCGGCGTCTGGCCTGGATGTCGCGGTCAGCGTCAACATCTCACCCTACGACGTGAGCAACGGTGACCTGCCACGAATGGTGCTTGAACGCCTCCAGGCGTACGGGCTCGAGCCCGGCGTGCTGATGCTCGAGCTCACCGAGCACGCCGCGCTCGAGGCCAAGACCGACGTGCTCAAGCAGATCGCCGAGGCGGGTGTCGCGATCTCAGTCGATGACTTCGGGCGGGGCTGGTCCTCGCTGGAAACGCTCAAGCTGCTGCCGGCGCGCGATCTCAAGCTCGATCGCTCCTACGTCGAGCACGTCTCCCAGGATCCGACCGACGCAGCGCTCGTCAAGGCGGCGGTTGAGGTCGGACATGCGCTCGGAATGGAGGTCGTCGCCGAGGGGATCGAGGATCAGGTGGTGCTCGAGTCGGTACGCGCGCTCGGCTGCGATCTGGCGCAGGGCTACCACCTGGCGCGGCCGATGGATGCCGCCGCGCTCAAGACCTGGCTCGAGCAGAGGCCCGACCGGTCCTGAAAGACGTCAGTTGCTGTCGCGAATATCGAGCCGCGCGGCGATCACCAGCGCCGCCCGTTCCTGAGCCGAGTAGGCGTCACGCAGCGCGGCGACCGGATCGCCGGTGCTGGCACGGCCGTCGGCCGTCGGCAGCGGATGGTCGATCAGCAGCGCGTTGATCTCCTGCACCAGCCCCTGGTCGCCGACCGTCTCGGCAAGCGTCACCAGCGCATCGGCCCGGACCCGGGCTCCCTCGACGAAGGCGCCGATCACCGTCTCGTTGGCCAGCGGCGCCGCGCCGAACACGCGCGCATGTAGGACGGCCGGGTTGACGGCGTGGGGGCGAACGAGCTGGCGCCGCTCGGCGGTCGAGAGCCCGGCGGCGGAGGCGATGTGGTCGATTGCACGCGTGATCCCCTGCGCATCGACCGGTAACGACGCGCCGACCTCGACGGGGACGGCGATCAGCAGCGCGCGGTGGGCCGCCTCGGCTTCGGCCAGCAGCTCCTCCACGCGGGCGCGGTGCGAGGCAACCATGCCATCAAGGTAGCGACGTGCGCGGCACCCGCGGGAGCGACAGATCGCGCGTAGGCTGATATGCGATGGGTGCGCGTGCCAAGGCTTGGGTCAGCTGGTCCTCCGGCAAGGACAGTGCGCTCGCGCTGCACCACGTGCTGCGCTCGGACGAGCTTGAGATCGTGGGCGTGCTGACGACCCTCAACGCCGCGTTCTCGCGGGTGGCGATGCATGGCGTCCGCCGCGAGCTGCTCGACGCCCAAGCGGCAGCACTCGGGTTGCCCCTGCACGCCGTCGAGCTGCCCTGGCCGTGCAGCAACGAGCGCTACCAGCAGCTGATCGGCGCGGCCGTCGCGGGCGCTGTCGAGGACGGGGTGGAGGTCATGGTGTTTGGTGATCTGTTCCTCGCGGACGTGCGCAACTATCGCGAACGGATGCTCGCGCGCAGTGGCCTGCGGCCGCACTTCCCGCTCTGGCAGCGACCGACGCCGGAGCTCGCCCGCGAGCTGATCGAGTTGGGTGTGAGCGCGGTTGTCACCTGCGTCGACCCGGCGCAGGCGCCGAGCGAGCTGGCGGGCCGCTGGTATGACGAGCGCTTCCTGGAAGAGCTGGGCGCGGGGATCGATCCGTGTGGCGAGAACGGCGAGTTCCACACGCTCGTCGTGGACAGTCCCGACTTCAGCGCGCCGATCCCGGTCGTGATCGGCGAGACGGTTCAGCGCGACGGGTTCGTGTTCACCGATGTGATCCCAGCTGCGCGGCGCGGCGCTGAGCGCCTCCAGCGCGCGATCGACATCCTGCTCGGCGTTGTAGAGGTGACAGCTGAGGCGCAAACGGCCCGCACGCACCGATGCCTTCACTCCCGCAGCGGCCAGTTGCTCGGCGGCACCCGGGCCCGCGTCGAGCGAGACGATCGCCGATCGTTGCGGCTCGAGTCCGAGTCCGGCGCGCAGGCGCTCAGCGAGCGCGACGTTGTGCTCGTGAATCCGTCCGACGCCGAGCCGCTCGAACGCCTCTAGTGTGATGGCCGCCAGGTGCCAGCTGAACCACGCTGGCGAGATGTCGAAGCGGCGGGCGTCAGCCGCGAGCCGCAGCGGCGTCCCGTAACAGCTCTCCCATGGCTGCTCGCTTGCGTACCAGCCGGCGGCGAGCGGGGTCAGTCGCTCGCGCAGCTCTGGTGCGATCGTCATGAAGGCGGTGCCGCGCGGGTGGCATAGCCACTTGTAGCCGCCGGCGACCAGCACCGAGAAGCGTCCGGCATCGATTGGCAGCCAGCCGCACGCCTGGGTGCCGTCCACGACAGTCAGCACGCGATGCTGCCGGGCGGCCTGCGCGATCGCCTCGAGGTCGGCGACGCGACCGCTCGCCGACTGGACCGCCGAGACCGCGACCAGGTCGGTGTCGGCGTCGATCGTCTCCGCGAGCCGCTCCAGCGGCACGCAGGTCAGTCGACAGCCGGCTGCAAGGAAGGGAAACAGCAGGCTCGTGAAATCGCCCTCGGCGGCGAGCACGCGTGCGCCGCGCGACAGCGATCCGGCGATCACGCCGACGAGCGGCGAGACCTGGTGCCCGATCGCGACGTCAGCGGCCGGCACGCTGTGCATGCGCGCAAAGGCCCCGCGGGCGCGGGCGATGGCGCGGTCGCAGGTGACGGGATCGTAGGTGCCGGCCGCCCAGGCGGCAGTGAGGGCCGCCAGCTCCTTGAGCGCGGAGGACGGCGGTAGGCCGTAGGTGGCGGAGTCGAGGAAGCAGCACTCCGGCTGGAACTCATCGGGAAGCAGCATGGGATCAGAATCGCCCATGAGTGGCATTAGCGCAATCATGATCTTTTGGCGGAGGTATAGATCTCCTTGATATGTTCGCCGGATGCTGGACCTGCGACGGCTGACGGTGCTGCGTGCCGTGGCACGGGAGGGATCCTTCTCGGCGGCGGCGCGGGCGCTCGACTACACCCAGCCTGCCGTGAGCCACCACATCGCGAGGCTGGAGGAGGAGGTGGGCACGCCGCTGCTGCACCGCTCTGTGCGGGGTGTGCGGCTGACAGAGGCCGGCGAGGCACTGGTTCAGCACGCAGATGTCGTGCTCGCTCGGCTGGCGGTGGCCCAAGATGAGGTTGCGGAGATCGCCGGGCTGCGCAGCGGGCGGGTACGGGTTGCGGCGTTCCCGAGTGGCAGCGCGACGCTCTTCCCGGTCGCCGCACGCAAACTCACCGACTCACATCCCGGCGTGCAGGTATCGCTCGTGGAGGCGGAGCCGCCGGAGGCGCTCGAGCTGCTGCGCACCGGTGAGGTTGATCTGGCGCTGACCTTCGGTTATCCGGAGAGCACGGTCGGTCGCGGCGCCGAGTTCGAGCTCGAGCCGCTGTTCGACGATGAGCTGTTGCTGGTCACTCCCGCGGCTGGCCCGGTGCGCCGCGCGAAGCTGGTCGACTACAAGGACGACGCCTGGATCGCAGGTTGTGAGCGCTGCCGTGCGCATCTCCTGCACCTCGCCGGGCGGGCCGGCTTCGAGCCCCGCGTCGTCTATGCAACCGATGACTATGTGACGGTCCAGAGCCTGGTCGCGGCGGGCCTCGGAGTTACGGTGCTGCCGTCGCTTGCGCTGCGCGCGCACCGCAGGCCCGACGTGCGCGTGACGCCGCTGGGCAAGGACGCCACCCGTCAAATCGCGGCGGTCGTGCTGCCCGGGCCGCGTCGCCCGCCGGCCGTCGAGGCGATGGTCCGGGCGATGCGGCTCGCCGGCGAGCAGATTGAGCCGCTCGCGGGCTAGATGTCAGGTTGCAAGCGCTGCGGCGGCGCTCTCGCGCTCGAGCACGGTTCCCTGGCCGAGGAAGCGCAGCGCGATGATCGCGACGTCGTCGGGGTGTCGGCTGGATGGCCGCTGTGACAGTCGCGCCAGCGTGGCGGCCAGCTGGTCGGCGCGCGTACCGGCCTGAGCATCCAGCGCCCGCTCCGGCGAGAGCGCGAGCTCGGGCCCCTGGTCGGTGACGCCGTCCGTGTAGGCGACCAGGCTATCTCCCGGCTTCAGCTCGACCGCCGCCGTGCGCAGACGGATGCTGGGAATGACACCGAGCAGGTCACCGTGCGTCGCCACCGCGGTGGCGGTTCCATCGGCCGGGACCAGGATCGGCGCGGGATGGCCGGCGCAGGCGAGCCGCAACTCTGCGACGTCGCCCCTGAGTCTCAGCGTCATGCACACGGCCGTGATGAAGCGGTGGTCTTCGGGGTGGGCCAGCATCACGTCGTTGAGCAGCCGCAGAGCCTCCGCTGGAGTCGCACCCTGTCCCAACGAGCTGCGCAGCGTCCAGCGGGCCATCGCCGTGGCGGCGGCGGCCTGGGCGCCCTTACCGCAGACATCGCCAATCAGCAGCGCCCAGGTCTCCGGCTCGACCATGAACCCGTCGTAGAAGTCGCCGCTGACCGGTCCGTCGCCGGGCAGAAAGCGCACTGCAAGCTCGCAGCCCGGGATCTGCGGCATCGCCGGTGGCAGGATGCTTTCCTGCAACGTGCGCGCGGTCTCGTCACTCTGCTCACGGGCGCGTTCGCGGGCCACCGCCAGGTGACCGAGATAGCCGCCGAGCACGCAGGTGAGCAGCGTCAGCATGACCAGCACGGCGATCGATTCGTCCACCGAGGTGTTCGCGGTGCTGCGCGCGCTCCGCTGCCGGATCGCGCCGCTGTGCGAGAGCCGCTGCTCCAGCTGACCGGCCAGTTTGCGGATCGCGTCGACCTCGTTCTTGCCCTCGAGCGTGACCGAGAACGTCCGCGCCGCCGCCGGATTCTGCTTGACCAGCGCCAGCACTCCCGGAACGTAGTCGGCCATGTAGGCGTTCACCGCGGCTACTAGCGCCCCCGCCTGCCGGCGGTCCTCGCGCGTTGCTGCCGCCGACTGCTGGAGCGCGCGGATCGCTCTGGGAATCTGCGTTTGCGCCTGGTGTAGAGGCTGCAGGAACAGCGCGTTGCGCGTGATCACATCCCCGCGCAGGCCCGTCTCGGCGTCGACGACCTGTCGCTCGAGTTCGACCACCCGCAGCAGGTACTGGTCGTTGCGGATCGTTGTGTCGGCGTTGTGGCGCAGCGCCAGCGTGTTGTGCAGCAGCAGCGCCACGCCGGTCCCGACCAGCAGCGCGCCGATCAGCACCACCGCCGCGATCCGCGTACGCAGCCAGCGTGGTGCCCGCACGATCAGCCCCTCACCCCGGACTCGTCGCCAAGCACGGGCGCTTCCGCGATCCGTGAGCATCCAACAAGCCTATAACGCCGACGGGAGCATTAGGAGCGGTCAGGAACCCTCAGTTTCCCGCCCGTGGACTCTCGGCGGCGACCTCCGCCGGCAACGCGACGAACGCCGCGGCGACCTGTGGGTCAACTTCAGGCAGGCCGGGCGGCGCGCCTATGCGACGCCCCTGACGCATCCGTGACCAGCGGCGTCGCTTGGCATAAGGCGGCGTTTCGTGGTGTTTTGCGTGAGCCTCACGAGTCGCGGGCCGTTCCAGTCGTACCGAGTCGCCGTTACCTTCCACACCCCGTAAATGTGGATGGTGTTGCCGGTAGCCCTGATCCCTCGAACGAGGTCGTAGGTGTATTGGATCAGTCGCGGCGGGCTGCCGGCGACGCACTGGAACCCTGCCTGGGACCCCGCATCCCCGCCGTAGGCGAGCACGGCCCCCGAGGAGACCAAGCGGCTGTGGAAGAGGCTGTAGGCGAGTGCGATCGAGCCGCTTGATATCTGTTCGGTCTGGAGAAAGATCGCCTTGCCAGGCTCGCTGCTGACGTGGGCGATGGAAATGAGCGCCGCAGCCGCCGCCCTTTCCAACTGCGCTGGAGCGTTCCTGGAAGGGCTGGTCTCGTAAGTGATCGGGACCGTGGTGACGCGGCCGGCCGGGGTTATGACTCGAAGCATCGCCTGCAACGCCGGATAGCGCGCCGGGACTCGTCGCCGGCCGATCGTGCGCGGAGGCAGGCCCCCCAAACTCCTATGGCCGAGACGGGAATACGCCAGCACCAGATCGCGGCGACCGTCACCGGAGACATCGGCGACCATCGTCGAGACGCACCCAGACCACGGCGGTAGGTAGCGGCTGTGAGGCGCAAGCGGACACGACGCTCCCGGGCCGGTGTAGTAGGGCGCGTTCGCCGGAGCACCGGGAAATGCCCTGCTCGCGGAGACATGACCCGAGCCAGCACCAGATGCCGGGCCGGACGTCTGACCATGGGCTGTGCCGCTCGCTCCGCCGCCGCCACCGCCGGACATGCCGAGCGCCAGTGCCCCGGCGATGATCACGGCGGCGAGAGCCGCACCTGTCATCCAGCGTCGCCGCCGTCGCCGGCGCGCCTCCTCAAAGAGCACGTCCGGATGCTGCCGTCCTGCCCGAACTTCGGTCTCGGATCGCTCGCGCGGCGGAAGCTGCGTGGTCATCCCTTGACCGCCTCGATCATCGCGATCAGCTCACTTTTGCGATATCCGCACCGGCGTGCGGTGGCAACCAGGTCATGCACCTGCGCCAGCAGGTCGCTCTTTTCCTTGGTGCCGGTCACCTTGATGCCATGCCCGCGGCGGAACTCCAGCAGACCCTCGTCACGCAACAGGTGCAGAGCACGCAACACCGTGTTCCGATTTACACCCAGTACCGCTGCGAGGTCCCGGGCTAGGGGGAGCCGATCGCCCGGTCCCGCCTCGCCCTCGGCGATCGCGCGACGCACCTCGGCTGCCACCTGCTCGTGCAACGCAAGAGGATCACTCTTGTCGATCCCGCCTAGGCGCATGGTCCTACGCAGCTTAGGACCACTGAATCGGGAGCGCAAGCCACGCTGGCGGTCGCGTCGGATGCGTATCGGCGCGCGAGCGGAAGCCATGGGCGGAGTGGCTCAGAAATGAGCCAGAACTCCCCGCGCTTCCGCGTGGGCAGCGCCGAAGCTGCGCTGCTGCTTGGGGCAACGGCGTCCTGCTGCGTCGGTAGAACCTTCCTCGAGACGGCGGAGTCGATCGAGCAGCTCAGCTGGGAGATGACGGTCGCGCCGCTCGCGGAGCGGTCGCAGCGCTCGCGGAGCGGTCGCGGAGCGGTCGCAGCGCTCGCGGAGCAGGAGCCTTCCCTGCCCGGTCTTCGTGCACGCGCCGGGGCCGTCCTGCCGGGGCCTCCGTAGCTGCCTCGTCCCGGACGCGCGGCCCTACCAATCGCTAGCCCCCGGCGAAGATTCTCATCGCATGGTCTGGGCGGAGGGGGCTTTGACCGCTGCAAGGAATCGGTCAACCTCACGCCGGCTACGCAACATCACGGCCTGTCCCTCAAACCCTGAGAGCGCGTCGAGCAGCGCTGGGCGATGCTGACGGCGGAACGAGCACACCCATCGCAAGAAGGCCCAGTTGATCCGGTTGTAGACGCCAATATCTGGCCGGTCCGCGCCCCAGTAACGGACGCGTCGTCGCAAGATCCCGGATAGGCACGCAAAACTCGATAGATCGAGGTACACGACCGTGTCGGCGCGCGCGAGCCGCTCGTCGAGCACCCCAAGCTTCATCCCCTCGATGATCCAAGCATCCCCGGAGATGAGCTCGCGATGGCAAGCCCGCCACTGCTCAGGTGTTGATTCGATCCGTTCCCCATCAACGGCTCGCCAGTAGTGCGAATCGATATGAATCACTGGGATCTCGAGGAGACGCGCCAGCTCATTCGCCAGCGTTGTCTTCCCCGCGCCTCCGCATCCCACGACCGCGACTCGCTGCATTGCACCGACTCTAAGACTCGAGCACGACGCCTCCCGAGAGGAGCAGCGCATGGCGGGCAGGTCTCCGCCCAGGGCGCCCTCCGAAAACAGAAAAACCCCGCGATGAGCAGGGCTTCTCTATCAAGCGGCTGAAGAGACTCGAACTCTCGACCTTCTGCATGGCAAGCAGACGCTCTAGCCAACTGAGCTACAGCCGCATCGGCGGACGAGTATAGCTTCGGCTCGGCGTCCTGGTCGTGTGCTCGGCAGGGCTTCATGTGCTGACGACGCGGCGGTCGCCGCCGGCCGGCGCGGACCACACGCTCACCGCGTCGCGATCGAGCTGCACCAGGCACGATTCGCCAACGATGCAGGCGGTCGGATCTCTGCTGCGGGCCGTGAGAGTGAGCCCGCCGGCGAGCTTTACGACCACCTCGACGGTGGCGCCCAGCTCGATCACGTCGTCCACAAGCGCCCGGTAGGTCTGGGCGTCGGGCGCGGCTTGGCTGAACGTGACCAGCTCCGGGGGCACGCTCCACAGCACCGGTGTGCCGGGGGCGAGCGCTTCGCCCGGGGTGATCGAGATCAGCCTCGAGACTCGAATCGTGCCGTCCGCTGCGATCACGCCCGTGCCGACGTTGCGCACTCCGAGCAGCTGCGCAACTTGGAGCGAGCTCGGGTGCCGGTAGACATCCGTGATCGCGCCCGACTGCAGGACGACGCCGTCGCAGAGCACGAGGATCTCGTCGGCAAGAAAGGCTGCTTCTTCCGGGTCGTGTGTGACCAGAACCGTCGAGAGGTTCGCCTCGCGCTGCAATGACCGGGAGCTCACGCCGAAGCTCTTGGCGCACCGGCGCATCGAGCGCGGAGAACGGCTCGTCGAGCAGCACGAGGTCTGGTGCCGTCGCCAGCGCTCGCGCGAGGCTTACGCGTTGACGCTGCCCGCCTGAGAGCTGCTCGGGCAGCCGGTCGCGCAGCTCGGCCAGGTGCAGGGTCTCGAGCCACCAGGCGGCTCGGGAGGGATCGGCCGCCGCACCCAACATGACCTGCTGCCAGACAGTTCTGCCGGGCATCAGCCCGAGCCCCTGCGGGACGTAGCCGATGTTGCGGCGCTCCGTGGGAACTGCGGTGATGTCGCTGCCCCCGTATTTGACCGTTCCGACACCGGCTCCGAGCAGTCCGGCCAGCGCCCGCAGTGTCAGCGACTTGCCCGAGCCCGAGGGTCCGACGATCGCGAGTCGATTGCTGCTCGCGGTGTGCGCTGCGTGCAACTTGAACCCGCCGGCGGTGGCGCCGATCTCGAAGCTGACCGCTGCCGGTGCCGTTGGCACGGGCGGAAGTGGCGTCGGTGACTCGCGGCGGCGTGGGTGGGGAAAACGCTGGATCGTGCTCAGGGAGATGGCGATCGCGGCCACGGCGAAGGCCAGCACGGTAGGTGCTACCGCCTGTGACAGCGGCGCGGACGAGAACAGGTTGTCCACGTAGACGGGCAGGCTGTAGGGGTGGTAGGCGAGGATCACGACCGTCCCGTACTCGCCGAAGGCCCTCAACCACATGAGGATCATGCCGGTGCGGATGCCGTCCGACGCGGCCGGCACGTCGACGCGCAGGAAACGCGCCAGCGGACCGAGTCCGAGCGTCGCGGCGACCTCACCGAGCGATCGGTCGACGGCTCTGAAGCTACTGCGAGCCACCACCACCAGGAACGGGATCGACACGAACGATTGGGCGATGATCAAGCCCCAGATCGTCTCGGTCAGCCGCTGGCCAGAGAGCTTGCCCAGGAACGAATACGGACCGACGATGTAGATCAGGATGATGCCGGTGATCAGTGGCGGCACGGCCAGCGGCAGCTGCACCACGACCCCGACCGCCCTGCTCAGCCAGCCGTCGCGACGCGCCAGCACGTAGGCGAGCGGCACTCCCGTCAGTACGCCGAGCAGCAGTGAGGCGGTGGCGCTCGTGACCGACACCAAGACCGCCGACCACAGCCCCGGAGCGTTCCAGCCCTCGTTCGTTCCTGTGGCGGCGCGCACCGCGAACGCCGCAAGCGGAAAGCCCAGGTAGACGACCAGCAGGGCGCCGAGCCAGCGAAGCGTGCGCGGCGGCCTGCCGTCCATCGGGTGAGTGTTACCTAATTACGCTGTGCAGTGCGCTCGGCACGCCCGAGCCGCTGGGCTTGGCCGGCGACACGATCTGGAATTGGTCGGCCTTCATCTCCTGCCGGCCCGTGGGACCCAGCAGGAACTTGATGAATGCCTCGGCCGCCGCCGTGTGGGGGGCGTGGTTGAGCAGCGTGACCGTGTAATCGCCCGCGAGGTTGACGCCGGTCAGCTTCACGAACGGGCTCTTCTGTGAGTTGGCGTCGGCCTCATACATGAACGATGCGTCCAGCTGCCCGTTCTGGATGCCGGCCTGCTCGGTGTCTTCGGAGTACTCATCCGACGATTCGGTCGCGAGCTTCTTCAGCGCCGGCAGGTGTTGGCTGGCGGCGGTCTGCTCCAGCGCCTCCCGCGCGAGCACCCCCCCAGGGTCCTGGCTCGGGTTGGTACGACCCAGGCGGAACCCGGACATGGTCACGACCTTGTACCAGGGCATGCTCCTGAGATCCTTGGCGAACTGGCTCTTCGGGTCGTAGGCGAGCACCTCGGGCGAGGCCGCGAACGAGGCGTACCACGAAACCCAGCTGCCGTTCTTGGCGCCCATCAGGATCGTGTCGTCCGCGGACGCGGCGCTGATGAAGACGTCTTCGACGTCCACCTTGTTCTTGATGTCGGCCGCGTCTGTCCCCGAGCCGCCCGTGCTGGCCACCATCGTGTAACCGGTTGCGGCATGGAAGGCCGGTCCGATCTTCGTAGTGAGCACGGTGTCGAGCGAACCAGCGGCGATCACGTCGACGTCGCCGGAGTGCCTCACTGCGGCCGAAGCGGCCGGCGCGCCGGTGGCCAAGCTCACAGCTGCGAGTGCGCCGCCAAGCAGGCACGTACCCGCGGTCGCCCTTCCCACCAGCGCCGTACCCCACAGTCTTGCGCGCATCTTGCCCTCCTGAACCATGCATTGTCAGAGTGCCAGGATCCTGGCAGATATATTCCTGGCGTGGTGAACCACAGCGCCCTCCGGCACCGTCGTGTCGAGCTTGGCCTGACTCAGACGGAGCTCGCCGCCGCTGCACATGTCAGTCGCCAGCTGGTCGTGGCCGTCGAAGCCGGCGTCAACACACCGGCGGTGGACGCGGCCCTGCGGTTGGCTGAGGCACTCGAATGCACAGCCGAGGATCTGTTCGATCGTCAGCCTCCGATGCCGCGTAATGCCCGGAGCTGCGCCAGTGCGTCGGGGCCACTGATAGTGGCCGGTTGCGATCCAGCGCTCAACCTAACTGAGACGATGCTCGGGCTGCGGGGAGCGGCGGCAGTGTTATCACTCGACGCAACCACGGGTACGGCGCTGCGCTCACTGCGCAACGGTGGCGTGCACGCGGCCGTCGTGCACGGGCGCAGCGGTCAGCTGAAACGCGCGCCCGTCGACGTCATGCGCTTGCAGCTGGCGCACTGGCAGGTCGGGTTGGGCCTCGCCGCGCAGCTACGCGCGCGGACGCTGGCCGCGTGTCTGGAGCAGCAAGTGCCGATCGTGCAGCGGCAGGAGAGTGCCGCCAGCCAGCAGGCGCTGAGGCGAGCCGCGACTGCCCTGGGGTTCGAGCTTCCCGCCGGCACCGTCGCCTCGGGGCACCTCGACGCGGCAAGAGCCGCGGCGGGCATCGGCTGCGCGGCGATCACAACCGAGGGTGGCGCGCTGATGTTTGGGCTCCGCTTCATACCGCTCGAGCTCCACACGGTTGAGATCTGGGTCGACCGACGCTGGGCGTCCCATCCGGGGCTTGACGCGCTTGGGGGCGTGCTCACGAGCGGCGTCTTCCACGAACAGGTGAGCCGGCTGGGCGGATATGACCTGGCGGGCTGTGGCAGCCAGCTAGGCGGCTAGCGCCCGTGCGAGCGCGTCGCGGTCGGTCGGCAGCCCGTGGGTGGGCAGCACCACGTCGACCGGGTACTCGAGCAGCACCAGTAGCGGTGCTTTGAGCTCGTCGGGATCACCGCGGCGGGCGGCCCAATCGGGCGGGAAGATCAGGCCCTCGCCGCGGTCGATCAGCGTGTCACCGGCAACCACCGCGCGGTGCCTGGGGATCCAGAGCACAAGGTCGCCATCCTCGAGCCCGCGGATCGCCTCGATCCCCAGGCCGATGTCGTCGCCCGCCGCGTAGACGGCTCCCTTCACGGGGTTGAGCTCGCCCGCGTCCGGCGGTGGCACGTGGATCCTTGCGTCGAGCCGCTCGGCGAGGTTCTCGGCATCCCGCCGGTGCCACTGTGAGGTGAGCACGATCGAGGTCTCACGCCGTCCGGCGAGCAGCTCGAGCTCCTGTGGGGCCGCCAGCGGATCGATCACGATCAGCTGCTCACCATCGTCCAGCGCATAGGAGGTGACGATCTCATCCCAACCGTCATTCGGCTCCCAGTCGGGATGCCGTGCCTGCCAGAAGTACACCCCCGGCCGTGTCTCGAGCATGCCAGCATGCTACGGGCTGGGGCCCCGACCCGTTCCGGGGGGCGGTAAGGCGACGACCGGATTCGAACCGGTGTACACGGCTTTGCAGGCCGCTGGATAACCGCTCTCCCACGTCGCCAGAGCGGATCGCTAGGTTAGCGGGCGCCGTGCCCGCGGCACCGTCATCCCGGACCGAAGTCGCGGCGATGGTGACCGTGCCGCTGGGCACCTGATCGCCACCAGGAGCGTCCACGGCTCCAGCCATGAGACGTCCGGCGATCGCTGTGTCGGCTGTCTCAGGCGCGCAGCAGGACGCCGTTGCCGCTTGGGTCACGGACGAGCGTCGTTCCCTCGGCGACTGGCTCGGTTGTGATGCCAGCGGCGCGCACCCGGGCCAGCACCTGCGCGAGCGCGTCGCCGTCGCCGAGCCGCAGCTCGTAGGCACGCAGCCCGACGCCGTCGGCCGGGGGAGTGGAGCCACCGCGGCTCTGCCAGGTGTTGAGGCCGATGTGATGGTGGTAGCCGCCGGCCGAGATGAACAGCGCCGTGCCGCCGAGCGTGGCCATCACATCGA
This sequence comes from uncultured Actinomycetota bacterium, assembly GCA_963706725.1. Taxonomy (GTDB): domain Bacteria; phylum Actinomycetota; class Thermoleophilia; order Solirubrobacterales; family Solirubrobacteraceae; genus Palsa-465. The sequence continues at coordinate 2,945,013 of OY970167.1, read as the reverse complement.
AGCCGAGCACGCCCGCGTAGAACTGCTCGGTCTGGTCGAGCTCGGCCACCTGCAGATGCACGTGGCCGATGCGGGTATCTGCTGGCATTTGCGCGTCGGTGGCCGGATCGGGGGGCGCGTTGCGCAGCTCACCGAGCAGGCTCTCCAGGTCGAGCGGCAGCGTCGCCATCTCCAACTGCCCACCGGGCCCGAGGCGCCACTCGGAGCGATCGCGATCGCGGTAGATCTCGATGCCCGTGCCGTCGGGGTCGGTCAGGTAGAGGGCCTCGCTGACGAGATGGTCGGAGGCGCCGTCGAGCCTCCAGCCGCCCTGCGCGAGGCGCACCAGCGCGACCGCCAGGTCGCGGCGTGTCGGCACCAGGATCGCGAAGTGGTAGAGCCCGGTCTGGCGCGGGTTGCGGGCTGGCGCGGCGCTGTCGCCGACGAGTGAGAGGAGCGGCGGGATTGACCCCGCCCGCTCCGCTCCTCCCAACAGAAGCGAACCGTCCGGCTGCTCGCCGGACCGCAGTCCGATCAGCTGCTCGTAGAACGCCCGCGAGCGCTCGAGGTTGGCGACCGTGAGCTGCACCGTCCCGATCGCGGTCGCCGCCGCGATCTTCGCGCTCATATCTCCTGACGCCGGAACAGCCACGGCTCGAACCTTACGCCGTGCGGCTGAGCGCGCGATGGTGCTCGGCGAGTCCGCGCAGCACGTGCTCGAGCTGCTCCAGCGTCTCTTCGTCGGTGAGCTCGCCGCGCTCGTCGAACTTCTCGTGTGCCCGCGCGACCGAGAAGCTCCGTATCGGTGACTCGTGCGCCGGCGATGCCGAGTGCCTTGCGCACATGATCCTGCGCCCACATGGCGCCGTAATCGGTCTTGCTCGCGCCGATCACCGCGACCGGCTTGCCGTAGAGCGCGGCGTCGGGACCGTAGGGGCGCGAACCCCAGTCGATCAGGTGTTTGAGCTGCCCCGGCATCGTCGTGTTGAACTCCGGGGTAGAGATCAGCAGCGCGTCGGCGTCCTTGATCCTTGCCATCAGCGCATCGGCGCTCTCGGGCCGATCGCCCTCGCGATCCTCGTTGTACGGGGCGAGCGACTCCAGATCCTCCAGGATCTCGACCTCGACGCCCTCCGGGGCGTGCTTCGCGGCCGCCCGCAGCAAGCCCCCGTTGTAGGAGAGCTTGCGCAGGCTGCCGGAGATGGCAAGGACCTTGGTCATTACGCGGCCTTGACAGCCGAGACGCTGACGATCAGCTTGACGTCGTTGGCGACGAGCAGGTTGCCGTTGGGCAGCGTCTGGTTCCACTCGAGACCGAACTCGCGGCGGTCGATCTTGCCCTCGACCTCAAACCCGATGCGCTGGTTGCCCCAGGGATCCTCGCCGTTCTCGGCGACCTCGCCGACGAGCTCGATCGGCTTGGTCGTGCCCTTGATCGTGATCTCGCCGGTCAGCTTGATCTTGCCGCCGGCGGCCGGCTCGGTGCCGGTCGAGGCGAAGGTGATCTGGGGGAACTGCGCGGCGTCGAAGAACTCCGGGGACTGCAGGTGGCCGTCGCGATTCTCATCGCCGGTGTCGATCGTGGCGACATCGACGCTGCCGGACAGGCTCAACGCCTCGCCGGTGGCGTCCACGGTGCCTGCGAACTTCTTGAACGAGCCACGCACGGTGGCGATGCCCATGTGGCGTACGGCGAAGCCGACGTTCGAGTGCGAGGGGTCGACGTTGTAAGTGCCGGACTGAATTGCGTCTGCGGAAATTGTTGACATGTGATAATCCTTTGAGTACTCGACAGTTGAGCTTGCAACCATCAGCATACACCATTTGGTTGACCTGTCAACCACAGGCTCTCCGCTGGGCCACCTCGCCGCTGCTTCGGTGGCCGGCTTCGCTGCTTCACCGGCGGACCTCACCGTCGCCCGGCACTCGGGCTCGCCACTACTTCAGCGGCTGACGCCTGCGGATGGGGAGCCGCTGTTTCGCGGTCTGTCAGGAGACGCTGCAGGTGCCGCCGTCGGCTTCGCCGGCGGTGCAGGCGCCACCGGCGATGGCCCCGGGAAGGCGGCTGAGGAGGCTCGCGAGCTGCTCGAGCTCGGGGGCCGTGAAGTTCGCGAGGAAGAGGCGCTCGATCCCCTTCACATGGGTGCAGCCCGCGTCCCGCAGCTTGAGGTACCCGGGCTCGGTCAGCCGCGCATAGGAGACCCTCGCGTCGCTGGCGCAGGAAACGCGCTCGATCAGGTCCTGGCCGACGAGCCCGTCGACCAGCCTGGTGATACCCGAGCGGGTCAGCATCGTGCGCTCGGAGAGCGCCGACATCGGCAACTTGCGATCCTCGGACTGCGCCAGGTACAGCAGCACCTCGTAGTCGCGCACCGTGAGCCCGTGCTGGGCGATCAGCTCGGCGTCGAGCTCGCGCACGATTCCTGCGTGACTCTGCAGGTAGCTGCGCCAAGCTTCGAGCGCCGATCCCTCGAGGCGCGAGCTTTCAGATGCGACTGACATGTGAACCAGTGTAGTTGACGGGTCAACAGATGATCGGGCAGCGGCGTCAGGGGCGCGCCCGCGGGAGCCACAGCGGCGCCGGTGAGGGCGCGGATATGATGGAGTACAGCGCGAATGTCTGAGCCAGCGATCGCGCCCAGCTTCCGCGAGGAGTTCCCGGTCTGCGAGCGCGTCGCGTACCTCAACGCCGGCACCGAGGGGCCGGTGCCGCAGGCCGCCGAGGACGCCGTCCGCGCGCGCGTGCACCTGGACCTCACCGAGGGCCGCGTCGGTAGGGCGTACTTCGATGAGGTGATGGAGCTCGCTGAGCTCGCGCGCGCCGGCTACGCGACCGCGATGGGCGCCGACCCGTCCGAGGTGGCGCTCACCAACTCGACGACATACGGCGTCAACACGGTCCTGGCCGGGCTGCCGCTGGCAGCCGGCGACGAGATCCTCACCAGCGATCAGGAGCATCCCGGTCTGCTCGTGCCGCTGCGGCGTGCGCAGGCCGTGCACGGTGTGAAGGTGCGGGTCGTGCCGTTCGCCGAGCTTCCGGGCGAGGTCAGCGCGGACACGCGCCTGGTGGCCTGCTCGCACGTCTCCTGGGTCGGCGGCGAGATCATGGATGTCACTGCGCTGCTTGCGACCGGCGTGCCGATCCTGCTGGATGCCGCCCAGGCGCTCGGCGCGATTCCGGTGGATGTGCACGAGCTCGGCGTCGATTACTACGCCGGCTCCGGGCAGAAGTGGATGTGCGGCCCCGAGGGCAGCGGGGCGCTGTATGTGCGGCCCGATCGGCTGGACGAGCTCGAGCCGCCGTTCCCGGGCTACATGACCGTCGCCGACCATGAGGCGCCGCTCGACTCGGTGCTCGCGGAGCACGCCTCGCGGTTGGACGACGGCTTCCCCAGCGCGGTGCGCAGCACCTGGGCACTCGCTTCGATGGGCGTGCTCTCCGCCGCCGGCTGGGCCTGGGTTCATGAGCGCGCCGCGGCCGGCGCCGAGCAGCTCGCCGAGCTGCTGAGCGCGCGCGGCCACCTGGTCTCACCGCGTGGCCGCTCGACGCTCGTGTCCTGGCAGGCAGAGGACGCCGACGCTGACGTCGCCCGGCTGCTGTCCGAGGGCATCATCGTGCGCAGCATCCACTCCGCCGGGCTGGTCCGCGCCTCGGTGGGCGCCTGGACCAGCGAGGAGGAGATCGTGCGGCTGGCGCACCTGGCCTGAGCGCGTCCGTCACGCTGCGCGTCGACGAGCGCCGAGCCCTCAAGGCGCTGACGTTGGCCAGCTAGAGGGCCTTGAAGTCGAGCCCCGCGCCTGCACGCCTGGCTTTGCTCCCGGGTTCGATGCGCGCTCCGGTCACATCAGAAAGTGGCCCGGCGGTGCGTTTGCATTACATCGCGCGCGTTGCCTCGGCGCTCCAGGCCCTGACCAGCTCGGCGGCCGGCTGCTCCTGCGCCAGCGCGTAAGCCTGCCCGGCCCAGAGGTTGAGCGCCTCGTGATCGCCGGCGGCTCGCGCCGCGGCGCGCAGCGGCGCGGTGAGGTGGTGGACGTGTGGGTAGGCGGACGGCGCGTCGGTGTGCTCGCGCATGAACTCATTGACGATCCCGCGTGCGCGGCGGCCGCTGAAGGCGCGTGTCAGGGCGGTCGTGCCGGAGCGCGTGAGCGCCTCGCGGTGCGGTGCGCTGGTGCCGGCCTCCGGGCAGCGCATGAACGCCGTCCCGATCTGCACGGCGACTGCACCGGCGGCGAGCGCCGCCGCGATGCCGGGGCCATCGGCGATCCCGCCGGAGGCGACCAGCGGTAGCCCCGTGACCGCGCGCGCGAGCCGCAGCAGGCTGAGCAGACCGAGCTCGCCCCGTCCGTTGAGATCCTCGAACGTGCCGCGGTGACCACCGGCCTCAACCCCCTGGCAGACGAGCGCGTCGGCTCCCACACCGGCGGCGAGCACGGCCTCGTCGGGCTCGGTGACGGTCACCCATACCGCGATGCCGTCGGCGTGCAGCGCACTGACGAGCGCGGGCGAGGGGCAACCGAAGGTGAATGAGACGATCGGCACGCGCAGCTCCCTGACCACCTCGAGCTTCGCGTCGAGCTGATCGTCGTCGTAGCGCGCGGCGCCCAGCGGGGCGCCGAAGCGGGCGGCAAGCGGCTCAATCGCCCGCGCATACGCCCCCAGCGCCTGCTGATCGACGACGGTCTCGGCGGCCAGGAAGAGGTTCACGGCGACGGGACGGTCGGTGAGCGCGCGTGTGGTCTCGATGTCCGTGCGCAGCTGCTCGGCGCCGTGGTAGCCGGCAGCGACGAAACCGAGGCCGCCGGCGCCCGCGACCGCGGCGGCCAGCTCCGGCGTCGAGGGCCCGCCCGCCATCGGCGCCTGGATGATCGGGTGGGTCAGATCCGGGAACTCGCGCGGCATCACGGTTTGCCTGTCAACACTGCCAGCGCCTCGAGCGCACCCTTGGTCGGGGCGATCGCGATCAGGCCCCGGTACAGCTTGATCAGCGCAGCACGGTCGAGCTCCCCGGTGCGGGCCCGATCGCAGTGCAGCGATTGGATCGCGGCCTCGAGCTGGAAGCGGCCGAGCGGGGCGCCGAGGCCGTGGGCGCGACGCAGCAGCGCCTCACCTTCGCAGATCATGTCCCGATCCCAGAGCGCGGTGTCCTGCTGGTGCAGCGGCGGCCACGGCCGGCAGGCACGCGCGGGCGCGCGTGACTGGGCCAGGGTCAGCAGGGCCGCGAGCCCCCAGGCCTCGGGTTCGGTCGCGAGCAGGCTGGCGGTGAGCACGGCGAGCCAGCGCGCCTCGTCCGCGACCGACTCGCGAATGCGCTCATGCTGGTCGAGCCAGTCGATCGCGTAAGCACCGTAGATCGCCTCGAGCACCGTCGGCAGCCGCCCCGGCATCTCGTCCCCGCTCGGTGTGCGAAACGGGACGCCGGTGTCACGGATGCGTTGCTTGGCGCGCACCAGGCGCTGTGCCATCGCCGCCGGCGGGACCGCAAAGGCCTGGGCGACGCGCGCGGCGTCGAAGCCGAGCACGACCTGCAGCACCAGCGGCGTGCGCACCGAGGGATGGATCGCCGGATGCGCGCACGCGAACAGCAGCTCGAGCCGCCGGTCCGGGATCTCACCGGGGTCGGCCGGCACCGCCGCGGTCGCCACCAGCTCCTCATCGAGGGGCGCCCAGGTGCGCGACGCCGCCGAGCGCAGCAGGTCGCGGATGCGGTTGCGGCCCACGGTCACGAGCCAGCCCTCGGGGTTGTCCGGCACGCCTCGCTCGGGCCAGGTGCGCAGCGCGCTCTCGAAGGCATCGGCGAGTGCGTCCTCGACGAGCGCGAGGTCATGGGTCGAGGCGGCCAGCACCGCGACCAGCCGGCCGTAGGACTGGCGCGCCGCACGCTCGGCGGTCGCGCGCGGATCCAGCTCGCTCAGCTGACCGGCTGGGTGCCCTGCCATGCGCCATCGGCGTAGCGTGTCGCGCTCGGCCTGATCTCGACGTGCCCCCAGGCAACCGACGGCGCGCGCCTGGCCCACTCCAGCGCGTCGTCGAGGTCGGCTACCTCGATCACGAACGTCCCTCCGAGCTGTTCCTTGCTGTCGGAGAAGGGCCCGTCCTGGATGAGGAACGCGCCCTCGCGCTGCGAGACCGTGGTGGTCGCATCCGACCGCTGCAGCACCTCGGCGCTGATCAGCAGCCCAGCCTCATCGAGCGCCCCGGCATACGCCTGAAAGGCCCGCATGCCGGCGGCCAGCGCGTCGGGGCCGAGCTCCTCGGCCGTCGGCTCGGGATAGTGGAGGAGAAGGGTGTAACGCATCGCTGTCGTCCCTTTCGTTTGAGGAGATTCTGTCACCGGGATGACGATCGGTCGTGGCGCAGATCGACACGGACCGCTCGATCTTGACGCCGCGTCGCGCGAGCCGCTGCGAGGCCGACAATCCCACCGCAACACATCCCTAATTCAGAGCTCCAACACGGTCACTACCTTCCTATTCAGGCAGTTCGGAACCCCGCAGAAGCAGGGTCACCGGCTCCTCAGGGAGGAGGACGAAATGCAGTTCCACGGCATCGATCTGGACCATGCGTGGCGTATCGCGTTCTGGGTGATCCTGGTCCTCGCGGCGCTTGGGTCGGCAGCCCACGCGATCTTCGCTTAGTCATTCGCCGCGCGCGGGCGGTCGCCCGCGCGGGCGCATCGGGTTGGCCTGTGACGGCATCCGCCCCGCATCCTGTAGTGCGCGTCGCAGCAACAGCTCGATGTGAGCGTTGAGGCTGCGGAGCTCGTCGGCGGCCCACCGTGCCAGCGCGTCGTGCACGGCCGGGTCCAGGCGCAGCGGAACCTGCTTACGGTCGCGGCTCAAGGCGCGTGCCCGCGGCTCAGGTGTAGAGCGAGCCGGTGTTGACGATCGGCGACGCGGGCTGGTCGCCGCACAGCACGACCATCAGATTGCTGACCATCGCCGCCTTGCGCTCCTCATCGAGCTGCACGACCCCACGTTCGTCCAGCCGTGCGAGCGCCATGTCGACCATGCCGACGGCGCCCTCGACGATCTGCGAGCGCGCGGCCACCACCGCGTTGGCCTGCTGGCGCCGGAGCATCGCCTGAGCGATCTCCGGGGCGTAGGCCAGGTGGCTGATCCGGACCTCGACGATCTGCACGCCGGCGATCACCATGCGCTCTGCCATCTCCTGTGCGAGCTGGTCGGCGACCGAGTCGGTCGATCCCCGCAGCGAGATGCCGGCGCCGCTGGGATCGTCGTAGGGCAGCGTGGTCGCCACGTGACGCAGCGCCGCCTCGGCCTGCACCTCGACGAAGTTCCGGTAATTGTCGACTGCGTACACCGCCTGCGCGGTGTCGTGCACCTGCCAGACGACGATTGCGGCGATCTCCACCGGGTTACCGTCGGCGTCGTTGACCTTCAGGTGGTTGGTCTCGAAGTTGCGCACACGCACGCTCAGGTTGCGCCGGTCTGCAAGCGGCAGGATCCACCAGAGCCCGGGCCGCCGGAGCGTTCCCACGTAGTTCCCGAAGAAACGGATCACCTTGGTCTGTCCCGGCGCCACGATCACAAGCGAGGTCGCGATCACGACGCCGACGACGATCGGGATCGCGAGCAGCCCGGGGACCGAGCTGCTCGCAAGTGGGATGCAGATGCCGATGCAGATCAGCACCACCAGGACCCCGGCCCAGCCGCTGATCGCCCATGTCTGTTGCTCGTTGATGTCGATGCGGGCGCCGGCATGCCCCACCGGCTTGATGGGCTCGGTGGACTGCGGGTCGGTTGCGCTCATGGCTCCTCCAGTCGAACTGGCGGTAGAAGAAAACTGATGTCAAAGTGATATCAGTTTTCGCGGGTCGGTGCAACCACGGTCCCTGCGGCTGTCCCTCGTCAGCTGGCCGTCCGTATGCTGGATTTCGTGAAGCTCGCTCGCAATCCGGCGACGGTGCACGCTCCGCTCGCGGGCTATTCCCACCAGGTCGAGGTGTCCGGTGCGGCGCGACTGCTGGCGCTGTCCGGGCAGGTCGGCATGACGGCCGCCGGCGATGTCCCGGAGCAGGCGGCTGAGCAGTTCGAGCTCGCGCTGGGGAACGTTGTCCGCAATCTCGAGGCGGCGGCGATGGTGGTCACCGACCTGATCAAGTTGACCTTCTACCTCACCGAGCCAGTCGCGCCGGGGCGTCGCGCTGAGATCCTTGCCGATGTGCTTCAGGGCCATGCGCCGACGATGACGCTGCTCTTCGTGCCGGCGCTGGCAAGCCCGTCGCTCAAGGTCGAGATCGACGCGTGGGCGAGCAGCGACCGCGCCAGCTGAGCGGGCCGGGGCCGCCGGCTCGCTTGTAACGATTGATACAAGTTCTGGCTGGGTAGGCAGTCGAGATGGGATTCGGATCTGGGTCGTGGTTGGGCTTTATCGCACTCGCCGCGCTGATCGCCCTGGCGGTGGCGGGCGGCGAGATCATCATCGTGCCGCTGGCGGTGGTCGCGGCCGTCGCGGCGGTGGCTTGGTACCTCGTGTTCCGCGCGATGGGCGCGGAACACGACCGTGCGGAGCGGGCTGCGACGACCTTCGCCGTGCGTAGCCGCTCGGCCGAAGCAGCCGATCGCGAGGTTCACGTCAACCTGCTCGCGGGCGGTGAGCTGCCCGGCGGCGCCGAGGGTGGTGACGACAGCCCGTCCGCGCACCGGATCGCGCTGCCAAGCCGCGACGGGACCCCGTGGGGCGACACCGACCAGCACTCGTCCGCCGCGCGCATGCCGGTGGGCACGCAGAACAGGCAATGACCGCGCGGCGCCGGCCGGATCAGCGGTGACCCCAGCCGGCATTCAGCGCAGGGTCCCGCAGGCCGGAAGCGCCGGGAAACGCGGCGACGTGCAAATTCCCCAAGTTGTCCGCCGAGCGGCGTAGGTTCTCCAGCCATCTTGCGGGTGAGGGGGGATCGATGGCCGAATATCAGATCGTGTGCGTCCAACGAGTCGCGGGAAGCGGCCACATCACGCACGTCGGCATCAGAGGCCTGCCTGGCGTGATGACCGTCGCACAGGTGCGTGGCAGCATCTCCAGGGGCAACTCGTTCTACACGGTCAGCCCCACCACGCGGGGGATCGCCGGTGTTGAACCACACGACGTGGTCGAGCTCAACCGCACGATCGAGACGCTCCGCTCCGCGGCCGACGCCGTATACGACAACAACCTCGAGAATCTGCAGGCCTGCCGCGTGCGCTGAGCGCCACGCCGGCACTCGGTTCGGTGCGGTAGCTGCGACCGCGACCGAGCGGGCTAGACGCCCGCACCCAGTCGCTCGAGCAGGCTCCGCAGTGTCGCAAGCTCATCTGAGCTGAGGCGGCTCCGCAGTCGCTCGTCGAAGGCGCGGGCGGCAGCCGCAAGCCGGATGAAGGCCAGCTCTCCGGCCGGGCTGAGCTCGACGATGTGATTTCGCCGATTCGACGGGTCGCGCCGGCGCCGCAGCAGACCCTCCTGCTCCATCGCGTTGAGGTGATGGGTGAGCGTCGCGCCGCTGATGCCGACGGCCTCGGCCAACTGGCGCTGGTTCGTGTCGCGATGGATCTTGAGGTTGAGCAGCACCAGCCAGACGGGCAATGATCCGTCGGCCGTCGCGAGTGCGTCATCGAACGCGCGTGCCACGACGCGCGCGGTCCGCGAGAGCTGAAGGCCGATCGGTGCCTGGTCGGGGCGCAATGCATGAGCCAGCGTAGTCGAGTTGCGCTTAGCTGTCTAATGCATTGACATCGAATAATTCGAGATCTATGGTTCTGTCACGACGCCGCACTGCACGCCGTCATCCATGCGACCCAGCCCTGCAGATGGAGGTAGTTGATGCGAATCGATATGACCGGCAAGGTCGTGCTCGTCACCGCGGCCGCCGCGCTCTGGCCGTGCTCGGAAGACCCCGGTTGCGTCGGCGGGACGACGCCGAGGATCGACGGCGGCAAGCTGGCCGGCGCACCTCCGTTGCAGGTGATGGGAGGCCGTCGATGACCGCCTCAGCGCCTGCCACCAGCGCGCGAGGGATCGGTGGTCTGCGTGCCAACGCGCTGGCGGGCCTGGTCTTGCTGCTGATCGAATACAGCCTCGGCATCTCCGTGAACCTCTACTCCACGCTTCCCGCCTCCGACCGGGGGAAGACGCTGTTCGCGGCGCTCGGCGCAGCCGTCGGCAACGGACCCGTGCTGGTGACACTCCACGCGCTGCTTGGAACGTTGCTGCTGATCACCGCCATCGCCGCGCTGATCCGGGCATTGCGCGTCGGCATGCGGGCACTGATCGCGCTCAGCGCCGGCGCTCTGCTCGCGACCCTGGTCGCTTGGCTCTCGGGTTCGAGTTTCATTGGACATCAGAAGAACGGTGCTTCGCTGGCGATGGCGCTCGCTGCGGCCGTCGCGATCCTCTGCTACGCGCTCTTGGTCTTCGCCCTGGGCACCAGCGCCGGGCGCCGCGTGCCAGCAGACCGGTGATGCGACTCGCGGCGCGCTTCAGCCTCGATCTTGGGTAGGGTTCCGTCTCGTTTTACGGGACCGAGTCGAGTGTCTCAGGGGAGGCGGTTTCAGGTGGTGCAAGGTCGCAGCTTCGGTCGTCAGCTCTTCTCGGGGAGCCTGACGCGGCTCCCAGGCGTGTCGTCCGGGACGACACCGCGTGCTCCGCGCCTGGCCTGTCTGCTGGCCGGCGGCGTGTTGTTGTGCGCCGGCGCCGGCGTCGTGGCACCCGCCTCTGCCGCTGCAGCCCCAGCCTCGGCGCCGGCGCCGGCGTGGGCAGCCTCCACGGCGCTTGCTCTGGGTCGAAGCGCCGGCGCGAGCCGGAACTCCTGTGGGCTGGTCTGCAACGGCGCCAACGGCACCCGTCGCCATCCCGACGGTCAGAACGGTGGCGAGATCTCGGGCAACGGCGGCAACGGCTGGTCCAGCACCGTCCCGGGGCTGCCCGGAGGCCGGGGCGGCAACGGTGGGCCAAAGGGAGGACGCGGCGGCAACGGTGGCCATGGCTGGAACAGCAACAACCCCGGCCGACCCGGGACCGCCGGCGGCAGCGGTGGCAACGCCGCCGCCGGCTGGCGCCCGGGAAACGGCGGCACCGGCGGCAACGGCGCCAACGCAACCGTGCCCGGCCAGTCAGGATCCAGTGGCGGCAAGGGCGGGCAGGCAGGTCAGAATTTCCCCGCGTCGAAGCGGCATCACCGCCATCATGCGAGTGGTTCGGTGGCCGTCGGTGGCCGCGGCGGCAACGGCGGCAACGGTGCGCCGGCATCCACGCCCGGCCAGGCCGGAGGTAACGGTGGGAATGGTGGCGCCGGTGGGGCAGGCCACGCCGGCGCCAACGGCGGTGCGGGCGGCAACGCGGGAGCCGGTGGCGCGGGCGCAAACGGCATCGCGGGAACGGCAAGCTCGCCGGCCGGTGGCAGGGGTGGCAACGGTGGCGAACCAGGTGCTGCGGGCCGCGGCGGGCATGCGGCGCCCCGCGGACACAGCGGGCCGGCCGGTCACACCGCCCGCGGTGGCGTCGGCGGAAACGGCGGCAACGGGTATAGCGCTAGCGCCGGGTTGGCAGGGGTCGACAAGGGCGCGGGACAGAGCGGCGGTGCCGGCGGCAGCGGCGGCACGGGCGGCGCGCAGGCCGACGGTGGCAGTGGCGGCCAGGGCGGCAGCGGCGGCAAGGGCGCGAACGGCTCAGCCGGCGTCGTCGGCACCGACAACGGTGCCGGGCAGAACGGCGGTGCGGGCGGTAACGGCGGTGCGGGGGGCAGCGGCGGCGCCGGCGGCACAGGCGCCAGCGGTGGTGCTGGCGGGGACGGCGGTAACGCCGGCCTCGCCGGGAACGGTGGCAACGGTGCCGCCGGCACCGCCGCGAATCCGGCCGGCGGCAACGGCGGCGACGGCGGGAACGCCGGCACGCCCGGAAGCGCCGGCGCGGGCGGGGCGGCCGGGGCCGGGGGATCCGGTGGGCTTTTGGGCGCCACCGGCACACTCGGCAAGTTCACCGGTTCCGCAGGCAACGGTGGCAGCGGTGGCGACGGTTACGCCGACGGCGGGGCGGGCGGCAACGGCGGGAACGGCGGCGATTACGGCAACGGCGGGAACGGCGGTGATGGCGGCGTAGGGATCACCAGCAACACCGGTGGTGCCGGTGGCAATGGCGGCAAGGGCGGAAATCTCGCCGGCAACGGCGGCAGCGGTGGCACGGGTGGCCATGGCGGCAACGGCTCAGCGGGCGCCGGCGGAGCGGCCGGACAGGTTGGCGTCAACGGTGGCGCCGGTGGGAACGGCGCCGCCGGCGGCAACGGTGGCGCGGGTGGTGCCGGCGGCAACGGTGGCGCGGGCGCCCCAGGCTTCAGCAACGGTGCCGGCGGCGCCGGTGGCGTCGGCGGCAACGCCGGTGTCGGCGGCGACGGTGGTTCCGGTGCCGCCGGTAACTCTTCGAGCCCCAATGGCGGTAGCGGTGGCAACGGAGGCAACGCGGGGCGTGCGGGTGCCGGTGGTGCCGGCGGTGCCGCCGGTGCCACCGCTGGCGATGGCGGTACGGCCGGGTCCGGCGGTGCAGGTGGCCAGACGCCCAGCTCGGGCGGCAACGGCGGGGCGGGCGGCGTCGGTGCCGCGGCCACCACCCCCGGCGGCAGCGGCGGCAACGGTGGACAGGGCGGCAACGGCGGCAGCTACGGAAACGGCGGCGCCGGCGGTGTCGGCGGTGCGGGTGCCACCGGCACCCCCGGCGGCAGCGGTGGCACCGGCGGCAATGGCGGCAGCGGCGGCACGCTCCTCGGCAATGGCGGCAGCGGCGGCCTGGGCGGTCAGGGCGGCGCCGGCGCGGCGGGCGCCACCGGGGCGTCCGGTCTGGCCGGCACCGACGGCGGTGACGGGGGCAGCGGGGCCAACGGAGGCAACGGCGGCACCGGTGGTGCCGGCGGCAACGGCGGTGTCGCGATCGGTGCCGGCACGGCCGGCGCCGCCGGCGCCGGCGGTGCCGGCGGCAATGCCGGCATGGGCGGGACCGGTGGAGCGGGTGCTGCGGGCACCGACGCCAACCCCGACGGCGGTGCCGGTGGTGCCGGCGGTAACCCCGGGCTTGCGGGCTCCGGAGGAGCCGGCGGCGAAAGCTTCGCGCTCGCGGTCGTCCGTGCCGTCAGGGCGGGCATCACCGCCGACGCCACCGGCGCCACCGGCGCCACCGGCGCGAGCGCAACCTCGGGCGGTGACGGCGGCCCAGGCGGTTCTGGCTACTCCGCCACCACGCCCGGCGCCGGCGGCGGCAATGGTGGCAACGGCGGCAGCGGTGGGGACTACGGCAACGGTGGCGCCGGCGGTGCCGGTGGTGCCGGCGCGGTGGGTGCCGGCGGCGCTCCGGGCGGTGCCGGAGGACTGGGTGCCACCGGCGGCGCCGGTGGTAACGGCGGCGTCGGTGGCATGATCTCCGGCAACGGCGGCGCCGGTGGCAACGGCGGCGCGGGCGGCGGCGGCGGGGCGGGCGGTACCGGCCAGGCCGGTGTGGCTGGAGTCAGCAGCGGCGTCGGCGGGAGCGGCGGAACGGGCGGGAATGGTGCCACAGGTGGCGCCGGTGGCACCGGTGGCGCAGCTCCAGCGGGCATCAGCGGCGTCGCCGGAGACGGTGGCGCCGGCGGCAGCGCCGGGATCGGCGGCGACGGTGGAGCGGGTGCCGACGGCGATCTGGCGAACCCCGACGGCGGTGTCGGTGGTCACGGTGGCGACGCGGGGCTTCCCGGCACCGGGGGCGCTGCCGGTGGCGCCGGCGGCAGCGCCGGTGCCAGCGGTGCGAGCGCAACCTCGGGTGGCAACGGCGGCGCGGGCGGCCTTGGATTCGGGGCCACCACACCAGGCGGCGCGGGCGCGAACGGAGGCAACGGCGGCGACGGCGGTGACTACGGGAACGGCGGCGCTGGCGGTGACGGCGGGGCCGGCGCGGCGGGTCTCGCCGGCGGCTCCGGCGTCGCGGGAGGTACCGGCGGGGCCGGCGGCAGCGGCGGTGACGGTGGCAGCGGTGGCTCGATCTCCGGCAACGGTGGCGCCGCCGGAAACGGCGGCACCGGTGGCGAGGGCGGCCAGGGTGGCAGTGGCGCCCAGGGTGGCACGGGCGGGCAGGGTGGCCACGCCGGCCTGCCCGGGGCTGCGCCACACGGCTCGATTGATCCCACCGGTGGGAGTGGCGGCACCGGCGGTCTCGGCGGCTCCGGCGACGGCGGTCTGAACCCCGGCAACCCTGGGCTGCCGGGTGCTTCGCAGGCCGGTGGTGGTTTCGGCGGTGGCGGTGGCAGCGGCGGTCCTGCCTGATCCCGGGTGCTGCCGGATGAACGCCACGATCCCGTGGGAGCCCGGCGGCCGGCTGGGCTGATGTGAAGCCGGGCTCGCGACTGGTGCGCGAGCCCGGCTTGCGCGGGAGCTCGCCGGCAGCGGCGGTTTTCCGCGGAGCTCTCGCCGCGCATGTCTGTACGCGATCGCGAACAGTCATCGCTCGCGGCTCGGGTGATCCGATCTGCCGGCGCGGCCGTATGCAGTTGTGAGCATCCTGCCACGACTGAACGGAGCCATCATGGGCCTTGACAATCCAATCCACCTGCTGCTGCTGCTGGTGATCCTGCTGCTGGTGTTCGGCGCCAAGCGGCTGCCGGAGATGGGTCGCTCGCTGGGCGACGGACTGCGCGGGTTCAAGGAATCGATGAGCGGCGAGGCGACGATCCGGCACCTGGACTCGGTCGCACCCGAGACACCGACCGCGACGGTCACACAGACGCGCTCGAGCGACCCGTCGCCGGTCCCGTAGACGACACTCGCCCAGGCGTTCCGGTGGGTAAGGCGCGAGCCGTGCGGGCGCTCGGTAAAGCCATGCGCGGCATCGGTCACGATCAGCAACTGACGTTCGTTGACCATCTCGACGAGTTGCGGTCGCGACTGATCGTCTCCCTGATCGTGGTCGGGGTCGCGTTCGGTTTCTGCTTCTGGCAGAACGGGCTGTTGCTGCACATCATCAACGCGCCCCTTGCCCACCAGACGACCCAGCAGATCCGCGGCGGCAACGGGCCGCTGGGCCAGAGCTACACCACGCAGCGCTCGGCCCACGATCTCGCCGTGCAGGTGAGGTCGCTGGTTTCGGTCTTGAAATCACAGGACAGCGCGGCCGCTCACGGCACCCTGGATCAGATCGGTGCCGCGGTCAGTCGTGATGTGAGACGGCTCGCGGCCGCGCCGCAGGGCGACCGGCCGATCACGCTAGGGCTCGGTGAGCCGTTCACCACGACCGTCACCGTGACGCTGATCTTCGCGTTGATCATCTCTCTACCGGTCCTGCTGCTGCAGGCCTATCAATTCTTCATGCCTGCACTTGAGCCGAGCGCCAGAGCGCGCACGCGACCATTGCTGGTTGCAATTCCGGGACTGTTCCTGGCGGGTGTCGCGTTCGGCTATTTCGTCGTACTGCCGGCGGCCGTCCATTTCCTGCAGAACTTCAACTCCGCGCACTTCGACGTGCTGGTGCAGGCGAGCCCGTACTACAGCTTTGCTGCCAAGCTGCTGCTCGCGATGGGTGCCGTGTTTGAGGTGCCAATCCTCGTGATCGCGGCGACACAGGGCGGCGCGATCAGCACTCGCCAGCTGCGGCACTCTCGCCGCTACGCGATTGGCGCCTGCGCGGCGGTCGGCGCCTTCCTGCCCGGTGACGCGCTGACGATGCTGCTGGAAACCGTCCCGCTCTACCTGCTGTTCGAGCTCGGCATTGCCGTCTCGGCGCTGCTGGAGCGCCATCAGCGCCGGGTAGCGCGCGCCTTCCGGACCGGTCGCCTTCCGGACCGCACAGCAGCCCCTCTCGTGAAGCACGAATGATCCGCTTCGCGGTCCCCTGCGAATAACCGGCATAAGGCAATCCAGCCTCTGAGGAGGATCCGAATGACCGAGACTCAATCAACCGTGAACCGTGGCCAGTTCCTGCGGAACACGGCCAAGGGCGGGCTCGTGCTTGCGACCAGCGGCGGCGTGCTCGCGTCCGTCACGGGCGTGGCATCGGCTGCCAGCATGACCACCAGCAGTGACATCTCAACGATGCAGGCGGCCTACACCGCCGAGAGCCTCGCGGTGTACGTGTACGGAGCGATCCTCGCGAACTTCACGAAGTTCTCGCACCCGAAGCTGCAGAACAAGGACTACTTCCAGCATGCCCTGGAGGACGAGAAGGCCCACAAGGCGTTGCTCGCCGGCGCCCTGGGCTCGAAGACCCCGAAGCTGACGAACGCCAGCTTCGTGATCCCGG
This sequence comes from uncultured Actinomycetota bacterium, assembly GCA_963706725.1. Classification (GTDB taxonomy): domain Bacteria; phylum Actinomycetota; class Thermoleophilia; order Solirubrobacterales; family Solirubrobacteraceae; genus Palsa-465. The sequence goes on along the minus strand of OY970167.1, from coordinate 2,928,791 downwards.
CATCGGTCTTGAAGTCCGGCCAGAGCCTGCTCACCACCGGCGTCGCGCTGGAGACGGCGTTCGTCGAGGCCTACCTCGGTGCCTCCAACACATTCAGCTCCGCAGATCTGCGGCTGCTGGCCGCAAAGATCGCCGCCAACGAGGCGACCCACTTCAGCTTCTTCGACGCCGCTGCCGGTGGTCACGGAGTTCTGCCCGCGGTTCCCTCCACCGCGACCATCCCAGCGACGGTCGCGAAGCTCAAGCCGTTCCTGACCGGCAAGTAACGGCAGTTGACGAACACCCATCGGGCCGGGGAACGGGCCCGATGGGTGACGTCGCCGCGACTCCGGCGCCCGGCACCGCGCACCCGCAGCGGGCGACATCGCGGATTACCAGGGCTTAGCTGGAAAAGCCCGCAGTTGGGGGCTTTCAAGTGGGCGATACTGGGCTCGAACCTCCCTGCAAATATGCATCTTTTGCCGCCGATGTATACACCGGTGGCTGCACCATCCGGCAGTGGCTGATCGCGTCTAGCCTTGGCAAGGTCTAACCGGAGAGCCGGCGCCTGTCAGGTTTGGGGCTGAAGTGGTGGCTGTCGTGTGGTCGCTTCCGCGCACATGCGCAACCTTCGGCCGAGTGAGGTTCTTGCATCGGACGGGGTCGCTGGAACCAGGTGGGGGACTCCAACGATCGCGGAGCACTATCGCTTGGCGCCGCCGCCTCGCGCGCTTCACCGAGTAGATGGATGTGGGCAGCTCCGACCATGCCGCATGGCAGTTGCTGGTCTCAGGTGCCCCGAAGCAGTCTTAGAGACTTGCGCATCGCGTTCAGCTGCTCCACGGTGTCGACGTCCACGCCTCCTCCCGGAGCGAGCGCGCCGCACTCGATCGTGTTGGCACCGGCAAGAAGCGGATGTGCCCCACAGTCGCCGCGCAATGCCTGAATGGGCTTGACATGCTCGGGCCCTAGCACCACAGGGTGGCCTGGACGACCCTCGTACACGGCCCGTGTTCCGGGGGGTTCTGCGGTAAAGCGGCTGATAACGTCCGCACCGATCAACGGTTGGTCGCCAAGCGTGACGATAACTCGGTCGCTGTCGGCGAGCATCCGCATTCCCGTCCTCAGTGACGCGCTCCGCCCTTGCTCCCAACGCCCGCAAACGACCGGTTCCGCGCGAGCGAAGTGGACGGCATCGAGAATCTCCGACGCAGACGCGCCCAGGACGACGACAACCCGTTCGAGTCCAGCAACTGAACAGTGTGCGGAGATCGCCCACTCGAGTAGCGGTCGCCCTCCGAGATCGGCAAGCTGCTTAGGTCCACCGGCAAAGCGGCGCCCTGGGCCGGCGGCCAGAATCAGCCCGCATGTCGTCATCTCCTGGACAGTGCCGAGGCGCTTGTCTCAGCCAATGGATTTGCAGCCGTCACGTCGGCGATAGGTAAGTCGTCCGGGCAGCGCCCCGGATTGGACCAAACTGGTCCCGCAAGGACGAAGCCGGGCGTCCGGAGCGAACCGCGACAATCTCCGCAAGCACGGAGACCGCAGATTCCTCTGGGGTAGCTGCGCCGATATCAAGTCCGCACGGAGCAAAGAATCTCTCGATGTCGACCTCATCGACTCCCGCGTCGATCAGGCGCCGCCGTCGCTCCGCCGCCGTGCGGCGGCTGCCGAGAGCGCCAATGTATCCGGCGGGGGTGCGCAACGCAGCCAAGACTGCGGGCACATCAAGCTTCGGGTCATGGCTGCAGACAAGCACTGCGTCCCGCTCGGTCAGAGCGACCTCTGGGAGGACCTCATCTGGCCAGAGGCCTATTGTGTCGTACGCGCCAGACCGCTCGAGGGTCTTGAGGAACGCGGCCCTCGGGTCGACGATCGTGACCGAGAAGTTCAGCTGCCTTGCGATTTCGGCGATTGCCATCGAGTAGGCGCCCGCGCCAACGACGTACATGCGCGGCCTGTCCGTGATCGCCGTCATCGCGACCGTGATATCGGAGCCGTCAAGGGTGCCGTCGCTGCGGTAACTACGAAGCGTGCTGCCGCCACGGCGGATGAGTCCGCGCGCGTCCCGAGCAATGTTCTGGAGGAGCTGTGGGGTGCCTGTGAAGCTTGCACAAGTCGTGAACTCATCGGCGTACAGCTGTTCTCCAGCCAGCCCACCGTCAACGACTGTTGCGAGCGCACAAGCGCGGCCGACGCCGACGGAAGCAAGGAGCTGCAGAGTCGCGTCCCGCGCGCCCGATCTCAACTCGTGGATAAGTACCTCCACAGTCCCGCCGCAGGTGAGGCCCACCTCGCCGGCGAGTTCATCACTGATGCCATATGTGACGCGGTGGGGTGCGGTGGAGTGCTCCATCAGAGACATCGCCTGCTGGGTCACTGCGCTCTCAACGCAACCGCCGGTGACACTTCCCGCGATCGAACCATCGGCATCGATAAACAAGGCAGCGCCAGCGTCAAAGGGACTCGACCCTGCCACCATGACCACTAGCCCGACCGCGACGCGGTGCCCATCCCGCAACCACCGCGTGACGATCCGAGCGTTGCTGGCAGTCACGATCATCGAAGCCCCGCGTCCCGGTATCGCGAGCGTTCAAACGCGAGATATCGCCAGACACGCTTCACGGTCGAGCCATTCCAGGCGGTCCATCCCTGAGGATGCACAGCACTCTGAATGTCATGTGACCGAGCGGAGCTGTCGCCCGGGTGAGTGGCCTGCGCGTTCCTCCTCGACATCGCCATCGGGACGCGAGTCAGCCTCTCAGAACCGTGTCGAGTGCTTCCGGCGCCGGGGGGTCACGCAGGTTCTGTTGGCTGGCATTCGTTCTGCTGGTTGAGCGGTCGCCAAACACCACTCTGTCAGGCTGTCGGTGGCCACACTGTCGGCAGCCGACAGCGCCCTCAAGCGGTCGGGAGGCCGAGGGCACGGGTGTCCATCCAATCGACGTACAGCTTGCGCTCCGCAAACAACCATGTGCCGTCGACCTTCTCGAACGTGTCGTAGTAGCGAATCGAGGCGACAAAGAGCGTCTGCGAGTCGCTGTCAGCTGAAACGTGATGAGCCAGGCAATACGTCTCCCCGGTCGCCGCCTCCCCATCGAGGTGAACGGTGCTCTGCCCGTTGAAATGCGTGGTCGCGCGGTAGCGTTCCAGGTCCCCGAAGATCGGTGCCAGATCGTCTGAGCGATGCAGCTCCAAATCAGGCTCGCTTGCGGCCGACTCGGTGTAATACACGACGAAATGCGCATCCGGGGTGAAGAGCGCGACCTGTGCTCTCACGTCTCGGCGGTCGGCAAAATGCGCGTAGGCGTCAACCAGCTCGCGTATCGCGAGCCGGTCCTCTGTCTTTGCGAGACGCACTATCAGTTAGCCAGCGTGCCGTCGAAGTCGATCGTGGCGTGCGTGCCGTCGCAAAACGGCTTGTTCGATGAGTGTCCGCAGCGGCACATGGCCATTGGGTCGGGGTGCTCGATCACGTGTCCGTCGGGCGCAACGAGACTCACGGGCCCGGAGACGATGTAGGGACCGTTTTCGCTCGGGGTGATGGTTACGTCTGGCATATGGGTGACCTTTCGTTAGTAGATCTTGATCGTCTTGGAGAAGGGAAGCTCGCGGATTCGGGTCCCGGTGAGTGCGGCTATCGCGTTGGCCAGGGCTGGCGCAACCGAGGGGACGCTTACCTCCCCAACTCCGCTCGGTGGCTCGGTCGACTCGATCAAGTGCACATCAATCTTTGGGACCGATCGCATCCTCATGACCGGGTAGGTGTCGAAGTTCTGGGTGACGATCTCGCCACCGTCGCCGAGGACGACCTCCCCCCACGCCGCAGCGCTGATTCCCCACAGGAGCCCTCCTTCGACCTGTGCACGAATCAGATCGGGGTTGACGTTTCGCCCGCAGTCCAGAGCGAAGACGATGCGGTCGACGTGGACGCGGCCGCGCTGGTCGAGCGAGACCTCCGTGATCTGAGCGGAGTTGCCGAGAAAGCCGGAGCTTGCGAGTCCACGGGCTCGGCCCTCAGGGAGCGGCAGTCCCCAATCAGCTCGTTCGGCGACCAGTTCGAGAGCTCTCAGCGTCCGCGGGCTGCCAGCCAGCAGTTCACGACGTAGATCGACTGGATCGCGGCCGGCGGCGATCGCGAGCTCATCGATCGCTGACTCGCGTGCGAACTCGGTGTGTGAGTTGCCCACCGATCGCCAAACCATCGTCGGTATACCCGACTCGAAGTTCGTCGAGGCGAGCCGGAAGTTCTCGATCGCATAGGGTGGATCAACGGCGCCTGTCGTGGTGAAGAAGTCGACGCCGTTGGTGAACATCACATCGCGCACAAACGGCAGGTTCACTGATGTCGGCTCGGCCACGATCTCCTGATGCCACCCTGTGAGGCGACCGTTCGCATCGGCGCTTGCGCGTACCCGGTGAACAGCCATTGCCCGATAGCGGCCGACCTTGAACTCCTCCTCGCGCAGAGATTGGAGCTTGATCGGATGCTTCCAGTCGAGCGCTCGGGCGACCTGGACCGCCTCGGCCGTGGGGTCGTGCTCGGCGCTCGAATGCAGACCGAACGATCCACCGGCAAACGTGACGTGCACCTCGACGTTCTCCTTGTCGATCCCGGCGACCGATGAGGCGTTCATCTTCACGTACTCGGGCCCCTCGCTCCCGACCCACACCTCGAGGACGCCGTCCTCGCGCATCCGGCATGCCGCGTTGTTCGGCTCCATCGGTGCGTGCAGCAGATACGGCAGGGTGTAGGTCGCGTCGACCGTCCATGACGCATCGGAAAGCGCCCGGTCGACGTCGCCATCCTCGCGAGCGATCACTGCGCTCTCCCCAGATTCGAGCAGCCGGACGTGCTCGGCCAGCAGCTCTGCGGTGCTACGCAGCTCGGCGTCCGTGTGATCCCATTCCACGACCAGAGCCCGCAGGCCACGTTGCGCGTCGGCGAGGGTCTCGGCGACAACGGCGATGCCCTCCTCGATCGGGACTACCGCCGAGACACCGGCCTCTGCAAGCGCGGCGGTGTCATCGAGCGATGCGACGGTGGAGCCAAACCTCGGCGGGTGAAGCACCACCGCGGTCAGCATTCCCGGAAGGTGCTGGTCGATCGTGTAGTCGGTTGTCCCGAGGATCTTCGGTATAGCGTCGACCCGTAGCCGACCGCCTCGTCCGATCAGCCTGTAATCGGTGGGACGCTTGGGCTCGGCGTCGGCGTCAGCCGGTAGCTGCTCGGCGCGAGACGCGAATTCCCCGAACGTTGCCCGCTTCCCGCTTGCGTGGCTCAGAACACCGTCGGCGACAGATATCTCGTCGCCTGACAGATTCCATTCCGCGGCCGCGGCGGCAACAAGCCGTGCGCGCGCCTGCGCGGCCGCGATCCGGTAACGCGTCCACATTCCCTTCATCGAGTTGGACGCGCCCGTCAGCTGAAAGGCGCTACCGACATCGGGATTGCCGTAAACGTCACCGTTTGGGCCTCTTCCGTTCGCGGCGTTTACCACCCGTACTGAGGCGAAGTCAGCATCGAGCTCCTCCGCGACGATAGTCGCGAGCCCGGTGTGGATGCCCTGGCCCATCTCGATCTGACTCGAGTAGGCGACGATTGTTCCGTCAGGGCGGATCCGGATGTACGGATGGACAGGGTCCTCCAGTTCCTCGGGCGTGAGTCTGTGAACTTCGATCTCATCCGGCGCCGTGAGCGGCTGAGCAGCGGCGTCGTTGCCCAGCGTCGCGGCTGCCGCATGGATCGCCGACCGGATCCGCGGGTAGGTGCCGCACCTGCAGAGGTTGCCGCTCATCCACGTGTCGATCGTCGGGTCGTCGGGCGCTGGGTTGGACTCGAGCAACGACACGGCTGCCAGTGTCTGCCCGGGTTGGCAGTAACCGCACTGCACGACATTTCGTTGGTACCAAGCCTGGCGTACCGCATCGACCACCGGGCCAGTCGCACCCTCGACAGTGGTGATGGTCTTCCCGACCGCGCGCTCGCCGATCGTCTGACACGACTTTGTGTTCTTGCCGTCGATCAGAACCGTGCAGGCCGCGCAGAATCCGGCGCCGCATCCGAATTTCGTTCCGCGCATCCCGAGTACGTCCCTGAGGATCCACAGCAAAGGGGTCTTCGCGTGGCGATCATCGACCTCGACGCTGACGCCATTTACCTCGAGCCTCATCTAGGAAGTCCAACTCCACCTGGGGCGCTGCTCAACATCGGGCGAGCATGCCGGTCGGGCTGGTGATCGGTCCTCACCGGATCACGGTGATTCCGGACCGGCGCCTAGCGCTGCGGCGCTGCACCTCAGAGCGGTCATGCAGACGCTCGCGTGAGGCGCGGGAACAGCGCTGACGCGGTTCCACCAAGAACCGCGTCACGCTCGCCGTCGGAGAGCTCAGTCGTGCTCCGCACGCTTCGCAGCTCCCCGATCGAGATCTCATCATGTGGGTACGGGTAGTCCGTCCCGAAGGCGACCTGCTCAAGCCCCGCGACTGACCGCAGCACGTGAAGCACAGGGTCGGCGAAGGCCGAGGCGGTGTCCCAGTAGAGCCGCCTCGCTGTGTCGGCGAATGGCCCGCGCTCGGCCGCACCCGGGATCACGTCCATCGCATCGACGATCGCGAAGCGTGAGGCGACAAACGGTATCGTCCCGCCCGCGTGCGAGAACAGATACTTGACGTTCGGCGTCCGCGCAAACGTGTTGCTGTAGTGAAGCTTCGCGATCGCGCGCGACGTATCAGCCGGATAGTCCAGGAGCGCATCCGGCAGACCGAGCCTGTGCGCGATCGGGTCGGGCGATGCGTTGGGATGGACGAAGACAACGGCACCGCGTCGCTGCAACTCCGCAAACACTTGATCGAATCGGCTGTCGCCCAGATAGCTGCCGCCGGCGTTACTCAGCAGCGAGACGCCGTCCAATCCCAGAACATCGAACGCGTACGCGATCTGCTCGAGCGATCCCTCGACGTCAGGAAGTGGAACCGCCGCGAAAGCACCGAACCGATCAGGGCGGTCGCGCTTGATCTCCGCTAAATACTCGTTGACGCGACGGGCCAGCACCTGCGCGGCGGCGTCGTTCCCGAAGTGAACGCCGGGTGTGCTGATCGATGGGAAGGCAACGTCGATCTCCGCCTCATCGAGGTAAGCGATCGCGCCGTCGAGAGTCCAGCGCGGAGGGGTGATGCCTCCAGCCGCATTCCCACCCTCGTTGGACGCCTCCCAATAGAAGTCGGGAATGACGTGTTGGTGAAGATCGACGGTGAGGGTCATTCCGCGAGGAGTCGATCGGTCAGCACTATCTCAACAATCGCTGGCACGGTTTCCAAGCGCGCCCAATCGCGCTGGAGCTCGCAGGCGACCGATACCCAACTGACTGGCTGCGCGCCCGCGTGCACAACGCGCTCGAGCGCCGCGCGGTGGGCCTCTGGCGAGGTCCCGCCGATTGCGTCCACGACGGGATAGACCTCGTATCCGTCGCGCAAGGCGTCGAGCGCCGTGAACGCCATGCAGACCTCGGTCCACAGTGCGCAGAAGATGAGCTTCCGACGCCCGGTCGCGTGAACCGCCTGAACGAACTCGATGTCCTCCCATGAATTGACCGTCGTGCGGTCCAGTGGCGGGTTGTCGCGCAACAGCTCGGCGAGTTCGGGGACGGTCGGTTGCTGCTGGCCGGACGCGACGTTGACGGTGGAGTGGACGATCGGCACCCCGAAGGCCTTGGCGGCCTTCACGGTCGAGACGATGTTCTTACGGAGTAGGCCTTCGTCGATGGAGCGGACCGTCGCGAATTGGGACGGCTGATAGTCGATCACGATGAGCGCCGAGTTCTGAGGGGTGATGAGATGGTCTGCGATGGGGTCGCGGATCGGCTGGCTGGTCATTGAGCTGTGCGCCTCGTTGGTTTGGCTTACGGGTCACGGCCAGCTTTTCTGATGATCAAGCGACCAGTCATCACCTTGTTCTGGTGATTCGTATCTCGGCAGTACTTGAAACGCCGTGGCAGAATCGCCGGACGAATGGCCAGCCTGGCGACACCCACGCCCGATGACGGTCTGGAGCAGGGTGGGTCACAAGATGGCTCGGGTGGTAGAGGGCTGCTCGATCGGGGATCGCTCCTTGCGGTGCTCGACCGGGCGATCACCAAACGGGTAACCGTCATATCCGCCCCTCCGGGAAGCGGCAAGACATCGCTCCTGCGCGGATGGGCTAACCGCTCGACGGACGCCCGCGTCGCGTTTGTGACCGTGGATCGCGACGAACGAGACGCGACCCGGTTCTGGCGTGCGGTACTCGACGCGGTTCGGCCATCGCCACAAACGACCGATCGCGAACGGCAACCCACGACGAGCAGAAGCCTCGATGAGGAGCAGCTGGTCGAAATGGTCGTCTCCGAGTTCGCCGACCGAGCCGAACCTGTCGTCCTGATTATCGACGATCTGCATGAGCTGAGGTCGCCGTCAGCCCTCAGCCAGCTCGACCGCCTGCTCGTTGAGCTGCCGAGTTCCGCACGCGTCGTGCTGTCCTCTCGTCGAGATCCGCCGATGAGGCTGCACCAGATCAGGCTCGCCGATCAGCACACTGAGATCCGCGCCAGCGCGCTGCGGTTCACAGAGCGCGAGACGCACGCTCTGCTTGCCGCTTCCGGCATCACATTGTCCGATGTTGCCGTGACCTCCTTGCATCGACGTACCGAAGGCTGGGCTGCAGGTCTGCGACTCGCGGCGATCTCTCTGAGCGATCATCCAGAGCCCGAGCGATTCGTTGCCGAGTTCTCTGGCACGGACCGGGCGATCGGCGAATACCTGATGGCCGAGATGCTCGAGCGCCAGCCCGACGAGGTCCAGAGGATGTTGTTGCGAAGCGCCGTCGTCGACCCGATCAACGGAGAACTCGCAGACCTCCTGACAGGTCGCAGCGGTTGCGAGCAAATGCTGCTCGAGTTGGAAGATGCGAATGCGTTCGTCGTCTCGCTCGACGTGGAGCGCACGTGGTTTCGCTACCACCAGTTACTGACGGACTTCCTGCGCCTAGAACTTCGGCGACGATCGGCCAATGAGGTCGGCAAGCTTCATCGCCTTGCAGCGCGGTGGTTCGCTGACCACGGAAACGTCGTCGAGGCCGTGCAGCACAGACTCGCTGCGGGCGACTGGACTGACGCAGCGCGACTCGTCGCGGACCACTCGTTCAGCTGGGTTCTGGACGGGCAGGCCGGAACGATCGACTCAGTACTACGCGCGTTTCCCGAAGGCGCATCAGCCGACCATCCCGACCTCGCGTTGGCTCACGCCGCAGACGAGCTGAACCAAGGGCGGTTGGAAGAGGCGGCCGCTCAACTAGCGCTGGCAGAAGGTCAGGTTCAAAGCACCGCGCCTGCTCGACGGCGGCGTCTGATCGTCGCCATCGCGTCGCTGCGGTTGGCGCTCGCACGCCGCAACGGGCAGTTCACAGAAGTCATCGAACAGGTCAAGCTGCTTGATGCAGTCATCGCTGACGACTCCAATGATCAGGCGGCGATGGACACCGAGCTACGGGCAGTAGCTCTCCTCAATCTTGGAATTGTGGAAACGTGGTCTGGGCGACTCGACGACGCTGACCGGCATCTCTCCGAGGGCGCGATGCTGGCCCAGGCGATCGGCCGCCCCTACCTAGAGGTTGGGTGCCGTGCGCATCAAGGATTCCCATCCAAACTGGTCTCAGTTGCCACGGCCTACCAGCGCAGCCGTGAGACGATCCGGCTGGCCGAGCGGCACGGCTTGGCCGAGCGGCCGATCCTTGCGCCTGCACTGGGAACGGCTGGATGCATGGCGATCTGGATGGGCGAATTCGACGACGGGGAGGCATGGCTTCTACGCGCCTCGGAGTTCGCCGAAGAACAGGTTGAGCCGGCAGCTCGCGTGCTTCTTCATGTAGCAAACGGGATGTTGCACGCCGGCCGCGGACAGCATCGAATGGCGCTTGAGCAATACACGGCAGCAGCTCAAGTGCAATCGCTGCTCACCGGTAGCCACGCTTTAGCGCCCCTGATCGCAGGATGGCTCGCAGCGGCACAGGCCCGACTTGGAATGCAGGATGCGGCCCGCGCCACGCTCGCGGAGTTCCCGATTCACGCTGATCACAAGGGGGCAATCGCGAACGCAAACGCAGTCATTCACCTGACAGACGGCAATCCAGCGGCCGCGCTCGAGACCCTTCAAGAATCGCCAGCGGCTCAGCCCGTCTTCAACCGTGTGGAAACACATCTGCTGGTGGGCATCGCGCATCTGCAGCTGGGGGATCGCAGCGCTGCGGCTCACGCAGCCGAGGCGGCCCTGGGGTTCGCGGAGCCGGATCGGCTGATCTTCCCATTCGCGATGGCTGGAGCGGCCGGACTGCTCGACACGATCCCACGCCACGGCACCAGCCACGGGGCTCTCCTAGCAGACATCGTTGACCTATTACGCGGCGCATCACATTCAACGATCGATCACGCATTCGCACCCTCCGGAGGCGAACTGAGCCCGAGCGAGCTTCGAGTGCTCCGATACCTGCCGACCAACCTCACGCGTCCGGAGATTGCGGGGGAGTTGTTCGTGTCTGTCAACACCGTCAACACGCACATTCGCAGCATTTATCTCAAGCTCGGAGTGCGCGATCGATCTGCCGCTGTCGAGTGCGCTCGGTCGATGAGGCTCCTGTCGAACAGTCGCGCGCAAACATCGTCGCGATAGGCTCCGGCCTCCGACCACGGGACGATCACCGGATCTTCCGAGCGCGTGACCAGCCGCGAGCTCGGCGAACGCCGATCTGACGTCGTCAAGCGGGTACGAAGCCGGCCCTCGTCGCCACCGCGCTCACCCGATTCCGGCGTCGTCGTCTCACTAGGTCAGGCTGCAGCATGGTTACGTGGCACGGTGCCTCTACGCGATCCGAATCAAAGGCAGGCTCGGACCTACCGCTGTGTCGGCCTTTCCCATGATGGCGTTTGAGATCAGGGGCGGTGAGACCGTGCTTACCGGTCCTGTTGAGGATCGGTCCGCATTGTTCGGCGTCATCGCGCAGATCGAGGCGTTAGGCCTCGATCTGCTTGAGCTCCGGCAGATCCCGCCGAGACCGACATCGCCCGAACCCGGCGATGGCCGCTCACCGCACCGCCTATAAGCCGGAACCCGATTGCCAACCGAAAGTCGAGCCTCGACACCGACCGAGACTCTTCACGAAACTAACCATTGGGCCAGTCCGGCTCCGCTCAGCGTCGCCACAGCAATCACCCGGATCCGGCGATGCCTAATCCCCTGATCCTTCGGCATCGTCACCTTGACCTTTGAGGGGAAGCCGTCGCGGTTCAAGAGACGCGGCCGCAAACCTCGCGGGTGAACCGATCGGTTCGCAGAGAGACAACCCAAGGAGCAAACATGACGACCGGCACGTCAGAATCAATCACAACGGAACTCGAGGACCGCCTTGAGATCCTCGAGCTGATCGGCCGCCTCTCGCTCACGATAGACGCGAAGGACTGGGGCGCGATGGGGAAGCTGTTCACCGACACGGTCTACCACGACCGCACCTCTCTAACCGGCGGCGAGCCATACACGGCTCCCGTCGCGCAGTTCGTCGAAGGATGGCGCCAGACGCTACAGGGGATGGACGCAGTCCACCACCAGATCACGAATCACGTGGTCAGCCTTGACGGGGATCAGGCGACCTGCGCGGCCAACATGATGGGCACCCACGTGCTCGCCAACGCGTCGGGCGGCCCGATCTGGACGGTCGGCGGTCGTCACGACTACCAGCTCAAACGCACCTCCGACGGCTGGCGGATCGCCGGACTCACCTTCACCCTCCAGTGGGCGACCGGCAACATGAATATCGTGAACCTCGCGACGGCCGCAGGTCAATCCTGACGGCCCATGCTTCGCCTGCCGGTTGTGTGACGCTCTCAGTCGTCATCATTGCGCGGGAATTTCAGTTCGGTCCTGCCGCCCAATGACGTCCAAGACGACGTGAGCGAGCGAGCGATCAGCGGTGATATCACTCGGCCTTTTGGGCTCTCTTGACGGCCGTCCCGCGGCGGTGCCGCTACCAGGCAAGACCGCCGAAGCCAAGACGAACGCGAGTGTTGGCAACTCACCCGTCGAGGGCGATGGATTCGCGCTGCGCGTAGGTTGCCGTGGTGTTCGCGGCGTCAGCCGCCACGGGATCTGATGCTGTTCACAGCCAACCTGCATGGCGCAATACGAGTCCTACGGCGCCGAGGGCGGGTGTTGGTCTCCGAGTGCTCCGCGGACTACGTCGGGCGTCTTGAGACCGGGGATGGCGCGTTTATAGAAGGCTTCCCGTAGCGGAGTCATTACTGTTGCTCATGCTCGTGACATCGCTCCGACGACGACCACTTTGTCGGGTGCGAAGAGGAGTGCGGTCGACTCAGGGCCACGCCAGGGCGTGGCGAAAGCACGCTAATTGTCTGCTGTGACCAAGGGCACTCGTCCGGCAGGAACGAGCTCCCTGTATCGCTGTGCCACTGGCACCGGCAGCGAGGTGTGGGCTCGTCTGCGCGCCCAGCGAGCACGACGGGACCAACCCATGGATCTACCGTCGATTTTGAATCGGTATCGCTGGCGATATCTCTGCGGTATCGGTTCAAAAGTGCCGTCTTGGGACGGGTGCCCGCCGTAGCTTCCGGCCTGGCTGTCGCTTGGAAGGGAATGGCGCTCGTCTGAATCGCTCGGGCCATGACTATCGCTCGGCCACGGCACCGCAACTGCCGGGTCCCGCTTCCATCGCAGCAGAGGCATCTCGCGTCGGGGGTCAGAGACGTGCTTCGCGCGGATTCCATGGTGCGCTGACGGCGGCCATGAGAACCTCCCCACGGGCGGCCACTGAAATTCCCCACTGACGGCCAGGATTTCTCCCCGTGGGCGGCCATGTTTTCTCCCCACGGTTTTCCTGAATCTGTCGGTTAGCCACGCTTCGGCGCTCGAACTCGAGCTCGGGGTGTGGAGGCCGCGTGAAGAAACCGGAGGAAGTGATGGAGATCCTGGAGGCCTATGACCTGGCTGGCACGCTGCGTGGCGCAGCGGTGTTGGCCGGGTGTGATCACAAGACGGTCGCGCACTGGGTCGAGCAGCGTGATCTCGGGCTGGTGCCGAGAACGGAGCGCCGGCGGCCGGTGATGGCGGCCGACTATCAGCGCAAGATCGACGAGCTGGTGGACCGCTCGAGCGGGAAGATCCGGGCGGATGTCGCACACGGCAAGCTCGTCGACCTCGGCTATCTCGGGTCGTCGCGCACGACCAGGCGGTGGGTGGCGGAATCCAAGCGCCGGTGGCGGCGTGAGAACGGCCGGGTCACCCGGCCGTGGACACCCGAGCCCGGTTTGTGGGCGCAGTTCGACTACGGGGACGGCCCGGTCGTCGATGGTCGCAAGAGCGTGTTGTTCTGCGCGTGGCTGGCGTGGTCGAGGTTCCGGGTCGTGGTCCCGTTGCGCGACAAGACGCTGCCGTCGGTCGTGATCGGGATCGACCGTGCGCTGCGCGCATTCGGTGGCGCACCGACCTATCTGCTGACCGACAACGAGAAGACCGTGAGCGTCGATCACGTCTGCGGGATCGCGGTCCGCAACCCCCAGATCGTCTCGGTCGCCCGGCATTACGGGCTGACGATCCAGACCTGTGTTCCGGCTGACCCGCAGTCCAAGGGCGGCAGTGAGGCGACGGTGAAGATCGCGAAGGCTGACCTACTGCCCTCCGATCTCAACCTCCGCCCGGACTATGAGAGCTTCGCCGAGCTCGAGGAGGCCTGCCAGCAGTGGATGGCGGACGTGAACACCCGTCCGCACCGCTCAACGCAGGAGCCGCCGGTGATCCGGCTGGCCGCAGAGCACGAGCGGCTTCACCGCCTGCCCGGGATCCCGCACACGGTGTGCTTCGGGGAGACGCGCAAGGTCAGCTGGCAGTCCACGATCTCGGTTGGCGGGGCGCTCTACTCGGTCCCACACACGCTGGTTGATCAGCGGGTCTGGGCCCGCGTCGATGGTGAGCAGCTGATCGTCGTGCACGCCGATGGAATCGACGGGCCACGCGAGGTCGCCAGACATCAGCTGACGACACCCGGTCGGCCGAGCATCAACGACCAGCACTACCCGCCCCGGCCAGCTGGGGCGCTTGAGCGGCGGCCGCGGGCACGCTCAAGCGAGGAGCAGGCGTTCCTGCGGATCGGGCCTGCCGCCGAGGGCTGGCTTGTCAAGGCAGCAGCAGCCGGCACCTCCAGAGTCAGGCGCAAGATGGCCGAAGCGGTCGACCTCGCCAAGCTGCACGGCCCTGACCTGGTCAACGATGCGCTTCAGACCTGCGCTCGGGCGGGCCGGTTCGCCGATGGTGACCTTGCCTCGGTGCTCGCGCACCAGGCACGGACCGGTGGCGGGGAGCTGCTGCTGTTCCCCGCGCGTGAGGAAAGCTCGCTGCAGGCCTCAACCCGCGCATGGGAAGGGTTCGGGCGATGACGGTCCGCACCCCGGAGCCGCCAGCACTGCCCGACGAGCTCGACCGCCTGCTGCGCCGCTTGCGGCTGCCCTATGTCAGACGAGCCGCGCCCGAGGTGATCGCCACAGCCGCCTCACAACGCTGGGAAGCAGCCGAAGTGCTGCGGGTGCTGCTCACCGAGGAGGCCGCCGGCCGCGACCAAGCGACCACCTCGATGCGCCGCAAGCAGTCCGGGCTGCCGGCCGGCAAAACGTTCGACGCATGGGACCCCGACGCCTCCGCGGTCCCGGCAGCAACACAGAACGCGCTGCGCACGCTGGAATGGGTCGACCGCCACGAAGTCCTTGTGGTCTGCGGCCCGAGCGGCACCGGGAAGTCGCATCTAATCGAAGCGCTCGGGCACCTCGCGATCGACAAAGGACGCACCGTCGCGTGGCACACACTCGAGACCCTCGCGGTGCTGGTCCGCCGCCACCGTGCTGATGACTCGATCAACAAGGCGATCGCGAAACTGATCCGCGCCGACCTCATCCTCATTGATGACGTCGGCCTGCTTCCGGTCTCCAACGACGCGGCCGAGGCGCTGTTCCGCGTGATCGACGCCGCTTATGAGAAACGCTCGATCGCGATCTCATCGAACATCCACCCATCCGGGTTCGACGAGCTGATGCCCAAAACGATCGCCACCGCGACCGTCGACCGGCTCATGCACCACGCCCACATCCTCATCACCGACGGCGCCGACAGCTACCGCCTCGCGCAAGCAACCGCCGGCAAGGGGGTCAAGCCACTGGCCTAACCGACACCTACCAGCTGGTGGGGAGCTTCGTGGCCACCAGCCAAATCAACCCTGACGGTGGGGAGCTTCGTGGCCACCAGCGGGGAGAAAAGATGGCCACCAGTGGGGAGAAAAAGTGGCCGCGGATGGGGAGTTCTCGATGGCCATTGACAGTGCGCTCGGTATATGCACGCCACGCGCATTCGGGGCATCCCTGACACGCCTGACCCCCCGTAAACAAAGGAAAAGCCCGCAGTTGCGGGCTTTCAAGTGGGCGATACTGGGCTCGAACCAGTGGGATAACCCACTTCCAGAACGGAAAAGACCAGTTTCGGCGGGACTTCGAAAGAAAACACGCCCGAAAAGTCTTCAGGCTCGAACCTGACCCTATCGTCCTGGGGTGCCGACCCCGCGCCGAGCAAAAACCCGCCTCGCAGTTCCCACCGCCATCAGCCTGGCCGAGCTTCTCGGGCACCCGGAGGGCTGGCGCATGGAACTGAGCAACGCGCAGCTAATTAGGGAGGCGGTTGAGGTCAACCATAAGCAGGTCAAGCAGCGGACCATTGAGAAATACGAGCCGTACCTGGAGCACTTCTCCGGGTATCTGGAGAGCACGCACGGGGTGAGCTTCTACACGGCGCAGCGGAAGCACGTCGTCATGTTCGTGTCGCACCTCCAGAAGCACGGCGGGGCTGTGCCGCACAAGAGCCGCGCTGCGTGTTCGTGGTGCCGAGCAGCGGGCTACCCCGATGGTCGGCACGGTGGGCCGGGGTGGTCGCCGCAGACCATCAAGAACTACATGGCGGCGGTCAGGTTCCTCTACGAGCACTTCGCCTACGAGGATGACCTGCCGAGCATCAATCCGACGCTCGGTGTGCAGACGCCGACATGCGTGGTCACCCGCCAATACACGCCGACGTCGGAAGAGGTCAAAGCTGTGCATGACGCTCCCGGCAGGCCGAAGGACCGGCTTCTGGCCCTCTGGACGTTTTATGCACCCTCTCGCCGCCAGACGTTCTCCGATGCCCGGTGGCGCGACATGAACCTCGAAGAGGGCTGGTGGGACGTAGTTGGTAAGGGGGAGGTGGCCGACTTCTTCGACCTGCACCCGCTCCTGGTCCGTGAGCTGCGCATCTACCAGCGGTGGCAGGCCGAGACTTATGCGCGGAAGCATCGCGCCGTGGCAGATGCACTCGCCAACGAGGAGACGGCCTTCGTGCTTCTCACCTGCAACGGGAGACGCACTCAGCCGAGCACCATCAGCAAGATGCTTAAGTGGCGAGCACGGAGGGGCGGAGTGGCCGTCCAGGCGACGACAGCGAAGCAGGACAGTCCGGGCGGCAGAACATCTCGTCTCTCACCGCACGCCATGCGCCGAGGGTGGGGCACCATCGCGCACAACGAGCACGGTGTCCCGATGGAAGTGCTGCAGCAGGTCTACAAGCACAAGCACCTCTCGACTACGCAAACCCACTACGTCCATACCAAGCCGGAACGGGCGCAGCAGGCCCTCCGGCAGATGAGACTCAAATGATGGGAGGGGCAGCGGCCTAGCCGCTGCCCCCAGCACCCTTTCGCGCCGTTCGTCCGCTGGCAGTGGAAATCTCGGCGCGGTCGGGTCGGTTGGGCGCATGGTCGTCGCATGGAAACGACCAGCACGACGAGGCGACCGGCGAACGACGCGAGCCTTGGTAAGTCCATAGAGATTTCGCGTCCCGGCTTCCACGGTGAGACCGCCGCACGCTATGGCTCGGAACTGTGGCTGTCCGGTGCCGCCGAGCTCGATGCTGTGCGCGAAGTCACGACCGTGAAGGGCCAACGCTGGTGCCTGCTGTGGGCACTGCCGGGCAAACAGCGGACGGTCGAGCGCACGCAGCTGCCGGACGGAACGCGCCGCGCGCGGATGCGGAACGGAGCACCGTGCGGCAGCTCGCGTTGCCCGAACTGCGCGCGGAGAATGCGGCTGCGCAAGTCCGTCGAGGTTGAGGGTCTGCTGAACGCTTTGATGACCACGCCGGTCACTCACACCGACGAGCACGGGTTCCGTTGGACATGCACTGACGCCGACGGTGACCCGGTTGCCCGGCAGCTCTACATGGTCACACTGACCGCTCGCCACAAACGAAGCGACAGCCTTGACCAAACGCTGGCGACCATCGAGGGGGCATTCCGGAAGCTGTGGTCTGGACGCAACGGCGAGCGGTGGCGTGTCTCTGGTCTGCGGCTCGTTGTGAAGTCACTGGAGGTCACCTACGGGGACAACGGCTGGCACCCACACCTACATGTCATCGTGGCCGGTCAGCCCATGTTCGGGCTGCCAGCTCACCTGTTCTCGGGCTTGGCGTTCGCAGCCGAGTTCGAGCAGATGAGGGCCGTCTGGTTGCGCTCGGTAGGGCTGGCTGACGCTGTTGCGCGTGGCCGCGTTGAGGCGAGTGTCCCGTTCGCGGTCGAGGACGTATCTCCGGGTGCGCTGGGGGACCTCTCGGACTATGTGTCCGGCCTGAGTGGCGCTCGCGGTGCGGCGCTGGAAGCCACGCGTCTCGACCTGAAGCGCTCGGACAAGGGCAACATCAGCGTCTGGGAGCTTCCGAGCAAACTCGCGCAGACACGGCACAACCGAGCGACACGAGCTACGGTCGGCAACCGCGAGCTGTCGCACGCCCAACTCGCGCGACGCTGGCGCGAGTGGGAGCAGACCATGCGCGGGGTGCATCAGCTTGCCTTCGCTCCCGGCTGGCGAGAGTTCATGCCCCCGTTAGCCGAGGTCGAGGACCGGGTGCAGGAGCTACGCGATGCTGCGGATGCTGGCTCGGAGTGGGTGGTGGTCTATACACCGGATGAGCGCGAATGTGCGCTGATGGCTCGCTACGGCCTGGCGCCGGTTCTGTCAGCGGCAGCTACGGACGGCGCCGCCGGTGTCGCGTTCGTGCTGGCGCAGTATGCGCTGAGGGCGCAGCGCGCAGCAGAAGCGCGCAATCTCAGCGGAGAGGACTGGCACGGCGGCGAGCACGCGCCGGAGGCGACAACCGACGACGAGCGAGCGACGCCGCCAGGCGGAGCGAGCGAGGCGGAGGGCGGAGCCGTAGGTGCGGCGCAGCAGGCGGCGCAAGCCGCCATGGGAGGAAGCATCGAATGACGTGCCGTCACAGCGAGACCCAGCACGGACTGAACCCTCTGCCCCCACCACGACTGGCCACACCCGGGTACGAGCCGGTCGGCTACTGGCTGCTTCGCGCACGCGCCGCGCCTGGAACAGCCGTCGAGTACAACAAGGCGCTGGGCGCGCTGTGGGCGAGGTGTACCAGCAGCCGCACGCTTCCTAGTCCGAAGCAGTTCGACCAAGCCCTGACCGCCGTTCGAAAGAAGCTCGACGCGGCGTACACGAAGGCTGGCACCGCCGAGGCGCGCCGCGACCTGGAGCGC
Organism: uncultured Actinomycetota bacterium; assembly: GCA_963706725.1. Taxonomy (GTDB): domain Bacteria; phylum Actinomycetota; class Thermoleophilia; order Solirubrobacterales; family Solirubrobacteraceae; genus Palsa-465. The sequence goes on along the minus strand of OY970167.1, from coordinate 2,910,160 downwards.
GCCACGGACGCACTCAACCGTGTCGAGCATGAAGCCGTCGAGCTTGACCTTCTCTCCTGATGCAAGGCGTCTGGGGGCAGCTTCCTTAGACTGCCGCGCATGGGTGCTGCGCCTGACGACTGGCGGCGGATGGGCCAGGAGAAATACCTGGCCGGCGCGCAGCTGACGTGGAAGAACTATCAAGCCTTGTCGGCGCAGTGGGAGCACGAGCACTGCACCCTCTGTCAGCGCAAGTTCCTGGACCCGCATTACTCGGAGGCAAGCCGAGCCGCGCTCGCCGAGCAGCCCGACGCGAACCGCTCGGCGGGCTACACCACCCTTGCTGACGGAAAGCTGAAGAACGGGCAGCTCTGGGTCTGCGAGGAGTGCTTCGCGGACTTCAGGGACGAGTTCGCCTTGACGGTCGTCGAGACGGACCCGGACGCGTGGCCTTACGACGGACCAGAGCCGGAGCCGCGACCGACCAGCGCGGATTACCGCCGGCCAGAGGGCCGAGTAATGAAAAGGCCGGACGGCACCCGCCAATGAGGGTCGAGCGTGCGAACAGCCGCATGGCAAGTCTCGGCTTCCCGCTGCCAGCCGGAGGAGCAGGGGACGAGCTGGCGCCGGAGCTCGCCGCGCTCTTGGCCGCTGGCTTTGACGAGATGGACGGATGCGTCGTGCTGCGTGCGTTCCACCACTCCGCGACACGCACCAGCGTCGCTAAATGCCACGACGAGACCGGCTTCGAGGCGTTCATCAACCACGTTCACATCGAGGACTACCTGCCCGATGGCACAGGCGAGGACGATGCTCTGATGCAGGCAAGTGACTTCGTGCGGCAGCTCGCGGACCAGCTCGCGGCGAGCTATCCCGACCGCGAGTTCCATGTCATTGTCGGCATATCCGACTCATGCACCGTCCGGTTCCACGCCGAGCGCCCAGGTCAGGCTTGGTTGGCGGACGACATCGAGGGCTACGAGCGCGAAGCGGTCATGAGCATCTCGACCTGCTCTTAGGCGCGCTTCACGACGAAGGTAGCGACCACGTGACCAGGACGTGCGTGCCTTCTTCGACAGCGCGCGGAAGTGCGCCGAGAGCTTCCCGCCTGCCACGCTCCACACGGTCATTGTGGCTCTCGCCCGGCTTCTGCTGCAGTGCGCTGACCGGTATCTCCATCAGGCCCCCATCGGGATAGAGACGCCGAGCATCAAGGCCAAGCACAACGCGGCCTCGGTCGGCGAGCGCGTCGATGGCCGCAGCCGCACGGTCTGCTGTCCACGCGACCTCGCCGTTGCTGAAGACGTGCGCCGTCGAACGTACATCGTCGGGCAGCAGCGCCAACTCTGCATCTACGCTCGCCCGTTTCACGGCCTTAATCCTACGGAGCGAATGCCGCTCCGTTCCGTCGGTGCCGGGTCGCACGGTACGGTGAGTGGATGCACTACCTACGACATGGCTCCACGGCCAGGGTTTCCAGAGGGTCGGAAACTGGTCTCGGACCCAAAAACAAAAAGGCCCGGAAAACCGGACCTTTCAGTGGGCGATACTGGGCTCGAACCAGTGACCTCCACCATGTCAAGGTGGCGCTCTCCCAGCTGAGCTAATCGCCCTGGGAAGAGCCGTAACTGTAGCGAGATCGTGACGCTCGAGAGTGCCAGTTCGCGGCCGCAGCTCGGCCGCCGGGCTGGGAGCGCTTCGGCTCTGAGCTTGAGCTCGCGTTCTACGTCACGTCGCCCCGGGTCCCGGGAACGTAGGATCCAGAGCAATGGATTACGTGCTCCCCAACGACGACAAGCTCAGCCTGCCCGACGGCGCCACCGGTGCCGACGCCGCCGCCGCGATCGGACCGGGCCTCGCTAAGGCCGCACTGGCGATCAAGGTCGACGGCGTCACCTACGACCTCTCGCGCCCGCTGCCGACCGACGGCGAGGGTCGCGTCGAGATCATCACCGAGAAGAGTGGGGAGGAGGCGCTCGAGCTGATCCGCCACGACACGGCGCACGTCTTCGCCGAGGCGATGCTCGAGCTCTATCCGGGTGTGCAGATCTCGATCGGGCCACCGATCGACAACGGCTTCTACTACGACGTCGACCTGCCCGACGGCGTCACGCTCAACGAGGCTGACTTCCCCGCGATCGAGGCGCGGATGCGCGAGCACATCGACGCAGATGAGCAGTTCGTGCGCGAGGACGTCCCGGTAGCGGTCGCGCTTGACCGCTACCGGGGTGAAGGCCAGTCCTACAAGGTTGAGCTGATCGAGGACCTCGTCGCCAACGCCCCCGTCGATGCGCCCGTGGAGACGGTCAGCCTCTACACCAATGGCGGATTTGTGGATCTCTGCCGTGGGCCACACGCCCCCAGCACCAAACGGATCAAGGCCTTCAAGCTGCAGTCGGTCGCGGGCGCCTACTGGCGCGGCAATTCCGACAACAAGATGCTCACGCGCGTGTATGGAACGGCCTTCTTCTCGAAGAAGGAGCTCGACGAGTACCTCGAGCGGCTGGAGCTCGCGCGCCAGAACGACCACCGCAAACTCGGTCGCGAGCTCGAGCTGTTCATGTTCTCCGAGCTGAGTCCGGGTTCGCCCTTCTGGCAGCCGAACGGCATGGCGATCTGGAACGCGCTCTCTGAGTTCTGGCGCGAGCAGAACGGCAAGCGCGGCTACCAGGAGGTGAAGACACCGATCCTCTATGACGTCGAGCTGTGGAAGCAGTCCGGTCACTGGGACAAGTACAAGGATCACATGTACTTCACCGAGGTCGAGGGTCGCCCGATGGGACTCAAGCCGATGAACTGCCCGGCGCACATTCAGCTCTTCAACGCGACGCGCCGCTCCTACCGCGACCTCCCGACCCGATTCTCCGAACAGGGCCTCGTGCACCGCCACGAGCCGAGCGGAACGCTCCATGGGCTGCTTCGCGTTCGACACATCACCCAGGACGACGCCCATATCTTCTGCACCGAGGAGCAGGTAGAGGACGAGGTACTCGGCTGCCTCGAGTTCGGGGCGTTCATCTACAGGACCTTCGGATTCGAGCCGCGGCTGGAGCTTTCCACCCGGCCTGAGAAGCGAATCGGCTCGGATGAGATGTGGGATCACGCCGAGAGTTCACTGGTGCGAGCGCTGGAGCGGCGCGAGCTGAAGTACGAGGTCAACGAGGGCGACGGCGCCTTCTACGGCCCCAAGATCGATCTGCACATGACCGATTCGATCGGACGTTCGTGGCAGCTCGGGACCGTGCAATTGGACTACTCGATGCCGGAGCGCTTCGGCATCACCTACACGGGCGAGGACAACGCCGAGCACCGTCCGGTGATGATCCACCGGGCTCTGTTCGGCTCCTTCGAGCGGTTCATCGGCATCCTCACCGAGCACTTCCGCGGCGAGTTCCCGGTCTGGATGGCGCCGGTGCAGGCACTGGTCGTGCCGATCGCCGATCGTCACAACGATTACGCACGTTCCGTGCGGGAGCGCCTCGCGGCGGCCGGTGTGCGCGTCGAGCTCGACGATCGCACCGAGTCCGTGGGACGCAAGATCCGCGATGCCGAGGTGCGCAAGGCTCCCTTCATGCTCGTGGTGGGCGACCGCGAGCAGGAGGCCGGTGAGGTCGGTGTCCGTGAACACCGCGCGGGGGATACCGGCGCCGTGGCCCTCGACGACTTCGTCGCCCGCATTTCCGACCTGATCGCAGCCCGGAGTTTGACCTGAGTGTTTCCGGGCTATACTTCCCTCTCGTTGATTCAGAAGATTTATCCCAACCGGCCCGGCACCGCTTGAAGCACCGCCGTAACAACAGCTAGTGCCGGTTCCACGTAGGTTCGACCGGCGACTGCCGGAGCGTGACACGACACGGATCAACGATCGCATCCGTGTGCCTGAGGTTCGCCTGATCGGCGAGGACGGCAACCAGATCGGCGTATTGAAGACGCCCGACGCGCTGAAGTACGCGGAGGAGCGCGATCTCGACCTGGTCGAGGTCGCTCCCGACGCGCGCCCGCCCGTCTGTCGTGTGCTCGACTACTCGAAGTACAAGTACGAGCAGGCGCAGAAGCTGAAGGCCGCCCGCAAGCATCAGCAGCAGATCACGATCCGCGAGATCAAGTTCCGCCCGAAGATCGCTAGAGCCGACTACGACACCAAGAAGGGTCATGTCGAGCGCTTCCTCAAGGGCAAGGACAAGGTCAAGGTCACGATCATGTTCCGCGGCCGTGAGCAGGCCCACCCCGAGCGCGGCACCGCCCTGCTTGAGAAGCTTGCCGGTGAGCTCTCGGAGTTCGCCGTCGTCGAACAGACGCCGCTGCAGGACGGCCGCAACATGACGATGATGCTGGCGCCTTCCAAGGCGATCCTCGCCACCGAGGACGAGCATCACGAGGACGTCCACGCAGAGCCCGGCGAGAAGAAGCTGCGCCGCCAACAGCGCGCAGAGGCCGCCGCCAACGGCACCGGCACGGACTTCAAGGTCGATCCCGAGCCCGAGCGAGAGGCAGCCGCGCCCGAGCGCGCGGCGGCACCCGAGCCCGAGCAGGCGGCTGTACCGGAGCCTGAGCAGGAGGCCGCAGCCGAGCCTGAGCAGGATGAGGCGCCTGCGCTCGAGCGGGACGAGGCCGCGGAGCCCGCGGCCGAGGAACCGGCAGTCGCCGCCGCGGCCGCCAAGCCGCGCGCGCGGAAGTCGGCCGCCACGGCCGACGACCCCGCGGTCTGACGCGCGCACTTCCGCCACCGCCGCCAAGCGGCTGCACGGGCCGGTTTGTCGCCCGATCCTGACGTGCTTGCCCGAGACCCTCCCGCGCCGGCGCGGCTTCGACCGGGCAAACTCCCGTGCGCTTTTGGCGCGATCGAGCATCCACACCAGGATCTGCTTTACTCACCGCCAGTTATGCCGAAGATGAAGACCCATTCTGGCGCCAAGAAGCGGTTCAAGCTGACCGCCAACGGAAAGGTGAAGGCGCGTCATGCCTTCTCCAGCCACATCCTTGAGAAGAAGTCACCGACGTACAAGAGGAATCTCGCGAGGCCGCTGATCCTCTCCGACCACGACGCGCCCCGGGTCAAGACCCTGCTGGGAGCGAAGAAGTCATGAGCCGTGTGAAGCGTTCCGTCCACGCGCGCAAGAAGCGCCGCGAAACTCTCGAGATGACGAAGGGGATGCGTGGTAACGCATCCCGTCGCTACCGCTCGGCCAAGGAAGCGCTGCTCAAGGCCGACCAGTACCGCTACCGCGATCGCCGTAACCGCAAGCGCGACTTCCGTCGCCTGTGGATCACGCGCATCAACGCAGCTGCACGCCTCAACGGCCTGTCGTACTCGCAGTTCATGCACGGACTCGAGCTGGCCCATGTCGAACTCGACCGCAAGGTGCTGGCCGACATCGCCGTACACGACGCCGCCACCTTCCGACGCTTTGCCGAGCGCGCCCGTGAGGCGCTGGCCGCCGGCTGACCTACGCCGGAAACCAGCACCGCCAAAGGGCGCCGCTCCGAGAGGACGGCGCCTTTTTTGTTTCCCGACCAGACCCGACGCCGCCGATGACAATCACCAGCCCGCACAACGAGAAGCTGAAGACCCTGCGCAAGCTCCGCCAACGCCGGCGTGACCGCGAGCGGCTGGGCCAGTTCGTGGCCGAGGGCGAGGACCTGCTGGCCGCCGCCGATGCGGCCGGATGGGTACCGGTCGAGCGCTTCGCCGTGAGCGGCAGCGGACTGCCCGGGATCGAGGTCGACCCGGAGGCATTGAAGGCGGTGACAGAGCTCGCGTCGGGCACACGCACGCTGGCGATCTACAACGAGCGTTGGGAGGCAGCCCCGCTCGCACCCGTCTGCGTATATCTGCATGGCGTCGGCGACCCTGGCAACGTCGGCACGGTGCTGCGCTCGGCGGCGGCCTTCGGTGCAAGCTGCGTTGCACTCGGCGGCGGCAGCGCCGACCCCTTCAGTCCCAAGGCGGTGCGCGCCAGTATGGGCGCGATCTTCGCCGTGCCGGTCGCGCAGGCGAGGGTCGCGCAGCTTCCCGGAACGACGATCGCGCTCGACGCTGCAGCCGAGCGGCCACTGAGCGCTGTGGCAGCTGAGCTCGGGCCCAAAGCCGAGATCAGCGTGCTCGTCGGTGCCGAGCGCGACGGCTTGCCCGGCGAGGTGCTCGCGGCGTGCGATCACGTCGCCCGCATCCCGATCGCGACCGAGTCGTTGAACGCCGCGATCGCGGCAAGCGTCGCCCTCTACGAACTAACTCGTAGGATCAGGCCCGCATGAGCGTCGAGACCAGAATCACCGAACTCCAAAGCGAGGGCGAGGCGGCGATTAAAGCCGCCGACAGCACCACCGCCCTCGAGGACGTGCGCGTCCGCTTCCTCGGCCGCAAGGCCGAGCTTCCGAACCTGCTGCGTGGCGTCGCCGAGCTGCCACCGGAGCAGCGCGGGGCCGTCGGCAAGGCCGCCAATGAGGTCCGCAAGGCGCTCGAGGCCCAGCTCGATGCGCGTGCCGGGCAGCTCGCGGTCAGCGAGCTGAATACCCGGCTCGAGCAGGATCGGGTGGATGTCACGCTGCCCGCCGACCCGCTCCCCGCGGTCGGGCGGCTGCATCTGATTACCCAGACTCGGCGTGAGATCGAGGACGTCTTCATCGGCCTCGGGTACAGCGTCGCCGAGGGCCCCGAGGTTGAGAGCGTCTACTACAACTTCGACGCCCTCAACCACGATGCGCTGCACCCGGCACGCGCCTGGACCGACACCTTCTACGTCACCGACGACGTGCTGCTGCGCACACAGACAAGTCCGATGCAGGTGCGTGCGATGGAGCAGCAGAAGCCGCCGATCTACATCATCGTCCCGGGACGTGTCTACCGTCGCGACTCGGACGTGACGCACACGCCACAGTTCCATCAGATCGAGGGCCTGGCGGTCGATGAGGAGATCACGCTGGCCGACCTCAAGGGCACGCTCTTCGCGTTCGCGCGGGCGATCTTCGGGGCCGAACGTGAGATCCGCCTGCGCCCGCACTTCTTCCCGTTCACCGAGCCGAGCGTCGAGGTAGACGTCTCCTGCTTCAACTGCGTCGGCGGTGTGACCGCCGACGGCGCGCGCTGCGGGATCTGCAAGGGCACCGGCTGGCTTGAGATCCTCGGCGCCGGCATGGTCGATCCCAACGTGCTGCTGCACGTCAAGGACAACGGCTATGACCCGGAGGTCGTGCAGGGTTTCGCCTTCGGGATGGGGATCGAGCGGATTGCAATGCTCAAGCACGGCGTCTCGGACCTGCGCCTGTTCTACGACAATGACGTGCGCTTCCTGGAGCAGTTCGCATGAGAGTGCCGTTGGAGTGGCTGCACGACTACTGCGAGCCGCACATGGACGCCCACACGCTCGCGCAGCGCCTGGCGCTGACCGGTACCGAGGTCGAGCGGGTCGAACACCATGGCGTGCTGGCCACCGCGAACTTCGTCGTCGGGCACGTGCTCGAGCGCAAAAAGCATCCGGATGCCGATCGGCTGAACGTCTGCATGGTCGACATCGGCGGCTCGACGCCTTCGCAGATCGTCTGTGGCGCGCCCAACGTCGCCGCCGGTCAGACCGTCGGGGTTGCGCGCCCCGGCGCCGTGATGCCCGACGGCACGACGCTACGCGAGGCCAAGCTGCGCGGCGTCGCCTCGCAGGGGATGATCGTCTCCGAGCGCGAGCTGCAGGTGAGCGAGGACCATCTTGGGATCATGGTGCTCGAGGACGGGATCGCGCCGGGCACCCCGCTGGAACAGGTGGTCCAGATCTCGACCGACGTGCTGGTGCTCGAGATCACGCCGAACCGCCCCGACTGCCTCGGGATCTACGGCGTCGCCCGTGAGGTCGCGGCGACCACCGGCGCGCAGCTGAAGCCCGCGCCCTGGGAGCACGACCTCGGCAGCTTCGGTGAGCTCGACGGCATCGTCATCACCAACGACGCCGGCAAGCAGCTGTGCCCGCGCTTCACCGCGCGGATCCTCGATGGGGTCACGCTCGGCCCGAGCCCTCTGTGGCTGAAGGCACGGTTGATGGCGGCCGGTCAGCGGCCGATCTCCAACGTCGTCGACATCACCAACTATGTGATGTTGCTCACCGGCCAGCCCATGCACGCCTTCGACTACGAGCGCGTCGCCGGCAGGCGCCTGAACGTGCGCCGCGCGCGCGCGGGCGAGCAGCTCACCACGCTCGATGGCCAGCTGCGCACACTCGACGCCTCAATGGTCGTGATCGAGGACGCCGAGGGGCCGACCTCCTTGGCCGGGGTGATGGGCGGCGCCCGCTCCGAGGTCTCCGATGAGACCACCATCGTGCTCAGCGAGGTGGCCACCTGGAACGGCCCGAACGTCCACGACACCGGTCTCAAGCTTGGGCTGCGCAGCGAGGCGCTCGCCCGCAACGAGAAGGGCCTGCAGCCGGAGCAGACGCTCTGGGCTCAGGCGGTGGCGACGAAACTGTTCATCGAGCTCTGTGGCGCCGCCGTCCGCCCCGGCACGATCGACGCTGGCGGCCCTGGACCCGAGCCGCTGACCATCCGCCTGCGCGACGCGCGCGTCGCCGGGCTGCTCGGCGTCGCGATCCCGCGCGAGCGCTGCCGGCAGTTGCTGCAGGCGATCGGCTTCACCGCGGTTGACGCCGCCGACGGCCTGGACGTGACCGTGCCTGACTTCCGCCGCTCCGACATCACCCGTGAGGCGGACCTGATCGAGGAGGTCGCACGGCTCGACGGCGTCGAGAACCTGCCCGCCACGTTGCCCGCGTCGCACGCCGCTGTCGGTCGCCTGACGCCGAGCCAGCGGCTGCGCCGCCGCGCTGAGGACGCGCTCGCGGCCCAGGGGCTGCATGAGAGCGTCGGCTGGAGCTTCGCCGGGCCGGAGATCGGCAACAAGCTGCTGCTCGAGTCGGGCAACCAGGTGACGCTTGCCAACCCGATGTCATCGGAGCAGTCGCAGCTGCGCACGCTGCTGCTGGGGTCGCTGCTCGATGTCGCCGCGCGCAACCGCGCGCGCGGGGTCGAGCGGATCGCGCTGTTTGAATCCGGCGCCGTCTATCACGCCGAGTCGGTCAGCGCCGATCAGCTTCCGGCGGAGCCACACCACCTCGCAGCACTGCTGACCGGACCGGTGCGCGCGCGCACCTGGCGCGACCAGCGTCCGCCGCAGGCGGACTTCTTCGCAGCCAAGGGCGTGCTCGCCGGGCTGCTGCAGACGCTCGGCGTCGACTGGGAGGTGCGGCCAGCAGCGGCCGCCCCGTACCTGCACCCGGGCCGTGCCGCGACCGTGCTCGTCGGCGGTGAGCCGATCGGCTGGCTGGGGGAGATCCACCCCGCCGTTGCCGCCCGCTGGGACCTCGACGCTACCGTCGCCGCCTTTGAGCTCGAGCTGTCGGCGATCACCCACCCGGAGCCTGTGCAGTTCCGCGACCTCGTGAGCTTCCCCGCGGTGCATGAGGACCTGGCGATCGTCGTCGCCGAGGCCGTGCCCGCGAGCGAACTGCTGCGTGTGATCCGCCAGTCCGGCGCGCCCCTGGTGCAGGAGGCTGAGGTCTTCGACGTCTACCGCGACGAGCAGCGGTTGGGTGCCGGCAGCAAGTCGGTGGCCGTGCGCCTCAGCTACCGCGCCGCAGACCGCACGCTGACCGACGACGAGGTTGCACGCCAGCGCCAGTTCATCGTCAACGCCCTGGCGCGCGAGCTCGAGGGGACGATCCGTGCCGGCGAATAGACGCTTCACGGTCGCCGTCTTCGGCGCCGCCGGCTACGCCGGCTCGCTGGCGGCACGCCTGCTGCTCAACCACCCGAACTTCGATCTGCGCTGGATCACCGCCCGCAGCGACGTCGGCCGCCGGCTTGACGAGGTCTACCCGCAGCATCGTGTACCGATGGTGATGGAGACGGCAGAGATCGAGCGGCACGGTGATGTCGACGCGGCCGTCGTCGCCTACCCGCATGGCGCCTCGGCGCCATTTGTCGCCGAGCTGCGGGCCCGCGGCGTGAAGGTCGTCGATCTCAGCGCTGACTTTCGCCTGCGCGATCTCGAGACCTATGAGGAGTGGTACCGCCCGCACCCCGTGCCGGCGCTGAACGCGGAGGCGGTCTACGGGCTGCCGGAGCTCCACCGCGAGCAGATCGCCGGGGCCGACCTGGTTGCGAACCCCGGCTGCTACCCGACGGCGACGATCCTCGCGCTGGCTCCGCTCGCACGTGCGGGCGTGATCGCCGATGCGGTGGTCGATGCCAAGTCGGGGGTATCCGGGGCCGGCCGGGCCGCCACCGACAAGACGCACTTCGTCGCCGTCGATGAGAACGTCAACGCCTACGGGGTGCCAAGGCACCGGCATACCCCGGAGATCGAGCAGGAGCTTGCCGCGCTCGGCAACGACGTCAGGATCACCTTCACACCGCACCTGCTGCCGCTCGATCAGGGCGAGCTCGTCTCCTGTTATGTCACGCTCACGGATCCGACGATCAGCACCGGCGAGCTCGCAGCGCTGTATCACGACGCCTACGACGGCGAGCAGTTCATCGAACTTGTGAGCGAGCCGGTCGGGGTGCGGGCCGTGCGCGAGACCAACATCTGCCGGATCTCGCTGCACCGCGACGAGCGCACCGGGCGGGCGATCGTCTTCGGGGCGATCGACAACCTCTGGAAGGGCACGGCCTCCCAGGCCGTGCAGAATCTGAACCTGATGTTCGGCCTGCCCGAGGGCACAGGAATCGGCGCGTGAGCGACGGTTCGTTCTTCAGCTCCCGCTGGGTGCGGTGCCCGGAGAACGTCACCGAGGTCGGCGACGGCCGTCTGCCGCTGGGCTTCCGTGCCGCGGGCGGCGCCTGCGGCGTCAAGGCCGACGGCGTCCGGGATGTGGCGCTGATCGTCTCCGACGCGCCCGAGACCACCAGTGCGGCGCGCTTCAGCCGCTCGGGCGCGCAGTCCGCGCCGGTGCTCTACAGCCGCCAGGAGGCGAAGCTGTGGGAGCTGCGCGCGGTGGTGGTGAACTCCGGCAACGCCAACGCGGCCACCGGCCAGCGTGGGATCGAGGACGCCGCAGCGATGTGTGCGGCGGCGGCGCTCGCCGCCGGCGTCGACGTCCATCAGGTGGCCGTCGCCTCAACCGGCGTGATCGGGGTGCCGCTGCCGATCGCGAAGATCACCAGCGGCATCGCCGCACTGGGAGCCGCGCTGCGCGCCGACGGCGGCGCCGACTTCGCCGAGGCGATCCGCACGACCGACGCGTTCCCCAAACAGGTCACGCTCGACATCGCGCTGGAGGCGGGGCCCGTGCGACTCAGCGTCCAGGCCAAGGGCGCGGGCATGATCTCACCGAACTTCGCGACGCTGCTGGTGTTCGTGCAGACCGACGCAGTGCTCGAGGCCGACGAGGCTGAGCTGCTGCTGTCGGTCTGCACCAAGCGCTCGTTCGATCGCATCAGCGTCGACGGACAGCTCTCGACCTCGGACACGATCGTGCTGCAGGCCTCCGGCGCCTCGGGGGTGCGGATCGAGCCCAAGACCGCCGACGAGCGGCTCTTCGGCGAGGCACTTGACGCCGCACTGCGGCAGGTCGCGCTGCTGGTCGCCAGGGATGGCGAGGGCGCACGCCGTGTCGGCCGCGTGCTCGTCAGGGGGGGCGATCAGCACCTGGCAGAGCGCGTCGCGCATGCCGTCGGCGACTCGCCGCTGGTCAAGACCGCGCTCTACGGCGCCGATCCCAACTGGGGCCGGATCATCCAGGCCGTCGGGGCGGCGCTGCCGGGGACGGCACCGTTGCAGGTGGATATTTCGATCGAGGACATCGTCGTCTGCGTGAACGGCGCCTACGTCGAGCACGACCAGCAGGCGCTCGCGCAGGCGGTCCGCCGCGATGAGGTCGAGTATGAGGTCGTGCTCCCCGGCAACGGCGCCGAGGCCGAGCGCTACTTCTCCGACCTGGGCCACGAGTACGTGACGATCAACGCGGAGTACACGACGTGAGCGAAGCCGACCCGAGCCCCGAGCCGACCGGCGCCGAGCAGCCCGTGCGTACGCAGCGCGACGTCGTCACGCTGCTTGAGGCGCTGCCCTACATCCGTGAGTTCCACGGCCGCACCGTGGTGATCAAGTACGGCGGCGCGGCGATGACCGATCCGATGCTCAAGCACGAGTTCGCGCGTGACGTGGCGCTGCTCAAGTACGTCGGCATCAAGCCCGTGATCGTCCATGGCGGAGGCCCCGAGATCACCGCCTACATGGAGCGCCTCGACCTGCCTGTGAAGTTCGTCGACGGGCTGCGCGTGTCCGACGCCGAGACCGTCAAGCTCGCGAAGATGGTGCTGGTCGGCAAGGTCAACAAGGACATCGTGCTGCTGCTCGGCCGGCACGGGCAGCCGGCCGTCGGGCTCAGCGGTGATGATGGGCTGCTGTTCCGCTGCAGCCGCAAGACCGCCCCGAGCGGCGAGGACATCGGCTTCGTCGGCCGCATCGACCAGGTCAACACCGGCGTGCTGACGCACGTCGCCGAGGACTACATCCCGGTCGTCGCGAGCGTCGGCGCCGACGAGCAGGGCAACTCCTACAACATCAACGCCGACGACGCCGCGGCCTCGGTGGCGGCCGCGCTCGGCGCCTACAAGGTGATGTTTCTGACCGATGTGGCCGGCTGGTTCAAGGACCCCGACGATCCGGACACGCTGATTGCCGAGGCCAGCACCTCGCAGCTGCGCCAGCAGCTTCCTGCCGTCAGCGGCGGCATGCGCCCGAAGCTCGACGCCTGCCTGCACGCGGTCGAGGGCGGGGTTGCGAGCGCCGTGATCGTCGACGGACGGGTGCCGCACTCGCTGCTGCTGGAACTCTTCACCAATGAGGGCCAGGGCACGATGATCGTGCCCGATGGGGAAAGCCACCGATGAACCTGCAGGAGCTCCAGACGCTCGAGCGTCAGTCCGTGATCCCCACCTACGTGCGCAACCCGGTGCAGTTCGTGCGCGGCCAGGGCGTCAGCCTCTGGGACGAGGCTGGCAACGAGTACCTGGACTTCCTCGCGGGGATCTCGGTGCTCAACGTCGGGCACTGCCACCCGCGCGTGGTCGCCGCGATCCAGGAGCAGGCGGCCCGCCTGACGCACGTCTCGAACCTGTACTACACCGAGCACGCGATGCGGCTCTCTGCCGCCCTGGCGCAGAGCTCGCTGGGCGGCAAGGTGTTCCTCTGCAACTCCGGCACGGAGGCCAACGAGGCGGCGATCAAGCTCGCCCGGCGCCATCGCCCCGCGGGTGACATCGTGGTGCTGCGCGACGCCTTCCATGGGCGTACCTACGGGTCGCTGTCGGCGACTCCGCAGGAGTCCAAGCAGGCACCGTTCGCACCCTTGGTGCCGGGCTTCGTCGTCTGTGAGAAGCGGCCGGCGGCGCTCGATAGCGCCATCGGCCCGCAGACGGCCGCCGTGCTGCTTGAGCCGATCCAGGGAGAGAGCGGCGTGCTGCCGCTCCCAGAGGAGCTGCTGCAGGCGGCGCGCGCCGCCTGCGACCGGGCGGGAGCGGTGCTGATCTTCGACGAGATCCAGACCGGCATGGGCCGCACCGGCACGCTCTGGGCCTACGAGCAAACGGGCGTCGTGCCCGACGTGATCACCAGCGCCAAGGCGCTCGGCGGTGGGCTGCCGATCGGTGCGCTGATCACCGGGCCGAAGCTCGCCGACACCTTTCAGCCCGGCGACCACGGCTCGACCTTCGCCGGCGGACCGGTCGCCTGCGCGGCGGCGCTGGTCGCGCTCGAGCTCTGTTCCGATCCGGCCTTGCTCGCGCACGTGCGGGCGATGGGCGAGCGCTTCGCCGCTGCGCTCGCCGAACTGCCGTTCGTCGCCTCCGTGCGCGGACGCGGCCTGCTTGTCGGCGCCGAGCTGGTCGCCGGCTGCTCGGCGATCGAGCTCGCCCACCGGGCGCTGCTCGAGCAGCGTCTGGTGGTCAATGCCACGGGCCCGTCGAGCCTACGGATGGAGCCCCCGCTGATCGTCACGGAGGAGCAGATCGACGAGGCGCTGGCCCGTCTGGCCAGACTTCAGCCGTGAGCGCTCGCGGCGAGCTCGTCACCTTCGTCTCGCCGCTTGAGGCGGTCCGCTCCGCGCTGGCCGGTGACTATGCGACGCTCGCAAGCGGCGGAGCCGCGATCGCGGTGCGTGACGAGCTCGACAAGCTCGTCTGCCGCATCAGCGTCCGTGCCGTTGCCGGCGGCAGCTTCTGGTTGACGCTCGAGCCGCTCAGGGGCTACGGCGACGATGCCACGCGCATCAGGGAGCAACTGCTGGTGGCCGGCTTCATTTCGGAGGAGGGTTGGAAGAGCGCCCGGGTGAAGATGACCGCCGACGAGCGTGCCGACCTCGCCGTCGCGCGTGTGCTGCTACGCCTGCTGCAGATCCAGGACGCCAACCTGCCCGCTGTGCTGGCCGACGCCGACGTCGAGTTTCTGCATGACTACCGCGTGGCGATCCGCCGCACCCGCGCGGTACTGAGGGAGATGCGGGGTGTGTTCGAGCCCGGGGCGCTGCGGCGCGTGCGCGACTCGTTCAAGTGGTTGCAGGACCAGACCAGCGCGACCCGCGACCTCGACGTCTACCTGCACGAGTTCGAGGAGCTCAAGGCGCTCGCGCCCGCGGCCGCGCGCGCCGATCTTGAGCCGATCGAGCCGCTGCTACGCGAGCGCCAGCGTCAGGCGCGTGCAGCGATGGAACGGGCGCTCACCGGCGACCGCGCCCGCACGCTGCGCGCCGAGTGGCTCGAGACGTTGCAGTCGCTGGTGCTCGAGGACGCGGCAGCGCGCCCCGACGCCGCCGGTCCGGTCGGCAAGCTCGCGGCACAGCGCATCCGCAAGGTACACGGCAAGATGGTCAGGATGGGCCGGGCGATCACACCCAACTCCCGTCCACAGGAATATCACGAGCTGCGCAAGACGGGCAAGGAGCTGCGCTACCTGCTGGAGCTTTTCGGGGCGCCGCTGTTTGATCCGGAGGTGGTCAGGCCGCTGGTCAGGGCGCTCAAGGGGCTGCAGGACGTGCTCGGCCTCCATCAGGACCGTGAGGTGCAGATCGAGATGCTGCGCGAGCTGGCACACGAGCTCGCCACGCGACCCGGAGGACCGCAGGCGCTGATCGCGGTCGGCACGCTGATCGAGCGACTCGAGCTCGACGCCGCCGGGGCGCGCGACAGCTTCGCCGCATCGTTTGCGGAGTTCGCGTCCGAGGCACAATGCAAGCTCGTGGCGAAGGCATTCAGCTGATCTGAGAGAGATGGCGAAGTCCAGGCGCAACACCAGGGTCATTGCGACCTACAACATCAAGGGCGGCGTGGGCAAGACCTCCGCGGCCGTGAACCTCGCCTACCTGGCATCGCAGGCAGGGCATCCCACGCTGCTCTGGGACCTCGACCCACAGGCCGCCAGCACCTACCTCTTCCGGGTCCGTCCGAAGGTCAAGGGTGGCGGCCGCGGGCTGCTGCGCAAGCGCGGCCAGGCTGCCGAGCACATCAAGGCGACCGATCACGCCAACCTCGAGCTGCTGCCCGCCGACTTCTCCTACCGGCACCTGGACCTGGCGCTCGATCAGTTCAAGAAGCCGGCGGCGCGCCTGCGCAAGGTGCTCGCCCCGCTGCGCGAGGACTACGACTACATCTTCCTCGACTGCCCCCCGAGCATCTCGCTGGTCTCGGAGGCCGTGTTCGAGGCCTCCGACGCGCTGCTCGTGCCGGTGATCCCGGCAACGCTGTCCTCGCGCGCCTACGAGCAGCTCGAGGAGCTGGCGCGCGGCGGCAAGGTCGGCCGCCAGGGCGGCAGCTCAATCTTCGCCTTCTTCTCAATGGCCGACGTCAGCAAGCGCCTGCATCTGCAGGTGATGGGCCGCCTGCGCAAGATCGAGCATCTGACCGTGCTCGGCGCCGCGATCCCCACCTCCGACGAGGTCGAGATGATGGGGGAGGAGCGCAACCCGGTCGCGGTGTTCGCGGCTGACAGCTCCGCCGCCGTCGCCTACGCCGCGTTGTGGTCGGAGATCGAGCGCCGGCTCGGCTCAAACACCTAGGACCGGGCGGCGATGGACTCCCTTGTCAGGTATCGCGCCTGGATCGTGATGGGCGTGGTATTGGTGGCGGCGACCACCGCGGGTCTGCTCGCCGGTCACGGCAAACGCCCCCAGGGCGCGGCTCTCGACCGGCCGCATGTGAGCTTCGGCGGGCAGGTGCGGCAACCGGGCGCGACCAGCGACCTCGTGTACACGAACGCGTGGGTCGCCGCCAGCGGCACGCAGACCATCGCTGTATATGCCGGCGGCCAGCGCTCGAACCACCGCAACGGGCTGCTCGTGATCGTTCACGGGACCGGCGCCGATCGGCGGCTCACACGCGTCGTGGTGCACGGCACTGGCTCGGTGACGCTGTTGCGGCCGGCCATTCCGGCCACGGAGAACGCGGCCTACGCCGAGACGCTGCACTTCGTCACCGCCAACGGCGGCACCGGCATGCTCGACCTCAGCGGCGATGGCGTGACGCTCAGTCGCTGAAACGCGCCGCGCTCAGTCGCGCCGTGCTCAGCTCGGCGGCAATCGCCGCATCGCTGCCGGCAATGATCGCCTCGGCCATCAACCGCCCCGACGCGGCGCCCAGCGACATCCCGCGGCCACCATGGCCGCTGGCGAGCCAGAGGCGGTCCTCGCCGGGGACGCGGCCGAGGATCGGGCGGTTGTCAAAGGATTTGGGTCTTGCGCAGACGAGCGTTGACCGGACCCGCGCCTGCGCAATCGACGGAACGAATCGAGTTCCGTGCTCGAGCAGCCGAGGGCCCCAATCCTCCGCGCGCGGCTCGTCACCTGCGAGCAGAGTCGATCCGACCGCCAGCCAGCTCGGGCTGGGGAGCAGTGTGAACGGTGCCTCATTCGTGATCTTTCCGGTTGTGAGTCCGCGGGTGACCGTGCCTTCGATGATCGGATGGCGGGGACCGGTAGGCAGCTCGGCGAGCACGATCACGCCCCACAGTGGCTGCACCGCTTTGGGCGGGATCAGTCCCGCGAGGACATCGCCGCTCCACGCTCCCGCAGCGACCATGACTTCGCTTCCGGAGGCTCGGAGCGCCTCGAGCGAAACGGGCTGGCCGAGCACCAACTCGGCTCCGGCGCTGCGGGCGCGGTCGGCAACCGCGGTCGTCGCCTCGAGCGGACTGATCGGGAAGCCGGTGTGCAGCAGGCAGCCCCAGAGCCCGTCGGCAAGCAGCGGCTCCTCGGCGCGCGCGGCCGCTGGCTCCAGCAGCACAGGCTTGAGCTCCGGGAACTGGGAATAGTGGGCCAGCAGCTCGCGCGCGGCGGGCTCGTCGTCGGCCAGCAGCAGCGCGCCGACCGGCTCCGCCGGCATCGCCTCACCGAGCCACTCGCGCAGCAGCGCGACGTTCTCAAAGAACAGCGGCGCCGACGCCGCGTCGTAGGTGTGCTCGATCAGGCCGTTGTTGCGGCCCGAGGCGCCGGCGGCGACGCCGGATGGGTCATGGACCGTCACCTTGACGCCGTGGCTGGCGAGGAAGTAGGCGGTGGAGCAGCCGACGATCCCGGCCCCAATGATTGCGACGTCGTTCCCCATCCCTGCGCGAGACTACGCTACGAAGCGTGTCCACAGCTCCTCTAGCCAACTTCGATCCGAAGGCGATCAGCGCCTTCCAGTTCACGTACCGCAGCCTGCAGCCCGACGGGCTGGTGCGGCTCGGTTACGCCCTCGACGACATTGAGTTCGAGGAGACCTTCCAGCTGCCGGCGCCCAGGTTCCGGGGCGCGTTCGCGGTCGAGGGCCTGCTCGATCTCCTGCACTGGGTGGCGGGCGTCAGCTACTTCAAGGCGGCGATCCCGCGGCATCTCGTGTGCGAGACCGGTGCGCCACCGCCGGCCACCGAGCGGCTGCTGTCGGCGCTCTACTCCGAGGGCCTCGGTGAGTTCGCCGTCGTCAACCGGCTCGAGCGGCTGCCTGACCCGCAGTTCCCGCGCGGGATCGACTCGACACCCGAGCAGCAGCCGCGCGAGCTGAACTCGCTGCTGGTGCCCGTCGGCGGCGGCAAGGACTCGGCGGTCGCGGTTGAGATCGCCCGCCACAGCGGCCTCGAGACGACCCTGTTCTCGGTCGGCGATGCGCTGCCGATCAGCGCCACGGCGAACGTCGCCGCGCTGCCGCGCCACCTCGTCAAACGCACGATCGATCCGCGCCTGCTCGAGCTCAACGGCATCGGCGCGCTCAACGGGCACGTCCCGATCACGGCGATTGTCAGCTGCGCGGCGCTGCTGACCGCCGCCACCCAGGGGATCGACGCCGTGCTGATGGCCAATGAGCGCAGCGCCTCCGCCGGCAACTTCGTCTGGCACGGGGTCGAGGTCAACCACCAGTTCTCCAAGAGCCGCCGGGCCGAGCGGCTGCTGGCCGACGCCGTCGCCGAGATCGAGGGGGCGCCGCTGATCTTCTCGATCCTGCGCCCCGCCTCGGAGCTGGCGATCGCGCGCGCCTTCGCGAAGCTCGAGCGCTACCACCCGGTCTTCACCAGCTGCAACCGCGTGTTCCAGCTCAACCCCGACGAGCGCCTCGGCTCGTGGTGCTGTGACTGCGACAAATGCCGCTTCGTGTTCCTGATCCTGGCGCCGTTCATGACGCCTGAGCAGCTCACTGCGATCTTCGGCGGGGATCTGCTCGCCGACCCGGAGCAGTACGACGGGTTCGCGCTGCTGACCGCGACCGGCGGCGACAAGCCGTTCGAGTGCGTCGGTGAGGTCGAGGAGTGCCTGGCGGCGGTCGCGATCCTGAGCGAGCATGCGCGCTGGCGCCAGCACGCGGTCGTCAAACGCCTTGGTGAGCAGATCCTGGCCGTCCGCGGCGTCAATGAGGCGCAGATCAGCACCCACTTCGCGCTCAGCGACGAGCATGACATCCCCGACATCCTGATCCAGCCGCTCCGTGAAGTTCTCGGAGCTTGACGGCCGGCGGATCGCGCTCTGGGGAGCGGGGCGCGAGACCAACGCCTTCAAAATCCAGCTCGAGCGGCGGCTGCCGGGCGCGACGATCACGGCAACGATCGACGACGCGACCGCCGAACCCGAGGCGCGCGACGTGCTCACCGAGGCCGACGTGCTCGTGCGCTCGCCCGGCGTCTCGATCTACAAGCCGCTGATCCAGGAGGCGATCAAGGCCGGCACTACGGTCACGACCGCGACCGGCCTGTGGCTTGCCGATCGCGGCGGGACGCACGTGATCGGCGTGACCGGGACCAAGGGCAAGAGCACGACCGCGACCGTGATCGCACACCTGCTCGGCCAGGTGATGCCGGTCGAGCTGGCCGGCAACATCGGCCGTCCGGTGATCGAGCTGCTCGACCTCGACCCGGAGATCTGGGTGGTCTGCGAGCTCTCGAGCTACCAGATCGCCGACCTCACCGTTGGGCCCGAGGTGGCTCTCCTCACCAACCTCTCGCGCGAGCACACCGACTGGCACGGGAGCGAGCAGCAGTACCGCACCGACAAGCTGCGAATCTTCGAGCTGCCGTGCGTGCGGGTCGCCGTGAGGCCGCCCGATGATGGCTGGCCAGTGCTGTTCGATGCCGAGCAGCTGCCGTTGCGCGGCGAGCACAACGCCCGCAACGTGACCGCCGCGGTCGCCGCGATCGAGGCCGCCGGGTTGCCGCTGCCGCGGCTGCCGCAGGCGCTCGAGGGGCTCGTCGCGCTGCCGCACAGGCTGCAGACCGTGCACACCGACGCGTCGCGCACAGAGTGGATCGACGACAGCATCTCGACCACGCCCGAGTCGACGATCGCGGCGCTCGAGGCCTTCACGCAGCGCCCGCTGACGCTGATCGCCGGCGGCAGTGACCGCGGGCAGGACTACGCCCGCCTCGGCCGAACGCTGGCCGCGCGTGCCGCCGCCACGTCGCTGGTGCTGCTCCCCGACACCGGCAGCGCGATCGCGGCGGCGGCGGCGGCCCACGGCTTCGCTGAAGACCGCATGTCGACAGCGGGAGACATGCGGGAGGCAACACGCCAGGCCAGAGCCCTGATCGAGCCCGGCGGCGTCGTGCTGCTGTCACCCGCGGCGCCGAGCTTCAACCGGTACGCGAACTTCGAAGAGCGCGGCGATGACTTCGCCGCGTTAGCCTTGCGCGCGTGACCAATCAGACCGCGACGTACCTCGCCAACCCCGAAGACGTTCACCGCGTGCTGCTGCTCTACAGCGGCGGCCTCGACACGAGCGTGATGCTCAAGTGGATCCAGGACCAGTACCAGGCGGAGGTTGTGGCGCTGACCGTGAACCTCGGGCAGCCCGGCGAGGACTACGACGTCGTCAGGGGCAAGGCCCTGCAGCTCGGCGCCGCCGACGCCTTCGTGGTCGACGCGCGTGAGGAGTTCGCCCGCGACTACATCGCGCCGGCGATCAGGGCCAACGCGATCTACGGCCTCGGCTACCCGCTGTTCACCGCGCTCGGACGGCCGCTGATCGCCAAGCTCGCGGTGGAGTTCGCGCGGCGGTCGGGCTGCGACACGATCGCGCACGGCTGCACCGGCAAGGGCAACGACCAGGTCCGGATCGAGGCCACGGTCGCCACGCTCGCGCCCGAGCTGAAGGTGATCGCGCCGGTGCGCTCCTGGAAGATGGGGCGCGACGAGGAGGTCGCCTACGCCCGTGAGAACGGGATCCCCGTCAAGGGCGGGAGCGAGGTCGCGCCCTACTCGATCGATGACAACCTCTGGGGCCGCTCGAGTGAGGGCCGCTGGATCGAGGACCTCGAGACCGCGCCGCAGGACGACGTCTTCCAGCTGGTCACCCGTCCCGAGCTCGCGCCCGATGAGCCGCAGACGCTGGAGATCGACTTTGAGGCCGGCGTGCCGGTCGCCCTCGACGGGGAGCGCCTGGGTCTGGTCGAGCTGCTGGAGCGCGTCGCCGATGCGGGCATCCGTCACGGCGTCGGGATCGTCGACCACATCGAGGACCGCATCGTCGGTTTGAAGGTGCGCGACATCTACGAGGTGCCGGCGGCCGCGATCCTGCTGCCCGCGCACGCCGAGCTCGAGCGCCTGGTCGGCACCATTCACCAGAACCAGTTCAAGACGCTGCTGGATCAGAAATGGGCCTACCTGGTCTATGCCGGGCTCTGGTGGGAACCGCTGCGGTCCGACATCGATGCCTACATGGAGGCTGCCAACCGCTTCGTGACCGGCAGGATCGGCGTCAAGCTGTTCAAGGGCTCGGCGCGGGTGGTCACCCGCGAGTCGCCGCACGCGGTCTACGACGCCCAGCTCGCGACCTTCTCGGAGTCGGGCGGGCTGTTCAGCCAGGAGGCCTCGCCCGGGTTCATCGAGCTGTGGTCGCTGCAGTCGCGCATGGCCTGGCAGGTGCGCAACCGCTCCGAGGGTTAGTCGTGGGCTGGTGGAGCAGGCTGTTCGGTCGGGGCGTCGTCGTCGCCCCGCCCTCGAGGGCGCTTGCCGCCGCCGCTACGGCGGAACAGCCGCCTGCGGCCGCGCCGGAGCCCGCGCTCCTCGAGGACTCCGGCGACATCTCGCCGGCGCGCCTCGACGCGGCCCTCCAGCGGCTGCGTGAGGAGCACCCGGAGGGGCCCCCGAGCTAACCGCCGCAGCGAACTTTTGACGTATACCGCGCAGGATGAACGGTATACGTCAAAAGTTCGCCGCTCGCGCCCCCGCTGGTTCCCGAAAAGCTCGCACGCTGCGGGCTGAGCCGGTCTGGGCGTCCGACGTGGAGCCTATTCTCGTTCGTCCGATGAGTCACGGATGCGCCCATCTTCACGTTCACTCCGAGTACTCGCTGCTCGACGGCGCAGCCAAGATCGACAAGCTCGCCGAGCGTGCCGCAGCGTTCGGCCAGCCGGCGCTTGCGCTCACCGATCACGGTGTCATGAACGGCGCGGTCGAGCTCTACATGGCCGCCAAGAAGCACGGGATCAAGCCGATCCAGGGCTGTGAGGTGTACGTCACCGACGATCACACCAAGCGCGGCAGGCGCCACCACCTGACGCTGATCGCCGAGGACGCGGTCGGCTACCGCAACCTCGTCAAGCTCTGCTCCTCGGGCTTCCTCGAGGGGCTGCAGCGTGGCAAGCCGACGGTCGACGCGGAGCTGATGCAGCGCTACTCCGAGGGCATCATCGCGCTCACCGGCTGCCTGGCCTCGCGCTTCTGCCAGGCGCTGGTCAACGATCGCGACGCCGAGGCGCGCACGGTCGCCGATGAGCTGCTGCAGATCTACGGCCACGAGAACGTCTTCTTCGAGGTTCAGAAGAACGGCATCGCCGATCAGGAGAAGGCCAACGCCGGGATCGTCAAGATCGCACGTGAGGTTGGGCGTCCGCTGGTCGGTACCGGCGACGTGCACTACCTGCGGCGCGAGGACTACGACAACCACACGGCGCTGTTGTGCGTGCAGACCAAGTCGACGCTGGCGGCGCCGAAGATGACCTTCGACACCAACGAGTTCTACCTGCGCTCCAACGACGAGATGGCCGAGAAGTTCGCCGAGTGGCCCGAGGCGCTCGCCACCACGCTTGAGATCGCGGAGCGTTGCGACGTCGAGATTGAGCTCGGTAAGCAGCTGATCCCGCGCTTCGACTGCCCCGGCGGCATGGTCGAATCCGAGTACCTGCGCCGGCTGGTGATGGAGGGCCTCGCCTGGCGCTTCGGCGATCCGATCCCCGCGCCGGCGCTCGAGCGGGCCGAATACGAGCTCGGTGTGATCGAGCGCATGGGCTACAGCGGCTACTTCCTGATCGTCTGGGACTTCATCAAGTGGGCGCGCGACCACGGCATCCCGGTCGGCCCGGGCCGTGGCTCGGCGGCGGGCTCGCTGGTCGCCTACGCGACCCGCATCACCGACCTCGACCCGCTCAAGTACGACCTGCTGTTCGAGCGCTTCCTCAACCCAGAGCGTGTCTCGATGCCGGATATTGACATCGACTTCTCGGTGCGCGGCCGTGAGCAGGTGATCCAATACGTGACCGACAAGTACGGCAAGGACTCGGTCGCCCAGATCATCACCTTCGGCAAGATGTTCCCGCGCGCGGCCACGCGCGACGCGGCCCGCGTGCTCGGTTTCCCATATGCGCTGGGCGACAAGCTCGCGAAGCTGATCCCCGACCCCGAGCAGGGGCGCGCGCCGAAGTTCGACGATTGCCTTGCGGCCGGCCAGCCGCTCGCCGCCGAGGTGCAGTCAAACGCCGACTCGCACCAGATCGTCGAGGTCGCACGCGGGCTCGAGGGCATCGTCCGCAACGCCTCGATCCACGCTGCCGCCGTGGTGATTGCGCCCCGTCCGCTGACCGATCTGGTGCCGGTGCAGCTGGCCGACACCAACAAGACCGACGAGGCCGGCGACAAGATCTACCGCACTGTCACTCAGTTCTCGATGAAGCCGGTCGAGGCCATGGGCCTGCTGAAGATGGACTTTCTGGGGCTGCGCAACCTCGATGTGATCGAGGACGCGCTCGACATCATCGAGCGCTCCACCGGCACGCGGCCCGACATGACGACGCTGCCGCTCGATGACGAGAAGACCTACAAGATGCTCTCCCGCGGCGAGTCGATCGGCGTCTTCCAGTTTGAATCCGAGGGCTTCCGCGAGGCGCTCAAGCGCGTGCGTCCGACCGAGTTCGACGACCTCGTCGCGCTCGGCGCGCTTTACCGCCCGGGCGCGATGGACTCGATCCCCGCCTACGCGCGCGGCAAGCACGATCCAGACACGATCGACTTCCACGACGAGCGCCTGCGGCCGATTCTCGCCTCCACCAAGGGCGTGATCATCTATCAGGAGCAGGCGATGATCATCTCGCGCGAGCTCGCCGGGTTCAGCGGCGCCAAGGCCGACGACCTGCGCAAGGCGATCGGCAAGAAGAACCGGGAGGCGATGGCCAAGCTCAAACCCGAGTTCGTCGAGGGCTGCCGCGCCTCGGGCACCAGCGAGAGCGTGATCGACTGGATCTGGACGACCAACGAAAAATCGGCTGACTACTCCTTTAACAAGTCGCACGCCGCCTGCTACGCGCTGATCTCCTACCGCACCGCCTGGCTACGGGCCAACCACCCGGCCGAGTACATGGCGGCGCTGATCTCCTCGGTGATGGACACCAAGGACAAGGTGCCGTTCTTCGTCGCGCAGGCCGAGCAGATGGGGATCGAGATCCTGCCGCCCGACGTGAACCTATCTGACCACCGCTTCGTGGTCGTCGACGGCAACATCCGCTTCGGGCTGGATGCGGTCAAGGGCGTCGGCTACGCCGCCGTGGAGGCGATCAAGCGGGCCCGCGAGGACGGCGATTTCACCGACATCTTCGAGTTCTGTGAGCGGGTCGACGGCCGCGCCGTCAACAAGAAGGCGATCGAGGCGCTGATCAAGTGCGGCGCCTTCGGCTCTACCGGCGCCAGCCGCATGGGCATGCTGGCGGTGCTCGAGGCCGCGCAGGCCGCCGGCCAGAAGGCCCAGCAGGACGCACAGATCGGGCAGGGCTCGATCTTTGACCTGGGCCTCGACCTCGGCGGCGGGGGCGACGGTGCAGCCGTGCGCCCGACGCACGTCCCGATCCCGACGGGTGAGTTCGAGCAGAACGAGCTGCTGGCGATGGAGAAGGAGTCGATCGGCCTGTACATCTCCGCGCACCCACTGAAGACGCTGAGCCTGGCGATGTCGACCAAGACCGACGTCAACCTAGGCTCGGTCGGTGAGTGCAAAGACGGTGAGCGCGTCACGATCGGCGGCATGATCGGGCAGGTCAAGCGCCTGCGCACCAAGAAGGGTGACCCGATGGTGTTTGCGACACTCGAGGATCTCAGTGGCTCGGTCGAGCTGGTGATCTTCGCCGACACGCTCGATGAGTCCGGCGGTGCGGTCGAGCAGGACGCGGTCGTGCTGGTCAAGGGCAAGGTCGATCATAAGGACGCCTCGCGCACCTGTGTGGTCGCCTCATCGGTCGAACGCTTCGAACCGTCCGACGACGAGATCGCACGGGCCGAGGAGCAGGCTGCGCGTGTCGTCGTCCCCGAGGTGCTGGCGCTGCGGCTCGACGCGGGCGCGGTACAGGCCGACCTCTTCGAGGACCTCAAGGAGGTGCTCGCAACCTTCCCGGGTGAATCGGTGGTGGTCGTCGAGCTGTCCTCCGCCGCCGGCTCCCGCAGGGTTAGGCTCGGCGCCGACTTCCGCGTGCAGCGCAGCGCCGGTCTCTATGCCGAGCTCGCGCAGCTGCTTGGCTCGGCGTTGCTGCCGGCTGAGAAGAGCGCCGCCGCCGCGGCCTAGCGCCGAGCGTCGTCGCGGCTTGGGGATCACCCAACCCGCGCTATTCCGTGCGTTGACCCTTGGGTGGTTCCGGGACGATCCACGGCTTGCGCCAGCCGCCGTAGCCGTTTAGCAGCTTGTCGGCCTGCGCCGGACCCCATGAGTCCTGCGCATAGGGGATCACAGCCGGCGGGTCGTCGAGCAGCGGCATCAGCACGCGCCAGCTCTCCTCGATGCTGTCCTGGCGCGTGAACGCGCTCGCGTCGCCCACGATTGCGGCGTGTAACAGCACCTCGTATGGGGTGGCGGCCTCGCCGCCCTCCTGCGCGAACTCCATGTCGAGATGGATGTCGGCGGCGCCCTTGCGATCGGCGCGCTGAGCGTCTAGGACCATCTGAATGCCGGTGCTGGGGTCGATCTTGATCACGATCTGACTCGGCTCCGGCCGGCGGCTGCCGTTCGGGATGAAGGCCAGCTTGGGCGGATGCTTGAAGACCAGGCGCACCTCCGTCTGCTTGCTCGGCAGGCGCTTGCCGGTACGGATGAAGAATGGCACGCCCGACCAGCGCCAGTTGTCGATCTCAAGCCTGAGCGCCGCGTAGGTCTCGGTGGTCGAGCCCTTGGCGACGCCGGGGATGTCGGCATAGCCCTCGTACTGGCCGCGGACGTAGTGGGCCGGGTCGGCGTTGGCCATCCCGCGCAAGACCGAGTACTTGGCGGTCTTCAGCGTGTCGGCGTCGCCGCCCGCGGGCGGTTCCATCGCCACCGCCGCGACCACCTGGAGCAGGTGGTTGACGACGACGTCACGCAGAGCTCCGACCGGGTCATAGAAGTGGCCGCGGTCCTCAACCCCGACGGCCTCGGACATTGTCACCTGTACCGAGGAGACGAAGTTGCGGTTCCAGACCGGCTCCAGTGTGGTGTTGGCAAAGCGCAGGTAGAGGATCTCCTGCAGCCCCATCTTTCCGAGGAAGTGGTCGATTCGGTAGAGCTGTGACTCCTCCAGGTACTGATGCAGGTCCGCCGCCAGCTTGCGGGCCGAGGCCAGATCATGTCCGAACGGCTTCTCGACGACCACGCGTTGCCCATCGCTGACCAGGCCGGCGTCGTGCAGTCCGGCGACCACGCGCGCAAACAGCGGCGGCGGGATCTCCAGATAGAAGGTCGGGTTGTCGAGGTCGCCCAGCTCGGCCTTCAGCTTCTGGTAGGTGCCGTCGTCGTCGAAGTCGCCGCTCACGTAACGCAGCCGCTTGACGAAGCGCTTGAAGACCGCCTCCTCGATGTCCTCGCCGCAGTCCTCGATCGATTCGCGAGCGCGGTCGGCCAGCTGCTCCACCTGCCAGTCATCGACGGCGACGCCGATCACCGGCTGGTTGAGCAGCCCGCGCCGCTCGAGCCGGTACAGCGACCTGAAGGTCATCTTTCGCGCGAGATCCCCGGTGATCCCGAAGATCACAAGCGCGTCCGCTTCGTTTTCAGAATGCTGAGTGTTCACGGTGCAAACCCTACTCAGTGGGCCCCGGGTCGCGCATCACTTGCCCGCGCTGCCGCAGCTCGCGGACCAGGGTGATGTCATCGGCCGCGATCGCACCGTCAGCCGTGCCGGTCTCGAGCACCACCGGCAGATCGGCAAAACGCGGCTCCGACAGGAACACCGCCAGCCCTTGCTCGCCGAACTCACCCCGCCCGGGTGCCGCGTGACGGTCGCGGTTTGAGCCGAGCGCCGTCATCGAGTCGTTCAGGTGGATCGAGTGCAGCCGTCCCAGCCCGACGATCCGGTCGCACTCGGCGAGCGTCTCGTCGAGGCCCTCGATCGTGCGGACCTCATAGCCAGAGGCGAGCAGGTGGCAGGAGTCGAGGCACATGCCGAGTCGCGCCTCGCCGCCGGCCGCCTCGATCAGCGCCGCCAGCTCCTCGAACGAGCGACCCAGCGTGCCGCCCGCACCGGCGGTGTCCTCGAGGTGCAGCGCGCAGCGCTCGGACTCGGCCAAGGCCTCGGCGATCACCTCGCCGGCACGTGCGATCGCCTCGCCGACGTGCCCGCCCTTCGCGGAGCCGGGGTGCAGCACCACACCGGTGGCGTCGATCGCGTCGCCGACGCGCAGAGAATGTGTGAGCGACGTCAGCGACTTTGTGCGGATCTCAGGGTCCTCGGAGGCGCAGTTCAGCAGGTATACGGCGTGGATCAGCACGCCGCCGATCGGGCTCTGCGCGCGCGCCTCACGGAAACGCGCTAGGTCCTCCTCGCCATAGTTGGTCGGGCGCCACATGCGCGGCGACTGATTGAAGATCTGGATCGATTCGGCACCGAGCTCGGTGCCGCGCTCGACTGCCTTGTAGAGACCGCCGGCGGGCGAGACATGGGCGCCTATCTGCACTGGGGAACCGCTCCTCGAGGTCTGGTGGTCACTAGCATGGCCCTTCGTTCACATGAGAGTTCGTTTTGCACCATCCCCGACCGGCGCGCTGCACATCGGCGGCGCACGCGCCGCGCTGTACAACTGGCTGCTCGCACACGGTCCCGGCGAGGAGGGTGAGAGTGGCGGCGGGCGCGGTTCATTCGTGCTGCGGATCGAAGATACCGACCGTGAGCGCTCCACCGAGGAGAACGTTGCACAGATCCTCGACGCTCTGACCTGGCTCGGTCTCGATTGGGACGAGGGCCCGATCTCGCAGGTCGGCAACACGCCGCGCCACCAGCAGGTGCTCACCCAGTTGCTCGCCGACGGGCACGCCTATCACTCGAGCGCCGCCGCTGAGGACGTCAAGGCCTACAAGCAGAAGCACGGTGCCGACCGCGGCTTCCGCGGCGAGCCCGAGCCCAGCGGCGCGGTGCGCCTGCGTGTGCCCGACGAGGGCCGCACGCGCTTCGACGACGCGGTCCGTGGCGAGGTCAGCTTCCCGAACGCCAACATGGACGATCCCGTGATCGCCCGGGCCGATGGCTCGGTGCTCTACAACTTCGCGGTCGCCGTCGACGACCTCGACTCCGCCATCACGCACGTCGTGCGCGGCGAGGACCATATCTCCAACACGCCCAAGCAGTTGCTCGTGTTCGAGGCGCTCGGCGCGCCGGCTCCCAAATACGCGCACCTGCCCCTGCTGCACGGCCCCGATGGCAAGAAGCTCTCAAAACGCCACGGCGCCGCATCGGTGCAGGAGCTGCGAGACGCCGGCTACCTGCCGGAGGCCGTCAACAACTACATCGCACTGCTCGGCACCGGTTTCGCGCCGGACGAGGAGTTCTTCACGATGGCGCAGATGGCTCAGGCGTTCCGGCTCGATCGCGTCTCAAAGAGCCCGGCGGTCTTCGATGAGCAGAAGCTGCGCCACATGAATGGCCAACACCTGCGTGCGCTCAGCAACGAGCAGCTGACCGAGCGGCTCGAGCGCTTCACCGGGCGCAGCGGCCTGGCCGGCGCGGTCGCCATCTCCCGGGAGAAGATCCAGACGCTCGCCGACTTCTGGCCGCTCGCGGGCTTCATCTTCGACGGTCCTACAGATGATCCCAAGGCGTTTGCGAAGGTCATCGGCGCCGATGGCGGCCGCGAGCTGCTGGGACAGGCTCGCGACGCGCTGGCCGCGGTCGAGCCGTTCACGGTGGCGGGGATCGAGCGGGCGCTGCGGGAGATTGTCGAGCGCACCGGGGTCAAGCCGGGGCAGGTTTTCCAGCCGGTACGGGTAGCGATTGCTGGTAGCACCGTGTCTCCGGGGATCTTCGAGAGCGTCGAACTGCTCGGCCGCGAACGCACACTTTTCCTGATCGATCAGGCGTTATCTAAATGATCAGACGAGCCACGGCTAAATTCATCTCGAACATTTGCCGATAGCAGCCACAGCGGGTACTTCGCCCGCCGACTCTTCAAACCGCGTACGAAGTTGAAGCAGAGTGGCAACCACAGCGCCTCCTAACCGCCCAACCGACCCCTACGTATCGCGCGAGCGGCATCACAACGAGGGCCAGGGTCGCCGTCTCACGGCGGCCTTTGAAGCGCTCGAGGCCTTTCCGACGCTGGTCGGCACGCGCAACCAGGTGGTGCGTCTGTTCGAGGAGGGCGAGCCGGCCACGGCCGACCTGATCCGCGCCGTCGAGGGTGATCTGGCCCTCACGATCCAGGTGATGCGTCTGGCCAACAAGGGCGAGGGGACCGGCAAGGGCCACGTCGACAGCGTCGTGCAGGCGGTCGACGCCCTGTCTCCGGGCACCGTGCTGGCGCTCGCTCAGCGTGCCCGCACCTATGACTTCTTCGAGCGCACGGCGGTCTGGCAGAACATCCCCGAGCGCTTCCGTCTGCATGGCGCCGCGACCCAGCGTGCCGTCGACCGTATCGCCGCCGAGGTCGATCACGAGGCGCGCGATCGGCTGATGGTGACGGCGATGATGCACGACCTCGGCAAGCTCGTGCTGGTCCACGCCTATCCCGGATATCCCGCCCAGGTGCACGGCGATGCCCGTACCCCTGAGGAGCGTGTTCAGCGCGAACGGCGCGAGCTGGGTGTCGACCACGCGGTGGTAGGCGGCGTGATCGCCCGGCGCTGGGGGCTGCCGTCGATCATCGCGCAGGTGATCGAGTCGCATCACTCGCCCGAGGCCGAGGGCGAGGCCGCGATCATCCGCCTGGGGGATATGCTCGCGCATTACCTGCTGGGCACCACCGTCACGCCGGCGGAGATGCTGAACGCTGCGCGCGCGATCAACCTCAAGGGCGAGCAGCTGCGCCAGCTGCTGTATGAGCTGCCAATGTCAAATGGGACCGACCGTCCCCGCCAGGTCGATCCGTGCCCGATGTCAAACCGCGAGGTCGATGTGCTCAAGCGCCTGGCGAAGGGCATGGTCTACAAGCAGATCGCCTCGGAACTCGGGCTCTCGACCAGCACGGTGCGTACGCACCTGCACAACGTCTACGGCAAGCTTGGCGCGATGGATCGCGCCCAGGCCGTGCTGATCGCCACAGAGCGCGGTTGGATCTAGCATCCAACGCGTGCTGTCGATCACGAGCAAATCCCCATACGCGGTTCGGGCTCTGGTTGAGCTGCACCGCATCGGCGACGACGATCCCGTGCCGATCGCCGAGCTGGCCAAGCGCGGCGGCATTCCGGCTCAGTTCCTGGAACAGCTGTTTGCGACCCTGCGCCGTGCCGGTCTGCTGAAGTCCCAGCGCGGAGTCAAGGGTGGCTACACCTTCGCCCGGCCGGCCGCACAGATCAGCGTGCTCGAGATCGTCGAGCAGCTCGATGGGCCGCTCGGAGCCGATGCCAGGGGCGTGTTTGCCGAGGCCGCCGCGGCCGCAAGGGCTGTGCTCAGGGAGCAGTCGATCGCCGACGTGGCCGAGGCCGAGGCCCACGCCACCGGCGCGACCATGTACTTCATCTGAGCGCGCGCGCTGGGCCCCGGCTCAGTAGCGTTAGCGGGAAGTGCGCTCGATTCCCAGCAACATCGCCGCCTACGTGGGCAAAACCCCGATCGTGCAGCTCATGCGCATGCTGCCCGAGGATTCCGGGGCGGCGGTGTTCGCCAAGGTCGAGTCGTTCAACCCCGGCGGTAGTGTCAAGGACCGCATTGGCCTGGCGATGATCGAGGCCGCCGAGCGCGAGGGCCAGATCGAGCCCGGCCGCACGACGATCGTCGAGGCCACCAGCGGCAACACCGGCATCGCCCTGGCGTTCATCTGTGCGGCCAAGGGTTATGACCTGGTGCTGACGCTGCCGCAGGGCATGAGCCGCGAGCGTGAGCGCCTGCTGGCGCTCTATGGGGCGCGCTTTGAGATCACCGAGTCGCTCGGCGGCATGCACGAGGCAGTCGCCGCGGCACAGCAGATGGCAACCCGCGCCGACGTGTTCCTGCCTGATCAGTTCTCGAATCCGGCCAACCCCGACGCGCATCGCCGCTCGACCGGTCCGGAGTTGTGGGAGGAGCTCGGGGGCGAGATCGATGTGTTCATCGCCGGCGTCGGCACCGGCGGCACGATCACGGGCGTGGGGGAGTACCTCAAGGAGCGCAACCCCAAGCTGCACATCGTCGCGGTCGAGCCCGCCAGCTCGCCGGTGCTCTCGGGCGGGCGCGCTGGCCCGCATCGCATCCAGGGGATCGGTGCCGGCTTCGTGCCGAGCGTCCTCAACCGCGACGTCATCGACGAAGTGCTGCCGATCGGAGATGACGACGCCGTCCAGACCGCACAGCTGCTCGCCTCGCGCGAGGGCGTGCTCGCCGGTATCTCAGCCGGCGCGGCGGTTGCGGGCGCCCTGCAGCTGGCCGCCCGGCCGGAGTTCGCGCAGAGCCGCATTGTGACGGTGCTTCCGGACTCGGGAGAGCGCTATATCTCGCTGCCCTGGTTCGGGCCCGAAAGCCGCTGAAGGTAGCCTTGGAGCGATGCTTGCCAAGGGCGTGATCGGCGCCACCATCTCCGAGATCCGCCGCGACGTCGCAGCCGCCAAGAGCCGCGACCCAGCCGCGGCCGGGGTCGGCACGGTTGAGATCCTGCTGGCCTGGCCGGGCGTGCAGGCGCTGCTGGCACACCGACTGGCACACGCCCTGCACAGGGCCGGGATGCCGGCCCTGCCACGGCTGATCGCCACGCTGGCACGGTCGCTGACGGGGATCGAGATCCATCCGGCCGCCGAAATCGGACCCGGCCTGTTCATCGACCACGGCATGGGCGTGGTGATCGGCGAGACGGCCGAGCTGGCCGCGGACGTGACGATCTATCAGGGCGTAACGCTCGGTGGCACCGGCTTTGCAACCGGCAAGCGCCACCCAACCGTCGAATCCTGTGTGACGATCGGCTCTGGGGCCAAGCTGCTCGGGCCGATCATCGTCGGGCACGGCGCCAAGATCGGCGCCAACACCGTGGTGATCCACGATGTGCCACCGAATTCCACCGTGGTCGGGATCCCCGGCCACCCGGTGCGGGTGGAGGGCCGCCGCCCCGAGGGCCCCGACGCCGACTGGGTGCACCTGCCCGATCCGATCGCGGACGCGATCAAGGGCCTCGCGCGGCGAATCGAGGCGCTCGAGCGGCTCACCTCCGCCGAGCAGCCGGAGGGCACGGAGCCCCCGGCGACCGTGCCGGGGCCGAACCCGGCCGGCGGCTGACCGTCCAGCTAGCGCTCGGCGTCAAAGTCGGCCGCTTCCTGCTCGTAGGCGGATGTCGGCCCGCCAGCGCCGTCGAAGTTCTGACGGCTGCGCACGAGGTACAGCGGGCGGCCCTTGACCTCGTCGAAGATGCGTCCGACGTATTCACCGATCATGCCGATCGTGATCAGCTGGATCCCGCCCAACAGCAGGATCGTGATCTCCACGGTGCTGAAGCCATACAGGTAGTTGCCAGTCAGCTTGAGCACGATCACGACCGGGATCGCCACGAACGCCACAGCCGAGATCGCGAAGCCCAGGGCCGTCGCCAGCTGCAACGGCCTGTATGAGAATGAGGCGATCGCGTCGAGCGAGAAGCGCAGCATCCGCCCGAATGTGAACTTGGTCTTCCCGGCGTAGCGGGCGTCACGGTCGTAGGCGACCGAGTCCTGCGTGAAGCCGACCCAGATGCTCATCCCACGAAGGAATCGCGAGCGCTCGCCCATCGACAGCAGCGCGTCGAGCACGCGGCGATCAAGCAGCCGGAAGTCACCGCTGTTGGGCTCGAGCTCGACCGCCGAGAGCGCCCGGAACAGCCTGTAGAACAGCCTCGCGGTGCGCAGCTTGAAGCGCGACTCCCCGGCGCGGGCACGGCGCACCGCGTAGACGACGTCGGCGCCCGCTCGCCACCGTTCGAGCAGTGTCGGGATCAGGCTCGGAGGGTCCTGTAGATCTGAGTCCAGCGTGACTGCGACATTGCCGCCGGCGTGGTCGAGCCCGGCCGTCAGCGCCGCCTGATGCCCGAAGTTGCGCGAGAGCAGCACCAGCTTGATGCGCGGATCCTCCACGGCCAGCTGCGCGAGCCTGGCGGGGGTCTCGTCGGTCGAGCCGTCATCGACCAGGATCAGCTCGTAGGGGATGCCTGCGAGCGCTTCTGTCACGGCTGCGCAGAAGCGCTCGATCGCCTCCTCCTCCTGGTAGACGGGGGCCACGACACTCAGCAGCGCGAGTTCTCGTCCGACGCTCACGCCGCAATCCTACGGACACCCGGTGTCGTCAGGCTCAGGCCGCGGGGACCGCGCTGCTCAGCGACTCAGAGCCAGTTCCAGCTCGGGAAGCAGCCGGCGATCATGATCGCGCCGCCCATCAGGGTGGCCGCCGTGGCGGCGATCCACAGCCGCCGGCTGGAACTGAGCGCGACCAGCGGCATCATCCAGGCGCTGTACCAGGGCAGCAGCGACCAGGCCGCGGCGAGCACCGCGAACGTCGCCCATGCGGCGCCCTCGATCCAGTCCATCCGCCCCTGCCAGACGCGCCGCAGCAGCCACAGGATCACCGTGGTGAGCACGATGTCGTCGGCGACCCGCTCGATGTGTGTGACGCCGATGTGCGGCAGCGAGAACAGCAGGCCCGGGAGGCTCTGCCAGGCACCCTGATCCTGGACTCGCTGCAGCGTGTGCAGCATGTGCAGGATGCCGGTGCCGAACGCCACATAGCTCGCGGCGGCAATGACGATGCTCACGGCGGCCATCGCGCTGAGCATGCGTCCGCCGCGCCGGCGTAGATCGAGCCGTGCGCCCTCGCCTAGCAGCGCAAACGGCAGCACGATCGCGCCCGTGAGCTTGATCGCGGTGCCCGCCACGATCAGTGCACCGGAGGCGCGCTCACGCCGGTTCAGCAGCGCGTAGACCCCGCCCGTGGTGAGCATCAGCATCAGTAGGTCGTTGTGGCCGCCGCCGACGCCGTACAGCGTCACCAGGGGGTTCAGGCCGAAGAGTGCCACGCCGCGCGCGGGGTTCACGCCACGCCGCTCCGCGGATTTCCAGATCAGGTACATCGTCGCGCCGCTCGCGAGCGCGGCGATCACCTTGAAGGCGTAGTAGTTGAAAGCGATCGACGTCGCCTGCAGGGGAACGCTGAGGAACGTGAAGAGCGGACCGTAGACGCTCGGGGTGTAGATCCACTTGGCTCCGATGAACTGCGACATCGGGTTGTACAGCGGGTACCGGCCGATGTTGGCCGGCCCGAACAGGTACGGGTTCATGTGGTAGTGGGCGAACATCTTCGCGTACGCCTGATACGAGAAGACGTCGGTCGAGAACAGCGGCGGTCCGATCACCGCGATCACCGTGAATGCCGCGACCGAGCAGATGATCAGCCGTTGCGGTACGTGCTCGGCGTGCCACATCGCGATCAGGTAAACGCCGAGGAATACGAGCAGCGCTGCGACGATCTCGCCGACGGTCAGGCCGAAGCCGATGTACGTGAACGGCCCGGTCATGCCTGAGGCCTGGGCCGCGAGCTGAATCGGCTGCGGCAGCAGCGCCTGGGTGCGTGTTCCGGCGATGCAGACGAATAGCCCGAGCAACGGGACCGCCAGCGTTGCGCCAATGCCAATCCGCTCGTCCCGCGTGCGCGTGCGCGGCCGTCGCAGCGACTGCGTCGGCTCGACACGTGTGGCGGATGCGGTTACCTCGAAGCTGCCGCCGTCAGGCGTCGCCCCGAGTGGCGCGTTGATGGTCATCGCTCAGAGGTTGGTCCGTGCTCCGGCCTCACCGCCGACTCCATCATGACCGGGTCAGCTGGCGAGTCTCGTGCCGCCGCAATTGCGGTACGAGCAGCATCGCCTCGAGCGCGATCATGCTTGACATCTTGCTGGCTCCGGCGGTGCGGTCGACAAACTGAATCGGCACCTCGCAGACGCGGAAGCCCGAGCGGATCGCGCGGTAGGTGACCTCGATCTGGAAGACGTACCCGTCGGCACGCAGGCTGCCCAGGTCGATCGTCTCCAGCACGTGGCGGCGGATGCATTTGTAGCCGCCGGTCAGGTCGTGCACCTTGATCCCCAGCACGGTGCGCGCATAGCTGCTGCCGCCGCGGCTGATCAGCTTGCGCAGCACGCCCCAGTTCTTGACGGCGCCGCCGGGCACATAGCGCGATCCGAGCACCAGGTCGGCGTCATCGGCCGCGCCGATCAGCGCGGCCAGGTGCTTGGGGTCATGCGAGAAGTCGGCGTCCATCTCGACCACCAGCTCGGCGCCGCCCGCGAGCGCGCGCTCAAAGCCTGCGATGTAGGCGCGTCCGAGTCCGGTCTTGCTGGGGCGGTGCATCACCTCGATGGCGTCGAGGTCGTGGGCGAGCGTGTCTGCGAGTGTGCCGGTGCCGTCCGGTGAGTTGTCATCAACGATCAGGATGCGGAACTCGCCGGGGGCGATCTTGGACATCTCTTCGGCGACCGCGTGAACGATCGGACCGACATTCTCGGCCTCGTTGTAGGTCGGGATTACCAGCCAGATTCGCGCACTCATTGCAGCCAGCGTAATAAGAAATCGGACGTGTTGCTCACTGGGGCATTGCGTAAATAAGCAGCGGATTAAGGGTTTAGCCGCCGCTTAGCGGCCGCTGGCGTCGCGGGGCCGCCGCGGGGCGGCTTCCTTGCTAGCGACGGACGTAGGCGACGCGACCCCAGCTCGGCTCGGGAGCGAGCTCGATCGGCTCGCCGCCACGCTCGGGCTGGATGTACACGAAGGCGCCGGTGTCATCGTCGAACACGACGTCAAGCTCGCCCTCCTTGACGCGCTGGTCAAGCCAAGCGCTGCGGAAGATGAGCCGCCGCAGCCAGTGTACGAGCGAACGGTCCGACGGGCCAACCAGCTCGGGCCAACATTCGTTCACATGCTCACCCAGGGCAGAGGCAGGATCGGTAACCTCGCCGTTGACCACCAGGTTGATCAGGTCCTCGGCCTCGTCATCGGCAACTCCGTTGCCGATGAAGCCCAGACGCCGCGCGGCCTGCTCACAGCGCTCACTGAAATCGCGCTCGTTGAAGGTGAAGCGAAGGTCCCCGTATTCAAGGACGAAGTCTTCACCGGAGGTGTAGTTGCCGCGGCGGTACATGCCGTCGGCATCTTATGGCCGAGTCCTCCACCGGCGCAGCCCCTGAACGTGATGTTGCACGGAACAGCGGTATTTGCGGGATTCCGGTGTGGACCTGAGTTGCCGAGGGGGTTAACGAGCGTGCGCTCACGCCTCTATTGGTTGTGAACGTTGCAGATACCCCAAACACAATCCTGATCGTCGGTGCCGATCGTGCTGCTCGGGCGTTCCTCGGGGACAACCTGACAGCCGACGGCTACGAGATCCTCGAGGCCGGCGCGGTGACGAGCGCAAGGCGGCTGCTGACGCAGACGCTCGTGGATCTGATGGTGGTGGACCGAGACCTGCCGGACGGCGACGGTCTCGAGCTGGTGCGCTTCGTCCGCGACGCGGACCAGTTTGCCGCGCGGGTCGATTGCGATCTGCCGGTGATAGTGATCGGAGCTGGCTCCTCGCCACTCGATCGCATCCGTGCCTTCGAACGCGGATGCGACGAGTACCTGACCCGCGGGGAGCTCTTCTACACCGAGCTGCGGGCGCGGATCCGGTCGCTGCTGCGCCGCCGCCGACGGGGTTCGAGAGTCGCGCGGCTGCGGGTCGGCACGCTCGAGATCGACGCGCTCGCGCGTCAGGTGTGGGTCGACGGCGTGCCGGTGACGCTCGCAAGTAAGGAGTTCAGCCTGCTCGTCACGCTTGCGCGCGAGCCGGGTCGTGTTTTCAAGCGCGCCGAGCTGATGGCCACCGTCTGGGGCTGGAGCGACGGTGGCGCCACCGCCCAGCGCACCCGCACGCTCGACTCACACGCCTCGCGCCTGCGCCGCAAACTCTCGGCCCAGGGCGCGCTCTACGTGGTCAACGTCTGGGGCGTCGGCTACAGGCTGATCGACGTGCCGGCCACCGAGCCGGCGGACAAGGCACCGCGGCTCGTGGCCTGAGAAC
Organism: uncultured Actinomycetota bacterium; assembly: GCA_963706725.1. Classification (GTDB taxonomy): domain Bacteria; phylum Actinomycetota; class Thermoleophilia; order Solirubrobacterales; family Solirubrobacteraceae; genus Palsa-465. The sequence goes on along the minus strand of OY970167.1, from coordinate 2,873,052 downwards.
CACGGGTCGCTCCACTTTCTCCCACCGTCGCCACGTGAGTGGACCGCTCGGCGTAGGCGACAGAGAGGCCTGCTCGGGGCCCGTGCTACCTGGGTGTTGTGTCCGCGAACGACCGCCTGGGTCGGGGAGCGAGCACGCCGATTGCGCCCTGCGGCGGCTCTGGTGGGAAATTGGTGGCTGATCGGGTTGCAAAGTGGGAGAAGATGGGTTAACGTGGGCCACGCATGCAGGGACCCGGGTGGCAGGGCTCCTCCCACCCAGCCACCCGGGTCTCAACTTTCGGCCAGGCGCATGAGAACCCTTGATCTTTCGCGGCACCTTCGAACACGCGCTAGACGCGAAGAACCGGCTTACGGTTCCGGCGAAATACCGCGACGCCCTCAAGGGCGGGGTCGTGATCGCGGTCTCGCCCGAGACCGAGCTCGGGACGGCGCGCTCGCTTGGCATCTGGCGGCCGGACGACTACGACGCCTATGTCGCACAGGCGCTCGCGGATCTCAACCCGCTCAGCCCACGCGCACGCGACCTTCGCAACCTGCTCTACGGAAGCTCCTGGGATCTGGAGCTCGACTCGGCCAACCGGCTCGTGATTCCGCAACTCGCACGCGAGTTCGCGGGCCTCGAGAAGGAGGCCGTGATCACCGGCGCCGGCGACCACCTGCTGCTGTGGGATCGCAAGGCGTTCTCCGAGTACAACGCGATCGCGCTCTCACGTTTCTCCGAGATCACAGCAAGCTTTGATCACACTGATTGACATGACTACGCCGCACGTGCCCGTCCTGGCCGGCGAGCTGATCGAGTTCCTCGACCCGGCGCCTGGCGCCGTTGCCGTCGACTGCACGGTCGGTGGCGCGGGCCACGCGCGCCTGATCGCTGAGCGCATCGGCTCAGCCGGCATGCTGATCGGGATCGACCGCGATCCGCTGGCCGAGGGGCGCTTCGCCGAGCTGGCGGCCGACGTCGCCTGTGACACGCGCTTCATCCACGCCGATTTCGTCGCGGGACTCGCCCTGCTGCGCGAAGAGGGCGTCGCCGCCGATCTGGTCTACATGGACCTCGGCATGTCGTCGATGCAGATCGACACGTGGGAACGCGGCTTCTCCTACTCCTACGAGGCACCGCTCGACATGCGCATGGACCCCTCGCAAGAGCGGTCGGCCGCGGAGATCGTCAACACCTGGGACGAGCGCAGGCTTGCGCGCCTGCTGCGCGACTACGGCGAGGAGCGTTACTCCGGCCAGATCGCCCGGGCGATCGCGCGAGCACGCACGCGCTCTGAGCTCACGACCACGCAGGAGCTCGTCGAGGTGATCAAGGCGGCGGTGCCGATTCCGGCGCAGTTCGCCGGCGGCCACCCGGCCAAGCGCACTTTCCAGGCGCTGCGGATTGCCGTCAACGACGAGCTCACGCAGATCGATGAGGGCCTGCCGCTGGCCTGGGACCTGCTGGCCGCCAACGGGCGCCTCGCAGCGATCTCCTTCCACTCGCTCGAGGACAGGCGCGTGAAGCGCTTCCTCGCCGACAAGGCCCGCGGCTGCATCTGCCCGCCAGATCTACCGATCTGCGTCTGCGGCCACGAACCAGAGGCCGAAGTACTCACCCGCCGCGCGATCGCGCCGACGCAGGGTGAGATCGCGTCAAACCCACGATCCAAGTCAGCGCATCTGCGCGCAGCACGGAAGCTCCCGTAGAGGTGATCTAACCCATGACCCCACCAGCCGCCGCAACGGTCGCCGGGCGCCGCGTGGCCCGCGAGACCGAGGCCGAATACATCCCCAGGGCACCGCGCCGCGTATCAGGCCCGGTCCGCCAGCCCGAAGCGCGTCCCGCGTCTCGTCAGCGTGCGCGCCCGGCCACGCGTCCATCCAGTCGCGCGACGGCAGCTGCAGCTGCGCTCGAGGCATCGCTCGCGCCTTCCCCGAACCGTACTCGCCACGATGCGCCCGCCCCGGCGCGCCCGCGTCGCGAGACGCCCTCGCGCTCGCGCTCGACGGCCCCGCGCGGGGGCCGTGCGCGCACCGACCACGCGCCCCGGCTGGCGCTGCGGCTGCAGCCGCCAAGGCTTGACCGCATCGTCCGGGGCCGTGCCTGGATCCCGGTGCTCGGAGTGATGCTGGTGGCGATCGTCGGGCTACGTGTCGAGGTCTTGAAGCTGGGTGCCGGCGTCGGCAGCCAGATCCAACAGGCAACGCTGCTGCAGAGCAGCAACACCACGCTGCGCACCCGAATATCGGCCCTCTCCGACAACAGCAGGATCGAGAGGCTGGCGGCGGGCTACGGCATGTACATGCCCAATCCACTTGACGTGCACCTCCTGCAGTCGGCGAGCGGCGGGCATCTGGGCGCGGCGATCCGCAACATCTCCGCTCCCTCCACTACCACGTTCCTGAGTGGCCTGACGGCCGAGCAGCAGGCCAATGGTCAGGCGACGCTCGGCAACACCGCCGGCAACACCGCCACCAGCAACTCGACGACCAACGGCACCGTGGCGACGGGTGGTGGTACGAGCGGGAACACCACCACCGTTACCACCGGCACAACGGGCACCACGGTCATCGCCGGCACCACGGCCCCCACCGGCACCAATGTCTCGTCCTCGACGACAGGCTCCGCCGTGGGCACGAGCACCGGCACCGGCGCTCCGCCGAGCTCCTCGACTACCGGTGCCACCGGCGCGTCGACCACGACCGGCGGCAGCGCCGGACTGAACACCGGCGTCACCAACACGGATGCCGGCGTCAACACCTCACAGAGCCCCGGCTCCACCGACGGCGGCACCGGGCTCGCCGGGTAATAGCGATGTCAACCAGCGCCCCCCGCCGGACCGTCGACACGATCGATCGTCGTGTCGGCTTGATGTTCGGAGTCTTCGTCCTGCTGCTGCTGATCGGCGTGCTGCGCGCCGGCTACCTGGGGACGATTCGCTCGGGCGCGCTGCGCAAGGCGGCCAACGACCAGCAGGTCCAGAACGTCACGGTGCCCGCCGTGCGCGGCGAGATCACCGATCGCAACGGCGTTGTGTACGCGATCAGCGAACCGTCGGACTCGATCTACGTCGATCCGATCCTGATCAACAAGACCTACTCGGACCCGCAGGTCGTCGCCAACAAGCTTGCGCCGCTGCTCAGTCTTTCGGCGGCACGCACGCTGCAGTTGATCACCAAACAGGGCACCGGTTACGTGCAGCTGGCGGTCGATCTGCCCGCTGCCACGGCCGCCAAGATCATGAAGTTGCAGGTGACCGCCAAGTCAGCGCCCGGCGTCAACGGCGTCTGGGACGTTCCCACGGAGCGGCGCGCCTATCCCCGTGGCACCGAGCTCGCGCAGGTGCTCGGCTGGGTCGGCAACGGCGGCGGCGCCGACGGTCTCGAATACAAGTTCAACAAGGTGCTTGCCGGCGTAAGTGGCACGCGCCGGACGGTGATCGACGCCCAGGGAAAGCCGATCTCAATCACCTCGCCCAAGACGATGGTTCCGGGCAAGAGCATCAAGCTCACGATCTCGGCGCCGCTGCAGGCCGAGGTCGAGCAGGTGCTCGCCGGCGTCGGCGCCCAATACAAGCCCGCGGGCGCAACCGCGATCGTCACCGATCCGCAGACCGACCAGATCCTCGCGCTCGCCAACTGGCCGTCTGTGAACCTGGACCACGTTCCGGCCACTGCCCTCAAGTCCGTCGGCGGACACACCGCCGCCGCCGAGGATCAGGCCGTCGACATGCTCTACGAGCCGGGGTCGACATTCAAGGCGATCACCGTCTCGGGCGCTTTGCAGGACGACCTGATCACTCCCACTTCAGAGTTCACCGTGCCGCCCGATCTCCGAGCGGACGGTTACACGATCACCGACGCCGAGAATCACGGCTACGAGGATTGGAGCGTCGGGCAGATCCTCCAGTATTCGAGCAACATCGGCGCCGACCTCATCGGTCAGCGCCTGGGAGCCATCCGCTTTTCGCAGTGGGTCAAGCGCTTCGGCTTCGGACGCGCAACGGGTGTCGACCTGCCCGGCGAGGAGCCGGGGATCATCAGACCGCTCTCCCAGTATTACGGCTTCTCGATGTACAACCTGCCGTTCGGTCAGGGCGAGGACGTCACGCCGATGCAGATGGTCCAGGCTTATGACGCGATCGCCGACGGCGGCATCCTCCGCACACCACAGATCGTCGATTCGGTCGGTGGCAAACGCGTCGCAGAGCCGCGAGGCAAGCGCATCATCTCCTCGACTGTGGCGTCGGAGATGCGCAACATGCTGCGCGGCGTGCTTGCCGACGGCGGCACCGCCTCCGGTGCCGCGATCCCCGGCTACGACATGGCCGGCAAGACCGGGACCGCGCAGGTGTCAATCAACGGCAAGTACTCGAGCACCAAGTTTGTCGCCTCGTTCATCGGGATGGTGCCGGCCAGCGATCCCAAGCTGCTCGTCGCCGTGGTAGTCAACGAGCCGAACGGCAGCATCTACGGCGGTTCGGTCGCGGCACCGGCGTTCCAGAAGATCGTCGGCTGGGCGGTCCCGCACTTCGGGATCAACCCATGCCCGCCGCAGGCCTGCCCGGCGTCGGCGCTGCACCCGGCGATGCCGTCGACGCCCTAGCTATAGCTACGCTGTGGCGCCGATGGATCTGGACGTTCTTTTTCCGGGCGCCGCGGCGGTTGACATAGCTGGGTTGGCCTACGACAACCGCGTTGTCGGGCCCCGTGATCTCTTCTTCTGTGTGCGGGGGTTCACCAGCGACGGGCATGACTTCGCCGCCGACGCGGTGCAGCGTGGCGCCGCCGCCCTGGTTGTCGACCATCTGCTCGACGTCGACATCCCCCAGGTGGTGGTGCCCGACGTGCGTCGCGCGATGCCTGCGGCCGCCGCCAGGTTCTACGGCAACCCCACCGAGAGCCTCGACCTCGTCGGGATCACAGGCACGAACGGGAAGACCACGACCGCCTACATCGTGCGTGCGTTGCTCGTGGCCGACCGCCGCCAAACCGGGATGCTCGGCACCGTCAAGAGTGTGATCGGCGGCGTAGAGCTGCCCGTTGAGCGCACGACTCCGGAGGCGATCGACCTCCAGCGCTCGTTTCGCGCGATGCTCGACGGCGGCGACACCGCCTGCGTGATGGAGGTCTCCTCACACGCGCTCGCGCTGGGCCGGGCAGACGCGTCGCATTTCGCGGTCGGAGTGTTCACCAACCTCACCCAGGACCATCTCGACTTTCATCCGACGATGGAGGACTACTTCCAGGCCAAGCGCAAGCTCTTCACGGAGCTCGGAGCACGCACCGCTGTGCTGAACCTCGACGACCCCTACGGGCTGCGCCTCGCCACCGATCCCGAGATCCCGTCGCCGATCACCTTCGCGCTCGATCACGCGGGCGCCACCTATCGTGCCGACGATGTGCGCACCGGCCTGGCCGGCTCGCGCTTCACGCTGTATTCGCCGGACGGCGTCGCGGAGCTCGGCTCGCCGCTGCGGGGACGCTTCAACGTCTCCAACGTGATTGCCGCGTTTGCTGCGGCGCGCGCGCTCGGGGTCCCGTTCGACACCGCCGTCTCGGCCGTTGAGCGCGCCGGGCAGGTGCCCGGACGCTTTGAGACGGTCGACGAGGGGCAGCGCTTCGCGGTGCTTGTCGATTACGCCCACACGCCCGATTCGCTTGCGAACGTGCTCGCCTCCGCCCGCGCGCTCACCGACGGGCAACTGTACGTGGTCTTCGGCTGCGGCGGCGACCGTGACCGCAAGAAGCGGCCGCTGATGGGGGAGATCGCCGCGCGCATCGCGGATCGCGTGTTCGTGACCTCGGACAATCCCCGCTCCGAGAACCCCGACGCGATCATCGCCGAGATCCTGACCGGGATCGACCGACCCGTCGAGCGCGAGGTCGACCGTCGCGCCGCGATCTTCGCTGCGGTCGCCGCGGCGCAGGACGGTGATGTAGTCGTGATCGCCGGCAAGGGTCACGAACAGGGCCAGGAGTTCGCCGGCGGCGAGAAGGTCCCCTTCGATGACGTCAGCGTTGCGCGTGAGGCCCTGCGCCAGGCCCGAGGCGCAGCCGCGTGAGGCGGGCTGTGCAATCACCTCCCATAAGTACCCTCGGTGGCCGATGAGGCGCTGGGATGCTCAACGGCTGGCGCACGCTGCCGGAGCGCAGCTGGTTCGCGACGCCGCCACCGGCGCTGAGGGCCCGACGCTTGCGACGATAGATTCCCGTAGCGCCGGTCCCGGGACGCTGTTTGTCGGTCTCCCCGGGGAGAATCTCGACGGCGGCACGTTCGCGGCAAGGGCGCTCGCCGACGGCGCCTGGGGCGTGTTGATCGCTCCCGAGCACGCACAGTCGGCCCTGGCTGGGGACGGTCCCGCTGGACCGCCCCCTTCGGTCGCGACTGGTGCGGTGCTGACCGCAAGCGATCCGCTCGCTGCACTTCAGCGGCTGGCCAACGCCTGGCGGCATGAGCTCGGGTCGAAGGTGATCGCGGTGACCGGCTCGACCGGCAAGACGTCGACCAAGGATCTGCTGCTCAGCCTGCTCTCGCCGTGGCGGCGCACCGTCGCCTCGCAGGCCAACTTCAACACTGAGATCGGCCTGCCGCTACAGATCCTGGCGGCGCCCGCCGGGACCGAGGTACTGGTGCTAGAGATGGGGATGCGTGGCCCGAGCCAGATCGCCGAGCTCACCAGGATCGCGGAGCCCGACGTGGGCGTGATCGTCAGCATCGGGCCGGTTCACCTTGAGTTGCTCGGCTCGATCGAGGCGATCGCGGCCGCCAAGGCAGAGTTGATTGCCGGGCTTGCGCCGGGCGCCACGGCAATCGTGCCCGCCGCTGAGCCCCTACTCAACCCGCATCTGCGTGCCGAGCTCGAGACCGTCACGTTCGGTGTCGATGGTGACGTGCGCTTCGCTTCGCAGAGCCCGACGCACGTCGAGATCGATGCTCGAGGCGAGCGGCTCGGGCTCGATCTCGATTTCAGCGCGGCCCATCTGCGCCAGGACCTGCTGGCAGCGGTGGCCGCTGCCTGCGCCGTGGGCGTCACGCCCGGCGGACGGCTGACGCTCGAGCTCTCGCCCGGCCGTGGCCAGCGGCACCTGCTGGCCGGCGGGATCACGCTGATCGACGACGCCTACAACGCCAACCCGATGTCGATGCGAGCCGCGCTTGATGCACTCGCAAGCACGCCGGCCGAGGGCCGCCATATCGCGGTGCTCGGCGACATGCTCGAGCTCGGCCCGAGCGCCGATGGCTACCACCGTGAGATCGGCCGCTACGCGCACGGGATTGCCGACGTGCTCGTGACCGTCGGGCCGCTGGCGGAGTCGATGGCGGACGAGTTTGACGGAGAGCATCACGTGACAGCAGACGCTGCCGCGGCGGCCGAGCTGCTGCCCGGGCTGCTGCGATCCGGAGATGCCGTGCTCGTGAAGGCCTCCAACGGTGTCGGCCTGAAGCTCGTCTGCGAGACGCTGACCGCGGCGACGATGGCGTGATCTTCGCGACCGCCACGCACGCGCTCAACTCCCAGGCTGGGCGCGTCCTGATCTCCGCGTCCGCGGCACTGTTGATGTGCCTGTTCCTGAGCCCGCGCTTCATCGAGTTCCTGAGGAACCGCGGTCTGGGCAAGAACATCCGCGAGGAGGGGCCCGAAGGACACAAGGTCAAGGCGGGCACGCCGATCATGGGCGGGATCATCATCATGATCGCGTTTGCGGTTCCGTACCTGTGCCTCTCGGCACACGACTGGAGCTCGCTCGGGGTGTTCGGTGCGACGCTCGCCTGCGCGCTGCTGGGTTTCGCCGACGATTACACGCAGATCGTCAAGCGCCGCTCGCTGGGGTTGCGCGGCCGCACGAAAATGATCGTGCTGCTCTTGATCTCGGTGGGGCTCTGGTGGGTCGCTACGCACAAGGCGGGAATGCCAGATCAGGTTTCACTGCGGCCCTTCAACGCGCACATCGATCTACCCGTTCCGGTCTACATCCTCTTCATCTACCTGGTGTTCGCCGGCACGACCAACGCGGTCAATCTCACCGATGGCCTCGACGGCCTCGCCGCCGGCTGTGGCGCGATCGCCTTCCTCACGTTCATGGGGATCACCTTCGTCACCGGCCCCAAGGACCATGACCTCGAGTTGGTTTCGGGGTGCATGTGCGGCGCCTGCATCGGCTTCCTCTGGTTCAACGCCTTCCCGGCGAGCGTCTTCATGGGCGACACCGGCTCGCTCGCGATCGGCGGAGCGATTGCCGGCCTGGCGGTCATGACCAACACGGAGATCCTGCTGATCGTGATCGGCGGAATCTTCGTGATCGAGGCGCTATCGGTGCTGATCCAGGTCTTCAGCTTCCGCGTGTGGCGCAAACGCGTCTTCAAGATGGCGCCGATCCACCACCACTTCGAGCTCGAGGCGTGGTCTGAGACCAAGATCATGCTGCGCTTCTGGATCGTTGCGGCCGCCTGTGGGGCGATCGGATTTACGCTCTATCAGATCTCCGAACAGCCCAAGCCGGAAGCGAAGAAGCCGCAGGTGGCGGCGGTTGTCCGCCAATCACGGGTGGGCGCGGGGAGCGCCGGCTCGACCGGTAACGGCAAGTAACGGCAGCGCCCCACCGCGCGATCGCCAGGGACGCGCGAAGCCCCGGGAAATAAGGCGATTCGCACCAAATCCCCCGGAGGCATTCGCTGCCCTGTGTCGAAGTAGTCGCAATGCCGCCACGCCCCGCTCAAGCACGCACAGCCAGGCGCGTGGCGCCGCCGCTTGAGCACAGGATCCTGATGACCGCAACGCTGTGCCTGATCGCGTTCGGAGCGGTCATGGTCTACAGCGCCTCATCGCCCGAGGGGGCCATCAATGGTGGCTACGGCACCAGCGAGTTCCTCATGTACCTGTTCGCCGCCGGACTCGGTTTGGTCGCCATGCGCCTGAGCGAGCAGTTCGGCCTGAACTGGCTCACACCCGAGATCACGCGGATCATCCTGTACGGCTCGACGGCCCTGCTTCTGGCGGTGTTGGTGCCCGGGATCGGGCGTGACATCAACGGTGCGCGCCGCTGGTTCGCCGCCGGCCCGATCCAGTTCCAACCCTCCGAGCTGGCGAAGTTCGCGCTCGTGCTCTACGCGGCCCGCTACCTGGCGGACAATCCGCGTCGGCTGCAGCGTGGCTTCAAACCCGCGATCGCGCCGATCGCGGTGGCGGTCGGGCCCGCCTGCCTGCTGATTGCGGTCGAGCCGGACCTCGGCACCACGCTCGTCTGCTTCTTGACGGTCGTGTCGATGTTGGTGGTAGCCGGAGTTCCCGGCGGCTACGTCTCGAAGATCTTCCTCATCGCAGGCCTGGGTCTCGTACTGATGGTCGTCGTGCATCCATATGAGGCCACGCGCCTGACCTCGTTCCTGCACCCCTTCTCGCAGCAGTCGAGCGCCGGCTGGCAGTCGGCACAGAGCCAGATGGCCGTCGGCTCCGGTGGGGTCTCGGGTGTCGGGCTCGGGCAGTCGGTCGGCAAGGCCATGTGGCTGCCCGAGGCACAGACCGACTTCATCCTCGCTGTGGTCGGCGAGGAGCTCGGCCTGATCGGCATCCTCGTGGTCGTCAGCCTCTACGGGATGATCGCCTACGCTGGAATGCGCACCGCTCGGCGCGCCGCCAGCCGCTACACGAAGCTGCTCGCGAGTGGTCTGACCTCGCTGATTCTGTGTCAAGGCATTCTCAACATCTTCGTCGTGCTCGGGATCGCGCCGCTTACGGGCGTCCCGCTGCCATTCATCTCCTACGCGCCCACGAACCTGCTGGTGATGCTGGTCTCGATCGGCCTGCTGCTGGGCATCGCCCGGCCGGCGGCGCGCGAGCTGCGGCTGGTCGACGGGCACGAGCAACGACAGACCTCGGCGGTGGGACATGACGGCTCCCCGGATTCTGATCGCGACCGGCGGCACCGCCGGACACGTGGTGCCGGCGCTGGCCGTAGCCGACGCGCTGCGAGCTAACGGCGCCGAGGTCCAGTTCGTCGGTTCGGACCGAGCCGAGGCTCAACTGGTCCCGGCGGCCGGCTACGAGTTTCATCAGTTGAACGTGGTGTCGCTGCCGCGGCGATCGCCGATCGGCGCCGCCAAGGCGGTCGCAGTCGACACGGCGGCGATGGCGCTAGCCACGGCGCTCGTCGCCCGCGTGCGGCCGCGGGCGGTGTTCGGCGGGGGCGGCTATGTCGCTGGCCCTGTCGGGCTGGCGGCGGCGATGCTACGGATCCCGCTGGTGATTGCCGAGATCGATGGTCACCTCGGCCTCACCAACCGCATGCTCGCGCCGCTTGCCCGGCGCGTTTGCACAGCGCTGCCGCTCCCCGGTCACACCTCTTCCAAGTTCGTGATCACGGGCAGGCCGATCCCACCGATACCGATGGACCGCCTGGCGGCGCGAGCACGCTTCAACGTGGGCCCGGAGGAGACGCTTGTGCTCGTTTTCGGGGGATCTCAGGGTGCCCGTTCGATCAACGAGGCTGCGCTCGCCGCCTTTGCCGGAAGCAGCTTCCGTGTGCTCCACGCCGCCGGAGAGCGTGACCTTTCGGACCTCCGGGCGCCACGCGCCGGTTACGACCTACGCGGCTATATCTCGGGTCTGATGGACGCGATCGTGGCCTGCGACCTGGCCGTCTCCCGCTCCGGCGGCTCGATCTGGGAGCTCGCCGCGGCCGGCCGTCCCTCGGTCCTGATCCCGTATCCGCACGCAACCGCTGACCACCAGACGGTGAACGCCCGCTACCTCGCCGATGCCGGTGCCGCTGTCGTGATCCCCGACTCCGAGCTCACTGGTGAACGCTTGCGTACAGAAGTCGACCGGTTGCTTTCCGACGCCACACGACTCGAGGACATGAGCCGCGCGGCGCTGGGGCTCGCGCGACCGCACGCCGCGGCCGTGATCGCCTCCGAGGTGCTTGCGGCGGCCGGGGTGCAGTCGATCGTGGCCGGCAACCACGCGGGCGAGCTCGAGGCATGAACGACCATCGCAACAACCATCAAGATCAACTCGACGGTCAGTCCAAGGTGGCGCACGTTTCACCTGAGGCTCAGTCTGAAGCTGGACGGCGCCGCCCTGTCGAAGCAGCTCCGCGTGGTGGCGAGGTTGGCCGGCTGTGGGCCGGGCGGCGCCTGCACTTCGTGGGCATCGGTGGCGCAGGCATGAGCGGCCTGGCGCTGATCGCCCACAAGCTGGGCGCGACTGTGACCGGCTCTGATCGGAGTACGAGCGAATACATGCAGCCGCTGCGCAAGCTCGGCATCGAGCCGGTGATCGGTCACGCGGCCGCGAACGTGCCGGCCGGAGCCGTGGTCGTGTACTCGAGTGCGATCACACCGGAAAACCCCGAGCTTGCAGGCGCAGCGATATCGGTGCACCGTGCGCTGCTGCTCGCGGAGATCGCCTCGCTGAAGCGCTGCATCGCCGTCAGCGGTACCCATGGGAAGACCACGACCACCGGCATGATCACGCACGTACTCCGACGCTGCGGACTTGACCCTGCCTACGTCGTCGGAGGGACGCTGCGCGACACTGGGTGCAACGCCGATTGGGGTGACGGCGACTGGATCGTGATCGAGGCCGATGAGTCGGATCGTTCATTGCTGAACTACTCACCCGAGGTCGCGGTGCTGACCAATGCGGAGCTCGATCATCACTCGACCTACAGCTCACGTCTAGATCTGGACGAGACTTTCGCCCGTTTTATGGCGAGCGCGGAGACGGCCGTGGTCTGGGATCGGCCCGAGCTACTGCGCCTCGCATCCGGCGCCAGGCTGGTGGTGCCGTACGACGCGCCGAGCCAGGAGCCGACGCCCGAGGGCATCCGCTTCGTCTGGCAGGGGCGTCCCGTCGCGCTTGCGGTGCTCGGCGCGCACAACGCCGTGAACGCCTCCGGCGCGCTGACGGCGGCCACATTGGCGGGCGCCGATCCCGCCGAGGCAGTCGCGGCGATCTCGTCGTTCCACGGCGCCCGGCGCCGGCAGGAGCTGCTCGGCACCACGTCCGACGGCGTACCGATATACGACGAGTACGCCCACCATCCCACCGAGGTGGCGGCAGCAATCGCCGGCGTCCGCGAGTTCGGTGCCCGCAGGCTGGTCGCCGTGTTCCAGCCACACCTCTACTCGCGCACGCGCGCGCTCGCGCGTGACTTCGGTGTCGCGCTGGCAGGCGCCGATCTGTGCGCGGTGGTCGACGTCTATCCGGCGCGTGAGCGGGCGGAGGATTTCCCTGGCGTTGACGGTCGCCTGATCGCCGCCGCCGCAGCCGACGCCGGCGGCGGTCGCACGGTTGCGTGGATGCCGACCCTCGCTGACGCCAGGAATTGGCTCGCGGCGACGCTCCGCGGTGGCGACATCTGCCTGGTCATGGGCGCCGGGAACATCGACTCGCTGGGCCGAACACTGGTCGCGACCGGCGTCGAGTGACGCGCCGCGACGCAGGCGCGCTCCGGATGCTCCCCGGGACGACTCTAAACCGGCTGCCGCGCGGCGCAGGGCAGGCCCACGCCCAAAAACGGGGTTCGCAGGTGTGACGTAACTGTCACGCCGTGTAACGACTCTGCAACGCGGGCGATCGCAGTAGCTGTTGGCAACGCGCTTGATCCCTGCGACCACTGAGGATCGGCGAAGCGTGTGACGGACCCGACACACGACGACACACTCTCGGCACACCCGCAGACCCTGCAGAAGCGAGGTGGGTCCCCAAGAGCGAGGTGGGTCCCCAAGAGCGAGGTGGGTCCCCAAGAGCGAGGTGGGCCCCCAAGAGCGAGGTGGGCCCCACGAGCAAGGTGAGCCCGCGCGGAGCTGAGCGCGGACAGCTGCAGCGGCTACGTGCGTGCGCGGCGATTCTCAACTCGAGGTAGGGGTCGTGGACTCGGGGTCGAACCTCCATGTAGCGGACGCGGGTGTCCGAGACCTGGTTTTGAAATTGGACAAGGAACTCACCGATTGGCGGGCGGCATGAGCAGCGGCAGCTGGGTCCGTGAGCGCCGATTCACGATGCCGAGGCTGCTGCCGCGCCGTGTGCGTTCACTGCACACGCTGGCTCTGGTGCTGATGCTGCTGCTGACCGGCTGGCTGGGGTGGACGTGGTACCGCAGCTCCTCGTTCGTGAGGGTGCAGGAGGTGACCGTGACCGGCCTGAGCGGGCCCGACGTGGCTGAGATCCGCGCGAACCTGACCAGCGCTGCACTGAAGATGACGACGCTCAATGTGGACGTCGCCAAGCTCGAGGCGACGGTCTCCCAATACGGCTACGTGCAACGCCTGAGCGCTACGAGCGAGGGCTCCCACGGCCTGCTGATTCACGTCGACGAGGAAGTGCCGGTAGCGCTCGTGCAGGTTGGTGGACAGACGCGCGTGGTCGACGCCGACGGCCTGCTGCTGCCCAGCACGACCACCTATGGCTCGCTCCCGACCGTCCCGCTGAAGTCATCCCCCGATGGGCCGACGGTCACCGCCGCCGGCCCGCGTGGCGTGATCTCGGTGCTGGCCGCGGCCCCCTACGCGCTGCTCGCACACGTTGCCGACGCCACCTCCAGCGGTGCACACGGCGTGATCGTGCAGCTCCGCAACGGCCCCCAGATCTACTTCGGCCCGACCGTTCAACTGACGCAGAAGTGGGCGGCCGCGGTGGCCGTCTTGCAGAACAAGGGCTCCGTTGGCGCCTCCTATATCGACGTCAGCGATCCACAGCGGCCAGCGACCGGAGTCGGCGTCTCACAGCAGCAGGCAACCGCGCTCGGCCTGGCTGCCGGCAGCGGCAGCGTAGGCTAGACCTCAACTTGAGGGTTAATCTGCGCCTGGCATGACTCTCTGGCTATGATCGAGAGTTCGCCGATCTGCAAGGATCGTTGCGAAGGGAGATTTTGCGTTGACTTGGCCGAAGATAAGGTCGTAACGTGCGAAACTCCCGCAAGAAAGCAGGAGCGGGCAAACGCTCAATGCTGAATCGAGGGTCGGACGGATCATCATGGAAAGCGGCAGCTATCTAGCAGTCATCAAAGTCGTAGGCGTCGGCGGTGGAGGCACCAACGCGGTCAACCGCATGGTCGACGCCGGCCTTCGCGGCGTCGAGTTCATCGCGGCCAACACGGACGCGCAGGCGCTGCAGATGTGTGATGCGGACATCAAGCTCAACATCGGCACCGAGCTCACCAAGGGGCTTGGCGCGGGCGCCAACCCGGAGATCGGACAGGGCGCCGCGGCGGAATCGCGCGATGACATTAAGGAGGCGCTGAAGGGCGCCGACATGGTGTTCGTCACCGCTGGCGAGGGCGGAGGCACCGGCACCGGCGCCGCGCCGGTCATCGCCGACATCGCCAAGAACGAGATCGGCGCGCTGACCGTCGGCGTTGTCACCCGCCCGTTCGGGTTCGAGGGCACGCAGCGTGCCCGCCAGGCCCAGGACGGCATCGAGAAGCTGCGCGAGTATGTGGACACGCTGATCGTGATCCCGAACGAAAAGCTGCTCTCGGTCGTCGAGCGGCGCGCCTCGCTGACCGATGCGTTGCGCGAAGCTGACAACGTCCTGCGCCAAGGTGTGCAGGGCATCACCGATCTGATCACGATCCCCGGCCTGATCAACCTCGACTTCGCGGACGTGCGCACGATCATGCGCGACGCCGGCTCGGCACTAATGGGGATCGGTAGCTCGAGCGGTGAGAACCGCGCCGGCGAGGCCGCCAAGGAGGCGATCTCCTCGCCGCTGCTGGAGGAGTCGGTCGAGGGGGCCAGCGGCATCCTGCTGAACATCACCGGCGGCAGTGACCTCGGCCTGTTTGAGGTCAACGAGGCCGCCGAGATCGTGCAGAGTGCGGCCGACTCAAACGCCAACATCATCTTCGGCGCGGTCATCGACGACTCGATGTCCGACGAGGTTCGCGTCACCGTGATCGCGACCGGCTTCGACCACCACAGTCGCAGCGTGCGCGCGGCGACGCCGCACCGCAGCTCCAGCAGCGGCGTGCAGCAGTCGCGCCCGCGGTCGGCCAATCGCGACGTGACGATGGACGATCGTCAGCGTTCGTCGCTCGAGATTCGCGACGACGAGATCGACATCCCGTCGTTCCTGAAGGACCGCTGAGCAAGCCTTTTCCGCGGACCGCCAGCGCGCCTTATACGCTGGCGGTGAATGGCTGAAGCGACAACCGATCTGAAGCGCACGCCGCTCTACGCAGAGCATGTGGCCGCGGGGGCCAGGCTCGTGGCGTTCGCGGGCTGGGAGATGCCGATCCAGTACACCGGCATCCGCGAGGAGCACCTGGCCGTGCGCAGCGACGTCGGCATCTTCGACGTCTCACACATGGGGCAGGTCGTGATCAGCGGGCCTCAGGCGCAGGAGCGCCTCCAGCGGTTGGTTACGAGCGACGTGCGGCGCATCCCCGAGGGCGGTGCCCAATACAGCCTGCTCTGCAACGAGCGGGGCCACGTGCTCGACGACCTCTTCCTCTATCGCCTTGCGGAGGGCCGCTTCCTGGTCATCACCAACGCCGACAACCACTCGCGCGATGCCGCCTGGATGCAATCGCACGGTGACGAGTACGACGCCGAGGTGTCCGACTGTCAGGTCAACTTCGCGATGCTCGCGGTCCAGGGCCCGAGGGCCCGCGCGCTCGTCCAGGGTCTTGCCGACGGCCAGCTGCCACCGCGCCTGCACTGCTGCGAGCGCAGCGTGGCCGACGTGCCGCTGCTCGTCTGTGGCACCGGCTACACCGGTGAGGACGGTGTCGAGCTGCTCTGCGATCCCGACCAGGCGGCGCCGTTGTGGGCCGCGCTGGTACAGGCGGGCGCGCGGCCGGTCGGGCTCGGCGCGCGCGACACGCTGCGCATGGAGGCCTGCTTCCATCTGTACGGCAACGATCTCGATGAGCAACACGACCCGATCTCGGCCGGGCTGGGCTGGGCCTGTGAGGAGCAGACGGGCTTCATCGGCGCCGACGCGATCTCGCAAGTGCGGGTCAGCGGACCCGCACTGAAGCTGGTCCCGTTCGTGATCGAAGGACCAGGGATCGCGCGCCAGGGCAATCCGATTCTGCCGCCAGCCGGCCACCCGCAAATCGCCGGCAGCGTCGTCACCAGCGGCACCTATTCGCCGAGCCTGGAGCGCGGGATAGGCTTGGCGTACGTTCCAGCGGAGCGCGCCGTACCAGGCACCCCGCTGCAGATCGATGTTCGCGGCACGATCCGCGAGGCGGTTGTGAAGACCAAGCCCTTGTACAGAAAGGATCAGTAGATGGCGGACCCGAACTACCCGGATGAGCTGAAGTACCACGCCGAGCATGATTGGGCGCGCATCGAGGGCGATGAGGCGACGTTCGGCATCACCTGGTATGCCCAGGACACGCTGGGCGAGGTCGTGTTCTTCACGCCACCCGCAGTCGGCACGGCACTGACCAAGGACGAGCACTACACCGAGGTCGAATCGGTCAAGGCCGTCTCGGACGTGGTCGCGCCACTCTCAGGGGAGGTTCTAGCCATCAACGCCGAGCTTCTCCAACAACCCGCAGCTGATCAACGAGGACCCGTACGGCGACGGCTGGTTGGTCCGTGTCAGGCTCACCGACCCCGGGGAGATCGACGGCCTGATGGATTCAGCGGCGTATGTAGCGACGCTCTCTTGAGCCGCTACACCGCTGTCACCGACGAGGATCTGCGCGAGATGCTCGCGACGATCGGCGTCGCCTCGGTCGATGAGCTGTTCGCCGACGTGCCCACGAGCTTGCGCCTCGAGCGGCCGCTGGCGCTGGCGGACGGACTCTCCGAACAGGAGGTCTACGGCGAGTTGCAGGCACTCGCCAGCCGCAACGTCAGCGCCGAGGACGAGATCTCGTTCCTCGGCGGTGGGATGTACGACAGCTACGTGCCCGCGCTGGTCGACGCGATCATCACGCGTTCCGAGTTTCTGACGCCGTACACGCCGTACCAGCCCGAGGTCTCACAGGGCGGGCTGCAGGCGATGTTCGAGTACCAGACGGCGATCAGCGAGCTGACAGGCCTGCCCGTTTCGAACGCGTCGGTCTACGAGGGCCCGAGCGCCGTGGCGGCCGCCGGTTACCTGGCGAAGCTGCACAACCGCCGCAGGCGCTTCCTGGTTTCGGCGGGCGTGCACCCGCATGCGCTGGAGACGCTGACCACGCTCGCGCGTGGCTGGGAGATGGAGGTCGAGCAGGTCGAGCTGCGCGACGGCGCCACCGACGTGCGGCAACTGGGTTCACTCGATGAGGACGTCAGCGCCGTGATCGTCGCGCAGCCCAACTTCCTCGGCGCGGTCGAGCGCCTCGAGCCGCTCGTCCAGGCCGCGCATGACGCCGGCGCGCTCGTGATCTGCAGTGCCGATCCGATCTCGCTCGGGCTGCTGCAGGCACCGGGCGCCCAGGGTGTCGACATCGTCGTCGGCGAGGGCCAGACGCTCGGCAACCGGCTCGACTACGGCGGCCCCTCGTTCGGATTCTTCGCCGTCACCGACGAGCTCGTCCGGCGTGTGCCCGGTCGCATCGCCGGCCAGACCCACGACCTCGACGGCCGGCTCGGCTACGTGCTCACGCTGCAGACGCGCGAGCAGCACATCCGCCGTGAGAAGGCCACCTCCAACATCTGCACCGCACAGGCGCTGAACGCCCTGGCCGGGATCGTCTACCTCAGCTGGCTGGGGCGGCGCGGGCTGGTCGAGCTGGCCGAGCTTCTGGTGCAGCGCACCGCGTATGCACGCGCGCGTCTGGACGCGCTCGCGAGCGTCCAGGTGACGCACAACCAGCCCGTCGTCCGCGAGTTCCCGATCCGGATCTTGGGCGACGTCGACCGGGCGATCGAACATTGCCTGGCGACCGGCATCAACCCCGGTCACCGGATCTCCGAGAACGAGCTCCTGGTGGCGATCACCGAGCGGCGCACGCGGGCCGACATCGACCGCCTGGCCGATACGCTCGAGGAGGCTCTGAGATGAGTACGACGATCCAGCAGCGGGCGCGATCGTTCATCGAAGCGGCCGACGACGAGCTGACGATCTTCGATCGCTCGAAGCCCGGCCGACGCGCGTTCGTGCCGCCGGCGCTCGACGTACCCGCGCGCCCGCTCGATGAGCTGATTCCGGCGGCGCTGCGCCGTCCCGAGCCGGCGCGACTGCCGGAGCTGTCGGAGCCGGAGATCGTGCGTCACTACAACCGCCTGAGCAAGCGCAACTTCGATCTCGACACCGGCTTCTATCCGCTCGGCTCGTGCACGATGAAGCACAACCCGAAGCTGCACGAGCGCGTCGCCGCGCTGCCCGGCCACGCGCGCCTGCATCCGCTCCAGCGACCGCAGGCTGCCCAGGGTGCCCTCGAGCTGATGTGGCGCCTGCAGCGCGCGCTCGGCGAGATCTCGGGTCTGCCGCACGTGTCGCTGCAGCCGAGTGCCGGCTCGCACGGCGAGCTCGCCGGGGTATTGCTGACGCGCGCCTATCACGAGGATCGCGGCGAGCACCGCACCAAGATCCTGACCCCCGACACCGCGCACGGCACCAACCCGGCAACGGTGACGATGGCCGGCTACGAGCTCGTGAAGATCGGTACGGACGCGTACGGAAATGTTGACATCGAGGACCTGCGCGCCAAGGCCACCGAGGACGTCGCCTGCCTGATGCTGACCAACCCGTCGACGCTTGGACTGTTCGAGCCGCAGATCGAGGAGATCGCCAGGATCGTCCACGGCGTCGGTGCCACGCTCTACTACGACGGCGCCAACCTGAACGCGATCATGGGCATCTGTCGCCCCGGCGACATGGGCTTTGACATCGTGCACTTCAACCTGCACAAGTCGTTCACGCAGCCGCACGGCGGTGGCGGTCCCGGCGCCGGCCCGATCGCGGTCTCCGATCGCATCGAGCCGTTCTTGCCACGGCCGCAGGTGATCAGGCGCGCAGCCCACGGCGATATGAGCGACGGTGCTTATAGCTACGACCTCGACTACGAGCGCCCCAAGTCGATCGGGCGGCTGCGCGGCTTCCAGGGCAATTACGGCGTGTTCGTGCGCTCATACGCGTACATACGCTCACTCGGCGCACCCGGCCTGCGCGAGGTCTCAGAGGTGGCGGTGCTGAACGCCAACTACCTGCTCGCGCGCCTGCGTGAGGAGGGCGTGCTCGAGCATCTGCCGGTCGCCTACGAGCGGCTCTGCATGCATGAGTTTGTGCTCTCCGGTGCGCCGATGAAGCGGGATCTCGGGATCAAGACGCTCGACCTGGCAAAGCGCCTGCTCGACCACGGCGTGCACCCGCCGACGGTGTACTTCCCGCTGATCGTCGACGAGGCGCTGCTGATCGAGCCGACCGAGACGGAAACGCGCGAGACGCTTGACCGTTTTGCGTCGCTGATCGCCGAGATCCTGCGCGAGGCGGCGGCGGACCCAGAGATCGCTCGCGGGGCGCCGTACGCAACGCCGGTGCGAAGGCTTGACGAGGCCGGCGCGGCACGCCGGCCGATCCTCCGCCAAGAGCTGTAAATCGCCCTGAAACACGCGCTGAAAGCGGCGCCTTGACCTCAATGCGGTCGCCTCCGCGCCGATAACAAGCTCATGCTCTGGAAACCGGGGACCCTAGGCCCCTGGATGCGACAGCGGACCGAGATCTTCGCGATCAACCCGATCGAACGCGAGCTCGGTGGACACGCCGGCGGCATCCTTTACATATTCGCCGGGATCTCGGCCGCGTCCTACCCGCTGTTGCCAGGCGGCTTCGATGGTCATCTCGGCTGGCTCCTGCTGATCGCGGTGAGCTCGGTGCTCTGGGGACTCGTGTCGCTGTTGGTGATCGACTGGACGACGATGAGCCCCTACGTCACGCACGCCTCGACGCTCTTTGCCCAGGGCGGCGTCGCGATCGCGGTCGCGTCGACCGGCGGCTCGCACTCGGCTGCCTGGATCTACCTCTTCTGGATCTCGCTCTTCGGCTGTTACTTCTACGCGCCGACGCTGGCGATGGTCTACGTGGCCAGCTCGATCGTGATCCAATCGCTGCCACTGTTCTACGACTCGCGGGCGCCGAGCGACGGCTTCCTGTCGCAGTTGATCATCGCCGGGACCGGATATGTGGCGCTTGGCGGCATTGTCTCCACGGGCAAGCGCATGGTCGACGGTCTGCGCCTGCGGGCCGAGACCCTGGCAGCCGAACAGGGCGCGTTGCAGCGCGCTGCCAGCGCCGTCATCCGCGGTGAGGACGCGGACCGCATCTTCGAGCTCGTCTGCGCGGACCTGGCCCAGCTGCTCGGCAGTTCCCTGGTGAACGTGAGCCGTTACGAATCCGACACCAGTGCGACCGTGCTCGGCAGCTGGAACGACGACAGCGTGCGCGGCTTCGCACGGGACGAGACGCAGCAGTTCGCACCCGGGGGCGGCTTCGCCCGAGTCTTCGGGACGCGCCACGTGGTGCGCACCAACAACCTGCCAGAGCAGTCGGTGGCCCGCGCACACGGCTGCAAATCGACGCTGATCGCGCCGATCCTGATCGACGACGTCCCCTGGGGGGCGGTGTCGCTCGCATCGGCGGAGCCCGACGCCTTCAAGCGCGCCGACGAGCAGCGGCTGCAGGCCTTTGCCGAGATGCTCGGCCAGATCGTCACAAGTCTCGAGGAGCGTGAGCGCCTCGAGACCGAGGCGCTCACCGATCAGCTCACGGGCCTGCCCAACCATCGCGCGGTGCACCAGCGGCTCACGGCCGATTTGGCGGCCGCTACGCGCCACGGTGCGCCACTTTCCGTTGCAATGATCGACGTCGACAACTTCAAGGAGATCAACGACCGACATGGCCACGACCGTGGCGACGCGGTGCTCGGTTTCGTGGCCGCGTGCATGAGCCGTGTGGTGCGCGCCTCCGACACCGTCGGTCGTCTCGGTGGCGATGAGTTCATGTGGATCCTGCCCGACACCAGTTCAAGTGACGCCGTCAAGGCGGTCGAGCGTGCTCGCGAGCTGATCGCCCAGGGCGGCAACAAGCTCGACGTCGCCACGACCTCGGTCGGCATCTGCGACACGCTCTCGACCGCAGATCGCGCCGAGCTCGTGCGCTGTGCCGACGTGGCCCTATATGCGAGCAAGGCCTCCGGGCGCAACCAGGTGACGCTGTACGACGCCGATGTGGCCGAGTCACTCGACGCGGAGGCGCGCGAGGCCTGGTTCGAGCGCTCGCAGGCGCTCTCAGGCCTGCGCGCGTTGGCGCGGGCGATCGATGCAAAGGACCCCGCCACCAGCGAACACTCCGAGCGTGTCGCGCAGTTCGCGGGCCTGCTGGCGCAGGCGAGCGGGTGGCCAGACGAGCGGGTCGCGCGCCTGCGCGAGGCGGCACTCGTGCACGACGTCGGCAAGCTCGCGATGCCCGACGGGCTGCTGGCCAAGCCCGGGCGGCTGACCGAACGCGAGCGCGAGCAGATGAGCGAGCACGTCGGTCTCTCGGCACGCATCGTCGGCAGCATCCTCAGCGAGGAGCAGGTCGGCTGGATCCGCGGCCACCACGAGCGGCCCGATGGCGACGGCTACCCCGCCGGATTGACCGCCGCCGAGATATCCGACGGCGCGGCGTTGCTCGCGCTGGCGGATGCCTGGGACGTAATGGTGGCGGGACGTACCTACAGCCGCACCAAAACCGTCGATGAGGCCTACGAGGAGTGCATCTCGCTGGTGGACCTGCAGTTCACGCCGGCGGCGGTGGACGCGCTGCGGCGCATGCACGCGGGCGGTGCGCTGCACGCCGAGCCGCCGGCGCTCGCGGCGGCCGCCGGAGAGGACCCTGGTGACGACGGATCGGTCGCCGGTGACGACGGATCGGTAGCGACTGAAGACGGACCGGTATCGAGTGTCGCCGGCTGAGGATCGCAGCCGCGCAGGGCGGCTCAACCGCGAGACCGAGGCGCCGCTGCTGGTCAACGTCCGTGCTGGACTGCGGCTGAAGCGCGACGTGCTGCTGCCCGAGGACCGCCGGCTCGCCTGCGTCGTGCACGCGGCGCTGTGGCTCGCCGGCGGGCTGATCCTGGCGCCGCTGCTAGTGATCCCTGCGATCCCGCACCACCACCGGCTCGCGGCCGTGGTGCTGCTCGCCGTCGCCCTCGCCGTCGGGGCGGTGTCGGCCCTGATCTTCCGCGAGATGCAGCGGCCCGAGCGCTATATGCCGGCGCTGAGCGTGCTCGGCGTGATCGAGCTGAGCGCCGCCGCCTGGGCGACCGGCGGGTCACGCTCACCGGCCTGGATCTACCTGCTCGTCTCGGTGCTGTACAGCTCCTACTTCTATCCGCCGAAACTGAGCGTGACCTTGCTCGGCCTGGTGGTCACCGGCCTCGCCGCGCCGCTGCTCTACGAGCCGCCCGCCCGCCACAGCTTCTTCATCGTGCAGTGGGCACTGGCCGCCGGGGTGTTCCTGCTCGTCGGCGGCACGATCATGGTCGGTCGCGCAGTCGCGCTGCTCTACCGCCGCCGCGCCGACGAGCTCGGCGACCAGGAACGGGCGATGCGGGTGATCGCCAGCGCGGTGATCGAGGGCGCCGGGCGCGACGAGCTCGAGCTGATCGCCGCGCGTGAGATCGCGAGCGTCTACGAGGGCCTGTGCTTCACGGTCCTGCGGCTCGACACGCCCCAGCGGGCGACGGTGCTGGGCCTGTGGCCGCCGACCGACGCGCCAGGGCTGGCGGCGAGCCAGCCGGTGGCGTTGCACGGGCACCGCTTCGCGGAGGCGATCGGCGGGCGCGCACCGGTGCTGTTCGCGAGCCTCTCAGATGTGAGCCCGGTGCTCGCCGAGAGCTTCGAGGCCGCGATCGTGGCCCCGATCACGGTGCCCGGCGCCCGCTCCCGTGCGATCGTGGCCTTCGCCAGCAACCGTGAGGCCGTCAGCACCGAGGACGCCGAGCGGATCATGGCCCTCGGCGGGATGCTGCAGGCGGCGATCCGCAGCGTCCGCGAGCAGTCGAAGCTGGCCGAGCAGGCGGCAACTGATGCGCTCACCGGCCTCGCCAACTACCGCCACCTGCGCAGCGAGCTGGAGGGCGCCGTGCGGCGCGCTCGCGTACGTGACCAGCCGGTCTCGGTGGTGGCGCTCGACCTCGACGAGTTCAAGCAGATCAACGACACCGCCGGGCACGACTTCGGCGACAGCGTGATCCGTCGCGTGGCGGCGGCGATGCGCGCCAGCGCACGCCCGGAGGACACTGTCGGCCGCCGCGGCGGCGACGAGTTTGTCTGGGTGATGCCGGGACTGACCGCGGCCGGCGCGCTCAACTGCGTGGAGGCGATGCGGCTGATGATCGAGAATCGTCATGATGACGCCTTCCGCGTCACCTTCTCGGCAGGCATAAGCGACGGCAGCATGGCGACCACTGCCACGGCCCTGATGCAGCTGGCCGACGATGCGCTCTACTGGAGCAAGGCACACGGTCGCGATCAGATCTGCATCTACAACGCCGAGCAGGTCTCGCAGCTCTCCAGCGAGGAGCGCATTGAGGTGCTCGCGCGCTCGCAGGCGCAGTTGGGGCTGCAGGGGCTGGCCCGCATGATCGACGGCCGCAATCCGCTTACCCGCCACCACTCAGATCGGGTCGCCGAGCTGGCCTGCCGCATGGCCCGTGCCTGCGACTGGTCGGACGAACGGATCGCGCTGCTGCGCGATGCCGCGCTCGTGCACGACGTCGGCCTGGTCGGTGTGCCCGACATCGTTCTGCACCAATCGGGAGCGCCGACAGACGCCCAGCGGGAGCAGGTGAAGCGGCACGTCGAGCTCTCCGTGAGCATGGCCGAGGGAGTGCTCGGCGACGAGCAGCTCGTGTGGATCCGCGAGCACCACGAGCGTCCCGATGGGCGCGGCTACCCATTGGCGCTGAGCGCGGGTAGCCTCACCGAGGGCGGCGCGCTGCTTGCGGTCGCAAACGCCTACGACATGCTGCTCACCGGCCGCCTCCACACGCAGGGCTTGAACCCCGAGCGGGCGCTCGAGCGGTGCCGCGCCGGTGCCGGGAGCGAGTTCACGACCGCGGCCGTGGCCGCACTCGAGCGTGTGCTCGAGCAGCAGAATGACGGCGATGGCCTCGCCGGCGCCGCACACACTGGCCTTGCGCGATAGCTTCGCCAGATGGATCCCGCGCTCGCCGACCTCGCCCAGAGCCTGGCCCCGCGCGTGCTCGAGGAGATGCGTCGGCTGGTGGCGGTCTCGACACCGTCGGGTGAGATCGAGAACACCGAGCTCGCGGTGGCGCTCTGCGCGGGGTTCCTCCCGGGTTGGGCGGTCGAGCGCCTGCCGTGCTCCACAAGCGGGTGTGCGCCCGACTTGCTCGCGACCTTGAGCGGGAACGGCCGGCGGCGCTTGCTGTTCCTCGGGCACCTCGACACGGTCGTCTCACACGGCGAGCATCAACCCGCGCGCGAGGATGGGGAGCGGCTCTACGGGTCGGGCAGCGCCGACATGAAGGGCGGCGTCGCACTCTCACTGGCGGTGGCGCGCGCGTGTGCCGAGCAGCGCGACAGCTACGCGGAGCTCGCGGTGCTGCTTGTCTGCGACGAGGAGTGGCGGATCGCCGAGTTCGCGCACACCGCGCGCTTCGCTGGCTACGACGCGTGCCTCTGTTTCGAGGCCGGCGAGATCAGCGAGGACGGCCAGGACGGTGTGATCGTCCGGCGCAAGGGCGCGGGAACGATGCGCGTGCGCGCAACCGGGCGTGCCTCGCACTCGGGCTCGGCGCCGCAACAGGGGCGCAATGCGCTACTGGCACTCGCCCACGCGGCGATCCAGGGTGCGGCCGTAGCCGATCCGGAGGGCCCGGCGCGGCTGACGGTGGTGCCGACGATCGTGCGCAGCGGCGAGGCGATAAACGTCGTCCCGCCCGCGGGCGAGCTCGTCTTCGACATCCGCGCCGATGACACCAGCGTCTTCTCCCAGGTTCTGGCCGCGGTGCCGGCTGAGGTCGGCGGGGCGACGCTCGAGCCGGCACTCGAGCGCGTCTGGCCGGCGATGGACTCCGAGGCGGCATCCGCACCGCTGCTGACGGCGGCCGCGGCGCTGCTCGGGCGCCCGATCGTGCCGCGCGCGCGTGGCGGCGCCAGTGACGCGAGCCACTTCGCGCCACACATCAGGCTGACGATCGACGGGCTCGGCCCGCGCGGCGGTGGGGCGCACACGCCCGATGAGTTCGTGCATCTGCCGTCGCTCGGCGATCGCATCGCCGTCGCCTTGGCGGTTGCACGAGCTGCCATGCTTGCTGAATGACCGAGGGGATAGCCGACCGGGTCAGTGCGCGGTTCTCCGATCGCATCGACCGCACGCACAAGCAGCGCGAGGGGCTGGTGCTGTTGACCGCGATCGTGCTGGTGATGTGGCTGGTCGAGGCGATCAACTCGATCGACTCCAACGCGCTCGACAGCGACGGGATCCACGCCCGCGACCTCGGTCGCTTCTGGGGGATCCTGACCTCACCGTTCATCCACGCGAGCTTCCAGCACCTGTTCGACAACACGGTTCCGTTCGTCTTCCTCGGCATCATCATCGCCCTGCACGGTGCCGGCCGGCTGCTGCTGGTGACCGGCTTCATCGTCGTCGTCGGCGGCCTCGGCACCTGGGTCATCGGCCCCGGTGGCGCGAGCACGATCGGCGCCAGCGGCGTCGTCTTCGGCTACGCCACCTACCTGCTCACGCGCGGTTTCTTCGACCGCAGCATCTGGGAGCTCGCCGTCGGCATGATCGTCGGTGTGGTCTGGGGCGCGGCGCTGCTCTCGAGCCTGGTGCCGCACAGCGGCATCTCCTGGCAGGCGCACCTCTGTGGCGGCATCGCCGGCGTGATCGTCGCCTGGCGGCTCTCACAGATCGACCACAAGCGTGACGAGGCGGTCAAGCCCGTGCAGCACGACGTGATCGACTTCGGCCAGGTCTGACGCGCACGCCGCTCGCTAGCGACTACAGCTAGCCTGCGAGGCAATGCGCATCTTCTCCGGAATCCAGCCGACCGGCCGCAAGCACCTCGGCAACTACATCGGTGCGATCACTCAGTACGTGGCCGGTCAGGACCGCGGCGAGGGGATCTACTGCATCGTCGATCTGCACGCGACCACGGTTGCCTATGACCCGGCGACGTTGCGCAGCGATCTCTACGACCTTGCCTCGGTGATGCTCGCCGCGGGCCTCGATCCCGAGCGCTGCATCTTCTTCCGTCAGAGCGACGTGATCGAACACGCTGAGTTGCAGTGGCTGCTGAACAGCGTCACGGCCTACGGCGAGCTCACGCGCATGACGCAGTTCAAGGACAAGTCGGCTCAGCAGGAGTTCATCTCCGCCGGGATCTTCAACTACCCGATCCTGATGGTGTCCGACATCCTGCTCTACAACACCGACCAGGTCCCGGTGGGCGACGACCAGCGTCAGCACGTCGAACTCACGCGCGACGTCGCGCAGCGCTTCAACTCGCGCTTCGGGGAGACCTTCGTGGTGCCGGAGGGCTTCTACCCGGAGGTGGGCGCCCGGATCATGGATCTGCAGGTCCCGGAGAAGAAGATGTCGACCACCGGCGGCAGCCCGGCCGGTACGCTCTACCTGACCGACGAGCCCGGGGTGATCATCAAGAAGTTCAAGTCGGCGGTGACCGATTCGGGACGGGAGATCCGCTACCGCGAGGACAAGCCCGGTATCCGCAACCTGCTCGAGATCCTCGCGGTCACGCGCGGGACCTCGATCGAGCAGCTCGAGCGTGAATTCGACGGCTCCGGATACGGCGACTTCAAGCTTGCCGTGGGTGAGGCCGTGGTCGAGTACCTGGCGCCCGTGCGCGAGCGCTACGAGGCGCTGCGCGTCGACGAGCCGGGCCTTGAGCGGACACTGCTGGCCGGCGCCGAGAAGGCCCGCGCGATCGCGCAGCAGACGATGCTCGAGGTCCGCAGGGCGATGGGCGTCGGGCCCGTCAACGCCCGTCGGTAGCGGTCCGGCACGCCCGCCATCAGCGGTCCGGAACGCCCGCTACAGTCGGCCCGAGTGAGCCCTGCCACCGCCATCAAGCGACCGCTGCGACTGGTCGACCTGGAGCTCGACCTGGAGGTCTTCAACGGCCCCTTCGACCTGCTGCTGACGCTGATCCTGCGGGAGGAGGTCGACCTGCTCGAGGTCGACCTCGCGGACGTGGTCATTTCCTACATCGACCACCTCGACTCACGTGGCGAGCTGGACCTCGATGCCGCGACCGAGTTCCTCGTGCTGATCACCGCGCTGCTCGAGCTGAAGTCACGGCTGATGCTGCCCGGCGAGGAGATCGAGGAGATCGAGCTCGACCCCGGTGAGGCCGCGACCGAACTGATCGAGCGGCTGCTCGACGCACACCGCTACCGCGGCGCCGCAGAGCATCTGGGCACGCTGTTGCGTGACCAATCGGGCCACCGCTTCCGCTCGGCGCCGCTGCCCGCCAGCCTGCGCAAGGCGTCGCTGCCGGAGGCGACCGCGGTCTACGATCCGGGTCGCCTGGCGCAGGCGATCGGCCAGATGCTGGTGCTGCCGCCCGAGGTTGACGTGCGGCACATTCCGGTGTCGAAGGTCACGGTCGCCGAGCGCCTCATGCACCTGCGCAAGCTGCTGCGCCGCGGCTCCTTCAACTTCGACGAGGCGGTGCGCGGCGCCGACCGCGTGACCGTCGCCGTGACCCTCTTCGGGCTGCTCGAGCTCTACAAGCAGGGTGAGCTGACCTGGTCACAGGAGCAGCCCTTCGGCGAGATCCAGATCGCGCCCAGCGCACCCGCCGACCCGCTCAATCGCCGCCAGGAATGGGCGGCGTGAACATGACCCTGACGCTCTCAGCCACGATCGAGGCGCTGCTGTTCCTCTCACCCGATCCGCTCAGCGCCGACACGCTCGCCGGCGCCGCCGAGGTCGAGATCGATGAGCTGCGCGCGGCGCTCGAGCAGCTGCGCAGCGAGTACGAGCAATCGGGGCGCGGGCTCGTGCTCAGGGAGCTGGCCGGCGGGTGGACGCTGTCCTCACACCCCGAGGCCGAGGATGCCGCGCGCAACCTGTTCGCCCGCCCGCGCACGCCTGCGTTGACGCCGGCGCAGGCCGAGACGCTTGCCATCATCGGCTACCTGCAGCCGGTCTCGCGGCCGGAGATCGCGCGCATTCGCGGCGTCAACGCCGAGTCGGCCGCCGCGACCTTGCTCGAGCGCGGACTGATCGAGGAGTCCGGCCGCTCGCAGTTCGGCGCCGTGCTGTACCGCACGACCGACCTGTTCCTGCGCCTGTTCGGATTGAAAGCTATCGACGAGCTGCCGCCGATCAGCGCCTTCGATCCCTCGCCCGAGCTCGAGGAGGAGCTACGCGAGCGCCTGCTGCGAGCCGGTGAAGCGCGCGTCGCGAGCTGAGTCCACGGCCCGCTCGCCGCTGCTTCGCAGGCCTGAACGGCCCGCTCAGGAACCTGCCCCGACGGCGACTGCCGCCTCGTCGCTGAGCGCGCCCGCGGCCAGCTGGCCACAGGCGGCGGCAATGTCGCGTCCGCGGGTGAGCCGCACGGTCGCGTCCACACCGAGGCGCTCGAGCTCGGCGCGGAAGGCCTCGATAGCCTTACGTGTGGAGCCCTGCATGCCGACGTCGGTCGGGTTGTAGGGGATCAGGTTGAGCTTGTAGATCTTCGGGTCGAGCAGTGCCGCGAGCTTCCCGTGCCTGGCTGACCGAGTCGTTGATCCCGCCGAGCATCACGTACTCCACGAACACCATGCGCCGCTTGCGCTCGTAGAAGCGCTCGCAGGCGGCCAGCACCTCGGCCAGCGGGTAGCGGTCGTTGACCGGCATCAGCTCGGAGCGCAGCGCGGGGTTGGCAGCGTGCAGTGAGAGCGCCAGCCGCAGCGGCATCGGGTCCTCGGTGAGGCGATCGATTCCGGGGATCCAGCCGACCGTCGAGACCGCCGTGCGGCGGTTGGTGATGCCGATGTCCGGCAGCCGGCGGCAGGCCGCAAGTACGTTGTCGAGGTTCATCAACGGCTCGCCCATGCCCATGAAGACGCAGTGATCGACCGCGCTGATGCGACGGAAGAGCAGCGCCTGATCGAGGATCTCAAAGGCCGTGAGGTTGCGTCCGAACTTCATCTGGCCGGTGGCGCAGAACGAGCAGGTCAGCGGGCAGCCGGACTGCGAGGAGACGCACAGCGAGTGGCGACCGTCGCGGTAGCGCATCAGCACCGCCTCGAGCGGGCGGTTATCAGCGGTGCGCATCAGCGCCTTGATCGTGCCGTCGCCGGAGCGTGCCTCGTGCTCGATCGTGAGCGTTGAGAACGGAACTCGCTCGGTGAGCGCGTCACGCAGCCCGCGCGGAAGGTTGGTCATCTGCTCGTAGGACGCTGCACCACCGGCCGTCCACTCCCACACCTGACGCAGGCGGTAGCCGGGCTCGCCGAGCTCGCCGAGCGTGCGTTGCAGGAGGTCGAGGTCCATCCGGCTATGGTGACACGCCGATGCGACTCGCCAAGTTCCTCGCAAACGCCGGCGTCGCCTCGCGCCGCGCCGCCGAGCAGATGATCCTCAGCGGGCGTGTGACGGTGGCGGGCGTGGTGGTAACCGACCCGGCACGCGACGTCGACGCCGCCAGCGGTGTCGCGGTCGACGCCCAGCCGGTGGGGGAGCGGCAGCTGGAGCTGGTGGTGTACGTGCTGAACAAGCCCGCCGGCGTGGTCTCGACCGCCAGCGATCCACAGGGCCGGCGTACCGTTGTCTCGCTCGTGCCGACACCGCAGCGCCTCTACCCGGTCGGCCGCCTCGATGCCGACACCACCGGGCTGATCCTGCTGACCAACGACGGCGACCTCGCGCATCGCCTGACGCACCCGAGCTTCGAGGTCGACAAGACCTACCGGGCGGTTGTCGCAAACTCACCGGTGCGCGAGCCGGCGCTGCGGGCGCTGCGTGCCGGTGTCCCGCTCGAGGACGGGATCACCGCGCCGGCCCGGGTTACGCGCGTCAAGCCGGACACGCTAGAGATCACAATCCACGAGGGCCGCAAGCGCCAGGTCAAGCGCATGTGCCAGCACGTAGGCCACCGCGTCGTCAGTCTTCAGCGGGTGCGCTTCGGCCCACTGCTGCTCGGCGAGCTCAAACCCGGTGCCCATCGGCGCCTCAGTGCCAACGAGGTGAGTCTGCTCAGGGCCGCTGGATCAGCAGGCCATAGAGCGGCGAGCCCGCCGCGTGCAACGCCTTCTTGACATCGCCCTGGTACACCCGGCGGGGCCGATCGGAGACCAGCCGCAAGATCGTGAACTGCTTGACCTGGGTGCGGGTGACGGCATGGAAGCCGGGGATGACGTAGCGGGCCGCGAGGCGCGAGCCGTAGAGGTTGCAGCCGGCGCCCCACCAGCACAGCCAGTGCCGCTGCGCGCCCGCCGGCGAGCTGTTGGCGACGATGTCGATCTCGCTGACATCGCGCGGCTTGCCTCTGCCCAGCTTGGCGGTGTGATCCATGTAGACGTGGGTCAGCGACTCCAGCCAGGGGTTGCGCTGGAACACCAACAGCCTTGTGGCATCGTGCGGCTGTGACCCACGCGGCCACGGGCCGAGCGCCCTGGCCACGGCCGCCCAGTCGGGCTTCTGCAGCGTGCCCACGGTGGCGACGCTGATCGTCGCCGTCAGGCCGATCGCGCACAGCAGGGCGGTGATACCGAGGCCGAGCCGGCCCGCGCGACCGCTGCCGAGGCCGGCCGCCAGCACGATCGCCAGGGGCAGCCACAGCGCGAGCAGGTTGCGCGTCAGGATCGTGTCGCTGCCGGCGGCATCGACCACCAGCACCAGCGCGAAGCCGCCGAGCGCGATCGCGCCCACGCCGCACGCCCGTCTGCGATCGCTGCCGCTGGCAAAGCGCGCCAGCAGCATCAGTGCAAACGCCGCGAGCGCGAAGCCCATCCAGGTCAGCTCAGGGTAAGCGTGCGAGCCGGTTCCGAGCAGGAACTGGGGGAGGATCTGGCCGAGGCGGTCGTTCAGCGGCGCCTTCTGGATCCACGAGCTGTTGCCCGAGTTGCTCTGCTCGATCAGCAGCGGCAGCAGCCCGCCGCCGCAGGCCGCGACGAACGCGACCGCGAGCCAGGCGCCGAGCGCCCGCCGGTGCTGGGCCAGCAGCCACAGGCCCTCGGGCACGACCACCAGGGCGGTGTCGTAGTGGCTGGCGAGCGCGACCGCGCATGCCAGCCCCCAGAGCGCCAGCCGTCGCGGCGTCGACCGCTCGCACGCGTATGCGAACGCCAGCAACGTCAGCGCGCCGGTCAGCACGAGCAGCTCGTAGGCGCGGGCCTCCTGCGAGTACCAGATCAGCAGCGGGTTGCAGGCCGCGAGCACCGTCACGCAGAGCGCCGCCCGGCGGTTGTCCAGTAGCTTGGCGGTCGCAAGGTAGGCGACCGGCACGGCGGCGGTTCCGAACAGCGCCGAGAGCGCTCGCAGCTCGGCGGCGCCGCGGCCGAAGATGTGCGTCCAGGCCCAGGCCAGCAGGTAGTAGAGGTAGGGCGTCGATTCGGTCTTCGGGATCGTGCTCAGCATCCGCCCGAGCGGCAGCTTCACGAGCATCACCGTGTAGGCCTCGTCGAACCAGAGGCTCTGATGGCCGATCCCGTAGAGCCGCAGGGCGGCGGCCAGGACCGTGACGCCGAGTACCGCCGCCGTCACCCAGGACACGGGCAGCCGCCGGCCCGGCGGCGCGCCTGCGTGGTTGCTCAACACGCGTCGCAGAGTGCCAGAGACACCCTACGTCTGCTCGATCAGATGGGCGTCGTGCAACTTGCCGCCGAGGATCGGGACGAAGTGCCCGTCCTCATCCTTGCGTGGCATCGGCAGCTCACTGACGTTCAGGTTCCTGGGCCGTGAGGAGCGTTCCAGCAGGACTCCGAAGTCGCGCACACGCGTGCGCGAGACGATCCGGAAGCCCGGGATCGTGTAGTTGCGGTTGAGCTTCGATGGCACCAGGTTGCACTCCGAGCCCCACCAGCAGAAGCCGCCGAGGCCCCTGTGCGGGAGCGCCGCGATCACGTCGATCTCGGTGATGTCGTGCAGTGCCGGCTGGTGGATGTAGGTCAGGTCCTTGAGGTAGAGCCGCAACGGCATCCCCCCGGGGTTGTCCTGCACGACGATCACGCGGCCGTCCTGGGTGCTCTGCCCGGCAGCCGGCCAGCGCCCGAGCGCATCGGTGACGAGCTTCCAGTTGGGACGCTGGAAGGCGAACGTCGTATCGACACTGATCACGGCGGTGGCCCCGATCGCGCACAGCACGGCGGTCGCGCCGAGCCCTGCCCACCGTGCCCGCGCCGCGCCGAACCCGGCGGCGACGAAGATCGCGGCCGGGATCCAGATCGGCAGCAGGTTGCGGCCCAGCAGCGTGTTGTGCCCCGGGATCGCTGCGATCAGGAAGCCCGCCAGCGCCAGTGCGCCCGGCATCAGCGCGCCCTGACGCTCGACCCGCCGGCTGCGCCAGATCAGCAGGGTGACGCTGAGCGCGATCAGCGCGAACGCGATGAACTTCAGCAGCGTGCGCAGGTGCGTCTCGGGGCCGATCAGAAAGAGCGCCGGGATCTGCCGCAGCCGCATCAGATACGACGCCTTGGCGATCCAGTGGTTGTTGCGTGTGCCCTGCTGCTCTAGCGCCAGCGGCGTGAGCGCGAGCCCGACCGCGACGATCGCCGCGATCCCGGCTGTGACCGCACGCGAATGCCGATGCTCGTACAGCAGCCACGCGGCCTCGGGCACGATCAGGATGCCGGCGTAGTAGTGCGTGCAGAGCGCGAGCACGCAGGCGATCACCCAGTAGACGACGGCCACGCGCCGCGGCCGCTCGCGTACGTAGGCGAACGCGACCAGTGTCGCCGCCGAGAACATCACCAGCATCGCGTAGGCGCGCGCCTCCTGTGAGTACCAGATCAGGAAGGGGTTGAAGGCCGCGAGTGCCGCCGCGATGATCGCCGCGCGGCGGCTCGGCAGCAGCTTGAGCGCGGCCGCGTACACGAGCGGGATCGTGAGCGTGCCGCACAGCGCCGAGAGCGATTTGAGCCCGCCCGGGTCGAGCCCGAAGATCCGCGCCCAGATCCAGGCGACGCCGTAGTACAGCGGCGGCGTGGACTCGAGATGGGGGATCAGGCTGAGCATGTGCCCGGGGCCGAGCCCTGTGAGATAGGCCGTGTAGGACTCATCGAACCAGAATCCCTGGCGGCCGATGGCGTAGAAGCGCAGTACCGCGCCCACGGCGGTCAGCAGGAGAATCGGCACGCGCGGCAGGATGTCAGCCCGAGATAAAAACTCGATCTGAGATGGCCCTGAATTCGGGCTTGGCTGTTGTGGTGCGATTGCGGCCATCTGCTGTTGTATTCCCGCTCTGGCAGAATCATCCGCCTATGCAGCGGTTGTTTGCGCTCAGGGGCGCCAATAGCGTGGAGCGCAACGATGCCACAGCGATTCTGTCGGCCACGGACGAGCTGATGCGCGAGATGATTGCGCGCAACGCGCTCACGCCGGAGCGGATGGTCAGCTGCATCTTCACGCTGACCGCGGACCTCGACGCCGAGTTCCCCGCGGTCGCCGCACGGCAGCTCGGATTGAGCCGCGTGCCGCTGCTCTGCACGCGTGAGGTGCCCGTGCCGGGATCGTTGCCGCGGGTGGTCCGCACGCTGCTGCACTACTACGCCGAGGAGGACCACGAGCCCCGGCACGTGTACCTCAACGCCGCGCGCGTGCTCCGCTCCGATCTCGATTCGGCTCAGTAGTCTCGAACGCGATGGCACTCGAGTTCGCGCAGAAGACGCGGCGCATCCCGGTCTACCCGGTAGCCGCCGGCTACAGCCTCGGCGCGGACGTGGCGATGCTGGCATCCAACGAGTCGAGCTTCGGCCCGCTCGAGCCAGTGGTCGAGGCGGCGCGGCTGGCCGTGCTCGGCGCCAACCGCTATCCCGACCCGTCCTACCAGGCACTGCGCCGCGCGCTGGCGGATCGCTACGACCTGCCGTTCGAGCGGGTCGCGTTGGGGGCGGGCTCGTGTGACCTGATCCTGGCCGCCGGCGATGCGCTGCTGGAACCCGGGGCTGAGGTCGTTTACGCCTGGCCGTCGTTCAGCGTCTACCCGCATCTGGCGGCTGCCTCCGGCGCGCGCGCGATCGAGCTGCCGCTGACCGCCGACGCGGCGCACGACCTCGACGCGATCGCGGCCGAGATCACGGTTGCGACGCGGCTGGTGCTGATCTGCAACCCGAACAACCCAACCGGCACCGCGCTCTCGCTCGAGCAGATCGAGGACTTCCTCGCCAAGGTCCCAGATCACGTGTGCGTGATCCTCGACGAGGCCTACGTCGAGTTCTCGTTGACGATCGGCGACCCGTTCGCGTCGCTGCCGCTGCTCGGCAGCCACCCAAACCTGGTGATCCTGCGGACCTTCTCGAAGGTCTACGGGCTGGCCGGCTTGCGCGTCGGCTATGCGCTCTGCGGCAGCGAGTCGTTCCGGACTGCCGTCGACCAGGTGCGCCAGCCCTTCTACCTCACCGGCGCGGCACAGGCGGCCGCGGTCGAGGCACTCAAATATCAGGATGAGGTCGAGCGGCGCGTGGTCGCGACCGTCGCCGCCCGCACCACCGTGACCGAGGCGCTGCGCGAGCGCGGCTACTGGGTCGCCGAGAGCGACGCCAACTTCCTCTGGGTGCGGCTCACGCAGGACGGCGAGGATGGCCCGATGGTCGACGCCTTGCGCGAGCGCGGCGTGGTCGTGCGCGCCGGCACCGCCCTCGGCGGCCCCGGCTACGCCCGCGTGACCCTCGGCACCGATGGCGAGAACGAGCGTTTCCTGGCGGCGCTCGCCGAGATCTAGCTGCAAACGGGCCGGTTGGCCGGCCTCGACAGCCGTGCTAGATTCACAGCCAGACGCGTATGAACGACCTTCGCCCCAACACCTTCGGCTGGTCCTTCTACGCGCGTTATTACGCCTGGCGATTTAGCTAGGCGCTCGGCTGCACACCCCTTTCGTCCTCTGACAGGCGCGCGGACGAAGCAAAGCGGAGCCGAGCGCCGGCAGTGATTGCGCCATGC
The DNA here is from genome assembly GCA_963706725.1 of uncultured Actinomycetota bacterium. Classification (GTDB taxonomy): domain Bacteria; phylum Actinomycetota; class Thermoleophilia; order Solirubrobacterales; family Solirubrobacteraceae; genus Palsa-465. The sequence continues at coordinate 2,838,056 of OY970167.1, read as the reverse complement.
CGCAAGGAGTAACCGCGGCTGCTGTTTTTCGTACAGTCAATGGAGCACCGAAGAGGATCGAAACGATGAACCGCCAGAGGAAGAGCCAAGCGTGATGACCGTGATCCGCGCAAATCAGGGGGACGCGGTCCGAGATCAACGGATCGAGCGCCTCGTCCCGCTGATCACCCCACAGGAGCTCTTCGACGAGCTGCCGCTGGACGATGAGCGAGTAACGACGTTGCTGAATGGCCGTGCCGCCGCCCATGCCGTGCTTGACCGCGACGACGACCGGCTGATGGTGGTCGTCGGTCCCTGCAGCGTCCACGACGTCGAGGCCGCGCGTGAGTACGCCGAGCAGCTGAGCGCCGAGGCCAAGCGGCTGCAGGACGACCTGTTGGTCGTGATGCGCGTCTACTTCGAGAAGCCGCGCACGACCGTCGGCTGGAAGGGACTGATCAACGATCCGCACCTGGACGGCTCCGGCGATGTGAACACGGGCCTGCGCATGGCACGCCGCTTTCTGCTCGAGGTGCTCGGCGTCGGCCTGCCGGTCGGCTGCGAGTTTCTCGACCCGATCACCCCGCAGTACATCTCCGACCTGGTCAGCTGGGGAGCGATCGGCGCACGCACGACCGAGAGCCAGATCCATCGCCAGCTCGGCTCCGGTCTGTCGATGCCCGTCGGCTACAAGAACCGCACCGACGGCAACGTTCAGGTCGCGGTCGACGCCGTCCGCGCCGCCGCCGCACGCCACGCGTTCGCCGGCATCGACGCCGACGGCCGCTCGGCGATCCTGCACACGCGCGGTAACCGCGACTGCCACATCATCCTGCGGGGCGGCAAGTCCGGCACGAACTTCGACGCCGCGTCGGTTGCCGGGGCCAACACGCTGCTGCGCGAGTCGCAGCTGCCCGAGCGCCTGATCATCGACGTCTCGCACGACAACAGCGGCAAGCGCCCCGAGCGCCAGCCCGAGGTCGCCCGCGTCGTCGGCGAGCAGCTCGCGGCCGGCGATACGACGATCACCGGCGTGATGATCGAGTCATTCCTGGTCGAGGGCAATCAGTCGCCCGGACCGGTCGACACACTCACCTACGGGCAGTCGATCACCGACGGCTGCATCGGCTGGGACACGACCGTCCAGGTGCTCGATGAGCTCGCCGCCGCGGTGCGTGCCCGCCGTGCGACCAACAGCCAGTGAACCTTGCGCATCGCGGTCGTCGGCCTTGGTCTGATCGGTGGCTCGATCGCGCTCGCTGCGCGCGAGCGGCTCGCGGCTGAGGTCTGCGGCTGGGACACCGACACCGCCGCGATCGAAGCTGCTCTGAGGCTCGGGGCGATCTCCTCCGGCGCCGACTCGCTCGCCGGTGCCGTCGCTGCGGCGGACGTGGTGTTCACCGCCGCGCCGGTCGATGCGCTACCGCTGCTGGTCGGCGAGGTCCTCACGCACGCCCCCGCCCGCGCGCTTGTGAGCGATGTCGGCTCGACCAAGCGCACGATTGTCGAGGCGATCTCCGACGCACGATTTATCGGCGGCCACCCGCTCGCGGGCGCCGAAACCAGCGGCGTTCAAAACGGGAGCGCCGCGCTCTTCGAGGGCAGCACCTGGTACCTGACACCCGGGCCGGCCAGCGATACCGAGGCGGTCGCTGCACTCGCGCGACTGATCGGCGCCTTCGGCGCGACCGTCGCGCAACTCTCGGCCGCCGAGCACGACCGCCTGATGGCCGCGGTCTCTCACCTGCCGCACGTCTTTGCGAACGTGCTGCTCGCACACCTGCTGGCAACCGGCGGATCGCCGGTACTCGGCCCGAGCTTCCGTGACGCGACGCGCGTCGCCGGCTCCAACCCGGCCGTCTGGAGCTCGATCTATCTCGACAATCGCGACGAGGTCGTGCTCGCCATCGATCATGCGATCGGGCTCCTGCAGAGCGTGCGCGGCGACCTCGATCGCGCCGACGCCGCAGCGCTGATGCACTGGTGCGAGCAGGCCGCGGCCGACCGTGCGAGGCTTCAGCGATGACTGACTGCGTGCACGTCGCGCCGGGCGATCCTCCGACGCGCTGGCATGTCAGGGTGCCGGGCTCGAAGAGCATCACCAACCGGGCGCTGCTGCTGGCCGGCGTGGCGGCGGGCGAGTCCGTGCTGCTCGACCCCCTGCTGGCCGATGACACCCGCTCGATGGTCGCCGCACTGCGCGGCCTCGGCGTGGGGGTCGCCGAGCGGACCGACGCCGCCGGGCGAATGTGCTGGGTCATCGAGGGCCTCGGAGGCCCGCCAACCGGCACCGAGGAGGTCTACTGCGGGATGGGGGCGACCGTGGGGCGCTTCCTGGTCCCGATGCTGGCGGCGGGACGCGGCCGCTTCGCCGTCGACGCCCACCCGCAGCTGCGCCGCCGCCCGCTGGGGCCGGTGCTGGCCGCGCTGCGCGCTCAGGGCGCCGCGATCGATGGCGACGCCTTTCCCCTGGTGATCGGCGCGTCCCAGCTCTCGGGTGGCGACGTGCAGGTCGATGCGTCCGTCTCCAGCCAGTTCCTGTCGGGCCTGCTGATGGCGGCCCCGTTTGCCAAGGTCGCCACGCGGCTGCGCTTCGACACGCTCGTCAGCAAGCCCTACCTCGATCTCACGTTGAACGCGATGCGCGCCTTCGGCGTCGAGGCGGAGGTCGGGCCCGAGCTGATGACGGTCGAGCGCGGCGGCTACCGTGCAGCCGAATTCCAGGTGGAGCCGGACGCCTCCACGGCCTCCTACTTCCTGGGCAGCGCCGCGATCAACGGCACGACCGTGCGGCTGTCGGGTCTCGATCGCCGCACGACCGCGCAGGGTGACATCGAGCTCGTGGAGTTCCTCGAGCGCATGGGCTGCGCGGTACGCGACGGCGGCTCGCTCGAGCTCACCGGCCCGCGCCAGCTGCACGGCATCGAGGCCAACATGGGCAACAGCTCCGATGTGTTCATGACGCTTGCCTGCGTCGCCGTGTTCGCCGACAGCCCCACGACCATCACCGGCATCGGGCACGCACGTGTGAAGGAGTCCGATCGCATCACCGCCTGCGCCGAGAACCTGCGCCGCCTGGGCATCGAGGTGGACGAGGGGCCGGACTACCTGCGCGTGCATCCCGGGATCCCGCAGGGCACGTGGCTTCCGACGTACGAGGATCACCGGATCGCGATGGCGTTTTCCTTAATCGGGACCCACGACGCGGTGACGCTCGAAGATCCCGGCGTGGTCAGCAAGACCTGCCCGGAGTTCTTCGACCTCTGGCGCGACACAGGCGCCACCGTGATCATGGGGGAGAGCTGATGGTGGTCGCGATCGACGGCCCCGCCGGGGCGGGAAAGTCCACGGTCGCCAAGGCCGTCGCCGAGGCGCTCGGATTCACCTACCTCGACACGGGCGCGATGTACCGCTGCGTGGCACTCGCGACCCTGCGCCGCGACGCGCCGGCGGCCGAGCTGGCATCGCGGCTGACGATCTCACTGGGTGAGCGCATCGAGCTCGACGGCGAGGACGTCACCGATGAGATCCGGACGCCCGAGGTCTCCGAGCGGGCCTCGCAGGTGGCGGTCGAGCCGGCCGTGCGGCGGGCGATGGTCGAGCAGCAGCGGCGGCTGCTGAGTGACGGCGGTGACTGGGTCGCCGAGGGCCGTGACATCGGCACCGTGGTGATGCCGAACGCCGAGCTCAAGGTGTTTCTGACCGCCGATCCTGCCGAGCGGGCCGCGCGGCGAGCTGCCGAGCTCGGGCTCGACGTCGCGACCGTGCTCGCGGATCAGGCGATCCGCGACGAGCGCGACAGCGCCCGTGCCGACTCCCCGCTGCGCCCGGCCCCCGGTGCCGTCGAGTTCGACACCACCGGGCTCCCGCTCGAGCGGGTCGTTGAGCGCGTCGTGGAGCTCGCACACAGCCGTCACACGTCCTGACGAAGCCCTGACAGACTCGCTCCCTCGGCCAGCGACTACGCTCGGAGCGCAATGAAGGTCGCAATCGTCGGATATCCCAACGTCGGCAAGTCCTCGCTTGTCAACCGCCTCACCGAGTCGCGGGAGGCTGTCGTGCATGAGCTGTCGGGCGTGACGCGCGACCGCAAGCAGCTCGAGACCGAGTGGAACGGTCGCGCGCTGACACTGATCGACACCGGCGGCGTTGATCTCGACGAGCGCGACGATCTGGCCCGCCAGATCCAGCAGCAGTCGCGCGAGGCGCTCGCCGAGGCGGATGTGGCGGTGCTGGTCGTCGACGCCAAGGCGGGCGTGCGACCCGGTGATCTCGACATGGCCGAGCTGCTGCGCAAGGTCACGATCCCCGTGATCGTCGCCGCCAACAAGGTTGATTCGGTCAAGGATCTGTCGCTCGCCTACGAGTTCCATCAGCTCGGGCTGGGCGAGCCGATCGCCGTCTCGGCGGCCCAGGGCCTCGGCACCGGTGACCTGCTAGATCAGATCGTCGTTGTCGGCCCCGAGCACGATCGCGAGCCCTCACCCGAGGACCCGATCCGCCTGGCGCTGATCGGGCGTCCCAACGTCGGCAAGTCCTCCCTGGTCAACCGCTTCCTGGGTTCCGACCGCGTGATCGTCTCCGACATCGCGGGAACCACGCGCGACGCGATCGATCTGCCGATGACCTTCGAGGGTCGTGAGATCGTGCTCGTCGATACCGCCGGGCTGCGCCGCCAGGCAAAGGTAGGGGAGTCGCTCGAGTACTACACGTCGCTGCGCTCGCAGCGCGCGGCCGAGCGTGCTGATGTCGCCCTGGTGGTCTGCGACGCCGGCGACGGCGTCACCTCGCAGGACTTCCGTGTCGCCGAGATGGCGATGAAGGCGGGCTGTGCGACGGCGCTGGTGCTGAACAAGTGGGACCTGCAGGCGATCGACTCCGGCTCCGCGGGGGTTGGGCCGGACGAGCTCGACCACGAACGCATCCGCGTCAACCGCAAGCTGCGCCTGCGTCCGCGGGTGTTGACGGCCAGCGCGAAGACGGGCCGCAACATCGAACGCATCCTGATCGAGGCGGTGGGGCTGGCCGACCGCAGCCGCGGGCGTATCCCGACGCCGCAACTCAACCGTTTCATCTCTGATGTCGTCGCCCAGCGCCAGCCGCCGTCGAGCAACAACCGCCGGCACGGCAACCAGCGCCTGAAGCTGATCTACATGACCCAGACCGGCGAGCGCCCGCCGCGCTTCTCGATCCAGGTGAACTCGCACGCGTTGGTCACCCGCGACTACGCCTACTACCTCGAGAATCGCATGCGCGAGCGCTACCGGATGGAGGGAATCCCGCTGATGATCGACTTCGTGGAGCGAAACGAGCGCCGCGGCCGATACGCTTCTCGCGATGCTTGATAACGAATTCCTCTTTACCTCCGAGTCGGTGACCGAGGGCCATCCCGACAAGATCGCCGATCAGATCTCCGACGGCGTGCTCGACGCAGTACTGCGCGACGACCCCTATGCACGCGTTGCCTGTGAGACGCTGGTCAACACCGGTCTCGTTGTGGTCTCGGGCGAGATCACCACCAGCACCTACGTCGACATCCAGGAGATCGCCCGCGAGACGATCCGCGACATCGGCTACACGGACGCCAGGTTCGGCTTCGACCACGAGACTTGCGCGGTGATCAGCACGATCGACAAGCAGTCACCCGACATCGCCCAGGGCGTCGATCAGGCCTACGAGGTACGCACCGCTTCCGGCGACGAGCTCGATCTGGCGGGCGCCGGCGATCAGGGCATGATGTTCGGCTACGCCTCCAACGAGACGCCCGAGCTGATGCCGTTGCCGATCGCGCTCGCGCACAAGCTCGCAAAGCGCCTGGCCGAGGTGCGCAGGAGCGGCGAGCTGCCCTACCTGCGCCCTGACGGCAAGACACAGGTGTCGGTGCGCTACGTCGACGGCGTCCCGGTCGAGGTCGAGAAGGTGCTGATCTCAAGCCAGCACGCCGAGGGCGCCGAGGCGCAGATCCGCGAGGACCTCTGGCAGCAGGTCGTGCTGCCGACGCTCCCCGATCTCTACGACGAGGCCAAGCTGCACGAAAGTCTGCTGATCAACCCGACCGGCCGCTTCGTGATCGGCGGGCCGATGGGCGACTGCGGCCTCACCGGGCGCAAGATCATCGTCGACACCTACGGCGGCTTCGCTCGCCACGGCGGCGGTGCCTTCTCCGGCAAGGATCCCTCGAAGGTCGACCGCTCGGCCGCCTATGCGGCGCGCTACGTCGCCAAGAACATCGTCGCCGCCGGCCTCGCCGACCGCGCCGAGGTGCAGGTCGCCTATGCGATCGGCGTGGCCCGCCCCGTCTCGGTGATGGTCGAGACCTTCGGCACCGAGAAGATCGGTCGCGGTCGCATCCTCGAGCTCGTCAACGAGCACTTCGACCTGCGTCCAGCGGCGTTCCGCGACTACCTCAGACTGCACCGCCCGATCTATCAGCAGACCGCTGCCTACGGGCACTTCGGCCGCGACGAGCCCGACTTCACCTGGGAGGCGACCGACCGCGCCGAGGCGCTGCGCGAGGCCGCCGGGCTGGCCGCCGCCATCAGCGCCTAGCCTTGATCGCGCGCGTCATCCCGCTGACGCAGACGCGCGCGATCCGAGGCCTGTTCGACTACCTGCTGCCGGCCTCGATGGACGGCCTCGGCGTCGGCTCGCTGTTGCGCGTGCCGTTTGCCGGGCGCACGATTGCGGCGGTGGTCGCCGAGACGGCGGAGAGCTCCGCTCGCACCCGAGAAGCTCGCGACCGCCACGGAACTGCTGCCGGCCCGCCTGCCGGCAGACCTCGTCAAGCTCGCGGTCTGGATGGCCGACGAGTATTGCTCGACCCCCGCCCGCGCGCTTCAGATCCTGCTGCCCGCCGGCGCCGTCAAGGGGCTCAGGGAGAAGCAGGTGCTGGTTGCCACCATCACCCAGGCCGGCCTCCGCGCGCGCAAGGACGGCACCCGCCTCACCCCTGGCCAGCAGGCAGCACTTCAGGCGCTGGTCGACAACGGCCCCGCAGTTGCCGCCGACCTCGGTACCGCGACGCTCCGACGGCTAGAGGGCCGCGGGTTGGTAAGCCTCGAGCTGGCCGTCCAGCGTCGCCGCGCGTCAACCCACAGCGTCTCATCCACCTCCGCTTCAGCCCCGCCACTCACAGCTGAACAGGAGGCGGCCTTGCTGCCCATCTCCGCGGCCCTCGCGGCGTCCGCCACGCAGGCCGCGGAGATGCGCAGCGACGGCAGCAACGAGTTCCTGCTCCATGGAGTGACCGGCTCCGGCAAGACCGAGGTGTACCTGCACGCCGCCCGGATGACGCTCCAGCAGGGCCGCAGCGTGCTGATCCTCGTCCCCGAGATCGCGCTGACGCCGCAGGCACTCGCACGTTTTCAGGCGCGTTTCGGAGATGTCGTAGCGGTGATGCACTCGGGCATGAGCGCCGGCAAGCGCCACGATGAGTGGCTGCGCCTCGCCAGGGGAGAGGCGAGGGTCGCGGTCGGTCCCCGCTCGGCGGTCTTCGCCCCGCTCTCCGAGATCGGCCTGATCGTCGTCGACGAGGAGCACGAGAGCTCCTACAAACACGAGAGCGACCCGCGCTACGACGCCAGAACGGTCGCGCGCCGGCGCGCGCTCGTCCACGGCGCGGTGCTGCTCGAGGGCAGCGCCACGCCGCGGCCGGAGGCGGTGTTCGGCGCCAACCGGCTGATCATGCGCGAGCGCGTCGACGGCCGCCCGCTGCCGGCGGTCGAGATCCTCGACATGCGCGGGCTGCACAATCCGCTGCACCCGGACGCCCGGCTGGCGCTCGCCGACTGCCGTCGCAACCGCGGCAAGGCCATCGTGCTGCTCAACCGACGCGGCTGGTCGAACTTCCTCTCCTGTGGTTCCTGCGGTCGCGTCTGGATGTGCCCCAACTGCGAGGTCGCACTGGTCCTGCACCGTGGCGGCGCGTACGTCGCCTGCCATCACTGCGGGCACCGCGAGCGCGTGCCGTCGAGCTGCCCGGACTGTGGCTCGGTCTCGGTCGCGCGCCACGGCGCCGGGACCGAACGGCTCGAGCACGAGCTCGTGACCTCGCTGGGCGACGCGAGCTTCCCGGTGCTGCGACTCGACGCTGACGCGGCCGGGCTCGATGCCCGTGCGCAGATCCTCGAGTGCTTCCACACCGCCCGCAGCGGCGTGCTGATCGGCACCCAGATGGTTGCCAAGGGCCATGACTTTGCCGACGTCGGGCTGGGCGTCGTCGTCGACGCCGATCAGACGCTGCGCTTCCCGGACTTCCGCTCCGAGGAGCGCACGTTCGCGCTCATCACCCAGCTCGCCGGCCGCACCGGGCGCGGCGGAGGTGCCGCCGGCCGTGTGCTCGTGCAGACGATGGAGCCCGCAGCGCGGCCGATCGTGCTCGCCGCTGAACACGACTCGGAGACGTTCGTGCGCGGCGAGCTGCGCCGCCGCAAAGCGCTCGCATACCCGCCCTTTGCGACCCTGATCCGCGTGATCTGCTCCGCGCTCGACGGCGACGCCGCCTACAACGCCTCAGCAGCGCTGGCTGCGCGAATCAACGCCGCGCGGCAGCAGCCGGGACAGCTCGCTGTGCTCGGGCCGGCGCCACTTTTCATGTTGCGCGGCAAGTCCCGTCAGCAGCTGGTGGTGAAGGCCGCCGACCGCGCTGCTGCGGTGGTCGCCGTGCGTGAGGCCGTCGAAGCGCTCAGTGGCGACCGTGCCCACCGCGAGGTCGCGCTCAGCGTCGACGTTGACCCGCAGTAGCGCCCGCAGTAGCGCCCGCACCAGCGTCGCCTAGGGCGACTCCTGGGATTCAAGGAAGCGCTCGACGAGTCCGCGCACCACGGCGGCCATTGGGAAGTTGTTCCGCTCGCACCAGGCCTTCAGCCGCTCGTGGGTCTTGGCCGGGAAACGGATCGGAACCGCCTTCACGTCCGACTCCCACATGGAGGCGACCTGATGGGCCGTGAGACCGCCGGGTCGAACCTGGCCGGCGCCGCGCAGGGCAAATGTGATCCGCTCGCGTTCGTCCGTGATGCGCACGCCCAGACTCGCGCCAGCACCCAGGTCTCGATTCCCGGGCTCCGAGCCCACGGCTCCGCCGCGCGTAAGGCCCTGCAACAGCAGCGCGAGGACCGCGTCCTGCTCGTGCTCGGGCAGCGTCCGGATTGCACCGAGCAGCAGCTGTACGGCACCTTCACTTTCGTTGTTCTGATCCGATACCGCCGTGATATCACCGACGATACCGGTTCAGAAGTCGCTTTTGCGAAGGCGTCGCCCCGGCGCTGGATATTCGCTGAACGGGCTGCGGCCGCCGCGAATAAACTGAAGGGCCGTGAGCGACGCACTCGATCAGATCGCCGAGGAAGAGCCGGAAACGAGCGAGGTGCAGGCCGAGCACCCGGAGTCACAGCTCGAACCCGAGGTCGTCGCGCGCCGTGACGCCGCGCTGGTCCACGTCCGCAAGTTCGGGGATCCGGTGCTCAAGACCAAGGCTCGCCCGGTTGAGCGCTTCGACGAGTCGCTGCGCGACGAGGTGCGGCGCATGGGTTTGCTGATGGACGACGCCCTCGGGATCGGCCTGGCGGCGACCCAGGTCGGCGTGTTGCACAGACTGCTTGTCTACCGCGTACAGTCGGGCGCACCGCTGGCGGCGCTGGCCAACCCCGTGCTCGAGTGGTCCTCGAAGGAGGAGGAGATAGCGGAGGAGGGCTGCCTCAGCCTACCCTCGGTCCATGTCGACGTCGAGCGGCCGGTGCACATCCGCGTCGCGGCCCAGGATGAGCGCGGCAAACCGATCGTGATCGAGGCATCGGGGCTTGAGGCGCGCGTGATTCAGCACGAGATGGACCACCTTGACGGCGTCCTGATCCTCGATCGCACGCCGCGGGATCAGCGCAAGGACGCGATGCGAGTCCTGCGCGAGTGGCAGGAACAGCAGCACGCGTGAGGACTGTCTATCTCGGCACGTCAGACTTCGCCGCCGCCGTGCTGCGGCGACTCTCCGACTCACCGCATCGTCCGGCCCTGGTCGTAAGTCGCCCCGACAGTCCACAGGGACGCGGCCGCAAGCTGACGCCGCCGCCGGCCGTGACCGTTGCGCACGAGCTTGGGCTCGAGACCTACCAGCCGGACTCCGTCAACACCGACGATGCGTTGGCGCGGATCGCCGACGCCGCGCCGGAGGCGCTGGTCGTGTGTGCGTTCGGCGCGCTGATCAAGGAGCCGCTCTTGTCGCAGTGGCCGATCCTCAACGTGCACCCGTCATTGCTGCCGCGCTGGCGGGGGGCCGCGCCGATCGAGCGTGCGATCCTGGCCGGGGACGCCGCAACCGGCGTCTCGATCATGCGGCTGACAGCCGGGCTGGACAGCGGGCCAGTGGCCCTGCAGGAGCGCGTCGCGATCGAGCCCGAGGATGATTACGGCACGCTGGCGTCACGGCTCGAGCGCCTCGGCGGTGAGCTGCTCGTGCAGGCGCTCGACCAGCACCCGCCGTTCGTCGAGCAGGACGAGGCCGGTGTCACCTACGCCGAGAAGCTGACCGCGGAGGACCGTCGGCTCGACCGGTCCGAGCCCGCTGCGGCGCAGGCGCTGCGGGTGCGTGCGTTGAGCCCGCACATCGGTGCGTACCTGGAGCAGCCGGATGGCAGCCGCCTCGGCGTCTGGAAGGCCCGCGCCGTTGGCGATCAGCTGCAGCTGCTGACCGTGCAGCCGCCGGGCAAGCGCCCGATGCCCTGGGCGGACTACGAGCGGGGTCGCCGGCGGTGAGCGTGGCCCCTGCCCGCCGTGCCGCCTACACCGTCATCCGTCGAGTGTTCGAGCAGGGCGCCTTCGCCGACCGCGCGCTGCATGGCGCCGCGGCCGAACTCGACCCGCGCGACCGTGCGCTCGCAATGACGCTCGCCTACGGGACCGTGCAGCGCATGCGCACACTCGACCATCTGCTGTCGGCGTTCGTCTCACGGCCGCTCGAGCGGCTCGAGCCGCCGGTGCTCGCCGCGCTGCGTCTGGGCATGTTCCAGCTGCTCTACCTCGGCGGCGTAACCGACTACGCCGCCGTCAACGAGAGCGTCGAGCTTGCCAAGGGCGAGAGCCGCGGGGGTGCGCAGCTGGTCAACGCAGTGCTGCGCCGCGCCAGCCGCGAGGGCCAGAAGCGCCTCGCCAAGCTCGATGACACGACGCCGCAGCGCGCGGCGGTGCTGCACTCAGTTCCCGATTGGCTGGCGGAAATGTGGTGGCAGGAGCTCGGGGCCGAGCGAGCGCGGGCACTGCTGGCCAGCGTCAACACCCCAGCAGAGTCGGCGATCCGCGTCAACAGCCTGCGCAGCACACCTGAGCAGGTGAAAGCCGCGCTGCACGCAAGCAGCGCGGCGCGCTCGGCGCCGGCATGGCAGGACCAGCCCGGGCTGCCGGAGCTGCCGGAGCTGCTCGTGCTCGAGGGCGCATTTGATGCGTTCGGCTCCGAGCTGTTCAAGCAGGGCGCTTTGATGCCACAGGCTCGTGGGTCGGCCGTCGTCGCGCGTGTGCTCGGGCCACAGGCCGGCGAGCGGGTGCTCGACCTCTGTGCCGCCCCCGGCGGCAAGACGACCCACCTCGCCGCGCTGATGGGTGGGGAGGGCGAGATTGTTGCGGTCGAGGTCCATCCGGGACGCGCACGGGTGCTCGCGGAGACCTGCCGGCAGATGGGCGCCGAAAACGTGCGCGTGGCCCAGCTCGACGCACGCGAGTTCAGCGACCCCGGCGGCTTTGACCGCGTGCTGGTGGATCCGCCCTGCAGCGGGCTCGGCACGCTGCAGGCGCGGCCGGACCTGCGCTGGCAACCGCGGCGCGGTCAGCTCGCAGCGCTCGCCGACAAGCAGGCGGAACTGCTGCGGGCCGGCGCCGCGCAGCTGCGCGCCGGCGGTTCGCTGGTCTACTCGGTTTGTACGATCAGCCGCCGCGAGGGCGATCTGGTCGTAGACGAGTTCCTCGCGCGGGCCCCCGACTTCAGCTGCTCGGCCCGCTGGCAGCTGCTGCCGAGCACCGACCGCACCGACGGATTCTTCATCGCGCTGCTACGGCGCACGTAGCTGCTCACGTTAGAGTTGAAAATGTGGACGAGGTGCAGGCGATCATGGGCCCCGAGTGCCCGAACTGCCATGAGCCCTGGCTGCGCCCCAGCGCGCTGCCCGGCCGCTACCGCTGCCTCTACTGCATGAGCCGCTACGAACTCCAATCGGTCTGCCCGAACTGCGGCGAGCACTCGACGATCGTGCGCATGTCGACGACCGCGATCGTCGTCTGCAACCACTGCCAGGGCAGCATGCTCAAGCCGCTATGAGCGACCCCCAGCGCATCCGCTCCCGTGAGGTCGCACCGTCGATCCTCGCGGCCGACCTCGCCCGGCTTGGCGCGCAGGTCGACGAGGTGCTGGCGGCCGGCGCACGTGTGATCCACGTCGACGTGATGGACGGGCACTTTGTGCCCCCGATCACGTTCGGTCCGAATGCCGTGGCGGCGATCGCCGAGCGCGTGCACGGCGCCGGCGCGATCATCGACGTGCATCTGATGATCGAACGCCCAGAGCGCCAAGTGGCAGACTTCGTCAGCGCCGGCGCCGACAGCATCACGATCCATGTCGAGGCCACTGCGCACGTGCACTATGCGCTGCAGGCGGTGCGCGAGGGCGGCTGCACGGCCGGGGCGGCGATCTGCCCTGCGACTCCGGTTATGGCGGTCACCGACGTCGCCGCCGACGGTGTGCTCGATCTGGTGCTGTGCATGAGCGTGAACCCGGGCTGGGGCAACCAGAAGTTGATCCAGCACTCGTTCGCCAAGCTGGCGGAGCTGCGGGCGATGCTCCCGCCGGCGGTCGGGATCGAGGTCGACGGCGGTGTCAACGCGTCCACCGCCCGCAGCGTCGCCGACGCCGGCGCGAACCTGCTGGTCGCCGGTACCGCGGTGTTCGGCACCGACGATCCCGGCGCCGCCTTCCAGGAGATCACCGCCGCTGCCTGGCCGGCTGCCTGAGGGACCGGGCTGGGGTGGGCCCGGCGGACGGGTGAGGTCTAAGCCCTACTCTTGAGTATGTGCCAACGACCAGCGCATTCGACGCGCGTCAGCTGGAGCGTGCGATCGACCTCGCGGCGCTCGGTGGGAGCCGCGTCAGCCCGAACCCCCGCGTCGGCGCCGTGATCGTGCGCGACGGCGAGGTGATCGGCGAGGGCTACCACCACGAAGCCGGCGCGGCCCACGCCGAGGTCGAGGCGATCCGCAGCGCCGGCGGACATCAGCTCGCGGGGGCGACCATGTACGTGTCACTGGAGCCGTGCTGTCACCAGGGACGGACCCCGCCGTGCACCGAGGCGATCCGCGAGGCCGGAATCGCACGCGTCGTCATCGCCTCCGACGACCCGTCCGCCCATGCTTCCGGGCGCGGTCTCGGCATCCTTCGCGATGAGGGCGTCGAGGTGGTGGTTGCCGACGGCGAGATCGCGTCGCGGGCGCGGCTGCTCAACCAGCCCTTCCGCAAACACGCGCGCACCGGTCGCCCCTGGGTGATGTTCAAGTCGGCGATGTCGATCGACGGCAAGGTCGCGACCCGCAGCGGCGACTCCAAATGGATCTCCGGGGTGGCCAGTCGCGAGCTCGTGCACGAGTGGCGCGCAGCCAGCGACGCGGTCGCCGTCGGGATCGGCACGGCGCTCGCCGACAACCCGTTGCTGACCGCGCGGGCTGGAGGCTCCGATGGCGAGCAGCTGGCCGACCGGCAGCCGCGCCGGGTGGTGTTCGACTCGCTCGCGCGCCTCCCGCTGAACGCCCGCTTGCTCGAAGATGCGGCGATCAGTCCGCTGACGGTGGTGGTCTCGCGTGCCGCGCCGCGAACCGCGACCGACGCGCTGCAGACGCGCGGGGTCGAGGTGATCGTCGCGACAGGTGAAAACGAGCAGGCACGCGTGCGCTCCGCGCTCGACCAGCTCGGCGCCGCCGGCGTGACCTCGCTGCTGCTCGAGGGCGGGCCCAAGCTGGCCGGGGTGTTTCTCGACGCCGGCGAGGTCGACGAGTTCAGGCTGTTCGTCGCCCCGCTACTGCTCGGCGGCCGTGGTGCCAGGGACCCTTTGGAGAGCGAGGGCGCCGAGAACGTCGCCGATGCCGTCAGATCGCTGACGCTCAGCTGTCAGCGGGTCGGGGATGATCTGCTGCTGGCCGGCCGGATCAAGGAGTGGTGATTTGTTCACGGGACTGGTAGCCGACCTCGGCGAGATCACCGCCGTCGAGCGCTCAGCGGAGGGCGTGCTGCTGCATGTCTCGAGCAGGCTCGCGGACGAGCTCGCCGAGGGCGATTCGATCGCGGTCAACGGCGTCTGCCTGACGGCGACGACCGTCGACGGCAACTCGTTCAGCGCCGACGTCATGAACGAGACCCTGCGGCTCAGCTCACTGGCCGAGGCCGGGCCGGGGACGGCGGTCAACCTCGAGCTCGCGATGCGCCCCGACGCCCGCCTTGGCGGGCACATGGTGCAGGGACATGTCGACGGTGTCGGACGGATCGCGGCGGCCGTCCCGGATGGCTTCGCCCGGCGTCTGACGATCGAGGCCGCCCCGGAACTGCTGCGCTACATGGTCCACAAGGGGTCGATCACCGTGGACGGGGTATCGCTCACGATCGCAGGACTGGACGAGCGATCATTTACCGTTTCGTTGATACCCGAGACGCTTGAACGCACAAATCTTGGTCGAGCTGAGCCAGGCAACACCGTCAACCTCGAGGTTGACGTGCTGGCCAAGTACGTTGAACGGCTGATGCCAGGAGGTACAGCGCGGTGACGACAGTGAAGAGCCCGTTCGCCACGATCGAAGAGGCGATAGAAGACATCCGCCAGGGCAAGATGGTCGTCGTCTGCGACGACGAGGATCGTGAGAACGAGGGCGACCTGACAATGGCCGCGCAGTTCGTGACTCCCGAGGCGGTGAACTTCATGGCCAAGGAGGGGCGCGGCCTGATCTGCCTGTCGCTGACGCCCGACCGCTGCGATGAGCTCGGTCTCAACCTGATGGCGGCCAAGAACGAGTCTTCGTTCGAGACGCCCTTCACGGTCTCGATCGAGGCGCGAACCGGCGTCAGCACCGGCATCTCGGCGGCCGACCGTGCCCGCACGATCCAAGTCGCGATCGATCCCAAGACCAGCCCGCGCGAGCTGGTGCAGCCAGGGCACGTGTTCCCGCTCAAGGCCAAGGCCGGCGGCACGCTCGAGCGCGTTGGGCAGACCGAGGCCGCCGTCGATCTGGCACGGCTGGCGGGACTGATCCCTGCCGGCGTGATCTGCGAGGTCATGAACGACGACGGCACCATGGCCCGCGTGCCGGATCTGACCGAGTACTGCGCCCGCCACGGGCTGAAGATGATCACGGTCGCCGATCTCGTCGCCTACCGCCGGCGCACCGAGAAGCTCGTCGAGCGGGTCGTCTCGACGCGGTTGCCGACGGCTTTTGGTGACTTCGTCGCGGTCGGCTACCGCTCGATGCTCGACGGCAAGCACCACGTCGCGCTGGTCAAGGGCGACGTCGACGGCGACCGCGACGTGCTCGTGCGTGTGCACTCCGAATGCCTGACCGGCGACGTCTTCCATTCGCTGCGCTGCGACTGCGGCGAGCAGCTCGAGTCGGCGCTGACGATGATTGAGGCCCAGGGCAAGGGCGTGCTCCTGTACCTCAGCCAGGAGGGGCGCGGGATCGGCCTGCTCAACAAGCTGCGCGCTTACAAGCTGCAGGAGCAGGGACTCGACACCGTCGAGGCCAACCTTCGGCTGGGGCTGCCGGCGGACCTGCGCGACTACGGGATCGGGGCGCAGATCCTCGTCGACCTGGGCCTCAGCAGCATCCGCATCCTCACCAACAATCCCAAGAAGATCTCGGGGCTCGCAGGCCATGGCCTATCGGTCACCGACCAGGTCCCGATCGTGCATGCGCCCAACCCGCACAACGAGGCGTATCTGCGCGCCAAGCAGGAGAAGATGGGCCACACGCTGCACCACCAGGGCCTGGCCTTTGACGACGAGATGTTCCACGACGAGCGTGATGCCGGTGCTGCCGCGACCGACCCCAGCGAGGCCAGCGATGGCGAGTGACGACCGCATCGCGCTGTGTGTGGCGCGCTTCTACAGCGAGCTCGCCGACGCCCTCGAGGAGGGTGCGCGCGACGCCCTCGCTGAGGCCGGAATCAGCGCAATCGACAGCTTCGCCGTGCCCGGCGCGTTCGAGCTGCCGCTGATCAGCCGCTACGCGGCAGAGAGCGGGCGTTACGGGGCGATCGTCGCGCTCGGCGCCGTGATCCGAGGCGAGACCGACCACTACGATTACGTCTGCAGCGAGACAGCACGCGGTCTGCAGGACGTCCAGCTGCGCACGGGCGTGCCGATCGGCTTTGGCGTGCTGACCGTGGACAACGCCGAGCAGGCGCGTGCGCGCGTCAAGGGCGGCGGCAAGCGCGACAGCGGCCGACACGCGGTCGAAGCGGCGCTGGCGTCGCTGGCGGTCAAACGCGAACTGGCGGAGCGGCCACGGAGGGCGGGCTTCTCCATATGAGGCGCCAGGCGTGAGCGAGCTGCCGACCGACCAGGGGATCGAGGATCTGATCCAGATCGGTGCGGCGGCGACCGCCCTCGGCGTCAGCATCGACACGCTCCGTCGTTGGGAGCGTTCGGGGCGCGTCAGCTTCGAACGTCGCGGCAACCGCCGCTACATGTCCTCGCCGGAGCTATCGAAGCTCCTGCACGAGCGCGGGGCGACCAACCGCTCGAGTGCGCGCAACCACTTCACCGGCGTCGTCGTGGCCGTCAAGCGCGACGACGTGATGGCTCAGATCGACCTCGTCTGCGGCCCGTTCCGGATCGTCTCGCTGATGTCGCGCGAGGCGGCCGACGACCTCGGGCTGAAGCCCGGGGTGAGCGCCACCGCCGTCGTCAAGTCAACCAACGTGATCGTCGAGACGCGCTGAGGTTTGGCCGACGGCGGATCGGGTCCCGTCCACCCGCGCGTCACCGAAATCAAGAACCGATCCGACCTGCGTATACTCAGCCGCCGTATGTCAAAGATTTGCCACGTATGCGCCAAGGGTCCGTCCTTCGGCCACTCACGCAGCCATTCGATGGTTGCCACCAATCGCCGTTTTGATCCGAACCTCCAGCGCGTGCGGATCGACGATGGCGGCACGCCGCGTCGTGTGTACGTTTGCACGCGCTGCCTCAAGGCCGGCAAGGTCACCAAGGCCCGCTAGCCGGGCTCGCAGTGAGCGACCCTGCAATCCTTCGCTTCCGCGCGCTCGTGGAGGCGGGTCTTGTCGCGCTCGAAGAGCGGCGGCAGGAGGTCAATGATCTGAATGTCTTCCCGGTCGCCGACGGTGACACGGGCGACAACATGGTGCTGACGATGCGGGCGGTGCTCGAGGAGCTCGACCGCATCCTCGAGGCGACGGAGGATCGCTCGCTCGATGAGATCGGCCGCGAGGAGATCGTCGGTTCGGTCGCCCGTGCGGCGCTGCTCGGCGCCCGTGGCAACTCGGGCGTGATCCTCTCGCAGCTGATCCGCGGCGCCGCGGAGGAGCTGATCAGCCGGCCCGGTGAACTGATCGACCCCGTGCTGATCGGCGCGGCGCTGGCGCGGGCCGCCGATCAGGCCTACGGCTCGGTCCGCAACCCGGCCGAGGGCACGATCCTGACGGTTGTGCGTGAGATGGCCAGCCGAGTGGCGACCGAGCTCGCGCACATGTCCGAGACACGGCTCGGGCCAGACGCCAGCGCCGACGTGCAGGACGCGCTCGCGGCCGAAGTGATGGAGCGCGCGCTCGACGCCGGACAGCAGTCGGTCAAGCGCGGCCCCGACCTGCTGCCGGTGCTGCGCGAGGCCGGCGTGGTCGACGCCGGCGGCTACGGGCTCACGATCGTGCTGGCCGGCATGGTCGGGGCCCTGCGCGGGACCGAGACGGTCCAGATCGAGCATCACGCACCCGCCAAGATCACACACCCCGAGCACGCCTCGACGACCTTCCGCTACTGCACCAACTTCGCGGTGACCGGCAGCGACCTCGATCAACGCACCTACACCGAGCAGCTTGAGCAGCTCGGCGATTCGGTGCTGTGCGTCGGCGACCGCGCGACGCTCAAGATCCACGTCCACACCGATTCACCGGACGCGGCGATGGCGCTCTTCACGCCGCACGCCGTCTCACACATCGACATCGCGGACATGAGCGAACAGGTCAGGAATCGCGACGCGCGCCTGACCATACCGGGCTCGGTCTTCGCTGCCGATCCGGCTGTGGATGCGCTCTGTGCCGGGCTTGCCGTGGTCACCGGCGAGGGTTTCCGCGAGCTCTTCCTCGGGCTCGGCCTGACCGCGCTGGACGGCGGCTCGACGCTCAACCCGTCCACCAATGAGCTGCTTGCCGCAATCCACTCGGTGCCCACCGAGGACGTCGTCCTGCTTCCCAACAGCTCCAACGTCTTCATGGCGGCCGAGCGAGCCGCCGAGCTGTCCGACAAGAACGTCGTGGTCGTGCCCTCGCGCTCGCTGCAGGCGGGCCTGGCCGCGGCGGTCGCACTCGACCAGCATCACCACGCCGCGCAGAACGCCGCCGCGATGAATGAGATCCTCGAAGTGGTGCGCACGGGGGCGGTCGCCCGCGCCGCTCGCGATGACCCCGCCGGCCGCTTCAGTGCCGGCGAGGCGATCGGCTTCGTCGACGACCAGCTGGTGATCTGGGGCGACCCCGAGTCGACCCTGCGCGGGGTGATCGCGCAGCTCTCCGACGATGCTGAGCTGATCACCTGCCTGCGCGGGATCGACGCGCCGCTCGACGATCGAGAGGTGCTTGCGCTGGCCGCTGACGGTGTCGAGCTCGAGCTCTCGGCGGGCGGCCAGGAGAGCTACTGGTGGCTGCTCACGGCTGAGTAGCCGCGGGGTGGCGCCGGGTCAGGAGCCGGGAAACTCGCCCACGTCGTCGACGACATCGACGTCATGGACGTCGGCCTCGAGCAGCGTCGCCCCATGCAGCCGCTCGATCGCCTGCGTGAGCTGCTCGAGCGGGGCGATCAGATCGTCGCGATCGGCCTTCTGCTCGAGCATGATCCGCACCTCCGCCAGCTCACGCGCGAGGAACTCGGTCTCGGCCAGCGATCGCGCGTTGGTCTCACGGTCACGCTCGACCACCTCCTTGTCGCGGTCGGTCTGGCGATTCTGCGCGAGCAGGATCAGCGGCGCCGCGTACGCCGCCTGCGTCGAGAACATCAGGTTGAGCAGGATGAACGGGTACTTGTCCCAGCGCAATGTCCAATCTGCGACGTTGAGGCCGATCCAGATGAAGACGAAGACCGTCTGGAACGCGAGGTAGCGGCCGGTCCCGAGGAAGCGCGCGACCGACTCGGCCCACCGCGCGAAAGCGTCGGAGTCGTAACCGCCGCCGCCACCGGAACCCTTCGGCTTGCTGAGGTCGTTGTTGCGCGCCATGCTCGCCTAGATCGTGGCGTGCGTGGTACGCCAGCCCTGCGGTAGCACGCGGTCGAGTACGTCGTCGATCGTCACAGCTCCGACCAGCCGGCCGGCCTCGTCGGTCACGGGCAGGGCAACCACGTTGTACGCCGCCAGCCGTCCCGCAACCTCGCGATCGGAGACGTTGGTGTTGACGGTATCCCAGTCCTCGTCGATGCAGCGACCAAGCGGCTTGGACGGGGACTCGCGCAGCAGGCGTTGGATGCCGACGACGCCAATGAAGCGCCCGGTCGGGGTCTCCAGTGGCGGCTGGCAGACGAACACCTGCGTTGCCAGGGGTACCGGAAGGTCCGGATTGCGTACGTGTGCGAGCGCCTCGGAGACCGTTGTCGAGGAGGACAGGATGATCGGCTCGGGGGTCATCAGACCACCGGCGGTATCGGGCTGGTAGACGAGCAGGCGGCGTACGCTCTCGGCCTCGTCGGGATCCATCGCGGCAAGCAGCTCCTCCCGCTCGCTGCGTGACAGCTCGCCGAGCAGGTCGGCTGCGTCGTCGGCCTCCATCTCGTCGAGCACCCGGCCGACACGTTCCGGATCAAGGCCCTCGATCAAGCGGACCTGCTCGTCCTCGGGCATCTCCTCGAGCAGGTCCGCGAGCCGCTCGTCCTCGAGCGCCTCCGCCAGCAGCCGCCGGCGGCTGAGCGGCAGGCTGCGAATCTCATTCGCCATCTCGGCGGGGTGCAGGCCACCGAGGCTCGCCGCCTGGCGGTCGACGGGCCGCTGCTCGGCGAACAGCTCACCGGCCTCGCTCCAGTCGATCACTTCGGGCGCGCGGTTGAGACCGGGGACGCGATGGCCGACGTGCAGAGCAACGGTCGCAACCTCCCAGGCAAACGGCTCCGGCGCGGGCTGCAGGCCGATGTCAACGACCCGCCGGGCGCCGAGCCGGCGACCGATCAGCTCGCCGGCCGCCAGCTTCTCGCCCTCGTGCAGCTCGAACTGCTTGAGGTTGATCGCGCCACGTCGCAGTCGCACGCCGCGCGTGTCGATCTCACCGATCCGTCCGGCGCTGACAAACACGCGCCGCCGTTGCACGCCGCCGACGACAAAGCCGTTGACGCGCGGCGGCCGTCCGCCCATGTCGAGCACCACGTCGACGATGTGGCCGACGTCGGAGCCGTCCGCCCCCATGAGCGGCAGCCGTGTCACCCTCGATACGTAGAGAACTCGCTCGCTCATGCCACGAATCCTAGGGGTCCGTCGGCGGATTGTCTGCGGTCCTGACCGCCCATGCGGTCAAGCTTTACCCATGGCGCGCCTGCCCACCGCCTTTGCCGACACCCGCGAACTGACCGCCGCGGAGCTCGCCTCGGCACCGATCCGCTACCCGGCGCCCGGCCAGCTCGAGCGGCCGCTGAAGCTGAGCGGTGCCAAGGCCGCGCAGGCGGCGGCGAGCCTCGGCCTGGACACGGTCGGGGACCTGCTCGAGCATCTCCCGCGCGATCGCCGCGAGGCGCGCAACGTCACCGAGCTGATCGCGGGGGAGACGGCCACGATCGTCGTCGAGGTCACGCGGATCGCCACGCGCCCCGTACGCAGGCGCGGCATGAAACCGCTGGTCGAGGCCACCATTGCCGATGCCACCGGCAGCCTGCGGGCCGCCTTCTTCAACCAACCGTGGCTGGCCGAGCGCTATCCGCCCGGAACCAGGCTGATCCTGCACGGTAAGGCCGACGGGCGTGGGCGTTTCAGCGTTCAGGGCCACGCGCCGACCGACCAGCTCGTATCGGGCGCAGCGCCAGCGGGCGCAGCGCCCGAGGCAAACGCCGGCGTCGCCCACTATCCCGCCAGCGACGGCCTCTCCTCGACCCAGATCCTCGCCCTGGTTCAGGAGCATGCCGTGAACTTCGACGACGTGCTCGAGCCGCTGCCGGCGGGGCTGCGGCTGCGCGAGCGACTGCTCGACCGGCCGGGGGCGCTGCGCAGCGCGCATTTCCCGGTTGCCGAGGAGGACCCCGAGCAGGCGCGCCGGCGGCTGGCGTTCGACGAGCTGTTCCTCGGCCAGCTCGCGCTGCAGCAACGCCGCCGCAACCGCCGTGCCAGCGCGTGGGCGCCAAAGCTGGCCGCCGGCCGCGAGCTGACCGGGCGCTGGCTGAGCGATCAGCTGCCCTTTGCCCTGACCGGCGATCAGCGCTCCGCGCTCGAGGCGATCGATGCCGACCTTGCCCGGCCCGAGCCGATGCAGCGGCTGTTGATGGGCGAGGTGGGATCCGGCAAGACGGTCGTGGCGCTGCACACGATGTTGCGGGCCGTCGAACACGGCCTTCAGGCGGCGCTGATGGCCCCGACCGAGACGCTCGCCGAGCAGCACTTCCAGACCATCCAACGGCTGCTCGGTTCCGAATCGGTCAGCGCCGGCCTCTTGACGGGCTCGACACCGGCCAAGCGCCGCGGGGATCTGCTCGGCAAGCTCGCCACCGGTGAGCTCTCGCTGATCGTCGGCACGCACGCCCTGATCGAGGATGCGGTGCAATTCCAACGGCTGGCGGTCGTCGTGATCGACGAGCAGCATCGCTTCGGCGTGGGGCAACGTGCGGCGCTCGCCGCGACAGCTGGCATCGGGGGCGAGGTTCCGCACGAGCTGCACATGACGGCGACGCCGATTCCGCGCACACTGGCGCTCAGCCGGTACGGGGACCTCGACATCACGATTCTGCGTGAGCTGCCACGCGGCCGCCGGCCGATCGCCACCCACGTCTGCTCGACCGAGGCCGAGCGCGAGCGGGCCTACATGCGCATTCGCGAGGAGGTCGATGCCGGCCGCCAGGCGTTTGTCGTGTGTCCGCTGGTGGAGGAGTCAGAGGCGCTGCAGGCGCGCGCCGCCACCTCCGAGTACGAGCGGCTCAGGACCGGACCGTTCAACGGTTACGAGGTCGTGCTCATGCACGGACAGATGCGCCCGGCCGAGAAGCAGGCGGCGATGGAGCGGTTCGCGGCCGCGGGCGCGCAGATCCTGGTTGCCACCACCGTGATCGAGGTCGGGATCGACGTTCCCAACGCGACCGTGATGCTGGTCGAGGACGCCGACCGCTACGGCATCTCGCAGCTGCACCAGCTGCGCGGACGCATCGGCCGTGGCGAGCACGCCTCGCTGTGCCTGCTGTTCGGCCGGCGCGAATCCCAACGCCTGCAGGCGCTCGCGCGCGAGCCCGACGGCTTCCGCCTGGCCGAGGTCGACCTGGCGTTGCGCGGACACGGCGAGCTGGTCGGCACACGTCAATCGGGTCATGACGTCGAGCATCGCTTCGCCGACCTCGCACGTGACAAGGAGCTGCTCGAGCGTGCGGCGCTGCACAGCCGCGTGCTGCTGGACCTCGACCCGGAGCTGGCGGAGCCGGAGCACGCCCTGATCGCGCAGGCGCTGCCCAGGATCCACGCGTGAGGATCGTCGCCGGCACGCTCGGCGGCCGCGTGCTGCAGGCGCCCCGGGGCGCGGCCACGCGGCCGACCTCGGACCGCGTGCGCGAGGCGCTGTTCTCGATCCTCGCGTCGGTCGACGGCAGCCGCGTGCTCGACCTGTTCGCGGGCTCTGGCGCGCTCGGAATCGAGGCGCTCTCGCGCGGGGCCGCGGCGGCCACGTTCGTGGATGCGGCGGCGCCGGCGATCGCAGTGATCCGACAGAACCTCGCGATCCTTGGGCTGGAGGCGGAGGTGCTGCGGATGCCGGCGCTGCGGGCGCTCGCTTGCACCCCCGTGCGCGACCGTGAATACGATCTTGTCTTCCTCGACCCCCCATACCGCATGGCGAGCTCCCTCGGCCCCGAGCTGTCGACCGCGCTGCCGCCGATCCTGGCCCAGGCTGCCAGGGTGGTGGTGGAGAGTGACCGCAGAGCGCCGCTGGATCTCGACATGAAGCTGCTGCGCGAGCGGCAGTACGGAGACACCCTGATCCGAGTCCATGTCGCTGGCTAACCGCATCGCAGTCTGTCCCGGCTCCTATGACCCGGTTACCAACGGGCATCTGGACGTCATCTCGCGCGCCTCGGCGATGTTCGACAAGGTCATCGTGGCCGTCGTCAACCTGCCGACCCGCAAGGGCTCGACCGTCTTCACGGCGGAGGAGCGCGTCGAGTTCATCCAACACGCGACCGCACACCTCGGAAACGTCGAGGTTGAGCCATTCAGCGTGCTGACGGTCGACTTTGCGCGCGAGCGCGGGGCCAAGGCGATCGTCCGTGGATTGCGCGCGATTTCCGATTTCGAGTACGAGCTGGAGCTCAACCAGCTCAATCGCGAGCAGGCCCCGGACATCGAGTCCGTTTACTTGATGGCGTCAGCTAAGTACTCTTTCATCAGGTCCAGCGGGGTTAAGGAGCTCGCTACCTTCGGTGGCCGGATCGACGGTCTGGTCCCAGATGAGGTTGCCGTGGCCTTGAAGGAACGAATCAGCCGCTGACGAAACAGGGACTTTTAGATGGACGTTCTCGTACTCATCGACAAGCTCGACGATCTTGTTCACAACGCGAAGCCGATGCCGCTCACCGATCAGGTGCGCGTGGACAAGGAAGAGATTTACGACATCCTCGACCAGATGCGCGCGACGATCCCCGAGGAGATCAAGCAGGCGCGCTGGATCGTGAAGGAGCGCCAGGAGATGCTGGCCGAGGCCAAGCGCGAGGCCGAGCGCATCGTCAAGGAGGCGCGCGACCGCCAGGAGCGGCTGATCTCGGATGAGGAGATCACCAAGCAGGCCGAGCGTGCCGCCGAGGAGATCCTCGACGAGGCCCGCATGCGTGAGCGTGAGATCCGCCTCGGCGCGGAGGACTACGCCGACGAGATCCTCAATACGCTCGAGGTCAACCTCTCGAAGTTCATCGCTGCCGTACAACGCGGCCGTGATCGCCTGGCGGGCAAGGACGAGCCCGCCGAAGTAGCCTGAGCGAACCTCTGTTCGACCGCGTTCCGTCCGGGGGGCGCGCCATCCTCGGCGTATGAGTGCTGTGTGGCTGATCGTCGGCTTGGCCGTCGGCGCGGGTGTGACCGCGCTGATCATGCGCGAGCGCATCCGTGCGCTGCGTGAGAACCAGGAGCAGATGCGTGAGAACCAGGCGCATATGTCCGATTCGTTCAAGGCGATGAGCGCCGAGGCGCTCGATGCGAGCGTCAGGCGGCTCAGCGAGCTGGCGAGGACGCAGCTGCAGAGCACCCAGGCGGAGGCTAAGGGGAAGCTCGAGAAGCGCCAGCTGGCGATGGAACAGCTCGTGCGGCCGCTCAAGGATCAGTTGCAACGGGTCGATCAGCAGCTGCTGACGCTGAACAAGGAGCGCCATCAGTCCCAGGGGATGCTGGCCGAGCGCATGCGCCAGCTGGCCGACGCCAACGAGAAGCTGCGCACCGAGACCGGTGCGCTGGTGACCGCGTTGCGCAAGCCCAACACGCGCGGCCAGTGGGGCCAGATGCAGCTGCGCAAGGTCGTCGAGCTCGCCGGCATGGTGCGCCACTGCGACTTCACCGAGCAGACCAGCTTCAGCGGCGATGAGCAGACGCTGCGCCCCGACATGGTCGTCAACCTGCCCGGCGGCAAGCAGGTCGTGGTCGACGCCAAGGCGCCGCTCCAGGGCATCCTCGACGCCTACGACGCACCCGACGAGCAGGCGCGGGCTGAGGCCATGCAGGCACACGCACGGCTGCTGCGCCGCCACGTCAAGCAGCTCGCCGACAAGGCCTACTGGAACGGGATGGAGTCCGCGCCGGACTTCGTCGTGCTGTTCCTGCCCGGTGAGCACCTGTATGGGGCTGCGCTCGACGCCGACCCTTCACTGATCGAGGACGCGATGTCACGTCGCGTGCTGATCGCGACGCCCACGACCTTGCTCGCCCTACTGCATTCCGTCGGTTACGGCTGGCAGCAGGAGCGCGTGGCCGAGTCCGCTCAGGCGATCTCTGACCTCGGGCGTGAGCTGCACGGGCGCCTGGCGAAGCTCTCGGGGCTGATTCAGACGCTCGGTAAGCGCCTGAATTCGACAGTCAACGCCTATAACGACGCCGTCGGTTCCTACGAGCGGCGTGTGCTTCCGGCCGCGCGGCGCTTCGCCGAGCACGGCGCGGTCGCAAGCGGCGCTGAGCTTGACGACGTCGATCAGATCACCGAGACCGCGCGGGATGTGCGGCTCTCCGGTGACGATGACGCGGCTGCCGTCGCTGTTGACGAGCGCGACCGCCCGCGCGCGCTGTTCGAGGACCCTGCTGTGCCGCGGCCGCCACGCCACCTGCGCGCGGCCGACCTGCGCGCCGCAGACGGGTAGGTCGCTGCCGCGCCCAGCCGTGGTTGGTGTCGAAATCGCGCCCTCGAGGTCGTCTCCCTGTCGGAGCTTCCAACCGATCCGATTCCGAGGGGCTGAGGCGATGACGCAGACATATCTGGTGGCCGAGGGGCTGGGCTTTCCCGAGTCGACCCGCTGGCGCGACGGACGCGTGTGGATCTGCAACTGGGGGGCAGGTGAGGTATTGGCCTTCACGGCCGACGGGGCGCGCGAGCTGATCGCCCAGCTGGCGCCGCAGACGCTGCCGTTCAGCATCGACTGGCTGCCGAGCGGTGCGCTGATCGCGATCGATGGGCCTCGGCGGCAGCTGCTACGGCAGGGCGCCGACGGCGCGCTCGAGCCGTTCGTGGATCTCTCCGCGCTCAGCCCGGCGCCCTTCAACGAGCTGGTCGTCAGCGCCCGCGGCCACATCTATGTCAACGGCGGCAACGGCAGCATCATCTGCGTCCAACCCGAGCTCGCCGCACATGAGGTCGCCAACGAGCTCAAATGGGCGAACGGCATGGCGCTGCTGGAGGACGACCGCACGCTCGTGGTCGCCGACTCGCACGCCAAGCAGCTGATCGGCTTCGACGTTGCGCAGGACGGGACCCTGTCGAACCGGCGCGTCTGGGCCGAGCTCGCCTACGCTCCGGACGGGATCTGCGCTGACGCCGACGGGGCGATCTGGGTCGCGACGGTGCCGGGGAAGCAGTGCCTGCGCGTCGCCGAGGGCGGCGAGCTGCTCGCCACCGTGCCGGTTGATCAGGGCTGCTTCGCGTGCATGCTCGGCGGTGAGGACGGCCGCACGCTGTTCATCGCCAGTGCGGAGTGGCGTGGCATGGAGCCGGCAATGAACGAGGGCCCAGGCCGCACCGGCCGCCTCCTGGCGGCTCCCGGCATGCCCGCCGCGCACGCGGGCAGGCCGTGATTGGGCCAGGCGTGCGCGCTCGGGCCCGCGCGCTCATGCCCTGAGCGCGCGGGCCGTGAGAGCGCCAGCCGTGCGAGCGCCACGCCTCAGGCGCGCGCGTTGGTGGCAGCCGCGGGGAACAGATCGTTCATGCCGCGCACGCTGTCGATCAGCTCACGTCCCTTGCACCATTCACGCCCGGCGTGTTCCATGCGGGCCATCAGCACCTGGTCGGTGGCGAGCTCACGAACCACCGAGACGAGCTCGTTGATGTCGTTGGCCTCGAGCGCGAGGTCGCGGCGCATCATCTCGTCGGTGGAGGCCTTGCCGTGCCCGGCCAGCGGCTTGAAGGCGATCACCGGTCGCGGCGTGCGCAGCGCCTCGAGCACCGTCACGCCGGCGCCGTTGGTCACCACCACATCGGCTGCGGCCATGATCTCGTGCATGTTGCTGACATAGCCGTAGGCCTTCAGGCGCTCGTCGGGGATGCCCATGCCCTGGATGTGCGAAAGCAGCCTCGTGCTCTTGCCGCAGACCGCGAGTACCTGGAGACGGTCGATCCCGGAGCTGGTCAGTGACTGCACCGCCTCATCGACGCCGCCGAGACCCCATGCGCCACCCGTGGTCAGCAGGATGAAGCGGTCCTGGTCGAGCCCGAGCCGCTCACGCGCCTCCTTTTTCGACACGGTGCCGAAGCCCTGCTTGACCGGGGGCGCGCCGACGCGCATCGTGCGCTCGAAGCCCACGGTCTCGGCATGGTCTGGCGCGGTGTCGTACATCACGTAGTGCTGGTCGATCCCGGCGTAGGCCCAGACGGGGTGGACGTGGAAGGCGGGAATGTAGGTGGCGGTCGGCACCTTGTAGGCATGGTGCGTGCGCAACCAGTGCAGCGCCGCCGAGCCGAACGGATATACGGAGATCACGAGGTCGGCGTCGTGGGTGGTGAGGAACGTCTTCAGCCGGCGCCCGAAGAAGCTGCCGATTGCGAGCTTGCTCAATGCCGCGAAGCTGCGTGACGCGCACAGCGCGTCATAGAACACCTCGTAGGTGAGCGGCAGCACGCGGATCTGGATCTCGTAACCGCGGCTCATGAAGCGTGAGAACGGCCGGCCCCACAGCTCGAGCGTGTCGAATCGTTCCACTTCACATCCCGGCCACACTTCGGCAATTGCCTCGGTGATCGCGGCGGCCGCGGCATTGTGGCCCTCACCCATCTCACCCGACAGGATCAGAACCTTCCTTGGACTGCTGGGCCGTGACGGCTCGGGGGGCGATACGATCGCTTCCGTCGCTGCCAATTTCGGGTGCCCTTCTTGCACTGAATGCTCCTGTAATCGATGTTCTTTTTGGGTAGCGCGCTCGCGCTCATCTGCGGGCTCGCGAACAGTGCCGCGGCCGCTCTGGAAAAGCGAGAAATGATGCAGGTCGGCGTAGGCGAACGCGGCCTCGGGTTACTGGCCACCTTGGCTCGGAGGCCGTGGTGGCTGCTGGCAATGGCGCTGAGCTTACTCGCGTGGGTTGCGGAAGCAGGTTCTCTCGGCCTGGTGCCGGTTCCCGTCGTCACCAGTTTGCGGAGTTTGGGTCGCGGTGGCCTGGTCGTCGCCGGGCATCGTTGGCTCGGCGAGCGCTTCACGCGGGTCGAGCTCTCGGGCGTGGCGCTGCTGGCCGTCGGCGGCGTGCTCGTCGCCTCCAGTGTGATCACCTCAGGCGCCGCGGCTCCGCCACTTTCGGACCTCACCGAGGTGCTCACCGCGGTCGTATTGAGCGTGCCGGCTTGGCAGCTGGCGCGCTCGGACAGCGGCATTCTCAAGGGCGCGGCGGTGGGGATCCTGTTCGTCGCCACCGGCGTCTTCACCAAGGAGATCGCCGACCGCGTGGTGCGTGACGGCGGTGCCGCCATCGTCAAGCTTTTGGTGACGCCCGGGCCCTATCTGATGATCGCGCTGAGCGCCTGGTCGCTGTCGCTGATCCAGCATGCGTTCGCCCGCGCCAACGCCGCCAGCGTGTCAGCTGCGAGCACCACCGTCTCGGCCAACGGGCTGATCCTCGCCGGTGTCCTGCTCTACGGCGAGCCGCTGGCCCACGGTGCCGGATTGATCCCGCTCGTCGCCGGCATCATCCTCTCGGCGATCGGTGCCGTCGCGCTGGCCGGCGAGGAGCTGAGCGCGATGCGGCAGCAATGACCCGTCGGGCGGTTCTAAGCTGAGCAGGATGGCGGCTCCAATCGACAGCTTCGACCTCGGTGCGCTGCGGCTCACATCCGGTGAGGGCCGCGCCCTGGACCTCGACGTACGCGCGGAGCCGTTCGTGCTCGGTAGCGACACCTACGCCGTCGAGCCCGCGG
This sequence comes from uncultured Actinomycetota bacterium, assembly GCA_963706725.1. Taxonomy (GTDB): domain Bacteria; phylum Actinomycetota; class Thermoleophilia; order Solirubrobacterales; family Solirubrobacteraceae; genus Palsa-465. The sequence continues at coordinate 2,809,078 of OY970167.1, read as the reverse complement.
TTGTCCCAGTGCGCTTGGACATCTCCCGCACGACCGGGCAGGGGTACGCGCTGCGGCTGCGCTTCACCACTGCCCTGCGGGGGCCGTGTATGCGCTGCCTCGAGTCGGCCGAGCCCAGCTACGACGTCGACGCCCGCGAGATCTCGCAGCCAGGTGCGGGCGAGGAGCTCGACTCGCCCTACGTCGAGGGCGGCATCCTCGACCTGGCGGCGTGGACGCGCGACGCGCTCGCGCTCAACCTCCCGCGCGCGATCCTCTGCCGCGAGGACTGCCCCGGCCTCTGCCCGGTCTGCGGTGCCAACCTGAACATGGCGGGCTCCGATCACGGCCACGAGCCGCAGCCAGACGCGCGCTGGGCGAAGCTCTCCGAGATCAAGTTCGACTGATTCCGAGCGGGCCCGGGAGCGCCGGCCTGCTACTTTCCTCGGTCATGGCCGTTCCTAAGCAAAAGCAGTCTCACTCACGCACGACCAAGCGCCGCTCGAATCACAAGGCGAGCGCTGCCGCGACCAACGCGTGCCCGCAGTGCCACAGCCCGCGTCTGCCGCACCGTGTGTGCCCGGTCTGCGGTAGCTACAAGGGGCGTACCGTGGTCGCCACCGACTCTTCCCTGAGCTAGGCGCCGGTCACCGATGGTGACCGTCGCCGTCGATGGCAACGGGGCCGATCTTGGTCCAGATGAGGTAGCGCAAGGCGCGTCGCTGGCAGCGACGCGCGGCGTGCGCGTGCTGCTGTTCGCCGACGCGGCACGGATCTCCTCGGTGCCGGACGGCGTCGAGCTGGTCGACGCGCCGGTCTCGATCGCCAAGGCGACCGATCCCGCCTACGCCGTCAGGGCCACGCCCGAGGCGTCGATCGTGCAGGCCGCCAAGGCCGTTGCCGAGGGTCGCGCCCAGGCGCTCGTGTCCGGCGGATCGACCGGTTCGGCGCTCGCCGCCGGGCTCTTCAACCTCAAGCGCGACCGCGGGATCTACCGCCCGGCGCTGGCGCTGCCGTTGCCGCGCCCCGGCGTCGGGCCGCTGCTGCTGCTCGATGTCGGCGCGAACGTCATCTGCCGCCCCGAGCACCTTGTGCAGTTCGCGCACATGGGATCGGCCTTCGCCCAGGCGGTGATGGGCATCGATTCCCCGCGCGTGGCGCTGCTGTCAAACGGTGAGGAGCCGGCCAAGGGCACCCCCGATCTCAAGGAGGTGCACGAGCGGCTCAGCGGTAGCGGTGGGGCCGGGCTCAACTTCGTCGGCAACGTCGAGGGCACCGTCGCCCTGCAGAACGTCGTCGACGTGGTCGTCGCCGACGGCTTCACCGGCAACATCGCACTCAAACTGATCGAGGGGGTGTCCTCGCAGACCCTGCACCTGTTGCGCGACGCGGCCAACCGCTCGCTGCGCGCGAAGGTCGGCGGCTTCCTGCTGCGACCGTCGATCATGGGGCTGCGCGAGGAGATCGATCCCGAGGTCACCGGTGGCGCCTACATGCTCGGATTGCGCCAGATCGGCATCGTCTGTCATGGGCGGTTCACGCGGCGCGGCTTCGCCCGCGCGATCGAGGTCGCGGCGCGCGGTGTCGAGGAGAACGTGATCGGCCGCACGCGTGCCGCGCTCGAGGAGGCCGGAGCGCTGCGCAAGCCCGCCACTCCGGGCTCTGCCGGCGACGCGGAGACCGACTTAGGTGAAAGCGCTGCAAAGCCCGCGGAAGCGGTCTCCCCGTCCGAGGACGGGGCTACGGTTGGTCGTCCATGACTCGTGAGCAGATCCTCGGCGCGATCCGCGCACACCTAGCCGACGAGCTCGAGATCGACCCCGCCGGGATCGAGGAGGCAACCCGTTTCCGTGAGGATCTGGATGCCGATTCCCTCGATCTATACACCCTCGTCCAGGAGCTCGAGGACAGCTACGGCGTGAAGATCTCCGATGAGGAGGCTGCCAGGATCCTCACCGTCGGCCAGGCGGTTGAGTTTGTGCTCGCGAGTGGCGTAACGACCGCGAGCGACACCGCCGGTGACGACTAGGGACCCCGAAGCCCGGGAATCGGTCGCGCCGCTGCGGGATCTGCTCGACGCTCTGCCCGAGGAACTGTCGCGGACCGTCTTCACGCACGCCTCCTGGACACTCAAGCGCGCCGACTCCTATGAGCGGCTCGCTTTCCTCGGCGACAGTGTCCTGTCGCTGGCGATCACCTCCCACATCTTTCCGCTGCTCGACCGCTTCGGCGCCGGGGAGCTGACGAAGATCCGCGCACAGACGGTGTCCGGCCGCTCGTGCCGCGCCGTCGCCGAGCGGCTCGGCGTGCCGCAACGCCTGACGGAAGCCGCGCCCGTGGGCGCGGCGTCGAGCATCCCCAACCTGATCTCCACCGAGCGCGTGTTGGCTTCGATCACCGAGGCGGTGATCGGTGCCTGCTACCTGCAGTTCGGCTACGAGCGGGTGGCCGACGCGGTCGTCGAGGCCTTCCAGGCCGAGCTCGCCGACGCGCTCGAGCGCCCGGTCGATTTCAAGTCCGCGCTCCAGGAGCGTCTCGCCCGGCGCGGGGCACTGGTCAGCTATGAGGTGATCAACGAAAGTGGACCGCCACACGATCGGACCTTCACGATCGCGGCTCTGATCGGGGAGGATGAGATCGGCCGCGGGGTTGGCCGCAGCAAGAAAGACGCGGAGCAGGCGGCCGCCGAGGAGGCGCTCGCACACGTTGCAGTCGTCGGGAAGAGCCAGTAGGGGAGCGGAGGCGCGGTGTACCTGAAGAACATCACGATGAAGGGCTTCAAGTCGTTCCCCGACCGTACCCGGCTGGAGTTCGGGCCGGGCACGAGCGTGATCGTCGGGCCGAACGGCTCGGGCAAGTCCAATGTCACCGACGCCGTGCTGTGGGCACTCGGCGAGCAGTCGCCGATGGCTGTGCGCGGCCACTCGATGCAGGACGTGATCTTCGGCGGAGCGCCCGGTCGCCAGGCGGCGAGCAGTGCAACCGTCGAACTGGTGCTCGACGACAGCGAGGGTGTGCTCGGGCTCGGACCCGAGGTCTCGATCATGCGCCGGCTCGACCGCAGCGGCGATGGCGAATACCGCATCGGTGGAGCCAAGTGTCGCCTGATCGACGTGATCGAGGTGCTGTCCGACACCGGACTCGGCAAGGAGATGCACTCGGTCATCTCGCAGGGCCGGGTCGAGGCGATCGTCACCTCCAAGCCGCGCGACCGGCGGCTGCTGATCGAGGAGGCAGCCGGGCTCGGCAAGCACCGCAAACGCCGCCGGCGTGCTCAGCTCAAGCTCGGCCACACCCAGGACAACCTCGATCGCGCTCTCGACGTTGAGCGCGAGGCACGCTCGCGGCTGAAACCGCTCAAGCGCCAGGCCGAGGCGGCAGAGCTGCACGAGCGCCTGCACCGCCAAACGCTCGAGGTCCGCTGGGAGCTCGCCCGCGACGAGCTGCGCAGCCGCCGCGCAGAGCTCAGCGCCGCCACCGAGCAGGCCACCCAGGCGCGCGCGTCGCGCGCCGCGATCGCCAAGGAGCTTGAGGCCGTCTCCGCCCGGCGGCGCCAGGCCGAGGAGGCGCTGGCCGCGCGCTCGAGCCAGCGCGAGGAGCTTCTCCCGACGAAGCTACGGGGCCCAGTCGGCAGTCGACAAGGTCGGCTACCGCGCCGAGGCGGTCCGCGACGCGGCCGGAACCGTCGGACGGCGTCTCCAACAGGCGCGCGCGCAGCTCCAGCAGCTGACGTCGGTCGCCGCCACAGACCAGCCCGACACGCAGGCGCAGGCCCGGATCGATGCGCTCAGCCGCGAGCTCGAGGCACTCGAGCGCGATCGTGAGGCCGAGCTCGCCCGCCAGCTGGCAGAGCTCGAACGGGAGCTCGCCAGCGCGGCCGAGCGTGAGCTTGAGCGCGGCACCGCGCTCGAGGCCGTCAAGCACGGCCGTGACACCGCCGAGGCGACCTATCAGGAGGCCCGTGCCGCGGTCCGCGAGGCCGAGCGCGTGGTCGAGGCGGCCCGCCGTGAGAGCGCCCGCATCGGCGGCGAGCTCGCCGCTGTCAACCAATTCCTGCGCAGTCATCAGGGCGCTCCCGGCGGCGCACGCGCGCTCGCCGACGAGCTGACCGTCGCGTCCGGCTACGAGCTGGCGGTTGCGGCCGCACTCGACGGGCGCCTCGGCGCGGCGCTGCTAGACACGCGTTCGGCCGCCGCTGAATTGCTCGACAAGGCCGGTCGCGACGGTGGCCGTGTGATCGTGCTCGGCGACCTGCAGACCGGCTCTGTCGCAGCATCCGAGCCGCTCGCCGGCGCCGTGCGTCTCAGCGATCACATCGCCGGCGACAGTCAGGCGGCCGCGATGGCGCGTGCCCTGCTGAGCAACGTCTGGGTCGTTGAGGATATGGCCCAGGTGCCCGAGAGCTTCCTCGGCGTCGCCGTGACCTCCACCGGCAGAGTGTGGTCGGGCGTCACGCGCGAGCTGCGCCAGAGCGCAAAGGTCGGCGAGGAGCGGGTCTTGGCCGAACGCAACCGCCGCGACGGGCTGATCGCCGCGAGCGAGCGAGCGGTGCAGGCCGAGCACCTGGCCCGCGGTCAGGTGGAGGCCGCCGGCGCGAAAGTCTCCGAGCTGGACGGCGCCCGCGAGCAGTCGATTGCGGCCCATCGCGCCGCGGTCGACAGCCTCGACGAGGCGGTCGAGCAGCAGCGCCGGCTGACTGCGGCGATCAACCGTCGGCGCACCGCGCCGGACGAGGGCCCCGGAGCCGACCGCCGTGCCCAGATCCAAGCAGAGCTGAAGTCCGAGCGCGCCCAGCTCGAGCGCGTCGAGCGCGACCGCACGCAGCGCCAGGCGCAGATGCAGCGGCTGCAGGCGGAGATTGCACGCGACGAGCGGCTCGCGCCTCAGATCACGGCGATTCAAGGCGAGCTCGAGGAGCTCGCCGCGGCGATCGCCGAGTGCAAGGCCGGCTTCGACGTGGAGCTGGCGCGCGATCGTGAGGCGGGCGAGACGGTCGCCGCTGAGCTGCGCGCGTGTGCACAGGAGGAGGCGGCGATCCAGACGCGGTTGCACGCCGCCGGCGAGGCGCTCACGACCGCCGAGGTACGCTCGCAGCGCTCACGGGACCAGGAGGCCGACTCCGAGCAGGCGCTGAGAGCGCTCGCCGGTGAGCTCGAGCTCGAGCCGACCCCGGCCGACGAGCCGCTTCCCGAGGAGCGCCGCGCGGAGCTGCGCACACGGCTCGAGCGCCTGGCCAAGCGCCGGGAGCAGCTCGGCCCGGTCAACCCGCTCGCACAGGACGAGTACGCCGAGGCACTCGCGCACGTGGAGGAGCTCGAGGCCCAGCGCACCGACCTGGAGACTGCCCTGCGCGAGCTCGAGGGCCTGATCAAGGACACCGACCGTCAGATCCGCGAGACCTTTGAGCAGACCTTCGAGGCGGCGGCCAACAACTTCGAGGAGCTGGCGGCGCGCGTGTTCCCGGGTGGCAGCGGGCGTCTGCGGCTGGTGTCCGAGACCGATGGCCGCGCCCCTGTGATTGGCGGCGAGAGGGTCGATTCGAGCGACCCCGAGGGCGACGGTGATCCGCAGGCCGAGGTCGAGGACCGCGACGAGCTCACCGAGGAGGAGGACCTGCTCGGTGTTGAGATCGAGATCACGCCGGCGGGCAAGGCGATGAAGCGGCTGACGCTGCTCTCCGGCGGTGAGAAGTCGATGACGGCACTGGCGTTCCTGTTCGCAGTGTTCCTGGCTAAGCCTTGCCCCTTCTACATCATGGATGAGGTGGAGGCCGCACTCGACGACCTCAACATCTCGCGCTTCCTGGACCTGCTCGACACCTACAACGACCGCGCGCAGTTCATCGTCGTGACGCACCAGAAGCGCACGATGGAGGCGGCCGACTCGCTCTACGGCGTCTCCATGGGCGGCGACGGGATCTCCAAGGTGATCTCGCGGCGCCTGCCCGACCGCGAAGCCGTCGCCTGAGCGCCGGGCGTTGCTAACGTCGCGCGCCGATGGCACGCGAGTGGTCAGAGCTCTTCATCGCCGAGGAGGCATCGCGCGGCTCCGCTGCCGCGGAGCCCGAGCCGGTCGTGGCGGAGAAGCGACGCGGGATGTTCACGCGCCTGCGCGAAAACCTGCGCAAGACCCGGCAGGCGCTCGGTGCCGAGATCCAGGCGACGCTCTTTGAGGAGGTCAACGATGAGACCTGGGAGCGGCTCGAGGAGGCGCTGATCTACGCCGATGTCGGCGCTCGCACCACCGCGCAGGTGGTCGGGCAGCTCGAACACGAGGCGACCGAGGGCGGGATCACCGGCGGGGAGGCGCTGAGCGGGCGGCTCACGGAGCTACTGGCCGACATCGCCAGGGTGGGTGACGACCACATCGATCTGCGCGCCAAGCCGACCGTGATCCTGATGGCGGGGGTCAACGGGACCGGCAAGACGACCACGACCGGAAAGCTCGCGCATCACCTGAGCCGCGAGCTTGGGCACAAGGTCGTGCTGGTGGCCGCCGACACCTTCCGTGCGGCCGCGGTCGAGCAGCTCGAGCTGTGGGCGCAGCGCGCGGGCGCCGAGTTCGTACGCGGGCCAGAGGGCACCGACCCCGGTTCGGTCGCGTTTGAGGGCGTGAGGACCGGCATCGAGAGCGGCGCCGACGTGGTGATCGTCGACACCGCCGGGCGCCTGCACACGCAGGACGACCTGATGGGTGAGCTCACCAAGATCCGGCGGGTGATCGCCAAGCAGCTCCCCGGCGCTCCGCACCAGACGCTGCTGACGGTCGACGCCACCACCGGTCAGAACGGCCTGCGTCAGGCACAGCTGTTCTCGCAGGCGATCGAGGTGGACGGCCTGGTTCTGACCAAACTCGACGGCACCGCCAAGGGCGGGATCGCGCTGGCGATCGCCGGTGAGCTGGGATCCCGGTCAAGTTGATCGGGGTGGGCGAGCAGCTCGACGATCTGCGCCCGTTTGACGCGACCGACTTCGCACGCGCGCTGATCAGCTGAGCGCGCTCAACAGTCAATTTGCCGGTGCGCGACGTCATCGGGCGTTGAGAGTAAGCTCGCTGTCATGGCTGGTTGGATCGTCTGGCTGGTCGTTGCCTTCGGCTTTGGGGCCGCAGAGATGCTGGCCGGAGCCGGTAGCTTCTTTCTGGCCCCGTTCGCGATCGGTGCGGCGCTGGCCGCAGCCGCCGCCAGCGCCGCCGGCGAGACGGCGGCATCGATCGTGTTCGTCGCCGTGTCGGTGCTGACGCTGATGTCGCTCCGGCCGCTGGTCACACGGCGGCTCACGAGCGGTCCGGGACTACGCACCGGCGGGGCCGCCTTGGTGGGCAAGCGTGCACTCGTGACCCAACGGATCTCCAACCACGAGGGCGTTGGGCAGGTTCGGATCGAGAGTGAGGTCTGGACCGCACGGTCGTTGGACGAGGACCACGTGATCGAACCCGGCACAAGCGTGCAGGTCGTCGATATCAAGGGCGCGACCGCGCTCGTAATGGAGTAGCCGAAAGGGGTAGGAATGGTCGTAGGCATCGTCTTGGCTGTGGTGGCCGTGTTCCTGGTGCTGTTGGCCGCCCGGACGATCCGCATCGTGCCGCAGGCGCGCGCCGGAGTCGTCGAGCGGCTGGGCCGCTACAACCGCACCTTGGGACCCGGCATGACGATGCTGGTGCCGTTCGTGGATCGCCTGCGACCCCTGATCGACCTGCGCGAGCAGGTCGTCTCTTTCCCGCCGCAGCCGGTGATCACCGAGGACAACCTCACGATCAACATCGACACCGTCCTCTACTTCACGGTCAACGACGCCCGCTCCGCCACCTATGAGGTCGCCAACCCACTGCAGGCGATCGAGCAGATCACCGTCACCACCCTGCGCAACGTGATCGGCTCGCTCACGCTCGAACAGGCGCTCACCAGTCGCGACCACATCAACGCGCAGCTGCGCGGGGTGCTCGACGAGGCGACCAACAAGTGGGGGATCCGTGTCAACCGCGTCGAGATCAAGTCGATCGACCCGCCCGGCTCGATCCAGGAGGCGATGGAGAAGCAGATGCGCGCCGAGCGCGACCGTCGCGCGGCGATCCTCACCGCCGAGGGTGTCAAGCAGTCGCAGATCCTCACCGCCGAGGGCCAGCAGCAGGCGGCAATCCTGACCGCCGAGGGCGAAAAGCAAGCGGCGATTCTCCGTGCCGACGGCGAGGCACAGGCGATCCAGCGGGTGTTTGACGCGATTCACGCTGCCGACCCGGATCCCAAGCTGCTGAGCTACCAGTACCTGCAGATGCTGCCCAAGCTCGCGCAGGGCAGCGCCAACAAGGTCTTTGTGATCCCGTCGGAGTTCTCGCAGGCGATCAACGGCCTGGGCAGCATGTTCACCGGCGCCAGCGGGGCGGGCGCCGCCGATGACATCGCGGCCGCAACCCCGCCTGACGAAACGCACAACGCGTAAAGGTCCTCCGCGCCGATCTGGCGCTGCCACGGCCTGTACAGTCGCGCCATTCGGAGAGGGCCAAGTTAGGGGAGGGCATAGTGGCGACGATTGGAGAAGTCGGCGAGCCTGTACAAGGCGGACCGGAGCACGACAAGCACGGCGAGCATGGACTCGTGGCCGCTCTCGGGTTTCTCGACTCGGTCGTCATGGCCGTTGCCGGAAGCGCACCCGCGTATTCGATAGCGGCGACCACGGCGCTGCTCGTCAGCACGGTTGGGTTTGCCGGACCTGCGGCGCTGCTCTGGTGCGGGATCCCGATGTTCGGCATCGCGCTTGCCTATCACCAGCTCAACAAGATGGGGGCGAGCGCCGGCGCGGCGTATGCGTGGGTGGGGCGGGTTCTCCATCCGTACCTCGGATGGCTGACCGGCTGGTGCCTGGTCGTCTCGGCGACGATCTTCATGGTGGCCGGATCCTTTCCAGCCGGGCAGGTGACGCTCTCGCTCTTCAGTGCCAGCGCTGCATCGCACACGTGGGCGGTCGCGGTGGTCGGTTCGATCTGGTTTCTGGTGATGGCCTACTTCGTGGCACGTGGCGTCCGCATCACCGCAAACGCGCAGTGGATCATGTCTTCGATCGAGTGCGGCCTGCTGGTGATCTTCGTGATCCTCGGCTTCATCCACGCCTCCAATCACCCGCACATCAGCTTCTCGATGAGTTGGCTGGGCTTCGGACATTTCTCCGGATTTACCGGTGGCGGCGCCAGCTTCGTCGCGGGCGCGCTGATTGCCGCCTTCTACTACTGGGGCTGGGACGTCTCCTCGAACCTCGGTGAGGAAACCCATGACAGCGAAAAGAACTCGGGTCCCGGCGGCCTGATCGGCGTTGTCATCGTCTTCCTGCTGTTCGAGCTGTTCACGATCGTTATCAACATGGACGTGCCGACCAAGACGGTGACGGGTAGTGGCAACGTCCTCGAGAATCTCGGGCACGTAGTCGGTGGCGGTTTCGGCGGCAAGCTGATGATCGTCGCCGTGGCGCTCTCGACGATTGCGACGCTCGAGACGACGCTGATCCAGGTGACGCGTTCGCTGTGGTCGATGGCCCGAGAGAAGACGCTGCCCGCACTGTTCGGCCAGTTGCATTCCGAGTGGCACACTCCGGTCTTCGCGACCGGAGTCATCGCTGCGATCTCACTGATCCTGTTCGTCGTGTCCAGCTTTGCGCACTCGGTCAACAGTGTGCTCTCCGACGCGATCAGTGCAATCGGGCTCCAAATCGCGGTCTATTACAGCCTCGCTGGCCTGGCCGCCGTGGTCGCGTTCAGAAGGCTTGCCTTCCGCTCGCTGTCGAACTTCCTGCTGATGTTCCTGTTTCCGTTGCTCGGCGGCGCGTTCATGATGTTCATCTTCATCGAGTCACTGACCAGCGGATCACTGAGCTCCACAGACATCTGGATCGGTATCGGCGCGATCCTGATCGGTGTGTTCCCACTTGCTTACTACGCCTTCAAGGGCAGCCCCTATCTCCAGGAAACGCCGACGCTCGGACGCGTCGACATCACCAAGGAGCTCCCGCTCGAGGGGACCCTCTAACCGCTCCTAATTGGGGCGCTCGCCCGCGGGCGAGCGCCCAGAGCGCCTAACCTCTGTAGCGGAATGTTCGACTCGCTCTCCGAGAAGCTTCAGGCGACGCTCAACGACGTCCGCGGTCACGGCACCCTGACCGAGGCCGACATCAACAGCGCGATGCGGGAGATCCGCCTCGCGCTGCTCGAGGCTGACGTCAACTTCCAGGTCGTCAAGAGCTTCACCAGCGCCGTCAAGGAGCGGGCGCTCGGCGCCGACGTGATCGGCCAGCTGAACCCTGGCCAGCAGGTCATCAAGATCGTCAACGACGAGCTGACCGCGCTGATGGGTGGGGAGGGCGCGGAGGTCGAGTTCTCACCCCGGCCTCCGACCGTGATCCTGATGGCCGGCCTGCAGGGCTCGGGCAAGACCACGGCGACCGCCAAGCTCGCGCGCTACCTGCGCGAGCAGCACGGGTCCTCGGTGGCCGTGGCGGCCTGCGACGTCTACCGGCCGGCGGCGGTCGAGCAGCTGATTCAGGTCGGTCGGCGCGCCGGCGCCGACGTCTACGAGCAGGGCACCGACCGCAACCCCGTGGAGATCGCCGCCTGGGCGCGTGACCGCGCGCAGTCCGAGGGCAAGGACGTACTGATCGTCGACACCAGCGGCCGGCTGCACGTCGACGAGCAGCTGATGAAGGAACTCGCCGACATCAAGCGGGCGATCCGGCCGAACGCGGTGCTGCTGGTCGTCGACGCGATGACCGGTCAGGACGCCGTGCACGTCGCCGAGCAGTTCGGCGAGACCGTCGACTTCGATGGCGTGATCATGAGCAAGCTAGACGGCGACGCTCGCGGTGGCGCTGCGCTCTCGGTCAAGGCGATCACCGGCAAGCCGATCATGTACGCCTCCACGGGCGAGAAGCTCGATCAGTTCGAGCGCTTCCACCCAGACCGCATGGCACAGCGGATTCTCGGCATGGGCGACGTGATGTCGCTGATCGAGCGCGCCAGCCAGAACTACGACGAGGAGCAGGCCCGCGAGCTCGAGCGCAAGTTCCGCAAGCAGGAGTTCGACCTCGACGACTTCCTCCAGCAGATGCGGCAGATTCGACGCATGGGGCCGCTGCAGAACCTGCTGGGGATGATCCCCGGCATGGGCAAGGAGCTGCGCGGCGTCAAGGTCGACGAGCGTGAGTTCGACAGGATCCAGGCGATCATCCTCTCGATGACGCCCGAGGAGCGCCGCCGCCCCGAGTTGATCAAGGGCAAGCGCCGGCTCCGCATCGCGCAGGGGTCCGGTACCAACGTCCAGGCGGTGAAGGCACTGATCAAGCAGTTCGAGCAGATGCGCAAGCTGATGAAGGTGGTCGCCTCGGGCAAAACTCCGGATCTCCAAGCGCTTATGCGCGCGGCACGCTAACCTGTCCGGTCCTATGGCAGTGAGACTTCGACTAACGCGCGTCGGCGGACGCAAGAACCCCATCTGGCGGGTTGTTGTCGCCGATCAGCGCTCCAAGCGCGACGGCCGAGTGATCGAGACCGTCGGGCACTACAACGCACAGACCGATCCGTCGACCATCGTGCTCGACGAGGCAAAGGTCAGGGACTGGCTCGCCCGCGGCGCCCAGCCGACCGACACGGTCAAGAAGCTCCTGCGCACGCAGGGCATCACCGGTTGAGCGACGCAACCCTTTCTCCCCGCGATCTCCTCGAGTATTTGGCTCGCGGGCTCGTGGATGAGCAAGATCAGGTGAACGTCAAAGAGGTGCGCGAGGACGACGGCAGCGTCGTCCTTGAGCTCTCTGTCGCCCAGGACGATTACGGCAACGTGATCGGCCGGGGCGGCCGCACCGCGTCCGCGCTGCGTACCGTCGTCAAGACCGCGGCCGTTCACGACGGGCGCCGCGTCTTCGTCGACATCGTCGACTGAGGCAAGCGACGTGGCTGACGCGGCCGCGGATCGAGCCTGGTTGCACGCCGGACGTGTGGGGCGGCCGCACGGACTCGACGGCTCCTTTCTGGTCGCCGAACCGAACGCGCTGCTGCTGCGTGCCAGCAAGACCGTCAGGCTCGGCGATGCCGAGCGCACGATCGCGCGCCTGGCGGGCCACGACACGCGCCTGATCCTGCGGATCGAGGGCTGCTCTGACCGCGCTGGCGCGGAGGCGCTACGCGGCCAGCTCCTGCTCATCGCGCGCCGCAGCGCTCCCAAGCTTGAGCAGGACGAGTGGTGGGCCGAGGACCTCGAGGGGCTGGCCGTGCGTGACGGCGAACGCCAGGTCGGGATCGTCACGCGAATGCTGGCGCTGCCATCGTGCGAGGTGCTCGAGGTGGCGCGCGACGTCGGTGGCGAGCCACTGCTCGTGCCGCTGGTCTCCGACGCCGTCAGGACCGTCGACCTCGAGCGCGGGCAGATCGACATCGACCTGCAGTTCCTGGGGGAGGAGTGACGGTGGAGATCGATATCTTCACGCTCTTCCCCGAGGCATTCGAGTGGTTCGAGTCACAGCGCCACGTGCGCAACGCGCTCGGCACCGGTCACCGCCTGGCCTACGTCAACTACCGTGACCACACGCCGCTCACCGGCGGCCAGGTCGACGACACGCCCTTCGGTGGCGGCGCCGGCATGGTGCTGCGGGTCGATGTCGTCGAGGCGGCGATGCGCGCCCGCTACGGCGCCGACCCCACCGACGTTCGCCGCGAACGGCGGATCCTTGCACTCACGCCAGGCGGCCGCATCCTCGATGACGAGCTCGTCGACGAGCTGGCCGCCGAGTCGGGATTGACGCTGTTGTGCGGCCGCTATGAGGGCTTCGACGAGCGCATCCTCGAGCACTTCGCGAGCGACCGCCTCTCGATCGGGCGCTACGTGCTGGCAGGCGGCGAGCTGGCGGCGATGGTCGTCTGCGACGCGATCCTGCGCAAGCAGCCGGGCGCTCTCGGGCATGAGCAGTCGGCGCTGGAGGAGTCCTTCAGCCGCGCGCTCGAGGGTGCCCCGGAGTACCCGCACTACACGCGCCCGGCGGAGTACCGGGGTTGGGCAGTACCCGACATTCTGCTCTCAGGACACCACGCGAACATCCGTCGTTGGCGCCTTGAGCAGGCACGCGAGCGTGCCGCCGGATAGCCCACAAGAGCACTGAGCGTCCGTTTCGCTACCATAGGCCGCCGCGCGCTCTTCAGCTGCGCACCTTCTTCTGTCCGTTTTCACTATGCCGGTGCTGCCGGCGACGAGAGCACGAGCAATGAGCACCGTCATCGAAAGCCTGGAGCGCGCACAGCTCCGCCGAGTTCCGCAGTTCGACGCTGGCGACCGCCTGCGTGTCCACTTCCAGGTGATCGAGGGCACCCGCCGTCGCACCCAGGTCTTTGAGGGTGTGGTGATCAAGCGCCAGGGTCACGGCGCGCGTGAGACCTTCACCGTCCGCAAGAACTCCTTTGGAGTTGGCGTGGAGCGTACGTTCCCGCTGCACTCACCCAAGATCGAGAAGATCGAGGTGGCGGCCCGCGGTGACGTCCGCCGCGCCAAGCTCTACTACCTGCGCGATCGTGTCGGCAAGCGGGCCCGCGTGCGCGAGCGCCGCAACACCGGCCCCGAGGAGATCATCCAGCGCGAGCTGCTCTACGGCCCGGCCTTTGCCGAGCCCGAGGCACCCGAGGTCGTTGAGCCCGAAGCAGCCGAGGTTGCAGAGGCCGAGGTCGAGGCGCCGGGGACCACCGAGGCCGAGACCGCCGAGACGACTGAGGTCGAGGCTGCCGCTGAGGCTGAGGTCCAGGCTGAGGCCGAGCCGGCCGCTGCGGCCGAGCGGCCCGACGAGGGTGAGCCCGAGGCCGCCACGGCTTCGGACGCCGACGCTGCCGCGTCGGCCGACGAGGGCTAGCGCCGCCTGGCAGTCCCGGGCAGGTTCCCGATGGCCGCCACAACGAAGAAGGCCAAGGGCCCCGTCGCAAATATCATCGAGCTGGTCCTGACGGTTGCGATCGCGGTTGGCCTGGCGCTCCTGATCCAGGCCTTCCTGGTCAAGCCGTATCGCATCCCGAGCGGCTCGATGATCCCGACGCTGAGCATCGGGCAGCGGATCCTGGTCAATCGCCTCGATACGCATCCGGGCCTCGGCGACGTCGTCGTCTTCCACCCGCCAACCGGCGCGACCGGTAACGGCGTCTGCGGCGATCCGGCCCAGGGCGCCGGACATCCGCAGGCCTGCGACAAGAGCATTCCCGCCGAATCGACCCAGACCTTCGTCAAGCGCGTCGTTGGTCTGCCCGGTGATCACCTGCAGATCATCAACGGCTTCGTCTACCGCAACCGCCACCGCGAGACGTTCGGCTACAAGCCCAAGGCGGACGCGGACGTTCCCGGGTTCGTCGTCTGCAACGGCGGCGCGGCTGCGGACTGCACCTTCTCCAAGACGATCGTCGTTCCAGCCGGTGAGTACTACATGATGGGTGACGATCGTGGTGACTCACTCGACAGCCGCTACTGGGGCCCGGTGCCACAGAAGTGGATCATCGGCGTGGCCTTCGCGACCTACTGGCCGCTCGACAAGATCGGCTTCTTCTAAGCGAGCTGACAGCGCTGGCTGCCCGCCCGCTTGGCGAGCAGCCACGAGTAACGTTGCAGCAGGATGAAGCGCAAGCCGCCAGGTCCCAAGCTGTTCGCGCACGATCGCGCCCTCGGTACGCGCTTTATCGCCGGTGCCGATGAGGCGGGGCGTGGGTGCCTTGCCGGCCCGCTCGTCGCGGCCGCGGTGCTGTTCGATCTGCAACGGATCACGCGCGCCGACATCCGCGCACTCGCGGACCTCAACGACTCCAAGCTGCAGACGCCGGCGGCGCGCGCGGAGCTGTACCCGGTGATCCTGCGTGTCGCCGCGAAGGTCTCGATCGTCTCACGCTGTGCGTCCGGGATCGACGCGCGCGGGCTGCACAAGACCAACCTCGCGGCCCTGCGCGAGGCCCTGGCGAACGTCGCCTGCGAGGGCGCGGTCTGCCTCAGCGATGGCTTCAGCCTCGGTGACATCGGCTACGAGAGCCGCGCCGTGATCAAGGGCGATTCCACGAGTGCCGCGATCGCCGCCGCCTCGGTGCTGGCCAAGGAGACCCGCGACCGCTACATGCGTCGCGTCGACGAGCGCAACCCCGGCTGGGGGTTCGCGTCACATGTTGGCTACGCATCGCCCGAGCACCGCAGCGCGATCGAGCGGCTCGGCGTTACGCCATTGCACCGCCTGTCGTTCCAGTCGGCCGCCTATCAGCAGCTGACGCTGGGCTGACCGCCCTGCGCCGCGCGCCACGCCTGATCGCGGGCCAGCACCTCAGAAGGCCGCCTCGAGGTGCTCCAGCCGCAGCAGCCTGCCGTCGGGGAAGAGCGTCACGCCGATCGCGTCGAAGCGGAGATCACTCACGCGCGGATGCCCGCGCTCGCTCAGCCACTGCCCGGCCATGCGACGGACCTGGGTGCGTTTGGATCGGTGAATCGACTCGAGTGGGTCGCGTCCGGCGCGGTTGGCGACGCGACACTTGACCTCACAGAAGACGATCTGGTGGTCGTCGCAGGCGATGATGTCGAGCTCGCCCCAGCGCGTCCGGTAGTTGCGGTCGAGGATCTGAAAGCCAGCGCGGACGAGGTGGTCGGCTGCGAGTTGTTCGCCGGTGGCTCCCAGCAAGCGGCGTCGGTCGGTGGGCATACGGCAAAGCTAGGTCCGCATGTGTGGCGAATCCGTGCCGTGAGCTGACGACTCTGTGACTTCCGCGCCGCCGCCGCCGGCGGCGACACTAATCCGACACATGGCGTGACACTCTCGTCACACCCGTCGCCCTAGCTTCGGAGGCATGCTTGCTCGCGTAACGACGTTTGCGATCGATGGGGTGGAGCCCCGTCGGATCTTCGTGGAGGTGGACATCCGTCCCGGGTTGCCCGCCTTCACGATCGTGGGGCTGGGGGACACGGCCGTGCGCGAGTCGCGCGAGCGCGTGCGCGCGGCGATCCAGAACTCGGGCTTTGAGTTCCCCCAGCGGCGGATCACCGCCAACCTGGCCCCGGCGTCGCTGCGCAAGGCGGGGCCAGGATTCGACAGCGCGCTCGCACTCGCAGTGCTCGCGGCAAGCGGTCAGTTCGACCCCTCCCGGCTGGCACAGGTCGCTGTCTATGGAGAGCTCTCGCTCGGCGGCGATCTGCGTTGGGCCGCGGGAACCCTGGCCGTCGCCGAGGGTGCACGCCGGTACCGGATTCCCGCATTGGTGGTGCCGGCCTCACAGGCGCGCGAGGCATCGTTGATCGAGGGGATCCGCGTGCTTGGCGTAAGCGGGCTGAGCGCCGCGGTCGACGCGGTCACCGGCAGGCAGATCCCGCCGATGCCCGTGCCCACACCACCGGCGCCTGAGCGGACGGCGGAGCCCGATCTCATCGATGTTCGCGGGCAGGTGGTCGCGATCCAGGCGATGGAGATCGCCGCCGCCGGCGGCCACAACCTGCTGTTCGAGGGCCCACCCGGCACCGGCAAGACGATGCTTGCCAGGCGCCTGCCTTCGATCCTGCCACCGATGGGCCGGGCCGAGGCGCTCGAGGTGACACGCGTGCACAGCGTCGCCGGCCTGCACCGGGGCGGGCTCATCTCTAGGCGCCCGTTCCGGGCTCCGCACCACACGATTTCAGCTGCCGGCCTGGTCGGCGGTGGGAACCCGCCGCGTCCGGGCGAGGCCTCGCTGGCGCACCAGGGGATTCTCTTCCTCGACGAGCTCTCGGAGTTCCAGCGCACGACGATCGAGGCGTTGCGGCAGCCGATCGAGGACGGCCGCGTGACAATCGTGCGCGGCCAGCGAGCGCTCGTTTTCCCGACGCGCTTCATGTTGGTCGCGGCAACGAATCCATGTCCCTGCGGCTTTGCCGGGGTGGAGGACAGATGTACGTGCGCGGAGAGCGAGATCAGGCGCTATGAGCGGCGCCTGAGCGGCCCGCTGCTGGACCGCATGGACCTGTTGGTGAACGTCGTGCGTCCCTCAGAGCGCGAGATGCGCGCTGCGCCGATCACGAACTCCGCCGGCGTGCGCGAGCGGGTTTCGCAGGCGCGTGAGCGTCAACGGCATCGGCTGCTTGGCGCGCCGGCATCGTGCAACGCCGAGCTCGATGCCGGGCTGATCCATTCCTTGGTGCGGCTCGACGACGATGCGCAGACCAGTCTCGGGAACGCATATCTCACGGGTCAGCTGTCTGCGCGCGGGCGCCACCGCGTCGTTCGCGTGGCGCAGACGATCGCAGACCTGGCCGGCAGAGACCGCATCAGCGGCGCGGATCTGTACAAGGCACTGACGTTACGCCAGCAGCTCGGTGGTGCCCGGGCACCGGCGGCCTAGGGCGGAGTGATGGCTGCATGTGACGACTGTCTCCGACGCACGTGGCTGCTCGAGCGGGTCAGCGGCTACCTGGAGTTCCAGCGCAGCCGCGTCGAGGACATCCTCAGCCTCACCGATCAGCCGCTGATCGAGCTGTGGCAGGAGATGTGCGAACGAAGAGGGACAGACGACCGGCTCGATCTCGAATACGGGAGATTCGGTGCCGCCCGGGCGGAGGTCGCGCGGGTGCGGGCACAAGCGGCCGGACTCGAGCTGCTGTGCGTGTGCGAGACGGCATATCCGAGGCGGTTGAAGCGACTGTTCGGACCGCCGGCCGTCCTGCATGTGGCCGGCGGACTGGATCGCTTCCTCGAGCTCGCACACGCCGATCCGATCGCGATCGTCGGCACAAGGCGGCCGACCAGCTACGGCGCCGATGTGGCCAAGCTGCTCGGTCGGGGGGTCAGCGTCAGCGGGCTCTGCGTGGTGAGCGGTATGGCGATGGGCATCGACGCGGCCGCGCATCGGGGCGCGCTCGCCGGCGGTGGCAGGACGATCGCGGTGCTGCCCGGAAGCGCAGCGACGCCCCATCCGAAGATGAACGAGCAGCTCTACCGCGGGATCCTGCGCAACGGCGTGGCCGTCAGTGAGCTGGGCGTGGGCACGTCGGTACGCAAGTGGACGCTGCTCGCCCGCAACCGGATCATCGCTGGACTCTGCGAGTTGACGATCGTCGTGCAGGCCAAGGACAAGTCGGGCGCGCTCACCACGGCGAGGCTCGCCGGGGCGGTCGGCTCGCGGATCGCGGCGGTGCCTGGATCGGTGCTGGTGTCCCAGTCAGATGGGCCGCACGGCCTGCTCCGAGACGGCGCCGTCATGATCCGTGGCCCGCAGGACGTGCTCGACGCCGTATACGGCGCCGGTACCCGGGCGGTGCTCGATCCCGCGCTGAACGGACTCAGGGACGAGCAGCGTGCAGTGCTCGAGGCGATCCGATCCGGTGCGGACACGCTCGCACTGCTGGCAGACCAGCAGGTTGCCGGTGGCGACGCGCTCACGCTGCTCGCCGAGCTCGAGCTCGCGGGCTGCGTGCGGCGCTCCACCGGGGGGCGCTATGTCGTGATCGCCTGATCCGCGCGTCCGGATTGTCGATATGCTTAGTCTGAATTATTGAATTAGTGCTGTCGGTCGCTCAGGCGCCTGGCGAACAGACTCCGGAGGTACTCGTGTCACGTCGCAAACGGTCGTATCTGCCCACGCGCCTGGCGTTTTCGCTCGGTGCACTGCTGACCGCGGGGGTGGTGAGCCTCAGCGAGCTGCCCGCCAGTGCGGCGGCCTCGCCGACCACACCGCCCTCCACCGTGCAGTGCAGCGGCACGATCAAGCTCGATGCGGGCGGTCCTGCTGCCGGCAATCCGAATCCGTATGACTACGCGTTCAGCTGCGCCTCAGCGATCAGCGGCGCGACTGACCCCTCGGGCTACAGCTGGAACTTCTCCGGCAACATCTGGTCCTACACGATCGTCGTCACGCGCCGCAACGATGACGGCAACAACGTCACCTATGAGGCGCCCACGGCCAACGTGCTGACCGGCTCCGGCGCGGTGGACCCAACGCAGTACGTCAACTGCTCGAGCGCAGTGCCCAGCGACGGCTTCAGCTGCAGTGCTCCCGGGCCCGGCGCCAGCAGCAGCTCGGATCTGGCCAACGGTACGAACCCGGCCTACGCGGCCTATATCCCGGCGGGCGAAGCGGTCACCGGTGGCTTTGCGCTCACCGAGGGCTACTGCTCGTTCCTGCCCAAGGGCGCAAAGCCAGGGACCCCGGCGGTTCCCCAGGCGACTGTGGAGCTGATCGTGACCGACACCAACGGCGTCAGCGAGGGTCCGTTCGAGCTCACCCGGGCCGGCAAGGCGTGCCCGAAGGTGGCGGCCGTTGTGCCCGAGCCTAAGGCCAAGACGAAGAAGAAGAAGACGAAGCGGACCGCCAAGGGGAAGGCCTCCGTGGCGGCGCGGCGGACCGAGGCCTCGACGCGGCGCTAGTTGGGGGCTCGAGCGGGGTCTGGCATACTCTGCCGGTGCGTTTTCTTCGGATGAAGCCTGGTCATGGCGAGGTTGTCATCGCGGAGGGGGATGTAGAGCTTCCGCAGGATGAGTCGCGGCTGGTGGCGGAGTTCCGTCGCCAGCTCGACGCCGGACTGTGGGCCGCGGTGCCGCTGGCGCACGCGGACGGACAGCGCGAAGCTGTGATGGTTCGTTCCTTCTCCGAGATCCCGCGTGACGCGGAGCGCGTGATCTTCTTTCCGCGCGCCGCGGGGGGCTGAACGGGTCCCTTCGATGATCCTCGCTCTGAGTGTGTCCGCCCTGGTTGCGCTGGCGCTGGTCTTTGACCTGGTCGCCCCGCGCGTCAACGAGCTGTGGGCGCGTCACCGTGCGCGGCGTCAGATCATCAGCGAACCTGTACTCGACCCGGGGCAGGAACGGCGCGCTGAGCAGACCGCTCGCGAGCTCCTGCGCTCGTGCGTCGGTGAGGAGGAGTGGGCGATGTATCGCGAGCTCGGCTTCATCCGCGTATGGAGTGCGCACACGACAACGCGCAGCGGTGGCGTCGAGCACGCCTATCTGATCTATGCGCACCGGCCGATCGTCGTCTACGCGCCGCAGACGGGGAAGCTGCTGGGCGAGTACTGCGTCGAATTCCCCGATGACACCCGTCCCTATGGGAGCTCGCGCCTGCCCGACTCCGACGATGTGTTGGCCAAATGGATGGCCCTCACCGGCGACGAGCGCCGCTTGCTCGCGCAGGCGAATCTGCATATGCCTGGACGGCAGGTCGACGCCTCACAGGTCCAGCGTGACCTATGGCGGCTCTCGCGCTGGGAGCAGGCGCGGATGCGTGACGTCGCCTCCGCGCTCGACGTGCATCCGCAGTAGCGGCCGCTGATCGCTCATAGCCTGCCAAGACCGGGCTCCGGGCCGGTTGGCGCCTGAGCGCACCCGTGTGCGCATCTTCGGCCCGTCCACCCGTCGGCGTGGCACAGGAGCGCAGCTGTTCCGCGCATTCTTGACTAAATAGGGTGAATTGGCTGAATTAGTTGCTAAGCTCGGGCGATAAAGCGCACTAAGTCACTTAAATTAATGCGCATGATCGATTAGCTGATGACGAAAGGACGAAGGCTTTGAGACGCAACCGCAGTCGCTCTGGCGGCTTCTCTTTCCTCAAGAAGACCGGTAAGCGCGCGAAAGCGCTGATGAGCGTTGCGGTGGTGGTGCCGACGCTCGCGCTGGCGCTTCCGGCTGCGGCGTCGGCCAACACCGTCCTGATCGGTTCGGGATCGAGCGCGGCTCAGCCGTACATGCTCGCCCTGTTCAACGCCTATCACAGGCTGCACCACAGCATCAGCTTCCGTTACAACCCCGACGGGGGCAACGCCGGAGTGAAGGACGTTCAGTCCGGGATCTCTGAGTTCTCGATCCAGACAGCGCCGCCGCTTGCCTCGCAGACGCATGTCACCTTCACCAAGTTCTTCCTCGATGCGCTCTGCATCGACGTGAACGCCAAGAACAAGCTCAGAAACCTCTCGCTGGCGCAGCTCGCGGGCATCTTCAAGCAACCGCCGACCTACACCACCTGGTCACAGGTAGGTGGGAACAACCTTGGTGGCGCCTCGATCCTGACAGAGGGACGCAACAGCGCCGCGGGGCAGTTCACCTTCTTCCAGGGTGCGGTCTTGAACGGCGGTGCCGAGAACAGCTCGACCACGCAGCTGACGTCCGACGGCCTGGTGAAGGTCGCGATCGAGAAGAACAGGGACGCGATCGGTTACGTGGGCCTGGCAAACTCGGGCGTCAAGGGGGAGACCCCGGCGCCGACCGAGAAGGCGATCGCGATCAACGGCATCGCCTGCTCGCCCGCCAACGTCAAGAAGCACTCCTATCCGCTCTGGCGCTACGACTTCTCGGTCGTGCCGGCGAGCAATCCGAACCCGGCGGTGCTCGCGTTCCTGCTCTGGGCGCGCACCAGCAAGGCCGCCGGAACGGTTCTGACCACGGCCGGCGCGGTGCCCGCGTTCAACAAGTAACGCGAAGCGGACGCCGCGCAACCGTGCCACTGACGCAGATGGCCGTCGACGACGCGCTACTGCTCCTGGATCAGGACCAGGGGCTCAGTCAGGACCAGCGCGCCGAGCTTTGGCTCGGCGCGCTGGTCTGTGGCGTGATCGTGCTGTTGCTGGCGATGGTGGTCTTCATCGTCGCGCAGGCCTGGCCGTCGTTTGCGCACAACGGCCTGCATTGGTTCGGCTCCGGCGGCAACGTGGACCAGCAGATCGAGTCGATCTTCACCTCCGGCAACGATCTGCACAGACCGATCTACACCTTTCACGCCTGGCCGCTGATCTGGAGCACGATCCTGACGACCGTCGGGGCCGCCGTGCTGGCCTTCATCGCGAGCCTGTTCATCGCGATCTTCATGGTCGAGTTCGCGCCGCGGCCGCTCCAGCGCGTGCTCGAGCCGGTTGTCAGGCTGCTGGCCTCGGTGCCCTCGGTCATCTACGGCCTGATCGGCGTGCTGGTGCTGGTGCCGTTCATCGGCAACCACCTGATCACGCAGAGCGAGAACGCATCGGTCGAGCCGGTGATTCAGCTCAGCGGTTACAGCCTGCTCGCGGCCGTCGTGATCCTCACCGTCGAGGTCGCACCGATCATGATCTCGATCTTCGCCGACGGTCTGCGCGCCGTTCCGCGCAACTGGCTCGAGGGCTCGCTCGCACTCGGCGTCAACCGCTGGCGCAGCTTCTGGAAGATCGCCGTGCTGGCCGCGCGACCGGCGCTGATTGCGGGGACGGTGCTGGCGACGGCGCGGGCACTCGGTGAGTCGGTGATGCTCAGCATGGTCTCGGGCTCGGTCGGCTTTGCGCCGAATCCGGCTGATGGCCTGATCTTCTTCTTCGAGCCCTCACGCGGGCTGGCGGCGACGATCCTGCACAACACCGATGAGCTGAGCTCGCCGCCGATGGAGCACACGTTGTTCGCGATTGCGGCGGTGCTGATGTTCTCAGCGCTGATGCTCTCGCTGATCGGGGCGGCGCTGAGGGTGCCGATGAATCGTTACTTCCTGCTCGGCGGCGGAGGTGCAGCCAGATGAGCTCGCAGGGCGCCATCGAATCGCGCGCCTCCTGGAGGCTCAGTGATCGCCTCGGCCTCGCGTTTGCCTGGTTCATGGGCCTGCTGTTCTGCGCGATCTGCGCCGCAATCGTGCTCTATCTGCTGGCCGAGGGGATCCGCTACCTGCACCCGGACCTGCTCTGGACCAACCCGCAGGTGGGCAACACGCAGAGCGAGACGGGTGGCTTTCTCGCCCCGCTGCTCGGAACGTTGCTCGCAACCGGGGTCGCGATGGCGCTGGCGACGCCGATCGGCGTCGGCGTCGCGGTTTGGCTGAACGAGTACGCCCGCCCGCGCCCGCTGGCGCGGATCGTCGAGTCGACTGTCGAGATGTTCGCCGGTGCTCCGTCGATCGTGCTGGCTCTGTTCGGCGTGATCATGTTCAGGGCCTCGTTCATGGGCTTCCTGACCGAAAAGACGGGTGGCGTGGTCTACGGCAAGGGCTTCTTCCCGGCCGGCGCGATGCTCTCGCTGCTCGCGCTGCCGCTGGTTGTCACCAGCGTGCGTGAGGGTCTGCGCGCGATCCCCAACCACGTGCGCGAGGCCTCCTATGCACTCGGCAAGACGAGGATCGCCACGATCCGGCGCGTGCTGCTGCCGAGCGTGCGTCCGGACATCATCACGGGGTCGATGGTCGGCGCCGGCCACGTGATCGGCGACACCGCGATCATCGTCATCCTGCTGGGCGACACCTCGCAACTGCTCGGTGTGGGCAACGTGCCGCTGCTCGGGACCCTGCGTGGCACCGGCAGCACGCTCACGAGCTACATCTTCGACAACGCTCCGACCGGCGATCTGAACCAGCCGAACAAGGCCTTTGCCGCCGCGCTGGTGCTGCTCGCGTTGGTGCTCGTGATCAACGTCTTTGTCGACATCTTCGGCCGCAGGGCAAGGGAGCAGAAATGGATCTGATGAGGCAGCCGCCGTCCGTGCGACAGCTCGAGCCTGGGTCCACTCTGACCGTGCGCCCCGGGCGCAGCAACGCCCACATCCATGGGTTGGAGGAGCTCTCGGCCACGCACACCGGACCCGTCGCCGGCCCGACGCCCGCGCGCGGGTTCGTGGCGACGCTCGAACGCATGCGCGTCGAACAGCTATCGATCAGCTACGGCCAGAAGCAGGCCGTCCGGTCGGTGTCGCTGCCCGTGCGCCGGGGGGAGGTGCTGGGGCTGATCGGGCCATCCGGCTGCGGCAAGACGACGCTGCTGCGGTCGCTGAACCGGCTCACCGAGCTGAACGGCAACGCCTCGATCAGCGGCAGCATCACGCTCGACGGCATCGATATCGCGGCGCTCGAGCCGACCGCGCTGCGTCGCCGCGTGACGATGGTCTTCCAGCAGCCCAATCCGTTTCCGATGAGCATCTTCGACAACGTCGCCTATGTCTTCCGGGAGCAGGCGCGGCGCAGGCCGCGGCGCGCCAGCCTGCGGCCGCAGGTCGAGGAGGCGCTGGCGCGCGCCGGGCTGCTCGAGGAGGTCCGCGACAACCTCGAGCATCCCGCGTTGCGCCTCTCCGGCGGCCAACAGCAGCGACTCTGCATCGCCCGCGCATTGGCCGCCGACCCCGAGGTGCTGCTGCTCGATGAGCCCTGCTCGGCGCTCGATCCGCAGTCGACCAAGGTGATCGAGGACCTGATCGTGAAGCTGCGTGAGGAGCTGGCAGTCGTGATCGTCACGCACAACCTGCAGCAGGCGCACCGGATCGCCGATCACGTGGCCTTCATGTATCTCGGTGAGCTCGTCGAATACGCCCCGGCGCAGGCGCTGTTCGCGTCGCCGCGGGAGCAGCGCACGCGGGAGTACGTCAGTGGCGCGTTCGGGTAGTGCGCGGGCCCCCGGTTGGATCGTGGCTCGAGCCCCCAGGAGCGTGCTCCTTACGCTGGCGCTCGCGCTGCCGCTTGCCGGCTGCACCACCACCCAGCACGAGGCCCAGCGTGAGCGGCTCGACTCCGCGCGCCAGCGCGCTGCGCTCGAAGCCACGCGCGTGACGAGCGCGAACCCACGCGTGACCACCACTGGTCTGACCGCGATCCGCGCGGGGGGCAGGACCGCGTTTGTCGTGACCGTGCACAACCGCAGCGACCACGCCGTCAGCGACCTGCCGATCTCGATCGGCTACACCGTGGCAGGCGGTGCCAGCGTCTACCTCAACGCCGTCGCGGATCTAGGCTACTTCGACGCACACCTGCCGGCAATCCGCGGCCACGGCGAGCTGACCTGGGTCTACACCACGCGGCGGCAAGTGCCGCGCGGGGCACACGCCTTCGCGCGCGTCGGGCGCAGGCCCTCGGCGCCGGCGTTGCTCACCGAGATGGACGTGCACATCGGGCTCGGCTACCACCACAGCAACGGCGGCGATGAGCTGGCAATCAAGCTCCAGAACCCGTCCGGCGTGCCCCAGTACGAGCTGCAGGTCTACGCCTACGCACAGCGCGGCGGCCGCGATGTCGCCGCCGGCAGCGCCACCGTCGCCGATCTCGGCGCCGGTGGCGGCGATCGGCTACGGCTCGCGCTGATCGGCACCGTCACCAACCAGCTGCATGTGGAAGCAGTCCCCACGATCCTCCAATGAGCACAATGTCACCGACCGACTCGACGACCCCGCCGCCGGCGCCGGCCGAACATTGCGGGCAATGCGGCGCGCCCGCGGCGCCCGAGCAGCGGTACTGCGTCAACTGCGGCTTTCACCGTCGCAACGCTCCGGATCCGGTGGCGCGCTACCTGAGCGAGGCGAGCGCCGCGCGGGCGCGGGTGGCAGCGGCCGCGGCGTTCGCCGCGCGGCGCCGCAGGCCGCGGGTCGGTATGCGCCTGGTGGCAAGCCTCGTCGCGCTGGCACTGCTGATCGGCATCGTGATCGGTGGCGCGCTCGCTGGCGGCTCGACTCCGCGCCGACCGGGCTCGACCTCCACGAGCGGCGCGGCTCAGGCAACCGTGCAGCATTCGGCCGAGCCGAAGGCCACGACCAAACTCAAGCGCGCAACCGGCTCGAGCTACCTCCAGCAGGAGCAGAACCTTCCGAATACGGTGACACCGTGACCGCCGGGCGAACCGAGACGCACGAGCTGAACGCC
The DNA here is from genome assembly GCA_963706725.1 of uncultured Actinomycetota bacterium. Taxonomy (GTDB): domain Bacteria; phylum Actinomycetota; class Thermoleophilia; order Solirubrobacterales; family Solirubrobacteraceae; genus Palsa-465. The sequence goes on along the minus strand of OY970167.1, from coordinate 2,783,539 downwards.
GAGCGTGAGCGCCTCACCGAGCGCTTCGTGCTGATGCAGTCGGAGCTCGGAGGCCTCTTCTATGAGATGGCGATCCGTGATCATCTGCAGCTCGACCTGCTGGTCGAGCGAGCAGCCGCAATGCAGCGGCTGGAGGCCGAGCTGCGGCAGCTCGAGGCGCAACTCGCGGCCCAGCCGCGGTGAGGGCGAAGCATCGACCCTCGCGACCTGTGCGCGAAACCCGGTGCAGCGTGCGAGCGTACGGTCGGCGCCAAAGCCAAGCAAGTCAGTTAAATTAGTAAGCTTACTCGACTACTGGCAAATGGACGTGGGCGAAGCCCACGAAGCAGGGGGATCTGACCTTGAGCGAAATCGCGCGTAAGTTGGACAACCGCCGGGCGGCGGGCAGACTGTTGGCGGCGCTCGTCACGCTGGTGGCGGTGGCAGCGCTGGGGGCGTCCCCGGCGATGGCCGCGGGGGCCGTGACAATCAAGACGGGCTTTGAGAACAGCCCGATCAGCCTCAACACCTCGGATGCGGTGGGCTATGCGCTGACCAACACCACCGGCGTGGCCCAGGTGGTCACGTTCACCGACAATCTGCCGGCCGGCGTGGCGCTCGACAGCCCGATCGGCACGACCAACACCAACGGCACGGGTTCCTGCTCGCTCACGACCCCGACCGCCAGCCCCGGGGGCACCTCGGTCACCGTGACGGTCTCGGTTCCGTCCGCCACCGGCACGGTCTGCACGATCTCGTTCGGGGTCGTCGCCGGCAGCGCCAGCAACGATCTCGCGATCGCTGACTCCTACAGCAACGTGTCGACGGTCTCCGGCGTCGTTCCCACGACCACCCACGGATCGCTGACGGTGCTCGCCAATCCGACCCTGAGCTTCACCGTGCCCACGGACGACCAATCCTTCTACCTTGGCCAGACCGCGGACGCCAGCTTCTCGTGCTCAGCGGCCGACCCGCTCGATTCGATCGACAGCTTCTTCGGCACCGATGACGCGGGCAATCAGATCGAACCCGGCGCCCCGATCGACACACTCGAGCCAGGCACGCACACGCTCGAGGTCGACTGCTACAGCGCCGCGGGCGGTGGCGATGTCTCGCAGAGCGTGTCCTACAGCGTCGGCTCCTACAGGCTTGGCTCGGTGCGTGCGGTCAAGCAGACTGACGTGGTCTCCTTCAAGACGCTGGTCCCGGCCGGCCGCATCGTGGCCGAGCTGATCTACGGCAAGAAGCTGATCGGCACGAGCAGCAGCTCGGTGACGTCACGCGGCACCACGTCGGTGTCGATCAAGCCGAAGGCTGCGGGCATGAGGTTGCTGGCCGCGATCAAGGCGGGAAGCGTCCGCGTCAAGCTCCAGGTCTCGTTCACGCCCCGTGCCATCGGCAGCGGCGATGAGCAGATCACTCCGGCGGGGGCGACCGTCATCGCCAGAACGATCCGACTGCCCCTGACGCGGGCCGCCACGAACAAGACCGGCAGGGCCCGCCGTGAGCGCGCATAGCGGGTCCTGCCAGTGGGGATCGGGGATGAGTGAAGGATTGCGTAAGCGGTCCGGACCGGCGGTACCCTAAGAGAAGGCCGCCGCCTCGCTGGCCGCGAGGTGTGAATTCCCATGATGGAGTCGTTCGGGATTGTTGGAGCAACTTCCTAACAACCAGGGACCGTCGCGTGGCATCCGACTTCGCTACGTGGTGCCGGTGCTCGTCGTGTTGCCCTTTCTGGCGATTGCGGCCGTACTGGTCGATGTCGCCTCCTCACGCCCGACCATCGCGGTGGGCAAGAACACGCTGGCCGTGATCAAGCTGCCGCGTGGCGGCGGCAAGATCGTGCGCGTGATCGCGATCGGCGGGCGTGAGCAGCAGGTCGTGCCCGTCCGTCTCGAGGGCCGCCAGGTCGTTCCCCAGGGTCAGCTGCCGGCGGGCGAGCAGCTGACGATCCAGGCGACGATCAAGCGGCCTGGGTGGATCTCCTGGTTGACCGGCAAGGAACAGCAGGTGCAGGTCAGCGAGACGACGCCGGTGGCGAAGCTGACCTCGGCCTTCCTGACCCGCAAGAAGGGCCAGCCGGTGCGGATCGACTTCAGCGCGCCGGTCGTCGAGTTCGGCTCCGCCCAGCTCGGCGCCAAGCTGACGACCAAGCCGCTGGCTGCACCGCAGGGCAGCTACGACCTGAGCGAGACCGCCAACGCCGGCACCGCCGAGGTCGCGGTCGCCGCGCGTAGCTGGGAGATTCCGACGCGCAGCGCGATCAGCTGGTTCCCCGCCGGGACCAGGGCGACGGCGGTCGCGACGCCGGCGCCCGGGACGAAGATCACTCCCAACACCAAGATCACGCTGACCTTCTCAAAGCCGATCCAGAAGGTGCTGGGCAGCGATCTGCCGCCGGTCTCGCCGCGCACCGCCGGGACCTGGCACGAGCTGAACTCGCACACGATCCGCTTTGTGCCCGAGGGCTACGGCTACGGGCTCGGCGCGGACGTGCGGGTGTCACTGCCCGAGGGCGTGAACCTCGAGGGCGGCCAGGTCAAGGGCTCAGACCCGGTCGGGCAGTGGACGGTGCCGGACGGCTCGAACCTGGCGCTCCAGCAGCTGCTGGCACAGCTCGGCTATCTGCCGCTGAACTTCACGCCGACCGACAGCTCAAACGACATCGCCCCGTCGCCCGCAGCCGAGGAGGCCGCGATCGTCGATCCCCCGCAGGGGAGGTTCAGCTGGCGCTACCCCAACACGCCGGCCGAGCTCAAGAGCCTCTGGCAGCCGAACGGCTACACGGAGCTCACCAAGGGCGCCGTGATGGCCTTCGAGCAGGACCAGGGGCTGCCGACGGACGGCGTCGCCGGGGTCGATGTCTGGCGGGCGCTGATCAGGGCCGCGGTGCACCAGCAGAAGCTCGACGTTTGGATACACCTTCGTGATGGTCAGCGAGACTTCACCGGAGAACATCAGCGTCTGGCACAACGGCAAGATCGTCGTGCATGGGCTCGCCAACACCGGCATCGCTGCGGCGCCCACCGCCACCGGCACCTATGCCGTCTACGAGCACATCCCCGTCGGCACGATGAGCGGCAAGAACCCCGACGGCTCGACCTACCACGATCCCGGGATTCCGTGGATCAGCTATTTCAACGGCGGTGATGCGCTGCACGGCTTCATCCGCGCGTCATACGGCTTCCCGCAGAGTCTCGGCTGCGTGGAGATGCCGTTTTCCGAGGCCGGCGCGGTGTATCCGTACACCCCGATCGGCACGATCGTCAAGATCGTCAGCTGAATGGTTTGAGTGGCAGTACGCGCCGGGCGGAAGGGCACGCGGCAGTAGTGGCGAATTTATCTGCCGTGCCCAGCCCGTCAAGCTCACGAGACGCTTGCTCTCCCGCATGGGAGCGCACGCTCGACGAGCTCGCGGCAGATCTCCGTCGCCGCGCCGTCTCGGGCAACACGATGGCGGCCTACATGAACGATTCACGCCAGCTTGCCGACTGGGCCAGCGCGGCCGCGATCGAGCCGCAGAACATCGATCTCAAGGGCCTGCGCCGCTATGTCGCGTCGCTCTCGGCGCGGGGCCAGGCGCCGAGCACTGTGGCGCGCAAGCTGGCGGCCGTCCGCGCGCTGTTCCGCGTGCAGACGCAGCTCGGGAGGATGCAGCAGAACCCGGCCGACCTGGTCGTGGCGCCGAAGCGCCCGAAGACGCTTCCGCGCGTGCTCAAGCGCGAGGAGGTGGAGCTATTGCTCGACCGGATCCCGGCGATGACCCCTTTGCAACAGCGTGATCGCGCGCTTTTGGAGCTTGCCTACTCCTCCGGGCTGCGCGCTGAGGAGCTCGTCAGCCTTGAGGTCGGCGCGATCGACTTCGACGCCGAGACGGTGCGCGTCGAGGGTAAGGGCGGCAAGACCAGGCTGGTTCCAGTCGGCGAGCACGCGCTCGCCGCGGTAGCCCGTTACCTGGAGCGCTCGCGCCCGGCGTTGCGCACCGAGCGCGGCGACGGCCCGGCCGCTCAGCGCGAGGCGATGTTCCTCTCCAAGACCGGCAGGCGGCTCAGCACCTCGGATGTGCGCCGGCGCCTACGCACCTGGACGCGGGTGACGCAGGGCCGCGCACCGGCGCTCGCACAGGCCCATCCGCATACGCTGCGGCATTCGTTCGCCACACATTTGCTCGAGGGCGGTGCCGATCTGCGCTCTATTCAAGAGCTACTCGGGCATGCCACTATCTCAACCACCCAGGTTTACACTCGGGTAGAGTCCGTGCGCCTCAGAGCCGCCTATGCTCGCGCGCATCCCCGGGCGTAAAAGAAGCCCCGTAGGTTTGAATGGATACAAACGTTAAAGCGATCGAGCTCAAGGACCTGTGGAAGCGGTACAAGACCTCCGGCGATGAGCGTGCGCGGGAGCGTCTCGTGGTCGCGTACTCACCGCTGGTCAAGTACGTCGCGGGCCGCATGGGCACCAACCTGCCCGGCCACGTCGACGAGGCCGATCTGATCTCCTACGGGCTCACCGGGCTGATCTCTGCGATCGAGCGCTTCGACCTCTCGCGCGAGATCAAATTCGAGACCTACGCGATCACCCGCATCCGCGGCGCGATCATCGACGAGCTGCGCACGCTCGACTGGGTGCCGCGCTCGGTGCGCGCCCGCGCGCGTGAGATCGAACGCGCCAACCAGCGCCTCGAGGCCAAGCTGCAGCGTGCCCCCAGCGACGAGGAGATGGCCACCGAGCTCGGGATCACCGTCGCCGAATTCAATGAGGCGCTCGTCCAGATCTCGACCTCGACGCTGGTTGCGCTCGACGAGCTCTGGAACACCAGCGACTCGAGCGGTGACCAGGTGTCGCTGCTTGACACGATCCCAGACCGCGGCGCCCCGGATCCCCAGGCGCTGGTCGACCAGGGCGAGCTGCGCGATCGCATCGCCGACGCGATCGCGGCGCTGCCCGAGCGCGAGAAGCTCGTGATCGCCCTCTATTACTACGAGAACCTGACCCTCCGGGAGGTCGGTGAAGTACTCGGGGTGACCGAATCGCGCGTCTCCCAGCTGCACACCAAGGCGGTGCTGCGGCTGCGCTCGAAGCTCGGCGGCGAGCTCGACCGACGAGTCCGGACCGGCCGGCATTCAGCGGACCGGCAAACCCGGCTGCCGCCCAGCGGGGCGAGCAGCCGGACCAGCAGGAGTCTCTTGTTGATACGAGACTGCTCCCGGGCTAGTGTCAGCTGACACAACCGAAGGGAGGCAGCATGCACAAGGCCGCGGACCGCATTCGCAACGTGGCACTGGTCGGCCACCGCGGAAGCGGTAAGACCTCGTTGCATGAGGCACTGCTTTTTCAGGCAGGCGCCATAAAGCGCCTCGGCACTGTCGCCGACGGCACCACCACCTCTGACTCCGAACCGGACGAGAAGGCGCGCCAGATGTCGTTGCAAGCGGCGCTCAGCTCGTTCGAGTGGCAGGGCCGGCGGGTGAACCTGCTCGACACCCCGGGTGATCCGAGCTTCGTCGCCGACGCGCTCTCGGCCTTACGCGTGTGCGAGTCGGCGATCGTCGTCGTCAACGCCGTGATGGGCGTCGAGGTGCAGACCACGCGGCTGTGGAGACGCGCCGCCGAGCTGGACCTCGCGCGCCTGGTGTTCGTCAACATGCTGGACCGCGAGCGCGCCGATTTCTTCCGCACGCTCGATGGCTTGAAGAGCGCCTTCGGGCCGCATGTGGTCGCCACCGAGATCCCGATCGGCTCCGAGCACGAGGTCTCCGGCGTGATCGACCTGATCGACATGCGCGCCTACGAATACCCTCCCGCCCACCACCCCGGCAACGTCAGCCGCGAGAACTGCACCGAGATCCCGATCCCCGAGGAGCAGCGGACGCAGGCGCAGGAGTACCGCGAGAAGCTGATGGACGAGGTCGCAGAGAACTCCGATGCGCTGATGGAGCGCTACCTCGAAGGCGAGGACATCTCTCACGAGGAGATCGTCGCGGCGCTCAAGGAGGGCACCAACCACGGCTCGCTGTTCCCGGTGACCTGCGGGGTCGCGACCGCCAACCTGGCGACCAACCGGCTGCTCGACGCGATCGTCGAGGACCTGCCCTCGCCGGTCAAGCACGGTGCCGTCGACGCCGACGGGCACCTGCTCGAGCCCGACGAGTCCAAGGAGCTGTTCGCCTACGTCTTCAAGACCCGCGCCGACCCGTTCGCCGGCCGGATCAACCTGTTCCGCGTCTACCAGGGCGTGATCAGGCACGACTCGCAGCTGCTCAACACCCGCGCCCACGCCAAGGAGCGGATCGGGCAGCTGCTGAGCTTCGACGGCGGCCAGACACCGCACGTCGAGGAGTTCGGGCCCGGCGATATCGGCGCTGTCGCGAAGCTCAAGGAGACCCGGGCCGGCGACTGGCTGGCCGCCCGCGACGAGCCGATCACGCTGCCGACGATCAAGCTGCCGGCGGCGGTGATGGCCTTCGCCGTCGAGCCCAAGGCCAAGGGCGACGAGGACAAGATGTTCGCTGCGCTGCGTCGGCTGCAGGAGGAGGACCCGACGGTCGACCTGCACCGCGACCCGCAGACCGGCGAGCAGATCGTGGCCGGGCTCTCGCAGATGCACGTCGAGGTGATCGTCGATCGCCTGCGCGACCGCTTCGGGGTCGAGGTCACCCTGCAGCCGCCGCGCGTGCCCTACCAGGAGACGATTCGCGGCGGGGCGAAGGCGCACGGGCGCCACAAGAAGCAGACCGGCGGGCGCGGGCAGTTCGGCGATTGTCACATCGCGGTCGAGCCGCTCCCGCCCGGCAGCGGCTTCGAGTTCGTTGACGCGATCAAGGGCGGCGTGATCCCGAACGGCTTCATCCCCGCGGTCGAGAAGGGCGTGCTCGAGGCGATGCAGGCCGGGGTCGTCGCCGGCTACCCCGTCAAGGACGTCAAGGTGACGCTCTTCGACGGCTCCTACCACTCGGTCGACTCCTCGGAGATGGCCTTCAAGCTGGCCGGCGGCCACGCCATGCGCGAGGCGCTGGAGCAGGCCAGACCGGTGTTGCTCGAGCCGATCATGATGGTCACCGTGAGCGTCCCAGACGACTGCGTCGGCGAGGTCATCGGCGATCTCAACTCGCGGCGCGGGCATCCCCACGGGATGGAGCCGGCGGGGGGCGGCATGACCGACGTCAAGGCCGAGGTGCCGATGGCCGAGATGCTCTCCTATGCCCCGGAGCTGCGCGGGATCACCGGCGGTCAGGGCGAATTCACGATGGAGCTGCTGCGCTACGACGAGGTGCCCCAGCACCTGGCCGGAAAGGTCATCGCCCAGGCGGGGCAGGAGGCCGTCAGGGTCTGAATCGCTAATGAACCGGTCCCGGTGCGGGCGCATGACAAAGTCCCTGCACCGGGCGCAACTCTGCAATATGGCCGCGCCTGTCCGCTACGCTCGATGAGCCGCCGCGCCGGACGCGGCAGACCGTAGGACAGTCTCCGCATGAGCCAGCCGCTGAGCATCAGGACCAGCCACAACCAAGACGTTTGCGACGTTTGCACGCGCACGGTTCTGCGGGGCGAGCGGACTGAGGTCTTCGTCAACGGCGGCCGCCGTTACAACGTCTGCGAGCTGTGCAAGCCGCATGCGCTGCACGAGGGCTGGATGCGTGAGGGCGCGATCCCTGAGTTCCAGGGCGGGGGCGAGCGCGTGCAGCGCCGCAGCCGCCTGTTCGGCCGCAAGCGCAAGGGTGACAACGAGCCCGAGGGCCCCGTCGAGCCACGCACGCTTGATGACGAACTGTCGTTCGGCGGTGGCTGGGGGAGCCCTGCGCACGCCTCGACCCCCACGCCTGAGCCGGTCTCGGCGGCGCCGGCCGCCGCGGGACGCGGCTCCCGTGTACGCGAGCCTCGGCACGTGCACGCGATCCCGACCAGCGGCGATCACAAGATCGCTGTGGCGCTTGACGTGTTCAACGCCAGCACGCATCGGCGCACCGTGGCCGGGGTCGCGCGCTCGCTGGGGGCGCCCGCCGTCAACATCACGCCTGACCAGACACATCCGAGCATCGTCTGGATCGTCGTCTCCTGGGAGCTCTGCTGGTACCGCTACGAGGTTGATCTCTCCGACCCGCAGGGCCACGCCCGCCTCGACGGCCAGGGCTATGAGCTCAGCGAGCTAGCCGACCACGAGTTGATCGGCAACGCCAGCTCGGATGACAGCGGCGCGCTGATCCTGCTTTGACGCGTTCCAAGCTCGTGCTGCACGTCGACGGTGGCGCGCGCGGAAACCCGGGCCCGGCGGCGATCGGCATCGTCGTCTCGGACCCCGACGGCACTCGCGTCGCGAGCTTCAGTGACAGGATCGGAGAGACCACCAACAACGTCGCCGAGTACCGGGCGCTGCTGCGCGGGCTCGAGCTAGCAGCCGAGTACGGCGCCCGCGAGGTTCACGTGATCAACGACTCCGAGCTGGTCGCGCGCCAGCTGACCGGCGTCTACAAGGTCAAGCACGCGGCGATGCAGGAATTGCACCGCCAGGCGACCGCGCTGCTGCAGCGTTTTGACGCCTGGAGCATCGAGTCCGTGCCGCGCGCGCAGAACGCCGAGGCCGACCTGCTCGTCAACGAGGCGCTGGATCGGTAGGCTGCTGACCGTGACCGATGTGCTTGAAGAGCTCCGTCTGCGCCTCAATGGCGCGGCCTCCGAGCTTCGTTCAGGGAATCTGGAGCCCAGTGAGACGCTCGCGCTGATCGAGGAATGCGCGCGCCTCGCCGGCGAGGCGGCATCGCAGGTCGATGGCTACGTGCGCGCGGCCCTCGAGCCGCTGCCAGACCTGCCCGGACAGCTCCCGCTGGCCGCGGCGCAAGCGTGACGTTACCCGCGGCTGACAGTGCTGCGGCAGAGCGGACCCCGATGAGCGATCCCATGTCCGAGGCGGCACCGGCGTTCCCGGATGAGCTACGCGTGCGCGTCGACGCGTACCTGCAGGAGCTGCGCTTCTCGACCGATCCCGGCATCGCCGGGCTCGAGGAGGCGATGCGTTACTCACTGCTCGCCGGCGGCAAGCGCATCCGGCCGGTGCTGGCGCTGGCAACGGCCTCGGCGATCGGCATGGCGCCCGACGAGTTGCTGCCGCTGGCGGCGGCGCTCGAGCTGATTCACACCTACTCGTTGATTCACGATGATCTCCCGGCGATGGACGACGACGACATGCGCCGCGGCCGTCCCACCTGCCATGTGGCCTATGGCGAGGACACCGCGATCCTGGCCGGCGACGGGCTCTACGCCGAGGCCTTCCTGCACCTGCTGACCCGTCAGCGGGGGGAGCCCGCGAACGTCATGCGGGCCGCCGCCGAGCTCGCTGCCGCGACGGGCGTCAACGGCATGGTGGGCGGCCAGTTCCTGGACGTCGCCGCCTCGGCCCCGGCGGGCGCGGAGGGTCTACGCCACGTGCACGAGCTCAAGACCGGGCGTCTGATCCGCGCCAGCGTCGAATGCGTGCTGCTGATCGAGGGTAAGCAGGGAGCTGCGACAATTGAACAGTTCGAAAACTTTGCAGGCGAGCTTGGCGTGCTCTTCCAGATCGTGGACGACATCCTCGATGTGACCGGGTCCGACGAAGCGCTGGGCAAGCCCAGTGGCAGCGATGAGCGCCTCGGTAAGCGCACGTATGTGACCGAATTCGGGCTCGACGGCGCCAGGGGGCTCGCGCAGGACGCGCATCGCAAGGCAAGCGAGGCACTCGCCAACGCCGCGCGGGCGGGCTCCCAATCCGACCAGCTCCAGCAGATCACCGACTTCATCGCGCGCCGCAGCTTCTAATCTGCCTTTAGACCAAATGTCCGAACTGCTCAAGAAAATCGACAAGCCGCAGGATCTCCACGGGCTCACCGAGGACCAGCTGGTGCAGGTCGCGGACGAGGTCCGCAGCTACATCATCGACACGGTCGGCGAGATCGGTGGCCACTTCGGCGCCAACCTCGGCGCGGTCGAGATCGCAGTGGCCCTGCACTCGCTGCTCGACTCGCCCCGCGACAAGATCCTTTGGGATGTGGGCCACCAGGCCTACCCGCACAAGATCCTCACCGGACGCCGCGACCAGCTGCCTACGATCCGCAAGTACGAGGGCCTCGCGCCCTTCTGTTCGATCTTCGAGTCCGAACACGACATCATGGGCGCCGGCCACGCCTCGACCGCGATCGGTTACGGCGTCGGGCTGAAGGAGGCGATGCGCCGCGGCCACGGCCCCGACGGAAACGTCGTCGCGGTCGTCGGTGACGGCGCGATGACCGGCGGTGTGGCGTTTGAGGCGGTCACGCAGGCCGGCGGTCTCGGCACCCCGATCGTCGTCGTGCTCAACGACAACGGCATGTCGATCGCGCCCAACGTCGGCGCGCTGTCGCGCTACTTCAACCGCGTGCGGCTCAACCCGAAGCTCTGGCACGCGCGTGAGGACGTCGAGAGCGGCCTGACCAAGCTGCCCGCCGTCGGCCACACCTTCGAGCGCTTCGGCCCGCACGTGAAGGAGTCGTTGAAGGCGTTCTGGTCTCCCGGTCTCTGGTGGGAGGAGCTCGACTGGGCCTACGTCGGTGTCGTCGACGGCCACGACGTGCGCGCGGTGCGCCGTGCCGTGCGCGAGGCGCTGGCCGCGCAGCGCCCGGTCGTCGTGCACTGCGCGACGGTCAAGGGCAAGGGCTTTGCGCCCGCCGAGAATGGCGGCCTCGAGGGCATGGAGAAGTGGCATGCCGCGAAGCCGAACTCGATCGCGAATGGGGCTCCAGCTCCTGCCGCCGCCGCTCCCGCTGGAGCGGCGGCCCCTGCGCCGCAGTACACCAAGGTCTTCGGCGATGCGCTCGTCAGCGAGGCGCGCCGCGACGACCGTGTGCTGGGCATCACCGCCGCGATGAATTCGGGCACCGGCCTGAACATCCTCCAGCACGAGCTGCCGGATCGCTATTTCGACGTCGGCATCGCAGAGCAACAGGCGGTGCTGCTCGCGTCCGGCCTGGCCCTGCAGGGCTGCCGCCCGGTGGTGGCGATCTATTCGACCTTCCTGCAGCGCGCCTACGACGAGATCATCCACGATGTCTGCCTGCAGAAGCTTCCCGTGGTGTTCGCGATGGATCGCGCGGGCCTTGTCGGCGACGACGGGCCCACGCATCACGGCGTCTTTGACATCGCCTACCTGCGCTGCCTGCCAAACATCGTGCTGATGGCACCGCGCGACGAGGCTCAGCTGGTGAACATGCTGCGTACGGCGCTCACCTACGACGACGGCCCCGTGGCTCTCAGGTACCCGCGTGGCGAGGCGACAGGCGTGCCGCTGCCGGCGGAGCCTTCGGTGATTCCGGTCGGCACCGGGGAGATCCTGCGCGAGGCAGCCACGGCTGACGGCGGCCCGCGCGTGGCGCTGCTCGGCTACGGCACGGGCGTGGGCAAGGCGCTCGGCGCGGCCGAACTGCTGGCCGAGCACGGTGTGGCGGTAACGGTCGCCGATGCGCGCTTTGCCAAGCCGATCGACGCCGGCCTCGTCGCGCAGCTGGCAGCCGAGCACGAGCTTCTGGTGACGGTCGAAGAGGGTGTACTGAGCGGTGGCTTCGGCTCGGCGGTCTGGGAGACACTCTCCGACGCGGGCATCACCGCGCGCATCCTGCGAGTTGGCCTGCCCGACAAGTTCGTCACGCACGGTGCGCCCAAGCTGCTGTACGCCGAGGTGGAGTTCACGCCCGAGCGGATCGCCGAGCGTGTGCTCACCGCGGTGGGCGAGCGCAACACGGTTGCCTAGCTCCAGGTCGCGGCTGGACGTACTGCTGGTCGAGCGCGGGCTGTTCGAGTCGCGCGCGCGAGCGGCGGCAGCGGTCCTGGCGGGCGAGGTGCTGCGGTTGCCCGACCGGCGGCGGCTCGACAAGCCGGGTCAGATGGTGCTCGGTGACGTGGAGCTCGAGGTCGCAGCGCGGTTGCAGTACGTGTCACGCGGCGGGCTCAAGCTCGCCAACGCGCTCGACGAGTTCGAGCTTGAGGTGGCAGGCGTGTCGGCACTCGACGTGGGTGCGTCGACAGGCGGATTCACCGACTGCCTGCTGCAGCGCGGCGCCGCTCACGTGGTCGCTCTGGACGTGGCCTACGGCGAGCTCAGCTGGAAGTTGCGCGAGGACGTGCGCGTGACTGTGATTGAAAGGCACAATGCACGCGCCCTGCACCCGGCCGAGCTCCCGTACGCTCCCGGATTGATCGTCATGGATCTCTCGTTCATCTCGCTGACGAAGGTGCTTCCGGCCGTGCTCGCCTGCGCCGCCGCCCGCTACGACTGCCTGGCGATGATCAAGCCACAGTTCGAGGTCGGGCGTGAGCGCGTGGGCAAGGGCGGCGTCGTGCGCGATCCCCTGATCCGCCGGGACGCGCTGCTCGCGGTCGGGCGTGCCGCACTGGATCTGGGCGCTGCCGTGATGGGCTACGCCAGCTCCGGGCTGCCCGGGCCGAAGGGCAACCGCGAGACGTTCGTCTGGCTGGCCGAACCAACGCGCGCCGGGGCCCTCGAGGATCTTGAGAGCGCTGCGCTGGTGGCCGAGCCCCCGGCGGAGGGACCGTGACGGGGCTGGTTGCGACGGTGGTCACCCACCGCAGGCCGGAGGAGACGGGTCCTGCGGTCAAGGAGCTGATCGAGATCGCGCGCGCCGCCGGCGCGCGGCTGGTCTTCGATCCAGCCGAGGCCGAGAAGCACGGACTGACAGCCTCTGAAACGGTCGAGCTCGCCGAAGAACTGCCGTACGCGGTTGACCTCTGCTTCGCCCTCGGCGGGGATGGCACGATTCTGCGGGGGCTGAGGCGCTATGCCGGCACCGGCATCCCCGTATTCGGCGTCAACTACGGCGAGGTGGGGTTCCTCGCGACGGTCGAGCGCGAGGACTCGCGGGCCGCCTTCGAGCGCGCCTTTGCGCGGGAATTCGAGGTGCTCGCCCTGCCAGGCATCGCCGTGCGCGTGGGGGAGACCGACTGGATCGCGATCAACGATGTCTCCGTCGAGCGCCAGCACGGCGAGCGCGTGGCGACCCTCGCCTACTCGGTCGGCGACGATGAGATCGGCAGCGTCCGCTGTGACGGGCTGGTTGTGGCAACCCCGGCCGGGTCCACTGGTTACAACCTCGCCAACGGCGGCCCCGTGATGGCCTGGGGCGTGGAGGGCATGGTCGTCTCGTTCATCGCCCCGCACTCACTCACCGCACGTGCGCTCGTGGTCGCCCCCGGCGACGTCCTCGCGATCGAGAACAGCTCCGATGACGAGCCGGTCGATGTCGTCGTCGACGGGCGGCCGGTCGCTGCGCTCGGCGCCGGCGGCCGCCTTGAGGCGCGTTTCGTCGACAACCAGGGGGCGCTGGCGCAGCTTGCCGGCGTGAGCTTCTACGGCCGCCTGCACGAGAAGTTCGGGCGCCTGGCCACGCTGCGCTAGCACTACGAACGCCTGTTCGTACGTTTCCGTCCGAGGGTGGGCGTAGAACTGAACACGTGCTGTACGAGCTTCGCGTCGAGAACCTCTTGCTGATGGAGCGGGCCGAGCTGCGGCTGGCTCCTGGGCTGAACGTTCTCACCGGTGAAACCGGTGCTGGGAAGACGCTGCTCGCCCACGCGCTCGACCTCTTGCTGGGAGGCAAGGCCCGTGCCGGCATCGTTCGGGACGGCGCGGCTGAGGCGTACGTGGAGGGCGTGTTCAGATTGCCACCAGGTCTTGCCACCGGGGGTGATGAGCGGATTCCCGCCGACGCCGAGGAACTGGTGCTCGCCCGTCGGGTTTGGCCCGACGGGCGAACCCGGGCCTACGTCTGCGGGCGCGCGGCCACGGTCGCCGACCTGCGCGAGCTCGGCCATCGGTTGCTCTCCTTCTACGGCCAGCACGAGCACCGCAAGCTGATGCTGACGACGGCGCAGCTCGACGCGCTTGACGCTTTCTGCGGCGAGCAGCAGGCGAGGTGCCGTGCCGAGATGGTCGCCGCGTACGAGCGTGTGCGCGGGCTCGAGGCCGAGATCGCGGAGCTCGACGGCCTGGTCGGCGCGCGCGAGCGCGAGCTCGACCTGATCGGCTTCGAGCTGCGTGAGATCGAGGAGATCGATCCGAGCGTCGAGGAGGAGGCCGAGCTCGTCGCCGAGCGCGACCGCCTGCGTCATCAGGAGGCCCTGCGACTCGCTGCCTCCGGCGGCGTCGCTGCCCTGACGCCCGAGGAAGGTGACGGCGCCGGCGCAATGCTGACCCGTGCTGCCGCGGAACTCGAATCGGCTGCCGCCTTCGACCCGGAGCTGTCACCGCTGGCGCAGCGCCTGGTGGCGCTGCGCTACGAGGCCGAGGACATCGCCGCCGAGCTGCACTCCTACCTTGACGGTCTCGATGCCGAGCCTGGACGGCTGGAGTTCGTCGAGGAGCGACTCGCCGCATTCGCGCGGCTCTCGCGCAAACACGGCGGGGGGATCGCCGAGGTGATCGCCCATGCCGATGCCTGCCGCGCGCGGCGCGAGGCGCTCGAGGACGCCGATATCACCTTCGAGGGTCTGTCCACCGAGCTTGAGGCCACGCGCGAGGCACGCGAGCTGATCGGCGCCGAGCTCTCGCGCGTGCGCCACCAGGCGGCACCGCGGCTGGCGGCCGCGGTGCTCGAGCGTCTCGGTGAGCTGGCGATGGGCGACGCGCGCTTCGAGGTGGCGCTACGCGAACGTGACGGCGGCTACGGCCCGCGCGGCCGCGACGCGGTGGAGTTCCTGATCGCTCCTAACCCGGGGCTGCCATCGGGCCCGCTGCGGGAGGTCGCCTCCGGCGGCGAGCTCTCACGTGTGATGCTCGCGTTGCTGAGCGCGGCCCACGGCGGCGTCGAGCTTGCCGCCAGCGCAGGCAAGAAGGGTGCGAAGGGTAGCCGCGCGGGCGGCAGGGCGAGCGGCGCCATCGGCGGCGAGGGCGACGGCTCGCTGCTGGTATTCGACGAGATCGACGCCGGCATCGGCGGTCACACGGCCCGCGCGGTCGGTGCGCACCTGCGGGAGCTGGCGGAGGGACGCCAGATCCTCTGCATAACCCACCTGCCGCAGGTCGCGGCGATGGGGAACCGGCACTTCACGATTGTCAAGGACGGCTCGCGGTCGCCGGCGGTCACGACCGTCGCGCCGCTCGACGGTGACGCCGTGATCGGCGAGCTCGTGCGCATGCTCGGCGCTGACGAGGACGATCGCGCGGCTCGTGGACACGCCCGCGAGCTGCTCAGGGCTGTCTGAGCGCACGGAGCCCGGACCATCGAGTGAGCTGTGGTGAAGATCGTGCGCTCTGATCGAGCCGCGTCTGGCATCGTTCACACATGGATCTCACGCCGCTCTACGGGCTCCGGCTCAGAACCGATCGCCTGGAGCTGCGTTGGCCCGACGAGGAGGAGATCGCCACGCTCGGCCGCCTGGCGCAGACGGGCGTGCACGACCCCGCTGAGATGCCGTTCGTCGTGCCGTGGACCGATCGGCTCGCCGACGCGGATTTCCTCGAGAGGTTCGCCGGCTACCACAGCGGGCTGCGTCACGATTGGCGTCCCGAGCAGTGGCAGCTCGAGCTGGGCGTCTGGGCCGCCGAGGAGCCGATCGGTGTGCAGGCCGTGGTCGGGCATGACTTCTCCTCCACACACGAGGTCAAGACCGGCTCGTGGCTGGCCGGGAACTTCCACGGCCGCGGCTTCGGGACCGAGATGCGTGCCGCCGTACTCGAGCTCGCCTTCCACGGGCTCGGTGCCGGGGCAGCACTGTCGTCGGTGCTCGACGGTGCCGAAGCGTCGATGCGAGTGTGCCGGAAGCTCGGGTACGTCGAGGACGGCGAGCGCTGGGTCGAGGTCCGTGGTGAGCGCCGGCTCGACCGCCAAATGCGGCTGGCGCGCGACCGCTGGATCGACCAGGAGCGCATCTCGGTGCGGATCAGCGGACTGGAACCATGCATCCCGCTATTTGGGCTAGATCATCCGCCCGGACCGTGGGTCCCGTCATGCTGATGGGACCGAGTTCGTCGTCTCGGCCGCTACTCTGAACAAGGGCGCCGAGCACACTGGTCCTAGTGCGTGCGTCCGCCCCGGACGGTACCTTCGAGATTGGTAAGTACGGGAGCAAGGATCAAGCATGAGCCAGGCCGAGACGCGATTCATCTTCATCACGGGGGGCGTGGTCTCCTCGCTGGGTAAGGGAATTGCAGCTGCCTCAATCGGGCGCCTGCTGCGCTCGCGGGGGCTCTCGGTCCAGATCCAGAAGTTCGACCCGTACATCAACGTCGACCCGGGGACGATGTCGCCGTACCAGCACGGCGAGGTGTTCGTCACCGAGGATGGAGCCGAGACCGACCTCGACCTCGGCCACTACGAGCGCTTCACGGACGCCAACGCGAGCCGCGCGTCCAACGTAACCGCCGGCGGCATCTACAACACCGTGATCCGCCGCGAGCGGCGCGGTGACTACCTCGGCGGCACCGTACAGGTGGTCCCGCACATCACCGACGAGATCAAGCAGCGCATCCGCGTTGTCGCCGACTCCTCCGATGTCGACTTCGTGATCACTGAGATCGGTGGCACCGTCGGTGATATCGAGTCGCTGCCGTTCCTCGAGGCGATCCGTCAATTCCCGGTTGAGGTCGGCCGCCGCCGCTGCATGTTCATCCACCTGACGCTCGTTCCCTACATCGGCCATGCCGGTGAGCTCAAGACCAAGCCGACGCAGCACTCGGTCAACGAGCTGCGCCGGATCGGCATCAATCCCGACATGGTCCTGTGCCGCTCGGAGTCAGTGCTCTCCACCGACATCCGCAAGAAGATCGCGCTGTTTGCGAGCCTGCCCGTCAACGCGATCGTCTCCGCCTACGACGTGCCGGATGTCTACAGCTGCCCGCTCACCTTCCACGAGCAGGGCGTCGATGACTTCATCCTCTCCGACCACTTCGGCCTCCAGGCGCCGGCGCCCGACCTGGCGGCCTGGAAGGCCTTCGTCGACCGGGCCGCGTCGCTCACCGACGAGGTCCGCGTTGCGCTGGTCGGCAAGTACGTCCAGCTCGAGGACGCCTATCTTTCGGTGGCCGAGGCGCTGCGTCACAGCGGCATCCATCACAACTGCCGGGTGAAGATCGAATGGGTCGATTCCGAGACCGTGACCGAGCCCGAGGTTGATGCGCTCCTGCGCCGGATGCACGGGATCCTGATTCCCGGCGGCTTCGGTGGGCGCGGCTTCGAGGGCAAGATCGCGGCCGCCAAGCTTGCGCGCGAGTCCAATATCCCGTACCTCGGGGTCTGCCTCGGCATGCATGTCGCGGTCAGCGAGTTCGCCCGCCACGTCGCCGACATGCCCGGCGCCAACTCGACCGAGATGGACCCCGAGACCCCGTTCCCGGTGATCGACCTGCTGCCCGAGCAGCGTGAGATCGCCGATATGGGCGGAACCATGCGACTGGGGGCCGACCCGGTCAAGCTGAACCCCGGCACGCAGGCTCACGAGGCCTACGGTGAGAGCGTCGTGTACGAGCGCCACCGCCACCGCTACGAGGTCAACAACCACCTGCGCAAGCAGCTCGAGGAGGCCGGTCTGGTGTTCTCGGGGACAACACCCGACGGGCGCCTGGTCGAGGTCACCGAGCTGCCGCGCCACGTGCATCCGTTTTACGTCGCCTCCCAGTTCCATCCCGAGTTCAAATCCCGCCCGGACCGGCCCTCGCCGCTGTTCAGGGAGTTCGTCGGGGCCGCCAATGCCTACCGCCGTGGGCAGTCCCTGGTCGAACCGCTCTCAGAGGACGACGAGGTCACCGCGACCCGTCTCAGCTGAGCGGTCGCCGGCTGATGAGCGCGGTCACCGACGCCGCGCGTGAGCGGCTGCACGGCACCTTCGAGGCGCTGTGCCGAATCCCCAGTCCGACCGGCGACGAGCGCGCCGTCGCCGACTGGATCGGCCGTGAGCTGAGCTCGCTCGGTCTCGAACTCGATGAGGACGGTGCCGGCCCCGCCGTCGGCTCCAACGCCGGCAACCTGTTGACGCGGATTCCCGGCATCAGCCAGCGGTCGCTGCTGTTCTGCGCGCACATGGACACGGTGCCGCTGACGGCAGCGGTCGAGCCCGTGCGCCGTGACGGTGGTTGGGAAAACGCCAACGAGGGGATCCTCGGAGCCGACAACAAGGCGGCGGTGGCGGCGATGGTCGAGCTCGCGCGTCTGCTTACCGCAGACGGCCAGGACAGGCCTGCGATCGGGCTCGAGCTGCTGTTCACGGTTGCCGAGGAGACCGGCCTGAACGGGGCGCGGGAGTTTGACGTCGGGCGGCTGCGGAGTGGCTTCGGCTACGTCTTCGACCACGCGTCGCCGATCGGCGAGATCATCACCGCCTCGCCCACGCAGACGCGCATCGACGCCGAGATTCGTGGCAAGGCCGCCCACGCCGGGCTGCAACCGGAGCTGGGGGTGAATGCGATAGTCGCCGCCGCCCAGGCGATCCCGAACATGCCGCAGGGGCGCCTCGATGGGCAGACGACAGCCAACGTCGGCATGATCGCCGGCGGTACCGCAACGAACGTCGTGCCAGACCGCTGCGCGATCGCCGCTGAGGTGCGGGCGGTCGAGCAGCAGCAGGTCGACCGCTACGTCACCCAGGCGATCGACGCACTCCAGGACGCTGCCGACAGTGCCGGGTGCGACCTGGATCTGAAGCTTCAGCAGCTGTTCACCGGTTACCGCATCGGCAGCCGCGAGGCACCCGTCGCGCTCGCCGCCAGGGCACTGCGCCGCCTCGGCTATGAACCGAGCTACCGTTCCAGTGGGGGCGGCTCCGATGCCAACGCCTTCCGCCTGAATGGCTTTGCGTGCACCAATCTTGCAAACGGCACCGAGCGTGCCCACGAACGCACCGAGCGCGTCAGCACTGTCGCGCTCGAGGCAAACCTCGAACTGATGCTGGCGCTCATCGATGAGGGTGCTGCATGAGGGTCACGCGGCACAGCCCGGCGGTCAGCAGCTGAGCCCTAAGGAGGCGCGTTGATCCGGTTCGAGATGGAGTCCGCGACGGTCGCATGGCAGGGGCGCCTGCTCCGGGCCGGCAGCGAGACCTACCGCTTCAGTGACGGCACGACGCACGTGCACGACAAGATCTGGCATCCGGGGGCGGTCACGATCGTGCCCTATGACGATCAGCACGTCTGGCTCGTGCGTCAGCCGCGCCCGGCATCGGGACAGCAAACATGCCTGGAAATCCCGGCGGGCAAGCGGGATCGCGCAGACGAAGCGCTGCTCGACCTCGCCAAGCGCGAGCTGGTCGAGGAGATCGGCAAGGAGGCATCGGACTGGCGCGTGGTCAAGCCGTTCTACCCGACGCCCGGGTTCTGCGACGAGCACATCACGCTGTTTGCCGCGACCGGCCTCACGGACGCGCATGGCGGGCCGGCACCTGACGACGAGGAGAACATCGAGGTCGTCCCGTGGCCGCTGCGCGAGATCGCCGCTGCGATCGAGGAGACGACCGACGGCAAGACGCTGATCGGCCTGCTCTGGTTGGCCCACGAGCTGGGCCTTCACTGAGCATTTCTGAGCGGTTTTGGCAGGACTGACGCCGACTTGGGCGAAATCCGGTGCCATGGCCACGGTTGCCGCCGGTCCAGTGCAGCGCCTGAACGAGTTGACGCTCGATTTTCTTGCGTACCTGGAGCTGGAGCGCGGGCTCTCACGGAACACGCTCGAGGCCTATCGCTCCGACCTGCAGCAGCTCGGTGGGTTTCTCGGCCGCCACGGCGTCGACCCGCTCGAGGTCGACGGAGCGCTGCTCTCACACTTCGTCAGCGAGCTGGCAGAGGGTCGCGAGGATCGCCGACCCGCCGCGGCCTCGACCTTGCAGCGCAAGGTCGCATGCCTGCGCTCGTTCTACCGCCACCTGCGCCGTGAGGGCCTGCTGGATTTTGACCCGACGAGCGAGCTGCGCCCGCCGCGCTCGCGTGCGCGGCTCCCGCGCGTGCTCAGCCGTGATCAGGTAAATCGCCTGCTCGAGCAGCCCAAGGGCACGAGCAGCGCGGCGATGCGCGACCGCGCGCTGCTCGAGACCATGTACGCCTGCGGGCTGCGCGCCTCGGAGGCGATCACGCTCAAGCTGGACGAGCTCGACCTCGAGGCGGGGGTGCTGATCGCCCACGGCAAGGGCTCCAAGGAACGGATCGTGCCGATCGGCAGCAACGCCCGAGACACGCTCCGCGTCTACCTGGATAAGGCTCGCCCGGCGCTCATCGGCCTGCGCGACGAACCGCATGTGTTCGTGAACCTGCGGGGCCAGTCGCTTTCGCGGCAGGGGCTCTACAAGATCGTTCAGCGCCACGCGCGCAGCGCCGGACTCGACTCGCGCATGAGCCCGCACACGCTGCGGCACACATTCGCCACACACCTGCTCGCCGGGGGCTGCGATCTGCGCTCGCTGCAGGAGATGCTCGGGCATGCCGACATCGGTACCACCCAGATCTACACGCATCTGTCGACCGAGCGGCTACGAGACGTCTACTTCGACGCGCACCCGCGCGCCAAGCTGAACCCCAGCGCCCCCGGATAGCACCGAAGAGGGCGGCACGGCGCCTATGATCGAGCGCACATGCCGGAGCTACCGGAGGTCGAGACGATCAGGCGCCAGCTGGCGCCGCACCTGGAAGGACGGACCTTCACGGCCGTCGAGATCCGTGATTACCGCTGGACGCTGCCGGCGTCGCCGGAGCTGATCGCGGCCGAGCTCACCGGTGCGCAAGTGCAGCGGCTCGGGCGGCTCGGCAAATACATGATCTGGGAGCTCGACGGCGACCGCAGCCTGCTCGTGCACCTGCGGATGACGGGGTCGCTGTTGATGGATGCGAACCCGGAGTCGCCGCATACCCGCGCGCGGTTCGAACTCGACGACGGACACGTTCTCACCTACGTCGACCCGCGCCGCTTCGGGACCGCGCACCTGATGCTGTCATCCGCCGCACGCGACAAATACCTGCGGGCGCGGCTCGGGGCCGAGCCGTTCACGCCCGAGTTCACAGCCGAGTACCTGCGCGATCAGGCGCGCGGGCGCACCGCGCCGGTCAAGGCCTTCATCCTCGATCAGCGACGGATCGCCGGCGTCGGCAACATCTACGCAGACGAGGCGCTGCACCGTGCGCATGTGCACCCGCTGCGGCCCGCCGGAACCCTGACGCTGCCGCAGTGGTCGGCACTCAAGGTCGCGATCGAGGGCGCGCTCGCGGCCGGGATCGACGCCAAGGGCGCCTCGATCGATGACTTTCGTCACGTCGACGGTGCCCGCGGCAGCTTTCAGGATCGCTTCCTGGTGCACACCCGTGCGGGTGAGCCGTGCCCGACCTGCGGCAGCACGATCCGCAAGCTGGTCGTCGGCGGACGCGGGACCTACGTCTGCGAGAAGTGTCAGCCCAAGCCGCGCACGCGGCGCGCCTGCGCCTGAGTGTCTCGCCGGCGGCGGGCTCTGCCGCCGGCTCACCGGGGCGCTCACTGGTGCGGGCACAGCGAAAGCGAGCCGTGCGCCGCGGCCGATATGGCCTCTGAGGTAGCGGCGTCGTACAGACCGCCCCACTTCGTCACGGCAAGGACGTCACGGCGGTGGATCGCGTCCGCGAGCTGGGCCGCGTAGCTCGTCATCCGCGCCTCGTCGGCGATCGACCGCTTTGAGTCGCTCAGCAACGCCACGCAACGGCTGCCCAGGCCACGACCGCTTGCGACATGCTCGGCGTGCGAGTCCGCGTGATAGAAGCCGCGGACGGCGACGCTGAGCCTTCTGTAAGACGGGTAGAGGCAGCGCAAGCGCTCGTTCAAGCTCGTCCCGTGCGAGCAGGGCTTCACACGTGCCAGGGTCTGGATGCTGACGATCAGCCACTGTGTGGCACCGAAGCAGTCTCTGCGAACCGCACCGACCAGCGGGCTCGCTGGAGCGACGGCAGCGCAGGCTCTGTCGGCGCGCTCCAGTGGCGCGACGCTCTTGTGTGAAACGGCGCCGAGAGCGCCCTCGATCGTGCTGAGCTGCTGGTACTCGGTGCTGGTCAGGCTCGCGGCGTTCGCAGCCGCGGCACCGGCTGTGCTCAGTGCGAGCACGGTGCCGATGATGGTGAGGAGGCTCACTTTGCGCATGTCTGTGTCCAATCGGCGCCGTGCGTATATCGCTGAGCGATGCAACGGCGATTTCGAATAGATGTCCGGTTCATCGATGTGGGCAGAGCGACAGCGAGCTCGGGCCCGGTCTGATCGCCTTGACGGCTGCTTGGATCTGATCTGAGAGCGTCTGCAGCGCCTCGGGGTTCTGGCTCCTGAGGGCCTGCACCGCCGCTTTCAGATCGGCCGCCAGGCGGCCCTCGGCGGCGATGTTGGCCTGCGAGTCGCCGATCACCGCGACGCAGCTGCTGCTGAACCAGCGTGCCTTCGCCAGCTGGTCGACGTAGGACTCGGCCCGGTAGAAGCTCTCCGCATCCTGGTAGTAGCTCTGGACCGCGGGCACCAGGCACGTGAGAATCGCCGCCGCCGAGGGCGGATCGATCCCACAGTGCGTCGCGCGGGCGTTGAGGCGGCCGTCGTCGCCGCCGAGCCTGATCAGGTCCAGACATCCACGGCGTACGGCGCTGATCAGCCTGCTCACATCGCGCATGCGGGTGCAGACGCCGTTGGCCTTCTGGAAACTCCGTGCGTCCGAGGACTCGAGCGACCTGATGCGGCTCTGCGCGCGCTGCAGCTGCTGGTACTCGGCTGCGCTCAGCGCCCTCGGCGCGTGAGCCGCGGCCGTGCCCACGACACTCAGTGCCATGACACAGGCCAACAGGAGGCTGATGAAACGCGCGGGCCGCATCGACCGGACGCTACCCCCGTTCGCTGAAGCGAACGCTAAGGCCTAGGCCGCCAGCAGCGCCGGCAGGCGCCCGGCGCGGTCAGCCGCGAGCAGTTGATCGAAGCCGCCGATCGACTCGTCGCCGATCACGATCTGCGGGAACGTGACCATGCCGGTGATCTCCTGCAGCTTGTTGCGGGCGTCCGCATCGCGTGCGAGATTGATCTCCTCATAGGCGACGCCGCGCTTGTCCAGGAGCGCCTTGGCGCTGCGGCAATAGGGGCAGTAGTCGGTGGTGTAAAGCGTGACGGGCTTCATGACTTCAAAAAGGATAGCTACCCGATACATGGTGCCACGGTGCCCGGTTCGCTGAAGACCGATGCGATCGTGCTGCGCTCGATCCGCTACGGAGAAGCCGATCGGATCCTCCATCTGTACACGCCCGCGCACGGGCGCCTGGGCGCGATCGCCAAGGGTGCCCGCCGCGCCCGCAGCCGTTTCGGCGCGCGGCTCGAGCCCTTCTTTCAGATCAGGCTGGTGCTGCATGAGGGCCGCGGCGACCTGTACACGGTCACGGCGGTCGACACGATCGAGGCCCATGCGGGCCTGCGGGAGAGTGCCGAGGCGCTCGACTCGGCCGCGCGCGCCTGCGACGCCGTCGCCCGGCTGTTCGAGACCGACGAGCCGCACCCAGAGGTGTTCGCTCTGCTGGCCAACGAGCTGGCGCTGCTGGATTTGGGTCCGGCTCACCCAACAGCGGCGCGACCGGAGAATGCGCTTGCATTCCGGCTGAAGCTGCTGCTGGCAGCCGGGATCGTGCCGCAGCTCGGATCGTGCGCGAACTGTGGCGAGCGCGACCATCTGACCGGGTTCTCGGCCGCGGCCGGGGGGGTCGTGTGCAGCTCCTGCGAATCGGCCTCGTTTCCGCTGGGGGAGGAGGCCTACGAGTTCATGGTGGCCGCGCTCGGTCGGCCGCTGGCCGACTCGCCGCAGGCATCGCCGCGCGCGCTGCAGACGGTCGAGCGCGCGATCCGCGAGACCGCCGAGCACCACGCGCAGGTGCGGCTGCGGCCGGTCACGTCGGGCTCAACGCGTTTCTAACGACTTGGCCGGGTTGTCCCGGTGGCCTGGCAGAATGGGTACGTGAACAGGGTCTATGAGCACCCCCGCGGGGCGGTGGCGGACGCGTTTGCGCGGCGCATGATGCTGCGCGAGGAGTCCGATCTCTCGCCGCTCGCGACGCGCTCCTATCCGGCTGTGCGTGCGTTCGACGAGCCGGACTGCGGGCTGCGCACCCCGTTTCAGCGTGACCGTGACCGGATCGTGCATTGCAAGGCGTTCCGGCGGCTCAAGCACAAGACTCAGGTGTTCGTGCTGCCGCTCGGCGATCACTACCGGACACGGCTCACGCATACGCTCGAGGTGACGCAGATCTCGCGGACGGTCGCGCGCGCCCTGCGGCTGAACGAGGACCTGACCGAGGCGATCGGGTTGGGCCATGACATCGGGCATCCGCCGTTCGGTCACATCGGCGAGGAGGCGCTCGACGAGTGTCTGGGCGAGCGCTTCGGCGAGCGCTTCTGGCACAACGAGCACTCGCTGCGTGTGGTCGAGGTGCTCGAGCGCGACGGCCGCGGCCTCAATCTGAGCGAGGCCGTGCGTGACGGAATTGCCGCGCATTCGTGGCGGGCCGCGCCTCCGCGGACGCTCGAGGGGCACATCCTCCGCTTCGTCGACCGGATCGCCTACATCAATCACGACATCGACGATGCTGTGCGCGCGGGTGTGCTCGACGCCGCCGAGCTTCCCGCCGGTCCGATCGAGATCCTCGGCGACTCGGGCTCGCAGCGGATCGACACACTCGTCCATGACCTCGTCGAGCAGTCGGCGCAGAGTGGCGCGATCGTGCAGAGCGACTCGATCGGCGGGGCGATGTCGGCACTGCGTGACTTCATGTTCGCCCACGTCTACCTCAGGCCCCAGATCACGCAGGAGCGCGAGAAGATCAAGATCGCCGTGCGCGCGCTCTTCAACCACTTCTGTGATCACCCCGAGCAGATCCCCGACTCGATCCCGGATGGTCCACTCTCGCGCAGGGTCACCGACCACATCGCCGGCATGACGGACCGCTTCGCGGTGGCGCAGTTCGAAGTGCTGGCCGTTCCGACGGCGTTCACGCCGTGAGCCGCTACACCGCCGATTCACGCGATCGTGTGCGCGACGCGGTCGACATGCTCGCGTTGGTGAGCTCGAAGGTCGAGCTCACCCGCCGCGGCCACGACAGCTACTTCGGCTGCTGCCCGTTTCACGATGAGCGCACCGCCTCATTCCACGTGCGCCCCGATGAGAAGCACTACCACTGCTTCGGCTGCTCGGAGTCCGGGGACCCGTTCACGTTCGTGATGCTGACTGAAGGGTTGGACTTCAAGGGCGCGC
This sequence comes from uncultured Actinomycetota bacterium, assembly GCA_963706725.1. Lineage (GTDB taxonomy): Bacteria > Actinomycetota > Thermoleophilia > Solirubrobacterales > Solirubrobacteraceae > Palsa-465. The sequence continues at coordinate 2,758,339 of OY970167.1, read as the reverse complement.
TCGAGTCGCTGGCCGACCGCTTCGGCGTCAGGCTTGAGACCGAGGACGAGTCGCCGGAGGCGGCCTCGCGCCGCCAGCGCCGCGAGCGGCTGTATTCGCTGCTGGACCGCGCCGCGACGTTCTATGAGCGCTACCTGTGGGAGGCGGGCGAGGCCGAGCCGGCGCGCGAGTACCTGCGCCGCCGCGGGTTCAATGAGGAGATCCTGCGTGAGTTCCGCGTCGGCTACGCGCCGCAGGCGTGGGATCGGCTGGCCGCGGGCTCGCGCAAGGCCGGATACAGCGTCGAGGAGCTGCTCGCCGCCGACCTCGGCCGCCGCAAGAAGGCACGTCCGGATGAGCTGATCGATCGCTTCCGCGGGCGGCTGATGTTCCCGACCGCGGACGCGCGTGGCCGCGTGCGCGGTTTCGGTGCGCGCACGATGAGCGGCGACGACGGCCCGAAGTACCTGAACACCTCCGAGGGCGAGGTCTACCGCAAGCGCGAGGTGCTCTACGGCATAGCGCAGGCACGCGCCGCGGCGGCCAAGGAAGGTCGCATGATCCTCTGCGAGGGCTACACCGACGTGCTTGCGCTCCATCAGGCAGGCGTCAGGAACGCCGTCGGGATCATGGGCACATCGCTGACCGACGAGCAGGTCGCCGAGCTGGTGCGCGTCGTCAAGGTGCTCGAGCTCTGCCTCGACGCCGACAACGCCGGACAGCGGGCGATGGAGCGTGCGGCGAAGGTCTGCGCGGACTCGGGGCTGCAGCTGCGGGTGGTGCCGTTACCGACCGGCGCCGACCCCGGTGAGCTGATCGCCGGCGAGGGTGCCGACGCGCTGCGTCAGCGGATCGCCGCATCCGCACCGTATGTCGTCTTCCAGGTGGAGCGTGTGCTGCTGGCCGCCAACCTCAGCGACGCCGAGGGCAAGGACCGTGCGATCGCCGCGCTGCGCCCGGTGCTGGGCGTGGTCGCCGCGAGCGTGCTGCGCGACGAGCTGATCCGCAACGCCGCCGGGGCGCTCGGGATTCCCGAGGCACGGCTCGTCACCCTGCTCGGGCAGGCCCCTTCGGCGGGCGGTGGACCGCGGCCGGCTCCGATGATGGATCCCGGTGAATATCCGCCCGGCGGTCGCGCGGGTGACTCGGATCCGTATCGCGATCGCCCACCCGCGCCGCGGCGCCAGCGCCCCGAGCCCGAGCGTTCGTTCCTTGCAATGTGCGTGGCCGCACCCGACATCGGCGCCGTCGCGCTCGCCGGCATCGAGCCGGACGCGCTGCTGCTCGACGACGTCCTGCGCCGCGCGGCACGCTTCCTGGCCATGCACCTGCCGGGAGAGCTGCCCGATCCACCGGGCGACGATCCCGAGCTGATCTTCGTGATCGATGACCTGCGCAACCGTGCCGGACGCGGTCGCCAGGTGAGCGTCGACGAGCTCGAGCACGCCCGCCTGGTGCTCGAGCGCGACCGCCTGCGGCGTGAGATCCGCTACCTGCGCGAACACGGCGGCGGTGGGGGATCGCTCGCCCGGCTCTCGGCCGAACAGCAGGACGTGCTCGCCACGATCAGGACGGTCGTCACGCGGCTGGAACGCCCCGTCTGAGCGGCCAGATTGCAGCGTTGCGCCGGCGGAGTTCGCTCGCGGGCCTGAGCTGTTGAGCTTGAGGACGGATTCGCCCAACTGCCGATACAGTTACGTGAGTCGGGGGCTTGAGCTCCCGACTGCAGTGTTTCAGCGCACTGGGGAGTAGCTCAATCGGCAGAGCATTCGGCTGTTAACCGAAGGGTTGTGGGTTCGAGTCCCACCTCCCCAGCTTCTTCAGGCGGCCGGGCCAGCAGCCCGGCCGCCTCTGTCGTTCAGGGCGCCAGCCTGGGGTCTTGTGCCAGCTGCTCGATCAGCTCGGCGGCGCGCGTCGCGCCGTCGTTGGCGGCCACCCACTCTGCGAGCTCACGGGCTTGTGCGGCCTGCTTCGCATGGTTGCTGAGGGCTCGCTCGGCGGCGAGACGCATGGTGCTCGCGCTGACAAACCGCCACGGCAGCCGCACTCCCAGCCCAGCCCAATCGAGCCGAGCGGCGTTCTCCGCCATGTCACCGCTGTGGGGAACCGAGAGGATCGGCACGCCGCGCTCGAGTGCGCGCGCGATCGTGCCGTGCCCCGCGTGGCAGATCACCAGTGCAGCGTCGTCCATCGCGTCGCGGTAGGACATCCAGTTGACCAGTCGCACGCGTCGTCCGGCCCGGATCGGCCTGCTCGCCGGGCGGTGGTCGAGCGATGCCAGCACCCGCACGTCCAGGCCGCTCAGGCCCTCGAGCGCGGCGCGCACGAGCCTCTGCGTCGGATCGTGGGAGGTCGAGGGTGCAACCACGACCAGCGGCGCCTCACCCACCGGCGCTGCCACCGGCGCGGCACCAGGCGGCTCCCAGAGCAGCGGTCCGACGACGTGCACGGCGGTCGGCCAGGCGCGCGGGTACTCGAGCTGCGGGAAGGTGGCGACCAGGCAGAGGCTCGCGCTGAGCCCGCCGTGCAGGCGCTCCGTCGGCGGCAGCCCGAGCCGCCGGCGTGTCTCGTTGAGCTCGTCGCGGCCCTGCCGCAGCCCCTGCCCGAGTGGGCGCTCGAAGATCGACCAGAACTGGCGTCCGGCGCGGGTCGCCGGGAGCCGCGCGCCGATCGACCAGGGCGCAAAGCCATGGGCGGTGACCGGATAGAGGTGGGGGATGAGGGTGGCGGTCCGGATCCCCTCGAGCTCGGCGGCGAGCGCAGGCGCAAGTGTGAGGATGTCGTGCACTACCACGTGCGGGCGCCGTAGGGCGATCGCGGCGCGTGTCGGCACGGTCGCACGCAGCACCGCCTCATATGGCTTCAGCGGCTGCCGCAGCGTCGGAAACACCGGGTACTCGGGAGCGGGCACGAACTCCATGCCCGCTGCCTCCACGTGAGGCCGCCAGCGCTCCCAGGTCTCATAGCTGACCTCGTGGCCGCGCTGCACCAGCCGCTCGCCGAGCGCCAACATCGGGAATGCGTGGCCGGGCTGACCGAACGCGCCGAGGAAGATGCGTCGGGGCGAGCTCATCCGCCCGCGGCCGCTCAGGCGGCGAGTTCGGCGAGCGTGCGCAGCTGCTCGAACTGCTGCTCGCGCGTGTGCCCGAGCGGAGAGAGCAGCAGCGTGCCGACACCGGCATCGCGGTAGGCCGCGAGCCGCTCGGCCACCATCTGTTTGGGGCCGACGAGCGAGACCAGGTCGATCAGCTCATCCGGGATCGCCCGGCACGCCTCCTCGCGCTTGCCGTCCAGATAGAGATCCTGGACCTCGGCGGCGGCCTGCTCGAAGCCGTACTCGCAGACCAGCGCGTTGTAGAAGTTCTGCGTGCGCGAGCCCATGCCGCCGACGTACAGCGCCAGCGCCGGTCGCATGAAGTTGCGTGCTGCCTCGAGATCATCGCTGATGTGAACGCTGACGCTTGGCGCGATGTCAAACGCTTCGAGCGTGCGACCGGCCCGCGCGGCGCCCTCCTCGAGCCGTGGCCTGAACAGGCCGACGTGCTCTGGGGAGAAGAACGTCGGCAGCCAGCCTTCGGCGATCTCCCCGGCGAGCGCGGTGTTGCGCGGCCCGATCGCCGCGAGGTAGATCGGTATCCGCTCCTGCACCGGGGCGATCGTCAGCTTGAGTGGCTTGCCGGGGCCGTCTGGCAGCGGCAGTTGCAGCGTCTCGCCCTCATAGATCAGCCGCTCGCGGCGCAGTGCCATGCGCACCACCTCGAAGTATTCGCGGGTGCGCTGCAGTTGCTTGCCGAAGCGCTGCCCGTGCCAACCCTCCGACACCTGCGGGCCGGAGGTGCCGAGACCCAGGATCATGCGCCCGCCCGACAGCTGGTCGATCGTGGCGGCGGTCATCGCCGTCATCGCTGCGCTCCGACCCGGGATCTGGAAGACGGCGGAGCCCAGCTTGATCTTCGTGGTCTGGCCTGCCAGCCAGGCGAGGATCGTGGCCGCGTCAGATCCGTATGCCTCGGCCGTCCAGACCGAGTCGTAACCGAGCGCCTCGGCGGCCTGGACGGCCGCGAGCTGCTCATCGGCGCCGCCCCACAGGCCCCAGTAGCCGATGTGAAGACCGAGCTTCATTCGGTGAACCAGCCTACCGGGAAGCCGGCGCTTGAGATCATGTCGATATGACCTCGAGCAACCACGGCACCCTCCGCTACGGGTACAAAGCCTCCGCAGAGCAGTTTCCGCCGCGTCAGCTGGTCGATTTCGGCGTCAGCGCCGAGCGCCACGGCTTCGACATCGTCGCTGTCTCCGACCACTTCCAGCCCTGGCGTCACCACGGCGGCCATGCCCCCAACTCGCTGATCTACCTCGCCGCGCTCGGCGAGCAGACCGAGCGCGTGACGCTGGCGACGAGCGTGCTCACGCCGACGCTGCGCTACCAGCCGGCGGTGATCGCGCACACCTTCGCGACGCTCGCCTGCCTGAACCCTGGCCGTGTGGTGCTCGGCATCGGCACCGGCGAGGCGATGAATGAGAACCCCTCGATCGGCATCGAGTGGCCGAAGTTCAAGGAGCGCTCCGAGCGATTGGCCGAGGCGGTTGCGCTGATCCGTGAGCTCTGGATCGGTGAGCGCGTCAGCTTCGAGGGCAAGTACTACCGCACCGTGAACGCCACCATCTACGATCGTCCCGAACAGCCGGTCCCGATCTTCATCGCGGCCGGCGGCCCCAAGGCCGCGGCGCTGGTCGGGGAGATCGGCGACGGCTTCATCGTCACCAGCGGTAAGGGCGAGGAGCTCTACCACACGCTGCTCGGTGGGCTTGCCGAGGGTGCTGAGAAGGCCGGCCGCGACCCCGAGCAGATCGACAAGTTCATCGAGATCAAGGTCTCCTACGACCACGACACCGATTTCGCGATGCGGGCCTGTGAGCCCTGGGCGGCGCTGGCGCTGACCGCGGAGGAGAAGGGCGGCACCGAGGATCCGATCGAGATGGAGCGTCTCGCCGAGGGTGCCAAGGACCGTGCGCACACGCGTTTCATCGTCTCCAATGACCCTGACGAGGTGGTCGAGAAGATCGCCTTCTACGTCGACCTCGGCTTCCAGGACCTGGTCTTCCACTTTCCCGGTGATGACCAGGAGCGCGCGCTCACGCAGTTCGCCGCCGACGTGCTCCCACGCCTGCACAGCCGCTGGGGCTAGACGACCGCGAACCCCCGGGGGTAGTCCAGCGGGACGAACCCCCGGGCAGAGCGCCGCTCACGTCAGCTCGTCGAAATCGCCGCGGACCCAGCCGATGTAGCGCTCGGCCGAGCGCTGGACGGCCGCCGCGGCGTCGCGCTTGGGGCCTCGCCCGAAGTTGTCGTAGATCCGCTCGAACGACAGCTCGGCAACCCCGGCGGCGAGCCTTGCGACCACCGCGGCGGACAGCGGGATGCGGTTCGGGTAGCTGCGCATGAAGGTCACGGTGGTCCCGTCGGGGTTGCCGTGGATCGTGTCGGAGCTCAGCAGCACGCCGCGCCCGTCGGCGCCGTCGGACCAATGCAGCAGCGAGGAGCCACGGAAGTGTCCGCCCAGCTCGTACAGGACGAGCCCGGGCGCGATCTCATGGCTGCCGCTCCAGGCGCTGATCGCTGAGTCGGGACGCTGCACCCATTCGAGCAGCGGTTCAGAGACGAGGATCGGTGCCTGTTCGAGCGCGTGGCTCCAGGCACTCTGAACGCCCCACATGTGTGGGTGACTCGCCGTGATGGCGAGTACCGGCCCGTGGCGGCGGATCTCATCGACGGCCGCGCGATCGAGGAACGGCGGCACGTCCCAGAGCACGCTTCCCTGCGGTGTGACGACGAGGTGCGCCTGCTGCCCGATGGCGATGCTCGGCTCGACCCTCAGGCCGTACAGGTTCGGCTCGAGCTCGGTGATCTTGACGCGATGGCCGGCCTCGCGGAGCTCGCGCAGGCTGGTCCAGCGCTGCCCTTCAGCTGGGACGCACTGACGCTCGTCGGCGCAGATCCGGCAGGTGCCCACGGCTTCGACATGCTCGACCCCGCAGGTCGCGCACTGCACGACCGCGCCGGGCTGTACCGCCGCCCTCTCGCTCACTGAGGCCTTCAGACCCCGACGCCGAGCCGCGCGAGCAGCTGCTCGACGGACCTCAGCCGCGGGACGAACAGAAACGAGAAGCTGGCGGTCGAGCCCTCGACGGTGAGGTAGGAGCGCATCAGCACGGTTGGGTCGTTGGCGCGGCCAACGCTCGCACCGCTATGGGAGATCATGCGGCCGAGCTGGTCGACCTCGACCCGTGGCGGCTCGACCTCGAGCGGGATGCCCGTCATCTCGACGATCGCGTTGAGGTATGACGCCGACAGGATGTTGCCGACCTCCTGAAGCGCCGTCAGACCCAGCTCGTCGGCCATCGTCGTTCCGAGCAACTCGCAGAGCTGCTCGGCCGCCTGCTCGGGGAAGACCAGCAGCATGTTGCCCTGGTCTTCGGTGATCGGCGTGTCGACCAGCGCCGAACGGTTCATCGGCTCGCCGAGCTCGTCGAGCGCACGCGCCAGCACGGTCAGGATCGCCTTCGAGTAACCGACGTCGACCGGCCTGCCGATCAAGGTCGAGAGCGCGGTGGCGGCGTGGCCGGATCCGATATTCGCGATCTCGGCGAGCGCGCTCTGCTGCATCTCGCTGAACTCCTGAGCCGTGCCCTCATCGGCCGCCTCGTAGACACCGCTCAGTGCGCCCGGCCTCAGGATCGGGACCACCTCGTCTTCGTGATACACGGCACCATCGGTGAAGTCGCCGTGGGCCATCCGCGGGATCTCGACCTGCTCGGCGCTGATCTGATTGACGAGCTCGTCGACCAGCAGCGCAAAGCGCTTTCCGGCACCCCACATCACGACCGCGGAGGGCGGATTCCCGGGCTCGAGGCCGAGCCGTGTGGCGAGGTCGATCAGCTCGAGCACGTCGTCGCGGAAGCGCACGACCTTCAGATCGCCGACGTTGCGCACCTCGTGCTCCCTGAGGTGGAAGGCCTGCTCGGTGGAGGTCATCGGCAGCGCCCAACGCAGCCCACCGGCTTTGACGACAAGGAGGTGAACCTGCTCTGACACTCGCCGTGATTCCCCTTCTGCGTGTTCGGTCGACGTTCGGTCGAGGGCGACAAAGCTGATACCGGACGGGGGACTCGAACCCCCGACACGCGGATTATGATTCCACATCTTGCCGCCCGGAGACCGGCCTGGACCAGGTGGCGATCACGGCAGTGGTGACCAGCCGATCCGAGCGAGGAGGCCTGTCGAGCCCGAGGGTCAGATCACTATCTGCATGGCAACGAGCATGTAGGTCATCCCGAGCGTCATGGCGACCATCGATGCGCTGATGTCGAGTTCGCCTAGCAGTGCGCCTGAGCGCGCAGCGAATTCGATTGCTGGTGCTGTGACTCGTTCTCCGGATTCGGTCGCGAAGACTCTCCAGCTGACGATGGGTGTTGCGCCGTCGAGCCTGCGATACAGGTCGAGTGCCCACATCATTCCCTCGGCGATCAGGTACGTGGCCAGCAAGCACGCAAGGGGAACCACTTTCCCGTGGTCCGTGCCAGACCACATGTAGAGCATTACGCCGAGATCGACCGAAGTCAGTAGCCAGATCAATGTGGATACGCGGCCGACCCCGGCAATCGCCCATGTGGCAGCGATCAGGCCCGTGGTGGCAAATACAAGTTGCCAGAAGGCTGCGGGGACTGTCAGCGGCAGGATCTGCGCCGGTGCGTACATGAACACCATGCCCAACGCCATCAGGACGTGACAGGCGTGCCAGGACCGCCGCTGACCACGCGTGTGTGCCAAATGGCGCAGATGGGACACAGCGACGACCAGAAAGACGGCTGCCCAAGCCACGCCGAGGCCTTCTGGAAGGAGGTTCGGGCCGCCGCGCATGCCGACGCTTTGAGCTGCTGTCATCGCGGGCATGTTCATGACCTATCGTCGCGCATGCTGTTCGCTGCCATCACGCTAGCACTGGCCTGCGCGGGTCCCTATCAACCCGATCACGTGCTCGGCAGGTGTCCGCATCTGAGCCTCAAGCAGCTTTGTGCCTGTGCCGGCGAGGTCCACCGGCACAGGCTTCAAGCGACTCAACCGATCACGCCAGGACCGGATCACTCGCGACCTCGGGCTGCGGTTTGAGGCGAGACTCGGTACTGCCGGCGGGTTGTCCGAGCAGCGACAGCATCGTGCACCCGAGCAGGACGAACAGCAGCCCGGCATTCGGATCGGTCGCTCCGCCTTGGAAGATGCCGCCGAAGCCTTGGCCGACTACCCAATAGAGCGCATTGAGGGCGATTGCCAGAGCAACGAATTGCTTCGGCCGCCAGTCGATTGCGACGGCCAGGGCGATCGCGATCGAGATCACTGCGAGGACGAGAGCGATTGCTACCCCGTCGCCCTGCGCGGCGTTCGCGAACCAATTCTGAACGCTGCTCAACCAGCTCATCCCCGACGGTGCCGCGTTGATCGCGTTGGTGACCCCGTTGGCGCCACCGGCCTCCACCAGCCAGAGCCACGCCATCACCAGCCACAGACTTGTCCACACGGCTCTTGCTCCGCGTCTGCCCAACAGCCCGCCCGGGCGCCCGTTCGGCCAAACCATCGCACCAATCAGTCCGTACAGCAGAACCGCGCCCGGTGCTCCGGTGAGGGGACTCGCCATCGGCGCTCCACCCATGGGCGTGGTCGCCATGAACATCATCCCGAATGCCTCGCCGAACCACCATACGAACAGCGCCCAACCAAACGACGCGGCCAGAGCTGGCTTGACCGTGGGGCGATACAGGATTCCGAAGCCGATCACGACCTGCACCAACGCGAACAGGGTGTTGAGCAGGGCCTGGTTGCTCTGGAGCGTGGTGGCGCTCCAGTTGACGCTGCTGGCCACCCACGCCGGCTGGCCGCCGGTCAACCCCTGGATCAGCTGGATGAAGCCCTTGCTGTACATGAACGACTGGAACTGGAGTCCGCCGTCCAGAAGCCAGATCAGGCCGAGAACGGTCTGGACCCGGCGAGCGTTGTCGGACCAGAAGTAGTCCCGCATCCAGGCCACACTGAACCGTCCGGTGGTGCGTCTGCTGCCAGCCAAGCTGGCGCTTGTCACATTCATTCTCAGTCTCCTCAAGAAGGGCAGAAGCGTCCGCGCCTGTGCGCGTCGGGTCGAGATTCGAGCTATGCCGCTTCAACCCGGAGCGGTGAGGCTTCGGGGCGCCATCGATGCAGGCGCTGGCGGCGCTTAGTTCGCTTGCGCAGCCGAGGGTGGACCGCGGTCGGACCAGCCGACCTGGAGTGGCGCCGTGGCCACTGCGAGCTCTACGATTGCAACCCAAAGTTTGTGCGGCGCACGTCGAGCGGGACGCAGCGATGATCGCAACCCCCCGACCGATACAAGCAGCCATCTCATTCCTCGCTGTGCCACCGCGAGAAGCAGGCCCACGACGACTATCGCAGGCACCGCGGCAGGCCAGTTCGTGGCTGATGCCCAGTGAGCCAGCGGCTCCGGGGCAATCGCGGAGAGCAATTCGGTCGCGCAGAATGCCGACGTCAAGATCGCGGAACACAGGACCCAGGAGCCAAACAGCTTCGCCGACCATGCCGGTCTCGTGAATCTCTCAGCGAGCCCGCGGGCGCTCTCGCGCACGAGGAATCCCGCACCGATCGCGAGCAGCAAGAAGGCTGGTGCAGCGAGCGAGTGAAGACCGATCGAAGCGGCCAGGTGTGGCGAGTGCTCGATCAGAAAGCGCAGCTCGTAGACGCCGATCGCAGCCGGGGCCATACGCAACAGCAGCGCACGACTAGCGGACGTTGCTCGTCGCGGCAGAGCGTTGCGCCTGGGAAACCATTGAGCTGACAAACCAGCGTAAGGCTAAACCAGCAGACCAGGCCGGGCAACCCGGTGCGACCGCTGGAGCCACCCCTGCAAAGTTCACGGGCGGTGCGCTGGAGGGGCCCCCGCGACCACACCCGGGTGCCCACGAGTCATACCGGCGTTCTCGCGATCGTGGTCGGGGAGCGCGTGAAGGCTTGGCGGGCTCAGGGCACTGACAGCCGCGGCCCGAGAGGGGGCGATCGGAAACGGCGGCTGAGTAGCCGGGCGGCTCGTCGCTGTGGTCGCTGCGCGCCTAAACTGGCTGCCTGTGCGTCGCCCAGGGGTAATCGCTGTCACCATCGCGGTTCTGGCGAGAATGGCGCCGATCGTCGTGCGCAGGCTCCCGTCGGCGCCGCAGCGGAACGCACCGTTTGGACCTCTGACCCAGGCGCCCGCAGCCGTCCCCATCGCTGTCTGCCGCGGGATGGGCTTCCGCGCTGGGAGGCTTCAGCTCCGTTGGGGGCTTCATAGATGAGATTGCGTGTGCTCGTCGCGCTGATGGTTGCGCTGCTCGGCTGCGCGGGGATCCCTGCGCTGGCGGCGGCTGACGGCGACCCGGGCAGTGACGTTTTGCTCGATCAGAACCTCTTCTACGGCGCTGATGCCGGGGTCACCGTCAAACAGGAACTCGGTTTGGACCGGCTCTTGAACGCGACCAGCAGCGCTGGCGCACCCGTGCGAGTGGCGCTCATCTCGCACCCCGATGACCTTGGCACAGTCACCGCGTTGTGGGGCAAGCCACAGACCTACGCCGACTACCTTGGCTACGAGCTCTCGCTGGCATATACCGGCCGCTTGCTGATCGTGATGCCGTCGGGTGTCGGCGTCTACTGGCACGCGAACCCGGCTGGGGCGACGAAGCTTGCCGCATCGCTCTCATCGCTGAGGGCCGGCTCCGCCGGCCCAGGGGCGCTGGTCGCGGCCACTCAGAGCGCGGTCTATCGAATAGAGGCAGCCGCTGGTGTCGGAGGATCCGCGCTCGCCGGTCGGGGTGGTGGCGGAACCACGCAGCCATCGAAATCTGCAAGCACGCGTGTTTTGAGGCCTGCGAGCCGATCGACAGGAAGCGGGCACAGCCGTGGCCACAAGCCCTCGCTGGCGTGGCTCTTGGCGCTGCTTGTCGTGATTGCCCTCATCTACACAGGGTGGCGAACGGGAGGCACTGCGAGGCTGCGGCAGGCCGCCCGCTCGATGCGCCTTCGTGGTCGGCCAAACGGCCGCCGGCTGCGGGCGGTGGCGCTTCTTCCCACAGTCCTCTTAGGTGTCGTGGTCGTGGCGTTGCTGGTCAATCAATCCAATGACGCCGAGCCCACCGCGACCGGGGCGACCCTCGCGACCAATCCATACCTGGATCCCGGTACCTGGCTCGGCAAGCGGCGCGCGCCGAACTTCACCCTCGTCGGCCAAACGGGACAGTCGGTGAGCTTGAGCCAGTATCGAGGCAAGGCGGTGATCCTGGCCTTCACCGACGCCGAGTGCCAGACGATCTGCCCGCTCACGACGCAGGCGATGGTTGATGCCAAGCAGGACCTCGGGAAGGCGGGTGATCAGCTGCAGCTGCTCGGTGTCAACGCCAACTGGAAGTCGACGCAGATCGACGACGTTCTCAACTACAGCGAACTGCACGGAATGATGGGTCGCTGGCAGTTCGCGACCGGCAGCGCCACCCAGCTGGAACGCGTTTGGAAGGCTTACGGCGTCGATGAGGAAGCCCTCGTCACCAAGGCCGACAACCAGATCGACCATGTCGCCGCCCTCTACATCATCGATCCGGAAGGCCGCGAGCGGGTGCTGTTTACGACCTACCCGTCGTACGCGTCGGTTCCCCAATTTGGTCAGCTGCTCGCGCAGGACGTCTCGCGGTTGCTCCCCAGTCACCCGGCGGTTGCGACGAGATACTCGTACGCGGCGGCCCCGGAGACGCTCCCAACGGCGACCACCAGGTTGCGCAAGCTCGGCGGCGGTTCGGTGGCTCTGGGACCGGGCAAGCCGCATCTGTATTTGTTTTTCGCGACCTGGGACCGGCAGACGATTGGACTGGGCGCCGACCTCGATCAGCTCAACTCCTACCAACGGGCCGCACGCGCCAAGGGTCTGCCGCAGTTGACCGCGATCGACGAGGGCAGCGTCGAGCCCTCTGCGGGCGCGCTGCCGGCGTTCATCTCGACGCTGGCCAGGCCGCTTTCATATCCCGTCGCGATCGACCAGAGCGGGCAGGTCGCCGACGGCTACGGGGTTGAGGGCGAACCTTGGTTCGTGCTGACCGACGCGGCCGGCAAGATCGTCTGGTACCAGGAGGTGTATACCCAGGGTTGGCCGAAGACGCTGACCGTGCTCGATCAGGAGATCGCCGATTCGCTTGCCAAGACTGGCAGCAGCCCGGGAGGAGCGAACTCGACGGAGGGGGAGCTGGGAGGCTCGCCGGCTCCTCTGGCCGCGATCCACAGGCAGGCTTCCCAGATCCTGCCCGGCGGTCAGGTTGCTCTGGACGCACGGATCAAGAAGCTGCAGTCAGAGGGCTACGCGGTTGTGCTCAACATCTGGGCGTCGTGGTGTCCGCCATGTCAGGAGGAGTTCGGACTGTTTGCGCGAGCATCCGCGCTTTACGGCAAGGACGTTGCGTTCCTTGGGGCCGATGTCGAGGACAACGCCGCTGACGCCCAGGCGTTCCTGAAGCGCCACCACGTGAGTTATCCCAGCTACGAGGTCACGAGCACGAGCATCGACAGGATCCTCGTCGGTGGCCTGGAGGGAACTCCGACGACGGTCTTCATCTCTCCGCTCGGCGGAAAGTTCATCCACCCCTACAACTACACCTCGTTAGGAGCGCTGCAGGCAGACATCGAGGGCCACGCGCTGGGCGCGACTGGGTGAAGGCACCGAGCGCGATGTGGTCGGCGGAGTCGACCGAGTCTCAGCCCTAGCAGGCCTTGACACCCCGTAACTCCCGCCTCTCATCCCACGGGAAAGCACCGATGCCGGCTGATGCGGCATGCAGTGGACTCTGCGGCATGCGTTTCGGGATCTCCCAAGGAGCGGTCGTGCGGGCGTGGGTGGGCACCGTCGTCGTGCTGGTCGCGATCATGGTGGTTGCAGCGATTGCCAGCACTCATGGCGGTGGCTCTGGCGTGCATCGGCTGCGGACGCCCGCGGCGACGGCCAGCCGGCGTGCCGGGCCCGGCCCGGTCACCGCGGGCCTGTCCGTTGCGCCGTACAGGGTTCAGCTGCTGGTCACCCCGAACCGAGCAAGCGTCCGCAATCGTGTTGCGCTTGCCATATCAAAGGGTGATCGTCCACTCGCCGATGCTCGCGTAACGGTCACGTACGCGATGCCGGCGATGAACATGCAACACGTCTTCACGGGGTCCCTGCGACAGAACGCGCCCGGCGGCTATGGTGCGCTCCAACCGGTGCTCGGGATGCCGGGGGCATGGGAGTTGCGCTTCGAGGTCACACCGCGGCACGCCAGGCCATTCACGGTCCTGATCGACGACCACATGCTCGGCTAGCGTCGCAGGCGACCGCCTCCGACCCGTCGGACCGGGTGGACGGTTCGTCGGACTGTCTGTCAGCCGGCGGGCGGCTTGCGGAGTTGGTGGCGCCCGCGACCGTCGCGGTCAAAACCGCAGGAGCCCCAGTACGTGCGGGAAGCTCCTGCAAATCTTGTGATGCCGGAGGAGGGACTCGAACCCCCGACACGCGGATTATGATTCCGCTGCTCTAACCGACTGAGCTACTCCGGCGGGAGGGTGAGGACGATACAAGGTCGCCGCTGATCATTTGGGTCAGGAGCCCGGGGGTTACCCGTGCTTCTTCTTGGTCGGCTTCTTGTACGCGAACTTCAGGCTCGTCCTGGCGGTCGCGCCGGAGTTGCTCGTTGCGAGGGCGGTGAGGGTCTCGACGTAGCCGCTCTTGCTGTTCTTCTTGGAGCTGGTGAGCCTGCACGACGCGATGCCGGACACCGAGTCGCGCGCCTTGCATGTCGGCTTCGGCGCCTTGGTGTAGGTCTTGCCGTTCTTGGCACCGCTGATCGAGACGCTCGGTTTGCTCAGGTCGATGTCGATGCCGAATGCGGTCGCCGGGGAAAGCGTCACAAGTGAGCTGTCCGCGGTGCTTGTGGCGCTGGCGGTGCCGCTGGCCGATTGGTTCCTGCCGGAGGTGTCGAGCGTGACCGGTGCGGGGCAGCTCACGGTCGCATCCGGAACCGTGCCACAGGTGAACGTGACCGTCACCGGGCCGCTGTACCAGCCGTTGGCGCCCTTGGTGCCGCTGAGCGTGTATTCAATGGCCGGAATATCCGGTGCGCTCACGGGGGGAGCCGGAGGGGTCGCCGTCTCGTAGCCGGCCGTGAGCTCGACTTGATCGCCGCTGGCAACGTTGTTGAGATCGGTCGTACTCGTCACGATCGTGCCGTCGGCCTCCCAGCCGATCCCGGTCTCACCGGGCTCCGACGGCTCCGGCGGCAGCGACAGGCCGGCCAGTGCGAGCGTCGGGGTGCCCGCATCGGCACCGTAGGCGATCGAGGCGTCATCTGTCGACTCGGCCGCCGGATAGTCGATGTTGAGATCGATATCGGGGGGTGAATCGAGGCCGACACCTGACGCCACCCCTCCCGGCTCGGTCACGATCACACCGTTGGTGTTGGAGAGCGGGTCGATTTCGCTGATTTCGCCGCCGACGTCGATCAGACCGTCGTTGACGCCGCCGGCGGCGGCTTGCACGCCCGGAAGGTGGTCGGTGCCCGCGACCGCAGAGCTGCCATTCCAACTGGTGTCGGCGATCGACGTGGGGATATCAAGAGTCCACTGTGGCTCGACGTGGATCGAACCTCCCAGCCATCCGGCGAACTCGACGGTACCGCCGCCGGAACCGGCTCCGATCGTGATCGTCCCCGAGCTGCCTGCCCCTGCGAGGTAACCGCCGCCACCGCCGCCGATCCCGTAGCCCTCGCCGCCCGGTTCCGTCCCACCGCCACCGATCAGACCGAACTGGGTGTAGATCGAGCCTCCGCTCAGGGTCACGCCGGCCAGCTGCCCGCCCGGGAAGCCGAACGAGCCCCCGCCACCGCCGATCGCACTGCCCGCCCCGCCGCCGTATCCGTTGCCGTTGCCACCGTAGGCCGAGACCTGACCACCACTGATCGTCACCGGCTCGGCATTACCGCCCGGGCTACTGGGGGTGGAGGCGCTTCCGCCCGCCCCACCGATGCCCGCGCCGCCGCCGGTCAGGACGCCGACGCTGTCACCGCCCTGGGCGGTCACGGTGCCGCCGTTGATCGTGACGGGACCGGAAGTGCCGATCGGCTGACCGACTTGGTTGCCGCCACCGATTCCCGCGGCACCGCCCTCGCCAGAGGCGGATCCGCCCACTGCGATCACGTTGCCGCTGTCGATCGTGACCGCACCGGAATCAACCTGCGGATTGCTTCCGCCGATGCCCGCCCCGGTTCCAACGTTGGGGGCACCGGTACCGATTGCGGTCAACGTCCCCTGCTGTGCCGGATCCGTTGACGACGTGTCCTCGATCGTCAGGCCCTCCCCGCTGGCGACGGCGATTGCTGCGTCGGGGGGTGGCGGCGCGCTGACGCTGAGGTCGTAGCCGCAGAGATCGATCGTGAGGTTGTTGCCGCTGCCTGCCTCAAGCAGATACGAGGGCGAAACCGACCCGGTCAGGTAGATGTAATGCTGGATATCCCCCGAGAAGGCGGCCGTCAGCGTCGCTTCCTGGCCGGCACCGATCGCCAGCCAACCAGTGGCGGAGGGCTGACCGCAGGGGTTCTCGGAACCGCCTGTCGGATACGAGACCACATCGCGTCCGGTGAGATCGGCGCCGGCTCTGGCCTGCGCGGAACCTCCGCCGAGGGCAAGCATGGCCGCGCAGAGCGCGAGCGTCGACGCGATCAGTTCAAGCAGACGCACAGGACTAGACCTCAACACGGCGACCCCCCCAGGGCATTAGGCAAACGTTCGCGCGAAAATTACGGACTCCGGTCGTCGGGCGCGCCGCACCCGGAACAGCCGCCCGAATGCGCCACTGAAAGAGTCAAGGATGCTGGCGATACCGAATTTCTCAGAGGGCCGTGACCCGCGCGCGATCGCAAGCGTTGCGCGGGCACTCACGAGCGTCGAGGGCGTGCGGCTGCTCGACACCCACACCGACCCCGATCACAACCGCACGGTCTACACGCTTGCTCCGGCGGCCGGGCACCAAGCATCGAGCAACGGTGCGCCGAGCCTGGCGGATGCGCTGACCGCCGGCGCCGCCGAGGCGATCGTGCAGCTCGACATCGCCACGCACACGGGCTCACACCCCCACGCTGGCATGCTCGACGTGGCGCCGATCGTGTACATGGATGAAGGGGAGCGCGGCGCCGCCTGCGCGCAGGCGCTGGTGCTGGCGGAGCGGCTGGGCGGCGAGCTCCAGATCCCCGTCTTCCTGTACGGCGCCCTGAAAGAGGGGCGCGTCACGCGTGCGCAGATCCGCCGGGGCGGACCGGCCGAGCTCCAGCGCCGGGTGCAGGCCGGCGAGCTCACGCCGGACTTCGGCCCCGCAAAGCTGCACCCGCGCGCCGGCGCGGTGCTGGTGAGCGCCCGCCCGCCGCTGATCGCCTTCAATGTCGAGCTGGAGCCGCCGGCGACACTCGCGACCGCCCAGCGGATCGCCGCACTGATCCGCGAGGGCGGCCCCGAGGGCCTGCCGGGGGTCAGGGCGATCGGCCTCACGCTGCCCCACCGTGACGGCATCGCACAGGTCTCGACGAATGTCGAGGACTACCGCCAGACCAACCTCGCGATGCTCGTGGCGGCGATCGCAAAACATGCGACCCCGGCGCGGGCCGAGGTGGTCGGGCTGCCACCAAGGGTGGCGTTCGACGGGTTTCCGGATGGCCTGCCGGTGGCCAACCGCCGCTACCTCGAGGATGCGCTGGGCTCGGCGGCAGAAAACGCCTGGGATACCGACTAAAGTCCGTTCCAGCAATGGCCCAGACCAAGCGCAAGCGCCAGACCAAGCACCGCGGCAACGCCGCCGGGGGCATCGTCACGCGCGGGCGCACCGGACGCCCACCGAGCGCGGAGGAGAAGAAGCGCGCCAGCCGCGACACCCGTCGCGAGGAGCGACTCAACCGCAAGCCGACCTGGAAGAGCGCCGGCCAGCGCGCGCTGCTCGCCGGCGGATTCATGTTCCTGTTCCTGCTGTTCCTCGGTCCCAAGACCAAGGATCGCCTGCTCGCAGCGGTGGTCTACGCGGTCGTCGCGATGCTGCTGTACGTCGTGCTCGGCTTCTATCTCGAGATGTTCCTCTGGCGCCGGCGGATGGCCAAGAAGCAGGCGGCCGCCACGCGACGATGATCGACGTCCGCGCTTTTACCGTCGGCCCGATCCAGGAGAACTGTTACTTCGTTCGTCGACCGCAGGCCACCAGCGCGGTGATCGTGGACCCCGGTGAGGAGGCCGCTCGCCTGCTCGCCGCGCTCGACGCACTGGGCATCGATTCGGTTGACGCGATCCTGCTGACGCACTGCCACTTCGACCACGTCGGCGCGGTCAAGGCGATCCACGACGCCACTGCCGCGCCCGTCTGGTGCCCCGAGCTCGAGACCGAGATGCTCGCCGACATCGACGCCTACACGTTCCCCGGTTTCGGCCCGTTCGAGGGCTACGACGCCGATCACACGGTTACCGGCGGTGAGGTGTTGCAACTCGCCGGCATGACCTTCGACGTCCGCTTCACGCCCGGCCACAGCCCCGGCCACGTCAGCTACGCGATCCGCGACGAGGATGCGCTGCTCTCTGGTGACGTGCTCTTCCAGGGATCGATTGGTCGGACCGACCTTCCCGGTGGAGACCTGCCGACGCTGCTCGCCTCGATCGAGTCGCTGCTCGACGAGTTCCCACCCGAGACACTGGTCTACCCGGGGCACATGGGCGCGACAACGCTCGGCCATGAGCGGACGACCAATCCGTTCCTCCGCGAGCTCACGCACAACTCGTGAGCCGCTCCGCACCGAAGGCGGCGCGACGATGATCCAAGCGCCGAAGGGAACCTATGACGTCCTGCCACAGGACGCCGCGGGCCGGCGCGCGCTCACGACCCACGCTGAGCGGATCCTCGGTGCGGCCGGTTACAACCGTATCGAGACGCCCGCGTTCGAGTCGACCGAGCTGTTCGCGCGCGGCGTCGGCGAGTCGACCGACATCGTCCAGAAGGAGATGTACAGCTTCGACGACGGCGGCGGGCGATCACTGACGCTGCGCCCCGAGGGCACGGCGCCCGTCTGCCGCGCCTACATCGAGCACGGGATGCACAAGCTCCCGCCGCCGGTGAAGCTCTGGTACCTGTCGTCCTTCTTCCGTGCCGAGAACCCGCAGCGGGGCCGCTACCGTCAGTTCTGGCAGGTCGGCGCCGAGGTGATCGGCGCCGGGGGCCCTGAGACCGATGCCGAGCTGATCGCGCTGCTCGCGGAACTGCTCGACACGATGGGCGTCAAGGGCACGCGGCTGCGGCTCGCGAGCCTCGGCCAGCCAGAGACCCGCGGCCGCTACCGCGAGGAGCTGACCGCCTACCTGCACGCGCATGAGGCCGAGCTCTCCGAGGATGTCCGCGCGCGCATAGATCTCAACCCGATGCGGGCCTTCGACGCCAGCGACCCCGGAACGCGACGCGTGATGGACGATGCACCGAAGCTGCTGGATCGGCTCGCACCCGATGACGCTGAGCACTTCGCCGAGGTGCGGGCGTTGCTCGACGCCGCCGGCATCGCCTACGAGCTCGATCCGACGCTCGTGCGCGGTCTCGACTACTACACACGCACGCTGTTCGAATTCACAAGCGACGCGCTCGGCGCTCAGTCCGGTGTCGGCGGCGGCGGCCGCTATGACCGGTTGGTCGAGCAGCTTGGCGGACAGTCGACACCGGGCATGGGCTGGGCCGCCGGCCTCGAGCGCATCCTGCTCGCGGCGCCCATGCAGCCGAGTGCGCCGGAGGTGGTCGACGTGCTGGTGACCGTCGCCGACCGCGAGCGCCGCGACGCCCACACCGCCGCCTTCGTGGTCGCCCATGAGGCGCGCCGCGCCGGCCTCGCCGCGCAGCTCGAGCTCACCGGCCGCTCGCTCAAGAGCGCACTCAAGCACGCGGATCGCATCGAGGCTCGCTACGTTGCCATCGTGAACGACGGCGAGCAGACGAGCCTCAAGGACATGAGCAGCGGCGAGCAGAAGGAACTGTCAACCGGCGCGGTGATCGCGGCCATTCTGCGAGGGAACCGTCTTTAGATGAAGCAATCACCCCGACCCAACGGATATCGCGATGCGTGGGCCGCCGAGCTCACCGCCGCCCGCACCGGCACCAGCGCCCGCGTCGCCGGCTGGGTGCATCGCCGCCGTGACCACGGCGGGCTGATCTTCATCGACCTGCGCGACCGCTCAGGCCTCGTGCAGCTGGTCTTCCACCCCGAGAGCACGCCTGAAGCGCACGCGACCGCCCACAAGCTTCGTTCCGAGGATGTGATCACGGTCTCCGGCAAGGTCGTCGCGCGCGAGCCTGAGAACGTCAACCCCAACCTGATCACGGGCGAGATTGAGCTTGACGTCAACCAGATTGAGATCCTCTCCGACGCCGAGACTCCGCCCTTCCAGGTCGATGACGACGGCCCAGTCGATGAGAACCTGCGCCTGCGTCACCGCACGCTCGACCTGCGCCGCAACCCGATGCGCGAAGCACTGGAGCTGCGCCACCGCGTGATCCAGACGATGCGCGGCGTCTTAGACGCGCGCGACTTCCTGGAAATCGAGACCCCGTTTCTGACGCGCTCGACCCCCGAGGGCGCCCGCGACTTCCTCGTGCCCGCCCGCACCGAGCCCGGCTCCTTCTACGCGCTGCCGCAGTCCCCGCAGCTGTTCAAGCAGCTGCTGATGGTCGGCGGCCTCGAGCGCTATTACCAGATCGTCCGCTGCTTCCGCGACGAGGACTCGCGTGCGGACCGCCTGCCCGAGTTCACCCAGCTCGACATCGAGATGTCATTCGTCGACGAGGACGACGTGATCGGGCTGCTGGAGGACGTGTTCGCCGCCGTCTTCGCCATGGAGGGCTTTGCCGTCCCGCCAGCCCCCTGGCAGCGCGTGACCTGGGCCGAGGCGATGGGCCGCTGGGGCTCCGACCGCCCCGACCGCCGCTTCGGTCTCGAGCTGGTCGACCTCTCCAACGCGGTCCGCACATCCGAGTTCCAGGTTTTCTCAGGTGCCCTGGCTGCTGCGTCGGGCACCGTCCTGGGGGTCAACGGTGGCCCGTTGGAGCTGCCCCGGTCAGACCTCGATGCGCTCACCGAATTCGCCAAGCAGTACGGCGCCAAGGGGCTGGTTTGGGCCTTCGTCCAGGAGGACGGCTCGCTGCGCTCGCCGATCGCCAAGTTCCTGTCCGCGGCTGAGATCGAGGCGATCAAAGCGGCGCTCTCGGCAAAGGTGGGGGACGCGCTGTTTGTGGTGGCGGACGCCTTGCCTGTTGCGCGCGCGGTTCTGGGTGCGCTGCGGCTCGAGCTCGCGCGCCGCTTCGAGCTGATCCCCGCGGACGCACCGCACGACCTGCACTGGGTCGTTGAGTTCCCGATGTTCGGATCCGACGGTGAGGGTGGTTGGACCGCCGAGCACCACCCCTTCACGGCGCCGACCGGTGACCTGGCCGATCCCGGCTCGTTGCTCTCGCGTTCCTACGACCTGGTCTTGGACGGCAACGAGATCGGCGGCGGCTCGATCCGCATCCATGAGGCCGAGACTCAGCGCCGCGTGTTTGAGATCATCGGGCTCGACGAGGAGGAGGCGCAGCAGCGCTTTGGCTTCCTGCTCGACGCGTTCAGATACGGCACGCCGCCGCACGGCGGGATCGCGATGGGCATCGACCGCCTGGTGGCGATCCTCGGTGCGCGAGACAGTATTCGCGAGGTGATCGCCTTCCCGAAGGCCACCTCGGGCGCCGATCCACTGACCGGCGCGCCTGCGCCGGTGGACGATTTCCAGTTGCGCGAGCTGGGCCTCAAGCTGCGCTGAACGTGTAACGAAAGCGTGTCGTTCCGCCCGGCCGCTGAGATTTGCCGCCATCGTCTCGGCCATGTCCGAACGATTGACGTACACCGCGCAGGATGAACGGTGTACGTCAATCGTTCGCGCCGGACAGCTGGCTGCGAAGCAATTCGGTCATGTTACGTGGGCACAGCTGCGGCGTCTTGGTCTGGCGGAGGGCACAATCCGACGCTGGACGGCGACCGGCTATCTGATCGCGGTCCTGCCGCGGGTCTACGCCGTCGGTCACGCGACCAGCGACGAGCCGGCCCGCCTCTTCTCGATCCTGCTGTTCGCCGGCCCCGGCGCTGCAGCTCTCCCACGGGACCGCGGCGCATTGGCGCGGCTGGCTGCGGTATCCGGTCAGCTCCGCGCACATCAGCACTCCACGTCGCATCCGCACACGCTTGCCGGGCGTCGTCATCCATTGCAGACACGGCATACGCCGTGAGCTCGTCAACGGCATCCCCTGCACCACAACCAGCCAGACACTCCTCGACCTCGCCGCCACCGAGCCGCCCAAGCTCGTCCACAGGTCACTCGCCCAGCTCGACTATGAACGCAAGCTGCGCTCCAGCGCCATCCGCCAGGCCTGCGGACGCGGGCGGCCCGGCAGCGCCGCCCTGCTCGAGGCTCTCGGCTCATACATCCCGGCGATGGCACGGACCAAGAGTGAGCTGGAGGATGAGTTCCTGCTGCTCTGCCGGCGCTTCGGCATCCCGATCCCGAACGTCAACACGTTGCTGCACGGCGAAGAGCCCGATTGCCACTGGCCGGAGTTCGGGCTGGTCGTCGAGCTGGACGGCGACGGCAACCACGGTACGCCCGCTCAGCGTCGACGCGACCGCCGCAAGGAGCTGAAGCTCCGCGCTCATGGTCTGACCGTGGTCCGCTATGGCTACGACCAGGTGACCTACGACGCTGGCACCGTCGCGACGGACGTGCTCTCGCAGATCGCGCAGCTCTCCGGTCGTACCGCCTGATGCGCCATATCCTTTGCCGAGCGATGGACTCGTTCGCCTTTGAGCATCACCTGACCTCGCCCCAGGGCGAGGGGCATACGCCCGCCGACGCCTTCACCGTCACCTTCGGCGGCGGTGAGTGCTGCGACGAGGTGACCTTCAGCGTGCAGACGGACGGCAATCACGTCACCGACGCGGGCTTCACCGCCAACGGCTGCGGGGCGTCCCACGCCGCGGCATCCGCGGCCGTGAGCCTCGTCCGCGGTGCGACGCTGCTCGATGCAGCACGTGTCGGAGCCGAGAGGATCTCAGGCGAGCTCGGCGGGCTCAGCCCCGGCAAGCACCATGCTGCGTCCGTGGTCGCGGACGCGCTCGCGCGGGCCCTGGGCGCTGCCGTGCGCGCCCGCGGCGCGCTCCCAGCCAACCCGACAGCCACGCTCATCGCGATGTCCGGCGGGGTCGACTCGAGCGTTGCGGCGCTCCTGTGCCAGCAGCAGGGGCCGGCCATCGCGGTCACGCTCGAGCTCTGGACCGACACCGAGAACGACGCCGAGAAGAGCTGCTGCTCGACGAGCGCGGTCTCACAGGCACGCGCGCTCGCGCACCGCCTTGGTCTGCCGCACTTCACGCTCGATCTGCGCCCCGAGTTCCGTGCCGGTGTGGTCGAGCCGTTCATCGCCGCCTACGCAGCTGGTGACACTCCCAACCCGTGCATCGGATGTAACGGTCATGTGCGGCTCGACGCGATGCTCGAGTTTGCCGATCGCCTCGGTTGCGCGACGCTCGCCACCGGCCACTACGCCCGTCTCGAGGACGGCCTGCTGAGGCTTGCCGCCGATCCGTCGAAGGATCAGACCTACATGCTTGCCGCCCTCTCGCCCGAGTCACTCGAGCGCATGCGCTTCCCGCTGGGCGACTACGAGAAGCCGCAGGTCCGGGCACTCGCCGCTCAGGCCGGGCTGCCCGTCGCCAGCAAGGTCGACTCCCAGGATCTCTGCTTTCTCGCGGGCACCAGCCGCGCCCGCTTCCTCGCGCGCCACGGCGAGATCTCACCGCGCGCCGGAGAGGTCGTCGATCCGGAAGGACGGGTGCTCGGCGCGCATCGCCGGCCATGAGCTCTTCACGGTCGGCCAGCGCCGCGGTCTCGGGATCTACTCGAGCGAGCCGCTGTTCGTGCTCGACAAGGACGCGGTGAGCAACCGCGTCGTCGTCGGCCCGCACGAGCGCCTGCTCACCGATCGTGTGCGCGTCCGCGGCGCTCGCCTCCATCGTGATGGCGCCCGCGTCGATCGTGTGAAGCTGCGCTACCGCTCACAGGCACTGCCGGCGCGGATCTGCGATTCCGCGCCCGCCGGGCGTCATCGTGAGCTGATGCTCGAGCTTGACGAGCCGGTCGCGGGCGCCGCCCCCGGTCAGCTCGCGTGTCTGATGGACGGCGAGCTGATCGTCGGCTGGGCCACGATCACTCGCTGAGCGATCACACGGCGACGGTCTCGCCCGGTTCGGCTGCGAACAGCCGCTCCGTGAGGCCATAGCCGGCGAAGGCTGCACGGACCTGTTGCAGATCCTGTGTGAAATGCGTCCAGCCCTCGAAGTGCACCGGCACGACCGCACGCGGCTCGAGCAGCTCGGTCGCGATCGCCGCGCGGTCGCTTGAGAGCGTCAGATACGCCCCGTCGAAGCGGGTGGCGAGCTGGACTGCGCCGACGAACAGGATTGCGACATCAATCGGAGAGAGACGTTCCGCGATCTCGTCCACGACATCGAGGGATGCGTTGTCGCCAGAGACGTAGACCGTGTCGTGCCCCTCACAGCTCAGCACGAACCCGATCACCGGGCCCGTGACCGTCTCTGCGCCCGGGGGTCCGTTGAGCGCCGGCACGGCGGTGACGGTCACGTCGCCTCCGACCTTCAGCTCGGTCCAGGGCTCCAGTCCCGTCGCCAGCCCGCCGAGCCGCTCCGCTCCCGCGACAGTCGTCAGGACTCGCCCGGCGCGCGGCAGGAACTCACGTCCGGCCGGGTCGAGATTGTCGGCGTGCTGGTCGTGCGAGAGCAGGATCACATCGACTGGTTCAAGCTCCGCCGGACCCAGGCGCGGAGCCGTCGTCTTGGTCAGGCCGTCGTAGGTGCCAGGCTCGGAGAGGGTCGGATCGGTGAGCCAGCGCAAGCCGGCGTAATCAACCAGCGCGGTCGGCCCGCCGACAAGCGTCACCTTGATCACGTACGCCATCCTAACCGCGGGCAAAGAGCTACCAGCTGGGTCATGGCTCGGTATACGATCAGAGCGGTGACGCGGGGGCGTTTCACGTATGGGGCCGCGCTGGCCGCGATGGCCATCTGCAGCGGCGGCTTGGCATCCGCATCGGCGCCGCGGTCCAGGAGCTACATCGCCTACACCAGCGGCAGGAACACCTCGTCGGTATGGATCGCGAACGCCGATGGCAGCGACCCGCATCGGATCGCTGCCGGAGACGGGCCCCTGATCTCTCCCAACGGCGCCTATGTCGCGATTCAGCACTTCGCGCGCAGCGGCGTGGCACTGAAGCTCTACAGCACCACCGGCAAGCTCTTGGCCGGGTACTTCAACTCGGCCAAGGACAGCGCGACGGCGCTCGCGTGGTCTCCCGACTCACACTATCTCGTGGTCTCGCTGTCGAGCACCGGCACCAAGGGTGGTGGCGCGCTGGAACTGATCGACACACGCACGCTCAACAGCCGGGTCGTGGCAACGGGCGTGATCGCCGGAGCGAGCTTCAGCCCCGCCGGAACGCAGCTCGTGTTCGGCCTGTCGCAGTCGTTGCAGCTCTCGGCTCCGACGAACCTCTACGTCGCGGCGGTCACCGGAGGTGGCACGGCTCAGCTGACGACCAACGGCGACAGCTTCGAACCGGTCTGGGCACGGTCGGGGATCGTCTTTGACCGTTCGACACAGCGGGGCGTGAGCAAGGCCCCGATCTACCAGCTCTGGATCGACGCAGCCGGCAAACAGCGGCAGCTCACACACCTGCGCGTGCCCGCACTGTTGAGCGGACTCGCGCCGCTCGCGGCGTCCGCGGACGGGAACCGATTGATCGCGGAGTACGGGGGTGAGGACACCTCCTACGCCTGGACCGTGCAGCTCTCACCGTTTCACGTCAAGCCACTCAACGTCGCCGGCCAGCCCGTAAACGCGGGGCAGGTGCAGGGCGAGCAGATCTCAAGCGATGGCAAGCGGCTGCTGGTGGACATCGGCGGCCTTGAGCATGCCGCGGACAGCGGCGAGGTGGAGTCGGTCGGCTTTGGCGGCGGCGTCGCCACCAAACTTGCCCGTGGCAGCCAGCCGAGCTGGAGCAGATAGAGCCGCTTACACTGGTCCTCGCCATGACGATGACCAGTGATCAGATCCGTGACACCTATAGACAGTTCTTTGAGCAACACGGCCATCTGGCGCAGCGTGGCGCTTCACTGATCCCGCCGCCGAGTGACACCTCGGCGCTGTTCATCGTCGCCGGCATGCACCCGCTGAAGGCGTATTTCGCCGGCACCGAGCAGCCGCCGAGCAGCCGTCTGACCACCTGCCAGCCGGCCTTTCGCACGGTCGACATTGAGAACGTCGGCATGACCGCCCGCCACCTGACGATGTTCGAGATGCTCGGCAACTTCAGTTTCGGCGACTACTTCAAGCGCGAGGCGATCGGCTTCGCCTGGGAGCTCTCGCGCAACGGGTTCGGTCTCAACGAGGACGACATCTGGGTCACGGTCTTCGGCGGTGACGAGGAGCTCGGGATCGGACCCGACCAGGAGGCGATCGACCTCTGGCTCGAGGTCGGCATGCCACGTGAGCGGATCGTCGAATGCCCACGCTCGGAGAACTTCTGGGAGTCCGGCCCGACCGGGCCCTGCGGCCCGGACTCGGAGCTCTACCTCGATCTTGGCATCGAGCGCGGCAAGCCCGACGATCTCCCCGGCGGCGAGAACGAGCGCTTCCTGGAGTTCTGGAACCTCGTGTTCATGCAGTACGACCAGAACCCGCCGGGCAAGCTGACACCACTGCCGAACCAGAACATCGACACCGGCCTCGGCCTCAATCGCATGGCGGCGATCAAGCAGGGCAAGGAGACGGTCTTCGAAACCGACCAGTTCGCGCCGCTGATCGTGCTGGGCGAAGAGCTCTCCGGCCACCGCTATGGCGAGAGCTTTGAGGTCGACCGGGCGCTGCGCATCCTCGCCGACCACAGCCGCGCCGCGACCTTCCTGATCGCTGACGGGGTCGTGCCATCGAATGAGGAGCGCGGCTACGTGCTGCGCCGGATCATGCGGCGGGCGATCCTCCAGGGAAGCAAGACCCTCGGGATGGATCCCGGATTCCTTCAGCGCTACCAAACCGCGGTGACCGAGATCATGGGGCATGAGTACGGTCAGCTCGTGCGCAACGGCGAGTCGATCGCTCGCTGGCTGAACTCCGAAGAGGAGGGTTTCGGGCGTACGCTGGAGGAAGGCTCCAAGCTGCTGGATGAGCTGATCGAGCGGGCCAAGGACCGCGGCGACGAGGGCATCTCGGCCGACGACGCTTTCCGCCTGCACGACACCCACGGCTTCCCGATCGACCTCACGCTCGAGTTGGTCACCGACCACGGCCTCGGCGTCGACGAGCAGGGCTTTGAGCAGCTGATGGACCAGCAGCGCCGACAGTCTCGGGCGAGTGGCGCGCGCGTCTCCGACAGCGCCGGGCTGCGCGAGCAGGCCACGGCGCTCGCCGGCAGCGCGGGCTTCAAGACAGATTTCAAGGGCTACGAAACAATCACCGTCGAGACCACTGTCGGCGCGCTCCAGGACAACGACGGGCGTGTGCTCGTGAAGCTGCTCGAGTCGCCCTTCTACGCGACCGGCGGCGGGCAGGTCGCGGACGCCGGCTACATCGAGTGCGAGGACGGCGACTGCCTGGCGCGGGTGGAGGATGTCGTCCGGGTCGGCGACGACCAGGTCGTCGCGGTTGTGCCCGAGCGCGGCGCGCTCAAGCACGGCGAGCGTGTGTATGCGCGCGTTGATCGCTCCGCCCGTCATGCAACCGCCTGCAACCACACGGCCACGCACCTGCTTCACGCGGCCCTGCGCCAGCGGCTCGGCAACCATGTGCATCAGGCGGGGTCCTATGTCGGGCCAGACAAGCTGCGGTTCGACTTCACGCACAACTCGGCGCTCAGCCCCGATGAGCTCGCAGACGTGGAGAACCAGGTCAACGAGTGGATCCTGGGCGCCCATTCCGTCCGCGCGCTCACGACCACGCTCGATGAGGCGCGATCGCTGGGCGCGATGGCCCTGTTCGGCGAGAAATACGGCGACATCGTGCGCATGGTCGAGGTCGGCGATGGTTCCTTCTCGCGCGAGCTGTGCGGCGGCACGCACGTGCGCTCAACGGCCGAGGTCGGGCTCCTGGCGATCTTCAGCGAGACCTCCAGCGCCGCCAACGTGCGCCGCATCGAGGCGGTCACCGGTCCGGTCGCGATCAAGACCGTTCGCCAGCATGGCCATGCGCTGGGCGAGGCCGCCAAGGCATTGCGGGTAACGCCCGACGGTGTTCCCGTCGCGGTTGAAGAGCTGCGCCACCGCGTTAAGCAGCTCGAGCAGCAGCTCAAGGCTGACGGCGGAGCTGCGAGGGTCGACGAGGAAGCGCTCGTCGCCGCCGCGGTCGCGGTGAACGGTGCCCGCCTGATCGCCACGATCGTGGATGGCGTCTCCGGCCAGGACCTGCTTGATCTGGCCGATCGACTCAAGGCCAAGCTCGGCGACGCGGCGATCGTGCTCGGCGCGGTGTCCGGCGACAAGGTCGACCTCGTTGCGTCTGTTGCTCCGGCGCTGGTGGAGCGTGGGGTCAAGGCTGGCGAGATCGTGCGGGTCGCCGCGGCAGAGGTCGGTGGTGGTGGCGGCGGCAAGGACACGGCCGCCCGTGCCGGAGGCCGTGAGCTCGAGAAGTTGCCGGACGCGATCAGGACGGCGCGGCAGACGATCGAGGCCGCACTCGGTTAGGACGGAGGCTTGGACCTGTGCGTGTGCTCGCGCTTGACTATGGCAGCGCTCGTTGCGGTGTGGCCGTCAGCGACCCAACCGGGGTGTTGGCAACCCCGCTTGAGCCCGTGCTGAAGCCGGCCGGGCGCAAGGGCATGGGTAAGCTTCTCGCGCTTGTGCGCGAGCTTGAAGCGGAACGCGTGATCGTGGGGCTGCCACTAAGCCTGTCCGGCGGTGACTCCGCCCAGACCCATGAGGCTCGGGAGTTCGCCGCCGTGCTCGAGAAGCGTCTGGGGGAGGTGCCGGTCGAGCTTTATGACGAGCGCTTCACGACGCGCCTGGCACAGCGCGACGGCGACGCTGGGATGCAGTCACCGAGGGCCAGCGAGGACTCGCGCGCCGCCGCGCATCTGCTCTCGAGCTGGTTGGATCGGCATGCCGCGGCCTAGGAATCGACGCTCAACGCGCAACGATCCGCCACGCGTGACGATCACGCCCGTGCGGTCGTCCCGCTCGCGCAGGCGCCCGCCACGCTCTGGGCGGGTGTTCCTCCTGCGCCGGCTGGCGGCGTTGCTGGCGCTGGCCGCCGCATTCGTGCTCGTCTGGTTCCTGATCTCGCTCTTCCAACCGTTCGCCGGCTCCGGTCACGGGCGCGTCGAGGTGACGATCCCACCCGGAGCCAGCGTCAACGAGATCAGTTCGACCCTCGAGCACGACGGCGTCATCTCCTCGGGGTTCTTCTTCAAGCTGGCAGCGACGATCGACGGCGACCGTGGCAGGCTGCGTGCCGGGCAATACAAGATGAAGCTGGGCATGAGTTACAGCTCGGCGCTTGACGAGCTCGTCGCGGGTCCCAACATCAAGTACGTGAACGTGACGATCGTCCCCGGCCGCTCGCGCAGGCAGGAGCAGACGGTGTTCGCGTCCGAGGGCATCAAGGGCAACTACATGCGTGCGACGATCCGCTCGCGACTGCTCGACCCGACGCTCTACGGGGCACCACGCAACACCCCGACGCTCGAGGGTTTCCTCTGGCCCGACACCTACAACCTGCGGGAGCCTGTCAGGCTTGGTCCGCTGGTCGCCGACCAGCTCAAGCGCTTCAAGCAGGAGTTCGCGAGGGTTCATCTCGGCTATGCCAAGTCCAAGAACCTGACCGCTTACGACGTGTTGAAGATCGCCTCGCTGATCAGCGAGGAGGCGATGCTGAAGAAGGATCTGCCCAGGGCAGCGGCCGTGATCTACAACCGATTGCGGCTCAACATGGATCTCGGACTGGACTCGACAGTCGCCTATGCGACTGGCAACTACGGAACGCTCACGGAGAAGGACCTGCATTCGCGCTCCCGATGGAATACGACCAACCGTCCAGGACTACCGCCGACGCCCATCGACAGCCCGGACCTGCAGGCGATCAACGCGGCCGCTCATCCGGCACATATCAGCGCCCTGTACTTCATCAACAAGGTCTGCGGCAACGGCGCGCTGCGCTTCACTTCCAGCTACCACCAGTTCTTGCACTGGTCGGCCGAGTGGGACACGGCGGTTGCCCAGGCGGCACGCGACCACAAGGACGCCGAGTTCTGTAAGGGCGGCAAGCCGTGATCCGCGGCAGCCGGCCGTGAACAGGCTGGGGGTGCTGGGCTGGCCCGTGGCGCACAGCCGTTCGCCGGGGATGCAGAACGCCGCCCTGCGGGCAACGGGCCTGGCGGACAGCTGGCACTACCAGCTGCTGCCGCTGCCGCCAGAGCTGTTCGATGAGACCGTGCGTGCGCTTCCGCAGATCGGCTTTCGCGGTGCCAACGTGACGCTTCCCCACAAGCAGGCTGCGCTTGCGCTTGCCGACGAGGCCAGCGCGCGCGCCACCGCGATCGGCGCCGCCAACACGTTGCTGTTCGGCGAGGGCGGCAGGATCTGGGCAGACAACACTGATGCGCCGGCGCTGACGCAGGCGCTCACCCTACGAACCGCGATCAGCGGTGCCTCCGCTCTGGTGCTCGGCGCGGGCGGGAGCGCCCGTGCAGCCGTCTGGGCGCTGCGCGACGCCGGCGTCGGCGAGCTGCTCGTCTGGAACCGTACTCATGCGCGGGCTGCCGCGCTGGCCGCCGATCTCGGCGCACGCGCCGTCGCCGAGCCAGTCGGTGAGACGGACATCCTCGTCAACTGCACGTCCCTGGGATTGCGCGACGACGATCGCCTCGACGCCCTTCCGCTTGACCCCGATCAGCTCAAGAAGCATCGTGTCGTGGCCGATTTCGTCTACCACAAAGGGGGCACGCCATTGTCCCGCGCGGCCCAGGCGAGTGGCGTCGCGACAATCGACGGGCTCGAGCTTTTGATCGGTCAGGGGGCGATCGCCTTCGAGCTGTTCACGGGCAGGCCGGCCCCCGTTCAGGCGATGCGTGACGCACTCGGCGTGCCGGTCTGACGCCGGGTCGCGGCCCTGAAGCGCCGCATACCTCCTATCCTCGGCCCGATGAGTACTGGAAACGGCCAGAAGACCGAATACGACCGCAGCGAGTGCACCGCCTGCCGGGGTACCGGCAAGGTGATCTCCGGCAAGGGCGGCACCCCGCACCAGGTGACCTGCCCCTGGTGCGGCGGCGATGGACGCTTCCACCCGGGACGCGACGCGCAGACCGGCGAGCAGATCAAGACCGCAGCCGCGGACTAGCCAGAGCGGTAGCGAACCTTGGCCAGGCAGATCAGCCTGAAGCGCAAGGGCGGCACCGGCCGCAACGAGCCGCTGCGGGTCGCCGGGACCGTGGCGCTGATCGCACTCTGGGTGTGGGAGCTGACGCTGCACCGTTCCACCGTCGATCACGTGCTGGGATTGGTGCTGATCGCGGTGCTCGTGAGGGTCACGATCAGCGACCTCGAGGAACGGCGGATCACGAACAGCGTCACGTTCCCAGCGTCGATCGCCGCCCTGGCCATCGGCCTGATCCTGCACCCGTCGGGGCTCCCCGGCCAGATCGTCGCCGGATTTGCCACAGGCCTGTTCCTGACCTCGTTCGCGCTGATCTCGCGCGGAGGGCTCGGCATGGGCGATGCCAAGCTCGGCGTGGTGCTCGGCCTCTACCTGAGCAGGTACGTGATCCTGGCGATGGCGGCGGGCTTGGCGGCCAGCGCCATCTTCAGCGTCGGAGTGCTGGCCGTCAAGGGCCTGAGCGCCGGGCGCAAGACAAAGATCCCACTTGGACCGTTTCTGGCGCTCGGCGGTGTCGTGGCACTCTGGCTCGGCCCACACGTTCTCAACCAGATCTCACTGTTCTGACCGCGCCGCGGCTGCCGGGACGATGGCCTGCGGCCGGGACCCGTAACCTTGATCTCCAGGGCCGTTGCCGCGGTTGCAAGGCCCTACCGCGCTTGCCCACCGACCCCTCAATCTGACCCCTTACTCTCCGACGAACCTATGTCTTTGAAGCTGATCACGGCCGGCGAGTCGCACGGCCCCGGACTGACCTGCATTCTCGAGGGGCTGCCCGCCGGCCTGCGGCTCGAGCGCGAAGCGCTCGACCGTGACCTGGCCCGACGCCAGCTCGGGCACGGCCGTGGCGGCCGCATGAAGATCGAGACCGATCGCGCCGACGTCACCGCCGGCGTCCGGCACGGCCGCACACTCGGGGGGCCGATCGCGATCCAGGTCCACAACCGGGACTACGCCAACTGGGAAGAGCGCATGAACCCGTGGCCGGTCGAGGCGCAGACGCCGGAGGTCCATCTCCCGCGTCCCGGCCACGCCGACCTCGTCGGCACGCAGAAGTACGGGCTCACCGACGTCCGCGACATCCTCGAGCGCGCCAGCGCTCGTGAGACGGCGGCCCGGGTCGCCGGCGGCGCCGTCGCCAAGGAGTTCCTGCGCGCGCTCGGCGTCGAGGTCTTCTCGCACGTGCTGCAGATCACCTCCGTGGGCGCGCCGCGCCGCGACGATCTGACGCCGGCCGACTTTGCCGGCGTCGACGACTCGCCCGTGCGCTGTCTCGATCCGGAGGCCGGCAGGGCGATGGTCAACGAGATCAACACCTTGCGCAAGCAGAACGAGTCGCTCGGTGGCGTCTTCGAGGTGCGCGCCTTCGGCGTGGTGCCCGGCCTCGGCTCGCACATCTCCTGGGAGGAGCGCCTCGACGGGCGCCTAGCGATGGCGATCCTCTCGATTCAGGCGATGAAGGCGGTCTCAATCGGCGACGGTTACGACGTCGCGGGCCTGCCGGGCTCACAGGCCCACGACGAGATCTTCTTCAGCGAAGAGCGCGGCTACTACCGCGAGACCAACCGCGCCGGCGGTATCGAGGGCGGCATCACCACCGGTGAGCCGGTCGTCGTGCGCGGCTCGATGAAGCCTCTGCCGACACTAACCAAGCCACTGCGATCAGTCGACATCGACACGCACGAGCCGGCCCAGGCGCTGCGTGAGCGGACCGACTCGTGCACCGTTCCGGCTGCCGGCGTCGTCGGCGAGGCGATGGTCGCGTTCGTGCTCGCGGATGCCTACCGCCAGAAGTTCGGCGGCGACCACATCGACGATGTCAAGGCCGCCGTCGCCGCCTACGAGGAGCGGATCGGCTGGAGGCGATGAGCGCCGCCGGTGGCATAGAGCCCTCCGCTCCAGCTTCGGGCGCCGAACCCAAGGTGGCGCTGATCGGGTTCATGGGCGCGGGCAAGTCGACGGCGGTGCGCGCGCTCGGCGCAGGTACGGCCGACGTCGACGAGGTGATCGCCGCTCGTGAGGGACGCAACGTGCAGCAGATCTTCGAGGAGGACGGCGAGGCCGCCTTCCGCGAACTCGAGGAGCGCGCGACGCTCGAGCTGCTCGAGGACCCCGAGCTCACGGCGGTCGCCCTCGGTGGCGGCGCGATTGGCTCAGACCGCGTACGCGCGGCGCTGGGCAACACCAGGGTCGTGTGGCTCGATGTCGAGGTCGACCTGGCCTGGGAGCGCGTCCGCCACAACGCCGGCACGCGCCCGCTGGCGCGCGACGCACAGCGGTTCGAGCAATTGCATGAGCAGCGCCGGCCGCAGTACGAGGCGCTCGCCGATGTGATCGTGCCCGGCAGCCGCTCGACCGCGATGAAGGAGATCCTTGCGGCGATCTCCGGCCTGCCGGGAAAGGCGGCGCGCCTGATCTGGGCGACCACGCCATCGGGTGACTACCCGGTCTACGTCGGGGACGGGATCGCGACCGTGCATCGCTTCTGGCCCCAGACCGTGAGCGGTCGCCGTGTGGTGATCAGCGACTACAACGCCGGGCGCCATTACGGCGAGCTGTTTGCCCCGACACTCGCCGGGATTCGCATCACTCCCGGGGAGCAATCCAAGACCGTCGCCCACGCCGAGATCATCTGGACCGAGATGGTCCGTGCCGGGGTGACCCGCACCGACGTGGCGGTCGCCATCGGCGGCGGCGTGATCGGCGACATCGCCGGCTTCTGCGCCGCGACCTACCAGCGCGGGATGCGCGTGGTGCAGGTGCCGACCACGCTCGTCGCGCAGGTCGACTCAGCCTACGGCGGCAAGACCGGTGTCGATCTCAGCGAGGCCAAGAACTACGTCGGCGCCTTCCACCAGCCCGCCGCCGTGATTGCCGACACGGCCACGCTCGCGACGCTGCCGCCGGAGGAGATCGCCGCCGGCTACGCCGAGGTCGTGAAGACCGGGCTGATCACGGGCGGCATCCTCTGGGAGCGGATCAGCTCCGGCGCCGCGCCCAACGACCCTGATGTGATCGCCCGCTGCGCGCTGGCCAAGCTGCGGATTGTCGCCGAGGACGAGCTCGACACCGGGTTGCGCCAGCTTCTCAACCTCGGCCACACGGTCGGCCACGCGATTGAGACCGCCACCGGCTACGCCCGCTACCGCCACGGCGAGGCCGTCGGGCTCGGCCTGCTGGCCGAGCTGCGGCTGTCCGGCGCCGAGGAGCTGCGCGACCAGGTCATGGAGCTGCTGGCGCAGGCGGGGCTGCCGATCACGCTCGACCGCGAGGTCGACCTCGAGCAGGTGATCTTCGCCACCGCCCGCGACAAGAAGCGGGTGGGCGAGGGGCCGGTGCCGTTCGTCCTGTGTCCCGCCGCCGGCCGGCCTCAGTACGGTCAGATCGTGCCGCCGGCCGAGCTGCGCGCGGCGATCCGGGAGCTGTATGCATGAGCGCGATCGTCAACAACCGCATCGAGGTGATGCATGGCGTCAACCTCGACCAGCTCGGCCGCCGCGACCCCGACCACTACGGCCGACAGGACCTTCCCGCGTTGGAACGCCGGATCGAAGCGTGGGCGCAGCAGCTCGGCCTCAGCGTGCGCTTCTTTCAGACCAATCACGAGGGCGTTTTCGTCGAGCATCTGCACGCGTTGCCCGACCGGGCCGACGCGGTCGTGCTGAACCCCGGCGCCTGGACCCACTACTCCTGGGCGATCCGCGACGCGCTCGAGCTGACACACCTGCCCGCGGTTGAGGTTCACCTGTCCGCGGTGAACGAGCGCGAGCAGTGGCGCCGCCAGTCGGTGATCCGCGACCTCTGCACGGCCAGTGTCTCGGGCAAGGGCGCAGATGGCTACCGCGAGGCACTCGAACTACTGAAGAAGGAGCTTGCCGGATGAGCACACGCGCTGAGCGACTGACCACAGCACTTGACGGCGCAGGCGTTGACCTGCTGCTCGTCTCGAACCTCGTCAACGTGCGCTATCTCACGGGTTTCACTGGTTCCAACGGCCTGGTGCTGATCGGAGGGCAGGTCCGTGTCCTGCTGACCGATTTCCGCTACACCGAGCAGGCCGAGCAGGAGGTCTACCCCGAGTTCGAGCGCGTCACGGTCGCCAATGACCTGACCGCCGACGCCCTTGACCACCTGCCGGAGGGTGCGCTGCGGGTGGGGTATGAGTCCGAGAGCGTGACCGTGTCCGCGTACGAGCGCACCCGCGAGCTGTTCCCAGAGCGGATCGAGCTGGTCGCCGTCAAGGGCCTGGTCGAGACGATGCGGCGCGTCAAGGACGAGCACGAGATCAAGCTGATCGCTGCCGCCCAGAAGATCGCCGATGAGGCCTTTGAGGCACTGCTGGCCGGCGGGCTCGCTGGCCACACCGAGCGCGAGCTGGCGCTCGCGCTCGAGCACGACATGCGTCTGCGCGGCGCCGAGAGCCCGAGCTTCGATTCGATCATCGCCGGTGGCGGCCATGGCGCCCTGCCGCACGCTACGCCGCGCGACGTCAGGCTCGAGCAGGGCCAGCTGGTCGTGATCGACTGGGGCGCGAAGCTCGACGGCTACTGCTCGGACTGCACCCGCACGGTCGCGATCGGCGAGCCCGGCCCAGAGGCGCGTGAGGCCTACGAGCTCGTGCTCGGCGCCCAGCAGGTCGGCCTCGACGAGCTCCACGCCGGCGGCGACGGCAGGCAGATCGACAGGGCCGTACGCGACATCATCTACGGCGCCGGTCACGAGGGCCATTACGGCCACGGCCTCGGCCACGGCGTCGGACTCGAGATCCACGAGGCGCCGACGCTCTCCTTCCGCTCAGAGGACACTTTGGCCGCCGGCAACGTCGTGACCGTCGAGCCGGGGGTCTACCTGCCTGGCAGGTTCGGCATCCGCATCGAGGATCTGGTCGTGATCACCGACGATGGCATCCGCATCCTGACCTCGATTCCGAAGGGCCTGCGGAGCGTCGATTAGAAGGGCTCCGGCTTCGATCGTGCCCTGGCCCGCTGGCCAGCGGCTTGGCGTCGGGGCTGCTGGTCCGCTAACCAGCAGCCCCGCCACAGCGCCCCCGGCGGCCTCACGCGGGGCCCGGCGGCGAGGCAGGGGCTCGCATGTGTCTCCTGTCTGTGTCCTCGTGCGTGACACTTTCGTGACACATGCGACGGTCACAAAAACTCGGTGGCGACCCCTCCGGCCTTGGGCTGCTGCCGTCGGCAGCCTGCGACTACACTCGACGATCGCATGATTTCCACGAGCGAATTTCGAAACGGGTCCCATATCGATGTTGAGGGGACCATCTACAAGATCATGGAGTTCCAGCACGTCAAGCCCGGCAAGGGCGGGGCGTTCGTGCGCACCAAGTTGCGCCGTGCCTCCGACGGCAACGTGATCGACCGCACCTTCCGCGCCGGCGAGAAGTTCCGGCCCGTCCGCACCGAGGTACGCAACATGCAGTTCCTCTACAAGGATGGCAGCGATGCGCACTTCATGGACGCCGAGACCTACGAGCAGCTGACGATTCCCGAGACGACGCTCGCCGATCCGCTGCGCTGGATGAAGGAGTCCGATCAGGTTGAGGTGCTCTACATCGACGGCAATCCGGCCGACGTGCAGCTGCCCAGCGCCGTCGACTTGGAGGTCAGCGAGACCGAGCCCGGGCTGCGTGGCAACACCGCCTCGGGCGGCGGCACCAAGCCGGCCACGCTGGAGACCGGAGCGCAGATCAACGTGCCGTTGTTCGTGAACATCGGCGACATGGTGCGCGTCGACACCCGCTCGGGCGATTACGTGTCGCGCGCCTGATGGCGCGACGCACCGAGCAGCGCCGAGCAGCCATTTGGGCGCTTTACCAGAGCGATCTGCTCGGGCGTCCACTCGATGAGACCTTTCCGCGAGACGTGCATAGCTTCACGCGCGTGCTCGCAACCGAGGTCAAGCAACACCAGCCGGAGCTCGACGCGTTGATCACACAGTTTTCGAGCGGCTGGACGCTCGGGCGGATCGCACCGCTGGAGCGGTCGATCCTGCGCGTCGGGCTGCTTGAGCTGACGCACCCCGAGCTGCTTCCCGGCGACCAGACGATCCCGCCGGAGGGCGCGATCAACGAGGCCGTCGAGACAGCCAAGGAGTTCTGCGGCGCAGACGCTCCCGGATTCGTGAACGGCATCCTGGCCGCCGCGCTGCGGGACTTTGCCGCCGAACCACAAGACAACATCTAGGAGGACACTCCGCGCCATGGGCTATACGACCGAAGAAGGACGCACCCAGATCCTCGATGACGCGGGTGCCGCGGTCGACCAGCTGAGCATTGCGATCGCGGCCCTCGGGGAGGCGTACGAGCACCTCGATGAGGACGCCGGCGACCGCATGGAGGCGCAGCTGTTCCGGCCGCTGCAGAGCGCCTACGGGCAGCTGCAGCGCACCCACAGTGAGTTCGCCCAGCGCGCCGGGCTGCCCGGTCGCACCTTCCTGGCGGCGCCACCCCCGGCGCCGGAGGATCCGCGTGTCTCGCTCGAGCATGCCGCGGACGCGATCCAGGCGGCCGATGAGATGCTTGCGGAGCTGCAGGACTCGCTGCTGCCGGTCGAGGTCGGGGATCAGCAGCTGCGCGGTGGCCTGTCCGGGACGCGCACCGTGATCGCGCCATTGCCCGAGCGCTGCGACGAGTTCGTGCGCACGCTGGGCCGCTAGCGGTACTTCAATAGCTGCGCAGCGACGGAACCGGCGGCGGCGGCGCCGTCACGTCGAGTCTGACGCGCGCTGCCGCGATCGTCGTGCCGTCGGGGGAGACGTACACCGGGTCACACTCGAGCTCGACGATCTCAGCGTGGTTCTCGACGATCGCGCTGACACGCAGCAGCGTCAGCTCGAGCGAGGCGACGTCGCACCGAGGGGCGTCGCGGTAGCCGTCAAGCAGCGGGAAGGTGCGCAGCGCCCGCGGCAGCGCGTGCGCATCCAGCGCCGAGAGCGGTGTCAGCCGCACCGCCACGTCGTGTACCAGCTCGCCGGCGGCGCCGCCGGGGCTGCAGGCGAGCACGGGCCCGAAGTTGCTGTCGCTGATAACCCCGACGACGAGCTCGACGCCATCCTCGGGTGCGACGCCAGCGGCCGGTTCCAGCCCGTAACAGCGCAGCAGCACGGCCACCTGGTCGCGGCGGAGCCAGCCGCCGCCCTCGTCCAGCGCCTCGGCCAACAACGCCGCCGCCAACTCGGGCTGGGTGCCGTCGAGCACCACCTGGGGCGGTGCCGGACGTGCCCGCCAGCGCCCGTGCCGGGCGGCGAGCGCCACCGCGCGGGCGGCGTCCTCAGGAAACTCGTAGCCCGGAACCTGCGCCAGGTCGGAGCGCAACGAGAGTGGCGCCGGGTCCTCGGTCATGAATACCGAGGCGATCGCCACGGGCGGCGACGCCTCGGCGATCTCGCGCACGGTGCGGGCGACGTCCACGGCGTTGGCCGTCAACGACGGCACGAAGATCGTCAGCACCGCGTCGCACGCATCGGCCGCGACCAGCGCCCGCACGGCCCTGCCGTAGTCCTCGGCGCTGCAGCTGGCGAGCATGTCCACCGGGTTCACGACGACGGCATCCTCGGGCAGCAGCGCGGTGAGCTCGGTCTGCAGTGCGCCGGAGAGCTCGGGAACGTCGACACCATCGGCCTGGCACGCATCGGCGCACATGATTCCCGGACCACCGGCATTGGTGACGATCGCGACACGGTCACCGCGGGGCACCGGCTGGGTGGTCAGCAGCTGCGCGACCGCGAACAGCTCGTGCAGGGTGTCGGTGCGGATCACGCCGGCCTGATCGAAGAGCGCATCGATCGTGACGTCGGACTGTGCCAGCAGCGTGCCGGTATGGGAGCCGGTGGCGCGTGCCCCTGCGGCAAAGCGACCGCTCTTGACCGCCAGCAGCGGCTTACGGCGCGAGAACCGCGGGGCGATCCGCGCGAACTTGCGCGGATTGCCGAACGACTCGAGGTAGAGCAGCGCGACCTTCGTGTTCGGATCCTGCTCCCAGTAGCTGAGCATGTCGTTGCCGGATAGGTCGGACTTGTTGCCGACCGCCACGAACGACGACAGCCCGAGGCCGAGTCGCGAGGCCGCCTCGATGATTGCGATCCCGAGGCCGCCGCTCTGTGACATGAAGCCGACCGGGCCCGGCAGCGGCGGCCTGGTGGCGAAGGTGGCGTTGAGTCGCACGCCCGGGTCGGTGTTGATCACGCCGAGGCAGTTGGGCCCGACGACGCGGATCCCGGCGGCGCGACAGATCTCGAGCAGCTCGCGCTGGCGGGCGGCGCCTGCCGCGCCGGTCTCGGCAAAGCCGGAGCTGATCACGACGAGCGTGCGTACCCCGGCAGCCGCACAATCGCGCGCCACGCCCACGACCTGCTCGGCCGGCACGACGATCACGGCGAGGTCGACGTCGTCGGCGATCGCGCTGACCGACGGGTGCGCGGGCAGCCCCTGCACCTCATCGGCGGACGGGTTGACGGCGTACACCGGGCCGCTGAAGCCGGCGCTGAGGACGTTGCGGAGCACGGTGTGCCCAACCGTGCCGGGTGTGCGTGAGGCGCCCACGACCGCGACCGAGCGCGGCTCGAGCACACTGCGCACCGCGGCGACCGTCGCCACCCGGTCGCGCTCCTCGAAGCGGGCACGCGCGGCCGGGGTGACGGACGTCGGCAGCTCGATCTCAAGCGACTCTGGTGAGGCGCGGATGTCGACTGGGAAGCCGCTCTCACGAAAGGTCTCGAGCATGCGGTGGTTGGCCCCCATCACCTCGGCGGTGAAGGTCGTGATGCCGTTCTGCTCGGCCGCCGTCGCCAGGTGGGCCAGCAGCGTTGTCGCGATCCCGTGGCCCTGCAGCTCGTCGGCCACCAGGAAGGCGACCTCGGCTCGCTCGGGGGCGCTGCGGATGTAGGCCGCGTGCGCGACGATCCGTGCCGGTGAGCCTGTCTCGGCGACCAGCGCGTAGCGGTCGGCGTAGTCGACATCCACCGCCCAGTTGGTGACCCAGTCGAGGTCGGGGATCCCGAAGAAGCGGAAGCTGATCGAGTCCCTTGACACGGCCTCAAGGAATGCCCTGATCGCCTGCGCGTCCTGCGTGCAGACGGGCCGCACATGCAGCGTTGACCCGTCGCGCAGGATGATGTCGACTTCCCGCTCCCGCGGATACCGGGGCGATGCAGCCCGATCCATCAGAGCTCGGCGGCGGTCGCGATCGGCTCCTGACCGGAGGCGCGCAGGCCGCGCTCGAGCGCCTCGATCACCGCTTCGAGCACGGCCACGCGCGCATAGCCCTTGTCCTCGCCCGCAATCAGCGTCCAGCGTGCGGCCTTGTGGTCGGTCTCATGCAGCATCTGCTCGATCGCCTGCTCGTACACGCCTCGCTTTTCACGGTTGCGCCAGTCCTCGTCCGTCAGCTTCCAGGCCTTGAGCGGGTCCTCCTCACGGGCCTTGAAGCGCTTGAGCTGCTCGTCGGCGGAGGTGTGGATCCAGAACTTGATGATCACCGTGCCCTCGACCACCAGGCTGTGCTCGAAATCGACGATCTCCCGGTAGGCACGGCTCCATTGCCTCTCGCTGGCGAAACCCTCGACACGCTCGACGAGCACGCGTCCGTACCAGGTGCGGTCGTGCACACACATGCCGCCCCAACCCGGGATGTGCGACCAGAAGCGCCAGAGGAAGTGATGGCGTTGCTCGCGCTCGGTGGGCGCGGCGAACTGGGCGACGGTTACGTGCCGTGGGTCGAGCGGCGCCGTGAGCCGGCGGATCGCGCCACCCTTACCCGATGCATCCCAGCCCTCGAAGAGGATCAGCAGCGGTGGTCCCAGCGTGCCGCCGCCGAGCAGGCCACCGCACTGCAGGCGCAGTGCCAGCAGGCGCTTCTGGGCCTTCTCGAGCCGCTGCGCTGCGTCCTGCTTTGAAAGCTTGAGCGAGAGGTCGACGTCGTCCAGAGATGCCATGAGCCCTACTCTGACAGCAATGACTGACCCGATGGATCACGATGACGGCCGCGTCGGCTCGGCTCGGCAGCAGACCTTTGATCAGGAGCTGCTCTCCTGGCTGGGCAACGAATCGCCGGAGAAGCGCGAACACGACGCGGAACTGCTGCGCACGATCGCGCAGGAGTTCGCGATGGGCTTCGACGCGCTGGCCAACATCGGGCCGGCGGTGACGATCTTCGGGTCGGCGCGCACCAGCCCCGAACATCCGACCTATCAGCTCGTGCGCGCCGTGGCTACCGCCCTCGGGCAGGCCGGCTACGCGATCATCACCGGCGGTGGTCCGGGTCTGATGGAGGCCGCCAACCGTGGTGCTCGCGATGCCGGAGCGACCTCGATCGGCTGCAACATCGAGCTCCCGCACGAGCAGGGGTCCAACAGGTACATCGACATCGACCTGCACTTTCATCACTTCTTCTCGCGCAAGGTGATGTTCGTCCGCTACGCGCAGGCCTTCGTGGTCGCGCCCGGGGGCTTCGGGACACTCGATGAGCTCTATGAGGTGCTCACCCTGATCCAGACCGGGACGGTCAGGAACTTTCCCGCGATTCTGATCGGTGACGGCGAATGGGACGGAATGCTGGAGTGGCTGCGTGAGCGTGCGCTGCCGGACGGGCGCATCGATTCCGATGACCTCACCGGCCTGCACGTGAGCACCGACCCCAGGGAGATCGTGGAGATCGTCGAGCAGAGCCGTCGCTTGGCAGAATCGCAGTGATGGAACAACGCATGGTCGGGCGCCTCGGGCGCAGCTTCAGTGTGATCGGCCTCGGTACCTGGCAGCTCGGGGCCGATTGGGGTTCGGTCGATCCGGTCGACGCGCGAGGCGACCCTCGAGTCGGCGGTCGAGGCAGGGATCACCTTCTTCGACACGGCCGATGTCTACGGTGACGGTCGCAGCGAGCAGTTCACCGGTGCGCTGTTGGCCCGCCACCCGGAGATCTTCATCGCCACCAAGATGGGACGCCGTGTCGAGCAGCGGCTCGAGAACTACTCGGCCGAGAACTTCGACGCGTGGAATGCGCGCTCGCGTGCCAAGCTCGGCGTGGAGACAATCGATCTGGTACAGCTGCACTGCCCGCCGGACGAGGTCTACGAGAGCGAGGCGGTGTTCGCGGCGCTCGACCAGATGGTCAGCGACGGCCGCCTGCGCGCCTACGGGGTCTCGGTCGAGACGTGTGAGCAGGCGCTCATCGCAATCGCCCGCCCGCACGTGAAGAGCGTGCAGATCATCCTCAACTGCTTCCGGCTCAAGCCGCTCGAGCAGGTGCTGCCCGCCGCCGCCGCGGCCGGGGTCGGGATCATCGCGCGTGTGCCGCTGGCCTCCGGCATGCTCTCGGGCCGCTACGACGCGAGCACGACCTTCGCGCCTGACGATCATCGCGCCTACAACCGCCACGGCGAGGCATTCGACGTGGGGGAGACGTTCTCAGGCGTGCCCTACGAGGTTGGCCTCGAGGCGGTTGAGGAGTTGCGCAAGCTTGTCGATCCGGGCGTGGCGCTCGCACAGTTCGCGCTGCGTTGGGTGATCGATCAGCCCGGCGTCAGTACCGTGATCCCCGGCGCACGCAACGCCCAACAGGTGCGCGCCAACGCCGCGGTGGCAGCACTGCCGCCGCTGCGCGAGGAGCAGCTGCGGGGGGTTGCGGAGGTCTACGATCGGCTGCTACGCCCGCACGTACACGACCGCTGGTAGCAGCGCACGGGGGCGCCCAGCGGGGCGCCCAAGACTCTCAACGCTGGCCGTAATACGCGTCCTGGCCGTGCTTGCGCGCATAGTGCTTGTTGCGCACGAGCGGGTCCAGCGACGTTGCCGAGGGCTCGAGCGTGGCGGTGAGGAACGCCATGCGCGCGACCTCTTCGAGCGTCACCGAGACCTCGACGGCCCTGGCCAGCGTCGGTCCCCATGTGAACGGCGCGTGCCCGCGCACGAGCGCACACGGCAGCTTGTCCGGGCCGGACGCGGCGATCGCCTCGATCAGCACCGCTCCGGTGTTGCGCTCGTAGCCCTCGTCGATCTCCTCCTCGGTGAGCGCGCGTGTGACCGGGATCGGCTCAGCGCAGAGGTCGGCATGGGTTGTGCCGTACAAGGGGATCTCACGCTGCGCCTGGGCCCATACCGTCGCCCAGGTCGAGTGCGTATGCACGATCCCGCCGATCTCCTCGAAGCGGCGGTACAGCTCCAGGTGCGTCGGCGTATCCGTCGACGGGCCGCGGTCGCCCTCGACGATCCCGCCCTCGAGGTCGACGACCACGATGTCCTGCGCCGTGAGGGCCGTGTAGGACACGCCGCTCGGCTTGATCGCGAACACTCCCTTGTCGCGGTCTATCTGGCTGGCATTGCCCCAGGTGAGCCTCACCAGGCCATGGGCTGGCAGCGCCAGATTGCCCTCGAGCACGGCCTCGCGCAGATCACGGAAAGCGGTCATCAAGTCTCCTCGTGTTCGATTTCAAGCATGCGGCTGGGACGGCGCTCAGGCCTTCTGGACGCCGGGTGAGCTGGAGGTGCCCTCGTAGCGGCTCCTGGTGGCGGCGTACGGCTTGACGGTGTGCGGATAGATGAACTTCAGACCGGTGTCGACATCCGCGAGTCCGGTCAGCCGCTCCGTCGCCCTGTAGAGGAACAGTTCGAGCGTGGCCAGGAAGCCCTGGAGGTACGGCTGCTGGTCGATCGCGAACTGGATCGTGCCGTTGGCCAGCAGATTCTCGGTGTCAGCGGTGAGGTCAAAGCCGCCCGCTGCAACCTTGCCCTTGAGGTTGTACTTCTGGATCGCCACCGCGACCCCGGCGGTGCTGCCGGCGTCGACCGCAAAGTACCCCTGATACGTCTTCAGATGCCTGCCGATGAAGGCGTCCGTGGTGGTCAGCTCCTGCTGCGCACCGGCTCCCGACGCCGGGGCGATGACATGCAAATTCGAACCCTTGAGCTCGTGGAGGATGCCGTCAAGGCGGGGTTGAAGGTTGGCGGAACCGGGGACGGCGATGAAGACCGCGATCCGGCCCCCAGCCGGGATCAGCTGCTTGATCTTCTTGCCCATCTCCCGGCCGCTCAGCAGCAGGTTCTGGCCGATGTAGGCGAGGCGACGCGTGCTGGGCTCATCGGCGCTGTAGGCGATCACGGGGATGCCGGCGTCGATCGCGGCGGCAACGGGCTTGCCCAGCAGCGGTGAGATCAGGCTGGTGGCGATGCCATCGACGCCGGCGCTCACGGCGATGTCGATCGCACGTGCCATCTGGCCGACATTGTTCGACCTCGAGCCGTTCCACTCGTAGGAGCAGTTGAGCAACTGGCAGGCGTCCTGGATGCCGTTGATCGTCGGCGTGAAGAAGGTGTCGAGCGTCTCGTGATTGACGAACGTGAAGTGGTAGCCGCCCTTGACGCCGAAGATCGATGAGATCGGGCCCGAGCCGCCGGTCGTGGTGGTGGCGCCGGCGCTCGTCGTGGCGCTGTTGCCCGCGCCTCCGCATGCCTCGAGCAGCAGCGCTGCCAGGCCGGCGGCGCCGCCCGTCAGGGCGGTGCGACGGGTCAGCTGGCCGGCCTCCGAGACGTGGGCCGAGCGCTTGTCGTTCCACTCGAGGCGCTCGATCGCGTCACCGATGGCGTCAGGTTCGGGCATGCTCATAAGCAGGGTATGGAAGCGCACCCGGATCGGCGGCGTCGCAAGACCGGCTGCGCAAGAAAGAGAGGGCTGGGCCGATCCGGCGATCGGCCCAGCCCCGAGACAGAACGGTTCGACGCGCTAGCGCACGACGGCGCGGCGACGAACCACCGCATCGAGTGAGACCGCGGCTAGCAGCACCACGGCCGTGGCGATGTCCTGGACCGCATCGCCCACGCCCATGATCGCGAGGCCGTTGAAGACCACGGAGATGACGAACCCGCCCAGCAGCGCGTTGACCATCCGGCCACGGCCTCCGAAGAGCGCCGTGCCACCGACCACCGCGGAGGCGACCGCGTACATCACCAGCGTGCCGCCGTCGATGTCGGTTGAGACGCTGCCGTTCTGGGAGATGTAGATCAGCCCTGCCAGCGCCGATGTCGCGCCCGACATGATGAAGCCGAAGGTCACGA
This sequence comes from uncultured Actinomycetota bacterium, assembly GCA_963706725.1. Taxonomy (GTDB): domain Bacteria; phylum Actinomycetota; class Thermoleophilia; order Solirubrobacterales; family Solirubrobacteraceae; genus Palsa-465. Next base: position 2,713,697 of record OY970167.1, on the reverse strand, counting down.
TCCACTTGACGTTGATCCCGGCGCGACGAGCCGCCTCGGGGTTGTTGCCGACCGCGTAGATGTAGCGACCTGTGCGGGTGTGTGAGAGCAGCCAGGAGTACGCGAGGATGATCACCAGCACGAACGGGATCGCCCACGGGACGCCCTCGATGATGCCGAGGTGGCTGCGGTTCGCGTTGCAGATGTACATCAGTACGAGCCCGGCGATCACGACTCCCGCGATCGTGATGACGGTGACGCCGAGCGGCGCAGTGTGTAGTCCTCGAGATCGTCGCGATCTGTTACGAGTGAGGGTCACGAGCGCGAACAAGACCACGCAGACCCCCATCGCCAACCAGCCGAGGCCTGGGCTCATCGAGGTGGTTGCGAGCTGGCCGACGGGGGTGTTCGACTGAACCTGGATCACCCCTCCGACGGCCCCAGAGTCGACGTTTGCCAGCTCGATCATGATGCCGAGCAGGCCCAATTGCCCACCCAGCGTCACGATGAACGATGGCAATCCGAGCTGGGTGATCAGCAGCCCCTGGAGCAGCCCGAAGAAGCCCATCGCCACGACGCCACCGATGATCCCGACCCACCACGGAAGGTTCACGGGCGGAGCGATCAGCTCGGCGATCACAAAGCCGCCGACGCCGACGCCGTAGCCGAGGCTGAGGTCGATCTCAGACAGCAGCAGGATGAACGTCTCGGCAGCACCGATGACGATATAGAGCGAGGCTTCCACGAACAGGTTGACGAGGTTGCCGTCGGTCAGAAACGCGCTGTTCTCGATCTGGAAGAACGCGCCGATCGCAATCAGGCCGAGGAGCACCGGCAGCGCGCCGCTCTCACCACCCTTGATCCGGCGCCACCACGCGTCGAGGTACTCGCCGAGGCTGTTGGCGAGCACCTCCGGCGCAGCGGTGGTCAGTTCGGCGTCGCTGAGCGCGGACTCGGAGCCTTCGTCGGGTTGGATTTCAGCAGGAGGGGTGCTCACGGGTGTTTCTCTTTCGAAGATTCTGGTCAGGCCGCGCCGGCGGGCGCGCTCGCGTTACCGGTCGTCATGTACTCGACCGCATTCTGGCGGTTGAAATCGGTGGCCGGTCCGCTCACGGCCAGATGCCCGAGGTACAGCACCGCGATGCGGTCCGCCACCTCGAAGACGTCATTGAGATTGTGGGACACCAGCATCACGGCGACGCCGCGGCTCGAGAGCGTCTTGATCAGATCGAGCACCATGCGCGTCTGCGCCACGCCGAGAGCGGCGGTCGGCTCGTCCATGATCACGAGCTTTGCCTCGTTGATCAATGCCTTGGCGACGGCCACGGACTGGCGCTGGCCGCCGGAGAGTGAGGCCACCGGTTGGCGGATCGAGCGCACGGTCGTGACAGACAGATCGGTCAGCGTCTGCCGTGCCCTGATCTCCATCATGTCCTCGTCGAGCTGGTGGTTACGCAGCTTCTCGTGGCCGAGGAACATGTTCTGAACGATGTCGAGGTTGTCGCAGAGCGCCAGATCCTGGTAGATCGTCTTGATGCCGATCGACTCGGTCTCGCGCGGGCCGATGTGGTGAAGCGGCTTGCCCTCCCACAGTATCTGGCCACCGTCGGGCGACCACAGGCCGGCGATCGTCTTGATCAGCGACGACTTGCCGGCGCCGTTGTCTCCGATCAGAGCGGTGACCTGACCGGCCGGGATGTCGAAGGTGACGTCGGTCAGGGCCTGAACCGGTCCGAACCGCTTACTGATCCCACGCAGCGACAGCAGCGCTCCGTTCGTGCTTCCAGTTGTGCTCATGTGCGTGGCGTGTCCGTCGTTGTTGCAGGTCAAAGATGGGGGAGCCCCGTTCGCCAGACTCCGCGAGGAGCCCGACGAACGGGGATTCTCCCGCCATCAGCGGGTCAGTGCTAGTGCTACTTGATCCCGAACTTCGTGCAGTCGGCCTTGTAGCTGCCGGCGCAGAGCTGGCTGGCCTTGACGAAGCCGTCGTGGATGACGGTCATGCTCATCGTCTTACCGGTGACCCACTCCGGGGTCTCGAGCACCGACGGAACCTTCTTGTGGCTGCTCGGATCGGTCACGGTGCTGTTCTCCAGCCCGGCGGGGGCCTTCTTGCCCGCGCGCAGGTAGAGGGCGAGCGCCACGGCGGCGCCGGCTTCCTTGTAGATCGGCTTGTAGACGGTGCCGCACTGGTAGCCCGAGATGATGTTCTGCAGGCCGGTGAGCGTTGCGTCCTGACCGGTCGTCGGGAACGTGTCGGGCTTCACGCCCTGGCTCTTCAGCCAGGTGATGATCGGCGCGCCGTTCTCGTCGTTGGGGATGACGGCCGAGTTGGCCTTCTGGCCCGTGGCCTGGTAGGCGGCCTCGAACTCGTCAAGCGCGTCCGGCTTGGGAGTCGTCGGGTTCCAGGTACCTGCGGTGTTCTGCAGGAGCTTGATCTTGCCGGACTTCTCGAGCGGCTTGAGGACGCTGTCGTAACCCTCGGTGAAGAGCGTCGCGTTGTTGTCCGTCGGGGCGCCGTGCATCTCGATGAACTGCGGCTCGGTGCCCTTCAGCCAGGACTTGGAGCACGAGACGAAGCCCTCGCCGATCAGCTTGCCGACCGTGACGTTGTTGAAGCTCACGTACGGATCGGAGTCGACGGCGCCGGCGCCGGAGCTCAGGCGGTCGTACTGGACGATGTGGACGCCGTGCGCCTTGGCGTACTTCTGCGCTGCGACGCCGGTGCCCGGATCCTCCGGGTCGATCAGGATGACCGTCGCGCCGTTCGAGATGTCGGCCTTGACGTCGGTCATGAACGTTGTGTCGGACTTCTGCGCGTTCTGGATGATGATGTCCGACGCGGGCAGGCCGGCTGCCTCAGCCGCCTTCTTGATGTCCGGCTGGTCGAACTCGACATAGCGAGTCGAGCTCGTCGTGTCAGGCATGATCGCCGCGAGCTTGCCGTGACCGGCAGCGGTGATCGACTTCAGCTGCGACATGGCGCTGAAGCTGTTGGTGAAGGAATTGATCGAGATCGATGCAGCGTGACCGCTGACCTTCGCGTCCGCGGTGGCGCTCAGACCGGCAACGCCAACGCTCGCAGCGAGCGCACACGACACAATTCCGACCTTGCTGTTACGCAGCAAGCTCACAGAGGTACCTCCTAGATGGCCTCTCTCCTGGGTGAGGACCGCAAGCGTACCCCGGGCCTCCCCCCTTTACAGAGAGGATGTTATGGATGCCGTTATGAATAAGGCGTGAACAAAGGATGGCTTTGTATAAAAACCGTGTTAACAGTTGTTATTACTGAGCGCGCCGCGGGGAAGCTGCAGCCCGCTCGACATCACTCGGGAGCGAACCGGTACCCGGCACGCGGGGCGGTCAGGATCAACTGAGCACCCTCGTCACCGAGCTTCGAGCGCAGGCGTCGGACATATACGCGCAGGTATTCGGTCTCGGTCTGGTAGGCGGCCCCCCACACGCGTCGCAGCAGGTGCGCGTGGGTGAGCAGCTTGCCGCGGTTGAGCGCCAGTTCGCGCAGCAGCGCGAACTCGGTGGGGGTCAGATGGATCGACTCGCCGCCACGAGTGACCTGCTGCTTGGCCAGGTCGATGATGACGTCGCCCGCGGTAATCGTCAGCGCCTGCGGCTCCGCGGCCTGAGTCGCGCGCGTGCGCCGCAGCGTGGCGGTGATGCGCGCCAGCAACTCCTCGACGCTGAAGGGCTTTGTCATGTAGTCGTCGGCGCCCATGTTGAGGGCCGTGACCTTGTCGCGCTCGCCGCCGCGGGCCGAGACGACGATCACCGCCACCGACGAGCGCTCACGGATCTGGCGGCAGAGCTCCATGCCGTCGGCATCGGGCAGCATCAGGTCGAGCAGCACGATGTCCGGTGCCTCGGTTTCGAGCAGCCGCAGCGCCTTGTCGGCGTCGGCGGAGACGAGCGTGTCGAAGCCGCGCACCGAGAGGTTCGAGCGGATCAGGTCGACGATGTTGGGATCGTCCTCGACCAGCAGCGCGCGCGTTGTCTCCTGTCCTTCAGGCATCGACGCCCACATGCGCGGTGCCGCGTATGGCGGGCGCCGGGTGCGTCGGCTCGGGCGAGGCCTCCGGCCCCTCGAGCACCAGCATGATCCGGAAGCTTGCTCCGAGGTCGCTGGGGATCAGGGCGATCGTGCCGTGATGCGCGACGACGATGCCGCGCGCGATCGAGAGACCGAGGCCGGCCCCGGCCGTGCTCGAGCGGTGACGCCTGGCCGAGTCAAACGGTGCGTCGCGCAACTCTGCGGGCAGCCCCTGGCCGTCGTCGCTGACGACGATCTCGAGCCTGCCGCCGGTCAGGTGCCGAGCCTCGATCGCCACCCGGGTTCCGCGGGGGTTGTGGTGCAAAGCGTTGTTGAGCAGGTTGACGAACACCTGCTCGAGGCGATCGTGATCGGCCCAGATCGGCGGGATCACGCCGATCGGCGTGAAGCTCACCTCGTCGCGCCAGGTGTCGGGCAGACAGGCGATGGCAGCCTCGATGACTAGGTCGAGCTGGCACCAGTCGAACTGCATGCGCATCACGCCGGAATCGATCGCCGAGAAGTCGAGTAGGTCGTCAACGAGACGTCCGAGCCGCGAGGACTCGGTGGCGATCGTCTCCAGGAAACGCTGCTGGGAATCGTCATCCCAGACGATGTCGGGCGCCAGCAGGCTCGATGCGTATCCACGGATTGCCGTCAGTGGCGTCCGCAGCTCATGGCTGAGGCGCGAGAGGAACTGACGCTGGAGCTCACGCGAGCGTCGCAGCGCCGCGGCTTCACGCTGGGCCGTCTCGGCGTCCTGGCGCTCGATCGCGGCGGCTGCGTAGCCGGCGTAAAGCCCGAGCAGATCCTCCTCATCACGTGTCGGCGGTTCGGCGCCGCTGCGCTCGATCGTGATCAGCGCGCTGGTCCCGCTGGGCCCCACGACCGGGACCAGCCAGCTGCCCTCGTTGACGATCACGCGCTCGGCAGAGGCCGGTGTCGAGTCGGCGCGGATCACGTCGATCTGGCTGCGTTCGAGGTTCAGCGCGGCGGCGAGCGCCGAGATGATCAGCGCCAGCCCGGAGCTCGGGTCGGCCACGGCGAGGCTGTCGGCGAGACCGTGCAGTCGCGTCAGCTGCCGGCGGGCGGAGCCGTCGACGGTGCCGCCGGCGAGCAGCGCAGCGACGTCGTCGGGATGGGAATTCTGGGGCTTGATCTCCGTCACCACACGTCCGTGACGGAGCACCACGATGCGCCCGGCGACGCGGAACATCTGGCCGACGTCGCGGGTGGCCAGCAGCAGCGCGATGCCCCGATTTGCGGACGCGCTCGAGCTGGTGCTCGAGCTGGTTCGTCTCTGACACACCCAGCGCGGCGGTGGGCTCGTCCAGCACCAGCACCCGCGGCCGGCGGATCAGCGCCATCGCCAGCGCGAGCAGTCCGCGCTGTCCGCCGCTCAGCGTGTCGGCCCGCTGGGTGACGTTCTCGATTGGGATCTCAAGCTCTTCGAGGATCTCCGCGCGCCTGCTCGTAGAAGTGCTTGCTCGAGAACATCTGGCCGCGTGTCTCCTGGCCGAGCAGCAGGTTTCCGGCTACGTCCAGCGTCTCGCACAGCGTGATGTCCTGCCAGACGACGGCGACACCCTGGCGCTCGGCGGCGCGCAGGGTCCCTCCGAGCGGCTGGCCACCGATGCTGATCGTGCCGGTGGAGGGTGGAAGGTCCCCGCCGATGCAGCGCACGAGCGCGGTCTTGCCGGCGCCGGGCTCGCCGCAGACCGCCACGATCTCACCGGCTCCGACGCTCAGGTCGATGCCCTCGAGCGCCATCACGGAGCCGAAGCTCACACCTAGACCGGAAACCTCAAGCACGCTCTGAGCCTAGTGGCAGCCGCAAATCAAGCGAGTACGTGGGCGCCGGGACCGGGCGAGACGACGGTCGCGCCGGCGGGCGCGACCGTACCCGGCGGCATCAGCGCCAGCACGTTCCCGCCGAAGCCGCCGCCGACCACCCGGGCCCCCAATGCGCCCGCGGCCTTGAACTTCTCCACGGTCTGCTCGATCGCCGGCGTCGAGACCTCGAAGTCGTCGCGCAGGCTGGCGTGCGAGTGGTCGAGCAGCTGGCCGAGCTTCGTGAAGTCATGGCGGCGCAGCGCGGTGACTGCGCCGAGCACACGGCCGTTCTCGCTGATCACGTGGCGGGCGCGGCGTGCGAGCACGTCGGGCAGCATGTGCAGGTCCTGGATCAGGGCGTCGCGCAGCGACTCGACGCCCATGCGGTGCGCGGCCTCGATGCACTCCTCGCGCCGGAGGTTGTATCCGGATGCGGCGTTTGCGTGCGGCTCTCCCGAGGAGAGCGTCACCAGCGCGTGCTCGCCTAGCTCGAGCGGCAGCGGCTCGAGCTCCAGCGAGCGAAAGTCGATCAGCACGGCCTTGCCGGTGGCGCCGCTGAGCGAAGCGAGCTGGTCGAGCAGCCCGGTGCGCGCGCCCACCCAGTCGTGCTCGATCCGCTGGCCCAGGCGTGCCAGCTCGACGGTCCCGGGTGGCGTGGCGCCGGCGAGCTCGATCAGCGCCAGGCAGAGCGACGAGCTCGAGCGCGGCCGAGGACGATAGGCCCGATCCCCGCGGGAGGTCGCCCGTGATCTCGATGCGCGCGGGTGGCAGTCGTATCCCAAGGCCTGGAGCTCCGGCGACGGCGCCGTGCACGAAGGCACGCCAGCCGGTAGCGCGGCCCATGTCGTGAAGGCTGAAGCTGTCGCTCTCGCCGAGGTCGTGCGCGATGGCCTCGAATCGTTTCACCGTCGAGCCGCGTTGCCGTGACGGTCACGCCGAGCGTGACGGCGAAGGGCAACGCGAGGCCGTCGTTGTAGTCGGTGTGCTCACCGATCAGGTTCATGCGGCCCGGGGCGAAGGCTCGTGCGACGTGCTCGCTCAAGGTCGAGTAGGTTGCCAGGTCAATGACCAACTGGGGCTTGCTCTCGACCGCGCGCATCAACGATGCGCTGCTGCGCGGCATCGCCGAGGTTCCCGATGTGCAGGCACTGGCTGTCGCCAGCCGCGACGCAGGCCGGGCGAACGCCTACGCACGCGCGCACGGCATCGAGCGCGCCTACGGCAGCTACGAGCAGCTGCTCGCCGATCCCGACGTCGACGTCGTCTACATCTCGCTGCCCAACGGCATGCACGTCGAGTGGACGCACGCGGCGCTCGAGGCCGGCAAGCATGTGCTCTGCGAGAAGCCGCTGAGCCGCTCGCCGGCCGAGGTCGAGCGGCTGTTCGATCTCGCCGACGAGCGTGGTCTGTATCTCAGCGAGGCGTTCATGTATCGCCACCACCCGCAGACCAAGCGTCTCAAGCAGCTGGTCGACGAGGGCGCGATCGGCGAGCTGCGGCTGATCCGCGGCGACCTTCAGCTTCAACTGCGATCCGGCCGACCCGCGCATGTTGGTCGGCATGGAGGGCGGCGGCCTGATGGACGTGGGCTGCTACCCGGTGAGCATGTCGCGCTACCTGGCGGGCGAGCCCGAGCGCGTGAGTGCCGAGCAGTTGCTCGGCGGCGACGGCGTGGATGTGGTGCATGGCCGGTGTGCTGCGCTTCCCCGGAGGCGTGATCGCCCACTTCGACAGCGGGCTGGCGATGCCCTACCGGCGCGAGCTCGAGGTCGTCGGCTCGAGCGGCGTGCTGCGCGTCGCCGACCCCTGGCTTCCCCAGCCGGACGGGATCGAGCTGTGGCGCGACGGCGCCGGCGCCGCAGAGGTGATCCCGATGGCCGCCGCCGGCGCCTACGCGCTTGAGGTCGCCGACCTCGGCGCCGCGAGCCGTGGCGAAGCGGGCGCCGCTGCTCGGCCGCGCCGACGCGCTCGGACAGGCGCGCACGCTCGAGGCGCTGTACGCCGCGGCCGTGGGCGGCAGCTCAGTCAGTCTCTGATAGCGCCCGCACGGCGGCATCGACGTCGGGGAAGAGACGGTTCTCTGGGATCCGCTTCGGTGTCAGGCCCGCTCGTGTGAGCTCGGCGCGCACCCGCTCACCGGCACGTGCCAGCGCGAACTGCAGCCCGCGCGTGTCGAGCTCGTCGAGTAGCTCGCGCAGCGCCGCCATCCCCGTGTAGTCGATGTCGCTCATTCCCGAGCGCGTCGAGCACAACCGCGCGCAGCGGCTGATCGCCGGCGTGCGCCAGAACCTCCCGCAGCTGATCGCTGAAGTGGCTGGCGTTGGCGTACCAGAGCGGTGTCGCGAACAGCACCGCCACCACGCCGGGCACGGCCTCCGGACTCTCACCCGAACCGAGCGGCGCCCAGCTCGTCGTGTTCGGGATGCGCCCGAGCACGTGCACGTTGGGGCGGGCGCTGATCCGGGTGCGGTCGAGGATCGCCAGCGCGACGGCGACGCCGATGCCCTGTTCGACGCCGAGCAGCGCGACCGTCACGAGCGTGATCAGCGCCAACGCCGAGCTCGACCCGATCAAAGCGCGCGATCGCGCGCAGATCGGAAACCCGCACGATGCGTGTCGCGATGAACAGCAGCACCCCGGAGAGGGCGGCGACGGGCACGTAGTGCAGCACCCCGGCGGCAGGGATCAGTGCGATCACCGCGATCGCCGCCAGCAGACTCGTCAGCTGCGAGCGGCCGCCTGCCTCGGCGACGGCGGCGGTGCGCGCCGGGCTTGCGTTGACGGGAAACGCGCCGATGAGTCCGGCGACCACGCTGCCCATGCCGACGGCGAGCAGGTCGCGACCGACGTTGCGCTCCTGGCCGGTGTTGGCAGTTGACTCGAACGCCCTGGCTGTTGCCGCGGATTGGATCACGATCACCAGCGCGATGAACGCCGCGACCGGCGCGACCTGCCCGAGCGCGTGCAGGGAGAGCCCACGCAGCCCGATCCGCGGCGCGCCGTGCGCGACGTGGCCGAGGATCGCGACGCCGTGGTTCTGAAGCCCGAAGATCGCCACCAGCGCGGTCGCGGCCGCGAGCCCCACCAGCGCTCCCGGCACTCTGCGCGAAAGGCGCGCGCTGATCGTCACCAGCGCGAACACACCGAGCCCGATCACGAGCGTCCAGGCACAGGTGCCGTGCAGCGCATCGATCACGTGCTGCAGCCGCCCGAGCGTCGTGCTGCCGCCCCCGGCGATCCCGAGCAGATCCGGCAGCTGATGCACGACGATCACCACACCGATCCCGGCGAGAAAGCCGGTGATGATCGGCGCCGAGAGGAACTCCGCGATCCAGCCCAGGCGGAGCAGCCAAACCGCCGCCACGATCAGCACCCGCCATCACCGCCAGGATCCCGACGAGGTCGCCGTAACGAGCGCCCCCGGCGACGGCGAAGACGCCGATCCCCGCCGCGAACAGCGGCGCGATCGTCGAGTCGGCGCCGACCGATATCTGCGGACTCATGCCGAGCAACGCGAACACGACGCTGCCGGCGATGAACGCGTAGAGCCCGGTGATCGGCGGCATCCCCGCCAGCCGCGAGGTCGCAAGCTGCTCGGGTACCGCGATCACCAGCAGCGTCACGGCGGCGATCAGGTCCGGTCCGAGCCACGCGCGTCGGTAGCCCCTCAACGACGGGGGGAGCAGGGAAGCGGACAAGGAGGCTGGCGCGGTTTCGTGGGTCGGATTGGCCGAGTCGAGGGCTCGACTCAGCGCACAAACTAACCGGGAACGTGCTCGGGCTGCAGCTGTGCAGCAGTCAGACGTGCGGTCTCGTGCGCCCACGGGGTGGTCGTGACCGCACTGATGACGAAGATCGCGGCGGCAAATCCGACCATCAACCACCAGCCCGTATGGCTCGCGCGCGCAAACGCGGGGCCCGCGATGGTGCTTGAGCCGGCGCCGACGACGGCGCCTGAGAGGGCGATGCCGATCGTCGCGCCGACCTGGCGGCAGGTCGATGCCACGGCGGCGGCGATCCCCGCCTGTGACGGCGGCATCCCGGATATCGCGGTGTTTGTGATCGGCACGTTGACCAGCCCGAGACCGACCCCGAAGATCGCGTAGGAGGCGAGCAGCAGCGACACCGGCGTGCTGCTTGAGAGCCCGGTCAGCAGCAGCGGCGCGGCGCACATCCCGGCGGCGGCGAGTATCAGCGGCAGGCGGTTGCCGCGGTGCGCGACCAGACGCGCCGAGGCGGGTGGCAGCAGCACGACGAACAGCGCCAGCGGCAGCGTCAACAGGCCTGCGTGCAGGGCCGAATACCCGCGCACGTTCTGGAGGTACAGCGTGTTCAACAGCAGGAAACCGGCGAACGACGCGAATGCGCAGAACGCGATCAGTGCGGCGCCGCTGAAGGGCGCGCTGCGGAAGAAGCGGACCTCGATCAGCGGCTCCTCGCGGCGCAGCTCGTAGGCGACCAGCGCGGCGAAGGCGATGATCGCGACCGCAAACAGCGCGATGATCGTGGCCGAGCCCCAGCCGTCGCGCTGACCTTCGATGATCGCGTAGGTCAGGCTTGCCAGCCCGAGGATCACGAGCAGCTGGCCGATCGAGTCGACCCGACGCGGATGCTCCGCGCGCGATTCCGGGATGTAGCGTGCGGTCAGCAGGCAGGCGAGCAGGCCGATCGGCACGTTGACCAGGAACACGTAGCGCCAGCCGATCGTGGTGACGAACACGCCGCCGAGAACCGGGCCGAGGCCGATGCTCAGGCCGAGCATCATGCCCCAGACCCCGACCGCCTGGGCGCGCTCACGCGGATCGTGGAAGATGTTGCGCACGATCGAGAGCGCGACCGGGTTGAGCATCGCGCCGCCGAGTGCCTGGAAGGCACGCGCGGCGATCAGCACGCCGAGGTTCGGAGCTGCGGCGCACAGTGCCGAGCCGATCACGAACGTCACCAGGCCGATCTGAAAGATGCGCTTGCGGCCGAGCCGATCGGCGGTTGAGCCGCCGAGCATCAGCAGACTCGCGAGCGGCAGCGTGTAGGCGTCGACGATCCATTGCAACCCGTCGAGCGAGGCATGCATCGAGCGATGGATCGCTGGCAGCGCAACGTTGACGATCGTCGTGTCGAGTCCGACGATCAGCAGGCTCAGGCAGCAGATCCCGAGCACCACCCAGCGGTGCTCGTCGGCACGGACGGTGGCGCTTGGCGAACTCACATAGTCAGCGTATCTATCCCCGGTCTCAACGCAGCCCGGACAGCGGCGCGGCGGGGAAGCTGAAGTGCGAGTGCGGGGGAACGCGCGGCCCGACCTCGAGCACGATCTCCGCATCCTGCGTGAGCGAAACGGTCGCCGGCGAGCTCGCGCTGCGGCGCCCGTTGACGTAGACGCGCACGCGTCCACCGGTGAACGAGGCGATCCGCCTGGCGCCGAGCCTCTGGTCCCATGCCGCGAAGAGCTCGCCGACCGTCAGCCGCGCCCCGGGCCGGAAGTAGACGATGCCGGTCGGGTCGAGCGTGACGATCGCGCCGAAGCAGCGCGCCTGCGTCAGCCGTCCATCGCGGATCCGCCGCGGCGGCCGCGTGCCGATGCCGGCCGCGAGCAGCACCACGCGGTTGGCGCCGAACAGCTCGATGTGCGCCTGCTGACGCCTGCCGAGCGGCGTCCGGCAGGGTCCGGTCACGCCGGTGCCGGCCGGCGGCTGGAAACGCGGTCCGCGACCGATCGGCCGCGCCGCGGCCAGGAGAGAGGACGGGATGCCGGAGGCCCGCCGCTGCGCCGCGGGCCTGGCTCCGCAGCCGGCCAGCAGCAGCAGCAGTGCGGCGAGCAGAGCGAGCGCGCGTCTCACACCGGTATGCGGTCGAGCATGCGCACCGCGAACAGCGCCAGACTCAGCGCCCCGCCGAGCAGCGTCGCGGAGATCACCCGCACAAGCAGGATCGGCAGCGCCACCAGGGCGTAGCCGTGCGTCAGCACGGGCATCAGCGTCAGCCCCGCCCATAGCGCGATCACGGCCGTGACGAGCAGCAGCGGCCCGCCGAAGCGGCCGCCGAGCAGCCGCCCCGCGACGGCGCCGAGCACCGCCAGCGTCACCAGCAGCAGCGCCACGTTGCCGGCGCTCACCGCCGGGCTGCCGTGCAGGTACTTGCCGCCCATGCCGACGGCCACCAGCGCGAGCAGCAGCAGCGCCAACCCCAGCGAGAGGCGGCGGTCGAGCTCGGGCGAGCGCACCCTCCAGGCGGCGAGCGCGCAGGCGAGCAGCACCAGCACCGGCCAGAACCAGACGACCGATGGCGCGCCCCGGTGCCACATGCCGCCGACGATCGTGCCCGTGCGGCCATCGACCACCACCGGGATCCGCCAGGAGCCCACGTAGTGCTGGCCGGGGGTGAGCGCGATCGTCGCGAGCGCGTGCAGGCGGCCCTCACGCCACACGTACGCATGGCCGCTCGAGACGCCGATCCAGTCCGGGGGTGTGCTGCGCGTCAGCCCCGGCGGTGGCACGGCCGGCACCGGCACCTGGCTCAGGTAGTACTCCTGCGAGTTGCGGTTGATCGCGACGCCGCTCGGCGTGAAGCGCACCCACGGTGCGCCGCGGAAGTCGAGCACCGTCACGTGCGCCCGCGGCGGGACCTTCACCCACAGGTTCAGGTAGGCGTTGACCACCTGTGCCTGGATCCCAGCCGGGACGTGCGTCACGCGGGCGACGTAGTTGGTAGCGGTGGGGGTGATGGGCCCGTCGGCGGCGGCCGTCGCGGGAAGCAGCCCGAGCGCGGTCAGCGCGGCGGTGACACAGGTCGCCAGCACCACCCCGCGCCTAAACTCGGCTCTCGTGCGTCGCCTGGCCGTCATCACAGCCATTCTGGCGAGCGCGGCGTTGATCGCGGCGCCCGCCGCGCTCGCCGACGGCGATCCGGCCAGTGATGTGCTGGTGGAGAACACGTTGTTCAATCCGATTGACTCGGGCGTCTCGCTGGGCTCGCAGGCGCGGCTCGAGGCCGTGCTGAGCGCGAGCGCCCGCGCCGGCTTCCCGATCCGCGTGGCGCTGATCGCCGCAGCCGATGATCTCGGGACCGCGACCGCGCTGTGGCGCGCTCCGGGCAGGTACGCGCAATATCTGGGATACGAGCTCTCCGAGCTCTATCGCGGGCAGGTGCTGGTGGTGATGCCCAGCGGCTTTGGCCTGTACGGCTCGCGCGCAGGTGCGCACGCCGTCAGCCGGGCGGAGCAGAACGTGCGCGCCACCGCGCCCGGTCCCGGTGAGCAGCTCGCGACCGCGGCGCTGGCCGCGGTGCCGCTGCTCGCGGCCGCCGCCGGTCATCCGATTCCGGCGGGGGCGCTCGCCGCTGCCGGCCGCTCGGCAGCGGCGGGGGAGCGATCCGGGGGCGCCGAGCTGCCGCCCACCGCGATCATCGCGCTGGCGCTCGGGGCGCTGCTGATTGCCGTCGCTTGGACGCTGAGCTTGCGAGCCCGTCCGCTGGCGCGGAGCTAGCTGCACGGCGATGACGCGCCATCACCACACCTCCGGTGGCGTCGTGCTGATCGCCGTGATCGTGCTCGCGGTCCTGTACGTCGGCTGGCGCTCGGGGCTGCTCGGCAGGCTGTGGGCGGGCGTCCGTTCGAGCAGCCTGCGCGGTGAGCTGCGGGAGCATCGGATCAGCCCGTTCACGCTGCTGCCGCTGGCGCTGCTGGTGATCGTCGTGGTGGTGCTGCTGATCGCCGACTGATCGCTCGCGCAGGCGAGTTCACCGGCTTGCCACTTGTCCATCACATCCCGGTAACAAGACGGCTCGCGCACGACCGTAGGTTGGCTGCGACAACTCCATCTCACAGGAGATACAAGTGGCTAAGAACAAGGTCGCCGGACGCAGGCGCACCCGCGCCAGGGCACTGCAGGCAAGCGCGTTGGCAGCATCCGCTGTCGCCGCTCTCGCCGTAACCCCCGCCGCGAGCGCGCACCAGCACGCTCATCCGGGCGGCGGCAACTGGGGCGGCCAGCAGTCGCAGCTCGCCCCCGACAGCGTCGTGATCAGCGGCACGGTGTTCCCGCGCGACGGTGTTGACCTCAGCGTCGGTCAGTCGCTGCCATATGCGAGCAACTGGGGCAACAAGTACCCGGAGCCGACGCCTGTGGTCGACGCACAGGCCGTCGCCAACGGCCAGTACCCGTACATCTTCAACAACGACGGCCCCGATGGCAGCTTCGCCGTCGACACCCCGATCGACCTGTGGGATGTGAGCCGCTCCGGCCAGCCGATCGGCACCGTGCAGATCCCCACCAACGAGATGACCACGAGCTTCTCCTCCAAGTCCGAGCTCGCGATCAACCTCTCAACCGACGGTCAGGACGTGAGCTTCTCCGGTTACAACGCCGCGGTAGGCGCGTTCGACGCGTCGAACTCCAACACGCCCGGGATCATCGACCCGACCAACCCGGACCTCGCCGGTCCCTACTTCCGCGTCGCCGGCGACGTCAACAGCGACGGTCGCATGACCTTCACCGAGACCAACTCCTACACCGGCGACAACGAGCGCGCGGTGCTGCTCGACAACGCCGACCACGAGTTCTTCGCCGCCGGCAACGACAACAACGGCAACCTCGGCAAGAGCCACACGCCCGCGATCCCGGCGAGCATGGTCGACGCGACCGGGGCGCAGATCTACCCCGAGTCGTTCCAGTCCGAGAGCGCCCAGACGGCGGCGGGCGGCGACGCGACCGACCAGTTCGGCACCTTCAACATCAGCTGGCTGCCGCAGTATTCGACGACCGCCGACAAGCCCGGGAAGGACACCAACTTCCGCGGCATGACCGTCTACAACAACGTCGTCTACTACACCAAGGGCTCGGGCGGCAACGGCGTCAACACGGTGTACTTCGTCGACACGACCGGCAAGGCGTGCTCGCAGACGAACCCGGTCGGGATCCCGGCCGAGGGTGTGCAGCTGCCGGGCACGGGAGTGACGTACAACATGTGCATCCTGCGCGGCTTCAACGAGCAGGCGGCGAGCACCGACACGAACGACTTCCCGTTCGGTATGTGGTTCGCCAACGCCGACACGCTGTACGTCGCCGATGAGGGCAACGGCAACTTCGGGACGCTCAGCACGACCAACCCCTACGCCGACGCCCAGGCTGAGGTAGGCAACGGCTACACGGGCCTGCAGAAATGGGTCTTCAACCAGAAGACACAGTCCTGGCAGATGGCCTACGTGCTGCAGAACGGCCTCGACCTGGGCCAGCCCTACACGGTCCCCGGCTACCCGACCGGCGACAACAGCACTGAGGGCGGCGGCGGTCTGCCATGGGCGCCCGCAACTGACGGCCTGCGCAACATCTCGGGCCGCGTCAACGGCGACGGCACCGTCACGATCTACGCCACGACCTCGACCGTCAGCGGCAGCGGCGATCAGGGTGCCGACCCCAACAAGGTCGTGGCGATCACCGACCAGCTCGGCGCACCCACGGCTCACAACGAGCAGTTCGTGACCGTGCGGCCCGCCACCTACGGCGTCCGCTACGGCGGCGTCGCGGTCCTGCCGCGCGACTTCGGCAGCGACCAGGGCGACCAGGGCGACCAGGGCGACCAGGGCGGCCAGGGCGACCAGGGCGGCGACCAGCAGTAAGCCTCACCACGGTGGAAGGGGTGGTGGCAACGCGTGCCACCACCCCAACCAGGAGCGCTAGATGAGCCTGATGATCGCGATGATGCCGACGATCACAATCAGCGCTCGCAGAGCGTTAGGCGAGAGCCGCCGCCCGTAGCGCGCGCCCAGCACGCCGCCGATCATCGAGCCACAGGCGATCAGCCCGGCGACGTCCCAGGCGACGTGCGCCGCGATCACGAAGATCGCACCGGCGATCAGGTTGGTGAGCCCGGTGGTGATCACCTTGACGGCGTTCAGGCGCTGCAGCGTGTCGTCCATGCTCAGACCCAGCACCGACATCATCAGGATGCCCTGGGCGGCGCCGAAGTAGCCGCCGTAGATCCCGCAGCCGAAGGCGCCCGCCAGTGCCGCGAAGGGGATGCCCTCGCCGACGCCACGGCGGCGGTCACCGAGCGCCCGGTTGATCTGCTTCTGCAGCAGGATCAGCAGGAGCGCGATGCCGATAAAGAACGGCACGATCGCCTTGAACGCCGACGCCGGCAGCACCAGCAGCAGGATCGAGCCGAGCGCGCCGCCACAGACGGCCGCGATTCCGAGCCGCAGCACGCGCTCACGCTGGCCGCTGAGCTCGCCGCGGTAGCCGACGGCACCCGACACCGATCCGGGCACCAGGCCGATCGTGTTGGACACGTTCGCGGTCACCGGCGCGTAACCGAACGCGAGCAGCGTCGGGAAGGTGATCAGCGTGCCGCTGCCGACCACGGTGTTGATGGTGCCGGCGGCGATGCCGGCGGCGAAGATCGCGATTGCGTGCCAGGGCGTCAAGAGCCCCGAATACTGGCAGGCGCCTCAGAGGCTGACTTGCGAGCCCATCAGCACGGTGCGCTCGACCGGCAGCCCGAAGTGCTCGATCGGGCTGGCGGCGTTGCGCGCCATCAGCAGGAACAGCTTCTTGCGCCAGGCAGCCATGTCCGGCCGGCCGCTGTCGGTGATCGTCATGCGCGAGATGAAGTAGGAGGCGTTCTCGAGGTCGAGGTTGCGCTCGAGGTAGCCCAGCTTGCGCGCGAGCTGCAGCAGCTCCGGGATGCTGGTGCTGTCGCGGTAGCCGCTGCGGATCACCACGTGGAGGACCTGGCAGCGGCCCTGCCCCATCCGCTTGGCCGAGAACAGTCGCTTGGGCAGTACGTGCGGGACGCTGCGTGAGACGATCGAGACGATCAGCACTCGCTCCGCCAGCGCGTGCGTGTGCTCGACGAGGCTGCGCAGGGCGAGCGGCGTGGTTTCGCCGGTGGCATTGAGGAAAACCGCGGTGCCGGGGACGCGAACGATCGGCGGCTGTGCGGTGGCAAGCTGGTCGAGGAACTCGTGCAGGTCGCCCTCCTGCTTGACGCGGTTGCGGGTGACGATCACCTGTCCCTTGCGCCAGGTCAGCATCACCGTTGAGCATGCCAGGCCGGCGGCCAGCGGCAGCCATGCGCCGTGGAAGAGCTTGGCGACGTTGGCCAGGAAGAACGACACCTCGACGATCAGGAAGAGCGTGCCGAGTGCGGCCAACCGCCACCTCGGAGTGCGCCACATTGCCCGCGCCACCGAGAGGAACAGGATGGTGTTGAGGATGAACGTGCCCGTCACCGCCACCCCGTAAGCGTTTGCCAGCCCGTTGGAATTCTGGAAGATCAGCACCAGCGCGAGCACGCCGCCCGCGAGCACCCAGTTGACCACGGGGACGTAGATCTGTCCCTCCATTTCGCTGGTGTGCACGATCTTGAGCCGCGGGAGGTAGCCGAGCTGCATCGCCTGCCGCGCGACCGTGTAGGAGCCGGAGATCACCGCCTGCGAGGCGATCACGGTCGCCGCGGTGGCGAGCACCACCTCCGGCAGCTGGAACCACCCAGGCACCACCGAGAAGAACGGGTTGAAGCTGCTCAGATGCTTGGGCGCACCGGGGTGGTCGAGGATCCATGCTGCCTGACCCATGTAGTTGAGCATCACGGCCGGCCACACGATCGTGAACCAGGCGAGGCGGATCGGGCCCGGGCCGAAGTGGCCACGATCGGCATACAGCGCCTCGGCTCCCGTCACGCAGAGCACGACCCCGCCGAGCGTGAGGAAGGCCTCGAAGCCGTGGTCGATGAAGAACCGTGCGCCCCAGGTCGGTGAGAGCGCCTGCAGCACCTCCGGATGCTTCGCGATCTCGGGGGCGCCGATCACGGCTATCGACACGAACCAGACGAGCGTCACCGGCCCAAACAGCCAGCCAACCGTCCCGGTTCCCTTGCGTTGGAGCAGGAACAGCCCGACGAGGATCACGATTGCGATCGGCACGACCAGGTGCGAGACGCCCGGGGACGCCACCTCCAGGCCGGAGACCGCCGATAGCACGGAGATCGCGGGCGTGATCATGCCGTCGCCGAAGAACAGCGATGCGCCAAAGATTCCGAGCGTCACAAGTGTGGTCGCCCTCGCGACCTTGTTGCGACGGACCAGCGCGGCGAGCGCCATGATGCCGCCGTCACCGCGGTTGTGGGCGCGCATGATGAAACCGGCGTACTTGATCGAGACGACCACCGCCAGCGACCAGAAGATCAGGGAAACGATCCCGTAGACGCCCACCGGTGATACGTGGTTGGCGGCCTTGAACCCGAACGTGACCTGCTCGGCGTACAGGGGGCTGGTCCCGATGTCGCCATAGACGACCCCGAGCGCGCCGAGTGCGAGCACGGCTCGGCTGGCATGGGCGACGACGTCGATCTGGCTGTCGTCGGGTGTCGCCCGCTCGTCCTGCGAATAGTGATCCTCGGCCTCGAGCCGCTGCAGCTGTCTCTGCGGAAGCTTGTGCGCGGCCTCGTGGAAGCTCTTCTTGCGCGGCGGTGTCGCGACCGCGCCGGGTTGCTGAGGCTCGTCGCCCCCGTCGGCGCGCTGAGGCGCGCCCGCGCTGTCCCCTGCAGGGGTGTCCTGATCCGGTCCGGCCATGCGGTTAGGTTATGACGAAGAGGAGGGGGAGAGGGGGAGCATCGGACGCCCGCAGACCCGCGCGCCAGACCGGCTTAGCGTACCTCGCCGCGTGTTAGCCGCGTGTGTGTGACAGCGGTGCAGGAATACGCCACGGTGGAGCGAAAGCTGACCCATGCTGCTTCGTAACCGTGTCCCCAGCATCGATGTTGTCTCCGTCACGGCCTCCGAGGGCTTTGAGCACGTGCCGGCTTCCTCGATCGCAGTCATGCAATGGCTCATCGCCTCTGGCGTGGACTTCGTGTTGGTCGGCGCGATTGCGCGCACGATCCGCGGCGAGACCGATGCCCGCGGCCCCGTCGACATCGTGCCCGCCCCATACGGCCGCAACCTCGATCGCCTGGCGATCTCGTTGATGGCGGTACGCGCACACCGCCGCTCGCACGGCGAGCTGATCGGTGCCGCGCCGATCAGCTCCAGCGCGGCGCTGAAGCTGACCGCCGAGATGCTCGTGCGCCCGGAGCGCTGGGAGCTGCACTGCGGCCAGCACGAGCTCGACATCGAGGGTCGCCCGCCCGGCTCGCCGAGCTATCAGGAACTGCTCTACGAAGCGATCCGGTACAACGTCTCGCCTGAGGTCGCGGTCGAGGTCGCCGCGCACGAGGACATCGAGGTCTACGACCACGTGCGCCGGACCGGGCTCGCACCTGAGATCACGGTCACGCGGCTCTGAGCCGCAGGCTCGTTCAGGAATCCTGCTCGCGGAAGCGGCCGGGCTGCCAGAGCGGCTCGTCGCCGGCGTTGGCGCCGCGCGCAAGGATGAACAGCAGGTCGGAGAGCCTGTTGAGGTAGCGCACCACCTCGCCGCTGAGCTCGTCGCCGCAGGCGACCGCCAGGCGCTCCGCCCGGCGGCAGACGGTGCGCGCGACGTGCAGCTGCGCAGCGGCCGGAGTCCCGCCCGGGAGCACGAACGACCTGAGCGGCTCGAGTGAGGCGTTGACCTCGTCGCAGCGCCCCTCGAGCCACGCGGTCTGCGCCGGCAGCACGCGCAGGCGCTCGCGTTGTGCGTCTGCGGGCGCTGCGATGTCGGCGCCCACATCGAAGAGGTCGTTCTGGATACGCTCGAGCCACGGGTGATAGCTCTGCGGCAGCTCCGCCACAGTGCGCACGACCCCGATCACCGAGTTGAGCTCATCGACCGTGCCGTAGGCCTCGATCCGCGGATGCGTCTTGGGCACGCGGCTCATGTCACCGAGGTGCGTCTGGCCGCCGTCGCCCAGCTTTGTGTAAATCCGCGTGAGGTTGACCATGACGCTACGCGAGTCTATTCCTGGCTAGGATCGGGACGTCCAAGGTCGGTAGCGATGGGAAGCCGGTGTGAATCCGGAGCGGACCCGCCACTGTTATCGGGGAGGACGGCGGTACCAGGTCTCGCGGCGAAACCCGCAAGCCCTAACGCCACTGGCGCCGGCAAGGCGCTGGGAAGGCACCGCCGTTAGGCCCGAGAGCCAGGAGACCACCTCCGACCACAAAGCCAAATAGCCCTCGGGGAAGGGGTGGCTCATGCATAAAACCCAGGTAGTGAAGGTCGGCGCTGCGGCGCTCGGCACGGCCATGGCGCTCGCCATGGCCCAGATCGCGACCGCCGCCGCGCCACGCGCCGCGAGCGCCGCGCCCAAGGTCACGGTCACGGTCATCGGCAAGAGCAAGACGCTGCTGGCGACGGAGGCCGTGCAGACAGAGCCGGGCTGGATCACCCGCGGCGGAGCGCCGACCGGCAAGTGCTCGGCGGAGAGCGCCCAGGGTGCCCTCAACACCGCCACGCACGGCGACTGGAAGGGCTAGTGGTACGCGAGCTATCACGAGTACTACATCACCGCGATCCTTGGCGACACCGAGACCACCAAGAAGTACTACTGGGGCCTGTATCTCAACGGCAAGTCCTCTTCGAAGGGCGCCTGCGACCTCAAGCTGAAGACCGGCGACCGGCTGGTCTTCAAGGTCAGCAAGAGCTGACATGCGCCGCCGCACCCGCTCAGCCGTGCTCGTCGCCGCGGTCGCGGCCGCGACGTTTCTCAGCGGGTGCGGCCTTGGCGCCGGGCCGGGCACCAAGGACGCGAGCGTCGTGGTAACGGGCAACTTCGGCTCGCAGATCTACGGCAGCGCGGTGGAGAAGCACGTCCCGGGCGCTGAGACCGTGATGTCGCTGCTCGAGCGCCACTTCAAGGTCGCAACTCGCTACGGCGGCGGCTTCGTCGAATCGATCGGCGACCACACGGGCAGCTCCGGCCACCGGGACTGGTTCTACTACGTCAACGGCTTCGAGGCGGCCGACGGCGCGGGCACGACCGACGTGCACGCCGGCGACCACATCTGGTGGGACCTGCACGACTGGACCGCCACCGACTCGGTACCGGCGGTCGTCGGCTCCTACCCCGAGCCTTTCACCAGCGGCCTCGGCGGGCGCAAGTTCCCGACCCTGCTGAACTGTGGCACGGGCGTGCAGAACGCCTGCGACATCGTCGGCAGCGCCCTGCACAAGTACGGCGTCAAGGCGGCCGATCAGCTGCTCGGGACCGGCTCGGGCTCCGATTCGCTGGCGGTCGTGGTCGGTCCCTGGAGCCAGGTCAAGGGCGTGATCGCCGCGCAGCTGATCGCGGCCGGGCCACGCTCGAGCGGGGTCTACGCCCAGTTCGTCGGCTCATCCGCGCTCGAGCTCGACAATCCCAAGGGTCAGGTCGCGCGGACACTGCACGGCAGCGTCGGCCTGATCGCCGCCACCGGCGAGGCCTCGCTCGGTCAGCCCACCTGGTTTGTCACCGGCACCACCGACGCGGCCGTGACGGCCGCGGCCAAGGACTTCACCGCAGCCAAGCTGCAGCATCACTTCGCCGTCGCCACCGATGGCAGCACCGTGATCGCGGTGCCGCTCGCGCCGGGGTCATGATCTACAGGCGCGTCGCGAGTCCGCTGCATGCGGCACGCGCTGCCGTCGCGATCGCCTGGTGCGCGGCGCTCGCCGTCGGCGCCCTGATCCAGTCGAACCCGCTGGTGCTCGGCGCGATCACCCTGTCGGTGATCGGCGGCGGGGTGCTCGCCGGCGTCGGCCCTGAGCTGCGCCGGAGCCTGCTCTGGTCGATCCCGCTATGGCTGGCGATCGCCGCGATCAACGCGCTGGTGACGCGCAACGGCCTGACCGTGATCTGGCGACTCGGCGACGTGCCGCTCATCGGCCAGACCAACATCACGCTCGAGGCGACGGTCTACGGCGCCGTGCTGGGGCTGCGAGCGGTCGTGCTCGTCCTGATCGGGACGCTGTATTCGGTCGCCGTCGATCCGGACGAGGTGCTGCGCCTGTTTCGCGGACTCTCCTTCAGCTCGGCGCTGAGCGCCACGATCGCGACGCGCATGGTGCCCGTGCTGGTGCGCGATTCCAAGCGCCTGGCGGAGGCTCAGCGCTGCCGCCCCGGGGACCCGCCGGGGCGCGCGCAGCTGCTGCGGGCGACCACCACCGGCGTGCTCGATCGCGCGCTCGACGTCGCCGCGACGCTCGAGGTCCGCGGCTACGGGGGCGCGCGCCGGCACCCGCACCGCCATTACAGCCAGCGTCCCTGGTCGCGCCACGACCTCGGCTTCCTCGCCTCCGCTGCCGTGGTCCTGGGCGTCGCGGTGGCGGCGCGGATCGCCGGCTGGGTCGGCTTTACGGCGTATCCGCTGTTGCGCGCGCCCGCTGGCGCGCGCACCCTGAGCGTGGCCGGGGTACTGCTCGTGGCGGCGCTGGCACCGTTCCTGAACCGCCGCGGGGTGCAGCGGTGAGCCTCGTCGGGATCGCGGAGCTGAGCTACACCTACCCGGGCGCCGAGCGTCCGGCGCTGCAGGACGTCACGTTGACGCTCGAGCCGGGGGAGTTCGTCGTGCTCGCGGGCCTCTCGGGCTCGGGTAAGAGCACGCTGCTGCGCGCCGTCAGCGGGCTGGTCCCGCACTTCCACGGCGGCGCCTTCGCCGGCACGGTCGTGGTCGCTGGCCGCGACAGCCGTGAGCACGGCCCGGGTGAGTTGGCCGAGACGGTCGGCTCGCTGTTTCAGGACCCTGAGACCCAGATCGTGCTCGGCACCCCGCGCGCAGAGCTGGCGTTTGCCGCCGAGAATCGCGGCTGGTCAGCGGCCGAGGTCGCGCGCGCCGTCGAGGAGACGGCGCTGGCACTGGCGATCGAGGGCCTGCTCGACCGCCCCGTGCAGGAGCTCAGCGGTGGCGAGTTGCAGCGCGTTGCGCTCGGGGCGACGCTGTCTGCTCGCCCGGCGCTGGTGTGCCTCGACGAACCGACCTCGCAGCTCGATCCGGTTGCCGGCGACGAGCTGATCGGACTGCTGAGGCGGCTCAACGAGGACGGCGACACGGCCGTGTTGTTGGCCGAGCACCGGCTCGAGCGCTGTCTCGCGGCCGCCGACCGCGTGATCGCGATGGACGGGGGAGGTGTCGCGTTCGATGGGCCCCCCGAGCGCTTCCTGATCTGGGCGCTGAGCAGCGCGCCGGCACTTGTGACCCCCGGAGCGAAGCTACTGTCGGGGCTTGGTCTGCGGCCGGCTCCGGGTGTGAAGGCGGCGAGGGCGGCCATTCGCACAGCCGGCCTTCGGCAGCTGCGCGCGGCGGTCGATGGGAACAAAACCCACTCGCATCGTCGGCTTCGTTCCCGTCGACCGTCGCGTGCGCCGAGCCTCCATCTCAAGAACCTCTGGCACGAGATCAAGGACGGTCCGGCGATCCTCCGCGGCGTCGACCTCAGCGTTGCCGCCGGCGAGCGCGTCGCACTGATGGGCCGTAACGGCGCCGGCAAGTCGACGCTGCTGCGCCACGGCGCCGGCCTGATGGAGCCGACCCGTGGCAGGGTGGAGGCCGCGGGACGTGTCGCGCTGCTGCTGCAGAACCCCAGTGACTACCTGGTGCATGAGACGGTTCGCGAGGAGGCGGGCGCCGGCGCGCTGGCGGCGGTCGGGCTCACGCACCTGGCGGAGTCGCCATCCGCGGGACCTCAGCGGCGGCGAGAAGCAGCGGCTGGCGCTCGCGATCGTGCTCGGCGACCCCGCGAGCGCACCGGAACCGGCGGTGCTGTGCCTGGACGAGCCGACCCGTGGCATGGACCGTGGCGCCAAGGATGAGCTCGTCGGGCTGCTGCACGAACTGGGAGCGGCGGTGATCGTCGCGACCCACGACCCTGAGTTCGCGGCCGCCTTCGCCCAGCGCGTGGTGCTGCTGGCCGACGGGCGCGTGATCGCCGATGGGACGACCAGCGAGGTGCTCTCCGGGGGCACGTACTTCGCCACCGAGACCGCGCGCATCCTCGGTGGCGCCGGCGGCGCGCTGCTGCCCGCCGATGGTGTCGCGCTGCTGCGTAGCGGGAGCGACGTCGAGGTATCCGCATGAGCTGGCAGCTCGGCGCCTTCGCGATCCTGGGGCTCGGGCTGCTGGCCGGGTTCGCCTGGTACGAGCGCACCCGGCCCGACGCCCGCATCGTCGCGCTGGTGGGAACGCTCGCCGCCTTCGCCGCGCTCGGGCGGATCGCCTTTGCCGCGGTGCCGAACGTCAAGCCGACCAGTGACATCGTGCTGATCTCGGGCTACGCGCTCGGTGGCGCCCCTGGCTATGTGGTCGGCGCGGTTGCGGCGCTGACCTCGAACTTCTTCTTCGGGCAGGGGCCCTGGACGCCCTGGCAGATGGCGGGCTGGGGCATCACCGGGATCGCCGGCGCGCTGCTCGCACGCGTGACCCGCGGCCACATCGGCCGGCTGCCGCTGGCGCTCGTCAGCTTCGTGCTCGGCTTCGCCTTCACGGCGCTGCAGGACGTCGGCGACTGGGTGACCTACAGCGATCACAGCCTCGCCCAGCTCGGGATCTACGTCGGCAAGGGAGTTGGGTTCGACCTCGTGCATGCCGCCGGCTGCTTCGGCTTCGCGATGCTCTTCGGGCCGGCGCTGATCCGCACGCTGCAGGCGCTTTCGCACCAGGATCCAGGTCACCTGGCTCGCGCCCGCGGCCCGTCTCGGCGTTCCGCTGGCGCCGGTCGCGCTCGCCGCCGTCGCCGGGATCATGGCAGCCAAGCCGCCGCGCGCCGCCGCCGCGAGCGCTCACCGCACACCGGTCCAGTATCTGTTCAGCGCCCAGAACCGCGACGGTGGCTTCGGCATGGCGCGCGGCCAGGCCTCCGACGCGGAGGCGTCGGGTTGGGCAACGCTCGCGATCGCCGACGCCGGCCTGCCGTCGGCGAGTGCTGTCGACTACGTGTTGCGCGCCGAGCGCCCGTCGGACCGGAATCCGGGTGATATCGAGCGCACGCTGCTCGCGGCGGGCCGCGCGAGCGGGCGGTCGCTCAGGCATTCGTTACGCGTGCTGATCAGCCGCGACGGTGACGTCGGCGGGCAGACGAATCTGACCGCGTTTGCGGTGCTGGCCATGCGCGCCGCCGGGATGCGCGTGCCGCCCAGCACCTACATCTGGCTCGAGCACCAACAGGACCGCGACGGCGGCTTCAACTACGCGACCCGCGGCGGCGTCAGCGACGTCGATGACACCGGCGCGGTGCTGTCGGCGCTCGCCGGCGCGCGGGCGCCGGCGACCATCGCACGCGCGCTGGCATACGTGCGCTCCCAGCAGAACCGAGACGGTGGATTTCCGGCCACCCGGGCAGCGGCGTCGAACGCGCAATCGACCGCATTTGCCGTCTGCGGGCTGATCGCAGCCGGCGTCAATCCTGCGAGTGTCGCCCGTCATGGGTCGCCCTCGCCGCTCGCATATCTCAGATCCTTGATCCAAGCCGACGGCGCCGTCGATTACGCTCGCGCGAGATTCACAGTCGCCCGTTTGGGTGACCGCCGAGGCGGAGATCGCGCTCAGCGGACACCCGCTGTAGCCAAACAGTTGCAGAAGGCCGCGAACACGGACCGGAAAATCGGTAGATTGGTGCGCGCATGAGGATTGGGATTCCGAAGGAGGCCCAGGCCGGGGAGACCCGGGTCGTCCGCCACGCCGAACACGGTCGAGCAGCTCGTGAAGCTCGGCTACGAGGTCGTGGTCGAGGCCGGCGCCGGCGCGCTCTCGAGCTTCACCGACGCGGCCTACACGGCCGCCGGCGCGTCGATCGGCGATCCATTCCTGGCGGAGATCGTGCTTGCGATCAACGCGCCCGGCGCCCGATCAGCTGGACAGACTGCAGCCGCACGCGACGCTGATCAGCTGGCTCTCGCCGATGCTCGACCAGGCGCTCGTCGAGGACCTGGCCAGGCGGCCGATCACGGCGCTCGCGCTCGACGCGGTGCCGCGCATCAGCCGCGCGCAGTCGATGGACGTGCTCAGCTCGATGGCGAACATCGCCGGCTACCGCGCGGTGGTCGAGGCCGCGAACGAGTTCGGGCGTTTCTTCACCGGTCAGGTGACCGCCGCCGGCAAGGTCGCCGCCGGCCAAGGTGCTGGTGGCCGGCGCTGGTGTCGCCGGGCTGGCGGCGATCGGCGCCGCCGGCAGCCTCGGCGCGATCGTCTACGCGACCGATCCGCGGCCCGAGGTCGCCGACCAGGTCAAGTCGCTCGGCGGCGAGTACCTGAAGGTCGACACCGGCCAGGAGGAGGAGGTCTCGGCCACCGGCTACGCCCGCGAGATGGGCCAGGACTACAACAAGCTCGCCGAGGAGCTCTACGCGCGCACCGTGCCGGACATCGACATCCTGATCACCACCGCGCTGATCCCTGGTCGCCCGGCGCCGCAGCTGGTCACCGCGGAGATGGTCGCCAGCATGAAGCCCGGGAGCGTGATCGTCGACCTGGCGGCGGCCAACGGCGGCAACGTCGCCGGCACGGTCAAGGGCGAGCGCACGGTGACCGCGAACGGCGTGACGATCCTCGGCTACACCGACCTTCCGGGCCGGCTGCCGACGCAGTCCTCGCAGCTCTACGGCCAGAACCTGGTCAACCTGATGAAGCTGCTGACGCCGGAGAAGGACGGGCAGCTGGTGCTCGACTTCGACGACGTCGTGCAGCGCTCGATCACCGTCGTGCGCGATGGCGAGCTGACCTGGCCGCCGCCGCCGGTGCAGGTCTCCGCAGCACCGGCGGCCGCGGCCGGCGCCCGAAGCAGCGGCGAGGGCGCCCGAGAAACAGCCGATGTCGGCGCAGCGGAAATACGCCTACACCGGGCTCGGCGCGCTGCTGTTCTTCATCCTCGTCGCGATCGCGCCCGGCGGCGCTGGTACCGCACCTGACCGTGTTCGCGCTCGCGATCGTGATCGGTTACTACGTGATCGGCAACGTCCATCACGCGCTGCACACGCCGCTGATGTCTGTCACCAACGCGATCTCGGGGATCATCCTCGTCGGCGGCATCCTCGAGGTCGGGCGCTACAGCACGCTCGTCACGATCATCTCCAGCGTTCGGGATCCTGCTGGCAAGCATCAATATCTTCGGTGGCTTCGCGGTGACGCGCCGGATGCTCTCGATGTTCTCCAGGAGCTGAGCCGCCGCCATGAGTGTCAACACGGCCGCCAGCGCCGCATACCTGATCGCGGCGCTGCTTTTCATCCGCGCGCTCGCGGGGCTCTCCAAGCACGAGACGGCCAGGGCGGGCAATTACTTCGGGATCGCCGGCATGGCGGTCGCGCTTGATCGCGACGGTCGTGCTCGCCGCGCACGATCACATCAACTCGCTCGGCGTCGTGCTGCTGGTCATCGCCGTGCTCGTCGGCGCGAGCATCGGCCTGTACCGCGCGCGGGTTGTCGAGATGACCGGTATGCCGGAGCTGATCGCGCTGTTTCACAGCTTCGTTGGCCTGGCTGCCGTGCTCGTCGGCTGGGACGGCTACCTCAGTGTCGAGCGCAAGCCCTACGGCGCCGAGGCGATGGGCTTCAGGGCGCTCGGCACCTACGGCATCCATCACGCCGAGGTGTTCATCGGCGTGTTCATCGGCGCCGTCACGTTCACCGGCTCGATCATCGCCTTCCTGAAGCTTTCGGCGCGGATCAAGTCCGCCCCGCTCGTGCTCCCGGCCAAGAACTGGCTCAACATCGGCGCGCTGGTCGCGTTCGCCGGGCTGACGACGTGGTTCATCGTCGAGCCGCACCTGATCCTGCTGGTGATCGTGACGCTGCTGGCACTGGCGCTGGGCCTGCATCTGGTGGCCAGCATCGGCGGCGGTGACATGCCCGTGGTCGTCTCGATGCTGAACAGCTACTCGGGCTGGGCGGCGGCGGCATCGGGGTTCCTGCTGAACAACGACCTGCTGATCGTCACCGGGGCGCTCGTCGGCTCCTCCGGCGCCTACCTCAGCTACATCATGTGTCAGGCGATGAACCGCTCGTTCATCTCGGTGATCGCGGGCGGCTTCGGGATCGAGGCGCCGGCCAGCGGCGACCAGGATTACGGCGAGCATCGCGAGGTCACGGCGCAGGAGACGGCCGAGCTGCTGCGGGACGCACGCTCGGTGATCATCACCCCCGGCTACGGCATGGCCGTCGCCCAGGCTCAGCACGGCGTGGCCGAGCTGACCAGCAAGCTTCGCGAGCGCGGCGTCGAGGTGCGCTTCGGCATCCACCCGGTCGCCGGGCGCCTGCCCGGTCACATGAACGTGCTCTTGGCCGAGGCCAAGGTGCCCTACGACATCGTGCTCGAGATGGACGAGATCAACGACGACTTTGCCGACACCGACGTCGTGCTCGTGATCGGTGCCAACGACACCGTCAACCCGGCTGCGATGGACGACCCCGGCAGCCCGATCGCCGGAATGCCGGTGCTGCATGTCTGGGAGGCGCACAACGTGATCATCTTCAAGCGCTCGATGGCGTCGGGGTATGCGGGCGTGCAGAACCCACTGTTCTTCCGCGAGAACAGCGCGATGCTGTTCGGCGACGCCAAGGCCCGCGTCGAGGACGTGCTGAAAGCGCTCTGAAGGGGCAGTGCGTGGGCGTGGGTGACACCGCCACTGCCCTCCGGGGCCTGTGTCACACTGACCATGCAACGAATCGCCGGCCGCTGCCGACAACGCGGCCGGAGCCCACCGATCCATCCGAAGGAGAACAGATGTCAGTACTTGATCGCGCGACGCTCGAGGAGAGCACGCTCGCCGACCTCCATGCAATCGCCTCAGAGTTGTCGATCGACGGCTACCGTCGGCTGCGCAAGGGCGACCTGATCGACACGCTCGTCGCCCACCAGGGCGGCGAGCAAGCGCCGGCGGCCAAGGAGGCACCGGCCGCCAGGGAGTCCGACGCAGCAGCCGAGGACGAGGAGGGCGCTGCCGGCCGTCGCCGTCGTGGCCGCCGCGGTGGTCGTGGCCGTGCCGCCGGCCGCGCGAGCGCCGGCGAGGGCGACGATGGCGAGGAGGTCGATCAGGCCGAGCCTGCCGCTCCGGCCAAGAAGGCTTCGGCAAAGAAGCAGGAGGATGAGCCCGAGCTTGTCGACGGCGTCGTCGAGCTCCTGCCCAACGGCTCTGGTTTCGTGCGCATCGCACCACCCGAGCCATCCGACAGCGACGTCTATATCTCGGCCGCGCAGGTCAAGCGCTGTGAGCTCGTCAACGGTGACCATGTCACCGGTCCGCGGCGTGCACCGCACCGCTCCGAGCGCTTCCCGTCGCTGGTGCGCATCGACACCGTCAACGGCCGCCCCGCCGAGGAGCTCGCCGATCGTGGACGCTTCGACGACCTGGCCGCCGAGTTTCCCAGCCAGCGCTTCGAGCTCGGCTCTGAGGATGAGACACTGAAGGCGGTTGAGTTCCTCACCCCGTTCGGCCGCGGCTCGCGCGTCAGCATCATCGGCGCCAGCTGGGCGGGCAAGTCCCACCTGCTGCAGCAGCTCGCGAACGTGCTCGCGGCCCAGGAGGGTGTGAGTGTGTTTGTCGCGCTCGCCGGCGTCCGTCCCGAGGAGCTCGGCGAATGGTCTGAGGGCCCGGTCAAGCCCGGCGCCGCCGTGAGCTTCGCCGCCTCGACGGAGTCGCAGGACAACACGGTCGAGCTGGTGGTCGATCAGGCCCGCCGGCTGGCGGCGCGCGGCTCCGACGCGGTCGTGCTGATCGACACGCTCGACGGACTGCACCCGCTGAGCGCACGCAAGGCGCTCGCCTCGGCACGCAAGCTGCGTGACGGTGGTTCGTTGACCGTGATCGCCACGAGCTCCAGGCCGCTGGGCGGCGAGACGACCGTGATCGCACTGGACGCCACCCTTGCGATCAGCGGCCGCTTCCCGGCCGTCGACCTGCTCGCGAGTGGCACGCTGCGTTCCGAGTTGCTCGTGGGCGTGAAGGGTGCGCAGGCGATCGCCAAGGAACGGATCAAGGCTACGAAGTAGCTAATAGGCGGTGCTGCGGCTTCGATGCCGCGGCACCGCTTTGTACTCGGGGGCCTGACCGCGGTTCCAGAGGATCTCGTCGATCTGCGCGGCGCTCGTCGCGCTCGACGGCGCCGCGGCCGTCAGCAGCTCGACAGCGTGGACGGCGCAGGCGCGGATCTCGACCTCCTCGGGCGAACCGTGCTCGATCAGCTCGCCACGCTCGATCCGACCGACCAGCTCGGGGTCGAACCAGAGCACGCCGTCGAGTCGCAGCACATGCGGCACGAGGTTGTCGGCGAACATTGTCAGCCGATCGAGATCGGCGAACTCGGCGACACCGGCGCGCTGAAGGTCGGCGGCCGCGATCTGTGCGCGCTTGAGGAACGGGAGCGAGCGCCCGTCGTAGTAGGACCGGTCGCTGAAGCTCCGCCAGCTGGCGAGGGTCTCGACGAGCTCGATGGCCGAGCCGTGGGCTGAGTCGACCAGCGCCGCGAACGCGCCGCCGTAGCGCCGTCGTACGTTCGCGCCCAGGTCACGCAGCGATTGGGTCATGAGCCCGACCAGCTCGTGCTCTGAGTCCTGCTCGAGCCACCCGGCCAGCTCCTCTCGAGTGAGGCCCGTCAACTGCGCCGCCGTCCAGCGGCCTTCGGTCTCAAAACGCCGTTTGACGCCGGCGGCGATTGTCCGATATCCGGTAGCTCGCTCCCGCTTGCGGAGCGAGGGAAACCAGCCCGATCCGAAGTTGATCGCATCGAGCGTCAGCCAGAAGGCGGCGTCATTCTCGCGCTGCGTCGGAGCGATCGAGGAACGCGCTCGTGCCAAGCCAGTGCGTTCCTCAAACTCCGCAAATTGCAGTGCGTAGCTCTGGATCCGGTCCTCGACCACGCGCACGGATGTGGAACGCGCGCAGACCCAGGCGCAGGCTTCCCGGAGCGAGTCAGTAACGACCATGACCCTCGGTACCGTAGGGGTAGAAGATGATCGAGGCTAGTGAACAGGTCGAGGCGCTGCTCGAGGGGTTGAACGATCCCCAACGCCAGGCAGTGACCCACGGTGAGGGGCCGCTGTTGATCCTTGCCGGCGCGGGCTCGGGCAAGACGCGTGTGCTCACGCACCGCATCGCCTACCTGGTCGCGACCAACGTCGTGCAGGCGAGTGAGATCCTGGCGATCACCTTCACCAACAAGGCCGCCGCCGAGATGCGCGGGCGCGCCGAGCTGCTGGTCGGCCGCCGGGTGCGCGCGATGTGGGTGATGACGTTCCACTCGGCCTGCGCGCGCATGCTGCGCGCCCACGCCGACAAGCTCGGCTACACGCGCCAGTTCACGATCTACGACCAGGCCGACTCACGGCGGCTGATCAAGCGCTGCATGGAGGAGAACGGGGTCGACCCCAAGCGCTTCACGCCGGCCGCGATCCACAACCAGATCTCCGACGCCAAGAACCGCATGCGCGACGCCGAGGCGTATGCGCAGATGGTCGGGTCGTTCTTCGAGCGGACCGTCGCCGACGTCTACATCAGCTACGAGCGCGAGCTGCACCGCATGAACGCGATGGACTTCGACGACCTGCTGGTGCGCGCGGTGAACGTGCTCGAGCTATTCCCCGAGGTGCGCAAGACCTACCAGCAGTTGTTCCGTGTGATCTTGGTCGACGAGTATCAGGACACCAATGCGGTGCAGTACCGCTGGCTGCAGCTGCTGGCCGGCGAGCGACGAAACCTGACGGTGGTGGGCGACCCGGATCAATCTGTGTACGGCTTCCGCGGAGCCGATATCCAGAACATTTTGAGCTTCGAGACAGAGTTCCCAGATGCCACGGTCGTAAAGCTCGAGCAGAACTACCGCTCCACGCAGACGATCCTCGATGCGGCCAACGCGGTGATCTCGCACAACCGCGGGCGCAAGGAGAAGGAGCTCTGGACCGAGCTCGGCGAGGGCGATCCGATCCACATCCGCGAGCTCGACGACGAGCACGCCGAGGGGCGGTTCGTCGCCGGTGAGATCGAGCGTTTGGTGGATGGCGGCGCCTCCCGCAGTGAGGTCGCCGTCTTCTACCGGACCAACGCCCAATCGCGCGTGCTCGAGGACACGCTCGTGCGCGCGGACATCGGCTATCAGGTCGTCGGCGGCACCCGCTTCTATGAGCGCGCCGAGATCAAGGACGCGATGGCCTACCTGACGGCGCTCGTGAACCTCCAGGATGCGGGCGCGTTCACGCGCATCGTCAACTCGCCGCGGCGCGGCATCGGCGCCACCTCGGTCGCGCGGATCCTCGCGTACTCCAACACGCTGGGGGAGAGCATCTGGGAGGTTGCGGCGCAACCGGCGAACGTTCCGGGTTTGGGCGCCGCGGCGATCAAGGCCGTCGGCCGCTTCACGGAGACGATCGGCGCGCTGCGGGAGCAGGCCGAGCTCGGGCATGGCGGTCGCGCAGCTGCTGAGCGGCGTGCTCGAGCAGACCGGCTATCTCGAGGCGCTGCGGGCTGAACGCACGATCGAAGCGCAGGGCCGGATTGAGAACCTCGATGAGCTCGTGAACGTCGCGGCGGAGTACGACGTGAGCGAGTCCGAACAGCACTCACTCGGTGACTTCCTGCAGCAGATCTCGCTCGTCGCCGACGCCGATACGCGTGACGATGATGCCGGTCTCGTGACCTTGATGACCTTGCACAACGCCAAGGGCCTCGAGTACCCGATCGTCTTCATGATCGGCTGCGAGGACGGGATCTTTCCGCACTCCCGCGCGCTCGAGGAGGGGGAGCTCGAGGAGGAGCGCCGCCTCTGCTATGTCGGCATCACCCGCGCCCAGCGCGACCTCTACATCACCTGCGCACGGCAGCGGACCGTCTTTGGAGCCCACGGCTACGCGATCCCGAGTCGTTTTCTGGCGGAGATCCCATCCGCGCTCACCGACCGGGAGGAGTCGCGACCCCGGGGCGTCACTGGCTTCCGCGAGCGGCTCACCTCGTGGCCGTCGATCGGTTCGGCCAGCGAGCCCGATGCGCTTTCGGGCACGATCCGCGTCGGGCGGGCCCGGCCGCAGGGTGATGTCCCGGAGTTCCGTCTCGGCGAGGAGGTCATCGACTCGAAGTTCGGCGACGGCACCGTGATCGGCGTCGAGCCCGGCGGGATCGTCGTCGTGCGCTTCGCCAGCGACGGGTCTGAGCGCAAGCTGCTCAGTCAGTACGCACACCTCACGCGTCGCTGAACGCCGTGACGATGTAGCTTGGCGGCGATGAGCCTGAGGACGACACGGCTGACCGCTCCGGAGTGGCTGCTCGGAGTCGGCTCCATCCTGCTCCTGATCGACCTATTCGGGGCGAGCTGGTTCGCGTACGGCGCCCGCTATCACGCGTTCGCGGCGATGCTCGGGCAGAGCGCCAGTGCCAACGGCTGGGACACGTTCAACGTGCTGGGGCCGCTCACGCTGATCGTCGCTCTGGCCGGCATCGCGATCATGCTGCTCACCGCGGCCCGCCGCTCGCCGGCGCTCCCTGTGGTGATCACGACACTGCTGCTGCCGATCTCATTCGTGCAGGCGATCCTGATCGCAATCAGGGTTCTGCTCGACGGACCGTCCGTGCATCTTGTGCAGGCCGGTGGCGCCAATGTGATCGATGCTCGCCCTGGCGCGTATGTCGGGGTCGCGTTGAGCGTCGTAGTGTTCGTCGGCGTCTACCGCTCGCTGCGGCGCGATGCGGTCGCCACCGAGGATTCTCCGGCGGTGATCGAGCGACTCAGCGCCCAGGACTCGCCCACCGAGAGCCGCGCCTAGAATCCCAGGCATGCTCGAACGCCAGCAGGTGGACCACGTCGCGCGCCTGGCGCGTCTTGAACTGAGCGACGCAGAGGCCGAGAAGATGTCCATGGAGCTCTCGAAGGTGCTCGATCACATCGAAGCGATCCGTTCGCTCGACCTCGACGGCGTCGAGCCCACCTCCCACGTCGTCGATCTCGTCAACGCGCTGCGTGCGGACGTGCCGGAGCCGTCGCTGACCCCCGAGGTCGCGCTTTCCCAGGCGCCGGAGCCCACTCCGGCTGGGTTCGGCGTCCCGAGCCCGGGTGCGTCGACCGAATGAGCGCCGAGCTGCTGGAGCTGAGCGCGGCCGCAGCTGCCGCCGCGATTCGTGCGGGCGAGCTCGACGCGGGCGAGCTGTTCGAGTTCTACAGAGCACGCGCTGCCGCCGACGAACTGAACGCGTTCACATGGGTTGCTGAAACGGCGCCCGCCGCCGCAGCGCCCGACGCTCCGCTGGCGGGTGTCCCGCTGGGCGTCAAGGACCTGTTCTGCACGGAGGGCGTGCCGAGCCAGTCAGGCTCGAAGATCCTCGAGGGCTACAGGCCGCCGTACACCGCGACCGTCGTGCGGAAGCTCACCGACGCCGGCGCCGCGCTCATCGCCAAGACCAACCAGGACGAGTTTGCGATGGGGTCGTCGAACGAGAACTCGGCGTTCGGTCCGGTGCTGAACCCGTGGGACCGGCGGCGTGTACCCGGTGGCTCTTCCGGTGGCAGTGCTGCGGCTGTGGCGGCTGGGCTCTTGCCCTGGGCACTCGGCACCGACACGGGCGGCTCGATCCGTCAGCCCGCGGCCTTCTCGGGCATCGTCGGCCTGAAGCCGACCTACGGAGCCTGCTCGCGCTTCGGGATGATCGCCTTCGCGTCATCGCTGGACCAGGCAGGTCCGCTCACGCGCGACGTCACCGACGCCGCCCTGCTGCTTCGCCACATGGTCGGTCAGGATGCCTACGACTCGACGTCGCTCGGGTTTCCCGGCGAGGTGGCCCTGCCCTCACGCCAGGATCTGCAGGGCATCCGGCTCGGCGTGCCCGACGAGCTGATCGGCGCCGAGGGCGGAATCGACCCAGGCGTGCGCGAGAGCTTCGAGGCGGCGATCGCGCTCGCCGAGAGGCTGGGCGCAACGGTTCGGCCGTGCAAGCTGCCACATGCCGCCTACGCGCTCTCGGCTTACTACATCATCGCCCCGGCCGAGGCCTCGGCGAACCTGTCGCGCTTCGATGGGGTCCGTTACGGCCTGCGCCTGGCCGGCGACGCCGATCTCACGACGATGTACAGCCGTACGCGCGGACATGGCTTCGGACCCGAGGTCAAGCGCCGGATCATGCTCGGCACCTACGCGCTGTCGAGCGGCTACTACGACGCCTATTACGGCACCGCGCTGCGGGTGCGCACGCGCATCGCCGATGATTTCCGGGCCGCCTTCGACGCGGTCGACTTCATCGTCACGCCGACCGCTCCCAGCACCGCGTTCGAGCTCGGGGCGAAGTCCGATGATCCGTTGGCGATGTACCTGAACGATTTCTGCACGGTCCCGATGTCGCTTGCGGGCATTCCTGCGATCTCGATCCCGTGCGGTCTCAGCGACGGCCTGCCCGTGGGCCTGCAGCTCGCTGGGCCAGCATTCAGCGAAAGTCGCATCCTCGATGCCGCTTACGCGCTCGAGCAGGCGCTCGGATTCGACGGCAGCCGGCCCCGCAACGGAGGAGGTGCGGTGCCAGCATGAGCGCGGAGATCCAGTATGAGCCGGTTATCGGGCTTGAGATCCACGTTCAGCTGAAGACGCGGACGAAGATGTTCTGCGGCTGCGAGCTGTCCTTCGGCGACCCGCCGAACGTTCACACCTGCCCGCGCTGCCTGGGGCTGCCCGGAACGCTGCCGGCAGTGAACGCCCAGGCCGTCCACTACGGGATCATGATCGGCCTCGCTCTCGGCTGTGAGATCGCGCCGCGTTCGCAGTTCCATCGTAAGAATTACTTCTATCCCGACCTGCCCAAGGGTTACCAGATCTCCCAGTACGACGTGCCGCTGTGCAGCTCTGGCCGCCTCGGTGAGGTACGCATCCATCGCGTGCACCTGGAGGAGGACGCGGCGAAGCTCGTGCACACCGGCGCCAGCGGCCGCATCCACAGCGCCGACCGCAGTGCCGTGGACTTCAACCGCGGCGGCACGCCGCTCGCTGAGATCGTGACCGAGCCCGACCTGCGTTCCGCCGACGACGCCAGGGAGTGGTTGAACCTGCTGCGGACGACACTGCGGGCGATCGGCGTCTCCGATGTGAACATGGAGGAGGGCTCGCTGCGTTGCGACGCGAACGTCTCCGTTCGCCCGGTCGGCACGAGCGAGCTGGGCACCAAGACCGAGCTCAAGAACATGAACTCGTTCAGGTTCCTCGCGCAGGGCATCAAGGCCGAGGTCGAGCGCCAGGTCGGCTTGTTGCGCTCGGGCCAACCGGTCCTGCAGGAGACGCTCCACTTCGATCCCGCCTCGGGCAGACTCACGTCGATGCGCTCCAAGGAGGAGGCGCACGACTACCGCTACTTCCCCGAGCCCGACCTGGTGCCATTGGTCGCAACCCAGGAGATGCTCGATGCCGCACGCGCCGAGCTGCCCGAGCTGCCCGCTGCGCGTGCAGAGCGCTTCGTCAGCGAGCTCGGGCTGCCCGGGGATCGTGCCCGTGAGCTCGCTTTCCGCACGGAGCTTGCGAACTTTTACGAAGCGGCAGTGGGGGCCGGGCCGGGCGTCGAGCCGGCAGCGCTTGCCAACTGGGTACAGGTGGTGGTTGAGCGCCTCGACGAGGGCGTCGATCCCAACACCTCGCGGCTTACGCCAGAGGCGTTCGCGTCGGTCGTTCGCATGGTCGGCGAGAAAGCAATCAGTCGTGACGCCGGTCGCGAGCTGGTCGGCATATTGCTCGCCGAGGGTGGCGAACCCGCCGCGATCGTCGAGCGCGAGGGCCTAGGCGCGGTCTCCTCCGGTGACGGCGGCTTGGCGGAGATCGTGGCTGCTGCGCTCGCAGCTGACCCCGCCGCCGCAGACAAGGTCCGATCCGGCAACATGAAGGCCGTCGGGCCACTCGTCGGTTACGTGATGCGCGAGACCAAGGGTCGCGCCGACGGCGGCGAGATCAACCGTCTGATCCGCGAGCAGCTCGGCATCTAACCCGACGGCGGCAGCGTTCCGGGCTGGACCCCTGGCGAGCCACGTCGCCGAAGCTTTGGACGCTGGGCCAGTGCGCCGGCAGCGGCGGACGTGGAGGATTCCACCCATGACCTCACGACCGATCAGCTCAAGACTGTTGCTCGTTGCCGATGGCCGCACCGCCGGCGATGGTGAGCCCGCGGTTCCGCTGCGGCGCTACCGCCTGGCGCGGGTCGTTTCCGGCAAGAGCGGCGGCAATGACAAGCGCATGAAGCCGCGTCGCGGTTAGCTCGGGCCCTCCACCGACCTCGCCCATCCCGCGGCTCGGGGCCGGCATTCGCATTCGGGGCCCGATCAGCGCTACGCTGTGTGTTCATGGCACGCCAGATTGAACAGAGCCGTTCGCGACCACCGATCATGCGCAGGGCGGTGGCGGCGCTGGTGATCGTCGCCGTCGGCGTTCTGGTCTTTCATTTCATCGTGAGCCTCGTGATGACGGTGTTCTGGATCGTCGCGGTCGTCGCGGTGATCGCAGCCGTCATCTGGGCTGCGAACGAGCTCTTCTGAGGCTCGTCGGGTGTCCGGCTACGGACTCGGATTCCTGCTGATCCTGTTCTGCTTCGGTCTCGCCGGCGGCTATGTCGGGCGGGTCAAGGGCGGCTCGTTCACCCTGTGGTTCTTGATCTCCTTCTGCGTCCCGTTCATCGGGCTGCTCACCGCCGTCCTTTATCGTTACGACAACCAGGAGTTGCGGCGTGAGTGCCCGCGCTGCCACAAGCTCCTGAAGCTCTACGACGCAGTCTGCATGCGCTGCGGATATGAGCTCGAGTTCCCGGACGTGGCGATCGCTCCCGAGGCACGCCGCCAGCAGCACGTCGCTCGCTGACACAGGACCTCAGGCCGTCCGCGGCGAAACACAACGCAGCCATTAGACTCGGACGTGTCGGCGCGGATCGGCCGCGTCGCGATGCGAGCTCTCAGGAAAGGAGGCGAGCGCTATGCGTGCAGTCGACGCACTGATGGAATGTCTCAAGGCAGAGGGTGTTGACGTGGTATTCGGGCTGCCCGGCGGCGCGAACCTCCCGACCTACGACGCCTTCTATGACGCGGGCATACGCCACATCCTCGTGCGCCATGAGGCCGGCGGCGGCCATGCGGCCGAGGGTTACGCTAAGGCAACGGGCCGCGTGGGTGTCGCGCTGGGCACCAGCGGACCCGGTGCCACCAACCTCGTCACCCCGATCTGCGACGCGATGATGGACTCGGTGCCGGTCGTGTTCCTGACCGGTCAGGTGCGCACTGAGCTGCTTGGCACGGACGGCTTCCAGGAGGCCGACACGATCGGGATCACGATGCCGATCGTCAAGCACAGCATGATGATCCAGCACCCGCTGGAGCTGCCACGGGCGATCCACGAGGCCTTCCACGTCGCACGCAGCGGCCGTCCGGGCCCGGTGGTCGTCGACATCCCGACCGACCTCAGCCGCGCCGACATCCCGTACGAGCCCATCACCGACGTGCACCTGCCCGGCTATCAACCGACGACGGACGGCAACCAGAAGCAGATCAGGCTTGCGGCCAAGGCGCTCGCCAACGCCCGCCGTCCCGTGATCTACGCCGGTGGCGGCACCGTCGCGGCGTCCGCGGAGCTGGTCGAGCTGGCGACCTCGGATCGCCTCCCGGTGACCTGCACTGTCATGGGGCTCGGCGCGTTCCCTGCGAGCCATCCACAGTGGCTGGGCATGCTCGGCATGCACGGCACGCGCACCGCCAACTACGCGATGGACGAGGCCGACCTGATCGTGGCGATCGGCGCGCGCTTCGACGATCGCGTCACCGCCAAGCTCTCGGAGTTCGCGCCGCACGCTAAGTTCGTGCACATCGACGTCGACCCGGCGGAGATCTCCAAGAATGTTCCGGCGCACATCCCGATCGTGGGCTATGCCAGGAACATCCTGCCTCGGCTGACGGCCGAGTATCGCGCGCTCGAGCCCGACCCGACCCGCCTCGACGAGTGGTGGCACCGGATCGGCTCCTGGCAGGAGCGCTACCCGCTCAGCTACACGGACAGCACGGACTCGGAGATCAAGCCGCAGTACATGGTGCAGGCGCTCTTCGAAGCCTCAGAAGGCAACGCGATCGTCTGCAGCGACGTCGGTCAACATCAGATGTGGGCCGCGCAGCACTACCACTTCGACAGGCCGCGCCACTGGATCAACTCCGGTGGTCTGGGGACGATGGGCTTCGGCCTACCCGCCGCGATGGGGGCGAAGGTCGGCTGCCCGGAGGCCACTGTCGTCTGCATCACCGGCGACGGCTCGTTTCAGATGAACACGCAGGAGCTTGCGACCTGCGCCCAGAACGGGATCGACGTGAAGGTGTTCATCATGAACAACGGCTACCTGGGTATGGTGCGCCAGTGGCAGGAGCTGTTCTGGGATCGCCGCTACAGCCAGGTCGACATGGGTCAGTACCCGGACTTCGTCAAGCTTGCCGAGGCTTACGGGGCCACCGGCCTGCGCCTTACCGACAAGCACACGCTGGTCGAGGAGATGCGAGCAGCGCTCGCGACCGACGGTCCGGTCGTGGTCGACGTGCGCGTCGCCGCCGAGGAGAACGTGTATCCGATGATTGCGCCCGGTCAGGCGGCGCGGAACATGGTGGGCTGACGAATGGGTGAACCAGGAACCAAGGAGCTGCTTTCGCTCGAGGAGCTCGAGGCCGCCGGCAGCTTCCGGACCGGTCGCAAGCACATCGTCTCGATTCTCGTCGAGAACAAGCCGGGCGTGCTGACACGGATCACCGGGCTGTTCGCACGGCGTGGCTTCAACATCGACACGCTCGCGGTCGGCCCCACCGACGATGAGACGATCTCACGAATCACGCTGACGCTGGACGGCGCCGTGCAATCGATCGATCAGGTCACCAAGCAACTGCACAAGCTGATCAACGTCCTCAAGATCCGCGACCTCGAGCCGTCGGAGACGATGGCGCGAGAACTGGCGCTGTTCAAGATCTCGGCCGATGGCGCCAACCGCGCCGAGGTGATGCAGGTCTGCGAGATCTTCCGCGCCAAGATCGTCGACGTCAGCAAGCGTACGCTGGTGGCCGAGGTCACCGGTACGCAGGAGAAGATCGACGCGTTCGAGCGGCTCGTGAGGCCCTTTGGCCTCGTCGAGATGGCGCGCACAGGCGAGATCGCGATCGCGCGCGGTCGCACGGAGACCTGAGAGCTGCTGCGGTGAGGATGCGACGCGTTGCCCCGCCGGTCGGGAAGCCGCGCGCGCATCCTTCCCCGTGGCTTTCCGCGGCGGCGCAGGATCGGCTGCGGGCACGGCTCGCCGGCGCCCGCCGCCAGGCGCGTCCGGGCGTCTCGGTTCTGGCGAGCGTCACCGAACGACTGGCCGGCGCCCACGACCCGGCGGCGATCGTGGTTGCTTCGCGCGCGCCTGGCGAGTCGTGGTTTTGCCTGGAGCAGCCCGCCCGTGACGGCACGGCGCACGCGGGCCTGGGGCTGACTGTCGAGCTCGCTGCTGCGGGCGCCGACAGGTTCGCGGCGCTCGACCGCCGCTGGCGGGCAATGAGCGAACGCGCCGTGTGTGACTTCCCCGACGCCGCGCCCGGCGTCGGGCTGGTTGCGGTCGCCGGCTTCGCCTTCGCCGACGACGGGGCCGCAAGCCCCGCCTGGCGGGGCTTCGGGGTCGCGTCGCTGACGGTCCCGGCGGTGTGGCTGGCTCGCCGTGGCGACAGCACCTGGCTCACGTGCAACGTGCTGGTCGAGCACGACGACGATCTCGACGAGCTCCTTGAGCGTGGCATGGAGCCGCTCGCACGCCTCACGGAGCGACCATTGCCGTTGTTCGATCCGGCGCCGGTCGGGCAGTTCTCCGTGCACAGCCCAATGCCGCCCGCGCATTACGAGGAGGCGGTCGCGCGTGCGGTGGAACGCATCCGCGCCGGACAGCTGGAAAAGGTTGTCCTCGCCCGCGAGGTGCAGGTCAGCGCCCCCCAGCCGCATGATCCTGGGGCGGTATTCGACGTGCTGCGCAGCGGCTTCCCGGAGTGCTTCGTCTACGCCGTGGGGCGTGCGGAGGCGACCTTCATCGGGGCCACCCCCGAGCTGCTGGTGCGCCGCGACGGCAACCGCGCCAGCACGGTTGCGCTGGCCGGCTCGACGCGTCGCAGCGCCGATCCGGCGGTTGACGACCATCTTGGCGAGAGCCTGCTGCGCAGCGACAAGAACCGTCATGAAAACCGGGTGGTTGCTGAGCGCATCGCTGAGGCGCTTGCGCCCTTCTCGGTCTGGGTGACGGTTGCGGCGGAGCCGGTCGTGATCAAGGTCGCGAACATCCAGCACCTGGCGGCGCCGATCCGCGCGCAGCTGACCGACGCGGTCGGCGCGCTGGCGCTGGCCGGCGCGCTGCATCCGACCCCGGCCGTCGGCGGCGAGCCCGACGCCGTCGCCAAGCGTCTGATTCCGGCGCTTGAGGGCCTCGACCGCGGCTGGTACGCCGGCACGCTCGGCTGGACCGACACCGGCGGTGACGGCGAGTTCTGCGTGGCGCTGCGCTGCGCGCTGCTGCGTGGCGAACTCGCCTCCTGCTATGCCGGCTGCGGCATCGTCGCGGACTCGGAGCCCGCATCGGAGCTTGCCGAGACCGAGGTCAAGCTCCAGGCTCTGCTGCCGGTGCTGTCCGGGTAGGACTCAGCGCGCCGGTTCAGCGAGGGCTCTCAGCGCGGCCGTCTCGACGTCGGCGTGCAGCTGCCGGTTTGCGGTGCGGTCGGTGCGAACCTCGATGATCGTCGTCTGCTCGCCGGCCAGCGCACCCATCAGCGCCGCCGCGAACTCATCGACGTTCGCCACCGGCTGATGCCGACAGCCGTAGAGCGCCGCCGCGTGCGAAAAATCGAGGCCGGCCGGGGTCGCCACGTGCTGCTCAAAGATGTCTGCCTGCGAGGACACCGGCAGGAAGTTGAAGATCCCGCCGCCATTGTTGTTGATCAGCACGATCGTCAGCTTGAGCCCCAGCCGGCGGGCTGCCAGCAGGCCGCCGATGTCATGCGCGAGTGTCAGGTCGCCAAGTACCAGCACGACCTCTCCGGCGCTCGCCGCCGTCACGCCGAAGGCCGAGGAGACGGTTCCGTCTATGCCGTTGGCGCCACGGTTGGCCATCACGCGCGGCGGTTGGTGCAACGCCGGGAAGAACTCTTCGACGTCGCGGATCGGCATTGAGGCGCCGACGAACAGGGTGGCGGTGGGCGGTAGGAACTGGGCAAGCGCAGTCACCGTCGCCGGCTCGCTCAGCCCGGCGCCCATCAGCGGTTCGGCGATCGCGTGTGCGACGGCGCTGTCGGCGGTCGTCCAGCGGTCGAGCCAATCGCTGTCGTCGGCCACGACGAGGTCCTCCCAAGCTCGCTCGAGCAGGCCCTCGAGTGAGCCAACTATGCGCTGAGTGACCCGCGAGGCGGGATCGCTCCAGCGGTCGTCAGGGGCAAACAGCACATGCTGGGACTGGTCGAGGGACGCGATCCACTGGCGCAGAGGCTTTGACGTCGGCAGCTCCCCGATGCGACAGACGGCATCGGGCCTCAGCTCACGGGCCAGATCGGCATCGCGGAGAATCAGATCGAAGTGCGCGATCGCCGCGGGTCCGCTACGCGCGCCCGACAGCGGGTCGGCGAGCAGCGGCACGCGCGCGCGGGCGGCGAACGCCGCGAGCTTGCCTGAAAGCGCGTGGTGCGGTCCGAGATCGCCCACGACGAACACAGTTCTGCGGAAATCGTGACGGCGTGGGAGCATCGGTCGGCCGCTGGGCGCTGCGACCTCCTGGATCAGCCAGGGGGCGCCGTTCGGCCTACCCGCGTCGCCGGGTCCGTCGTGCGCAAGCTGCCCGTCGAGGACAAACGGCTCGCGCAGCGGGACGTTGATGTGCACCGGCCCCGGCCGCCCGCCAGCAGCCGTCCAGTAGGCGCGACAGGCGAGCGCCCGCACCCAGCGCAGCTGGTCCGGAGTCGCTTCGGGGATCCCGAGCTCGACAAACCATTTGACCGCGTCGCCGTACAGCTTGATCTGGTCGATCGTCTGCCCGGCGCCGACATCACGCAACTCCGGCGGCCGGTCGGCGGTCAGCAGGATCATCGGAACCGCAGCCTCGTGGGCCTCGATCACCGACGGCAGCAGGTTGGCCGCGGCCGTCCCTGAGGTGCAGGTGACGGCGACCGGGCGACCGCTGGCCTTGGCCGCACCCAGAGCGAAGAACCCGGCAGAGCGCTCATCGAC
The DNA here is from genome assembly GCA_963706725.1 of uncultured Actinomycetota bacterium. Taxonomy (GTDB): domain Bacteria; phylum Actinomycetota; class Thermoleophilia; order Solirubrobacterales; family Solirubrobacteraceae; genus Palsa-465. The sequence goes on along the minus strand of OY970167.1, from coordinate 2,670,766 downwards.
GTGTGACCAGGCCTGCAGCCGCGGTTCGCGTGCGATCGCCAGCACGATCGGCGTGTTGCGCGAGCCGGGGCAGGTGCAGGCGTGCTGCATCCCGCAGCGCACGAGCTCATCGAGCAGTGCGCGGATCACCAGGTAGCTGTCGGTGGCGGTCGCGGTCATGATGCTGGTATGGAAAACGCACCCGCACTCGTTCTGCTGCACGGCTTCACCAACAGCGGCGCGAGTTGGAGGCCGGTGATCTCGGGGCTCGGAGAACGGTACCGTGCGCTCGCTCCTGACATCCGCGGGCATGCATCGGCCAGTGCCAGCGGACCGGTCACGCTCGAGGCTGTGATCGACGACGTCGCGGCGCTGACGCCCGGGCCGTTCACGCTGCTCGGCTACTCGCAGGGGGGCCGCATCGCACTGCACATCGCACTGGCGCTGCCGCACCGGGTGACACGCCTGATCCTGATCGGTGCCAGCCCCGGTCTGTCAGACGACGCCGAGCGCGAGCAGCGCCGGCTCGCCGATGAGCGCCTGGCCGAGCAGATCGAGTCGCTCGCGATCGACGAGTTCGCGCGCCAATGGGCACAGACGCCGATCCTGGCCGATATCCCATCCGACATCGCGGCGGTCTCGCACCAGGATCGGCTGCACAGCACCCCACAGGGCCTGGCCTCGGCGCTGCGCGGACTCGGCACCGGCGCATTGCCGTCGCTGTGGGGCAGGTTGCCGGAACTGCGCATGCCGGTGACACTCCTGGCCGGCGAGCGCGACACGAAGTTCACAACGCTCGCCCAGGAGATGGCCCGCTGCATCCCACGCGCGAGTGTGACGATCGTGCCGGGCTGCGGCCACGCGGTGCACCTGGAGCGGCCCGAAGCGATCGTCGAGGCGCTAGTGGTCGTACCAGCGGAGTAGCCCGTCGCCCAACCCGACGCCGGACGGCACGCGCATTACGCCGCCCTCGGGCCTCAACTCCGCCGGCACCTCCGGCTCAAAGCGTCCCAGCGTCGCCAGGCCGCAGTGCCGGTCAGGCCGCACCACGGCCGCTGCCTGAAGCGCCGCGGCGATGCCGAGCGGGCCGTCGAGGGTCGAGGCGATGTACACCTCGTATCCGAGTTCCCGTGCGCGTTTGGCGTCCTCGATCAGGCCCGTAATCCCACCGCTCGCGGCGATCTTCAAGCACACCGCATCACACGCCCGCCGCCCGCGCAGGCCGGTCGCGTCCCTGGCGGTCTCGTCGACGGCGAGGAACGCTCCCGGTACTGCACGCGCGACGGCTTGGATGGCATCAATCCCGTGCACTGGCTCCTCGAATAGCTCAACCCCGAAGCGCGACAGCGCTCGGATCCTCTCAGGCGCCGTGAGCTGGTCCCAGGCGCCGTTTGCGTCAACCCGCATGAGCATGTCCGGGCCCACCGCTTCGCGCACGGCCTGCAGCCGCTGCCGATCATCCGGCGTGCCCACCTTCACCTTGATGCAGCCAAAGCTCGCGTCGCGGGCCAGGGCCGCTTCCGCTGCGGCGTCCGGTGGCGCGACGGCCCCGATGGTTGCGTTGACCGCGACGGGCTCAGTGTTGGGCGCGCCGAACAGCTCAGCCACCGGTTTACCGGCACGTCTTCCGGCCATATCGCAGAGCGCCAGATCGATTGCGGCGACTGCTTGCGGGAGTGGGTCGGCGTCAGCGCATGCCGCCCGCATCTCCTCTTCTGGCCACGCGTTCGTGGCCAGCACGGATGTGTGGGTGGCAAGCGCGCGCAAGGCACGCTCCAAGCTGACCCCGTCGTAGGCCTCGAGCGGCGCCGCCTCACCATGGCCAACCATGCCGTCAGGGGCCTCGAGCGTCACCGTGATGAGCGGGCGAAGGGCTCGCACCCGGGCGCCCCTGGCCACCGCGCCCGCCGTTGGGCGCAGGGGATCGTTCAGGCGGACGTCGTGAACGGACGTCCGCGCGATCATCTGCTCAGCAGCAGACCCACGGACAGCAGCACGCAGAAGCACAGCTGCAGCTGACCGGTTTTCGCCAGCGCACGGTTCAGCGAGGGGCCGTCGCTGTGGGTCGAGACGATCTTGATCACGCCGGCCGCCAACGGCAGGGTGAGAAAGGGGAGCAGCAGCCACGCTGTGAGCGGCCCGAACACCCACGGGATCAGCGCCACCGGATAGGCGATCAGCACCATCCCTGCGTACATGCGGCGCGAGCGCTCGCGGCCGATGCGGACGGCGAGCGTGCGTTTGTTCGCGCGCCGGTCGGTGTCGATGTCGCGCGTGTTATTGACCACCAGCACGGCGGCGGCGATCAGACCGATCGGAGCCGAGAGCACGAGCGACTCCCAGCTGAAGTCACGGACCTGCGCAAAGTATGAGCCGGCGACCGCGGCGATGCCGAAGAACAGGAAGACAAAGACCTCGCCGAGCCCCTCGTAGCCGTAGGGGCGTGGCCCGCCCGTGTACAGCACTCCCGCGACGATCGATGCCACGCCGATCAGCAACAGCTGCCAGCCGGCGACGGCGATCAGGTAGGCGCCACAGAGCACCGCCAGGCCGAAGGTGACATAGGTCGCGATCAGCACCTGGCGCGGCGGGACGAGTCCGCCGGCGGTCACGCGTACCGGCCCGAGCCGGTCCTCGGTATCGGCGCCACGGTGTGCGTCGGAGTAGTCGTTTGAGAGGTTGGCCCCGATTTGGATGAAGATCGAGCCGAGCAGCGCGGCGACGAATCGCAGCGGATGGAAGATGTGCAGGTAGCCTGCAAGCGCGGTTCCGACGAGCACCGGTGCGACACCGAGCGGCAGCGTCTTCGGACGCGCCGCCATCACCCAGATGCGCACCGGGTTCGGGCTGGTTACAGGCATCACGCGCGGCGCGGGAACTGCCCGAAGTCGGGCGGACGCTTCTCGAGGTAGGCCTGGCGTCCTTCGGCCGCCTCCTCGCTCATGTAGAAGAGGTAGTTGGCGTCGTGGGCGAGCTGCTGGATACCGGCCAGCCCGTCCTCGTCGGCGTTGAAGCTGGCCTTCAGCAGGCGCAGGCTCATGGGGGAGAGCGCCAGCATCTCCCGGCACCACTGCACCGTCTCGGCCTCGAGCTCTTCGAGCGGTACGACGGTGTTGACGAGCCCCATGTCGAGTGCCTCCCGCGCGTCGTATTGGCGGCACAGGAACCAGATCTCCTTGGCTTTCTTGGGCCCGACCAGGCGCGAGAGCACGCTCGCGCCGAAGCCGCCGTCGAAGGAGCCGACGCGCGGGCCGGTTTGGCCGAAGCGGGCATTGTCGGCGGCGATCGTGAGATCGCAGACGACGTGCAGCACGTGACCGCCGCCGACGGCGTAGCCGGCGACCATCGCCACGACCGGCTTGGGTAGCCGCCGGATCTGTACGTGCAGGTCGGTCACGTGGAAGCGCCCAGCGGCCTGGTGATGGCCGGCCTGGGAGGGATCGGCGCCGGTCACGTAACCACCCTTGCTACCGCGGACGCGCTGATCACCGCCGCTACAGAAGGCCAGTGGCCCCTCGCCGGTGAGAACCACGACCCCGACTCTCGTGTCCTCGCGGGCGCGCTCGAACGCATCGATCAGCTCGATCACGGTCTCCGGCCGGAAGGCGTTGCGCACCTCGGGACGGTCGATCGTGATCTTCGCGATCGTCGGCTTTGAGGGCTCCCAGTCCTCGCCGGTGGCGAGCTCATAACGGATGTCTTCGTATTCGGCCGCAGCCTCCCAGATCACACTCACGTCGGCTGAGACTACCGTTCCTGCTCATGTACGACTGGCTTGAGCGGGCGGCGCGGAGCCGACCTGACACGATCGCGCTCGACGCCGTCGGCGATCGCACGCTGACCTACAGTGAGCTGCTGGCCGCCGCCAGGGAGACCGCCGCGGCGACCGAGCCGGCCGGGGTGGCGACCGAGCCGCCCGATGCGGCGGGCTGCGCGGTCACCTACCTACGAGGCGTCGGGACGAATTTCGCGGTTCCGCTCCACGGTGCGCTGCTGGCTGGCGCCACGGTCGTGCCGGTCGACCACCGCCTCTCGGCCGAGGAGCAAGAATTGCGCACCGTGGGCGGTCGGCTGCCGTACGCGGATGTGGCGACCGTGATGTTCACCTCGGGGACGACCTCGGCACCGAAGCCCGTGTACCTCACACTGCGCAACTGGGAGGCGAACGCGATTGGCTCCGCGCTCGCGCTCGGCCTCGACCAGAACGAGCGCTGGCTCTGCGTGATGCCGCTCGCACACGTCGGCGGGCTCTCGATCCTGCTGCGCTCGACGCTCTACGCGACCACCGTGATCCTGCATCAGCGCTTCGACACCGATGCGGTGCTCGCCGAGCTGATGGATCCGAGCCGCGCGGTCACACTCGTCTCGCTGGTGCCGACGATGCTCGCCCGGCTGCTGGACGCCGGACTCGAACGCCCACCCACTCTGCGCTGGGCACTGCTCGGCGGTGGACCCATGCCCCAACCGCTGCTGGAGCGAGCCGCCGAGGCCGGGGTGCCGATCGCCCCCAGCTACGGGATGACCGAGGGCTGCTCCCAGATCGCGACCTTCGGCGTGCCGCTGTACGGGGTCGAGCTGCGGCTTGACGCTGGTGAGATCGTGGTCCGCGGACCGAACTTCGCGCCCAACGTATTGGGCGATGAAGGCTGGCTGTACACCGGCGACCTCGGCGAGCTCGACGCCGATGGCCGTCTGCGGATCATCGGCCGTCGGTCCGACACGATCGTTTCTGGCGGTGAGAATGTCGCCCCGGCTGAGGTCGAGGCGGTGCTGCTCCAGCACCCGGCGGTCGCCGATGTGGGGGTGTTCGCCCGCGTCGACGGCGAGTGGGGGGAGCGGGTGGTGGCGACCGTGGTGTTGCGTGACGGCTCTGCGGTCACGCCCGCAGAGCTTCAGGAGTTCGCGAGCGGACGGCTTGCGCGTTTCAAGGTGCCAAAGGAGATCGGCTTCAGCGACGCGCTGCCGCGCACCGCCTCAGGCAAGCTGCTGCGGCGCGAGCTAGCCTGACGACGTGGCCGGCGAAGAGATCGAGGAACAGCGGGAGCGACTGCTCGACAGCTGGGATGAGGCGTCCAAGGGCTGGGGGCGCCAGGCGGACCGCGTCCAGGATGCGGCACGGCCGATCTCCGAGTGGATGATCGCCCACGTCAGGCCGGCACCGGGGGAGCGCGTGCTCGAGCTCGCTGCCGGACCGGGGGACACAGGCTTCATCGCGGCGCGCATGATCGAGCCCGGCGGCACGCTGATCACAAGCGACGCCGTGGCGGGGATGCTCGAAATCGCGCGCGAGCGCGCCGAGGAGCAGCGGATCGCGAACGTCGAGTTCAAACAGCTGCAGCTCGAGTGGATCGATCTGCCCACGGCCAGCCTCGACGTGGTGCTGTGCCGCTGGGCGGTGATGCTGATCATCGACCCGGCCGCGGCGCTGCGCGAATGCCGTCGCGTGCTCAAGCCTGGTGGGCGGCTCGCGCTCGCCGTCTGGGACCCGCCAGAGACGAACCCGTGGACGGTGATCGTGCAGCGCGTGCTCGTCGAGCTCGGGCACGTCCAACAACCGCCCGCCGGCGGACCGGGGATGTTCGCCCTGGCCGCGCCAGGGAAGCTGGTCGAACTACTCGAGGACGCCGGCTTCTTCGATATCGAGACCGAATCGGTGCCGATCGTGTGGCGCTACGGGAGCGTGATCGACTGGCTGGGTGAGACCCGCGACCTCTCGCGGCAGTTCTCGGGCGCCTGGGCGACGCTCTCGGACGAGCAGCGCCAGCAGCTGCGCGAGGCGGTTGCCGTCGCGGCGGGCGAATACACCGACGCCGACGGTGCGCTGATATTGCCGGGCAGTTCGCTGGCTGCCGTCGCGTCCGCCTGACCAGCCGCGCGCTTGCTACGACGCGACCCCGGGAAGTCCTGCTTGATGCAAGGTCGTGGCCAAATTGGGCCGGAGTTTGCAGGGCTTTTCTGCGGGCCAGGAGCGCGCCAGACTGCCCCGATGCGAGTTCGCACGTTTGTCCTCGCAGTGCTGGTGTCGGCGCTGTTTCCCGTCACGGCTGCGGCCGACTACGCCCATCTGGTGCGGCCGGGCGAGACGCTGACTTCCGTAGCCGCCGTCGACGGGCTGAGCATCGAGGCGATCGCGCGCGCAAACGGCATCTCGCCGCAGGCGCAGCTGATCTCCGGCCAGACACTGTGGATCCCGCCGCGCAACGCGGCCGGTTCCGCCCTTGGGACGACGAGCAGTTCAACCATTCAGCGGGTTGCTGCGACCAGCTCAGCCACCACCACGTCCGATACGGACGCCGAGGACGCAGACGACGACGGTGACCGTGACGCCGGCACTACGGCTGCGACCGCGGACACTTCGACCGCGAACCGGGCGACGACCCAAGCAGCCACCCAGACTTCGAGCACACCGTCGCCGACCATCGCGACGGTGTCGCCTGTCCCGACGCCCGAGCGCGTCACATCCACCGAGATTGCCGACGTCGCCGACGCCAACGGCGTGCCGGCCGCGCTCGCGGAGGCGATCGCCTGGCAAGAGAGCGGCTGGAACAACGACGTGGTATCGAATGTTGGCGCGGTGGGCGTGATGCAGATCGTCCCCGGAACTTGGGCGTGGATCGATCGCTACCTGACTCCAGGCAACCCGCTCGGCACCGCATCGGCGTCGGAGAACATCCGCGCCGGGACGCTGCTGCTGCGCCAGCTCTTGAGCCTCACCGGTGGCAACGAGCAGCTTGCGGTGGCCGGCTACTTCCAGGGTCTGGCCTCGATCAAGCGCTTCGGCATGTATCCGTCGACGCAGCGGTACGTCGCCGATGTGATGGCGCTCGCACAGCGCCTCTGAGCCAGGGCCGCTGGTGCGCGGTCGGGCCGGCGGAGCCTTTCAGCGCCGCTCCGCTAGCCTGCCGCAGATGTTCTACGACGACGACGCTGACCTTCACCTGCTCGACGGCAAGACCGTCGCGATCATCGGCTACGGCTCACAGGGCCATGCCCACGCCAACAATCTCAAGGACTCCGGCGTAGACGTCGTCGTGGGCCTGCGTCCCGGGTCCGCCAGCGTGGCCAAGGCCGAGAGCCATGGGCTGCGGGTCACCGATCCCGCCACCGCGGCGCACGACGCAGACGTCGTGATGTTGCTGGTCCCCGACGAGCTGCACGGCGCCGTCTGGGAGGAGATCCAGGGCGGGCTCGAGCCCGGCAACCTGCTGCTCACAAGCCACGGCTTCTCCGTGCTGTATGAGACCGTCAAGCCTCCGGAGGACATCGACGTCGCGCTGGTCGCACCCAAGGGGCCGGGCCACATGGTCCGCCGGCTCTACCAGGAGGGCACGGGCATTCCGGGCCTGGTCGCCGTGCACCAGAACGCGACCGGCAACGCTCAACAGCTCGCCCTGGCCTACGCCAAGGGCATCGGCAACACCCGCGCGGGGGTCTTCGAGACCAGCTTCAGGGAGGAGACCGAGACCGACCTGTTCGGCGAGCAGGCGGTGCTTTGCGGTGGCGTCAGCGAGCTTGTCCAGGCGGGCTTCGAGACGCTCGTCGACGCGGGCTACAACCCGCAGATGGCCTACTTCGAGTGCCTCCACGAGCTCAAGCTGATCGTCGATCTGATGTACGAGAAGGGCCTCGCCGGGATGCGCTACTCGATCTCCAACACCGCCGAGTACGGCGACTACACGCGTGGCAAGCGCGTGATCACCGACGAGACGCGCCAGGCGATGAAGACGATCCTCGGTGAGATCCAGTCGGGCGAGTTCGCCCGTGAGTGGATCGCCGAGAACCGTGCCGGCCAGGAGAACTTCAAGCGCATGCGCGAGGAGCAGGCCGGCACCCAGGTCGAGCACGTCGGCAAGGACCTGCGCTCGCACATGGCCTGGATCGACACCGCCTTCCACGAGTAGCGCCGTCCGAACTAGGTTTTGCCCACGGAGCGCGGCATGCTTTGCCGCGCTCCTTCTGTATCGTTGACCGGGCCCGCCGTGACTGGCGCGACAAGGTGGATGACCACCGGGGAGCGACGGGAGCAAGTCGCCGCGCGCCTGGGCACCCCTCATCTCTCCCTTCTGACCCCGAGGACACTCGAGGAGCGATCGTGCCCCAGACACAAGTAGTCATCCCTGAGCAGCTCAAGCCGCGTGACGGACGCTTTGGCTCCGGTCCCTCGCGGCTGCGGCCCGAACAGCTGCAGGCGCTCGCCGCCTCCGGTAGCTCGCTGATGGGCACCTCCCACCGGCAGAAGCCGGTCAAACAGCTCGTCGGCCGCGTGCGCGGTGGCCTGCGCGAGCTCTTCAGCCTCCCCGATGGTTATGAGATCCTGCTCGGCAACGGCGGCACCACGGCCTTCTGGGACGCCGCGATCGCGGGCGTGATCCGCGAGCGCGCGCTGCACCTGAGCTATGGGGAGTTCTCTTCGAAGATCGCCGGCGGCACCAAGAAGGCGCCCTTCCTGGCCGAGTCGATCGTGGTCGAGACTCCCGCCGGGGACGCCCCCGACCCCGAGCAAGCGGCCCAGCACGGCGCCGACGTCATCACCTGGGCGCACAATGAGACCTCGACCGGCGTGATGGTTCCGGTGGTGCGCCCGGCCGGGCTCGACGCCGACGCGCTGGTGCTGATCGATGCGACCTCCGGTGCCGGGGGCCTGCCGGTCAACGTCGCCGACGCCGACCTCTACTACTTCGCGCCGCAGAAGGGCTTCGCTTCCGACGGCGGCCTCTGGATCGCGATCGCCAGCCCCGCGGCGCTCGAACGCATCGCGCAGGTCGACGCCGACCGCCCGACGGTCGGCCCGGCGCGTTGGATTCCTGAGTTCCTTTCGCTGACCACGGCGCTCGACAACTCGGTCAAGGACCAGACCTACAACACTCCGGCGGTCGCGACGCTGTTCATGCTCGCCGACCAGATTGACTGGATGCTCGGCGGCGGCGGACTCGATGGCATGGTCAAGCGCACCACCGCTTCCTCCGGCCATCTCTATGGCTGGGCGCAGGCGCATGAGCACGCCAGCCCCTTCGTCAGCGACCCCGCCAAGCGCTCGCTGGTCGTCGGCACGATCGACTTCTCCGATGAGGTCGACGCCGCCGAGGTCGCGGCCACGCTGCGCGCCAACGGCATCGTCGATGTCGAGCCCTACCGCAAGCTGGGCCGCAACCAGCTGCGGGTGGCGATGTTCCCCGCCACCGACCCATCAGATGTGCAGGCGCTCACCGCCTGCATCGACTACGTCCTGGAGCAGAACTGATGGCCCGTCAACGCGTACTCGTCGCCGAGAAGGTCGGCGCCTCCGGCATCAACCTGCTGGAGCAGCACTTCGATGTCGAGCTCGGCTTCGACTGGGACCGCGAGCAGGTCAAGCAGCGGCTGCCCGAGTTCGACGGCATCCTGATCCGTTCGGCGACCAAGCTCGACGCCGAGCTGCTGGCGGCCGGTCCGAACCTCAAGGCGATCGGTCGCGCCGGCGTCGGTGTCGACAACGTCGACGTCCCCGAGGCCAGCAAGCGCGGGATCGTGGTCGCCAATGCGCCGCTCTCGAACGTCGTCACCGCCGCCGAGCACACGCTGGCGCTGCTGCTGGCGCTCGCCCGCAACGTGCCACAGGCGGACGCTTCCCTCAAGGCCGGCCGCTGGGACCGCTCCGAGTACTCGGGCGTGGAGCTCTACGAGAAGACACTCGGGATCCTCGGCTTCGGCCGCATCGGGCAGCTTGTGGCCGAGCGCGCACGCGCCTTCGGCATGAACGTGATCGCCTATGACCCGGTCGTCAGCGACGAGCGCTACAAGGAGCTCGGCGTCGAGCGTGCGGGCTCGCCCGACGACGTCTACGCGGTCGCCGACTTCCTCACGTTGCACCTGCCCAAGACGCCGGACACCGCCGGCTGGCTGAACGCCGACGTGATCGCCAAATGCAAGGACGGTGTCCGCGTGCTGAACGTCGCCCGCGGCCCGCTGGTGGTGGACGAGGACCTACAGGCCGGGCTCGACAGCGGCAAGGTCGCCGGCGCGGCGCTGGACGTCTTCCAGACCGAGCCGATCACCGACCACCCGCTCTTCGCGTACCCGAATGTGATCGTCACGCCCCACCTCGGTGCGTCTACGGCCGAGGCCAACGACCGCGCCGGGTTCCAGGCGGCCGAACAGATCGTCGCTGCGCTGACTGGCGGCTCGGTCACGACGGCGGTCAACATCCCGGCGATTCCCGATGACGACATCGGGGCGCTGACACCGTTCGTGCCGCTGGCGCGCGCGCTCGGCAAGATCGCCGCCTCGCTCGACGAGGAGGCCGCGATCGAGACCGTCAAGGTCGAGTTCCTCGGTGGCATCGCCGCGCGCGACACGCGCCTGCTGGGGCTGAACGTGCTGATGGGCGTGCTCGCCGCCAAGGGTGGGACGGAGGACCTCAACGAGGTCAACGCCCCCGCGTTGGCCAAGCAGCGCGGGATCACCACCGAGGACGCCAAGCAGCCCCAGGTGCGTGATTACACCGACATGATCCGCGTGACCGTGACCTCGAGCAGCCACACCGCCAGCGTTGCCGGCACGGTCATCGGCAACCTGCACCGTCCGCACCTGCTTGAGGCCTGGGGGCAGCGCTTCCAGGTGCAGCTCGAGAACCACATCTCGATGTTCCGCTACCACGACCGCCCCGGCATGCTCGGGCGCGTCGGCACGCTGTTCGGTGCCAACAACGTGAACATCGCCTCCTCTATCGTCGGGCGCCAGCCCGAGGGCGCCGAGCAGGAGACCTTCGCCGCAATGATCGTCACCACCGACACGGCCGTCCCCGAATCGCTGATCCGGGAGATCGCAACCAGCGACGGGTTTGTCGCGGGCGTGGCAGTCTCACTCTGAGATCGTGACCTCCGCCGGTGCGCGGCCGGTTGACGCTTCGCGCGCGCAGGCGCTAGCCTTCCCGGCGATGGCGTCCGCCCTCGACCTTCGACTTCTTCTCCTCCCCCTCCGGGGGGAATAGCGCGTCGGCGGCCGCATGTAGCCGCAAACCAAGCCCGAGAAGAAGCAGGACGAGAGCAAAAGGAGACCTGCGTCGATGACGCCATCGAGTGACCCCAACCGAGTAATCATCTTTGACACGACGCTGCGTGACGGCGAGCAGTCGCCCGGCATCTCACTGAACGCGCAGGAGAAGCTCGAGATCGCCCAGCAGCTCGCGCGGCTCGGCGTAGACGTGATCGAGGCCGGCTTCCCAATCGCCTCGCCGGGCGACTTCGAGGCCGTACAGGCGATCGCCCGCACTGTCGAGGGTCCCGTGATCGCCGGCCTCGCGCGCGCCTTCCCCGGCGACATCGACGCCGCCTGGGGTGCGCTGAAGGACGCCGAGCGGCCGCGCATCCACACCTTCGTCTCGACCTCGGACATCCACATCCAGTACCAGATGCAGAACACCCGCGACGACGTCCGTGGCATGGCTCGCGCCGCCGTCGCGCACGCCAAGTCGCTGTGTGACGACGTCGAGTTCTCGCCGATGGACGCGACCCGCTCCGACGTTGAGTTCACCGCTGAGATCCTGCAGATCGCGCTGCAGGAGGGCGCGACCACGATCAACATCCCCGACACCGTCGGTTACGCGATGCCGCCCGAGTACGCGGCCTTTCTCACGCGCCTCTACGAGCTGGTCCCGGGCCTGCGTGACGTGGTGCTCTCGACTCACTGCCACGACGACCTCGGGCTGGCGGTGGCCAATTCAATCGCCGGCGTGACCGCCGGCGCACGGCAGGTCGAGTGCGCCGTAAATGGCATCGGCGAACGCGCGGGCAACGCGGCGCTCGAGGAGGTCATCATGCTGATCGCCACACGCCAGGACGAGCTCGGCGTGCACACCGGCGCGGTCACCAGGGAGATCGCCCGCACCTCGCGCATCGTCTCGCGGCTGACCGGCTACCCGGTGCAGCCGAACAAGGCGATAATCGGGCGCAACGCCTTCGCGCACGAGTCGGGTATCCACCAGGACGGTGTCCTGAAGGAACGCAGCACCTTCGAGATCATGGACGCGACCTCGATCGGCCTCGAGTCCAACCAGCTGGTGCTCGGCAAGCACTCCGGCCGCCACGCGCTGCAGCAGGCATTGAGCGAGCTCGGCTACGAGGTCTCCGGCCAGACCCTGAACCAGGCGTTCAAGCGGTTCAAGGAGATCGCTGACAAGAAGAAGCAGGTCACGGCGATGGACCTCGAGGCGCTGCTCACCGAGGAACTGCGCGAGCAGGCCGAGGACGTCGGCTACACGCTCGAGTTCTTCGACGTCGAGTCCTCGACGCGCCGGCCTCCGCACGCCAAGGTAGGGATTCGCAGCCCGGAGGGCGAGCAGCTCGAGGGCTCGTTTGGCGGCGACGGTCCGATCGATGCGATCTTCCACGCGATCAACGTCGCCACCGGTGTCGACGCCCGCCTGCGCGAGTTTCACATCGGTGCGGTCACGGGCGGTCAGGACGCGCTCGGCGAGACCTCGATCGTCGTCGAGGTCGGGGGCTTCAGCGGCTCCGGCCAGGGCGTCTCCACCGACATCGTCGAGGCAGCCGCCCGCGGCTATGTCCGTGCGCTTTCCAACGCCGTTCGCCGGCGCGACGGTGAGCGCGCGGAGACGGCGCTGGCGGGCACGCCCTAGCGGCCCGCGGGGCTGCCCTTCTCAAAGAGCAACGTTCGCATGTGTGTCGAGACTGTGACGCCGAGTCACGACTTGCCATCCTGCACCGGCAAATCGAACCCGGAGTCACAGACTCGGCACATGCCGTAACACTTTCGCCACACGTGCGAATGTGCGTATTCAGAGCCCCAGGCCCTGGGCGTAGCCGGCCGCGTGGGTCTCCGGCAGGCGCTGGTCGAGCATCAGGTCACTGCCGATCGAGGCGGCGGAGTCGCGATCGGGAGTGATGATCCGCACCCTGGCTCCGCGCGCCTTGAGCGCGGACGCCTCGAGCAGCATCGTTGCGCACGAGGCCGCGCGCACGGCGGAGTTGAAGGGGCCGTGCCGGCCGGACATCGGCGCGACGATCAGTACATGCATGTCGCGGGTGGCGGGAGCGACATCGGCGTTGGTCGGGCTCCAGACCGCGCCGTCGATGTATTCGCGGCCGTCGATGACGGCCGGGGCAAAGATCAGCGGCAGAGCACAGGAGGCGGCCAGTGCCTGCGGGATGCTCACCGGCGGCGCCCCTGGCGCCCCAAAAACCACGCGGCGGCCAGCGTTGCGGTCAACCGCGACGATCCGCAGCCGCCCGTCGAACCTCGCGGTGTCAGGCGGAAACGCTGAGGCGAAGTCGAGCGCGGCGTTGGCGGCCCTGGGGAGGACTCGCAGCACCGCACCGCGCAGCAGCTCGCCGGGCGAGCGACCCAGCCGTAGTCCGACGCCGGCGAATGGTGCGGCAATCGCCATTGCCGAATTCGCTGCCCAGTTCGGCGATGGAGATTGCTCACCAAAAGCAGCACAAGCCGCATCAGGCGGGCGCCGTGGCCGGCGCCCAACCAGCAGCTTCGTCGCCATCACCGCCCCGGCCGACGTCCCCACGAAGTAGTCGCACTCACGCAGATCGATGTCGTGCGCCTCCTCGAGCGCCGCAAGCAGGCCCGTTGCCCAGGCTTCGCCCTGACGGCCACCGCCGCCGAGCACGAGGACGTCCGGGCGCTCGGTCATGCGCTTGAGCGTACGCGGGAGCCACTGAGGGCGAGCCGGCGAAGGTCCCAGCTACATACGCTTGTATGCGATAACATACGCGCGGATGACGACGGCCGAACAGTCACTGACCGCTCCAGAGGTGCTGGGGGCGCGCGTGCGTGCCCTGCGCGAAGCGATGGATCTGTCGCTGCGCGAGCTGGCGGAGCGCAGTGGCGTGAGCGCCCCGATGCTTTCCCAGGTCGAACGTGGTGAGACCTCGCCGACGCTGCAGTTGGCCGCGCGGATCGCGGCCGGCCTCGAGCTGCGGCTCTCACAGCTGCTGCGCCTGGACGAGGATGGCGCGGTCACGATCGTCCGCCGAGCCGACCGCCGCACCGGCCCGAGCAGCGTCAAGGGGCACAGCTATGAGGTGCTCAGCCCGCCGCAGCCGGGACAGCGCGCCGAGCTCTCGCGCCACACGCTGGCGCCCGGGGCTGCAACCGGCGGTCCCGATGACCCGCCCGTCCACGAGCCGGGCAGCCGTGAGACGGCCCTGGTCGAGTCCGGCGGCGTGGTCCTGATCTGCGACGGCGACCGCTTCGAGCTGGCGGCGGGGGACTGCGTGACCTTCGACGCCGACCTGCCGCACCACTTCGAGAACCCCGGAAACCAAGATGCCGTGCTGCTCGCCGTTGTGAGCGCCGGCCTGAGACGCAGCTAGAGGCTGCCGGCCAAGCGGGCCGACAGCCGAAGCGAGGAGCGAACGACATGCCCAAGAGCCTGTTCGACAAGATCTGGGAGCGCCATGAGGTCGCGCCCGGACTGATCTACATCGACCTGCACCTGGTGCACGAGGTGACCAGCCCGCAGGCGTTCGACAGCCTGCGCATGACCGGCCGCAAGGTGCGTCGTCCCGATCGCACACTCGCGACCGCGGATCACAACACCCCGACCGACGGCACCGCCACGGCCCGGCTGATCAAGGACGAGCTCTCCCGCATCCAGGTCGAGACGCTCGAGCGCAACGCCGCCGAGTTCGGGATCCCGATCCACTCGCTCGGGTCCGAGCATCAGGGCATCGTGCATGTGATCGGGCCGGAGCTGGGTGTCACCCAGCCTGGCATGACGATCGTCTGCGGGGACTCGCACACCGCCACACACGGAGCCTTTGGCGCGCTCGCCTTCGGGATCGGCACCAGTGAGGTCGAGCACGTGCTCGCGACCCAGTGCCTGGTGCAGCAGAAGCCCAAATCGATGCGCATCAACTACGTCGGTGAGCTGGGCTTCGGCGTCACGCCCAAGGACCTGATCCTTTACACGATCGGCCAGATGGGCGTCGCCGGCGCCACCGGCTATGCCGTCGAGTACGCCGGACCGGTGATCGAGCAGATGTCGATGGAGGGCCGCATGACGATCTGCAACATGACGATCGAGGGCGGCGGCCGCGCCGGCATGATCGCGCCCGACGAGACGACCTTCGACTACGTGATCGGCCGCGCCGCGGCGCCGGCGAGCGTGCCCGATGACTGGCGCGACCTGCAGACCGAGCAGGGCGCACGGTTTGACCGCGAGCTCACGATCGATTGTGCCGACGTCAGTCCGATGGTGACCTGGGGGACGAACCCCGGCATGGTCGTGGGCGTCGCCGGCAGCGTGCCGGTGCCCACCGGTGAGCAGGATGAGCGCGCGCTCGAGTACATGGGCCTCGAGGGCGGCACCCCGATCGAGCAGATCAAGCTCGACCGCGTCTTCATCGGCTCGTGCACCAACTCGCGGATCGGCGACCTGCGTGCCGCCGCCGAGGTCGTCGCCGGCCGCAGGGTGGCAGAGGGCGTCTACGCGATGGTCGTGCCCGGGTCGGTGCAGGTCAAGGAGCAGGCCGAGGCCGAGGGGCTGCATGAGGTCTTCCGTGAGGCCGGGTTCGACTGGCGAGCCGCGGGCTGCTCGATGTGCCTGGGCATGAACCCGGACATCGCCGCCCCGGGCGAGCGTGTCGCCTCAACCTCGAACCGCAACTTCGAGGGGCGCCAGGGTCGCGGCGCGCGCACCCACCTGGTCTCGCCGCAGATGGCGGCAGCGGCCGCGATCGCGGGCCACTTCGTCGATATCCGCAGCTACAACCCCGAACCCGCGACCGTCTAGGAGCCAGCGACGATGAAGGCAATCGAAACGATCACCGGCCCCGTGTCGGTGTTGAACCGCGACGACATCGACACCGACCAGATCATGCCCAAGCAGTTCCTCAAGCGCGTCGAGCGCACCGGCTTCGGCGAGTTCCTGTTCTACGACTGGGCCAAGGAGGCCGATTGGAACCTGCCGCGGAACCCGATCCTCGTCTCCGGGCGCAACTTCGGCTGCGGCTCGAGCCGTGAACACGCGCCCTGGGGCCTCGAGGACTATGGCTTCCAGGCGATCATCGCGCAGAGCTTCGCCGACATCTTCTACTCGAACTGCACCAAGATCGGATTGCTGCCGATCGCGCTCGCGCCCGAGGACTGCCACGCGATCGCCGACGCCGGCAGCGCACAGGTCGACCTCGCCAACCAGGAGGTGCGCTGGCCGGGCGGCAGTGCCAAGTTCGAGATCGACGAGAACATCAAGTACCGGCTGCTGAACGGACTCGACGACGTCGGCATGACGTTGCAGCAGGAGGACGCGATCGCCCGCTACGAGTCCTCGCGGGAGCGCCCAGGGCCGGTCACAACCTCGGTTTGAGGGCCGACCGCGAGCAATGGCTATAAATAGTGAAGTGACGGCACGCGACTGGGACGCCTCGACATACGATCAGATCTCGGCGCCGCAACAGGCCTGGGCGCGCGAGCAGCTCGAGCGCCTGCAGCTGCACGGCGACGAGGTTGTGCTCGACGCCGGCTGCGGCTCGGGAAAGGTCACGGCGATGCTCGTCGAGCTGGTGCCGAACGGCCGCGTCTACGCGGTTGACGTAGCGCCCTCGATGGTCGAGCACACCAGGGCGGCGCTCGGCGACCGCGTGACCGCCTACTGCCAGGACCTGGCCGAGCTGTCACTGCCCGAGCCGGTCGACGCGATCTTCTCCAACGCGACCTTCCACTGGATCCCCGACCACCCGAAGCTGTTCGCAGCGCTGGCGGCAACGCTCAAGCCAGGCGGGCAGTTGGTCGCCCAGTGCGGCGGCTTCGGCAACATCGACAGCTTCCGCGTGCTTGCCGATGAGGTCGCCCGCAGCGGCGAGTTCGCGCCCTACTTCAGCGACTGGCAGGGGCCGTGGAACTATGCGCGGGCCGACATCACCGCCGAGCGCCTGGCCGCCGCCGGCTTCGTCGAGATCGAGACCTGGCTCGAGCCGCGCCCGACGACACTGACCGACCCAGAGTCATTCGTGCGGACCGTATGTCTCGTGCGTCATCTGGATCATCTTCCCCAGGAGCTCCATCAGAGCTTCATCCGCGCAGTGCTGGCGCGCTCCGGCACGCCGCTGGTGCTCGACTACGTGCGACTCAACATGGTGGCCCGCAGAGCAGGGGAGAGCAGTTGACCCCTGCACTGTCGGTGCGCGACCTGATCAAGCGTTACCCCAACGGCATGGAGGCGCTGAAGGGCGTCTCGCTGGAGATCGGCGCGGGTGAGTTCTTCGGCCTGCTCGGGCCCAACGGTGCGGGCAAGTCGACGATGATCCACTGCATCACCGGGCTTGCGCGGCCGACCTCGGGCAGTGTCGAGGTCTTCGGCAACGACGCCGTTCACCACTATCGCGAGGCCCGTGAGGCGGTGGCACTGGCACCACAGGAGATCAACCTCGACATGTTCCTGACGCTCGAGGAGACGCTGGACCTGCATGGCGGCTACTTCGGCATGACCAAGGCCGATCGCCGTGAGCGCACCGCCGAGCTGCTCGAGACCTTCTCGCTGACAAGCAAGCGCAACGAGCGCACGCGCACGCTCTCAGGCGGTATGAAGCGTCGGCTGACGCTCGCGCGGGCGCTGATGCATCGGCCGCGGCTGCTGATCCTCGATGAGCCCACGGCCGGCGTCGACATCGAGCTGCGGCTGGAGCTGTGGCAGTACATCGAGAAGATCAACAGCGAGGGGACGAGCATCATGCTCACCACGCACTACCTGGAGGAGGCCGAGCGCCTCTGCGACCACATCGCCTTCATCAACCACGGTGAGATCGCGGCCCAGGGCACGATCCCGGAGCTGGCCGCTCGCTACGACGTGACCAATCTCGAGGACGCCTACCTGGCGCTTGTCGGCCGCCAGGAGCTGTCGCGTGCGCACGCTGAGGAGACGGCGGCGTGAGCATCTATGAGATCAAGCAGCGCCGTCGCATGAGCGCCTCTCAGATCCGCCTGCTCTCATTGGTCCAGCGCGAGGTCAGCCGCTTCATGAAGATCAAGCGCCAGACGCTCGGCGGGCCGCTGCTCGAAACCTTCCTCTACATCTCGGTGTTCGGTGCCGCGCTGGGCACCCGCATCCACACGATCCACGGCTACAAGTACATCGTGTTCGTGATCCCGGGTCTGATCATGATGGCCTGGGCGCTGAACGCGTTTTCCAACAACTCCTCCTCGATCCTGCAGCAGAAGTTCACGCACTCGATCGACGATCAGCTGTCCTCGCCGGCGTCGCCGATGCAGCTGCTGCTGGGGTTCACGCTCGGCGGCTTCATCCGTGGCTTCATGGTCTCGGCGCTGACCTACATCGTCGCGGCCGCGTTGCTCTCGCTGCCGGTCACACATGCGCTGGTGCTGATCCCGTCGCTGATCCTCGTGGGCCTGTTCTTCTCGCAGTGTGGGGTGCTGGTCGGTGTGCGCGCGGAGCAGTTCGATGACGTCGCCCTATACCAGACCTTCGTGCTGCAGCCGCTGATCTTCCTGGGCGGCGTCTTCTACGGCGCGCAGCTGCTGCCGCAGCCGTGGCAGACGCTCACCCAGTTCAACCCCGTCTACTACATGATCGCTCTGGTGCGCTACGGGTTCATCGGCTACCACGACGTGAATCTCGTGCTCGCCTTTGCGTTCCTGGTGGTGGCGACGGGGGCACTGTTCGGCCTCAACTACCGGATCTTCGAGCAGGGCAAGTACCTGCGGAGCTGACCCGCGCTGCGGCCAGCGGCGCCCGATCGGCTTCGGCCTCGCCGCCATCGAGGCATCTGCATAGACAGCGCTGCACGAGGCTCGGCCGGAGGACCGCTTTCCGGTAGCTTCAGCGGCATATGGCTTCCAAGATCATCCTGCTGCCCGGCGACGGGATCGGCCCCGAAATCATCGCTCCCGCGCTCGAGCTGCTGAGCGCCGTGGGGACCAACTTCGACTACGAGGAGCACGCCTTCGGCGGTGCCTCGATCGATGCCAATGGCACCGCGCTGACCGACGAGACGCTCGCCGCCTGCAAGGCGGCCGACGCCGTGCTGCTGGCGGCCGTCGGCGGGCCCAAGTGGGATACGACCGACCCCGCCAAGCCGCGACCGGAGCAGGGCCTGCTGGGCCTGCGCAAGGGGCTCGGGCTGTACGCGAACCTGCGTCCGGTGCGACCGTTGCCGGCGCTGTATGACGCGAGCCCGCTGAAGCGCGAGATCATCGAGGGCACTGACCTGCTGGTCGTGCGCGAGCTCACCGGCGGGATCTACTTCGGTGAGAAGACACGCACCGCCGACAGCGCCAGCGATCTCTGCGCCTACAGCCGCGAGGAGATCGCGCGGATCGCGCGGGTGGCCTTCAAGGCCGCGCGGCGCAAGGTCTCGAGCGTCGACAAGGCAAACGTGATCGAGACCAGCCGGCTGTGGCGCGAGGTTGTGCGCGAGATCCACGCCAACGAGTTCCCGACCGTCGAGCTTGAGCACGTGCTCGTTGACAACGCCGCGATGCAGCTGGTCTCGAACCCGGCCGGCTTCGACGTGATCGTCACCGAGAACATGTTCGGGGACATCCTCAGCGACGAGGCCGCCACACTCACCGGCTCGATCGGCATGCTGCCGAGCGCCTCGCTCGGTGACCCCGGCCGGCCCGGGCTGTTTGAGCCGGTGCACGGCTCGGCCCCGGATATCGCCGGAACCGGTGCCGCCAACCCGATGGCGATGTTCCTGTCGGCGGCGATGATGCTGCGCCACGGGCTCGGTTTGGAGAGCGAGGCGGCGGCGATAGAATCGGCCGTAGATCGTGCGCTCGCGGCGGGCCTGCGCACACGTGACCTGGGGGGCAGCGCGGATACGCGCGAGGCCACGCAGGCCGTTCTTTCCAACCTCTAAGGAGCACCAAGTGGAGCAAGCGGACCTCATCTGGCACAACGGAGAACTCGTTGCCTGGGAGGACGCGAAGGTACACGTACTGACACACGGCCTGCACTACGGAACCGGTGTCTTCGAGGGGGTCCGCGCGTACCAGACCGACGATGGTTCAGCGGCCATCTTCCGCCACCACGACCACATCGATCGGCTCTACAAGTCCGCTCAGCTCTACTACATGCCGATTCCGTTCACGCGGGAGGAGCTGCGCCAGGCCACGCACGAGCTGCTGATCGCCAACGGCCTACGCGAGTGCTACATCCGCCCGATCGTCTTCCGTGGCTACGGCACGATGGGCCTCTTCCCGCTCGAGGCGCCGGTCGAGGTCTCGATCGCCGCCTGGCCGTGGGGCGCCTACCTCGGCGAGGAGTCGGGGAGCCGCGGGATCCGCGCGAAGGTCTCGACCTGGCGGCGGCTGCCGAGCGATTCGGTCAACCCGCAGGCCAAGGCCAGCGGCACCTACCTGAACAGCATCCTCGCCAAGATCGAGGCGACCAAGGCCGGCTACGAGGAGGCGATCCTGCTCGACCCGGACGGCTACGTGTGCGAGGGCAGCGGCGAGAACCTCTTCATGGTCGTCGACGGCAAGGTCGTGACGCCGTCGCTGGCCTCGGGCGCGCTCGACGGGATCACGCGGCGCTCGCTGATCCAGATCGCCACCGACCTGGAGCTCGAGATCGTCGAGCGCACGATCGCGCGAGCCGAGCTGTACCTGGCCGACGAGGTGTTCATGACCGGCACCGCGGCCGAGCTGGTACCGCTGCGGGAGGTTGACGACCACGTGATCGGCGAGGGCGTCCGCGGGCCGCTGACAACGGAGCTACAGCGCGTCTTCGTCAATGCCCTGCGCGGTCGCGATCCCCGGTACGCGGCGTGGCTCGACCACGTCGAAGTGCCCGCGCCGACGGCCTGAGGGCCCGGCGAGCCCGGCGACGATGACCAGGATCGAGCTCTACGACACCACCCTGCGTGACGGCATGCAGGGGGAGGGAATGTCGCTGTCGGCGCACGAGAAGGTGCGCGTCGCACACACGCTGGATGAGCTCGGGATCGACCTGATCGAGGCCGGCTTCCCGAGCTCCAACCCCAAGGAGCTCGAGCTCTTCGAGCTGCTTGCGCGCGAGCGCTTCGCGCACGCCAAGGTGGCCGCCTTCGGGATGACGCGCCGGCGCGACACGAAGGCGCAGGACGATCCGGCGCTGCAGATCCTGGCCGACTGCTTCGCCCCGGTCTGCACGCTGGTCGGCAAGACCTGGAGCCTGCACCTGGAGAAGGTCGTGAAGGTCGACCGGGCCGAGAACCTGCGCATGATCGCCGAGTCGATCGCCTTCCTGGTGGGTTCCGGTAAGCGCGTGATCTACGATGCCGAGCACTTCTTCGACGGCTTTGCTGATGACCGCGAGTACGCGCTTGCATGTGTGCGCGCCGCCGCGCAGGCCGGGGCCGAGACGATCACGATCTGTGACACCAACGGTGGCACGCTGCCCGACGCGATAGCGGAGGCGACCGCTGCGGTCGTCGCCGAGCTCGGCCCTGGCGGGACACGGATCGGCATCCATTGCCACGACGACGCCGGCTGCGCCGTCGCGGGCACACTGGCCGCGGTCGCCGTTGGGGCCACGCACGTGCAGGGCACGCAGAACGGCTACGGCGAGCGCTGCGGCAACGCCAACCTCACGACGGTGATCCCGAACCTTCAGCTCAAGGCTGGCTTCGAATGCGTGACCGAGCAGCAGCTGCACGCGCTGACCACGAGCTCGCACTTCTTCGATGAGCTCCTGAACTTCACGCCCAATCACAACCAGCCCTATGTCGGACGCAACGCCTTCGCCCACAAGGGCGGCATGCACGTCGCCGGTGTCAGCGCAGACCCGAGCACCTTCGAGCACATCGAGCCCGAGGTGGTCGGTAACGACCGCGCCGTGCTGGTGTCAGAGCTCTCGGGCAAGGGCACTATTCACGCACGCGCGCGCGAGGCCGGGATCGAGCTCGACGATGCCGCGGCGATCCGCCTGATCGAGCGCGTCAAGGAGCGTGAGCACGAGGGCTACCACTACGAGGCCGCCGACGGCTCCTTCGAGCTGCTGATGCGTAAGGAGAGCGGTGAATACACGCCGCTGTTCACGCTCGAGTCCTGGCGCGTAACCGCCGAGAAGCGGGCCGATGGGCGGGTTGAGACCGAGGCCACGATCAAGCTCTGGGTTGCGGGCGAGCGCTACCTGTTCACGGCCGAGGCCAACGGTCCCGTGAGCGCGCTCGACAGGGCGCTGCGCGGCGCCCTGATGCGCGTCTATCCGGAGCTCGACACGATCAAGCTCGTCAACTTCAAGGTCCGCATCCTCGACGGCGCCAAGGCCAGCGACGCGATCACCCGCGTGCTGCTCGACTCCTCCGACGGCGAGCAGGAGTGGGGTGCGATCGGCGTCTCCGACAATGTCATCGAGGCATCGTGGGAAGCGCTGGTCGACTCGCTCGAGCTCGGTATGCAGGCCGGCCACCGGCCGTTGCGCGCGGACCAGGCGCGGGCGTCGTCGTGACTGCTCACGACATGTCCGGCGTGGGTGGGGCGGATTCCGACATCCCGATCCCGCTCGCCCGACCGCTGCTCGGTGAGCCGGAGGAGCGGGCGGTGCTCGAGGTGCTGCGCTCCGGCCAGCTGTCGCTCGGTGCCAAGGGTCCACAGTTCGAGCGCGCCTTCGCTGCGCGCGTAGGCGCACGCTGCGCCAGCGCGGTCTCGTCCGGCACGGCGGGGCTGCACCTGGCGCTGCGCGCCGTCGACTTGGGCGAGGGTGCCGAGGTCATCACCTCGCCGTTCTCGTTCGTGGCCAGCGCCAACGTCGCGATCTACGAGCGCGCCCGCCCGGTGTTTGTCGACATCGATCCGCTCACGCTCAACCTCAACGCCGAGGAGGCGGCCGCCGCCGTCAACTCGCGCACGGCGGCGCTGATGCCGGTGCACATCTTCGGCTACCCGGCCGACATCCAGCGCCTCGAGCAGACGGGCGTGCCGATCGTCGAGGATGCCTGCGAGGCGCTCGGCGGCACCTATACAGACGGCGGCCCGATCGGCGGCCGTGGGCACCCAGCGGTGTTCGCCTTCTACGCCAACAAGCAGATGACCACGGGCGAGGGCGGGATGGTGGTCAGCGGCGACCTCAAGCTCAAGGAGCGCATTGATTCCGAGCGCAACCAGGGCCGGGCGCCGAACATGGACTGGCTGGACCACGACCGGCTGGGGTTCAACTACCGGCTCTCGGACATCGCCTCGGCGCTCGGTCTCGCGCAGCTGCAGCGGCTCGACGAGCTGCTCGGCGGCCGTGACCGCGTCGCCGACCTCTACCGCGCCGCGCTGCGGGAGATTCCGGAGATCACGCTGCCGTGCGAGAACATGGGCCAGGCCAAGCGCGGCTGGTTCGTGTACGTGATCCAGCTGCCACGCGGGGTCGACCGCGACACCGTTGTCACCCAGCTCGGTGCCCGCGGGATCGCGGCCAAGCCGTACTTCCCGGCGATCCACCTGATGACCTACTACCAGGAGACGTTCGGTTACCGTCGGGGCCAGTTTCCGATCTGTGAGGATGTGGCCGCGCGCTCGATCGCGATCCCGTTCTTCCCGCAGATGAGCGAGGGCCAGGTGGCGCGCGTGGCCGAGGAGCTGGCAGCGGTGCTGCAGAGCGCGCCGCGCACGCACGGGTCGCTGGCCTCGCGCGCCTCATGAGCTCCTCCAGGCGACTGCTGTCGAGCCCGCGGATGGCGGTGCCCCAGGCCGACGCCTTCCGGCGGCTGAACGACTCACTGGCGTTCGACTGGAGGCTTGCGCCCTACGACGTGCAGCAGTCGGTCGCCCACGCCTCGATGCTGGCCGCGCGCGGGATCATCTCCGATGGCGATCGGGACGCGCTGCATGCGGCGCTCGAGACGGTCGCAGCCGAGGTACGCGAGGGGCGCTTCGCCTTCGCTGAGGCCGATGAGGACGTGCACATGGCCATCGAGCGGCGCGTTAGCGAGCTCGCCGGCGAGCCCGGCGGACGTTTGCACACGGCCCGCTCGCGCAACGACCAGGTTGCGACCGACATGGCCATGTTCACGCGCGATGCGACGCTCGCGGCCGAGGCCTCGACGCTTGAGCTGGTGCGCATCGTGATCGACCTCGCCGAGCGCCACCTCGACTGGGCGATGCCGGGCTACACGCATCTGCAGCGTGCCCAGCCCGTGTACCTCGGCCACCACCTGCTGGCCTACGCGTGGATGCTGTTGCGCGACGCGGAGCGCTTCCGCGGCGTGCTCGCCGGCACGGCCGCGCTGCCGCTCGGCGCCGGCGCGCTGGCGGGCGTCAACTTTGATACCGACCGCGTGACGATGGCCGCGGAGCTCGGCTTCGCCGCAGTTGCGGAGAACTCGATCGACGCAGTCTCCAACCGTGACTTCGTGCTCGATTACCTGGCCGCTGCCGGTACCTGCGCCACCCACCTCTCCCGGCTCGGGGCCGAGCTCGTGCTGTGGTCGAGTGAGGAGTTCGGCTTCTGCGAGGTCTCCGACGCCTGGGCTTCGGGCTCCTCGATCATGCCGCAGAAGAAGAACCCCGACGCCGCCGAGCTGCTGCGCGCCAAGGCGCCGCGGATCTCCGCGCACCTGACGGCGATGCATGGGGTGATGCACGGCCTGCCGCTGACCTACAACAAGGACATGCAGGAGGACAAGGAGCATCTGTTCGACGCGGTCGACTCGCTGCAGCTGGTGCTCGCCGCCGCCCAGGGGATGCTCGGCACGATCGGCTTCAAGCGCGAGCGGCTGGCGGCCGCGGCCGCCGACGAGTTCCTCGCCGCGACCGACATCGCCGACTACCTGGTCAAACGCGGGATGCCGTTCCGCAGCTCACACCACGTCGTTGGCGGGCTCGTGCGGCTGGCCGTCTCGAGCGGGCGGACGCTTTCGGAGCTGACCCCCGACGAGCTGCAGGCGGCCTCGCCGCTGCTCGACGCAGAGGGCTTCTACGCACTGCTCGGCGACGGCGCCTGGCTCGAGGCCAAGGCCTCACGCGGCGGCACAGCACTGGTGGCCGTGCGCGAGCAGCTGATGCACGCCCACGCGGCGCTCGAGCGGGCGCTCGCCGGGCGGTGAAGCCGGACTTCTACACGCGCCCGGTGCTCGAGGTCGCCGAGGCGCTGATCGGCTGCGTGATCACGCACGGCGAGACCAGCGGCGTGATCGTCGAGACCGAGGCCTACCACGACAGCGAGCCGGCCTGCCACGCGTTTGTCGGACTGACACCGCGCACCGAGATCCTGTTCGGGCCGCCGGGGCGCGCGTACGTGTATCTCTCCTACGGCGTGCACGCGCTGCTGAACGCCGTCTGCGAGCCCGAGGGTATCGGCGCCGCCGTGCTGATCCGGGCGCTCGAGCCGCTGGATGGCGTTGCGCTGATGGCGGAGCGCCGGGGGCTCGACGCGAGCCGGTCGACGAGGCTCTGCTCAGGCCCTGGGAAGCTCACCCAGGCGCTCGGGATCACGCTCGAGGACAATGGCGGCGACCTGGCCCGTGGCCCGGTCGTGTTCTCGGGGCGGAGCGGGCGCTTCAGCGATCCTGTGGTCCAGCGGGACCTCAGGATCGGGATCACGAAGGCAGCCGAGCTGCCCTGGCGGTTTTGCCTGGCCGACAGTTTGTACCTGTCGGTGCCGGTGCGGAATCCGGTCTAGAGCCCGCCGCCGCCGCTGGCGGTCGTGGTCGACGTTCCGGGGCTCGCCGGCTGATTGGTGGTGTTGCTCTGCGGCAGCGTCTCGGTTTGGTTGGAGTTGCTCGAGCTGGAGTTGCCGAAGGTCGCGCTGGGGTTCGAGGGGACCTGGTTGGCGGTGACGGTGGTCTGCGTCGTGCTCGCGGTGGTCGTGGTCGAAACCGTCGAGCTGCCCGCGCCGGCCGTGTAGGTGGACGACGGCGCGGTCACCGTGCTGGTCTGCTTGTGCTGCTGCTCGTCCTGCATGATCTGCAGCGCGCTGACCATGAAGTCGTGCCAGATGACCGCCGGGAAGGTGCCACCCTCGACCGGCTTGCCGAAGTAATCGGTCGTCATCGGCTTGCCGCTGTTCGGGTAGCCGACCCAGACCGCGACCGTCATCTGCGGAGTCCAACCGACGAACCAGGCGTCGACGTAGTTGGAGGTTGTGCCGGTCTTGCCGGCGACATCGACACCCGGGATCGCGGCGGCGGTGCCGGTGCCGTAGCTGTCGTCGACCGGGCCGTGCAGCAACTCCGTGATGGTGGATGCGACCTCGGGAGAGATCACGCGGTCGCGTGCGAGTGTCTTGCCATTCGTGATCGTGTGCTGGTCGCACGGCCCGCATCCGGAGATCGAGTCGATGCCCACGGGTCCATTGGCGTCGCCCAGTTTCGGGTTGTAGACCTTGACGCCGTCATTGGCGACCGTTGAGTAGGCGTGGGCCATGTCAAGCGCGTTGACACCCTCGCTGAGGCCGCCGAGAATCATCGACGGGTTGGTGGAGATCTTCGAGCGGATGCCCATCAGGTGCGCGTAGGTGGCGACCGCGGCGGTGCCCACCTGCTTTTCGGTACCGAGCTGGGCGAACACGCTGTTGTCGGAGGTGGCCGTGGCCACCGTCATCGGGATCGGGCCGCTGTACACGTTGCCGAAGTTGTGCACCGTGAAGCGACCCGTGCCGTTGGCAGCCGCGTAGGCGTTGCCGTGCTGGTCGACGAAGTGGATCGTGATCGGCTTCGAGTCAAACGGCGTGTATGGGGTGATGGCCCCCTTTGATAAGGCCGCCGCCAGGGTGAAGATCTTGAACGAGGAACCGGGCTGCCTGAAACCCATGGTCGCGAGGTTGAACGGCGAGGTTTCGTAGTCACCGTCGCCGCTGACCATCGCGCGCACCTCGCCGGTCTTGTTGTCGATCGCCACCAGTGAGGCGCTCGGCATGCCCGGGCTCGAGAAGAGCTCGTTGTCAACCACGTTCTGTGCCTGCTTCTGCATGCTGAGGTCGATGCTGAGCGTGATCTTGAGCCCGCCGTAGTAGGCCTCGTACTGAGCCTGCTTCGCCGAGAGTCCCTGGTTCTCGAGCGCCTGCACGACCTGGGGTTCCACCCAGCTTGTGAAGTAGGGAGCGGCCGAGGGCTGCTGCTCCGGCTCCCTGATCTGGACGATCGTCGGCATCGGCCGGCTGAGCGAGTACTGGTACTCCCCATAGGAGATGTAGTGCTGCTGGTACATGAGGCTGAGCACAAGTTGCCGGCGCTCGTAGGCGGCGTGGCGCTCGCTTGGCGTGCCGGCCGGGTTGAAGGCGCTGGGGTTGGCGACGATTCCCGCCAGCAGTGCCGCCTGCGCCGGCGTCAGCACGCTCGCGCATTCGGGCCGGTGCTGGTGCTGCGGATCGGCGTCGCCACAGGCGTTCTTGCCGCCTTCGGCCGGGTCCGAGGGGTTGTACCCGTGCGCCCAACCGAAGTACGTTCGGGCCGCGGCCTCGATCCCGAGCGCGCCGTTTCCGAAGTAGATCGTGTTGAGATACTCGGTGAGGATCTTCTCGTGCGACCAGTGGTGCGAGAGCTGGAAGGCCATCCCGGCCTCGACCAGCTTCTCGGCGACGGTGCGGTGATCCTCCTCCTGGCGGACGTTCTTGATGAACTCCTCCGGGATCGTCGAGGCGCCCTGGATCTTGCCGCCGGTGAGATCGGCGAGTGCGGCGCGGACCAGGCCGCGGACGCTGATCCCCGACTCGCTCCAGAAGCCGCGATCCTCGACGGCGACAATCGCGTGCACCATGTTCTGCGAGATCTGAGTCCAGTTGTCGATCGCCGGCGTACTCGCCGGTGCCAGGGGTCCGATCGGCGTGCCCTGCGAGTCGTACATGTATGAGTCGACGTTGTGACTGAACTGAACGTTGTTCTCGAACTTCGGCAGGTCCGAGGCGATTGAGGTGAGCGCCCCGAACAGCATCGAGATCACGGCCAGC
Organism: uncultured Actinomycetota bacterium; assembly: GCA_963706725.1. Lineage (GTDB taxonomy): Bacteria > Actinomycetota > Thermoleophilia > Solirubrobacterales > Solirubrobacteraceae > Palsa-465. The sequence goes on along the minus strand of OY970167.1, from coordinate 2,642,961 downwards.
GCGCCGAAGCCGGTCAGCACGAACAGCAGCCGCAGCTTGCGTACGCGCGGGCGTGGGGGGCGCGGGCCGCGGCGGCGCCGACCCTTCTTCGGGCCGTGCTCCTGAGGCTCGATCACGATCGGGGCCGGGCCCTTTTCGCCGTCTCTCTGGGTGTGATTCTCGACGCTCATACGCACTGTGCCTCGAGCGGCGACGGCGCCCCCCGGCGCGGTCGCGCGGCACACCGCCACGGGCCCTGGCGTATGCGAAGCCAGAGCGAGTATGCGGGGACCTGCAGGCTGCGAGCAGTTTAGTCGCAAGCCGGGCTTGCGACGAGCTTGGCATGCGGCTAGTTCGGCTGCCGTACGTCGGGGGCCGCGAGTGCTTGACCGTCGCCCGCGGAACGGGACGAGGCGGCCGCCCAATACGATTGCCCGATGCCAGCCACTCCCTCAGACGCAGCCGCGTGGCTGTCGCGAAACGCAGTCGACTGCCTGCCCGACGGCGGGCTTGAAGCCAAGCTGAAGCTCGGAAGACCGCTGCGCGTGAAGTTGGGAATCGATCCCACCGCGCCGGACATCCATCTCGGCTTCACCGTGGTGCTCCAGAAGATGCGCGAGTTTCAGGACGCCGGACACACCGTGGTCCTGATCATCGGCGACGGCACCGCGCGCGTGGGCGACCCCAGCGGGCGCTCCTCGACCCGGCCGGTCCTCAGCGAGGAGGCGATCCGCGCGAACGCAACCACCTTCCAGCAGCAGGCGCTCAAGGTCCTTGACCCCGACCGGCTGGAGGTGCGCTTCAACGGCGAATGGCTCGACATGTCGATGCCCGACTTCTTCCGCCTGCTCGCGACGACCACCGTCGCGCACGTGATCGAGCGTGATGACTTTGCCAAGCGGCTCGCCGCCAACACGCCGGTCTCGATGCTCGAGCTGATGTATCCCCTGCTGCAGGGCTACGACTCGGTCGCGATCAAGGCCGATGTCGAGCTCGGTGGCACCGACCAGAAGTTCAACCTGCTGCTTGCCCGCGACATTCAGCGTGCCTACGGGCAGGACGAGCAGGTGATCCTGACGATGCCGCTGCTGACGGGCACCGACGGCGAGCGCAAGATGTCCAAGTCGTTCGGCAACTACATCGGGGTCACGGAGCCACCCGACGAGATGTACGGCAAGACGCTGAGCATCCCCGACACGTCGCTTCCCAGCTGGTATGAGCTCCTGCTCGGTCGCGAGCTGCCGGCCGAGCTCGGCCCCCGCGATGCGAAGCGGTCGCTGGCGCGCGCGATCGTCGAGCGCTTCCACGGGGCGGAGGCCGGGCAGGCGGCGGAGGACGCATTTGATCGCGTGCACGTGCAACACGAGATCCCCGAGGACGTTCCCGAGGTCTCGTTCACGGCCGTCGACGGGGTCGTCCATCTACCCGCGCTGCTGGCGGCCGCCTTCGGTGTCTCAACCTCCGAGGCGCGCCGCTCGCTTGCACAGGGCGGGGTCAAGCTCGAAGGCGAGGCGCTGCCGGGCGACGTTCTGGATTTACCAGCAGAGGCCGTGAATGGGCGCGTTCTGCAGCTCGGAAAGCGGCGATTTGCAAGGGTTTTAGTCGCCTAGAAAAGATTTTCGGCGGCCGCAACGCATTCCGTCCGGCGGTACGCTACCTTTCTGCAGGCAGTGAGCGCGGCCACGCGCCTCCCAAGTTGGGTGAGTTTGCGCCCCCAAGTGAGAAGTGGCTATACTCTTCTGCCCCGAGCGCCGCAAGGCCTCGGCGCATCCTCTAGAGGGAAACCCCTTCTTCCAGGAGGCGACGGTCTTTGAAAACTCAACAGCATGCGCACCTCGGCCTGCCTATGGCCGAGAGTGTGTCCAGGTTCGACGCCGTTGTCGGACGGCTCATTCGTGAGCCGATCGAGCAACGGCGCCAAGATTGAACCCGTCTCGTCTCCCGAAGCTCCTCTGTGTACTTGGAGCTCCCAAAGACCGCTTGCGGTCGGGCGTGGAGGCGAGGGTCCTTTCCACCAGGAAGGGACCCAGGTTTTGCTCGTCAGGTCCCGCGGCATAGCTCGCGGAGCCGATACGGCGAGCGGAATTCCTGACAGCTCTTTGTGAAGTTCTTCACGGAGAGTTTGATCCTGGCTCAGGACGAACGCTGGCGGCGTGCCTAACACATGCAAGTGGAGCGACGAACCGGGCTTCGGCCCGGGGCAGAGCCGCGAACGGGTGAGTAACACGTGGGTAACGTGCCCCGATGATTGGGACAACCCGAGGAAACTCGGGCTAATACCAAATGTGCCCTCCAGCCATAAGGCTGCCGGGGAAAGGAAGCTTCGGCCTCCGCATCGGGATCGGCCCGCGGCGCATTAGCTTGTTGGTGAGGTAACGGCTCACCAAGGCGACGATGCGTAGCTGGTCTGAGAGGACGATCAGCCACACTGGGACTGAGACACGGCCCAGACTCCTACGGGAGGCAGCAGTGGGGAATCTTGCGCAATGCGCGAAAGCGTGACGCAGCAACGCCGCGTGGGTGAAGAAGGCCTTCGGGTTGTAAAGCCCTTTCAGTTGGGACGAAGCTTCGTCGGTGAATAGCCGACCGGAGTGACGGTACCTTCAGAAGAAGCCCCGGCTAACTACGTGCCAGCAGCCGCGGTAATACGTAGGGGGCAAGCGTTGTCCGGAATCATTGGGCGTAAAGCGCGTGTAGGCGGCTCGATAAGTCTGCTGTGAAAGTTCAGGGCTCAACCCTGAAATGCCGGTGGAAACTGTCGAGCTAGAGTCCGGAAGAGGCGAGTGGAATTCCTGGTGTAGCGGTGAAATGCGCAGATATCAGGAGGAACACCAATGGCGAAGGCAGCTCGCTGGGACGGTACTGACGCTGAGACGCGAAAGCGTGGGGAGCAAACAGGATTAGATACCCTGGTAGTCCACGCCGTAAACGATGGGTACTAGGTGTAGGGGGTGTCGACTCCCCCTGTGCCGACGCTAACGCATTAAGTACCCCGCCTGGGGAGTACGGCCGCAAGGCTAAAACTCAAAGGAATTGACGGGGGCCCGCACAAGCAGCGGAGCATGTGGTTTAATTCGACGCGACGCGAAGAACCTTACCTGGGCTTGACATGTTTCTGACCGCCGTGGAAACACGGCTTCCCTTCGGGGCAGAATCACAGGTGGTGCATGGCTGTCGTCAGCTCGTGTCGTGAGATGTTGGGTTAAGTCCCGCAACGAGCGCAACCCCCGTCGCATGTTGCCAGCATTTAGTTGGGGACTCATGCGAGACTGCCGGTGACAAACCGGAGGAAGGTGGGGATGACGTCAAGTCATCATGCCCCTTATGTCCAGGGCTACACACGTGCTACATTGGCGCATACAGAGGGCTGCAAGACCGCGAGGTGGAGCGAATCCCTTAAAGTGCGTCTCGGTTCGGATTGCAGGCTGAAACTCGCCTGCATGAAGGTGGAGTTGCTAGTAATCGCGGATCAGCATTGCCGCGGTGAATACGTTCCCGGGCCTTGTACACACCGCCCGTCACACCATGGGAGTGAGCAACACCCGAAGCCGGTGGCCTAACCCGCAAGGGAGGGAGCCGTCGAAGGTGGGGCTCGTGACTGGGGTGAAGTCGTAACAAGGTAGCCGTAGCGGAAGCTGCGGCTGGATCACCTCCTTTCTAGGGAAGTCCCGTAATGGGACACCCGGAGCCCGTCAGGCAATCACGCCTGGCGAGCCCGGCGCTCAGGATGAATCTAGAGTTCACCAGCGCCGGCAGTGCATCCGGACTAGAAATGTCGACCGAATCTGGTCAAGGCGCACCGTTTGGAAGCCAGCTTCCAGTCCACGGTCGCCTGCATGCTGTTGAGTTTTGAGAGACCGGCGCGTCGCCGGCGGGCCACTGTACTTCGGTACTGCCCCGCAGGTCACGCGCCAGAGCCTCCTCACGGACCTTGAAAACTGCACAGTAGCCAATGTAAACGGGTATCACCGAGTGGTGACTTCGGTCACTACTCAATGAGTCACTTAGTGACTCATGCAAGATCACCGTCAAGATAGTAAGGGCGCATGGTGGATGCCTAGGCACCTAGAGGCGAAGAAGGACGTGAACGGCTGCGATAAGCCGCGGTGAGGCGCTGAATAGCCTTTGACCCGCGGATTTCCGAATGGGGAAACCCGGCACCGGTAATGCGGTGTCATTCCGTGATGAACACATAGTCACGGTAAAGCCAAGCGGGGGAAGTGAAACATCTCAGTACCCCGAGGAAAGTAAATCAAAAGAGACTCCCTGAGTAGTGGCGAGCGAAAAGGGATTAGCCCAAACCGACGTGGATTCGTCCATGGCGGGGTTGTAGGACCGTCCATTGTGGAGTTACAAAGTTGTGTGGTAGTGGAATCGCGTGGAACCGCGAACCAAAGAGGGCAATCGTCCCGTACACGAAACTGCACAGCCTCCCGGACGGCACCTGAGTAAGTCCGCACCCGTGAAACGCGGACTGAATCTGGGGGGACCACCCTCCAAGGCTAAGTACTCCTAGGTGACCGATAGCGGACTAGTACCGTGAGGGAAAGGTGAAAAGTACCCCGGAAGGGGAGTGAAATAGTACCTGAAACCGTGCGCCTACAAGCGGTGGGAGCAGACTTGTTCTGTGACCGCGTGCTTTTTGCATAACGAGCCGGCGAGTTACTCGTCTGCGGCAAGGTTAAGCGATGAGCGGAGCCGTAGCGAAAGCGAGTCCGAATAGGGCGTCATAGTCGTAGGCGGTAGACCCGAAGCTGAGCGAGCTACCCATGGGCAGGTTGAAGCGGGGGTAAGACCTCGTGGAGGACCGAACCGACCTAGGTTGAAAACTGGGCGGATGACCTGTGGGTCGGAGTGAAAGGCTAATCAAGCTCAGTGATATCTGGTTCTCTCCGAAATATATTTAGGTATAGCCTCGGATAAATTCCGTGGCGGCCGTAGAGCACTGTTTGGACTAGGGGCCCTACCAGGTTACCGAATTCAGGCAAACTCCGAAGACCGTCACGGCTACTCCGGGAGTCAGTTGCTGGGGGATAAACTTCAGCGTCAAAAGGGAAACAGCCCAGACCGCCAGCTAAGGTCCCTAAGTACTAGCTAAGTGGTAAACGATGTTCGAGTGCATAGACAACCAGGAGGTTGGCTTAGAGGCAGCCACCCTTGAAAGAGTGCGTAACAGCTCACTGGTCAAGTGTTCGAGCGCGGACAATGTAACGGGGCTCAAGCTAGTCACCGAAGCTGCGGGTGCGTATTTATACGCGCGGTAGGAGAGCGTTCCCAGGGCAGTGAAGCGGCGGGGTAACCCAGCCGTGGAGGCCTGGGAAGTGAGAATGCCGGCATGAGTAACGAAAGAAGGGTGAGAATCCCTTCCACCGATTGCCCAAGGATTCCTGAGTAAAGTTCGTCTGCTCAGGGTTAGTCAGGACCTAAGGCGAGGCCGAAAGGCGTAGTCGATGGCCAACGGGTTGATATTCCCGTACCACGTCGCGTTCGTTTGACCGATGGGGGGACGAGGAAGGCTATGGGAGCCCAGGCGATAGTTGCCCTGGGGTAAGCGTGTAGGGGTGGTTCTAGGCAAATCCGGAACCGCTTAACCTGAGACGCGATGCCAGCTGGCTTTAAGCCGGCGAGTCCCGGACGCCAAGCCTCCAAGAAAAGCCTCTAGGGAGAACGCGCGTGCCTGTACCAAAACCGACACAGGTGGGCAAGTGGAGAACACTAAGGTGATCGAGATAACCCTCGTTAAGGAACTCGGCAAAATCGCCCCGTAACTTCGGGATAAGGGGCGCCCCAGTAGGGTGAAGCACTTCGCGTGTGGAGCCTGAGAGGGCCGCAGTGAATAGGTTCAAGCGACTGTTTACCAAAAACACAGGTCTCTGCTAAGTCGAAAGACGACGTATAGGGGCTGACGCCTGCCCGGTGCCGGAAGGTTACGTGGAGGTGTTAGGGGCAACCCGAAGCACCGAAACTAAGCCCCGGTAAACGGCGGCCGTAACTATAACGGTCCTAAGGTAGCGAAATTCCTTGTCGGGTAAGTTCCGACCTGCACGAATGGCGTAACGACTTGAACGCTGTCTCAACGAGGGGCTCGGTGAAATTGCAGTCTCGGTGAAGATGCCGAGTACCCGCGGCTAGACGGAAAGACCCCGTGAACCTTTACTACAACTTGGTATTGGGGTTCGATGCATCTCGCTCAGGATAGGTGGGAGCCTTGGAAGCACCGGCTGCGGCCGGGGTGGAGGCAACCTTGAGATACCACCCTTGGTGTATTGGATCTCTAACCGCGCGCCGTGAATCCGGGCGCGGAACAGTGACAGGTGGGTAGTTTGACTGGGGCGGTCGCCTCCCAAAATGTAACGGAGGCGCGCAAAGGTTCCCTCAGCACGGTCGGAAATCGTGCGTAGAGTGTAAAGGCAGTAAGGGAGCTTGACTGCGAGACAGACATGTCGAGCAGGTACGAAAGTAGGCCTTAGTGATCCGGCGGTAGCAAGTGGAAGCGCCGTCGCTCAACGGACAAAAGGTACTCCGGGGATAACAGGCTTATCGGGCCCAAGAGTCCACATCGACGGCCCGGTTTGGCACCTCGATGTCGGCTCGTCGCATCCTGGGGCTGAAGTAGGTCCCAAGGGTTGGGCTGTTCGCCCATTAAAGCGGTACGCGAGCTGGGTTCAGAACGTCGTGAGACAGTTCGGTCCCTATCTGCCGTGGGCGTTGGAGATTTGAGAGGATTCGTCCCTAGTACGAGAGGACCGGGATGAACGCACCTCTGGTGTATCAGTTGTCGTGCTAACGGCACTGCTGATTAGCTACGTGCGGATCGGATAACCGCTGAAAGCATCTAAGCGGGAAGCCGGCCTCAAGATGAGATCTCCCATCCACTAGATGGAGTAAGACCCCTGGTAGACCACCAGGTTGATAGGCCAGATCTGGAAGGGTGGTAACACCTGTAGGAGACTGGTACTAATGGGTCGAGGGCTTGACGGTATTTGATACCTAATACATTGGCACTGTGTAGTTTTGAAGGCCCGTGAGGGGCCCGACTCTCACCGTTTTCCGGTGGCTATAGCGAGGGGGAAACACCTCTTCCCTTTCCGAACAGAGCCGTTAAGCCCCTCAGCGCCGATGGTACTTGGCTTGAAAGGGCCTGGGAGAGTAGGTCGCCGCCGGTTTTTACTTAGGATTCTGAGCCGTCCGACCAGCGTGGTCGGGCGGCTCGAGCCGTTTTAGGCTGGTCGCAATCACCTTGCCTGGAGCCGAACTTGGCGCCCCGGCTGGGAGCCGTCTGCCCTGAGGCGTGGTTGCTCGAGACGCGCCTTGACCGTGCCGGCGCGTCACGGACGTCGCCGGCGCGCTGCTCATCCATCGCGGTGCGCGATCAGCACGGTCCGTTGCGAGTGCGACGCGACCGCTCCGGCAACGCTCCCCACCAGCGCTCCCGCAAGCCCGCTGCGGCCGTGAGAGCCGAGCACGATCAGGCATGCATCGCGCTCGTCGGCGACCTTGACGATGCCCTTCCAGATTGGGGCGGATTCGATCGCCAGGCTCTCTGCCTGGAACCCCGCCGCCCGGGCCAATTCCGCACCGGCCGTGGCGGTGCGCTCCGCCGCTCGCTTGACTTCGGGCGTCTCTGCGGCGTCGAACTGGGTGCCCTCGGGTACCACGAAGCCCACGTCAAAGGGCTGCCACACGCAGACGACCAGGGCAGCGGGCCTGCCCGCCAGCAACCGTGAGGCCTTGTCGATGGCGAGCTCGGCCAGCTCCGAGCCGTCGTAGGCAAAGACGACTGGACCGGCGGCCTCTGCCGACATCTCCGTGGCGCTCATCAGCGTGACGCCCCTTCAGTGGACGGCGTTACGATGCCGCCGCGGCTGCGCACCGCGGCCAGCAGTGGCGGCGAGTCCCACGCTGGCGCCTCACCGGTGAGGAAGAGCGGGATGTCGGGCGCCTGCGGTCGTGCGCCACCAAGCGCGTAGAGCAGCACCGGGATGATCCCGCCGACGACGGCCAGCCCGACACCGATCCACAGCGCGGTTCCGGTTCCGCCGAAACGGCCTGTGCCGACCGTGGCGGCGAAGTGCGCGAACACGGGCGCAATCATGAACGCCGCCACAGCCCGCATCAGCTCGACGATCGCGAAGACTCGCTGCAGGTTCGCCGAGGGCAATGAGAAGCCAGCCACAAACAGCGCCGGTGCGACGGTCGCGCCGACCCCGATGCCCGTCAACCCCGACCCGATCAGGGTCAGCACCTGACTGGGCGGCAACTCGATCCGGAAGGTTGCAATGCCGGCGGCCAGGAATCCCATCCCGACCAGCGGCAGATACTGCAATGTGCGGTGGTGCAGCACGATTCCGAGCGCGAACGCGGTTAGGACCGCCCCCGCGAACTCCGGCAGGTACAGCAGCCCGACGTGCAGCGGTGCGTAGCGGCTCTCCAACATGCCGGCCGACAGCTCGGTCGCGGATACCGAAGCGGCGGCCGCGAACAGCGCCAGCACGATGCCCGCCACCGGGATCGTGCTGGTCAGCATGCTGCGGATCGTCAGCAGCGGTCGGCTGCGGGTTGACTGGTTGATGATCAGGACGACGATCGTCGCCAACCCACCGAGCAGCGGCACGATCGCGATCGGGTCGAGGAAGCGGTGAGTCAGCAGTTCGGAGGCGCCGAAGAAGGCTCCGGCGGCACCGACCGCCGCGAGGACGATCGCGAGCGGGTCCCGTGGCGCCGTCGGGTTGGCCGGGGGCGAGTCCTCGAACGTGAGCAGGGACAGCACCAGCGCCGTCGCCGATACCCCGGCAACGATCCAGAAGAGCGGCCGCCACCCGTGGGCGCTCGCCTGAAGACCGCCGATCAACGGACCGAGCGCGACCGCGCCGAAGATGCACATGTTCATGATCATCGCCGTGGGACGCAGCCTTGAGGCCGGGAAGCCCAGGAACAGCGGTGGTGCCGCCGAGATCAGCAGCAGGCTCGTGCACAGGCCCTGCAGCACGTGGCCGACGATGAACATCGCCGGATCCTGTGCGTCGGCGGTGACGACCGAGGCGACGCACAGGACGAAGGCATAGATGACCATCATCCGTCGCTGCGGCAGCAGTTGGGCGAACTGGACTGCAAGCACCGTGCCAACGGCGTAGGCGGCATTCGCGACGCCGAAGCCGATGCTCATCGTCTGCAGGCTCATGTGCAGGTGCTGGGCGATGCTCGGGGTTATCGGTCCCAGTGCCCCCGAGAGGGCGAGGTACGGAACGAGCGCGAGCACCACCATTCCGGCCACGGCGGGATAACGTCCGGCGAGAGGGCCCTGTCGCATCAGGTTCTCCTCTCCAGGGTCCTGGTTCGGTCAGCCATGTTCGCTCCGAGATGAGAGAGTTCCGGGCGTTGCGGGCGCGCGACGGACCTGCCGGCCATCATGCGGGCGAGCAACTCTTACCCGTTGCATAGGGAGCGTATCAAATCCGGAGTGTGCCTCCGGAACGTACGTGGCGAGCGTAAGAACGGCGCGGGCGGCCAGGTGCGCACGCATCGGTGCGGCTGCTAGTCGAGCGTCGGCGCGGCTACCCGGTAGACCGCAACCGCGACCCCGGGATCGGCCACCGTGTTGAATTCGAACGCCATCCCGAGCCTGGTGGCGACCTCGATCGAGGCGGCGTTCTCCGGGCGGATGCGTGCGGTCAGATGCGGCACGCCCAACGCGGCGAAGGCATCGTCGGCGACGGCAAGCGCGCCCTCCGTGGCGTAGCCGTGACCCCAGCGATCGGGGGAAAGCCACCAGCCGATCTCATGCTCGTCCGGATCCAGACCGGCGGTGCCCAGCCCCATCTGGTTGAGCGCGATCAGTCCGACCTCGATGCCGCTACTCATTTCGACCATCACGCGCCAGCCGAAGCCGTGCTCACGCCAATGACTGAGCGCGCGATCGGAAACCGTGATCGCCTTGAGTGCCGTCCAGGTGAGGCCGTCGCCGATGTGGCGCGTGACCCGCGGATTTGAGCTGAGCGCGGCCAGCAACGCGACGTCCTCCGACGTCCACGGCCGCAGCAACAGGCGCTCGGTCTGCAGGACGTGAGACATCGGATCGGAGTCGCGCTGGTGTTCTCGTTGTGGCGCTGCTACCGGTGTGCGGCGCGCGTGCGGCCGGCGGCCGTCGCCGGCCGCTGCGCCTGGGGGCGGCGGGGGGAGACACACACGGCGGCGCGGGCGGGAACCGTACCCGGACGGCGCTCCTGCGGGCCGGCGGCCGCCGCGCGCTGCGGCCCGAAGCCGCGACCTGCGGACGGCGTCCAGCTCAGCTGATTCGCATGGTGCTGGTGCCTGCGGTAGTAGTCGACATCCGCGTAGAGCTCGTCGCCGTCGAGGATGTAGTCGAAGTCGCCGACCAGCATGTCGTCGATCAGGTCGCTGATGCGATGCGCAAGGTTATTGGTGGCTGAACGGAACATATGTTCGTAGACTAAGTTCCGGCTCGGACGGATCGCCCGATTTCCTGCAATTTTAGTTGCAGAGCCCCTCTGCGCTAGCGGAAAAGGCCGCAAAGTGCAGGGGAAAGAGTGCTGGTAGACGCGCCTCAGCCCAGCGCCGACCAGACATCGCGCTTGGTTCGGATGCGCTCGACCACGGCCGTGGTGAATTCGGTGGTTCCGGCGGAGCCGCCCAGGTCGAAGGTCTTGACGCCGGATGCGACCGTCTCGAGCGCGGCCTCGTAGATCGCGCGAGATGCACGGTCGGCCTGCATGCCGTGTCGGTCGGCGGCGTGATGCATGACGGCGCCGCAGGCGAGGATCATCGCGAGCGGGTTGGCGAGGTCCTTGCCCAGCAGCGCCGGTGCCGTGCCGTGCGGCGCCTCGGCCATCGCGACCGTCGTGTTGTAGTTCTCGTCGAAGGCCAGCAGGATCGATTCGGCGCCGGCGATCGAGCCGAACATCGGCAGCACCAGGTCCGAGAGGCAATCGCCGTCGCGGTTCAGGGCCGGGATCACGAGCGTCTTGTCGGTGGCGCCCGACAGCAGGCCGGCGTAGGTCGCGTCGATCAGCACGGGCTGGTAGTCGACGTCGGGATGACGGGCGGCGGCGGCGTCCATCTCCTCCTTGAGCATGCCCTCGTAGATCGCCGAGACGGTCCACTTGGGCCCGCCGTAGACGCGCGCCTCCACGCGCTTGGCCGTGCGAAACGAATACTCGGAGACGGCGCGGCAGGTCGAGCGGGTGATGTGCTCCTCGCGGTAGGCGACCTCATCGTCGGCGCCGGCCTCACCGGTACGCCACTGCTTGGCGCCATAGGCGTCCTCGACCGCCATGCGCACGACCGAGATCGGGTAGTGCACACCTGCCATCGGCGCGATGCCGGGGAGCCGACGGCCGGTCCGCACTATCACCTTGCCGCCGATGCCCTCGCGCACGATCGCGTTGGGGGTACCGACGTCCTCCTTGCCCTCGGGCGTGATCGTCGCGGCCTTGATGCCCAAGCCGGCGCTGCACATCGCCTCGGCGGCTGCATGGACGACCCCATTCTGGGTGGCGCGCCGGCTCTCCAGCGACAGATCGAAGCGCTCGAGCGCTACCTCAAATCCCAGCAGCTCGGAGTCGAGCACGCGCAGCGATTGCTCCAGCAGCTCCTGGCCGGTTTCGTCGCCGTCGAGCACGACGATTTTGATCGCGTCGGACATCGGCGCTGACGATAGCCGAGAGCGCCCGGGAGCGCCCGGGTCGAGCCGGCTCAGGCAGCAGGCAGCAGTTGGTCGGCCGAGTCGGCCAGGGCGGCGATCACGGTCGCCACATGCTCGTCAAAGTCGATCCCCAGCGCCTCGGCGCCGTGAAGCAGCTCGTCACGACCGACCGCGGCGGCAAAGCTCGGCTGCTTCATCTTCTTCTTGACCGACTTGGGGGTCATGCCGACCAACCCTTCGGGTCGCACATACGCGACCGCGAGCACGAACCCGGAGAGCTCGTCGACCGCGTAGAGCGTTTTCTCCATCGGCGTCTCACGCGAGATGCCGAGGAAGTCCGCGTGCGACCCGACCGCACGGATCAGCTCCTCGGGGTAGCCGCGCCTGCGTAGCTCCTCCATCGCCATGCGCGGATGGCCGGTCTTGAGGTCGGGGTAGCGCTCGTAGTCGAGGTCGTGCAGCAGTCCGGTCAGGCCCCAGAGCTCGACATCGCCTTCAAAGCGGGGTGCATAGGCTCGCATCGCGGCCTCCACGGCCAGCATGTGACGGCGCAGCGAGTCACTCTCTGTCCACTCGCAGACGAGCTCCCATGCGTCGCTGCGGGTGGTAACGGTGGCCATGCCGTTACCTTACTGAGAGCTATGGAGAAGTTCGTCATCGAAGGCGGCGTCCCGCTCTCGGGCACGGTCGTGCCCGCCGGCAACAAGAACGGCGCCTTGCCAATCCTCGCGGCAACCCTGCTCACGGACCAGGACGTGACACTGCGCAACGTCCCCCGCATCAGCGACGTGGACGCCATGCTCGCGCTGCTCGCGTCGCTCGGTGCCTCGGTCAGCTGGACCAGCGAGGGGGACGTCCACATCAACGCGGCCGGAGTCGACCACACCAGCGTCGACCGCGAGCTGGGCGAGCAGATCCGCGCCTCATTCCTGCTCGCGGGGCCGCTGCTCGCGCGCTTCGGCCACGCGCAGATGCCACCGCCCGGCGGCGATATCATCGGCCGCCGCCGTCTGGACCCGCACTTTGATGCGATGCGCGCGCTGGGCGCCACGGTCGAGGTTGACTCGCTGATTGAGCTCAAGGCCCCGGCCGGCGGTCTCAGGCCCTGCGACTTCCTGATGGATGAGCCCTCGGTGATGGCGACGGAGAATGCGCTGCTGGCCGCGGCGCTGACGCCGGGAACGACCGTCATCCGCAACGCCGCGTCGGAGCCCCACGTTCAGGACCTGGCCCGCATGCTGGTCGCGATGGGAGCCGAGATCGACGGGATCGGCTCCAATGTCTTGGTCGTGCACGGCCGCGAGCAGCTGCAGGGCTGCACCCACACGATCGCGCCCGACCACATCGAGGCCGGGTCGTTCATGGCGCTCGCCGGGGTCACCGGCGGCGAGCTGGTCGTCAAGGACACGGTGCCGCAGGACCTGCGGATGATCCGCCTGGTGTTCGAGCGCCTCGGGCTGCACAGCCACCTCGACGGCAACGACGTGATCGTGCCGGGCAACCAACAGCTCACGATCAGGACCGACGCCGGCGGCTTCACTCCGAAGATCCAGGACGGTCCCTGGCCGGCCTTCCCGGCCGACCTCACCAGCGTCGCTGTTGCCCTCGCGACGCAGGCCGAGGGCTCTGTGATCATCCACGAGTGGATGTTTGAGAGCCGCCTGATCTTCACGGACAAGCTGCAGCTGATGGGAGCCGCGATCACGATCTGCGACCCGCACCGGGCGATCATCGTCGGTCCGCGCAAGCTGCGGGCGCAGCGTGTCGACTCGCCTGACATCCGCGCCGGCATGGCGATGCTGATCGCCGCCCTGTGCGCCGACGGCACGACTGAGATCGGCAATGTTCGCCACATCGACCGTGGCTACGAGCGCATCGATGAGCGGCTGCGTGCGCTCGGCGCCCGGATCACACGCGTCGAAGACACCAGCGCCCGCACCTAGGTTTCGCCTTCCGCGCCTTTTCGACAGACTGAAAACCCCAATGGTCGACCGGACGCCCAGCGGCACGCGCGACGTGCTGCCCGAGGAGATGCGCGAGCTGCGCGCGCTGATGGAGCGCGTGCGTGCGGTATTCGAGCGCGCCGGCTACGGCGAGATCTCGACCCCAGCACTCGAGTACGAGCGCACCTTCGCCCGCGAGAGCACGCGCGCCAGCTCGCCCTATCGACTGTTCGACGAGCATGGCAACGTGCTCGTGCTGCGCTCCGACATGACCGTTCCGATCGCGCGCATGGTCGCCAGCCGCTACCCGACGGCGCCGACGCCGCTGCGCTTCTGTTACTTCGCCCACGCCTACAGGGGCGTGCGCCCGCAGCGCGGCCAGTCGCGCGAGCTGCTGCAGGCCGGTGTCGAGCTGATCGGCGCCCCGGGGCCCGAGGGCACGGTCGAGGCGCTGACCGTGCTCTGCGACGCGCTCGATGCCGCCGGGCTGGAGAACTTCCGGATCGGTGTCGGCGATGTCACGCTCTACCCGTCATTGCTCGCGTCGCTCGGCGTCAGCCCCGAGTCGCGCGAGCTGATCCTGGCCGAACTCACCAGCGGTGACTTCGTCGGCGTCGAGCGCGAGCTCGGGGGCCTGCGGCTGAGCGACGCCGACGCCGATCTGCTGTTGCGCGTCCCGCGCATCCGTGGCGGAGTCGAGGTGCTCGAGGGCCTCGACGGCCCGTTGCAGCAGGCGGGCGCCGGTATGCGCACGCTGCTCGGCCTGCTCGAGCCGCGCACGGCACAGCGCGTGATCTTCGATTTTGGCTTGAACCCGAACCTCGGCTACTACACCGGACCGATCTTCCAGGTATACGACCCCGCCTACGGGGTCCCGCTCGGGATCGGCGGCCGCTATGACGACCTGCTCGGAGACTTTGGCCGCTCGCTGCCGGCCGTTGGCTTCGCGCTCGATGTCGAACGCGTTCACATCGCCCTGCGCGCCGAGGAGCGCGGCCGTGTCTGAGTGGCTCGCTGCCCACGGGCTGCGTCTCGCCGTGCCGCGCGGCGCGCTGCTCGGCGACACGCTCGACCTGCTCGACCGGCTTGGCATCGATACCCAGCCGGTGCGCGAGAACGACCGCAAGCTGCTGTTCGAGGACTCCGGGCTCATCACGATGCGGCCATCGGACGTACCTACCTACGTGGAGGCGGGCGCCGCCGACCTCGGCATCACCGGCAAGGATGTGCTGATGGAGCAGTCCGAGCGCGCGCTCTATGAGCTCGCCGACCTCGGCTACGGCCGCTGCGAGATGGTCGTCGCCTCAGAGGCCGGCGAGGATCCCGCCGACGATGCGCTGCGCCGCCTGGGCATCGTCCGGATCGCGACCAAGTACCCGCGGATCGCCACCCAGCACTTCCTCTCGACCGGCCGCCAGGCTGAGATCGTCGAGGTCAAGGGCTCGGTCGAGCTGGCGCCGCTGACAGGACTTGCCGACGCGATCGTCGATCTCACCGCGTCCGGCACTACGCTGCGCGAGAACAACCTCGTGGTGCGCGAGAAGATCGCTGTCTGTACCGCCCGGCTGATCGCCAATCCCGTCGCGGACAAGCTCAAGGCGCAGGCAATCGACGCGCTGGTGTCTAGGATCGCTAGCTGACATGGACGCGCAGATCATGATCGCCGCCGGCGAGCCGGCCGAGGTCGCCGCCGAGCTGCGCAGCCTCGTCCCGGACGGCGGCTCGGTCGCGTCGGCGGTCTCCGCGATCGTCGCCGACGTACGCGCCGGCGGCGACGGCGCGGTGCTCCGCTACACGCAACTGCACGACACCAAGGGCGGCCCGACGCGGCCGATCCGGGTAACCGAGGAGGAGCTCGCCGCAGCGCGCGCAGCGCTCGATCCGGCGGTCGCCGCCGGCATCGACCTCGCGCTTGCAAACGTCGGCCGGGTGGCGCGCTCCGCCGTCCGCGACGATGTCACCATCGACTTCGCAGAACACAGCGTCAGCGTTCGCGAGGTGCCGGTCAAGCGCGCCGCGGTCTACGTGCCAGGCGGCCGCGCTCCCTATCCGAGCACCGTCGTGATGGGCGTCGCGACCGCACGCGCCGCCGGCGTCGAGTACGTCGCGGTGTGCTCACCGCCCGCTCCTGACGGTGACATCCACCCGGCGATCCTTGGCGCCTGTGTGCTGGCAGGGGTCGATGAGGTCTACCGCATGGGCGGCGCGCAGGCGATCGCCGCGTTCGCCCACGGGACCGAGACCGTCGCCCCGGTCGATGTGATCGTCGGCCCCGGCAACCTCTACGTGCAGGAGGCCAAGCGGCAGCTCTCCGGCCGCATCGGCATCGACTCGTTCGCGGGCCCGAGCGACCTGCTCGCGATCGTCGACGGTGACACTCCGCTGGAGCCGCTGGCGCTCGATCTGATTGCCCAGGCAGAGCACGGCGCCGGGGCCGCTGTCATCTGCGTCTCGCCCGACGCTGCGCTGCTCGACGCGCTGGCGGAGCGCCTTGCGCAGGACCTGCCAGATAGCGAGGCGATCTGCCGCCTGGTGCTGGTGCCGTCGCACGAGTATGCGTTCGAGCTGTCGGAGGCCTTCGCACCCGAACACCTCGAGTTGCTCGGCCCGCTGGCCGAGCAACTGGCCCCACGCATCACGCGCTCCGGCTGCGTCTTCGTCGGCACCGGCACCGCCTTCGGTGATTACATCGCCGGCTCCAACCACACGCTTCCGACCAGCGGCGCGGCGCGCTTTGCCTCAGCGCTGGGGCCCCAGCACTTCCGGCGGATGTTCACCGAGGTGCGGATCGACGACGCCAGCACGCTGGCGCGCGCAGCGGCACCGGTCGCCCGCGCTGAGGGCTTCGAGTTCCACGCGCGCTCGATGGAGATTCGGATCCGCGACAATCAGGGCCAATGAGTCGCTCCGCCACCATCGACCGCCGGACCGGGGAGACCCAGGTCCGCGTTGAGCTGACGCTCGATGGGTCCGGCGCGGGCGCGCGGGAGACCGGCGTCGGCTTCCTCGACCACATGCTGGATCTGCTCGCCCGCCACGGCCGGCTCGACCTCGACGTCAACGCCGCCGGCGACCTGCAGACCGGCGCGCACCACACGGTCGAGGACGTCGGCATCTGCATCGGCCAGGCGCTCGACCAGGCACTCGCCGACCGCGCCGGGATCAACCGTTACGGTGACGTAACCGTGCCGATGGACGAGGCCCGCGCCAGCTGCGCGATCGATATCTCCGGACGTGGGCTGCTGGTCTTCGACGCCGAGCTGCCACCTGGTGCGATCGGCAATTACGACCATGAGCTGACGGAGGAGTTTCTGCGCGCGGTCGCCGCCAACGCGAAGCTCACGCTGCATGTCACGGTGCAGGCAGGTACGAACGTTCACCATGTGATCGAGGCGGTCTTCAAGGCCTTTGCCCGAGCCCTGCGTGCGGCGGTGGCGCTTGACCCGACAGAGGTCGGCGTGCCGAGCACGAAGGGCACGCTGACATGAGCGCCGCGCGGCCGCGGATCGCGATTGTCGATTATGAGATGGGCAACCGCCGCTCGGTCGAAAAGGCGCTCGAGCGCGTCGGCGCCGCCGCGAGCATCAGCCGCGACACGCACGCGCTGAGTCAGGCCGACGCGCTCGTGTTGCCCGGCGTCGGGGCGTTTCCGCGCGGCATGCAGAAGCTCCGCATGCACGGGCTCGACGAGCTGCTGCGCGAGCGTGCCGCGGCCGGCACGCCGCTGCTCGGCATCTGCCTGGGCATGCAGCTGCTGTTCGAATCCTCGACCGAGCTGGGCGAGCTCACGCCTGGCCTTGGCCTGATCAGCGGCGAGGTCCGGGGGCTCGCGGCCGGCGAGCTACGGATCCCGCACATCGGCTGGAACGAGGTGCGCTTCGAACGCGACTCGCCGCTCACGGTCGACCTGCCCGCCGGCGGGGCGCCGTTCTACCACGTGCATTCCTACGCAGCCCACCCGACCGAGCAGGCGGATGTCGTCGGCACGACCGAGTACGGCGAGCGCTTCGCCACGATCGTCGCGCACGGCACCGTGTGGGGTACCCAGTTCCATCCCGAGAAGTCGTCGCACGACGGGCTCGCGCTGCTGGCCACGTTCGTGCGCCTGGTCCAGACGGCAGCGCCCGCGCAGGCCTACGCATGATCCTGCTGCCGGCGATCGACATCATCGACGGCAAGGCCGTGCGGCTGCTGCAGGGCGACTTCTCCCGACAGACCGATTACGACTCCGACCCGCTAGACGCCGCCCGGCGCTGGGTCGACGCGGGCGCTCGGGCCCTGCACGTCATCGACCTCGACGGAGCGCGCACCGGCACCCCGGCGAACGTGGCCCATATCGAGCGGATCGCCGGGACGCTCGGCGTGCCCGTGCAGGTCGGGGGAGGCCTGCGCTCGCTCGCTTCGGTGCGCGCGGTCGCCGAGGCCGGCGCGAGCCGCGTGATCCTCGGCACCGCTGCCTTCCGCGACCCCGAGTTCCTTGACGCCGCGGTCGCCGGCTACGCCGACCAGCTGGTCGTCTCGATCGACGCCCGTGACGGCCAGGTGGCCGCCGCCGGCTGGACCGAGCAGACCGAGCTCGGCGTCGCGCAGGCGCTGATCGATCTTCAGCGCGGCGGCGTGCGACGCTTCGTCTACTCCAACATCGATCGCGACGGCATGCTCAGCGGGCCCGATCTCGAGGGCGCCCGCACGTTCGCCGGCGGCGTGCAGGAGAGCTTCGTCTACTCCGGCGGGATCGCCGAGCTGGCGGACCTGCAGGCACTCGCCGAGCTGCGCGAGCCGAAGCTGAGCGGAGTGATCGTCGGCAAGGCGATCTACGAGGGCCGCTTCGACGTGGGCGAGGCACAGGCGCTGCTGGACCGCATCCGATGACCCACTACAAGCGCGTGATCCCGTGCCTGGACGTGGACAACGGTCGCGTCGTCAAGGGCATCGGCTTTGTCGATCTGCGTGATGCGGGCGATCCGGTCGAGCTTGCCTGTCGCTACGACGCGGCCGGCGCCGATGAGCTCGTGTTCCTCGACATAACCGCCACCTCGGACCAGCGTGAGACGGTTGTCGAGCTGGCCAAGCGCAGCGCCGATGACGTCTTCATCCCGTTCACGATCGGTGGTGGCATTCGCTCCGTCGCCGACGCCCAGGCGGTGCTCGACGCCGGCGCCGACAAGGTCTCGGTCAACTCCGCTGCGCTGGCGCGTCCCGAGCTGATCGACGAGCTCGCCGCCCAGTTCGGTGTGCAGTGCGTGGTTGTCGCGATCGATGCCAAACGCGCCGAGCAGCCCAAGCATTGGGAGGCCTATGTCGCCGGCGGTCGCACGCCAACCGGTCGTGACGCCGTTGCATGGGCACGTGAGGCGGCCGCGCGCGGCGCCGGGGAGATCCTGCTCACCAGCATGGACCGGGACGGCTCAAGCGCCGGTTACGACCTGCAGCTGACCGCGGCGGTCGCCGCCGCGGTCAGCGTGCCGGTGATCGCCTCCGGCGGCGCGGGAACGCTCGAGCACCTGGCCGAGGCTCTCCGCGCCGGAGCCGACGCCGTGCTGTGCGCGTCGATCTTCCACTACGGCCAGCACACGGTGGCCGAGGTCAAGCGATACCTGGCGCAGGCCGGTATCCCGGTGCGCGAAGCCGCGCACCGGGAGCAGCTTTAGGGAGCCGCGGCTACTCGAACGCGTCGCTGTAGGCGGGGCGGCGCCGACCCGTCCACGCACGCGGAGCAAGCTTGGCGCCGGCGCGCCGGACGCGCAGCTCCGAATCGGTGCGGGCCTCGGCATCGAGCGCCAGGCGCGCGTATTCGGCGGCATCCGGTGCCGCCTGCTCGGCACCGGACAGGGCGGCGTCGCGATAGAAGCTGCGTTCGATCTCACGCGCATCCTGCTTGCGCTGGCGGGACGCGAGCACGGCCTCGTCGGTTGCCGACCGCTCTGAGAACGACTTCATCAGCACCGGCCCGAGGTCGATCGAGGCGATCAGGAAGGTGACCAGCCAGTCCAGCCATCGCACGCTCGAGTTCTTGTCCTCGATCGCGGACAGCGCGGCGTGCCGCGAGAACACATCGGCGTCGATCGGCTTGGCCTGCTGCGCTGCGAGGTCGCCGACCTCGGCCTGCTTGGCGCCGGCCAGCGCCTGCGCCAGGGGCGTCCGCTGCGCACGATCGCTGTCCAGTTGCCTCTGGGCCTGCTGCAGCGCGACGGTGTCGGCCCGGCATGCCCGGCCGCAGCCGGCGATGTGCGAGGGACCATGACCCTGCTCCTCGGCCGACAGCTCGGTCTGGGCGCTCGTGAGCGCCAGCTGATCTGCGCGGATCACGCGGCTCTCGGTGTTCAGGCGCGCCTGCGCGGCGCGAACCGCCAGCTGCTCGGAGCGGGTCGTAACCAGATGCCGGTGCTGCTGCAGGTAGGTGTTTACGAGCCCGCTGGCGAGCAGCGGTGTCAGCGTCCAGGAGCCGACGAACACGAGCGCGGTCGTCGCCAGCCCGCGCGCCAGGAAGTTGGTGACCTTGTGCCAGACGCCGTTCTTTGTCGGAACGTAGACGACGATGAACTGATCCATTGCCAGGATCGCGCGGCCGACCAGCAGGCCGGCGCCGGTCGCGGCCAGCAACCTTGGCAGCTGGGAGCCATGCGGGCCCGGGGGCGTGATCGCGAAGAAGACAAAGGAGAACCCGATCGCGGTGGCCAACATCGCGCTCGCAAACGTCAGTGCCCCGTAACGGGCGTAGAGGTTCACCTCGTCATTCTCGGCGGCGAGGTCCAATGGCTGGCCCGAGAGGTAGATCCATAACTTCCGGAACGGACCGACGTGTGCTGTCTCAGTCATAACCATGACTCCTGAGCTCCAAGCAGCGTCCACGACCGGTTCAGGGCGTCGACGATTCGCAGGCCGGGTCGCTGCTGATGGACGGGTCATCCAAGTGTCCTCGGATGTTTTTGTGCGACGTAAGCGGTACACCGCGCGCCCAGCGCGGTTCCGCGGAGCTCGTCACAGATCACCCGGTCAGGGGAGCGCGCTAAGGGTTCAGCCCCGAAGGGGGAGCCCTAAGAGCGCCCTGGCGGTACCAGATGCCGCAGCACCCGAATCACGCCAGGGCCTCCTAGGCAGTTCAGGAAGGGCCGCTACGCGGCTTCTTCCACGTAACCGGCCGCTGCGCAAGCATCGCAATACGCGGCGGGCGGAACGCGGGGCTCATAGCAGCCCGGACGGCAGCATGTGGATGAACGCTTTGGCCGGCCCCGACCGATACGGGCGGCAGCGGCATCCTTCAGCTCTTCACGCATGCGGTCGAGTTCGGCCGCATGCGTGGCGCAGAAGCGACGACCCTTTAGAGCCGGCTCCTGACAGTGACTTCCACTTCGACAACGCATAGACCCATTACACTATCATGTTGGCCCCAATCCCGCCAGTTGGCGGGGGTTTTCGCTTCAGCATGGGCCCTTCGATCAACAGCCTCGTATGGGCCACCGATGTCGATGTGCTGGCGCCCGATCATACGATCGCGAGGCGCGACGGCTATTGGGTGGTGCACTCGCCCCGGAACCCGACCTACTGGTGGGGCAACATCCTGCTGTTCGACGATGCCCCCGCACTCGGCGACGGTCGGCGCTGGGAAGCGCTGTTCACCCAGGAGTTCGCCCAGCGTCCGGATGTGGCGCACCGCACCTTCGCGTGGGACCGCGTGGACGGCGACCAGGGCGCCGCCGAGCACGAGCTCGTGGCTCGCGGATACAAGCTCGAGCGGACATCGGGGCTGCTGGCCAGGCCGGGGCAGCTCAGCGAGCATCCTGCGGCCAACCGCCGGCTCGAGGTCAGGGCGCTCGATCCCGCCACCGACGAGGATCTCTGGGCGAGGGTGATCGACGTACAGGCGGCGACGGCGATTCAACAGGACCGCGAGCCCGAGCTCGACCACCACCTGACCTTCCTGCGCCGCCGTCAGCAGGAACTGCGCGAGATCTTTGCTCAGGGGCGCGGCGGCTGGTACGTGGCGCTGCTCGACGGTCAGATCGCCGGCTCGCTCGGGGTTGTCGTCACCGACGGGCGGGCGAGGTTTCAGACCGTCGAGACGCTCGCGCGCTTCCGCCGACGCGGGGTCGCGAGGCGGCTGCTGTTCGAGGCCGCGCGTGATGTCTGCGCGCAGCATCCAATCGAGCACCTCGTGATTGCCGCCGATCCCGATTACCACGCGATCGCGATCTACGAGGGGCTGGGGTTCGAGCGCGTCGAGCTCGTCGTCGGGGCGGTGCGCAAGCCGGCGGGCTCGTGAGCGGGCGCCGTCTACAGCGAGATCAGATCTCTCAAGTGTGGACGAAATTGCTTCGGTCCGGGCCGAAACGTTCCGGGCATGGGCTTTGTGCATGTGTGCAGACGCAGACACGGATGTGGCCCACATCGCGGGCCTGATCGCTGAGCCGGCTCGTGCCGCGGTGCCGATGGCGCTGATCGATGGTCGGGCGCTGGCGGCCAGCGCGCTGGCGCAGGAGGCGGGCGTTGCGCCCTCGACGATCTCTGGGCACCTCGGCCGCTTGACGGTGCCGGCGGCGCCGCTGCTTGAGCTTCGGCAGCTTCGCGTTATGCGGCACGAACTTGTAGAGCACGTACTTGCCCATCAGGAACAACGCATTGCGGTCTGCCAGCGCCGTCGTGTAGGAGCCATCGGGGAAGTAGAAGTCGCGCGCGCCGGTGCGGGCGTTGAAGCCGTAGCTGCCCCGGCCGTAGACGATCGAGACGTACACGGTGTTGTTGACGACGGTCGCCGACCCGGAGATTGCCGAGCCCACGTCCGCGGTCCACTCGGTCGCGCCGCTGGCGGCGCTCAGCGCAAAGAGGTCGCCGCCGTAGGAGCCGATGTAGACGGTTGGCCCGAGGCCACGGATGTCTGCCACCGCTGGGCCGGAGTAGCCATATCCGCCCAGGCCGTGGCTCCAGGCCAGCGCGCCGCTGCGCAGATCGAACGCGTAGGCGTCGTCGTTGTTGTTGCCGACATAGACGTGCCCGTAGCCGACCGCCGGAGTCGAATAGAACTCGCCGCCGGGGCTGGCGGACCAGACCTCGTGGCCGCTGCGGGCATTGACGGCGTAGAACTGGCCTGCGTAGTTGCCGAAGTAGAGGTTGCCGCCCCAATAGTCGGCGCCGGCCTTGATCGAGCCGCCCGTGGAGAACGACCAGTTCTCGTGGCCGGTCCTGATGTTGAGCGAGTACTCCGTGCCGTCCTGGTCGCCGAAGTAAACGGAGTTGCCGGCGATCATCGGCGAGGACTCGGTGCCACTGGGCACCGGGAAGCGCCAGAGGATCCTGCCGCTGCGCATCGAGAGCGCCGCCAGCTCGCCATCGGTGCTGCCGATCGTGCTGCCCGTCAGTGACAGGATCGAGACGAACAGCTCTTTGTGCTTGACGTCGAGTGACGGCGTCGATGCCGACAGCAGGCCCACGTGCCGAAGCCAGATCTGCTTGCCGGTGGTGATGTTGACGCGCTTGACGGTGGCGCCGTCGTCGAGCAGGTAGAGGTTGTTGCCCCAGATCGTCGCCGGAAACTCGAGTAGCGCGTTGCCGCCGAACGCCCAGGCGAGCTTGAACGGCGGATGCAGCGAGCGGATCGCCTTGAAGTCGCGGGTGCGGGTGCGGCCGTTGCCGTAGAAGGCGACGGTGAAGTTGTTGACGTGCCTGCTGCGCGGCGGCGGGGCCGTGGTGGTGCTCGTCTCGGTGGTGGTCGTCGGCGGCGGTGTGGTGGCCGTGGTGGTGGTCGTCGTCGACGGGACGACCACCACAGGCGGCTTGGGCGAACCGCCGCCGAGCTCCACGATCACGACGACGGCGGTCGCCACGAGCAGCGCGAGGACGCCGGCCGCGGTGAGCCGCCGGCGAGCAGAGCTGGGAAAGCGCATCGCGGCAGCAGCGTAGCCGCGTACCGTCGTGGCACAGCCGGTTCCGGGTCAATTTCGGTTGACCCGGAACCGCGTGACACGTGGCTTACTTGCCCTTCGCCGAGAACTTGTAGAGCACGTACTTGCCCATCAGGAAGAGCGCGTTCTGATCCGCGATGGCGGTCGTGTACGAGCCATCCGGGTAGTGCCACACCTGCTTGCCGGTGCGGGCGTTGAAGCCGAAGCTGCCGGGTGAGTAGACGGTGGAGACATAGACGACGTTGTTGATCACGGTCGCCGATCCGGAGATGCCTGGTTTGGCCGCCGGCAGCGGCCCAGCGCTCCAGTCGGTGGTGCCGGTCTTGGCGTTGAGCGCGTAGAGGTCGCTGTCGTAGGAGCCGATGAACACCGTTGGCCCGAGCCCTGGAACATCGGCGACCGCCGGGCCGGAGTACACGTAGGCCCCCAGCGTGCGGCTCCAGGCGATGGCACCGCTGGTCGCCGAGAACGAATAGGCGGCACCGTTGTTGTTGCCCACGTAGATGCGCCCGTAGGCGGCCGCCGGCGTCGAGTAGAACTGGCCGCCGGTCGGCTGCGACCAGACCTGCTTGCCGGTCTTGGCGTTGACAGCGTAGAAGTCGCCGGCGTAGTTCCCGAAGTACAGGTTGCCGTCGTAGTAGTCGGCCCCTGCCTTGATCGAGCCGCCCGTCGGGAAGGACCAGTTCTCGTGACCGGTGTGGACGTTCAACGAGTACTCGGTTCCGGCCTGGTCGCCGAAGTAGACCGAGTTGCCGACGACCACTGGCGAGGACTCGGTGCCGCTGGGGACCGAAACCGCCCACAGGATCTTCCCATGATGTCCCATTGAGAGCGCCGCAAACTCACCGCCCGTCGCGCCGATCGTGCTGCCTGTCTTGGAGAGCACCGAGACGAACAGCAGCTTCAGCTTCGGGTCGAGCGCCGGTGTGGACGCCGACAGGCCGCACCCCTTGCAGGTGCCCATGTGACGCTCCCAGATCAGCTTGCCGGTCTTGATATTCACGCGCTTCGCGGTCGCGCCATCGTCGAGGAAGAAGAGGTTGTTGCCCCAGATCGTCGCGGGGAACTCGAGCAGTGCGTTACCCGGGAACTTCCATGCCAGCTTGAGCGAGGAAGGGTCATCCAGCGAGCGCGCGCCGACGAAGTCACGCGTGCGTGTTGCCTCGCCGCCGTAGAACGGCAGCGTGAAGTTGTTGATCGTCTTGGGCGTGGTCGTGGTCGTCGTTCCCGTCTGGAACGCCACGTTGGGGTGATACGAGTTGCTCGGCTTGCCGAGCTCGTGGATGGCGTATGCGGCCACAGCGGCGGCGACCACCACGAGCACGCCGGCAAGCAGCCACGTCTTGCGATTGGAGCTGGGAAAGCGCATTGGGCAAGCAGGGTATCCATAAGCGAAGATGCGTTGGTGCAGATCGACCGACAGGATCAGTTGATTCGGCGGGTCCGCGAATCCGCCGCGATTGCTGAAATCGCTCCACTCGTGGGCGTTTCTGGCGATGACGTGTACCTCGTCGGGGGCACCGTTCGCGACCTGATCCTGGGCCGTGAGTTCATCGATGTGGACCTTGCCGTTGACGGCGAGCCCGCAAGCCTGGCCGCCGCCATCGGTGAGCCACGCGGCATCGAGACCAGGTTCGGGACCGTCAGCGTCGATCGCGCCGGGTACCGCTACGACCTGGCCCGTACGCGCAGCGAGCGCTACGAGCGTCCGGGGGCGCTGCCCGAGGTGGAGCCCGCAGCGATCGAGGCCGACCTCGGCCGACGCGACTTCACCGTCAACGCGATGGCGCTGGCCATCAACGGCGCCCCCGAGCTGCTGACCGCTCCCGGCGCACTCGCCGACCTCGACGCCGGTCAGCTCGCCGTGCTGCACGATCGCAGCTTCCTCGACGACCCCACGCGCCTGCTGCGTCTGGCGCGCTACGGCGCCCGCCTCGGCTTCCGGCCCGCCCAGCGCACCCGTGCGCTCGCGACCGAGGCGATCGCCGGCGGCGCGCTCGACACGGTCAGCGGTACCCGCATCGGCAACGAGCTGCGCCTGCTCGCGACCGAGCCCGACCCGATCGCCGCCTTCGAAGCGGTCGCCGAGCTGGGGCTGCCGTGGACCATCGACGCTGTCACCGCGCGACGAGCGCTTCAGGTGCTCCCCGAGGACGGGCGCGCCGAGCTACTGGTGCTCGCCTGCGTATTGGAACCAGAGCGACTTGACGAGCTGGGCTTTACCTCCGCCGACCGCGACACGATCGCCCAAGCAGCGACGCAGTCTCGGGATTTGGCGCGGCGCCTGGCCGACACCTCGTCCAGATCTGAGATCGCCCGAATCGTGGGCTCCTTCGGGAGTGAGACGGTCGCGCTCGCGTTCAGCCAGGGCGCACCGTCGCAAGCCCAAACGTGGCTGCAGGATCTGCGCCACGTGACCCTCGACATCACCGGCGATGACCTGATCCGGCACGGCCTCGAAGAAGGGCCGGAGATTGGACGGGCGCTGGCCAGGGCACGCGACGCCCTGATGGACGGCGTGGCGCCCGACAAAGCGTCCCAGCTGCGGGTCGCACTGAGCGCAGCGCAGTAGCCTCGAGGCCATGGAGCTGCAAAGCCCCTTCCACGAGCACGACGGCCAGATCGCGCTCGAGCTGCCTGGTGCGCACGCCGTCTTCACCACCCGTGCCTGGGGCGACGTGCGTGACACGGAAGCCGCGATCGGTCGAGACCTCGGTGTGCGGCTGGTCAGGCCCCAGCAGGTGCACGGCGACCGCGTGCTGACCGTGGTTGCCGACGCGGCCGTGCCGCCAACCGAGGCAGACGCGGTCGTGACCACGAGCCGCGGCGTGGCGCCGACAGTTCTCGCCGCCGACTGCCTACCGATCGTGATCGCCTCGAATCGTGGCGTTGCCGCGGTCCACGCCGGTTGGCGCGGGCTCGAGTCGGGCGTCATCGCCAACGCAGTGGCCAGGCTTCGTGAGCTCGCCGGGGGAGTGATGCAGGCGGCGATCGGGCCGGGCGCGGGCGTCTGCTGCTACGAGGTCGGCGAAGATCTACACCGCCGTTTCAACGCGCGCTGCCAGGATTTCCACAGCGGGCGCAAGCTCGACCTCAAGGCGATCGCCCGCGTGCAGCTGATGGAGGCCGGCGTCGCGCGCATCCACGACACCGGGATCTGCACGATCTGCGGCGAACCGCAGCTGACCTTCTCCTACCGGCGCGAGGGTCCCGAAACCGGCCGCCAGGCGGCGATCGTATGGTTGAGCTGATCCACGGCCTCAACGCCGATGACGTCCGCGCCAACCTCGAGCTGGTGCTGGAGCGGCTCGAGCAGGCGGGACGCAAGCCGGGCGAGGTGCAGATCCTCGCGGCCGTCAAATACCTGCCGACCGAGGAGCTCGACGCACTCGCCGCGGGCGGGATCACGCTCGTCGGTGAGAACCGCGCCCAGGAACTGGTGGCCAAGGCCGGCGCGCACCCGGGCCTGACCTGGGACTTCATCGGCGCGCTGCAGAGCCGCAAGGTGCCGCTGCTGCTGCCGCACGTGCGTTACATCCACTCGGTCGCGAGCGAGTCGGCGCTCGAGCAGCTCGGCAAGCATGGCGGCTTCGACACCCGCATTCTGCTCGAGGTCAACGTCGCCGGTGACGGCGACAAGGCGGGGATCACCCCGGCCCAGCTGCCGGCCTTCATCGAGCGCAGTCCGGTGACCGTGGTCGGGCTGATGACGATGCCGCCGCAGACGGCCGAGCCGGAGCGCAGTCGTCGCCACTTCGCGGCGCTCAGAGAGCTCGCTCAGGCCCACGGTCTGCACGAGCTTTCGATGGGCACCAGCCAGGATTACGGTGTCGCGGTGGAGGAGGGTGCGACCATCATCCGCCTGGGATCGACCCTCTACAGGCCCCGAGTGGGATAATCAGCCTGCGGCTTTTAGCAGGGAAATCAGACGGAAACCCGAACGAACCACCGATATGGCATTTCGCGACACATGGCATCGAACGCTCGTCTACTTCGGTCTCGCCGAGGATGAGGCGTACGACGAGGACTTCGAGCCCTACTCGGAACCGGAGGTCCAGATGCAGGACAACTACCGGGATCGCCCCACGGTGCGCCGTCTGGAGGCCCGCCCCCGCCGGCGCCGCGACGAGTTCGACGACATCTTCGGCGACGAAGGCGACGATCGCCGCACGACGGTGCTGCGGCCGGTGGCGACCCGTCCACGCGGCTCGGGCGGCGACGTGCGCGTGCACTCGGTCGCCCCGAAGAACTTCAATGACGCCCAGGACGTGGCCGACAAGTTCAAGGACGCCATCCCGGTGATCCTGAACCTGCAGGGCGCCGATTCGGATCTGTCAAAGCGCCTGATCGACTTCGCCAGCGGCCTCACATACGCACTCGACGGTGGCATGCAGCGGATCGCCGACAAGGTCTTTCTGCTGACCCCGCAAAACGTCGAGGTCTCCGCCGACCAGCGCGCCGAGCTGATCGAGAAGGGCTTCTTCAACCAGAGCTAGCCCGATCTGCGGGCTGCTGCGCCCGCTGGCGCGCAGCCCGGCGGGTACGCTCCTTGCGATGAAGATCGGACTGATCGGCTCAGGCAACATGGCCCGCGCGATGGCGCGCGGCTGGGATGAGCCGGTGCTCTGCACCGACAGCGGCTCCGGCAGCGCACAGGCGCTGGTCGACGAGCTCGGCGGCGAGCGCGTCGCCTCCAACCGCGAGCTGGCCGAGCGCGTCGACCTGGTGATTCTGTGCCACAAGCCGTATCAGCTGGCCACCGTCGCGGAGGAGATCCGCGATCTGGCTAAGCCGGTGGCGAGCGTGCTGGGCGGCGTCAGAACGGGCGACCTGGACAGCGCCTTTCCGCATGTGCAGACATTCACGCTGATGCCCAACACACCGGTTGAGCTGCGCCAGGGGGTTGTCGTCTACGCAAAACGTGCGGCGCATCCGGTCGACGAGGCGCTCGAGGCCCAGGTGCTCGCGCTGTTCGGACGGCTCGGGACAGTGGTGACCGTACCCGAGCGGCTGATGGGCGCCGCCACAGCGGTCTGCGGGGTGGGCCCCGCCTACCAGGCGTTGCTCGCCGAGGCGCAGGTCGACGCGGCCGTACGCAAGGGCCTCGGCGCCCAGCTCGCCTCCCAACTGGTGACGGCGACGATGCGCGGCTCGGCCGCCCTGATCGAGGCGAAGGGCCACGACACGCTGGCCGTACGCCGCGAGGTGACCTCGCCGGGCGGCTCGACCGCCCGTGGGCTTCAGGCGCTCGAGGCCGCCGGGATCCGCGCCGCCTTCCAGGACGCGATCGAGGCCGTCGTCGACCCGCCGCAGGGACGCTGATCATGCTGCTGGGCGCGAGCGTGCGGATTGACATCGCCAACTACGTCTCCGACGTGTTCGGCGTCTACATCGCGCTGATCCTGATCTACATTCTCGCGAACCTGGTATTCGCGTTCGGGCTGCGGCCCGGCTACTCGCGCCTGTTCAACCGCTTCCTTGAGTTCCTGCGCGAAGTCTGCGATCCGTACCTGCGGATCTTCCGCCGTCTCATCCCGGGGATGGGCGCGATCGATTTCAGCCCGATCATCGCGATCATCGTGCTCGGGGTGATCAGCTCGCTCGTGGTCAGCCTGATCCGTGGCTGAGCCCGCGCGCCGCCGTGCGGCCTTGCGGGCCGCGCTCGTGTGCGCGGTCGTGATCGCCCTGGACCAGCTCAGCAAGCACACGCTCGGCACCTGGATCCGCCCCGGTCAGGTGCGCCACGTGATTCCCGGCCTGAAGCTCGTCTACGAGCGCAACACCGGCGTCGCCTTCAGCTTTCTCGCCGGCACCGGCGCGATCGTCTACGTGGTGACCGGCGCGGCGCTGATCGGGCTGATCACATTCCTGCTGATGCGCCCGCAACGCAGGCTGCTGTGGTTGCCCACCGGCATGCTCGTCGGTGGTGCGATCGGCAACCTGATCGACCGCGTCGCGCTCGGCTCGGTGATCGACTTCATCAAGCTGCCGCACTGGCCGGCCTTCAACATCGCCGACGCCTGCATCACCTTCGGGGTGATCATTCTCGTGGTCGTGGTCGAACGTGGAGCAGCCGATGCCTGAGATCGAATGGCAGGGGAAGGTCGCGCCCGACGACGCGGGACTGCGGCTCGACCAGTTCCTGGGTGACCATGTCGGCTCGCGTTCGCGCGCGGCGCGGCTGGTAGCGGCGGGCCTCGTCGAGGTCGACGGACGGGTCGTGCAGAAGCGCTACTCGGTCTCGGCCGGGGAGCGGATCGTCGTGCAGCGCGAGGCGTTGGCCACCACGCCGGGATCCGGCCCCGCCGACCCGACGCCGGCGCGGTTCACGGTCGTCTATGAGGACGATGCGCTGATCGTCGTCGATAAGCCGGCCGGCGTGGTCGTGCATCCGGCCAGGGGTCATGAGAGCGGCACGCTCGCACAGGCGCTGGCGGGTCGCGCCGCGGGAGGGGAGGACCCCTACCGCGCAGGAATCGTGCACCGCCTCGACCGTGACACCTCGGGGCTGCTGGTCGTGGCCAAGAACGACGCGGTGCATCGTACGCTGAAGGCGCTGCTGCAGGCGCGCGAGCTACGCCGCGAATACCTGACGCTCGTCGACGGGATCCCGCCGGCGCACTCGGGCACGATCGACGCGCCGATCGGGCGCGATCGCCGCGATCGCGTGCTGCATTCGATTGACACCGACGCCCCGCGCGAGGCGCGCACGCACTTCGAGCTGCTCGAGCCGCTGGCACACGAGGCGCTGCTGCGCGTCTCGCTCGAGACCGGGCGCACGCATCAGATCCGCGTGCACATGCAGGCGATCGGGCACCCGGTGCTGGGCGACCATGCCTACGGTGGTCCATCACGCTTCGGCTTGGAGCGGCAGTTCCTGCACGCCGAACGGCTGGCGTTCCCGCATCCGGTCAGCGGCGAGCCCATGGAAGTCGGCTCGCCGCTGCCCGAGGACCTCGCCAGGGCGCTCGAGCTTGCCCGCGCCGCACACCGCTGACGTCCTACACTGATGGTCGTTCTGTATCCGACCCTCCGCAGGGGCCGGGTCGCGCCCTGCTTCGGAACAAATCCGGAGTCGCGACCGAAAACGGCCGGCGGTTGCTTTCTCACATTTCAAAAAGGGAGTTACAAGTGGCTCAGGTAGGCATCAAAGAGCTGCTGGAGGCCGGCGTTCACTTCGGCCACCAGACCCGTCGCTGGAACCCGAAGATGCGTCGTTTCATCTTCGGCGAGCGTGACGGCATCTACATCATCGACCTGACGCAGACCGATGAGCTGCTGCATCAGGCACAGGATTTCGCCTCCGGCATCGCCCGTCGCGGCGGCACGGTCATGTTCGTCGGCACCAAGAAGCAGGCGCGTGACGCGATCAAGGAGACGGCTGAGGCCGCCGGCATGCCGTACGTCAACCACCGCTGGCTCGGTGGCCTGCTGACCAACTTCCAGACGATCTCCGGGCGGATCAAGCGCCTGCACGACCTCGAGCGCTATGAGTCTGAGGGCCAGCTGCAGCTGCTGCCGACGCGTGAGCGGATGGCCGCCCTGGCCGACCTCGAGAAGCTGCGCGCGAACCTCGGCGGCGTCAAGAACATGCAGCGTCAGCCCGACGCGGTGTTCGTGATCGACCTCAAGACCGAGGCGATCGCGGTCAAGGAGGCCCAGCGCCTGCGGATCCCGATCATCGGCCTGGTCGACACCAACTGCGACCCCGAGGGCATCGACTTTGTGATCCCCGGCAACGACGATGCGATCCGTTCGTGCGCAGCCGTCACGCGAGCGATCGGCGATGTCGTCTCCGAGGCTCATGGCGCGTTCCGCGCCGAGGAGGAGCGTGCGCGCCTCGAGCGCGAGCGCAAGGAGGCCGAGGAGCGTGCCCGCCGCGAGGCCGAGGAGAAGGCGCGTCGCGAAGCCGAGGAGAAGGCACGTGCCGAGGCTGAAGCCAAGGCAAGGGCCGAGGCTGAGGCCGCTGCAGCTGCCGCGGCCGAGAGCGCCGCTGCCGCCGCGGCCGAGAGCGCCGCTGCCGCCGCGGCCGAGAGCGCCGCTGCCGCCGCGGCCGAGAGCGCCGCTGCCGCCGCGGCCGAGAGCGCCGCTGCCGCCGCGGCCGAGACCGCCGCTGCCACCGAGGCGGTCGAGGCCGAGGCCAGGGCGAAGGCTGCTGCCGAGGCTGCCAACGCCGCCGAGACGCTCGCCGCGACCGAGGCCGCTGCCGCCGTTCGGCAGGAGTCGGGCGACGCGGCCCGCGCTGCCGCCGTCGAGGAGGCCGTCGAGCAGGAGGCGGTCGCGCCGGCAGCCGCGGAGCCGACGAACCCGACGCTGGCGGAGACCGAGGTCGAGGCTCAGCCCGAGACCCCGGCGGAGGCACCTGCCGCCAAGGCCGTGGCTGACGCGCCCGCTGCGGTTGAGGAGCCGGTTGCCGCGGAGGAGACGGTCGCCGCCGCGGCGGTCGAGGACACTCCCGCCGAGGCTGAGGCCGAGGCCGCCCCCGCCGCAGAGGCAGCCGCCGAAGCCGCTGGCGAACCCGAAACCAAGACTGAGGAGAACTAGAACGAAATGAGCGCGATTACCGCGTCTGACGTAAAGGCTCTCCGCGACCGCACGGGCGCGGGGATGATGGCCTGCAAGAACGCCCTGGCCGAAGCCGATGGCGACTTTGAACGTGCGGTCGAGCTGCTGCGCGCCCGTGGCGAAGCACAGGCCGCCAAGCGCGCCGGCAACGATGCCACCGAGGGCACGGTCCAGACCTACGTGCACTCCAACGGCAAGATCGGTGTGCTCGTCGAGGTCGACTGCGAGACCGACTTCGTCGCGAAGAACGATGCGTTCGTCGGCTTCGCCCGCGATCTGGCGCTGCACATCGCGGCCGCGGCTCCGGTTGCCGTCTCCGATGAGGACGTGCCCGCCGACGAGCGCGAGGCTGAGGTCCGCGTCGCCACCGAGAAGGCCGCCGACAAGCCCGAGAACATCCGCGAGAAGATCGTCGAGGGCTCGGTCAACAAGTGGCTCGACGGGGTCGTGCTGCTGCGCCAGAAGCACGTCAACGAGGACAAGTACGGCGGCGCGACGATCGAGGACATCCGCGCGAAGCTCGCCTCGGACACGGGTGAGAACGTCGTCATCCGGCGCTTCGCACGTTTCCAAATCGGCGAATAGCAGCAAGCCTCGCTCGTGAGCAGCAGCCAGAGCCCAAACGCAGCACCCGCCTACCGGCGGGTGCTGCTCAAGCTATCCGGTGAGGCCCTGATGGGCGACCTGTCCTACGGCACCGATCCCGAGCGCGTGCAGGCCGTCGCGCAGGAGATCGCATCGGTCCATCGCCGTGGGGTCGAGGTCGCGGTGGTGGTCGGCGGTGGCAACATCTACCGCGGCCTGGCCG
This sequence comes from uncultured Actinomycetota bacterium, assembly GCA_963706725.1. Taxonomy (GTDB): domain Bacteria; phylum Actinomycetota; class Thermoleophilia; order Solirubrobacterales; family Solirubrobacteraceae; genus Palsa-465. The sequence goes on along the minus strand of OY970167.1, from coordinate 2,610,105 downwards.
CGGCCGCGCGTGGCATGGACCGCGCGACCGGCGACTACATGGGCATGCTCGCCACCGTGCTGAACGCGCTGGCGCTGCAGGACGCGCTCGAGAAGAGCGACGTGCCGACCCGCGTGCAATCGGCGATCACGATCTCTGAGGTCGCCGAGCCCTACATCCGCCGGCGCGCGGTCCGACACCTCGAGAAGGGCCGTGTCGTGGTCTTCGCCGCGGGCACCGGCAACCCGTTCTTCACCACCGACACCGCGGCCGCGCTGCGTGCCGCCGAGGTCCACGCCGAGGTCGTCTTGATGGCCAAGCACGGGATCGAGGGCGTCTACACCGCCGACCCGGCCAAGGACCCGACCGCACAGTTCATTCCGGAGCTGACACACAAGGAGGCGCTGACCCAGGGCCTCCAGGTGATGGACTCGACGGCGTTCGCGCTGTGCATGGACAACAACCTGCCAATCGTGGTCTTCAACATGGCCGACGGCAGCAACATCAACCGGATAGTGTCCGGTGAACGCGTGGGAACGCTGGTGAAGACATGAGTGACGACGATCTGGTTTCAGGGCTGCTCGACGACGCGCGTGAGCGTATGCACAAGTGCGTCGACTCCACCCGTCATGAGTTCAGCTCCGTGCGCACCGGGCGTGCCAGCCCGGCGCTGCTGGACCGCATCAACGTCGACTACTACGGGACCCCCACACCGCTCAAGCAGCTCGCGACGATCAGCGCGCCCGAGGCACGTCTGCTCTCGATCCAGCCCTACGACAAGAGCTCGATCAAGGCGATCGAGAAGGCGATCCTCGAGTCCGACGTTGGCCTGACGCCGTCCAACGACGGCGCTCTGATCCGCCTGATGCTGCCGGAGCTCACCGAGGAGCGCCGCAAGGAACTCGTCAAGGTCGTCCGTCACATCACCGAGGAGGGGCGCGTTGCGATCCGCAACGTGCGCCGCGACGTGATGCAGGATCTGCGCGAGCTCAAGGAGGGGGGCGAGATCGGCGCCGACGACGAGCACCGCGCCGAGGGTGAGCTCCAGAAGGTGACCGATTCGCGCGTCACCGAGCTCGACGACCTGCTGAAGATCAAGGAAGAAGAGATCCTCGAGGTCTGACGTGGGCGAGGGCGCTGCGCCAGATCCGGGCGCCGACGGCCCGCGCTATGTCGCGATCATCACCGACGGCAACGGCCGCTGGGCCAAACAGCGTGGGCTGGCGTCGATCCGTGGCCACGAGGCGGGGGCGGACGTTGTCAAGGCGCGCCTGCGCGACGCCGTCAGCTTCGGCATCAAGGAGCTCACGGTCTACTCGTTCTCGACCGAGAACTGGAACCGATCAAAGGCCGAGGTCTCGGGCCTGATGCGCATGTTCGCGCGGCGCATCGACGCCGAGACGCCGGAGCTGAAGGCCGAGGGTGTGCGCATGCGTTTTATCGGACGCCGCTCCGCGCCCGTCTCGCCACGACTGATCGAGAAGATGCGGTGGGCGGAGGAGGAGACGGCGGGGAATGACCGGATCACGCTGTTCGTCGCCTTCAACTACGGAGGACGTGCGGAGATCCTCGACGCGGCGCGAAACTTCACCGGTGGCGACGAGCAGGACTTCCGCCGCCTCATGTACGCCCCGGACATGCACGACCCCGACCTGATCATCCGGACCAGTGGCGAGCAGCGCGTCTCGAACTTCCTCACGTGGCAATCGGCCTACTCCGAGTTCGTGTTCCGCGATGAGCTGTGGCCGGACTTCACCTCCGAGGCCTTCGCCGCGAGCCTCGCCGAGTTCGCCTCGCGCCAGCGGCGCTTTGGGGGCCGCTGATGCCACAGGCACGGCGACCCCAGGCACCGGCGGCTGCGCGCAAACGCTCCGACCTGCTTTCGCGGGTGCTGGTGGGCGTGCCGGCGGCGGTGCTGGCCGTGATCTTCGTCGACATCGGTGGCGTCGGCTGGATGCTGCTGATGGCGATCCTCGCCTGCGCCTGCCTCAGCGAGCTGTACCGGATGCTCGAGGAGTGGCGCCCGGTGCCGTTCGTCGGCTTCGTGGTGGCGATCGGCATGTGCTTTGCCGCGCGCTACGGGACGATCGCCGACGTCGCCGGCGCTGCGCTCGTCTCGCTGCCGTTGGTTTTCCTATCGATCCTCTCGCGCGGACAGAGCAGCGACGCCGCCGCCACGATCACGGCGACGTTGCTGGGCGTGCTCTGGATCGGGCTGCCGTTCGCGTGCGCGGTGCTGCTGCGCCAGGTTCCAGTGGTCGGCAAGGGGATCCTGATTGACGTGATGGTCGGTACCTTCGTCGGCGACACCGCCGCTTACCTGGGCGGGCGCCTGTTCGGGCGTCATCCGCTGGCGCCGGCGATCTCGCCGAAGAAGACGATCGAGGGGCTCGGCTGCGGCGCCCTGGCGACGATCGTCTCGGTCGTGGTCGCCGGCCTGTATCAGCAGACCTGGCTGCCGCACAGCACGGCCCTGCTGCTGGGCATTGCGGTGGCGCTGCTGGCTCCCGCCGGTGACCTGTTCGAGTCGCTGATCAAGCGCGACGTCGGGATCAAGGACGCCGGCTCGATGTTCGGCGCGCACGGTGGCGCGCTCGATCGCTTGGACGCGGTGATCTTCACCGTGGTGGTCGGCTATTACATCGCGATCCATATCCCGCACTGAGATGGCAAGACGGCTCGTGATCCTCGGCTCGACCGGCTCGATCGGCACGCAGGCGCTGGACGTCGTCGCGCGCAGCGGTGGCGAGCTCGAGCTGGTGGCGCTCAGCGCCGGACGCGACTGGGAGCTCCTGCTCGAGCAGGCCGAGCAGTTCGGGGTCAAGAAGATTGCGCTGGCCGACGTCGATGCCGCGGCCCGCGCCGGTGAGGCCTGGACGGGAGGCACGGTGCTCGCCGGGCCCGACGGGCTGGTGGAACTGGTCACGAGCTCCGACTGCGACATGGTGCTGAACGCGATCGTCGGCTCCGCCGGGCTGCTCGCGACCGTCGCGACGCTCGGTGAAGGGATCGACCTGGCGCTCGCCAACAAGGAGTCGCTGGTGGTGGGGGGAGAGCTCGTCAACCAGCTCGCCGAGGCCACCGGCGCCCAGATCATTCCGGTCGACTCAGAGCACTCGGCGCTGCATCAGCTGATTGCCGGCGAGCGCGCCGGCACCATCGACCGGCTGCTGGTAACCGCCTCCGGCGGCCCCTTCCGCGGACGCACCCGTGCCGAGCTCGCCGATGTGACGATCGCGCAGGCGCTTGCACACCCGACCTGGTCGATGGGCGGCAAGATCACGATCGACTCGGCCACGCTGATGAACAAGGGCCTCGAGGTGATCGAGGCGCACCACCTCTTCGGCACGCCGTATGACCAGATCGAGGTGGTCGTACACCCGCAGTCGATCGTCCACAGCCTGATCCAGCTCTGCGACGGCGCCACGCTGGCGCACCTCGGCTACCCGGACATGCGCGTGCCGATCTCCTACGCGCTGCACTACCCCAACCGCACCGAGGTGCCGTTGCCGGCGCTCGATCTGCCGGCGCTGGGCTCGCTCACCTTCGAGGAGGCGGACCTGGAGACCTTCAACTGCCTGCGACTGGCGCGTGATGCCGGGATCGCCGGCGGCACGGCGCCGTGCACGCTGAACGCTGCCAATGAGGTCGCCGTGCACGCATTTCTCGCCGGAGAGCTGGGTTTTTTGGGTATCGCCGAAGTGATCGAGCGCACGCTCGAGCAGCTTCCGGCGCGGACCGTCCACTCGTTCGACTCTTTGATGGACGCTGACCTGGACGGACGTCGCGTTGCGACAGCTCTGATTCACCGTTAAGTTGATCGGCCGCTAATCGGCACTGTCAAACTAAGGCACGGATGTCCTATTTTCTCGCGTTTCTCGGCTTTGCGCTCCTGATCCTGCTGCACGAGGGCGGTCACTTCCTGGCGGCCAAGGCGGTCGGGATGCGGGTCGAGCGCTTTTCGTTGTTCTTCGGGCCGATGTTCGTCAAGCGCCGGATCGGCGAGACCGAATACGGCGTCGGCATCATCCCGCTCGGCGGCTTCGTGAAGATCACCGGGATGAGCACCAACGAGGTGTTCGCCACGCCTGAGATTGAGGCGCGCGCCTACATCAACCAGCCGCCGTGGAAGCGGATCGTGGTGATTGCCGCGGGGCCGGCGGTGAACCTCGTGCTCGCCTTCGTGCTCGCGACGGCCTACTTCGTCGGCACCCAGGCACACGACGTGACCAACGCCGCCGGGGTGCCGATCGCGACCAACACGGTCGGCGGCATCGTGCAGGGCAGCTCCGCCCAGAAGGTGCTGCGACTGGGCGACCGGATCGTCGCGGTGGACGGCGTCAAGGCCGGCCCGGAGCGCATTCACACGCTGATCCAGGCCCACACCTGCGCCGGCGGGGAGCACGTCGCCAACTGCGCCGCGACCACGCCCGTGACGCTGGTCGTGCGCCGCGACGGCGTCTTGAAGACGGTCAAAGCGACTCCGCATTGGAACGCCGCCGACAAGGCGATGGAGGTCGGTGTCGCGTTCTCCGACAAGACCGCTCCGAACACCCTGGCTTACTCTGCAGGCGCCAGCATCCAGGGGCTCTGGCGCGTGACCAAGGTCACGCTGAGCACCTTCGCTCAGATCTTCAAGCCGCGTGACCGCCGCCAGCTGCACAGCATCGTCGGCGCCTACGAGATCACCGAGCAGCAGATCGCCAGCGGCTGGACCAACGGCGTCGAGATCATCGCGCTGATCTCGCTCTCACTGGGCCTGATCAACCTCTTCCCGATCCTGCCGCTCGATGGCGGCCACATCTTCTGGGCGGTGGCCGAGAAGCTCCGCGGCCGCAAGGTGTCGCTGCGTGTGATGGAGCGCTCGACGATCGTCGGTATCGCGCTGATCGCATTGCTGATCGTGATCGGTCTCAGCAACGACATCTCGTCGATCGCCGGCTCCGGCTTCGGCAGTTAGGACGCCAGAGCGTCAGTGCCCGGCCGGCAGCTGCCGGCGCCCGCCCGCCTCGATCGCGCGCGCCAACACCTGGATCGGGTGGTGCACCGTCAGCGGTCGGCCGAGCTCGCGCAGCTGCCTCTGCAGCTGCGCGATACAGGCGTGGTCGGTGCTGATCAGCAGCTCGGCATCGAGGCCGATCACGGCCCGTGCCTGGCGCCGGCCGAGCTCGGCCGATGCCTCGGGCTGCGTCACGCGGTAGATCCCCGGCGCGCCGCAGCAGGCTCCCGCGTCGGCCGGGAGCTCGAGCAGTTCGACTCCGGGGATCCGGCCGAGCAGCTCGCGCGGCGCCCGCCCGGCACCCTGCGCGTGGGCGAGTTGGCAGGCGTCGTGAAAGACCGCCCGCAACGCCAGGGGACCCAGCTGCGAGCGCAGCGGGGTGCCGGCCAGCAGCTCGTGCACATCCAGCACCAGCGAGCTGAAGGCGCGCGCATCCGGAGTTCCCAGCAGGCGACCATAGTCCTTGAGCGCGGCACCACAGCCGCCGACGCTCGAGACGATGTGATCGACGCCGCCGACGGCCGCAAACGCGTCGATCGTCTGCTGCGCGCGCTTGAGCCCGTGGTCACGCGCTCCGCTGTAGAGCTGGAGCGCGCCGCAGCATTCGGGCAGCCGCGGTGCGATCACCTCGTAGCCCTCGGCCGACAGCACCGCCAGTGTTGTCGTGTGCAGCTCATGGTGTTGCGCGCGCTGCGTGCAGCCGAGCAGCAGCCCCACGCGACCACGCGGGTCGCCTCGGGCCGGTGTGTGGTGGGGGAGCTCGGCTCGGCGCAGGCGGCTCGCGCGCCCGGCGCGGGGGAGGGTGGTCAGCGCCGCGCCGCGCCGCAACCGCTCCGCCGCCGGACGCGGCAGCTCCCGCTCGATGGCGCTCCGGGCCCAGGCCAGCAGGTCGGGGTAGGGGACCTCCTCCGGGCAGACGCTCATGCACGCCATGCACCCGAGGCAGCGATCGATGTGGATCGCCATTTCGGGGGTGACACTGCCAGCCGGCGCGAGCGCGTCCTCGATCAGTGTGATGCGCCCGCGCGGTGAATCGGGCTCGGCGCCCCACAGCGTGTAGGTCGGGCAGCTCTCGAGGCAGAGGCCACAGCGGGAGCAGGTCATGTCGGGATCCAGGTCATGCCGGACTAGATGCTGCCCACGAACACGCCCGGGTTGCAAATGCCGGCCGGGTCGAATTCGGCCTTGAGCTCGCGCATCAGCTCCAGCTCCGGCCCCTCCGGCACGTTCCACGGCGGCACCGCGCCCCTGGCTCCGGCGGGCAGGTCGAGCGCCACCGCGGCGGCCCGATCGGGCAGCGCGGCACGCGCCGCGGCGATCTGCGGCACATCGAGTGTCAGATACGCGATCCCCAGCGTCGCGCGGCCGACGACCGTGGCCCCGGCCGCGTCGGCGGCGAGCAGGACGCTGTCTAGCTGGGCCGGCTGGTGGTGCACCCGCAGCAGCGCGCGATCGGCCGAGCGCTGTCCCGCGCGCTGGCGTGCCCAGAGCCCGGCGTCCGCGGTCCGCACCGCGGCATCCTCGAGACCGCAGCCGCGCATCGTCTGCGCCACCGTGGCCGCCTGGCGCTCGGCATCTTCGCCGGCGAGCTGCCCGAGCAGACCGCCGCGCCCATCGTGCCAGGCGAAATCAAACGCCTGCAGCTCGGGGTGCGCCCCTGCGACCAGCTCGGCCGCGGAGCGCAGCAGCTCGGCGCTTGCGACCGTCGCGAGCGCAGTCGCGGTCTTGCCCGGGAGCCGCCGCAGCGCCACATCGACGGCGAGGATCAAGCCGAGTGTCCCGAACGAGCCGGTACACAGCCGGGCGATGTCGAGCCCCTCCTGGATGTGGTCGGTGCGCGGGCCGGTGCGGACGATGCTGCCGTCACTGAGCGCCACGGTGATCCCGAGGATCTGGCTGCGAAGCGGGCCGTAGCGGTGGCTGAGCGGGCCGCTGTCGGCGGTCGCTACGACACCGCCAATGGTCGCCGCTGGGGCCCTCCCGAGCCCCAGTTGCGGGTCGGCGGCAAGCATCATGCCGCTTCGAGCGAACGTCGCCTGTGCCCGCACGAGCGGCGTGCCGGCGTTGATCGTTGCCGCGGCACCGTCCTCGTGGATCGTCACCCGGCTGAGATGCGCCATCTGGAAATGCAGCGCACGCGGCGGCGTGGCGCCGCCCCAACCCAGCTTGGTGCCGCCGCCGACGATCCGCACCGGACGGGCCTGGGCGGCGGCGGCACCAAGCAAGGCTGCCGCCTCGCTGAAGCTGTGCGGGACGAGCGTCTCGCTCACGGCCGGGGCAGCGCCCGCAGCGTGATCGTCACTGCGATCCCTGCCTGCCCCTTGGAGCCCGGGAATGCGCCCGCGACGTCGTAGCCCGGAAACGCGCCGTCGAGCCGCACGTACGCGCCATCGGGACGCACCAGCTCCAGCGCCACGACGTTGTTGACGGCACGGGTCTCGGCGATGTGGCCACCGACGGTCCCCAGCGGCTCGGTGGTCTCGAGCCAGCTGCCCGTCGGGCAGTCAGGCAAGCTCGTGAGCGGTACCCCGGCCTGGACCATCAGCTCCGTCCCGGACACGCGCACGATTCGGCGCATCCGCGTGAGCACGATCAACAGCGCGCCGGCGATCGGCAGCGCGCTCCCGCTGCGGCTCGTGCCGGCACCGCGCACGACGTAGGCGAGGCCGGCCGCGGAGCAGGCGGTGACGAGGTTGGCCACCTCCGAGGCGCTGCCCGGCAGGATCGCCGCCAGTGGCAGCGGGCCGGTGCGCCGCATCCCGTCGGAGCGGTAGGTCGAGAGCACCGTCGGGCTTGTGAGCACGTGCGGCTCACCACAGATCAACCGCGCCCGCGCGATCAGCTCAGCCCCTGCTTGCATTGCGGAAGTTTCCCCGATGCTGGCGCAACGTATGTCTCATCCGCCGCCGTCAGGCATCGCCGATTTGGCGTTTCTGAATCGATATCGCCCCCGATATCGATTCAGAAACGCCGTTTAAGCACCCCCGAACCGCTCGCGCGACGCTGCGCTGCTGCATTGCGTCGCTGCGCACAGCCGAACATCTAGACTGATACGCAGATGTCGTCAAAGAACCAGATCCACGTGGGGGGCGTGCCGATTGGCGGCGGCGCGCCGGTCGCGATCCAGACCATGACCAAGACCGACACCGCCGACATCGAGGCGACGCTCGCGCAGATCAAGCGTGTTGCCGAGGCCGGCGCCGACCTCGTGCGCTGCGCAGTGCCGCGCGAGAGGGATGCTGAGGCGCTGAAGACGATTGTGCGCGAGTCGCCGATCCCGATCATCGCGGACATCCACTTCAACCACACGCTGGCGCTGAAGGCCTTCGACGCCGGCGCTCACTGCATCCGCATCAACCCGGGCAACATCGGCGGACCCGACAAGGTCGCGGAGGTCGTCGCCAAGGCCAAGGATCTCAACCGGCCGATGCGCATCGGCGTCAACTCCGGCTCTCTGCCCGCGCACCTGCGTGATCTCGAGTACTCAAACCCGGTCGAGGCGCTGGTCACTGCCGCGGCGGAGTTCGTCGAGCTGATGGAGCGCCTCGACTACACGAACTTCAAGGTCTCGATGAAGTCCACCAGCGTGCCCAACACGATCGCCTCCAACCGGCTGCTGGCCGAGCGCATCCCGTACCCGCTGCACCTCGGTGTGACCGAGGCCGGCACGAAGTGGTCCGGTTCGTTGAAATCGGCCGTCGGCCTCGGCACGCTGCTGGCCGACGGCATCGGCGACACGATCCGCATCTCGCTGTCGACCTTCCAGGCCGAGGAGGAGGTCAAGGTCGCCTGGGAGATCCTCAAGGCGCTGCGCCTGCGGCGCAGGGGCCCCGAGTTGATCGCCTGCCCGACCTGCGGCCGCCTGCAGTTCGACATGGACACCGTGGTGGCCGAGGTTGAGAGGCGTCTGGAGGCCTACGAGGATCCGATTCAGGTCTCCGTGCTGGGCTGTGCCGTCAACGGCATCGGCGAGGCGCGCCATGCCGACTTCGGCATCACCGGCGCCAAGGACATGGGCATGATCTACGCCAAGGGCGAGCCGCTCAAGAAGGTCGCGACGCCACAGCTGGTGGACGAGCTTTTCAAGGTCATCGACCAGTACTACGCCGCCGGCAAGACGCTCGTGCGCGACGATGCCAGCGCCGCCGAGGCCGCCAAGTGGCTGGCTGAGAACGAGGATGAGACAGCGATGACGCCGGAGCGTCTGGCGGCGATGGAAGCCGCCGCCGCCGAGGCTGAGGCTGCCGCCGAGATCGAGGCCGTGCAGCTGGACGAGTCAGTCTCGCCGGTCGCCGGCCGGCGCTTCACGCGCACTGGCTGACACGCCGCACCGCTTCTCAACCACCGGCGACCAGCTTCTCGCGTAGCGACGCGGGCACCAGCTCCAAGTAGGGGTCGGGGTGGCGGCGGACGTAGGCGGCGATGAACGGGCACCGCGGCACCAGCTCGAGCTCCCGCGCCCGCACGTCGTCGAGCGCGACCCGCGCGAGCTCGCTGCCGACACCACGGCCCTCGAAGCTGGGGTCGACCTCGGCGTGGAAGATCGTGATCTGCTCGTGCTCCAGGCGATACTGCGCGAACCCCGCCAGCTCACCGTTGACGCGGGCCTCGTAGCGGCCGAGCTCGGGGTTGTCGGTGACTTCGACGCTCATACATCGAGGATGACGATCGTGTCAACCGGCCTCGTCGCGCAGCCGTTCCAGGTGCTCCGAAGGGTGGCGTGCCAGTCGGCCGCGACAGGGCCCCAGACGCGCTCTGCGGCCCTGTAGAACGCCTCCGTGACCTCGACGCGGACGCGGCGACGGTCGCGGGGGTCGGGCACGCTCCCGCGGTGAGGCCATGACAGAGCAGAGGCCCCAGGGCGAAACGCCCTGGGGCCTCTGCTGAAGGCTTCAGATGCAGGGAGAGCCCGGTTAGGAAGCGGCGGCGAAGCGCTCGGCCACGACGTCCCAGTCGACCGTGTTCCACCACGCGTCGAGGTAGTCGGGACGGCGGTTCTGGTACTTGAGGTAGTAGGCGTGCTCCCACACATCGACGCCCAGCAGTGGCGTCTGACCGTCGCTGATTGGGTTGTCCTGGTTGGCTGTGGAAACGATCGCCAGGCCGGAGCCGTCGTGGATCAGCCAGGCCCAGCCGGAACCGAAGCGACCGACGCCGGCGGCCTTGAGCTGGCCCTGGAAGTCGGCGAAGGAGCCGAAGGTCGAGGCGATCGCGTCGCCGAGCGCGCCGTCCGGCTCGCCGCCCTTGCCCGGGCCCATCGACACCCAGAAGAGCGAATGGTTGTAGTGGCCGCCCGCGTTGTTGCGCACGGGAGCCTGCTTGTCGGCCGGCAGGGCGCCGAGGTTCTTGAGGACGTCCTCGACAGAGCGGTCGGCCCACTCCGTGCCCTCGAGGGCCGCGTTCGCGTTGGTTACATACGCCCCGTGGTGCTTGTCGTGATGGATCTCCATCGTCTGCGCATCGATGTAGGGCTCGAGCGCGTCGAAGGCGTAAGGGAGATCAGGTACGGAAAAGGCCATGCTCACTCCTGTCTTCGTTGTCTCTCAGAGCAGAACTACCCGTTCTTGTGCTGTAGAGCCGTTCTATCAGAGCGCCTGTGCAAACCGCGCCGGGAGCCGAGCACGCCGCGCTGCCGTCACGCCCTTGCCACGGGTACGCTTGCCCGATGCCCCGCCTTTCCGAGTACCTGCTGCCGACCGAGCGCGAGCCACCGGCCGACGCGGAGGCGCTGAGTCACAAGCTGCTCGTCCGCGCCGGGCTGATCCGCCAGGTCGGCTCCGGCCTGTGGACCTGGATGCCCGCCGGCTGGCGCACGCACCAGCGCGTCGTGCAGATCATCCGCGAGGAGATGAACGCGATCGGCGGGCTCGAGCTGCTGATGCCGATCCTGCAGCCCGCCGAGCTGTGGAAGCGCAGTGGTCGCTATGAGGGCTTCGGCGATGAGCTTTTCAGGCTCAAGGACCGCAAGCAAGCCGACATGGTGCTCGCGCCGACCAGCGAGGAGGTCGTCACCACGCACGCCTCGACGCTGATCCGCTCCTACCGGGACCTTCCCAAGATCCTCTACCACTTCCAGACCAAGGAACGTGACGAGCCGCGCCCGCGGGCGGCGGTGCTGCGCTCACGCGAGTTCGTGATGAAGGACTCCTACAGCTTCGACCGCGACCGTGCCGGCCTCGACGTCTCGTATGAGAAGCACGCGCGCGCCTACGACCGCATCTTCGACCGCTGCGGCCTGGAGTGGTACAGCGTCGAGTCGGACGTCGGCGCGATGGGCGGCTTCGGCGCACACGAGTACATGGCGCCGTGCCCCGCCGGTGAGAACGATGTGGTGCTCGCGCCCGGTTACGCCGCCAACCTCGAGGTCGCCAAGGCCCTGGCACAGCCGGTTGCGCTGCCGCCGGCGCTGGCGGCGCCCGAGGAGGTGCCGACGCCCGGGATGGTGACGATCTCCCAGGTCGCGCAAGCCCTAGGCCTGCCCGAGGGTGCGCTGCTGAAGGCCTACCCGGTGGTGCTGCCCGACGGCGCGTTCGTGCTCGTGATGCTGCGCGGTGACCACAAGGTCAACGACATCAAACTGGCGCTGGCGCTGGGCTCGCCCTTCCGCCCGGCCAACCCCGAGGAGATTGAGCAGCAGCTCGGTCCGCCCGGATCGATCGGCCCGGTCGGCGCGCAGGCCAGGATCCTGCTCGACGACGCGGTGGCCAACGATGCCGGCGGCTACGTGGTCGGCGCCAACCGCCCCGACCTGCACCTGCGTGGGGTGGTTCCTGGTCGTGATTTCGACTTTGAGCGCGGTGACGTCCGCAATGTGGTCATCGGTGACACCGTCGCTGGTCACCCGGTGCGGATCGAGCCCGCGATCGAGGTCGGCAACATCTTCAAGCTGGGCACGCGCTACAGCGACGTGCTCGGCGCCACCTATCTGGACCAGGCCGGCTCCAGCCAGACGATCTGGATGGGCTGCTATGGGATCGGTCCGGCGCGCATCGCCGCGGCCGCGATCGAGCAGTTCGCAGATGACCGCGGCATCTCGTGGCCGCGGGCGATTTCGCCGTTCGACATCCACCTGGTCACGCTCGGCAGGGAGGGCAGCGAGGAACGGGCGCTGGGCGACAGCCTGTACGAGCAGTTGCAGGCGTGCGGCCTCGACACGCTCTACGACGAGCGCGACGCCGGTCCCGGTGAGAAGTTCGCCGACGCCGAGCTGCTCGGCTGCCCGCTGCGCGTGACGATCGGCCGCCGGACCATGCAGAACGGTGAGATCGAGGTGCAGGTGCGGCGCGGGCAGGACTCGCGCACGCTTCCACTGGAAGGCGCGGCATCGGCGATCGCTGAGCTGTGGCGCGACCTCGCCTGAGCAAGAAGCGCCTCTTCGGCGTCGATCGTTCGGGGCCGAACCCGGACGCGACCCGCTCCGACCAGCCGCTGCGGCCGCTGACGATCCCGAACGCGATCGGGTACATCCGGCTGGGGCTGATCCCGGTCTTCCTGATCGTTGCGCTCTCGAGCAGCAACGGGCACAGCGCGCTCGCGGCGACGCTGTTTGCGGTGATCGCCTGGGCCGACTACCTCGATGGTTTCACCGCGCGCTTGACCGGGCAGTTCAGCCGCCTCGGCGCGCTGCTCGATCCGATCATCGACCGCCTGCTGGTCGTCTCGGGGATGGTCGTGGCCTGGGACTTCAGGTTGCTGCCCCGCTGGGCGATCGCGCTGGTGATCGCGCGTGAGCTGCTGATGCTGGTGCTGAGCCGCTACAGCCTCCGCCGAGGGCTCGAGATCAAGATCAACTGGCTGGGGCGGCTCGGAGTGGCACCGACGATGGCCGCGCCGTTCTTCGCCATGGCAGCCGTGCATTGGCTCGCGCTGGCGATGCTCTATCTCGGCCTGCTACTGGCGTGGCTCGCCAGTTCCCTGTACGTTCGCAACGGACTGAAAGAACTAAACCAAGCCTCAAGCTGAGCTTGACCCTCGGTTCGCCGAGCGTATACTCAGCCACCCGGATCCACCCGAATCGCCGGTGCTGCACGCACGGAGGAACTAGTCGCATGGACACTTTCCCAGACCTCGGCTCGCTCACAGATCAGGAGCTGAAGGACCTCATCAAGGAGATGACGGACGAGGAGATCGAGGTCTCCTACCGGCGGCGCATTCTCCACGGCAAGATCGACATCCTCCGCGCCGAGCTGGTCAGCCGCCTGCGTCGCAAGGACGAGAGTGGCGAGCTGCTGATCAGCGGTGCTGACGTACAGCGGCTCACCGACATCCTGACCGGAAACTTCCCCCCGCCGGATGCGCTCCCGAGCGAGCTCTCCGGTGACGAGTCCCCGAATACGGACTGAGGCCTCGTGGCGCAGCACTGTCCTGAGTGCGGCTTCGCCAACGCCGACGGCGCGAACTACTGCCAGCGTTGCGGTGCGTTCATGGCCGGCTCGGAACACCCCGCGGGGGGCGACTCGACGGCGACCTATCGCATCAGCGAGACCGGGGACTTCGAGGAGGTGCCGATCGAGCAGGTCGTCGCACGCGGCGCGATGTTGGTGATCCGTGCCGGGGGCGGCAGGGCCGGTGAGGCCTTCCCGCTCGAGCGCCCGCGCCTGACCGTCGGCCGCCGCCCGGACAGTGATGTGTTCCTCGACGATGTGACCGTGTCGCGTGACCACGCCGTGGTCGTCAAGCGCGGCGAGCATTACTACCTCGACGATTGCGGGTCGCTCAACGGCACCTACGTGAACCGGCGACGGATCGATTCGCAGCGGCTCAACGACGGCGACGAGCTGCAGATCGGTAAATACAAACTCGCGTTTCTGGGGCACTGATGGCGACAGGTGAGCGCAACGAACTGGCGGTGGAGCTGCCCGAAGCGGTGGCTGCCGAGAACGGCCGGCCACGGCAGAAGTCAGTGACGATCGGCGCTGTCTGCAAGGCGCTGGAGCTGGAGTTCCCGGACATCTCGATCTCAAAGATTCGCTACCTGGAGGACCAGAAGCTGCTGACGCCGCGGCGTACGCAGGGCGGCTACCGGCTCTATACGGCCGAGGACGTGCAGCGCCTGCGCACGATCCTGAGGCTGCAACGCGACGAGTTCCTGCCGCTGCGGGTGATCCGCCAGGAGCTGGCTGGCGGCCGCAGCGAGCGTGAGGTCGGCACCGGCGGTGAGGCGCACTCGCTACGACGAGCCTCGGTCAGCCGCGACCCGGGCGCGCTGTATTCGCTTGACGACGTGGTCGAGGAGACCGGCGCCGACCCGAAGCTGGTCGGCGAGCTGGTCGAGTTCGGCGTGATCAAGGGTGAGATCCGCGCCGGCACCAGGTACTTCGACGACACCGAGCGGGAGATCGTTCGGGCGGTCTCGGAGCTCGCGCGCTACGGCGTCGGCGGCCGTAACCTGCGTGTGTTCCGCACCTCCGCTGACCGCGAGGCGCAGCTGCTGCAGAGCATCCTCGCGCCGGCGCTACGCTCCCGTAACCCGGAGCGCCGCAAGGAGGCCGTTGAGGCGCTTGAGAACCTGGCCTCGGTGACCACCCACCTGAAGCACCTGCTGTTGATTCGCGACCTGCGCAAGATCGCGACCTAGGAGCCTGAGACTCGGCCGATGGCAGCATCCCATTCCGAGGACAGTGTCAACCTCCGCAGCTACGTTCGCGACATCCCGGACTTTCCCAGTCCGGGGATCCTGTTCCGCGACATCACGCCGCTGCTGCTCGACCCGCTCGCACTCGACACCGCGGTCGCGCGCCTGACCCGGTACGCGCGCGAGCTCGAGATCGACATCGTCGTCGCCGCCGAGGCACGTGGCTTCATTCTTGGTGGCGCGCTGGCGCGCAGCCTGCACGCCGGCTTCGTGCCCGCCCGCAAGCCCGGCAAGCTGCCGCATGAGACGGTCAGCGCCGCCTACACGCTCGAGTACGGGGTCAACGCCCTGGAGATGCACGCTGACGCCTTTGCCGGCGGAACGCGCGTGCTGATCCACGACGACCTGCTGGCAACGGGCGGCACCGCGCGGGCGCTGGCCGAGCTCGTCAGCCGGCTCGGAGGCGAGGTCAGGGCGTGTGTGTTCTTGGCCGAGCTCGAGGCGCTCGCCGGCCGCAAGCAGCTCGAGGGGTACCAGGTCCACTCGCTGATCCAGTACGAGTAGCGTCGGGTAGTTCCCAGCGCGAGATGGCCAAGATCACGCGCAGCCGAACGATCGCGGCGACGCCCGAGGCGGTCTGGGAGATCGTGCAGGATCCACACCACCTGCCGCGCTGGTGGCCGGGGGTGATACGCGTCGAGGATGTGCGCCGCGGGCGCTTCACCGAGGTGATCCCGACCCGGCGCGGCAAACCGGTGCGGCTCGACTTCGTCGTGCTCGAGTCGGAGGCCCCGCGCCGGCGCAGCTGGACGCAGGAGTTGGCGGGGACGCCGTTCGAGCGGCTGCTGACGGCGTGGACGACGACAATCACGCTCGAGGCCGACGGTGAGGACGCTTGCAACGTGACGCTCGAGGAGCACCAGCAGCTACGCGGCTCGTTCCGGGCCGGCCTGCTGCTCCAGCGCCGACCGGCGAGCAGGCGCGTCGAGTCGGCCCTGAAGGCGCTCGCGAAGCTCTTCTGAGCGACGACTCAGGGATGCTCGCGGAACGGCCCGGAGAGCACGACCTCGCCGGGGGCACTCGGCTTCGACTGGGTCTCGAGCGTGATCAGCAGCCTGTGGTAGGCGGCCGCGCCGGCGGGCAGCTGCCCCTCGGCCGAGAGTTTGCCGGTCTTCGTCACCAGGTTGCGCACGAAGCCGACGAACTTGAAGCTGGTCGACGAGTTGTAGAGCCACACCGCGTAGGCGTTGTGGGCCGTGTTCGCCGGGATCCCCTGTGCGAGGACCACGATGCCGATCACGCCCTGGTCGCGGATCACCTGGGCGACGCCAAGCGTTGCGCTCGCGCCCGTCGAAGATCTCAGGTTGAGCTGCGCCAGCAGCGCGGGGGTGGTGGTCGTGCCGGTGGTGACGGTCGTGCTCGCGTTCTGTGAAGTGGTCGTGGTGCCGGTGTGCGCACTGCTGCCGTGGTGGCGCTTGGCGCCCCCTCCCGGGAGCAGCACGACCACCAGGACCGCGGCGACAATCGCCGCGCCGATGGTACCGAGCAGGATCGCGCCGCCGCGGCGCGAGCTCGGGCGCGGCTCGCGCGGCTCGCGCGGCTCGCGCGGCTCGCGCGGCTGGCGTACCACCGTAGGCGGCTCGTAGATCTGAGGCTCAGGCACCACCGCCGCCGCGGCCGGCCGGGGATCGCTGACCGGCTCCGGGCCACCAGCCGACCAATCGGCGGCGCCAAGCGGGGCGCCGACGGGGATCTCAGGGAGCGAACCGGACGCGAGCGGCGCGACCACCCCGGCGAGCGCCTGGGCCCAGGCGCGATCGGCCTCGGAGGCCCGCAGGTACGAATAGACCTGCTCGGCGACCTTCTCGGGCAGCTGGCCCAGCAGGTAGTCGGTGATCAGCGTGCTCTCCGGGCCGGGCACCACGGTCGCCGGCGTCAGCGCGTCGAAGGCGTCGAGCGCGCGCTGCCGCACCGCCGCGCGGTCGATCGCGAGCAGGCTCGCGATCTCGTCGTAGCTACGGCCGCGCTGCAGCACCATCTGCAGCACCGCACGCTGATCCGGCGGCAGGTTGTCAAGGGCGGACATCGCGTGCAGAGGGTAGAGGAGGGTGCGGGCGTGATCGCCGCAGCCGACCGGAGCCCGCGCCCGTTATCGTGGGCGCGATGTCCGACGCAGACCTGTTCAAGCGCAGCCTCGGTTTCGATGCCTTCTACGGCCTCGAGCTGCTCGAGCTGACCCAGGACTTCGCGCGCGCCGAGCTTGCGATCAGGGACCACCACAAGCAGCCGTTCGGGCTAGTGCACGGCGGCGTTTACGCATCGATCGCGGAGGCGCTCGCCTCGTATGCGACCGCCTCGGTGGTGGTCCCCAAGGGCCAGTCGGCCAGCGGCATGTCGAACCTTACGAGCTTCCTGCGGCCGGTCACCGCCGGCACCGTGCACGCGCTGGCGACCTGCAAGCACGCGGGGCGCACGACCTGGGTGTGGGAGGTCGAGCTGACCGACGACGCGCGCCGCCTGTGTGCGACCTCACGCGTGACGATCGCGGTGCGCGAGCTGCCGGAGGCGGCACGCGCCCAGGTGATGGCCGCGGCGGCGGAGCTCGGCGACTAACTCACGTGTGACCCTGGGCGATCTCGTCGATCGCCGCGCTGAGGTCGGACGCCAGCGCTTCGAGGTCGGCGAGCGCGTCGTAATCGGCGTTCAGCCCGAAGTTGAGCCGGCCGTCGTAGCTGAGCACGGCGATCCCCAGCGCGGTGTTGGCCGCCAGCGGCACCAGCGGGTAGATCGCCTGCATTCGGCGCCCGAGCAGATACAACGGCTGCTGGGGCCCAGGCACGTTTGTGACGACCAGGTTGAAGAGCCGCTGGCGTGCCTGCAGGCGCGACGCTTGCGCGACCAGCGTCGGCGAGGCAAAGCCGGCGAGCTCGGTCAGCGCGCGGGCACCGACGGCCTGGCCGGAGCGCTTGACGGCGGTCATCGCCCCGGCGATCTGCTGCAGCCGCTCGAACGGATCCTCGATCCCGACCGGGAGCGGTGCCCACATCGCGGCGATGCGATTGCCGAGCACGCCGTGGTCGGCAGCGTCCCTGACCGACACCGGCACGAGCGCCTTGAGCACCAATCCGTCGGTGACGAGCTCGTGGCGGCGCATGTAGCGACCAAGGCCGCCGGCGACAGCCGCCAGGATCACGTCGTTGATCGTGGCCTGGCGCTCGCGCTTGACCTGTCGGAACTGCTCCAGCGAGGCCTCGACCCAGGTGAAACGGCGGTGTGGCCCGATCGGCACGTTGAAGGGGCTGCGCGGCGCCGGGTCGAGCCCGGCCCAGGTGAGCGCGCCCAGCCCCGCGACGGCGGCCCCGGCGCGGCGCAGCAGGCCACGTGGGCCGCGCGCGATCGCCTCGAGCGCCGTCACGGCCTCGGCCGGTTGCGTGGCGCGCTCGACCAGCGCGTCGGCCAGCAGCTGTGCGGAGGAGGGCAGCGGCCGCGGTGCCCAGGGGCGCGGCGCCCGGGCGGGCTGCGGATCGGGCTCGGTGTCGAACATGACGCTGGCGATGTCGACCCCGGAGACGCCGTCAACCAGCGCATGATGGGTCTTCGACAGCAGCGCGAAGCGCCCGTCGCTGAGCCCCTCGATCAGCCACATCTCCCACAGCGGGCGGCCCCGGTCGAGCGCCTGGGAGAAGATCCTGCCCGCGAGCCGTCGCAGCTGGGCGTCGCTGCCCGGACGCGGCAGCGCCGTGTGGCGCACGTGAAAGGGGAGCCGGAAATGCGGATCGTCGACCCACACCGGCCGCCCCTGGCCGAGCGGCACCGCCGCCAGCCGCTGCCGGTAGCGCGGCACCAGGTGCAGCCGCGCCTGCACCGCGGCAACCATGTCCGGGTAGGCCGGGGCGGGGCCGCTGAACAGTGCACAGCCGCCCACGTGCATGTGCGTGGACTGTCCCTCGAGCTGCAGGAACGAGTGATCCAGTGCTGTCAGCCGGCTGCCGTAGGACACGCGCGAATTCTCGCAAGGCGCGAAAACGGTGGCGGACGAGTCGCGCCCGCGCCCGGAAGCGCGACGCGCAATCGCCCGCAGACAGCGCCGATTTGCAGGAATAAACACTCTCCTAACACTGCTTCTGTGACCACAGTCACACACGGGGCGTGTGAGCGTCTGGCACTCTGCGGCACGTCATAGATCGACCTGCCTAATCGCTCATGCCCGGTGCACGGGCGAGCGGGGGAACCATCGCCAGTGCTGGGCGCAACCGCTCAGCTGGCTGGGGCGAATCGAATCGCCGGCTCCTGCCGGCCGCACCCGTAGCGGTGAGGAAGTCCCTGTGAGAGGGCGTTTCTCGTCGCGAGCCCGTCAGCTAACTCCGTAGGCGCCGGTCGAGGAACTTGAAAAGGAGGCCCTCAGACGATGAGAGCCAGACAAACGCGTGCGGCCCGCGCCACCAAGACGCGCACGCTGTCAATCACCATGGCCATCGCGGCCGTAGTCCTCGGCACCCTCGCCGCGGGAGCCCTCGCCGCTCAATCCGGCTCCAGGCCCGCGTCCAAGGGGACCTCCTCGACGCACCGTTCGACGACGCGCCGGCACGCGCGACCGGACATCGACGCCGCGCACTCGCGTCTCGTCATCGACCCCGCCCGGGTCGCCAGCCCGACTGGCCGCACCGTCGTCGTGCACGGGCAGCTCGAGCCGCGCCGCCGCGGGGCCGAGGTCGAGCTCGAGACCCGCCGCAACCATGCTTGGCAGACGCTTGCGATCGGTCGCACCCGCCGCAACGGTCACTTCGGCATCCGCTACCGCGTCCACGGCCTGGGTGCGACCTCGCTGCGGGTGCGCTTCTCCGGCAGCCGCCGGGCGCGTGCCGTCTCGGCCGCCGCCGGCAAGATCGTCGCGCTCGCCCCGATCGTCGCCTCCTGGTACTACGACGCCGGCGACACCGCCTGCGGCTTCCACGCCACATATGGCGTCGCCAACCGCACCTTGCCGTGCGGAACCAAGGTCACACTCTCATACGGCGGCCGAACTATTGTCGCCACCGTTGACGACCGCGGACCGTACGTTTATGGACGAACGTTCGATCTCAACCAAAATACGGCGCGCTTTCTGGGCATGTGGGGCGTCGGGACCGTTTTCGCGTCTGTCTAGGCGGGATACGGACCGATCCGCAAGAGCTGAGCCGATCATTGAGGACCCGGTGGCCGTGAGGTTTGCGACCAGAGCGTTCACGTAGCTCGGAGACAGACCGATAAGCCATTAGATGCGTCGCCCCCTCGTGACCACCTCAGCGCTGCTCGCGTGCCTCGCGATCGCGCCGCAGGCGCTCGGTGCCTCCCACAAGGCAGCCACAAAGCACACACCGGTCGCGCATGCGGCAGGCGGTGGCACGATTTCGCTCTCGAGCGCGGTCTACAACGTCAGTGAGCGCGCCGGGCAGTACGCCGTCACGATCACGCGAACCGACTCCTCGGGCCCCGCCACGGTCTGCTACGGCGTGACCAACATAGGTTCCACGGCCGGCAACAACTTCGACAAGGTCGGCAACTCGATGGCGACCTTCGCCCCCGGCGCGAGCGCCACGACGTTCGACCTGACGGTCCACGACCAGGGGATCAACGGTCCGGCACGCATGGCGCGCGCCTACATCTTCCAATGCGGCCCCCACGGCGAGCCGATCGGCGCGATCCGCCAGGCGACCGTCAGGCTCCTGCAGAACGACCCGCTGGCGGCGCCCGACCCGAACAATCCACTCGGCTACGCGCAGGCGCCGACCGACGGCGACCCGCTGCAGAACGTCAGGTGGTACGTCTACGGCGCGCAGTCACCAGCCAGGGCGGCCGCGGCACGCTACGCGCGCAAGCCGTCCTGGGTCAGGGCGCTGCACAGGATCGCCTACTCGCCGGGCTCCGGCACGTATCGCTTTTGGATGTGGAACCAGCCCGCCGCCACGCTGGCCGCGACCGTCGAGAAGTACCTCGCGGATGCCGAGGTCGCGCAACCGAACACGACAGTCGCGCTGAGCACCTATTCACTGGTGCACGGGGCCTGCGAGAACCCGGATGCGATCAAGACTCGCTACGAGCACTGGATCGACCAGTTGGCCAAGGGCATCGGCAACTTCCGCGTGGTCCTCTATCTCGAGGAGGACGCGCTGATCGAGACGCACTGCCTCACGCACCAGCAGCTCCAGACGCGCGTGCAGGAGCTCGCGTACGCCGTCAAGACGCTCTCCAAGGACCCGCACCTGCTGATCTATCTGGACGCCGGCGCACCGGACGCCTGGAACGGACCGGAGACGACCGCGCGACTGCTGCGCGAGGCAGACGTCGCCGGCGCCGCCGGCTTCTTCGTCAACGCCACCCATAACGACTGGCTGACGACCGATATCCACTACGGCCAGGAGATCGCGAGGCTCGACGGCGGTAAGCACTTCATCGTGCAGACCGATGACAACGGCCGCGGCCCGCTCGTGCCGAAGGACCGCAGGGCCGAGGGCAACGAGGACCTCTGCAATCCCCCCGGCCGCGGCACCGGCCCGCTGAGCTGGAACACCGGCTATAAGTACGTCGACGGCTTCCTCTGGTTCAACAACCCCGGCAACTCGGACGGGCCCTGCGACGAGGGCGCACCGCCGGTCGGCGTGTTCTGGCCGTCATACGCGGTCTCACTGGTGCAGCACGGAACCACTCAGGTCACCGGTCCGCACTTCAACCTGTTGAAGTCCTCGACCGACGAATAGGCGGGCCGCGCGGGCTGCAGCAGCGCCGTTCGGGGGCGCCGTCGTGCTTTGACGGCACCCCGCCGCACGTGGTGCGGTCGGTCGCCCGGCCGCGAACGTGTGTTCTGTCCGTGCCTTGCGCTTGGATGTCGACCATGAGCGAGCGCTGCGTCGCCCATCTCGACATGGACGCGTTCTACGTGTCTGTCGAGCTGCGCCGTCGTCCGCAGTTGCGTGGCAGGCCCGTGATCGTCGCCGGCAGCGGCCCGCGATCGGTCGTCACGACCGCCTCCTATGAGGCACGCAGGTTCGGGGTCGGCTCGGCGATTCCGGCCTCGCAGGCGCGGCGCCTGTGCCCGCAGGGAATCTTCCTGCCGCCGGACTTCCAGTACTACCGCGCCGCCTCGGCTGAGGTGATGACGATCATCCGTCGCAATGTCGAGCAGGTCGAGGCTGTGGGACTCGATGAGGTCTATCTCGAGCTCACCGGCCTGCCGGCGCCGAAGGCGGGCATGCGGCGCATCATCGCCGAGATCCAGGAACAGACCGGGCTCACCGCATCGGTCGGGATCGGGCCCAACAAGCTGGTCGCCAAGGTCGCCTCCGATGCGGAGAAGCCGGCCGGTTTCGTCGTGCTGACACGCGAGCAGGCCTGTGCTCGGTTTGCGGCAGCGCCGTGCCGGCTGATTCCTGGGATCGGCGGCAAGACCGCTGAGCGCCTGCAGTCGCTGGGGATCGGCACGATCGCCGAGCTGGCGGCCACGCCGCTTGAGACGCTCAGGGCGCTGTTCAGCGCCAACACCGCCCGGCATCTGCAATCGCTTGCGCGGTTCGAGCACGGGGGCGCCGTCACCCAGGAGCGCAAGGTCGTGTCGGAGTCGCGCGAACGCACCTTCGATGAGGACGTGCGCACGCTCGACGAGCTCGAGACGATCCTCGAGCGGCTTGTCGATGAGCTCTGCGCGGCGCTCGCGCGTCAGGACCGGCGCGGGCGCACGGTCGGCATCAAGGTGCGGCTCGATGACTTTTCCACGCACACACGAGCGCGCACCCTGGGGGTGCCTGTCAACCGTGCCGACGACGTCGGGCGGGTGGCGCTCGAGCTGCTGCGCGCGTTCGCGCCGCCGCGGCCGGTGCGGCTGCTGGGCGTACGGGTCGCCGGGCTCAGCACGGCCGAGGCCGAGGCCGAGCAGCTGGTGCTGGCGGTCTGATCAGTACAGCGCGATCGCCAGGCGGCGGCGGGCGGCGCGGGCGAGCTCGTGCTCGACGCCGAGCTCATCGAGCACGCCGACGATCACCCTGCGGATCTCATCCCTGGCACCGTCGGCCGTGGTGATCGCCTCGAGCAGCAGTTCGAGCGCATGTTCGGTGGCGCCCGCGTCCAGTGCCATGAAGGCGGCGCTCAGATCCGGGGTACGGCTGCGTTCCAGCGCGAGCCGCGCCAGCAGGCCGTCGGCGGCGAAGCTGCCGGAAACGTTCTGGAGGATCGCGCTGGCCGCGTCGGCCTCTCCGCGCGCGATCAGCAGCTTGGCCAGCGGCACCGCCGCATCAGCACGGCTGGCGTCGAGCTCGAGCGCATCGCGCAGCGCTTGCTCATCGCCCTGGGTGACGAGCGCGTCGACCGCGGAGGGCACGAGCCCATCAAGGAAGCGCTCGACCGCCTCCGGCGGCTGCGCGCCGGTGAACTCGGCGACAACCGCGCCGTCCTTGAACGCCTTGACGGCCGGGATTCCCTGGATTTGGAAGGCGCGGGCAAGGTTCTGGTTGCTGTCGGTGTCGAGCTTGACCAGCTCGACCTGACCGCCGCGCCGGGCGACCGCCTGCTCGAGCACCGGACCGAGCTGGCGACAGGGCGCACACCACTCGGCCCAGAAGTCGACCACCACGGGCACCTGCTTCGAGCGCTCGATTACCGCTGTTGCGAATGTCTGCTCAGTGACGTCCATAGTGCTCTGATCGTAGAGTGCTGGCCGTGGCAAACGAGTTCACGGTTCAGAGCGCCGGGGTCGCGTTGGCCGGCGAAGAGGCCGGCGAGGGCCCGCCCGTGTTGCTCCTGCACGGCCTCACGGCGACCCGTCGCTACGTGGTGATGGGCTCGAAGCTGCTCGAGCGCTCCGGCCACCGCGTGCTCCAGTACGACGCGCGGGCCCACGGCCACTCCTCGCCGGCGCCTGACCCAGACGCCTACGCCTACGACCTGCTCGCCGACGACGCGCTTGCGGTGCTGGACGCCCGCGGGGTCGGGCGCGCGGTGCTGGCGGGGGCGTCGATGGGCGCGCATACGCTGCTGAACCTGGCGCTGCGCCACCCCGAGCGCGTCGCCGGCCTGGTCGTGATCACGCCCGCCTACAGCGGCGACGAGGCCCAGGAGCGGGAGCGCCTGGCGCGCTGGGACCGCCTCGCCGAGGGCCTGCGCGACGGTGGCGTTGAGGGCTTCATGGCGGCCTACGGAACACCCAGCGGCGCCACGCCCGAGTTCGCACGGACCGTTCTGACCGTCACCCGCCAGCGGCTCTCCCAGCACGATCACCTCCACGCGCTGGCCGACGCGCTGCAGACGCTGCCGCGCACGCAGCCGTTCGGCGCTCTGGACGAGCTCGCCGCGATCGCGGTCCCCACGGCGGTGGTGGCATCCGGCGACGAGGCCGACCCCGAGCACCCGGAAGCGCTCGGGACCGCCTACGCAGAGGCGATCCCGAACGCGCGCCTGATCACCGACCGGCCCGGCAGATCCCCGATCGCGTGGCAGGGCAGCCAGCTCTCGGGGATCATTGCCGAGGTGGTCGCGGACTCAGGCCTGCTGCACCCAGCTTGAGCTCTCTCGGCTAGCCGGCCCAGATGGTCGCGGAGCGCGTCGACGGCGCATCCCACATGTCGCCGAAGTAGCGCGCCTTGACCGTCAGCTTGCGGGCACCGGTGCCCTGGACGTGGGCGAAGCGGAACGCCGAGCGGTAGGTGCAGGTGGTGACCCCGACCGGCACCGTGTGGACCGCGAGCTGCTTGCGACCGCGCATCACCCTGATCGTCACCGTACCGTGGCAGCCGTAGCCGGCCGGCACCGTGGCCATGCGCCTGATGCTGCCGACAAGCAGGTAGCTGTACGGCCGGTGGTAGTCGATCCCGGGCCTGATCGTGAAGCCGAGCTTCGTGTGCGGTCGCGGCCACGGCGGCGTCTGGAACGTCATGTCGGCGCCGTAGGTGATCGCGGTCGAGCCGTGATCGGCCACCAGGCGATAGTGGTAGACCTGGCCGGGCTGCAGGCCCGGCAGCGTAATCCCGACCGCGACCGGCGTGGTGCCGGCCGGAACCGTGCTCGAGTTGGACTGGAACCCGTATGAGGTCGTGAGCCCGTACTCGAAGTGGTATGCCGTCGCCTGGTTGTTCGGGTTGATCACGCCGACGAGCGTCGCGCCGTACCGGCTGATGTTGACGGCGGGGCTGGTGGTCGTCGTCGGCGCCGGGTTGCCGGTCGTCTTGAACGACGTCACCGACGTGCTGGCCGTGCCCGCACTGTTTGAGGCAACAAGCTGCACGTAGTACGTCGTGTCGGGCGAGAGCCCGGCGAGCTTCGTCGTCACTGCCACGTCTTTGGTCCCCGCGCCCGCGCTCGCCGCGGTCGTCGGGGAGACGCTGCCGAGGCCCGTGGTCGGGCCGTAGTGGAACTGATATGTGGTCGCCAGCCCGCTCGGATCGACCGTAGCGTGCAGCGTCGCGGCGGTCTGCCCGACGCCGGTCGTCGCGCCTGACGTGACGACCGGCGTCGACGCTGCGAGCGCAATCGGTACGCAGACCAGCGCGGCCACCAGGACGGCAGCCGAAATCACTTTCCGCATCACAACCTCCCGTGTGCGCCCTCGGGTTGAGGGCCTTGTCCGTTAGAGGTCTTAAACCCGTCTGGCGCGCGACTTATTCAGTTAGGGCTGCGTTGGCGCCGGATGAACCCCGTCGTGGCGGGCGAAATGCGGCTCTATAACCAAATCGAATAGTGCTCAATACCTATGGTTATCGGTGTGCCAACTGGGCGGCGTTTCGGCCGGACCTATAACCAAATGGAATAAGGGCACCAAAGCCCCGGGAATAACAGAGGCGGACGAGGGGCGCTCCCATAACCGCAGCGTGCGGTCGTTATAACCACGCTGGCGTTGCTCTAACTGGCGGTTATAGCCGCTACAACCGCAGGGAAACAACTGTAAACTGCCGCAAACGACCCCATGAGACGCCGTGTCGCTACATAACATCCGGCGGACAGATGGCTGAGAACATGTACTCGGCCGAGGAAGCCGCACAGATCCTCGGCCTGCAGGTCCGCACGGTGCGCAATTACGTGCGCGAAGGGCGCCTGCCGGGCGTACGGATCGGCAAGCAGTACCGGATCGCGCGCGCCGATCTCGAGGCGTTCACGGCGGGCGGGCTCGCGCGCGAGCTCCCGATCGGCGAGGCCCCCGAGGCGCAAATGCCGGTCGGGGCCGTTGCCGAGGTCTCGAGCGTCGCGCAGATCGATGGCATCGGGCCAGCCGCCCGCGAGCGCCTCGAGCGGACCCTGGTCGCCGCCACCGTGGCCGGCGGCGGAGATCGCCAGGGCGCATTGCGTGTCGAGCCGCTGTATGACCCCGACCGCCGCCGGCTCAAGCTGATCATCGTCGGCGGCGTCGCTGAAACCGTCGAGCTGCTGCGCGTGATCGAGCTCTTCGCGCTTGACCCGGAATGACGCCGGGCGTGCGGTCAGCCGGCGAGCGTCGCGCGGCGGCGGCTGAGGAAGCGCACCTCGGCCGGATTCACCGCCCGCGCGATCGCAGTGTCGTACGCCGCCCGCGCATCGGCCGAGCGACCCAGGCGCCGCAGCAGATCGGCGCGAGCGGCATGCCAGGCGTGATAGTCGCGCAGCTCCAGCCGGTCGAGCTCGGCCAGCGCCACCTCCGGACCGTCGAGCTCGGCGAGCACGATCGCGCGGTTGAGCGCGACGACGGGTGACGGATTGGCTGCGAAGAGTTGGTCGTAGAGGGTGCTGAGCTGCGACCAATCCGTATCTCTGATGTCCCGTGCATAGGTGTGAACGGCGTTGATCGCCGCCTGCAGCTGGTAGCGCCCCGGGGCCTCGCCGCTTGCGATCAGCTCGCGCACGATCGTCTGCCCCTCGCTGATCAGCTGGCTGTCCCAGCCGCCGCGGTCCTGATCGGCGAGCGAGACGAGCTCGCCGTCGGCGCTGACCCTGCTGGGGCGGCGGGCCTCGGTCATCAGCATCAGCGCGAGCAGCCCGCTGGCCTCATGTGCGTCCGGCATCAGCGTGCAGAGCAGGCGGGCCAGGCGGACCGCTTCGCCGCTCAGCTCCGGCCGTAGCGCATGCTCGCCGCCCGGGAGGTAACCCTCGTTGAACACGAGGTAGAGCACCGACAGCACCGTGTCGAGGCGCTCGGGCAGGTCGCCCCGCTCGGGAACCCGGTAAGGGATCCGGGTCGCTTCGATCTTCAGCTTGGCGCGAGTGATCCGCTGTCCCACCGCCGCCTCGGTCTTGAGCAGCCCACGGGCGATCTGCTCGACGGTCAGCCCGCCGACCATCCGCAACGTCAGCGCCACCTGTGCCTCGCGCGCGAGCGCCGGGTGGCAGCAGGTGAAGATCAGCCGCAGCCGGTCGTCGGAGAACGGTCCATCCATCTCTGCTTCCTCCGCGTCATCCAGGTGTGCGTCGGTGACCACGCCGGCGCTTCCGATCGCGAGAGCCGCGGCGTGCTTCTCCTCTCTGCGAGACTCCCGGCGCAGGCGGTCGATCGCGCGGCGGGTGGCCGTCGTCATCAGCCACCCGCCCGGGTTCGGCGGAAGCTCCTCCCGCCAGTGCTCGACCGCCGCCAGGAAGGCCTCGCCGGCCGCCTCCTCGGCGATGTCAAGGCTGCGGTAGCGCCGGGCCAGCGTCGCCACCAATCGCGGCCACTCGCTGCGGTGCAGCTCAGTGATCGTGGCCTGCAGCGTCTGGGCGCGGTCGGCCGCGACCGCGGATGCAGAGGGGAGAGGCATGCCGCGCTCGTTGCCTTTCAGGACCCGGCGGTCGGATCTTCCATGAAGGCACGGACCTCCAGCGGCTCGGCACAGGCGACGGCCGCCTCGCGCGCGAAGGCCAGCGCCGCGTCGAGGTCGGGTACGTCGATCACCCAGAAGCCGCCGAGGTATTCCTTGCTCTCAAGGTACGGGCCGTCGGTCAGCTCGGCCTTGCCGTTGCGCGCGATCACGGTCGTGGTCGCGGCCTGCTCGTGTAGGCCACCGGCGAACACGAAGATGCCATCGTCCATCGCCTTCTGGTTGACGACGCCCACGGCGGCGTAGATCTCTTGCATCTCCTCGGCCGGGCGGGTACGCGTCTCGGGCCGGTCGTACACGGCGATCAGGTATTGCGACATGGTTGCCTCCTCGGGGTCCGGAGCGGTCCCAGCGACCGCTCTCATCCATACCACGTGCGGGAAACGGCGGATCCGACAATTCGCCGGGCTCGGCCGGCGACGTCGCTCTGAAATGATCTGCGATATGCCCGAGGCGCGCCTTCAAGCTGAGCTCGCGTTGGCGGATTGGCGCCGGCAGACGGCCGAGCTCTACAGCCAGGTACGCGGCCGCGACGATCCCGCACAGGCTCACGCGCTCTGGCGCGCGGGGCGTGACCGCCTGTTCGCAACGCATCCGCAGAGCCCGCTGGGACCGGGCGACCAGATGCGAACCACAGGCGTGCCGTATTGGCCCTACGACCCGCGGCACCGCCTGCTGGTGCCGGTCCTGCGCGAGGACGCGCCCGGGTTCTATGAGCTGCCAACCGCTCCGGGCGAGATCACGCACATTCGCCAGATCGGCTGGGCGCAGCTCCCCGACCCGATCGGCGGCCGGCTGGCCGTCTGGTGGCTCGAGCAGTACGGCGGCGGGATCTTCGTACCGTTTCGCGACGCGACCGCGGGTGACTCGAGCTACGGAGCGGGGCGCTACCTGCTCGACACTGCGAAGGGCGCCGACCTCGGTCTCGATCTGGAGGGTCGGCTGGTGCTCGATTTCAACTTCAGCTATCACCCCTCGTGCCGTTACGACCCTGCCTGGCAGTGTCCGCTGGCGCCGCCGGAGAACGTGCTTGCGGCGGCGATCGAGGCGGGAGAGCGGCTCTCTCCGGTTTAGCTCGGTCCCGAGGGCGATTCACCGCAACGGGTGGAGCGGTGTATGAACGCGGGGGAGTATTTTGCCCATGACAGCAGGCGGGCATAGCCCTTCGCGAACTACGGGAAGGCGCGAGTAAAGCCGGAAGATGCGGGACTGATACCAGGGCCGCGGTTACAGCGGGGGAGCAGAACTAAAGCCCTCCCGGGATTTGCCGAGTGAACGTCATATGCGTGCCAAGCGATCGGTACGACTCCTGCTGGGCCCCGTGCTGCTCGCGTTCGTCTATGCGGGGATCTACAAGCTGATCCTTGTCGGCTCTTCTTTTGGTGCCTCGGTCGGCGCGACGTTCTGGCCGGCGTCCGGTATCACCGTGTCGGTTCTGATCCTGCGTCCCAGGCGCGAGTGGTCGCTCTACCTGGTTGCGATCTGGGGTGCGGACTTCTTCATGGACACCCACGGCGGCAGCTACTCGGTCGCCGCCAGCCTGGGTATCGCCACCGCGAACTGCGCCGAGCCGCTGCTCGCGGCGCTGCTGCTGCGCCGCTGGCTGCCGTACCGACCGCAGCTGTCCAGCGGACACGACCTGGGCGTGTTCTATCTGGCGGCCGCCGGCGCCGGGCCGATGCTGAGTGCGACGCTCGCCTCCGCCTGGCAGGCGATCCTGGGTACCACGTCGCTGTGGCCCTACCTGGGACGCTGGTACGTCGGCGACGCACTCGGAGTGGTGGTGATTGCGCCGGTCATCCTGACGCTCTCACAGCAGCGCTCCCGTCCCAAGGCCCTTGAGGCCGGTGGGCTGCTCGGTTTCGCGGTGGTCGCCGGCACGCTGCTCGCGTTGCCGTTCTCCGCACGCGACGGGCTGCCATATCTCGTGATCCCGGCGTTGGCGCTGATCGCGATCAGGATCGGGACGCGCGTCGCGGTTGTGGCCGTGTTCCTCACGAGCCTGACGGTGGAGGTGCTGACAGCTGTCGGCACCGGACCGTTCGCCGGCGACGGCGCCTTCACGGGGCTGGTCTCGGCGCAGATGTACGTGATTGCCTGCTCGGTCTCGGGCCTGACCGCTGCGGCGCTGATGGCCGGACTCATTGGGCGGGAACGGCTGGCGCTGCATGACAGCCTCACCGGTCTGCCCAACCGCCGCCTACTGATCAGCCGCACCGAGCTGTCGCTGGAGATGCTCGCCCGTCACCGTGAGGCAATCGGGGTGGTCTTCATCGACCTGGATGGCTTCAAGGCGATCAACGACAGCCACGGTCACGCGATCGGTGATCTCGTGCTGGTCGAGGTCGCGCGCCGGCTGCAGACGATCGTCGATGAGCGCGACACGATCGCCAGGATCGGCGGCGACGAGTTCGTGATCCTGGTCGACCGTGTGGGCGCACCCGACGTCCTCAGGGCATTGGTCACTCGCATCGAGCGTGTGGTCGCCGAGCCGATCGAGTGCGGTGAGCTGCATCTGCAGATCTGGGCGAGCGTCGGCTCGACCTTCTGTGACCGGCACGACGAGCGTCCCGAGGAGCTCTTCAACCGCGCCGACCGGGCGATGTACGGCGTCAAACGCACCCGTTCAGAACCGGTTCTCCGCTGAGCTCTGTCAGAGCAAGTCGACCTCGGTCGGCGACGCCGGCTCGAGGTTGATCACCTCGAAGCCAAAGCGCTCCGCCAGCCGTTGGGCCACGAGCGAGCGGTGGCATGCCTCGGCGGCCGCCTCGACGCACAGCAGCGCGGCGATTCCGTGCACCGGCAGTCGTCGCACCAGCGGCGCGAGCGGCACCAGGTCGAGGATCTCCTGCGTGTACGCGCGAACGTAGTCAGGCGAGAGCCGTTCGCGCGAGCGCTTGCCGACTCCGTCAGCGGCGTCGGCGCGGTATTGGAGCTCTCGCATCTCCGTATCGGGAGCGAGCTCGGGATGATGCTCGTAGCCGATCCGCGCCGTCTCGAGTCGCTGTTGCAGGCGGCTGGCGTTAGCCCACGCGTACTGTGCGCCGCGCACCCCACGTCGCTGGCGGATGTCGATCACCTGGCTCACGCCGGCGGCATCGAGCATGCGCACGAAGCTGGCTCCGTCGAACTCGTACACACCGATCGTGGCGATCGTCGGCATGCTTCAGGGTGACAGACCGCAGCCGGATCCGCCGGGCGAGCCCGGCGGATCGACGAGCAGTAGCGCGGTTGACCGCACTGCTCAGATCAGCGCCAGCTGGCGCGGACCGAGTTGTGTCGGGGCGCCTTGACCCGAGCGGACGGCCGCCTCCAGATCGAGCAGCCCCTGCTTGCGCTGCAGACCGCCGATGTAGCCGGTGAGCTTGCCGTCCGACGCGATCACGCGGTGACACGGAACGATGATCGGCAGCGGCGTACGACCGACGGCGGCGCCGACCGCACGCACCCGATCGGTGCGCCCGAGCCGAGCTGCGAGCTCGGCATAGGAGACCGTCTCGCCGTAGGGGATCGCCCGCAGCTGCCGCCACACGGCCTGTTGAAACGGCGTCCCGGCTGAGAGGTCGAGTTCGAGCTCGAAGGAGGTTCGAGCGCCAGTGAAGTACTCGTGAACCTGCTTGGTCGCCTGCTCGAAGCGCTCCGGTCGGTTGTCTGCCTCTTCGTGCTCGGGCTCACGCCCGGGGAAGAAGAGCCCATCGAGGCCCCGCTCATTTGCCGTGAGCGTCAGCCGCCCCAGCGGCGTGTCACAGCCGCTCCAAACTCGTGTGCTGTTCGTGTTCATGTTCAAAGAACGATGCTCGACCGCGAGCCGTGATATTCGCCGGCCCTCACACGGATGTGGCTGGGTGCGTTGTATAGCTGTGAGCGACGACACCCGGCCCGCGACCTGGAAGCTGATTGGCCCCGACGGGCTGTCATACCAAAGCAGTAGCCCCGGCCGACTCGGCGGGCACCGTTCCACGCGCATCTACGGCCGGCTCGATTGTCCCTCGGCGTTGCGCGCAGTCGCTCGCGGGGGCTATGTCGCCCACAGGGTCTTCTTCGCGAACGTCAGCGACGCGAACGCCGCCGGCTACAGGCCCTGCGCCGTCTGCCTGCCGGACGCCTATGCCAGGTGGAAGGCGGCCGCCACGGACGGCCCTCGCGAGCGCTGAGCCTCAGAGCCTGAATGCCTCGACGGCCGCGCTCTGTCCGATCTTGCTCAGCCGCGCGAACTCGCTGGTTCCCGCCTCACGGAATTCGAGCGCGGCCTCGGTGAGCGCCCCCAGGGCGGCGAACGCGAACGAGCCGCCGACCGTGATCCGCGCCGCTCCCGCCGCCGCGAGCTCGTCGACGCTGGGCCCGCCCGCGCGCAGAAGCACGTTGACGGGCCGGGACACCGCGGCGATCACGCGCTGGACGTCCTCGAGGTCACTCAGGCCGGGCGCGTACAGCACGTGCGCACCGGCGGCTTCGAAGGCCTGCAGGCGCACGATCGTGTCGTCGAGATCCTCAACGCCGTGGATGAGATTGTCCGCGCGGGCCGTGAGCACGAGGCGATCACCGGCCGCCTCGGCCGCCGCCTCGATCCGGGCAGCCGCTACCGCCACCGAATGGAAGCGCTCGCCGTCCCAATCTTCGATCGAGCAGCCGGCGAGGCCGGCGTCCATTGCGCGCCGCACGGTGACCGCAACCTCCGGAGCGTTCCCGGCGTAGCCGTCCTCGAGGTCTGCCGTGACCGGCACCGACACGGCAGCGGCGATGGCTCTCGCCGAGTCGAGGCTTTCGTCGCGGGTTGCCTCACCGTCCAGCCGTCCGAGGGTTGCGGCGAGGCCGCTACTGGTGGTCGCGAGAGCCTTGAACCCGAGCGATGCCAGCAGGCGCGCCGACCCCACATCCCATGGGTTGGGACAGAGCAACGGATCGCCAGGTCGGTGAAGCTCAAGAAAGCTAGCCATTTCAGTTCAGCCTTTCGTCGGCTCGTCGAGATCCCGTGGGCGCCGGGTCGCGCTGCAGTTTGCCGCTCCGGACGAGTAGGCGTGGGTAATCGTCGCCAACCGCCGCCAGACCAGCACGAGCGTCAACCCAGAGCCGACAAAGGCGAACCAGAACGGGGCGACGATGCCCCATTGCTGGGCGATAATCCCACCCGCGATCTGACCCAGCACAAGTCCGCCAAAGACGCAGATCAGGTAGACGCTGCCGACGCGTCCCTGCAGATCCGTTGGCACCGCGCGTTGCCGTACGGTCGTGCTGACCGTTGCCCAGACGAAGGCATACAGACCGAACACGAACATGATGATCACCGCGATCCATGCCTTGGTGTTGAGCGCCAGCGAGAGGTGAGTGCAGACCTCGAGCGTCAGGCAGACCCGCATGATGTTGCCCAGTGGCCAGCGCTGCTCCAGCCGGCGGTAGATCAGAATCGCGAGGATTCCCCCAGCCGCCGTGGACGTCGTCAGCAGTCCATAGCCAAGCTTGCTCATGTGGAGGTGGCGCAGCGCGTACAGCACCAGTACCGACCACGCCGCGCCCCAGGTGACGTTGAAAGAGAGAATCGTCAGCGCCAGCGTCCGGATCGGCGGATGTCCCAACAGCCAACGGAAGCCCTCGCGGATATCGGCGCGGATGTGGCTGCGCTGGCGCTCCTCGGAGCTGACCCTGCGGGAGCCGATCTGCCAGACCAGCAGCAGCGCGGTTGTCACGACCACAGCCTGAGCCAGAAACGGCCAAGCACGCCCGAGCGAGAAGAGAACGGCCCCGACCGGTGGGCCCATCAGCTGCTGTCCGACGACGAGGCTTCCCTGCATGCGCGAGTTCGCAAGCCCGAGTTCCTCCTTGTCGACGATCATCGGCAGCAGCGTGCCCGAGGTCGTGTTCGAGAAGACGTCCGCCACGCCGAGCAGCAACATCGCTGCCAGCACCAGCGCGACGCTGACATCGCCGGCCAGAAGACCCACTGCCAGCACCACGATCACGAGCGCCCGGAACGCCTCGGAGCAGACAAGCAGCAGGCGACGATCGATCCGGTCGGCGATCACGCCCGCCTGTAAGCCGAACAATAGCCAGGGGAGCCGCTGCAGGAAGGCGGCGGCGGCGACCAGGAAGGCGTTCCTCGTCTCCGACGCGATCAGCAGCGGTCCCGCCGCCAGCGCGATGCCGTCACCGAGGTTTCCGACCCAGGACGACGAGGTGAGCCAGCGGAATTCCGGCCCAAGTCGGGCCGGGGCGAACCTTTCGAGCGGGGACACCACGTTGCATGTCTGGCCCGACCGGCGAGCCCTGTCGTGCCTTATTGCTGGTAGTGCTCGACCGTCGATGCGTCGCGCACACGCGCGTCATCCGGGTCGGCGCCCGCATCGCGAAGCGCACGCCGCTGTCGCAGCAAGTCCCAGCAGCGGTCCAGTTCCACCTCGATGGACTGCAGCCGGTCTCGGTCGGACTCAAGGCGCGCAGGCTCGGTGCTGTCAGCTGTCTCCGTCGCGCGGAGCTTGTGCTCCTCGGCAACAAGGGTCTCGATTCGCGCGGCGATGGTTTCGTCGGTCATGCGGCGATCTTATCGGCGTCAACCGAAGGCACCTACTTGCCGGCTGACAGCGCTCGCGCGCTCGGACCTATGTCGAGTGAGGAGCGTTGCCCGGCTGGCGTGGTAGCTTCCCGGCGGTGTCAGGGCGAGCAGCCTTCGTTCTCTTCGCGGTTCTGGCCGTCGGCTCGGCCGTGAGCGAGGCTGCTTCGGACGCCGCTCAGAGCAGTGGTGCGGCAGTGATGCTGCCGATCGCGAATCGGGCATACCAGGCGAGCGTCGCGTACAAGCTCCCCAGGTCAGTGGGCCGGGACACGTTCATCCTGAAGGCGTCGGCCTCGCGTAGGCGCGTGACGGTTCTCGATGCGAACGTCAATGTCATCTGCAGCGACAACGGTGGGATCGCCAACCCACAGGTTCCAAACAGTACGGTGGGCCTGTCACCGACTGGCAAATTCAGGTTCTCACTGGGCCATCCCGCGCTTGTGATCGTCGGCCGGTTCGTGAGCCGGACCGCCGTCAGCGGGACCGTCGCATATAGCGGCCGCGGCAACCCGGGGACCTGTTCCCTGAACGCGCCGTGGCACGCCAGCCTGATACCGCTCAATGTCACCGAGCAGTACGCCGGCACGACCGCCAGCGGCGCCAAGGTCACCTTCTCCGTCACCCACCCCGCCAACGACTCCTCTTCGCTCTCAGTCGGCAGCTTTGCCGTCGGCGTCGTCATCGCCACGTGCTCAGCCGAAGGCGGGGGAGGCACCCGCGATATCTCGTTCGCGGACGGCTCCGTGGGTCCTGTCAAGGATGGGCGCTTCTCCAATGGTGAAGGTGGGCCGGCAAGCTCGAGCGACGAGGACCTCGCGTTTGTCGTCAGCGGCTCGCTCACGACAAACACCGCCTCCGGCGTAGTCGCGGCCACCGATCCGAGCGGGTGCGGTTACGGGTCGATGCACTGGACCGCGACGCGGGTGTCCACGTCCCGTCCTCCAGCCTGACACCGGGCCCGCTCGGAAGCTGCCTCCCGACCCGGAATGTCGCTCTCGCCGGATGTGGAGTGAGAGTCACTGCGGCCGTTGTGCTCGGGAAGGCGCCAGCGAGCGGGGAACTCTTGCATCAGCCGTGGGCGGCCGTCGTGCTTGAGGCTGTTCAGCCGCCGGAGGGCCCGAACCGTTCGGTTCTGATGCGTGCTGGCGGGTAGCCGAGTTCGAGCAACCCCTGCGAAGCGGTCTCTACGAAGCCGTTCGGACCGCACACGTAGGCGATTGGATCCTCGGCGACGGGGAATGCCAGTTCGTCCAGAAGTCGTGCGTCGATCCGTCCGCGATGTCCGTGCCACGCGGTCGGCGAGTCGCGCGTCAATGTGATCTGCACGTCAACTCCCTCGCGTGAGAAGGCCTCGAGTTCCGTGCGGA
This sequence comes from uncultured Actinomycetota bacterium, assembly GCA_963706725.1. Lineage (GTDB taxonomy): Bacteria > Actinomycetota > Thermoleophilia > Solirubrobacterales > Solirubrobacteraceae > Palsa-465. Next base: position 2,574,854 of record OY970167.1, on the reverse strand, counting down.
AGATGACCTGCTCGAGTGACCGTGAGGAGTAGAGCAGGCGCGGTGCCTGCGATCGGGGTCCCGTGGCCCAATCGCGGAGCATCGAGCGGAACGGGACGACACCGGAGCCGCCGGCGAGCATCAGCAGCGGGCGGGTCATCGAGTGCTGCCAGACAAAGTAGCCGCCGATTGGTCCTCGGAGCTCGAATGTGTCTCCTACTCCGAGCTCATCTGTCAGGTATGGGGAGACTTCGCCGTCGTCGAGGCGTTCGACTGTGATGATGAGATGCTCGTCGGCGGGCGCGGATGCGAGCGAGTAACTGCGCTGTGCCTGGTAACCATCCTCGGCGGTGAGGCGAACGTCGAGGTGCTGACCGGCAATGTGACCGGGCCACCCTGGCGCGTCCAAAACGATGCTTTTGGTCCGGGCGGTTTCGTCGATCAGCTCGACGACCGTCGCGAGCTGCCAGGTCAGTCGCCCTGGTAGCGCTGCTCGAGCCACGGGTCACCGTGATTGTGGTAGCCGTACTGCTCCCAGAAGCCAGGCTGATCGTCGAATGTCAGCGTGAGTCCCCGGACCCACTTCGCGCTCTTCCAGAAGTAGAGATGGGGGACCAGAAGCCGGGCAGGGCCTCCGTGCTCTGGCGCCAGAGACTCGCCGTTGTATTCATAGACCACCCAAGCCCGGCCACCCCTCAAGTCCTTGAGCGAGAGGTTTGTCGTATAGCCGCCATCTGACCAGGCGGTGACGTACGCGGCGTCGGTGTGGGTTTCCTCCAACAATCTGTCGAGGGACACGCCACGCCACGTGGTGTCCAGCTTGGACCATTTGGTCACACAGTGGATGTCGACCATGGGGGTCTCAGCCGGGAGCGCGAGGAACTCTTCCCAGGTCCATGACAGGGGAGCGTCGAGTGCGCCATCGATCGCGAAGGTCCAATCTGAGAGATCGACTCGTGGAGTGGGCCCGGCGGAGAGCACCGGAAAACCCCGTTCTAGATGCTGCCCGGGAGGAATCCGGGCTGGGTCCGCCGTCGGACGTCGTCCGTGAAAACCGCGTGTGATCGGTGCCAACTGAGCTCCTTAGCGCGTAGACAACAGTATCTGGACGGCATCGGCCAGGCCACCCACTCGCCCGGCGCCCCGCGCGTGTCCGTCTCGACCCTCGCGGAGAACCGCCTGTGGCATGACTCGGATCGTGGCATCACCTCAGGCAGCAGCTGCTGCTTGGTCCCGATCTCCGGCCCTGGCTCGTTGAATCTACGTGAGGCTCAGCGCTCCGGATGCTTGGACGGCCGGCTGATTCGCATGGCCGTGGCCGCAACTCCACACGCCGCGTCGCCGAGCGCGGCTTGCGCGCTCCTGGCGTGATCGTCCGCGGTTCGCCACAACCGCAGGGCCGTGGCAAGCGCCTCGCCGAGGAGCGTCGGCCTACCGCCCCGGTCGATTGAATTGGTGAAGTCGACAGCAGCTGTTGGGCCGAATTGGGATCTGACGCTCTATCGTCGGATGGGATGCCATTGAATAACGAAGACCTGGTCGAGGTCGAACGCAACGGACGCCGCTGTGGGGTCTGCCGGTCGGGGCGCAGGTGGCGCGGCTTTGAGGTTCTCCGCGAGGAAGGTCGCGAGCCGGTGGTCCTGTGCCCTGCATGCCGAACTCGGTCTGGAGGCACGCCCGCCGCACGCATCGCACGAACGGTCGCACAGCCGTCGGTCACGCAGCCGCCAGCACCTGAAGCGGATCGTCAATCCGAGCAGCGCGAGGATCGACTGAAGAAGGCGCTCGGCGAACTGCCGCGTGGGGAGTACGCGACCGGACGCATCGCGAAAGCCGCCGGCCTAAACCACGACAAGGCGCTGGTCAGGCTGCAGCAGCTCCAGGCGGCTGGCGAGGTCCGGCAGGTCGGCAACCGCTGGTCGACAGAACCCGCGCTGACTGACCTTGAGGGAGCCTTCGACCGGCTCCAAGCCCGGACAAGCAACCTACGGATCGTCCGCAAAGGAACTCCCGTAGGCTGATCCACGCCTGCCCGCCGCGCACCGAAGCCGACCCAGCCGAGCATGAGAATCGGTCGAGATGGCGACCGCGGCACCGAATCGGGAGAAGGGCGGGCAGGGTCTGCTCGCCCTCACCAACCGTCCCAGGCAGCCAACAACTGAGTACCGCGTCCGTGGCGATGCGCTCATCACGACTCGTTCTGCTTGGACGTGCCGTTTCCGATGAGCACCGGCGCAACTTCGGTGCCGCCCGCGCGCACGCCGATTCGCATCGGACGCGACCGCCGGCGTGTCGTTGCGCTCGCCACGACGCGATCATTCACGCCGCTGACGTTTCCGCGAAGACGTCGCTCTAAACGCTTGGTCGCGATCGCGTGACGGCAGCGCGATCGTATTCAGTGCGCTACCAGGACGTCGGCGCGTAGTCCTTCAGGAAGACGCCATGCAGATCTTCGCCGAGCTCACCACGGACAATCGGGTCGTAGACCCGTGACGCGCCGTCAGCGAGATCCAACGGTGCATGAAAACCCTCGTCTGCCAGCCGTGTTCGAGTCGTGTGCGGGCGCTCGTCGGTGATCCAGCCTGTGTCGACGCTGGTCATCAGGATGCTGTCGGCGTCCAGCATCTCCCGAGCACTTGTGCGCGTCAGCATGTTGAGCGCAGCCTTGGCCATGTTCGTGTGTGGATGACCAGGCCCCTTGTACCCGCGTCCAAAGCTTCCTTCCATCGCTGAGACGTTGACTATGTACTTGCGGCGAGCAGGCGACGCCGCCAACGCCGCTCGCAACCGACTGATCAGGATGAACGGCGCTGTCGTGTTGCAGAGCTGGACCTCCAGCATCTCAACCGGATCGATCTCCTCGACGCGTTGTGTCCAACTGTTGTGATCCACCGCATCTGTGATGAGCCCGCCAGCATCGACCGTCGTGCCCTGCGCAGCCAGTGCCAGCGTCGTGCCTGGGTGCAGATCGTGTGGGCCTCCAAGCTCGAGGACTCGCGACCCGTCCACGAGCTGCTGAGCCTCACCGGCTACCAACAGCGCGTACGCGTCAGTAGAGCGACGCACGGTCTGAGCCGCGTTGTTGATCAAGATGTCGAGGGGTCCGTCGGCGGCGATTGCAGCCGCTAATGCGACCACCTGGCCGATCTGTCGGAGGTCTATCCCCACAATGTTCAGCCGGTGCAGCCAGTCGCCGCTATCTGACATCGCTCTGAACCGACGGGCAGCGTCCTTCGGAAAGCGTGTGGTGATCGTCAATTCAGCGCCGTCGCGCAGCAGGCGCAGCGCGATGTACATCCCGATCTTGGCGCGCCCGCCGGTCAGCAGCGCTCGCCGGCCGGTGAGGTCTGTGCGGGCCTCCCGGCGCTGGCGATTGAGTGCGGCGCACGCTGGACAGAGCTGGTGGTAAAAGGCGTCAACCTCGACGTAGCGAACCTTGCACTGGTAACACGGCCGCGGCTTGACCAGCGTGCCGGCGATGGCTCCCGACGCACGCGAAACCAACTCGGCGCCGTTCGTCTCGTCATCGACGCGACCCGGTGCTGCCGTGGCTGTGCGCGCGAGCACCGCCCGGTCGTTGGCTGACACCGCGGCGCGCCGCTCGAAACGACGCTGCAGCTTCACGGCCTTGAAGATGCGTGCCGTCGCCAGTCGTATCGCCGCGGCGTCGGGATCGTCGGCTGACAAGGTCTCGACCTGCGCCAAGACCGCGAGGCAGATCTTCATGTCGTCAGGGTCAATCGTCACCGAGGCATTCTGACGCGCAAGCCTCGACCGCGCGGCGAGCGGCCCGCTCTCGGGCTAACGTCCGAGACGGGGCCGGAGCACCAGGACGCTATCTCGCCGGTGGGCACCGGATCGAGCCGACCGCGACCCGGAGGACTGCGTCGATCTCCGCAGGGACGATCCCTCCGGATCGCTCGTCGAAGATCGCGCCGCCGCTTGAGGGTGCGGTGCATCGCGCTCTGCGCTGCTAGGCACCAACGTTTCGCCGTAGGTCTTGCTGCGGCGTGGCCGCCCAAACGCTCGTGGTCGTTTCCTGGCCGCCGCTCGTCCAGGTCATGGAGAGGGGCCGGTCGCTGTGAAGCGCATCGCCGTCGCCGAGTTCGTAGATGGCGTCATCGACGGTGATCGTCAGCTGACCGTGGTGAAGGAAGACGAAGACATCGCTGCCTTCGAATGCGACGGGCGCGGTGCCGTGTTCGCCGGGCTCGCAGGAAAGGCGGGCGATGCGTAGGGGGGAGCCGTCGATATTTAGTTGCTCCGCGCCCGGGGTGTCGGTAAGCGTGCCGTGCTTGATGCGTGGTGAGGCTGAGGCGCGGAGCATCTCGGCGAGGGTGGTGTCCAGGCCGTGCGCGATGCGTGCAAGGACGGGCAGCGAGGGCACCTTGATGCCTTTCTCGATCGATGACAGATAGCTCACCGACAAATCGGTACTGGCGGCGATTTCACTCAGCTTCTTGCCGAGTTCAGAACGCCGGCTGCGGATCAGGGCTCCGACTCGCACTCCCAGCGCCTCGTCGGTCGTGCTGGCGCTCAGATCACTGCCGGGGTTAGTAGCCACAACACCTCCGCAGGTTCCTCTGAGATGACTTCGGCGGAGTGGCTCGGATGGGAGGAGTAATGGATCCAGTCTCCGGGTCCGATCTCGTGTGTCTCCCCGTCGATCGTGATGCGCATTTGTCCGCGCAGGACAAGCGCGAATTCCTCGCCAAGATGGCGGAAGGCTGACTCGTTGGCTATTTGGTGCTCGTGGCGCGCGACGAGTGCTGAGAACGCGTGTTCATGAACCTGTCCCGCCAGCACTGCGTAGTCCTTGCCGGCCCCAGGATCCACTCGGAACTCGTGTCGTTCCGAGGCATGGATCAGTCGCGTGCCACGGCGCCGGTCGTCGGGAAAGAACGCGCTTACTTCCACACCGAGCTCCGCTGCGATCACTTGAAGGACCGTCAGCGAGGGGATTGCCGCGCCGTTTTCAATCTGGGATAGGTAGCCGGCGGACAGTCCGCTGTCAGCGGCGAGTTGGTCCAGGGTGGACCGCTGCGCACGTCGCATGGCATGTAGGCGTGTTCCGATTTGATCAAGCCCGCTGGCGCCCGTGATTGGCGCGTCTTCTGGCGCCCGACGTTCCTCTGCCGGAAAAGTTTCTTTGCTGGTGGTTGACATTTCGCCCATGGCTCAGTTACTTTACTGACGCAGCTGCCGGAGGACAGCTTATGAACCAAACAATTTTGCGGGCCACCCGGCCTCACGCTCAGACGGCGATTAGGACCGAGAAAAGGCTTGGCCGTCTACTCGATGCCGTCACGGCGTCGCGGGACATCGACGCGATGCTCATCACAAGCGACGAATCGATCGCGTACCTCACGGGGTTCCGTCCGCATCAGCTTGAACGGTTCTTCGGGGTCGTCATAAGCCCGCGGGGATCGGCTGTCATCGTTCCGAGGCTTGACGAAGGTCAGCTTGAAGTTGCGCCCGGAAGCCTTGGCCGGGTCAGCTACGGGGCTGAGTCCGACGGCCTGGCGGAGCTCGAGCGCGTTTTGGGCCGGGCCGAGACCGTCGGTGTCGAGGAAGACCACCTGAATTTCGCGCGAGCGAGTTCCCTCGTTGATCGCGGCTTTGAACTCATACCTAGCGGGTCTGAGGTGATGGACCTTCGGATGCAGAAGACCGATGACGAGATCGAACGTCTGCGAGCGGCCTGCGAGCTTGTTGAGGCCGCTCTCATACATAGCTTCGAGTTGCTACGCGTGGGCATCGCAGAGGACGCATTGAATGCCCGTGTAGAGGGATGGCTCCGGGAGCATGGTGCTGCAGAAGTCCACCCGCTCATCTTGTTCGGGGAGAATGCCGCGAACCCACACGCGAAACCCGGCGGCCGGCAGCTGCGTACCGGCGACGTCGTGTGCGCGGACATCTCGGCACGCCTCGACGGCTACTGGGGTGACCTCACGAGGTGCGCAAGCGCCGGCCCGCCGTCTGAGTGGGCTAGGGCGGCCTGGCAAACAGTGCGTGATGCGCAGCGCCTAGCGATCGCGCAGTGCAAGGTCGATATTCCGGCTCGTGATGTCGACTCGGCCCAGCGGCAGGTCATCGAGGCCGCCTCATCGCTCGGGTCCTGTCTGCATGGCGCCGGTCACGGAATCGGCCTTGCGATCCACGAGCCTCCATTTCTTGTACCCAGAACTGAGCGCCCGCTCGCTGACGGCAACGTGCTGACGATCGAGCCGGGGATCTATCACCCTGACTTCGGCGGAATCCGTATCGAAGACGACGTCGTCGTACGTCAATCCACCCCCGAGGTCCTTTCCCACCTACCCCAGGAGCTCACGGAGGTGGGCACATGATCCGAAGCATCTTGTACCTACATCCACGGGGCGGCGATGCCCAAGCCGTTGCCGATCTCTACCGGCGCTACCGCGTTCTGGAGATCGCGGTAGCGCAAGACGGCTGCCTCGAAGCCGAACTGCAGCTTCCGGTTGACGCATCTGGTCCAGTTGTCGTCACCGCGCTTTGGGACACACCTGAGGCGTACCAGAGGTGGCTTGAGAACCCGGCACGATCAGCATCTAGCGATCAACTCGATGAGCTCGTTGAAGAACCTGCCGAGAACTCGCTCCGTCAGGGCGACCTTTACGAGGTCGTGCTGACCGCTAAGGCCGTCGGAGCCGATGTATGACCATTGCTGTTGAGAATGGTCGTGTGGGTCGCTTACGTGTTGCCCTCGACATCGGTGGCACGTTCACCGACATAGTTGCCTACGACATAGACGCCGGCACCTACCGGGCTGGGAAGGCGTCGAGCACGCCAGGTGACCTATCGCAGGGCGTACTCAACGCCCTGGCGACGATCGACGCCGAGCCGGCATTGTGCAGCTTCACCGTCCACGGCACCACGCAGGGGTTGAACGCGTTCCTGCAGCGTCGCGGCGAACGTGTCCTGCTCCTCGCGACCGCAGGCGCAGGCGACGTCTACCACCTCGCCCGCGGAAACCGCACGCGCCTTTATGACATCCATTTCCGCAAGCCCGCGCCGCTCGTGCCTCGTGCCGACACGGTCGAGGTCGCCGGCCGGCTGAACTACGCCGGTCAAGAGCTCGCGCCGCTCGACACCGATGCAGTGAGGGCTGCTGCTTGCCGCGCGCGGGACGAGGGATTCGGCGCGATAGCCGTCGCGTTCCTCTTCTCCTATCTAAATCCAGAGCAAGAGCTCGCGGCAGAAGCGGTGCTGCTCGAGGAGCTCGGCGACGACTCGATCCCCATCACGCTCTCTCACCGAATCGCCCGGGAGTGGCGAGAGTACGAGCGGACATCATCCGCCGTGCTTGACGCCTACACGTCCCCGATCGTCCGCCGCTACCTCGACCGACTCGAGGGAGAGCTGCGAACGCGTGGCCTCCAGGTACCTCTGCACATCATGCAATCGAGCGGCGGAATCGTCACCGCGCAGACGGCGCGACAGTCATCGCTGCAGACCCTGCTGTCAGGCCCGGTCGGCGGAAGCATGGGGGGGCCGCGATCGCGCGCCTGCTCAACCGGCCGAATCTGATCTGCGTGGACATGGGTGGCACGAGCTTCGACGTATCGCTAATCGTCTCTGGCAAGCCCGAGGTGTCCACCGAGGCCTCACTCGACGGCTTCCCGCTGCTGATGCCGATCGTGAACATCCACACCATCGGCGCAGGCGGCGGCTCGATCGCGTACTCCGAGTCCGGTGGCCTTCGAGTTGGCCCAGAAAGCGCCGGCGCGGATCCCGGGCCAGCGTGCTATGGCCGCGGTGGCCAGCGTCCAACGGTCACAGACGCCAATGTGGTGCTAGGCCGCGTGGACCCGAATTCGTTCGCCGGCGGCAGCATGACGCTTGACGTTGCGGCCGCCGAGGACGCGATGAACAGCCTCGGTGAGGAACTCGGACTCGATGGCATTGCGCTGGCAGAGGGGATTTGCGATGTGGCTAACGCCAAGATGGCTCAGGCGATCCGCACGCTCACCGTTGAAAAAGGAATCGAGCCGCGTGACTTCTCGCTCGTTGCGTTCGGCGGTGCCGGCCCGATGCACGCCGTCTTCCTTGCTGAGGAACTTGACATCGGCGAGGTGATCGTGCCCGCGTTCGCGGGCGCATTCTCCGCCTGGGGGATGCTTGAGACCGAGGTACGAAAGGACCTCGCGAGCGCCTATTACGTTCCGCTCGCGGATCTTGACCACCAGCACCTAGCTTCCCTGCTCGCCGACCAGGAGTCGGAGTCATTCGCGTCCCTGCACGAGGAAGGCATCACCCGTGATCGCGCCAGAGTTCTGCATTCGATCGACGTGCGATACGTAGGGCAGGAATACACCCTCACAATCCCGCTCGAAGGTCCCGCCGAGCCCGCGGACACGGCTTTCGACAGCGCCATCTCCTCCCGGTTTGACGCGGCGCATGAACTGCGCTTCGGTCACGCCAATGCAGGTGCGCCGATCGAATTCGTGACAGCTCGATCGGTCGCTTTGGGCGAACTCGGCCGGGCCGAGCCGAGCCGTCTGGAGCGGGGCGCGGATGACCACTATCCCTTCGAGCAGCGCCCGATCATCTTTCAGGGCAGAAAACACCAAGCCGAGGTGGTTCAACGAACCGACATCCCAGTTGGCGCTGAGGTGGTCGGCCCTGCCGTAATCGTCGAAGACACCGCCACATCCGTTGTACCGCCAGGATGGACCGCGCGAGTCAACGACGTCGGGACCCTCATGATCGACATCGCCAAGGAGTTCTGAGCATGGCAGTCAGGACCGTCAATCCGGTTACCACAGAAATCATCCGCAGCGCATTCACCGCCGCCGCCGATGAGATGAACGCGACGCTGATCAGCTCCGCCTACACACCGATCATCTACGAGATGAAGGACTGCTCGGTCGCGCTCCTTGATGCCGAACACCGCGTTCTCGGGCAATCGGCAGGCCTGCCGATCTTCCTCGGCAACCTCGAAGTGTGCACGCGCGCTACAGAAGAGATGTACGGCCGCGATGCCTGGCAGCCCGGAGACGTCTGGATCATGAACGACTCCTACCTAACAGGTACCCACCTGAACGACATGACAGTTGTCGGCCCGATCTTTGCCAACGGCGAACTCGTGGGCTTCGCTGCATGCCGTGCGCACTGGCTCGACGTCGGTGCAAAGGACCCGGGCGGTCCTATGGACTCGACCGAGATCTATCAGGAAGGAATCCGGATCGGCCCGCTCAAGCTAGTCGAGGCTGGCGTCCAGCGCCGCGACATCACCGATCTGCTGGGCCGCAACAGCCGCTTCGGGTACCCCGCCATCGGCGACCTCGGCGCTCAGGTTGCGTGCGTCCGGACCGGTCAACGCCGGCTTGAGGCGATGGTCGACAAATACGGCTTGGAAGTCCTGCGCGCCGCGCGCGACGAAATCTTCGCACAGACCGAGCGGGTCGAGCGGGCCGCCGTCTCCGCCTTGCCGGACGGGATTTACAGGGCGGAGGGCTGCCTCGACAACGACGGCAACTCAGAGGAATCCGTATGGCTGCGGCTGGCCGTCGAGATCAGTGGTGAGGAGATGACCATCGATCTCACCAGTTCCGACGATGCACGCCGCGGTCCGGTCAATTGCGGTGAGGCGCAGGCAATTTCCGCGTGCCGGGTCGCCTACAAGCTGGTCGTCAATCCCGACAACCCACCCAACGGAGGCGCGTTTCGTCCACTCACCGTGAACGTCCGGCGGGGCTCGATCCTCGGGGCCGAAGAGCCGTATCCGTGTCAGTGGTATTTCACCCCGCTGGGGCTGCTCATCGACCTGGTCGTCAAGGCACTAGCCGATGTGTTGCCCGAGCAGGTCGCCGGCGCTAGCTATGGCGACTCGATGATCGTCGGAATAGCCGGGGTCGATCATCGCAACGGTCGGCCGTTTTTCGACCTCGAGCCGACGGTCGGCGGATGGGGTGCCTGGCACGGGAGCGATGGGGAGGACGGCTTGATCAACAACGTCAACGGCTCACTGAAGGACCTCCCGATCGAAGTGTTAGAGACGAAGTTCCCGATCCGGATGACCCATTACGGCTTCCGCGCGGATTCCGGGGGTGTCGGCCGCTGGCGCGGTGGCAACGGGGTCATCCGCGAGTACACAATCGAGTGCGAGGAGGCTCAACTGTTCCTCTGGTTCGAGCGCTCCAAGACGCCCGCCTGGGGTCTGTTCGGCGGGAGCGATGCCGTACCCCCGACGGTCCTGCTCAACCCAGGCCGCGAAACGGAACGGCAGATGCTGAAGGGCAGCCGGGTACCGCTCGGCCGGGGCGACGTTATCCGCACGATGACGGGTGGGGGAGGCGGCTATGGGAGCCCGCGTGAACGTAACACCGATTCGGTGCGGGCTGACGTCCGCAACAGGCACCTCACCGCGGCTGCGGCGCGGGAGATCTATGGACTTCAGGACGTACGCGAGGAAGGAGGGCAGTGAGCACCACGCCGCCTGCGACGCCGGGTGTGGTCGTGGCGTGCTCCGCCACCAGGCTGGCGCCGAAGACAGCAGTGCCTCAAATCACGAGTGAAGCCAGCTGGATGGCCAGCAGAGGGCTCCGCTCGCGCTGTGAGTAGAGACATATCCATGTCAGAGGAGGACAAGACTATGAAGGACAAGTTCAGGCTGCGCTGGGCGTGGCCGCTTATCGTCAGCGCATCGCTCGTCGTGGCTTTCGCTGCCGCGTCATCAAGCAGCGCGAAGGAAGCGAGCACCGCCGCCAAGCAGAAGACTCCGCATGTGGCCTTCTTCGGCTTTGCGACCGACAACTCGTTTGCTCAGGCAACGTGGAAGGGCGTCCAGCGGGAGGTCAACAAATACCATGGAACAGACACGTTCCTGAACGGTGACTTCAGTTCCACGACGCAGGTCCAGCAGCTCCAGACGGAGATTGCTTCTGGCAAGTACAACATCTTCGTGATTCAGGCAAACGACGGCTCTGCCGTGGTGCCAGAAATCAAGGATGCCATTGCCAAGGGCATCGTCGTAGTCGCCGAGTTCACTCAGGTGGGATCGAGCTATTCAAAGATCGCCCCGCAGGTTCCGGGCGAGATCTCCGTCGTCGAGAGTGCGGTCGCGAACGGCACTGACCTCGGTAAGCTCGCGATCGGCGCGTGTGGGAGCCTCAGTACCTGCAATGTCGTCTACCTGCAGGGCGCACCGACGCTGCCTCTGGACGTGGCGCGCACCAACGCTGTCTTGGCGGAGCTGAAGACAGATTCGCACGTGAACATGCTCGAGGACCCAACCGGCGGCTATACGGCGGCGACGGGGCAGACCGCCACCCAGGACGTGCTGACCGCTCACTCCAACGTCAACGTCATCGTGGGCTCCTCGCAAGCCATCGAGGGCGCGACGACCGTGCTCAAGAACCAGAACCTCCTCGGGAAGGTCAAGCTCGTCGGCAACGGGGGCTCCACGCAGGCGATCGGCTACATCAAGGCCGGCACCTGGTATGCCACGTTCGGTATCCCTGAGGTGACTGATGGCCTCACCGCGACCGAGTACGGCATCGAGAAGCTCGACGGCGGCAAACCGCCGACATCGACCAATTCGGCCAACCTTGGGCCCGCAAGTGGGCTGTGGACGAAGTCCGTCGTGGTCAAGAACAAGCTCAAGGGTCAGTACAGCGACTGACCGTGTGAAACTGAGGACGCGTGCTCGAACTGCAGGACATCGGAAAGACCTACGGACCGGCACGCGTCCTCGATCGCGTGGATCTGGTGGCTCGTCCAGGCCAGATCCACGCAGTTCTGGGTGAGAACGGGGCTGGCAAGTCGACCCTCGTCAAAATCGCCGCTGGTCTTGTGCGGCCCGACGCGGGCCGGGTGCTGGTCGGCGGCAAGGCTCTACGCGCTTCCACCCCGCGGGCGGCGAGGGAGGCCGGGGTCGCGATCGCGACACAGGAGCTCACCTGTGTACCGGCACGCACGGTCCTCGAGAACGTCTTCCTCGGTCATTCGGTCGCTGCAATCGGCAGCCTCCGACGCTCGTCCGCTACTCGCCGTTTCACTGAAGTCTGTGAGGAGTCGGGATTCTCGCTTCCAGCGCACGCCGTCGTGTCGGACCTGTCGATCGCCGACCAACAGATCCTTGAGGTCCTTCGCTGCCTCATACGTCGACCAACTGTGCTCATTCTCGACGAACCAACGTCGTCTCTTGATGAGGAACGCGCCGAGAGGCTGCGGGCTCTGCTTCGCCGGCTGAGCGACGCCGGGACGACCATCGTGTTCATTTCGCACTTCCTGAACGAGGTGCTCGAAACGGCCGACTGGGTCACCGTTATGCGCGACGGGAAGGTAGTCAGCTCGGGCCCGACCGCCGAGGAGACGGAGTCCAGCCTCATCACTAAGATGGTGGGCCGCTCTCTGAGCATCCTCTACGGCGACAAACGTCCCCCGTCTGCCGACGCCGACACTGTGCTCGAAGCCGACGATGTCTGGTGGGGATCGACCGTAATGGGCGTAAGCCTCCGTTTGCGCAAGGGTGAAATCGTGGGCCTCGCTGGACTCGTTGGAGCCGGGCGATCCGAATTCGCCCGCTGCCTTGCTGGTGCCGTCAAACCGGATCGCGGCACCGTCCGCGTCGCGGGTAACCCGCCGGTGCGGCCCCGGCACCCCGGGCGGATGATTGACGCGGGATTGGTGATGGTGCCGGAGGACCGCAAGAGTCAGGGGCTCGTCCTTGGACGCACAATCGCCGAGAATCTCGCCCTCGCGCGTCCCGAGGTAGCCAACCGTTTGGGTTTTGCACTTCCCGGCCGCCTTGAGGACGCTGCGCGCGAATGGATACGCCGCGCTGACATTCGACCGCCGTCGCCGGGCGCGATGGTCGCCCAACTCTCCGGGGGCAATCAGCAGAAAGTCTTGCTGTCCAAGTGGCTGGCCCGCAGTCCGCAGGTCCTCATCGCCGACGAGCCGACACGCGGCGTCGACGTCGGCGCAAAGGTCGCGATCCACGCCATGATCACCGAGGCGGCCGCCTCAGGCATTGGTGTGCTGCTCATCTCCTCAGAACTCGAGGAGCTACTTGGTCTGGCCCACCGCATCGTGGTATTCCGAAAGGGGATGGTGGTGGACGAGGTCCAGGGAGAAGCAACCGAACGGGAACGAATCATGACGGCTGCCTTCGGTGCGGCGGAGGCGACCCGCGATGAGTGACGTGCAGGCACCGGCCGACCAGGGGGAGATGCCGCTGGAGGCGAAGCGTCGACGTGTGCCGGCCGGCCGAGACTTCGGGATCGTCATATTTCTGGTCGGCATCTTTGCTGCTCTCGCGGTAGCCAATTCGTCGTTTCGCTCGAGCAGCAACCTGACGAACATCGTGAATCAGATGAGCATGCAGGGCATCGCTGCATGCGGCGCCACGCTCACGATCGTGTCCGGTGGCTTTGACCTGTCGCAGGGGTCCGTGTACGCGTTCTGCGCCATCTTCGCCGTGATGACTGTGCATACCTTCGGAGTCTTTGGCGCCTTTGTGCTGGCCATCCTTGTGGGGCTCGCGCTTGGTGCAATCAACGGCGCAATCATCGCTCTGGGGCGAGTCAACAGCTTCATCGCGACCCTGGCGACCAGCTATGTGTTCATCGGCTTCGCAACGGTCATAACTGGCGGGAACGTCGCCACAACCTCTGACGCACATTTTCAGTTGATGAACAACACGTACGGCCTCACCGTGGCTGCCTGGTTCTTCATCGTGATCGCCGTGCTTCTGGGCCTGCTGCTCGCGTACACACGCTTCGGCCGCGGCCTCTACGCCATCGGCGGGAATCCGGAGGCCGCTCGTCTCTCGGGAATCAACATCTCCTTCTACCGAATCGTGGTCTTCGCGCTAAGCGGCGCCTGTGCAGGAGCCGCTGGAATCATTGCGGCATCTCAAACCGGCTCAGCGGACCCGAGCATCGGCTCCACGCTCGCACTACTGGCGATCGCCTCCAGCGTGGTCGGCGGGACCAGCATCCTCGGGGGACAGGGCGCTATCTGGCGTGCTGTGGTGGGCGCAACCATCCTTGAGTTGATCAACAACGGCTTTGTGCTGCTGAACCTCAACCCCGTATATGAGGACGTCGTCTTCGGATTCCTCGTGCTGCTCGCAGTCGGGCTTGACCAGCTTCTTCGCAGGCGCAGCACATGACCTCCGAGACCCCAGAAGCACAGGCGAAGAGCGCCTCGATGATCCGTGCGGCGACCGATGTCGGCGGAACCTTCACCGACCTTGTGTATTTCGTCACGGATCCCGCGACGGGCGGCCAGGAGGTCGTGACGGCCAAGGCGGACACCACGCCGCCGGAGTTCGAGCGCGGCGTGCTGGAGGTGATGACACGCAGTGGCATCGCCGTAGAGGAGATCGGCTCGCTCGCACACGGCACGACCGTGGTGATCAACGCACTTGCCGAGCGGAAGGGCGTGCTAACGGGTCTGATCACGACCGAGGGGTTCCGAGATTCGCTTGAGATCGCGCGTGGCAACCGGCCCGACTTCTTCAACCTTCACTACGTCAAGCCGGAACCGTTTGTCCCACGCTACCTGCGCCGCGAGGTGCGCGGCCGGCTCGCACAGGACGGGCGCGAGCGTTGGCCGCTTGAGTTGGACGGCCTGGCGACGATTGTCGAGGATTTCCGCCGAGAGGGGGTGCAGGCGGTGGCGATTTGCCTGCTGCACTCCTACGCCAACCCCTCGCATGAACGGGCCGTGCTCGGGCGGGTCCGCGAGCTGTGGCCGGAGGTGTCGGTCGTCGCTTCACACCAGATCACCCGCGAATGGCGCGAGTACGAACGCACGAGCACCGCCGTGCTCTCCGCCTACGTCCAGCCGATTGCCGAGCGATATCTAACGCGCCTCTCACGCGGCGTCAGGGAACGCGGGTTCGCTGGCCAGCTCTACATCGTGCAGTCCAACTGCGGTGTCGACTCCGTCGAGAAGACGAGCGAGATCCCGATCACGATGGTCGAGTCCGGACCAGCGAGCGGGTTCTGGGGCGCTGCCGAGCTCGGACGGCTTATCGGCGAGCCCAACATCCTCGCTCTCGACATTGGCGGGACCACCGCGAAGTGCTCGCTGATCGAGGGTGGCCAGGTCAAGATCATCTCCGACTATTGGATCGAGCGCAGTCGGCTCTCGGCGGGTTACCCGATCCTCGTGCCGGTCGTCGACCTCGTCGAGATCGGACAGGGTGGAGGCAGCATCGCTTGGGTCGACGACTTCGGCAAGCTGCACGTCGGTCCGCAGTCGGCCGGCGCAGTCCCTGGTCCTGCGGCGTATGGACGGGGCGGGACCGAGGCGACAACGACGGACGCGAACCTCGCGCTAGGGCGGATCGACCGCGACTACTTCTGCGGCGGCACGATCGAGGCCGACATGGCAGCCGTGGAGCACTCACTGACCCCGATCGCAGAGCAACTCGGACTCGACGTCAACGAGGCCGCACGCGGCATCGTCCGCATTGCCAACAACAACATGGTCAACGCGCTCAAGCTCGTGTCACTCAACCGCGGCTATGACCCGCGCGACTTCACCCTCGTTGCCTTCGGTGGTGGTGGCGGTATGCACGCGGTTGCGCTCGCCACCGAGCTGGGGATTCGGAAGGTCGTCATCCCACGCGCTGCAGAGGTCTTCTCCGCGTGGGGCATGCTGATGAGCGACTTACGCCGTGACTACTTCGTCACGCGGCTGTTCTCCCTGTCGAGCGACCAGGCGTCCGCGATCAGTGAACTGCTCGCGGAGGTCGTGGACGGCTCGTTGGCGCAATTCTCCGGGGAGGGGATCGAATCCGAGCGGGTGAGCTTCGTGCATTACGGACGGCTGCGTTACGAAAACCAGGAACACAGCGTTGAGGTACGGCTGCCTGACAGTGCGATCGATCAGACGGCGATCGAGGCGATTATCAGCCGGTTTCAAGAGGCATATGAGCGCGAGTACACCTACCGGCTCGATGCGCCCGTCGAGTTCGTCGGCGTCCATGTCGTCGCGACCGCAGAGGTCGGCAAGCTTGAGCCGGCCCACCTGCCCAGCACCGGGCGCCGCCTTGAGGACACCAGTCGCCCCAGCCGTAAAGTCGACTACGCAACCGACGGCATCCACGAGGCCGCGATCTACACCGGTGAGCTTCTAGAGCCGGGGATGACCTTCCAGGGCCCGGCCGTGGTGGAAACCAAGGGAACAACCGTATTGATCCACCCGGGCAACGAGCTCGTCGTCGACGACTACGGCAACCTTCACATCGCTCTCTCATGACCAGGCCAGGGACCTCGGCTCACGCCGATCCGATCACACTCGAGATCATCCAGAGCGCGCTGCAGGCGATCAGCGACGAGATGTTCGCCGCCTTTCGGAAGACCGCGATGAGCGCGATCATCTACGAGGTGCTCGACATGGGCACCGCTATCACCGATGGCAGCGGCAACCTCGCCTCATCGGGCGCCGGCATCCCCGCGTTCGTCGGTGTTCTTGACAAAGCCGTTCAGCGCATCCTCGAGCTCCACAAGCCCAGTGAGATCCAGCCAGGCGACATCTACGTCACCAACGACCCTTACTACGGGGGCGTCACCCATCTCAATGACGTTGTGCTGGTCATGCCGGTGTTCGCCGGCGATCGGCTCGTTGCTTGGACGGCGAACATCGCGCACTGGAACGACATCGGTGGGATGGTGCCCGGATCGATCTCCAACGAAGCGAGCGAGATCTTCCAGGAGGGTCTGCGGCTGCCAGGGGTCAAGCTCTTCGCGAAGGGTCAGCCGATCCGGTCAGTACTGGAGATCATGAAGGCCAACAGTCGCCTGCCTGACTTTCTGCAGGGTGACATGTGGGCGGGTGTGGCTGCCGTGCGAGTGGGCGAGCGCCGCACGCTCGAGCTCATCGAGAAGTACGGAGCAGACACATTTACCACCGCGCTTCAGAGCTTCATGACCTATGGCGAGCAGGTGGCTCGCCGCGCGCTGCGCGGGCTGCCGCAGGGCCGGTTCCATCTAGAGGAAGAGCAGGACAGCGGTGCCGTCTACAGGGTCACAGTCGAGATCACCGAAGACGAGTTCCTCGTCGACCTGCGCGACAACCCCGACCAGGACCCAGGACCGAACAATGCCTCCCGCGATGGAACGATGGTCGCGGCCCAGATGATCTTTATGAACATCACCGGAGCCCACGCTTCGGCGAACGCTGGCCACTTCCGTCCGCTCACGCTGCTGACACGCCCGGGCTCGGTTTTCGATCCGAACCCGCCGGCCGCCTTCGGCACCTACTACGAAGTCGAAATCCGAATCTACGATCTGATCTGGCGCTGCCTGGCACCACACTTCGATCAGCTGCCTGCGGGCAGCTTCGCCTCGATCTGTGGGACCTTCATCGGCGGACCGCATCCCGACACGGGCCGCCACTTCACCATCGTCGAGCCCGAGATCGGCGGCTGGGGCGCTTCGACTACACGTGACGGAAACAGCGCCATCTTCAGCGGTTTTCACGGCGACACTTTCAACTGCCCCGCTGAGATCGCCGAGGCACGCTACGGGTTGTACGTCGAACAACTCGCCCTCGGCAACGAGCCAGGGGGAGAGGGCGAACACCGCGGCGGCAAAGGCATCGTGCTCGACTATAGAGTTCGCGCCGACGGCTGTTTCCTCACCTGCGCCTACACACGCAACAGGCACAAGCCGTGGGCCCTCCGCGGCGGGCGCGAGGGATCACCCAATTACGTCGAGATCATCCGCGGCGATGGGACCATTGAACGCCACGCCGTCGTCACCGCGGCTGAGGTCAACGACGGGGACATCATCCGCGTCCACACCGGCAGCGGCGGTGGCCAAGGTGACCCTCGCCGGCGCCCGCGCGAGCTAGTACGCGAAGACCTGCGCAACGGCTACATCACCGACGACGTAGCCCATTCGGTCTACGAGCTCGACACGTGAGCACGGGACCGGAAACCGACCCGATCACGCTTGAGATCATCGCCAGCGCATTGCAGGCGGCGGGCGACCAGATGTTCGTGGCCCTGCGCCGCACGGCGATGAGCGCGATCATCTACGAGGTCCTCGACGCCGGAACCGCCATCACCAACGCGACGGGCGACCTCGTCTCATCGGGCGCCGGCATCCCCACGTTCGTCGCCGTCCTCGATCGCGCGGTCAAACGCATACGCGAGCTCCATGAAGCCGACGAGATCCGGGCAGGTGATGTGTTCATTACCAACGACCCTGCCTACGGCGGTGTGACCCACCTCAATGACGTGGTCGTCGCGTTACCGGTTTTCGCTGACGGCGAGCTCGTTGCCTGGACGGCAAACATCGCGCACTGGAATGACGTGGGCGGGATGGCGCCGGGCTCGATTTCGACCCATGCGCGTGAGATCTTCCAGGAGGGTCTGCGACTGCCAGCCGTGAAGCTGCTGGACGCCGGCGACCCGGTGCGATCGGTCTTCGACATTCTGCGGGCCAACAGCCGCCTGCCCGACTTCCTCCACGGCGATCTCTGGGCCGGGATCGCCGCCGCACGAGTCGGCGAACGCCGAATCCTCGAGCTCGTGCAGCGCTATGGCCGACCGGCATTCGCCGAAGCGATCGCGAGCGAGCTCGCGTATGGCGAGCACACGGCGAGAGAGGGGCTGCGCGAACTGCCCCGCGGCCGCTTCCAACTCGAAGAGGAGCAGGACGGCGGTTCTGTCTACGCGGTTACCGTTGACATTCGGGACGGGGAGTTCCTCGTAGACCTCAGAGACAACCCAGATCAGGACATGGGACCGAGCAACCTCTCGCGAGACGGTGCGACCATTGCCGCGCAGATGGCGCTCATGAACGTCATCGGCCTGCAGGGTTCGGCCAACGCCGGTCACCTGCGGCCGCTGACGGTGCTAACCCGTCCAGGATCCGTATTTGATCCCGCTCCAACGGCCGCCTGCGGCCTGTACTACGAGACTCGCATCGCGCTCTATGACCTCATCTTGCGATGCCTCGCCCCACACCTCGCGGAGCGTCTGCCGGCGGGAAGCTTCGCCTCGATCTGTGGCACGTTCATCGGCGGGCCACACCCAGACACCGGCCGGCACTTCACGATCGTCGAGCCGGAGGTCGGCGGGTGGGGAGCGTCAGGCGGCCGGGATGGCAACAGCGCTCTATTCAGCCCTGTGCACGGCGACACGTTCAACTGCCCAGCCGAAGTCGCCGAAGGACGATACGGCCTGTACGTCGAGCAAATGGCATTGAGTGACGTTCCGGGCGGAGCAGGCGAACACCGCGGCGGTCGAGGCATCACGCTGGACTACCGCGTACGCAGCGACGGATGCTTTCTCACCTGCGCCTATCGCCGCTCTCAACATCCGCCATGGTCGCTTTTCGGCGCCAATTCGGGATCGCTCAACTATGTCGAGGTGCTACGCCGTGAGGGAGCGCTTGAGCGCCATTGCGCCGTCACTGCCCTGCCGCTGTCCAGCGGCGATGTAATTCGCATCCATACCGCCAACGGCGGGGGCTTCGGCGACCCACGCCAGCGAGCACGGGACCGGGTGCGTGATGACGTGCGCGACGGCTACGTCTCGCCAGCGGAGGCCATCGAGGTATATGGGTTCGCGGGATGACCAGGACGACGGTCTGGCTTGGGCGACGTAGGGCTGAACCCGGCGTGATTGCGGAGCGACACCCGAGCGGTTACAACCAGGAACGCGCTAGAAGTCGTCACCGGAGGCCGTCACACCGGCATCCAGGGGCTCGGTTCGCGCTGCGGGCGCCGCTGAGCAATGAGGCTCGGCAAGCGGCCTACCGACAGCGTCAAGCGGCCGCCTGACGGTCGCAGATCTACCCGGCGACTCCGCCTTGAGATTCTGCTGGGCGTCAATCACCGCAAGGTTGGCCAAGAAGCTCCTAGGCATCGTCACTACCTGTTCTCCGAGGAGCCGAACAGCATCAGCGGCAGACGGTTGACGCTGGATGTCGGGTTGCCCGCTGGTCACCGCCGGTGCCTAGGTGGCACGGGCGGGGGATCCCAAATCGGTGCGTCGTGATCGACACCGCCTGTTCACGAAGAAACGTCAAGAGCTCGACTCGGCCGGCTGAGAGCACTTCGCCCGAATACACCGCGAGTCCGGGTGATCCGGAGACTGCCGTGGCTAGCTCGGCGGCTGAGGCTCCGAGCAGGCGCACGCGGCCTCCAACCGCGGCGAGGCGAACCGCGCGCGCGCTCCAGGCCGCGTTGCTCTCGACGTAAGTGTCGATCCCGGACGCGTTCATGTAGCTTCGCACCGGCTCAGCCAACGGAAGGAGGGTGCTGACTGTCAGCTGGGATCCGGCTCTGATGCCTGCGGCCGCTACGCGGAGGAGCTCCGCTGCGGTCACTTGATCGGCACGCACGGTCACCGGCACCGGGCGGTACCTGAGTAGGTTGCTCTCGACACTCAGACCTGTCGCGTCACCGGTTGCGCCGAACTGCTGCTCCCAGGCGAGCGCGTCGGTGGTCAAGGCTGCTCGTAGCCAGTTGAGCTCTGTTGTCGGGACGGCGGCTGCGGCCGCCGCAGCCATGGCGCTGTTCGTGACCGGGTCAGTCTCGGCGTCCTGGAGCGGATCGCAAGCCATGGATTTGTCCTGCCAGGTCCCGAGGCCGATCAGGTAGTTGGGGCCGCCAGCCTTGGCCCCGGTCCCGACGGCTGACTTCTTCCAGCCGCCGAACGGCTGGCGTTGCACGATCGCTCCGGTGATGTGGCGGTTGACGTACAGGTTGCCGGCCTCTACACGGTCGGCCCAGGTAGTGATCTCGTCCTGATCCAGTGAGTGCAGGCCGGAGGTCAGGCCGTATTCGACGCGGTTCACCAGCTCGATCGCGGCCTCGAGGTTTCGTGCGGTCATGATCCCGAGTACTGGTCCGAAGTACTCGGTTAGGTGGAACTCAGATCCGGGTTGAACGCCCTCGCGGATGCCTGGTTTCCAGAGGGCGCCGGAATCGTCCTGTTGCTCGGGCCTGACGACCCACTGTTGGCCGGGCTCGAGCGTCGTGAGTGCTTGGAGCAGCTTTCCTTCTGCCGGTGCGATCAGCGGACCGATTTGGCTTGACGGTTCCCATGGCATTCCCACGCGGTAGGAGGTGACCGCATCGATCAGCTGACGGCGGAATCTGCTGGAGCGTGCGACGCTGCCAACAAGGATCACAAGCGATGCGGCGGAGCACTTCTGGCCCGCGTGCCCGAACGCCGAGTAGGCGACATCCCTAGCTGCCAGGTCGAGGTCAGCGCTCGGTGTGACGATGATCGCGTTCTTGCCGCTCGTCTCTGCCAGTAGCGGCAGATCGGCGCGGAAGGAGCGGAAGATTTCGGCGGTCTCATAGCTGCCGGTGAGGATCACTCGCTCAACACTTGGATCCGAGATGAGCTCGCGACCAAGGGGGTGGTCCTCAAGTTGCACGTACTGCAGAACGTCTCGCGGTACGCCCGCGTCCCACAGCGCCTCGACCAGCACGGCGCCGCAGCGTACTGCCTGGCTTGCAGGCTTGAAGATGACCGGTGAACCCGAAGCGAGGGCAGCCAGCACTGAGCCGCCGGGTATCGCTACCGGGAAGTTCCAAGGAGGTGTCACGACTGTGAGTCGCGCGGGCGTGAACGTAGCGCCTGGTACCCGCTCGAGTTCGCGACCGCGTTCAGCGTAGTAGTGCGCGAAGTCGATCACTTCGCTGACCTCGGGGTCACCCTGCTCGATCACCTTGCCGCACTCAGCGCCCATCACCTCCAGTAGCTCGGCACGACGCGCCTGCAGAGCATCGCCGGCACGGTGCAGGATCTCGGCACGTGTGTGGGCACCCAGCTGCCTCCAGGCGTCCGCAGACGCCACGCTCGTCTCGATCCGCTTGCGGAGCTCACCGGAATCGGCGATCCGGTTCTGTTCAGCAGTCCCGATCCCGAGTGGGGAGGTCGGCATCCGTCGCTGGATAGCGCGGGCCCAGTCGCGATTGCGGGCCACCGCGGGGTCGCTGTCAGGTGTGTTCTCAAAGCCATGGACCTGGGCCGGTGCCTGTGGGCCGGTGCGGTCCTGCACCCGGTTTGGTCTAGGAACCTCCGTCGGGATCTCGGCGATCGATGCCAGGAAGCGCTTGCGTTCACGCTCAAACAGGGCGGGGTTGCTGCCAATGTCGAAGACCGCAGACATGAAGTTTTCGTGTGACGCGCCTTCCTCGAGGCGTCGCACGAGGTAGGCGATCGCCACGTCGAACTCCTGCGGGTGCACCACCGGCGTGTACAGAAGTAGTGCCCCGACTTCCTTACGGATGACGGCCGCCTGTGCGGTCGCCATGCCGAGCAACATCTCGAACTCAACTGCCGAAGTCACCTCGCGGCGTTGCGCCAACAGCCACGCGAGCGCCACGTCGAAGAGGTTGTGACCGGCGACTCCGATCCGCACCGCATCCACGTGCTCACGTCGGAGCGCGTAGTCGAGCACCGCTTTGTAGGAGGCGTCGGATGCCTGTTTGCTGTGCCAGGTCGCGAGCGGCCAACCGTGCAGCTCGGCGTCGACTCGCTCCATCGGCAGATTCGCGCCCTTCACCACCCGCACCTTGATCGGTGCGCCGCCGTTGCGCCGGCGCACCTGGGCCCACTTCTGCAACCAGACCATCGCGCTAAGCGAGTCCGGGAGGTATGCCTGCAGCACAACCCCCGCCTCAAGCCGGAAGAACTCCGGCTGATCCAGCAGCCCTGTGAACACAGCCAGTGTCAGATCTAGGTCCTTGTATTCCTCCATGTCCAGGTTGATGAACTTGGGGCCGCCTGGGGCCGCCGCGGCGACGCGGAACAACGGCGTAAGCGCTTCAACGGCGTGCGCCACCGCCTCGTCAAACGCCCACGGACTTTGCGGCGCGACGGTCGCAGATACCTTGATCGAGACGTAATCGACGTCCTCGCGGAGCAGCAACCGGCGGGTTCCGTCAAGGCGTCGGGCTGCCTCGTCCTCGCCGAGGATCGCCTCACCAAGCAGGTTCACATTCAGGCGAACGCTCTGATCGGGACCGCGGATCCGTCGGACCGCAGCACCGAGGCGTCGATCGGTGGCATCCACAACCAGGTGGCGAACCATTCGGCG
Organism: uncultured Actinomycetota bacterium; assembly: GCA_963706725.1. Taxonomy (GTDB): domain Bacteria; phylum Actinomycetota; class Thermoleophilia; order Solirubrobacterales; family Solirubrobacteraceae; genus Palsa-465. The sequence goes on along the minus strand of OY970167.1, from coordinate 2,551,827 downwards.
CAGTACCCATCGTGCCGCGGGAACAACCATCCACGGCAGCGCAGGTGCGAGCACTGCGCCGCTACGAATCATTGTCCGTAGCGGCCAGGGCAGGAAGCGGGGGATGACGGATGTCAAGCCACGGAAGTTTCGGGCAGCGACATGGAGGTCCTCAGGGCGAACGACCCCGTCGATGAAGCCGACGGTGAACGCGAGCCCGTTTGGATCGCTGAGCACACCCGCCAGCCGTGCCGCCGCCGCGTCCTGCGACACGAGGCTGCTGGCATCGAGCCAGCGCCGCACGAGCTTGACGGCTTCATCCGCCAGAGCCGGACCTACAGGCGTAATGGGTTCGGGTGCCGCAACCATTCGTTCACCTGTTGGCTCGAGAGTGGACACTTCTCAGCTCACGGGTAGAGGCCACGGAGCTTGTGTGCGTCGGCGACGCGGGCCACCGCGATGTCTGTCGCGGCTTCCCGCATTGTCAGGTCGTCCTTGGCGGCTCGGGCGCATACCTCGTCCCAGGTTGTGAGCAGACGCTCGTTGAGGCGCTCCTCAACCTGCGCGGCGCTCCACCAATACGCCTGAACGGCCTGGACCCACTCGAAGTAGCTGACGATCACACCGCCAGAGTTGGCGAGAATGTCGGGGACAACCGTGACTCCTTGCTGGTTGAGTATCCGGTCGGCCTCGGGCGTCGTCGGCCCGTTGGCGCCCTCCACCACCAGGGACGCCCGGATCGCCCCTGCGTTGCCGGCATGAATCACTCCCTCGACCGCGCATGGGGCGAGGAGATCAACATCCAGCTGCAGCAGCGCCTCGCCAGCAAGCTCGTCAGCACTGCTGAAGCCTACGACCGAGCCGGTCGCCGCCGCGTGGCTCCGCAAGGCGTCAATGTTGAGACCGTGCTCGTCATAGACCGCACCCACCTGGTCACTCACAGCTATGACGCGGACCGCAGCCTCGTCTAGGAGCTGTGCAGCGCAGGCGCCGACCTTTCCAAATCCCTGTACCGCAGCAGTGCAGTCCTCCGGCGCGAGATCGCGACTCTCCAGAGCCTTCAAAGCGATCAGTGCGACGCCCATCGATGTCGCGGCCCCTCGCCCGCGTGAACCACCTAAGGCCAACGGCTTCCCCGTCGCAGCACCGGGCACCGTAAAGCCCCGGTTGGTCGAGATCGTGTCCATCACCCAAGCCATAACCCGCTCATCGGTCCCGATGTCGGGTGCGGGGATGTCCCGCTCAGGGCCGATGAAATCCGCCAGCTCACTGGCGTAACGCCGCGTGACCCGTTCGATCTCCGCATCAGAGTGCTGGGCTGGATCGAGAGTGACCCCGCCTTTAGCACCGCCGTAGGGAATATCCACGAGCGCGCACTTCCACGTCATCCACATCGCCAAAGCGCGAACCTCGTCAAGGTTCACGCTCGGACTGAACCGGATACCGCCTTTACCGGGGCCACGCGAGAGGTTATGTTGCACGCGATGCCCCGTGTAAAGGGCCAGGGACCCGTCGTCACGACGCAACGGAACGCTTACCGACATCTCACGACGTGGCCGCGCGAGCATCGCGCGAGAACCCGCATCCAAGCCGAGTCGCTCCGCCGAGTCAGCCAACTGACGCCGCGCCGCGTCGAGCGGTTGAGGAGCAAATGACTGAGTGTCCTTTCGCACCGCGACTTCTGCGGCCTGCATTCCGATCCCACCTCCCAGGTCCGAAGCGATGCCCTGCGCATCGCCAAGTGAGATTGACGCCTCTAACCCGATAAGAAAAGCGAGCAGTTTTCATCGGTATACTTCATCAAAACCGATGGTTCTCACGACCTCAGTCGGTCTGACCATGTGGGATCTAAACCGCCTCCGTCTACTTCGCGAACTCGAGCTCAGGGGCACCATCGCCCAAGTTGCAGCGTCGCTGGATTACAGCCCTTCAAACGTCTCTCAGCAACTGAGCCAACTCGAGCGCGAAGTCGGTGTCTCGCTGCTGGAGCCAGACGGGCGACGCCTACGCCTTACCGCCCAGGGGCACGCAGTAGCCAGATATGCGGAGGAGGTCATGCAGCTGGAAGAACGTATGCGTTCGAACCTCAACGCATACGGTCGTGCATCCGAGACAATCCGGGTAGCGACGATCGCGAGCGCGACACGATCCCTGATCCCCAGGGCGCTCGACATCATCGAGGCTACGGGTGGCCAACCGCGTGTCGAGCTTTTTGTCGTCGCACCTGAACTCGGTCTCTCTGAGCTCGAGGCCCGTCACTACGACCTGGTCATCGCCGAGCAGTACCCCGGACACACGCGCGAGCATCACGAGGGCATCGACTATGAGCACCTCGGAAACGACCCTATGCGCGTCGTGCTGTCACCAGGGTCCGACGCCGGCAGTCTCGCAGACCTCAGAGGTCGCGCCTGGATCCTCGAACCTCAAGGGACTGCAGCTCGCCATTGGGCTGTCCAGCAATGCCGGGCCGCCGGCTTTGAGCCCGACGTTCGCTTCGAAGCAACCGACCTCGACACCCACATCGCGCTGATCGCGGCGGGGCACGCGGTCGGGCTGCTCCCGGACCTAATCTGGGCAGGCCACGAGCCTCCCGTAACGCTCCTGGAACTCCCAACGCCTCGCGAGCGTGAGCTCTTCACCGCAGTCCGCGCTTCGTCGTCTACCGCCGCAGGCATACGAGCCGTGCGCGCAGCTCTCGGAACGGCATTCAACACGCACGGTGGTGCCCTCAGCTTCGGTGACGTGCCTTCCGGCTCTTGAACGTCCAGACGCCCGATCTGCAGCACGGGCTCTTCAGCGAGGACCGAGAAGAAGACTCGGCGTCCACGCGGGTCGGTTGATTGTCGGTTCTCACCAAAACGCGACAACCGGATTCTCAGCTAGATGCGACAGATTCTCACGAAGGTGCGACAACCGGCGGCACTGATCTCCAGCTAGAAAGCGACCCGCTTCTGGCGAGGAGGAGGAAAGATTGCTGGGCTGGGACTGGTTCCGTTTCGTGCTGCCGCGGGGGCGCGTCTGGCGCGTCGTCCCAGGACCTTGGGCAGGGAATTGAGCACTGGTTGAGGTTGTGTCTGGGGGGCTCCCCGAGTAGGTTGGGTCGAAGCCTTCCGGGACCGGCGGGCGGGAACCTCGCGCGCAGTCGCGAAGGAAGGGGGCCACGGTGTCCCTAGACCAGAGGAGGGCGCGCTGGTTCGGCGTGCTTTACCTCATCACGTTCATCACGTCGATCGCAGCGCTTGCGCTCTACGAGACCGTGCTCCGACATCCGGTGAGCTACATTGCGGGCCCCGGTCACGACAACCAAGTCTTGTTTGGGGCGCTGCTTGAGCTGCTGCTGATCATCGCCAACATCGGCACGGCCGTCGTGATCTTCCCCATCCTCAGACGAGTGAGTGACGAGTTGGCGCTCGGTTACGTGACGGCGCGGGTGGTCGAGTGCACGTTCATCCTCGTCGGCATCGTCTGCATGCTGGGGATCATCACGCTGCACCAGCAGGTTGCGGGGGCGTCTGAGGGCACGGTCGCTTACACCCTTGCCGCTCTCAAGGACTGGACGTTCCTTCTCGGCCCGGGCTGGGTTGTCGGCTGGGGCAACGGCCTGATCCTCGGCTACCTGATGTACCGGTCACGGCTGGTGCCGCGAGCGGCAACGTGGCTCGGGCTCATCGGCGGACCGCTGATCATTTTGTCCGGGACGGCGGTGATGTTCACCGGCAACCTCCCGAGCAGCACGCTGCACAAACTGCAGGGGGTCGCGACCATCCCGGAGTTCGCGTGGGAGCTCTTCCTCGGGATCTACTGCACGTTCTGGGGTTTCAAGCCTGATGCCGCGATCCTCTCCAGGAGCGCGCCGATCGCGACCCAGCCGACAGCGGAACCGGCGAGCGCGCTCTTGGCGTGAGTGCTCGTCCGATGCGACGCGTCGGTCTGTTGGGTGGAGTTGGGAGTCCTCGGCCGAGCCGCGGTGAACATCTCGCCCGAACGTATTGGTTCGATCTGCTGATCGCGCTGCTGGCGACTGTGGCGATGCTTGACGTGGTGCTCGAACGTGGCTCGTCCGGAGTTCCGACAACGACGCTGTGGTTCTGCCTTCCGGCGCTCGCGATCTTGGTGCTGCCTGTGTTCGCGCGGCGATGGTTTCCGTTTGCCGGCCCGGCGGCGTACTGGCTTTTGGCCGTGGGAATCTCGTTCGTCGACCCGCTGCTGATCCCGTACCCCGAGTCCCTTTTCCTGATGCAGCTGGCCGTCGCCTTCCTGCTCGGGAACGTTCGGGACGTTCGGCTGGCCGGCCTCGGGCTGGCGATCGTGGTCGGCGCGACGGCAACCGTCGTCTACCAGATACCCGGGCACTCGGTCTACGAGCTCGTCTTCATTCCCTTCGACTTCGCCGTTGCCTGGATCGCAGGGGTTGCCGTCCGCGCGCGGGCCGAGCAGGCCGAGGTGGCGGAGTCGCGTGCGACGCGGGCCGAGCACGCCGTGTTCGAGGAGCGCGTGCGGATCGCGCGGGAGTTGCATGACGTCGTCGCCCACTATGTGAGCATGATGGGCGTCCAGGCCGGCGCCGCGCGGGTCGTGATCGACCGTGACCGTGTCAAGGCGAAGGAGGCGCTGACCGCGATCGAGGTCTCGAGCCGGCAGGCGGTGGGGGAGCTGCACCGCCTGCTCGGATTCCTGCGGCAGGCCGGGGACCAGGACGATCTGGCTCCGCGCCCTGGCCTGAGCCAGCTTCCGCGGCTGGCGGCGAGCATGAGTGAGTCCGGGCTCGCTGTAGCGGTCAGGATCGAAGGGGAGGAACGCTCGTTGCCGCCGATGATCGGCGTGTCGGCGTACCGCATCGTGCAGGAGGCGCTGACTAACACTCTCAAGCATGCGGGGGCGTCTCACGCGGACGTTCGTGTGCGGTACCGGCCCGATCAGCTTGAGGTCGAGATCGTCGACGATGGCCGCGGCGCGGCGGGGCGGTCGGGGACGAGCGCGGGTGGCCTGGGGTTGATCGGTATGCGCGAGCGTGCCGCCTTGCATGGCGGAGAGCTGAGGGCGGGAACGGTATCGAGCGGCGGGTTTGCCGTACGGGTCAAGCTGCCGATCTCGGGCGGTGGGCTGTGAGCATTCGTGTGCTGTTGGCTGATGATCAGGCGATGGTTCGCGCGGGCTTTCGGATGATCCTCGAGTCTGATCCCGAGATTGAGGTTGTCGGCGAGGCGGCAAACGGTGAGCAGGCTGCGGACAGCACTCGGCGCTTGCGGCCCGACATCGTGTTGATGGATATTCAGATGCCCGACGGTGACGGGCTCGAGGCCACGCGACAGATCACCGAAGATGACGAGCTACAAAGTCGTGTGGTGATCCTGACCACGTTCGGGCGTGACGAGTACGTGTTTGAGGCCTTACGGTCGGGTGCCAGCGGCTTTTTGCTCAAGAACGCCGCACCCGAGGAGCTTCTGCACGCGGTGCACGTCGTGAGCGCAGGGGCGGCTCTGCTCGCCCCGTCGGTCACGCGGCGCGTCATCGAGCAGTTCGCAGACCGGCGGGCGAGGCCGGAGCTCGGCACGCGGCTGGACGCCTTGACCCAGCGCGAGCTTGAGGTGCTGAGGATGCTGGCGTGCGGTAAGAGCAATGCCGAACTGGCCGCCGAGCTGTTCGTCAGCGAGGGCACGATCAAGACCCACGTTTCCAGCCTGCTTGCGAAGCTCGGGCTCCGTGACCGAGTTCAGGCCGTCGTTTTGGCCTACGAGAGCGGGCTGGTGACACCCGGCGCATAGGCGCCTCTGTCTTTTGACAGAGGCGTGAGCGGCAAAGATCTGCGCTGAGGAGGAGCGCAGACGCGCCCTGCGGGCGATGACACGCACAGGCGACGATCCCAGACTGATCCCAGGCAACTAGCGCCAACCTAGGAGTAGTCATGACCGCACGACCCATGTTCAACTTCTCCTCACTTCCGAGGCGGTCACCTTGCCTCAGGCCGTTGCCTTCGCTGCCCCCGAGAACGACGGCTTCCACGTCGTGCCGCTCTGGCACTCGCGCCAGGACGCAGTGACCGTCCTGGCGGACGACACGCGGGACGGCCACCGCTCCGACCTTGCCGTTGCCCGCGCCCGCGTGCTTGAGCCCCATCACTTATTCGCGTACGCCGCTGCCAACTCGGGCGGTGGGCTGTGAGCATTCGTGTGCTGTTGGCTGATGATCAGGCGATGGTTCGCGCGGGCTTTCGGATGATCCTCGAGTCTGATCCCGAGATTGAGGTTGTCGGCGAGGCGGCGAACGGTGAGCAGGCCACGGAGAGCACTCGGCGCTTGCGGCCCGACATCGTGTTGATGGACATCCAGATGCCAGACGGTGGCGGACTCGAGACCACCCGGCGGCTCACCGAAGACGACGAGCTGCAAAGTCGGGTGGTGATCCTCACCACCTTCGAGCGTGACGACTACATGTTTGAGGCGCTTCGGTCGGGTGCCAGCGGGTTCCTGCTCAAGAACGCCCCACCCGAGGAGCTCCTGCACGCGGTGCATGTCGTGAGCGCAGGGGCGGCTCTGCTCGCCCCCTCGGTCACGCGGCGCATCATCGAGCAGTTCGTACACCGGCCGGCCAGGCCCGAGCTCGACACGCGGCTTGAGAACTTGACGCAGCGCGAGCGCGAGGTGCTGACGATGCTGGCGCACGGTAAAAGCAACGCCGAGCTGGCCGCCGAGCTGTTCGTCACCGAGGGCACGATCAAAACGCACGTTTCCAGCCTGCTCGCGAAGCTCGGGCTCCGTGACCGAGTCCAGGCCGTCGTCCTCGCGTACGAGAGCGGACTGATCACACCCGGCGCGTAAACGCGTCTCTGTCCTTTGACAGAGACGTTCGCAGCAAAGATCTGCGCTGAGGGGGAGGACGGACACGCCCCACGGGCGATGACACGCACAGCCGACGATCCCAGACTGATCCCCAGGTAACTAGCACCAATCTGAGGAGCAGTCATGACCGCAGCACACGCCATACCGAAGCACTCGATCCTGCCGGCCGTTGCTGTCAGATCGGAGCGCTGACCGATGCGCGACCTCTCTAGTAACGGCAAGAAAACCATCAGACGCTGCGGGCGAGGCCGGGTTATGGGTCTCGCGCTGATCGTGCTCCTCACGCTCGCGCTCGGCTACCTCCACTTCGCCGGCAGTTCTACGGCCGTCTCGGTGGCTGCCGGTGCGCACGCAGGGCAGCTGACGACGCTCAAGAGCTGCACGTACAACACTGAAAAGGGTCCCTACGCCGCGACTTGCGGGACGCTGGTCGTGCCCGAGAACCGCCATGATCGGAACTCGCGCCTGATCGCACTTCCGGTCATCGTGATTCATGCCCATTCGGCCCATCCGGGCCTCCCGATCTTCCGCCTCCAAGGCGGCCCCGGCATCACCAACATGGTGTTCCCAGACGCCAGTCGGTTCACCGCCCACCACGACGTCGTGCTCGTCGGCTACCGCGGCGTCGACGGGTCCGTCCGGCTTGACTGCCCCGAGGTGCAGCTCGGCAATGGAGCACTCGCGTGACCTCCTCAGCCAGCAGTCCTACCGCGCCGTCGCCGCGGCATACCGGTCGTGCGCCAGCCGGCTACGCAGCGATGGAGTCGATCTCGCCGGCTATTCGATCCCCGAAGAAGTCGACGACCTCGAGGCGGCCCGCCGCGCCCTCGGCTACCACCAGATCGACGTGGTTAGCGAAAGCGCCGGCACCCGCGTCGCGATGATCTATGCCTGGCGCTACCCCAAGAGCATCCATCGCTCGGTGATGATCGGCGTCAATCCACCCGGCAACTTCCTCTGGAACGCAAAGACAACCAACGAGCAGATCCAGCGCTACTCGGCGCTCTGCGCCCAGGCGACGAGCTGTCGTGGCCGGACGTCGAATCTCGCCGCGTCGCTGAAGTCCTCGGTCGCTCACGTTCCCAGTCACTGGCTCGTCCTGCCGATCCAGAAGGGCGACTTCCAAACCGCCGCGTTCTTCGGCCTGATCAACGAAACCTCCGCCGGTGGCGGCCCGATCGCGTCGCCACTAACGATCAACTCACTCCTCTCCGCCAACAACGGCGACGCAAGCGGTGCGTGGTTCCTGTCGGTGATGGCACGGCTCACCTTTCCGAGCGCGTTCGTCTGGGGCGACCTGGCGGCGATCGGCCGCAGCGACGCCACCTACGCGAAGCAGTTCTACTCGTCGGGAGCAAACCGTGGATCGCTGATCAGTGCTGCCGGCAACAACCTGATCTGGGCTGGCGGCCGCCTGCTCAACGCCTGGCCGGCGAACCCGGACGAGAACGAGTACACCCGCGTGCAGAACTCAAACGTCCCGACGTTGCTGATCGGCGGCAACCTCGACTTCGCAACACCGCCCGAGAACGCGACCCGCGAGCTCCTGCCTCACCTCAAGAACGGGCGTGAGGTCGTGCTCTCGAACCTCGGCCACTCCGACGATTTCTGGCCCTACGAACCGGCCGCGGGCACCCGTCTGATCAATACCTACCTCAACACCGGCAAAGTCGACACGTCCCTCTACACCCACAACAAGGTCGACTTCAGCCCTAGCTCCAGTCAAGGCGCCTATGCCGAAGACGGCCTCGGCGCGATGATGGGCCTCGCGCTCCTGACGATCCTGTCATTGCTACTGATGTGGCGCCGGGCGCACAAGCGCGGCGGCTTCGGGCGCAAGGCGAGCGCGATGCTGCGCTCCGTCTACCTGCTGGTGCTCGGCCTCGGCGGATGGTTCATCGGCCTGATCATCGTGCTGGTGGCTTTGCCGACGGTGCCCCTCAACAGCGAACTGATGGCTGTTCTCTCCATCGGCACGCCGATCGGCCTCGGCACCTATTGGGGCTGGGTCAACCGCGACCGGCTGGCCAGGGCCACGAGGATCGGCGTCTGGGTCGCGCTGACGGGCGCCCTCATCGGCTCGCTGCTGGGGTTCAACGCAACAGCCGGGATCATGGCGGTCATCACCACGATCGTCGGGGCAGGTTGCGGTGGGAACCTTGGCCTGATCGCGCTCGACGTCGCACGAATCGGCGAGCCGCTGGAGACCGTTCGGGCCGAGCGGCCGGAGACCGTTCCGCCCGTCGCCATTCCAGCGGCCGAACACTGACCCCCGGAGTCCGTTCGCGCAGAGCATGTGGCGGTGTACAGCTTCCCGCCACATGCTCTGCTGACGTACGTGTGCGCAGCCCACTGAGCACCGGCGCCACTTCTCGCACCTGCTCACCGTCGGCACCGCCACACTCGGCAACTGGCTCCTCGACCGGCTGCTCAGCAGCCGAGACCCGTACGTCGTCGCCTCGTCGCAGACGCGAGACCCCGGCCTGCTCCCAGAACGCCTGAGCGGGCCGACTTCGCCCCGGGAAAGCCCCGCTTTCGGTTTGGCCCGCGCCTCGACGGGGATGCGTCGAAAGACGCGGATTGCGCGGAACGTACAAGCCAGGCGTGGCGAGAGCCGCTGAGATCAATTCGGCAGCCGACAGAGCGACGGCTGCGGGTCGCCGGCGATGTTGGCGGAGAGTGGGGTACGCCTGGCTCTACTCCTGGCGTAACTCACCTGGGAGCAGGCTGTATAGGAGTGAGTCGCGCCGCTGCCCGCTATGGAGCACGCGTAGGTGAGAACGGAGCTGTCCTTCCATCTGAAACCCGCATCGCTCAGCGACTTTCTGCGAGGCGATGTTCTCCGGGTCCGTTGTCAGTTCCAACCGCGCCAAGCCCAGGTCGTCGAACGCCCATCTTGCCAGCAGCCGGACAGCTCGACTGATGTATCCGTGGCCACGTGCTTCCTTCGCAAGCCAGTAGCCAATTGCGCCAGATAGCTGCGTCGCGCTCAGCTTATGAAGCCCGACGGCGCCGAGCGACTGACCCCTAACGGCATGAACGACTGCGAAGTCAATCGCGCTGCCGGCCAACCGCGCCGGTGCCTGGCTCTCAAACCAGTCCAGCGCATCAGTCTCCCGGTAAGGAAAGGCGATAGCCGGTGAGTACCGCGACAGCTCAGCGTCCTGGCAAGCCTCCACTACGAACGCGACGTCATCGGGGGTCCATGCGCGTAGCGCGATTACGCCGTCCGTCAAAAACGGGCCCGGGAAGAACAACTCAGCCATCACAAGAGGCTACCGAGAAGCACACTGGCATAACTCGTTGCAAGCTGGGCTCACACTCACGCCGCCAGGTCATCGGCACCCAGTACAGAGGTCCGTTTCGGCTGATCGTCCTTCTGAACCCGCCCTTACGTCGGTATGGGTAGCCCGGTCAGCTCGCGCTGTGCGTCAACACGGGGGCGGTGAGGCGGACCGGGCCGGCGGCGAGCACTTGTCGGTTTGCGTTTGCCCGGAGGTGGTTGTTATTTGCACGGATGTCGGGTGGTCCAGATTCGGCCACCAGGCGAAGTACCAGCCGTTGTGAACCGTCGCATCGACGGTCGGTCCGTGGGTGAAGTCAAACGTGACTGCGGAGACGTTGTTGGCTGCCAGCCCGAATTGGTCTGACTCCACGCCCAGTGCGAGCAGACGCTGCAATCTCTGTTTGAAGGTGGTGCTCGCGCCGCGGCGCTGCCGGAGGTGTTGGTTCGCAGTGGCTCCGGCGAACCCTGGGGCGGCGCCGGCGCCTCCTCCGACATCGGTGATCTGATCGGCTCCCGGCCGCGGGATCCCGCTCTGGCCGAAGTTACTCATCTCAGTCGCGGTTCCACCGCGGCCGTTGGTGATGCAGGCCATCACCTGGCTGCCGGGAGGGTGGTAGACGACGGCCGTGTATCGGCCTCTGGTCTCGCTGATCACAGCCTGTCTGGCGGTTAGCGCTGGCCATGCCCTTGGCCCCTTGGGGGCTGCCTTGTTGCAGGCCTCGGCTAAGCCCGCGGTGCGTGTCACGCCCGATGCAGGTGGCGACGACAATCCGCTGGCTCGGCCGCCGGAGGGCGAGCCGGACCCGAGAAATATGAATAGGCCGGCCGCGATCGCCGCGCCGCTCAACCCGACGGCGGCATTTCTCAGGCGTCGACGGCGGGCGTGCTGTCTGACCTCCGGGATCAGAACCTGCGGATCCGGGCTGTCTATCGGCTCGGAAGCGGCATCGACCGTCCCGGAGGCCTCTGGGAAAACCTCGGTCGTCATTGTCCGCCCGCGTCGATCGAGGGCTTGGATGCGATCTGTTCGATCAGGCGAGCCAGCTCGTCGGGACGGACTCCCTGCGAGCGCGCGAACGAAACAAGCTCCCGTGCGCGTGCCAGCACAAGACCGCGCTCGGGGGCGCCGGCAACGGTGATGCCCTTGCCACGCCGAAACTCGAGCAGTCCTTCGTCACGCAGTTGATGAAACGCGCGCAGCACCGTGTTCGAGTTGACGCCCAGCACGGCGGCGAAATCCTTTGCAGGAGGCAGCCGGTCACCCGGCGCTGCCTCGCCCGCCGCGATCGCGCGACGGATCTCGGAAGCGACCTGATGGTGAAGCATGGTCGGATCCGACTGATCGATGCTGACCGACAGAATGATCATATCAACACTATGACCATTGTGGTCACAGGTGTCAAGGTGGCAGGCACCTGCTCCGTCCTCAAGACGCATCTCTCAGCAGAGCAGCAGAAGTCGCGCTTAGCGCGGAAGGGGGGCGGCTTCGCCGCCCTGGATTAGTTCAAGACGTCAGCAACGTCTGCGCGAGTTAGCCGTAGGAGGCGTCCGTCGCGGAGTGTCGCGACCAGTTCGCCGTCGCGCTCGAGCAGCCACTCGGCGCTAATGGCCGTGATGTGGGTGATATGGCCGTCAGCGTCGAGCCGGACCGCGTGTCCCTCGGGGGCCTCCTGCACGGCTGCGGATTTGTCATCGCCGGGTGCCGATAGGTACAGGACATCACCGAGCTCTTCATAGGAACCGGTCAGTTCGAGGTCGGCGGCGGCGATATGGACGGTCGCGGTGGCCATGTCAGCTTCGTTCCGGGTTAGCGGAGAACACCGTAACGATGATCGCAGGAACGTCGCCGAACTCAACAACAGCGAGCACGAGGACGTCGTTCTCGCGGCGCAGGAAACGCTCGCGGCCAGGCCGCGGATCAGCACGGCGCTGATCCGGGGCCCGAACGGTCCGGTCGATCAGCGCGAGGTCCGCCACGGCCGCATGTTCTTCCAAGATCTTCGCGTAGACCAAAGCGGGCAGGACGACCCGGATGCCCTCGGGCGTCTCAGCCTGGATGCATTACCGCTAATGCTCGATAATGCACGTTATGTGACCTGCACGCGAGATTCTCGTCGTCAAGCTCTCCGGCACAGTCTCTAACGCACACGAAGAACCCGACCGCGGCAAAGGCAAACAGGACAGCGGCCGCCGGCGGCGGCTTGCCGACCGCAAATGCCGCCACGGGCACCACAATCGACGACGCGCCGAGTACTGCGCCCGCTTCTCACGCAACCGGCTCTCGGTCCGGGTTTGACTTGCGAGCACCGCCTGGGCTCGCCCAGCGGAAGTTCTTCGGGGCTGCTTACCGTTGCTCGACGGGACGCTACGCCCACCTTCGGACCGGAACCAGAACAGACGTTCGCTGGCACGGGCGCACTCTCATTTGACCGACGACCTACATGCGTCGAAGTCTCACGTGGGCGCTACCGGGATTCAGAGAACCATCATCGCCATCCCCGTCCGGCCAGGAGGTAGAAAACAACCGGAAACCGCTCGAGTGACGCGACAGCCGTTGCGCCATCGGGGATAATCGTCGTTGAGATGGCTCGCCCCAAGGCTTTTCAGAAGCTGCGAGATCTTCCCGGCGTGGGCCACGCCGTCGATTGGGGCATGGGTCCGCACTCGGTGTCGCGCCAGACGAGTCAGGCGGGCGCGCGCATCGCCGGACTGGAGGTCACCGAATCTGTCTGCCCGTACTGCGCGGTCGGCTGCTCACAGGTGGTCTACACGCGCGGAGGCCAGCTGATCGACATAGAAGGCAATCCGCGGTCGCCGGTCAATCAGGGGACCCTGTGCCCCAAGGGCTCGGCCTCGCGCCAGCTCGTCCAGCAGCCCGGCCGGCTGACGACCGTGCGCTACAGGCGCCCAGGTGGTGCCGAGTGGGAGGACGTCGATCTCGAGACGGCGATGGACATGATCGCGCAGCGCGTGATCGCGGCTCGCGAGGACGGCTGGCAGACCGAGGACGAGCATGGCAAGCGGGTCGACCGCACGCTCGGCTTCGCGCACCTCGGCGGTGCAACACTCGACAACGAGGAGAACTACCTCATCCGCAAGTCCTTCACTGCGATGGGCGCCGTGCAGATCGAGAACCAGGCCCGCATATGACACTCCAGCACGGTCCCCGGTCTGGGGACCTCGTTCGGGCGCGGCGGCGCCACCGGTTTCCAGCAGGACCTGCAGAACGCGGACTGCATCCTCATCCAGGGCTCCAACATGGCAGAGGCGCACCCGGTCGGCTTCCGTTGGGCGATGCGCGCGCGCGAACGCGGCGCCAAGATCATCCATGTCGACCCGCGCTTCGGCCGGACCAGCGCATCGGCTGACCTCCACGTCCCGATCCGCTCCGGAACCGACATCGCGTTCCTGGGCGGGATCATCCGCCACGTGCTCGAGACGGAGTCCTACTTCAAGGAGTACGTGCTGCACTACACCAACGCCTCCACGGTCATCGGCGAGCAGTTCGCCGACACCGAGGACCTGGGTGGGGTCTTCTCCGGCTTCGACCCTCAGACCGGTACCTATGACCGCTCGAGCTGGATGTATGAGGGCGGCGAGGTAGCCTCGGCGGCCGGCACACGCGAACACGCCACCCAGGCGTTCAGCGAGAACACCGGCGTCGGCCTGCTCGAGGGCGCGGTCCACCGCGATGAGACGCTGCAGCACGAGCGCTGCGTGCTGCAACTGTTGCGCAAGCACTACTCCCGCTACACGCCGGAGATGGTTTCGCAGATCTGTGGCATCCCCGAGGCGCAGTTCCACGAGGTCGCGCAGACGCTGATCGAGAACTCCGGGCGCGAGCGAACCACCGCGCTGGTCTACGCGGTGGGTTGGACGCAGCAGTCGCTCGGCGTGCAGATCATTCGTACAGGCGCGATCCTGCAATTGCTGCTTGGCAACATCGGTCGCCCGGGCGGCGGCATCATGGCCATGCGCGGCCACGCGACGATCCAGGGCTCGAGTGACATCCCCACGCTCTACGACCTGCTTCCCGGCTATCTGCCGATGCCCCGCGCCAACGAGGAGGAGCTCACGCTCGAGGCCTACATCGCCTCAGGCGGGGCCGACAAGGGCTGGTGGTCGAACTTCGACAAGTACATCGTCTCGCTCCTGAAGGCCTGGTTCGGCGAGGCGGCGACCAAGGACAACGACTACGGCTTCGGCCACATGCCGAAGATCACCGGCAACCACGCGCACTTCCCGACCATGATGCGCGCCGTCGACGGTGGGCTCGATGGCCTCTTCGTGATGGGTCAGAACCCCGCGGTCGGTTCGCAGAACGGCGGGCTGATGCGCCGCGCGCTGCGCAACATGAAGTGGTTGGTAGTCCGCGACTTCAACGAGATCGAGACGGCCACCTTCTGGCGAGACGCACCCGAGGTCCAGTCGGGCGAGGTCCGGACCGAGGACATCCAGACCGAGGTATTCCTGATGCCGGGCGCGTCGCATGTGGAGAAAGCGGGATCGTTCACCCAGACCCAGCGAATGGTCCAGTGGCGCGACAAGGCCCTCGACCCGCCCGGCGACGCGCGCAGCGAGCTGTGGTTCATGCACCACCTGACCAAGCGCGTCAAGGCGCATTACGTCGGCTCGGAGGATCCGAGGGACTGGCCGATCGTCAACCTGAAATGGGACTACTCCGAGCACTCTGATGGCGCGATCCCAGACGAGCCGTCGTCCGAGGAGGTGCTGCGCGAGATCAACGGCTATCACGTCGCCAGCGGCGAACCGGTGCCGGGCTTCGCGCAGCTCGCCGCGGACGGCAGCACGGCCTGCGGCTGCTGGATCTACAGCGGCATCTACGCCGACGGGGTCAACCACGCACGCAGACGAGATCCGGGCGACCTCGACGCCGAGGGCGGCTGGGTCTCGCCCGAGTGGGGCTGGGCGTGGCCGGCAAACCGCCGCATCCTCTACAACCGCGCGTCGGCCGACCCGCAAGGTCGGCCGTGGAGCGAGCGCAAGAAGTACGTCTGGTGGGACGAGGAGCAGGGCAAGTGGACGGGCTACGACGTCCCTGACTTCCCCGTCGACAAGCGCCCCGACTACCGGCCGCCCAATGATGCGCACGGCATGGACGCAATCTCTGGCGACGAGCCGTTCATGATGATGGGCGACGGGCGCGCCTGGCTGTACACGCCGACGGGGCTGCTGGACGGCCCGATGCCCACGCACTACGAGCCGGTCGAGTCGCCCGTGCCCAACCTGCTGTATCCCGCGCTGAGCTCCAATCCGGTCGCGATCGCGTGGGACCGGCCTGACAACCCCATCAACCTCACCCAGGACTCGCGTTGGCCGGTCGTGATGACGACGTTCCGGCTGACCGAACACCATACGGTCGGGGGCATGAGCCGGACGCTGCCGTGGCTGAATGAACTCCAGCCCGAGATGTTCGTCGAGCTCGATCCGATTCTGGCCGCCGACCGTGGGATCGAGGACGGTGGCTGGATGGTCGTCACAACCGAGCGCGGTGAGATCGAAGCGCGTGCCATGGTCACGGAGCGCATGCGCCCGCTGCGTATCGCCGATCGCGTCATCCACCAGATCGCCGTCCCATGGCACTGGGGCTACTCGGGGCTGAACGTCGGTGACAGCATCAATGACCTGCTGCACCTGTCAGGTGACCCGAATACGACGATCGAGACGACCAAGGCACTGACGTGCAACGTGCGCGCGGGCCGCCGCCCTTCGCCCGCGACATCGAGTGTCACAAACGCGCCGCACGGCCACATCGACGTGGACCGCGAACACCCATCTGAGCAGCCCAAGCTGCGCACAACCCACACCCCGTGATTGACATCATCCCCCACCCCGCGCCAACCGAGATCTCGATCCACCGGGAGGGCGCGCAGCGCATGGGGTTCTTCACCGACACCACGGTGTGCATCGGTTGCAAGGCGTGCGAGGTGGCCTGTAAGCAATGGAACGACCTGCCGTCCGACGGCGGCCGCTTCCGGCGCGGTGGCTCATACGACCACACGGTGTCTCTCGGGGCGTCAAGCTGGCGCCACGTCCGGTTCATCGAGCTGCTCGAGCCGTCGCCGATCGCCCGTCAGGAGGCCGAGCGGGCACTGGCGCTCGGAGCGGGCGGACAGGTGCCGAGAATCCCGGCCTCTGCGCTGTCCGATGCCGGCGGAGGCGTGACCGAGGAGGAGCTACCAGATCTTGTCGCGATGGCACGAACTGACGGACCTGTGGATGTTGCAGCGGCTGTCGCCGACATGGACCGCTGGATCTTCATGTCGGATGTCTGCAAGCACTGCACCAACGCGGGCTGCATGGACGCCTGCCCGACCGGCGCGCTGATCCGCACCGAGTTCGAGACCGTGGTCCTGCAGCCCGACGTCTGCAACGGCTGCGGCTACTGCATTCCGTCGTGTCCGTTCGGCGTCGTCGACCGGTCGCCCGACGATGGACGCGCCGCTAAGTGCACGCTCTGTTATGACCGCCTCCAGGACGGACTTGAACCGGCATGCGCGAAGGCGTGCCCGACCGACTCGATTCAGTTCGGTCCCTACGAGGAGCTGGTCGATGTCGCGCAACGCCGTGTGGCGGCGTTGCAGGATCGCGGCCTCAGCGGTGCCTACCTCTACGGCGCCGGCGACGCGCCCGGCGCACAGCTGGCCGGCGGCCTCGGGGCGTTCTTCCTGCTGACTGAGCCGCCTGAGCGCTACGGCCTTCCAGCCGAGGCGGACTCGCCGATCCAGGAGAACGTCGTACCCGCGACGGTCGCGGCGGTGAGTGCCGGACTCATCGCCGCGGCGGGCGTCGCCGCGGCGTTCCGGTACCGCCGCGCTCCCTCGAACGGGCTTGGCGCTCTGACCACACTCGCGATCGGCGCCGGGGTGCTTGAGATCGGTCGCGAATTCGTGACACGCGCGCGGCACCGGAGGCGCCAGAGGTGACCGGGAAGTGAAGCCGCGCGTCAATAGCGAGCGCGATATGCGCCCGGCGGTCGGAGCGCCCGGCGGTCCCGCGTCGTGGCGGCGCGCCCTCGCGGGTGCCGCGGTCGGCCTGCATCAGCGCGACTGGCGAGACGCCGTGTGGTCGTCCATCTACAGGCGCGATACGCGCTACGCCTCTGCGGCACCAGCGGATCCCGAGCGCGTGGCGGAGGCCAACCTGCGCGGTCGGCGTGGCGAGCCGCCGACGATCGTTCAGGGACCGATGATGAAGGCACCGGTCTGGAGCCGGGAGGTGCCCGTCTACTTCTGGTTCGGCGGGATGGCGGCGGGCGCATCGTTCGTCGGCTTTGCCTGTGACCTCGCAGGCGACGAGCGCTCGGCGCGATTGGCCCGCAAAGTCGCGCTCGCGGCACTGCTGCCCTCACCACCATTGCTGATCCTCGACCTCGGGCGGCCAGAGCGTTTCTACAACATGTTGCGCATCTTCAAGCCGCGCTCGCCGATGTCGATGGGATCGTGGTGTCTGACGGTTTTTGGCGGCACGCTCAGCGCGGCAATCGGCGCCGACCTGCTCGGCCACCGCAAGACGGCCCGAGCACTGGGCGCGGGCACGGCGTTCTTCGGCTCGTACCTGGGGTCCTACACCGGGGTGCTACTCGCATCAACGGCTGTCCCGGTCTGGGCGCGCAGCCGGCTGTTTCTCGGTCCGATCTTTATCTCCACGGCCACGCTCACCGGCGCAGCGACCACACGCCTGGTTCTGACCGCGAGCGGCGTGCCTGCCGGCCACCCCACGCGCGAGGCGCTCGGCCGCGTCGAGAGCGGCGCGATGGCGGCCGAGCTGCTGCTCTCCGAGCTCAACCGCGAGCGTCTGGGCTCACTGGCATCGGCCCTGGAGGATGGCGCCGGCGCCGTCTGGTTCCGCCGCGCGCAATGGCTGGCCCGCGCTGGGCTGAGCGCACGGCTGATCCGGAAGCGCTGGGGCGGCCCCGCCGAGCACTTCGCGAGCTTCTGCTTCCTGAGCGCGGCACTCTGCTTCCGCTTCGCCTGGGTCGAATCCGGCAGATCCTCCGCGGCGGACGACGAGGCTGTCGCTCGCATGGCCCGGCAGCGGTTCACGCCGCGTTGATCGCCGCCGCAGCCTGATCGAGCTCGTCCTCGCCCTGAAGCGTGCGGGGATCGACGACGACCCGGCCGTCAGCGATCCGTGCGATCAGCGGCGGGTCGTTGCTGCGCAGGCGCGCGGCGAGCGCGTCGGCACCGTCGGCGCTCGCTGTGATGGCGACCGCTGGACCGCGCAGCTCGAGCAGCGGCAGCGCGCCACCGCCGGCACGCGCGACCGCCTCGACCAGCTCGCCACCGGTGGCGTCGGCGAGCCACCGCGCACGGCGTGCGAGCGTCCCCGGATCGGCCGCGAGCATCGCCAGTACCGGAATCTCGCGCACCGCGCGTGCGGGGTCTCGATAGAGCGCCAGCGTCGCCGCCAGCGCCGCGAGCGGCAGCCGACCGACGCGCAGCGCCCGAGCAAGCGGATGGCGCCGGCAGGAATCGATCGCCTCGCTGCTGCCGACGAGGATCCCGGCCTGCGGGCCACCGAGGAGTTTGTCGCCGCTGAAGCAGACCAGTGCGGCGCCGGCGGCGACTGAGGTACGAACCGCCGGCTCATCGGCCAGCAGTGCGTCGAGACCGGCCAGCAGGACCCCGGAGCCGAGGTCGTCGATCGTCGGGACGCCGAGTTCGCACAGCGCGCCGATCCCCACCTCCTCGACGAACCCGAGCGTCCGGAAATTCGACTGGTGTACGCGCAGGATCACGTCGGCGCCGTCCGCCAACGCCGCGCTGTAATCGGCGATCCGCGTGCGGTTCGTGGTCCCGACCTCAACCAGCCGAGCCCCGGCCTGCGCGACTACATCAGGCACACGGAACCCACCGCCAATCTCCACCAGCTGACCGCGAGAGACGACGATCGACCGCCCCGGCCCTGCCAGGGCCGCTGCCGCCAGCAGTGTCGCCGCCGCACCGTTGTTGACGACGAGCGCGTCCTCGGCGCCCGTGAGCTCGCGTAGCAGTGCGGTCACGTTCGCGTCGCGCGCGCCGCGCCGGCCGGTCCTCAGGTCGAACTCGAGGTCCACGTATCCGCGAGCGGTGGCGGCAACGGCAAGGACAGCTGTCTCTGGCAACGGGGCCCGGCCGAGGTTGGTGTGGATAATCACGCCGGTGCCGTTGAGGACGCGACGCGGACCGGTCTGCAGGTGCTGCAGAGCACGCGCGACGAGGTCGCAGTCGCCGGTGTCGCCACCCGCCAGCAGCTCGTCGCGGCAGTTGTCAAGCGCCGCCCGTGCGGCCGAGGTCGCGTCGGCGAGGGTGATCTGGCCGCTCCCCTCGCTGTCGATCAGCTGGCCGGCGAGCCGATCGACCGCCGGCAGTGCTCGCAGACGTTCCCCGATCGACGGGTCGATCATGGCGCTGACCTCGAAGCCGCCTGTGCCCGCAGGACGCGTCGATCGTCCGGCCCGCGGCGCGTGATGCGCTGTGCGTCCAGGTACTCGAGGAACGCCTGGGCCGACTTACGGCCGCTGCCCAGCGCGTCGCGGATCTCCGGCAGCGACACCGAGCCGGTCGTCTGGATCAACGCAATGATCCTGCGCTGGACATCTGCGGCGACGTCGGCGTGCGCGTAGAGCTGACCGCTGATGCGGACCGCGCGGCCGTCCGCTCGCAGCGCGGCCAGCGCACGGCTGTCCGCAGAGTCGAGCGAGGCCGCGTTCAGCAGGGCGAGGCCGGCGTCGCGCACGTCGACCTCAAGACTGAGGACGGCGGTGGGATCGGGGGGCGTCGGCGTGGCCGCGGCGACGTTGGCCGGCGCCGGCTGCGGCTCGGGCTCCGGCTGCCCCAGCGCACGCGCCCGCAGCCGCGCCAGCACCGCGGGCCGACGCCCGTGACGTCGCGCGCCGACATCAAGGACCGTACCCCCGCCCAGGGTGTCGGGGGGCGAGAGGCGACGTACGACGATGCGATCGCCCTCAGCCGCCAGCACCGGACGCTCCAACCGTAGCTGCCACAGCCCGTCCTCGAGGTCGGCGAGCCGTCCGGGCACGTCGCGGGTGCCGTGGTGAACCTGGACGCGCTCGCCGTGTCGCGCACCGCCCGCCAGCGTGAGAGCGCAGTCCAAGATCCTGGTCTCGTCGACGCGACCAACGGCCGCCAGCGCATCTCCGCGCGAAACGTCTCTCGCGCGAACACCGGCGAGGTTGACGGCAACGCGTTGGCCGGCGCGCGTCTGGGACTGCTGCTGGTCGTGGACCTGCAGCCCGCGCACTCTCACCGTGCGGGTGCCCGGTAGCAGCGTGAGCGTGTCACCGACGTGCAGCGCCCCGGACCACAGAGTTCCGGTCACGACGGTGCCGATCCCACTCACCGTGAACGAGCGGTCGATGTGCAACAGCGGCTCATCAGCGAGCTCGGCCCGTGTCGGCACGCGCGCGGCGACGCCGTCCAGAGCCGCGGCGACCTCATCGACGCCGGCGCCCGTCGCCGCAGAGCAGGCGACAACCGCACTCGCGTCCGGCAACAGCGCCCGTGCCTCCCGCTCAGCGCGACCCGGGTCAGCGATGTCCGCCTTGGTGATCGCCACAACACCCGCGGTCACGTCCAGGGCGCGCAGCACGGCAGCGTGCTCGACAGTCTGTGGCATCACGCCATCGTCGGCCGCGACGGCCATCAGGTACAGGTCGATCCCGGACGCGCCGGCGACCATCGTCCGGACGAAGCGCTCGTGACCGGGGACGTCGATGAGCGACAGGCGCCGTCCGGAAGGCAGCACCAACGGCGCGTAGCCGAGCGCAATCGAGATCCCGCGCTCGCGCTCCTCTGGCAAACGGTCTGTGTCGACGCCGGTGAGGGCGCGAACCAGCGCCGTCTTGCCATGGTCGATATGGCCGGCGGTGCCGAGCGTCAGGGGGTCGGTCGCGGTCATCGTACGGAGCGGCGAAGGAGTCGAACCTTCCCGGCGCGGTCGAGGCGCCGCCAACGGCTTTGAAGGCCGTTCGGGGCACCGGCCCCGGGCCGCTCCACGGTGGTGATATCGGGCTCCGTGCTCACCGCACGTGGATCGTGCCGGGTTCCCCAGTGACGAGCCGACCCACGACCACGCCGCCGGTGACGGCGTCAGCGTTTGCGGCCGGAACGGCGGCCAGCAGGCCGCCGGAGGTGGTCGCGTCGATGATCAGCCGTGCCCGCCAGGGCGGGACGTCCGCGTCGATCGTTGCAAACGTCGCCGCCCACTCGGCGTTGCGCTTACTGCCGCCTGAGATGGCGCCCTCGTCGCGCAGGAGCGGCTCGACACCGTCAATCGCCGGCACTGCGCAGGCGTCGATCTCGGCGGCCAGGCCGCTCTCGCGCGTGAGGTTGTGCAGGTGACCGAGCAGCCCGAAGCCGGTCACGTCGGTCATCGCATGGACGCCGGCGTCCAGCGCGGCTTCTGACGCGACGGCATTGAGCTCGACCATGACGGACACGGCGGCAGCGACAAGGTCCGGGCCGGCCGTCCCGCGTTTGGCGGCGGTGACGATCGCGCCGACGCCCAGCGGCTTGGTCAGGACGAGCACGTCGCCCGCCACGCCGCCGGCGTTCGTCACGATCCGGCGCGGGTCGACCGTTCCAGTGACGGCCATGCCGTATTTGGGCTCGTCATCCTTGATCGAATGGCCGCCGACAACCGACGCGCCCGCCGCGGTGACCACATCGAGCCCCCCCTGCAGGATCGCACCGAGCACGTCACCACCCAACTGCTCGAGCGGGAAGGCAACAACATTCATCGCTGTGATCGGCCGGCCTCCCATGGCATATACGTCGGACAGAGCATTCGCGGCGGCTATGCAGCCGAAGTCGTAGGGATCGTCGACGAGCGGCGTGAAGAAGTCGATCGTCTGCACCAGTGCCAGATCGTCGGTGAGCGCAAACACCGCCGCGTCATCGCCCGTCGGGGCACCAACCAGCACCCGCGGATCGGTGGCAGCCGGCAGGCGCATCACGATCGGCAGGAGATCAGAGGCCGCCAGCTTGCAGCCGCAACCCGCGCCACTCGAGAGCGATGTCAGTGCTACGAACTCACCGGCGTAGGCCATCGTCTCATGAGGCTACCCCTATGCCGAAGGTGGGTGCTGAACTTCGCGCGTATCCACCGGCGGCGCCCGATCGTCGATGTCGGCCGTTACCTGCTGGCGTTTGCTCGCACTCCACGCGCGAGTCTCATGCTGAGCAGACGCATCGATCGGTAGCCACCACGGTCGGCATAATCGCCGGTGGTGAGCGATCAGCCTGGGCACCCAGAAAGAGAGTCCGACAGATCGCCTGAGAAGACCCCGGACGCGACCGTTACGCCCGACGCCCAGCTACCGGCGCTCGACAGTCGTGAGATCGAAGCGCTACGCGCGGTCGGGCTCCAGTGGTCAGGCGCAGTACCCGCGCGTGACTCGCTGCCGGTGGATCCGAGCCTGCGCTTTCTGGACGGTGAGCAAGCGACGGAGGGTCGCTTTGTGCATATCCGGAGCGCCCGCCAGGGCGATGCCGGTGAGCTCGAGGCCGACTCGAGCTCAGCTCCCGGGTCCGCCTTCCGGCGCCTCACAGACGCGATGAGGCGACGGGTCATAGGGCCGCCGTTGCGCAGTACCGCGCTTGCTGAGGAGCGGATGGGCAAGCTGTTGGCGTTGCCGGTGCTCTCACCCGACGCACTCTCGTCGGTCGCCTACGGCCCAGAGGCAATGATGGCGATCCTGGTGCTGGCCGGAGGCTCGCGGCTGAGCTTGTCGTTGCCGATCGGCGGCGTTCTTGTCGTGCTGATGATCTCCGTCAGCCTTGGCTACAGGCAGGTGATCCGTGCATACCCACACGGCGGTGGGTCCTATATCGTCGCCAGCAATGAGCTGGGCCCGAACTGGGGGCTGCTGGCCGGCGCTGGATTGATCCTCGACTACATCCTGACTGTCGCCGTCTCGGTCGCGGCGGGGGTGGCTGCTGTCACGTCGGCGTTGCCATCGCTGACCCCGGAGACGGTGCCGATCGGCCTTGCGATGATCCTGCTGCTGGTGCTCGCGAACCTCCGCGGAGTGCGCGAAGCGGGGGCGCTCTTTGCCGCCCCGACGTACATGTTCGTGCTGTCGATCGCCCTGGTCGTCGTGGTCGGGCTGATCAGGTCCGCCGGTCACGACTTCCACGCGGTCGCCGCCCCCAGCCACCACGCGACCGAAGCGCTCGGCGTGCTCCTGATCCTGCGTGCGTTCGCGTCCGGTGCCACGGCAATGACGGGCATCGAGGTGATCTCAAACGCTGTGTCGGTGTTCAAGCCGCCTGAAGCGGACAACGCCCGCACGACGCTCTCATGGATGATGGTTCTGCTAGTGGCGATGTTCGTAGGCGTGCTGGTGATCGCCCACCTCGATGGAGCCAGCCCCGGCGGTCAGACGGTGTTGTCCCAGATCGCGCACGACACCGTCGGCAGCGGTGCCCTGTACGCGGTCGTTCAGGTCTCCACCACGCTGGTCCTCCTGATCGCAGCTAACTCCGCGGTCAACGGATTCCCGCGGCTGTTGTACTTCATGGCGCGCGACGAGTACGCCCCGCGGCTGTTCCTGCACATGGGTGACCGACTCGGGTTCTCCTCAGGGATCGTTGTGCTGGCGATCCCAGCGGCGATCATCTACACGGTCTTCAACGGGCAGACTGAGCCGCTGATTCCGCTGTTTGCGATCGGCGTGTTCGTTGCGTTCACGCTCGCGCAGAGCGCGATGGTCGCGCATTGGTGGAAGGGTCGTGAAGAGGGCTGGCGGAGAGCCCTGGCCACCAACCTGGTCGGCGCTGCGTTGTCCGGCGCGGTCGTGCTCATCGCCGCCGTCACGAAGTTCGCCGCCGGCGCCTGGATCGTAGTGATCCTGATCCCGGTCACCGTGCTCGCCTGCCGTCGGATCCACCGGTATTTCGCGCACGCGCACGAAGCGCTCATGCTGCAACCCACCGAGGGAGCACCAGCGCCCCAGGAAGCCGTACGGGCGGCAGGAGCCGATCACGTGTCATCCAGGGTGTCCCTAACACGGAACGCCAGCCTCGAAACCGAGGATTGTCCCGACGAGGTCAGGCACCTCGCGGTCGTCGCGGTCGCCGTACTCGACCGGGCCGCTCTTCGTGCGCTCGCCTATGCCTCCTCGCTCGAGATCCCGACGCTGGCGCTGCACGTCAGCCCGAGTGAGGATGAGGCCAAGCGGTTTGAGCGATATTGGCGGGCCTGGGGGGACCACCTGCCCTTGGAAGTCCTGCTCTCCCCTTACCGGGCCACACTCGCGCCACTGGCCAATTACGTCGAGGCGTTGCACCGCGAGCATCCCGAGATCACACTCACAGTCGTCGTCCCGGAGCTGGTCCCTAGGCGTCACTGGCAGCTGCTGCTACAAAACCGCGTCGCTCCGCGACTGCGCAGGATGCTGATCCGCAGTCCTGGGATCGTGATCACAAGCGTCCCCTTCCACCTCCCGGGCTGAGTCGAGCGGATAGCCCCGCTGCGCCATGTGCGGCTCTGCCCTGCGATTCAGAGAGCTGACCGAAGGACGGCAAACCGCCGTCGTTGTGCGACGTTTCACATGACGATGTCGCATGGTCGTGAGACGCTGTCAGTCTTGAGCGTTCTAATCGAGCAGCACGAGCGCCTGGCCGTGAAGTCTCGGCAGTCGCAAGACGGGCCCCACGAAGTCTCCAGTCGAGAAGTCGAACGCGATCGCGAGGGCCTCGCCGACGCAATAGAGGTTGCCGTCCGACCCCAATCTCAACCCACGCGGCTGGCGGAAGTTCACTGAACTGTCAGGGGCAAAGACGCGGACGAGATCTCCGCTCGCGGGATCGTATTCGCGGATTGTCACCACGGCATCGGGTTCACGGAAGGGTGACTCGCTGGAGACGACGATGTGGCCATTCGGAGCCACAGTCAGGTCCAGCGGGCTCAATTCGGGATCCGCGATCAGGCGACGCGGCTTGGCCGGCGCAGCGGGATCGAACATCACGATCGCATTGTCGCCCTCGCCCGAAGGGCCGATACCGGAGGCGAGATACAGCGTGCCGTCCCGCCCGAAACCGAACCCGCGCGGGAACGGGACGATGCCTTCGGGAAGTATGGGTTCGACGTTGCCGTCGAGCGTCTCAGAGATCCCCAACACTGTCCGGCGGCGCCGTGCGGAGACGTAGAAGCGACCGCGTGGCCCAAACACCGCGCCGCCCGGGTCGAGGTCGGCCATCGGCCCTGAGTCACGCACGAGACGTCCGCTGCGATCAAGGGCGAGCATCCGGTCCGAGCTGTTCAGGTAGATCAGCGCACCGGAGGGATCAATGCACAGACCACGCGGATCGACGATCCGGGGATCGTCGCCGAACGGGCCGACGAACTCGCCATCCGCATTGAACGCGAGCAGCGCGTCATGGCCACCCCCGTTGGCGATACCCGCACTGGTAACGAGGAAGCGCACTTACGCCTCCGCTCTACTTCACGGCAAGCAGGTCCACCATCCGCACATCTGGCTCCCTGGCAAGAAGCTCCGGCGCCGCCGCCGCGAGCGCTGTGGCGATCTCTCCGGCCAGGTGCGCCTCCCTGCCCGCCTCCGCTTCAAAGGTGTCGAACACGCCGAAGTTGACAGCGTCGATCCGGAACCCGTACCAGTTCACGGTCAGCGGCTCGGCGAGCGCGAGCTCCCCGCCCTGCTCGATGAACGCCGCCAGCTCCTCAGCCCTGTCGGGCTTGGCCTCCAGCAGCACCAGGATCCCAACGGTCACAGTCATTGATCACTCCTGTTCTCGTGTGTCATTCGGTATTTCGACCCTCCCAGCGCGCGGTCCGTAGTGTGTGAAATCGGGGGTTGGGTTCGCGCCGGGTCAATCGCCTGCGCTCCACACCTGGCCTGACTGATTGTTGCCGGCGAGCATTGCAAGCAGCTTTGTGGCGGACAGTTGCGGTGAGAGCAGCGCCCCGGAGGCATACATTGTCGCGAACCGATCGTGCAGTTGCTGGCCGATCGCAGTCGGTGGCTGCTCGCGAATCCACTGCTGCATTGCGGTGTCTACCGCCCCAGGCCGGTAGATGTTGGCAGTCACGCCAGTCCCATCGAGCTCGGCCGCGAGGTTCAGCGTGTGCGCCTCCAGCGCCGCCTTTGAGGCCGCGTACACCGTGCCGCCGATCATCATCTGCGGGTTCTGGGCAATTCCGCTGGAGATGTTCACGATCCGCCCCCACGTGCTCTCCAGCATCCCGGGCAGCACCAGGCCCGTGAGGATGACGACGGCCGTGACGTTGACGCTGAACGCCGTCTCGACCTGGGCCGGGTCCAGCGACTGGGTCGGCCCCAGCGGCGCCACGACGGCAGCATTGTTGACCAGCACATCGATCCGGCCGAGCCTTGCAACGGTTTCGTCCACAGCGGCTGATGCGGCCCGGGGGTCGGCGATGTCTGCTGGGATCGCGATCGCGGTGCCACGAGCGGAGATCACGTGCGCGACCTCGTCGAGTTCCGCGGAGGTCCGCGCGAGCAGTGCGACCCGCGCGCCGGCGGTCGCGAGGCCGATCGCGATCTCGCGACCAATCCCACGCCCAGCACCGGTCACCAGCGCGATGCGCCCCTCGAACGCGCCGGTCATCAGGACTCCAGCGCGTCGAGCGCGACCAAGATCTGGCTGGGTGCGGTGCGGGTGCTGTACTCGTGGCGCAAAGTGATGCACCGAACGATCGGCGAGCCCGCCGGCTGACTGAAGCGTATCGACTGAGGCTCGTCGGCAATCGGCGTCACTGACATCAGGGAAACCTCCCGGTGGGGATCGCGTTGCGTTACCTCTTGTTAGCGTTCCGCGCTTCGCAATCCTTACCGGCCCCGTGTCGGCGACCCGTCCCCGACGCAGGCCGTCGAGCAGGGCGAGGGCGGGGTGCGGAGGCCCGCGCTGCTTAGCGGTCGGCTGTCCTGGTGGCGCTCAGCAGGCCCTCGAGGTCCTCACGACACGGCCCGCACGCGAGCAGATGAGCCGCGAGCCCGGGGTAGCGACGCGCCGCCTCACGCCCCGACGAATCGCCGAGAAGAAGCTCGACATACACGTGCAGGATCCGTAACGCCTCCTCGCACCCGACGTCTCGCGGATCAGTCTCAAGGAACCGTTCGAACTGCCCCCAGTCGCTCATCCGGCCCTCCCTTCGAGTTCTGCTGCGTTCGCCGAGGTCGCAGAGTCCATGTAGCCGTTTGCGACCAGATGAACTCGCAACTTACGCCTCGCGTCGAACATGGTCTTGTAGATCGCGTTGCGGCTGGACCCGAGCCGCAACGCCAGCGCATCGAGCGGCACGCCATCGATGACGAGCGCAACGAACACCTCGCGTTGATGGTCCGTCAGCTCCTCGGCGACCGCCCGGCTCACGACCCGGATCATCTCCAACCGCTCTACGTGAGCGTCAGGAGCGACCCCGAAGCGATCAGGCAACCGCTCCCAGTCACCCACGTCCAACACGACGCTCGGGCGGCGCCAGAAATGCCTGCCGAGCTTGGAGGACACCTCGAGCACCACGAACTTGTACGCCCACGTCGTAAACCGGCTCTCGCCACGAAAACGGTCGAGCTTCGCGACGATCGCGACAACCGCGTCATCAGCCGCCTGCTGCGCCAGGTCATCAAATTCCGCGCCGCCGATCAGGTCATGCCGCTGACGGCGGCGCAACTCCGCCCGGGCCACCCGCAGGAGCATCGCGTGCAACTCCGCGAGAGCCCGGTCACGCACAAGCCCGGCAGCGGTCAGCTCACGCAACCACCGGTCCGTCTCAACGTCGCCACCAAGCCCCCGGCCGCGAACGGCAGCCGTCCGCGCCGGCTCCGCCACAGGGGCGTCGGCGCTGCGATCAACAGATTGGCTGGCGCCTGGCACAAGAACGATGCTAGCCGCGCAGCTAACCGTCGGCCTGACGTAAGAGAACACGGCGACCCGCCGCCAACAAGACACACAACGTTCGAAACGAACGATTCCACTGCCGAACGGCAAGGAGCCACAAGGATGCCACTGCTGAGCCCAGGAGACACCTTCCCATCCCTCACCCTCCCCAAGACCGGCGGCGGATTGCTGCACCTCCCCGACAACCTCGCCGGCCAATTCGGAGTCGTGCTGTTCTATCGCGGCAGCTGGTGCCCCTACTGCAATGCGCAACTGCGCGCCTTTCAACGCGCCAAAGATGAACTCGCCGAACTCGCGACCGGGATCGTCGCGCTATCGGTGGACGACGAGCCGGCCACCAAGGAGCTGATCACCAACCACGACCTCACGTTCCCGATCGGCCACAGCGCAGACGCCAAAGCCATCGCCGCGGCGACCGGAGCGTTCGTTGACCCGGCGCGCGGCTACCTGCAATCCACCGGCTTCATCGTCAACCAGACAGGAAACGTGATCGTCAGCGTCTACTCATCCGGCGCCATCGGTCGACTCGTACCCGAAGACGTCAAGGGACTGATTCGATACCTACGCGACCATGCCACCGCTACACCGTGAACGTTGATCTTCTGAGCAGGCATCTGAACACGGCGGGAGAGATCGACGTCCACCGCCCAGGACTCGTCAAGGCGTTTCGGGGCTCTCCGCGCGGAGCTCGGCCGCCTCTGCACGGATCATCGCTTCTTGAGCACGGACCAATGCGGACTCTGCGCGCTCACGAGCCGCCCGAGCGCGGTCGAGCGCACCGCGTCTGATTGTGTCGGCATCCACAGGGTCCGGTTGCTGACCGATTGGCCGTGCGAGCATCGCTCTTGTTTCGTCGAGGGCCTCTTGCTGGCTGTCGCGGCCTTCCTGGGAGTGGTCTAGCGCCTCTTGATTCACATCGCGGCTGAGCTGTTCGCGGTCGATGCGTGCTTGCCGATCATCGAGGATCGGTGCCAGCAGTTCATGCTCTGCTCCCGCGGTGTGCTTGCGCTGCCGGTCATGCTGAAACTGTTCCTGATCGATGCGCAACTGATCGCGATCACCTGCGAGCTGCTCCCGGTCGGCTATCGCCTGCTCAAGCTCGCTGATGCTTTGCTCACGGGCGAGCTCCAACGCACGCTCCGGGGGCATCGAGTTACCTGACATGCGCGTCTCCTTGAGGATGATCTGCGGTTGATGGCCAGCAGCGGTCAAGCGGTGCCGGCCGGCCGGTCCAATATCCCTGGGCATAGTCGACCCCCAGCTCTCGGAGCGCCGCGAGCGTTTCGGGATCTTCAACCCCTTCGGCTATCGTCCGCACATCGAACTGGCGTGCGACACCGATGATCGCCTCCACTACCTGACGATCCTCCTCCTCACTCAACAGGTCCCGAACAAACTGGGTGTCGATCTTGAGGTAGTCGATCGGCAGATGCCTGAGGTAGGTGAACGTTCCGTGTCCGACACCAAAGTCGTCGAGCGCAACGGAGCAGCCGAGTTGGCGCAGGCGCTGGGCAAAGTCTCGGGCCGCGTCGAGGTGATCCGCGACAGCGGTCTCCGTGATCTCAAAGATGAGGTTTTCCGTCGGCGCTCGGCTGGCGATCAGAATCGCCTCGATGTGGTCAACCCGCTGCTGGTCGGAGATCGTCTTTGCCGAAACGTTGACCGAGACGCTGTGCCCCGCGGCGGCCAGTCGCGTCGCGCGGCCGATGACCCACTCGTCGATCGGCCCGATCACGTCAAATTGCTCCGCTGCTGGTAAGAATGCCCCCGGGGCAAGCAATTCCTGACCCGTTCGCGTCTTGCGCATCCGGATGAGTAGCTCAAACTTCGTCGGGCGGTTCCCCGAGAGATCGACGATCGGCTGTCCGTAGAGCACCATTCTGTTCTCAGCCAGTGCCGAGTAAACAAGTTCGGCGCATTGCAGCCGCTTACGGTTGAGATGCTCTTCGAGTCGGCGCTCGGTTATGTCCGAGGACGTGGTACAGACACCTTCGACTGTGCCATCACCGCTAAGCACCGGAAATCTCGCCAGCAGAAAGATTCGCTCGATGCCGTCGACGACGACCGTCTCTTCGTCCTGCTCAGGCGCGCCCGACGCCAACACCGACAGATCCTTCGCGCGAACGGCGTCCCTTCGCGCTGGCGGCAGGATTTCAGCATCGGTACGACCAATGATCCAGCCGCTTGAGAGGCCGAAGAACCGCTCGAATTGGCGATTGACCATCGTGTAGCGCTGCTCACGGTCCTTGACCGAGATGAGCGCCGGGTTGTTATCGATCATCGCGCGCAATGTGCGGGCGCTGTCTCCCAACAGCACCTGAGCGGAACGATGCTCGGTGGTGTCCTGCACATGCGACAGAAAGTAGATCGGCGCTCCGAGATCATCTCGAATTAGCTCAACATAAGCCCGGCCCCAGACCGTCGAGCCGTCTTTACGCACGTACCGCTTCTCACGCTCGAAACTGTCTCCGGCGCCGGCAAGCGCGGCCGTAACAAACGCGGCGTCCGCGGCGACGTCGTCGCGGTGCGTTACATCGCGAAACGACATCCCCTCCAGCTCGGCGCGCTCGTACCCCACCAGTCGGCAGTAGGCATCGCTGATCATCAGCCATCTGCCGTCCAGAGCAGACACGCTGATCCCGCTCGGCGAATGCCGGAACACCGCCTGTAGGACTGCCATGTCGGGTTCGTAGGCCAGTTCAACGCCAGCCGCTGTCAGCGTGCCCCGGGGCGCCGGCGCGCGCGGGCTTGCGGGCGGCGAAATGCCTGCCCGCTTCTGTCCCTTCGCTGCCAAACGGCAAGCACCCCCCTTTTTGAACCGGTCCGGCCGTCCCGGTTCCAATGACCTCACAGCGAGACCGGAGCCGCTGTTCAAAGGTGCTTTGAGATGCCTCCGGGGCGCAAGGAGCGCGCCGCTAAATCGGAGCATACGCTGCAAATCACGTTTTTTCCAAGGCGCGGGTGTCGTTGCATCATCCGAATTGACGCACAGCGCTCGCGGTCGGCTGAACCGCCTGCTCGCTGCGCGCGAAGTACAGGACGTTGCCGCCGGAAACCGATGTCTCGAGCAAAAGACCCTGGTTGATCATCCTGACCACGAGCTCGTTGACGATCTCCATGCCGACGGCGGCGGGATGCACCTCGACGCAAACACGCTGGATGTAGTCGGGCAGTGGCGGTGTAAGAAGGGCGACTTCGGCGCCTTCAATGTCGAGCATGAGATAGGTCGGCCGGAAGCGATCGAGCTCATCGGTGAAAGCCCGTGCGGGGACCGAGATCCTGTGCGTGTTCGGTTGGGCTGTCAGGCTGCTGCTCAGGAAGATCTCATTGACGTAGAAGTCGACGTCACCGCCGGTCTGGTCGCCGAGGATGCCGTTGATGATCTCCGGTTGGTAGCCATTGCGCGCGGTTGTCTCGCGTGCCACCGGCAGTAGCGCCGGGTTGGCTTCGTACGCGATCACGTTTTGATCGCCGACGATCTGGCACGCAGCGGTCGCGACAACCCCGATCGCGGCGCCGGCCTCGAGGTAGCGGTCATCTGGGCGAAGGGTTTGGCGAAGAACCTGGAGTTCTTGGCGCTCGTAGTCGTCGCGGTAGATCCCGTCTGTGATGAGCGGCCCCCACTTCGGGTCGACCGCGATCTTGATGCCTCGGTGGTTCACGACAGTTGGCCGGCGCCGAAGCCGGTAGTGCTCAACCGCGACATGCAAGATGCGGGAATGCTCTCGCCAGGCTTCGAGCTTGCTCCAGCGCAGTGTGCTCATGCGCAGCAATTATGTGAGTGGAGTGCGCACGGTCCACATCAATGGCCTGATCGGTTGACGGCCGGATCGCCTCCGGTGGCATCTGCGCCCCGAGCGTCAGTGCTCAAGCGACCCACTTGAAGTGCTTCGGCCAGGGCTGCGGTGGCGCCTCACATCCCGGCCGTCAGCGCAGTACCCGTAGGGTGTTGAGGGCGTCATCGACGTAGACGAGCTCATTGTCGCGGTCGATTGCCAGCCCGAACAACGAGCCCGCACCGGACTTCGCGTCTCCGGCAAGAACCGCCACTTGCTTGCCGGCCGGCGTGGTCTCGACCATGTCGCCGTCACCGGCATTGGTGGCGATGATGTCGCCGTTTGGGGCGATGGCAAGCCCGAGCGGCCGCCGCAGAGCGCCTCCCGACGCGAGCGAGATACCGCGATCGGCGACCGCCCGCGTACGGGTCATCGCATGCGGGATCGCGATGATGCCGTTGCCGAGCGTGTTGGCGACGTACAGGGTGTCGTTCGAGGCAAGAGCTACGCCGGTCGGTCCGATCACCAGCGCCGCCTTGTCATCACGCCAGGGGATGGCCGCCACGATGATCTGCTGGCTCGTTACCCGCGGAGCGCCGCGGGATGTTGCGAGCCGTAGTCGCAGGACCGTTGCGGTGGGTTCCGTATCCGAGCCGTCGTTGGCCCCGCCGTTGAGGGCGTTGCTCACGAAGAGCGTTGTGGTCGCGCCCCTCGTGACGGTCGCCATACCCCACGGCCCCTCGATATCCGGCCCCGTGATCGTTTCGACGGGCCGGCCCACGCTGTTGAGAACGATCAGGCAGCCGTACCTCGCCGTGGCGGACTCGCCGTTGGTCGTCGGCAGGCTCCCGACCACCACATACCCGTGCGGAAGGATGCCCAATGCGCCGGTGAGGCCAATTCCCCCCGGGCAGGCGCCCGGCAGCGACTGCGCGGTGATCTGTGCGAACACCGACAGCTTCCCTCCGGGCGATATCTGGACGATCGTCGAGCCGGTCCCCTGCTCATTGGACCTGGCGTTGAAGTTGCTGACAAGAAAATCGCCTGCGGTCAGGGTGCCCACCGTGCGCGGAACGATGGCAATCCCGTAGGGGTTGAGATCCCCGTTGGGCGGAACGGTCGAGCCGATCGTCTTCAACGAGTGCAGCGACGACAAGTAGGTCCCGGCCTTGGCGGCGGCACCGGCCGCCGCCACGAACGAGAACACAACCGCCGCCGCGGCCAAAGGCACACCAAATCCGAGTCGCGCGCGACGCACGCGATGCGATTCTAATCCCACCGTCGCCACCGGCCGTCGGCTGGTCACTGGCGTGGCGCCTCCGCTTCGCAGCGCTTCGGTCGGTGCAACCCACCACGCGGACGGTAGTATCCAAAGATCTCTTTGGATACTACCCACTCTGATCATGTCTCTGACTCGGACTCCGACTCCGAACAGATCACCGAAGCGGCCCCGCAGCAGCTGACCGATCCGCGGAAGATGCGGGCGCTCACGCATCCCCTGCGGTTGGCGTTGATCGAACTTCTCTGGCGCGAGGGCACGATCAACGCCACTCAGGCCGCCGCAGGCTTGGGTGAATCGCAGGCGAGCTGCTCATTTCATCTGCGGCAACTGGCGAAGTTCGGCTTCGTCGAGGAGGTGGAAGGCGTTCGTGGCCGTGCGCGGCCGTGGCGGCTCTCCTCGCGCGGGATGCGCGTCGCCAACGTGCAGGACGATCCCCAGGCCGCGCTCGCCTGGGCGGCGCTGGAACGGCTGATGGACGACCGACAGCTGGATCGCTACAGAACATGGCTTGCCGGTCGCTCCGTCTATTCGCGGGAATGGCGCGACGCCGCATACCACAGCCAAAGCGTCGCCTGGCTGACCCCGGATGAGCTCGCGATGGTGGCCGAGCAGATCACGGAGCTGCTGGTCAGGACGTTTCCCGAGCGGCGGGATGATCCGGCCGCTCGGCCCGCGGGAGCGCTGCCGATCGAACTCCTGTCGATCGGCTACCCCATCGCCCCACCCGAGCACTGAGTGCAGCCAGCTGGCGAGTCCCATGACGCCGCTCCGT
Organism: uncultured Actinomycetota bacterium; assembly: GCA_963706725.1. Classification (GTDB taxonomy): domain Bacteria; phylum Actinomycetota; class Thermoleophilia; order Solirubrobacterales; family Solirubrobacteraceae; genus Palsa-465. The sequence goes on along the minus strand of OY970167.1, from coordinate 2,517,987 downwards.
CATCCGAGTTTTCGTCTGCTGCTTGCCGGTGAGCTGGTATCGAATTTCGGTGATGGGATCTTCCTGATCGCATTGCCCTGGTACGTACTCGCGCATCACGGTGGAGCCCTGCTGCTCGGCACTCTCCTGACCACTTACGGGGTCCCGCGCACGGCGCTGCTGATGGTCGGTGGCCACGCGAGCGATCGCTACAGACCGTGGAAGGTGATGATGCTCGCGAACTGCGTGCGTGCCCTTGCCGTCACGGCGCTCGCGGTGATGGCTGCGTGCGGAAGCGCGCACGAGGTGACGCTGATCGTCATCACGGTCGTGCTCGGAGCCGGAGAGGGCATGTTCATCCCCGCGTCGCAGACGATCGTCCCCGCCCTGCTTCCCACGGACGCGCTGCAGGCGGGCAACGCGCTGATCTCCGGGACCACACAGCTCAGTCAGCTTGCCGGCCCGGCGCTCGGCGGGCTGCTCGTCGTCATGGTCGGGTCGGCAGAGGGTTTCGCGATTGACGCCGCCACTTTCACCTTCTCCGCGCTCACGCTTGCACGAATCCGCGGGGCCGCGTCTCAACCGGTGAGCGCTCGAACCGCCACAGACTCACCAACAGAAGCCGTGGCTCTGCGTGATCTCCTGGCCCATCCATTCGTACGGTTGATGCTCGTCACCGACGCGCTCGTGAACCTGGGCTCGACGGGCATGGGCAGGGTCGCGTTGCCGGCGCTCGCCCGGGGACCGATGCACCTGCACGCCAGCGGCTACGGAGCACTCAGCGCCGCCATGGGCGCCGGCTTGTTGTTGGGGACGTTCATCGCCGCGAGCATCCCGGCGGTGCGGAGACCACTCGTGCTCGCGAGTCTCGTGCTGCTGCCCACCGCGCCCTTGATCGCAGCACTCCCGTACGCCGGCAGCCTGATCACCGTGATGATCATCCTGATCGGCACGTTCATCCTGATCTCGATCGGCAACCTGCAGCTGATCACTGCCATCCAGCTATGGGCACCACCCGAGCATCTCGGCCGTCTGATCGGCGTGCTCATGCTCGCCAGCGTCGGCATGATGCCCCTATCCACCTTGATCGCCGGCGTCGCGATCAAACTCACCGGCCCCCGGACGTACTTTCCCTTAGCGGCCGCCACGATCGTGATCGCCGCGATCACGCAGCTGGCCTCATCGACCTGGCGTCGGTTCGAGCCGACGCTGGCCGCGCCGAGATGAACAACGCACGTCGCTGGCTGGTGTAGCTTGCCGGCATGTTGATCTACTCGATGAGCGTCTCGGTGGACGGCTTCATCGCCGATCGCGATGGAGCGTTCGGATGGACGGCACCGAGCGATGAGCAGTTCGCCTTCCACCTCGCGCGGATCGGAGAGCTCGGCGCTCATCTCTGTGGACGGCGGCTGTACGAGACCTTGCTTGTCTGGGAGACGGATATGTCGTTGCGGGAGACAGAGCTTGGAGCCGCCTTCGCCGAAGTTTGGTCCGCTATTCCGAAGATCGTCTTCAGTCGCACGCTGAACAGCGTCCAGGGTAATGCTCGGCTCGCGGCGGCGCCGTTGGCCGAGGAGGTCGCCGCCGCCGCACGGGAGGCGACCGACAAGCACGTCGAAATCGGTGGCGCAGGCCTGGCCTCGGCGGCGATCGAGCTCGGTCTGGTCGACGAGCTGCGCATCTTTCGCAACCCGATCGTCGTCGGAGGAGGTACTCCCTTCCTGCCGCCGGTGACAACGGACATGCCGCTTGAGCTGATCGAGACCCGGACGTTCGCCTCGCGCGTGATCTATGAGCGCTACGCGCTCGGTTGACGAGTCGCAGCGAGTCACCTGCGGGCAGCTACCGGCAGAAGTGCCGCCAGATCGCCGGTAACGCCGTCATTTCCGCGGTGCCTCTTTTGCGCTGTCGCTCTACAGTCGCGGCGATGACGACCAGCGCCGTGCCGCGGCTGCACACCGAACGCCTCGTTTTGCGTGAGTGGCGATCAGCCGACGCAGATGCCTATGCGGCGATGGCGGCTGACCCCGAGGTGATGCGCTACGTGGGTGGCGTCATGGACCAGGAGCAGAGCTGGCGATCGATGGCGCTGCATGCTGGGCACTGGGGCCTGCGTGGCTACGGCAACTGGGCGGTCGAGCGCATCGCCGACGGCCAGCTGCTGGGCCGCGTGGGCCTGTGGAACCCAGAGGGGTGGTTCGGGCTCGAGCTTGGCTGGACGCTCGCGCGGCACGCCTGGGGCAACGGGTACGCCACCGAGGCGGCTGGTGCCGCGATGAGCTGGGCCTGGACGGCTCTCAGCGCGCCCCGTCTGATCTCAGTGATCCATCCCGACAACACGGCCTCTGCGCGGGTTGCCGAGCGTCTTGGCTTCGCGTGGCTGCGCAACGGAGACCTTCGTGGTCAGGTCGTCTCGATCTACGGCACGGAGCGGCCGACGCCCTGAGCGTGTCGACTGGCGTCCGCCAGACACGTCAGCCGCCGGTTGAGCGCAGGGCCGTCAGCCGCAACAGGTTGCGTGTGGCCATCGCCACGGTCATCGGTCCGACGCGGGGCACAAATGCGGATGCGACCTCGAGCACCGAGTCGTCGAAGTTGCGGAACTGCGAGAAGTTCAGACAGATCGCCCCTGGCTTGATCTCGGCGGCCGTCACGAGTGGAAAGTCCCGTGACGGCACGCCCGTGATCACCACATCGGCGTCCCGCAGCGCCCGAGCGCGATCGTGGTCGCTGTCGCGTATGACGTGCGCGCGCCGGCCGATCGCGGGCTCGAACACGACGGCACCGGCAAGGTCGAGTGAGATCACCGTGGCGCCGTCGTTGGCGAGCATCGCCGAGAGCGGTCGGCCGACTATTTCGCTGCGGTTGATGACACAGGCGCGGACGCCGTCGAGGCGTGCGCGGTCGGAGCTGCCGTCGGCTCCGAGTCCAGCCGCGTCGAGCAGCTTGAGGATCCCGAGCGGAGTGCACGGCAGGATCGCCCGCAGCGAGTTCTCGTCGTCCACATAGCGACGGTTCTCGTAGAGCAGCCGACTCCAGAAGCTGTGCATTCCCTCGACGTCCTTGCGGGGATCGACAAGCTCCCGTAGCCAGCGGTCTTCGACCGGATCGCTCAGCGGGTAGTACAGAAAGAGCCCGTCGACCGATGGGTCGGCGTTGGCTTCGCGGATCGCCGCATCGACGTGGCGCGGGTCTGGCTCCCACACATCCATCGCGATGCCGGCATCTTCGGCGCCACGCCGTGCATAGGCGGCATAGGTATTGGCCGGGCCTTCAGATTGAGTGAGGAGCCCGACGACCCGCAGCCCGCGCCCGAGACGCGCAACATTCACGCGTGTCTCCGCGCGGAAGGGCAGCGCCACTTCCGTCGCGTCGATCACTCGGGCTGTCAACTGCGCTCCTCGTCAGGGCTCGCTGTGGCGCGCGCGGCGTCGCGGCGCTCACGCAACGCGGGAGCTTCGCCGTGCCCGCGTGCTTCGAGGGCGACGAGATTGATATCGGCGGTTTGCAGCGCAGCGAGTGCGGCTCCGCGCAGCAGGTCCCGGCCGGCCCTGGCGTCGCTGACGATGCTGCGCTTGATCAGCGGCCCAGTCTCGTCGACCAGTGCGATCCCAGATAGCGCGGCCTCCGCAAGTCGCAGCGGTCCGAGCGTCGCGGTCACGGTGGCGGCGTCGATCGCCGCGACACGGGCGGCGCGCTCGTCCTCGGTATCGCGTGGCATCCGGTATCCGGACATCACGGCTTCGAACTCGATCGCATCGCGGTCCACCGCCGCGGCCACGACAGCCTGGAGCTCACCGGCTCGAGCATGCGCAGCAAGCAGCCGCGCACGGTCGTCGGCGGCGCCGTCAGGACCGGCCACGGTCACGCCGATCGCCATCTGCAAGAGGCTCAGACCAAAGGCTGCCGTAAGCGCCGCAACTGAACCGCCACCTGGGGTCGGGTCGATCGAGGAAGCGCGGCGCAACAGCTCCTCCGCGGTGCATTTCCACAGGCTCTCGGGCACGACGGAGCAGCTTATCGATGCCGACCCGGCAAGCCTCATAGACCCGGACGGGGCCGCGGGTATCGGCTTCAGCCGCCGCGCGCGCGTGCGCGGCGGCTATCTGGTTCAACTCTCGGCCGGGCGGCTTCCCGTTCGGCCTTGAGCCGCAAACGCGCCTTGTCCGCGTTGCGCTCTTCGCGAATCCTCGAATCACAGCGCCCGCCGCTCCATTACCTGACTCGACATCCCAGACATAGCCCCAGGTATCGGGCACGGCGGGATTGTTTTGCGGCGCGCGTGCCGTAATCGGATCACGGCCGGCGATACGGAGCTACGCTGCGGCGATGAGCACCGGCGGTGAGCCCACGCCGATCCTCGCCTCCGACGCCGAGCGCGAGCACAGTGTCGTGCAACTGCGCGACGCGGTCGGTGACGGCCGCCTGACGCTCGAGGAGTTCAGCGACCGTGTTGGCCTCGTCCAGTCGGCCCGCACAGACCAGGAGCTGGCGCGCCTGACGCGCGATCTGCCCGCGTCCCCGGCTGCAGGTTCTGTCCCTGCCGAGGCATCGCAGCAGCATCGCGCCATCTGCTCGCACCTGACCCGCAGCGGGCCGTGGTCACTTCCACAGCGCTCGGCGTGGCGCTCCGTCTGCGGCACGATCGAGCTCGACCTGCGACAGGTGCGTCTCGCGAGCAACGAGACCACCCTGGAGGTCTACAACCTGTTCGGCACCGTGACCGTGATCGTCCCCGAAGGCGTCGAGGTCGTCGTTCAGGGTGGTGGCCTGTTCGCGAGCCAGAAGGTCCAGTCGCCTGAGCGAACGCCGCTGGCCGGCGCACCGAGGCTCACGATTGACTGCCGCGGGCCCGGCGGAACCCTGTACGTGCGCACGCAGCCGCCGCCCATGAGGCAGTCGGTCAACGACGCCCTGACGCGCTGACCGCCCTTCTCGCTTAGCGGAGCGTAAGCCGGCGCTCAGAGCCCGCCGGCCATCGAGCGCTGTGCTGCCAGTCGCCGGATCGCATCACCGAGCACCACCGCCGCCGGCGGTGGCTCGCGGTCGCGTGCCCAACAAAGTGACAGCGTGCGCGGCGGGACCTCATCGCGCAGCGCCAGCCGCCTCAGCCTGGGATCGATCAGCTCCGCTGCCGCCAGCGCACCGACACAGGCGCAGCCGAGCCCGTTGGCGACCAGGACCTGGATCATCATGTTGTCGTCGGTCCGGTAGACGATGCGCGGGCGCACGCCGCGCTGGCGCCACAGTCGCTCGAGATTCGCCTGCGCCCGCCAGCGCTGATGCCAGGCGATCATCTCCGCGCCATCGAGCGCGTCCAGCGTGATCGAGCTGGAGGCCGCGATCGGATTGTCGCGATGGGCGATAACCACCCAGGCGTCCTCGAACAGCGGCGTCGTCACCACGCGTTCGTCGGCCTCGATGTTGATGTAGAGCCCGACGTCCACCTGGCCCTGATGCAATTGCTGGGCGAGGCTCTCGGCGGTGCCCGAGTTGATCAGCGACACCTCGATCCCAGGACTCGTGCGCCGCAGGTAAGCCAGTGGCTCGGCGAGCATTGCGCAGGTGCTCTGCGAGAGGCCGATGCGGAGCGTCCCGCGCTCACCGGCGAGCGCCGCACGGATATCGGCGTCCAGCGCCTGGTTGGCGGCCATCACGCGCTGCGCGTGCTGGTAGACGAGCTCGCCGTGTGGCGTCAACCCCACCTTCCCCCGTCCCCCGGGGCGCACGAACACGGTGACGCCCAGCCGCCGCTCGATCGCCGCGATCTGATGCGAGACCGCCGACTGCGTGTAACCCAGCGAGCGGGCAGCGGCCCGGAAAGAGCCCGTCTCGGCGACGGTTACCAGGGCTCGCAGCGTGCGCGGGTCGATCGGTTCTACGTTCACGGACATTGATCAAAAGCACCAAAACAGTTCATTTGTGCGAATCATAACTGGAGCCTAGATTGGCCATGTGCCCAACTCGCTCAAGACCAAGCCCAGAGGGAACGGGCGTGGCAGACGTACCTTCACGCGCCGCGCTGCGCCGCACCGGCCGCAACCGCGGGCTGCGGTGCGTGGCGATGCGCGCACGATCCGCAACGCGCTGATCATCGTCTGCCTCGGCGCCCTCATGTCGGCGGTCGACGCAACAGTGACGAACGTCGCGCTCAACACGCTTGAGCATGACCTCCACGCCACCGTCGCGAGCGTCCAGTGGGTGATCACGGCCTATCTGCTCACCGTTGCAGGCGTGATTCCGGTCAGTGGCTGGGCCTCACGGCGCTTCGGCGCGCGTCGGGTCTACGTCGGCTCGCTGGCCCTCTTCGGCTTGAGCTCAGCGCTGTGTGCGCTGGCCGGCTCGTTGCAGATGTTGATCGCCTTCCGGCTGCTGCAGGGGCTTGCCGGCGGGATGCTTGTGCCGCTCGGCCAGCTGATCGCGGCCGAGGTCGCCGGCCCCAGCCGCATGGGAAAGATGGTCAGTCGCATCTGGATGTTCAGCTCGATCGGCTCGATGCTCGGCCCGACGATCGGCGGCGGGCTCGTACAGGGTCTCGGCTGGCGCTGGATCTTCATGATCAACGTGCCGATCAGCTTGCTCGCCACCGTCGCGGCGCTCTATCTACTTCCCCAAACGCCGAGCCGTCCCGCTGGACGGCTCGATATCGGCGGCCTCGTACGGCTCAGCATCGGCGTGCCGGCGATGGTCTTCGCGCTCACCCAGGCGGAGCAGACCGGCAGCCTGCTCTCACCGAGCGCATTGCTGCCCTTGCTCGTCGGAGTGCTGCTGGTGCTGGACTTCGTGCGGCATGCGCTGCGTTCGGTCCGTCCGCTGCTTGACGTGCGCCTGTGCGCTCGTCCCAGCTTCAGCGCCGGGCTGATCGCGATCTTCTTCGTTGACATCGCCTGGTTCGGGGTGCTCGTTCTGTTGCCGCTCGCCTTTCAGCAGCTGCGGCACGCCAGTCCAATGTCTGCCGGACTTCTGATGGCACCGCAGGGCTTTGGTACAGCGGTCGGGATGTGGCTGTGCGGGCGCCTGGGAGACGGCCCGCTCGCGCGGCGCCTGGGCGCGGTCGGGGCGCTGGTACTCGTGGCTACGACCATGCTGGTGGCAGGCTTCGGCCCCCACATGTCGCCATTGCCGATCTGTCTGACTCTGCTTTTCGCCGGCTTCGGTGCGGGCCTCAGCTGGGTGCCGGCCACGGCGGCCAGCTATGTCGGCCTGGCGCGCCACGAGATCTCGCACGGCTCGCCGCTGGTGACCGTGACGATGCGACTGGGAGCGTCGTTCGGGACGGCGATCGCCGCCATCGTGCTGCAGGCAGAGCTGCATACGGGGAGATCTCGGATGGTTCACGTGCAGGCCGCGTACCGCGCGAGTTTCCACTGGGAAGCCGCACTGGCCCTGGTCGCCGCGCTGGCATACGTGTACATGTGCCGCGTCGTCGCTCGCGCGCCGGCAACTGCACACACCGACACGGGCGAGTTCAAACTCCAGGCAGCCGAAGTCGGCTGAGATCTCCCTGGCGCGGCTACCTCGGCGATCTAAGATCCGAGCAGGCTATTGCGCGCGGGCCGCGTGCGTGGACGTCGTAGACGCGGCCACCGCGTCAACGCCGTAGACCGCAGCTCGGACGGCGTCATGGTCCGCCATCGCTTCGTCGAGGTGGCCGGCACTGCCTGTCACGAGAACTCGCATGTCCCGATTATCGCGGCCACGATCCCTGCCGCCCTGGCCGCCAGTGATCCGTTAGAACTGCGGGATGCGCACAGTTCGCGGCGAGATCCTCGGAGTGGTCGGCGACCTGGTAGAGGACATTGTCGTCTGGTCCGAGCGCGAGCTCAGACCCGCGGACGACAACCCGTCGCGTATCACCCGTACCCGCGGCGGTAGCGCCGCGAACGTCGCGGCACTCGCGGCCAGCACCGGCACGCAGACCCGCTTCATCGGTCGCGTCGGTGATGACGCGCTCGGGCTCGAACTCACCGAGACGCTCCGTAGCTTCGGGGTCGACGTTCGGGCGCAACGGCGGGGGCGCACGGGCACGATCGTGGTGCTGATTGACAGCAGCGGCGAGCGAACAATGTTTCCCGACCGTGGTGCCGCGGCCGAGTTGAACGACGTGCCGACCGAGTGGCTCGGCTCGCTCGGGATACTGCATGTGACCAGTTACAGTTTTGCGGCTGAACCGGCGGCGGGTGCGACGCTCGAGCTGATGGCGGCCGCGCGCGCCGCGGGAATCGAGCTGTCGTTGGACGCTTCCTCGGCCGGTCTACTCGAGGACCTAGGGACCGATCGCTACACCGCGATCGTCGAGGCAATCCAGCCCACCATCTTCTTTGCCAACGCGTTGGAAGCCCGCCTGCTGGACCTCGGCAGCCCGCCCTTCACGTCAATCCTCACGATCGTCAAGGACGGCTCCAACGCGACCACCCTCCGCGCTCCGGGCGGCGAGAGCTCTACCCTGCCGGTTGCCGCTGTCGGCGACGTGCGCGACGCAACCGGCGCCGGCGACGCCTTCGCCGCAGGCTTTCTCGGCGCCTACCTCAGCGGTTGCCGACCGATCGATGCGGTCCAAGCGGGCCATCGTCTGGCCCGCGCGGTTCTGCGCTCGCCCGGCGCGGCACTTGATCCTGAACAGGCCGACGCTCTCTCAAGACTGGAGTAAGAACCCATGACACCAACTTCCCATGAGCTCGTCCGGGCCGGAGCGATCAAGATCTCAACGACGGTGGACGAGGCGCTGGCCAGCGGGCGCCCGGTGGTCGCCTTGGAGTCAACGATCTTTTCGAGCCTCGGCCTCCCCGCTCCTGCCAACACCACCGCCTTGGATGGCTGCAAGGAGGCGCTTCGCGCAGCCGGCGTGGAGCCCGCGGTTACCGCGGTGCTCGACGGGGTGGCGCGCGTGGGGCTGGAGCCGGCCGAGGAGCAGCGTGTGCTGCGTGCGACGACGAAGCTCGCGGAGCGCGACCTTGCCGTCGCCATCGCCAAACGGCTCGAGGCCGGTGTCACGACCGTCTCTGCGACCGTCGCGCTGGCCCATGCCGCAGGCATCGCCGTGTTCGCCACGGGCGGCATCGGCGGTGTTCACCGTGGCGTCGAGTCCTCCTGGGACATCTCCGCGGACCTCGACGCCCTGGCGCATCATCCGCTTGTCACGGTCTGTGCGGGGGCCAAGGCGTTCCTCGATCTTGCAAAGACGCTCGAGTACCTCGAGACCGCCGGTGTCCCTGTTCTTGGCTGGCAACATGACTGGTTCCCCGCCTTCTATTCGCGAAGCAGTGGGCTGCCGGTCCCGCATCGCGTCGAGACCAGCCGCGAGGTCGCCGACGTGCTCCGTAACCGTCTGCGCGCAGACGCGGGTGCTCTGCTTACCGTGCCGATCCCAGCCCAGCACGAGCTTGACGCCACCAACCTTCAGGCCAAGCTTGAGTCCGCCCTCGCCGCCGCGGGCGGCGCTGGCGTGACCGGAGCGGCCGTCACGCCCTTCGTGCTCGGAGAGATCGAGCGCGAGACAGATGGTGAAAGCATCCCTGCCAACATTGCGCTGGCGGTCAACAACGCGCGCGTTGCTGCGCTGATCGCCGCCGAGCTGGCGCTCGAGGCTGGCTGAGCCCGGGTCAGACCAACTCAGTGGGAGGCGAACCCGCGGAACCTCTGGGTGAGCTCCTCGTCGGGCGACGCGTCCGGCGCGTCTGTCTCATCATCGCTCTGTGAGTCGGCGAAGAGCTCGTCCTCGGGCATGATCGTGCGATTGGCTTCGAGCAGCGCGCCCTCGAGAAACTGGCGCACGCGCTCCTCCTCGCCCAATTGCACCGGATCGAGCCGCACCGCGCCGTTGCGCTGGTTCAGCCTTGTTGTCCAGTTGCCATGGCTGAGCAGTGCTGTAGCCCGCTCGAATGCTTCACGCCACTTCTTCGGCGGCTTGTTGTTGAGCGCCACTGTCAGCATGCCGTCGTTGACGTCGGCGCTCGACCAGTCGAGCTTGACTCGCTCACTCATTCTTGATCCTCCCGTGGCCGCGGTCCTGATCAGCCTACCCCGCTGAGGGTCGGTAGAAGCTCGCTGTGCCTCGGCTGCTCGATCAGCTCAGGTGCGAGCCGAGCTGGAAGCGCCGCGGGATCTGCGACTTGCCGGGCGTCGTGGCGAGGTCGGCGGTCAATTCACCGATCAGCGGGGCGAACTTGGCCCCGTGGCCCGAGCACGGCGAGCACACCACAAGCGTGCCGACGCGATCGAGAATGAAGTCCTCGTTGGGCGTCGTGGTGTAGAGGCAAGTGGCTTCGCGCCTGGGCGTCGGCTCCAGCCCTGGCAGCCAGCGCTTCACGTATTCGATCAGCCGCTGGCGCGACGCCGGATCGACAAGGCCGTTACGCGCCGTCGCCGTCGTCGGCGTTCCGCGACGGTGCTCTGCGATCTTGCGGTCATCTGCCGGTCCACCATCCCGGCCGCCGGCGAGGTGGTAGATATCAGCGTCCGCGTGGATCACGCTCGGCCAGAGCTCCGCGCCCGGATCGAGGCGCACGAAGTGGAAGATCTGCTGTTGGGTGACAGCCAATGGCGGCAGCTCGACGATGCCAGTCAGTAGCGGGGCTGCCCACGCTCCGGCGGCGATCACCAGTGTTGGCGCGGTGACCAGTCTGCTTCCGGCGAGCTCGATCTCGGCTCGCTCGTGCCCGGGGCGGATCTCAACCACGGGAGCTCCTTCCATCATCCGTGCGCCGTGTCGACGCGCCTCCGACAGGAACGTTTCGACGGCGACCGCGGCGTCCACAGTGCCCGCCTCCGGGTGGAAGACCACCTTGCCGTCAAAGCGCATGCCCGGCCAGCGCTGTTCGGCCTCGGACACCGACATGACTTCGTGAGCGACGTGACTCGTCGCCAGGTATCCCGCCATGCGATCGATCTCCCCCGCTGCGCCGAAGTCGACCCCACCGAGCATGCGCAGGATCGTCGCGCCCGATTGCCGCTCGAGCTCCCGCCACAGTTCAAGCGCCCGGCCGGTCAACTGCGTGTAAAGCGGGTCGCCGTACGCCCGTCGCACGATACGAGCGCTGCCATGCGAGCTGCCGAGCGTGTTGGCCGGCGTGTATTGCTCGACGACAAGCACGGAGCGTCCCCTTCGCGACAGCGCCCAGGCAGTCGCCGCGCCCATCAGCCCGGCGCCGACAACGATCACGTCAAACTGGCTGCAATCAGGCTCGGCCACTGCGCCTGAGTCAAAGCTGATCAGCGCAGCTCCCGAATGCTCTGGGCGAGCTCGACGATCAGGCCCTCAGGGCCGCGGATGTAGGTGAGCAGGTACATGTCTTCATAGTTGACCACCTCCCGGATCGGCTCCCAGCCGGCTGCACGGATCCGATCGACGACCGCGTGCATATCCTCGACACTGAACGAGATGTGCCGGAGTCCTGGGCGGTTGGCTGCCGGTGCGGTTTCTTGCGCGGCAGCGAACGGAGACCTGAAGCGCACCACCTCGAAGACGTCGCTGCCGTCGGGCAGTCGCACCATGACGAGCTCGAGCTCGGTCTCGTCGAGACCGATGATGCGATCGATCCAGTCACCGCCGTAGACCCCCGGCGCGCCGCATTCGAAGCCGAGCAGCGTGAGAAACCGCACCATCTCGTCGAGGTCCTCGACCACCAGGCCGACGTGGACAAAGCCGGTCACGCCGACCCGGCTGCCCTGAACGGAACTCATCTCGTTCTCCTGATTCGCTTGCGAGAGGTAGGACCGTAGCGCCCAACGGCCGGCAGCAACGCATCCGCGATGACAGGCTCGGCTCTCGCACCCGCACCACCAGCTGCCCGAGCCAAAGGTTGCTCAGGCGAGCGGCCGGTGCCGGTTGCATGGTCTGAGAGGATTGAAACCGCTGTGCCGGCGCACGCGGGTTACAAAGCGGGGTACGCCGGCCTGGATCAAGCTGAGACATTCGTCTCCGGCCGCGTGCATCGGGCCGGGCCGCGAATCAGAGGAGGCGAGCAGTGAGCAACACGACCCTCATCTCTGGCGGGACCGTCGTCACCGCCGACGACGAGTTCCGGGGAGACGTCCTGATCGAGGGCGAGATGATCTCCGCAGTCGGACGTCTGAGCGCGCCCGACGGCGCGACGGTCATCGATGCCCGTGGGTGCTTCGTGCTGCCCGGGCTGATCGACAACCACACCCATCTGTCTATGCCGTTCATGGGAATGATGTCCTCAGACGACTACGACACCGGCACGCGCGCGGCCGCCGCGGGCGGTGTCACATGCCTTGTGGACTTCGCGATCCAGCGTGAGCCCGACAACCTGCACACCGCACTCGAGCAATGGTCGGCTCGCGCAGCCGGTGCCGCTCACGTCGATTACGGATTTCACATGGCGATCACCAACGGCAGCGAGCCGGTGCTCGAGGACATGGCGGCGATGGTCGACGCCGGGCTCTGCTCGTTCAAGCTGTTCATGGCCTACAAGGGGGAGCTGATGGCGCGTGACGACGTGCTGACCGCCTGTATGGAGCGTGCCCGCGACCTCAATGCGCTGACGATGGTGCACGCGGAGAACGGCGACATCATCGACCTACTCGTGAAGCGTGCGTTGGCCAACGGCGACACCTCGGCGATCAACCACGCGCTCACCCGACCCGAGTTCGTCGAGGCCGAGGCGACGGGCCGCGCGGCGCGGATCGCCGAGAGCGTCGGCGCGCCGCTGTTTGTCGTGCACGTCACCTGCGCCGCCGCCGCAGCCGAGATCGAAGCCGCGCAGCTGCGCGGCGGTGCTGTGACCGGCGAGACGTGTGTGCAGTATCTGACCAACTCGATCGATGATTTGAAGCGGCCCGGAGTCGAGGGCTGCCGCTACATCTGCTCGCCTCCGCTGCGCGACGCCGCCAACCACGAGCCCCTCTGGGACTACCTCAGCCGCGGGGTGCTCGAGAGCGTCTCGACCGACCACTGCCCCTTCACCGACGAGCAGAAGGCCCGTGGACTTGACAACTTCAGCCTCGTGCCAAACGGCCTGGCGCTGATTCAGCATCGGCTTGCAAAGCTCTGGGATGATGGCGTGGTTGTGGGCAAGCTGACGAGGTCCCAGCTCGTCGACCGCACGGCGACGACCGTCGCGCGACGTTTCGGCCTCAGCGGCAAGGGAGCGATCCTGCCAGGAAAGGACGCTGACATCGTCGTGTTGGATCCGACTGCGCCGCGCCCCTACGGTCGGCAGACATCGCTGATGAACGTCGACTACGACCTCTTCGAGGGCGAAACGGCCTCCGCGAGCGTGCGCCACACCTTCTGTCGCGGCACGCTCGTTTACGACCGTGGCGAGATCCTCACCTCACCCGGCCACGGTCGGTTCGTAAAGCGGTCGCTCGTGGACGCGGCACTATGACTGAGCTCAAGCTCGATAGCTCGGCGGTTCTTGCGGACCTTGATGAGCTCGCCACCCAGAGCGGCGGGCGGTTCGCCGGCGCCAAACGGCTGGCGTGGAGCCCTGACTGGCTTGCGGCCCGGTCCTGGCTGCGCGGGAAGATCGAGCAGATCGGCCTGCCGATCTACGAGGACGAGGCGGGCAACATCTGGGCCACGGTGGACGGCGACTCCGACGAGTTCCTGATCGTCGGCTCACACATCGACGCTGTCCCCGACGGCGGTTGGCTCGACGGGGTGCTCGGGCTGATGACTGCGCTGGAGACGGTGCGGCAGCTTGCCGCATCCACCCCGCGGCCACCCGTCGCTGTCAAGTTCGTGGACTGGGCCGATGAGGAGGGCGCACGTTTCACGCGCAGCCTGCTGGGCTCATCGGCATGCGCGGGCACGCTGATCCCCGATGACGTTCGCGCACTACGCGACTCGAGCGGGACCACGCTCGGCGACGCCCTTGCGAGTTGCGGTGTCGAGCTCGACCGTGCAACGGCGGCGACCTCATCGTTGGAAGGCGCGCTCGCATATCTGGAACTGCACATCGAGCAGGGCCCGGTGCTGCTTGGCAGTGGGCGGCTCGCCTCGGCGGTCAGCGGCACTGTGGGAGTGGAGCGCCACCTGATCACATTCACCGGCCAGGCAGCGCACGCAGGCTCGACGCCGATGAACCTCCGCCGCGACAGCCTCGCCGCCGCCGCCCAGGCGACGCTCGCGATCCGCGATAGCGCAATCGCTCATGAGGGCGTCGCGACCGTCGGCAACCTGGCCTCGACGCCGGGGGTGATAACCGCCGTCGCAGGCCGCACCGAGATGCAGCTCGACCAGCGCCACCTCGATAAGGCGGCGCTGGCGGCGATGCTCGAGGATGCGATCGCAGCCTGCCATTCCGCTGCCGAGGCGTTCGACTGCACGCTGGAGATCCGGCGCGTCTTCGGTGCGGTCCCCACCCCTTTTCATCCCGCGCTCGTGACGGCGGCACGGAATGCCGTCGCCGCCTCCGGTGGCGATGCCGGCGAGCCGATCCCCAGCGGTCCGCTCCACGACGCCACGGAGATCGGCCGCGTGATCCCTACGGCCATGATCTTCGCCCAGTCGGATCCACCACTCTCACATGCGGCGATTGAGAATTCGACAGACGAGGCGCTGCGCGTCGCCATCGAGGCATACGGGCGCACCGTGGCCTGGGCATTGGACAACACCGCCTCCCTACGCGAGGGAGTAGCTCCGTGAACTTCGGTGTGGTGCTGCAGACCAACCCGCCCGCAGCGCGCGTCATCGAGCTCGCCAGGCGCGCCGAGACCTATGGCTTCACGCACGCTTGGACCTTCGACTCGCACCTCTTGTGGGAAGAGCCGTTTGTCATCTACAGCCGCATCCTGGACTCGACACACAAGATCATCGTGGGCCCGATGGTCACCAACCCGGCAACGCGCGACTGGACGGTGACGGCATCGCTGTTCGCGACGCTCAACGAGATGTATGGCAACCGCACGATCTGCGGGATGGGACGCGGCGACTCGGCAGTCCGTGCGATCAACGGTCGTCCGGTGAAGCTCGCGGAAATGCGGGAATCAATTGAGGTCATCCGCGCCCTCGCCAACGGCCAATCCGTCGAATACAGGGGATCGAATCTACGCCTGCCCTGGAACCCCGACAGCCGTCTGCCGATCTGGGTGGCTGGCTACGGCCCGAACGCGCTCAAGCTCGCGGGCGAGGTCGGTGACGGCTTCATCCTGCAGCTCGCCGACCCGGACATCGCCTCGTGGTCGATCGCCGCAGTGCGCGAGGCTGCGGCGGCCGCCGGCCGCGATCCCAACGCGCTCACAATGTGCGTCGCCGCTCCGGCGTACCTGACCGACGGCTCGGAGGCACACAGATCACATGCCCTCGAGCAATGTCGGTGGTTCGGCGGCATGGTCGGAAACCACGTGCATGACATCGTCAATCGCTACGGCAGCGAAGGCGCCGCGATCCCCAAGAGCCTTTCTGACTACATCGCGGGACGCGCCGGCTACGACTACAACGAGCATGGCCGCGCCGGTAACACGCACGCGCAGTTTGTGCCCGATGAGATCGTCGAGCGCTTTTGCCTGATCGGGACTGCGGAGCAGCATCTTGAGCGCCTGCAGCAGCTGGCGGCGATCGGTGTGGACCACTTCGGTCTCTACCTGCAGCATGACGCGCAGGATGCGACGCTCGCGGGGTATGGGGAGCGCGTGTTGCCATACGTCAACGAGCCGGCTCGCGCTCGCGAATGAGCTGCTGCAGGCGCTCGTGCTCGCCGCTGGAGTGCGGCGAGCGCCCGGTCCTGCCTGCCGGCGTGACGGCGCTCTCAAGCCGCGGGCAGCGCGGGACCGAGAACAGCGCGAATTGCCGGGGCCAGCCGCTCGGCGAGCTCCTCGCTGGTCATCGTCGCCATCGGCCCGGTCCGAGCGACCTGACGGCTGAAGGCGACGCCGATCAGCAACGCCCTGAGGAAGTCGATGTGAACGTCCGCGTCGGGACCGAGGACCTCTCGATAGACGGCGCTCGTCTGGCGCTCCAGTTCGGTGTAGAGCGGAACGACGGCCTCATCGCCGGCAGCACCGCTGCGAATCATCGCGATCAGCGTGTTGTAGCCCTCGGGATTGTCGATCTGTGCCACGAACTCGTGGGCGAGGCGCTCCGGCAGCGACGCGATTTCCCCGGTGACCGCCTCAGATAGACCGCGTGGCCCGGGCAGCGCAGCGATCAGTAGCCGTTCCTTGGTGCCGAAGTGGCGCATCACCAATCCATGTGTGACACCCGCACGCGTCGCGATCTCACGGATCGTGCCGCCGGCGTAGCCGCGCTCGGTGAAGACCTGGCGTGCAGCCTCGAGGATCGCTGCCCGTGACGCGGCGGGATCGCGCCGACGTCGCGGTACTCCGGCCCCCTCCCCTGTCTTGCTGTGCGGGTTGCTCATGGGACAAGTATACAGCTGGTCATTAGCGTGGTAAGCTAGTGACCACTGGGTCATTAGCTCCGGTCTCGATGAAGGAGGTCCGACATGTCAGCGCCTTTTGCCTCTCACCAGCCCCACCACCTGTTCGGTGTGGCCGTGCTCGCGGCCGTCATCGGCCTGCTCATCACGATGTCATTCGCCTACGCCGACCACGCACCCACTCCTCACGGTGTGAGGCTTGCGGTCGCCGCCCGCCCTGCGGTCGTGGGTGAGCTCGGCGCCGGTATGGATCGCGTCCAGCCAGGCGGGTTTCAGCTGATCGACGTCAGCTCGGCGGCCGCTGCAACTCGGCTCGTACGATCCCAGTCGGTCGCCGGCGCGTTCCTGGTCCCTACCGCCGGTGCGGTCACGATAGTCACCGCCGCCGCGGCCAGCACCAGCCAGCAGCAGGCGATCGATGCGGCACTGACGGCAGCCGCGACTGCGATGCATCGGGCGGTCAGAGCCAGCGATGTGGCCCCGTTGCCCGCCGGCGACCGCGCGGGCCTCTCGAGCTTCGTATTTGAGCTCGGTCTGCTGATCCCGAGCGTGATCGGGAGCGTCGGGCTGTTTCTGCTTGGGGTCCGTTTCAGGATCTGGTGGCGTGTTGCCGCGGCCGCGCTCTTCGCGTTGCTCGGCGGGTTGACGAGCTTTCTCGTGCTGGATGTCCTGTTCGGTGCACTCACGGGGTCCGGGGTGGCACTGATAGCCGTCGGCGTCTTTGGTGCGCTCAGCTTCGTGCTGACGATCAGCGCCCTGCAAGCGGCCCTGGGAATGCCAGGCACGGGCGTGGCCGTTCTGGTCCTTGTCTTTCTCGGAAACGCCGTCTCTGGAGGCACGGTCGCGATCGCCTTCCTCCCAAATGTTTTCCGCCAGCTCGCCCCGTGGCTGCCAAACGCAGCGATCGTCGCTGCTGTCCGCGATGTCATCTACTTCTCCGGCCAGAGCATGGGTCACCCACTGCTCGTCCTGGGCCTCTGGGTTGCGGGCGCGCTCGCGATCCTCGCCGGCGTCGATCTGCTCCATATGCGTGCGCGGCGGCGCTCCGAGCAGCCCGCCCATGAGATCCATGCCACGCCTGGCATTGCGATGCTCCGCCACGGCGTCGCGTAGACACCGACGGGTATTGGCGCGAAACTTCCCGTGTGAGCACGGGAGGCCTACTCCGCTGGCGGCTCGCCAACCGCCTTCGCTCGGCCTACGCTGTTGGACTCCTCACCGAGGACACCTTCGCGCACAGGCTCGACCACCTGTACGGGGGAACGCTCGTCGACCCGGACAAGATCGTCGGCGACCTCACCTTCCGGAGCCGTCCGCGGCGGCCTTCGCTCGATCAGCGCTGGCGCGAGTTCAGATCTCGCTGGCAGCGCGGCGAGATCCCGGAGGAACCGCCACAGCAGATCCTTCCGCTCGACTGGACCGGCAGCACCACAGAGGTCCTGATCGGACGCGGTTCTCAGTGCGATCTGGTCATCACCGGCTTGACCGTGTCCCGCCACCACGCACAGCTGTTCTTTCGCGAGGGGGGCTGGATCGTGATCGATCTAGGCTCGACCAACGGCACCTACATCAACGGCGCCCGCGTTCAGCGCAGCCAACTGCTCCCAGGTGACCTGCTCGGGTGTGGTTGCGAGCGACTCCTGGTCGACTGACTACGCGAGCGGTGTCGCCTCGATGCTCGACGAGCCAGCGGTCATCACGACCCCATGATCTCCGCAAACGCAGGCTCCTGCCGCAGGACCGCGAAGTCATCGTCGTCGCGGGCCAGCTCAGCGAGCGCCGGCAACAGCTGGACCGCCTGGCGCAGGTGCGTGAGCGCGAGCTCACTGCGCCCCGCGAGACTCTCGAAACAGGCCGTGTTGTAGAGCATCCCCGAGTACGGTGGATTGCTCGCGAGCAACGCCTCCGCCCGGTCGGCTCCTTGCTCATAGTCACCTGCCTCAAACAGCGGCATCAGCGGCGCGAACACCTCCCAGCCGCTCGGCGCGTAGGGTTGTCCCTCCGGGCCGCCGCCGACCGCGAACACGGTCGTGCCGGCTTCACGCGCGAAGGCCGTGCGCCTGACCCCGGGCCGCGCGTGCACGAGCGTCCCGGCCGGTGCATCGTGACGCTCGCCGTCGAGCTCGAACTCGGCGTGGCCTGAGACGACGAAGTAGAGCTCCTCACCCGATTCGGGCTCGGTCTCCGAATGTTCGTTGATCAGCCGATCGCCGTCGGCGCGTGCCGTCATCACGTTGGCGCCGAAGCTGGTGATCCCGAAATGGTGACGCACCGGCTTGAACGGACACCGACCCTCGATCGCTTCGATCTCGTCGAGCCGTGCCACCGCGAACTCCGCCATGTCGCTCCTCCCTGTCGGACTGGAGCACGCGAGCTTAGAGCCCGCTCAAGCGATCAGGCGCAGCACGGCGGTGGTTGCGACCGCGAGCAGGAACACGACCAGCAGTGAACGTCCGCGCCACAGCGCCAGGCCCCCGACAGCCACGCCGGACAGGGTGTGCCAATCGGCGCTGTAGTGTCGAGCCGAGGCGAACAGGCCTGTGACGATCAGCGCGCTCAGCATCGCCACCGGCAAGAGCGACGCGATGCGCTGCACGCGGGGATGGCTGAGGACCGATTCCGGCAGCGACACACCCACCAGCTTCAGGACATAGCAACCGAGCGACGCCACCAGGATCGTGATCCAGATGCTCACCGCCGCTCGGCCTGACCCTCTGAGCGTGGCGCTGGCATCAGGCCCGCGACCACCGCGACGCCGGCCGCGGCGATGATCGGCACACCGGCGGGAGTGATCGTCACGAGCGCGAGCGTCACCGCAACCGCGGCGATCGTGACCGCGGGAGCGCGGTCACGCGAGAGTTGTGGCCAGAGCAGCGCCAGGAAGATCGCCGGTGCCGCGGCGTCCAGTCCAAGCGCGGCGGTGTTGATGCTGCTGCCCACCAGCGCCCCGGCGAGCGTCCCGAGATTCCACATGCAGAACAAGCAGACACCGGTCGCCCAGAACGCGTAGCGCCCGGCCAGTCGTTCGCCTTGCGCAACGGCCATCGCCGTGGTTTCGTCGATCACCAGGTGTGCCGTCAGCAGGCGGCCCAGCCCGCGCGGGCGGACGATGCCGGCAATCGAGACTCCGTAGAACGCGTTGCGCACCCCGAGCAGTAGCGCCGCCGCCAGCGCGGCGAACGGTGATCCGGCGACCGCGACGATCCCGACGAGCGCGAATTGCGATGCACCGGTGAACATCACCAAACTGAGCACTGCGGCCTGTAGCACGCTGAGCCCCGCGGTCGCCGCAACAGCACCAAAGGCGAGCCCGAACAGCCCGGCGTAGACCCCGATCCCGACGGCACCGCGGGTGATCGTCGCCCGTTGCTGGAGCGACTCCGCCGACGCGGCGTCGGCTGTCGCGGGCATCGCTGTGCTCACAGCAACAGGATAGGCCTTGCGCTCCGCAATCGGATGGCGAATATCGCACCCAAGTCCACGATCTGCGCAATGATCTATCGCTATGGACGATCTTGATCGCCAGATCATTGCGGAGCTACAGGGCGACGGTCGGCTCTCAAACGTCGAGCTCGCCGAGCGCGTAGGCCTGAGCCCGGCCCCATGCCTGCGCCGGGTCAGGAGGCTGGAGAGCGAGGGCGTGATCCTCGGCTATTGCGCTCGTATCGATCCCAAGGCGCTGGGTCGCAGCTTCGAGGTGCTCGTCAATGTCGACCTGACGAGCAAGGACCGGGCGACGTTCGAGGCCTTCGAATCCGCCGTCGCGGCATTGGAGGAGGTCACGGAGATCCGCCGGATGTTCGGACTGCCCGACTATGTGCTGCGCGTCGCGACAGACAGCATCGAGAGCTACGAGGTCTTCGTCTCGACACGGCTGGGTGATGCTCCGGGCCTTGCCAAGCTGGACTCGCACATCACGATGAAGTTGATCAAGTCGCCAGATCGGATTGTGCGGCAGTGATCTGAGTGATCCGCCGTCGGTCTCGCCTCCCCGGCTGTCGAACGTGACGGAGCAGCGACGCTCCCATGCGTTCAGCTACGAGCGGGGCTCCGCTGCGACCTAAGTGATCCGGCGGCGGCGAAAGCCGCGAGGAACAGGATTGCCAGCAGCCAGAGCGAGGAGAGCAGGCCGACGGATTCCGCCAGAAACCCGATCACGGGCGGGCCGACCAGGCTCGCCTGGTAGCCGATCGAAGCGGCGACGCTGACCTGCGTCGCCGGATCTTCGCCTTCGGCCGCAGCCGACATGCCGAGCGGAAACCCCATGCTGACGCCGACTGCCCAGAGCACCACCCCGATCGCGACGATCCAGATCGCGTGGCCGATCACGAAGAGCGCGACCCCGCAGATGCCGAGCGCCGTTGTGTAACGCAGCATGCGCACGCGTCCCAGGCGGTCGACGAGCGGTCCGGCCGCGACGCGCGAGGAAGCCTCGCTGACGGCGAACAGCGTCAGAAAGAGCGCTGCAATCGCCGCTGGCTGCCCGTGGTTCTGCTTCACCGAGAGGCTCAGCCAGTTGTTCGCCGAGCCCTCGCCGAATTCGACGCCGAGCAGGACGAGCCCGATCAGCAACAGGCGCCTGTCGCTCCAGCCGTGTGACCACCTGCGGATCCGAAGCCGCCATGAAACCTCCTGCTGAGGCTCAGCCTGTTGCGGTATCTCCGCGGGGATATCCCTTGACATCACCAGGCCGATCACCGCCACGAGCGCCGCCAGCAAGAGGAACTGCGTTCCCGGCCCAACGCCGGCCGCTGCGCAGGCTGCACCGATCGCGGCGCCGATCGCCGCACCGCCAGACCACCCGGCATGCATCAGCGGCAGCAGCGTTCGGCCGGCGGCCTGCTCGGCCGCCGCGCCCTCGACGTTGATCGAGACATCGAGGCTGCCAAGACCGAGGCCGACGATCGTGAAGCCGACCGCGACCAACCACACCGCGCGCGCGGTCACCCCCACCCCCATGACCACCAGCGACCCAGCGACCACCAGCAGCGCGGTGAGCACGGCGCCGCGCCCACCGAGGCGATGCAGGGCCCACCGCGCGACCGATAGACCGACGATCGAGCCAACCGTCGAGCACGCGACCAGAACGCCGATTGTGCCCGTGCTCACGCCCAGCTGCGAGCGGATCGCCGGCATCCTCGGTCCCCACGAGGAGACCGTGATCCCGCCGAGTGCGAAGGCGGCGATGATCGCATTACGCCAGCGCGCCACGGCACGCGCGTCGCGGGCAGCGTCTGGACGTGTCCGATCGTCGCGCGGCAAGGTCCGGCAGTTTAGGCCGCCGCCGACGTCGTGACGCGCCAGTAATGCCCGTCCGGGTCGAGCAGCCTGAAGTCGCGCAGGCCCCAGGGACGCGGCGTGATGTCGTCTGCAAGCGGCCAGCCGGCGGCGAGAATGCGGTCGCGCTCAGCGTCGAGGTCGGCGACCTCCAGCACCAGCTCGATCCCGATCGGCGGCCGCCGGACGCCGGCTGCGACTACGCCCGTGCCGCTGATCGCGCCGATCCGCGCCTGCCCACGTTTCATGTAGATGTACGGCACCGCCTCTCGGCGTTCGTCGCGGACCAAGTCGAAGCCGAACACGCGCACGTAGAAGTCGACGGTGCGATCCAGATTCGCCGGGAAGATCTCGAAACGGAGCTGCTCGGACATCGGCTCAGCGTCGCCAGGCACCGCCTGCGATGCAACTGCTGTGGTTCACGCCTATGAGAAGGGCGAGCGGCATGCCACGAGCGTACGCCACGACGCGTGCACCCTGAGGGCCGGCCCTGACAGCGCAGCGGTTACCGTTCGCTCAACGCACAGCGCGTCGCTCGCCCAAATGTCAGCACAGCCGACCAACACAACACCTGAAGCAGCCGAGCTGCCCACCGCCGTGATCGCCACGGGCGGGACCATCTCGATGCTGCCTGATCCCCAGTCTGGTCGCAGGCGACCGCTGCTGACGGGGGCCGATCTGGCCGCCAGCGTGCGGGGACTCGATGCACCGCTCGTGCATGTCCAGC
Source organism: uncultured Actinomycetota bacterium (assembly GCA_963706725.1). Classification (GTDB taxonomy): domain Bacteria; phylum Actinomycetota; class Thermoleophilia; order Solirubrobacterales; family Solirubrobacteraceae; genus Palsa-465. The sequence goes on along the minus strand of OY970167.1, from coordinate 2,495,658 downwards.
CGTACGCGATCGGCAGCGAGGACGCGACCTTCGAGCACTGGCTCACGCTGGTGCGTGAGATCGCGCGGCTCTCCGCGGATCACGCCGGGGTTGTCGTGATGCACGGCACCGACACGATGGAGGAGGCGGCCCACTTCATCAATGAATGTCTGCCGGCTACTCCCGTCGCGCTCTGCGGCGCGATGCGCCCGCCCGGAACCCCAGGATATGACGGCGGACGCAACCTGCTCGATGCGATCACGGTCGCGCGCAACACTCACGCAGCGGAGCTCGGCACGGTCGTGGTCATGAATCACGAGGTGCTCCCCGCCTGGGACGTCGTCAAGCGCGACTCGGTGGCGCTCAGCTCGTTCGCCACGCGTCACGGAACGCGCGTGGGAACCGTGCACGACCACCAGCTGCGGCTGCTTTCGCGCCCGCTTGTGTTCAACTGGCTGGGCGCCATCCCCCAGTCAGCGCCCGACCCCGACGCCGTCGCCTACGTGCGGCTCTCGGGCAGCCCTGGCCGGACGCGTTTCAACGCGGCAATCCGCGGCGCATCGGGCATCGTGATCGACGCGCTCGGGGCCGGCTCGGTGCCGGCGGCCGTGCGCGACGACCTGCTGGCGGCGGCGCGCTCGGTGCCACTGGTACTGACCACGCGCACCGGTTCGGGGCCGGTTCAGGCCGAGGACTCATACCCACATGCGTGGGATGATCTGCTCGCCGCCGGGGTCTCGCTCGAGAAGCGTCTCGACGGGCCCCGTGCACGGATCAGGCTCTCGCTGAGCATCGAGCTCGACCGCCCGTATACACCTCTCGAACCCCGCGGATAGGAGCAGGCGAAATGGCCGAGTTGCACATCGAAGACGATCAGCTGGTCCTGCATCTGACACCCGCCGAGAAGCTCGAAAGTGTCCACGGCGACCTGCGGGCACCGCTCTCGAGCGTGCGCGGCATCGAGGTTCTCGACGATGCCCATGCGCCGGTCGGCCCGCGGGCGGGGCTCAAGATCGGGACGCGCATCCCCGGATTCATCGAGGTCGCAACGATCCAGGGCCGCAAGCAGCGCCTGTTCGCGGCGGTGCATCACGACACCCCGCGCGGACTGCGGGTCAGCCTCGATGGCACGTCGTTCGATGAATGGATCGTCGGCTGTGCCGATCCCGAAGCGCTGGCCGCCCAGCTCCAGGGGCTTATCGCGGCAGGGTGATTTGCACATGCAGGATCCGATGCCCCTCGGAAGCTACGCCCTGCTGCCGCTGTCGGAGGTCACCGTGCGCGCATCGCGCTCATCGGGACCCGGCGGCCAGCACGCCAACGTCACGGCCTCACGGATCGAGGCGGTGTTTGACGTCGAGGCGTCAGAGGCGTTGAGCGAAACACAGAAGCGACGGATCGTCGCCAAGCTCGGTCCGCGCGTGGTGGCGATCGCTCAGGACGCGCGCAGCCAGGCCCAGAACCGCGAGATCGCGCTCGAGCGCCTCGCCGAGCGGCTGACCGCCGCCCTCTACGTTGCACCGCCACGCCGTGCCACTCGCCCCACGCGCGCCTCGCTGGTCCGCCGGGAGGAAGGCAAGCGCATTCAGGCCGAACGCAAGCGTCGACGCCGACCCCCGGGTCGCGACGACTGAGCGGTGGCAGGGCAGGCGTGAGGGCTCAGACGGAGAGCTCGCGGATCACCGCGTCGGCGAACAGGCGGCCTTTGCGGGTCAGCTGCACTGTGCCGTCTGCGATCGTCACGCGGCGGCGCGTGACCTCGCGCTCCGCCGCTTGTGCACCCGCCGGAGTCAGCGATGAGAGCGCCAGGCCGCCGCGCTCACGCAGCCCCAGCATTACGCGCTCCAAGGCGAGCTCGGCGGCGCCCAGAACTTCACGATCGGCAGCGGGCGAGCGCCCCTCGGCCAGCGCCTGAGCGTAGGCGGCAGGCCTCAGAAGGTTCCACCAGCGCACGCCCTCGACGTGCGAATGCGCACCTGGACCGATGCCCCACCAGTCGTAGGAACGCCAGTAGCCGATGTTGTGGCGGCAGCGCGCCTCCGGGCTGGCGGCCCAGGAGCTGAGCTCGTACCACTCGAAACCGGCGGCGCTCAGACGCTCATCGGCGTAGGCGTAGCGACGCGCCTGGGCGGCATCGTCCGGCGCTCTCAGCGATCCGGATTGAACCGCCGCTCCCATCGCCGTCCCCTGCTCGACTGTCAGTGCGTAGGCGGAGATGTGATCGGGCTCCACTGCCAGTGCAGCCTCGAGCGTCCCCGCCCAGTCGTCATCGGTCTCGCCCGGAGTGCCGTAGATCAGGTCGAGCGATACGTGCTCAAAGCCCGCCTCGCGCGCCTCGGCTGCGGCGGCGGTCGCGCGGCCCGGGGTGTGGACGCGGTCCAGGGTGCGGAGGACATGCGGCGCCGCGGACTGCATTCCCAATGAGATCCGGGTGAAGCCACCACGACGCAGCGCGCGGAGCAGCTCCGGGTCCGTCGACTCGGGGTTCGCCTCGGTCGTCACCTCGGCACCTTCGACCAGCCCGAACGCATCACCGACCGCGTCGAGCAGGCGCAGCAGATCCACCCCGAGCAGGGTCGGGGTGCCCCCACCGATGAACACGCTGCTGACGCGCCGCTCTCCCAGCTCGGCGCGTGCCAGGGCGATCTCGCGCAGCGCCGCCTCGAGATATTCCGAGGGCTGCCCGGCGCTGCTTGGGACGTAGGTGTTGAAGTCGCAGTAGCCGCAGCGTGCCGCACAGAAGGGCACGTGGATGTAGATACCAAGCGGCGCCTGGAGAACTTCCATACCCCAATGATGGCTGGTGCCGAGCGCGGTTATGGACTGAGCACGGAGTCCGGCTCGCTGCGTTCCGGTTCGGACGGTGCCGGACCAGAGCCGCGCCGATCACGTGGAATCCACTTCCACAACGCGGCCGCTGCGGCAAAACCGACGCCACCGCTGGCGATGACCCCCGACCCGAGCCCGGCGAGGCCGGTGACGGCGGACAGGATCAGTGGTCCGATGCCGGCACCGGCGTCAGCCAGCTCGCGCCAGACGCCGAGGAATGTCAGACGACCGATGGACGGTGACACATCGGCGGCAAGGGTCATCACGATCCCAGAGCCGATGCCGTTGCCAAAGCCCATCAGCATCGACACCAGCACCAGCGTGAACATTCCGTGCGTGAGCGGCATCAGCAGAAACGCGAAGCCCATGATCAGCACCGACGGGATCGCGACCCAGCGGCGGCCGTGGACGTCCATCACCTTCCCGGCGGGATAGAAGGTCAGCGCATCGACCGCGCCGGCGATGCCATAGATGATCGAGCTGTCCGTGGGCGAGAGCCCGATGTGGCTCGCCCACAGCGGGATCACCGTCTGGCGCGACTGGCGGATGGCCTGCAGCAGTAGCACGCCGGTCCCGAGCGTCAGGAAGAGCCGCCAGTTGCTCCTCAGGACACCGGCAGTGGTGACTCCCGCGGATGCGCGCTTGTGCTCCTCGCCAAGGTCCAGATCAGGGACCCGGTAAACGATCGCGCCGGCCACCAGCATCGCTGCCAGGCTGACGTAGTAGGCACCCGTGAGCCCGGCAAGCCTCATCGCGCCGGCTCCTAGGAAGGGCCCCGCGAAGATGCCCACGCGCATCCAGCCGCCGAGCGCCGAGAGCGCCCGGGCTCGCATATGCAACGGCACCATCTCGGTCAAGTAGGCCTGACGAGCCAGGTTGTAGACGGAGCTGGCGCCACCGATCAGCAGCACCCCCAGCCCGTACACGGCAAGCGACCAGAAGGAGCGTCCGAGGTCGACGACACACAAGAGCAGCCCCACGGCCGTGATCGCCGCCGCGATCAGCATCGCCAGGCGCTCGCCGACGCGCGTCGCGAGGATTCCCGATGGGATGTTCGTGACCAGCGAGCCGATCCCGATCAGCGCGCCGATTAGCGCTGCTGCCGAGGCGCTCGCACCGCGCGCGAACGAGGAAGCGACGATCACGGGCAGCATCGCACCCTGCGCGATGCCGAACAGTGTCGCCGGCGCGTACGCAGCCACGGCAACCGAGCGCAGCCGAAATGCACCTGACTGTTCCTGCACAGGACCCATGGGTCCAGCTTGCCAGCCACGGTCCGCGCCCGGTCGCGGTTGCCGACCTGTGAAGACGGCTCACGATCAGCGCGCACGGGTAATACTCCCCATGGTGCTTGGCCTGCCAGACACGATCGATGCACTGCTGTTCGACCTCGACGGCGTTCTGACGCAGACGGCGAAGGTCCATGCCGAGGCCTGGAAGCAGACCTTCGACGAGTTCCTGCGCAGGCGCGCCGACGCAGACGGCGGCGAGTTCGTTGCCTTCGACGAGACCTCCGATTACGACGAATACGTCGATGGCAAGCCGCGGGAGGACGGAGTGCGGTCCTTCCTGCAGTCTCGTGATATCACGCTGCCGGAGGGCGAGCCCGACGACCCGCCCGACGCGGCGACGATCCAGGGCGTCGGAAACAACAAGAACGAACGCGTGCTAAAGCTGATTCACGAGCATGGCGTCGAGCCCTACGAGGGATCGGTGCGGTATGTGCGCGCTGCCAAGGAGGCGGGGCTCAGGCGCGCCGTGGTCTCATCCAGCACCAACTGCCATGACGTGCTCGTGGCAGCGAAGATCGACGATCTGTTCGAAGCGGTGATCGACGGCGTTGTTGCGCACCGTGAGCATCTGCATGGCAAGCCCGCTCCCGACACCTTCCTTGCCGGAGCGAAGGCACTCGGCGTGGAGCCGGCAGCCGCCGTTGTGTTCGAGGATGCGCTCGCAGGCGTCGCGGCGGGACGTGCCGGCAAGTTCGGCTACGTGGTTGGTGTCGACCGCGTTGGTCAGCGTGGCGCGCTCGAGTCACATGGGGCCGACACTGTCGTCGGCGACCTCTCGGAGCTGCTCGACAAGTGATCCGGCAGGACGCCTTTGAGGTCTCCCCCTGGTCCGTGCGCGAGACCGCGCTGGACCTCAAGCGGCTCGCTCAGACCGAGTCGGTGTTCGCCCTCTCAAACGGGCATATCGGCATGCGCGGCAACCTCGACGAGGGCGAGCCGCACGGCCTACCTGGGACATACCTCGGCGGCTTCTGGGAGGCGCGCGCGTTGCCGTACGCCGAACCCGGCTACGGCGACCCGGAGCAGGGTCAGGCCGTGGTCAATGTCACCAACGGCAAGATCATCCGCCTACTCGTGGGCGATTCGCCGCTCGACGTGCGCTACGGAACACTCGTCAGCCACGAGCGCGTGCTCGATCTGCGTAACGGTGTGCTCACGCGCAGCGCCGAATGGACGTCTCCGTCCCACCAAACGGTACGGGTCCGCTCGACCCGATTGGTGTCACTGTCTCAGCGTTCGGTGGCGGCGATCAGCTATGAGGTCGAAGCGGTCGGAGACGCAGTTCGGGTGGTGCTGCAATCGGAACTGATCGCGAACGAGGAGCTTCCTGTCGCAGAAGCAGATCCGCGCGCCGGCTCGACCGGATCACAACCGCTCCAGGCGGTGCTCCACCAGAGCACCGACACGCGCGCGATCCTGGTTCACCGCACCGCATCCAGCGGGCTGCAGGTCGCGGCGACGATGCGCCACGAGATATCCGGCGCCGAACCCACGGAGACGTCGACGGAGGCCTTCGAGGACATCGCCCGGCTAGTGGTCGCCGCAACGCTGGAGCCGGGTCAGACGCTCCGTATCGTCAAGTACCTGGCCTACGGCTGGTCGCGCCTGCGCTCGACGCCGGCACTGTTCGATCAGGTCTCCGCGGCGCTCTCAGAGGCGCATGTGACGGGATGGGACGGGCTCTGCTCCGAGCAGCGCCAGTACCTCGACGCGTTCTGGGAACGCGCCGACGTGGAGATCGAAGGAGATGCCGAGCTGCAGCAGGCCACGCGCTTCGGCATGTTCCACGTCCTGCAGGCCGGCGCGCGCGCGGAGCAGCGGGCGATCGGCGCCAAAGGGCTGACCGGCTCTGGTTACGACGGCCACACGTTCTGGGACAGCGAGGCCTTTGTCCTGCCGATGCTGACCTACACGCAGCCGCAGGCAGCGGCCGATGCGCTGCGTTGGCGGCACCGGACACTCGATCGTGCCCGCGATCGCGCTGCGCAGCTGGAGCTTCAAGGGGCAGCCTTCCCGTGGCGCACGATCCACGGCGAGGAGTGCTCGGGTTACTGGCCGGCCGGCACCGGGGCGTTCCACATCAATGCAGACATCGCGGCGGCCGTCGTCCGCTATCAGAGGGCGACGGGCGATACGGACTTCGATCGTGAGATCGGCGGCGAGCTGCTGATCGAGACGGCGCGGCTGTGGCACTCGCTCGGCCACCGCGACGCGCATGGCGGGTTCCGAATCGACGGTGTCACCGGCCCAGATGAATACAGCGCCATCGCCGACAACAACGTCTACACGAACCTGATGGCGCAGCGCAATCTGCTGGCCGCGGCCGAGGCAGCGGAGCGATACCCGGAGGTGGCGCAGGCGTTGGGCGTCGACGAGCGCGAGACGGCCGTCTGGCGCGACGCCGCGTCGGCGGTCGTGATCCCGTACGACGAGCATCTCGGCGTGCATCCGCAGGCCGAGTCATTCACCCAGCACGAGTTCTGGGATTTCGCCGGGACGCGGCCGGAGCATTACCCGCTGCTGCTGCACTTTCCCTACTTCGACCTGTACCGCAAGCAGGTCGTCAAGCAGGCCGATCTGGTGCTGGCGTTGCACGTCTGCGGCGATTCGTTCACGCCCGCCCAGAAGCTCGCGAACTTCGACTACTACGAGCCGCTGACGGTACGCGACTCGTCGCTGTCGGCGTGCACGCAGGCGATTGTGGCCGCCGAGGTCGGATATCTCGGGCTCGCCTACGCGTACTTCCGGGAGGCGGCGCTGATGGACCTCGACGACCTCGAGCACAACGTACGCGACGGCGTCCATATCGCCTCGCTCGCTGGTGCCTGGTCGGCGGCGGTTGCCGGCTTCGGCGGCCTCCGCGACGAGGGCGAGATGCTCAGCTTCAACCCGAAGCTGCCCGACGAGCTCACGCGGCTCGCCTTCCGCCTCTGCTATCGCGCCGCCACGATAGCCGTCGAGATCGAGCCGTTGCATGCGACCTACCGGCTCGTCTCCGGTGATCGCGCGGAGTTCGGTCACTACGGCAGCACGGTGCAGTTGACGCCGGATGGTCCGGCGACCCTGCCGATCCCGAAGACGCCCAGGCGTGAGCCTCCGCAGCAGCCGCCCAACCGCGCGCTGCAGCACCAGCAGTAGCTCTGCTTCAGAGCGTCGGCAGCCAGCCGTGCGCGCCGCGTACGTCCGTGTAGGCGCTGCCGGACTCCACCATCGGCAGCTCGTGCTGCCCGTAGATCCGGAACTCGTCGATGACTGAATCACCGCCGCGGGCGATGATCGCCCGCTCGTACGGACCACGCTGGCTGAAATCGGTCAGCTCATAGGTCGCCGATGTCCGGGCAACCCAGACCCCCGCTTCGGGGTTCCACACCGACGTGGCCTCATGGTGCATCGCCCGCAGCCCCTGCAGGAAGGTCCCGAGCACAGCGCGCACCTGCTCGCGACCCTCCGCCCGCTCGCCAAAGACCATCGTCAGCAGTGCGTCGGGCGCGAACAGCTCGACGGCGCCTTCGAGGTCGAGCCCGTCGAGCGCGCGCAGCACCGCCTGGATCGGCGTGTCGGACACGAGCGACAGCTTAAGGGATGTGCCGCCACATGACCACGTGCGGGCCGATCTCCGGCTCGTGCCAGACCTCGCCCCACGGCTCCAGCCCGCCGCGCTCGTAGAGGCTGCGTGCCGTTATGCGGGCATTGCACCAGAGCACACCGCCACCGGCGCCGGAGATGTGCGCGATCAGACCGGCGAGCAGCGCCGAGCCCACGCCGATGTTGCGAACGTCCGGCCGCGCAGCCATGCCGCGCAACCTCCAGCTGCGCTCATCCGTAGCGCCAAACGGAGGCAATTCGGGAGTGATCCGCGCGGCGCCGATCAGCTCGTCGTCCACCGTCAGAGCGCCGAGCGAGACGGTCTCGGGCAGATGATCATCAGGGCAGCTGTAGGGCTCGTCGGCGGCGAGATACGGCCGCAGCACCGCCTTGCGCAAGGCGATGGTGCGCTCAATCGGCACGCGCCTGACCGTGTACTCGATCGCATCCATTGCGCTCAGCTGGTCCTGGCGCCGATGACGGCCGGAACTCGGCCCAGCGCCTCGTGAATCAGTCCCGGGAGCGTGCGCCGCTCCCCCGGAGCCACCCAGCGCTCAAATCCGACGCGGAAGCCCGCCATGCCCAGCTCCGCCGTCATGCTCGCATCCGGCTCCGCGACGCCGCGGCCACGCAGCACCTCCGCGATCGCGGCGGTGACGTCGGCGATCTTGATCAGCTCACGCTCGCGCAGCTCAGGGTTGGCAGTGATGATGCGCTGCCGCGCGGCCGCAAACTCGCGCCCGCGTGACTCTTCGAGCGCTGCTCCGGCCGACTGGGCGGCGATTGTGACGGCCTGTAGCGGATTGATCGCGTCGCTGGTCTGCTCGAGCTTGCCGACGAACGAGTCACGGAACTGCGTTCCCCCGCCGAATAGGACCTCGCGTTTGTCGGAGTAGTGGCGGAAGAAGGTCCGCTCAGTCAGACCCGCACACTCGGCGATTTCGGCCACGGTGGTCTGCTCGTAGCCGCGGTCGCTGAAGAGCTCCATCGCGGCCTTCTCGAGTCGTCCTTGCGCATCTGGTTCCCAGCGTGCCATCTGTCAAGGATAGTAGTGATGGCAGCAACTGTCATTGGGTGCTAGTGTGATGTCAGTTACTGTCATGCAACCAGATCGGAGAACTCACATGCGTGTCTTCGTGACCGGCGCCTCGGGCCATCTTGGCTCGGCCGTCATTCCAGAGCTGCGCCGGGCTGGCCACAAGGTCGTCGGCCTCGCCCGCTCAGACCAGGCCGCCGCGACGATCGACGCCGCCGGCGGCTCCGTCCGACCCGGATCGCTCGACGACCTGGACGTGCTCGGCGCCTCGGCCGCCGACGCCGACGCCGTGATCCACCTCGCGTTTGCCCACGATTGGATGCAGACCGGCGACTTTGCCGGCGCCGTCGCGTCCGATCTGGCCGCGATCACCGCCATGGGTGAAGCTCTGAAGGGCTCGGGCAAGCCGTTTGTCACCACCTCCGGAACCGGGATGCTCGCCTTGGGCGGCATCAGTGGCCGGCTCGGCACGGAGAACGACGTGATCGAGAGTGGCCCACGCGTGGACGCCGAGAACTACGTGATCGCCCTCGCCGAAGGGGGCGTGCGCTCATCGGTGGTCCGCCTGCCGCCCACGGTGCACAGCGACCTCGACACGCGTGGCTTCGTCCCCACGCTGATCGGCACGGCTCGCGAAAAGGGCTACGCCGCCTACATCGGCGACGGCGAGAACCGCTGGGCTGCCGGCGATACGCGCGACGCCGCGTGTCTCTACCGGCTCGCGATCGAGTCGGCTCCCGCCGGCTCCCGGCTGCACGCGGTCGGTGACGAGGGCGTCCCCTTCCGCGAGATCGAGCAGACAATCGGCCGCATGCTCGCGCTGCCGGTGCAGAGCATCACGACCGACGACGCCGACGAGTATTTCGGCTTCCTGGCGCGCTTTGCGGGCATGGACAACGCCGCCTCAAGCGCGGTCACGCGTTCGCTGCTCGGCTGGGAGCCCACACGGCCCGGCCTGATCGCAGATCTCGAGCAGGGTCACTATTTCGAGCAGCCGCTCGCCTGATCGCCGCGGCGTATGGTGCTGCTGTCATGCTGCGAGCGCATGGCAGCAGCACCGACAGAGCTGGCAGCGATCCCGATCTTCGACGGGCACAACGACGCGCTCACCGCCGCCAATCACGGGAAGCTCGCGAGCGGCGGCGGCGACGGGCACGTCGACCTCCCGCGCATGCGTGCCGGCGGCGTCCGCGGCGGCATCTTCGCAGTGTTCACCGAGTCCGATGAGCCCCATGGCGAACCGCAGCCCCAGCCCGACGGCGGCTACGCGCGCGCGCTCGCCCCACCGGTCGCGTATGAGCGCGCGGCGGCCACCAGCACCGCCGCCGCGGGCCGCCTGTTCGCGCTGCAGCGCGCGGGCGCCGTGCGGATCGCCCGCACGATCGAGGACGTCGATGCCGCCGCGGCCGATGGCGGGCCACCAGCAACAGTGCTGCACTTTGAGGGCGCCGAGGCGATCGACCTCGAGCTCGAGAGCCTCGAGAGCTGGTACGCCGCCGGGCTGCGGTCACTGGGGCCGGTCTGGAGCCGCCCCAACGCCTTCGCGCACGGGGTCCCGTTCGTGTTCCCGTCCTCGCCGGACACGGGACCTGGACTCACTCCGGCCGGCACACGGCTCGTGCAGCGCTGCGCGGAGCTAGGGATCGCGGTCGACCTGAGCCACATGAACGCGGCCGGGTTCTGGGACGTCGCCCGTCTCGACGTCGGGCCGCTCACCGTCAGCCACACGGGCGTCCACGCAATCTGCCCCTGCTCGCGCAACCTCACCGACGCTCAGATCGACGCCGTGGCGACCTCCGGCGGGATCATCGGGGTCGTCTTCGCCTGCTTCTTCCTGCGCCCGGACATGGCCAATGAGCCCGACACCCCACTCGACCTGATCGTCGAGCACGTGCGGTACATCGCCGACCGTGTCGGGGTGCAGCATGTCGGCTTCGGCTCCGACTTCGACGGCGCCACCGTCCCGGCGCGGCTCGGCGACATCGCCGGATACCCGAGGCTGCTCGCGGCGCTCGCCGCCGACGGCTTCAGCGTCTCAGAGATCCGCGCGATCGCCTGGGGCAACTGGCGGCGCGTGCTCGACAGCTGGTGGTAGGGGTGGCCGTCCAGCGGGACGGGCCACCCCTGTACGCTCTCTGGCCGCCCAGCGGGACGGGCCACCCCTGTACGCTCTCTGGCCGTCCAGCGGGACGGGCCACCCCTGTACGCTCGCTGGCCGTCCAGCGGCCGTCCAGCTCAGCGATGCAAAACCCCCTCGCGGGCGAACGGCGCCAGCGTCGGCTGCTTCAACGGTGCGTCACCGAGCGCCTCGTCAACCGCCGCGAGCACGTCCGCCGAGAGCTCGATCCCGGAGGCGGAGACATTGGCGTCGACCTGCTCCGGGCGCGAGGCACCGACGATCGCCGATGCCAGCTCGGGCCGACGCAGCACCCAGGCCAGCGCCAGCTGCGGCAGCGTCAACCCCTCGCCCTCTGCGATCGGCACGAGCCGTTGGACGGCCTCGAGCGCCGCGTCGCTCATCACCAGCTGCATGGCGACACTCATCTCGTCGCTGGCCGCGCGTGAGCCCTCGGGCAGCGGTTCGCCTGGCCGGTACTTGCCCGTCAGCACGCCCTGGGCGAGCGGCGACCAGACTATCTGTGAGATGTCGTAGCGGCGGCAGAGCTCGAACAGCTCGGCCTCCGGCGCCTGCCAGAGCATCGAGTACTGCGGCTGCGAGGAGACGAACAGGTCCGGCCCGGCGATCTCGATGGCCGCCTGGATCTGCTCCGGCGTCCATTCGCTGAAGCCCAGATAGCGGGCCTTGCCCTGGGTGACAACCAGCTGCAGCGCCTCGATCGTCTCCTCGATCGGTACCTCTGTGTCGAAGCGATGGGCCTGGTAGAGATCGACGTAATCGACTCGCAGGCGCGCCAGCGAGGCGTCGATCTGCTTGGCGATCTGGGCCGCTGAGAGGCCCTGATCGGTCGGATCGTCGGACATCTGGCCGTTGACCTTGGTGGCGAGGATGTAGGACTCGCGCGGGTGCTTCGAGAGGATCTCACCCCAGGCGATCTCGGCCGCGCCGCGCCCGTAGACGTTGGCGGTGTCAAAGAAGTTGATGCCCGCCCTGAATGCGGCCTCGGTGCAGGCCAGCGTCTGCTCGAATTCGATCCCGCCGGCGTAGGTGAGCCACGCGCCGAGCGAGATCTCCGAGACCTCGAGATCTGAGCTACCGAGCTTGCGATACCGCATTGGCGGCCTCCTGTTCACTTTTGCTTGCTATGAAGGTCATTGCCCGCTCGGCCAGGGCGGTGATCGTCAGGCTCGGGTTGGCGCCAACGTTCGCCGGCACCGCGGCGCCGTCACAGACAAGCAGGTTCTCGTAGCCGAAGACACGGTGCCGGCTGTCCACCACCCCGCTCTCCGGGTCCGCTCCGATCACCGCGCCGCCGAGGATATGGGCGGTCAGCGGGATGCCCAACACCGCCTCGGTGACTCCCGAGTAGGCGGTCCCGCCGGTGCGCTGCGCGAACCAGCGGGCGGCATCGTAGGCGGCCGGGATGCTGTCGGGGTTCGGGTTCGAGCGGTCCTGCTCGGTGGTCAACATCACGGAGCCGTTCGGCAGCCGGCGCTTGACCCGCAGCCGCATCGAGTTGTCGAGCGACTGCATCACCAGCAGGATGATCGTGCGCCGCGACATGCCGCGGATCTTGAAGGCGCCCAGCGCCTGGCGCGGGTGCCGGGCGACCGCCAGCAGGAAGTGCAGCGGCCTGGTGCCGCGCCCGCCGGCAGTGACCATCAGCTGCCGCAGCAGCCCCTGGCTGTCACCGCCCCGGCCGTAGGTGACTACCTCGATGTGCGTGTCGGGGTCGGTGTAGATGCTCGAGGTGATCGCCACCGAGTCGCTGAAGTCCCAGTCGGAGTCCTCCGGTGCGGTCACGGAGATGATCGCCTCGCTGTTGGTGCGCACCGTGTGCCCGAGCCGATCTGAGATGCGCCCCAGCGAGCCGCTGCACTTGCAGCGCTGCAGCAGGCGGTTGGTGCCCAGCGCCCCCGCGGCGACGATCACGCCACTGGCTCTGAGCGTCTGCGGCTGGCGACGGAGGATGCCACCCGAGCGCTCGTGGTCAACCGCAAAGCCCTCGGCGCCACTGCCGTCTCCGAGCGGGCGGATGTTCGTGACCGTGCGCTCGGAGCGGATCTGTACGCCGAGCTTCTCGGCGAACCACAGGTAGTTCTTCATCAGCGTGTTCTTGGCGCCGTAGCGGCAGCCGATCATGCAGGCGCCGCAACGCAGACAGCCCGTGCGCTCGGGACCATCGCCCCCGAAGTAAGGGTCGGGCACTGTCTTGCCGGCCTCCCCCAGGAACACGCCGACGGGCGTGCGCTTGTAGCTGTCGCCGACGCCGACCGACTCGCCGTACTCGCGCAGGAGTACGTCGGCGACGCCGTCACGATCGTAGGTCTCGACCCCCAGCATGCGTTCAGCCTCGGTGTAGAACGGCTGCAGCTCGCTGGCCCAGTCCGCCAGTCCCAACCACTGCGGGTTCTCATAGAACCCCGGCCGCGCGCGATACAGCGTGTTGGCGTAGCCGAGGCTGCCGCCACCGACCCCGCACCCCGACAGCACGAACACGTCCTTGAAGATGCTGAGCCGCAGGATCCCGCGCATGCCCAGGTGCGGCGCCCAGTTGTAGCGGCGAAAATCAGCCGTCTGCTCGGCAAACTCGTGATCGGCGAAGCGCCGGCCGCATTCGAGCACGCCGACGCTGTATCCCTTCTCCGCCAGGCGCAGCGCGCAGACACTGCCCCCGAAGCCAGACCCGATTACGAGCCAGTCGTAGTCAAAGTCGCTCATCCCTTCGGCGTCAGCAGCACCACCGGGATCTTGCGGTCGGTCTTCTTCTCGTAGTCCGCGAACTGCGGCACCCGCGCCGCCTGCGCGTTGTAAATGCGGTCGCGCTCGTCCCCCTCGGCTTCGCTGGCGACGACCTCGATCGTGTCTCCAGCGAGCTCGACGCGTGTGTCCGGATTCGCCAGCAGGTTGTGGTACCAACCCGGGTTCTCGGGAGCGCCACCCTTGGAGGCGAAGACCGCGTAGCGACCGTCGTCCTCAATGTAGGCGAGCGGCGACACCCGGTCCGCGCCGGACTTCGCGCCGGTGTGATGCAGAAGCAGCAACGGCATCTCCTCGAACATGCCACCGACCTGACCGGAGTTCTCACGGAACTCGTTGATCACCTGCGTATTGAAATCCGCCATCGACATCGAGACTCGCTCCTCGTGTGTGGTGATTGGCCTGCGCTGACATGATCCTCGCATGCTGAGGACGGTTACCGCCACGCGCTACGTGACGCCGCTGCGCGAGGGCGGCTCGCTTCCGGGTCTCTGCGAGGCCGACGACGATGGTCTCTACGTGGTCAAGTTCCGCGCCGCGGGCCAGGGCCTGAAGGCGCTGGTGGCCGAGGTGATCGTCGGCGAGCTGGCGCGCGCAGCGGGGTTGTTGGTGCCGGAGATCGTGCTGGTCGAGCTGCAAGCCGAGCTGGGCCGCACCGAACCGGACCCCGAGATCAATGAGCTCGTCACCGGTAGCGCCGGGCTCAATTGCGGACTTGACTTCCTGCCCGGCGCGCTCGACTACAACCCGGCGCGACCCGGCGCCATGGACGCCCTCAGGGCCTCGGAGATCGTCTGGCTGGATGCCTTTACCACCAACGTCGACCGCACCGCGCGCAACCCCAACCTGCTTGTCTGGCACCGCAACACATGGCTGATCGATCACGGCGCCGCGCTCTACCAGCACCACTCGGGACGCGATCTGGTCACCCGTGCACACGAGCCCTTTCCACTGATCGCCGAGCATGTGCTGCTGCCGTTGGCCGCCGATCTGCGCGGCGCCGACGAGCGCATGGCGGCCGCGCTCGACGCTGATGCGGTTGCCGCGGCGGTCGCGCTGGTCCCGGACGACTGGCTCGGTCCCGAGCCCGCCTGCGCCCGCGACGAATACGTCACGTACCTGTGCGCGCGGCTCGAGCGGCCGCGGGCGTTTGTCGACGAGGCGGAGGCCTCTCGTGGCGCCTGAGCCCTTCCAGTACGCCGTTTTGCGCGTGGTCCCCCGCATTGAGCGCGAGGAATTCGTCAACGTCGGCGTGATTGTCTTCTGCCGGACACGCCGATTCCTGCGGGCGCGGGTCGCGCTTGACCCGCGCCGCATCCTCGCGCTTTCCCCTGACATCGACCTCGAGGCCGTGCGCGAGCACCTTGACGCCCGCGTGCGGGTGGCAGCCGGCGAGGCGGACGCCGGCCCGATCGCGGCGTTACCGCAGTCGGAGCGTTTCCACTGGCTGGTCGCGCCATCCAGCACAGTGATCCAGACCTCGTCGGTGCACAGCGGGATCGGCGAGCAGCCCGAAGCGGTGCTCGACCGTCTGTTCGAGCAGCTGGTGACGGTCGATCTGGCCGACAGCGCTGAGTAGACTGCCCGTCATGCCGAAGCAACAGCGTGCCATCCGTATCGAACAGAAGGGCCAGCTCTCCGCGATGCAGGCTCTCGAATCCCGCAGCGACGAGGAGCTCGCAGCTGAGACGCGCTACCGCGCGGCCGCCCAGGCGCTACTCGGTGCGCGCGCAGCCGAGAAGTACGACGCCAAGAAGGCACGCGAGCACTTTTCCAAGGCACTTGCGGCCGCGCGCCCGCAGGAGCGTATGCAGATCCGCCGCATGGCGGACGCCTCGCTGGCGCTCGCCGAGCGCCGTGCAGGCGACCTCAAGGCCGCCACCGAGCGCCTCGGCGTCGAGGCTCCAAGCTCGCGGCAGTTGTTCGTCCTGCGGCTCTTCGGGGTGATCGCACCACCGTCGAGCGCCGGGATCATCGCCCGCATCCGCGGCATCCTGATCCTGCTTGCCGGCGTGCTCGGCATCCTCGGCCTGGGCTTCGGCATCGTCGAGGGCGTCGGCCAGGCGGCCGGCGGGATTTCACTCGACCTCGCGATCTTCTACGGCATCGCGCTCGTGATCGTGGTGGTCGTCGGTCTCGCGCTCTGGGGTCGCAGGCGCCAGCGGGCCGCGGCGGCCAAGCGCGCGGAGCAGTCCGCCGCACGGGCCGGCGGCCGCTGAGCCGCCGCGCTCCCGTCTCACGGTCGTGTGCGGCCGCTACTCACTGAAACCGGTCGATCCGGCGTACCTGCGTGAGCGCTTCCCGATCGGCGAAACGCTCGCCGCCGAGCCGCCGTTCTACAACATCACCCCGGGCAGCAATGTGCTGTCGGTCACGACCGACCGTGACGGCCGCCCGCGCGGAGAGCGGTTGCGCTGGGGGCTGGTGCCGAACTGGGCCAAGGACACGAGGACCGGGTTCAAGATGATCAACGCCCGTGCCGAGACGCTGGCGGAGCGCCCCGCCTACCGCAGCGCGTTCGAGCGCTTCCGCTGCCTGGTCCCGGCCGACGGCTTCTACGAGTGGCAACGGCTGCCCGGCGAGCAGCGCAAGCAGCCGTTTCACATCACCACGGCCGACGGCGGGCTGTTTGCGTTCGCCGGGCTGTGGTCGGTCTGGCACCGCGGTGAGCCCGAGGAGCTGCGCAGCTGCACGATCATTACCACCAGCGCCAACTCGGCGGTCACGACGATCCACGATCGCATGCCGGTGATCCTGCCGCGCGAGGCCGAGGCCAAGTGGCTCGCGCATGACACGCCGATCCCCGAGCTCATGCAGTTGCTGGGAGGGCTGCGATCCGAGCAGATGGCGCTGCGAGCGGTCGGCCCGGCGGTCAACGACGCTCGCTACGACGGCCCCGAGTGCCTCTTCGATCCGCCGGCGCCCGCGCAGGAGACGCTCTTCGCACAGTGATCCGGCGACACGCCGGGGATAATCGGGCGGTGCACCTCTCACCGCTGCTGTCCGCCTACGATCAGGTGATCCTCGACCTCGACGGCACTGTCTGGATCGGTGGCGTCGCCACGCCGCGCGCGCCCGACGCGGTGGCGGCGCTCCGCGCCAGCGGACGGCCGCTGGCGTTTGTGACCAACGACGGCGGTCACTCTCCCGAGGAGTACGTGCGGAAGCTGTGGTCGATCGGCTGCACCGCATCGATCGAGGAGATCGTCAGCGTCGGCTCGGCGTTCCAGTACGTGCTGGCCGAACGCCCGCCCGGGGCGCGGGTCTTCGTGATCGGCGCGCCTGCGCTCTTCCGGCACGTCGCCGATGCCGGCCATCACATCGTCAACAACACTCCCAACGCGCAGACCGCCGATGTCGTCGTGGTGGCGTTGCACGAGGGCTTCAACTACGGCGAGCTGCTGACCGCCACCCGCGCGCTGCTCGCAGGGGCCGAGCTGATCTCGGGCGGGCGCGACCGTAGCTTCCCGACCGCGGGCGGCATCGCCCCGGGCACGGGCGCCCTCACAATGGCGCTCGAGTACGCAACCGGGGCCACGGCACGCGTTGTCGGCAAGCCCGATCCGCAGGTTTTTGAGGTGGCACTCGACCGGCTCGGCACGGGCCGCACACTGGTGATCGGGGACCACCTGACAGCGGACCTCGGTGGCGCGGCGGCCGCCGGTCTCGACGCGGCGATCGTGCTCAGCGGTGTGACCTCGCGTGCACAGGCCGAGTCGGCCCTGGATCCGGCGCCGGTCGCGATCGCCCAGGACCTGGCGACGCTCGTACTCTCAAGCTGATGCTGTCGCTCATCGTGAACCCGTCGTCCGGCGGCGGGCGGGCCATGCGTGCCCTGCCCTCGGTACGCGCCGCCCTGGGTCGGCACGGGCTCGAACACCACGTCGAGCTGACGCTCGACCTCGCACACGCGCGCGAGCTGGCACGTGACGCGGTCGCCGCCGGCGAGATGCCCGTGGCCTATGGCGGCGACGGACTGGTCGCGGCCGTCGCCGACGCGGTGCGCGACGCAGATGCCGTGATCGGCGTGCTTCCCGGCGGACGCGGCAATGACTTCGTGCGCTGCCTCGGGCTGCCGCTCGACCCCGTGGCGGCCAGCGCCGTGCTCACCGAGGGCGCGCCGCTCGCGATCGACATGGGCGCCGCCGGCGACCACGCCTTCCTCGGGATCGCAACCTGCGGCTTCGACTCCGAGGCCAACCGCATCGCCAACTCGGCCAAGTTGATACGCGGGCGCTTCGTATACACCTACGGCGGCCTGCGGGCGCTGGCCGGTTGGAAGCCCGCCTCCTTCAAGCTGCGGGTCGACGGTGTCGAGCACGCCCTCTACGGCTACACCGTGGCCGTCGCCAACGCCGGCATGCAGGGCGGCGGGATGCGACTGGCGCCAGACGCGTCGCTCACCGACGGCGCCTTCGATGTGGTGATGATCGCCCACCTGCCGAAGGCCCGCTTCCTGCGGCTGCTGCCGACGGTCTTCAGCGGCACCCACGTACAACAGGACGAGGTCACGATTCTGCGCGGCGCGAGCGTCGAGCTGAGCGCCGACCGGCCGTTCACGATCTACGCCGACGGTGACCCGCTGGCGGTGCTGCCGGTGACGCTGCGGGTGCTGCCGGCCGCGGTCCGCGTGATGGCCCCGCGCGACGCTCCCGGGGCGCGCCCGTGAGTGCGCTCGGGCTCAAGCTGCGCGTCGCGCGCACACTCGGGAGGGCGGTCCGCGCCAGCGGCCGTGGTGGCGGCACCAGCCTGCCGGGCAAGGTGCTCCTGCGCCTCGAGCCGGACGCGATCGGCGAGCTCTCCTCGCGGCTGCCCGGCGGCAGCGCGGTGATCTCTGCGACCAACGGAAAGACCACCACAGCCGCAATCACCGCCACCATCCTCGAGCGCGCCGGGCGCACGCTTGTGCACAACCACGCCGGCGCCAACATGGCCGGCGGGATCGCCTCGACGCTACTGGCGGCGGCACGTCCGCGCCGCGGCATCGCCGGGGATACCGGGCTGTTCGAGGTCGACGAGCTGTGGCTCGACGCCGTCACCGAGCAGGTCAAGCCGAAGGCGGTGCTGCTGGGGAACCTCTTCCGCGATCAGCTCGACCGCTACGGCGAGCTCGAGACGATCGCCGACCGCTGGGCGCAGCTGGTCGGTGAGCTCGACGCCGCGACCACGCTCGTGCTGAACGCCGACGACCCGCTGATCGCAGACCTCGGCCGCGAGCGCGCGAACGTCAGCTACTTCGGCGTCGACGACGACGGCCTGGCGCTGCCCGAGATGCAACACGCCTCGGACTCGAAGCACTGCCGCCGTTGCGGCGCGCCCTACCGCTACGACGCGATCTATCTGGGCCACCTCGGCCACTACCATTGCGCGAACTGCGGGCGGCAGCGCCCGGAGCCGGCGGTCCGTGCTGAGCAGATCACGCTGCACGGCACGCGCGCGGCGACCTTCATGCTGGTCACCCCCGCCGGCCGCCGCTCGGTGTTCCTGCGCCTGCCCGGGCTCTACAACGTCTACAACGCACTGGCGGCGACCGCTCTCTGCCTGTCGCTGGGCGTCGACCTCGACCTTGTGGTAGCAGGCCTGCAGAGCGCCACTCCTGCGTTCGGACGAGCGGAGATCGTGAAGCTGGGCGACACAACCATGCAGATCCTGCTGATCAAGAACCCGGCCGGTGCCAACGAGATCCTGCGCACGCTGGGGCTCGAATCCGATCAGCTCGACGTGCTGGCGGTGCTCAACGACAACATCGCCGACGGTCGCGACGTCTCCTGGATCTGGGACGCGGACTTTGAGCTGCTGAGCGCGCATGTGCGGCGGGTCACCTGCGCCGGCACGCGCGCCGCCGAGCTCGCCGTGCGACTCAAATACGCGGGGGTGCCGGAAGCGTCACTGGCGGTTGTCCCAGAAGCTCCCGCTGGCGCTCGATCAGGCCGTGATTGAGGCCGGCACCGGCCGGCTGTTCGCCCTACCGACCTACACGGCGTTGCTGGCCCTGCGAGCCGAGCTGACCGCGCGCGGGCACGTCTCACGCTACTGGGAGGAGGCGGCGTGAGCAGCGTCGTCTGGCACGACCTCGAGTGTGGGCGCTACCGCCAGGACCTCTCTCTCTGGCTCGAGCTGGCGGCTGAGGTCATGGTCGATGGTGCAGCGGTGCTCGATGTCGGCAGTGGCACCGGGCGTGTTACGTTGCCGCTCGCACAGTCCGGTCACCGCGTCGTTGCGCTCGATCGCGACCCTGCGCTGCTGCGCGCGCTCGAGCGACGCGCCGCCGGCCTGCCCGTCGAGACCGTCTGCGCGGACGCATGCGACTTCACGCTTGCGGGCCGCGAGTTCCGCCTGATCATCGTGCCGATGCAGACGATCCAGCTACTCGGCGGACCGATCGCGCACGCCGCCTTCTTCCACAGCGCCCGCGCGCACCTCGCCGCCGGTGGCCTGGTGGCAGTCGCGATCGCCGCCTCCGATGACTTTGAGGAGTTCGAGTGGCGCGACGGTGACATCGTGCCACTGCCGGACATCGCAGAGGTCGACGGACGCGCCTACTTCAGCCAACCGACCGCGGTGCGACGCGTGCAGGACACCTTCGTGCTCGAGCGCCACCGGGAGATCGTCGAGGCAGACGGCACTCGCACTGACAGTGACGACAGCATCGCGCTGGACATCATGACCGTCGACGATCTCCAGCAGGCCGCCGCGGCGGCCGGTCTGCGCCTCCACTCCCGGCGCCGGGTCGAGCCCACCGACGAGCACATCGGCAGCGAGGTGGTGAGCTTCGGTGACTGACGAGCGCACGCTGCGCGTCTGCGCGCTTTACCCCGACCTGATGAATATCTACGCCGACCGCGGCAACCTGGTGATGCTGCGGCGCCGCTGTGAGTGGCGTGGGATCGGCTTCGAGCTGCGCGGCGTCGGCATCGGCGACGAGCTCGCTCCCGATGCCGCCGACCTCTACTACATGGGTGGCGGTCAGGATCGCGATCAGCAACTCTGTGCCGATGACCTCTTCCGGCACAAGCGCGAGGCGCTGGCGGCTGCCGCGCGCCGCGGTGCCGTCGTGCTCGGTGTCTGCGGCGGCTACCAGCTGCTCGGTCACGCCTATCAGCTGGCCGATCAGGAGCTGCCAGGGATCGGCCTGCTCGACGTGCGCACCGTCAGGGCGGACGGGCCCCGACTGATCGGCAACATCGCGATAGAGGTCGAACTGCCGGGCACCGAGGGCGAGGTGCTGGCCGGTTTCGAGAACCACGCCGGCCGTACGCATTTGGGCAAACGCGCGCTGCCGCTGGGGCGCGTCTTAAGGGGGCACGGCAACAATGGCTCCGATGCAGGCGAGGGAGCACTCGAGGGAACGGTGATCGGCACCTATATGCATGGGCCGCTGCTGCCCAAGAACGCCTGGTTTGCCGACTGGCTGATCGCCACCGCACTCGGCGACGAGCTCGCGCTCGAGCCGCTGCACGATGAGCTCGAGCGGCTTGCGCACGAGGACGCACGTAAAGCGGCGGGCCTGTGAAGCCGCGCCGCGTAGGGGTGAGCGTCGCGGCGACGCTGGTGCTGACCGCCGGGCTGCTGGTCGGCCTGAGCACCGGCGCCGCCTCGGCCGGGCACGCCCATGAGGCGACGAGCACGGCGCCCGCCACCGTGCCTGAGCCGGTCGTTACCACCGTCACGCAGCCGACGGTGCCGGCGCGCGATCTGCCCGGGACCAACAAGCCGACGGTCCTGCTCGCGGACCTCGCGAGCCCGGAGCAGTTCATCATCGGCCAGCTCTATGCGATCGCACTCAAGCAGCAGGGGTACGACGTCGAGCTGATCAGCCGCAATCCCGGCCCTCCTGGCGTGCGCTCAGCTGCGGTGAAGACCAAGAACCTCGACCTCTACCCGGAGTACCTCGGCACCTGGAACAGTTCGATCGCCCATCTACACCGGCGTTTTCGTTCGCTGAAGCAGTCTTACTCAGCCGCCAGTCGCTACGCACGCAGGCACGGGTTCGCGCTGCTGCCGCCGACGCCGTTCAGCGACACGAGCTGCGTGTCGGTGCTCTCGCAATACGCACGGGCCAACCACGTCTACACGATTCCCGAGCTGGCTCGCGGGGGCCCGATCATCTTCGGTGCGCCACTTAATTTCCAGGTCGAGGCCGACGGGCTTCCGGCGCTCGAGCGCAGCTATCACCTGCATCCTGATTACGTCCAGCAGATCGGCGACGGGCTGCAGGACTGGTGGCTTGGCAGCGGGAACGTCGATGCCGCCTACTGCGCCACGACCGATCCGGCCCTCAACGGTCCGAAGTATTTGCAGCTGCAGGACCCGAGAAACATCTTCGGCTATGGCAACGTGATCCCGGTCACCACGCCACACGTGTTGCGAGTCGAGGGCAAACGCTTCGCCGAGACGATCGAGAAGGTCGACTCGCTGCTGACGCTGCGCGCGGTCCGCGGGCTCAATGCGGAGTACCAGCTGGGTGGCCACAGCCCGACCTCGATCGCCGAGCAGTTCCTTGAGGGCAACGGCGTGCTGCCACCGGCCCGCTACGCGCCGGTGCCGATCACCACGACGAGCACGGTGACCGCGACCGGCACCTGAGCTGAGTCTTCAGGCCCGCTCGGCGCCGAAGCCGCCGCTCGAGCCGAAACCGCCGCCGCCGCGTTCACTGCCGCTGAGCGCCTGCACCTCCACGACCGCGGGTGTCGCGACCGCGATCAGCACGAGCTGCGCGATCCGATCCCCTGCCTGCAACGCGCAGCTCGCGTCGCGATCGGTGTTCAGCAGCAGCACGCAGAGCTCGCCGCGATAGCCGGCGTCGATCAGCCCGGGAGCGTTGACGAGCGCGATCCCGTGACGTGCCGCCAGGCCGGAACGCGGCAGTACCAGCCCGGCCTGGCCCGCGGGGATCTCGACGGCCACCCCGGTGCGCACGCTGGCGCGCTCGCCGGGGCCGAGCGTGATCGGCTCGAGCGCATACAGATCAAGTCCCGCGTCGTGTGCGTATGCACGAGTCGGCAAGGTCGCCTGCGGGTCGAGCCGGAGGACCCTGAGGGCCGCGGGTCCGAAGCTCATGCGACTCTGGCGACCGCTGCGGGCGGGCGCACGACGAACTGAGCGAAGCGGTCCGCCACCGGGGCGGGCAGGCGGGCGCTGACGCGCACACCGTCGGACGTGTCCTCACGCACCAGGTCGCCGGCGATCGCATGGAGCTCTGCGAGTCGCGAGCCGTCGCTGTAGGGGATCAGCAGCTCGACCGTGCGCAGTCTGCGAGAGAACTCATGCTCAACCGCCTCCGAGAGCTGCTCCAGTCCCTCCCCGGTCAGCGAGGAGATCAGCAGCGCGTTCGGATGGCGGTGGCGCAGCTCGGCGCGCCCGTGCTCGTCCAGGCAGTCGATCTTGCCGAGCACCAGCATCCGCGGCACGTTGCCGGCACCGATCTCGGCGAGCACCTCCTCAACCGCAGCGATCATCGCCAGCCGATCCTCTTCCTCGGCGGAGCCATCGACGACGTGCAGGATCAGGTCGGCAACGCGGGTCTCCTCGAGTGTCGCGCCGAACGCCTCGACGAGCTGATGCGGCAGCTTGCGGATGAAGCCGACGGTGTCGGTCAGCAGGTAGTCGCGCCCGCCGCTGCGCATCACGCGCGTGGTTGGGTCGAGCGTATGAAACAGGCGGTCCCTGACCCCCACGTCGGCGCCGGTGAGAGCGTTGAGCAGTGTCGACTTGCCGGCATTTGTGTAGCCGGCGAGGGCCACCTGCGGAAAGTGCGCGCGCTCGCGCTCGGCGCGCATGACCGTGCGATTGGAGCGCACGTGCGAGAGCTTGCGCTTGAGTGCGGCGATGCGATCGCGCGCGAGGCGGCGGTCAGTCTCGATCTGGGTCTCGCCGGGGCCTCTGGTGCCGACGCCACCACCGAGCCGCTCCAGGTGGGTCCACAGGCCGCGCATGCGGGCTAGGTTGTACTGCAGCTGGGCCAGCTCGACCTGGAGCTTGCCCTCGGCTGAGTGCGCGTGCGCCGCGAAGATGTCGAGGATGATCGCAGTGCGGTCGATCACCGGGACGCCGAGCGCCTCCTCGAGGTTGCGCTCCTGGCGCGGCGAGAGCTCATCGTCGCAGGCGACGACATTGGCGTCCGCGAGCTTGACCTCGTGCTTTAGCTGCTCGAGCTTGCCCGGCCCCAGGTAGGTGTTCGGATGCGGCTGGTCGCGGTGCTGGACATCGGCGCCGACGGTTGCGACGCCGGCCGTGCGCAGCAGCTCACGCAGCTCCTCGAGCTGCTCGACTCCGCCTTCCTGGAGGGCGGCGATCATGTAGGCGCGCTGGCGCGCGCGCCCTTGGCGTGGTGTCGTCGGCACTACAACCGACATTACAACGCGGTCAGAGGTTGCGAAGGCGCTCAACTGCCTCGAGCAGGCGATCGTCGGGCGTTGTCAGTGAGATGCGGAAGAAGCCCTCACCGCTCTTGCCGTAGGCCCCGCCGGGAGAGATCACGACGGCCGCGTGCTCGAGCACGTGCTCGCAATACGCGGCGGAGCTGGCGAATCCCTCGGGGATCGGTGCCCAGATGTAGATCGTTCCCCTGGGCTTGGTCACCTTGACGCCCGCCTCTGCAAGCGCCTCGCAGACCAGATCACGCCGCCGCGCATAGACGGCGTTCATCGCCTTGACGTCCGCGTCAACCGCCGGCTCGAGCGCCGCGATACCGGCGAGCTGCACCGCCTCGAACAGCCCCGAGTCGATGTTGGACTTCAGCCGCCAGAACTGAGACAGCGCGTCGGCGTTGCCGACGATCGCTGCGCAGCGCCAGCCGGTCATGTTGTAGCCCTTGGACCACGAGAAGACCTCGACGCCGACCTCCTTGGCGCCAGGCGTGGCGAGGAACGACGGCGCCACATAACCGTCGTAGGTGGTCTCGCTGTAGGCGTTGTCGTGCACAGCGAGGAAGTCCTTCGCGCGCGCCAGTTCCACGACGTCCTCGAAGAAGCCGTCGGGCACGGTGGCGCCGGTCGGGTTGTTCGGGTAGTTGAAGAACATCAGCCGTGCGCGGTCGAGCACATCCGCTGAGAGCGCCCCGAGGTCGGGCGCGAAGCCGAGTTCGGGCTCGAGCGGCATCAGCACCGCCTCGGCGCCCGCCAGCAGCGGCCCGCCCGTGTACACCGGATAGCCGGGATCGCTCGCAAGCGCGACGTCTCCTGGATCGAGGAACGCAAGGTTCAGGTTGAAGATGCACTCCTTGGCGCCGATCGCCGGCATGACCTCGGTGTCCGGGTCGAGGGTCACGCCGAAGCGGCGCCTGTAGAAGGCGGCCACGGCCTCGCGGAAATCCTGGCGCCCGCGATTGCTCGGGTACTGGTGGGTGCTCGGATCCGCCACCGCTGCTTGGGCGGCGGCCACGATCGCCGGATACGTGGGCGTGTCGGGATCGCCGATCCCGAGGCTGATCACGTCGATGCCGGCGGCCCGCTTCTCGGCGATCTTGCGCTCGAGCTCGGCGAACAGGTACGGCGGGATCTTCTCCAGGCGGCTACTCGGTCGCACGCAATTCCTCCATAAGCTCGGCGGCGATCGTCCCGCGGATCACGGGCACCGCCCATCCAGTCAGATTGATGTGCAGGTCCTCTCCGACCTCGACCTGGAGCTCGCCCCCATCGAGCACAACGGTGACAGGCGACTCACCGCCCTGCAGCACGTAGGCGACGGCCGCGCCGATCGCGCCCGTGCCGCTCGCGGACGTCTCCCCCACGCCGCGCTCGAAGATCCGTGCCCGGATCCGGCCCGGCTCGGTCACCGTGTACCAGGAGACGTTCGTGCGGTTGGGGAAGAGCTCGTTGAGTTCGAAGTCGGGGCCGATCCCGGGCAGGTCGAGCAGCTCCAGGTCCTGCACGCTCTCGACCCTGATCGAACATTGCGGATTGCCGATCTGCACGTGCTGAAACGACCAGGTCCGGCCGGCGGCGGTCAGCTCGCCACGTCCGTCGGCGCCGCCGCTCGGGTACTCGGAGCTGCTCATGCGCGCGCGGCCCATGTCGACCGTGCAGGTGGTTGGCGATGTGATCGTCGCGCGAATCTCACCGGCAAGCGTCTTGATCGAGAAGATGTTCTGCTCCGTCCAGCGGTGGCGTCGCAGGAAGAGAATCGCCTCGCGGGCGCCGTTGCCGGAGAGCTCGGCCTCGGACCCGTCCGGATTGAAGATCCGCAGATTGGCGACGAACCCCGGCTCGTCCGGGGCGGACAGCAGCAGGATCCCGTCGCAGGCGATGCCGGTGTGCGCGGCGCACAGGCGCCTGACCCGCGCCGGCGTCAGCTTGAACGGGAGCGTGCGCCGGTCGAGGATCACGTAGTCGTTTCCGAGCGCCTGCCATTTCTCGAAGTTCACCGCGCGCAGGCTAGATGATCGGGATGCAGATTGATCGCCATGCGGATCGTCCCGGCCCGCCGGGCGGCCGCTCACCCAAGCCATGCCTGCGCGATCTCAGCCGCCACCGCGTCCGCCCCGCGATCGGTGACGTCGAGCCGCAGTACCCCCGGAAGCTTTCGCATCCACGTCAGTTGCCGCCGAGCGTAGTTGCGGGTACGCCGCTTCATCGCGTCGATGTCACCACCGAGCAGCTCATCGAAGCCGAGCGCCTTGCGTGCGGTGGCGCTGGCACGGGCGCCGTCGGCCCTCCTGACCTCCTCCTCGACGCCCGCGGCGAGCATTTCATCGACGCGCGCATCGATCTGCGCGTACAGGCGCTCACGCTCGGAGACGAGCCCGACCAGCAGCGTCGGATGGCGTGTGGCCTGGGTCCACAGCTCAGACTCGCCGCTCAGCGGCTCGAGCTCGCCGGCCTCGTGCAGCTCCAATGCCCGCAGGATCCGGTGACTGTCACCCGGCGAGATCTCCTCCGCTGCCCAGGGCGCCCGTACGGTCAGCTCCGCGTGGAGTGCCTCGGGGCCGTGGCGCCCGAGTTGCTCGGCCCAGCGCTCGCGCACCCCTTCGCGCGGCGGCGGCCGCAGCGACAGGTCGGCCAGCGCGGCGCGCAGGTAGAGACCGGTGCCGCCGACGACGATCGGCCTGCGGTGCTCGTCGAGCAACCCGTCGATCTCATTGTGAGCAAGTTCCGCGTACTGACCGGCGCTGAACTGCGCATCCACCGGCAGGAACGAGATCAGCCGGTGTTCCAGCTCCGCGCGCTCGGCAGGATTGGCGGCACCGGTGAGGATCTCGAGGCCCTGGTAGACCTGCAGCGCGTCGGCCGAGACGGCCACCGGGTCCTCGCCCTGCGTGCGCAGGATGCGCGCCAGCGCAACCGCGACATCGGTCTTGCCGACGGCGGTCGGACCGAACAGCGCAATGATGGCTTCGCGTGGCATTGGCGCTCAGTATCGTGCCCCGCGGTGAAGATCGTCCGCTTCGGGAGGTGCAGATGAAGGTCGACGGCTCCAAGGTGCTGCTCACCGGCGCCACCGGCGGGATCGGTGGCAGGCTTGCGATGGCCTTGCGTTCGCAGGGTGCGCAGCTGGTACTCAGTGGACGACGGCTCGAGCTACTCACGCCGCTGGCGACGGAGCTGAGCGCCCGCGCGCTGATCGCCGACCTCGCGCAGCGCGGCGATGTCGAGCGGCTCGCCGCTGAGGCTTCAGATGTTGACATCCTCATCGCCAACGCGGCGTTGCCGGCAACGGGACATCTGCTCAAGCTCGATCAGGCGCAGATCGACACGATGCTCGAGGTGAACCTGCGGGCTCCGATCGCGCTCGCGCGCGCACTCGCACCGGGGATGGTGTCCCGCGGGCGTGGCCACATCGTCCTGATCTCATCGCTGTCGGGCAAGGCGGCGGCGCCTGCATCATCGCTCTATGCCGCAACCAAGTTCGGGTTGCGGGGCTTCGCCCATGGCGCCCGCGCGGATCTGCGCCGCAGCGGCGTGGGCGTCTCGGTAGTCATGCCCGGCTTCGTCCGCGATGCCGGAATGTTCGTCGACTCTGGCGTGAAGCTCCCACCGGGTGTCGGTACGAGTTCCCCGGATGCGGTGGCCGCGGCTGTAATCGAGGCGATCGAGAGCAACCGTGGCGAGGTCTCGGTCGGGCCATTGGCGCTGCGCTTGGGAGCCAGCATCTCAGCGGTTGCGCCCAACATCGCCGCGCTCGGGCAGCGACTGCTGGGCGGCGACAGGGTCGCAGCGAGCTTTGCGGCAGGCCACGGCGAGCACCGACCTGATGCCGGCTGAGGGAATCCCGCGCGTCGACCCGCTGGTGCCGGCCGACCTGGCGACGCGGCTGCTGCGCCGGGCCTTTGATCTCGCACCGGTCGGGCGCTTCCTGATCTGGGTCGCCGCGGATCTGGATCCGATCCTGCACGGTTGGACACGTGCGCGCCTCGGCGGGCTGGTGCCGATGCCGTTTGCCAGCATGACCACGACCGGCGCCCGTTCCGGGCAGCCACGAACCACCGCCGTCATCTACTTCAGCGACGGTGACGACGTGATCCTGATCGCCTCGAATTACGGTGGTACCCGGCACCCTGCCTGGTACCACAACCTCAAGGCCCATCCCGAGACGCATCTGCAACGCGGCCGGCGTCGCGCGGATTACCTGGCCGAGGAAGTCATCGACGAGGCCGAGCGGGAGCGGCTCTTCGCCCTCGGGCATTGCGTTTACTCGGGCTTTGCGCAGTACCGTGCGCGCACGGCGCAGATCGGCCGCCGCATCCCGATCATGCGCCTGCGCCCGGCCGACTGAAGCCGCGGCTCAGCTGCGCGGGGCGCCGCCGTCGATCGAGGTGTGCTCGCCGGTCACGCTGACCAGCGCGGCGATTACCTCATCGGCCAGCCTCGCCCCGTCCGAGCTGCGCTCGGGTGTTGCCTTCACACGTACCACAACCGAGTTGCCGTCGATCTCCTGCAGCACGACGCTTGGGGCGCTGCGCGTGTCCACTGAGATGTTCGTGTCGAGGATCGCCTGCACGTGGCTGAGGCTTACACCCGAGCTGAGCGTCACCTTGACATCCACCGGGCTCGGCTCGCGCAGCGGCATCACGGTCGCCGAGAGCACGACCGTGTTGGGGATCATCATCCGTTCATCGCCGCGCGACAGCGTCGTGTAGAGCAGGCCCAGCGATGAGACCACGCCCTCCATCGAGCCTGCAAGTACGCCCGCCTGCAGGCGCACACGCTCACCCAGCCTGAAGGGCCGCGCGCTCAGCAGCACCATCCCGGCGAACAGGTTCCCGAGTGTCTGCTGCGCGGCGAGACCAAAGACGACGGCGGCAAAGCCGCCGCCGACGGCGATCGCCTGCAGCGAGATGCCGCCGACCGCAAACGCCGCCAGCACCGTGACGGCGACCGACACGAAGCGGATGGTGAACTCGACCGTACCCGCCGTGGAGGGATCCATGCGTCGGAAGATCGCCGGAGCGACCTTCGCCAGGTCGCGGGAGATCAACCAGCCGAGCGCAAGCACCAGCAGCACGGCGACGATCGTGATCGGCGTCTCGCTGACGAACCAGCTGGTTACAGGTGGGAACCGCTTGGGGTGCTCCGCATGGTTTGCCGCCGCATGGAAGTGGTTGCGGGCGAAGCTCTCGCCCCAGATCACGGCGATCAGCATTAGCAGCTCGACGGGCAACCGGCGGAGCGCCATCTGTGCCTCATGACGGTTGATCTCAGCCTCGAGGCCGACCGCCGCCCAGGCCTCACTGCGCGTCTCGAACATGCGAGCGGGCGTGCGCGACTTTCCTGTCTTCAACAGACGCGGCAAGGGAATCCCGGTCCTACCTGACGGCGCGCGCGATCAGCGACATTTCCCCCGTGAGCGTCTGACTCGTCGCGCCGGTTATCTCGACCTGCACGTATTCGCCTGGCTCCCCGAGCCCGTCGAAGTTCACGACCTTGTTGTGCCGGCTGCGACCGCGAAGCCGGGTGGGGTCGGTTCGCGACGGTCCCTCGATCAGCACCTCGAGTGTGCGCCCGACAAAACGCTGGGCCCGCTCGCTTGCCCGCCGCTGGATCACCTCGACCAGGCGCTCGAGCCGCTCGACCTTGAGCTCGTGTGGAATCTGGCCGTCGAGCTCGGCGGCCTCAGTGCCACGGCGGGGCGAGTAGATGAAGGTGAAGGCACCGTCGTAGCCGACCAGCTCGGCGACCTCGAGCGTCTGCTGAAAGTCTTCCTCGGTCTCACCGGGGAAGCCGACGATGATGTCGGTGCTCAGCGCGCAATCCGGTACGTGCTCGCGGATCAGCGCGACGCGGTCGAGGTAGCGCTCGCGCGTGTAGGTGCGGCGCATGCGCTTGAGGATCGTGCTCGAACCCGACTGCAGCGGCAGATGGATGTGCTCGCACAGCGCCGGTACCTCGGCGTGGGCGAGTATCACGTCTTCACGCATGTCCTTGGGGTGCGGACTCGTGTAACGGATCCGCTCGATGCCGGGAACCTCGTCCACGCGCCTCAGCAACTCCGAGAACGACATGCGCCGCGGGTGCGGAAGGTCACGTCCATAGGAGTTCACGTTCTGGCCGAGCAGCGTGACCTCGCTGACGCCGTCGCCTGCGAGCCGCTCGACCTCAGCGATCAGGATCTCTGGATCGCGGCTGACCTCACGACCGCGAGTCGAGGGCACGATGCAGTAGGAGCAGACGCAATTGCAGCCGACGCTGATCTGCAGCCAGCCCTGAAACACACGCGCACGCTTGACCGGCAGGTCGCCGGTGAAGCCCTCAAACTCGAAGTAACCCTGCGCGGTGAGTGAGTCGCTGGTCAGGAACTCTGCGAGCTTGTGCACCTGGCCTGGGCCAAAGGCGACGTCGACGAACGGGAAACGCTGGAAGACCTCGTCCTTGACCGACTGGGCCCAGCAGCCGCCCACCCCGATCACTGTGTCGGGGGCGCGGCGCTTGAGCGCGTTGGCCTCATGCAGATGCGCGATGAAGCGGTCGTCTGCCTTTTCCCTGATCGAGCAGGTGTTGAACAGGATCAGATCCGCCTGACTGCGCTCCGCGGCCTCCCGGTATCCGAGCGATTCGAGCATGCCCTTCATGCGCTCGGAGTCGTGCTCGTTCATCTGGCAGCCGAATGTGGTCAGGTGATAGCTCTTCACGGCACCCTAGGGTAGCCCCGCCGGTGGTCCGCCGGCGGGTTGCGGTTGTCTTACGTTGTCCTACCTGGCGTAGTCGACGGCACGTGACTCCCGGATCACAGTCACCTTGATCTGCCCCGGGTATTCGAGCTGCTTCTCGATGTTGCGGGCGATCTCAAACGACAGCAGCGTGGCGCCGGCGTCGTCAACGGCGCCCGGGGCGACGATCACGCGAATCTCACGGCCGGCCTGCATCGCGTAGACCTTCTCAACGCCACGATGGCTGGTTGCGATCTCCTCAAGGTCGCGCAGGCGCTTGACGTAGAGCTCGAGTGACTCGCCACGTGCACCGGGCCGGGCGCCGGACAGGGCGTCAGCTGCCTGCACGACGACCGCCTCGACCGTCTGCGGCTCGACCTCGTTGTGGTGGGCCTCCATCGCGTGAACGACCGCCTCCGTCTCACCGTATTTACGAGCGAGGTCACCGCCGACCAGTGCGTGCGGGCCCTCGACCTCGTGCGTGACCGCCTTGCCGATGTCATGCAGCAGCGCCCCGCGCCGGGCAGTCTTCGCACTCGCGCCGAGCTCCGAGGCCATCATCGCCGCCAGTTGCGCCACCTCGACCGAATGAGCCAGCACGTTCTGGCCGTAGCTGGTGCGGAACTTGAGCCGCCCGAGGTAGCGGATCAGCTCCGGATGCAGGCCCTGGACCCCCGCCTCGAATGCGCCCTCCTCGCCCGCCTCCATGATGTGGGTCTCGAGCTCCGACTTGACCTGGAAGTAGACCTCCTCGATGCGTGCGGGGTGGATGCGTCCATCCTGCAGCAGCCGCTCGAGCGTCAGCCGTGCGATCTCACGGCGCACGCCGTCAAAGCCGGAGAGCACCACCGCCCCCGGGGTGTCATCGATGATGAAATCAACGCCCGTCAGGGTCTCCAACACGCGGATGTTGCGGCCCTCCCGGCCGATGATGCGCCCCTTCATGTCATCGGAGGAGAGCTGGACCACGGAGACCGTCGTCTCGGCGGCGTGCGCCGCCGCCAGCCGCTGCATCACGACCGCGAGGATGTTGCGCACGCGGCGATCGGCCTCGCGCTTGGTGTCGTCCTCGATCTGGCGCAGGCGGCGGGCCGCTTCCTGCCGGGCGTCGTCCTCGATCGCCTCGATCAGCAGCTGCTTGGCGCGGGCCGCCGACATGCCGGAGATGCGCTCGAGCTCGAGCACCAGCTGCTCCTGCTGGTGCTCGAGCAGGCTCGCACGCTCGCCGATCTCAGCCTCACGTGCTCGCAGCGCCTGCTCACGGCGCACCAGTTCCTCGTTATGAGCCCGGCCGCCTCCGTTCATGGCCGCAGGCGGCGCATTCAGTGGCTCGGCCACAGCCACGCTCGTCTCGACGACGGTCGCCCCGGTCGTCGACACGAAATGGGCTGTCGGCCAGGCGCCTCGCGTGACGCGCGCGTAGACAGCCGCAGCGCCAACAATCCCTACGGCGATCAACGCTGCGGCAACGATGATGTCCATGGTCGTTCCTCTCCATAGGTCCGCACCAACCGCGGACCCCTCACCCTCTTCATTTGTCAGGAGCGACCGAGCGGCTGGGTTCTCCTCCTCTTGGCAGCGGTTCCGGTTTCAAGTTTCATGTTCTTTCCAGGGACTTCCCGTATCACCGGCCATCCCGGCCATTCGTTCGCTACAAGCGATGCTACCGCGCTCCGGAGCCGTGGCGAGTGGGATCACGCGGACGCGCGACGCGCCCATTCCCTGACCGCGTCCGACGCCGTCTCGCTCTCGTATCCCTTGCGCGCGAGCACGCCAAATGCCCGCTCGCGATCACGCGGGCCGGCCGGTCCGGCGGGAAACCGCTGGCCGAGCAGCGCGATAGCGCGATCGAGCTCGCTCCCCAGGCCGGCGCCATCGTCCTCCCACGGGGTGTCCGCCCGTACAGGGCTCGCGTCTCCATCCTCGCGGAGCGCTGACTCGATCAGCTCGCGCTCCAGGCCACGTTCGCGCAGCGCACGCGCGATCCGCTCGTTGCCCCAGGCCTCGAGGCTGCGCTTGTCCTCGGTGAAGACCCGCGCGTAGCGGGCGTCGTCGAGGTAGCCGAGCTCGCGCAACTCCGCCACGACCACCTCGATCTCCTCGTCCTGGACCTCCCCGCGCTCGAGGCGCGCGCGTACCTCGGCCTCGGTCCGCTCGCGCTTATTCAGGTACGCGTGGGCAATCCCGAAACCTCGGCCGGTCCCGGTACCGCGGGTCTCAGATTCGTCCTCGAGCAACGCCCGCAGCGCTCAGGCGGCTTCCAGGCCCTCGCCAAAACCCTCTTCGGGCACGTCTTCGTGCTCGATCACCTTGACGAGGTCCTGCCCGATCCCGAGCTCGGCGTAGATCTTGGCCTCGATCTCCTTGGCCAGCTCCTGGTGCTCGTCGAGATAGGCCTTGGCGTTGCCACGGCCCTGGCCGAGCCGCTCATCTCCGTAGGAGAAGAACGAGCCCGATTTGGTAACGAAGTTGTGCTCGATGCCGTAGTCCAGCAGGCAGCCCGACGTGGAGATGCCCCTGCCGAACTCGATGTCGAACTCGGCCTGCTTGAACGGCGCAGCCACCTTGTTCTTCACGACCTTGACGCGCACACGGTTGCCGACGGCCTCGGTGCCGTCCTTGAGCGTCTCGATACGGCGGATGTCGAGCCGCTGCGACGCGTAGAACTTCAGTGCGCGGCCGCCGGGCTGCGTCTCCGGCGATCCGAACATCACGCCGACCTTCTCACGGATCTGGTTGGTGAACACGCACAGTGTCTGCGTGCGGTTGAGGTTGCTTGTGATCTTGCGCATCGCCTGCGACATCATCCGTGCCTGCGCGCCGACGGTCTGATCGCCCATCTGGCCCTCGAGCTCGGCACGCGGCGTCAGCGCCGCGACCGAATCGACCGCGATCACGTCGACCGCGCCCGAGCGGATCAGCATGTCGACGATCTCCAGCGCCTGCTCGCCGTGGTCGGGCTGGGAGACCAGCAGCTCGTCGATGTCGACGCCGATCTGCTGCGCGTACAGCGGGTCCATCGCGTGCTCGGCGTCGACGAACGCGCACACGCCGCCGAGCTTCTGGGCCTCGGCCAGGATGTGGTACACGAGCGTCGTCTTGCCCGAGGATTCCGGGCCGAAGATCTCAACGATGCGGCCGCGCGGAACACCGCCGATTCCCAGCGCGATATCCAGCGAAAGCGCGCCGGTCGGGATCGCGTCAACCGCCACGCGGGCCCCGGGGTCGCCCATCCTCATCACGGCGCCCTTGCCGAACTGCCGCTCGATCTGGGTCAGCGCGCCCTGCAGCGCCGCCTGACGCTTGGCATCGGACTTCGGATCCGCCGATGCAGCGGCAAGCTTCGCGCCTGCCTTCTCTGTTTCACTCATGCCGTCTGGCTCCTTGTCTGATGCCTTGCGAGCCGTCAAGTTACGACCCGCACCGGACGGAACCACAGAACACCTGTTCGTACAAGGGCCCCTTGTGCAGAAAGCGTGCCGGAAGCGTGCCAATCCCGTCACAAAGCCGGCTCATCCGACCTGTCCGAGCGGTTATGGTGCATAGCCGAATGTCCGGCGCATCAGACGCGGAAGCCCGTGAGTTCGCCCAGGCCTTCCGTTCATTGCTCGAATGGGTGCACTCCGAGGCGGCGGAGCGCGAGACCCGCAATGAGGTCGTGGCACTTGTCGGTGACTTCATCGGCCTGCAGGCCGCCACGCAGTCCGTGGTCAGCCGCTCACTCCCCGTCTTCGAGCACGTCAACCTGCAGACGGCACTCGATGCATGGTGCTCTGAGCCGGGCCGTGAGGCCGCGATCCACGGCTTCTCGGTCCCGCCCCACCACGGCATCCCCAACCTGCAGCAGCTGGTCATCGGCAATTCGCTGCCTACGCTGCGCCTCTCACCCCCACCGCTGGTCGATATTCCCAACGGCCCGGGCTCGACGCTCGCGTGCCTGAATCGTGGGCTGCTGCTCGTAAACGATGCAGTCGGCCGTTACACGCTGATGGTCAAGGGTCCCGATGAGCACGACCCCGGCCTTGAGGTGGAGATCGCCGGGCTCGATGTGCAGGCCGCCCAGGCCGTGCACGCGCGCCTGGACGCGCTGCGCCGCGAGTTGAACGTCTACCGCGGCCAGCTGCTCAACGTCGACTCGACTCCCAGCGGCGGCATCGTTCTGCACTTTGCCGACGTACCCGACCTCGAGCGCGGCGACGTGATCCTGCCCGAGGCGGTGATCGCCCGGGTCGAGCGTCATGCGCTCGGTGTTGCGGCCCACCGCGACGCTCTGCTGGCCGCCGGACAGCACCTCAAGCGCGGCCTCCTGCTCTACGGGCCGCCGGGTACCGGCAAGACGCACACGACCAGGTACCTGGTCGGGCAGATGGGCGGCTACACGCGCTTCATCCTGACCGGTCGTTCGCTGCGCGCGATCGGCTCCGTGGCCGAGGTCGCGCGCGACCTGCAACCGGCTGCGCTCGTGCTCGAGGATGTCGACCTCATCGCCGAGGAGCGCAGCCGCGGGCCTGCATCGACTCCGGTGCTGTTCGACCTGCTCGACGCGATGGATGGTGCGACCGGTGACGCTGACATCCTCTTCCTGCTCACCACCAACCGCGCCGACCTGCTCGAGCCGGCGCTCGCCGCACGTCCCGGACGGGTCGACGTCGCGATTGAGATCGCGCTCCCCGATGCCGCCGCGCGGCAGCGCCTGCTTGAGCTCTACGGCCGCTCCCTGAACCTCGAGCTGAGCGCAGCGGAGGTGCAGGAGGTCGTGGAGCGCACCGATGGCGTCACCGCGTCCTTCCTCAAGGAGCTGCTGCGGCGCGCGGTGCTCGAGGCGCTGCATGAGCAGGATGCCGCTGCGCGACCGATCACGGCCGCGCATCTCCGCGCCGCACTCGATGATCTGCTCGACTCGAGCCAGGGTGTGACACGCAGCCTGCTTGGCGTTGGAGACGGGCGCGAGCAGCTGCCCGGCGGCGGTGGCATGGGCTCGCTACCACCGCCCGAGGGTGGCGCCTGGATGCGCGCGTCGGGAGCTCGCTTCCGGCCCGGACGCTGAGCGCCTCAGTCGCTCTCGCCGTGTAGGACGCGCGCGATCAGGTGCATCGCGACCGTCGTCGAGCGCTCGCGCACGGCCGTGCGGTCGCCCGGCAGGTTACGCGTGCGCGTCAGTGCCCGCGATGCCACGTCGGCTCCCGCAGTGCCCTGTGTGACCGAGAAGCAGACCAGCCCCACGGGCTTCTCCGGCGTGCCGCCACCCGGCCCGGCGATCCCGGTGATCCCCACCCCCAAGGAGCTGCCGAAGCGCCGCCGCGCGCCATCGGCCAGCGCCCGCGCGACCTCGACCGAGACCGCGCCATGCGCGGCGATCAGCGCCGGATCGACACCGACCAGATCCGACTTGGCGTCGTTGCTGTAGACGACGGCCCCGCCGAGCACGTACGCGGATGAACCCGGGCGCTCGGTCAGGCGGGCGGCCAGCAGGCCGCCCGTACAGGATTCGGCCAGACCGATCGTCTCACCACCGAGCAGCAGCAGCTCCGCCACCTGTTCGTCGATCGTGCTGCCGTCGGCCGAGAACAGACGCTTGCCGTGGCGCTCCGCGATGAATTCCAGCAGCGCGTCGTAGTCCGCCTGCGCTGCCGGCTCAAAGCGGGTTGAGAGCTCGATCTCCCCGCGCCGCAGGCAGGTGGTGATCTCCAGCGGCTGCAGGCGCAGCCCGGCGGTGTCGGCCGCCCGCAGGGTGTTGGCGATCTCCGCCTCCGGGATCCCGTACAGGCGCACGATCTCACGCCGGTAAACGGTCGCCCCGGTGATCGCGCGCTGGAAGGCCTCGGTGCTAACGGCCTCGGCCCACATCGGCTGCAACTCGCCGGGTGGCCCGGGAAGTACGACGATCGTCGGTCCCGAACGCCCCTCCGCGGGCGGAACCACCAGCCCGGGTGCCGTGCCGCGCGGCGCAAGCACGGTCGCGCCCGCCGGGATCACCGCCTGCTTGCGGTTGGCTACACGCAGCGCCTCGCGGTCGGCGTCGGGCCAGCGCGCCAGCGCCCGCTCGATGATCTGCGCGATCCGCGCCTCGAGCGCCTCGTCGAGCAGCATCTCGCGCGCGCAGAAACCGCCGACGACCTCCGCCGTGAGGTCATCGGCGGTCGGCCCGAGCCCGCCGCTGGTCACGATCACGGCGACGCCCGCTGCCGTCATCTGCTCGAGCGCGGTGCGCAGATCCTGCGGTCGGTCGCCGACGATCTCGATCATCGCGGTGTCCACGCCGAGATCGCGCAGCTGCTCTGACAGCCACGGCCCGTTGCGATCGCTGATGATGCCCGTCAGCACCTCGGTGCCGGTCACGAGGATCCCGGCCCTGACGGCGGCACGCCCCGTGAAGACGGCGGCGTCGCTCACTGCCCGCAGGTCGGTGCGGGCGTCAGCGGCTTGACGCTCGTCGGCGTGATCCGCAGGCCGATCGCTGCGCTCCCGGCCGAGGCCGCCGGGCTGTAGGCCTTGCCATCAGCGGTCATCGTCACGCCGGCGTTGCCCAGGGTGATCAGCAGCTGCCTGGCGTGGAAGGTCGGAAGCGTCTGGCCGACGTCGAAGATCGCGGCCGCCATCAATGGCTTGCCCGCCTGGTTCTCCACACAGATCCAGACCCGCGCCGTCGGCACCAGCTTGAGGCTCGCGCGCACGGGCGTCGTCACCGTGTTGGTGTTGGTCGTGATCGTATTCGCCTGCGTCTTGGTCCCGCCGGCGCCGGTCGTTGTTCCGGAGCCGCGGTGGTGGTGGTGCCCCGATCCCTTGTTGGCGGTCGCAGGCGCGATCGGGCTGCCGCCTCCGGAGGGGTTCTTGCCGTTGTTGCCGATCAGGTACAGCGCGACCACGATCACGACCAGCGCGAGCCCGATCACGATCCGCGGCGTCAGCAGCGCCCCGCCGATGCGGCTGGGCGAGCGCGAGCGTGAGTGGCGATCACGTTCCCGCGCGGTCGTTGCCATCGCCCGCATCTCATGATCGGAGGGGCGCTCGTAGCGGCGCTTGAACTCGTCGACCAGCAGGCGGCTGTCCAAGCCCAGATAATCGCCGTAGGTCTTCAGAAAGCTCTTGACGTAGACGGGCCCCGGCAGCAGGTCCCACTCCTCGTTCTCGAGCGCGCGCAGGTACTTGGCACGGATCTTCGTGCCGACCTCGACCTCGCTGATGTCGATGCGCGCGCGCATCCGCGCCTCACGCAAAGTAGAGCCAATGTCTGCCATCCCGACAAAGGCTACGCTGCGTGGGCCCGCAACCCCTGCACAAACGGCTGCAGCCGCCCCAGATTTCAGCGCCTCAGGCGGGCGCTCGGGTTGCTTGACCTATCCGTCGTGCTGATCTTCGTCGGCGCCGGGCTCCGGCGCGAGCTCTGGCGCGACATCGATGGCGTGCTCCGGAGTCCCAGCCGCGAGCCCTGGCATGCCACCCGCCGGACGCTTTGCGCCAGGCGCACCCTCGGCGAGCGCGACCAGGATGCGCGGCACGTCCGCCTCGCTGATCAACACCTGACGCGGCTTGGAGCCCTCATAGCCGGAGATGATGTTGCGGCGCTCGAGCATGTCGATCAGCCGGCCGGCGCGCGTGTAGCCGAGCCGCAGGCGCCGCTGCAGCATCGAGGTCGAGGCGGTACCCATCGAGGCGACCAGGCTGATCGCCTCCTCCAGCAGCGGATCCTCATCGGGATCGAAACCATCGTCGGAGCCGCCATCGGCGCCGGCGTCGGCCCCATCCTCGACCTCCTCGAGCAGCTCCTCGCGCAGCTCCGGCTCACCCTGGCTGCGCCAGGCCTCGGTCAGCTCGAGGATCTGCTCCTCGTCGATGTAGGCGCCCTGGATGCGCTGTAGCTTGTTCGTGCCGACCGGCGAGAACAGCATGTCGCCCTGGCCGAGCAGCGACTCGGCGCCGTTCTGGTCGAGGATCACGCGCGAGTCGGTCTGGCTGGAGACGGCGAACGCGATCCGCGAGGGGACGTTGGCCTTGATCATGCCGGTGATCACGTCAACACGCGGTGACTGCGTCGCCAGCACCAGGTGCATGCCAACCGCGCGCGCCTTCTGCGCCAGGCGGATGATCGAGTCCTCGACGTCGGCCGGCGCGACCATCATCAGATCGGCGAGCTCGTCGATCACGCAGAGGATGTACGGCAGCGGCACCTCTCCACGCCCCTCGCGCACCTTGTTGAGCTCGGGCAGCGAGCGGGTCCGCGCCAGGCGCATGATCCCGTAGCGACTCTCCATCTCCTTGACCAGGTTCTGGAGGGCGTTGGCGGCCATCTTCGGGCTCGTGATCACCGGCGTCAGCAGGTGCGGGATCGACTCGTAGTGGTTGAGCTCCACCTGCTTGGGGTCGACCAGCACCAATCGCACCTCGTGCGGTGTCGCGCGCAGCAGGATCGAGGACAGCATCGAGTTCACGCAGGCCGACTTGCCGGCGCCGGTGGTGCCCGCCACCAGCAGGTGTGGCATCTTCGCCAGGTCGGCGCCGATCGCGCGGCCGGCAATGTCCTTGCCCAGCCAGACGGTCAGCGGCGACCAGTCGGCCGGCGGCTCCTGGAAGACGTCGCCGAGATGCACGATCCGCCGCCGCAGATTGGGAACCTCGACGCCGACGGCGGTCTTGCCGGGGATCGGGGCGAGGATGCGGACGTCGACAGCGGCCAGCGCGTAGGCGAGGTCGTCCTTCAGGTTCGAGACCTTCGACATCTTCGTGCCGGGCGCGAGCTTGACCTCATAGCGGGTGATGTGCGGGCCGGTGACCTGGCCGATGACCTTCGACTCGATCCCGAAGTGGCCGAGGCACTCGACCAGCGCCTTGGCGGTGGCCGCCTGACCGGTCGTGTCGGGCTTGGCCGCCTCACCGGTGGAACGCACCAGGTTGCGGGACGATGGCACCCGCCAGATGAAATCCGGGTCGTCGGTGACCGAGCCGCGGTAGCGCCCCGCCGGGGTGAGCTCGCTGCGGTCGACCTCGCGCTGAGGGCCGGCTGCGACCTCGTCCGGCTCCTCCTCGTAGTCGACCGCCGCCATCTCCTGCGTCTCGCCGTCGGAGTCGCCGTCAAGCTGCACAAAGTCCGCGAACTCCGCCGGCTCGACGGGCGCGAACTCATCATCCTCGATCTCCGCCGCGAGCTCGAAGCTGCGTTGGCCGTCCGCGTCCTCGTAGACGTCGACGGCCGGCGCCTCGACGTGCGTCGCGCGCACGATCAGCTCACTCTCGCCCGGATCGGGCACGACCATCTCATCGTCATCGTGATGCCGTAGCCGGGCGGCACGGATCTCGGCACGGCGCGTGGCGCTGCGCACCTCGGGCCCACGGCGCAACGCGGAGGCATGGCGACGGCTGTTGTTGATCAACGAGGCAAAGGTCGCGCCGCTCAGCAGGATTACGCCGGCGATCAGCAGGAAGACCGCGAGGATGTCGGCACCCGCGGTCGAGATCAGGTGCGCGCTGAGGTAATACTCGACACCGCCGAGCAGACCGCCGCGCGGCTTGATCGAGGCGCCGGACCAGAAATCTGCACTGGGGGTCCGGCCGGGACCGAAGAGGCCGGCGGCGAACGCCAGCGCGAGCGCGATCAGCAGACAGATCGTGCCGCTGCGCAGCGGCCGCGTTGCGGGCGCGACATCGACGTCACGCGCCAGCACGCGGGCGCCACCCAGCACCAGCGCGATCGGCGTCAGATAGGCGAGCTTGCCGACGAGCAGCTCGATCCCGCTCATCACGCCACGGCCGAGCGAGCCGCCGGCCCAGAGGCCGTAGGCGACACCGCCTAGAAAGATTCCAACCGCGACAAGCGCCAGCGCGATGACGTCGATCTGATGCGGTTCGAGGTCGCGCACGCCCCGCAGACCGGGCCGGCTGGCAACTAGCGAGCGCGTCGCGCGCGTCGGCGGCCTCCGCTTCGGAGCGCTCTTCCTTCCGGTTGTGGCCCGCTGGCCACCACCGGACCTACCGCTCTTGGCGGGCGTCTTCCGTGTCTTGGTCGAGGTACGGGCGGCAGCCATCTCTTATGCAGGGTCTACTTCTACCCCCGGCGCCAAAGCCCTGCCTGGGAAACTTCTGCGGTGGACGTGACAGTGGCGATACTGGCGGGCGGCCTCGGCACCCGGATCGGCGGGGACAAGGCGATCGTGCAGCTGGCCGGCCGGCCGCTGATCAGCTACCCCCTCGCCGCCGCCGCAGCAGCCGGGTTGCAGGCCGTGGTCGTCGCCAAGCGCACCACGAGGCTCCCGGATCTGGCCGTGCCGATCCTGCTCGAGCCAGACGAGCCGATCCACCCCCTGCTCGGCATCATCACCGCCCTCCAAGAGCTCCCGGCCGTGATCGCGCTCCCGTGTGACATGCCGTTCACCGACCCGCGCGCGCTGACGGCGCTGGCAGCGACCGACGCCGACGTTGGCACCCTGCGGCCGGCCCAGCCGTTTCCGTCGCTCTACCGCCGCTCGCAGCTGCCGCAGTTGAGGGAAGGCCTCAAGGCTCGTGCATCGGTGCGGTCGACGCAGGCTCAATCTGTACTTGCGCGGGCGTCGATCGCATCGATCTGGAAGGCGCCACAGATGACGGTCAACAGCCTCGAGGACCTGGCTGAAGCCGAGCGGCTGCTCAGCCGGCGTTGACCCGCTCGGCGGCGGCCAGAAACTCCTCGATCGAGACGCCGGCGCGTCCGGCCACCCAGCAGGCGAGTGGCGCGGCAGGGCGTTCTGAGGAGTGTGCTGCCGTGCCGGCGAGCTCCAGCAGCCGCTCAGCCTCTGCAGCAGTGGGTGGCTCGACTCCCAGCTCGCGGGCAAAGGCCTCGATCCATTCGTCTCTGGTCACGCCCCGAGCTTATAGCTCGCTACTTCTTCAGGTACCAGTACTGGGGATAGAAGATGTCCTGGGTCATCGCCAGGAACGAGTCGCTGGTCCCTCCGACCTTGTCGCTGACCGCGTCGATCACGTCCGCACACGGCAGGAACAGCACCGGCACGTCCTTTGCAAGGTAGTCGGCGAGTCTGGTCGCCGCGGAGGACTGCTTGCCGTAGATCGCGGCGTCGATCATCCGATCGGCCGTCGGATCGCTGTAGCCCTCCATATTGCTCGAGCCGTCGGTCTTGAAGTAGATCTGCTCCGACGGATACGGGGAGGTGCCGTACTCACCCCAGTTGGCCATCCCCCACAGGTTCGTGTACTGCCTGGCCCCCGGGTTGGTGTTGTTGAAGTTTTCGATCTGGAAGTTGAAGGTCTTCGAGCCCTGCTCGATCTGAACCCCTGCGCCCTTGGCAGCCGATGTGAAGGCGTCTGACTCGAGCGGGATCGAGACCGTCTCACCTGCCGGGGTCGAGTAGAGCGTGAACTTCAGCGGCGTTCCGGCCGGGATCCCGGCGCCGCACTCCCCCTGCCCGGTGCCCGCCTTCGCGCAGGTGGTCTGGCCGCCGGCGACGACCTTCCAACCGTGGCTCGAAAGCAGATGCTTCGCCGCCGGGATGCTGTATGGGTAGGGATTGACGCCCGCATCCTCGGGCGTGAACGGAGTCCGCGGCAGCGTCGGCAAGGGGCCGTAGGCCGGGGCCGCGGCGCCCTTGAAGATGCCGGTGATGTAGGCCGGTTGGTCGATCAGATGCGCGAGCGCCTGGCGCACGTACAGCTGTCTGATGATCGCGTCGTAGTGGCCGGTCCTGTTCTTGAAATTGATCATGAACCCGAAAGTGCCGATGTTTGGGTAGCCGAACACCGCGTACCCCGCCTTGCGCACGCTCGGGACGGCGCCGAGCTCGGAGAAGTCGATGTTGGTGCCGACGTCCAGCGCTCCCGCCCGTAGGGCGCTCAGCTGCGAGCTGGCGCTGGTGAAGGTGTTGACGCTGAGACTGGCGAAGCGGACCTTGCCGGTCAGCGTGTAGCGCGGGTTGGCGTTGAGCGTGAACGAGCCGTTGGTGGTGTTGAAGCTGGCGAGCGAGAACGGCCCGTCGACCACCTTCCACAGCGGGTTGCTCGCCAGTGTCGACAGCGAACCAGCTTGCTTGCTCAGGTAGGCGTAGAT
The DNA here is from genome assembly GCA_963706725.1 of uncultured Actinomycetota bacterium. Taxonomy (GTDB): domain Bacteria; phylum Actinomycetota; class Thermoleophilia; order Solirubrobacterales; family Solirubrobacteraceae; genus Palsa-465. The sequence continues at coordinate 2,452,944 of OY970167.1, read as the reverse complement.
CTTGGCAGCGTTGCCCGGGATCTCCCAGTTCAGATGCGGCCCGCCGTTCCTGTCGATATCCCACGCGCTGCTGGGCATCGGGATCAGGGTGTAGGCGAGCTGGTTGCCGAGCACATAGGCGGGGTTGTAGGAGCGCTTGAAGGTGATCACCACCGTGTGCTGGTTGGGCGCCGTCGCCGAGGCGATGTTGTCGGGGATCAGGCCCGGTGTGTACTGGTCCCAGTTGGCGGCGCTCGCCTTCACCGCGGCCTTCAGGAGGGCGATGTTGAACAGCACATCGTTGGCCGTGACCGGCTTGCCGTTCGACCACTGGGCGCCGCTGCGCAGGGCGATCGTCGCGCGCCTGTCGCCGTCGGAGAACCTCGGCGCCAGCGCCAAGCTGGTTGCGTAGTTGACCTGCATCGAACCACCGACCTGCAGGTTGTAGAGCGGGACGTACAGTTGAGAGATCAGGAAGTTCGTGCCGTCGGTCGCGTTGGAGCCGGGAGTGATCGGGAAGATGTAGGTCGGCGTGTCGCCGGTCAGCTGTCCCATCGTGATCGTGCCGCCGCCCCTGGCCGTTCCGGAGCTGGGCAGCGAGCCGTAGAGCCCCTGGACGACGTGCCCGTTGACCTTGCCCGACTTGGCCCCCGCCGAGCCGCCGCCGCCGCACGCACTGATGCCAACTGCCACTGCCACGGCGACCCCAACAAACATGATCGAAGTTCTCAACATGCCTTCGAGTCTAAACACTGACCAGGGTCTACCCCATTCGCGGCGGCGTATAGCGTGTTAACAATGTCCTCCTCCACCCCGGCTCCCGGCTCGGTCACGGTCGTCACACATGACGGAAGACGCGACGCGGTCGCGGTCGAGGAGCCGCTGGAGATCCGCTCGGGTGAGCAGCCGATCGCGGTCACGATGCGCACACCCGGCCACGACGAGGAACTGGCGCTCGGCTTCCTCTACGGTGAGGGCCTGATCGACGGCCCGCGTGCGGCCGGCCTGACCGACGACCTGGCCAACAACACGATCGTCGTCGCCGGACCACTGACGCGCGCGCCGGGCGCCCGCAACTTCTATACGAGCTCCTCCTGCGGCGTCTGCGGCAAGGGTGCAATCGCCGAGGTGGTTGTGCACAGCGAGCGCCTGCCCGTCTGGTCACACGCTCCGCTGGAGCGCACGCTGCTCGCCGGTCTGCCGGATCTGCTGGTGCAGCCCGGTTTCACCCGCACCGGGGGCCTGCACGCGACCGGGCTGTTCAGCGCCCGCGCTGAGCTGCTCTGCGCGCGCGAGGACGTCGGCCGCCACAACGCCATGGACAAGGTGATCGGCTGGGCACTGGCAGCCGGTCTCGTGCCCCTGGGTGCGAACCTGCTCTGCGTCAGCGGCCGGCTTTCGTTCGAGCTGGTGCAGAAGGCGGCGGTCGCCGGCGCGCCCGTGCTCGTCGGCGTCGGCGCGCCAACCTCGCTCGCGATCGAGCTCGCGCGCGACCGCAACCTGACGCTCTGTGGCTTTGCTCGCAACGGCCGCGTCAACGTCTACAGCGGCGAGCATCGGGTCAAGCCACTTTAAAGAGTCTCGAAGAGTCTTACTTTTCCAGGCCAAACAGGCTTAAGATCAGGACGCAATGACGACTGTTATCGAGTTTGAGCGCCCCGCCCGCGTCCTCGTTGTCGAGGACGACGACGCCATCTCGCAGGTGCTTCAGCGCTCATTGCGCATGGAGGGCTACGACGTCCGCATCGCCGGCGACGGCATGGCGGCGCTCGACGAGGCTCACGCGTTTCTCCCTGACCTCGTGATCCTCGACCTCGGGCTGCCGAAGCTCGACGGCATCGAGGTCGCGAAGACCTTGCGCGAGGGCGATGACGTCCCGATCCTGATGCTGACCGCCCGTGATGCCGTCGAGTCGCGTGTCGAGGGTCTCGACGCCGGTGCCGACGACTACCTCGTCAAGCCGTTCGAGCGCCAGGAGCTGCTGGCCCGGCTGCGCGCCCTGCTGCGCCGCCGCCCCCCGCGCGGCCAGGCAGCGATCACCGTCGGCGACCTGCGCCTGAACCCCGACACACACGAGGTGCTGCGCGGCGAGCGCGCGCTCGACCTCACCCAGCGTGAGTTCGAGCTGCTCGAGTACCTGATGCGCAACGAGCGCATCGTCGTCTCGCGCCAGCGCCTGCTTGACGAGGTTTGGGGCTATGACCCGTTTTCGATGACCAACACGATTGAGGTCTTCGTCTCCAACCTGCGCCGCAAGCTCGAAGCCGGCGGCGAACCGCGTCTGCTGCACACGATTCGCGGCGCCGGCTACGTGCTTCGCGTCTGATCTGGCCCCAGCGGGCGAAGATCAGACGCGAAAGGCCCCCGGCCCTGCCTCAGACGCTGCTCAGCGTGAACTGCGCCACCAGCTCTCGTAGCTCTTCGGAGACCCGCGACAGGTCATCGGCCGAAGCCGCGATCTGCTGAGCCGAAGCGCTCGTCTGCTGGGCCGAGGCACTTGTGTGCTGGGCCGAGGCGCTGGTCCGCTGGGCCGACTCGCGGGTCTGCTGCGCAGAGCTCGAGATCTGCCGCGCGGCGACAGTCGCCTGCTGAGCGCAGGCGCTCACCTGCTCGGTCGACGCGCTGACCTGCTGCGTGGAAGCGCTCGCCTCTTCTGCCGACGCGCTCACCTCCTGCGTGGAGGCGCTGACCTGCTGAGTCGCAGCCGACGCCTGTTCGGCGGCTGCGGCGGACTCGCCGATTTCCGTCTGAACCTTCTCGGCCGCCGTCGCCACCCGCTCGATCGCCGAGATGATCTCGCCCGTGCGTGAGGTGACGTCGGTGACAGCCTCGCCGATCCGCACGAATGCGGTCTGCGCGGCCTCGACTGTCTCGACACCGCCCGCGGTCGCATCGGCGCCGCTCTCGACCAGCGCGATCGTGCGCTGTGTATCGGTCTGGATCGCTGTGATCAGGTCGGCGATCGACTGTGCCGCCTCCTGGGATTCCTCGGCGAGCTTACGCACCTCCTCGGCCACGACCGCGAAGCCGCGGCCCTGCTCGCCCGCGCGCGCCGCCTCGATCGCGGCATTGAGCGCCAGCAGGTTGGTCTGCTGCGCGATTCCGGTGATCGTCTCGATGATGCCGCCGACCTGCTCGGATTTGACACCGAGGGCCCGGATTGCCTCCTGCGCCTCGACGCTGGCATCGCGCACGAGCTCCATCGCTTCGCTGGCGCGGCTGACGGCCTGTACGCCCTCGTCGGCGGCGTCCTTGGCCACCTCGCTCAGCGACACCGCCGCGCGCGCGGTATCGGCGCTCGTGCCGGCCAGCTCGACCATCTCCTCGGTCAGGCCGCGAGCGATGTCCATCGAGCGTGCCTGGCGCTCGGCGCCGTGGGCGATATCCTCGATCGCCCGCGCCACCTCGCCGATCGCGCGCCCGGTCTCGTCCGCACTTGCCGTCATTGACTGCGAGGTCGAGACCAGCTGCTTGGAGGTCGTGGCCATCGCTTCGGAATTCGAAACGATCTGGTCGGAGGTCGTGACGAGCTCAGACGAGGTCCCGACGAGCTCCTCCGAAGTTCCGACCAGGCCGTCAGCGGTTGTCACGAGCTCCTCCGAGGTGGCCACCAGCTGCTTGGAGGTCGCCGCCATGTCGGTTGATGAGTTGGCGACGTTGTCTGCGGATGCCTGGATCTGGCGCAGCAACTGCTCGATCTGCGCGCGCATCTGGGCGATCGCACCGCCGAGCCGGTCGTGCTCAGAGCGCGGCTCGACCTGCACGTCGAGGTGGCCGGCGGCGATCTGATCGGCAACGTCGGCCAGCTCGGACAGGTACATCACGATCTCACGGAAGCTCTCGGCAACCTGGCCGATCTCGTCGGCCGCGTCATTCTCGACCTCGACGTCGAGGTCGCCGGTGCTGATCTGCCGCGCCGCGTCGCGGAGATGCTCGGCTGGCTTGACCAGCTTGGTGGTGACGAAGGCGAGGATGCCCGCGACAGCCAGCACGATGATCAGCGCGATCACGATCAGCGTGTCGCGCAGCGAGTTGGCGCTCGCCAGGATCTCAGAGGTGGGCGCGACGCTGATGAAGCCCCAATCGCCGTCCTTGACGGGTGTGTAGAACATCTTGACCTGCTTGCCGCTCAACGGGTCGGTCGTGACCAGCGACCCGCTCTTGCCGGCCTTCACGGCCGCTGCGATCGTCGCGAACGCCGGCGTGTGGTCGCGCTTGGCGAGCTGACCGAGCGTGTACTTGCCGATCAGTTTGGTCTTCGGGTAGGTGACGAGGATGCCGGTGTGGCTGACGACGAAGCTGTAACCGGACTGCAGCACCTTGATCTTGTTGATCTCACTGGTGAGCGTGCCGAGCTGCATGTCGATGCCGGCGACGCCGACGACCTGGCCGTTGTGGAACATCGGCGCGACCGTGCTCGCCAGCAGCGACCCCTCCCAAAGATACGGCTCGATGAAGGCTGGCTTGCGCGTCTTCGACGGGATCTGGAACCAGGCCGCCGACGTGTACCCGACCATGCCGTAGGTGAGGTTGACCTTGCCGCCGAGGCGGTTCCAGTAGGTCCCGAACTCACCCGCGGGACCCATGCCGGCCTGGCCCTTGAACTTGGCGTCCTGGCCGTCGAAGGCGTTGGGCAGGTAATCGATGTAGGCGCCGGCGATCTGTGGGTTGGCGAGCAGGATGTTGTGCTCGATGTTCATCACCGCGGCACGGTTGGTGTTGCCGATCAGCGCGCTGCCGGCGCTGGCCTCGGTCTCGGCCATGCTGATCCGGCCCTGGACCTGGCCGTTGAACTTCTGCGCCTGCGCGGCGTTGGCGTTGGCGACACTCTGCGAGACGCTGTGCTCCTGGGCCGAGGTCACCTTGGCGATCGCGATCACGCTCATCACGATCAGCGCAACCACAACGACGGGGATCATCAACACCAGCAGCTTGGTCCGGATCGATCTCACTCGCCCCAGTGAGATCCGGCTCGTCTCGACTTCCATCTACGTGTCTCCTTGACTATTTGGCTCCGCTTCAGGGATCGGCAGGCCCTAAGCAACCTTTAAAAACCAGACTGGCCGCCGGCCACACCGGCGTACAGTCATGGGCAATGGCGGCAGGCGGATACCTCCGGCGGTTGTTAGGGCCAGTGTTCTCGGCCTATCGGCGCATGCCCGTGCGCTGGCGCCTGGGCGGCGGCTCGGCCGCGCTCACGTTCGTGATCCTTGCCAGCGTCGCGATCGTCACCGATGTGCTCACCGACCGCCAGCTCTCGAGCTCCTTCCACGAGCAGACGAGCGGCGCCTTGGGCAAGCTCTCGGGCGAGCTCGACGCCGCCTACAACACCGGCTCGAAGACGATCGCCTGTGGCGCCAACCTGTTCCAGTACGCGCAGCTCGATGACGCGCAGATCCGCTTCTTCGCGAACGGCGGCGAGCTGCTCTGCTCACAGGCGTACAGCACCAAGAATCCCCTGCAGCAGATCAACGTTCCGCAGCTGCAGGCTCCGCGTCGTGACCATCGCCCGCGCTCATTCTTCGTTCAGGACGGGTTCTACGTCGCAACGCAGCCGACGACGTACAAGGGCCTGTACGGCATCCGCCACGGTTGGCTCTACTACGCCCGGCCGCTGTCGAGCCTGGATGAGACGATCAGCGAGGTGCGCGGATACCTGATCGGTGGCGTGCTGGCGGGCACGATCCTGGCGATGCTCGCGGGCCTGCTGGTGGCGCAGCGCGCGATGCGCCCGGTCGTCGAGCTGACCGAGGCGGCGCGCGAGATCGAGCGCACACGCGACCCGTCGCTGCGCATCCCTCATCCTGAGGCCGAGGATGAGGTTGCCGATCTGGCGCGCACGCTCGAGGCGATGCTGGGCGCGTTGAACGCCGCCCGCAACGAGAGCGAGACCGCGCTGATGCGCCAGCGCGAGTTCGTCGCCGACGCCTCGCATGAACTGCGCACCCCGCTCACCAGCGTGCTGGCCAACCTCGAGCTGCTGGCCGACGAGCTCACCGGCGAGCAGGCCGACTCGGCCAAATCGGCGCTGCGCTCTACTCGCCGCATGCGCCGGCTCGTCGCCGACCTGCTGCTGCTGGCGCGCGCCGACGTGGGGCGCCACCAACCGCACCGCCTGACCAACCTCGCCGCCCACCTGACCGACGCCGCGGCCGAGCTCGGGCCGGGGCTGGAGGACCATCTGGTGACGGTCAACGCCGAGCCGGCGCCGGTCGACGGCTTTGGCGACGACCTCCACCGCCTGATCCTCAACCTGCTGGAGAACGCGCTCAACCACACGCCCCCGGGCACCCACATCGTGGCCTCCACGGGCCTGGTTGACGGCCACCCCGTGTTGATCGTCGAGGACGACGGTCCGGGGATCGACCCGGAGCTCCAGCACCGTGTGTTCGAACGCTTCGTGCGCGGCGGCGGCGACACGGGCTCGCGCGGCACCGGGCTCGGGCTCGCGATCGTTGATGCCGTCGCCGGCTCCCACGCGGCGTCGGTCAGGATGACCTCACTGCCGCAGCTGCAGGGAACGCGCTTTGAGGTCCACTTTCCGCCGGCCGCCGCGGACGAGGCCGACGCGGCGCTGCCGGCGACTGCCGAGCTGAGCCTGAGTCAGACCTCGACGACGACCGGGAGGACCATCGGCCGGCGTCGCAGCCGGTCGTAGACGAACGCCGCGAGGTCGTCGTGCAGCTCCTCCTGGAGCAGATCGACCTCGTGGATCCCGTCCTTGTGGGCGCGCGCGAGCGAGCGCTCGACCTCCTCGCGGATCTCCTGCCGCAGGCCCTCGGCCTGCTCCACGAAGGGCACGCCGCGGAAGATCACCTCGGTGTCGGCGACGGTCGCGCCCTCCGACTCCGAGATCGTCGCGACGACGATGAAGATGCCGTCGGCGGAGAGCATGCGACGGTCGCGCAGGGCGACATCGGACGGATCGCCGATGTCGACGCCATCGACGAAGATCATGCCCGACTGCTCGGGCTCGCCGAAGGCGGCGCCATGCTGATCGATCTCGAGCGGCAGCCCGTTGTTCCCGCGGAAGATGTTGTCGGGATCGATGCCGACGGCCTCGGCCAGCTGGCCGTGCAGATGGATGCGTTTGTGGTCACCGTGGATCGGCATCACGTAGCGCGGTCGCACGAGGTTCAGCATCAGCTTGATCTCCTCGGCGTAGCCATGACCGGAGGCGTGGATCTGAGCATCGGCGGTGGTCACCACGTCGCAACCGATGTGGTAAAGCCGGTCGATCGTCTCGTTCACGGCGCGCTCGTTGCCCGGGATCGGCGTGGCCGAGAAGACGACCGTGTCGCCCTGACGCAGCTTGATCTGGCGATGGTCGTTGTGCGCCATGCGCCGCAGCGCCGAGAGCGGCTCACCCTGTGAGCCGGTCGAGATCACGACCACACGGTCTTCCGGCCAATCCTCGACCTCCTGCGGCTGGATCAGGATCCCGTCGGGTACCTCGATGTGGCCGAGCGAGCGGCCGATGCCGACGTTCTTGCGCATCGAGCGGCCGACCAGCGCGACCTTGCGGCCGAGCGCCTCGGCGGCGTCGATCACCTGCTGCACGCGGTGGATGTTGGAGGCGAAGCTGGTGACGATGATGCGGCCCTCGGCGCGGGCAAAGACCTCCTCCAGGTGCGGCCCAACGACCCGCTCGGAGAGCGAGTACCCGGGCCGGTCGGCGTTGGTCGAGTCACCGCAGAGCAGCAGCACGCCCTCGCGGCCGAGCTCGGCGAGCCGTTGCACGTCGGCCGGCTCGCCGTCTACCGGCGTCTGATCGAACTTGTAATCGCCGGTGACCAACACGGTGCCGACGTCGCAGGTCAGCGCGACCGCGCAACTGCCCGGAATCGAGTGGGTCATGTGGATCATCTCGACGTCGAAGGTGCCCGCCGCGATCTCATCGCCGGGCAGCACCTCGATCAGCTCGACCTCCTTGAGCTTGTGCTCGTCGAGCTTCGAGCGCGCCATCGCGATCGTCAGCTTGGACGCGTACACGGGTGGCAGCTCGCCGTACTGACGCAGGTCGCGCAGCACCCACGGCAGCGCCCCGAGGTGGTCCTCGTGTCCGTGCGTGATCACGATCGCCTCGATGTCCTCGACGCGCTCGCGCAGGTAGGAGAAATCGGGCAGCACGAGGTCGATGCCGAGCATCTCAGCGGTGGGGAAGCGCAGCCCGACGTCGATCACGACGATCGACCCGTCGTACTCGACGACCATCATGTTCTTGCCGATTTCGCCCAGGCCGCCGAGCGGCAGGACACGCAGCTTGGAAACGTCGCTCACGTGGTGGCCGCGATTTGCAGGAGGCCGTGACGCTCGAGCAGCGCCCGGATCACCGCGGTCTCACTCTCATCGAGTGGGACGTAGGGCAGTCGCGGTCCCCCCACCTGCACCCCGACCAGGTTCAGCGCCGCCTTGCAGCTGACCGCGCCGGGGGCGATCGCCATGTCGCGATAGACGTCCGCCAGCGAGGCGTTGATCTGATCGCGGCGCTCGGGCTCATCGACCATGCGCCGCATCTCGTTGCCGAAGACGTGGCTGCCGGTGAGGATGCCGCCCGACCCCCCAAGGTCGAGCACGGTCGCCAGCAGGTCATCGTTGCCGGCGTAGAGCTGCAGGCCGTCGACGGTCGCGGCATTCTCGGAGTTGGCCTGCTTGACCGCGGCGACGTGCTCGAGCTGTGCGAGCTCGGCGAGCAGGTCGTTGGGCATGTCCGAGCCGGTGCGTTGCGGGATGTTGTAGAGCACGATCGGCAGATCGGTCGCGGCGTCGACAGCCGCAAAATGGGCGATCACTCCGCGTCGGCTGGGGCGGTTGTAGTAGGGATTTACGTGCAGCAGCGCGTCGGGCGCCATCGCCGTCGCCCGCTCCGTCAGCTTGATCGCATGGCGCGTGTCGTTGGAGCCGACGCCGGCGACCACGCTCTTGCCCGGGTAGCAGGCGCGCACCTCGCCGATTATCAGCTCGATGAAGCCGAGATGCTCGTCGTCATCCATGGTCGCGGCCTCGCCGGTGGTGCCGCACACGACCACGCCGTCGGATCCGTTGTCGAGCAGGTGGTGCAGCAGGCGCACGCCGGCGGCCTGATCAACGCGGCCGTCCGCGTCGAAGGGCGTCACCATCGCCGTGAGAATCGCTCCGAGGTTCAAGGTCACTCTTTCACCATCATTTCAAAAAAGCTCTTCGAGCCCGACAACGACCGGTTCATCCAGTGACGCGACCCGGCGCACCGCCAGCAGCACGCCCGGCATGAACGACTCGCGATCGAGCGAATCGTGGCGGATCGTCAGCGTCTGGCCGACGTCGCCGAGGATCACCTCCTGGTGCGCGACGAGCCCGGGCAGCCGGACCGAATGGATCGGTGGTGGCGGCCTGTCGGGGACGGCCTCATGCATCCGCTTGGCGGTCAGCGCGGCCGTGCCGCTGGGGGCGTCGACCTTGCGATCATGGTGCAGCTCGATGATCTCAGCCGAGCGCATGTGCTTGGCCGCCTCGGCGGCGAACATCATCATCAGCACCGCACCGATTGCGAAATTCGGCGCGATGAAGACGTTTGCCCCATCCAGCCCGCGGATCTCATCGACGTCGAAGCCGGTGGTGCCGACGACGACGTGCGTGCCCGCCGCGGCCGCCGCGCGGATGTTCGCCACCGCCGAGCTCGGCACCGAGAAGTCGACGAGCACGTCGGGGTGATGCTCCCGGAGGGCGTCGCTGAGGTTGACGCCGAGCGCCGGGTCGATGCGGGCGACCAACTCCATGTCCTCCGCCTGCTCGACGGCCGCGCAGGTGGTCGAGCCCATCCGCCCGCCGGCGCCACTGACCGCAACACGGATCATGCGGCCGGCACTGCGCGGGCGTCAGCCAGGGCTTCCTCGAAGCGTTTCTCGTCGGGCCCGATCCCGGCGACCGCGAGGCGCGAAGGGTCCCACAGTTCGATCGCGAGCTCCTCGAGGTCGGCGAGGGTGACGGCGTCGATGTGCTCTACCACCTCGTCGAGCCCGAGCAGTGGTGCCTCGGCCAGGATCTCGGAGCCCAGGCGGCTCATGCGCGCGCCGGTCGACTCGAGTGCAAGCAGCACGCGGCCCTTGAGGTTCTCCTTGGCACGTGCCAGCTCGTCGGCGGTTGCCGGCTCGCTGCGCAGGCGCGCGAGTTCACCGTCGATCACCTTCATCGCCGCGCCGAGATTGTCGGCGCGCGTGCCCACGTAGAGGCCGACCTGGCCGGCGTCGCTGTAGGCGCTCGTGAACGAATAGACGGAGTACGCCAGGCCGTTGCGCTCGCGCACCTCCTGGAACAGCCGCGACGACGACGTGCCGCCGAAGATCGTATCGAGCACGCGCAGTGCGAAGCGGCGATCGTCGTGGCGCGAGAGGCCCGGGCCGCCCACGCACACGTGGAACTGCTCGGTGTCCTTGCGCTCAAAGCTACGAGTCGCAGTCGTGACCGAGGGCGCGGGCGTGACTGGTGGTGGTCCAGCGGGACCACCACCGACCACATCACCCTGCCCCGGCAGGTGCTCGGCTGCAAACGCGACAAAGGCGTCATGGTCGACCGCGCCCGCAGCCGCGATCACGATGTTCTGCGGCAGGTAGCGCGAGTGGTGGAACGTGGCGATCTCCGCCGCTGGCGTCTCGGCGATCACGGGCGCGTAGCCGATGATCGCGCGGCCCAGCGGGTGGTCGCCGAAGGTCGCGCGCCCGAGCACGTCGAAGACCTTCTCCTGGGGATCGTCCTCGTACATCGCGATCTCCTCGAGAATCACCGCGCGCTCGGCCTCGAGGTCGTTGAGCGCCGGCCGGAAGACCATGTCGGAGATGACGTCGAAGGCGGTCGGCAGGTGCTCGTCGATCACGCGTGCATAGACCGAGGTCGTCTCCTTGCCGGTGCCGGCGTTCAGCTCGGCGCCCATGCCGTCGAAGATCTGGTCGATCTCGAGCGAGGAGTACTTCGAGCTGCCCTTGAACAACAGGTGCTCGAGCAGATGCGAGAGCCCGGCCTCGGCCTCCGACTCGCCGCGCGAGCCGGTGCCGATCCAGAAGCCGAGCGAAACGGACCGGACGGAGGGCATGTGCTCCGTCACGATCCGAACGCCCGAATCGAGCGTCGTTAGGCGATGCTCGAAAGTCACTGCTTGTTCAGCCAGAGCCGCGACTCAGCCGCGGTCCGGATCGCTGTCGCGGACGCGGCCGCCGGCGCTGCCACCGCGCGGGCCGCGATCACGATCACGGCCGCGGTCGCCGCCACGGGGGCGGTCGCCACGATCGCCGCGCTCACCGCGGTCACGGCTCGGTCGGTCGCTGCCGTTGTCGCTCTTGACGAGCGTCGCCAGCTCCTCGACGCTCTTGCCGGCGATCTCCGGGTCATCCGTCAGGCGCAGGCCGATGCGGCCACGCTCGCGGTCGACCTCGACCACGCGCACGTTGAGCTCGTCGCCCTTGTTGAGCACCTCTTCGACGGTCGCGATCCGGCGGCCCGGAGCGACGTTCGAGATGTGCAGCAGGCCGTCGGTGCCCTTGGCGAGCTCGACGAAGGCACCGAAGGTGGTCGTCTTGACGACCTTTCCGGTGTACTCGTCGCCGATCTCGACCTCCTTGGTCATCGAGCGGATGCGATCGATCAGGCCATCGCCGAGCTCACGGTTGGAGGCGTAAACCAGCACCTGACCCTCGTCATTGACGTCGATCTGGGACTCGAACTCCTCCTGCAGCGCGCGGATCGTCTCGCCGCCCTTGCCGATCAGCAGGCCGATCTTCTCGGGGTCGATCTTGATCGTCGAGATGCCGGGCGCGTACTTCGAGAAGCTCGCCGCGCGGCGCCTCGATCACGGCCTCCATCTTGCCGAGGATGAACTCGCGCGCGTTCTTGGCCTGGGCCAGGGCGTCGCGCATGATCTCGAAGCTGACGCCCGTGATCTTGATGTCCATCTGCAGCGCGGTGATGCCGTCATGGGTGCCGGCGACCTTGAAGTCCATGTCGCCGAGGTGATCCTCGACGCCGGCGATGTCGGTCAGGACGATGTAGTCATCGCCCTCCTTGATCAGGCCCATGGCGATGCCGGCAACCGGCTTCTTCAGCGGCACGCCCGCGTCCATCAGGGACAGGGATGAACCGCACACGCTCGCCATCGAGCTCGAGCCGTTGGACTCCAGCGTTTCCGACACGACGCGGATCGTGTAAGGGAAGTCCTCCTGGCTCGGGATCATCGGCACGAGCGCGCGTTCGGCGAGCGCACCATGGCCGATGTCGCGGCGCTTGGGACCGCCCAGGCGGCCGGCCTCGCCGACGCTGAAGGGCGGGAAGTTGTAGTGGTGGAAGTAGCGCTTGGACGTCTCGAGACCGAGCGTGTCCAGCCGCATCTCCTCGCGCGTGGTACCGAGCGCGACGCTTGAGAGGACCTGCGTCTGACCGCGGGTGAAGAGCGCCGAACCGTGCGTGCGCGGGGTCACGCTGACCTCGACGTCGATCGGCCTGATCTCCTCCGAGGCACGGCCATCGGGGCGGATCTTCTTGATCGCGATGCGCTCGCGGATCAGCGACTTCTCGAGCTTGTCGGCGGCACGCTGCGCGTGGGCCTTGGCCTCGGGGTAGCCCTCGAGCTTCCGGATCGCCGGAGTACTGCTCGACGATCGCGGCCTTGACCTCTTCGGTCGCATCCTGACGCTCGAGCTTGTCCTCGACCTGGGTGGCTGCCTCGAGCGCTGCGCCGTGCGAGGCCTGAACCTGGGCGTAGAGGTCGTCGTGCACGCCCGGCGCCTCGAACTCGATCTCCGGCTTGCCGGCCAGAGCCTTGAGCTCCACCTGCGCGGCGCAAAGCTGCTTGATCGCGTCGTGGGCGATATCGAGGGCGTCGAGGATCTCCGCCTCCGGGATCTCGTTGGCGCCGGCCTCGACCATCGTGATGCCCTCGGCGGTGCCGGCGACGATCAGGTCGAGATCGGTGTTGTCGAGCAGATCCTCCTCATCGGGATTGACGACGAAGTTGCCGTCGACCTTGCCGATCCGGACCGCGCCGACAGCGTGCGCGACGGGTGCTCCAGACAGCTGCAGCGCCGTCGAGGCACCGTTGATCGCGAGGATGTCATAGGGGTTGACGTGGTCAACCGACAACGGCATCGCGACCAGCTGGGTCTCAAAGCGCCAGCCCTTGGGGAACAGCGGGCGGATGGGGCGGTCGATCATGCGGGCGGTGAGTGTCCCCTTCTCACCCGCGCGACCCTCGCGCTTGAAGAATGAACCGGGGATCTTGCCCGCGGCGTACATGCGCTCCTCAACGTCAACTGTGAGGGGTAGGAAGTCGGCATCGCGGAGATTGCCGACGACGGCGGTGCAGAGCACCATGGTGTCGCCCGCGCGGACGACAACGGCACCGGTGGCCTGCTTTGCAAGCTTGCCGGTCTCGAACGAAATCTCCTTCCCGGAGATCTCGACACTAACGCGCTTCACGGCGTCAGACATATGTAATTCCCTTCTGCTCCACCCTTCGGTCGGCGGAGTGCTTCGCTTTTCTTTCTCTTATCCGAATGCACGAGATGCTAGCGGGTACGGGGCAATGCAGCCTTTTTCCGGGCGTCCTCAACGTCGCAGGAGGATCGCATTGATGCGTCGCACCTGCTCGCGCGAGCGCAGGTGCAGGCCGTCGTAGGTGATGCGCATCGTCGGGATCCCGGTGGTGGCGAGGATGCCGGAATCCCGATCGCGATCCCGCTCAAACGCGAGCTTCGTGCCGTGCGTGCCCCAGCCGTCGAGCTCGATCACCAGCCTGTCTGGCGTGAACAGCACATCGACGGTCTCGCCCGCCAGCTCGACGTTCATCTCGTATGCCGGAAGCTCGTATCTGCCGGCGAAGCTCTGCCAGTCGACCTCGAACGACGAGCGCTTCGCCGCGCCGCTGCTGGCCCCGGCCAGCGCGAGCAGATGCTTCGCACCCGGGTGAAGGGGGTTGCGGGTCGCCACATCGATCAACTGCTGATTGTCGATCAGCCGGCGCATGCGGAGTTCGTTGTGGAAGCGGTGGAGCGTTTTGGTGCGCGTGCGCGGAGCGATGTCGAGCAGCGTGCGCGCCGGGCTGGTGACGGTGATGCCGTGCTTGACGCGGATGTCGCGCCCGAGCAGCGTCCGGCAGCGGTGCGTCTGCACGGTCCTCAGCCGGTGTCGGACGGGGCTCACAATTGCGAACGGGTAGGTCCAACGCGTGTACAGACCCCAGAAGGCCGCGGCGGAATGGGCGAACAGGGCGCCGCGTGGCCCGACCGCGAGCAGCGCGCCGCGGGCACGATCGAGCGGAAGCGTGGGCAGATGGCCCACCGCATAGACGCCGCGATGGGCCCGGAAGAGGCGTCCCGTGTCCACACGCTCCTGAATCGCGCGGCGACCAAGGCCGAGGGCCAGCAACTGCGCCCGCGTCACATGACCGCCCTGGCGCTCGGCCAGCCGCGCGACGCCGACATTGGTGTCACTTTTGCCCGTTGTACGGGCCTTTCTGACCTCGCTCACCTCCAATAGAGGCGCGAGCGTCGGGTCGTTGACCCCCCTCACACGCGACAAAACCCGCTCTTAGCGGCGAAAACGTCCTCGCCGGCGCCCGTCAACCCCCAGCAAGCACCGCAGCCCGCGGCAAAAACCTCCGCGCGGGTTGTCGCATTCGCGCGATCCCGCTCGTCATGTCATTGAGCAACCTCGCTCGACAGGCCCAGCGGTAACCCGAGTTGACGGTCACAAGTTCGTAACCGGACCGGGCGATCCGCTTGTGCTAGGTTATGCGGACCATGCGGTCCACTTCTCTCTTCCACCCAATCCCGGAGGCAAGCTTTGAGCTCTGACTCATCCACAACGAATCGCTGGCTCATCCTGGTGATCGCCTGCCTTGCGCAGTTCATGGTCGTGTTGGACAACACGATCGTCAACGTCGCGCTGCCCTCAGTGCAGCGAGGACTCCACTTCTCCCCCGCAAACCTGCAGTGGGTGATCAACGCCTACACGCTGATCTTCGGCGGCTTCCTGCTGCTCGGTGGTCGCGCGGCGGACCTGCTCGGACGCAGGCGGCTGTTCGTGATCGGAGTCACGTTGTTCGCCGCCGCCTCGCTGTTCAACGGCCTGGCGCAGAGCTCGACGATGCTGATCTTCGGCCGCGGCCTACAGGGTCTGGGCGGCGCGCTGGTCTCACCGGCGGCCCTCTCGATCATCATGACCACCTTCCAGGACAACGCCGAGCGCACGCGCGCCCTGGGCGTGTGGTCGGCGATCGCAGCCGGCGGCGCAGCGTTCGGGCTGCTACTCGGCGGCATCCTCACCGACCTGATCTCATGGCGCTGGAACTTCTTCGTGAACGTGCCCGTCGGCATCGCCACCGTCATGCTGGCGCTGCGTTACGTGCCGGAGTCGCGCGCTGACCTCGGTCACCGCCGCTTCGACGCGGTCGGCGCCACCACCGTCACGACCGGCCTGCTGGCGATTGTGTTCGGCATCGTCAAGGCGCAGGCCTGGGGCTGGGGCTCCAGCAAGACCATCGCAGCGCTCGGTATCGGCGCGCTGCTGCTGGTTGCGTTCGTGGTGCTCGAGTCCCGTTCTGCAGCCCCGCTGGTGAAGCTCTCGATCTTCCGTATCCGCTCGATCGCGACCGCCAACACGGCGATGATGCTCGTCGCGTCGGCGCTGTTCGGAATGTTCTTCTTCGTCTCTCTCTACGCACAGGACGTGCTCCACTACAGCCCGCTGAAGGCAGGCTTCGCGTTCCTGCCGCTGTCACTGGGGATCGTGATCGGCGCCGGCATCTCGCAGGCGATCATCCCGCGGCTCGGCGTCCGCAACGTCTCGGTGCTGGGGCTGACGCTCGCAACCGCGGGTATCCTCTGGATCGCGCGGATTCCCGTCCACGGCTCCTATCTGCCGGACATGCTCGCCAGCTTCATCCCGATGTCGATCGGCATGGGCCTGGTGTTCGTGCCGCTCACGCTGCTCGCCACCTCCGGTGTCGAGAACAACGATGCGGGGCTGGCCTCGGGGCTGTTCAACAGCGCCCAGCAGGTCGGCGGCTCACTGGGCCTCGCGATCCTGGCGACGCTCTCGGTCGATCACACCACCAGCCTGCTGAAGCACGGTGCGGGTGCGACCCTGGCAAAGCATGTCGCGGCGACGGTATCCGGATATCACGTCGCGTTCCTCGCGGCGGCGATCATGATGGCCGCGGGCGCGGTGCTGCTCGTCGTCTGGCTGCGCAAGCGGCACCTCGAGGGCATTGAATTCGATCCTTCGGCGATGGCTGCCGCGGCATGAGAGACTCCCGCGCATGAGGAAGGACGCTCAAGCGAACCGGGAGCGCCTGCTGGAAGCGGCGGATCGCATGTTCCGCGAGCACGGCATGGAGGTCAGCGTCGGCGAGATCGCCGACGCTGCCTCCGTCGGGCGCGGGACGCTGTTCCGCAACTTCAAGAACAAGGACGCACTGATCGCGGCGGTCGTCGTGGAGCGCATCAGCGAGGTGCTCGAGTACGGACGCAACCTGCTCGAGCACGATCCTGACGACGCCGAGGTGGTCTTCACGTTCGTCGCCGGGCTGGTCGAGCGCCAGGAGGAGAACAAGGCGCTGCTTCAGGCCGTCACGGACGACCTGATCATGAGCCTGCCCGAGCTGCAGCGCGCCCACGCCTCCCTGCTGGAGCTGATCGGCGCATTGATGGTTCGCGGTAAGCGGGTCGGCTCGATTCGTGCGGAGGCCACCGCCACGGACGTGATGATGCTGATGAAGGGCCTTTGTATGTTCGAGCCGCTGGGCGTGCCGCTGCCACCGGAGACGATCGTGCGGCACCTTGACCTGCTGCGCGCCGCGCTTACGACTCCGGAATACGCGCGCCCGCTGCGTGGCGAGCCCGCACCGTTCCCGGTCTGAGCAGCGGCTACAGCTTCTCCGGGTCGAACCCGAGGCTGACGCAGCCGTACAGCTGATCCTTGACATAGAGCGGCACGCTCAACGTCGTCAGCACGGCACCGGTGTCACGCAGATAACTCTGGATCAGGACAGTGTGCGGCGCGGTCTTCGGGTCGCGGGTGAGTCGGGCACCCAGATTCTTCAGCTCGGCCCGCGTGTATGGCCGCAGCTCGAGCTCGCGGATCCCAAGCCCGATGCGCGCGGCGCGCGTCAGCGGACCAGAGTCAAGGAAGTAGCGCTTGGTGCGGTTCTTGGCCAGGTCGACGGCCGCATCGCCGGTAATCGCTTGCGAGACGATCGTGTTGTGCGCACAGGCATAGGCGTTGAGGTCGAGCGGCAGCGCGAAGGCGAGCGCGGGCTCGAGCTCCAGCACGGCGTCCATGAAGCGCATCATCTGCTTGTCGACGAGCGCGTCGTAGGCGGTGTGGTACTTGGGCGGGCTGAAGCCCGACCGATCCGCCTTGCCGACGTCGAACAGACGCCCGAACCGGGCGATCTTCTCGGGCGTGTTGGCCTCCTCGTAATCGAGTGCCAGCACCCGCTCCAGCGACACCTGCCGCTCGTCGATCGCATCCTCGAGCACACCCTGCAGCTGCTCGGATAGCGTCCGCGCCGCGGAGCGCAGCCGCGAGAGCTTGCTGCCCGTGTCGTAGCGGGCGATCCGGCCGGAGGCGCGCTCGGTGCTGCGTGCCAGCTCCTGCTGGCGGATCGTCTCCGCGTGTGCCTGCTCGTCGATCTCGACGCTCGCGCCCGCGATCTCCGTCACGTATGTCTCGACGACGCTGACGTCGGCCATCTGCTCCTGCGAGAGTGCGGCGATCTCCGTCATCGATGCGCTCGAGCGGTGTACCAGCTCGGCGATCTTGCCGAGCACGTCGCGTCCGGCGTCAGCCTCGCTCGCACCCTGCTCAGCGAGCTCGTGTGCGCTGCCGGCTGCAGCTTCGATCACGGCCATCTGGTCACGCGTGCGCATCACCGTGTCGCGGATCTGGGTGGTCTGCTCGGCCGTCTCGGTCGCGAGGCGCTTGACCTCCTCGGCCACGACCGCAAAGCCGCGGCCGTGCTCGCCGGCGCGCGCGGCCTCGATCGCCGCGTTCAGCGCCAGCAGCTTGGTCTGGTTGGCGATGCCCTCGATGATGGCCGAGAACGACGCGATGCTGGCAACCTCGTTGGCGGCCAGGCTCGAGACGAGCTCGTAGACACGCCCGGAGTCGTCGTTGATCTGGCCGATCGCGTCGATCAGGTGCCCGAGCACCTCGTTGCCGCGCTCGCTCTCACGGTCGAGCTCGGTCGCCGCCTCGGCCGCCTCTGTGGCCGACTCGGCCATCTGCCGCGAGGAGTGCCCGAGTGACTCCACCCGCTCGGCGACCTCCTTGATCTGGCCGCTGAGACGCTCGACCTTGTTACTGACGACCTTGATCGAGACCGAGCTCTTGGCGGCTCCGGATGAGAACTCGGCGACGACCAGCGCCAGCTCGTCAACGGCGCCGGCAAACTCTGAGCTCAGGGCTCCCAGCTCACCGTCACGCTGCGCGAGCCGTGCCAGGGGCCAGGCACCATGCTCGTCGGTGAGCTTGCTGCTTGTCGCGCGCAGGTCCTCCGCGCACACATCTTCGCTAACCACGACCACGGCCGCACTCCTCCTACAACGACATTTTCCCCAGCTGTATCGGCAGCAGCTCGGCAAGCTTTGAACGCAAACTTGCACCGGAGAACGCCTGGCCGTCGCGGAATACGGTCGGAGTGGTAACGACCCCGGCGCGTACGCCGCCCGTGAAATCGCTGCGTACGCGCTCGGCGACCGTATCGCTGCGGCGGTCGGCGTCAAAGCGCTCGACGTCGAGCCCGATCCGCCCGGCCAGATCCCACAGGTGCGGGTCCTCGATGTGCCCCTGGTCGGCGAGGATCGCGTCGTGCAGCTCCCAGAAGCGTCCCTGCAGCGCGGCCGCCTCGGTTGCGCAGGCGGCGGCCCAGGCGCGCGGGTGTGCGGAGCGCACGGGGAAGTGCCGGTAGACGATCCGCAGCGGCACCTGCGTCCGCAGCTGCTCGAGCCGCACGTGCAACGCGGCGCAGTACGCGCACTCGAGATCGGCGTACTCGATCAGCAGCGGCGCGCCGCTGGGTCCGCGCACGTGATCATCACGATTGAGCGCCGGAAGAGGAGCTGAGCTGAGGTCGCTCACTGGCCCGCGCCTGGTTCGAGCGATTCGGGTTCGCGCTAGACGGCTTGCAGGCCGTCGAAGATCAGATTCGCCCCGGGCAGCTCACCCGGGGAGTCCGCCTGGTAGCTCCAGCGCACGGTGGCATCTGGACCAATGATCACAAGCGCACGCTGCGCAAAACCGCCCGGGTGGTACACGCCGAAGGCCTCGCAGACGGCGCCCTTCGGCTCGAAGTCCGAGAGCTGTTCGATCTCGATCCCGAGCTTCTCCCGGAAGGCGCTCTGCGACCAGACAGCGTCACAGGAGACGCCGTACAGGGTCGCGCCGTGGGCAGCGAAGTCCTCGCGCAGATCGTCGTACAAACTCAGCTGATCGCTGCAGACCGGGCTGAAGGCGAACGGGTAGAAGACCAGCACGCTGGTCTGACCCTCCAGATCGGCTTCCGTGAACGTCCCGTCGGCCCGCGCGAGGCTGAACGACGGTACTGGGGAGCCGCTCTGGAGAGGAGTCACTTGCGCAGGCCGAGCTCTTTGACCAGCGTGCGATACCGCTCGAGGTCAGAGTGCTCCAGATACCTGAGGAAGCGACGGCGCTGGCCGACGAGCATCAGCAGCCCGCGCCGTGAGTGGTGGTCCTTCTTGTGGGTGCGCAGGTGATCCGTAAGTTGGTTGATGCGCTCGGTCAGCAGCGCCACCTGCACCTCGGGCTTCCCGGTGTCCTGCGGGGTGTTGCCGAACTTCTCGATGAGCTCGGCTTTCTTTTCCTGTGTAAGACTCATTCGACCCCCGAGGCTAGCAGTTCGCGAGTCTGTTCGACGTCGCGCGCGATCTGCGTGATCAGTTGCTCGACACTCTCGAAGCGCTCCTCGCCGCGCAGCTTGGCGATGAATTCGATCGTCAGCCGCTCGCCGTAGAGATCACCCTCGAAGTCGAGCACATAGGCCTCGACCAGAAGCTGCAGGTCGGCGCCGAAGGTCGGTCGCACCCCAACGTTCACGGCGGCCATGCGCTCGCCCACGCGGCAGGCATAGACGCCGTGCCCGGGGCAGGCCAGCTTCGGGTCGGGAACGATGTTCGCGGTCGGAAAGCCGAGCCCGCGTCCACGCTGATCACCGGTGACCACCTCGCCGCGCATCCGAAACGGAGCACCGAGCAGACGCGCCGCGGCCGCGGCCTCACCCTCGGAGAGCAGGTTGCGGATGCGGGTCGAGGAGACCGGAACGCCGTCAACCTCAACCAGCGCCACCACGCGCGTCTGGAAGCGGCGGTCGTCGGCGAGCAGTGCAGCGGTGCCGCGCGCGCGGTGTCCGAAGCGAAAGTTCTGTCCGACCGAGACATGCGTGGCGTCGAGCGCCTCGACCAGCACGCGGTCGATGAATTCGGCGGCCTCCTGGTGGGCGAAGCCCTCATCGAACGGCACAACCACCAGCTCCTCGACGCCCAGCCCCGCGACCAGCTCGGCCTTCAGCTCGAGCGTGGTCAGCAGCTTGGGGCCGCCGCCGGGCCTGACGACCGCCGCCGGGTGGGGCTCGAAGGTGACCACCGTGTCGCTGCCGGCGATCACCTCGCGGTGGCCGAGATGCACCCCGTCGAACTCCCCCACGGCCACCTGCCGCGGACGAGGCTCGACTTCACTCAGTGAGACGACGCGCATTCGAGTGTGGAAGGCTAGTCGCTGACCGGGATGTGGCGGAGCGCCAGCTCCAGCGGGAGCAGGCGCTCCGGATCCGCGCTCGAGACCTCGAAGTCTCCGATGCGCGTGCGACGCAGCGCCACGCAGTAGGCGTCGCCGAGATCGGCGATCAGCGAGCGCACGTAGGTTCCCGACGAGCACTCGATCACGAAGTCGCGTTCCGCGCCCTCGCGACGCGTCTCCTCGAAGCGGTGCACGGTCACCTCGCGCTCAGGGATCTCGAAGGTCTCCCCCGCACGCGCGCGCTTGTAGGCGCGCGTGCCGTTGATCTTGATCGCGGAGTAGGCCGGTGGTCGTTGCCGGATCACGCCGGTCGGAAGCGTCAGGTCGCCGTCCGGCACCTGACCGGTCACGGTGATCTCACCCTCTGGATCGCCGGTCGTCGAGACCGCACCAAAACGGGCGGTGACCACGTACTGCTTGGGCAGGGCCATCACGAAGCGCTGAATCCGGGTCGCGCGCCCGACCAGCACGATCAGCAGGCCGGTCGCGAACGGATCCAGGGTGCCGGCATGCCCAACCTTGACGCCGCGGCCGAGCCGGCGGCGAGTCTGGGCAACGACGTCGTGCGATGTGATTCCGGCGGGCTTGTCACAGAGGAGCAGCCCGGCGTCTGCGGGCGCCTCGCTCACTCGGTCGACGGGAGCTTCCCCAGCTGCTCGGCGAGCTGTTCGCGCAGAAAGGCGACGAGCTCCTCCCACGGCAGCGAGCTGCTGAAACCTGCAGCGGCACGGTGGCCACCGCCCCCCTGGGCACGGGCGATCGCGGAGACGTCGATGCGCATGTCGCTGGCGCGCAGCGAGACCTTGCGCAGCCGCGGTGCCTCGTCACCGTCTTCGCAGCAGTTGCTGAGGCGGTCGCGCGCGAGCGCCGCCATGGCGGTGCCACGGACGGCACGCAGGTGGTCGATCACACCCTCCGAATAGCTCTCCTCGGCGCCGGCGGCCTCAAACTCCTCGCAGCTCAGCTGCGAGACGGTCAGGCGGCCGTCGTCGTAGCGCTCGGCGTTCGCCAGGCCGCGTGCCAGCAGCGCGAGCTTGCCGAAGGGCACGCCCTCATAGACCTGCTGGTAGACCGCGTGAACGTCGACCCCGGCCTCGATCAGCTCGGCGGCCATCACATGGGCGCGCGGGCTGGTGTTCTCATACATGAAGCAGCCGGTGTCGGTGATCAGTCCGACGTACAGCGCGCTGGCGATCGCCGCGGTCAGCTCGACCGCAAGCGCACCGGCGAGGTCCCAGACCATCTCGGCGGTGCACGACGCCTGTGGGTCGACGTAATTGACGCTGCCGAAGCGGGTGTTGTCGTGGTGATGGTCAATGTTGAGGATGTGTCCCCAGCCGTCGGCCGGTCGCAGCCGCTCGGCGCCGGGATTGCGATCGATGTTGCCGCAGTCGAGGAAGATCACGGTGCGTTCGTCGAGATCGTCGGGTGCATCGGAGACGACGCTCTGGAGCGGAAGGAAGCGGTACTCGTACGGCAGCGGCAGCTCGCTCTCGGCGATGAACATGCAGCTGTCGTGGCCGAGCGCCGTGAGCACCAGCTGCATACCGATCAATGAGCCGAGCGCGTCGCCGTCGGGATGCTCGTGCGTTACGACGATCGTCTTCTGGGCGGCGCGCAGCTCGTCGAGCACTGCCGCCCTGCCGGCCTGCATCGCTCCGAGCTCGTCCACGCTGGTCATCCCTCGCCCTCCTCGCGCGGCACCGCCTCATGGAGCAACTCGGTGATGCGCATGCCGCGGTCGACCGACTCGTCGTAGTCGAAGCTCAGCGCGGGCGTGTGCTTGAGCCGCAGCGACTGCGAGACACGGGCCTGGAGGAAGCCGTGGGCCGCCCGCAGGCCCTCGAGGCTGGCGGCGCGCTCGGCGTCGTCGCCGAGCACGCTCACGTACACGCGCGCATAGCGAAGATCAGGGCTGGTCTTGACTCCGGTCACGGTCACGAATCCCACGCGGGGGTCCTGCAGGTCCTTGGAAATCGCGTCGCTGAGGACGGCGCGCATCGCCTCATCGACCCGCCTCATCCGTGCGCCAGCCATCCTATACCTGCTCGGCCCTGCGGGTGTCCTCAGGCGAGCTCGCGCTCGACCTGCCGCGTCGTATAGGCCTCCATCACATCGCCCTCCTTCACGTCCGCGTAGTTCTGCAGCACGATGCCGCAGTCATATCCGGTCGCGACCTCACGTACGTCGTCGTTGAAGCGACGCAGCGACGCGATCTCACCTTCCCAGACGACCGTGCCGTCACGCACGAGGCGAACCTTGTCGCCGCGCGTGAGCTTGCCGTCGGTGACGTGCGAGCCGGCGATCGTGCCGACGCGTGAGGCCTTGAAGATCTGACGCACCTCGGCGGTGCCGACGGCCTCCTCGACCTCGTCGGGGGCAAGCATGCCCTGCATCGCAGAGCGCAGCTCCTCGATCGCGCGGTAGATCACCGAGTAGTGGCGGATCTCTACGCCTTCGCGCTCGGCCACCGCGCGAGCATCGCCCACCGGCCGCACGTTGAAGGCCAGGATCACGGCGTCGGATGCGGCGGCGAACATCACGTCGGACTCGGTCACACCACCGACGGCGCCACGGATAACGTTGACCGCGACCTCGTCCTGCGGCAGCTTGGAGATCTCGTCCTCCATCGCCTCGAGCGTGCCGGCCACGTCGGACTTGATCACCAGGTTGAGCTCCTGCAGGCCGCTGCCGAAGATGTCCTCTAGCGACACGCGCTTGCTGCGCTGGCGCGCCAGCGACTCGGTCTTGAGGCGGTTGGCACGCTCACCCGCAAGCTGGCGCGCACGGCGCTCATGCTCAACGACGCGGAAGCGCTCGCCGGCCTCGGGCACGCCGTCGAAGCCGAGCACCTCGACCGGCTGACCCGGCAGAGCCTGGCTGACGCGCCCGCCGGTGAAGTCGTGCATCGCGCGCACGCGTCCCCAGTGGGCGCCGGCGACGAGTGCGTCTCCGACCTCGAGCGTGCCGCGCATGACCAGGATCGTGACCACCGGCCCGCGGCCGGGATCGAGCTTGGACTCGATCACCGTGCCCGAGGCGGCCGCCTCCGGGTTGGCGCGCAGCTCCATGATCTCGGCCTGTGCGACGATCGTGTCGAGCAGATCGTCGAGCCCCACCCTGGTCTTGGCCGAGACGTCGACGAAGTCGGTGTCGCCACCCCACTCGACGGGCTGCAGCCCGAGCTGCGTCATCTCGGTGCGGACACGGGTCGGGTCGGCGCCCTCCTTGTCGATCTTGTTGACGGCAACCAGGATCGGGACCTCGGCGGCCTTGGCGTGATCGACCGCCTCCTGCGTCTGCGGCTTGACGCCGTCGTCGGCGGCAACCACGATCACGGCCAGGTCGGTGACCTTCGCGCCGCGGGCACGCATGGCGGTGAACGCCTCGTGACCCGGGGTGTCGAGGAAGGTGACGAGCTTGTCATCGTGGTGCACCTGGTAGGCGCCGATGTGCTGGGTGATGCCGCCGGCCTCGCCGGCGGCGACCTCGGTCTCGCGGATCGCGTCCAGCAGCGAAGTCTTGCCGTGGTCGACGTGCCCCATGATCGTGACGACCGGGGCGCGCTCGACCAGCTCCTCGTCGGAGTCGTGGTAGACGACGTCTGTGGTTGTCTCGTCCTCGGCGTGCACGATCTCAACTTCCTTGCCGAGCTCGACCCCGAGCACCTCGATGGTCTCGTCAGAAAGCGTCTGCGTCTGGGTCTTCATCTCGCCCAGCTCCATCAGCTTCTTGACGATGTCAGGCACGCGCACGTCGAGGTATTCGGCGACGTCCTTGACCGTCGACCCGGAGTTGATCCGGATCACGTCAGGTGCGTAGGAGGTCTGTGCGGGACGCGACTCGGCCTCCTCGTCGTAGACGCCACGACGACGGCGTCCACGGCGCTGGCGCCGAGGCGGCTGTGCGGGCCCGCCGCCGGGGGCACCGGGTACGGCGGGCGCGCGGCGTGAGGCCTGCGCGTCGATCACGACACGGCGGCGGCCGCCGGCGTTGCCGGGGGTGCGCTCGCCCTGCAGCGAGTCGCGCGTCGGGCGCTTGTGCGCATGCTCACCGTCTGCGGCAGAACGGTTCTCAGTCTGTGCGGCCCCCTGGGCAGCTGCGGCTGCGGCCTGCTGCGGCGGCGCCGGCGTGGCGGCGGCCGGCTTGCTCTCGGCAGCCGGCTTGCTCTCGGCAGCCGGCTTGCTCTCGGCAGCCGGCTCGCTCTCGGCAGCCGGCCTGCTCGCGGGCGAAGCCTGGCCCTCGGCCTTGGCCGCGGCGCCAGCGGACCGGCCGGAGCCGGCGGCGGGCGCCTTGGCGGCGGGCTTGGCAGCCGGTGCGGCCTTGGTGTTGGTGGCGGGCTTCGCGGAGCCCTTGGCGGCAGGCTTGTCGGCAGCGGCGCTCTTGGCGGCCGGCTTGGACTCGCCCGTATCGCCGGCGGCGGTGCTCTTGGCAGCCGCTGCCTTGTCCGCCGCGGGACGCGCCTTGGCCGCGCTGGCGGCCTGCTTTGGCGCGCTGCGCTGCTTCGGAGCTTCTTCGGTGGACTTGCTCATTCGTATCCCAGTGTAGATGTGTGAATTTCCCGGCCGGTCCCGCAGAGGTCGCGGGTGGCTGGGTTAGGCGCCGGCTTCAGAGTCCGATGGGACCTGGTCAGAACCGGTGCCCTCGAGCGCCTGGTGCGCCTCGATGCCGCAGTAGCGCGACCCGGGCAGCGCTGCATTCGGGCAGCGCCGTCCGTTGGTGAGGATCGCGTGGCAGCGCCCGCTGGTCTCCTCTTCTTCATACCCGGTGTCGACCTCTTCAGCCGCAAACTCGGTCTCGGAGCGGATGTCGATGCGCCAGCCAGTGAGGCGTGCCGCGAGGCGCGCATTCTGGCCCTCGCGGCCGATCGCCAGCGACAGCTGATCGTCGGGGACGATCACCGTGGCCTGCTTGGCCTCATCGTCGACCAGGACCTCGCGCACACGTGCGGGCGAGAGCGCCTTGGCGACGAATCGAGCGGGCTCGTCGTTGTAGGGGATGATGTCGATCTTCTCGCCGCGCAGCTCGGACACGACCATGCGCACGCGCGATCCGCGCGGGCCGACACAGGCCCCGACGGGGTCGACGCCGTCGACGTGCGAGACGACGGCGATCTTCGAGCGGTAGCCGGGCTCGCGCGCCACGCCGGTGATCTCCACCAGGCCGTCGGCGATCTCCGGTACTTCGAGCTCGAACAGGGACTTGATCAGCTCGGGGTCGCGGCGCGAGACGATGATCGAGGGGCCCTTGGTCGAGTTCGACACGTCCTTGATCACGGCCTTGATCCGCTGCGAGTGGTCGTAGCGCTCACCCTCGACCTGCTCGGACTTGGGCAGCAGCGCCTCGACGCGCTCGCGCAGCTGCACGAGCGTGTAGCGCGAGTCGGACTGCTGGACGATGCCGGTGATCAGCTCGCCGACGCGGTCGCGGTATTCCTCGAACATCATGTCGCGCTCGGCCTCGCGGATGCGCTGCAGGATGACCTGCTTGGCGGTCTGCGCCGCGATCCGGCCGAAGTCCTCGGGCGTGACATCCGCGGTCTCGATCTGGTCCTCGTACTCCTTCAGCTTCTCTAGGTCGATCTCCGGTGCCGGCGGCTCACGCATCTCACCGGTTTCGGGGTCGACGCTCGGCTCCTGGTCGGTGGTCGCCTCGACCAGCAGCTGCTCCTCGAGCTCGGCTGGAATTTTCAGCTCCCAGACGGTGAAGTCGCCCGTTTCCCGGTCCATCTCGACGCGCGCATACGGCGCCGAGCCCGGGGTCTTCTTGTAGGCGGACAGCAGCGCGTCTTCCAGCGCCTCCATCAACTTCTCGGCGGAGATGTTCTTCTCGGCGGCCAGACCGCGGACGGCATCAAGGATCTCTTTTGACATGGGTCCTCTCAGTCACCAGGTACGAGGTTGGAGCGGGTGATCTGGTCGTAAGGGATCGAAACGACCCCCTCACCAGCGGCGATCGTCACCTCCTGCTCGGAGGCACCGACCAGCTCGCCCGTAAGGCTCTTGTGTCCGTCATGCGCCTCGCGCAGGCGCACCTGTGCGCGCTGCCCGAGGAAGCGACGGTAATGCTGCGGCTTTGTAAGCGGACGATCCTCCCCCGGCGAGGACACCTCGATCGCATACTGCTCACGGAGGTCACCGAGCAGGTTGGTGGCCCGCTCGCAGTGATCGAAGGTCACACCGTCGGGGTGGTCGATGAACACGCGCAGGGTCTCGCCCGAGAGCCTCTACCAGCAGCACCTCGACATCGGGTGCGCCGGCCGCGAGCCGTGCTTCGATATCTGTTGTGAGTGCTGCGTCCAACTCGTCCCTCCGGGCAAGGTCATAAAAAAAGCGGGCGAGCGCCCACTTCCTGTACATCCACCGGGTTCGCCCCGGCCTTACAGAAGCTGTGTATCTAGCCTAGCACCGCAAAGCCCCCGCGTGGGCGCCAGTTCCGACCCTCAAGACCGCCTCCGGTGCTGTTCAGGCGGCGCCGTCTTGCTCTGATGAGGCCCGCTCGGCCGCGTCCCTGGAGCGGTCCCGATACGCCCGGTAGTCACTGCGCTCGGGCTTCATCGTGGCCGCCAGCGCCAGTGGCTTGCGGGCCTCCGCGTGGCGCCCGAGCATCTGCAGGCTGCGTCCCAGGCAGAACAGCGCGTAGTCGTTGGTGGGCGCCCGCTCGACCACCGCGCGGAACTCGTCGGCGGCCTCGCTGTAGTGCTGTGCCTGGAACAACGCACGGCCGAGTGCTTCGCGAATCGATGTGCTCTCCGGTGAGAGCAGGCTGGCTCGCCGCAGCGGCACCGCCGCCTGGTGAAAGTGCCCATCCGCCAAAAGGGCCGAGCCACGACTGAAGAGCTCATACACATCATCCATGGCTCCCCTCAGTGTAAGGGCGCCGCGGACGTGCGCTAATCCCTGGCTGCGCTCGCCGCGGCTTCGCGCAGCCGCCCGACCTGGTCGAGCACGTGGTCTGCCACCCGATCCTTGGCCGTCCGCGGGATGTGCTCCTCCTCGCCGTCGTCGGTGAGGATAAGCACCTCGTTCTCCTCCGCGTCGAAACCTATGTCGGCGCGCGAGATGTCGTTGATCACGATCGCGTCGAGTCGTTTGCGTGCAAGCTTCTCGCGCCCGTAGGCGACCGCGTCCGCACCGTACTCGGCGGCAAACCCGACCAGCACCTGGTCGGGGCGGCGCCGCGTGGAGAGCGTGCTGAGCACATCCTCGGTCGGCTCGAGCTCGATCTCCGAGAGTGCCTCGGGCCCACTCTTCTTGATCTTGTGGTTGGCCGGCTGGGCCGGGCGGAAGTCGGCCACGGCCGCCGCCATCAGCAGCACGTCACAGGCGGAGAACTCCTCGCCACAGGCGGCCGCCAGTTGCGCGGCGGTCTCGACGCGCACGACCCGCAGGCCCGTCGGGACCGGCAGGCTGACGTTGGCCAGTACGAGCGTCACCTCGGCCCCGCGCCGGGCGGCCCCGACGGCGAGCGCGAGGCCCATGCGCCCCGACGAACGGTTACCGACGTAACGCACGCTGTCGATCGGCTCGCGCGTGCCGCCGGCGGTCACGAGCACACGCACACCGGCGAGTGTCTTACGCGGCGAGCCGGCCGCGGCAGGCTGGGTCTGAGCCGCAACCCGCTCGACGACGGCGAGCAGGTCGGCCGGCTCCGGCAGCCGGCCGACGCCCCGCTCGCCGTGTGAGGCGAGCTCACCCTCGACGGGCGGGATCACCGTGATCCCACGCTGCTCGAGCGTGCGGATGTTGGCGAGCGTCGCCGGATTCAGATACATGCGGTGGTTCATCGCCGGCGCGACGACAACCGGACAGGCGGCGGCGAGCGCGGCCGTGGTGACCAGGTTGTCGGCCTGGCCCGAGGCGAGCTTGGCCAGCGTGTTGGCGGTGGCGGGCGCGATCAGGTAGACCTCGGCACGCTCCACCAGCGCCAGGTGGCTGATCGGCGCCCGCTCTGGCACCGGCTCGCCGGGATAGGCGCCGCGCGCGGAGTCCGCCTCGAACTCCGAGCTCAGCACCGGCGCGCCGGTGATCCCGGCAAACGACGCCTTGCCGACGAAGCGCTCGCTGGTCGGTGTCTGGACGACGCGCACGGCGTGTCCCGCCCGCACGGCGAGCCGCGCGGTTTCAAGCGCCTTGTAAGCCGCGATCCCGCCGCTCACGCCAATCAGAAGTCTCAACCTTGACCTCTGCTTCAGAGTTCACAGCGACGGGTCGCGCGCAGGCCGACCTAGCGGTAGTGGTACTTCAGCTTGCCCTGAGCGACCTCTTCGAGCGCGATCGTCAGGTAGTTCTTCGAGCGGGTCTCGACCATCGGCGGCGGAAACTCGTCGAACGTGCCCTCACCGAGGTTGTGGTAGTACGAGTTGATCTGACGGGCACGGCGTGCTGCGACAACCACGCTTGCGTAGTCGGAGTCAACGTGCTCGAGAAGCTTGTCGATGCGGGGAGAGATCACGGTGTAAGGCTTTCCTTGTTCGAAGGTTCTCGCTAAAGAGTACCCGCAGTCCCGCGGGTACCCTCAGCGCCGGTCCCGCACGGCGCTTGGCGGTTCAGCTACGCGCCGTCGTCGAGCTCGCCCTGCACGATCGACACCAGCGCTCCGACTGCGTCCTCAAGACGGTCGTTGACGACCACGTGCGGGAACTCGGGCTGGGCGGCAAGCTCGGCGGCGGCGGTCTCGAGCCGCCGCTGTACCTGCTCGGGTGTGTCGGTGCCGCGCCCCACGAGGCGCGTGCGGAGGGTCTCCGGGGAAGGCGGGGCGATGAACACCTGGACGGCCTCGGGCAACTTCTCGCGCACCTGCCGGGCGCCCTGCAGCTCGATCTCGAGCACCACCGGCCGGCCGCGCGCGAGCGTGCTCGTGAGCTCCGAGCGCAGCGTGCCGTAGCGGTTGCCGGAGTACTCGGCCCACTCGACGAAGTCACCGGCCGCGACGCGCGCGTCGAACTCGTCACGGTCGAGGAAGTGGTAGGCGACACCATCCTGCTCGCCGGGGCGAGGAGCACGCGTAGTCGCCGAGACCGAGAGCTCGAGCTCCGGGACGCGATCGAACAAAGATCGGATCAGGGTCCCCTTTCCGACGCCTGAGGGACCCGTGATCACGAACAGCTTGGGCACCAGACGCGGCGCTCGCGGTTGCAAGGATGCGGGCCGCTTAGCGGCGGCGCATCATCTCGACGAGCTCGGTGCGCTGCCGCTGCGACAGCCCGCCGATCGTCTTCGAGGGAGAGATCCGGCACGTAGACAGGATCTTGTTGACCTTGACGCGCCCGTACTTCGGCACGGCGAGCATCAGGTCAAAGACCTTCGCGGTCTCGAGGTACTCGGGTGGGTCCAGAAGCAGCTCATGGATGGCCTGTCGGCCCGCCTTGAGGTCGCGCTTGAGCTGGGCGCGACGGCTGCGAATGTCGTTAGCGCGCTGTAGCGCTTCCATGCGCTGCACGAGTGAACGCTCGGGTGCGGCGATGGCTTTCGTAGGGGAATCACTGACCGGCGGCATGGCGGGCGACTATACATCTTGAAAGCCGCCGATCACACCTTAACCCCCCAATTTCAGCTCGACCTCAACCTAAGCTTGAGCATTGTCGAGGAAGGTTGCGGCAATCAGGCAAGTTTGCAGGTAGTTTTCCTGGCCAAATGGACGAGTCCATTGTCCACACGCTCATACCACAAGACGCATCTGTTAGGTGCACTTCTTTTGCACGCAGGGTGTCGTTCTGCGATGCGCAAACGTATGCAGGACGACCCTCGGCGGAGCCATTCCGGCCCCGGATTGTGACCCTCGTGTATTCAACGCCCAGGGGTCCCAAAAGTGGTGTGCAATCGGCGCAATCTCCGCGCCGAGATGACACGCCTCAGGCGACCGGTGCCGACTCGGCGTAGAGCTCCTGCAACGAGACGACGTCGGGCTCGCCGTGTGCGGCCGCCGCGATCGCCCGCACGGCGGCAATCCCGCCCGACATCGTCGTGATGCAGGGGATGCGATGGGCGACGGCCGCGGCGCGGATCTCGTAGCCGTCGGAGCGTGCGCCGGTGCCGACCGGGGTGTTGATCACCAGGTCGACCTCACCGCGGCCGATCGCCTCGACCACGTGCGGCGAGCCCTCGCTCAGCTTGTTGATCGTCTTGGCCGGAATACCCATCCGCGCCAGCGCCTTGGCGGTGCCGCGGGTGGCAAGCAACCGGAAGCCCATGTCGTGGATCTGGGTGGCGATCGCTGTCGCCGCAGACTTGTCGCGGTCGGCGACCGACAGGAACACCGTCCCACTCGACGGCAGCCGGGCGCCCGCCGCCGCTTGCGCCTTGGCGAAGGCTGTCGGGAAGTCGCGCGCGATCCCCATCACCTCGCCGGTGGAGCGCATCTCCGGGCCGAGCAGCACGTCGGTGCCGGCGAAGCGGTCGAATGGCAGCACCGCCTCCTTGACGCAGACGTGGCCGGTGGCCACCTCGGCCGGAAGGTCCATCTCGGCGATCCGCTCGCCCAGCATGATTCGGCAGGCGAGCTTCGCCACCGGCAGGCCGATCGCCTTGGAGACGAACGGCACCGTGCGCGAGGCGCGCGGATTGGCCTCGATCACATGCAGCCCCTCCCCTGCATGGATCGCGAACTGCACATTCAGCAGCCCGACGACACCGAGCGCCTTCGCGATGCCGCTGGCCTGTGCGCGAATCTCCTCAAGCATCTCCTCGCCGAGCGAGTGCGGCGGCAGCACGCAGGCGGAGTCGCCGGAATGGATCCCGGCCTCCTCGACATGCTGCATGATCCCGGCGATCCACACGTCCTCACCGTCGCAGAGCGCGTCGACGTCGACCTCGACCGAGTCCTCGAGGAAGCGGTCGAGGTAGATCGTCGGACTATTGCCGGTGGCGCCCGCGGTGCCGATCACGCCGACGCGCTCGAGGTAGTTCTGCAACCCCTCGACGCTGTAGACGATCTCCATTGCGCGGCCGCCGAGCACATAGCTCGGACGCACGAGCAGCGGGAAGCCGACCGCTGGAGCGCGCTCGAGCGCCTCCTCCGGGGTGCTGGCGGAGGCGTACGGCGGCGCCCGGTAGCCGAGCTCGTCAAGTAACGGTCCGAAGCGCGCACGGTCCTCGGCCAGGTCGATCGCGTCGGTGGTGGTGCCGAGGATCGGGATCCCGGCCTCACGCAGCCCCGCGGCGAGCTTCAGCGGCGTCTGGCCGCCGAACTGCACGATCACGCCCTCGGGCTTCTCGACCTCACAGACGCCGAGCACGTCCTCGAGCGTCAGCGGCTCGAAGTAGAGGCGGTCGGAGGTGTCGTAGTCGGTCGAGACCGTCTCCGGGTTGCAGTTGATCATGACCGCGTCGCGGCCCGACTCGCGCACGGTCTGGGCGGCGTGCACGCAGCAGTAGTCGAACTCGATCCCCTGGCCGATGCGATTGGGGCCCGAGCCCAGGATCACGACGCTCGCATTCGCGCC
The DNA here is from genome assembly GCA_963706725.1 of uncultured Actinomycetota bacterium. Taxonomy (GTDB): domain Bacteria; phylum Actinomycetota; class Thermoleophilia; order Solirubrobacterales; family Solirubrobacteraceae; genus Palsa-465. The sequence goes on along the minus strand of OY970167.1, from coordinate 2,420,744 downwards.
GCGCTCAACCTCATGGAGCGGGAGTGCCACCCCGTTCGGGCCAACCGGCGCCGGCCGCTCCCAGGCCGAGTAGAAGTACGGCGTCGACGCGGCGAACTCGGCGGCGCAGGTGTCGACTGCCTTGAAGGTCCGCTGGCCGCTGAAGACGGCCTCAGGCTCGGTCGCGATCGCCTGCAGCTCCCGCAGGAACCAGGGATCGATCTTCGTCAGCTCGTTGAGCTCGCCAACCCCGTGCCCTCGGCGCAGCGCCTCGAGCACGTGATCGAAGCGCTCGGCGCCGGGCCGAGCGACGCGCGCCAGCAGCTCCCGCTCGTCGTCGGGGAACACGGGCCAGGCGTCGAGCTCGCGTGAGCGCAGCGCCTTGGCGAAAGCCTGCCTGAAGGTGCGTCCGATCGCCATCGCCTCGCCCACCGACTTCATGTGCGTGGTCAGCTCCGGCTCGGCGCCCGGGAACTTCTCGAACGCGAAGCGCGGCCACTTCACGACGCAGTAGTCGATCGCCGGCTCGAAGCTGGCCGGCGTGGCCCTGGTGATGTCGTTTGAGATCTCCTGCAGCGTGTAGCCGACCGCCAGCCGCGCCGCGATCTTGGCGATCGGAAAGCCGGTCGCCTTCGAGGCCAGCGCGCTCGAGCGTGACACGCGCGGGTTCATCTCGATGACGATGATCTCCTCGGTCGCCGGGTTGACTGCGAACTGCACATTCGAGCCGCCCGTCTCGACGCCGATCGCGCGGATCACGGTGATCGCCTGATCACGCAACCGCTGGTAGAGGCGGTCGGGGAGCGTCTGCTGCGGTGCCACGCAGACGCTGTCACCGGTGTGCACGCCCATCGGGTCGAGGTTCTCGATCGAGGCGACGATCACGACGTTGTCGGTGCTGTCGCGCATCACCTCGAGCTCGAACTCGCCCCAGCCGAGCACCGACTCGTCGATCAGGATCTGGCTGATCGGCGAGGCGTCGAGCCCCCGCCCCATCACCTTCTCAAAGTCGGCTACGTCGTAGAGCACGCCGCCGCCGGCGCCGCCCAGCGTGAAGGCCGGCCGCACGATCACCGGCAGCCCGATCTCCTCGACCGCCGCACGCGCCTCCGCGAGCGTGTGCGCGATCGCCGAGCGCGGCACGCGCAGCCCCGCCTCGAGCATCGTCTCGCGGAACAGGTCACGGTCCTCCCCGCGCTCGATCGCGTCGATCTTGGCACCGATCAGCTCGACGCCGTAGCGCTCGAGCACGCCGCTCTCGTGCAGCGCCTTGGCGAGGTTCAGCGCGGTCTGGCCACCGAGCGTGGCCAGCAGCGCATCGGGACGCTCGCGCTCGATGATCTTCTCGACCGGGCCGGGCAACAGCGGCTCGACATAGGTCGTGGTCGCGACCTCGGGGTCGGTCATGATCGTCGCCGGGTTCGAGTTCACCAGCACGACCTCATAGCCCTCCTGCATCAGCACGCGCGCGGCCTGGGTTCCCGAGTAATCGAACTCGGCCGCCTGGCCGATCACGATCGGCCCGGAGCCGATCAGCAGGATCTTGTGGATGTCTTCGCGTCTTGGCATCAGCGATCAGCGACCGTTCCGGATTTCGTTGACAAAGCGATCAAACAGGTACAGCGAATCGTTGGGACCGGGCCCCGCCTCGGGGTGGTACTGGATCGTTCCGCCCTGGACGTCGAGCAGCGTCAGCCCCTCGACCGTACGGTCATAGAGGTTCACGTGGCTGAGCTCGGCGGCGCCGACGTCGGTCTCCCAGCGCACCGGCTCATCGCCCTCGATGCGTCCCGAACCGTCGGGTCCGAGCACGGCGAAGCCGTGGTTCTGGCTGGTGATCTCCGTCTTGCCCGTGGTCAGGTCCTTGACCGGGTGGTTGGCGCCATGGTGGCCGAACGGCAGCTTGTAGGTCTCGAGCCCGACCGCGCGGCACAGCAGCTGATGGCCCAGGCAGATGCCGTAGACAGGCTTCTTGCCGACCACCCCGCGCACCGTCTCGACGACGTAGTCGAGCGCCGCCGGATCACCCGGCCCGTTGGCAAGGAAGACCGCGTCGGGATCCTCGGCCAGCAGCTGCTCTGGTCCGTAGCTGCAGGGGTAGAGCGTGAGGTCCGCGCCACGCTGCCGCAGTTGATCGAGGATCGAGCGCTTGACGCCGGTGTCGATCATCGCGATGCGGATCCGCTGATCACCCGCAGCCCCGCTCCCGTCCAGCGGGACGGGAGCGCGAGGGCTCACCTCACGAGCAAGGTCGCGCCCCACCATCGACGGCTCGGCCGCGATCAGCTCGCGCGCCTCGTGCTCCGCAACCGCGGCGGGAAACACCCCGCCGCGCATCGCACCCTGATCGCGGATGTGGCGCACGAGCGCGCGCGTGTCGACTTCGGTGAGCGCCGGCACGCCGTGCGCGGTCAGCCAGCTGAGCCAACCCTGCGCGGCCTTCGGCGCATCGTCGTAATCGACGGCGGCGCGCATGATCGCGGCGCGCGCGTGGACGGCGCCCGACTCCATCGCCGACTCGCTGACCCCGTAGTTGCCGACCTGGGGGTAGGTGAAGGCGATCAGCTGCCCGGCGTAGCTCGGGTCGGTCATCGCCTCCTGATAGCCGGACATCGAGGTCGTGAACACGACCTCACCGACGGCGTGGGTGTCGGCGCCGCAGGCGAGCCCGTCGAAGCGGTTCCCGTCCTCGAGCAGCAGATAGGCGTCGCGGCTCATGAAACCTCCGTAAGCGTCGTGATCCCGGCGTCGCGCGATGCGAACACGACGCTCCCCGCGGCAACCGTGAGCTCCACCACGCCGCTCAGGCGGCGCCCGTGGAAGCAGCAGTTCTGTGAGCGGCTGGCGTAGCCGCCCTCCCCCACGACCCAGTCGCGCTCGAGGTCGACCAGCACCACGTCGGCGGGGGCACCCGGCGCGATCCGCGGGATCGGCAGCCCGTACAGTGCGCCGCCCGCGGTCATGCGCTCGATCACCAGGCCCAAGGGCAGCACGCCCGGCCGCACCAGCGCGGTGTAAACCGCCATGAACGAGGTTTCGAGCCCGGTCGTGCCCATCGGCGCCTCTTCGAAGGGCTTCTCCTTCTCGTGCCGCGCGTGCGGCGCGTGATCGGTCGCGATGCACTCGATCACGCCACTGCGCAAACCGTCGATCAGCGCCTGGCGATCTGCCTCAGCGCGCAGCGGCGGGTTCATCTTGTAGCTCGAGTCGAGCCCGGCGACGTCCTCATCCGTCAGCGTCAGGTGGTGCGGCGTCGCCTCGCCGCTGACACGCGTGCCCGTGCCACGCCAGAACTGAAGCGCCTCCACCGACTCGACGCAGCTGATGTGCTGGAAGTGCACCCGGGCGCCCTCGTATCGCGCGATCGCCCCGTCACGGTCGATCATCGTCGACTCGCTGATCGAGGGGATCCCGGCAACGCCGAGCCGTGCCGAGACGGCGCCCTCGTGCATGACGCCGTCCCCCGACAGCGCCGGGTCCTCCTCGTGCAGGGCGATCACGCCACCGGCGAGCCGCTGGTACTGGAGCGCCTTGCGCATCATCCCGGCGGAGACCACCGGCTTGCCGTCATCGGTGAAGCCGAGCGCCCCGGCGTCGCTCAACGCCGCCATCTCGGTGAGCTCGTTGCCGTGCAGTCCGATCGTGATCGCCGCCAGGAACCCGGTCGGCACCACCGCCTGCTCGCGTGCGGTCGCGGCCAGGGCCTCGAGCACGCTCACCTGATCGACCGTCGGCGCGGTGTTCGGCATCGCGATCAGCTGGCAGAAGCCGCCGACGGCGGCCGCGGTCGTGCCGGTCTCGATGTTCTCCTTGTACTCCTGGCCGGGCGTGCGCAGGTGCACGTGCGGGTCGACGAAGGCCGGGAAGAGGTGCTTGCCGGCCGCCTCGATTGTCGGGGTCTCGCTTGACCCCGACATCGCACCAGGCTCCCCCAGTTCGGCGATCTCGCCGGCGCGGATCAGCACGTCGTGGGGAGCGTCGATCCCGGTGCGCGGGTCGAGCACGTGGGCCTGGCGGATCAGCAGCTCGGCGGGTCGTGCCTGCCGCTGGAACAGCTTCTCGTCGGGCATGGCTAGGCCACCGCCTGCAGCACCGGGGAGCCGACCAGCAGCTCGTAGAGCACCGCCATGCGCACGGCTACACCGGACTTCACCTGGGCCCCGATCAGCGACGACGCTGAGTCGATCGCGTCGCCGCTCAGCTCGACGCCACGGTTGACGGGCCCCGGGTGCATCACCAGCTGGCCGTCGCGTAGCCGTGCCAGGTTGATCTGGTAGCGCTGCGCGTACTCACGCAGGGTCGGGACGTAGGAGTCGTGCATGCGCTCGTGCTGCATGCGCAGCACGTAGACGACGTCGGCCTCGTGCAGGTTCGCCAGCGTGTGTTGGGCGCTGCAGCCCAGCGACTCGATCTCGCGTGGGATCAGCGTCGGTGGCCCGCAGACCGTGACCGACGCGCCCATCCGTTGAAACGCGAGGATGTCGGAGCGGGCGACTCGCGAGTGCAGAACGTCGCCGACAATCCAGATGTTCAGCCCCTCGAGGCTGCCCAGTGCCTGTGTCAGCGTGAAGACGTCGAGCAGTGCCTGCGTCGGATGCTCGTGCTTGCCGTCGCCCGCGTTGACTATCGCGGCCTCGGTCCAGCCCGTGATCTGCTGCGCCGCGCCGGCCCAGGGCGAGCGGATCACGATCGCCGCCGGGTCGTATGCGCTGAGCGTCTGCACCGTGTCCTTGAGCGACTCGCCCTTGTCGACGCTGGAGCCTGCGCTGCGGATGCTGACCACGTCGGCGCTCAGGCGCTTGGCCGCAAGCTCGAACGACGAGCTGGTGCGCGTCGAGGCCTCGTAGAAGAGGTTGACGATTGTGCGGCCCTTGAGCGCCGGGACCTTCTTGATCTCGCGGCCGGACACCTCCGCGAATGAGCGCGCGAGGTCGAGGATGCGCTCGATCCCGCCGCGATCGAGGTCGTCGATCGAGATCAGATCGCGGCTCACGCGGCGCTCCTCTGCAGCTCGGTGATCGTGACCTCGTCGCAGGAGTCGACCTCCTCGACGTGCACGTTGACGCGCTCGTCGCGTGCGGTCGGCAGATTCTTGCCGACGTAATCGGGGCGGATCGGCAACTCCCGGTGGCCGCGGTCGGCAAGCACCGCCAGCTGCACCCGCGCCGGCCGGCCGTAGTCGAACAGCACTTCGATCGCGGCCCGCACCGTGCGACCCGTATAGAGCACGTCGTCGACGATGATGACCGTGCGGTCGTCGAGCGAGAAGTCCAGTTGCGTGGAGTGCACCACCGGCGTCGCCCCGGGGCCGTGCTCGCGGATCCCGAGGTCATCGCGGTAGAAGCTGATGTCGATCGTGCCGAAGGGGATCTCGGCATCGGTGAGCTCGCTGAGCTGCGCGTGCAGCCGCCGCGCAAGCACCGCGCCGCGGCGGTGAACGCCGACGATCGCGAGCCCGATCGTTGCCTCCGCGTCGTGCGGCGGGTTCTTCTCGATGATCTCGTGTGCGATCCGCACCAGTGTGCGGCGCATGTCATCACGGTCGAGGACGACCGTTGGCTCAGGCATGTCTCTCAGTCCTTCCTGGCCTCACGGGACCGGGTTAAAGGCGACAGTCAGTTGAACTTATCAGCCGGCTCGGGCGCGGTGTCCTCCGCGTCCACCGGGGCGGCCTCAGCGTCGCTGCCCGACAGCGGGAGGGCAGCCGACGTGTCCCGGTCCGACCAGCGATGCAACTCTGGGCTTCCGCGCTCCTCGAATGGGATCTCGATCGTGTCAAAGTCGCGTGGCAGGACCGTGTCGGCAAAGATCTCGCGCGCCTCGTCGCGAATGATCGAGGCCGGGTAGCGGATCGACAAGTGGTTGAGTGCGAGCAGCTTGACCTCGGCATCGCGCGCAATCCCCGCCGCCTGGGTCGAGGTCGAATGGCCGGTGTGGGCCGCGCGCTCGGCCTCATCGATCGCGAAGGTCGCCTCGTGGATCAGCACGTCGCTGCGGTAAGCCGCCTCGCGCAGCGCCTCACAGGGACGCGTATCGCCGGAAACCGTCAGCTTGCGGCCCACGCGCGGCGGCCCCATCACCATCTCCGGCGTGACGCCGTCGACGGTCTCGCCGCGCTGCACGCGGCCGAAGTCCGGCCCCTCCTTGAGGCCGGCGGCACGCGCCTTGTCCGGGTCGAAGATGCCAGGGCGGTCGAATTCGTGGAAGACGAAGCCGAGTGCCGGGCCGCGATGTGAGACCGCAACGGCCTCTATCTCGTAGCCGTCCCGTTCGAGGACCTCACCGTCCTCGAGCTCGACCACGAACAGGTCGTAGTTGGTCGTGCCGGCATAGCGCATCAAACCTTGGACCAGGTCACTGAGGCCGCGCGGGCCGTGGATGTACAGCGACCGCTCGCGGTCGCGCAGGTCAAAGGTCTTGAGCATGCCCGGTAGCCCCAGCCAGTGGTCGGCGTGCAAATGCGTGATGAAGATCTCGTCGAGGTCGGTCAGACCGATCGAGCGCAGCAGCTGCCGCTGCGTACCCTCGCCGCAGTCGATGAGGATGCGCTCGCCGCCGCGGCGAAGCAGGATTCCGGGCAGGCCGCGGCGCTGGCTGGGTAGCGAACCGCCGGTTCCGGCAAAGAAGACTGAGAGTTCCATTCACGCGCCAGTGTGCCAACCTGAGGGCGTGCCAGCTGTGAACTATTCGCGCGGCGGCGGCTCGCCGCGGCGGCGCGGCCTCCAGTACCGCGCGCTGCCGCTGTGGTTGCAATGGCTTCTGCCGTTCGCCGTGGCCGGTGGGATCGTGCTGGCGCTCGTGCTGTTCGTGAACTACGAGACCAACGACGTCCCGGCGATCGCGCACTACAACAGTGCCGCGTCGGTCCGGGAGCAGTACCGCGAGGACACCATCCTCGTGCGGCAGCAGCAGGCACCGCACCACGGCAGGCTGAAGGCCGGGCAGGCTGCCGCTGCCGGCCTGCGTAGCTCGATCGTCGCCTGGATGACCCACCAGATCAACATCGGGGCGATGAACGGGCCGATCCAGCACACGTCCTGCCGGCAGACCGCAGCAAGCACCGGCAACCGCCTGGTGTTCAACTGCGACCTGTCAGCCTCGGCGGCACTCACCTACCCGTTCGATGGCGTCGTGCAGTCCCCCGCGGGCGTCATCACCTGGTGTCAGCGGGTCGCTCCGCCGGTCCCGAGCATGAACGTGCCGGTCAGCAAGAGCTGCACCTGAGCGGCCATCAGCCGACCAGCACCGCCGCCAGCTCGCGCCAGGCACGCTCCGGCACGCCGGAGCCGCCCGCCAGCGTCTGCACGCAAACGTGGTCGGCCCCGGCATCCAGATGCGCACGCACGGTCGCTGCGACCCGCTCGGCCGAACCCTGCGGAACCAGTTCGTCGATCAGCGCACGTGAGCCCTCGGCGATCGCCGCGTCGGTGTAGCCGAAGCGCTTCAGGTTGTTCGTGTAGTTGCTGCGGTGCAGGTACATATCCGCATACTCGGCGGCGACCCTGAAGGCAGCCTCCGCGTCGCCGCTGTCGATCACCACCGCCTGCTCGGGCGCGACCAGTGCGCCGTTGCCCAGCCGCTCGCGCGCGAAGCGCGTGTGCGCCGGCGGCGTGAAGTACGGGTGCGTCCCGAGCGTCCGCTCATGGCTGAGGTCGAGCATCTTCGGGCCGAGCGCCGCCAGCACCATGCGCTCGCGCGGGAGTGGATGGCTGGAGCCCGCGATCCCATCGAGGAAGGACCTGGTCTTTGTCAGCGGCCTCTCGTATTCCTGCGTCGCCTCGGGGTGGCCGATGCCGATGCCGAGCAGCACGCGGCCGGGGAAGTCGGCGTCGAGCGCGGCGAACTCGTCGGCCAGTGTGACCGGGTCGTAGTTCCAGATGTTGACTATGCCCGTGGCGATCACGATCCGCTCGCTTGCCTCGAGCATCGGCCGCAGCTTGGGCAGTCGCGGCGAGCCGCCGAGCCACAGCGCCCCGTACCCCAGCTCCTCGGCCAGCCGGGCGGCCTCGCCGTATTGCTCCTCGGCGACGGAGCGCCCAATCCATAAGCCGAATTTCGTGAGCTCCATGCCAACAGCCTTGCACACCCGCGATCTCGGCCCGTGAGGCGGCCCCGATTGTGAGGCGGCCCCGGCCCTCCCGGGTCGCTAAGCTCGCATGCGGCGGTCTCCGCCAGCAATGCGCCCGTAGCTCAGGGGATAGAGCGTCCGCCTCCGGAGCGGAAGGTCGCTGGTTCGAATCCAGCCGGGCGTATGGTTCAGCGTCAGGCCGAGCAGCAGCGCATGAGGTTTCGCTCAGACCGTGCGCGAACAGGTCCGGGGCACACCGCACGGATCGGTCGCCGGCTCAAGCAGGATTGAGCGCCGGCCGATTCTTCTGACGTGCCGCAAATCGCGCTCTCCGACGTCATCGGCTCGCTGTCGTACGCATTGGACATCGTCGAGGGGCAGCCGCCCGGCCATGCCCTGCGGTCGTGCCTGATCGGCATGCGCATCGCCGGCGAGCTTGAGCTGGACGCTCGGGCGCGATCTGATCTCTTCTACGCGCTGCTCCTGAAGGACGCAGGCTGTTCGGCGAACTCGAGTCGGATGTCCGCCGTGTTCGCATCCGACGACATCGCCGCCAAGGCTTCATCGAAACTGATCGACTGGAGCGACAGACGGGCCTCAGCTGTCTGGGCGATCCGCACCGCTGGGGCGGGCGAAGGGATCGGGAAACGCCTGCGGATGCTGAACGCAATGCGTAGCGAGGGCGACCTCACACGGCAGTTCATGGAGGCACGCTGCGACCGCGGTGCCGAGATCGCCCGCATGCTGTTCCTCTCCGAGACGACCGCGCTTGCGATTCGTAGCCTCGACGAGCATTGGGACGGCCGCGGGATGCCTGATGGCCTGCGCGGCGAGAGCATCCCGCTCGCCGCGCGCATCCTCTGTCTCGCCCAGACGGTCGAGGTGTTTCACCGGGAGCGCGGCGTGGCGGCTGCCGGCAACGTCGCTCGGCGCCGGCGCGGCACCTGGTTTGACCCAACGCTCGTGGACGCCTTCATCAGCTTCTGCGACGACCTCACCTTCTGGGCCTCGCTCGAAGCACCTGACGTCTCGCCGTGGGAGCCAGACGAGCTCGCATTGTCAGCGGACGAGGAGCGCCTCGATCGCATCGCCGAGGCGTTCGCGCGCGTGATCGACGCGAAGTCGCCATTCACGGCGCGCCACTCTGAACGCGTCGCCGAGATCGCCGTTGGCGCCGCAAAGGTGCTCGGCTTCGATACGCAGGCACGGCGCACGTTGAGACGCGCCGCGTTGCTCCACGACATCGGCAAGCTCGCGGTCTCCAACAAGATCCTGGACAAGCCCGGCAAGCTGTCTGCGGAGGAGTTCGTCGCGATCAAAACACACCCGACCTACACCCTGCGGATCCTCGGGCGTGCCCCCTGCTTTGCCGAATTCGCCGAACTCGCGGCCAACCACCACGAGAAGCTCGACGGCACCGGTTACCCACGCGGTCTCAGAGCGGATGTGCTCGATCTGCCAATGCGGGTGCTGGCGGTCGCCGACATCTACGAGGCACTTACTGCCAAGCGTCCGTATAGAGATCCGATGCCGCCCGAGGTGGCACTCTGGACCATCGGCAAGGACGTTCCGGCTCGCCTCGACCCTGACGTTCGCGCGGCACTCGAGGCGTACATTTGCGCCTGCGATGCGTTGACACCACAGGCGGCGTGGGCGCAGCCGTCCTCCTAGGTGCGTCAACCGCCGTTTCCGCGCCTCCCCGATCGGGCGAAATCCTTGACCAAATCCGATGTTTCCAGCGAAACTCCGTCTGATCAGAAGTGTCTACTTGGGTGACATCACCGGATTTATGTGCACCCGATGAAGCGAGCAGCCGCGACCCTCATAGCCATCGCCGCCTTTGCGGTTCCTGCCCCGGCGCTCGCCGCGCCGATGCTCGGTGCGCCTCTTCCCTCCACCAAGGCGGCGCATTCCGGGACGACGACCACGACGACGACGAGCACTACCACCCCGGCCAAGCCGGGCAGGCTCACGCTCAATCAGCTCTCCGACCGCAGGGCGCTCAACGCCTACGCGACCTACCTGACCGCGCTCATCAATCAGGCCCCGATCGGTCAGACGAACGACAGCAGCTACATCACGACCATTTCAGAGACCGGCACCGGTGGCTGCAAGGCCGCGCTGTCGAACCTCACACAGCCTCCCTACGGGGTCGATACCAAGGCCCAGCACACGCTCATGGCGCTCGGCGAGGAGATCGGTGACGATGTCACGATCGCCTTTGATCAGGCTGCAACCGAGGCGTTCTCCAGGTTCTCCGGCGTGCTGCAGCCGCTGCGGTGGACGCGCGTGAGCGGCGGCAGTTACACCGTCAAGCGCTACGTCGACACGCAGGCCAACATGTTCGCCGTTGCCACCAGCAATCTCTGCCTCGACGCGTCCGACGCCGAGCTGCACCCCGACCTGGTTCCGGACGGCACCAAGGCTTTCCTGCCCGCCTACAGCGAGGCCTCGAACAAGGCCAACCTCGCGCTCACCAACCTGATGACGTTGCTGCAGACCTATGAGATCCCGGGCGAGAAGTCTCTGGTCACGCGCATCTCGACACTCGCCAACGAGCTCTCCACCCAGACGAAGGCCGACCTGCTGCAGAGCGGCACGGCGCTGACGAACGTGCTCGAGTCGAGCTAGCCCGCCGGCCCGCTGGGGCTAAGCTTGACCGATGTTCGAACTCAGGCGTGAGAAGACCAAGATGATCGATTCGGAGCGCGCGCTTCCGGGTCGTGAGCAGGTGATGCCGGTGGCCGCCACGCACACGGTCCTCGGCGCGCCGCTCAGGGCTGGGCCGGACGGATTCCCGGCCGGACTGGAGACGGCGATCGTCGCGCTCGGCTGCTTCTGGGGTGCCGAGCGTGCCTTCTGGACGCTGCCCGGCGTCTACACAACCGCCGTCGGCTACACCGGCGGCTTCACCCCGAACCCGACCTACGAAGAGGTCTGCAGCGCCAGCACCGGCCACACTGAGGCGGTGCTCGTGGTGTTCGACCCGCGCCAGATCTCCTACGCGGAGATCCTCCGCCACTTCTGGGAGAGCCACGACCCGACCCAGGGCATGCGCCAGGGCAACGACGTCGGCACCCAGTATCGCTCGGCGATCTACTACGCAGACGACGAGCAGCGGCAGATCGCCGAGGCCTCGAGAATCGCCTACGCCGATCAACTGAAGGCCGCTGGTTACGGTGAGATCACGACCGAGGTCGCTCCGGCCGGCCCGTTCTACTACGCCGAGGACTACCACCAGCAGTACCTCGACAAGAACCCCGACGGCTACTGCGGCCTGGGCGGCACCGGCGTCAGCTGCCCGATCGGACTGACGAAGGTCGCCGAGTGAGCGACACGGATCTGGCTCACCCGTTATCGCGGACGGGCGAGCAGATCCAGATCGTGCTGTTCGACATCGGCGGTGTCCTGGCGCGTTTTGCCGGTCTCGAGGTGCTGCGCGAGCTGACCGGAAGCGCGTCCGAGCTAGAGGTCTCCGCACGCTGGCTGATGAGCCCGTGGGTGCGCACGTTCGAGTCGGGCGGATGCACCGACGAGGAGTTCGCCGCAGGGATCGTCGAGGAGTGGGACCTGCCCTACTCCGCCAGCGAGTTCCTGGAGATCTTCCCCACCTGGCTCGACGATCCGTTCGACGGCGCCGAGCAGCTGGTGCGCGAGACCAGCGAGCGCGTCGCGGTGGGTTGCCTCAGCAACACCAACTCGCTGCAGTGGCGCGGGATGATCTCCCACTGGCCGCTCTCCGCCTACTTTGAGCACCGCTTCCTGTCCTTCGAACTGGGCGCGGTGAAGCCGGACCCGGCGATCTTCGAGCGCGTGATCGAGCGGCTTCCGGTACCGCCGGCGGCCGTGCTCTTCCTCGACGACGTCGCCCTCAACGTCGAGGGCGCCCGCGTCGCCGGCCTGCAAGCTGAGCAGGCGGTTGGCGTCGCCCAGGCGCGAGCCGTGCTCGAGCGGCGCTACGGACTGATCGGCTGACCGCTCAATCCCGGGAGCGCCCGGCCGCCGGCGATGGGCGGCCGGCAGCCAGCACCCAGGCGATGAACAGCGCCTGAAACGGCAGGCGCAGCTTGAGCGAGCGTGCGCCACCGGGGACCTGCGGATACTGCTCAGGGTGCTGGGCCATGTGCAGGTTGGCGGGGAAGATCGCAAGCAGCGTCGCGACCAGCCACCAGCGTGCCTTAGCCCGCGTTGCCGAAAACATCAGCCCGACACCGCCCGCCGCCTCGGCGACGCCGCTCAGATAGACCAGCGCCTCGGGCGCCGGCAGATACGGCGGGATTATCTGCCGGTAGACCCGCGGCTTGACGAAGTGCATCGCTCCCGCGAGCACGAAGACCGGGCCACACAGGCGGCGCAGTAGCGACACGCCCTGGTCTCAGCTCCCGCCCGCGACCGCAGGCAGAATCGTCACCTCGGCACCATCGGACACCGGCGTCGCGAGCCCGTCGAGGAAGCGGATGTCCTCACCGCCGACATAGACGTTGACGAACCGCCGCAACCCGTCGTCGTCGGCGATCCGCGCCTTCAGCTCACCGAATCGCTCATACAGCGCGTCGAGCACCTCGGCGACGGTCGCGCCGTCGACGACGGCCACCGCCTCGCCCCCGGTGGCGGCGCGAAGCTGGGTCGGGATCTTGACGTTGACTGACATCGGCTTCTGCTCTCCTGAGTCGTTAGACGGTGACCGAGAGGTGCGACTCGCGCGCCTGCTCGAAGGATTCTGCGTTGGGGTCGATCTCCCAGGCCTCGAACGTCCCGCGGGCGCACTCGAGCGTCTTCAGACCCTCACCCGTGATCACGGCAACGACGCGCTCCGAGGCGTCGATGTCGCCGCGCTCGGCGAGCTTGCGCAGCACCGCGGTGGTGACACCCCCGGCGGTCTCCGTGAAGATGCCCGTCGTCTGCGCGAGCAGCTTGATGCCCGCGCGGATCTCATCGTCGGTGACGGCATCGATCGAGCCGCCCGTGCGACGCGCCAGCTCGAGCGCGTAGGGGCCGTCGGCGGGATTGCCGATCGCCAGCGACTTGGCGATCGTCTCGGGCTTCACCGGCCGGCAGTAATCGCGTCCCTCGGCGAATGCACTGGCGACCGGCGAGCAGCCCTCCGCCTGTGCGCCGTTGAAGGTCGGCAGCGTACCCTCGAGCAGGCCGACGTCGAGCCACTCCTCGAAGCCGCGGGCGAGCTTGGTGAACAGCGAGCCGGAGGCGATCGGCCCGACGACGCGGTCGGGCAGCTCGAAGCCCAGCTGCTCGGCGATCTCGAACGCGAGCGTCTTTGAACCCTCGGCGTAGTAGGGCCTCATGTTGATGTTCACAAAGGCCCAGTCGTGCTCGCCGGCGAGCTCGGTGCAGAGACGGTTGACGTCGTCGTAATTGCCGTTGACGGCGACCATGTTCGTCCCGTAGATCCCGGTCGCGAGCACCTTCTGCTCCTCCAGGTCCGAGGGGATGAACACGAACGACTCGAGCCCGGCGGCCGAGGCGTGAGCGGCCACGGCGTTGGCGAGGTTGCCCGTTGAGGCACACGCGATCGTCGTGAAACCGAGCTCCTGGGCGCGCGCGAGCGCGACCGAGACGACCCGGTCCTTGAACGAGTGCGTCGGATTGGCGGCGTCGTTCTTGATCCAGAGCTCACCGATACCGAGCTCCTTGGCGAGCCGCTCGGCGCGCACCAGCGGCGTCCAGCCGGCACCGAGCGCCGAGTGCGGATGCTCCACCGGCAGGAACTCCGCGTAGCGCCAGATGGAATACGGCCCGGCCTGAATGCGGCGCTTGCACTCGGCGGGATCGAGGCCTTCACGCGAGGCATAACGCACCTCGAGCGGTCCGAAGCACTGCTCGCACACGTAGCGCGCGTCGAGCGGGTACTCGGTCTTACATTCCTTGCATCTAAGCGCTTCTGGCGGCATATGAAAAAACCTCCGCCGGGTGTCAGGGGTCGGAGGTGCGATACCGCCTTACCCACATCTCCCAGGCTTGTCGTTGGAGCCTGATGGATTTGGCACCGTGTCCTTGCGGCCGGTTGCCGGGGCTTCGTAGGGCCATTTCCCTCCACCCCTCTGGATGCGTACTGCTATGTGCGCTTCAGTATAAGGAATCGGTGCCGCGGCCGGAAGCTTTAGTCCTGACACGACGCAGCACGAGGCGTCCGTTTGCCAGACTTCAGCGCGTGAGCGCGACCGACTACGACCCCACCATCGATCTGCTGGCCGACGCGGCCGGGGCCGACGAGCAGGGCCGCAAGCGCCTGCTGATGATCGTCAACCCTTACGCGACGACCGTCTCCAGCCGGCTCAAGAACCTCGTTGTCTCGGCGCTGCGCGGCACCTACATCGTCGATGCCGTCGACACCGAGCGCCGTGATCACGCGACCGAGATCTGCCGTGAGGCCGCTCAGGAGGGCTACGACGCGATCGTCGCCTTCGGCGGTGATGGCACCGTCAACGAGGCCGCCAACGGGCTGGCCGGCACCGGTACGCCGCTGACATGTCTGCCGGGCGGGCGCGCGAACGTGTACTGCCGCATGCTCGGAATCCCGTCCGACGTGGTCGACGCGACCGAGCACCTGCTCGGCCTCGCGAATGCCTGGCGTCCACGCCAGGTCGACCTCGGGCGCGTCGGACAGCGCTTCTTCCTCTTCTCTGCCGGCGTCGGGCTCGACGCCAGCGTGGTACAGCGTGTCGACTCGCGCCCGCATCTGAAGGCCCGGCTCGGCGAGTACTACTACGCCTGGGTCGCAACCACCACCTTCGGGCGCCTGTACCTGCTGAAGCCGCCCCGCCTGGCCGCCGAGCTCGGCCCGCGCGATGGTGGCGCCACCAGTGAGCGCGTGGAGGGCGTGACGGTGGTTGTCCAGAACGCCTCCCCGTACACGTACTTCGGCGACCGCGGTGTCGAGATGGCAGAGGGCGCGACGCTGCAGAGCGGTGACCTCGCCGGCCTGATCCTCAAGCGCACGAGTCCGCTCGATATCCCCTCGATCGCCTGGCGCGCACTCTCTCCCAGCGCGCGCGTCTCCGGGCACCGTCAGATCGAGCCGTTCAGTGCCGAGAAGCAGCTGCGCATCAGCTCGCTCGACGAGCGCCAGCTACCGGTGCAGGTCGACGGCGACTTCATCGGCTGCGCGACCGAGTACACGTTCTCGGTCGCGCCCGGTGCACTCGCGATCCTCGCCTGAGCGTCGCCGCCGGCGGCCTCACACGCCGGCCGGCGCGAGCACGATCTCAAAGCGCACCCGCGCCCAGCCGTGCTCAGCGAGCGCGCGTCCGTCGGGTGCGGGCGTGCCCGGCGCCTGGCGCCTGAACTCACGCACGAGCGACTCCTTGACGCCGAACACCGCGTCGCCCCCGCTCCGCAGCGCCTCGCCCTCGACAAAGATATGGGTTATCAGGGTTCGCCGGCCGGGTGCACTGACCATGAAGTGCAGGTGCGGCGCGCGCATCGGAGAGCGGCCACAGGATGCGAGCAGCTTGCCCACCGGCCCGTCGTGCGGGATCGGGTAGGGCACCGGCGTCAGTGCCCAGAAGCGGAAGCTCCCGTGCTCGTCTGCCAGCAGGCGCCCGCGCGCGGCCGTCCGCTCGCCCTCGTACTGGACGTCGTAGAAGCCGTCCTCGTCGCACTCCCAGATCTCGAGCACGGCACCCGGCAGCGGGTTGCCGTCGGTGTCGCGGACGCTGCCCTCGACCCAGCACGGCTCCCCCGGCGCGCCGAAGGCGATGTCGCCACCGAGCTCGACCTGCGGTGCGCCCTCGACGAAGAACGGGCCCAGTACGGTGGCCTCGGTCGCGTCGGCGTACGCCTCGTTGTTGATCGCGATCGTCTGCATCGAGGCCCCCAACACATCGGAGAGCAGCACGAACTCCTGGCGGCGATCGTCGGTGATGTGTCCGGCGGCCGTGAGGAACTCGATCCCCGCGCGCCACTCCGCCTCGCTCACGCGCGTCTCGCGCAGGAACGCGTGCAGGTGCCGCGTGAGCGACTCGAGTACGAGCTTGAGCCGCGCGTCGGGCGTCTCGCGGAAGGACTCCAGCACCGCCGCGACCAGCGCCTCCTCGCGCGCCTGTTGCTCACCGCTCGTCATCAGTCTCCTCGCTTCCGACGCCGTAATTCCCGCTCGCTGCGAAGTAATCGTGCGGCCGAGGGGGTCAACAACGGTCCCCCAAAGCCTCCATTGATCATGACGCGCGCACAAGACATCTCACTCACGCAGCGGGACGCCTCGGTGCTCGGCCCGCTGGCCGAGCACCGGTTCCTGACCGTACCCCAGCTCGCCGTGCTGCTGGCGGTGACCGAGGGCACCGCCACCAAACGCCTCAGCCGGCTCGACCACGACGGCATGCTGCGGCTGCGGTCGCTGTTCGCCAGACTGCCGCCGGCAGCGTCGATCGAGACTCGCGGGCTGCGCGCGCTGGGATCGCCGCTGAAGGCACCGGAGCTGAACCTCAACGAGTATCGCCATGACGTGGGCGTCGCCTGGATGTGGCTCGCGGCACGGGCGGGCAGCTTCGGCGAGCCGCGGGGGATCAGCACGGAGCGGCGGATGCAGGCCGAGGACGGCGCCGCGATGGCGGCCGGCCGATCCACGGCATGGGGCGTCGGCCTCGGGGTGCTGACCGGCCACGGTCAAGCCAAGCGCCACTACCCCGACCTGATGCTCGACACGGCGAGCGGCCATCGCGTTGCCGTCGAGCTCGAGCTGACCGCCAAGAGCGCCGGTCGGATGGCGCGGATCATGAGCGCCTACGCGAGCGACGCACGCGTCGACCACGTGCTCTACCTCGCGGCCACCGGCACGATCGCCACCCGCGCGGCCGAATCAGCGGCGCGGGCAGGGATCCGGGACAGGGTGCACGTGCAGCTGCTCGCGACCGACGGTATCGCCGGCGCCGGGATCGGACGCGCGCGCGCCGCTGTGCGTGCACGACCGGGCGTGCGTGAGCGCCAGGGCGCCGAGCGATGAGCCCGGACCCGGACCCGCCGAGGGCGCTGCGCCCGCGCAACCTGGCCTGGCCTGCGCTCGGCTTCCTGCTGCTGATGACGATGCCGCCCAGCGCGGCGCTCGCGCTGCTCGGGGCCGCTCTGCTCGTACGCGGCAGCTGGCGGGCCGTGCAGCACGTGCGCGCCCGCGATCGCGAGATCGCTACGCGCACCGCGACGGGGCCGACGATCACGATCGGGCACGATGCGGACGGTCGGCCGGTGCAGATCCCGGAACGCACGCTCGCCGCCCACGGCCTGATCCTCGGTGCCACCGGAGCCGGCAAGTCGACGACTCTGCTGACGCTGCTCTGCGAACAGATCCGCCGCGGCCGTCCGGTGGTGGCGATCGATCTCAAGGGCAGCCCCAGCTTTGCAAACGAGCTGCGCGCGGGCGCCGAAGCCGCCGGCAGGCGCTTCATCGAGTGGACCCCCGACGGCCCCAGCCACTGGAATCCGCTGGCCGCCGGCAACGCCACCGAGCTCAAGGACAAGCTCCTCAGCAGCGAGCGCTTCACCGAACCCCACTACCGCCGGGCCGCCGAGCGCTACCTGCAGATTGCGCTGCAGGTAGCGCAGGAGCGCGCACCGGGCAAGCCACTGACACTTTCAGGCGTGGTCGAGCTGATGTCTCCCGCACGATTGGCGGCAGCGAGCCGCTTGTGCTCGCGCGCGCGCTGTGACCACGTGCGCGAGTACGTGAGCTCGCTCACTCCCGATCAGCACAGCGCCGTTCGCGGCCTGGCGTCGCGGCTGGCGGTGTTGAGCGAGTCGCACACTGGGCCGCTGCTCGAGCCGGGCCCAGCGCCCCGCACACTCGACCTGCGTCGCGCGCTTCACGGCGGTGAGGTGGTGCTCTTCAGCCTCAACTCGAGCACCTACGGCGGGCTCGCCTCGATGCTCGGAACGCTGGCTGTGCAGGACCTGGTATCCGCCACCGGCGCCCGCCTCAGCGACGGTTCCGCGCGTGGGCTCGGAGCGGTGGTGGCAATCGACGAGTTCTCGGCGCTGCACTCTGACAACGTGCTGTCGCTGCTCGCACGCGGGCGCGAGGCGGGGGTCGGTGTGCTGCTGGCGACCCAGGAGCTCGCCGACCTGGACCGCGCCGGGCACGGCCTGCGTGACCAGATCCTCGGCAACACCGCGCTCAAGATCGCCCACCGCCAGGACGTCCCCGAGTCGGCCGAGCGCGTCGCCAGCCTGGCCGGAACCGCGCGCGTCTGGGAACAGAGCTACCAGCGGCGTGCCGGCACGAGCGCCCTGGCGGCAGCGCTCGGAGCCGCAGTCTCGGGGGCGGGAGCCGGCAGCAGCGCGCGCCTGGTCGAGCGCTACCGGGTCGAGCCCGAGCGGGTCAGCACGATGGCCACTGGCGAGGCGCTGGTGGTGATCAAGTCACCGCAGGCTAGTGCGCACGTGGCCCGCATCCGGCGAGCGCCGCCCGCCGCGGACGTGTCGCGCTGAGGCGTCAGCCGGCGGCGCCGGGCGTGACGCGGTAGGCGTCGAAGACGTTGTCGATGTTGCGCAGGCGCGTGATCGCCTGGTCGAGTGTGCGCGTGTCCCCCACCTCGACCACGAATTGGTTGCGGATCATCGGGTGGTTGACGGTGCAGCGCGCCTCGATGATGTTGATCCCACCCTCGGCGAAGGTGCGCGACATATCTTCGAGCAGTCGGTGCCGGTCCCAGCCCTGCACCTCGATCTCGACCTGGAAGGAAGTTTCGGCGTCGCCGTCCCAGGCGACGGGCGTGAAGCGCTCGGGATCCTTGCGCAGAACCTCGGCGTTGGGGCAATCGTCGCGGTGGATCGTGATGCCGCGCCCGAGCGAGATGTAGCCGACGATCTCATCGCCGGGCACCGGATGACAGCACTTGGCCATGCGCAGCATCACCTCGTCGATGCCGTCGACCGTGATCCCGTAGCGGTTGGAGGAGGTGGTCGAGCGCGAGCGCCGGCGCCCGGCCGACATCAGGTCGGCGGCGGCGGTCTGCTGTGTCTCTGCCGCCTCGCCCGCCTTGAGCCGCTGCATCAGCTTGTTGATGACGATCTGCGGTGAGATCTTGGCCGCGCCCAGCGCGATGTAGAAGTCGTCGCCCTTGCGGAAGCCCATCTCGCGGATGACCTCGGCCATCAGCGGCGAGGCGACGATCTTCTGCGAGGGTAGCCCCTGCTTGCGCAGCTGCTCCTGCAGCAGCTCGCGGCCGGCGTGCTCGGTGTCCTTGCGGCTCTCGGCCTTGTACCAGGCCTTGATCTTGTTGCGGGCACGGGTCGTCTTCACCAGTGACAGCCAGTCGCGTGACGGCCCACGTTCGCGCTTGGAGGTCAGCACCTCGACGATGTCCCCGGAGCGCAGCTGGTAGGAGAGCGGCACGATCTTGCCGTTGACCTTGGCACCGACGCAGCGGTGGCCGACGTCGGTGTGGACGTCGTAGGCGAAGTCAAGCGGCGTGGCGCCGGCCGCCAGCGACTTGACCTCGCCCTTCGGTGTGAACACAAAGACGTCGTCCTCGAACAGGTCGACCTTCAGCGTCTCGACGAACTCGCGCGGGTCGGAGACGTCCTTCTGCCAGTCGACCAGCGAGCGCAGCCACTTGAGCTTGCCGTCCGGGTCGCGCAGTGCGGCCTCACCGCCGGCCTTGCCCGGCGAACGTCCCGCTGGGGTGGCGCCCTCCTTGTACATCCAGTGCGCGGCGATTCCGAACTCGGCCAGATCGTGCATCGCCCCGGTTCGGATCTGTATCTCGAGCGGCCGTCCCTCGGGCCCGATCACGGTCGTGTGCAGCGACTGGTACATGTTGAACTTCGGCATCGCGATGAAGTCCTTGAAGCGCCCAGGCAGCGGCTTCCACAGCGAGTGGATCACCCCGACGGTCCCGTAGCAGTCCTTCACCGAACCGACGATCACGCGCATCGCCGTCAGGTCGTAGATCTCGTTGAACTCGCGGCCCTTCTTGGTCATCTTCGAGTAGATCGAATAGAAGTGCTTGGCTCGCCCGGAGATCTCGGCGCGGATCCCGACGTCAGTCAGTTCCTTGGCGAGGTACGCGCCGGCCTCGTTGACGTAGCGCTCGCGGTCGTCACGCTGCTGCGCGACGAGCGTCTTGATCTCCGTGTACTTGCGCGGATGCAGCGCCTGGAAGGCGAGGTCCTCGAGCTCCCACTTGATCGCGTGGATGCCGAGCCGGTGCGCGATCGGCGCGTAGATGTCTAGCGTCTCACGCGCCTTGTCGATCTGCTTCTGCTTGGGCATCGCATCGATCGTGCGCATGTTGTGCAGACGATCCGCGAGCTTGATCAGGATCACGCGGATGTCCGAGGCCATCGCGACCATCATCTTGCGGTAGTTCTCGGCCTGCGCCTCATCGCGTGACTGGAAGGTCAGCTCGGTCAGCTTGGTCACACCGTCGACCAGGCCGGCGACCTCCTCGCCGAAGCGCTCGTGGATGTCCTCGAGCGACGCCTGGGTGTCCTCGACGGTGTCGTGCAGCAACGCCGCGCACAGCGTCTCGGTGTCGAGGCGCATGCCCGCGCAGATCTTGGCGACGCTGACCGGGTGCACGATGAACTCCTCGCCGGAGCGCCGGAACTGATCGGCGTGATGCCGGCAGGCGTAGACGAAGGCCTCGCGCACACGGTCGCGATCGACGGCGATCGCCGCCTCGTCCGCGTGCTCCTCGACGACCGCGAAGAGGTCGCCGAGCAGGCCCTGCTCGAACTCGCTCAGCTCAGCCAGTGCGGGATCCGACGCGCTTGACTGATCGTCAGGTCCAGCGTGAATGGCCAGGCCCGGGGCTGCCGGGAGCGTGCCGCTCTCGATCAGGATCGTGGGATCGACCAGTGGCGTGCTGTCGGCAGCCGCGCGCGCCTGAGCGCCGGGGCTCAGTTCGCTCGTCGTGGTTGTAGCGCGCTCAGGAATCGCTGGCCGTCCTCATGCAGTTTGGTGTAGGTCCCGTACGCCGTCGAACGCTCCAGCTCGGTTGGCTGCGCGCTGGCGATCGCCAGGGCCGGCAGATCCGGGTCGAGACTGATCAGCTCAAGCTCCGTGAATACCCTCAGCATGCGCCCGGACAACCGTGCGGACCGGGCGTGCGATCCGTCGCCACGAAGCAGGCGCTCCAGCTCCTCGCCGGCAACCCTCCCCCGTTCCCGTAGGGCTCGGTAGAGGGTCACGAGCGAAGCACGGAGTCCGTACTCCAACTCATGTATCTGCTGTGCAAAGCGTAGCTCAGCTTCGCCCCATGCCAGGTGGGTGTATCCGCTGCCCAGACGGCTGATCCCGTCCTGCACGCGGTTTGTAGGCGGATCAAGCACCACTATGTGCTGGTAATCGGCAGCAATCTCCGGTTCATCGAGTATTGCGTCGTGGCTGATCAGCGCGAATCCACCGCGGCGACTGGCAAGAGCACCGAGTCGCCTCGGTGTGTTCGCACAGATCACCAGGATCGGGATATCCGCGCCCGAGGCTGCCTGGGCATCGGCGATCGTGGCCAGCGGGCTCCAGCCGCGGCGGTCGAGCACCACCTTCTCGCAGGCCGGCCCGAGCTCTGCCAGGAGCTCTTCCTCGCTTGCGGCAAGAAGCTCGGCGGGGGCGAGTGCGCGGTCTAGCTCCATCAGCGCGCTCGTGAGGTAGTCGTCGGGCTCGCCCAGGGCGAGGATTTCACGCGGGTTGCAGGGCACACCGTGTTGCAGGATCAATCGCGGCTCGACGACGCCGTTCCAGACATTGCGCTCGAGCTTGAAGCTGGCGTCGATCGGCTCGCCGTCGGAGCCGGCGATGCGCCCGTCGCAGGCAAAGGCGACCGCATTGGCGCAGGCGCCTCCCGAGTTCACGTTGAAACGCACGTGCTGGTTGGCTTCGCCCATCGTGCGCACGGCATCGAAGGTCGCACCGGTCACATACAGTCGCACCTCGGGGTTGCCGTTGCCGAACGGCGCGAGCCGTTCGAGCTCCTCGGCCAGGTCAAGCGACAAATCCGCACCGGAGACGACCGCATCGACGCGCTCGACCGGGCTCAGCAGCTCCGGTGTCAGCAGCTGCTCGGCGTGCAGCTCGAAAGCCTCGCGGAAGGCCGAGATCTGCTCAGGGGCAATGCTCAAACCGGCCGCGGCGCGGTGGCCGCCGAAGCTGATCAGATGCTCGCCGGTCGCCTCCAGCGCGCCAAGCAGATCGAATCCGGGGATGCTGCGACCCGAGCCATGCGCCGGCGCTTGCGGATCTGCCGAGTCAAGCGTGAGCATGATCGTCGGGCGGTTGTGACGCTCGACGATCTTCGACGCAACGATGCCGATCACGCCCGCGTGCCAGCCCGGCGCGGCGAGCACGTAGGCGCCGCGCCCCCCCATCTCCTTGGCGATCGCGTCGGCCTCCCAGGTGATCTGCTGCTCGATCGCACGCCGTTCGGCGTTGACCGCATCGAGCTCGCGTGCGATCTCCTCAGCCCGCTCAGCATCGTCTGTCAACAGCAGCTCAAGCCCGGCGTCGGCGCGGCGCATGCGTCCGGCGGCGTTGATGCGCGGCGCCAGTCTGAAGGCCAGGCAGGTAGCGTCCAGCCCGCTCGGGTCCGTGCGTGAGACGCGCATCAGCGCGCGCAGGCCGACCCGTTCGGTCCCCGCCATCTGGATCAGGCCCTCGCGCACGATGCGGCGGTTCTCACCGTGCAGCGGCATCAGGTCCGCGACAGTCGCAAGCGCGACCAGCTCCAGATCCTCGGCCGCCGTTGGCGCGCCCAGCGCCTCGGCCAGCTTGTGGGCGACGGCGGTGCCACACAGCTCGGCGCTCGGGTAGCGGCAGATCGCAGGGTGCACGATCGCGCACTCCGGTAGCTCCCCATCCGAGCGGGGCGCGTGGTGGTCGCTGATCACCACGTCGAGCCCCGCCGCCTGCGCGGCCCGCACCTGCTCGACCGCCGTGATCCCGCAGTCGACCGTCACAAGCAGCCCCGTGCCCGACTGGGACAGGCGCTCGACCGTCGCCGGCGAGAGGCCGTAGCCATCCTCGCTGCGGCTCGGCAGGTACCAGCCGACATCGGCACCCAGCGCGCGCAATGCCCGCACCAGCACGGCGGTTGCGCAGACGCCGTCGACGTCGTAGTCACCGTGCACCACGATCCGCGAGCCACCGCGAACGTGGCTCCAGATCAGCTCGAGCGCCCGCTCGATCCCCGCAAACAGCCCCGGTTCGTGGCGCTGATCGGCGGCCAGAAAGCTGCGGACCGCCTCAGGCTCGCGGTGGCCGCGACGCACGAGTATCTGCGCAAGCACATGGCTGAGGCCCAGCTCATGCTCGAGCCGCAGCGCGGCCGCCAGGTCGTAACCACCCAGCTCGAGCCGCGGCTGCGGCTGCGCAGCGTGCGCCGCCGGAGCCGCGGCGATCGCATCCAAGAGACTCACAACGGCCATGCCGCCAGGGTAGGCACTGCGTCCGACGGAACGCGCGTGTCCGGGAGCTTCAGCTCTCGGGCGGCGCTGGAGTCGTCTTGTGCCGCGAGAACAGGCTGCCGAGCTTCGTCACCTCGTGCTCAGCGTGCGCCAGATCCTGCTCGGCGTGCGCGAGCGGCTCGAGCACCTCCGCGACCACATCCAGCTTCCCGTTCAGCGAGTTGACGCTATCCACCAGAGCGGGCATGTGAGTCGACAGCTCGGTCATCGCCGTGGTGAGCGGCAGTAGCGCCGCAGCGAGCGTCTCGATCACCGCCACATGCGCCTCGACCTGCTCGGTGGTTGCCCGGATCGCTTCCACCGCCGCCAGAACATGGGCTTCGAGTTGCTCGAGGTCCTTCACTGCGTTGGCCTCGTGTTCCGCGCCGCCGAGGACGTAGCGGAGCGGCGCGGTGGCTACATCGATCAGTCCCATCGCGCGATCCTACCCCGGACTCACGGGGCCGTGCAGCTACCCCAGCCCGATGCCGGCGGTGCCGTGGATCCGTTCGCGCCGCACGCCCTCGGCGTAGATCAGGCCAATGCCGATCAGTGAGCCGGGAATGCCCTCGAGCGCGGTCACCAGGTGCGTGTTGTGCGGCCCGGGGATCGAGAAGCCGTGGATGATCAGGCCGATCAGCACTGCGCCGATCAGCGAGCCGACAAAGGCGCCGACGATCCCGCCCCAATAGCGGTCGGGCAGCCAGATCGTGAAGTGCCAGATCGCAAGACCCATCATCGCCCAGGCAAGAAGTCCCATCAGCGCTTCCTTCCGTGACGGCGGTTGCGCGAGCGCGAGGGGCGGCTCGGTGGCTTCGGCTTCGGCACGCTCTCGTTCTCCGCCTGGTCAGGGGCGGGGCTCACGGGCTCGTCCCGGGGGGCGGTGGACTCGGTCACATCCGGCGCGTCGTCCGCCGGGGCGCTCGGACCCATCGGCGGGATCACGCCAGGCACGGGTGACTGCGGCGGCCGCGGCGTCAGCGTCGAGCTGCTGCGGCTGCTCGACGCTCGGCGCGGGGCCGTGCCCGGCGTGTCGTCCTCAGCATCGGTGTGGGCGGTGCGCTCACTGAGACGCGACGGGCGCCGGCGCGGCGAGTCATCCTCGAGCCCGAGGTCACGCTTCATCTGCTCGAACTCGGAGTTGGAAACGTTCTCGTCCTGCGGGGCCGTGATGCTGGCGCCGAGCCCGCGCGAGCGGCTCTTGGTGGGGTCGACGTCGCCGCCGTCCGCGTAGGCCGGCACGTGGCCAAGCTCGGCGACGATGCGGTCGCGGCGTGCGCGGTAGGTGTGCTCGCGCTCCTTCCAGTGCGTCAGCACCGGCGAGGCGATGAAGATCGATGAATACGCGCCTGAGGCGACACCGATCAGCAGCGCGAAGGCAAAGTCCTTCAGCGTCGCGCCGCCGAACAGCAGCAGTGCGATCACGGGCAGCAGGGTGCACGAGGTCGTGATCATCGACCGTGTCAGCACCTCTGACATCGAGCGGTTGACGACCTGTGAGAACGCAGCGCGCGGCATTCGTGGCACGTTCTCTCTGACTCGGTCGAACACGATTATCGTGTCGTAGAGGGAGTAGCCGAGGATCGTCAGCAGGGCCGCGACCGTGTCGGCGGTAACCGTGCGGCCGACGAGCGCGTACACGCCCGCCGTGATCAGCAGGTCGTGCATCAGCGCAATCAGCACCGGCACCGTGAACTTCCACTCGAAGCGCAGCGCCACGTACAGTGAGATCACGATCAGCGAGACGATGATCGCGACCAGCGCGCTGTGCGTGATCGTCGACCCGAACGTGGGGCCGACGGAGGTCGCATTGAAGCCCTTGGCGCCGCCGTAGATCCCGTACCTGTTCTGCAGCACCGAGCGCAGGTGCTCGTAGTGGGGTTGCGAGAGGTACTTGGACGCGATCTGGAAACCGTTGTTGCCAAGCGTCTTGCTCTTGCTGACAGCCTGGATCGTCACGTCCTTGCCACCCGCTGCGGTGACCAGTGACTTGACCTGACTCACGCTCGCGTGGTGCTGCAGGCCGACGGAGATCTGCGTGCCACCGGTGAAGTCGATACCGAGCTTGAGGCCCCGGCCACCGATCGCCAGCGCGCCGATCAGCAGGATCACGCCCGACATCGAGAAGAAGTAACGGCTCGCGCCCATGAAGTCGAAGCGCCAATGCCTGCGCTCGCCCCCGGCACCGAGTGCCGACGCGCTCTGGATCGCACGCGAGTCACCCATCGTCGTGAGGATCGCCTGGGTCGCGAGCACCGCGGTGAAGAGCGACACGAACGTACCGATACCGAGCGTGAAGGCGAAGCCCTTGACGTCGGAGGTGGCGAGCACGAACAGGATGAACGCGGTCATGATAGTGACCACGTTGGCGTCGATGATGGCGGTGATGCCCTTGCGGTAACCCGTGACGATGCCCTGGCGGATCGAGCGTCCGCCACGGATCTCCTCCTTGACGCGTTCGAAGATGACGACGTTCGCGTCGGCAGCGACGCCGATCGTCAGGATCAGACCGGCGATGCCCGCCAGTGACATCGTGATCGGAATCACCTTGATCAGCGCGTAGAAGTAGATCCCGTACACGATCAGGCCGCCGACCGCGATCAGGCCGAGCACGCGGTAGTAGCCGATCAGCAGCAGCGCGACGACCGCGAGGCCGACGAGGCCCGCCACGAGGCCCTGATGCAGAGCGGTTGACCCCAGCGTCGCGGATACCTGGTCCTCGGAGATCTGCACGAGCTTGACGGGGAGCGCACCGAGGCGTAGCTGCGTCGCCAACTGAGCCGCCGTGGTGGTGGTGAAGCCACCGTAGATCTCGCTGCCGCCGGACGCGGGAATGCCGTCCGGGAATGTGCTGTAGTCGATCTGCGGGACGCTGATCAGCTGGTTATCGAGCGCGATCGCGAAGTGCTGGTAGTAGCTCGCGCCCGGGGGGCTGTCGAGCTTGCCGCGTACGGCGATCCTGCCGGTGACGTTCTGGAAGAGATTGGCGCCGCCGTTCTGGAAGCCGAAGGTGACGTCCGGCGCACCGCTCTGGTCGGTACCCGATTGTGGGTTCGAGATCTGGTTGCCACGCAACACCACCTGGTCCCGGATCACGTAGTAACCGGCGTCCGGGGTTCCGTACTTGGCCCACTTCGCGAAGTTCGACGGTGCCGCCTGCAACACCTGAATGCCGGCCCTGACCTCGAACAGGCGCGTGCCCGTCCGCTCGGCATTGCTCACACTCGCCCTCATCTGCGCCCTCGCCGCCGCCAGCGTCAGGTTCGGGCCCTGGACCGACGCGATCAGACAGTGGACGCCCTTCTGCGCCTTGCTGCCGCTTGCCCTGGCAAGGGCCGCACATGCCGAGCTGCCGGGAGCACCGAACATGAAGTACTGGTTGCCGAAGCCCGAGGAGCCCGACGAGTTCTTGACCGCCGGCTGCTTCGCCGCGAGCTTGACCGCCTGGTAGAACCCAAGCGCGCCCGATGAGGACGAAGAGGAGCCCGGGCCCTTGGTGCCGCCGCCCTGGCTGATCTTCACAGCCGTTGGATCCTGGGTCAGGATCCCGTTCGCCACGGTCTGGCCGTTGGACGGGTTGATCACCGAGCCTTCCCAGTCGTAGAAGTACAGCTGTGCGGTGTTGCCGACGAGCTTCTCGGCCTGGGACACGTTCTGCACGTCCGGCAGCTGCACGTCGATCAGGTTCTTGCCATCGGTGGTGATCGAGGGCTGGGAGACGCCGAGCTGGTTGACGCGGTTGTTCATCACGTCGACGGCGCGCTGCAGCGCGACCGGCGTGATCACGGGTGTCTCCTGGTTCGGTTCCGCCTTGTAGACGAGCTCGACGCCGCCCTTGAGGTCGAGGCCGAGCCGCGTCGGACGGGTCGCGATCAGCGCGATCGATCCCGCGATCAGGCCTGCGACGAGCAGCAGGATGAATCCATGGCGTTGGCGGTCAGTCATCGCAGAGGCTTGATGCTAGAAGAGGTTTGTTTTTGGCGCTGTTAGGGCCGCGTCAACTCAGCGGCCATTGGAGGGGGTCAGCACAACCAGCAGGCCGCCCTCCTCATCATCGTAGGCAGGAAAGATGTCAGCAACGGCATTTGCGCGCTCTGCGCCCGCATTCACGACCACGGGCTTGCCCGTCACGCGCACCTCCCACTCGAGTGCGGTGGCGATGTGATCGACGCCGTCGGCGAAGGTCAGGCCGATCGCCGCCTGTAGCGGCTGTCCGATCGCGGCCTCGGTGCGCAGCCCCGTGAGTTCAAAAGAGCCGCGGCCGCAGTCGACGATCCGACCTTCGGCATCGCAGGCGAAGAACGCCGCGGCGGGCGCAGGGTAGTAGTCATCGAGCAGCTCGAACAGGTAGGCGAATCCACACTTCTCGCACCCGCGCGCCTCGCGCCGGAAGCCGGCGTTGCGATCCGTCCCCATCGAACGGTTCCCGCAGTGAGGGCAGATGAAGTAGTGCTCGTGCGACATGAAGCGCCCAGGATAGTCAGTCAGGAGAAGTAGCCGATGTGTGGCTGAGAGGCCGCGGCGCCTCAGAGCAGTCCCAGCTGTGCAGCCGGTGGCTCGAGCCCCAAATGCTCGTACGCGTGCCTGGTCGCGGCGCGCCCGCGCGGCGTGCGTTCGATCAGTCCGCGCTGCAGCAGATAGGGCTCATAGACGTCCTCGACCGTGTCCTGCTCCTCACCGATCGAGGCCGCCAAGGTCGAGAGCCCCACCGGGCCGCCGCTGAACTTCTCGCAGATCGTGCGCAGAATCTCCCGGTCCAGGCGATCGAGACCGACGTGATCGACCTCGAGCAGGTCCAGTGCCGCTTTGGCAGTTTCCGCACTCACCACACCGGCGCCCCGCACCTCGGCGAAGTCGCGCACGCGCTTCAGCAACCGGTTGGCCACGCGTGGCGTGCCGCGAGAGCGCGAAGCAACGGCGAGCGCTCCAGCATCCTCGATCTCGACGTCAAGCAGCCGCGCGGAACGCCGCACAATCCGCGCCAACTCGCGCGGGTCGTAATGGTCGAGCCGGTGCTGGATCCCGAAGCGATCGCGCAGCGGCGTGCTCAGTAGCCCTGTGCGCGTGGTCGCACCTATCAACGTGAAGGGCGGCAGATCGATCGTGACAACGCGCGCACCCGCACCCTGGCCGACGGTGATCGGCAGGCAGCGGTCCTCCATCGCCGGGTAGAAGGTCTCCTCCAGCGCGCGCGGCAGCCGGTGAATCTCATCCACGAAGAACACCGAGCGCGGCTCGAGCGCGGTCAGGAATGCGGCGACGTCGCCCTTGCGCTCGAGCGCCGGCCCGGCGGTCTGCACGAACGGCACGCCCAGCTCGGCCGCGACGATCTGGGCCAGTGAGGTCTTGCCAAGTCCCGGCGGTCCGGCGAGCAGCACATGGTCGAGCGCCTCATTGCGGCTTGCCGCCGCGGCGATTGAGACCGCCAGCTGCTCCTTCAGCGCCTCCTGGCCGATGAAGTCCTCGAGCCGGCGCGGACGCAGGGAGCGATCGAGGTCGTCCTCAGGCAGCTGCTCGGCACTCAGGATCGTCATCGGCGCGCCGCCCGCAGCGCCTCGGAGATCAGATCCTCGGGCGTGTCGCCGCTCAGCCCGTCGAGCAGCGAATCGGCCTCCTGCGGGCTGTAGCCGAGCCCGATCAGGCCCTCGCGTGCGATCGTCCGCGGGTCATCGCTGCGCATCACGCTGATCGCCTGCTCGGGGAGGCTGACGCCGACCTTCTCGCGCAGCTCGACGATGATCCGCTCGGCCGTACGCTTGCCGACGCCCTTGACCGCCTGGAAGCGAGCCGTGTCGCCGCCGGCGATGGCGGCCAGCAGCTCGCGTGCGGGACCGCCGGAGAGCACATCGAGCGCAACCTTTGGGCCGACCGACTGCACGCCCAGGAGCATCAGGAACAGATCCCGTTCCTCTTCGGTGGCGAAGCCGTAGAGCAGCAGCGCGTCCTCGCGCGTAATCAGGTGCGTGTGCAGCAGCACGTGGTTGCCGACCGCCGGGACGTGGCGCAGCGTCTCGCTGGAGACGGCGAGCCGGTAGCCGACACCGCCGCAGTCGATCACCACGTGGTCGGCGCGCCGCAGGGCGACGTTGCCACTGACCAGCGCGATCACCGCAGCGCCCCCGCGATCGCGCCCGCAAGCGGCGCACGGTTGAGCTCGCAGAGTGCGACCGCCAGTGCGTCGGCGGCGTGATCAGGACGCGGCGGTGAGGCCATGCCAAGCAGCCGCGCGACCATTCGCGACACCTGCTGCTTGTCGGCACGCCCGCTGCCGCAGACCGCTGCCTTGACCTGCTGCGGCGTGTACGCGTGCACGGGAATGCCGTGCTGGCCGGCGGCGAGCAGCACGACCCCGCGCGCCTGGCCGACAGCCATCGCACTGACGACATTCGCACCGAAGTACAGATCCTCGACCGCGACGGCCTCGACCTCGAAACGCCGGATCAGCTCGCCGACGTCGGCATGGATCTCCGCGAGCCGCGTCTCCGGCGGCGTCGAGGCGGCCGTCTCGATCACGCCGAAGTCGAGCGCCTGCACGCGCGAACCGCTGCCCGCGACGACTCCGTACCCGGTGTTCGCGATGCCGGGGTCGATTCCCAAAACGATCATGTGTTCGCCTATTCAACGCGTCGGCCCGGACGCCTCCCGCAAACTGCGAGCAGCTTGCTCGAGCGGGGGGGTCAACTCGCGCCACTCAAAGCCTCTATTGGGTATGGAATGCGAAACGAACCTCGGACGCGCCCGCGCGCTCGCCAGCCGGCAGCAGGGACTGATCGCATGGCGGCAGCTCGTGGGCCTTCAGATTCCGGTCAGAACGGTGAGCTCCTGGATCGCGCGCGGCGTCCTTGTGCGCGTGCTTCCGCGCGTGTATTCGCTCGAGCACCGCGCCGCCACAATCGAGCGCGATCTCTTCGCGGTGATTCTGTACGCAGGTCCGGGAGCGATGCTGAGTCACGCCACGGCCGCGTGGTGGTGCGGCCTGATTGACGATCGGCCCTCACGCCCGCTCGAGGTCAGCACGCCGCGGCACGTCCGGTCATTGAACGGAATCATGGTCTTCGGCCGGCGCCCGGTAAAGCGCACGGTCCACCGCGGGCTTCCGGTCACGACCCGAACCCAGATGCTCCTGGATCTCGCGGCAAGCCGGGAGCTGAGATTGGTCCGGCGAGCGCTCGCGGTACTCGACTACCGGCGCGAGCTCGAGATCGAAGCGCTTGTCGCAACCTGCGGGCGTGGAAAGCCCGGAAGCGCGGCGCTTCGGCGGGCGCTCGGCATCCACCAGCCGCGGCTGGTGTACACCAACGGTCGCTTTGAGGAGGACTTCCTGTACTGGTGCGAGCGCTACAAGGTGCCGATTCCGCTGGTGAACGTTTACGTGTTTGGCGTGCTCGTCGACGCGTATTGGCCCGCCGACGCGCTCGTGGTCGAGCTCGATGGGGTCCCCAACCACTCAACTCGCGGACAGCGCCGCGTCGACAAGCGCAAGGAGCTC
The DNA here is from genome assembly GCA_963706725.1 of uncultured Actinomycetota bacterium. Classification (GTDB taxonomy): domain Bacteria; phylum Actinomycetota; class Thermoleophilia; order Solirubrobacterales; family Solirubrobacteraceae; genus Palsa-465. Next base: position 2,389,818 of record OY970167.1, on the reverse strand, counting down.
ACGCTCCGCGAGCATGCGATCGGAGTCGTGCTCTACGACTGGGACCTCCTGCACGACGAGCCCGAGCGGATTTACAGCGATCTGATCGGCCAGCTCACACGAACCTTGTCCGCGGATCGGCACAAAGCTGCTAGTCAGGGGACAGAGTTCGGTCGGTGACCAACCCGCAGCCGGTGACCGACCGCAGCCGCTTACTAACGTTTGTGATCGACCGAGTCCGATCAAGGAGACGAAACGCGATGAGCGCGCGCAGCGAACCTCTCATCCCAGGCCCGGACCACCCGATCACGGTCGAGCCGTTCAATGGCCACGTGCGCGTCACCTACGCCCACCACACCGTCGCCGACACGACCGGGGCGCTCGAGCTCCGTGAGGCGTCCTACTCGCCCGTGTACTACGTGCCGCTGGCCGATGTCGATCACGCGGCACTGCGGCCGAGCGACACCACCAGCCGCTGCCCGTATAAGGGCGAGGCCTCCTATTACGACGTGATCGATCCGCACACGCTGCAGGCCGTCGAAGACGCCGTCTGGCATTACCGCCAGCCCCATGCCGCCGTCGGTGAGCTCGCCGAGTACGTGGCCTTCGATCCCGGCAAGGTTGGGATCGAGGTTCAGCCGCAGGGCTGAACCTCGACGCGGGCGCCCAGGCGAGGCGGAGTGCGGCCGCCCAAACTGGGCGGCCGCGCCAACATCAAGCTACTTGGTGACCTTGATCAGGTCGACGACGAAGATCAGCGTCGAGTTCGGCGGGATCGGACCCGACTTCTCGGACTTGTAGGCGAGCGACGGCGGGATGATCAGCTCACGCCGGCCGCCGACCTTCATGCCGACCAGGCCCTTGTCCCAGCCGCTGATGACCTGGCCCTCACCGAGCACGAAGCTGAACGTCTTGCCGGGCGTGTCCTTCCAGGACGCGTCGAAGACCTTGCCGTTCTTGTACAGCTCACCGACGTAGTTCACGTACACGGTGTCGCCGTCGGCGGCGGCGGTGCCGGTGCCCTTGATCAGGTCCGTGACGACCAGCTTCGTCGGCGCGGGGCCGGTCGGACGCTTGATCGTCGGCTCCGTGGAGAGCGGCCCGCTGGTCGGGGTGGTCACAGACGTCGTCGACGTCGTGGCCGTCGTGGTGGTCGCAGTAACAGTCGAAATCGTGGTGTTGGTGGGGCCGCTGCCGGGGGCGAGAGCAACCCCACCGGTCTTGCTGCTGCCTCCACAGGCGGCCAGGCCGAGGGCGGCCGCCGCGGCCGCAACGGCCGTCATCGAAGCTTTCAGTGTCATCGGGGTGCGAGGGTAGCGGGCGTGGCTCGGGGGTGCGGCGCCGTCAACCGGCAATCCGTTCGAGGACGTCTGCATCTACGTCGTAATTGGCGTGCACAGCCCCGACGTCATCGGACTCTTCGAGGGCGTCGATGAGTTTCATAAGTTTTGCCGCGTCGTCCTCGGAGAGTGGGACGCGCGACTTCGGGCGCTGGGTCACATCCGCGCTCTCGATCTCGATGCCGGCAGCGGCCAGCGCGTCGCGCACCCCGGTCAGCTGCCCAGGCTCGGTGATGACCTCGTAGACATCGTCGTCGAGCACGATGTCCTCGGCGCCCGCGTCGATCGCAACGATCAGGTCGTCCTCGCTGTAGCGCTCACCGTCGACCACGATCACGCCCTGCTTGTCAAACAGGTAGGCGACCGAGCCGGGTTCACCAAGTGAGCCGCCGTGCTTGCCGACGATGTGGCGCACGTCGGCGGCGGTGCGGTTGCGGTTGTCGGTCAGCGCCTCGATCAGCATCGCGACGCCGCCGGGGCCGTAGCCCTCATACATCACGCTCTCCCAGGTCTCGGCGTCAACCCCGGCGCCGGTGCCCTTCTGGATCGCACGCTCGATGTTCTCCTTCGGCATCGAGGCGTCGCGCGCCTTCTGGATCGCAAGTGCCAGACCGGCGTTGCCCTCCGGATCGCCGCCGCCCTCCTTGGCCGCAACGGTGATCGCTCGCGCGAGCTTGGTGAAGTGCTGACCGCGGCGCGCGTCGACGACCGCCTTCTTGTGCTTGATTGACGCCCATTTTGAATGCCCTGACATGGCGATTCAGTCTACGTCGCACTCATGATTTCGGTCTGCTCAGCGCTCACACGCGCATGAAGGCCGACTCCTCACGGGTACGATCAGCGCCGATGACAAATCCAGAGATCTTCAAGGCGTATGACATCCGCGGCATCCACGGCCGCGACCTCGACGCCACCGGTGCCCGTGAGATCGGCCGCGCCTTTGCGCGCGTGATCGCCCGGTTCGAGAACAAGCCCGCGGCCGAGCTCAGGCTCGGTCTGGGGCGCGACATGCGGCTCACCGCGCCCGCGATGGCAGCCGCCTATGCGCAGGGCATGGCTGCCGAAGGGGCGCACGTGCTCGACGCCGGCCAGGTCGGCACAGAGATGCTCTACTTCCTGGTCGGTTCGCGCGAGCTCGACGGTGGCTTGATGTGCACCGCCTCGCACAACCCCAAGGCCTACACGGGCGCCAAGCTCGTGCGCCGCGGCGCGATCGCGCTGTCCGGCGATGAGGGCATCGGCGATGTCAGGGATCTGGTAACCGCCGGCATGGGCGAAGAGCCCGGCGGGGGCAGTGTCGAGCAGATCGGGATCTACGGTGACTTCCACCACCAGGTGATGGGCTTCATCGATCCCGCGACCGTCAAGCCACTGAAGGTCGTCGTCGACGGCGGCAACGGCATGGCCGGCCCGATGGTCGGACCGCTGCTGGAGCAGCTCGGGCTCGAGCTCGTAACCGCCTACTGGACTCCCAACGGCGACTTCCCCGGCCACGAACCCAATCCGCTGCTGCCGGAGAACCGTGAGTTCATCATCGCAGAGGTAAAGCGCCAGGGCGCCGACCTCGGGATCGCCTGGGACGGGGACGCCGACCGCTGCTTCTTCATCGACGACACCGGCGCGTTCGTCGACGGCGATTTCCTGACCGCGATCCTCGCCAGCTCGATGCTGCGCAAGCATCCCGGCGAAACGATCCTCTACGACATCCGCGCCAGCCGCGCGGTCCCTGACACCGTGCATGCGGCCGGCGGTACCGCCCTGGTCAACCGCGTCGGGCACGCCTTCTTCAAGTCGCGCATGCGCTCCGAGGGCGGGATCTTCGGCGGCGAGGTCTCCGGCCACTATTACTTCAGGGACTTCTACTGCGCCGACTCGGGGACGATCCCGGCGCTGCTGATCCTCGAGGAGCTCTCGCAGCGGGGCACCAAGCTCTCCGAGCTGCTCGCGCCGATGCGCAGCAGGTACTTCATCTCCGGTGAGATCAATTCGGAGGTCGCAGACGGACCGGCGAAGATGGAGCAGCTCGCCGCCAAGTACGCGGACGCCGAGCAGAAGTGGCTCGACGGAATCTCGATCGATTACCCCGACTGGCACTTCAACGTGCGCGCGTCAAACACCGAACCGCTGCTGCGCCTCTGCCTGGAGTCGCTCGTCTCCGAGGTCGACATGCAGGCCAAGCGCGATGAGGTGCTGGCGCTAATTCGCGAGTGACCGGCGCACTCACCGACGAGCTTGCCCAGGGCGTTCACCGGATCGCGGTACCGACCCCGTTCGCGGTCGGACGCATCAACTGCTACCTGCTGAGCGGCTCGCCCTTGACGCTGGTCGACACCGGACCCAACTCCGGCACCTCGCTCGATTACCTCGAGCGAGGTCTCGCCGAGCTCGGCGTAGGCGTGGACGAGCTCGAGCTGATCGTGCTCACGCACCAGCACATGGACCATGAGGGCCTGCTCGAGATCCTCGAGCGACGCTCGGGCGCAGAGGTGGCGGCGTTCGCGCCGTTGGTGCCCTGGATCGCCGACTACCGCGCCAACACCAAGGCTGACGATCTCTACGCGCAGCAGATCATGCGACGCCATGGGCTGCCGGACGACATCAACATGGTGCTCGGAATCCTCACCTCGGGAATGCACTCATTCGGCTCTAAGGGCACGGTCACGCGGCCACTGAACGACGGCGACAGCCTGACGCTGGGCGGGCGTGACTACAGCGTGCATCACCGTCCCGGCCACAGCCCCTCGGACCTCGTCTTCTTCAACGCCGAGACAGGGCTGCTGCTGGGCGGCGATCACCTGCTCGCGCGGATCTCCTCAAACGCACTGCTGGCACGCCCGCTCGACGGCGACACGACCGGGCCGCGCCCAACGCCGCTGATCGACTACAGCCGCTCGCTCAGGGCCACGCGCGAAATGCAGATCACGACCGTCCTCACGGGACACGGCGAAGAGATCACCGATCACCGGACGTTGATCGACACACGGCTCAAGGATCAGGACCGCCGGGCCCGCAAGATCCTCAAACTGATCTCCGAGCAGCCGCTCACCGCGCATCAGATTGCGCAGCTGATGTGGGGCGAGATCGCGATCACGCAGGCCTACCTGACGCTCTCCGAGGTGCTCGGGCACCTCGACCTGCTGCTCGAGGCCGGCAGCGCCCAGGAACTCGAGCTCGACGGTGTCAGCCGCTTCGGCTCAGGCGCTGCCGTCTGAAAGGCCCGAGCCTCCACTGCCGGAGCCCGCGCTGGTGCTGCCCTGACCGCTGCTGGCGCTGGAGCCGCTGCCGAGCCCCGACTGCCCGCCACCGCCACCGCCGCCACCGCCACCTCCGCCGCCCTGTCCGGCGAAGGCGCTGTCGCCCGGCAGCATCGGTGAGACCGTGCCCTTGCCGCAGGCGGCCACGCCGCTCAGCGCCACCTTCATCTTGGCCGTGTCATCGGGAGCGTAGATCTGCAGCGCCGCGGCCGTCGGGCAGCTGCCCCCATCCGTCCCCACGTCGCTTGCCACCAGCCGGAACGAAGCTTCCTGCCCGGGCGCGAGCGTCAGCACGTTGGCCGGCGTCGAGCCGACGACATCGCCCGTCGTGCGCGTCGCATCGGTCGGCAGCGCGGCGCCGCTCGCGGAGAGGAACTCCACACCGGGCCAGCCATAGGTGTGACAGGTAGTCGAGCCGGTGTTCTTGAGCGCGAAGCCGAGCACGATCGTGCCGGCGGCACCGTTGGAGCCCAGGTACGACGGGGTCAGGTCGGTGGCGTTGCAGGCGTTGCCGACGGCGGCCGCGGTGGTCCTGGTCTTGGTCGCCGTGGTGTCGGTCTGCGGGCCGGTGTCGGTCGTGGTTGTCGCCGGGGGCGTCGTCACCGACATGATGACCGTCCTCGTCACGGTCACCGGCGTCCGGGCGGAGGTGTTGTTGGAACCCCCGCAGGCGGCCACCAGCGCCGCGCAGATCAACGCTGCGGGCAGCGAAAGTGGAGACAGGCGAAGCCGCATCTACGAGCCATTCTTCCCTGGTTGGCCGAATCCTGCCACCGACAGGAAGAAGCGGTGCAGGCGATCCTCGCCGGTCAGCTCCGGGTGGAAGGAGAGCGCGACGATCCTGCCCTGGCGGATCGCGACAGGGTGCCCGTCGACCGCGGCCAGGACCGACACATCGTCGCCGTAGGAAGCGATCCACGGCGCGCGGATGAAGATTGCGTGCACCGGCCCGCCCTCGACGCCGTCGACCTCGAAGGAGGCCTCGAACGAGTGCAGCTGGCGGCCGAAGGCGTTGCGCTGCGCCAGCGCGTCGAGAATCCCGAGGTGCTCACGGTCGAGCATGATCATCCCCGCGCAGGTGCCGAGGATCGGCGTGCCTCCAGCGGCAAGCTCACGCAGCGGCTCCGCCAGGCCTTCGCGTTCGATCCCGAGTGTCATCACCGTCGACTCGCCGCCCGGCAGTACCAGCGCGTCGAGGCCCTCGAGATCGGCGGGGACACGCACCTGTCGCGTCCCCGTGCCGAGGCGCTTGAGAACGCGCTCATGCGCCTCGAACCCTCCCTGGAGGGCGAGGATCCCGACGAGTGGTGCTGGATCTGCTGTCGCCGCCGCGCTCACCAGCCGCGCGGCGAGAGCAGCTGCTGGGAGTCGAGCTTCGAGGTCTCGATGCTCTCCATTGCCGCACCAAGCCCTGTGGACGCAGCAGCCACGCGCGCCGGGTCCGCGTAATGCGTGGTGGCCTCGACGATCGCGCGCGCACGACGTTCGGGATCGGAGGACTTGAAGATCCCGGAGCCGACGAACACGCCCTCGGCGCCCAGCTGCATCACCAGCGAGGCGTCGGCCGGCGTGGCGATCCCGCCGGCACAGAACAGCACGACCGGAAGCTTGCCTTCGGCGGCGACCTGGCGCACCAGCGGCAGCGGCGACTGCAGTTCCTTGGCGGCCGCGGCCAGCTCCTCGGGTCCGAGTGTCGAGAGCCAGCGCAGCTCAGTTCGGATCTTGCGCAGGTGCGTGACCGCGTTGACGATGTCACCGGTGCCGGCCTCGCCCTTGGAGCGGATCATCGCGGCGCCCTCGCCGATGCGCCGCAGCGCCTCACCGAGGTTGGTCGCGCCGCACACGAACGGCGCTCTGAAGGCCCACTTGTCGATGTGGTTGGCGGTGTCGGCCGGAGTCAGCACCTCGGACTCGTCGATGTAGTCGACGTCGAGCGCCTCCAGCACCTGCGCCTCGGCGAAGTGCCCGATGCGCGCCTTGGCCATCACCGGGATCGTGACGGCATCCTGGATGCCCTTGATCATCTCCGGGTCGGACATGCGGGCGACGCCGCCGTCGCGGCGGATGTCGGCCGGCACGCGCTCGAGCGCCATCACCGCGGCAGCGCCGGCGTCCTCGGCGATCTTCGCCTGCTCGGGCGTGACCACATCCATGATCACGCCGCCCTTCAGCATCTCGGCAAGGCCTGCCTTGACGGTAAAGGTGGACTCGTCGCGTGAAATGTGGCCGTTTGTGCTCATGAGGGCAGTGTAACCCTCGTGGAATTGGCCGGAACGGCGGAAGCTCGGGGCCTAATGGCTCAGAAATGACACAAAAGTCCCCGAGCTTCGCAGCGGATAGCCTGCAGAACGTGCCTGACGCCATCTTCGAACGTCGGGGCGACGCGTTCTGGGCCACCGAGCTCGCGCGCGGCCCGTGGGACCCGAACGCGCAGCACGGCGGCGCGCCCGCCGCGCTGCTGGCAGGCGAGCTCGAGAGGCTCGACCCTCAGCCGCACATGCGGATCGTCCGCATCACATTCGAGCTGCTCCGCCCCGTCCCACTCGGCGAGCTGCACGTCAGCACCGCGATCGTGCGCCCCGGCAAGCGCGTGCAGCTGCTCGAGGCGGCACTGGGCGCACCCGACGGCACCGAACTGGTGCGTGCACGTGCCGTGCGCGTCGCCCGCGCCCCGCTGGGCGCGGGCACTGCGGTCGAGCAGACTCCCGCCGACCCGGAGAGCATCGCGGCGACACCGGGGCCCTGGGGCGCCGCGGCATTCCCCGGCGGAGCGGTCGAGATCCGCTTTGCCAGCGGAGCGTTGAACGAGCCCGGCCCTGCCACCGCCTGGTTCCGTCTGACGGTCCCCGTGATCGCCGGTCAGCGACCGACTCCGCTTCAGCGAATGATGGCCGCCGCCGATTTCCCCAACGGGATCAGCAGCGAGCTGTCCTGGGACGAGTGGCTGTTCATCAACCCCGATCTGACCGTCTACATCGAACGCGAGCCGCGCTCGGAGTGGATCGGGCTGCGGGCCCAAACGCGAATCATCGCGGGTGAGACGGCGCTTGCGCAGGCGGTCATCTTCGACACCGAGGGCCAGATCGGCCGCTCGCTGCAGTCGCTCTACGTCGCTCCCGCAGGGTGAGTTGCTGGCGGCCAGCGGGCCGCCAGCATCGGCAAAGCCCTACTTCAACCGGAAGGCCTTGATGCGCACGTCGTACTGCTGCGCGTCGCGGCTGTAGACCCCGTAGGCGAGCGCCTGGATGATCGACAGCAGCGCCGTGTGCGAGCGCACGAACGCGGGCGTGTTGGAGGAGTAGTAGAGCCGGATCCGTGCCAACCGTGCAACCTCCGACAAGGTCGCGTCGGTGATCGCCAGGGTCTTGGCCCGGCGGTGGCGCGCGAGCTTCATCGTGCGGGTGATCAGCGGATGCGGACGCCCGGCGGACAAGCCGATCACCAGCGTCTGCTCATCGATGCGGGACAAGCGCCCGAGCGCCTCCTGGGAAGGGCTGGCGACGATCTCGGCGCGCACGTCGAGCAGCATCAGCAGATGCCGCAGGTAGCTAGCGAAGAAAGCCATCTGGTCGGTGCCGGCGATCAGCACCTTCTCGGAGCTCACGATCGCATCGATCGCAGCCTCGACGTCGGAGCGCGAGAGCTTGTGTGCAGTGTCCTCGACGTTGACGTGGTCGGCGGCGAGCGAGGACTCGAACTCCGTGTGATCGAGCGAGAACAGGGGTGCGCCCGAACCGAACGTCTCCGCTGCCCCGCTTGCCGTGCGGCGGCGATACTCGTCACGAGCCGCCTGCTGCAGCTCTGGGAAGCCTTCAAAGCCGAGCGCCTGTGAGAAACGCACGACGGTGCTGGAGGAGGTGTTGGCGCGGCGCGCGAGCTCCTCCGCGGTCTGGAATGCCGCCTCGTCGAGGTGGTCGACGATGTACTGCGCTACGTCCTTCTGCGACCGCGAGAACTCGTCGAAACGGGCCGTGATGTACGCGGATAGGGCCTGATGGCCGTGGGGCGCCTCAGGCGCCGCGGTGGTAGCTGATGCTTGCTTCATAGGCAGCGTCTGATTCGACGCTGCCTGCTGCCGTTCCTTCCCGCCGCTATTCGGCGTTCACGACAAGACGCGCCGCTCAGGACTTGTGGCGAGCATCGTACTCGCGCGCGCGCTCTTGGTTCTGCTTTCTCTCGACCATCGCCTGGCTGACGATGAAGCCGACGAGAAAGTTCACGACGCCGCCCATTACGACGAACCACGTGAGGACCAGTGCGAGCGTCGTTCCGAAAGAGCTCGGGGATTCGCCGAGTCCGAGGATCCCTGAAGCGATCACGAAGTGCATTCTGCGGATCATACGGAGCTTGATCGCAGAATGAGCTGATAGTGCTCCAGACGGCCTCTGAAACCGGTACCTTCCCCGCGGCGGCCCTGTAGCTCAGCGGTCAGAGCACCCGGCTCATAACCGGCGAGACGCAAGTTCGAATCTTGCCAGGGCTATCACTTATGAATCGCTGTGTGCGGGGATTTCGCGCGCCCTGCTACCTTCCTGAGCACGGTCGGCGCCGCTGGCCGTGAGGCAGTTGCTTTCAGTGGACGCGTTTCAGTACGCGATTCGGGGTCAGCCATCAGCCTCCCGAATCGTTTCACGGTCCCGACGGGACCGTCAGGAGAAAACATGTCCAAGCAGTCCTTCGCCGATCTCGGCGTGTCCAAAGCGGTCGTCGACGCCCTTGCAGGGCGCAAGATCATCGACCCGTTCGCAATTCAGACGCAGGTCATCGGCGACGTACTCGCCGGTCGTGACGTGCTCGCCCGCTCCCCCACTGGGTCGGGCAAGACGCTCGCCTTCGGCATCCCTGTGATCGACCGCACCGCGGCCGAGTCGCGGCGGCCGGCAGCGCTGGTGCTTGCGCCCACGCGCGAGCTCGCGACCCAGATCGTCGACGAGCTCCGTCCGATCGCCCAGGCGCGTGCCCTGCGCATCACCGCCGTCTACGGCGGTGTCGGCCTGCTCAAGCAGGCCCAGGCGGCAGCCAAGTCGCACATCATCGTCGCCACTCCCGGCCGTCTCGAGGATCAGCTCGAGCGCCGCGCCTTCAACCTCAACCACGTGCACACGCTCGTGATCGACGAGGCCGACCGCATGCTCGACATGGGCTTCCGCCCGGCGCTCGATCGGATCGTCGCGCTGTGCCCGGCCGATCGTCAGACGCTGTTCTTCTCGGCCACGCTCGATGGCGAGGCCGGTAAGGCCGCACGCCGCTACACGACCGACGCCACCTTCCACGAGCACGGCCCGGCCGAGGCCCGCGCCTCCGACGATGTCGAGCACCAGTTCGTGCCCGTGACGCACGAATCGCGCATCGACGCCCTGCTCGAGCACCTCGGCGGCAAGCGCGACCTGACGCTCGTGTTCGTGCGCACCAAGCACGGCGCCGACAAGCTCGTCAAGAAGCTTGCCAACGCCGGCGTGGCGGCCGTCGCGATGCACGGCAACAAGACCCAGAAGCAGCGTGAGCGCGCGCTCGCGCAGTTCGAGGCTTACGAGGTTGACACACTCGTCGCCACCGACGTGGCGGCCCGCGGAATCGACGTCTCCGGGATCTCGCACGTGGTCAACTTCGACCCGCCGCACGATTCCGAGACCTACGTTCACCGCGTCGGCCGCACGGGCCGCGCCGGCGCCACCGGCGTCGCCATCTCGCTGGTCTCAGGCGACCAGGTGAGGGAGATGAACCGCATGGTCGGCGCGCTCGGGATCGACACCGGCCTCGGCGGTGGCACCAGCGTCGGCGGCGGCGGCTTCAGGCGCGCCGGCAAACCGGCCGGCGCACCCAAGCAGGGCGGCGGCTACAGCGATCGCGCTCCGCGCCAGAGCGGTGCCCCCGGGCAAGACGGCCACAAGTCCGGCCACCCCAGGCACGGCGGCGCCGGCCCCCAGCGCGCCGGCGCAGCGACGGCCGGGCGCCACAGCGTCGACGGCAAGCCGGCACGCGACGGCAGGCCCGCCCGCGACGGCAGACCCGCCCGCGACGGCAAGCCCGCGGCCCGCGCCGGCAAGCCCGCACGCAACGGCCAGTTCAACCGCGATGGCGGCCAGTTCAACCGTGATGGCGGCTTCAGCCGTGATGGCGGCCCCAAGCGCGACGGCCAGTCCGGCCGCGGCGCTCAGGGTGGCGGCGCCAAGCGCCAGGGCAAGCCCCGCTTCAAGAACTCCTAGCAGCAAGTCTTGCCCGGTCGGCTCGGCCCCCGCGCACCAGCGGGGTAACCTGAGCCGACCGTGGCGAGGCAGCGCGATCCTGAGCACCCCGACGTCCGCGTCCCCGAGCGCTTCGCGTTGCGGGACGCCTATCGCCGTCACTTCGCCAACCCCAGGCGCGAGCGCGCCTTCCTGCATGCGACCGGCTTTACGGTCGGCTTTGCCGGCTGCCGCATCGTGACCCACGCGATCCGCGCCGGTCACGGGCCCTTCCGCAACATGAGCGCCGGTGGCCGCCATCTGCACCACTCGACCCCCGGGATCATCGGCCAGATCACGCTCGGCTATCTGTGGACCTGGCAGGTCGCTGTCGGCATGGATCCCGACCGCCGCGCAGCCTCCCGCACGGCGGCGCTGACCGCCGGGCTCGCCACCGCGCTGACACTCGACGAGTTCGCGCTCTGGTTCGACCTCGCCGACGACTATTGGGACACCGCCGGCCGCAAGAGCATCGACGCGGTCGTGGTCTTCTGGGGTCTATCGACGATGCTGCTGACAGGCCGCGGGCTGGCCAAGGAGCTCGCGATGGCGCTGCGCGACCTCGAGCGCCGGCGCAGCTCAGTCGACCTTCACCACCACGAGTGATTTGTCGTAGCTCGACAGCTCGGGCAGCAGCTCGCGGCAGTGCGCGGCAAAGGCCTGTGCGCGCAGCGTCGGGCGCACGCCAGGCGGCCGCGCCAGGATCACGTCGACGGTCTTGACCGTGCCGCTCAGCGGCACCGCGACCAGCGGACGGCCCTCATAACTGACGTCGCCGTAGGGCCGGCTGATCAACAGCGTGAAGCCGAGGTTGCGCGCCACGAGTGAGCGCAGCAGCTCGTAGCTTGAGGTGCGGTACCGGATCCGCGGCGTTACCCCGGCGTGCGCGAACAGCCCCACCTGGTGCTCGTGGACGGGCTGCGCGTCGAGCGAGACGAAGTCATGGTCGGCCAGCTCGGCCAGGGTCACATGTGACCGCGACGCCAACGGATGCTCGGGCGCGAACAACGCGTACGGCACCGTCGAGTAGAGCGGCTCCGTGAGCAGGGCCACGTGCAGCCCCACGTCATACATCAGCGCGATCTCACAGCGCCCATCGAGCAGTGCCGCCTCGAGCACGTCGGTCGAGCCCTCGACAAAGTCCAACGCCATACCGGGATAACGGCGCTCGAACGTCTCCATCAGTGCCGGCAGCACGAGCGGCGCGCCCGTGCCGAAGCAGCCGACGGTCAGCCTGCCCGAGAGGCCGCGGCCGATCACGTCGGCCTGCGAGACCATCGCCTCGGCATCGGCCATCAGGTTCCGTGCCGGCAGCAGCAGCTCGCGCCCGGCCGCGGTCGGCGTCAACCCGCGGCCGCGGTGACGCACAAACAGGGCCGTTCCGAGCGTGCGCTCGAGCCCGGCGACCGCCAGCGAGACGGCCGATTGCGAGACCTGCAGGCGCTCGGCGGCGGCAGTCATCGACCCCACCTCGGCGGCGGCGACGAATGCCTCGACCTGGCGGAGGTTCAGCACTTCATGAGTATTGCTCATGACACTCACAAACGATTCGCTCTTTAGTTCTGGCCTCGTCCGCGCGAGGATCCCGCGCATGAGCGAACACCTGCAAGCAGCGATCGAGCACAGCGGCGGCGCGGTTGAGTTCCTGCGCAACGCCCAGGCGCGCCCGCACACCTTCCCGGTCCGCGCCGAGTTCAGCAACTGGCGCAGCGAACAGACCTCCTGGCGCGAGAGCTGCGCGCTGCTGGATCAGTCCCATCACATGACCGATCTGTTCCTCAGAGGCCCGGACGCGCTCGCGCTGCTCGAGCGCCTGGCGGTCAACAGCTTCGCCAACTTCACGCCCGGCAAGGCCAAGCAGTATGTGGCCGTCAACGCCGACGGCTTCATGATCGGCGACGCGATCCTGTTTCACCTGCCCGACGGCAGCTTCGACCTCGTCGGGCATCCGATGGTGCTCGACTGGGTGCAGTTCCACGCCATCAGCGAGCGTCTGGATATCGAGCTCGAGCGCGACGAGAACTCGATCGTACGCGGCTCCGGTCCACCCAAGCAGTACCGCTACGAGCTGCAGGGACCGACCGCCGCGGCGATCATCGAGCAGCTCACCGGCCGTCCGTTGCCCGATGTCAGGTTCTTCAACATGGCGAGCTTTCAGATCGCCGGGCTGCAGATCGATGCGCTGCGCCACGGCATGGCCGGCCAGCCCGGGTTCGAGCTCTTCGGCCCCTGGGAACAGGGTGAGCGCGTCCGCGAGGCGCTGCTTGAGACGGGCGCCCAGCACGGCCTCGTGCAGGTCGGCTCGCGCGCCTACTCGACCGCCAACCTCGAGTCCGGCTGGGTGCCGGCACCGCTGCCCGCGATCTTTTCCGGCGAGCAGACCACCGCCTACCGCGAGTGGCTGCCTGCGGCCGCAGCCGGCTCGCTGGCCGGCAGCTTCACCTCACCGGAGATCAGCGACTACTACCTGACGCCGCACGAGCTCGGCTACGCCAAGATGATCGCCTTCGACCACGACTTCGTCGGCCGCGCTGCGCTGGCGGCGGCGCCCGCGCACGGCACGCGTGAGAAGGTCACGCTTATCTGGAATCCTCGAGACCTCGCGGACGCGATCTCCAGCGTGCTGCAGGAGGGCGAGGCGGCCAAGTTCATCGAGTTCCCGAAGGCACGCTACGGCCTCTACCAGGCCGACGCCGTGCTGCTGGGCGGCGAGCAGATCGGCGTCTCGCATGACTGCGGCTACATCTACAACGAGCGCGCATTCGTGTCGCTGGCGAGCATCGACACCAGCCGCGCGCCGGTCGGTTCGGAGCTCACCGTGCTCTGGGGCGAGTCCCCGAACACGCGCAAGCCGGCGGTCGAGCCACACGTGCAGGTGGAGCTCCGCGCGACCGTCGCGCCGGCGCCGCTGCTGTCGTTCGCCCGCGGCGCCTATCGAAGCGCCTGAGCCTGTCAGCGGTGCAGGTCGGCCCGCTGGCCGCCTGCACCGAGCGAGCGTTACAGAATGGCGATCGGCGGCCGCTCGGAGCCCCACGGGCGCGCGGCCTCGATCTGCCCGGCGAGCGAGTAGAGCGTCGCCTCCTCGCCGTGGCGCCCGACCAGCTGCACGCTCAGCGGCAGGCCGTCGACGCCGAACCCGGCGGGGACCGAGATCGCCGGCTGGCCGGTGAGGTTCCAGACCGGGTACCAGGGCATGAAGCGCCCCGCCTTGTCCAGCGCGACCGGCGCCGACCTGCCGTGAGCACCCTCCGCCCCGATCGCGGTCGTGGCGAGCCCCGGCGTGAGCAGCACGTCATGATCGTTCCACAGGCTCGCGACGCGGGCGATCGTTCCGGGACGTTTGCTCAGCAGCCGCCGGCGTCGGCGCTCGGGGACGAGCCGGCCGCCGAGCGCCGCGAGCTGACGGGTCGAGCGTTCGGCCAGCTCGGGGCGCTCGAGCGTGGCGTACTCCTCGTGGACGCCGCGGAGGTACGTCTGGATGAACTCGAGTGAGACGAGCCCGTAATCGGGATCGCGCTCGCTCAGCTCGTGCCCGAGCTCGCTGAGCAGCCGCGCCGTCTGGTCATAGGCCCGGCGCTGGTCGGCTGACAGCCGCGCGAACGACCCGGGCGGTAGCTTCGCCGAGATAGCGATCCGCAGCGGGATCGCCGGCGGTGTCTGCGCCGCCTGCAGGAAGCTGCCGCGCGGCGGCGCGACACTGTAGCTGTCACCGGCGACCGCACCGTGCATCACGTCAAGCAGCAGCGCGCTGTCGGCGACGGTGCGCGCGAGCGCACCAAAGGTCGAAAGCCCGAGCCAGCCGTCGCCGAGCGGCTGTGCCGAAACGCGCCCGCGCGTCGGCTTCATGCCGACCAGACCGCAACACGCCGCCGGGATACGGATCGAGCCGCCGCCGTCGGACGCGCCCGCGGCGGGCACCATTCCCGACGCGACCGCGGCAGCCGAGCCACCGGAGGAGCCGCCGGGCGTGCGCTCGAGGTCCCACGGGTTGCGGGTCACACCACCGGCGTCACTGGCGGTCCAGGGGAACAGCATCAGCTCGGGCACGCGCGTGATGCCGATCGGGATCGCACCCGCCGCGCGCATCCGCCGCAGTGCCTCTGCGTCGCTGGCCTGCGGCCGCGCCGGTGAGCGCGAACCGCGCGTGCGCGCGTGGCCGCCGAGCGGCATGTCGTCCTTGACCGCCATCGGCACGCCGGCCAGCGGGCCGGTGCCCTCCATCGCGCCGGCGTCGATCTGCGAGGCGGTCGTCAGCGCGAGCTCCTGGAGCGTCTCGCGGAACGCGTTCAGGCGCGGGTCGAGGCGCTCGATCCGTGCCAGGAAGACCTCGACCAGCTCACGGGCTGTGAGCTCGCGCTCGCGGACGCGACGCGCCAGCTCGATCGGCCCCGCGAAGGCGAGCTCGTTCTCCTCGGCACGGCTCACGGGCGCTTCAGCCTTCCCGATCCTCGAGCTTCAGCAGCAGGTCCCGGATCGCCGGTGCGTAGCGGTATGAGATGCCGCCGTGGCCGCCGTCGAAGAGCTCGAAGCTGTGCTCGATCCCGAGCCGCTCGAGCTCGGCCGAGAACGCACCGGCACCGACGTCGAGCATGTACTGGTCGCCGCGACCTGCCTCGACGTGGATGTGCTGCAGGCCCCTGAGCTCGCCGGCGTAGCGAGCTGCCATGCGCACCGGATCGTGAGCCAGCCAGCGCTCCCAGACCTCCGGGATCAGCTGCGCGGTTCTGATGTCGAACGGCAGTAGCACCGCGCCGGGGGTGTCGGGATCCGGCGAGTAGGCGGCGGCCATCGCGTAGGCGTTCAGCGCCTCGCCCCAGCGCTCCCAGTCGAAGCGGTCCGAGTTCCGGAGATCGGCGAGCAGCTTCTCGTATGAGCCGTCGTAGCCGTCACGCAGGACCCGTACCGCGCGCGAGAAGTCGCCCATGTAGCAGGCCTCGAACAGCGTGTCCGGGGCATGTGCGATCAGCGCGCCGAAGATCTCGGGGCGCAGCATCGGCAGCACCAGCGCGCCGTAGCCGCCGGAGGAGTGCCCCGTGACCGCCCGCCGCTCACGGCTGACCGACGTCGGATAGCGCTCGTCGATGAATGGCACGATCTCATCACAGAGGTAGTCGGCATAGTTGCCGACGGCACTGGAGTTGAGGAACTGGGAGCCGCCCAGCGAGGTCCAGGCGTCGACGAACACGACCACGGCGTCAGGGCAGTCGCCGGCGGCGAACATCGTGTCGAGGCGCTCGACGAACAGCGGCTCGAACGGCTTGCGCGCGAGCCAACCGTCGAGCTGTCCGCTGAACCCCTGCAGCACGTGCACGGCGGTCACATCGCTCGCGCTCCCGGCCGCGACGCCGGGTGAGCTATAGACGTACAGCGGGCGCCGGTTCGGATCGCCCAGCGGATTACCTGCAAGCGCCTCGGATTCGACCACCAACTGTTCGAAAGTGCCTGCAAGCCGCCGCTGCCACGGCGACCCCGGCGGCTCGTCTAGCTGTCGCAGAGTCACGCGCTGACGGTAGCTGAAACGGCCCCTGCAGGACAGGCTGATCGAAGCCTCAGACCTTTATAGTCAGGCTTATCTCTCTCCCCACAGGACTTCACCGAGTGTCACATGACTGAGACCATCGAAGGAACGTCTGCCAATGGCGACATCGACGTAACCGAGACCACGGAGTGGCTCGATGCACTCGACGCCGTCGTACAGCATGACGGCGTAGACCGCGCACGACACCTGCTGACGCGCGTGGTCGAACGTGCCCAGCACGCGGGCAGCGGCCCGATCGGATCGCTGAACACGCCGTACGTCAACACCATCCCCGCCTCACTCGATGTGCCGATCCCCGGCGACGCGCTGGTCGAGCGCCGGCTGCGCTCGATCATGCGCTGGAACGCGATGGCGATGGTCGTGCGCGCCAACAAATACTCCTCGGAGCTGGGCGGCCACATCGCCTCCTACCAATCACTGGCGACCCTCTATGAGGTCGGCTTCAACCACTTCTGGCACGCGCCGTCGCCCGAGCACGGTGGCGACCTCGTCTACTTCCAGGGGCACTCCTCTCCGGGCAACTACGCGCGTGCCTTCCTCGAGGGCCGCCTCAGCGAGGAGCAGCTCAACAACTTCCGTCAGGAGGTGGGCGGCAACGGCCTCTCTTCCTACCCGCACCCCTGGTTGATGCCCGACTTCTGGCAGTTCCCGACGGTCTCACTCGGCATCGGCGCGATCACCTCGATCTACCAAGCGCGCTTCATGCAGTACCTCGACCACCGCTCGATCACTGAGACGTCCGGCCGCAAGGTGTGGGCCTTCCTCGGCGACGGCGAGATGGACGAGCCCGAGTCGATGGGCGCGATCGGCCTCGCGGGTCGCGAGGGCCTCGACAACCTGATCTGGGTCGTCAACTGCAACCTCCAGCGCCTCGACGGGCCGGTGCGCGGCAACGGAAAGATCATCCAGGAGCTCGAGTCGGATTTCCGCGGGGCCGGCTGGAACGTGATCAAGGTGATCTGGGGGTCGCGCTGGGATTCTCTGCTCGAGGCCGATATCGACGGCCGCCTCGTGCACGTCATGAACGAATCCGTCGACGGCGAGTACCAGACCTACAAGTCACGCGACGGCGCCTACGTGCGCGAGCACTTCTTCGGCAAGGATCCCGTGCTGCTGGACCGCGTCGCGCACATGAGCGACGACGAGATCTGGCAGCTCAACCGCGGCGGCCTCGACCAGCAGAAGGTCTACTCGGCCTACGCCCACGCCGTGCGCGAAACCGGCCGCCCGACCGTGATCCTCGCCAAGACGATCAAGGGCTACGGCATGGGCGTCTCCGGCGAGGGCCAGATGATCGCCCACCAGGCCAAGAAGATGGCCGAAGGGGCACTGCTCGCCTTCCGCGACCGCTTCGAACTGCCACTGACCGACGAGCAGGTCAGTGCCGCCGAGTACTACAAGCCACCCGCCGACTCGCCTGAGATGCGGTACCTGGCGGAGCGCCGCGCCGCGCTCGGCGGCTCGCTGCCGGCCCGCCGCAGGACCGCGGCGGCGCTGCAGGTGCCGGAGCTCTCGGCCTTCCAATCACAGCTTGACGGCAGCGGCGAGCGCGAGATCTCAACGACGATGGCGTTCGTCCGGGTCCTGGCCACGCTGCTGCGCGACAAGCAGCTCGGCAAGCGCGTCGTGCCGATCGTGCCCGACGAGTCGCGCACCTTCGGCATGGAGGGCATGTTCCGCCAGGTCGGCGTCTACTCGCCGGTCGGGCAGCTGTACAAGCCCGAGGACTCCGAGCAGCTCATGTACTACCGCGAGGACAAGGCCGGCCAGATCCTCGAGGAGGGCATTACCGAGGCCGGATCGATGTCCTCCTTCATCGCCGCGGCGACGTCCTACAGCGCGCACGCGGAGCAGATGGTGCCGTTCTACATCTACTACTCGATGTTCGGCTATCAGCGCGTCGGCGACCTCGTCTGGGCGGCCGCCGACAGCCGAGCCCGTGGCTTCCTGCTGGGCGGCACCGCCGGACGCACGACGCTCAACGGCGAGGGTCTGCAACACGAGGACGGCCACAGTCACGTGCTGTTCTCGGTCGTACCGAACGTGGTCGCGTACGACCCCGCCTACGGCTATGAGGTCGCAGTGATCATCCAAGAGGGCCTGCGGCGGATGGTCGCCGAGCAACAGGACGTCTTCTACTACCTCACGCTCATGAACGAGAACTACGTGCATCCGGCGATGCCAAAGGGCGCCGAGGAGGGCATCCTGCGCGGCATGTACCTGCTGCGCGAGGGCGGCTCGGGAGCGAACGCCGGGAGCAGATCGCGCACCAAGAAGCCACGGGTGCAGCTGCTCGGCTCGGGCACGATCCTGCGCGAGGTGCTGGCCGCTGCCGAGCTGCTCGAACAGGACTTCGGCGTGCTCGCCGACGTCTGGAGCGTGACCTCGTTCACCGAGCTGCGCCGTGACGGGATCGAGGCCGAGCGCTGGAACACGCTCAACCCGCTGGCTGAGAAGCCGCGCACCGCGTACGTCAGCGAGCAGCTGGGCAAGCGCCAGGGCCCCGTGATCGCCTCGACCGACTACATCCGCGCCTACCCCGACCAGATCCGTGCGTGGATCCCAGGCGACCGCACCTTCCGCGTGCTCGGCACCGATGGCTTCGGCCGCAGCGACTACCGCAAAGCGCTGCGCAGCTTCTTCGAGGTCGATCGCCACCACGTCGTGGTGTCCGCGCTCAAGGCACTGGCCGATGAGGGCGGGATCGACGTCAAACAGGTTGCCGAGGCGATCAAGCGTTACGAGATCGATCCCACGGCACCGATGCCGACCACCGTATGAGTGCGACCGCCGAGGAGCTCAAGGTCAGCGTCCCCGACATCGGGGATTTCAACGGCGTACCCGTGATCGAGGTGCTGGTGGCCGTCGGTGACACTGTCGCTGTCGAGGACCCGCTGGTCACACTCGAGTCCGACAAGGCGACGATGGACGTGCCATCGCCGGCCGCGGGCGTCGTCAAGGCGATCCACGTGAAGGTTGGCGACACCGTATCGGAGGGGTCGTTGGTGCTTGACCTTGAGGCTGCGAGCGGCGATCGGGCCCCGTCGGCTCCGGGCGAGGAGGCTCCGCAGGCGACCCCGGAAGGGGCCAAGGAACACCCCGTTTCCTCGCCTGCAACCGCGTCTCCTGAGCCGGTCGGCCCACCCGCTCCCGCCGCCGCGGCCCGATCTGAAGCTGAGAGCGCGGCCGGTGGGGCGGGGACGAACGGGTCGTCTGCTGTCTATGCCAGCCCGTCCGTGCGGAGAATCGCTCGGGAGCTGGGAGTCGATCTGCACGGCGTTGCCGGGTCCGGGCGCAAGGGGCGGCTGACGCCGGAGGACGTCAAGAGCGCCTCCGTACGCGGCTCCTCCGCCCGCGCCGTACCGGCCAACGGCAGCGCCGCCGGACTCGACCTGGCGCCGTGGCCGGTGGTCGACTTCGAAAAGTTCGGCCCGGTCGAGCGCATCGAGCGCACACGGATCCAGAAGATCTCGGCGCCGAACCTCGCCCGCAACTGGGTGATGATCCCCCACGTCACGCACAACGACGAGGCCGACATCACGGAGCTCGAGGCCTGGCGCAGGCAGCTCAACGCCGAGCAGGGCAAGGATGGCGTGAAGTTCACGATGGTCTCGTTCCTGGTGGCCGCCTCGGTGGCGACGTTGCGCGAGTTCCCGCTCTTCAACTCCTCGCTGGACGGCGAGCAGCTGGTGCTGCGCAAGTACTTCAACATCGGCTTCGCCGCCGACACCCCGGGCGGCCTCGTCGTCCCGGTGATCAGGGACGCGGATCGCAAGGGCCTGGCAGAGATCGCCCGCGACCTCGCTGAGCTCTCGGGCAAGGCGCGCGAGGGCAAGCTCGCCCCGGCCGAGATGAGCGGCGGGACGTTCACGATCTCCTCCCTGGGCGGCATCGGCGGAACCTCGTTCACGCCGATCATCAACGCGCCCGAGGTTGCGATCCTGGGCGTGACGCGCTCGGCCATCAAACCGCTCTGGGACGAGTCCAGCGGTGGCTTCGTACCACGACTGATGCTGCCGCTGTCGCTCTCCTACGACCACCGCGTGATCGACGGCGCCGCCGCCGCGCGCTTCGTCGCACACCTCGCAAACGTGATCAGCGATCTGCGCAGGGCACTGCTGTGAGCGTCATCGAGGTCAGGGTCCCGGACATCGGCGACTTCGCCGAAGTCCCGATCATCGAGGTCCTGGTCGGCCCGGGCGACGCTGTCGCGCCTGAGGACCCGCTGGTCACGCTCGAGTCCGACAAGGCAACGATGGACGTGCCGGCACCGTTCGCGGGCACGATCAGGGAGCTCAGGGTCAAGGTCGGCGACAAGGTCGCCGAGGGCTCGCTGCTGCTCACGCTCGACGCGCCCGATTCGCCGGAGGCCACGACGCCGACCGAATCGGCGCCACCGTCCTCCGCGGCACCGGCGCGGGCCTCGGCAGCCGCCGCCTCAGCTGCGGCACCCGCAGCCGCCGCGACTCCGGCAGCCGCGGCCGCTCCAAGCGGCCCCGGCAGCCACGTGGTCGTGATCGGGTCGGGCCCCGGCGGCTACACGGCCGCCTTCCGTGCCGCGGACCTCGGACTCAAGGTCACACTCGTGGAGCGCTACGAGACCCTGGGCGGCGTCTGCCTGAACGTCGGCTGCATCCCGTCCAAGGCGCTGTTGCACGCTGCCCGTGTGATCTCCGAGGGCGAGGAGATGGCCGCGCACGGCGTCGCCTTCGGCAAGCCCAAGGTCGACCTCAAGAAGCTGATCGATTGGAAGCAGGACGTCGTCGCAAAGCTCACAGGCGGCCTGGCCGCGATGGCCAGGCAGCGCAAGGTCGAGGTCGTGACGGGCGTCGCCAAGTTCACCGGCGCGAGCTCAATCTCGGTAGCAGGCCGTGAGATCACGTTCGACAGCTGCATCATCGCCGCCGGCTCAAGCGCGGTGAAGCTGCCCTTCATGCCGGACGATCCGCGCGTCATCGACTCAACCGACGCGCTATCGCCGAACGATCTGCCCGGCCGCCTGCTGGTGATCGGCGGAGGCATCATCGGCCTGGAGATGGCTACCGTCTACCATGCCCTCGGAGCGAAGGTCACGGTCGTCGAGATGCTCGATCAGATCATTCCGGGCGCCGATGCCGACCTCGTGCGCCCGCTGCACAGCCGCATCAAGGAACGCTACGAGGGCGTCCTGCTGGGCACCCAGGTGACCGCCGTCAAGGCCTCAAAGAGCGGCCTGCGGGTCTCGTTCTCCGATGGCAAGGACCAGACCTTCGATCGCATCCTGGTGGCCGTCGGCCGTACCCCCAACGGGCGCCTGATCGACGCCGACAAGGCCGGTGTCCACGTCGACGAGCGCGGCTTCATCCCCGTCGACCGCCAGCTGCGCACCAACGTGCCAGGCATCTACGCGATCGGCGACATCGTCGGTGGTCCGATGCTCGCCCACAAGGCCACGCATGAGGCCAAGACCGCCGCCGAGGTGATCGCGGGGATCGCCGGAGCCGAGTTCGACGCGCTCACCGTCCCCTCCGTTGCCT
The DNA here is from genome assembly GCA_963706725.1 of uncultured Actinomycetota bacterium. GTDB lineage: Bacteria > Actinomycetota > Thermoleophilia > Solirubrobacterales > Solirubrobacteraceae > Palsa-465. Next base: position 2,367,966 of record OY970167.1, on the reverse strand, counting down.
ATACCGATCCGGAGGTCGCCTGGATGGGCCTGACCGAGATCGATGCGAAGGCGCAGGGCGTCAGCTACGAGAAGGCGACCTTCCCGTGGTCAGCCTCGGGCCGTGCACTCGGGCTGGGCCGGCCCGAGGGCCTCACCAAGCTGCTGTTCGATCCAACCACCGATCGACTGCTCGGCGCGGGCATCGTCGGCGTTGGTGCCGGCGATCTGATCGCCGAGACGGTGCTGGCACTCGAGGCCGGTTTGAACGCGCAGGACATTGCGCTGGCAATCCATCCCCACCCGACGCTGTCTGAGACGATCGCGTTTGCGGCTGAGATGCAGGACGGCTCGATCACCGACCTGCTGCCACCGAAGCGGCGGCGCTAGGACATCCGCCGGCGGCGAAGCCGCCTGACCAGCCACGCAGCGCCAACCAGCAGTGGCAGGTTGACAACCACCACGCGCACGATCGGCAGGCCCCGGCGCACGACCGCGCGCGGCCGCACCCGCGCCTCATCCGGCGCCGGCATCGCGAATTCCTCGGCCACGAGCACATCGCGTGGCTCTGCCCCGACGAGGTCGGCCGGAAGCCGCAGCGCCTCGGGGGTCAAGGCCGGGTCGGGTGCGGGCACCGCAAATTCCTCGGCGGCCAGTACATCGGTTGCCGGCTCCACCTGTGCACGGAATGCCGGGTCTGACGACGGGACCCCGAACGCCTCGGCCGCCAGCACATCGGTGGCCCCAGCGTCTGCGTGCGGGCGGAAGGCGGGGTCGGGAGCCGGTACGCCGAACTCCTCCGCCGCGAGCACGTCGGTAGCTGTCTCTGGTACCCGCGGGTAAACCATCGCCAGAGATCTTCGCAAACCGCGGCGCCGAATCAAGACCTCAACACCTCCGTGCGATAATTTGAGTCGGCGTGACTAAGATCCATTGCGCTCCGCTCGTACGGGGTGGTAACATCTACTTACGTTTCGTAAGCCCCTGGTGAAAGTGAAGACTCAATGACTCGCCTGCTACTTGTCCCGCTGGATGACGCGGTCGTCTTCCCCGGCATGTCCGTGACGCTCGCGGTCGACACCGCCGGCGAAGAGCGCGTGCTGCTCGTACCCCGTCATGAGAATGAATTTGCCGTCGTCGGCACCGTCGCAAACGTCAGTGAGAGGGTTCGTCTCCCCGGCGGTGCGCACGCGGTCGTCGTTGAGGGCCTCCACCGTGGCGTCGCCGGCGCCGCGATCACCGAGCCCAACGGCCGGCTCTACGTCGACGTCGACGAGCGCCCCGACCCGGTGGGCGTGGTCAGCGGTCGTGAGACACGCGAGCTCGAGCGCGAGTACCGCGCCGTGGTCGAGGAGATCCTCGAGCTGCGGGATGCCGACAGCCGCATCCAGTCGTTTCTGCGTGGGATCACCGAGCCCGGTGCCCTGGCCGACTCCACCGGCTACTCCCCCGACCTCAACTATGAGCAGCGTGTCGAGCTGCTGCAGCAGGTCGATGTCGTCGACCGCCTGAAGCTTGCGCTCTCCTTCCAGCGCGAACGCCTTGCCGAGCTCCAGGTCCGCAAGCGGATCCGCGACGACGTGGAGTCCGGTGCCGAGAAGCAGCAGCGCGAATACTTCCTGCGCAAGCAGATGGAGTCGATCCGCCGCGAGCTCGACGAGGACGACGCCTCGATCGTCGAGGAGTACCGTCGCAAGATCGAAGAGGCGGCGATGCCCGACGACGTGCGCGAGCAGGCCGACAAGGAGCTCGGACGCCTGGAGCGCGTCGGCGACCAGTCCGGCGAATCCAGCGTCATCCGCACCTACCTCGACTGGCTGCTGGCCGTGCCATGGGGCGAGCGCTCCGAGGAGCGCCTCGATCCGCAGCATGCGCGTGAGGTGCTCGATTCCGACCACGCCGGCCTCGATGACGTCAAGGACCGGATCGTCGAATACATCGCGGTCAAGAAGCTGCGCCAGGAGCGCGGGATCACCGAGGACAGGCGCTCCGGCGCGATCCTCACGCTGATCGGCCCGCCCGGCACCGGCAAGACCTCGATCGGCGAATCGATCGCCCGTGCGACCGGCCGCGAGTTCATCCGCATCGCGCTTGGCGGTGTGCGTGACGAGGCCGAGATCCGCGGCCATCGCCGCACCTACATCGGCGCGCTTCCCGGCCGCCTGGTGCGAGCCCTGCGTGACGCCGGCACGATGAACCCGGTGATCATGCTCGACGAGGTTGACAAGGTCGGCGCCGATTGGCGTGGCGACCCCAGCTCGGCCCTGCTCGAGGTGCTCGATCCGGCCCAGAACCACAGCTTCCGCGACCACTACCTGGACGTGGAGGTGGACCTCAGTGGCGTGATGTTCATCGCCACCGCGAACGTCGCCGACACGATCCCCGGACCGCTGCTGGACCGCATGGAGGTCATCCGCTTCGACGGCTACACCACCTCGGAGAAGGTCGCGATCGCCCGCGGCTACCTGCTGCCCCGGCAGCTCGAGCGCAATGGCCTGCGCGCCGAGGAGATCGAGATCACCGACGAGCATCTGCGCACGATCGTGACCGAGTACACCCGCGAAGCGGGCGTCCGCAACCTCGAGCGTGAGATCGGCACGCTGTTGCGTAAGAGCGCGACACAGATCGCGTCGGGCGCCAAGTCGGCGCCGGTGAGCCTCGATGTCGAGGCGTTGCGCGACGCGCTCGGCCGCCAGCGGTTCTTCCAGGAGTCCGCGATCCGCACCGCCGTCCCGGGTGTGGCGACCGGTCTGGCGGTCACTGGGGCAGGCGGCGACGTACTGTTCGTGGAGGCGACGGCGATGCCCGGAACCCCTGGTCTGACCCTCACCGGTCAGCTCGGCGATGTCATGAAGGAGTCGGCGCAGATCGCCCTCTCATATGTGCGCGGCCACGCCGAGGAGCTGCACATCGGCGCCAGCCAGTTCGATGAGCAGACCTTCCACGTCCACGTCCCGGCCGGTGCAATCCCGAAGGATGGCCCAAGCGCCGGCGTGACGATGGTCACGGCGCTCACCTCGCTGCTGACCGGGCGTCCCGTGCGGCACACGGTCGGCATGACCGGTGAGGTCACGCTGCAGGGCCGCGTGCTGCCGATCGGCGGCGTCAAGCAGAAGGTGCTCGCGGCACACGCCGCGGGACTCACCGACGTGATCCTGCCCGAGCGTAACCGTGGCGACATGGACGAGGTGCCGCAGGAGGTCAGGGACGCGATGCGCTTCCACTTCGCGATGACCATCGACGAGGTTCTGGCCGTGGCCCTCGAGCCGGCCGCGCTCGCTGCCGCCGCCTGATCGGCCGAGCACAACCCGCTGTAGCAGGGCAACGCATAGCGGGGCTGCCGGTCATCAGACCGGCAGCCCCGGCCCCCAAGCTCAGTAGAGCGAGTAGCCGGTGCGACCGATCGTGAAGCCGCTGCGGCTCTTGCTGTTGAAGCAGTCGACGGCGAAGCTGCGGACCTGGCAGGTGTAGTCCCCGACGGTTGTATCCCAGCCGGACGGCATCACATTGGCGCCTGGGTGGATGGGGTTGCTGCCGCCGCAGGAGAACTTCGGTAGGCCGCGACCGGCGAGCGCCAGCGTGCTCTCAGGCTTCGCCCTGCAGCTAGAAGGAAGCTTCGGCGTGGTCCAGTCGCGATGCGCGATCCCGCAGCGCACACCGGTCCGCGCCAGCACGCAGCCGATGTTCATGCCGGTGATAGTGAAGCTGTGCAGCCCGAGCTCGGGGTGCCTGGAGGGCATGAAGGCGCCGACCGGCAGCTTCGGGGCGACGGTCTTGGTGATGGTCCGCGTGATCGTGTGGTTGTGGACGACCGTCTTGATCTTGGTGCGGACGACGACCTTTGTCGTTGCAACGGTCTGCGTCGGCGGGGGCGCTCCGGTCGTGGTCGACGGCGGCGTGGGACTGCCGGTCGTGGTCGACGTCGGCGTGCTGTTGGCGGTCGTGGTCGTCGCCGCCTTGTTGATCAGATCGTTGAGCCTCTTGGCATGCGCGGCGAGCTTTTGTTCCTCCGCCGCGGTCGTCAGCTCGGTGCTGTGCCCGCCGCCGGTGGTCAGCTGCTGGTGTGAGACCGTGAACGACGCCGAGGAGCGCGAGAAGCTGCCTGCGGCCTTGCTGCTGGAGAACTTCCCGCCGGTCTGGCCGTTCGCGATGCTCCCGGCACCGTGGTCGGAGACCGATCCGGCTACCGCGTCCCCCGCGGATGCACCGCTGCCGGCCCCGGCCTGAATCCCCGCGCCCGAGCTCGAAACCACGGGTGTCGCCGCCGAGCCGGAGGGCGGCGTGGCGGAGCCGCCACCGCCGCTTCCGCAGCCGGCGATCAGTGCGGCCGTGCTGACCGCAGCCAAGATCCGCGCCATGCCCGCGCGCCCGCTGGCGTACCCTCTACCGATGAGCACGATCATTGCCAGCGACGAACGTCGCGTTCTCGATTCTGTCCCGCATCGGCTCCTTATCGGCGGAGACTGGCGAGAAGGTGAGCACGGAACCCTCGGCGTCGAGGATCCGGCCACTGGAGAAATCTTGGTCGACGTTGCGGATGCTTCGCCGGCCGACGCGGTTGCGGCACTCGACGCGGCCGTCGCCGCCGGCCCCGGGTGGGCCGCTCGAGCGCCGCGCGAGCGCGGTGAGATCCTGCGTCGCGCGTTCGAGACGATCATCGAGCGAACCGACGACCTCGCACTGCTGATGACGCTCGAGATGGGCAAGCCGCTGGCCGAATCCCGCTCGGAGGTCATCTACGCCGCGGAATTCCTGCGCTGGTTCTCCGAGGAGGCCGTCCGCATCGAGGGCCGTTACAACACCTCACCCAACGGGATCGGGCGCCTTTTGACCATGCGCCAACCCGTCGGGCCATGTCTGCTGATCACCCCCTGGAACTTCCCGCTGGCGATGGGCACGCGCAAGGTGGGCCCGGCGCTCGCTGCTGGCTGCACGGTCGTGATCAAGCCCGCCCACCAGACCCCGCTATCGACTCTCGCGTTCGCCCGGATCCTCGAGGAATCGGGCCTGCCGGCCGGGGTCGTGAACGTCGTCACCTCCAGCGACGCTGGCGCCACAACCGTGCCGCTGCTGGCCGATCAGCGCCTGCGCAAGCTCTCATTCACGGGCTCGACGGGGGTCGGACGTTTGTTGATGTCGCAGTCCTCGGAGACGCTGCTGCGGCTCTCGATGGAGCTTGGCGGCAACGCCCCCTTCCTCGTCTTTGAGGACGCCGACCTCGACGCTGCCGTCGATGGCGCGGCGCTGGCCAAGATGCGCAACGGCGGCGAGGCCTGCACCGCCGCCAACCGCTTCCATGTACACGAGTCGGTTGCCGGCGACTTCTCCGAACGTCTGGCGCGGCGCCTGAGCGGGATGAAGGTCGGCCGCGGCACCGCGCCCGGTGTCGAGCTCGGGCCGATGGTTGATGCCAGGCAGCGCGACAAGGTGGCGGAGCTCGTCGCCGACGCACTCGATCGTGGTGCCGAGCCGCTCACCGGTGGCAACGCGATCGACGGTCCCGGGTACTTCTTTGAGCCGACCGTGTTGAGCGGTGTGCAGCAGGGCACGCAGCTGCTGACCGAGGAGATCTTCGGCCCGGTCGCGCCGGTGAGCACCTTCACCACCGAGGACGAGGCGATCACGGCCGCCAACGCGACCGAATACGGCCTGGCGGCCTACATGTTCACCACCGACGTGAAGCGCGCGATCCGTGTCGCCGAGGCGCTCGAGACGGGCATGGTCGGGCTCAACCAGGGGGTCGTCTCCAACGCAGCCGCGCCGTTCGGCGGGATCAAGCAGTCGGGCTTCGGTCGCGAGGGCGGGCACGAGGGCATCGCCGAGTACCTCGAGACAAAGTACGTCGCCATCAACATCGACTGAGCCTCGCTCCGGCGCCACCGAGACCGTGAGCCGCAAGACCGATCCGCGACTGGCCGCGGTCAGGGCGCGGCAGCGCGCCGACGAACCGCTCGTACGGGCGGTTGAGCTGGCCATTCCCCTGGATCCGGGTGTCGCGGGCCGGCACCCCTGGAACCTGCCGGCGATCACGGCACTCCAGGGGGGCCTCGCGCTGCACCCGAAGGTCACCTATCTGGTCGGTGAGAATGGCAGCGGCAAGTCGACGCTGCTCGAGGCGATCGCCGTCGCCGCCGGCCTCAACGCTGAGGGCGGCGGCTCGAACTTCGCCTTCTCGACCCGGGAGTCGCACTCGTCGCTGTGGGAGTCGCTCAGGCTGGTTCGCGGGATCAGGCGGCCCAGCACGGACTTCTTCCTGCGTGCGGAGAGCGTCTTCACCGCCGCCAGCTACCTCGATGAGGTCGCAAGCTCAGAATCCGATCGCGGGCGCAGCGTGCTCGACTCCTACGGCGGCATCTCACTGCACGAGCAGTCCCACGGCGAGTCGTTCCTGGCAGTCATGCTCAACCGCTTCGGCCCCGACGGGTTCTACGTGATGGACGAGCCGGAGGCCGCCCTCTCGGCCCAGAACTGCCTGACCTGCCTGCGTCGCATCCACGAGCTCGTCAACGACGGCTCGCAGTTCGTGATCGCCACGCACTCGCCGATCATCCTCGCCTACCCCGAGGCGACTATCTACCGGTGCGGCCCGGACGGGTTGCAGGCGATCGCGTACGAGCAGGCCGACGCGGTCCGCATCTTCAGCTCGTTCGTCAACGATCGCGAGCGGATGCTCGCGATCCTGTTTGGCGAGTAGCGCCGCTCAGACCTTGATCAACACGATCGTGTTGACCACGAACAGCACCGCGAAGAGCACCGTCCAGCGGTTCAGGTTGCGCTCGACCATCGAGCCGCCGAATGGACTCTGGCCACCGCCGCCGCTGCCCACGCCGAACCCGGACAAACCGGCGTCCTTCCCGGAGTGCATGAGGATCAGGAAGACCAGCATCACGGCGACAAAGACCTGAACAACGTCAAGAACGAAAGTCATCTCGGGCGCTGATGGTAGCCGCTTTGTCGGAGACCGGCGGGCCGACTCACCCCGGTCGCGCCACGCTGCTCAGCACCACCCATCCGTCCGCTTTGGCTAGCGCTCATCCGCTTGCACCGGCTCGAGCGCATCGAGCTGGTGCAGCAGCTCGATTGCCTCTGCCCGCAGCGTCGAGTCGATCGCGGCGTAGTCCTCGTCGGACATCTTCCCGGTCTGGAAATCGAGTTCGGCGTCGCGGATCTCGCGGTACTTCGCGTCGCGTGCCGCCTCGAGGTTGATCCGCAACATCGTTTCGGCGCTCCCCTGCGCATCCTCGCGCGTGTCCGTCGCCGTGCCGCGACGCAGCGGTGCGCTGAGGGCCCAGACAACGGCCAGCAGCAACAGCAGGAGGATCACGTAGGCCATCGCTCAGACTGCGGCTAGACGAGCTCGCGAACAGCCGCGGGCGTGCGCTCGCGCGCAGGGCTGCGGCGGCGGGCGAAGAGGCCGGGCGGCAGCAGCGAGACGAGGCCCCCGGAGAAGATGATGAGCGCGCCGGTCCACAGCCAGGTGACCAGCGGCGAGACGATCAACTGGAAGACGATCGGATAGTTGTGCTTCAGGTACTGACCGGCGATCTCCTCGACCGCGCGGTTCCGCAGATACCAGAAGTCAGAATGGGCCAATGCCAAGTTGAGCGCCGCCTCCTGGCGCGCCGCGGGCAGCTTCAGCACCTGCGTGACGATTATGTTGTACTCGTTGCGGAATAGCGTGTTCGCGCGGGAGATCAGCGGCGCCAGCGCCGCGGTGTCGGCGGAGGCGACCGTCCAAATGTCACGCAGCGGCCCCGCGTCAAGCCCGATCGTGCTGTCGGCGTTGTTGCTATCGAAGAACTGACCGATGAAGCCGTCCTGCGCATTCGTGGCCCGGTAGAAGCTCTGCATCGTGTGCAGCCGCACTACCTGGTGAGCGCCCTTGGTGACGTCGAGGATCGCGCCGAAGGAGATCCGCTCGGCCGACACGCTCTCAGTCGGACGCACGTAGTGGAAGACCAAGCCGTCGTTGGAGACGCTCTGGCCGGGCCGCAACGTCGCCTGGCGCACGTGCTGGAACGACGAAGAGGCCGCCACCCCGATCAGCATCACAGCGAAGCCGAGGTGGGCGATGTAGCCGCCGTAGCGACGGCGGTTGCGACGCACCAGCGCGAGCAACGCCACCGGCCAGGCATCGTGTGTCATCCGCCGCCGCGCGGCGGTGCCGCGGAAGAACTCCTGCGCCACCGTTCCGATCACGAACGACCCGAAGCTGAACATCAGGACTGCCAGCGGCTTGCGTCCGGCATCGGTGAGGGTCAGCACCAGGACCGTCACCAGCAGCCCGAATCCAACCGGAAAGACGAACTGCCGGCGCAGGTTGGAGACGGTCGCCCGGCGCCAGGAGATCAGCGGCCCGATCCCGGTGATCAGCACGAGCAGCAGCGCCAGCGGCACGACGAAGGGCGTGAAGGCGGGCGGGCCGACTGAGACGCTGGTTCCGGTGATGGCCCGCGAGATCAGCGGGAACAGCGTGACCCAGAAGATCACGAAGGTGAGCGCGACAAGGATCAGGTTCTGCAGCAGGAACATCGCCTCACGCGAGATCAGCGAATCGAGCCGGTGCTCAGAGCGCAGCTGATCGCGGCGCCAGAGCACCAGGCCGACGGATGTCAGGACCATCGTCGCCAGCAGCACGACGAACGGAACACCGAGCGTCGAGGCGCCGAATGCGTGGATCGAATCGAGCACGCCCGAACGCACCAGGAACGTCCCGAAGATCGACAGCGTGCCGAACAGCAGCACGAGCGACACGTTCCAGACCTTCATCATCCCGCGCTTTTCCTGGATCTGGATCGAGTGGATGAAGGCGGTGCTCACAATCCACGGCATCAGCGCCGCGTTCTCGACCGCATCCCAGCCCCAGTAGCCGCCCCAGCCAAGCTCGGTGTAGGACCAGCGCGCGCCGAGGATGATCCCGAGACCGAGGCACATCCAGGCCGCGAGCGCGAAGCGGCGGGTGTCCCGGATCCACTCCGAGCCGAGCTTCCCGGTGATCAGGGCGGCGACCGCAAAGGCGAATGGGATCGCCATCAGCGTGTAGCCCGTGTAGAGCATCGGTGGGTGGAACATCATGCTCGGGTGCATCAGCAACGGGTCGAGTCCGGCCCCGTTCGACGGTGTCAGCGCGGCGGAGGTCGTCTGGAACGGGTTGGCGGCAAAGGATGCGAGCGCGACGAAGAAGCCGTCCATGCCGAGCAGCACAGCCGTCGCGTAGGGCGCGATGTCCCGCAGCCGGCGCTGGGTGAGGTACAGCGCGAGCGTCGACCATACCGAGGACAGTGTCACCCACAGCAGCAGGGAGCCCTGCTGCGACGACCACGGCGCCGTCAGCTTGTAGAACAGCGGGATCGTCGTCGCGGAGGTGTCGGCGACGACCTTGTAGCTGAAGTCGTTGCGCACGAAGGCGATCTCCAGCAGCACGAACGCGAGGATGCTCAGGGCTGCCAGCGCGTAGACCGCGCGCCGCCCGGAGTCGACCCAATCGCGGCGACGTCGACGCGCCCCGTAGATCGAGGCGGCGATCCCGTAGAGACAGACGCCGAAGTCGAGCAGCAGGATCGCGCGCCCGAGCTGCGCCATCAGCTGCTGACCACCGCGGGACCGGCGGGCACGCCGGCCGTGTTCTTGATCGCGCCCGAGGCAGCCTGGTACTTGGACGGACACTTGGTCGTCAGCGAGTTGACCTGACCGACGAACTTGCCGTCCTGATCGGTGACGTTGACCATTACCGCCCGTCCCTGGGCGAACGGGTCGGGGATCTCGCCGGTGTACCTCACCGGGACGGCGACGCGGCGGTTGGGGCTGAGCACGCTGAAGTCGGTCTGCACGCCGAGATGGCGGATCGAGCCGTTCTCGACCGTGCCGGCCAGGATGTATTGGCCACCTGGCCGTGCCTTGGTGAGCAGTTGCGAAGCGGTCAGTTCGTCGCGACCGGCGCTAAAGCTGACGTAGATCAGAGCGCTTGCCAGCAGCAGTGCCGCTGAGAGGGCGACCGTCAACCGGATCGCGCGTTTGCGATTCGGGTCCATGCGAGTCTGATTGTTCCATAGACACCGGGTCAGGCAGTGCCCGACCCGGCGCTCTTAGGAACTACTTCAGCCGGTCGCGCGCAGCCTTGGTCCAGCTGTCCGTGATCTCACGGACGAACTTGGCCTGCGAGGCGGCCAGGTGCGAGATCCACTCGAGCTCGTCCTTGGCGGGGCTCTGCTGGACGCCGGTGGCGATCGTCTTGAGCGCCTTCTCGTAGCTGGCCAGCGTGTTCTCGCCGGCCTCACGCCCGAAGTCGATGATCTTCTCGTTGAGCTTGCGCAGACGCTCGGCGATGGCCTCGACCTGCGCGCCGTCGATGTTCACGCGCGGGCGGCTCGACGCCGCGGCGGTCTTGCTCGCGCCGGCGCTCTTCGCGGCGCTGCCCTTGGCGGCGGCAGGCTTGGCTGCTTGAGCCTTGGCGGCGGCGGGCTTGGCAGCGGCGCGCCTGGCGGCGGCCGGCTTGGCAGCAGCGGGCTTGGCTGCCGCGGGCTTGGCGGCGGGCTTTGCCTTCGCGGCCGTCGTCCGCGATGCTGCCGGCTTCGCCGGCGTGCGTTTGGCGGTCGTCGCTCTGCTTGTGCTTGTTCCGGCTGTGCGGGCCTGCGGCATCTTTACTCCTTTTGGATACGTGAAGCTTTAGCTGGTTTGCTGAGGCGGGCAGACAGGACGTGCGCTCGGGACCCTACACGCCTCTGTGAGACCGCGAACAGTCCGCTGGTCACTCAGGGCGCCCATGTCAGCCGACCAAGACGGTGGGCGTGCGGTGAGAACCACACGGCGTCGAGCGTAGCGCCGTTTGAAACCGCAAATACGACGCAGCCGACGCGATCCTCGCCGGCGGTGATGTAGCGGTCGAAATCATCGAGCGGCGTCCTGCAGATTCCGCGCGTCGCGAGCACCGGTGTGACGACTCCAGCGGAGGGCACGATCGTGATGTCGCCGGTGGCCGAGCTGTCGTAGAGCTTCGGCCCGGAGCTGCGGATCTGGAAGATCACGCCCACCGCCCGCGTGCGCGGCGGAAGCTCGGTGCCCGCGCCCAGTAGCGGATCGATCACACGCCGCAGCGTCACCTCGAGCTCGGCGCCTGCTGCGTCGACATGCTGCGTCGCTCCGACCTGGGGCAGCGTCCCGCGCGTCAGCGACGCAGGCGCCCGCCGGCTCAGCGGCGCGCCGCCCACGACCGGCAATGGCCGCAGATTCGTGTCGCGGTTGCCAGCAGCACGGTGCGCCCGGCCGGCGGCAGCACCGCCGCAGCCGCTCAGGCTGGCGGCGAGCAGCGCAGCTACCGCGGCCGCCGGCGGTGCGCTCTTGTACGCCCGGTGCATGGCCAGCAGCGTAAAGCCGCCACAAACCTCTAGCTTCCGATCCATGTTCGAAATCCGCACCCGCGCGAGCGACAGCCGCGCCCGCACCGGCACGCTGCGCCTCGCCCACGGGGAGGTGCAGACACCTGCATTCGTCCCGCTCGCCACGCGTGGCGCGGTCAAGACCCTCGAGCCGCGCGATGTCGAGGCGCTCGGGTACGAGATGGTGCTCGGCAACACCTTCCACCTGTTCCTCTCCCCCGGCCCCGAAATGATCGACGCCCACGGTGGGCTCGGCGCCTTCATGCGCTGGCCGCGTCCGATCATCACCGACTCCGGCGGCTTTCAGGTCTTCTCGATGGGCCATGGCGGCGTCGCCGATGAGATCAAGGGGCGTGGCCGCAGCGGCGTCGCCGGCGGATCCGGCAGCGCGATCTTGGAGATCGCCGAGGAGGGTGTGCGCTTCCGCTCATACATCGACGGTGGCGAGCGCTTCATGGCGCCGGAGACCTCGATGGCGGTGCAGGCGGCACTGCACTCCGACATCGCGCTCGTGCTCGATGAGTGCACGCCGTTTCACGTGACCCGCGAGTACACCGCCAGCTCGACCGAGCGCACTCATCGCTGGCTCGAGCGTTGCCTCGACTGGCACGAGCAGAACGGCCCCCGCGACCAGCTCGTCTACGGCATCGTCCAGGGCGGGGTCGAGCAGGACCTGCGGATCGAGTCGACCGAGACGGTTGCCGGCAGCCGTTGCGGCGGTATCGCAATCGGCGGATCGCTCGGGCAGGACAAGCCACAGATGCATCAGGTGGTCGACTGGACCACGGCGGCGCTCGAGCGCGTCACGCCCGAGCGCCCGCGGCACCTGCTCGGGATCGGCGACATCGACGACCTGCTCGCCGGGGTCGGCCTCGGGATCGACACGTTCGATTGTGCGATGCCGACACGGCTCGCGCGGCACGGTGTCGCGATCGTGCCCGACCCGGCCGGGCGCTGGCGCGTAGACCTGGCAAAGTCGCGCTTCCGCGGCTCACAGGAGCCGATCATGGAGGGCTGCCCGTGTCCGGCCTGCAGCGCCGGTTTCACGCGCGGCTACATCCACTACGCCGCCAAGGCCGGCGAGACCACTGGGCCGCGGCTGCTGACACTGCACAACCTCAGCTACATCCAGCGGTTGATGGCCGATCTGCGCGACGCGATCGACCAAGGGACGCTGGCGGAGCGGGTCGCCGGCTTCTTGGCCGGCGCTGCCCCCTCGCCGCGCTGAAGCCGCTCGGGGCCGAACGACCAGTTACTTCGTGTACTTGGTGATGATGTTCTGCAGCTGGCCGATGGCGCTGCGCCAACCGCTGGCGACGACACGCTCCTCGTGCACCACCGAGGCAGAGCTCTGGTGCAGCGCGAGCGCGATCACCACGGCGATCACGGCGATCACCACCAGCAGCGCGAAGATCCAGGCGACCCGACGTCCGGTGCTGCTGGCGCCGCCGCTGCGCTGCTCCGCACGCACCGGCGGCATCTCCTGTGGCGTGGGCCGGCGCGCGGGCACGGTCCGCGGCGCGCGCGCAGCGGCGGGCCGCGACGGCGGCCGCGTGACGATCACCGTCTCCTGCGTCGGGTAGCCGCGTTCCTGCGCCGGCAGCACCCGGGTCGCCGCGTTACTCGTCCCGACCTGCCGGGTCGGCGCCTCATCGGACCATGGCGAGATGCCGGCGGCGCCGTCGACGATCATCTCCGAGAGCTCGGCGGCCGTGCGCGGGCGCTCCTCGGGGACAACCGAGATCGCGAGGGCCACCGCCTCCGAGAGCGTCGTGCGCACGTGCGGGTTGATGCGCTGCAGCGGGATCGGCGACTCACGCTGCTGCTTGAGCGCCAGCTCGGAGAGCGAGTTGGCCTCATACGGCAGGCGGCCCGAGAGCAGCTGATATGTCACCACCCCCAGCGAGTAGAGGTCCGCCTGCGGGCCGGCCTCTTCACCGCGCGCCTGCTCGGGCGAGAGATAGGCGGCGGTGCCGAGCACCGAGCCCACCTGCGTGATGCTCGATTGCCCGGTGGCGCGCGCAATGCCGAAGTCCGCCAGTTTCACGACCCCGCTCTCGGAGACGAGCAGATTGCCCGGTTTGACGTCACGGTGGACAACGCCGTTGCGGTGCGCGTAGTCGAGCCCGCGACAGGCCTGGGCGACGATGTCGACCGCCTGCTCGACGTCCAGGTGCCCGCGGTCGCGGAGGATCTCCGCGCACGACTGACCGGGCACGTATTCCATGACGATGAAGTGCTGATGGGCCTCCTCGTCAAAGCCGGAGTCGAAGACCTGCACGATGTTCGGGTGCACCAGCCGCGCCGCCGCCAGCGCCTCGCGCCGGAAGCGTGAGACGAAGGTGGGGTCGTCGGCGAGATGCTCGGCGAGCAGCTTCACCGCAACGTGCCTCTCGAGGCGCTCGTCGAGCGCCAGCAGCACCGTTGACATCCCACCCACACCGAGCCGTCCCTCGACGCGGTAGCGCCCGTTGATCACCGAGCTGCTCATCAGAAGCCGCTCCCGTTGCCAGCGGTGGTCGTACCGGTGTTGGAGCCGGTGTCTGAGCTGGTCGTCGTGGTCGTGCCGCCTGTTGTGGCCGTGTCGGTCCCAGCACCGAGCCCGGAGCCACCGCTTGAGCTTGTCGTCGACGAACCGGTGCTGGTCGTGCTGGTGGAACTGCTCGTGGTGGTCGTCGCGCCGCACGTCAGGCAGGTCCCGCCGGTGGTGTTGGTGCTCGACGGGTTCGACGTCGTCGTCTCGGCCGGTTGCGTGTAGGTGGTCGTCGTATACGTCTGCGTCGCAGGGTTCGTGAACGTCGTCTGCGTCGTCTGCGTGGCCGTCCTCGTGGTGGTCGTGTGCGTCTTCGGCTGCGTCGTCTTCTTGGCCGTCGTCGTGACCGTGCTGCAGTCACGGCTGGCTAGCGACTCGACCGTGCTCGCCCCCTGGTTGAGGTCGTTGACAAGGGTTGAGTTCACGCCGCTCATGCTGGCCACGCTGGACTGGAAGGCCTGCAGGTAATGCTGCGCCGCCGAGCAGTCCTGACTCTCCAGCGCCTGCGTCGCGCGGTTCAGCTGCGCGGACAGGTTGCTCGACTGCGAGGCGGACAGCCACGCGCCGCCGCTGCTACCGCAGCCGACGATCGCGGACGCGGCAAAGCCAACGCCTGCAGCGACAAATGCCCTGTGTGCGAAGCCCATCCGCGATCGACTTTAGCCACTGTTGCGGCTAACTCCCGTCGTGCAGCCGTCCAGGCGGCCGATTGCAAGCTATTGCCCGAAGCTGAGGCGCTCGGCCAGCGCCTCCGGCAGCCGCGCGGCGCGAATCGCCCAGGCGGCGCCCTCGATGTCGTAGGCGGCCCGCCGCCAGACCGCGGTCCACGCCTCGGTGTCGAGCTCGAGCCAGGCGGCACGGGCGTCACCGTCGCGCGGCTGGCCGACGCTGCCGGGATTCAGCAGCCAGTAGCCGCTGCTGAGGTCGAGCGCGTCCCCCTCATGCCTGGTCTCGCCGGTTGCGGTCTCGCCCTCGAAGCGGTGGAACGCCAGCGCCACGTGCGTGTGCCCGACGACGCTGATGCGCTGGGGCTGCACATCGAACGCGAGCGAGGCCTGCAGCGGCGAGAGCACGTACTCCCACACCGGGTCGCGCGGGCTGGCGTGGTACAGGCTCACCACCTGCTGCTCGTCCTTGGGCGAGAGCGACTCCAGGAAGAGTCGCGTCTGGCTGGAGATCACGCTGCCGGTCCACTCGGCTGCGCGCCGCGCGATGTCTGAGAAATCAGCGGCCGAAAGCGCACCGGTGACGGCCAGGTCATGGTTGCCCGCCAGACAGATGTCGGCGTGCTCACGCACCAAGTCGGTGCAGGCATCGGGATCCGCGCCGTAGCCGACGACATCCCCCAGACACCAGAGGGCATCGCAGTCGGCGGCGTGGATCTGCTCGAGGACCGCCTCGAGCGCCTGCCGGTTGGCGTGTATGTCAGTGACGATCGCTACCCGCACGGCATCAGTTGTGGCGCGCGAAGCGTTCGCCGGACGGGGTTACTCCCGCTACCTGGCGGGTTCGTCCCCCGGCCGGTCGCCGCCGAACTCGGGAAGGTTCTTGATGTTCTCGCGCGTCTGCCACTTGCCGTAGTTGTCCTGCATGGCATCGATCAGCTCACGCATGAACTTGGGCGAGAGGTTCATGCGTGACACGACCACGCCGGGAACCTCGTCGTCCTCCATCTCGTGATCGACGCGCGCGAAGGTGATCGTGAACTCGTAGTCGGAGTGGCTGACGTTCGCGAAATTCGTGTAGTGGCCTGCCATCAACTCCGGTGAGAAGTGGATGTTGATGTGGCGCTCTGGCTGCTGCGGTTGATCCATATCTACTTAGTATCTCATCGGTGAGGATCATCGTCGTCGCCGTTGGCCGCCTGCGGCCGCCTTTCGTTGACGACATCGCCCATTACGCCAAGCTGCTCGGGCGCTACGCGAGGCTCGAGCTGATCGAGGTGCGCGAGGACGCGGCCGTCGCCGCGCGCATCCCCGAGCGGGCCTTCGTGTCGCTGCTCGACGTCGGCGGTAAGACGCTTGACTCGGTCGCACTCAGCGATTTCCTGGAACAGCGCCGCGCCAGCGGCCGCGACCTCTGCTTCGTGCTCGGCGGACCGTTCGGCAACCTGCAGCTCGACCGCGTCGACCACCGCCTCTCGCTGGGGGCGATCACGCTTCCCCACCAGCTGGCGCGCGTGGTGCTGCTCGAGCAGATCTATCGCGGCCACAAGATCCTCGCCGGCGAGCCCTACCACCATTGAGTGGTTGCCGTTTGGGTTGGCGGCCCGCCTGGCCGCCACCTTCCGGCTCCGGTGCGCGATGATGGCTTATGGCAGAGCGCCACTTCGCACGCCGCCTCGTGCTGCTGCTGACGGCCCTGGTCGCGATGATCATCGGCAGCGGCGTGGCCTTCTCCGCCGTCGAGGGCAGCTCGGTGGCCTATGGCCTCGCGTGGGCGCTGGACAAGGTCACGACCGTCGGCGATCTGCACACCCCTGCCAACGTCGGGGGCCGGGTGCTGCTGGCGATCCTCGAGTTGTTCGGGATAGGTACGCTCTTCTACGGCCTGGCGACGGTCGCCGAGTTCTTCGTCTCCGGGCAGCTCAGCGGCCTCCTGCAACAGCGCCGCATCCAGAGAATGATCGACTCCTACTCAGACCACTTCATCGTCTGCGGCTACGGACGCGTAGGCCGGCAGGTCACCCGCGACCTGCTCGCCGGCGGCGCGCGCGTCGTGGTGATCGATCACAACCCGGAGAACCGGGAGGTCGCCCGTCACGACGGCGTGACCTACATCGAGGCGCAGGCCACGCACGACGAGGTCCTGCTGCAGGCCGGGATCGAGCGCGCCGCGGGCGTGATCGCGTGCGTCGACTCCGACGCCGACAACATCTTCATCGCGCTCACCACCCGTGAGCTCTCCAACAAGGTGCGGGTGATCGCACGCGCATCGATCGAGGAGTCCGAGCGCAAGCTGCTGCATGCCGGCGCCGACGAGGTGATCTCGCCCTACACGATGGCGGGCGCCGAGATGGCGCGCCTCGCCCTGAACCCGGCGGTGCACTGATGAGCGATCCGGTCTCCGATCTGCGGCAGGCGCTTGGCGCTGCTGCCACTGCCCTGCTTGGCAGCGGCAGCGAGACGGACGCGGGCTCCAGGGCGAGGCTCGAACGCCCCAAACGCGCCGAGCAGGGTGACTATGCGACCAATGCCGCGATGCTGCTCGCGCCCGTGGCCGGCTCTGCCCCGCGTGAGATCGCCGCAAGGCTCGGCGACCAGCTCGCAGCGGAGCTCGGCCAGACGCTCGCTCGTTACGAGGTGGCCGGCCCCGGATTCCTCAACCTGGTGCTCTCCGACGACTGGCACCGCGCCGCGCTGCGCGCCGTGCTCGACGCCGGCGTTCGCTTCGGCGCCGGCGGCACGACACAGCCGGAGCGCATCCTGCTCGAGTTCGTATCCGCCAACCCAACCGGCCCGATCGTCGCCGCCAGCGGCCGCCACGCCGCCTACGGCGACTCGCTCGGCCGCATCCTCGAGCTCCACGGCCACAGCGTCACGCGCGAGTACTACGTCAACGACTCCGGCACGCAAGTGCTGCGCTTCGGTGAGTCGGTGCGGGCGCGGGCGCTCGGCAAGGAACCGCCCGCGGACGGCTACCAGGGCGACTACGTCGCAACGATCGCCGCACAGCTCCCGGACGCAGCCGACGAGTCCGTCGCGATCGCCACGCTCGCCGACGAGGCCGTCGCCGCGATGGTGACCGGGATCAAGGCGACGATGATCCGCTACGGCGTCGACTTCGACACCTACTTCAGCGAGCGCTCCCTGCATGAGGGCTCGCCCAGCACGGTCGATCGTGCGCTCGAGGATGTCCGGCAGGGCGGCCACGTCTACGAGCACGACGGTGCCCTGTGGCTGCGCACGACGAGCTTCGGTGACGACAAGGACCGCGTGATCGTGCGCGGCGGCGGCCAGCCGACCTACTTCGCCTCTGATGTCGCCTACATGGAGAGCAAGCGCGAGCGCGGCTTCGAGCGCCAGATCATCGTGCTCGGCGCCGATCACCACGGCTACATCGCACGGCTCAAGGCTGCCTTCCAGGCGCTCGGCGGCGAGCCGCAGCTGCTCGAGACGCTGATCATGCAGCTGGTGCACCTGATCGAGAACGACGAGCGCACGAAGATGTCAAAGCGCCGCGGCGAGTTCGTGACGCTGACCGAGCTGCTCGATGAGATCGGCGTCGACGCCACTCGCTACTTCATGCTGCAGAGCTCGCACGAGCGCACGCTCGATCTGAATCTGGATCTGGCGCGCTCGCAGTCGTCGGAGAACCCCGTCTATTACATCCAGTACGCGCACGCACGGATCGCCTCGATGCTCGCGCGGCTGGGCGAGCAGCGCGTCGGTCTGGCTGTCTCGGCGGGAGCTGATTGGAGCTCGCCAGCGGGCGAGCTCCACAGCTCCGAGCGGGAGCTGATCAAAAAGCTGCTGTCGCTACCGGAGGAGATCAGCGAGGCCGCCGAGCGCCGAGCGCCGCACCGCATCGCGGCCTTCGCGCTGGAGCTGGCTCAGGAGTTCACGGCCTTCTACCGCGATTGCAAGGTCGTCGGCGCCGAGCCGCAGTCGGTCGAGTCCTTCCGGATCGCGCTGTGCGTGGCGAGCAAGTCGCAGCTGGCGTTGGTGCTGGGGCTGCTCGGGGTTAGCGCGCCCGACTCGATGTAGCTAGATGAAGTCGGTCAGCTCGTCGTCGAGCCGTTTGGCGTCGTCTGAGTCAAGCGGGGCCGCGCCCTGCAGGCGCGTCGCGGCCGCACGTCTGGAACGCTCGCGCCATTTCGGCAGCGTGTAGGCGAGCAGCGCCAGGCCGCCGAGGAACACCGCCGGCGGCAGGATGTAGACGGTCAGGTTGAAGCCACTGGCCGGCGGGCGGCCCAGCACCTCCGGTCCATACTGCGCGACCATCGCCGACTTGATCTGACCGAGCGACAGGTCCCGGGCGATCAGCCCGCGCAGGGTCTTCTTCTCCGACAGCGCCTGCGGCGAGTCGACCTGGTTGAGCGGCTCGTGGCAGGAGACGCACATGAACTGATCGACCGTCGAGTACCAGCTCTGATAGGCGAATGCGCTACTCGCGGCGCTTGCTCCGAGGGCCAGCGTCAGCGCGAGCGCCGCGATCAGGCGGCCCGGCCTCATGCCCGCGTGCCGAGCACGCGGCTGAGCGTCTTGTCGAGCCACTGCCGCGAAAGCTGATAGGTACGCGCCGCCACCACGTCGCCGTTGCGGCCGATGAAGAACGTCTCCGGTACGCCGTTGACCCCGTAAGGCGCGACGAAGCTGCCCGCCGGATCGAGCAGCACCGGGTAGTTCAGCCCGTACCTCTGCATGTATCCCTGGGCATCGCCGATCGAGTCCTGATATGTGATGCCGACCACCTCACCGCCGTGGGCGCGCAGCACCTGCTGCGCGTGCTTGATCACAGAGACCTCCTGCTGGCAGGCGACGCACCAGCCGGCGAACACGTTGACCATCACAACCTTGCCGCGCAGATCCTTGAGGTCCACCCGCTGGGCGGATCCGAGCAACCGCAGCCGCATGTTCGCGTTCGGAGCCGGCGGCGTCTGCCCACGGGCCACACGCGCCGCCAGGGCGTTGCTCGACCCGTTGTTCGCCACCCCGAACGCCAGCAGCGCCAGGAGCGCGAGCACGACCAGCGATATGACACCCGGCAGACCGAACCTACGCATCGCCTTCAGCGTACCTTGGCCGCCTCTGCCGCCCACTCCCCATAGAATGGACGACCGAGCGCGGGTGTAGCTCAGTTGGTAGAGCGTCGGCTTCCCAAGCCGAAGGTCGCGGGTTCGAACCCCGTCGCCCGCTTCAAGAAAGGCCAGCTAATGTGCGCCTTTTGATATTTCGGCGGCACTTCGTCTGGTGAATGTGTCCCGAGTGTGTCCCGGCTAGGGCGTAGCGTTCCGCGTGTGAGCACCCTCCCCCAGCGCCCGTCGGGGCACGTCTTCAAGGTCGATCGCAAGCGCGGGGCCGTCTATTACGCGAAATATCGGCTGCCCGATGGCCGTCAGGTGCAGAAGCGACTCGGGCCGGCCTGGAGCGAGCGCGGCCGCCCGCCGGCGGGCTATTTCACCAAGCGCCTCGCCGAGGACTGGCTGCGTGAGACGCTGGCCGAGGCGCGCCGGGGCACGCTCTCGGGGTTGGTGCGCACCGGCGCGACCTTCGCCGACGCCGCGGCTGAGTGGCTGCGCTATGTCGAACATGACCGGGCCGTGAAGCCTTCGACCCTGGTCGAATACCGGTCGGCCGTCAAGCAGCTCGTCGCTGCGTTCGGCGACCTGCCGGTCGAGCAACTCGGTGCGCAGCGGATCGAGGCCTGGCGCTCCCGCCTCGGCGAAGGCCGCGAGCGGCCGCTCTCCAACCGCACCCGCAACAAGCTGCTGACGGTCCTAGGCGGAATCATGGAGCGGGCTCGGAAGGTCCACGGATTGCCATCGAACCCGGTGCGCGACGTCGAGAAGCTGCGCGAGCGCTACGACGCCACCCGGTTCGAGTTCTACGCGACCGAGGAGGTCCACGCCCTGGCACGCGCGGCCGCCTCCGAACAGGATGGCGCCATCTTCCTGACCGCTGCATTCACGGGCCTGCGTCGCGGCGAGCTGATCGCGCTGCGGTGGCGCGACGTCGACTTCGAGCTCTCATCGATCCGAGTCGCCGGCAGCTATGCGAATGGCCGCCTGACCGCCCCCAAGTCCAGCCACGGCCGCGTGGTGCCGATGGTGCCCGAGGTCGCGACCGTGCTGGCGCAGCTCAGCCAGCGCGGCGAGTTCGTCGGCGACGACGACCTCGTCTTTCCCGGCGACCACGGCCTCTACCTCGACGGCTCGGCCCTGCGCCGGCGCTTCGTCGCCGCCTGCGCCCGGGCCGGCCTGCGCCCGATCCGCTTTCACGACCTGCGCCACACGTTCGGCACGCTCGCCGTCCGCGGCGCCGAGTCGATCGTCGAGCTCCAGAACTGGCTCGGCCATGCGGAGGTCCGCACGACGATGCGCTACACGCACTATCGCGAACAGGCCGACGCCGCTGCGAGGCTGGCAAAGGCCTTCGAACCTGCGCTCGACCCGGCGGGCGAGGATGCGGAGGCACGGGACACCGCAGATGCCTGATTCGGAGCCGGTCTACCTGCCACGCGTCGACGAAGCCTCGCTCCCAGAGGAAAGCTGAAGGGCTATGCGCTGAACCTCAGCCACGACCGCGGCGGCCACAAGGCGCGTGTTATGCGTGCGGTGCTTGGCTTGACGGAAGACGACTGGGAATACCTCCGCGACCAGATCCGCGAAGGCGCGCGGACCACCCCCATCACACAGATCGTGGAACGGCGGAGCGGCGGCCTGGCGTACCGCATCGTCATCGAGGTTCTCGGGCTCAACGGCCAGAGGGCACCAGTGGTCACCGGTTGGGTTCAGGAACGCGATACCCCACCGCGGCTCGTAACGGCATACACCGCGGGCAGGCGGCGATCACGATGACGACCGGGAAGCTGGACGACCCTGCGACGATTAATCACGTGGACGAGCTAGACGTGGTCGAGCTACTAACGGAGATCCCGCCTCCAGCTGGCGCGACGACAGCAGCCCGCCGTGGCCAGCAGGCACCACCGGCACGGTGCTGGAGCTAATCAACGGGCGGGCCCTGGTCGAGATCGCAGACGACGATGGACAGACGCTCGACATGATCGACGTTCCGTTTGACCAGGCGAAAGTGGTCTGGGCGATGAAGGACCACCCGAGCCCGACTCTCCCGAGGACATCACCGTCCGCGCCGCCACCCGCTCCCGCCGAAGCTAAATCTCGGTGGGGCCGCGTCCGGGACGCTTGGGGACGTTTGGGGACGCAAGCACATCGTGCGTACAGTGTGGGCCTCTTGAGGGGCTCGTGAACGCTGCGAGTGAGGACGCTCTCTCCACGTCGCGTCAACCTCATCGAGCGCCAGCGAGATCCTCAGCGGGAGCGCAGCGGTCTCCATCGCGCGACTACTGCAGCGGTCGTCGTGTGCGCTCTTCCGGGCAGATCAAGTGACCTCTGGGCCCATCGACAGCGCCGCCGCCCCTCCTTCGCGCGGAACTCACCGATCCGGCCAGCTCAGGTAGGCGAGCGGCTCTCGTCTGAATGCGCTCCAGTACGACGCGCTCGTCTGACGGGTGCCGACGAGATGATCGGCCTGCCAGTTGAACGCAATCCGCGTGAAGCGGGTGATTCGGGAGTTGGCCCGAGATACCTTTGCGTTGTCGAATGCGGGGCCGGAGACCTGATCGCGTGCGTGGCACGCCGCCGTCAGGAGTGCTTCCGGTTTCGCCGCTGCATTGCGGCGAAACGAAACGGCGAGACTCCTTCAGTCGGCGCCGGGTGATCCGGCCGCTCTCCAGTGTCGGCCCAACGCTGCGCAGCGACCTTTGCGTCGTCCTGGGAGTCATGCGAACTAGCTAATCCGTAGTTGGCACCGCTCAACCACCACCGGTCTGGCTGTCCGGTTGTCATCACCCTGTTGATTGCGAGGAGTTGCCCTTGCGGGTCGCGGGCAACGATCTGGGAAACGTTGAGTCCTCTGCCAGCAAGGCGCCAGTCGAGCTGCACGGCTAGACCGTAGCTGAGGCCGTGTCACCCGGCAGCCCATTCCGCTTTGCAACCTTCGTCCATTACGCGCATTGCGGTGAAGTCGGCGCTGGTCGTGAGATGCCTCAGCGTCGACCGAAGCGGGACTCGGAGCAATGCTCAATTCGTGGCATAGCGATAGTTACGGCCCGAGCGATTCAGACGAGCGCCATTCCCTTCCAAGCGACAGCCAGGCCGGAAGCTACGGCGGGCACCCGTCCCCAAGACGGCACTTTTGAACCGATACCGCCGAGATATCGCCAGCGATACCGATTCAAAATCGACGGTAGATCCATGGGTTGGTCCCGTCGTGCTCGCTGGGCGCGCAGACGACCCCACACCTCGCTGCCGGTGCCGTGACAAGGCACTCGTGACGGACCGGCCTGCTCGGACTAGTCCTATCGCAGGGTGTCAATGGCCATCGAGAACTCCCCATCCGCGGCCACTTTTTCTCCCCACTGGTGGCCATCTTTTCTCCCCGCTGGTGGCCACGAAGCTCCCCACCGTCAGGGTTGATTTGGCTGGTGGCCACGAAGCTCCCCACCAGCTGGTAGGTGTCGGTTAGGCCAGTGGCTTGACCCCCTTGCCGGCGGTTGCTTGCGCGAGGCGGTAGCTGTCGGCGCCGTCGGTGATGAGGATGTGGGCGTGGTGCATGAGCCGGTCGACGGTCGCGGTGGCGATCGTTTTGGGCATCAGCTCGTCGAACCCGGATGGGTGGATGTTCGATGAGATCGCGATCGAGCGTTTCTCATAAGCGGCGTCGATCACGCGGAACAGCGCCTCGGCCGCGTCGTTGGAGACCGGAAGCAGGCCGACGTCATCAATGAGGATGAGGTCGGCGCGGATCAGTTTCGCGATCGCCTTGTTGATCGAGTCATCAGCACGGTGGCGGCGGACCAGCACCGCGAGGGTCTCGAGTGTGTGCCACGCGACGGTGCGTCCTTTGTCGATCGCGAGGTGCCCGAGCGCTTCGATTAGATGCGACTTCCCGGTGCCGCTCGGGCCGCAGACCACAAGGACTTCGTGGCGGTCGACCCATTCCAGCGTGCGCAGCGCGTTCTGTGTTGCTGCCGGGACCGCGGAGGCGTCGGGGTCCCATGCGTCGAACGTTTTGCCGGCCGGCAGCCCGGACTGCTTGCGGCGCATCGAGGTGGTCGCTTGGTCGCGGCCGGCGGCCTCCTCGGTGAGCAGCACCCGCAGCACTTCGGCTGCTTCCCAGCGTTGTGAGGCGGCTGTGGCGATCACCTCGGGCGCGGCTCGTCTGACATAGGGCAGCCGCAAGCGGCGCAGCAGGCGGTCGAGCTCGTCGGGCAGTGCTGGCGGCTCCGGGGTGCGGACCGTCATCGCCCGAACCCTTCCCATGCGCGGGTTGAGGCCTGCAGCGAGCTTTCCTCACGCGCGGGGAACAGCAGCAGCTCCCCGCCACCGGTCCGTGCCTGGTGCGCGAGCACCGAGGCAAGGTCACCATCGGCGAACCGGCCCGCCCGAGCGCAGGTCTGAAGCGCATCGTTGACCAGGTCAGGGCCGTGCAGCTTGGCGAGGTCGACCGCTTCGGCCATCTTGCGCCTGACTCTGGAGGTGCCGGCTGCTGCTGCCTTGACAAGCCAGCCCTCGGCGGCAGGCCCGATCCGCAGGAACGCCTGCTCCTCGCTTGAGCGTGCCCGCGGCCGCCGCTCAAGCGCCCCAGCTGGCCGGGGCGGGTAGTGCTGGTCGTTGATGCTCGGCCGACCGGGTGTCGTCAGCTGATGTCTGGCGACCTCGCGTGGCCCGTCGATTCCATCGGCGTGCACGACGATCAGCTGCTCACCATCGACGCGGGCCCAGACCCGCTGATCAACCAGCGTGTGTGGGACCGAGTAGAGCGCCCCGCCAACCGAGATCGTGGACTGCCAGCTGACCTTGCGCGTCTCCCCGAAGCACACCGTGTGCGGGATCCCGGGCAGGCGGTGAAGCCGCTCGTGCTCTGCGGCCAGCCGGATCACCGGCGGCTCCTGCGTTGAGCGGTGCGGACGGGTGTTCACGTCCGCCATCCACTGCTGGCAGGCCTCCTCGAGCTCGGCGAAGCTCTCATAGTCCGGGCGGAGGTTGAGATCGGAGGGCAGTAGGTCAGCCTTCGCGATCTTCACCGTCGCCTCACTGCCGCCCTTGGACTGCGGGTCAGCCGGAACACAGGTCTGGATCGTCAGCCCGTAATGCCGGGCGACCGAGACGATCTGGGGGTTGCGGACCGCGATCCCGCAGACGTGATCGACGCTCACGGTCTTCTCGTTGTCGGTCAGCAGATAGGTCGGTGCGCCACCGAATGCGCGCAGCGCACGGTCGATCCCGATCACGACCGACGGCAGCGTCTTGTCGCGCAACGGGACCACGACCCGGAACCTCGACCACGCCAGCCACGCGCAGAACAACACGCTCTTGCGACCATCGACGACCGGGCCGTCCCCGTAGTCGAACTGCGCCCACAAACCGGGCTCGGGTGTCCACGGCCGGGTGACCCGGCCGTTCTCACGCCGCCACCGGCGCTTGGATTCCGCCACCCACCGCCTGGTCGTGCGCGACGACCCGAGATAGCCGAGGTCGACGAGCTTGCCGTGTGCGACATCCGCCCGGATCTTCCCGCTCGAGCGGTCCACCAGCTCGTCGATCTTGCGCTGATAGTCGGCCGCCATCACCGGCCGCCGGCGCTCCGTTCTCGGCACCAGCCCGAGATCACGCTGCTCGACCCAGTGCGCGACCGTCTTGTGATCACACCCGGCCAACACCGCTGCGCCACGCAGCGTGCCAGCCAGGTCATAGGCCTCCAGGATCTCCATCACTTCCTCCGGTTTCTTCACGCGGCCTCCACACCCCGAGCTCGAGTTCGAGCGCCGAAGCGTGGCTAACCGACAGATTCAGGAAAACCGTGGGGAGAAAACATGGCCGCCCACGGGGAGAAATCCTGGCCGTCAGTGGGGAATTTCAGTGGCCGCCCGTGGGGAGGTTCTCATGGCCGCCGTCACAGGGCAACGCTCAATCGTGGCGACCGGTCCGTGGCTGCCGCTTAATGCACATTGCGCGTCACGCCGATGTATCCATGGGCACCATGGAACACTCACTCGCGCACACGGCGTCGTTCGGGCGGTCAGCGGCTCGGAAGTGCGCGGTAGCGGCGATCGCAGCCGCTGTATCAGTAGGCCTGGCAGGTTGCGGCAGCGGTTTGACCGGCACAGCCAAAGCCACGGCCGTGTTCCGGCACATCGTGAAGCATCAATACAACATCGACGCCGGTCGGTGCGCGCGATCCGCACCAGCGCGTTGGACCTGCAGTGCGCATATCAACGATCCCGCGAAGGAGATCGACGTCGATTTCCACGGCACCGTGTGGCGCAGCGATGGCCAGTGGACCGCAGCTGGAAGCCAAGCGGTCCTCGGGGCGCTTCCTGCTGGCCAATAGCGCCAACGCGGCGCGTCTGCTTTGCTGCAATAGGACTCGCCCGCCGGAGCTTGGCCGTCGCAAGTGCTCAGCCACGGTTCCGTAACCCGCGCAAAGCTGGTCTTTCGTCAGCGCCGGCTTGATGCGTGTGCCGAACTGGATGCAGGTCTCGTCGTTTTGCGCCCTCGATCTTGGCCCACGATCGTTGCTGACGGTCTCGCGTTGGTGTGTTGGTGAGCAGGGTCAGCGGAGGGTTCCGCGAGGGGCGAGCCACTGGACGGCTTGCCCGGTGATTTTCGCGATGCGGTCGTAGTCCTCGTCGTAGTGCAGCACTGGGATGCCGGCGGCTTCGGCTGCCGCGGCTATGAGCAGGTCTGGATGGCGGACTGCACGGTGGTGCAGACCACCTTGGCGGGCGAGTAGCTCGTAAACGTCGAGTGCCCGTGTCCACTGCTCGACGCCGATCGGGCAGTTGGATATCGCGTCGAGATCACTTCGGAGGTTTGTGAACTCGGTGGCGTTGCGGGTGCTGTGAAGTAGTTCGAGCCGGACCATGTCGCATGTCGCGATCTGTCGCTCTACGACGTCCTCGTCAAATGCGGCGCGTAGTTCACCACCGACGCTGCGGGTCCATACCCAGGCGCTGGTATCCGCCAGCTGCACCTATGCGAACCGTCGCGGGCGGCGGAGTTGCTCTAGCGCGTCGGGGGTGAGGTCGGCGAAGTCGCGCTTCGCGAGGCGCTCGCGTGCGGCACGATCGATGACCGCACGCAGGGCCGCATGTACGGTGTCGGTAGTCCGTGCTGTGCCAAGCACGGCAGCGGCCTCGTCAACGAGCTGCGTGTCGAGATTGATGTTCGTACGCCTGATCTTCGTCTCGCTCAACATGCTTTACAAGCATACACCGTCGCACGGCCGCACGATACACATCACTTGGGTTCGGACTCGCCGACGAAATCTGTCGGCACGATGGGCTACGGTGACCAGCGACCGGCAATCGTTCCCATTGGAGGTACGGCATGGGCGAAGGTTCGAAGCGGGCCACCGCGAACGCGCGAGGATCGGCGCTTCAGCTCAAGCTCACCCTCCGTGGCGTGTCAAAGCCGCCGGTTTGGCGCCGGCTGGTCGTCCCTGCAGACATGCGCCTTGACCGCCTGCACGAAGTCATTCAGACCTCGATGGGCTGGACCGATACGCATCTGCACATGTTCTCAACGATCACCGGTGACTACGGAGTCCCCGACCCCGAACTTGGATTCCGCAATGAGCGAAACGAACCGGCAGGGCAGTTCCTCAAGCAGCCGGGCGACCGCATCAGCTACACCTACGACTTCGGCGACGGCTGGGAGCACGACATCGTCCTCGAGAAACGTCTCGACCACCCGGGTGTGCACCTGCCGGCCTGCACCGGCGGCAAGGGAGCCTGCCCACCAGAAGACTGCGGAGGACCCTGGGGCTACGCCGACGTCAAGGCCGCGTTTGCGGACCCGGGTCACGAAGACCACGACCACATGCTCGACTGGCTGGGTCTGGAATGCGCAGAGGAGTTCAACCCCGCCGCCCTCGATTTGGCCGAGATCAACGAAGTGCTCAGCCTGACACCCGCCGCCCGTCGCTGAAGCTCTGCCCCAACCTGGCAGCTCAGCGCCCTGTTGGCCGCGCATAGGAG
Organism: uncultured Actinomycetota bacterium; assembly: GCA_963706725.1. Lineage (GTDB taxonomy): Bacteria > Actinomycetota > Thermoleophilia > Solirubrobacterales > Solirubrobacteraceae > Palsa-465. The sequence continues at coordinate 2,340,358 of OY970167.1, read as the reverse complement.
GTACGGGGATGCCGCTACCGGGATGCTCCTCGCATGCTGATAGCGGGTGCCAGTCCGCGATCCAGTCCGCCGCGCCCGCTAGTAGTGGTGCGGCCCGTCGCGACGGGTGATTGGTACGGCGTTACCGGTCGGGCACACCGAGCTCGAGGATCGTCTCGCCAGCGATACAAACGGTCGCTAGCGCGGCACCGAGATCTGCGCCGTAGGTGTTGTCGGACACTTCAGCGTTAGTCGTGGAGCCGTCAGCTGCGAGTAGCTCGACTGCGGTGATGGTGTCTGGAGCAAGACCCCAGACCATCTGACCCGGCCCAGAGCGCGATCCCGTCCACGTGATCATCCGTCCTGCAATCGCACTCTCTGTCCTGTTGGCCGTCATACCACCGCCATCGAGAGACGAGCTGTCACGGGAAGCTCGCCAGGCTCAGACAGATCCACCCATCCCCAGGAATGATCCACACATTGCCCAATGGCGTTCGAGCGCGGCGAGCCAACGCCAGATTGAATCCCAACTGCCCGATCCGACCGATCCGGTAGCGCCCCCACCGATCCTCGGGAAGCAGATCCGTCTCGATCTGCGGCCGGCGGAGAATCCCGAAAGCTGCCGCCTGCTCTTTAGAGATCACCGAGATCATGCGAACACCTTTGCAGGGAGCCGCCCCCACGTCTACACGAAGGCTCCCTCACCAGCAAACGCAGCCACTGCAGGAAGCTGGGCGTCGGGACACCGGGCTCGCGCAACCCGCGCGAAGCGCGTCTCTCGTCTTCGGACCCGAGATGCTCGCGCGGCACGAGAAGCAGGTGCCTCCCTGCACTCGCGATTGTTCCCGGGCGACAGTGGTGGCGCCGTTACCCGCACGATTGATTCGCGAACACCCAAGACCTCTGTGAGGCCCGAAGTCAGCAGTCAGGCGCTACCTCGGCTCCATAGGCTCATCCTGATCGTCAGCTAGGGCGCCGTCACGCCACTGGCTAGATAGGCACGCCAGCCACCGTGGCTGGTGATGTCCACCGCATCTGCGGCGGCGTAGCCTTCACAGACAAAGCCAAGCACGGTCCGGCCATCGGCAAGTTCGACGCTGCCGATCGCCAGCGGAGCCGGCACCCGGCTGATCAGCGTTCCGAGCGCTTCGGGCATGAGCTCCCAGAAGCTCCACCTCGATCCCGGTGCCGCCACCCTCTACGCGGATGAGGCCGGGCCGGCGGACGCCATCACCGGGTAACTCGAACAGCCGATAGTGCGCAGCCGTCCGGACCCGCTCGAGCGGCCTGGCGCCCTGATCGCTCAGCTGCCAGGACAGCGTCAGCCCGCTCATGTGAGCCCCCGCGACCGCCAGTACCAGAGCATCGGGGTGGCTGAAACCCGCAGCAGGCTCCTCCGTCCAGACGGCTCCGAGCTCGAGCAATCGCTCGTCGCTCCCCGCCGGCGCCAGCAGGCTCACGCCAAACGGCAGCCCGTCGCTGCGCAGGCCGGCGGGCAAGGCAAGGCCGGCCAGGTCCATCAGGTTCACGAAGTTCGTGTAGCGGCCCAGGCGCGCGTTGACCTCAAGCGGTTCGGCTGCGACCTGTGCGAGCGTCGGATGCAGCGGCGCAGTTGGCAACAGCAGCGCATCCACGGAGTCCCAGATCGGGTCGGCGGCCCGCCGCAGACGCGCGAGCGTGTGGCTGGCCTCGAACACCTCGACCGCGCTGTGCCGTCCGCCGGCGGCGACGATCTTCCCGACGACCGGGTCGATCCCGTCGCGCATCCCCCGGATCAGCTCGCCCACCGACGCTGTGCGCTCAGCCACCCAGACGTCGTAGAGCAGCGGAGCCGCGTCGAGCAAGGGCGAGATGTCGACCGGCTCGATCGCCCAGTACCCACCGACGCGTGCGAGCGCGGCCTCCCATGCTTCGAGTGCGGCCGGTTGATCGAGCTCGGCCTGGTCGGCCAGCGGCACACCGATCACACCACGGCGTGCGCGCAGCGACGGTTTGCGGCGGCGACTCCAAGGATCCTGCTCGTCGTAGGCGGAGGCCACCTCGAGCACCAGGGCGGCGTCCGCCACCGTGTGCGTGAAGACGCTGACGCAGTCGAGGCTCGCGCAGGCTGGAAGCACCCCGCGAGTGCTGAGCAGCCCGAGCGAGGGTTTGCAGCCGACCAGGCCATTGAACGCAGCCGGCACGCGGCCTGAACCGGCGGTATCGGTGCCGAGTGAGAATGCGACCTGCCCGCACGCGACCGCCACCGCCGAGCCTGAGCTGGAGCCGCCGCTGATGTGCTCAGGATGGCCCACCGCCTGAAGCGCTCCATACGGGGAGCGGGTCCCGACCAGTCCCGTAGCGAACTGGTCCATATTGGTCTTGCCTACGCATAGCGCTCCAGCGGCGGTGAGACGCTCGACCACGGTCGCGCTACCGATCGCGGGCTCGGCGAGGTGCGGGCAGGCCGCCGTCGTCGGCATCCCGGCAACGTCGATGTTGTCCTTGACCGCGAACGGCACTCCGTAGAGCGGGAGGCTGAGTGCGTCGGGGCGCTGCGCCAGCGCCCCGGCCGCGGCGAGCAGCGCATCGGGCTCGACGCGACTGATCCAGATCGGCTCGGTCTCGGATTCGATACGGGCAAGCAGCCCGCGAACGACATCCACCGGGTCGCGCCGACCGGACCGGTAGTCACTCAGCAGTCCCGTCACGGTGAGGATCATGTGGTGAAAGGCTCCGGAGCAGGCTCGCCGTCCGCGACAGCTGGGCCGCGCGGAAGCAGGTGTGAGACATGGGCGGCAACGACCTTCCAGCCATCGGCGGTCCGAGCCCAGGTCTGCGACTGACGGCCCTCGATCCCGGAGGCGTCCCGGCGGAACTCGATGAACGCTGTGGCCGCGTCCTCCCCGAACGTGGTGATCGTCTTGCGGGTCAGCGTGCGTCGCAGGTCAGTCGTCGGCTGCGCCGCACGCCACGCCCGCACCTGATCGATTCCGTAGTTGTCCTCGGCCACGCCGAAGCGCACGACGCGAGCGTCGTCCCAGAACAGCGCATCGAGGATGTCGAGGTCGTTCTGTTGAAACCCTCGCTCGTATCGCTCGAACGCCTCCTCCACCTCAGCGAGGACGTCCTCCCGATTCACATCCATCACGCGGCGGCGACCGATCCGGTGACGGTCGCGAACGCGTCGAGCAGCGCTCGGGCCTGTGCGATCGCGCCGAAGACGCCGCCCTGCATGGTGACCATCTTCAGCGCCGCCTCGTAGTTGCCGGTGTCGGTCGCGCCGGTGCAATCAGTCAGCAGCAGGCACTCATAGCCGCGGTCGTTGGCATCGCGCATGGTCGTATGGACACATACGTCGGTGGTGATGCCGGTGAAGATCAGGTGGGTGATCTCGGCGTTACGCAGGATCAGCTCGAGGTCGGTCGCGTAGAACGCGCCCTTGCCAGGCTTGTCGATGATGATCTCTCCGTCGATCGGCGCGACCTCGGGAACGATCTGCCAGCCAGGCTCGCCCCGCACGAGGATGCGGCCCGCCGGACCGGGATCGCCGATACCGGCACCGATCTGCTTGGAGCGCCAGAGCTTGTTCGGCGGGCAATCGGAGAGGTCGGGCCTGTGACCCTCGCGCGTGTGGATCACGGTCCCACCCCACTCGCGGAAGGCCGCCAGCACCGCCGCCGTGGGCTCGAGCCCGGCGCGGGTCAGGTTCAGGTCATACCCCATGCGATCGACATAGCCTCCCGGGCCACAGAAATCGACCTGCCAATCGATCAGGATCAGCGCGGTGTGCGCCGCCGTGAGCGCCCCGTCAAAGGGCCAGTCGTAGGGTTGCGCGGCGACCATCGGGGTCGCCTCCATGTCCGTCATATGGCACTCCTGTCGTTAGCGGTCGGCGGGCCCGGGGCATCCGAGCCCGCCAGTGTCTGAATCACGTCCGCGGTGTCTGCGAACGCACCGAAGATCCCGCCGGAGAATCTGACCATCTCGCAGGCGTTGAAGGCGAGGTCCGGAGCCAGCGATGTGCAGGCGTCTGGCACGAGCAGGCATTCGTAGCCCCGGTCGTTGGCTGCGCGCAGGGTCGAATGCACCGGCCCCTCCAGACCCCACCCGACGATCAGGAGATCATGGAAGTCGCCGCGACGCAGGAGCGAGTCGAGCTCGCTCCCGTAAAAGGCGCTGGTGCCCGCCGCAGCGATCTCCAAATCTGCGCTCAGGCCGCTCGGCCAAGCTGACCGCCGCTCCGTCGCGCCGACCCCGACCGGTAGGCGCATCGGCGTCGATCCGGCCGCGACCACCAGGCCACCCGCTGCCTGCAACGCCGCCGCCAGCGATCTCATCAGCGCGTCGGCGGCGTCGCACTGCGGCCCGCCCGACCTCCACGCCGGGTCGACGCAGGCCACCATCACACAGCGCGACGGAGCAAGTGCGCCGTGGTACGGCCACGCATACGGTTGGGCGGACGTGACCGCCCGCCCAACCGTGTGATTCTGCGTGCTGCTCGTGCTCATGAAGCGGCTACGACACCCTTCACAAAGCACGTGAACTGGTTGATCGCCGCGGCTGTCGCGACTTTGCCCTTGGGCACCAGCAGCTTGCCATTGGCGCAGTAGATCGGTCCGGTGAAGATCGAGCCACCGGCCTTGAGCTTGGCCTCTTCGGCCATGATCTTGGGCTTCACCGACGCGGGCACGGAGGAGCCGAACGGCGCCAGGGTCAGCGGGTTGTCGCCCTCGGCGAATGTCCCGATGAAGTTGGCGTTGTACTTGGACCCGGTGAATGTGCCTGCGCGAGCAGTCTTGATGATCGACTCGTACAGCGGTGCCCAGTTCCAGACCGAACCGGTCAGCCAGCCACTGGGGTCGAGTGCCTCAGCGTCGTAGTGATAACCGACGACCTTGATCTTGGCTGCCTTGGCGGCCTCGATCACCGTCGCCTGGCAGTCCTGGTGCTGGGTGATCACGTCGACACCGACCGACAGCAGTGCGCTTGCCGCCGTCTTCTGCTTGAGCGGATCGCACCACTCCGAGGTCGCGACCGTATACGTCTTGGCCTTGGGGTCGATCTTCTGTGCACCGAGCTCGAAGGCATCGACGTTGTCAACCGTCTGCGGGATCGGGAACGCGTACACGAAACCGAGCTTGTTGCTCTTGGTCACGGCGCCGGCAGCCATACCGCCGAGCGCGACCGGGTCGTAGGCCTCACCGAAGTAGGTACCGAGGTTTGCCGGAAACTTCTTGGTGTAGGTGCCGCCCTGGTGCAGGATCAGCACGTCCGGGTGTGACAGCGCGAACGCGTACGCATACTGCTGGTAGCCGTAGCTGGTGGCAAAGATGATCTTCGCGCCGGCGTCGACCATCTGCGTCATGACGGTCGTCACCTGCTGGGTCTCGGGCACGTTGGCCGCCAGCAGCACCTTCACGCCGAGTTGCTTCTTGACGCGCTCAGCCGCCTGGTAGACGGCTTCGTTGTAGCCCTCATCGGATTCCGAGCCGACCATGATGAAACCGACGGTGCCGGCCTTCGCCCACGGTTCCCCACCGGCGACGTGACCCGTTGCCGCCGCAGCGGCGCCGCCTGGCATGACCGCCACGACGAACAGGCCGGCGCTCAGAGCAACAGCCCCCAGTAGGCCTGCGAGGCGCATCCGCACCTTCATCCGGCCAGGCATTGGACTTCCCTGCATAACAGACACTCCTTCAGATATCGCGGTAGGGATCACGGCTCTCACCCCGGCCGATCAGGCCGAGCGAAGCCGCGCCGGCTCCCCCCAGAGCGAGCCGGCTGGTGGTGCGTTTGGTCGAGCCGCCGGCGCAGCCGGCCGGCGGCTCGGGACTGACGTCGTGTCAGCTCGTGTTGTTCAGCGCCCGAGCAAGGCCCTCGGGCGTCTGCGCGCTACCCATCCGTGCGAACAGGACGAGTGCGATCAGTGTCACCAGATACGGCACGGCGTCGAGCAGGTACTGATTGATCGAGACGTTGTGCGCCTGCAGCACCGACGCGGCAGCGAGTGCCACGCCGAAGACGTAGGCGCCGAGCACGACTCGCGACGGCCTCCAGGCCGCGAACAGAACCACGGCGACGGCGATGAAGCCGTAGCCGTTGGTCATGTCGTCGAACCAGTTGTCGACGTAGACAACCGACAGCTCCGCGCCACCGACGCCACCGAGCGCGGCACCGAGGATCACCGCCGCCATCTGGATGCGATCGGGCCGGCGTCCCGCGGCCGCCACAACCTCGGGTCGCTCCCCACAGGCCCGCAGCACCAGCCCGATCCGCGTCCTGTAGAGCACGAACCACAATGCTCCGACAAGGAAGTAACTGATGTAGACGAGCACGTCGTGTTGGAAGAAGATCGTCCCGATCCACGGGATCTTCGAGAGCAGCGGAACGTTCCAGACCGGCAGCGGCGTGACCGTCCGGCTGACGAAGGTCGTGCCGAGCACCGAGGTCAGGCCGATCGCCAGGAACCAGAGCACCAACCCGCTGGCGAGCTGGTGTGCCTGACGTTTGACCACCAGCCACGCGTGCAGGTATCCGATGACGGCGCCGGCGGCGGCACCGCCGAGAACGCCGAGCCAAGCCGAACCCGTCTCGGCGGCGACGACGTAGGCGCCGAGCGCACCCGAGAGCATGCAGCCCTCCATCCCGAGGTTGACCACCCCGGCGCGCTGGCCGAGCAGCTCTCCGAGCGACGGATAGAGGATCACGGTGCCGCCCTCGATGCCGGTCGCCAACGCCTGCTCGAATCCGTTCATGAGTGAGCCACCGAGTCAAGCCGCCTTTCTGCGGGTCGAGGAGAGCGCCAACGGTGCGGCCACCGAGAGCGCGAGCAGGATGTCCACAGCGTTGCCGTCAAGCCCGTAGCCCAGCTGCAAACCGGGGGCGCTGATCGCGATCGCCGAGAACAGCAGGGCCGCGAGCACGACGCGGATCGTTCCCTGCCGGCCCAGGAAGGCCGCGAGGAAGGCTGTGTAACCGAAGGTGGCCGTTCCACCGGGCAGCAGCTGAAGCTGCGTGCCGGCGAGGTAGAGCATCCCGCCGACTCCGGCGAGGCCCCCGCCGACGGCCATCGAGGAGACCATCAGTCGCTTGACCGGTAGGCCGGCGCGTCTTGCGGCCTCCGGGTTGCCACCGACCACGCGCAGGGCAAAGCCCCAGCCGCCGTAGCGCAGCACAACGTAGACGATGACGGCGATCGCCAGCACGACGATCACGCCGAGGTTGAGGCCGTTGAACATCCCCGGCAGCGTCGCGGCTGTCTGCAGCGGCTTGCTCTCCGGCTGACCCGTACCCAGCGGGTTCTTCCACGGCTGGTAGAGCAGGTAGAGCAGGATGTCGTTGGCGATGAAGTTCAGCAGCAGCGTGGAAACCGATTCGTTGGCTCCCAGGGCGACCCTCAAGACGCCCGGGACGGCACCCCAGACAGCCCCGGCGACGAAGGCGGCGACGCCCATCGCGATCAGCTCAACCGGACGTGGAGCGCCAGGTAGGGCGTAGAGCGCAACCCACGTTCCGGCGATCGCGCCGATGATCAGCTGTCCCTCGCCGCCGACGTTGACGAGGCCGGAGCGCGCCGGGATCGAAACCGCGAGCGCAGCGAGGACGAGCGGGACGGCGCGCAGCAGCAGCTGGTCGATCGACCCGGACTGGATGAACGCCGACTTGACGATCGCCAGGTAGACGGAGAACGGGTCCGCGTGCTGGGTCGCGACGATCGCGCCGAAGATCACGAGCGAGATCAGATAGAACCCGAGCGTGACTCCCAGGCGCTTCAGGCCCGAGGCGTCCCTCGCCTGGTCAGCGAGTGTCCTGAGACTCCAGCGGCCCGGGCCTCCGGCCGGCGCCGGCGGCATCTCCGTGCTCGCCCGCAGCTGTGGTGCTTCAGTCGCCATGCGCGGCTCCCACGGTCTCGGGCTCGGATTCACCGGTCATCAGGTGCCCGAGCGAGCGGCGATCAGCGGTTGACGCGTCGACCACGCCGGTGCAGTGGCCGTGTGCAAGCACCGCGATGCGATCGGACAGCGCCAGCAGTTCGTCGAGGTCCTCGGAGACGAGCAGCACCCCCGCACCTGCCTCGCGCGCGGCAAGCAGCAGCGAGCGCGTCGTCTCGGTCGTCAGCACATCGAGTCCGCGCGTCGGTAGGAGACGACCACGAGCTTGGCGTCCTCGCCGAAGGCGAGGGTCAGCAGGACTCGCTGGATGTTTCCGCCCGAGAGCAGCGCCAACCGCCGCTCGGAGGAAGCGATGTTGAGGCCCGCTTTGTCGTTTGATCGCTTCAACCGCTTCACGGCATCACGGAAGTCGAACTTGAGGCGCTTGCCGCTGGCCATCGCGTCCCAGAGCGTCGCGTGCTCGGCGATGCTCAGGCCGGGGACCACGAACTCACGTAGCGGGTCGCCCGCGACGGACACGACGCCGGCCATGCGGAATGCTCTGGGGTCACCCGACATCTCGGAGCCGGAGACCACCACGTCGCCGGATGCCGGTGTCGTCGCACCGACGGAGACATCGGCGAGCTCGCGTTGGCCATTGCCCGCGACACCGGCGACACCGAGAATCTCGCCCGGGTGGACCTGCAGGTCCACGCCGCGCAGCCCTGAGCCATGACCGATGCCGTCGACGACGACAGCACGCAGATCGAGTACCGGCTCCCCGCTCGGCTGCTTGGCATGAGCGTTGCGCACGGGCACCACGCTCTCTCCAACCATCGCGGTCACGAGCGCGTCGTTGTCGAGGCTCGACGTGGGCGTGTCGGAGAGCACGACCCGACCGGCGCGCAACACCGTCACGCGATCGGAGATGGCGCGCACCTCGCGCATCTTGTGGGTGATGATCACCACACCCGAGCCCTCTTCCCGCAGCCGCCGAACGACGCCGAAGAGCCCGTCGACCTCCTCCGGCGTGAGCACGCTGGTCGGCTCATCGAGGATCAGCACCCTCGCCCCGGCGAGAAGCACCTTGACGAGCTCGACCCGCTGCCACTCGCCGATCGACAGGTCGGCGACCTTGGCGTCGGGGTGCACGTCCAGGCCGTAACGCTCGGACTCGGCCGCGATCAGCGCCTGGATCCTGCGTGGCTCGAGCACCAGACTCGTGTCGCGCTGATGCAGGGCGACGTTCTCCCAGACGGTCAGGGCCGGGATCAGACGCAGATCCTGGAAGACCATGCCGAGGCCGTGATCGCGTGCCACCGCGGGAGAAGCTCACGTTGACGGGTACACCGCCGATCGCGATCTCACCGCCATCGGGCCTGTAGACGCCGTAGAGCATCTTCACCAGCGTGCTCTTGCCGGCACCGTTCTCGCCCAGCAGTGCGTGGACCTCGCCGGCGCGCACGCTGAAGTTCACGTCATCGTTGGCGCGCAGGCTGCCGAAGACCTTGGTCAGTCCGCTGACCTCGAGCAGCGTCTCGGACCCATTAGGTGCCACGGCAGCTGCGGAAGGCGCTACGGTTTCTGAGTGTCCGAGAAGCTTTGCCGACATCGTTGTATACAACAGCGCATCACTTATAGAACGCATATGTACACAGGGACAGCGTTTACTTGGAGGGGTACGCCGCCCGTCCAGCGGGCAGCTCAGATGAGGAAGCAACTCCTATGAGCGACCCGTCACAATCCGAGCGGTCGGCTCGACGGCAACGCAGCAACACCGTCTACGCGGAGCTTCGACGGGCGCTGATGCTGGGCGAATACCCGCTGATCGAACGGCTCGGCGAGGTGAAGCTGGCCGAGCAGTTCGGCGCCTCGAGAACGCCGATTCGTGAGGCGCTTATGCGTCTCGAGTCAGAGGGTCTCGTGCACCGCCGACCCGAGGGAGGCTTCTACCCGAGTAGTCCGAACCTCGCCGAGATTCGCAATCTATACGAGCTGCGGCGGATCATCGAGGTCGGAACCATCACCCGTGCGGCAGAGATAGGTCATCGCTACGACGAGGAGGCGACCATCGCTCTGCGAAACGAGTGGGCGGCGATGCTGACGGCAATGCCGGACCCGGAGCCGGATTTTGTGCTTCTGGACGAGGACTTCCACGTCGGCCTGGCCGCCGCATCGGGAAATGATGCGGTCGCCCGGCATTTGCAGCTCGTCAACGAGCGCATCCGGATCGTGCGCATGCAGGAGTTCCTCGACACCGAGCGGATCGAGAAGACAATCCGTCAGCATCTCTCGATCGTGAATGCCGTGCTCGCCGATGACACCGCCGGCGCTGTCCTGCTGCTGGCCGCGCATCTTGATGAGGCCCGGCACCAGGCGACAATCCGAGCGACCGCAGCGGTCGAACGGATGATGACCGCCGGCGCCGTTTTTGCCAACGGCCGCTGACGCGCGGCGTCAGCTGAGGTACGGCTCGGTTGAAGCCGCCCAGCTCCGGCCGATCCGAACTCAATCCCTTAGCGGCGGCCCGAGCTTAATCGTCACGATTAGGTCCCGTGTCGGTCAGTGAGAAGTGACCCCGACATGCAGCGTATTTCAGCGCCGCGCCGACGGCGTGTCAACACGCCACAAGCGCGCATCGCGGGACCCCGACCGGTCGCCAGGTTGGCACCGTCGACGACCATTGCGTGCGCTAGGTCGACAACCACAACGAAGAACGTCCTTGATCGGCCTCTCCCCTATTCGCGCGATGGAGACCGCTTCGCTCCCGCTGAGGATCTCGCTGGCGCTCGATCAGGTTGACGCGACGATGGTGGCGATCGGCCTCGGTCACCGCGTTCACCACCCTCCAAGAGGCACATACTGTACGCACACGGTGCTTGCGTCACCAAGCGTCCCCGTGCGTCCCCAAGTGTCCTTGAATCGAAGGCTCCCCAGGTTGCAAGCCGAAGGCTTCCGGGACAGAACGGTGTCCCGAAACGTGTCCCGAGCTCTGCAAATTTGACCTCGTCTAACTTCGCTGAAGAGGCTGAAAACACTCGTAACATAAGGGCTTCACCCTCTCCTTGGCAGCTTCCCAAGCCGAAGGTCGCGGGTTCGAACCCCGTCGCCCGCTTCAGAAGTTCCTGCAAACCGGCTGTTTTTGTCGCCGGTTTCTACGACGAACCAGGTGCCCGAGCCGAGCCGGCAACTGTTTCGGGCAACGGTCTGTGGCCTACCGGGTCGTCAGGATCAGGCCACGCAGGCCGCGCATCGCAAGGGTCGAACCCGCGTCCCACGCCGCCGTAGGATGGGCGCTCCAGCGCGTCAAGGCTTGCGATCCGCAATTAGCTGACGGCTCCCGGAGTCAGATCTGCGAAGAGGCTCAAGGCACTCTTAGCCGCGCGAAGCTGGGCGCTCGGGACTCAGTGAAGCATGCTCGCGCAGGGATCGAAGCAAGACCGGCCAAGCCGCACGGGCCTTAGCCACGAGGCGCCGGACGGTGATCGTTGATCCGGCGAGTCGCCACCACCAGTAGGCCGCAGCACAGACCGAGCATCCAGCCGGAGACGGCAACGGGCACTCCCAGCTCGACAACTGCGAACCAGGCGGTTGCGGGATGCACCTCAAGGCCACGGATAAGTCCGAAACGCGGGTCTACGGACATCTGGGCGGTCGCTTGCGCTCGCCGGGTCCGTAGATCCGCAATCCCGCGGTTGTGTGGGGTGTTACGGGCGTACTGATGCCGCGAAGAGTTCGATGTTTCCGGTGCGGGTGTCGTTCCATACGAGGTGGATATTCCCGCCGCTTGCAGTGATGCCTTGGTAGTCGCCGATCCACCAGGCGCCGTGCTTCTGACCGGTGGCGGTCTGGCTGTGCGGGTCGAATGAACCGGTGCTCACCTTTGTGGGCGCGCCGAAGGTGAGCCGGTGGGGTCGCGAGAGCAGCAGCACCTCGTTGACGCGTCCGTTGACCAGCGCGAATGCTGAGATTGCGACGTGGCCGGCCGCGTCGACGGCGATGTTGGGCTGGAAGTAAAGGGCGTCTGCCTGCGGGGTCGCTGTGACCGGCGTGGACCAGGTGCGGCCGCGGTCATATGAGGCGCACACCATGATGTCTGAGTGAGCCGCTCTGGGTTGGCGGCGGACGAACGTGACGTACAGTGCGTCGCGGCCGGGAGCCGCTGCGGCCTGGACCCCGGCGTTGGGGAGGACGTCACCGGGCAAGCTCATCGTGATTGACTCCCAGCCGAGTTGGGCCGGCGCCGCGAACGTTTCGCCGGCGTCGGTCGAGCAGGCGACGGCGACGTGGCCTATGAGGTCGCCTGAGGGCGCCCAGTAGGAAGCATCGTCAGCGGCGACGCATACCAGGCCGTTCGCCCCCGCGACGACCTTCGGAGTTGCGCTCTGTGTGGTGTTCCGGTGGGCGTCGAGGATGGTGCGCTCGGGCTCAAACGTCAGTCCGCCGTCGGTGGATCGGCGCATCGTGACGCTGTCACCGCCCTCCTTCTGGTTGCTTGCCCAGACGACGTAGACGTTGCGGTCGGCCGGCGCCTTCCCGGCGCCGGCGGCAATCCATGGCTGATCGAAGTACTCGCCGCCGGTCACCAGGATCACAGGCGCGGAGAAGCTGCGCCCGCCGTCATCACTTCGCCAGCAGTACATGGTGCGCTGAGCATTCGTGCCGCCCGTGCCGGTCGCGGAGACGTAGGCCCTGCCTTGCGGATCAAAGGCGACGGTGACGTCGTCCCCTGCCGCAGGCTTGCCGGCAGGATGCGACAGGTGACCGCCGTCACGCCAGCTCACGCCGCCGTCGAGCGACAGGTAGGTCGCAATTAGATCGGGATTGCCCGTGGGCGCCGCCTGACAGGCGACCAGAAGCTGGCGAGGGTCACGCGGGTTCGCGGCAAGGGACGGCCCGACGTGGACCCGGTAGCGATCATGGCTCACACGCACGTTGCGCAGCCCAGCGCCGGGTACCTGCCCGGCGGCTCGGGACGGGAACGCTGCCAGCGCAGCCGCAGCGACGCCACCGCGCAGCAGCGCCCGGCGGGAGATGGGTTTCTCGACCAGCGGTGCCCAGACATCCTCATTCATCGCGTTTCAGCCTCCAATATCGAGTGGCTCCCGATTTCGCTGCACGGTCGCAGACTGCGGGAGTCGTCATCGTCGGGCTGACCGTTCGACAGCGGGCGAACGGATTACGAAGAAAGCACGAAAATCGCCGGTGCTGCCGTCGACGGTGGGTGACACTGTCGGTGTGAACACGGTCGCGGGGACGGTGGGGCCGCTCGTGCTCGTCGTCGAGGACGAGCAGGAGATCGCCTGCCTGATGCGGGACTTTCTCGAGGCTGACGGCTTCCGCGTGATGCTTGCACCGGACGCTGAGCGAGCGAGGACAGCTCTGGAGTCGGCGCCCGGCTGCGTGCTGCTCGACGTGATGCTCCCAGGGGCGTCCGGGTTCGAGCTCTGCCGCGAAATCCGGGAACGCACAGACGTCCCGGTCATCTTCCTCAGCGCACGGAGCGGCGACGCCGACAAGATCCGTGGTCTCGGACTCGGCGCCGATGACTACATCGTCAAATCGGCGACCCCGGCGGAGGTCGTCGCACGCATCAAGGCAGTCCTGCGACGCTCGGGCCCAGGCGGCGGCACCCAACGCCTCCGGTTCGGGCGACTCGAGGTCGACCTCGCCGCACACGAGGTAATCATCGCCGGCAAGCCGATACGGCTGACCGCCCGTGAGTTCGAGTTGCTCCGTGTGTTGGTGCTGCATCCACGTCAGGTCTTCGGCCACGAGCAGCTCTTCGAGCTCGTCTGGGGCTCTTTTGGCGACCGCAGCGCCGTTTCTGTCTACATCAGCCGTCTGCGCGAGAAGCTCGAAGCCGACCCGACCAACCCGCGTTACATCGTGACCGTCTGGGGAGCCGGTTACCGCTTCGACGGCCACCGCGCCGAGGTTCCCTCCGCATGAGCAGGCCACGCGTCTCACTTCGCGTCGCCCTTGCATGCGGGTTGCTCTTCTTGGTACTGGTCGCCGCGGCAACGAGCGTCGCCGCTGCCCTCATCGAAGCTCACCACCAGGAAACCGACCGCCACCATCGCCTCCTCGCCGCCGTCGCCTACGTCAGCCATGGAGCAGAACAGGCCACCACAACAAAGTGGCAGCAGCAGTTGACCGGGAAGCTGCACGAGTTGGGGCTGGGCGCGACGCTCACACTTGTTGGACCGCCCGACGGGAAACGTCTGCTCTACAACCAGCCGCTCGTTTACGCGCGGGACGTCTCGAAGCCCCCTGGATCTACCCGGCCCACCGCGACCTTCTCACTCACCGCGGGCGCGGGCAGGCTCCTCAGGCTCGCTCTGTTCGCGGCCCCGTATGACGGCAGCCGACGCCTGATCGTCGCGTTCGGTTCGGGGCTGGTGGCGCTGCTGGCCGGCGGAACGCTGCTTCTTTGGGCAACGAGCCGCTGGCTGATCGCTCCGCTCCGGCGCCTCAGCGCCCAGGCGGACGCGGTCGCGGGCGGCGATTCGATCGAGACTCCCGCCGCTTCCCCGATCCGGGAGGTCGACACCGTCGCAGTCGCTATCTCCGGCATGGCCAGCAGGCTCGCGCAAACAGCCGAACAAGACGCGCGCCTTGAGGCAGAGCAGCGCCTCCTCGTCAGCTCAATCGCGCACGATCTCCGCACACCGCTGTTCTCACTCCGCGGTTACCTCGACGCAATCGCGACCGGAATCGGCAACCCCCGGGAGCGACTCGACCGGGCTCGCGAGAAAGCCGAGCAGATCGACGCGCTGCTGACAACCCTGTTCGACTACGCCATCACCAACATCGACCAACAGCCATGCCTGCTGAGAACAGACCTCGCGGAAGCGCTCGTCGAGACGACCACGGCGTTCGAGCTCGCGGCCCGCGAGCGCGGGGTCCAGATCCGAGTGAGCGGCGCCCCCCGCACGCCAGCTCTGATCGACCGTGCCGGCTTCGCGCGCGCAGTCGGCAATGTCATCGACAACGCACTTCAGCACACACCCCCCGGCGGCGCCGTGGACATCACCCACGGCCAGGACACGGACGGCATATTCGTGCACGTCGTCGATGACGGTTCCGGAATCCCGCCTGAACTACTCCCGCACGTCTTCGAGCCCCTGGTACGCGCCGACAACGACCACGCACACGGAACCGGTCTCGGACTCGCTATCGCCAGACGCCTCCTGGCAAACCAGGGCGGGACAATCCGCGCCGCAAACGCCCCCGGGCGCGGCGCGAGCTTCACCCTCCGGCTCCCGCCCACCACACTCGGCTGAGCGCACGCTCGACCACCGGCTGCAACTAAAGCAAATCTCACACGGCCGGGAGGCTGCTTCCCAAGCCGAAGGTCGCGGGTTCGAACCCCATCGCCCGCTTTCATGAAGTTCCTGCCAGTGGGCGGCTTCTTCATCGTCGGCATAGGTTGCGATGCGGACTGTGTCCGAAACGTGTCGCACCGGCCCGCGCGCCGCTGGGTCGAACGCTTCCGGGGGTGACTCTGCGGGGCCGCACGCAGGACACGGCGGATACGGTGCGCGTTGGCTGTCGGTCGGTCGGTGGAGATCTGCGCCGCGTCCCGTTCGCGTTGAGCTCCTCAGGCTGGGGTCGCGCGCCGCAGCGGCCGACGAAGCCGGCTACGACGACGTTCGCTCGCGACGGCGCCACGCGGAGTGGCCCGTGCGATCTGTTCGCGCATCCCGTCGCGCCGTAGGTCGTTGAGGTGCCGTTGGGCGATCTGCTGGGTGAGGTTGAGGTACATGTTCGGCCTCCTCTGCGGTTCGTTGATGCCGGGGAGGTTCGGGTGCCGCGCTCAACCGACGCTCATCGCCGGCTCAACCGCCCCGCCCCGGGAGGGCGCCGCCGGCCAGCGGCACGCCTCAGACAGCCAGGCGGCGCTCCCTCGTCGTCCTGGAGCGTTATCCTTTCGCCGCCGCTGATTTACCTCGATTGGGGTTGACGTGGACTTCGGGATCCTTGGGCCATTGCAGGTCATTCATGCCGGCGTGGAGCAGCGGCTCGGTGGCGTGCAACGGCAGGCGGTGCTGGCGCTGCTCGTCGTCGCCGGGCCGGAGCTGGTGTCCCGAGACCGTCTGGTTGATGAGCTCTGGGGCGAGCGCCCTCCGGCCAGCGCCGGGCACGCCGTCGAGGTGCACATCTCCAGCATCCGCAAGCTGCTGCGCGGTGCGGGAGTGGACGCGATGCTGCGGACATCGGGCCGCGGGTATCTGCTCGAGGTCGACCCCGAGCAGGTCGATGCGCGCCGCTTTGCTCGGCTGATCCGTGACGGCCAGGGCCGGCTCGGCAGCGACCCGCGACAGGCCGCCAGGCTATTCGATCAGGCACTGCGGCTGTGGCGGGCGACGCCGTTGCCGGAGTTCAAGGACTACGAGTTCGCGCGGGTTGAGGCGGAGCGGCTGCTGGAGTTGCGGTCGGTGGCGGTCGAGGGGGTGATGGAGGCCAAGCTGGCGGCGGGTGAGTCCAGCGAGTTGGTCGCGCCCCTCGCGGGACTCGTGTCGGAGAACCCGTTACGGGAGCGGCCCCGGCGGCAGCTGATGCTCGCGCTGTACCGCTGCGGACGGCATGCCGAAGCGCTCGAGACCTACCGGCAGGCAGTCGTGGCGCTCGATGAGATCGGCCTGGAGCCGAGCCCCGAGCTCAGGGAGCTCGAGCGCGCGATCCTGACGCACGACCATGCCCTGCAGCGCTCCGATCCGCGGGAGTCGGCGCCGGGGCTGGCGCAGGAGCGGGCGGCCAGCTCGAGCGAGGCATCCAGACCGTCGCCCGCGCCGCTCCCGAATCCCTCTAACGTGGAGCTGCCGGGGAGCCCGCTCATCGGACGCGAGTCCGAACTCGAGCGGATCCGAAGCACCCTGGCCGGGGAGGCGCACCTGCTGACCGTCACCGGGCGCGGCGGCACGGGCAAGACGCGTCTTGCGTTAGCCGCCGGAGTAGATCTGCTCGACATGTTTCCCGGCGGGAGCTGGTTCGTCGCGCTCGCCGACATTGAGAGCCCTGCGCACTTCCTGCCGGCGGTCGCGAGCCGCCTAGGTGTTGCCGAGGCTCAGAACGGTTCGGTCCTGACTGCGATTGCCGAGCGGCTGCAGGAGGCCCCGACGCTGCTGATCCTCGACAACCTCGAGCAGCTGCGTGACGCCGCCGGCACAATCGATGAGCTGCTGCGTGCCGCACCGGGAGCCCGCATCCTCGCCACCAGCCAGGTGCCGTTGCAGCTCACTCAGGAGCACGTCCTCGCACTGGGGCCGCTCGCCACCGAGAGCGGGGTCCGCCTGTTCGTCGACCGGGCCGCTCAACACGCGGACCTGACCACATCCGACGGCTCACTGGCCGCCGTGAACGCGATCTGCGAGCGGCTCGACGGGTTGCCGCTGGCGATCGAGCTGGCCGCCGCCCGCACGGTGGTGCTTGCGCCTGAGGAGCTGCTCCGGCGGCTGGGTGACAGCCTCGGCATCCTGACCAGCCGCGAGCGGGACCGCCCTGCACGCCAACGCAGCCTGCGCGCGACCATCGAGTGGAGCTTCGCCCTGCTCGAGCCCAGGGATGCCGAGCTCTTCGCGACGCTCTCACTGTTCGCGCTGACCTTCACCCTCGCCGATGCCACGGCGCTCGCGGCCGATGACGTACTAGACGGCCTTGATTCCCTCGTCCAGTTCTCGTTCGTTCGCCGGCTCGCGGCCCGGGACGGTGCCGCGTGCTTCACCATCGCCCAGGCGCTGCGCGAGTTCGGTCGCGAGCAGCTGGTCTCGAGCGGCCGGCTCGAGGCTGCCCGCGCCGCGCACGCGCGATGGGCGCTTGCACGCGCCGAGGCCGGGTGGGAGGCGCTGCTGTCCGACGCACCTGACCCGTCCTCATGGACGGCGGCGATCGGCGACGACGTCCGCCTCGCGCTCGAGTTCCTGCGCCCGCGTGACCCTCTGCTTCACCTGCAACTGGCCTCCGCGTATGCCGCGACCACGACTGACCCTGCGGGCCTGCCGGCACTGGCGGCCGAGCTCGACCACGCAATTGCGGCCACTGCCACACCCGGGCCGTTGCTGGCGCGCGCACGGCAGTACGCCGGCGAGATCGCAGGCCACCGCGGCCAGGTTGAGCAGGCCGTTCAGCACCTCGGCCTGGCGCGCGAGCTGGCGCTCGAACATGGCCCACCGATCATCGCCGTGATGGCGCTGATGTCGTTGTCTTACGAACAACTGACGGCCGATCCAGCCAGCGCGCGCGCCCTGGCGGAGCAGGCGTTGGCGGAATCAGACGCGGCCGGCGCTCGGCGGTGGGCGGTGCTGGCCCTCGCCCAGGTGGACGTCGCCGAAGGTCGGGTCGAAGTCGAGCCGCTGCTCGCCGAGCTGCTGGGACAGGTGACCAACGTCGATCAGCGCTGCGGTCTACGTCATCTGTACGCCGACTGCGCGCTGCTGCGCGAGGACGGAAGCGCGACGATCGAGCGCTACACCACAGCGCTACGCGAATCCGTCTCGGCGGGCCGCCAGTGCAATCCGGCCGACCTCGACGGACTCGCGATGGGCCTGGCACTGGCCGGGCAGGAGCGCCAGGCACTCGAGGTCGATGCGATCGCCCGCGCCTTCCGCCGAGAGCTCCGGGCAAACAGGAACGCCGTCTTCTGGGAGAAGCTCCGCGACCGCCATCTGGGACCGATCAGGACGTCGATGGTGTCGCCACTCGATCCAGCGGTTGTGACCGACCTGATCGCCGCCGGGGACCGTGCGCTGGCATTGGCAGATGCAAGCCTGCGGATGGCGAGCAGGACGAGCTCCACTACAACCGGGTGATGGGCGTCCGGCCGGCCGGCCCCAGCAAGCACAGCGCCTTCCACCAGCGCACAGCGGCACGGCCAGGGCCTAAGGCTCCCGTGCACGCAGGGCCAGGGGCTTTCGGCGCAGACTCAGCCACCAGCAGACGGCGAGCGGCAGGAGACCCAGCCCGAACACCAACCACGGCAAGGCCGGTGCCGGTCGCGTCGCCGTCGGCGCACTGACCGTCGGAGCCCGCACCGGGGCGCCCGCACTCGACGCCAGCCGCTGCACCGCGGCTAGCGCGGCGGCGCCCAGCCGGCGTCCAGGGAGCTGCAGCTCGGCCTGACCCGAGGCCGTCCGTGTGCCGCCCGCGGTGACATCGACGCCGTAGCCGTTGGGCATCACCACGAGCACGCTGCCGTGGTATACGAGCGCCAACTCCTCGCCCAGGAAGTGCGCGTAGGTTTCGGGGCGGCGCCAGAGCTCGGTGACCGAGCCCAGATCGGTTGCGGAGGCGATGATTGCGACCCGCAGCGGGTAGCCGTCGCGGGCAGTCCGCGCGAGCATCGAGCTGAGCTGCAGCTGCTCGGTCAGCGGGATATTTGCGTCGCTCGGCAGGAAAATCCGCTGGACCGCCAGCACGTCGCTGGCCGGGTCACCGTCGGCGCGCGCAGCGGGTGCCACCGCAGCAAGCATCAGCACCGCGGCTCCGGCAGCTGCCAGGGCGAGCGCGAGCCGCTGGCGGATGCGCGTGACCGTGCGCGTACATTCCTGCGTGTGCGGGTTCGAACGGTGGTTCGCGGTGACGGTGAGGGCTGAGCGGATGCTCGCGAAGTCTATGCCTGTGCGTCGCCGGATCCGCATCCTGATCGGCACACTGCTGGCCGCCTCCCTGCTGGCGCCCGCATCGGCCTCGGCCCATGGCGCGCTCAACCCGGTGGCCTCGAACTATCTTGCCCGGATCAAGCACGTGCCGGCGGGCATGCGCGCCAGCGTGGTGGACGGGGATCTCAGCCTCTGGCTCCAGGTGCCGGCCGGTGAGTCGGTGCTCGTGCTCGACTACGAGGGGGCGCCCTACCTGCGCTTCGCGGACGGCCATATCTGGGCCAATCAGAACTCGCAGATGGCGTACTTCAACCAACTCCCGCCCGCCACCCCGCCGTCAGATCTGCGCAGCACGACACCTCCCCGCTGGCTGCGGGTCGGCTCCGGTTACACCTACGCATGGCATGACGGACGCTTGCACGCCTTCGCGCTCGAGTCCGTTGCGCCCGGCAGCTCTTATGTCGGGTCCTGGCGGATCCCGGTGATCGTCAACGGTCGACGCGAGGCGCTGTCGGGAACGCTCTCGTATCACGGCGCGCCCTCGATCGCCTGGCTGTGGCCCGGTGTCGTGCTCGTGCTCTGCGTGCTGGCGGGGTGGCGGCTCCAGGATCCGCGG
The DNA here is from genome assembly GCA_963706725.1 of uncultured Actinomycetota bacterium. Lineage (GTDB taxonomy): Bacteria > Actinomycetota > Thermoleophilia > Solirubrobacterales > Solirubrobacteraceae > Palsa-465. Next base: position 2,320,310 of record OY970167.1, on the reverse strand, counting down.
CTCGATGCCACGGTGGCCCGTGCGGTCGGTGCGGTGACGCTCGTCGGGATCGCCCTTGCGGCCATTGGTCGAGATCTGCACGGTCGCCCCGGTTTGTCCGGTTTCGGGGTCGTGGAGCTCGCAGTGATCGTCACGCTCTCAGCCTGGGCGGCAGCGCGACTGATCCGCGACCGCGCCGGCGTGGTGACGTTGTGCGTGATCGTCATCGCAGCGCTCTGGGAGGGGATCACGCTGATCCCCACGCTGTTCTATGGCTACGTGTTGCTCGCGGTCCCGGCGACGCTCGGCAGACTCGCGGCGATCGCCTGTCTCGGGGGCGCGATCGCGCTCGCGCTGCCGACGGTTCGCCTGTACCGGCGGGAACTCGCGCAAGAACAGCCGCTGGAGTATGTTGACGCGTCATGAGCGGTGCATCCCGTAGATCGCTGCTGCATGCCGCCCCGCGCGCGGGGCTTGTTCCGGTGGCCGCGTTCGCCGTCCACCAGCTGCGTTTCCTGCTCGCGTTCGGCAGCGGCGCCGGCCTGGCGCTCAAGCAGACGGGCCACTCATATCTGCACTCGGTCGTCCCCTGGATCGTGCTGCTGGTCGGACTCTCCGTCGGGACATTCCTCTGGGCGCTCGGTAAAGCCGCCTCGGGACGACGTTCGGCCTCCGGCCGGCGGCTCTCATTCGCCGTGCTCTGGCTTGCCTGCGCCGGCTGTCTGCTGGCGATCTACTGCGCTCAGGAGTTCTTGGAGGGCCTCATTGCGACCGGGCATCCCACCGGGATCGAGGGCATCTTCGGCTTCGGCGGCCTGTGGGCGATTCCCAGCGCGGCCGGCGTCGGGCTGGTGCTCGCGGCGATCTTCTACGGGGCGCGCTGGACGCTCGATGAGTTGAGTGACCGGCACGCCGTGCCCATGCCAGCGACCCCCCGGCGGATCCCCTGCGTCGCGCGCCCGCGCGTGAGCGCCCTGTCGCCGGCCGCGCCGCTGGTCCGCGGCTGGTCTGACCGCGGCCCTCCACTTCCTCGCACAGCATCCGCCTGACCGGCGCTGGCCGGACAGGCGCCACATCCGCCATCACGAGTAGCGCGCCCCGAGCGCCGCTCGCGCCTGGGACCTGCCCGGCGCCGAGTGGCGTGTCGGAGGCTCGTCTTCATCGTTGCTGGCGCCGTGTCGACCTAACGAGGAACCCACCACATGAGTACGAGCGCAAGCGCGCCAACACTGCGCGCCCCTGCTTCGAACCCGCCCGCGGCGCGCTCTGCCGTGCCGAGGTCGCGGGCCTATTTCGCATCCGACATCAGCCGCTCGCTGCAGACTGCCCTGGGATGCATCTGGCTCCTGGACGGCGCCCTGCAGTTCCAGTCCTTCATGTATTCCAAGGGCTTCATCCAGATGCTCACGGGCATGGCCAGTGGACAGCCGACATGGCTCAACAGCAGCCTGACCTGGGCGGCGCACATTGCCGGCGGCGACCTGACGCTCTTCAACACGCTGTTCGCGCTGACCCAGGTCGCGCTCGGGGTCGGGCTGCTCTACCGCCCGACGGCCCGCCTGGCGCTGGCCGGCTCGATCGCCTGGGCGCTCGTGGTCTGGTGGTTCGGCGAGGCGTTCGGGATGATGTTCATGAGCATGGCCAGCCCGCTCACCGGCGCACCCGGTGCGGCCAGCCTCTACGGCCTGCTGGCACTGGTGGCCTGGCCCAACGGCCGTCCCGGCGGCATGCTCGGCGTGCGCGGGACGCGGACTGCCTGGGTCGTCGTCTGGCTGCTGATGGCATGGCTGTGGCTGCAGGCGCCGAGCAGCAACCCGGACGCCATCACGGCTGCGATCAACGCGGCGCCATCGGGAATGAGCTGGCTGAGCACGGTGCAGAACTGGGCGGCCAACGCCGCGCAGGGCAACGGCGTGCCGATCGCGTTCGTGGCTGCTGCGCTTTCGGCGACGATCGCGCTCGGGGTCGGCTTTGACTGGCGCGCGCGGCCGCTGCTGAAGCTCGCGGTCGTCCTCAGCCTGGTTTACTGGGTGCTCGGTCAGGGCTTTGGCGGGATCGTTCAAGGCGGCGCCACCGACCCGAACTCCGGACCGCTGTTCGTGCTGTTCGCGTGCACGCTCTACGCGCTGCTGCCGGACGAGCGGGCCGCCATCGACGACGCAGGAGTAGCGCGATGAGACTCACGTTCAGAAATCCGATGCGAGCCGTGCGCCGCACGCTGGTCGTCGGCTGCGCCGCGGCCTTGCTGGCGGGCTGCGCGGCAGCCGACAAGACGGCGACCACCCAGTCGAAGCCGAGCACGACGAGTGCTTCGGCGATGGTGGGCATGAACATGGGCGGCTCGGCCCCCGCTCAGGGGACGGCGGTGAAGTCGCTCGTGAAGGGCATCACACCCGTACCGACGCAGATTCTCGCGTCCACCAAGTGGCAGGGAATGGCGATCACCGCCGAAGCGATGACGGCGGTGCCGTTCGTGGTTTTCGACGGGAGCCAGGAGCATGAGATCAAGCCGCGCCCGAAGACGAGCTTTCACCTGATGGTGATGCTGAACGACGCTCAGACACACGTGCCGATTCCGTATGCGTCCGTCTGGGCGACGATCCGCAGGGGCCGGAAGCTCGTCTACGACGAGCGCCTGTGGCCGATGATCTCCCGCTACATGGGACCGCATTACGGGAACAACGTCTCTCTTCCCGGAGCGGGCGAGTACAAGCTCAGTCTGTTGGTCTCCCCTCCGGTCTCCGCTCGCCACGTCGAGTACCAGAACGTGTGGCTGAAGCCACACCGCGCGAGCTTCAGCTTCCACTGGAGCTCGGCGTCGTGAGCGCGCCGGACCAGTCGCCGCCGGAACGTCACGGAGTGAGCCGACGCGGGTTCATCGCGGGTGCCTCGTTGCTGACCGCGGGCGGCATCGCCGCCGGGGTCGCGGCCACCGACTCCGCTGCGCGCACGCACGCGCAGCGGCTGCCACAAGTGGCCCTGCCGGCTGCCGATCCGGCGCTTCCCAGCCGCCAGTTCGCCTGGGGGGCGACGCTCCGAACCGACCGGTACGGGAACACGATTGCGCCGAGCCACGATCGCCTGCTGATGTTCGACGTCATCGGCAATCCGGCCCCCGGCTACGCCCGGGTGCTGGAGTCCGCTCTGCGCGAGCTCGAACACGCCTATCGCTGGGGCCCGGACGGCCTGCTCTTCACGGTCGGCTGGGCCCCGGCGTACTTCAAGCTGATCGGGGCGCACAGTCCGATACCGACGGCGAAAGCGCTGTCGGACTTCGAGCTTCCGGCGATCGACCGCTATCACATGTGCTTGCACCTCGCCTGTGACGACGACACCCGGCTGCGCGAGATCGAAGCGGCGCTGGTGCACGGAGCGCCACTCACCGGCGTCGAGCGCAACCTCTCGCTCGCAAGCATTCTGAGCTGGCGCGAGACACGCACCGGCTTCACCGGTCCCGGACTCCCCGCTGCCAACCAGCACGTCGGCGGAATCCCGCCGGGCAACCCCGTTTCCAGCTCGACCCCGCTGTTCATGGGCTTCAAGTCGAACCTCAAGCGCAACCAGGCAACCGAGGACGACGTCGCGATCCCAGCCGGCGCCTACGCCGACGGCACGACCATGCACGTGAGCTACATGCGGTTGCGCCTCGACAGCTGGTATCAGGACCTCAACCAGCGTGAGCGGGTCGCGCGCATGTACGCGCCTGAGGTCAGCCCGCAGCAGGCCGATCGCTTCACGACCGACGCCGAGAGCGACCCGCAGCTGCTCGGCCAGGCGATCCGCACCTACGGCGTCGTCGGCCATGCCCAGACATCGGCGCGAGCCCGCAGACATGGCCGCCCGATCATCCTGCGCCGGGATTTCAACACGGTCGACGGGGGCCAGGCCGGGTTGCACTTCGTCGCCGTGCAACGCACGATCGCCGACTTTGTGAGGACCCGCACAGCCATGAACGCAAGCTCGGCTCAGCTCGAAAATCCGGCGATCAGCGATACGGTCAACAACGGCATCAACGAGTTCATCTTCGTGCTCAAGCGAGCCAATTACATCCTTCCATCACGCTCCCTACGCTCGTTCCCGATGCTCCCAGGCCGTCAGAGCGCACTGGTCTGACCGCCATGAATGAGATCTCCCGCGCACTCGCCCGCATGCTGCTGATCCTCGCTCTGGCGATGAGTGCCTGTGCGGCGCTCAGCACAGCCGCCCGTGCCGACGGAGATCCGGGGAGCGACGTGCTCGTCTACCAGCCGCTGTTCCTCGCTTCCGACTCGGGAATCTCGGTCGGTCAGCAGGTGCGATTGGGAGACCTGATCCATGCGGCCACCAGGGCCGGTCTGCCGGTGCGGGTAGCGATCATCGCCAAGCGTGACGACCTCGGCTCGGTGACCGCGCTGTGGCAGCAGCCGCGAGCGTATGCGCGCTTCCTGGGGATCGAACTGTCGCTGGCCTATCGCGGACGGCTGCTCGTTGTGATGCCCAACGGCCTCGGCTTCAACTGGCCGGGTCACGCCGCCGCCGCGGGGTACTCAGTCATCGGCGGGATCCGCACGAGCGGCGGTGCCGGTCTCTACCAGGCCGCCGAGCAGGCGGTCACCGCCCTTGCCTCGAGCGCCGGCATACACCTGAAGGTCAACGGCCCCGCGAGCTCCGCGGGCGCCGGGAGGCGCGCCGCCAGCGCCCGCTCGTCCGGCACCGTCCCCTCAGCCTCGACCAGCACACGAGCGTTCGCGTTCATCGCGCTCGCGTTGCTCGTCGCACTGATCGTCGCCGCGCGGTGGCTCTACGCGCGCAACAGGACGGCGGTCAACAAGCTCCTGCGGCGGCTCGCAGGCGTTTCTCTTACGCACCGCCGAGCGTCCCTGAGCCTGACCCTGATGGCTGCTGCCGCGGTCGTCGGCGGTCTCGCGCTGGCGGCCGCGCCATCGCAACCGGTCTCCCCTGCCGCGGCCGTGAGCGCGAACCCCGTCCTCGATCCCGGGACCGCGCTCGACCGGCCCGCTCGCAACTTCACGCTGACCGATCAGTTCGGCAGGACGGTTTCCCTGGACAGCTTCCGCGGTAAGGTCGTGATCCTCGGCTTCAACGATTCCGAGTGCACGACCATGTGCCCGCTGACGACGACCGCGATGCTCGACGCCAAGGCGATGCTCGGGTCGGCCGGCTCGCGTGTGCAGCTGCTCGGCGTCGACTCGAACCCCAAGGCAACGTCGATCGAGGACGTGCTCTCCTACTCGCAGCTTCACGGCATGTTGCACGCCTGGGATTTCCTGACGGGCTCGCTGCCACAGCTCCGCGCCGTCTGGCGTCAATACAGCATCGGCGTCGAGATCACGCACAACCTCGTCGATCACACCCCGGCGATCTTCGTCATCAGCCAACAGGGCCAGATCGAAAAGCTGTTCCTCACCCAGCAGTCCTATGCGGCCGTCGGCCAGCTGGCACAACTGTTGGCGAACGAGGCCTCGAGCCTGCTGCCCGGTCATCCCGCGGTTGACTCGCATCTCTCCTACGCCCACATCACGGGGATCAGCCCCACCCAGGCTACGACGATCCCCGGAGCTCGAGCAGGGAAGGTCAAGCTCGGCCCCGGGCAGGCGCGGATGGTGCTGTTCTTCGCCACCTGGGATCGTCAGATCACCGGCCTGGCCGGCGGACTCGAGGCGCTCAAGCGTTATCAGTCCCTCGCCGCTCGCGAGGGGCTTCCACGGCTGACGGCCGTCGACGAGGGCAGCGTCGAGCCACCGGGGGCGCTCGACGCGTTCATGAGAACGCTGCCATCACGCCTGAACTTTCCGGTCGGGGTCGACACCAGTGGCCGGCTGGCGGACGGGTATGAGGTCGACGGCCAACCTTGGCTGATGGAGCTCAATGCGAGCGGGCGCATCGCCTTCTACTACTCGGTCGCCGCGCTCGGCTGGCCGGCGACCGCCAAACTCGTGCGGCTCGCGAAGGCCGGCCTCAAGCACGTCCCCGCGCAGAATACGACGGCAGCTCTGGCCGGCTCGCCCCCGGCACTGGCGGCGCTTCACCGACAGGCCTCGAGCATCGTCGGCGACGACTCCGCGCTGATGAAGAGAATCAGGGCGCTTCGCGGTTACCCAATCGTCGTCAACGTGTGGGCGTCCTGGTGCCCGGCGTGCCGCTCTGAATTCAATCTGTTTGCAGCGGCCGCGGCCCGCTTCGGCCGGCGCGTGGCGTTCATCGGCGCGGACGCCGACGACTCGACCGGTGACGCGAAGGCGTTCCTGCGCCAGCATCCGCTGAGTTACCCGAGCTATGCCGTCTCAAGCAGCCAGCTGTCGCCGCTGGCCTTCATCGACGGGCTGCCCGACACGATCTTCATCAATCGACGGGGAAAGGTCGTCCACTTCGAGAGCGGGCAGTACGACTCACAGGGCGTGCTCGACGGGGATATCACAACGTACGCCGGTGGCTGACGGGGCACGCCCGCAAAGCACACTTCAGACCGCGATCAACGCGCCGACGGTGGTGGTCCGCTCGACCGGCAGCCGGTAGGTATCGATCGGGCTCGCGGCGTTGCGGGCCATCGCGACGAAGACCAGCTTCTGCCAGCGACTCATGCCCGGCCGGTTGGTCATCATCACCCGTATCTGGGAGAGGAAGTACGAGGCGTGCTCGAGGTCGAGGTTGCGCTCCAGGAAGCCGCGCTTGCGGGCCAGCGCCAGCGCCCCGGGGACATCGGTGACGTCGTGGTAACCCGCACGCACCGTGATGTGCCTGACCTTGAACGTGCCGCTGCCGAGTATCTCCACCCGGAACTGCTCGGCCGGGTCGACGTGCGGAACGCTCATCGGCGCGACCGAGACGATCAGCACGCGCTCATGGAAGATGCCGTGCCGTTCGAGATCGGCCTTGAGCGCCAGCGGTGTGGTGTGCTTGTTGGGACTGAGGTAGATCGCCACGCCGTTTGCGCGGTGGCACTGATCGGCACCCGTGCGGACCTCGGCGAGAAACGCCCCGATGTCCCCCTCCTCCTCGGTGCGGTTGCGCGTGACGATCTGGAAGCCGCGGCGCCAGGTCACCATCAGGATCGCGGTGGCGAGCCCGACGCAAAGCGGGATCCACGCCCCATGTGTGATCTTGACCACGTTGGCGGAGAAGAACGAGACCTCGACGATCAGCAACACCGTGCCGATCACCGCGAGCTTCCAGCGCGGCACCTTCCACATCGCGCGCGCGACCGCGAGGAAGAGGACCGTATCGATGCAGAACGTCCCGGTGACCGCAACACCGTAGATGTTGGCAAGCGCGGTTGAGCGCTTGAAGATCAGCACCAGTGCGATCACGCCGACGCCCAGCACCCAGGTGATCAACGGCACGTAGATCTGGCCCTCCAGCTCAGACGTGTGCGAGATCTTCAGTCGTGGCAGGAAACCAAGCTGAACCGCCTGGCGGGTGATCGAGAACGAGCCCGTGATCGCGGCCTGTGAGGCGATGATCGTCGCGATCGTCGCGAGCACGACCATCGGGATCCGCAGGCTCGATGGTGCCAGCGTGAAGAACGGGTTGAAGTTCGCGCTGCTGACCGAATGCGGGTGCGCAAGGATGTAGGCGCTCTGTCCCAGGTAGGACAGCATCACGGCCGGGAAGACGATCCCGAACCACGTGCGGCGGATCGGCTGCGCGCCGAAGTGCCCGCGATCGGCATACAGCGCCTCGGCTCCGGTGAGCGCAAGCACCACGCCACCCAGCGCGAGGAACGCGTAACCCCCGTGGTCGACCATGAAGCGCGCACCCCAGGTCGGCGACAGCCCCTGCAGCACCCCCGGGTGCTGCACAACCTCGCCCGCCCCGATCACCGCGATCACGATGAACCACAGGAGGATGAGCGGACCAAACAGCCAACCGACGGCACCGGTGCCCTTTCGCTGGACGGCGAACAGCGCCACCAGGATTCCCAGGGAGATCGGCACAACCAGGCTCGCAAGCCCGGGGGTCACGACCTTCAGGCCCTCGACCGCGGAGGTGACTGAGATCGCCGGTGTGATCATCCCGTCACCGAAGAACAGGCCGGCACCGAAGATCCCGAGCGTCACGAGCAGCACGGTGCGGCCGATCCCGCGGCGCTGGATCAGTGCAACGAGCGCCATACCGCCCCCGTCGCCACGGTTGTGGGCCCGCATCAGCAGGCCCGCGTACTTGAGCGAGATGATCAGTGTCATCGCCCAGAAGATCAGCGAGACGACGCCGTAGACGCCGGCCACGGTCGCGTGAACGGCGGCCCGGTGCTGGGTGAAGAGCACCTGCTCGGTGTAGAGCGGGCTGGTGCCGAGGTCGCCGTAGACGACGCCCAGTGCGCCGAGCGCCAGCACCACCTTGCTGCCGTGGGCGACGACGTCACGCTCGTCGTCGGCGGCCGCCAGCTCGACGCCGGTCGTCCGAGCGGCCGGGGCCGGCCGCACCTGCCAGGAGGCGAGCTTGTGCGCGGCCTCATTGAAGCTGTGGCGGGGACCGTGCACGGAGGGTTCGTGCGCAGCCCACCCTGCCTTATGCCCCGCTTCGTGGAGGCTCCTGTTCCCGGGATCGATTCCCACGTCTATGCCCGAACTAGGCTGCGTCTCTGTCCAGCAGCTTTGGACGCAGTCCGAGCATCCGCAGATCCGTCAACAGCGACTCGACCTCATCGCGAACCTCGTCCTCGGACGCGGCCTCCACCTCAACCCGCAGCAGCACGACGCCGCGCGTGCGATCAGAGCTGTGACCGCGCGCCAGCACCGGGCGCCGCTTGCCCGGATGGTTGTTGATCCAGGCTCGGACCTCGGGTGTGAGGGCGGGCCGATCCAGCGCGATCGCAATCTCGGTCACAGCCCCGCAGCATCACGTCTGCCTCAGCGGGCGGAAATAGGTGCAAGTACCCATCTGCGCAACCCGCCCGCCCGCGGCACCTCAGGGCTCGATCAGGCCACGGCGGATCGCGTAGCGGGTCAGCTCGGCGACGCTTCTCATCTCGAGCTTGCCAAGCATGTTCGCGCGGTGGTGATCGACGGTCTTGCGGCTGATCACCAGCTCAGCCGCGATCTCATCGCTGGTGTGTCCTTCGGCGATCAGCTTGACGATCTGCAACTCGCGCGGCGTCAGCGGATCGCTCGGCGCAGCCTCGCCGCGGCGCGCCTGCTCCAGGTACTCGCGCACCAGCGCGACGATCGCCTTGGGGTACAGGAACGGCTCCCCGCGCATGGCCGCGCGGCACGCCTCGATCAGGTCGCGATTCGCCGCCGATTTGAGCACGTAACCCGAGGCGCCCGCCCTGAGCGCCTCAAAGAAGTACTGCTCGTTGTCGTGAACGGAGAGGATCAGGACACGCACCTCCGAGCGACTGCGCAACTCAGCCGTCGCCTGCAGGCCGGTGAGCCTCGGCATCGAGACGTCGAGGATCGCCAGATCGATGTCGCCGGCCAGCGCTCGCTGCACCGCCTCTGCCCCGTCCTCGGCCTCGGCCACCACCTCGATGTCCGGCTCGGCGTCGAGCACCGCGCGCAGGCCGCTGCGGACGACCGCGTGGTCATCCGCAAGCAGCACGCGCGTCTTAAGCGGTGTGACCATCGCTGCTCACCGGCACGCTCAGAACGACGCGCGTGCCACCGCCGACGCGTGCGTCCACCTCTAGCTTGGCATCGATCACGCTCGCGCGCTCACGCATCCCCCGCATCCCGCGCTGTGCGGCATCGGCCGGCGCGCCACGGCCGTTGTCAACCACCTCGAGCACCACGCCCTGATCGTCAGCGCGCAGCTCGACCATGACCTCGGTCGCCGCGGCGTGACGCAGCACGTTGGTGAGCGCCTCCTGCGCCACCCGGTAGATCACGAGCTCGACCTCGGGAGCGAGCCTCGGCAGGCTCCCGTTGAGCTCGCGTCTGACGCGGATCCCAGGCTGCCGGTCAACCCGGCCGCAGAGGGCCACGATCGCATTGAACAAGCCGAGGTCATCCAGCACCTCGGGCCGCAGCTCGCTGGCGATCCGCCGCACATCCTCGAGGCTGCCGAGCGCGGCCCGGGAGATCTCGAGCAGCGCCCCGCGCTCCGCCGGTGCCGCGTCGTCGGCGGCACGCTCGGCACGCAACGCGATCGCGGTCAGCATCTGGCCCACCTCGTCATGCAGCTCACGCGCGATCCGCAGCCGTTCACGCTCCTGCGCGGCCAGCTCGCGCAGCGCACTCTCACGGCGTTCGCGTTCGAGGCGCTCGAGCATTCCGCCCAGCGCGTCGGCGAGCGCGCGGACCTCGGCACTCGAGCCGTGGTAGCTGTCGGTGTGGTCATGCGCGAGCGCGGACTCGGCCGACTGCATCGTCGCGGCGAGCCGCCGCAACGGCCTGAACGCCCGGCGCAGCAGCATCAGGTCGACGCTGAGCATGAGCACCACGCCGAGTCCGAGCACGACCAGTTCGCTCGGCGTGGCGACCCGATGGACCGTCACCGGCGTCCAGGCAAGGATCGCCACCGCCACCACGACCACGGCCGCATTGGCCGCGAACACCTTCCACTGCAGCGAGGCGCTGTCCCAGCGCCGGCGCAGCGCAACCCCGTTCGTGTCGTCTCCTGCCGTGGGGTCGGCTCCGGTGCGCGGGGCGATGCTCATCGCCCGCTGAGCGTAACCGCGACCGAGCTCAGCGCCCAGCTCCCTCCCGGCGACGGGCCAGCCACAGCTGCGCCTTATTGATGAAGAACGCGCAGCCGACGAGCGTCAGGATCAGGCCCGCAGCGGGCGGGCCGACGACTGTCAGCACGATGCCGCCGACGATCAGCGCGGACGCGATCAGCAGCTGCTGCCAGGGCCGTGCGTACCGCGCCGACTGCAGCGATTGGCGCAACATCATCAGCGGCCCGCCTACCATCCGCACGATTCAAGCGCGGTAGGCGGCGAACTCGGTGCGAGAGCACGGATCAGGGAGAGCTCGGGAGGCGACATGGAGACGTTCAGGGGCGTGGTGCTGGGCGGCCGGGCCGCCGGCGACGGCGCAGCGCAGTCGTTCTGGGGACCAGGGGATACCTACACGTTCCTGGTCACCGGCGCGCAGTCGGGCGGCACGATATTCGCGATGGATTGCGTGCTCGGCCCCGGCGGCGGGCCGCCGCCGCACCGCCATCTGGCCGAGGATGAGCTCTTCCACGTCTATGAGGGCGCGGTCGAGTTCACGGTCGAGGGCCAGACGCACGTGATCGGCGTTGGCGGCTCGGCCTTCATTCCCAGGGGCGCCGGCCACTCCTACGTCAACGCGACCGACACACCGGCGCGGATGCTGACCGTCTACACGCCGGCGGGCATGGAGGGCTGGTTCCGCGAGGTCTGCACGCCGGTCAGCGACCCGGAGCTGCCCGCCCCGGGTCTGACCCCGGAGCTGATCGAGCGGATGCTCGAGGCCGGCCCGCGCTACAGCGTCGAGTGGCTGTAGGCGAGCCGGACGCGAGGCTCAGCTCTTATTGCGGGCGCCGCGCGCGACGCCCCACACGGAGACGCTGAGCACCAGGACAACCACGAGGGGCAGCAGCCACCACGACGTGACGCCGTTGTTGGAGAGCACGAGCGTGACCACCAGCGCCACCGCGACGCCCAGCGCGATCCGCCAGTCATCGCCGATCACGAAGTCCCAGAGGAACTGCAGGAACTGCTGGATGCGGCTCATGCATTCACCGGCGTGCCGGACACCGCGGGCTCGTCGAGGAAGCGGCGCAGCGCCGCGACCGTGCCGACGGCGAACAGCAGCACCACGGGGATGATCACCAGCAGCGAGGTGTCAGCGCCCGGCCAGTGGGCGTGCACGCCCTCCCCGCCCCAGAACACGCCGAAGGAGGTGAGCATCACGCCAACGACGAACTTGAGCGAGTTCTCCGGCACCCGCGCGAGCGGCGCTCGCAACGACGCGCCGACGGCGACGACCACCAGCACCGCGGCCGCGGCCGCGGCCGCGGCGAGCGGCACGTTCTTCTGATTGGAGCCGAACGTGAGCGCGATGAAGACGACCTCGAGCCCTTCCAGGAAGGTGCCCTTGAACGACACCAGGAACGAATACCCGTCGAGGCCCGCGGCGACCGTACCGGCTCCGCGGGCGGCCTCCGTCTCCTCGATGAAGGCAGCGTCCTCGTCGTGCAGGGCCTTGAGTCCGCTGGCGCGCAGGATCGCCTTGCGGAGCCACTGCAGCCCGAACACCAGCAGCAGTCCGCCGACGACACCGCGCAGCACATTGATCGGCAGCGCCGTCAGTGCCGGGCCAAGCGCCGCGGTCACGATCGCCAGCGCCACCAACGCAGCCCCCACGCCGATCATCGCCGAGCGCCAACTGCGGGTCGCACCAACCGCCAGCACGATCGTCAGGGCCTCAACGGCCTCAACCGTGCAGGCGATGAACACCGATGCAACCAGACCTACCTCAGTACCAGTCATAACGACCTACTACATCTCCTCGTTCTCTGTGACAGTGATTGCCGCCGGGCTCGTGGGCTCACGGTGCGACGTCGGTTGTGCCTGCGCCACAGCCTCCGCGGCGGCGGTCCGCACAACGGCCTCGCCGCGCAATGTCGGTTCGCCGCGCTCCTCGTCGTCCGCGAAGGCCAGCGAGCCGGCCGGGTGCACGAAGATGTCGACCACGGCGCCACGGTCGAAGCGGCGTCGATCGAACACGCCCGTGAGGTGCAGCTTCTCCCCGAGCTCGATCACGTAGTCGTACCCACGCCCGTGGAAGGCGCTGTCGCGGACGACGCCGCGCAACACCGCGGGGCGCGAGCCGGTGCGGCAGATGCGCGCGGCCGTCGGCCGCAGCATCACCTGTGCCGGCGTCCCCGGCGCGAGCTCGGTCATGGCCGTCGCAGACAGTTCGAGGCTCGAGCGGGGATCCGTGCTGGGTACCACGACCGTCACGGGTCCTGGTCCAGCGGGACCGGGACCCGAAACATAGCCCTTGAGCACCCCCGCCACCCCGGTGAAGCGCGCCACGAACGGGCTCGCCGGCGTGCGGTAGATCACCTCGGGCGGACCATGCTGGATCAGGCGGCCGCCCTGCAGCACGCCGATCTCATCGCCGAGCGCGAACGCCTCGCTCTGGTCGTGGGTGATGTAGACGGCGGTCGCCTCCTGCTCGCGGACCAGCGTTCCGATCTCGATCCGCAGGCGCTCGCGCAGGTTCGCGTCGAGCGATGAGAGCGGCTCGTCGAACAGCAGCAGGCTCGGCTTCGACACGAGCGCGCGCGCGAGCGCGACGCGCTGCTGCTCGCCACCGGAGAGCTCGTGCGGATAGCGGCGCGAGTGCACGTGCAGCCCCACGCGCTCGAGCATCGCCAGCGCGTGTTCGTGCGCCGTGCTCCGGGCCGAGCGCCGCCGGCGCAGCGAGAAGGCGACGTTCTCGGCGACCGTCATGTGTGGCCAGAGGCCGAAGTCCTGGAAGACCATCGCCAGGTCGCGCTGCTCCGGTGGCACCTGCAGACGACCGTCCGCGACCACGCGGCCACCGATCTCGATGCGACCCGCGCTGGGGTGCTCGATCCCGGCGAGGCAGCGGATCAGGGTGGACTTGCCCGACCCTGAGGGACCGAGCAGCACCAGGAAGCGCCCCGGGGCGACGCCCAGCGAGACATCATCGAGCGCGCTCACGCGGTTGTAGCGCTTGCTCAGCCCGTCCATGAAGACGCCGCTGGTCTGTGGCCGATTCATCGCGCTGCTCCCACCTGTCGCCAACCTTTCGGGGTCAAGAGTCTGTAGCCGGCAAGCACGACGACCACAACCCCGAGCGCCAGCATCACCGCGAACACCGACTGGGCGGTGCCGACCCCGAAGTGGTAGTTGCTGAGATTGTCCTCGATCGCGACCGACACGGGTGGCTGCGACGGGGCGTACAGGAGCTGTGAGATCGGGAGTTCGAGGAACACCCCCGTGAAGGTCAGCAGCCACGCGTACAGCAGCGGCCGCGAGATCAGCGGCGCGACACCGCGCACCCAGGCGAGTACGGGATTGGCGCCGTGGACGCGCGCAGCGTCCTGCAGCGAGGCCTGCAGCTGTGAAACGCTGCCGACCAGCACGCGTGCGTTGGTCGGGAGGCTCGAGGCCGCGTAGGCGATGATCAGCAGGCCGACCGTCTGGTACAGGTTGATGCCGATGTGCGAGAGGAACGGCAGGTTGTAGGCCATGATGTAGCCGGCCGCGAAGATCACACTCGGGATCGCGACCGCGGCCAGCAGCAGGAAGTCCAGGAAGCGCGTGGCGCGGGTCTTCGCCTGTGTCAGGCGACGGGCGGCGACGTAGCCGAGCACGACCGTGATCGAGGCGGTGATCACCCCGTAGAACAGCGATCGCAGCAGCGGCTCGGTCAGCACCGAGGAGTGCAGCACGGCCGAGTAGTTGGTTGTCGAGAGCGAGAACGAGCCACCGTAGTCGGCCAGCAGTGAGCCGCTGATCGCGCCGAACGCGGGAACCCCGAGGGCGATGGCGAAGAAGAGGCCGATCCCGCCCAGCGCGAGCGTCTTGCCGCGCGCGCTCAGGCGGCGGCGGATGATCTGCCGCGAGCGGCCCGAGAGCACCGCGTAGGAGCGCCCCCGCAGCGCCCGCGCCTGCAACGCCAGCGGGATGCCGACCGAGGCCACCAACAGCCAGGCCATCGAGGCCGCCCCTGGGAAGCTCGGTGGGAAGTTGTCGATGTACTCGTAGAGTTGGTAGGTGCCGAGATGGAAGTTGGCCTGATAGGCGAGCGTCGCAGCCACGCCGAAGTCACTGACTGCCTCGGCAAAGCCGATCGCCAGCGCCGAATAGATCGCCGGCGCGATGATCGGCGCGACGACGCGGATCGACTCCAGGCGTGACGCGCCATGGACCCGGGCGGCGTCCTCAAACTCCTGGCCCATCCCCGCCAGCGCCGTGCTGATCGCCAGGTAGGCGAAGGGCACGTTGCGGATCCCGAGCACCAGCACCACGCCGAACGGCCCGAGCACGGCGTGCGTCACGAACGGCAGGTTGAGCCCGAGCCGGTACATGACGCCGTCGAGCTGCACCAGCCGCACCCAGCCGAGCGAAGGCAGCCAGCTGGGCAGCAGCAGGACCAGCCACATGCCGGCAGTGATCAGGCTGCGGCCGGGCAGGTTGGTGCGGCTGGTGAGCCAGGCAACCGGAAAGCCGACGCCGATCCCGATCAGCGACGCCACGGCGCTGACCCACAGCGAGTTGCCGATCGCGATCGCGGTCTGGCCGCTGAAGACGCTGCCCAGCCAGTGCAGGGTGAAGTACGAGCTGCCCTGATCGAACAGCCGCGGGGAGACGGCCAGCACCAGGAACGCCAGGCACGGCAGCAGGATGATCAGGATCAATACGACCCAGAAGCCGGCCTGCAGCAGATTTCCTGCGCTCGGCAGGCCCAAACGCGCCCGGGGGCGCGGTCCATCGAGGACCGCGCCCCCCTGGGCTGACGGAGGTGTGAACGACACCTGTTAGTGCAGTTCCCTGAGAAACGCTTGCGCGCCGTCCGTCACTTGATGCTGTTGTCGAACCAGCTGTTGATCGCCGCCTCGCGACCGCCCCAGGTGTAGGGGTTGATCCGCTGGGTCGAGACGCTTGCCAGCGAGGGCAGCGCTGCCAGCGGCTTGACGCCGTTGAGCACCGGGTAGTACAGCGAGTCGCCGGTCGGATCGCCGGTCTGCATCACATGCTGACCCTTCTTCGAGAGCACGAACTCGATGAACTTCTCGGCCTCCTGCTGCTCGGCCTTCGGCGCCTTGGCGTCGATGCCGATCGCGCTCGGCAGCAGCGTCGCGGGGCTCAGGTACTTGACCTTCAGGTTCTTGTCGCCGAGCGCAGCGCCGACACCGGCGGAGCTCTGAACGAGCGCGAGCTTGATCTGGCCGTTGGTCAGCGCCTGCAACGTCGGGCCGTTGGTCGAGTTGACGACCAGACCGTTGGCCTTGAGCTTGCTGAAGTACGACTTACCCTGGGCGATACCACCGAGGTGGTTCATCATCCCGGCGATGAACGGGAAGGTCGGACCCGACTGCGACGGGTCGTTCATGCCGACGGCGCCCTTCCACTGCGGTCCGGTCAGCTGTGACCAGCTGGTCGGCGGCGCCGAGACCTTGGTCGAGTCGTAGACCACGGCCGCCATCAGCGTCACGCCGGTCGGGGTGTAGCTCTTGTCTGTGGGGACGACCTCCTTGCCCAGCTTGTCCCACGAGACCATCGGCTCGAAGCCGCGCAACAGTAGGTGCTGCTGGTCAAGTCCGGCGAAGGCGGTGTCGCCGTCGACCCACAGCAGACCCCAGTTGGGGTTGTTCTTCGAGGCCTCGATCTGCGTGAGCAGCGGGCCCGTCGAGTTGTCGTCGAGCTTGGTTGGGATGCCCGTCGCCTTGGTGAAGGCGGCCACCATCGCGTGGTCGTACCCCTGCGCGGAGTAGACGATCAGCGTCGGCTTGCTTGCGGCGCTGCTCGCAGTCGCGGCAACGCTCCCCGCGATCCCGGCAACCGCCAGCGTTGCTAGCGCGAGCCCGGCTCGCGCACGTCCCATCTTCAGCATGTGTCTCCAGTCATCAGAAGCCGCGCACGGCAGTTGGCCGCACGTTGTGAGCAGCGGGAAGTCTTCGCGCGTTGGGCCGTGACCGTGTGGCGAATCGGTAAACAACTTGTGGCCGTTTTGTGAGGTCACAAAATCGCAACCGTCGCCGTCCGCACTGAGTCGCACAAGCGGCGTTGCCATCCGCCTGAGGGAGTGCGCCGCAGGTCGCACTCCGCTAAACGACCACTAAAGCTGACGCTCACGGCGACCACGGTGGTTACAGTGACCAGCGATGATCGAAGTCCACGGATTGAGCAAGCACTACGGCGAGCGTGTTGCCGTCGACGACCTGACGTTCACGATCAAGCCCGGCACCGTGACCGGCTTCCTCGGCCCCAACGGCGCCGGCAAGTCCACGACGATGCGCCTGATCCTCGGCCTCGACCGGCCGACAGGCGGCAGCGCCACCGTCAACGGCAAGCAGTACCGCGACCTCGCCGCGCCGTTGCACGAGGTCGGTGCGTTGCTCGAGGCGCGCGCGGTTCACACCGGCCGCTCCGGGTATAACCACCTGCTCGCGCTCGCCCAGACGCACGGCATCCCCCGCAGCCGCGTTTCCGAGGTGATCGAGCTGGTCGGGCTCGAATCGGTCGCGCGCCAGCGCGTTGGAGGCTTCTCACTCGGAATGGGCCAGCGCCTGGGAGTCGCCGCCGCGCTGCTCGGTGATCCCGCCACGGTGGTGCTCGACGAGCCCGCCAACGGGCTCGACCCGGAGGGCATCCGCTGGATCCGCAACCTGCTCAAGGGGCTCGCCGCCGAGGGCCGCACCGTGTTCCTCTCCTCGCACCTGATGAGCGAGATGGAGCAGACCGCCGATCACCTGATCGTGATCGGCCGCGGGCGCCTGATCGCCGACACCGACGTCGCGAGCTTCGTCGCGGAGGCATCGTCCGGCGCACCGGTGCGCGTCCGCTCGCCGCAGCTCCCGCAGCTCGCCGGCGCACTCACGAGCGCCGGCGCCACCCGCGCCGACAGGCTCGACGGCGGAGGGCTCCAGGTGTACGGGATGACCGCCGAGCAGATCGGCGAACTCGCCGCCGCGCAGCAGATCGTGCTGCACGAGCTCACACCGGTGCAGGTCTCACTCGAGGATGCGTTCATGAGCATCACCAAGGAATCGGTCGAATACCAGCATTCGGCCACCGACCCGACCGACATTGCAACCCCGGCGAGTGTCGGCGGAGCAGTGCAATGAGCGCCACCACCACTCCCGCCTTTGCAGCCCGTGCCGAGCGCTCGAGCGAGCGCGTGACGCTTCCCCGCGTGATCCGCTCGGAGTGGACCAAGCTCTGGACGCTGCGCTCGACCCGCTGGTCGCTGTTTCTTGCATTTCTCTCCCAGGCCGGCCTCGGACCGCTGATCGCGCTGATCGAGATGGCGCGCTGGTCGCACCTGTCGCTGCAGGATCGTCTGACAATCAACCCGATCGATCACAGCCTCGGGGGCTGGCACCTGGCTCAGCTCGCCGTCGCGATCCTCGGTGTGATGACGATCACCGGCGAATACCACACCGGCATGATCCGCTCGAGCCTGATGGCGGCGCCCAAGCGTCTGCCGGTGCTGTGGGCGAAGCTGCTGGTGTTCTCGACCGTCGTGTTCGTGCTGATGCTGATCGCCGCGTTCATCGGCTTCCTCGCCGGCCAGGCGATCTTCACCCAGCATCACGTGAACGTCGCGCTGAGCGCGCCGCACGCGCTGCGATCGGTCTTCGGCGCCGCGCTGTTCACGACCGCGACCGGGGCGATGTGCATCGCGCTCGGCACGATCGTGCGACGTACGGCCGGCGGCATCGCGCTGTTCGTCGGCGTCTTCTTCGTGCTCCCGGGCTTGGTTGAGATCCTGCCCAGCACGACCGCCGACGCGATCCACCCCTACCTGCCGAGCAATGCCGGCGGCGCGATCGCACAGGCGCTCGCCGACCCCAACATGTTCTCGCCCTGGGGTGGCTTCGCGCTCTTCTGTGGATACACGGCCGCGGTGATCGTGATCGCCGCGCTGTTGTTGCTGCGGCGCGACGCCTGACGGCGGCCGGTCGGACGCCGGCGCGCGTGCTCAGGCCGAGCGCCCGCGCCAGCTCAGGCGCGCGTGCGCCAGTTCGGGCTGGACCCCGCCCGCTTCAGCCGGCGCCGGCGCCGAGCGCCTCTTGCACGCGTGCGATCAGGTCGCCCGCATCGACGGGCTTGGTGACGAGGTCCGTCGCACCCTCGTAGAACGCCCGCTCCGCCGTCTCCTCGCGCTCGTCGCCGGTGAGCACTATCACCGGCGTCGTGCCGATCTTGCGGTCGTCGCGCAGCTTTCTGAGCAGGTCGATCCCGTTCAGGCGCGGCAGGCCCAGATCGAGCACCAGCAGATCCGGTCGAATGATCCGGCAGATGTCGAGCGCGTAGCGGCCGTCGGGCGCCTCATGCACCTCAAGCCCCGCATCCCGCAGCATGTTCACGCAGACCGCACGCTGCGTGGCGGAATCCTCGGCCACCAGCACACGTGGAGGGGTGTTCGGCATAGCCACACCATCGGCGGGTCCCGAGCCGACTTGAGCGCTCACCGCCGGCGCTGTCCGCTTGGCCGCTGCCGACCCTCCGTGTACTCTTCCGTACCGGACCCGTGACCAGCCTCCCGAACCACCAGCGTCTGCGGCCAGGTCGCCACAACATCGCCCGCGAGGACGTCGCCCGCTCGCAGCGCGAGCGCATGCTCGTGGCGACGCTGCATTGCGTCGCAGAGCTCGGCTACCCGGCAACGACAGTCGCTGACATCGTCGGCCGTGCGGCCGTCTCGCGCAGCACCTTCTACGCCCAGTTCGCCGACAAGGAGGCGTGCTTCATCGCGGCCTACGACTTCGCCATGCAGCACGCGCTGGCGCGCATGAGCGCGGTCGCGCAGGCGCAGGCGGCGCAGAGCTGGCGCGAGCGCGTGCGCAACGATCTCACCACCTATCTGGACGTGCTGGCCGACGAACCCGCACTGGCAACGACGCTGCACGTCGAGGTGCTCGCGGCCGGCCCCGCCGCACTCGAGCACCGGGCCGAGCTGCTCGGCGTGTTGGCCACGCGGATCGCCAACCTCGGTGAACTCGCGCACCAGCGCGACAGTGCGGTCCGCCAGCTTCCGCCGGCGGTCTTCGCACTCTTCACCGGCGGCCTCGACGAGCTGATCCGTGACCGCCTGCGCACCGGATCGAGCGCAGCCCTGCACGACCTCGCCGAGCCTGTGCTGGAGGCCACCTATGCAATATTCGGTGTCTGAGCGCGGCGCCCCAGACAGGTCTCGGCGCGGGCTTCGGTTAGTCCTGGCCGCGGCCCGCTTGCGGGTCGGGTCCGGCACGGCGGAAACCGCGTGCGGAACCCTTGGCAATCCGTCCAGCCCGCGACTGGCGCACCGCTCCAGAGGCTAACCTTCTGCGCCAATGGCCAAAGGGGGGCCTCAACTGAAGGGTCTGAAGGTGCTGGTGATAGCGCCGCTGTCCGAGCGCGCCCAAGCCGTCACGCGCCATCTGGCCTCGATCTCCAGCTGGGCATGCGAACAGGTCGACACCACCGACGGCCTGCGGCAGCTGCTCAGTGCCGGCACCTGGGATACCCTGATCCTCGAGCACGAGCCGGCCTGGCCGCGCGCACAGGAGCGGCTGCGGCTGGTCGTGCGTGAGGCGGGCCAGCGGCCGGTGATCGTCGTCGGCGAGGATCTGGGAGCCGCCGAGGTAGCCGCCACCCTACGTCTCGGTGCCGCCGACTTCGCGCTGATCGACCGCCTCGACGACGTCGTCGCCGCCATCGCGCATGTACTCAGCGAGGACCATCACTCCCGCCGCCGGCGCATCGAGGCCGCGGCCGCATCGGCGGTCCGCACCGCCGACCAGCACATGGACAGCGTCTTCACCGAGGCGCCGATCGGCATGTCGCTGACCTCGCTGACCGGAACCCTGATCCGCGTCAACCGCAAGCTTTGCGAGATCTGCGGCCGCAACGAGAGTGAGCTCGTCGGCTCCAACTTCCAGACGCTCGTACACCCCGACGACGCGCTCAACGACCAGCAGCAGATCATCGAGCTGATGAGCGGCTCACGCACCTCCTACCAGGTTCGCAAGCGCTACTTCAGCCGCAGCGGCGGGACCCTGTGGCTCGAGCAGTCGGTCTCGATGGCGCGCGCCGACGACGGCAGCCCGGTCTACTTCATCGCGCAGTTCATCGACGTCACCGCCCAGCATGAGGCCGAGGAGGGCCTGCGGGCCGCCAACTCGCGCTTGCGCGCGATCTTCGATCACGCGCCAGTTTGGCTGGCGCTGCGCGGGCTCGACGGCCGTTATCTGAACGTCAACAACGAGCTGGCGCAGGTCTACGGTGTCGATGAGCAGGAGCTGGTCGGCGCCTATCCGACCGACTTCGCCCAGACCCCGCGCACCACCGAGATCGCCGAGGACGACCGTGTCGTGTGGGAGACCAAGCGGCCGGTCGCACACGAGGTCACGGTCAATCACCCGCATCGCGGGCAGCGCACCTACCATGTCGTCCGCTACCCCGTGCTGGACGATCAGGGTGAGCTCGACGCGGTCGGCTCCTTCGGAATCGACGTCAGCGACCGCAAGGAGGCCGACGCGGCGCG
Organism: uncultured Actinomycetota bacterium; assembly: GCA_963706725.1. Taxonomy (GTDB): domain Bacteria; phylum Actinomycetota; class Thermoleophilia; order Solirubrobacterales; family Solirubrobacteraceae; genus Palsa-465. Next base: position 2,299,191 of record OY970167.1, on the reverse strand, counting down.
CGACCAGGCCCTCGACGCCTTCGCCGAGGCTCAGAAGATCGCCAAGCTGGGCTCGTGGATCTGGAACATCGAGACCGACGAGGTCGAGTGGTCCGAGCAGATGAAGCGCACCTTCGGAATCGAAGGTCGAGCCGAGGCGCCCCGTGCGGAGGAGTTCTTCGCGATGGTCGATCCCGGCGACCGGGACTCGGTCGCGAGCGCCTTCGGGCAGATCGTGGCCGGCGGTCCGAAGTTCGAGGTCGAGTGCCGCGTCAACGCCGCCGACAACGTGCGCCGGACCGTCCACGTGCGCGGGCGCCGGGACCCGGACCGCCCAGGCATTGTGATCGGCATCGTGCAAGATGTGACGGAGCTACGGGCGATCGAGCGCAACGCCCAGGCGGCCCGCGAGCGCTTCCGCGTCGCCTTTGAGAACGCGCCCGTCGGCATGACGATCGCGATGGCCGACGGGCGCGTGCTCCAGGTCAACGACTCGATGTGCGAGATCACCGGCTACACGCGCGAGGAGTTGCTGACCATGAACCTCGCGACGATCACGCACCCCGAGGAGCTCGGCGAGCGCACCCAGCTCGACGAGCAGCTGCTGAGTGGTGAGATCGACAGCTACATCCGCGACGGCCGCCTGTTGCGAGCCAACGGTGAGGCCGTATGGGTCTCACGGCACGTGCGCATGCTGCGCGACGAGGACGGCAACCCGCTGCAGACGCTCACCCACTTCGTCGACATCACCGAGCGCCGCACGATGGAGCGCGAGCTGCGCCACATGGCCGACCACGATCCGCTCACGGGGCTGCTCAACCGCCGCGGCCTGGAGACCGAGCTGGAGCGCCACGTGACCCACGTCAACCGCTACGGCGACCGTGGCGCGCTGCTGGTGCTGGATCTCGACCACTTCAAGGCGGTCAACGACACGCTCGGGCACGAGGCCGGCGACCGCCTGATCGTCAACGTTGCCACGCTGCTGCGCGGCCGCCTGCGTAGCTCCGACGCCGTCGCCCGGCTCGGCGGCGACGAGTTCGCGATCCTGCTGCCGGACGCCAACGCCGAGGTTGCCCAGCACGTCGCCGAGCAGATCGTCGCCGACATCCACGCAAACGCGGTGGTCGAGCAGGGTCAGACCAGCCGCCATGTGACCGCCAGCATCGGCGTGACGATGTTCACCCAGGGCCAGGACAACTCCGAAGCCGTGCTCGTCGACGCCGACCTGGCGATGTACGACGCCAAGGAAGCCGGCCGCGACCAGGTGGCGGTGCACTCCGGCGGGCGGGACGAGCAGCCGCGTATGAAGGCCCGGCTGGAGTGGATCGACCGCATCCGCTCGGCACTCGACCACGGCCAGTTCACGCTGCACGCCCAACCGATCGTGGAGCTGCACAGCGACCGTGTCAGCCAGTGCGAGCTGCTGTTGCGCATGGTCGATGACTCCGGCGACACGATCCCCCCCGGAGCCTTCCTCTACATCGCCGAACGCTACGACCTGATCCAGGAGCTCGACGAATGGGTCGCGCGGCAGGCGATCGAGCTGGTCGCGCGTGAGCAGGCGGCCGGCCGCGTGGGCGCGGTCGAGATCAACGTGTCCGCCAAATCGCTCGCCAACGACCGCCTGCTGCACGTGATTGAGTCGCAGCTGGCCCACCATCAGATCGACCCCGGCCGGCTGATCTTCGAGGTCACCGAGACGGCCGCGATCTCACACATGGCGCTCGCGCGCACCTTCGCCGAGCGTCTCAAGCGACTCGGCTGCCGCTTCGCGCTCGATGACTTCGGGGCCGGCTTCGGCGGCTTCTACTACCTCAAGCACATCCCCTTCGACTACCTCAAGATCGACCGCGAGTTCGTCACCGACTGCCTGCACAACCGCACTGACCAGCTGGTGATCGAAGCGCTCGTGTCGCTCGCCCACGGCCTCAACAAGCAGACGATCGCCGAGGGCGTCGAGGACCACGAGACCGAGCTCTTCCTGCGCCGCCGCGGCGTCGACCTCGCCCAGGGCTACCACATCGGCCGGCCCGCTGCGATCAGCGCCGATGACCCGCTCTGGGTACCGGTCGGCGAGCGGGCATAACCCGCCTAGGCCGATCCCGCGAGGCCATGCGTGTAGGCGTAGTGCACCGCCTGTGCGCGGTCGCGCGCGTCGATCTTGGAGAACACGTGGTTGATGTGGGTCTTCACGGTCGCCTCGCTGACGAACAGCTCGCTGGCGATCTCCCGGTTTGAGAGCCCGCGCGCGATCAGCGAAAGGACCTCCGCCTCACGCGGCGTCAGTTCATCCGGCAGCGTTGCCGGCAGGGTGGGTCGGCTCGACTCGCCGGCCACTGAACCCGGGGACGCCATGGCGTGCCCCGTGGCAGACGCGATCAGCTGCTGGTGCACGATCGGATCGAGCAGCGTCTGGTGTGCTGCAGCCGCCTGGATCGCCCTGGCGATCTCAGCGATCCCGGCGTCCTTGGTCAGGTAGCCGCGCGCGCCCGCGTTGAGCGCGTCGAGGATCGAGGCCTCGTCGGCGTGGGTCGTGAGTACCACCACCTCGACCTCGGGGTGCCGTTCACGGATCAGTCGGGTGGCCTGCACGCCGTCCATGTTCGGCATCCGCAGGTCCATCAGCACAACGTCGGGGCGCTGCCCGGCGCACAGCGCCACCGCCTCCGCCCCATCGCGTGCGGCGCCCACCGGCTCGAGCTCGGCGGCGGCCTCGAGCAGCGTTGTCAGCCCTTCCCGCACGAGCGCCTGGTCGTCGACTACGAGTACGCGGATCATGCTGGCTATCGTCGCCGATCGAGCGGCAGATGCAGAGCCACCCGCCAGCCCTCGTCGACCGGGCCGGCGGTGAGCGTGCCGCCGAGCTCGGCGGCACGCTCACGCATGCCGCGCAGGCCGTAGCCACCGCCGGACGCCGCCAGGCTCGGGCGGGCGACCGACACCAGCGCGCGATTTTCGACCGTCAGCTCGAGCGCCTGCTCGCCGACCGTCACGTCAACGGTGACCGCCGCGCCGGGGGCGTGCTTGCGGATGTTGGTGAGCGCCTCCTGGATCACGCGTAGCACGGCCTCCCCGACCGGGCCGTGCAACCGCTCCTCGTCACCGCTCACGGTGAACTCAATCGGGTGCTCGTACTGCTCGATCAGGGCGCCAATCGCCGCGCGGGCCGGCACCGGCGGCGCGCCCGCGTCGCCGCGCAGCGCCCCGACCGCGCGGCGCGCCTCCTGCAGCCCCTCGCGCGCGAGCCCATGGGCGCGTAGCACGCGCTGACGGATGGTGTCGGTGTCGGTGCCCTGTTCGAGCAGCGCGTCGGTCGCCTCGAGCTGGATCACGAGCCCCGCGAGCGTGTGCGCCAGCACGTCGTGGATGTCGCGCGCGATGCGCGTGGACTCCTCCAGTCGCGCAGCGCGAAGCTGCTCCTCGTGCGAGCGCTGCGTCTGTGCCAGCAGCAACTCTGTCTGCTCGAGCCGTAGGCGTGACTGGCGGATGTTCGCGCCGCCGAGCGTCGTCGCCGCGAAGCCCAGCGCGTAGGCCAACACGATCAGCGCGTCGCGGTCGTAGATGATCGCGCAGACGCCGACCGCGGCGGCTCCGAGCGCGGCCATCACAAGCCCGTAGAGCAGCCCGCAACGCGCCGCCGCTCCCATCGCCACCACGAACGTGAAGACGCTCGCGGCGCTGCTGGGGTCGGCGCTCTGGATCAGGCCCCCGCAAACCGCCAGCACATAGAGGTCGGGCGTCATGAAGGTCTGGCGGGAGGACCACAATGTCCACACCAGCCAGGCGATCGCGGCCGGCACAAAGGCCAGCAGTACAACGAGACCGCGCCCACTGGTGGCGGGCGCGGTGCCGGAGTGGACGATGCTCCAGGCGACCGCCACAAGGCCGGCCAAGCGCAGGAGCGTGGCGGCCCGGCCTCTGGCGGTGGCGAGCATCATGGCCTGGAAGTTAGGCCCTCGCGGGGACGGCTGCCAGCACGTCGGTGCCCTTCCAGCGCAGCGCCATGATCAGCGTCCGACCGCAGACCTCAAAGACGGCCATCGCCAGCAGTGCCGCGGTCCATGCCTCACCACTCGTGATGTGGTGGGCGGCGCTGAAGGTCGCGATCGGGGTGACGCCGCCGTGCGAGGCCCACCATGCGAAGGCGAAGCGCGAGCCCATGCCGAGCACCCAGAAGACGCCGGAGAGCCAGCCGCTGCGGAAGGTTGTGGTGCCGTCGGGACGGTGGTGCATGATCACCGTGACGCCGCTGGCGATCCCGATCAGGCCGCCGATTACGGCTAGGACGCCCAGCAGGACGAGGTCATTGCCCTGGGTCGGGATGCCCTTCAGATAGGAGGCGACGGCAATGCCGAGGATGACGAGCGGACGGATCAGCTGGCGGTTGGTGAGGGTGCGCTCCCTGATCTGAAGCAGGACGAGAAGTACGAGGGCTGAATCGATGATGTAAGTGCTTGTGGTCATGGGTGAAATGATCGATTCCGCGGGCCGTTTGCACATCGGCGCCAGGGTTGAATCACGGGTTGAACCGCTGTCTCCACCCACGGGTGGAGAGCGGTAGGGTCGGGTGTAGATGACCGATCGCGCGGTGCCTTCAAAGCGGTGCGAGGCGCACGACGCGCAGTCCTTCCTGGCGGGTCTGGACGATCCGATCGCGAGGCTGGCGCGCGAGCACGGGCCGGTCGACTTCACGCTCCCTTCCCATGGGCGCGTGCTGGGCGACGAGCTCGAGCGGCTCGCGCTCGGAATCGTGGGGCAGCTGATCTCCGTGAAGGCCGCGCTCGTCATCTTCGGGCGGTTGCGTGAGCTGCTCGGCGGCCGGATCGACGCGGCAGGACTCGCCGCAACCGATGAGCCCGCGCTGCGCGCGGTCGGGCTCTCGGGCGCCAAGGCACGCGCGCTGCAGACGCTCGGGGTCGAGGTCGCCAGCGGGCGGTTCAGCTTTGCGGAGCTATCGACGATGAGCGATGCCGAGGCCGAGGCGCGGCTTGTCGCGCTGCGCGGGATCGGCACATGGTCGGCGCAGATGTTTCTGCTGCGTGCTCTGGCACGGCCCGACGTGTTCCCCGCGGGCGACCTCGGCCTGCGCCGCGGGATCGAGTCGCTGTACGCGCTACCGCAGATGCCGAGCATCCCCGACGCCGCCTCACGGGCGCTTGCGTGGCGGCCGTATCGCTCGTACGCGGCGAAGTACCTCTGGCTGCGCTACGCGGCAGCCTCCGAGACCTAACTCTCGATCAGCGAGACGCCCGTCATCTCGGCGGGCTGCTGGTAGCCGAGCAGCTGCAGGATCGTTGGCGCAACGTCGGCCAGCACGCCACCCTCGCGCAGCTCCAAGTCGGGCATCGTGACGATCACCGGCACCGGGTTGAGCGAGTGCGCCGTGTTGGGGCTGCCGTCGGGCTCCAGCATGTTGTCGGAGTTGCCGTGATCGGCGGTGATGAACAGCACGCCACCGCTCTCGTGCACGGCGCGCACCACCTCTCCCAGGCAGCGGTCAACCGTCTCGATCGCCTTGACGGCGGCCGGGATCACGCCGGTATGGCCGACCATGTCGGCGTTGGCGAAGTTGATGATCCCAAAGACGGGCTTGTCCTTCCGCCAGGAGCCGGTGAAGGCGGCGGCCGCTTCGGGCGCGCTCATCTCCGGCTTCTGGTCGTAGGTCGCGACGTCGCGCGGCGAGGGCACGACCTCGCGCCGCTCCCCCTCCTGCGGTGTCTCCTCACCGCCGGCGAAGAAGTACGTCACGTGCGGATACTTCTCGGTCTCGGCGACGTGCAGCTGGCGCCCGCCGAAGTCCGCGATCACCCGCGGCAGCGTGACCTCGGGATGCGCCGGGCGGAAGGCGACGGGATAGGTCCAGGTCTCCTCGTACTCGGTCATCGTTGCGTAGCGCTCGGCTGCGAGGGCGCCGCCGCGGTCGACGTCGCTGAAGGCGTCCTCGGCCAGCGCGCGCGTGATCTCGCGCATGCGGTCGGGGCGGAAGTTGAAGGCGAAGATGCTGTCGCCAGGCCGGATCCGGGCCTCGGCGCCGATCGCGACCGGTCGCACGAACTCATCGGTCTGCTCGCGTGCATAGGCGTCGCGCAGTGCCTGGGCGGCGCTGTCGGCGTGATGCTCGGCCTTGCCGTGCACCAGCAGGTCGTAGGCGAGCTGCACCCGCTCCCAACGGCGGTCGCGGTCCATCGCGTAGTAGCGACCGATCACGCTGCCGACACGGCCGACACCTGCCTCTTCGATCCAGCGCTCGACCTGCTCGAGGAAGCCTGCAGCCGATTGCGGCCGCGTGTCGCGCCCGTCGGTGAAGGCGTGAATCACCAGGTCCTCCACGTCGAGCTCGCGGCCGAGCTCGATCAGCGCGTGCAGATGCTCGATGCTCGAGTGCACCCCGCCGTCTGAGACCAGGCCGATCAGATGCACGCGCCCGCCGCTGGGCACATCGCTGAAGGCTGCGCGCAGCACCTCGTTGCGCGCCAGCTCACCGCCGGCGACCGCCAGGTCGATGCGGGTCAGGTCCTGCATCACGACGGTGCCGGCGCCGAGGTTCATGTGTCCGACCTCCGAGTTGCCCATCTGCCCTTCGGGCAGTCCGACGGCGAGCCCGCAGGCGGTCAGCGTGGTGTGCGGATAGCGTTCCCAGAGCGCATCGAAGATCGGGGTCTGGGCGAGTGAGACGGCGTTTCCCGGCCCATCAGGCGCGAGTCCCCAGCCGTCGAGCACGACCAGCACCGCCGACGATGCCGGGGGCCCAGCGGGGCCACCCGGCAGAGAGCGCAGGTCCGGCCCCTCGGTCATGCCGCGGCGGCGACGATCGCGGCGAACGCCTCGGCGTCGAGGCTGGAGCCGCCCACGAGCGCGCCGTCGACATCCGGCAGTGTCAGCAACTCGCTCGCGTTATCTGGCTTGACGCTGCCGCCGTAGACGATTCGTGATTGCTCGGCCTGCTCCGGTGAACGGCCGGCGATCAGCGCGCGGATGAAGGCCGCGGCCTCCTGCGCCTGCTCGGCCTCGGCGACCTTGCCGGTGCCGATCGCCCAGATCGGCTCGTAGGCGATCGCCACCTTCGAGATCTGCTCGGTCGGGACCTTTGCCAGGCCTTCCTGGACCTGGTGGCGCAGCTTGCGCTCGGTGTCGCCGTCCTCCCGCTCGGCCTCCGTCTCGCCGACGCAGAGGATCGGGAGCAGGCCGGCAGCGAGCGCCGCCGGAAGCTTGAGCGCCAAAGCCTTGTCCGTCTCGGCGAACAGCTGGCGGCGCTCGGAGTGCCCGAGGATCACGCCGTGCACGTCGAGCTCGGCCAGCATTTCCGCCGAGACCTCGCCCGTGAACGCTCCCGACTCGGCCTGATGCATGTTCTGCGCGAACACCTGCACGCGCGATCCCCGGGTCGAGTCGATCATCGGCGTCAGCGCCGTGAACGGCGGGCAGATCGCGACGTCCGCATGGTCGGCGGTGGATACGCGCGGTAACAGCGCCTGAATGAAATCCTCCGCCTCGGCGACGGTCTTGTGCATCTTCCAGTTGCCCGCAATCAGTGGCGTCCTACCTGTCACTACATCCTCCATAGATAAGGAACGTCCTCCACTAGGAGAGGACGTCCACTCCGGGCAGTTTCCGGCCCTCGATCAGCTCAAGTGCGGCGCCCCCTCCGGTGGAGACGTGCGTCATCTGCTCGGCCATCCCGAACTTCTGGACGGCCGCCGCCGAATCGCCACCGCCGACGACGGTCACGCCGGGGGCCGCGGCCAACGCCTCGGCCATCGCGCGGGTGCCGTCGGCGAAGGGCGCGAGCTCGAAGGCACCCATCGGGCCATTCCAGAACACGGTCCCGGCCGCAGCGACCAGCGCGGCGTATTCGGCAACGGTCTTGGGGCCGACATCGAGGCCCATGAGGCCCTCGGGCACATCGACGCCGTCGAGCTGCTGCGGGGTCGCGTCGGCGCCGAAGTGATCGGCCAGCACCAGATCTGTCGGCAGCACCAGGCGGCCGTGACTGTGCTGCTCGAGCTCGAGCAGCCTGCCCGCGAGCTCAACGTCCTCCTGCGCGCATAGCGAGTTGCCGACCGTGTGGCCCTTTGCCTTCAAAAACGGGAAGGCCATGGCCCCGCCGATCAGGATCGTGTCGGCGACCTCCAGGAAGCGCTCGATCACCTTGATCTTGTCGCTCACCTTGGCGCCGCCGAGGATCGCCACGAGCGGCCGCGCGGGAGCCTCGATCAGCTCGCGCAGGGTGTTGACCTCGCGTTCGAGCAGCCGCCCGGCGACGCGGTCGCGCATCAGCTCCGCGGCGCCGACCGTCGATGAGTGCGCGCGGTGCGCTGCGCCAAAGGCGTCGTCGACGTACACGTCCGCGAGTGCGGCCAGCGCGCTCGCCAGCTCGGGATCGTTGGCGGTCTCGCCCGGTTCGTAGCGGACGTTCTCGAGCAGCAGCAGCTCGCCGCTTCCGAGCTCGTCGGCAAGCTGCTTGACCTCGTCACCAACGACCGCCGGTGCCATCTTCACCGGCACTCCGAGCAGCTCGCTGAGGCGCGCAGCGACGGGCGCCAGCGACAGCTCAGGCTCACGGCTCTTGGGCCGTCCCAGGTGCGAGACCAGCACCAGGCGAGCGCCCCGACCGCGCAGCTCCTGCAGCGTCGGCACGGTCTCGCGCACGCGCGTGTCGTCGGCGACCCCACCGTTTCCGTCGAGGGGCACGTTGAAGTCGACCCTGACGAGCACCCACTTGTCCTTCAGGTCTTCCAGGTCCTCGAGTGTCCGCATCGCTTTTTGGTTCCAGATCGCGTTCGTTGAGGTGGCCAGCGCGCCTAGAGCTTGCCGACGAGGTCGACGACACGGTTGGAGTAGCCCCACTCGTTGTCGTACCAGGCGACAACCTTGACGAGTGTGCCGTCGAGCACCGAGGTCAGCTCCGAATCGACAATCGACGACGCCGGGTTGCCGACGATGTCCGCGGACACGATCGGATCCTCGGTGTACTCGAGGTAGCCCTTCAACGGACCCTCGCTGGCGGCCGCCCTGAGCGCGGCGTTGACCTCTTCCTTGCTGGTCTCGCGCTCGGCCTCGATCGTCAGGTCGACGACGCTGCCGGTCGGCACGGGGGCGCGCACCGCAAAGCCGTTCAGCTTGCCGTTGAGCTCCGGAATCACGGCACCGATCGCCTTGGCGGCGCCGGTGGTCGCCGGGATCAGGCTGACCGCGGCGGCACGGGCGCGACGCAGGTCCTTGTGCGGCATGTCCTGCAGGCGCTGGTCGGCGGTGTAGGCGTGAATTGTGGTCATCAGACCATGCTTGATGCCGACGGTCTCGTGCAGCACCTTCGCGACCGGCGCCAGGCAGTTGGTCGTGCAGGAGGCGTTGGAGATGATCGTGTGCGAGTCAGCGTCGTAGGCCTCGTCGAAATTGACGCCGAGCACCACGGTCACGTCGGGACTGGTCGCCGGCGCGGAGATGACGACCTTCTTGGCGCCGGCGTCAAGGTGCTTGGCGGCGTTCTCGCGGTCGGTGAAGAACCCGGTGGACTCGATCACAACGTCGACGCCGAGCTCGCCCCACGGCAGCGCGGCGGGGTCGCGCTCGGCGAGCACCCGCAGCTCCTTGCCGTTTACCGCGATGCCGTTCTCGGTCACCTCGACGGTGCCCTTGAAGGGGCCGTAGTTCGAGTCGTACTTGAGCAGATGCGCAATCGTCTTGCGATCCACCAGGTCGTTGAGCGCCACCCACTCGATGTCCGCGTTGCGGTCGACCGCGGCACGGAAAACGTTGCGACCGATTCGCCCAAAGCCATTGATGCCGACTCGAACTGCCATACACCCTCCGACTGTTTGAAGTTCGCGCTGAGCCCGCGCCACTCCAGGCGGCAGGCGGATCGAAGGCTAACGGTTAGCCGTCTTGACCGGTCGCTCGTGACCTCGGCACCCGGCGTTTGCGGCCCCGGCGTGGGAACCGGTCCAACTCGCCGACGCGACTCAGCGGCGCGAGACCATTCAGCGGTGCGACGCGACTCAGCGTTGCCAGACCATTCAGCGATGCGACGCGACTCAGCGGTGCGAGACGACCTCGACCCTCAGGCCATCAGGGTCGCGCATGTACGCGGCGTAATAGCGCTTGCCGTATTGCGGACGCGGGCCGGGCGGCCCGTCGTCCTCGCCACCGTTGGCCAGGCCGGCGCGGTAGGCGGCGTCGACCGCGGCCTTGCCGGTCGCGCGCAGGGCTATGTGCCCGTAGCCGGGTGCCGGCGGCCGGCCGCGCACGACCAGCCAGAATTCCGGCCCGTTTACGCCATAGGCAAGTGCGTGCTCTGATTCGAACATGCGCCGCGCGCCCAGCGCGAAGAACAGCGGGTCATAGAACTTGGCGGCGCGCGCCAGGTCGGAGACCTCGAAGCCGACGTGGTCGATCACGCCGGCCGCCCGGCAGCATGAGCGCTCACGCGGGCCGCTCGGCGTCGCGGTGGATCACCTGGACGATGTACTCGGAGTCGGTCGTGTAGCGCTCCGCGAGGTGCTGGGCGATCGCGACCGAGCGGTGACGCCCGCCGGTGCAGCCGACCGCTACCACCAGGTGCGACTTGCCCTCGGCCAGGTACTGCGGCAGCAGGTAGTCGAGCAGCGGATGCAGGCGGTCATAGAAGCGCGTCAGCGAACCGTCGTGGTCGATGAAGTCGACCACGCGGTGGTCGAGGCCGGTCAGCGGCCGCAGCGTCGGCTCGTAGTGCGGGTTGGGCAGGAAGCGCACATCGAACATCAGGTCGGGGTCGCGGGCGGGCCCGTATTTGAAGCCGAAGCTCTCGAATGTCACCGCCAGGCGCCCAGGTGTGTGTGTCGGCAGCATCGCGTCGGAAAGCTTCCGTCGTAGCTGGGCGGCGGTCAGGCCGGTGGTGTCCATCACGTATTCGGCGCGGGCGCGCAGCGGCGCGAGCGCCTCGCGCTCGCGGGCGATGCCGTCGTGGACGCTGCCGTCGGGCGAGAGCGGGTGCCGTCGGCGTGTCTCCTTGTAGCGGGTCTGGAGCGATTCCTCACTGGCCTCGAGGAACAGCACGCGGTGGCTGACACCGAGCTCCTGGAGACGGTCCAGCACCTCCGCCAGGCCCTCGAAGTAGGTGCCGGCGCGGAGGTCCGAGACGATCGCCGCGTAGGCGACCTTCGAGCCCTCGTGGGCGAACAGCTCGACCAGCGAGCCGATCATCTCCGAGGGCAGGTTGTCCACGCAGAAGTAACCCTCATCCTCGAAGGCGGCCATCGCCGTCGACTTGCCGGCCCCCGAAAAGCCAGTGATCACGACCAGATCGCGGAGCGCAAGTGGGCTCGCATCAGCAGACATGTGTGTCAGCTCCGTAAGGGTGTGTGTCGGCTCTGTGACTTCACTCGGTCCCCCAGCATGGGGGTTTACCAGGCTGAGCGGATAATCAGACGCCGGTCTTGTGAAGCTCGCGGTGCAGCTCCCGCGCGAGCCTGCCAGGAATGCCCGGGACCGCCTCCAGCTCCTCCCGCGAAGCCTCCAGAACCGCGTCGGGAGAGCCGAAGTGTGTCAGCAGCGCGCGTTTGCGTGCCGGCCCCACCCCCGGCAGCTCGTCCAGGATCGAGGCGGTCATCGCCTGGTCGCGCCGCTGGCGGTGATGCGTGATCGCGAAACGGTGTGCCTCGTCGCGCAGCCGCTGCAGCAACTGCAACTCCGGCGTGTCATGCGGCAGCACCAATGAGTCGGCCCGCCCCGGGATGAAAACCTCCTCGATCCGCTTGGCCAGCGATACAACCGCCACGCCACGTTCGAGGAAACCCTGCAACGCCCGCAAACCGGCGGCCAGCTGCCCCTTGCCGCCATCGATCACGATCAGGTTCGGCAGCGCCGCGAAGCTGGGGTCGTACTCCTTGTCGTGCGGCGACAGGTCCTCCTGCGCCTCGAACTGCGCCATCCGCCGCCCCAGGATCTCCTCCATCGAGGCGAAGTCATCAGGCCCGTAGGCACCGTCGACGCCGGTTGCGCCCAGCGCGGCAACAGCCGCGTCGCCGACGGTCCGCACCCGGAAGCGCCGGTAGTCGGACTTCTTCGGCGCCGCCCCCTCGAACACGACCATCGAGGCGACCGTGTTGGTGCCCATCAGTGTCGAGATGTCGTAGCACTCGATGCGTAACGGCAGCGTCTCCAGCCCCAGCGCCTGCTGCAGCCGGTCGAGTGCCTCGGTGCGCTGTTGCCGGCTGCGCTCGGAGCGCAGCTTCTCCTGGTCAAGCGCCAGCCGTGCGTTGCGCTGTGCCAACTCGAGGATCCGGCGCTTGTCACCACGCTCGGGTTCGCGCACCTCGACGCGCGAACCGCGGCGCTCGGACAGCGCCTGCGCCAGCGCTGCGATGTTGGGCATACCCGGCTCGATCACGACCAGCGGCGGGATCATCATCGCCGAGACGTAGTACTGGATGATGAAGGCCTCGGTGACCTCCGCCGGCTCGGTGTCGGCCGTGTTGTCGAGATAGAAGCTCTGCCGATCTGAGAGCACGCCGTCGCGGACCTGCAGCACCTGGGCGTTGGCCTCGCCATCATGCACTGCGATCGCGATTGCGTCGAAGGTCCCGCCCTGCTCGACGGACACGCGCTGGCGCTCGAGCAGCCGCCGCACCGCCTGCAGGCGGTTGCGCTCGCGGGCCGCGTCCTCATAGCGTTGCTCGGCCGCGGCCTGGTTCATCTCGAACTCGAGCCGCTGCTCGATCTCCTTGTAGCGCCCCGAGAGAAATGCGATCACGCCATCGATGCCGGCGCGGTAGTCCTGCTTGCTGACATAGCCGACACAGGGCGCCTCGCAGCGCTTGATGTAGTAATCGAGGCACGGCGAGCCGCTGCGCCGCCCGGGCTGTGGGCCGTCGCAGGTCCTGAACAGAAAGACCTTGCCCAGCACCTCGAGCGTCGCGCGCACGCGCTTGGCGCTCGAGAACGGGCCGAAGTACGCCCGGTCGCGGCGATGGCGCTCGCGGGTAAAGTAGACGCGCGGGAAGTCCTCGTCGAGGCTGATCGCGATGTACGGGTAGGACTTGTCGTCGCGCAGCCGGATGTTGAAACGTGGCTGATACTGCCTGATGAAGTTCTGCTCGACGATCAGTGCTTCGGACTCGGTCTGCACGACCAGCGCCTCGATGTGGTCGATCATCGGCAGCAGGTCACGCCCCGCGCGGGTGCTCGGGTTGGAGAAGTGCGAGGCGACGCGCTTGCGGATCGAGACCGCCTTGCCAACGTAGATCACCTTGCCGCGCGCGTCGTGAAACAGGTAGACGCCCGGCTCATCGGGCAGTTCACGGCGGCGGTCGGCGGGGACGATCGACATCGATCGTCAGTCTAGGTCGGCGCCGTCTGACCGCGGCCCCGCGCTCCGCTGCCGCGGACCGCTGCTGGCCGCTGCCGCCTCACAGCCATTGATGTCAGTTTTGCCCCTATGACGGGCCTTTCTGACGTTGATCGGAGTACCCGGGTTGGTGCGACCGCCGCCCCCGACCCCGTTTGTCACCACACGGTGAACAAAACTTGACTGATTCCAGAAAACCGCGCACACTCAGCCCCAGTGCCTGCGAGTCCGGAGATCGAACACATCCTGCGCTCGGCGGAGCTGCGCGTGACACGACCGCGGATCGCCGTGCTCACGGCGGTGCACGATCAGCCACACGCCGACACCGCCTCGATCATCGATCACGTGCGGCGGCAGCTGGGCGAGGTCTCTCACCAGGCCGTCTACGACGTCCTGCAGGCGCTCACCGGCGCCGGCCTGGTTCGCCGCATCCAGCCCTCCGGCTCACTGGCACGTTACGAGGCGCGCGTGGCCGACAACCACCACCACATCGTCTGCCGCTCCTGCGGAGCGGTGGCGGACGTGGACTGCGCGATTGGATTCGCGCCGTGCCTAAGTCCGTCGGAAGCCCACGGCTACGCGATCGACGAAGCCGAAGTCATCTATTGGGGCACCTGCCCCACCTGCTCGGCGTCGCCCGCGGGCGCACCCGAGCCACAAGCGCACACCCACTGACTCCGAAAGGATCTCTGTGTCCGAGACCCCAAACGCCGTTGTCGGCGAAATGAACGACACGTCAGCAGTCCCGCTTGAGGGAGGAACTGGCTGCCCGGTCGCGCACGGCGGCCTGGTCCGCCCCACCAGCGGCGACGCAAACATCGAGTGGTGGCCCGAGCGCCTCAATCTGAAGATCCTGGCCAAGAACCCGGCCGAGTCCAATCCGCTGGGCGAGGACTTCGACTACGCCGCCGCCTTCGAGAGTCTCGACCTGGCCGCGGTCAAGCGCGACATCGGCGCGGCGCTGACAACCTCGCAGGAGTGGTGGCCTGCGGACTTTGGCAACTACGGCCCGCTGATGATCCGCATGGCGTGGCACAGCGCCGGTACGTACCGCATCGACGACGGTCGTGGCGGTGCCGGCTCCGGCCAGCAGCGCTTCGCACCGCTCAACAGCTGGCCGGACAACGCCAACCTCGACAAGGCCCGCCGGCTGCTCTGGCCGGTCAAGCAGAAGTACGGCAACAGCCTCTCCTGGGCCGATCTGATCGTGCTCACCGGAAACGTCGCGCTCGAGGACATGGGCTTCAAGACGTTCGGATTTGCCGGCGGCCGCGTCGACGCCTGGGAGCCGGACATCGACGTCTATTGGGGCTCGGAGACCACCTGGCTGGGTGACGAGCGCTACACCGGCGAGCGACAGCTCGAAGCGCCCCTGGCCGCTGTCCAGATGGGTCTGATCTACGTCAATCCGGAGGGCCCGAACGGCAAGCCGGATCCGCTCGCCGCCGCGGTCGATATCCGCGAGACCTTCCGTCGCATGGCGATGAACGACGAGGAGACCGTGGCGCTGATCGCCGGCGGCCACAGCTTCGGTAAGACCCATGGCGCCGGCCCGGCTGGCTGCTCCGGGCCCGAGCCGGAGGCTGCGCCTATCGAGCAGCAGGGACTCGGCTGGAAGAGCAGCTATGGCAGCGGGGTGCTCCAGGATGCGACAACCTCCGGGATCGAGGTGACGTGGACCCCGACTCCGACAAAGTGGAGCAACGCCTTCCTGGAGAACCTCTTCAACTACGAGTGGGAGCTCGAGCTGAGCCCGGCGGGCGCGAACCAATGGGTCGCGAAGGATTCGGAGGCGACGATCCCGGCCCCCAACGAGGGCGGAGAGCCGCGCCGGCCGACGATGCTGACGACCGACCTGGCACTGCGCTTCGACCCGATTTACGCGCCGATCTCGCAGCGCTTCAAGGACAACCCGGATGAGTTCGCGGACGCCTTCGCCCGCGCTTGGTTCAAGCTCACCCACCGCGACCTCGGCCCCGTCGCCCGCTACCTCGGACCCGAGGTCCCGAGCGAACAGCTGATTTGGCAGGACCCGCTGCCGGCCACACCCGTACGCGTGATCAACGACGAGGACATCGTAAGGCTCAAGCAGCAGATCTTTGCCTCGGGCCTGACCACCTCGCAACTCGTCTCGACCGCCTGGGCTGCCGCCGCCTCGTTCCGCGGCAGCGACAAGCGCGGCGGAGCCAACGGCGCCCGCATTCGCCTCGAGCCGCAGCGCGGATGGGAGGTCAACAACCCGCCGCAGCTGGCGACCGTGCTGGCCAAGCTCGAGGAGATCCAGGAGGCGTTCAACCAGTCCGGCACACAGGTTTCACTGGCCGACCTGATCGTGCTCGGCGGCTGCGCCGCGATCGAGCGGGCGGCCGGCGAGGCCGGCCACGAGCTCACGGTCCCGTTCACCCCCGGCCGCACCGACGCAAGCCAGGAGCAGACCGACGTTGAGTCGTTCTCGGTGCTCGAGCCGCGTGCTGACGGCTTCCGCAACTACGTCAAGGCGGGTGTGCGCCTGCCCGCCGAGTATCTGCTCGTCGACAGGGCGAACCTGCTCAAGCTGACCACCCCCGAGATGACCGTGCTGATCGGCGGTCTGCGCGTGCTGGACACCAACTACGACGGTTCCAAGACCGGCGTCCTGACCGAAACCCCGGGCCGGCTGACGAACGACTTCTTCGTCAACCTGCTTGACCTCGGCACCAGCTGGACGGCCAACAACCACGGCTCGGCGCTGTACAGCGGCACCGGTGCGGGTGGTCAGTCCTGGACCGCCAGCCGCGCGGACCTGGCGTTCGGCGCCAACGCCGAGCTGCGCGCTGTCGCGGAGGTGTACGCCCACGACGGCGCAGAAGCGAAGTTCGTGCACGACTTCATCGCCGCCTGGGACAAGGTCATGAACCTCGACCGCTTCGACCTCCACTCCTAGGTTCAGATGTTTGCCAGTCGGGGTGGTCGCGCTTGACCACCCCGACTCCGCAGCGTGACCCGGGCTAATACTCCCGCGATGAGCGCCAGACGGCGTAGAGCGCGTAGATGCAACAGCCGAGCAGCACCAGCCACACGACCGTGCCGAAGCCCGAGTTCCAGAAGCGGTCGACCGCAGTGAGGGCGAGCGCGCCGACGCCGAAGGCGACGTAAACGATCGCGCGACGACGGGTGCCGAGCCCGTAGATCTCGACATGGTGCTCGCGGTAGAGCCGCGAGCCGATCCAGGCCAGCGCCGCGAGGAAGGCGAGTGAGATCACCGTCACAAGGAAGCCGAGCGCGAAATCTCCCGTGTTGCCGAGCGCGTAGATGACCGCGGCGATCAGGAGGATCACCCCGACGTTGCGGGCGTTTGTCGTGAGCTGCATGGAACCTCGGCCTATCAGCGGATCGCTGTCAGGTTCAAGCGTACATCCGGATTCCCGGGTTGATCGGCGCCGCCGTCCCCGCGGGAGTGGTCGTCGCGCTCGGCGGCGAAGCGGTAGCCGACGCCAAAATGGGTGTGGACGTAGCGCCACTCGGGTGAGATCCGTTCGAGCTTGTTGCGGAGCTTGCGCACGAACACGTCGACCGAGCGGTCACCGCGCACCATCGCGTAGCCCCAGACCCGCTGGTAGATGACCTCGCGCTCGAGCACGCGCCCTTCTGCCGAGGCGAGCTGGCGCAGCAGCTCGTACTCCTTGCGGGAGAGCCCTGCCGCCTCGTCGCCGGCGTAGGCGTCGAACTGGTCGGGGCGGATCGTTAGCTCACCGGCGCTGGTCGGCGTGTCCTCGGGCAGCACGTCACCGATCCGACGCCGGCGCATGACCGCCTGGATCCGGGCGACCAGCTCCTCGGGATGGCAGGGCTTGGTGATCCAGTCGTCGGCGCCGGTGCGCAGCGCCCGCACGCGGTCGGCAACCTGCGCCGGACGGCAGACGGCCAGAATCGCCAGCGACGGCACCGCAACGCTGACGCGCTCGATGTAGTCGAGCCCCGAGATCTCGGGATTCAGCAGGATCGCCTGCAGGCGCATGGCGGCAAGCTGGTCAGGTCCCGGCGGGTACGCCATAACCTCGCACTCCCAGCGCAACGCCTCGAAGCGCCGCTGCAAAATCGTCGCCAGGCCGCTGTCATCGTCGACAAGCGCAATCCGTACCTGTCGGGCCTCACTCGGCACTGACATCGTGATCCGAAGTTTAGAAGGCGGGGGCGACGCCAGTACCCGGTCGTGTCCGCGGACTCGCCGCGCGAGCGCCGATAAAACTGACTACGCGGGAACGCTTTCCAAGCCCCCAACGGGGGATTGCGGACCCGTGGCGGAGCTGAAGCGCAGCTCAAATTCGAGCCCGCCCTCAGGCAGGTCACGGGCTTCGATCTGGGCTCCGTGGGCCGCGGCGACGGCCCGCACGATCGAGAGGCCAAGCCCCAGCCCCTCACCGTCGCTGCCCAGACGCTCGCCGGCGCCGCGACGGAAGGGCTCGAACAGTTCCTCGACCAGTTCCGGCGCAATCACCGCACCGCTGTTGGCGATGCGCAGCCTCGGAACGCCCTCTGCCGCGTCCGTGGAGATCCTCAGCCAACGCTCCTCACCGGCGTTGTGGATGATCGCGTTCTCCACCAGGTTGCTCACCAGCCGCTCGAGCAGCGCCTGGTCGCCGACCACCACAGCCGGCTCGAGCGAGCTCTCGACTGTGATCCCTCCGAGCCGCAGCTCGCGGGTGAGAAGCGCGTCGTCAACCACGAGCGCGAGGTCGACGCTCTCCCCCGCCGCTACGCCGGCCTCGCTGCGCGCCAGCGTCAGCAGCGCATCGAGCAGGCGCTCCTGCTCCTCGGTCGAGGTCACGACCCGCTCACACACGCGCCGCAGCGAATCGACCGATGCATCGGGATCGGCCAAGGCGACCTCGACCAGCGTGCGCTCGAGCGTGATCGGCGTGCGCAACTCATGCGAGGCGTTGGCGACGAACCGGCGCTGTGAGTCGAACGCCGCCTCGAGCCGCGCCAGCAGCGCGTCGAAGGTCGTCGCCAGCTCACCCAGCTCGTCGCCGCGCTCCTCGACACCCAGGCGCTCGTGCAGGTTCTCGGCGCTGATCTCGCGCGCCCGTGTGCTCATTGTGCGCAGCGGCCGCAGTGCCCTGCCGGAAAGCCACCAGGCGATCCCGATCGAGAGCAGCGCCACAGCCCCCAGCGCGATCGCCGACCACTCGAGCAGCGAGGAGGCGTCGCTCGCCTGGGATTGCTTGAGCGCGACGTTCGCGCGTCGGACGACAGCGGTGACCCGGCTTTGCAGCTGGGTCTGACCGGACGCTTGAATCTCCTTGAGGAGCTCACCCGGCGGCGGTCTGTGAACCGTTCCGAGCGCACTGCCGGCGCCGGAGTTAGAGCTTCTGTAGCTGGTGACCGTGCCGCCGGCGCGTACCCGGTCGGACGAGGCGGTCACAGGCGCGGCCGAGGCCCTGACGATGGCGCGCCAGGCCGGCTCCTTGGGCAGCCGGAACTGACCGCCGGTGATAGAGACCGTCCGTGGTGACGAGTTCTGGCTGTGCTTGAACAGAATGTAGGTGGCCGTCAGCAGCCCGGCACCGGCAGCGATGAAGACAAGGCCGTAGAGCAGCGTCAGCCGCAGCCTCAGGGTGACACGCATGTTGCGGGGCCGGCGCGCGTCAGATCCTGTATCCGCCACCGGGCACCGTCTCAATCGGGTCGGGCTCACCGAGCTTGCGGCGCAGGCGGCTGACGGTGACTTTCACGACGTTGCTGAAGGGGTCGGCCGCCTCGTCCCAGCCACGGGCCAGCAGCTCCTCGGAGGTGATTACGGTGCCCTGGGCTCCCATCAGCAGCTCGAGCACGACGAACTCCTTGGCGCTCAGGTCGAGCCGCTCACCGCCGCGGCTGGCCAGGCGCCGGGCGCTGTCGAGCTGCAGATCGCCGCTCTCGAGGATCGGTGGGAGCGCCGGCTGGGCGCGGCGCGCCAGGGCGCGAACGCGGGCCACCAGCTCAGCGAAGGCGAAGGGCTTTGGCAGGTAGTCGTCGGCGCCCAGGCTGAGCCCCTGCACACGGTCCTCGATGCCTCCGGAGGCGGTCAGCATCAGCACCCGCGCGCGGATGCATTCGGCCGTCAGCTGCTTGCAGACCTCGTCGCCGTGCAGACGCGGAAGGTCGCGGTCGAGCACGATCACGTCGTATTCGTAAACACGTGCGTTCGCCAGCCCGGCCGGGCCGTCACCGGCAACGTCGACGGCCATGCCCTCACGGCGAAGCCCCGAGGCGACTGCCTCGGCCAGTTCGGAGTGGTCCTCGACGACGAGCACGCGCATACGTCAGAGAGCATCCTTAGCAGGCGGTTACGTGAAAGTAACGGGCGCTGTTCCCAGGATGTAACCCCTGGTCACGTAGAAATGCGGCCATGCTTCGCCAAGCCAGCGTAATCACAGCCCTGCTCGCCACCACCGCTGCGGTCGCAGCGTGCGGTGGCTCGAGCCCCTCCAGCGGCAACTTGAGGTCCGCGAGCACGAATGTCAGCCAACAACTCAAGATGGCCCGGTGCGTCCGCTCGCATGGCGTTCCCGACTTCCCCGACTCCCCCAGCAACGGACCCAACAGGATTCAAGGCAGCAGCAATGGCACCGGCGGCGGGTCCGTCTCGGTAGATGGCGTCAATCTCCACGTCACCTTCCAGACCCTCCAGAAGGCGATGTTGGATTGCCAGAAATATGCGCCGCAGGGGCCACCGATCAGTGGTGCGCAGCTGGCCAGGATCAAGCAGGGTGCGCTGAAGATGGCCGAGTGCATGCGCACCCACGGCGTTCCGAACTTCCCCGATCCGCAGGTCACCACGGGCCCCGGCGGCAGGGGTATCGGCGTTCGTATCGGTGGTACGAGCTCCGGGGGTGGCGGCCTCAACCCCAACTCGCCGGCTTTCCAGAGGGCGCAGAAGAGCTGCGGCGGCCTGCTCGGCGGCCCCAGGGCCCTGGCGGCTAAGTGACCATGACGATGCCTAAGCCAAAGTTCCCCCGTCCGCGCGGCCGTTGGGTCGCCGTCCTCGCGCTGCTCGCCGCGGCCGCCGTGGTGGTCGTGATCGTTGTCTCCAACAACAAGCCGGCCAACAGCGGCTCCGGTGCCGGCACGACCGCCACCGGTGCGGCGACCGTTCAGCGCCGCAACCTGATCGCCACCGACACCGAGTCCGGCACGCTCAGCTACGCGAACTCGCAGACGGTGTACAACCGCCTCAGCGGCACGATCACCTGGGTCCCGCAGGTCGGCGCGGTGATCAAGCCCGGCCAGACGCTGTTCGACGTCGACAACAAGCCGGTACTGCTGATGGACGGCTCGACGCCGGCCTACCGCAACCTGACCGCAACCGACGTCAGCGGACCCGACGTCTACGAGCTCAACAAGAACCTCGTCAAGCTCGGCTATGACCCCGACCCGATCGTCGTCGACGACGAATGGCAGGCGGCCACCACCGCTGGCATCGAGCGGATGCAGTACGACCACGGTGAGACCGAGACCGGCAAGCTGACGCTCGGGCAGGTCGTTTTCCTGCCCGGCCCGCAGATGATCCAGACGGTCGACGCCACCGTCGGCTCGACCGCCGCCGATTACACGGGCGGCTCACAGCAGCCTCTGTTCGTCGATTACCCCAGTGACTCGTCGAGCACGGACACGGGCACAACCACCACGGGCACCAGCACCGATACGAACGGGACCGGCACGACCGGCACCGGTACCACTGACACCGGCTCCACTGGCACGACCGGCACGGGCACCACCACCGGCACCGGCCCCGGCACGACCACGGGTCCTACGACCAGTCCCGGCACGACGACCACCCCCAAGAGCGGCACGAGCACCAGCCCGAAGACGAGCACCACCGTCAGCGGCGGCGATAACCTCAGCAAGCGCACGCTGCAGGCGCTGATGCGCCTGATCGCGGAGCAGCAGCGCGAGCTGCAGGCCGAGCAGCACAGCAACCATCCGAGCTCACACTCGGGCACCCCGTCGAAGCACTCAAGCACCCCGCCTAAGAAGTCGGGCAGCGACAAGCACAGCACGGGCAACACCGGCTCCGGCAACACCGGCTCCGGCAACACCGGCAGCAACGGCGGCGGTGCCGGCGGCAGCGCCACCGCCGTCATGAGCACCTCATCCACCAAGCTCGTGGTCACCGTCGACCTCAGCGCGAGCTCGCAGTCCGAGGCCACAATCGGTGAGAAGGTCGGCGTCGAGATGCCCAACGGCAACACCGTCGGCGGTCGCGTCACGGCCGTCAGCCCGGTCGCGACCAGCTCCAGCAGCGGCGACAACGGCTCTGGTGCCGGCGGCAACGGCAGCGGCGGCAGCGGCTCGGGCTCCTCGACAGTGCCGGTGACGATCGTGCTCGACAAGCGCGCGCGGGGTGGCGGTCTCGACCAGGCCTCGGTCAGCGTCAACTTCATCCAGAGCAAGGCCCGCAACGTACTGTCGGTGCCGGTGACGGCACTGCTGGCGACCTCCGGCAGCAGCTTCGCGGTGCAGGCGGCGGCGCGACCGCACAAGCTGATCCCGGTGACGACGGGGCTGTTCGCCGCCGGCTACGTCGAGATCTCGGGCTCCGGCATCTACCCCGGTCTACAGGTGACGGACTCGCAGGGATGAGCGTCGAGCTCTCACAGGTGACCAAGGAGTACGCCGGCGGCGTCACGGCGCTGCGCGACGTCAGCGTCGTGATCCCCGCCGGAGACCAGGTCGCGGTCGTCGGACCCTCGGGCTCGGGCAAGACCACGATGCTGACGATCCTGGGAACGCTCGAGCGTCCGACCGCCGGGGACGTGCGCGTCGCGGGACATGACACCGTGCAGGCCTCCGACGGCCAGCTGGCAGGGCTGCGCGCCCACCAGATCGGGTTCGTGTTCCAGGCCTTCCACCTGCAGGAAGCGATGACCGCGACCGACAACGTCGCCACCGGCATGCTCTACACCGGGATGCCTGTCGGCCGCCGGCGTGAG
Organism: uncultured Actinomycetota bacterium; assembly: GCA_963706725.1. GTDB lineage: Bacteria > Actinomycetota > Thermoleophilia > Solirubrobacterales > Solirubrobacteraceae > Palsa-465. The sequence continues at coordinate 2,276,934 of OY970167.1, read as the reverse complement.
CTGGCGCGCGCGGCGCTCGAGCGTGTCGGCCTCGGCCACCGACTCGACTTCAAGCCCAGACAACTGTCCGGCGGCGAGCGCCAGCGGGTGGCGATCGCACGGGCACTGGCCAAGCGCCCGGCGATCATTCTCGCCGACGAGCCGACCGGCAACCTCGACTCCAGGTCCGGCGCCGGTGTGCTCAGCGTGCTGCACGAGCTCGGCTCCGACGGCGCCACGCTGGTGCTGATCACCCACGACATCAACATCGCCGCTGAGTTCCCGCGGCGCCTGCACATGCGTGACGGCGAGATCATGGAGGATGAGCGCGGATGACGGACATGGCTGTCAGCGAGGGTCTACCGCCACGCCGGCCAGCGACCGGCCCGGAGCCGATCGGTCGCGCCCGGCTACCCGCGCGCGAGCTGTTCGGGGTCGCCTTCCAGGGCCTGCGTACCCGCAAGCTGCGCGCGGCGCTCTCGGCCCTCGGGATCGCGATCGGGATCGGCGCGATGGTCGCCGTGGTGGGCGTCTCCTCCTCGGCGCAGGCGAACCTGATTGCAGAGATCGACTCGCTCGGCACGAACCTGTTGACCGTCTCCCCCGGCACCGACTTCCTCGGCAACTCAGCTGTGCTGGCGCCCAGCTCGGTGCCGATGATCAAGCACATGCTGCACGTCAGGAGCGACGCGCCGATCTACCAGCTGTCCAACGCCAACGTCTACCGCACGCCGTACGTGCCGAGCGAGCAGACGGGCGGTATCGGCGTCGATGCCGCCAGCGACAACCTTCCGAGGGTCGTCGGCACATCCCTCGCCTCAGGCCACTTCCTCGGCGCGGTCGCCCAGCACTACCCCGAGGTCGTGCTCGGCGCCCAGGCGGCCGCAACCCTGGAGATCACCAAGGTCTCCGGGCACTTGATGCTCTACATCGGCAACCAGTGGTTCGTGGTCGTCGGGATCCTCAATTCGGTCAAGCTCGACTCCTCGCTCGACTCGGTCGTGTTCATCTCGCTGCCGATGGCCGAGAAATACTTCCAGCAGCTGCCTGAGCCGAGCGAGATCTACGTGCGCAGCACCCAGAACAACGTCACCTCGGTCTCCAACCTGCTGCCCGCGACCGCCAACCCGCAGGATCCCAGCGGCGTCAGCGTCACGCGTCCCTCGGATGTGCTCGAGGCCCGTGCCGCCGCCAAAGGCCAATTCACCACGCTGCTGCTCGGGCTCGGTGCGGTGGCGCTGCTGGTCGGCGCGATCGGGATCGCCAACATCATGGTGATCTCGGTGCTCGAGCGCCGCGGCGAGATCGGCCTGCGGCGGGCGCTCGGCGCGACCCGCGGGCACATCAGCCTCCAGTTTTTGACCGAGTCGGCGCTGCTGGCGGCGATCGGCGGCATCTTCGGGCTCGCGATCGGCGCCGGTGCGACCGAGATCTACGCGGCGGCCAAGCACGAGCCATTCGTCGTCCCGCTGTACGCGCTGATCGCCTCGCCAACAGCCGGCTTCATCATCGGTGCGCTCGCCGGGCTCTACCCCGCTGCGAAGGCCGCGCGGCTCAGCCCCACCGAAGCGCTGCGCGCCTGAGACCAAGTGTCGTTCCCATGCGGCTGCGGGCGAAAACAGCCCGCGGCCGCGCCATGGGCCTTTCAGCCGGCGACCTGCTCGTACCGGGCGTAGAGCTCGTCGACCGCGCGCTTGGCGGCCTCGTGGCGGGCGGTCGAATCGGCCGAGCGCGCGGGGCTCTGCCACGCGGCCGGGTCGGCGAGCTCATCCTCGATCGTGCGTAGCGCCGCCTCGGCCTGCTCGATCTGCTGCTCGAGCTTGGCCTGCTGCTTGCCTGAACCGGCACCGCTGTTGGTGCGGCCGGCGGCGCGCTTCGCCGCCGGTTTTGGCTTCGACTGCACCGCGCTCTGCTTCGCCGCCACCTGCTCCGCGGCGCGCTCCTCGCGCACGCGCACGTATTCGGCCCAGCCGCCCAGGTAGGTGTGCAGGGTGCCGTCCTCAAAGGCGACCGTGCGGGTGCCGACGGCGTCCAGCAGAGCGCGGTCGTGGGAGATCAGCAGCAGCGAGCCGCTGAACTGGCTGAGCGCGTCCTCGAGCGCCTCGCGGCTCTCGACGTCGAGGTGGTTGGTGGGCTCATCGAGGATCAGGACGTTGGCGCCGGACTGCACGAGGATCGCCAGCGACAGCCGCTGACGCTCGCCGCCGGAGAGGCCCTCGAGCGGCTTGTCGGCCTCCTCGCCGCTGAACAGGAAGCGGCCGAGCAGCGCTCGCGCGTTGCCCGGGGTCAGTCCGGTGAGATGGGTGCAGGCCTCGATCACCGTGCGGGCGTTCCCCGCGTGCAGGTCCTCCGAGTGCTGCGAGAGGAAGCCGATCTTGACGTTGTGACCGGTCAGCAGCTTGCCGGTTACGGATGGGCCATCACTGACGCTGGCGGCCCGCTGAGCGCCCTTGATCGCCATGCCGGTGTGGTCGCGCGCGTCGGCGCCGTCGTCGGCGAAGGCGCGGTAGCCGGCCAGCGTCTCGATCAGGGTTGTCTTGCCGGCCCCGTTGGGACCGACGACGGACACGTGCTCACCGCGCTCGAGCCATAGCTCACCGCCGGTGAGCAGCGTGCGCCCGCCGATCTGGACGCTTCCGTCCTGCAGCTCGAAGACCACGCGCCCGCTGCGCTCCGGCGGCTTGAACGCGAACGCGAGCCCCTCGCGGTCGCGCTCACCCCGGTCGATGCGGTCGATCTTGTCCAGGCGTTTCTGTCGCGATGACGCCTGACGTGAGCGCGTACCCGCACGGAAGCGCGTGACGAACTTCTCGAGCCGGTCGATCTCAGCTTGCTGGCGCTCGATCGCGCGCCCGAGCGCGAGCTCGCGCTGGGCCCGCTCGGTGCGCCACTGGTGCCAGGTGCCGGGGAAGAACTTGCCGCGCCCGGCCTCGAGCTCGAGCACAGCGGTGGCCACCGACTCCAGGAACCAGCGATCGTGGGCGATCAGGATCACCGCCGCGTCGAGCGCGTTCAGATGGGCCTCGAGCCACTCGAGCGACTCGATGTCGAGGTGGTTGGTGGGCTCGTCGAGCAGCAGCAGGTCGGGGCTGCCGGCCAGCGCGCGCCCGAGCGAGGCGCGCGTCAGCTCACCACCGGAGAAGGTCTCGAGCGGGCGCTCGAGCACCGCGTCGTCCTTGAAGCCGAGCCCGTGCAATGTCGAGAGCGCCTGCTCGCGCCAGGTGTAGCCGCCGGCGTGTTCGAGTGCCGCCTGCGCGTCGGCATAGGCGGTGAGCGTCTGTTCCTCGTAGTCGCCCTCGGCCATGCGCTGCTCGAGCCGCTGCAGCTCGTCCTCGAGCCTGATCAGCTCGGGCGCCCCGGAGAGCACGTAGTCACGCAGGGTCATCCGCTGATCGCGCGGCGGGCGCTGATCGTGCAGCGCGATCTTCGTGCCCTTGGCCAGCACCAGCTCGCCACCGTCGATCGAGGCCTCGCCAGAGATCATGCGCAGCAGCGTCGTCTTGCCGGCGCCGTTGCGGCCCGAGAGGCTCATGCGGTCGCGGCGCTCGAGCTTGAACGATATGCCACGCAAGAGTGGCTCGCCGGAGATGTCCTTGCTGAGGTCGGAGGCGATGATTACAGACACAGCCTCATGGTATGAATCCGACTCGCGATGAGTCGGGCCGCGTGCAGAAAGCCAGAGACGATGGGACCCCACGATCATCGCGGGGGCGTCATCGCCGTCGTGGCAGCGCCTCCGGGCCGGTCAGAACCGAACTCTTGACGCTCTGGTCTAGGTCGACACTGCGCCCGTCTCGCGACGCCTCAGAAGAAGCATGCTGCTGGCGAGGACGAAGATCAGGAACAGCACGAATCCGACGAGGTCCAGAACCAGGCCGACTGTCGCGATGACCCCGCCAAGTCCAAAGCCTTGGAGTAAGAGCAGGCATCCTGCGACGATCGCGAGCCATCCAAGCCAACGTGGCAGCACTCCGCTCCGGATGGTGAGCAGGCCGATGGCGAAAAGGGCAATGCTCCCGAACACGTCTCCCACACTGTCAATCGCATACGTCATCAGGTAAAGCGTGTATGACAGGCCGGGATCATGTAGGAAGCCGTAGGTGGCGAGCTTCGCGCCGACCAGCCCTGTGATCCCGATGTCGCTCACGCTGTGCAGCGTGATGAACAGCACGCCGCCCACCAGCAGTAACGAAGCGAAGGCCTCCCGCCGCTGGGAGTCCTTACGCAGAACGTGGTATAGCCCCCACAGGTAGATCAGGAACGAGACGGCGACGACCACAGACAGGTACGCGATGACCAGCAGAAGGCCGCGATGCTCGTGGAGACGGTCCGCGATCTTCGTGGCCGAGTCGTTCTGACTGAGCTTGACTCCGGTTGCACCCACCACCGATTCCGCCACCAGTGCGATGACGTACACGATGCCGGCCAACCAGGCGTAGCGCAACGCCGTATTAGTGCGGGGTGTGGCTCCTTGAACGCTCACGCGACGACTCCCCGCTATTGGTCACAGCCTAGCCCTCGAGCCTCCGTGTGCCGAAGCATCTGGCTGTGTGCGCACTCACCCTACAGTCCCGAGGGGGCCGCCGGTCTTTTTCGAACAGCAATCGCCCGAGTAGACGGCGCCTGCGGCGATGATCACGGCCATTGCTCTGATGGTATGCGCGCTGCGATTACGATTTGCGCGTGGCGCTCAGCGAGCATCTGCCGGTCCCGCCGCATGACTTCCCCCCGGCCCGCACGGTGCTGGTGCCGGGCCGTGGCGAGTTCTTCCTGCGCGACTCGGGACTGTTTCCGACCGATCCTCCCCCAGGCGCCGACGCGCCGGTGGTGTTGATGCTGCACGGCTGGGTCGCGAGCGCCGACCTCAACTTCGGTGGCCTCTACGACGACGTGATCGCGGCCGGTTACCGGGTGATCGCGCTTGATCACCGCGGCCACGGCCGCGGGCCGCGGCCGCTCGTGCCGTTCCGGCTGGCCGACTGCGCCGCCGATGCGGCCGCCGTGATCCGCACGCTCGGCCTCGGCCCGGTGATCGTCTACGGCTACTCGATGGGCGGCGCGATCGCTCAGCTGGTCGCGCGCGACCACGCGGATGTGGTCTCCGGGCTGGTGCTCAGCGGCACCGCCCAGCACTGGCAGGAGGATGAGCTCAAGCGCTCCTGGAAGGCGATGCCATTCGTCGGATTGGGGCTCGCGGTCGCACCTGGCAGCGGCTGGCGCGTTGCGCTCAAGCGCATGGGCTTCAGACCCGGAGCGGAGATGGCCTGGGTGCACTCCGAGATGACCCGCCACAGCGCCCGTGACATCGCCGAGGCCGGGCGCGAGCTCGGGCGCTTTGACTCACGGCCGTGGCTCGCGCCGCTGCCATGCCCGACGGCGGTCGTCCTGACCTCCGCCGATGACGCCGTCCCACCGGTCAAGCAACAGCAGCTGGCGACGGCGCTGCAGGCAACTGTCTTTGAGGCACCGGTGCGCCATCTCGAGGTGGCGGCGATGGCCGGCGTCGGGTCCGCCCAGCGCTACAACCCGGTGCTGATCGCGGCGCTCGATGCGATACGCGCAGCCGAGACATCAGGTAGCCTTGCGGCCAATGAGTCGTAAGCAGACTGTCCTGCTGGCCCTCTGGGTTGTCGGAGCGATGCTGATCGCTGCCCCCTCGGCGCTGGCGGTCACGCACGGCGGCCAGGGCATCTGGGGACCCACGAACGACAAGACGATCACGTACGCGATGTTCATCCTGATCGGGCTGTTCCCGCTGATCATCATCGTCTTCTCGCTGATCCAGGGATACCTCGAGCACCGCAAGCATGCGCGCGTCGACGCTGCCAGGCGCCGCGCCAGTTCCGCAGAGTGGAAGGGCGGCTGGTAACAGCCACACGGTAGGGTTCCGCCGATGGCGTACTTCGTCACCGGGGCCACGGGCTTTATCGGCAGCAACCTCGTCCCGCTGCTGCTCGAGCGCACGGCGGGCAAGCGCGGCGCGGCCGCTCACATCCACCTGCTCGTGCGCGAGAGTTCGTTGCCGCGCATCGAGCAGCGCATCGCGGAGTGGGCCAAGGGCGACGCCGCCGTCCGCAAGCGCCTCAAGCCGGTCGTCGGCGACCTGCACGAGCCGCTGCTCGGGGTCGGCCCCGAGGCGATCGCCGCGCTCTCCGCGCACGGGGTCGCTCATTTCTTCCACCTCGCGGCGATCTACGACATGACCGCCGGGGCCGAGGTCAACCAGCTCGCCAACATTGAGGGCACCCATCATGCACTCGAGCTGGCCGACGCGATCGGCGCGCGGCTCTTCCATCACGTCTCCTCGGTCGCCGTCGCCGGCCGCTACCGCGGCGTGTTCACCGAGGACATGTTCGACGTCGATCAGCCGCTCGAGCATCCCTATCACCGCACCAAGTTCGAGTCCGAGAAGCTCGTGCGCGAGACCGCGACCATGCCGTGGCGTGTCTACCGACCCTCGATCGTGGTCGGCGACTCTCGCAGTGGTCGTATGGCTAAGGTCGACGGCCCCTATTACTTCCTGCCGCTGCTGCGCCGAGCCCAGCGCCTGGTCCCGGATTGGCTGCCGCTGATCGGACCGGAGCTCGGCACCACCAACATCGTCCCGGTTGACTTCGTCGCGCGGGCGCTCGACCACATCGCGCATCGGCGCGGCCTCGACAGGCACGCCTTCCACCTGACCGATCCGAATCAGACGCGCGTGGTGGACGTGCTCAACACCTTCGCCAAGGTGGCGGGCGCCCCGCAGTTCGCCGTGACCGTCGATCCGGGGCCGCTGGCGAGACTGCCCCGCGGCATCGCCTCGGCGATGATGGCGCTGCCCGGCGCGCACGCGGCGCGCCGGGCGCTGCTGGCCGAGGTCGGCGTGCCGGATGAGATCGTCGACTACATCGACATGCCAACCGAGTTCGACACCACGCGCGCACGTGAAGCACTGGCCGGTTCGGGGATCGAGGTGCCGCCGCTCGACAGCTACGCGGACAAGCTCTGGAACTACTGGCTGCGCAACCTCGACCCGGAGCTCTTGCAGCATCGCAGCATCACCAGCGCTGTCACGGGCAAGACGGTGCTGATCACCGGCGCCTCGAGCGGCATCGGCAGGGCCACGGCGCTGCTGCTGGCGCGCAACGGCGCGACCGTGCTGCTCGTGGCCCGCGGGCTCGAGCCGCTCGAGGAGACCTGTCAGGAGATCCTCGCCGCGGGCGGCTCGGCCTACCTGTATCCCGCCGATATATCCGACCCCGAATCGGTCGACGCGCTGATCGCGCGCGTGCAGGCCGAGCACCCGCGCATCGACGTGCTCGTCAACAACGCCGGGCGCTCGATCCGACGCTCGATCGCGCTCTCTTACGACCGCTTCCACGACTTTGAACGCACGATGCAGCTCAACTACCTCGGCACGATCAGGCTGATCATGGGCCTGCTTCCGCGCATGCGCGAGCAGCGCTCGGGCCACGTGATCAACATCTCCTCGATCGGCGTACAGACCAACCCACCGCGTTTCTCCGCGTATGTCGCGTCCAAGTCGGCGCTCGATGCCTGGACTCGCGTGGTCAGCTCAGAATGCATCGCCGACAACGTCCACTTCACCACGATCCATATGCCGCTGGTGAAGACGCCGATGATCGCGCCGACCAAGCTGTACGACCGCTTCCCGACGATCTCACCCGAGGAGGCGGCCGAGATGATCGCCGAGGCGATCCGCACGCGGCCAAAGACCGTCAACACCGCGCTCGGCACCGTCGGCGAGGTCAGCTACGCGCTGTTTCCGAAGCTCGTCGACCAGGTCCTCTCGAGCGCCTACAAGATCTTCCCCGACTCGGCCGCGGCACGCGGGCAGCGCGACCCGGGCGAACGCGCCTCAACCGAGCAGGCGCTGTTCGCCAAGCTGATGCGCGGCGTTCACTGGTGATCCAGGGGCGCCAGCAGTAACCCCTCGCGCAGGCCGCCGCGACCGATCTCAAGCGGCGCCGCGAACAGCTCTGAGACCGCGCGCAGGATCAGCAGCCCGCCGGCCAGCAGCCGCGCGCGTTGCACGTCGATGCCGAAGTTGCGGGCGAATTCGACCGCGCTGAAGCGCTGCACCGTGCCGAGCAGGTGATCGAGCCCCCTCTGGTCCAGCAACGGACCGGCGAGCAGCCGCAGCGAGGTGGCGCCGCCACCGACCGCTACCAGCCGGCGCACGTCGGGCGGCGCCTGCACATCGGCGAACGTGGCACGCGTCCGGGCCATCGCCTCCTCAAGCTCGTCGGCGGTCGGCGGGTCCGAGCGCAGCCAGCGCTGGGTGACATCACCGGAGCCGAGCGGCAATGAGACCCACCAGCGCACGAAGGACGGGGCATCACCGACGACCAATTCCGAGGAGCCGCCGCCCGCGTCGACCACGCCGAGACCCCGCTCATCCCCCGCCCCCACCGCCCAGGCGGCACCGATGAACGCCAGCCGCGCCTCTTGGGCGCCAGTCAGGATCTCAAGCTCGAGTCCCTCACAGGCCTCGTGGATCAGGCGCTCCAGCGCCGCGCCGTTGGCCGCACGCCGGATCGCCGCGGTCGCCACGCAGCGGACGTGCTCGGCCCCGAGTTGGCGCGCGATCGAGTACTGCATGACCACTGCCTCGAGCACCTCGGCGAGCTTCGCAGTGGGGATCGCCCCGCTTGCGTCGATCGAGCGACCGATCAGCGTGAAGGCGCGCTCCTGGCGGTGCTCGACCAGCCCGGTACCGTCACAGTCGGCCACCAGTAGCCTGGTGGTGTTGGAGCCGATGTCGATGCAGGCGCGGCGCAAGAGGCCGTTACGCTAACGCCCCGATGCCGCGCCCGCCAACTCCGGCTGCGCGGCTGCTCTTCAACGGACGGCGCCGGCCAATGAAATCTGCGGCCCCGCGAACGCGGCCACGATCAGGAAACCGGTCGCCATCCGGGGGGTGTCGAGGAAGCCGGTGACCTTCGGCAGCCCGTGCAGGGTGTTGCCAGCCATGAAGGTCGCAGATCTGGCCACTAAGGGCGCCGCCTGGCGTTCGCATCGGCGCCGAGCGGCGCGCAGCTGATCAGGATGTCGCACCGGTGGTGGTGCTGCAACGCCGACCGGAGAACGGTGACGGCGCTGCCGGCGATCAGGGCCGGGCGCGAGCCGTAGCGCCGCGCGACCCTGCCGGCGGAAATCATCCAGATGCCTGGCGGCACGTGCTCGAGCTGCTGCTCGACGCGCTCGCTACGCGGCCCTGAGTGCGGCGGTCTGGGCGCGCGTCACGCGCAGCTCACGGTCGACCAGCGCAGCGAGGATCTGCTCGAGGCTCGAGCGGAAGAAGTGGTGGCCCTCGTCGGGGTCGACGAAGACCCGGCAGCGCGGGAGTGCCGCGGCCAGCTGCAGCGCATGCTCGACGGGCACGAGCGGGTCGCCCGCGCCATGCCAGAGCTGCACCTCGGCGCCGACCTCTCCGGGGTCGAAGCCCCAGCCGTGGGCGTAGGTGAGGAAGTCCTCGATCAGGCCGCCGACACCATCGCGGGCGGCTTCGAGAAAGCTCGTCGAGGCGGCGGTCCGCTCACTCGTGTGCTCGAGCCGAGCACGCTCAGACGGCGCGGCGTGCGCGGCGATCACCGCGGTGATCAGACGCGGATGCCTGCTCATCAGGGGCAACGCCGTGTCGCCAAGTCGGCGAGCAAGCCCGGGCGCCGCCGCCAGCGCCGCCAACGGCAGCCCGATGCGACGTTGCAGGCCAGGAGCCCGGTGCGGCTCGCAGAAGGGCGAAAGTGCGCTGCAGAGGGCGATGCGATCCACCCGCGCGCCCAGCTTGTGGGCGATTCCCAGCGCGTAAGGGCCCCCGGCCGACACCCCCAACAATGAGAAGCGCCCGATCCCCAGCCGATCGGCGAGCGCGGCCACATCGTCGGCAAAGTCGAGGATCGTGCGCCCTGGCTGCGGGTCCGAGCCGCCAACGCCCGGCCGGCTCGGAGCGATGTAGCGGACGCCGGTGCGCTCGACGATCTCTCGCAGATCGACGGTCGCCTCGACCGGCGTTCCGATGGCGCCATGGCAATAGATGACGGGCCAGCCGGTGGCTGGCCCGATGGCGCTGAAGGAGAGGCTCCGCCCGTCTCGCAGAACGAGCTCGTCACAGCGATCTGTGGCATTGCAGCGCATCGCGTGAGTGCAGGAAATCCCTGCTCAGTGGAAGATAGAGCGCGTACCCCCGGAAGTTGTGACGTCTTGGATAAGCCGCTGCAGCGCGGCGGTGAACTGATGCGGACGCTCCACCATCGGCACGTGACCGGCATCGGCGATGCGGATCACGCTGGCGTCCGGCCGCGCCTTGAGCAGGTCCTCGAGCGCGCGGATCGGCACCGTGCGGTCTGCCTCCCCCCAGATCACGCCGAGCGGCATCTGCGTGCGTGCAAGCGCGAAGCGCAGGTCGGTGGAGGTGATCGTCGCCAGCGCCGGAGCGGTGCGCTTGGCCGCTGCCGACGCCTCGATCATCTGCCGCGCGAGCGTCGGTGGCAGGTCGGCCGGATCGGCGGCGGTGAGCACCAGCAGCAGCCTGCGCCCCCACCAGGTATCGGTCAGTGGTGCCGCACCGCGCCGCGCGGCGAGCACGGCGTCGGCGCCCGCCGCCAGCAGCGTTGAGATCGCCGCCGGGAACGGTCGCAGCCCCGCGGGTGCGACCAACACCAGCCGCCGCACAAGCGGCGGGTGCATCGCGGCCAGCATGATCGCGATGCCGCCACCGAGCGAGTGCCCGACCAGGTCGAAGGGCCCGGTGATGCCCTGCTCGGTGAGACCGGCAACGATCCGGTCGGCCACCTGCGCCAGGTCGAAGTCCTCGCCGACCGGCTCGGATCCGCCGAAGCCGGGTACGTCCAGGCTGATCACGCGGCGCTCGCGCGCTAGCTCGCCGGCCACCAGCTCCCAGATGCTGCGATCGGTTGCGATGCCGTGCACGAGTACGAGCGGTTCACCCGCCCCGAGGTCGTCGAGCGCCAACTGCGGTGGCATCGCTGGATCGTATAGTCAGCGCCGATGGCCGACTCACCACAGCCGTTCGTCCTCCGCAGCGTCGAACATCGTGACGGCGCCTTTGTCCGCCAGCGCAGCCGCTTCCGCGACTGGGTGACGGCGGATGGCTCCAGCGGCTTCGCTGCCGAGGCCGACCGCTACCACCTGTACGTCGCCCGCGCCTGCCCGTGGGCGCACCGTACGATCATTGCCCGCCGCCTGATGGGGCTCGAGCGGGCGATCTCAATCTCCTTCGTCGATCCGATCCGCGATGAACGTGGCTGGGCGTTCAGCGAGCCGGGCCGCTACCAGGATCCGATCAACGGCTTCGGTTTCCTGGCAGAGGCCTATCAACAGGTTGACCCCGGCTTCGCCGACCGCGTGACCGTGCCGGTACTGTGGGACCGGCAGCGGGGCACGATCGTCAACAACGAGTCGGCCGACATCCTGCGGATGCTCTCGACCGTCTTCGCCCCGCTCGCCGAGCATCCCGTCGTGCTCTACCCAAGCGCGCTTGCGGCCGAGATCGATGCGCTCAGCCAGCACATCTACGATCACGTCAACAACGGCGTCTACCTGGCCGGGTTCAGCACCAGGCAGCGGGTCTATGAGCACGCGGTCCGGCGCCTGTTCCAGGTGCTCGACGAGCTCGACACGCGGCTGGGCTCTAACCGTTTCCTGTTTGGTCCGGATCCGCTGGAGACCGACTGGCGTCTGTTCACGACGCTGATCCGCTTCGACGCCGTCTACCAGATCCACTTCAAATGCTCGCTGCGCAAGGTCGCCGAGTACCGCAACCTGTGGCCGTACCTGCGCGACCTGTATCAGTGGCCGGGCGTCAGCGAGACCGTCTCCTTCGATGAGATCCGCGCGCATTACTACGGCACCCATGGCGCGCTCAATCCCACCGGGGTTCGCGCCGTGATGCCGGCGCTCGATTTCGACGAGCCGGCGGGGCGCGAAGACATGTGAGTGTGGCCCGGCAACTGCCGGGCCACACTCACAGCGTTTGGCTGCAGCCGCTCAGCGAGCCCGGAAGCTCCGGACCTGTGCGCTGACGTGACCGCCGGTGTCGATTGAGATCGTCACCTTGTACTGCGCCCCCTTTGCGTGCTTGCCGAGTGCGAGGTTGAAGCGCGCCTTGTGGTTCGCGATCCGTCGCGCGTCATCGGCGATCAGGCGATGCCCGCGGTACAGCCGTGCACGCAGCAGCGTGCCGACGTCAGCGCCGCCCTTGGCCGTACAGGTCAGCTCCAACCGCCCCGTGCTCAGCTGCTTGATGCAGCTGACCTTCGGGATCTTGACGCTGGGGGTCGCCTTGACCGCATCGGGCTGGGTCGGCCCCGTGACCGGAGCCGAGCCGTCGACCGTCTGCCCGTCCGGGTCGATCGTCTTCTCGATCTCACCGGTGGTATCGTTGAGGATGATCGCCGGCGCATGGCCGTAGCTCTGGCTGAAGTCGAACGCGTTCATCAGAGTCCCGGCGGTGGCGTCGGCCGCACCATTGCCGATCCGGCTGAGACCCCAGTTGTCCTCGATGAAGCGCACGATCGAGGCCTGTTCGGTGAACGTGTTATCGACGTAGTTCTGCTTCGCCCAAGGCGAGATCACCAGCAACGGCTGTCGCGGGCCGACGCCGCAACGGTCCTCCTGGCCCAGCACCTGCTGCGAGGCCGAGCCGCACTTGCCGGCCCCGTTGAGGGTGTCCAGCGAATCCGCCGAGGAGCGGATGATCGGGCCCATCTGGTGGTCGTACCAGCCGTCCGAGTCGTCGTAGGCGAGCACGATCGCCGTTGACGGCCAGAACTTCGACTGCTCGATCGTGTTGATCTCGTCGACCAGGAAGCGCTGCTCGTCCAGCGGGTCGGAGTAACCGGCGTGCCCATCCTCGTATGCCGGAGCCTTCAGATAGGACACCGCGGGCATGTTGCCGTTGGCGATCGCCTGGTTGAACCAGCTGATGTCGTACTGGTGGTTCACGGCGCGGCTGAGCGGCGTGCCCGCCGGATCGCTGACGCCGACATCACTGACCGCTGCGGGCGCGTTGTGCATCGGGTTGGCCGTGCTCGCGTAGTACTGGAACGGCTCGTGGTGCTGGACGTAGTCGGCCACGCTCGCGCCGCCGACGTTGTCGTGCGTAGTGCCACAGATCGGGCGCCCGTTCGAGTAGCTCGACGGCGTGAACCCGCCCTCGAACCAGCCCCAGCTGATGTTCTTGGTGTTCAGCAGGTCACCGATGTTCTGACCCGTCATCGCGAGCGTCGTGCCACCCGGAGCGGCCACCCCCGGTGCCTCATCTGTGCCGCTCAGCGCCACACTGGGGTTGGAGCACTCGTCGTAATAGGGGTCGACGTCGCTCTCATCGGTGCCATTGGCAACCGCCGAGCTGGTGCCGCCCTCGGCGACCGCACCGTTGGTCTGGCCCGAGATCACGTTGATCGCGCCGGGGGTCGAGGGCCCGAACTGGGTGCTGTAGGAGTTGTCGTTCAGCGTGAAGTGCTGGGCGTAGTTCCACATCGCCGTGACGGTGTTTCCGTCGTAGTAGTCCATGACGATGCCCTTGGGGCCGTAACTGCCGTTGTCGGGCGATGTGCTCTGCGTGCAGCCGCCACCGGTGGTGTCCTGCACGAACTGGTCCATCAGCCCGCCGTCGAAGGCGCTCTGCTCGGCGGTGTAGCCGTGATTCTGGTCACAGGTCAAGGCCTGCGACGGGTCCAGGCGCTCCGGGTCGTACTCGTTCGGATTGGCGTCGAGCAGCGCCGTGTTGAGACCGTTGACCGTGGGCGTGTCCGGCAGCGCCGTGAACGCCGGCTCGCCGGGGGGGTTCAACGCGGTGGGATAGGTGCCGAAGTAGTGGTCGAACGAGACGTTCTCGCCATAGATCACCACCAGATGCTTGATCGGCGTGGTCGTTTCGTATGACGCCGCTGGATCCGAGCCCCCGTTCGGAGAACTCGCAGCGGAGACCGAAATGCCGATGGCCGACGCCCCGAGGGCAGTCGCGGTCAGCATTACGGCGACTGACTTCTTGCTGGTGAGCAAGTCGACTCCTTTACCGTTAGTGAGCGGCTACTCAACCGGGCTCTCGCGGCCGCTCGGCGCGATACAGCGCATGCTCCGACCCGCGGGCACACGTAATGTGATCGGCTCGTCACGCTCGTGTGAACTCTCGTCCCACATTTCCGATACAGCCTGGTAACACGACCAACCGCGTCGCCTCACTAGCGTGTCTGGCTGGCCTTACCACGGCAAGGCCCCCTCACCTCATGGCAGACACATCAGCGCGAGCACGCCCGCGATTCCTACGCTCTGGGCCCCAGCTACCGCGAGGGCTCGGCAGAGGGATGCGCTGGCTGGCGGCAGCCATCGGGCTTGCGGCGGTGGCGTTCGCTGGATCCGCTCTGATTCCCGGCTCCCACGCCAGCCGGACCGCGCGCTTCAGCATCCGCGATACGACTCACGCGACCAACCCCGCGAACCGCCTGCCCGAGCATCTCACGGCGGTGCTCGGCACACACACTTCGGCGAAGCTGTACGGCAGGGCCGACGCCCTCCGGGAGAACGATGGGGTCGATCTTCACGGGCATCTGACCTCCGACCTGACGCCGGTCGCGCCGCAGGCATTCAGGCAGCCGATCGTCCGCTACCGCCGCTATGCAGAGCGCTGGGCAGCCGGCTTCACGTCGACCATCGTCGCGCTCCGGGGAGCGCTCGCCTCCGGAGACCGCACGGGCGCCAAGCGGGCCTGGAGTTCAGCCTTCTTCGACTTCATGCACCTCGGTGCCGACTACAACCTGCTGCCGACCGGGCTCACCGAGCGCATCGCCGAGGTACCGCCGCGTCTGGGCGACAGGCGTTTCCCGGGTCTGCATCGGATCGAGCTCGGTCTCTGGACGGGCGAGCCGCTGCGGTCGCTGCTGCCCGCGGCCGCGGCGCTGACGGCGGCGTCCAAGCAGCTGCAGCGCATCCTGCCGAGCGTGCCGATTCCAATACTCGCGTACACGCTGCGTATCCACGAGATCCTCGAGGATGCGCAGCGCGACCTGCTGAGCGGAGCCGACGTCCCGTGGAGCGGCGCGGGCGTGCTCGGCACCGAGGCAGGCGTGGTCGCAACCCGCGAGCTGCTCGCCACGGTGAAGCCGATCCTCGAAGGTCGTGACAACTCCTACGGACAATCCGAGAACTGGTTGGATCAGCTGCAAGCGACGCTGCTGAGCCTGCGCCGCGCCCATCGCGGTTGGCCCAGCGACCGCCAGCTGACGCTGCCGCAGAGGGAGCGGCTCGATGCCGCATTGGCCGGAACGCTGGCGGCCCTCGAACAGGTTCCGGGAGCATTGGAGACCAGGACCATCGACGCCTTCCCCGCGATCCCAGCGGGCGCGAAGGACAGAGCCCGATGAAGCCGCTCAGCCGCCGCTCGTTCCTGAGCGGCTCGCTGACGGCCCTCGGAGCAGGAGGCCTCGGGGCAGCGGCCGGGGCCCTCGTCACGAGCGATGCGCAGGCGGCCGCTCACGAGCAGCCGCTGGCGGATCGGGCCCGTGAGCTCGGCCTCCGCGAACTCGGTCTGCGGCTCCCGTTCGACGGCATCCATCAGGCCGGAGTGGTCACGGCGAGGCAGGACAACGCGACCTTCATATCACTGGATTGCATCGCCGCGAACGCCGAGGGCCTGTTCGAGGCGCTCCAGGCGCTCAGCACGGAGGCGCGGCTGCTGACTCAGGGCGAGCCGGTGGGCGTCACCGAACTCGACGAGCCACCGCCGGACTCCGGGATCCTGGGGGCATACAACTCCCCGGATTCGCTGACCGTCACGATCGGCTTTGGCGCGTCGCTGTTTGACCACCGCTTCGGACTCGCCGCCAAGCGGCCGGCGCAGCTGACGCCGATGCGCGTCTTCACGCAGGATCAGATCGATCCTACGATCACCGGCGGCGACGTGATCGTGCAGATCTGTGCCGGCCAGCGCGACACGGTGGTTCACACGGTCCGCGAGCTGCTGAGCGCGGTCGCCGGGCGCCTGGCGGTGCGCTGGATGCTCGACGGCTTCCAGTCGGCCTTCCGCGGACCGCATCCACACAGTTCGCGGCGCAACCTCTTCGCCTTCCGCGATGGCACGGGCAACCCCGACACCAACGACCGGCAGCTGATGGACAAGCTGATCTGGCTCGACCGCGGCGCTGCGTCGCCGCCCTGGACCGCCGGCGGCACCTACATGGTCGTGCGCCGGATCCGCATGTTCGTCGAGTTCTGGGACCGCGTCGGGATGCTCGAGCAGGAGCAGATGATCGGCCGCTACCGCGTCAGCGGCGCTCCGCTGGGCGGCACCTACGAGTACGAGAACCCCGACTACGCCGAGGACCCCCACGGCCGCAGGATCCCACTCAACGCCCACATCCGCCTGGCCAACGACCGCACGCCGGAGCAGGAGCGCCAGCGGATCCTGCGACGCGGCTACAGCTACGACCTCGGCGTCGATCCAGCCGGCAACCTCAATCAGGGGCTGATGTTCGTCGCCTTCAACCGGGACACGCTGACTCAGTATGAGCAGGTGCAGAGCAGGCTCGAGCAGGAGCCGATGATCGACTACATCAAGCCGATCGGCGGCGGTTACTTCTTCGTGCCGCACGCGGCCCGCGGCGCGGGCGACTGGGTCGGCTCGGACCTCGCCCGCGCCTAGCGGGCGCTCAGTCCCAGCGGTGGCGGGTGTTGCGGCGCTGGTCGCGGCGGGCCTGGCGCTCGTCCTCGGCGCGCGACGAGGAACTCCGCATGACGCGCGTTGGGTCGCCCGGGCGTGCGCGCACCGGCAGATTGCCCACTCCCTGCTCCGAGGCGCCGGCGGTGGCGACGTCGCGGGCGTACGTGTGACGCGCCCGCAGCATCGCGAAGCCGCCGGCGAAGAGCGCGACCAGCAGAATCAGGAAGGCGGCCTCAAGACCGCTGGCCTCGCCCGGCGTCGCGTGCGCGTTCTTGGTGCCGATTGGCGCCTGATGCACGCCGCTGGCCGCGATACCGGCGACCAACGCGGTGATCTCGCCGAAGATCAGCGGCGCGAGCGCCTGGGCGAGCGAGCGCAGGAACGTGCGCACACCCTCGGCCCGGCCCCACAGCCCCGCGGGCATGATGTCGAGACGGGCGGCGTCGAGCGGCGGATTCGCGGCCGAGATCAACGCAGCGCCGGCGACGTCGAACCACAGCGCGGGGCTCAGCTGGGTCATCACAAGCCCTGGGATCAGCAGCACCCCCGCCGCCAGGTAGCAGACACCGGGGATCCACACGCGGCTGTTCAAGTAGCCGCGACGCACGAGCTCGTCGGCCAGCCAACCGCTGATCAGCGTGCCCAGCAGCGCCCCAAGCACGAGCAGCGCCAGCACCAGCTCCGATTCCGCCTCGCTCACGTGGTAATGACCCTTCACGAACAGCAACGCGAACGTCTGCAGGCCGGCGAAGTAGAAGTAACCGAGCGACGAGCTGATGATCATCATCACGTTGGTCGGGATGCGCAGCACGTAGCGAATCGAGTCCGCCAGCGTGAGCGTGCGCGGGTCGTCATGGAGAACCAGGTCGGGGTCGGGCTCGACACCGAGCCGTCGTGCCGCCTGCCTGGCGATGTCCTCGACCCGCGTCGGCTGCTGGTCGGGCTCGAGCCAGTCGTCGGGCAGCTTGGCGCGTGCACGCGCCGCAGCCTCGACCAGGTCCTTGGTCCCGCGTTCGAGGTGGCTCTGGCCGCCCCGCAATGGCTCCGGCACCGTGCGGTAGAGCTCGCGCGCGAGGAAGAACCCGGGGATCGCCAGCAGGATGAACGAGGCGCGCCAGCTGATCGCGCTGGCGACGCTGCTGGAGACGATGAAGCCAAAGGCGGTGCCGATGATCTCGCCACCGAGGATGTAGGCGTAGATCTTGCCGCGTTCCTTGGCCGGAAAGTAGTCACCGGTGAGCGACGCGATCGCCGGCCCGGCGGTCGCCACCACAAGTCCCAGCAGCAGGCGTGTCAGTAGCAGCGAGCCATAGCTGCCGGCGAAGGCACTGACCAGCGAGGCGATGCTCCACAGCACGATGCTGACCGCGAGCATCGGGATGCGCTTGACGCGGTCAACCACGAAGCCGACCGGGATCGTGCCGATTGCGCCGACCAGCAGCGAGACCGAGCTCAGCAGTCCGATGCTGCCCGGGCCGATCTTGAACGCATGCTCGAGCTGGGGTGCGATCGCGCCGACGGTCGAGGTGTCGGCGCCGTTGAGTGCGAGCACCAGGCCGAACACGACGACCACGCGGGCGCGGGCGGCGCCGCCGACGCGGCGCACGACCTCACCGCGGATCTGGCGGCCGCTCCAGCGCGATGCGCGAATCAGACCGCGCGCGATCGATGCACCGACCGACCGCTCAGCCATGACAACCGCGCTCGCTCACGACCGCAGTATGGCCGAGACCGCCCCCGTCCCGGATCACCGCCGGGGGCGACGGCTAGTGACTGAGAAAGGGTGCGCGCCAGCGGGCGCGCACCCAGGTACATCAACCTAGAACAGCGGGCTAGGAGCGCTTGCCCGCGAGCCGCCAGGCGCTCGGAAGCAGAGCGGCGGCGAGTCCGCACTTGACGGCGTCGGCGATCCAGAACGGCACGAAGCCTGCTGAGATCGCGCTGCCGATGCTCATGTGCAGGTCGACGGCAAGCCAGGTGACGCCGATCACGTACATGATCACCTCGCCGACGATCATCGCCGGAATGGCCGAGAGCACCTTGCGGTCGGCCCGCAGCTCCGCCAGGTAGCCGCACGCGGCGGCCGAGGCGATGAAGCCGAGGATGTAGCCGAAGTTGGCGCCAACGTAACCGCTGCCGCCGGCCGCGAACCACGGCAGTCCGGCGAGGCCGGCGACCGCGTAGAGGACGAGCGCCGCGGTGCCGCGACGCAGGCCGAGTGACGTGCCGACCAGCAGCACGCCGAGCGTCTGCCCCGTCATCGGCACCGGGGTGAAACTCAGGTGAATCGAAATCTGGGCCAGAAGCCCGACCAGCCCGGCGCCGGCGACGACCAGCAGGAGGTCGCGGACGCGCTCGCCTGGGAGCGTGTCGCCGAGTACGCGCGGACCCACGAGGGGTCGGCTGGAGAAAACGGGATTTGCATAGTTGCTCATAACTGCGGGCGAGCCTAACACGGTGCTTCGACGGCGCGCATGCGATACCCGACGGCCGTGGGGTGTGAGCGCCTGCGCGATCACGCGGCGACCGCAACGAACCAGTGGCCCTCGTGGAGGACCTCGCCGCCGCCCAGTTCGGCGGCCAGCCGCGCGGATGTGAAGTAGCGCTTGTAGACGTCGTGGCTCGAGCCATCGTTGAGGATCCGCCGCTGGTGCTGCTCGGGTTCGACCCCGAACGCAGGGCACTGTCCACCACCGACGCGCTCTGTTTCCTGAACCGCGACCAGGGTCGGCAGCTGCGAGGCGCCGTAGGTCTGCCCGTTGCTGGCGATCGTCGTCGACCCCCAGGTGCTGGCCAGGCGCTCGGCGATCCGCGCGCCGTCGGCCGGCGTCGCCCTGCGCACCGCGATCGGAGACCATGCCATGTCACGAGCGTGGCATGGATGCAGGCTGCGTGCAGATCGCGGGTTGCCTGTGATCGGGGGCATATGGTTCCCGTAAGGTCAGGCTGAAATCCGCTCGGTTTGCAGCGCCGAATCAGTGATACTGCGGCCCGATGTGCGTCTCCGTTTTGCGTCTCCGTCCCCTCGGCTGGTCCTGCGGTTTGCGTCGCCGGTAGTGCATAGTTGCTGACCCAGTCGAAGAGCACATCTGCACCTGTCAGGTTGCGCCAGGCGGCTCGCACATGGAATGAGCGGACGCCCCCCGTCGTTCCTGCAACTTGTTCCTGGCCCACCGTGCTGCGGTGGGCGGCCCGCTTCGGCTACGTGCTGCTGATCCTGCAGCTGTTGGCGCAGGGCTGGTGGAGCCAGTACGAGATCTCGCACTTCGTTGCCACGCTTGACTTCGCCAACATCGAACAGGCGGTCTCTCAGATCGCCCACGGAGTGCTCGACCCGCACTCGACGATCCAGGGCTGGGTCAACGGCGTGACCGTCGGCGGCGGGGCCAGCTTCAGCCACCAGCTGTACTTCTGGCAGGACCACTCCGAGTTCATCTTCTGGCCGCTCTCGGTCTTCCAGCTGATCTGGCCGCATCCCGTGACGATCAAGTGGCTGCAGGACCTGGCCGTGTTCGGTGCCCAGGCGATCGCGTTCCGCTGGATCACCGAGCTCGCCGCGACCGCCGTGCCGGCGGGACGTGAGCGGGCAGCGGCGCTGGTCGTCGTCGTCGGCGCGGTGCTGCTCACCGCCGACCCCGGCTTCCTGGCCGGTAACTCCTTCGACGTGCACACGGAGGCGTTCGCCGCGTGCGCGACGCTGGGCACCGCGCACGCGCTCTACTACGGGCGCCGCAGCGTTTGGCTGTGGCTGATCGCCGGTCTCGCCTGTGGCGACGTGGGCGCCGGGTATGAGGCTGCGGTTGGCCTGGGCACGCTGCTGCTCGGCCGCCGCTGGCTGCGCACGGGACTGCAGATCACCGGCATCGCGATTGGTTGGAACGTGCTGCTGGGGGCGATCGGGGGCACCACCGGGACGCGCGTCTGGGTCGTGTACGGAAACCTGATGAACCCAATATCAGACCTCAACCCGCGCGCGCTGCCGAACATCGGCACGCTGCTGCGCGACGTCCTGCAGCATCCCGGTCGGCTCGTCTCGACGCTCTGGAACAACCGCTCCGCCGCATGGAAGAACATCTCACCAGGTGGGATCTTCGGCTGGCTCTGGCTGCCGATCCTGATTCCGGCCGTGGTCGTGCTCGGCCAGGGTCAGCTCAGCGGAGTCTGGGACATCTACGAGCCCGGCTTCCAGTCGGTGGCGGCCTACGCACTGATCCCCGTTGGTACGGTGGCGATCCTGCTGGCCTGGCTGCGCTCACAGCGACGGCCGATCAGATTCCTCACGGCCGCGCTGGCCGTCGGGCTCGCGTGCAACGCGACCGCATTGGCGGTCACGCTGATGCCCGGGACGATCCGCCGCTGGTCTGTGCGAGCTCCAGCAGTCGCCGCGCTGCGCCGCGTCAGCGCGATGATCAAGCCCGACGACGAGGTGATCGCGTCACAGGGGATCGCCGGCGACTTGGGCGCGCGCGCATCGATTTATCCGTACCTCATGGGCTCGGGCATAACCGTCCCGGTGCAGGAGCGCCGTATCTGGGTGGTCCTCGCCCCCACAGCCGGAGTCGAGCCCGTCAAACCGACCCAGGTCGACGGCGACATCCTGGCGCTGTTCGAAAATCCCGCTGCCCACCTGCGGCTCGCGCAGGGCGACGTCTGGGCCTTCGAGGTTTCGCCACCGCGCGGTGCGCAGTGGTTCAGCTTCACCGCACCTGACAATGGCGAGGCGCCGGGCTGGCTGGTGCTCGGCCGGGCTGGCAGGGCGGTACGCACCGGCCCGGTCGCAACCTGGCACGCCGCCAGCACTGGCGTGCGTGGATTCGTCGTGGCCGGCGCCCAGTGGTCAGAGCGCCCCGGCCGATACACCGCCAGCTTCCGTATGTCGGCGGCAGGAGGCGCCAAGTTGCAGGTCCGCGACGCGACCACCCACGCGGTAGTCGCACACCTCGACCTCGCCACGAGCGACCATGTGACGACCGTTGAGCTGCCATTCACGGTCGGCGATGGGGCAACCGGAAACTTCGAGCTCAAGGTGCTCGCGCAGAACCCGCGCAGCGTCGTGGATGTCTACGACCTCAATGTCCAGCCCGCGGACGGCCAGTGACGATCGCCTCAAGCAGGATCGCCGCGAACCCGGGCCTGCGACGCGCGCGCCGCGTCCCGTGCCAGCCGCAACGCGGGGTCGGACGCCTGGTGACTTTGAATCCCCGCGAAGGACTTCCTGCGCAGAGCCACTTTCGTGGCCCTTCGCAGGAGGTGAAACCAGTGGAGACGGGGGGAATTGAACCCCCGTCCGCGGTCGCGTAAGAGATGGCGTCTACGAGCGTAGCCGGCGCTCTGATCTCGCTCCCCACTCGCCTCGCCGGCCGGGTTGGGGGGAGCCAGCTCCCTAGGTGGTCCTCGGATTGGAGGGAACAAATCCGCTCCGAGCAAGCCCATTATTGATCCCGGTTCCTCCACCATGGGCAAACGGAGGGCGAGATGATTCTTAGCTAGCTGAGATTAAGCAGCGAGGCCAAGATCAAAATTGTGCGTGTCCGCACTTATTGTTTCCCAGGTTTTTTACGAGGCCTCCCGGGAACCTCGACTCGCAACCACCCCCACGATCCGACCACGTCGAAGCCTGTCGTCCCCGGGGGTATGTCTGGCCATATTTTAGCGGGGGGCAGGGTTTACGGACAGGGTTACCTGGAGACGTTATTCCCGTGCCTCGTTGGAAGACGCCAGGATGGATGCTGGGCGCTCCCGCACTGGTCGCACTGGCAGTCGCTGGATGCGGGGCAGCCGCCAGCCAGCCAAAGCTGCACAACACCGCTGAGCAACGCCTCCTGTCGCTCGTCGCACGGGCGCGTGCGGACGCGACCGAGCACGACGGTGCCGGCGTCCACTCCGTGCTCGGCGAGTTCGTCTCGGACGTCCAGACACTGACTGCGGCCGGCCAGCTCAGCCCAACCACGGCCGGACGGCTCGATCGCGCGGCGCGCGCCACCGCCGCTCAGGCGGCCCGGCAGCTGCATCCCGCATCAAAGGTCCCGGCACGTACCGCCAGCACGACGACGCAGGCCACCGGTCCCGGAACCACGACGTCTCCGCCCGTCACCAACCCTCCGGCTGTCAAATCGACGCCACCGACGCAGCACGACCCACCACCGGCCTCCGGGAACCCAGCCGGGCAGGCAAACCAGGGCTACAACGGCTCCGAGCCGGCCCAGCCCGGCCACGGCCCACGCCATGACCATGGGCACTGGCAAGCTCACGACGGCTGGTCGGTCGCTGGTCAGGGTGGGGCCGGAAGCACCTGGGCGCAGTGGTGGAACTACGTCACCGGAGGCCGCGGTGACTGACCTCCGGATCGGCACAGACCACGCGCAGCCACTGCGCTCCGGTGAGATCGTCGGTGCGCGCTACCGGCTCGAGGGCGTGGCCGGCGCCGGTGGCATGGCAACCGTCTGGCGCGCCTACGACGAGCGCCTGCAGCGACAGGTCGCGATCAAGGTCATATCCGATGCGCTCGCCACCAATCCCGCGGCCGTCGCCCGCTTCGCGCGCGAGGCCCGCACGCACGCGCGCATTCAGCACCCGAACCTCGTGCAGGTCTATGACTACAGCGTCACGGCTTCGCAGCCCTATCTGGTGATGGAGTACATCAGCGGCTGCACGCTCAGCGAGCGGCTGGACCGGGGCGGCTTCTCCGACGCGGAGCTCCACGCGCTCGCCGTCGAGCTGCTGTCGGCGATCGCCTGCGTCCATAGCCACGGCGTGCTGCACCGCGACGTCAAGACCGGCAACGTGCTGATCGACAAGGACGGCCATGCCCGGCTCACTGACTTCGGCCTGGCCCGCCTCGAGGACGCGACCCAGATAACACGCCCCAACGAGGTCGTCGGCACGCTCCGATTCCTCGCGCCCGAGTTGATCGACGGCAGGCCGGCGAGTCGTCAGAGCGACCTGTACGCCCTCGGTGTGCTGCTGCGGACCGCCAGCGGAGACCGCGACACCGGGCCGCTGCGGAAGCTGATCGCCTGGATGACCGGCCACGACCCGGCCGCGCGCCCGGGTGACGCGCACGCCGTGCTGGCGGCGCTGCGCAGCGGGCAGCGGCAGGATGCGCTCAAACCGCCGGTTGCAAAGCCCCGTCCGGTGGTGATCGACGAGCCGACCAGGCCGCTAACGTCCGGCCGCCAGCAGCTCGGCAGCCGCCAAATCCGCACCCGCACCGCGGCCGTCTCGGCGCTGCTGATCGCCGTGGCGGTGATCGTGCTGGCGGTGCTCGCGTCTGCGGGGGGCGGCGGCGCAGTGCATCCCGGTTCCGGGGCGACAGGCCACATTGCGAACCCCACGGACAAACACTCGAGCGCGACCGACGTCGATTACGGCCGTTCCTCCGGCCAGGCCAAGCACGTGCTGACGATTGACCAGCAGCTGCAGCGGCTGGCCAGCGGCGTCAGACGCGCGGCAAAGCCTTGAGATCCTGACCCGAGGAGATCTCGTTCCGGAGCCGACCCGGGTCGATACCCATCCGCGTGAGCGTCCGGGCCGCACCTGACTCTTCGTGCATCACAAGGCTACGCAGCAGGTCGAGCGCCGTCAGCTCGCTGGAGTCGCGCGCGGCCGCGTGGGTGAGCGCACGTTCGAGGATTCTCCGTGCCACCGGCGAGACCAGTGTTGCCGCTCCCGCCCGCTCGCTGTTGGCGTACGCGCGGCGTGCAGCCTCGAGTGTCATCTCCGTCGTCGGCTGCACCGCGTCGCGGGCACTCTCGAGCGTCACGCCGAGGCGCCGCAGCATCGTCACAGCCTGCTCATCGCCGCACTGGAGCACACCGAGCAGCAGATGCTCGGTGCCGACCTCGTTGCTGCCGAGGCTGGCAGCCTCCTGGCGCGCGATCCGAACGGCCCGGCGCGCCGGGACGGAAACGTTCACGCCGCCGTTGGAAGTGCCGTTGGTCGCGGATGAGGAATCGGCGCCCTTGACCAGCCTTGCGACGCTGTCGCGGTGACGTCGGTGCGCCGCCTGCTTGGAGACGCCGATCGCGGCACCGATCTCACGCCAGGACATACCGGTGCGGATCCCCTCGGCCGCCAGCTCCGACTCAATCGTGTCGAGCTCCCGCCGAAGTTCACAGAGCGCCTCCAGCTGCCCCGCCGGATCGCTGCCTGAAACGACTCGGACCACGAGGGCTTCCACCTGTGAGGACCGCTGCATTGGCATCTCAGCTACCCAACTGCGGTCGTTTGCATTGCCGTCTTTGGCCATCTTTGGCCAACTCCCTAGCTGCATCGTGCATACGTCTCTCTAATGCCCCCGAGACCCGGTTCACATTCGTCAAATCGTGTGGACATCGCTACGACGCAAGGCGGCGCCCGCGCTAACCAAGGGGTGATGGGTGCAATTGCCCACAGTTCTGAGCTTGAAAGGCAGTTCCATGACCGACCTCGAGACCAGCAACAGCTCTGAGTTCGCCACCGCTCTCCGCGGCTATGACCGTGCGCAGGTGGACGAGTACATCGACCGGCTCGAGCGGCTGCTCGCCGATGCTCAAGACCATGCCCGTGACGCGCAGGCCGGCCACGTCTTCGCCGAGCACGCCGCCGTCGGATCCCGGGTCGCCGAGATTTTCGCGCTGGCCGAGGCCGAGGCGCGCGAGCTGTGCGACCGCCTGAGGAGCCAGTCAACCGACCTGCTCGACGAGGCCCGGGCCGAAGCCCGCGCGATCGTCGAAGAGGCCCAGCGCAACGCGACTGAGATCCGCGAGCGCAGCGAGCGCGACCACGTGGTGATGTTCGCCGAGCTCGAGCAGGAGCGTGAGCGGATCCGCGACGAGGTCGCGGTGCTCGAGCGCGCCAAGGCCGAGGCCGTCGGCGAGCTCACCCGTCTGCGCGAGCTGCTCGGTCAGGCAACCGGCGTCGTCGGCCACGTCGCCGAGATCCGCGGCCGCGCCGGCGCTCCCAGGAAGTTCATCGAAGCGGCCGATGAGACCGTGGAGCTGCCGGCGGTGCGCACGGACCTCAACGACCTCTAGTCACCCGCCGTTGCTCCCGGAGGGCCGGAAGCCGGTGACCTGGCGGCTCAGTTCGTGTTCGGTGATGACCCTGTCGATCAGGCCGTACTCGCGCGCCTGCTCGGCGGTGAAGAACCGATCGCGCTCCATATCGTCACGCACCCGCTCCTGGGTCTGACCCGTGTGCCTGGCGTAGATCTGGTCGATCTGCTCGCGCAGCGCGAGCGTCTCACGGGCGTGGATCTCGATGTCTGACGCCTGCCCCTGAAATCCTCCGGAGGGCTGATGGATCAGGATGCGGCTGTTCGGCAGCGCCATGCGCTTGCCGGGCGTCCCCGCGGTGAGCAGCACCGAGCCCATGCTCATCGCCACGCCGAAGCAGATCGTCTGCACGTCGGGCTTGATGAAGCGCATCGTGTCGTAGATCGCAAGGCCGGCGTAGACCACGCCGCCGGGCGAGTTGATGTACAGCGAGATGTCCTTGTCGGGATCCTGGCTCTCCAGATGCAGCAGCTGCGCGACCACCAGGTTGGCAATGTCGTCGTCGATCGGTGAGCCGACGAAGACGATGCGCTCGTTCAGCAGGCGCGAGTAGATGTCAAACGAGCGCTCCCCGCGGGCGCTCTGCTCGATGACCATCGGTACGAGTGGCATGGGCTATCCTTTCGACAACTGGTTGGTTGTCAGAGCAACATAGCAACCAGTTGGTTGTCAACGTTGGGATGCCCGAGGAGGCGGCTGATGCCAGACACAACGGCTGAGACCGAGCGCGTGACGCACGAAGTGACGATCGAGGCGCCGCTCGAGGATGTCTGGGAGGCCGTCTCCACCGAGGCGGGCCGCGAGCGCTGGCTCGAGCCCGACGAGGACCGCCGCATCGTCGTCGAGCGCACGATCGCGCCCGCACACATCAGCTGGTGGTGGTGGCACGAGAGCGACGACGACCCCGCGCGCCACGTCGAGGTCGACGTCGTCGCGGTCCCCGACGGCGCCACGCGTGTCACCGTGACCGAAACGCTGCCGGCGATGTTCCCGGTGTCGCAGCTAACGGCAAGCTTCGAGCTCGTCTGCGCGTGAGCGACCAGCTCGGACTCGTGTTCGGCGCGCTCGCCGACCCGACGCGCCGCCAGATGCTCGGCACACTGATGCGCGACGGCTCGACCTCCGTGCCGGCGCTGACGGCGGAGCTGCCGATCAGCCGCCAGGCGGTCGCCAAGCACCTCTCAGCGCTGCGCGGCGCCGGGCTGATCGAGCGCGAGCCAGTCGCGTCCGGGCGTGAGGTGCACTACCGGCTCACGCCCGGGGCGCTGGAACCCGCGAGATCATGGATCCGCGAGGCCGACGCGGCCTGGGCCGGACGCCTGGATCGTCTCAGGACCACACTCGAAGCACCCCGTTGAGGCGCGAACGTTTGACGTACACCGTCCGTTCTGCGCGGCATACGTCACAAGTTCGTCGCTCAGCGCGACACGTCCCGCAGCTCGCGCTGCACCTCGCGCGCCATGTCCCGCTTCTTGATCGTCTCGCGTTTGTCGTAGAGGTCCTTGCCGCGCGCCAGCGCGATCTCGATCTTGGCGCGCGAGCGCTCTCCGGAGAAGTAGATCCGCGTCGGCACCAGCGTGAAGCCGCGCTCGTTCAGCGAGCCCGTCAACTTCTCGATCTCACCCCGGTGCATCAGCAGCTTGCGCGCGCGCTCGGGGTCGTGGTTCTCACGTGATGCGGCGGGATACGGGGCGATGTAGGCGCCGATCAACCACAGCTCGCCGTCCTTGATCGTCGCGTAGGAGTCCTTCAGCTGCGCGTTGCCATCGCGCAGCGACTTGACCTCTGTGCCGGTCAGCACGATGCCGCACTCGAAGCGCTCGATCAGGTTGTACTTGAACGCCGCCTGGCGATTTGTCGCGACGTCACCGGGCGCCGCCTTCTTCTTGCTTCCCTTGGCCATCTCAATCTCGTTCTACAGGTAACAGGTCCACCCTACCCCGTGGCGCGTCGACCCCGCCGATCGTCACCGCCACGGAGTCACCCAGCCGCAGCGCGCCGCCAGCCCGCGTGCCGATCAGCGCGGTCCCATGCTCGTTGAGCTCCCACCAATCGTCGCGCATGCGCCGCACCGGCAGCAGCCCCTCGTACTCGCCCTGCTCGCCGAAGGCGACAAACGCGCCGGCACCGATCACTCCCACGATCTCCCCCTCGAACACCTTACCGAGGCCCCCGTGCGGCTCGGCCGCGAGCGTCGACTCCAGCAGGAAGCAGCGCGCGACGTCGTCGGCGTCGCGCTCGATCGTCATCGCGTGGCGCTCGCGCTCGGATGTCCAGGGCCCCGCCTGCGCCACCGACGAGCTCTCGGGCGCCGGCTCCTCACCGCTCACGGCCGACAGCAGCGAGCGGTGGCAGATGATGTCCGGGTAGCGGCGGATCGGCGAGGTGAAGTGGCAGTAGCTCGCCAGCTGCAGACCCGAATGCCCGCGGTTGTGGTCGTCGTAGTAGGCCTGCTTCAACGAGCGCAGCACGATGCGGTTCAGGGCGCGGGCCCCGCGCCCGTCATGGGCCAGCACCCACTCGGCTACGGTGCGCGAGGCCTCGCCGGCGATTTCGGCCGTCTGCTGGGGAGTCAGGGCGCCGCCTGGCACCGGTGGCGTCGGTACGCCCAGCGACGCCAGCTGGTCGATCATGCGCTCGACCGCCATCGGCTCGGGGCGCTCGTGCACGCGGTAGAGCGCCGGCAGCTTGCGCGCCTCCAGGAACTTCGCCACCTGCTCGTTGGCGGCGATCATCAGATGCTCGATCAGCCGGTGCGACTCGGTCGCCACCACCGGCGCGACCCCGGCAACGTTGCCGCGCTTGTCGAAGAAGAACTCTGGCTCGGAGGACTCGAGCACCAGGGCTGCCTTGCCCGCACGCTTTTCCTCCAGCGCCCTTGCCGCTGCACGGGCGCTGGCCAAGCCCTCCCCCCACTCGTCCCCGGCCCGCTCGGAGCCGGCGAAGATGCGGTCGACCTGCTCGTAGGTGAGGCGCTGGTCGGAGCGGATCACGGAGCGGTAGAAGGCGGCGCTGAGCACGTCTGAGCCGCGGATCAGGAGCTCGACGGTGACCGCCAGACGGTCCTCGAGGGGCACCAGCGAGCAGGCGCCGTTGGAGAGCTCCTGCGGCAGCATCGGCTCGACCGCGCCTGGCACGTAGACACTGGTGCCGCGGCGGTAGGCCTCGCGATCGATCGGCGAGCGCGGCGGCACGTATGCGCTGACGTCGGCGATGTGCACCCAGACGCTCCAACCGCCGCCCTCGGCGGGCTCGCAGGAGATCGCGTCGTCGAAGTCCTTGGCGGTGGTCGGGTCGATCGTGAAGGTGCTCAGCCGGCGCAGGTCGCGGCGCCCGTCGATCTGCCCGCGCCCGCCGCCGGCGCCGATTTCCCTGGCCGAGGCCTCGATCGCCGCGCGCGCGACCGGCGTCTCGAACCCGCGCGCCAGTCCACGGTCGAGCATCAGCGCCTCGATCACGTCACGAGCGACAGTCGGCTTGCCGATCCGACGCTGGACGCGCGCCCGCGAGCCCTGGCCCTTGCGGCCTGACGCCCCGGGCGTGACCAGCACCAGATCGCCGACGTCGTAGCGCGAATCGCGGCTCAGTGCCAGCCGCGGGCCGGGACCGAAGAACGGCTCGGCGACCAGGAACTTGCCGCGACGCTCGACCTGAGCGACGAACCCGCGCGCGCCGGACTCAGTGGATCTCGGCTGCGACGGTTTGCTCGGCGACCTTGAGTGCGTGCGTCCCCGGGGCATTCGGGTTGTCGTAGACGTAGATGTTGGGCTTGATGCCGCGCCCTTCCTTGACCCCGCCGCCACCGAGGTTCTGGCCGTTGGGCGTGAAGTATTCACCGACGGTGATATCAAGCGCCGAGCCGCTTGCCAGCGGGAACAGCTGCTGGAAGACGCCCTTGCCGTAGGTGCGGGTGCCGATCACCTTGGCACGGCCACGGTCCTTGAGCGCGCCGGTCACGATCTCGGCCGAGGAGGCGGTGCCACGGTCGACCAGCACCACGAGCGGGATCTTCGGTGCGATCGCATCGCCGAGCGCCGTGTACACGGTCGTCGGCTGGCTGCGGCCGCGGGTGGTGACGATCGTGCCGCTCTTGATGAACAGGCTGGCGACGCCGACCGCCTGCGTGAGGAAGCCCCCGGGGTTGTCACGCAGGTCGAGCACGAGACCCTTGGCTCCGGCCTTCAGCATCTTCTGCACCTGCTGGCGGAGCTGGCCGGCCGAGCCCTGAGTGAATTGCGTGAACTCAAGGTAGCCGATCGCCTTGCCGCGGTAACGCACGAGCTTCGAGGCGGCCACCGGGACGGTCACGTCGGCGCGCGTCAGGGTCACCTTGCGTGATTTGCCGCCGCGGGAGACGGTCAGGCCGATGCTGGTGCCGGCGTTGCCGCGGATCAGCCTCGAGCCGTAGCTGACGCTCTTGCCCGACAGCGACTTCGAGCCGACGGCGGTGATGATGTCGCCGTGCTGCAGACCGGCCTTGGCCGCGGGTGATCCCTGGAAGACCTCTTCGATCTCGATACCGCCGTCGACCGGCTCGGCCCCCACGGAGACGCCGATCCCTGACACCTGCGGATTGGTCTCCTGCTGGAAGCTGCGCAGCAGCACCGGCGGGTAGTAGTGCGAGTACGGATCGTCGAGGCTCGCCACCGCCGACTCGAGGCCGGTGTTCAGCAGCGCCTGGGTGTCGACCTTGCGGTAGTACTCCTTGGAGATCAGATCGAGCGTCGTCTGGACCTGGCGCTCATCGGCGGTCTTCGAGACGAAGGCGTTGCGCAGCGGCGACGGCAGCCAGCTCGGGTGCCCGCCGAACCACACCCCGACGAGCAGCAGCACCACCACGGCCGCGGCGATGAGCACGTCGCGCAGCGGTGAGCGTGGAGGTTTGGTGAACACCCTGGCAGCGTAGCCACGAAGCCGCGGTTCGGCGGCACCGCGGCCGCTATACCCGCAGGAACCGGCGCAGCGAGAGGCCGGAGCCGAGCGCGGAGACCGCGACGCCCGCACCCACCAACACCAGCAGCAGCGGCACGAATGAGATCGTCCGCGGCGCCGCGATCAGGGTGAAGTTGTTGGCCAGTGGGTCGAGCACCGCCAGCTTGGTGATGCCCAGCGCGAGAATCGCCAGCACGGCGCCGCAGGCCCCGACGATGATCCCCTCGATCACGAATGGCCAGCGGATGAACCAGTCGGTCGCGCCGACCAGCTTCATCACCTCGACCTCACGGCGGCGGGCGTATAGCGAGAGCCGGATGGTGTTGCCGATCAGCAGCACCGAGGCGCCGATCAGCAGCAGCGCCAGCAGCGCCGCGGTGATAGTTACAAAGCGCGTCACCGTCAGCAGCTTCTGGGTGTCCTCGGTGTGGTTTGAGACCTTTTGAATCGAGCCGTCGAGCAGCTGCCCGCTGCCGCCGGCATTGAGGATCTCCGAGCGCACATTCAGCACGTACGACGGGTTGCTCGGATAGATGTGGAAGGTGTCCGGCAGCGGGTTGACGTTGCCGAGGATCTCGTAGGCGACCGGGTTCTGCTTCTTCTGCTGGGTCAGCGCCTGTGCCTTGGACTCGAACGCGACCTTCTCGACGTGCGGCAGCGCCCGCAGTTCCGTGAGCACGCGCGCATCGTCCGCGGAGGTCGCCTTCTGCTTCATGTAGACGTCGACGAGCACACGGCTGCGAACGCTGTCGGCGGCGCCCTGCGTGGCCTGCACGATCGGGATGAAGACGCCGACGACGATCAGCGTGACCGTGATCGTGGCGAGCGCCGCGAAGCTCGGCGCCGCGTTGCGGCGCATCGCGCGGAGCGACTCACGGATGAAGAAGCCGAGACTGAAACGCATCGCGGCTTAGATGCTCTGCGGGGTCTCGTTGGGCCCGCGCAGGCGCTGCGCGAACTCACGCGTCGACTCGTCGCGGGCGTAGAGCCCGGTGGCCTCGTCGCGGATCACACGGCCGCGGGAGAGCTCGAGCACGCGGCGGCGCATCTTGTCGACCATCGCGTGGTCGTGTGAGGCAACGAGCACGGTCGTGCCGGTGCGGTTGATCCGGTAGAGCAGCCGCATGATGTCGATGCTGGTCTCGGGATCGAGGTTTCCGGTCGGCTCATCGGCCAGCAGTAGCGGCGGGTGGTTGACGAACGCGCGCGCAATCGAGACGCGCTGCTGCTCGCCACCGGAGAGCTGGTCGGGGTAGTTGTGCAGCTTCGTCGAAAGGCCGGTGAGGCGCAGGATGTCGGGGACCTTGGCGCGAATCTCCTTGCGCGAGTGGCCCGTGACCTGCAGCGCGTAGGCGACGTTGTCGTAAACCGTGCGATTCGGGAGCAGCTTGAAGTCCTGGAAGACCACGCCGATGTTGCGGCGATAGAACGGAACCTGCTTGCGCGCAATCGTCGAGAGATCGCGGCCGGCAACCTTGATCACGCCCTCGGTGGGCTCGAGCTCCTTGATCAGGAGCCGCATCACGGTGGACTTCCCGGAGCCGGTGGAGCCGATCAGGAAGACGAAGTCTTCGCGGTCGATGGCGAAGGTGGCCTGGTCCAGGCCGTACGCACCGGTGCCGTACTTCTTGGTCACTCCACGAAACTCGATCACGGTGTTTTGGCCCACCTGTTGTGCGGGTCGTTTGAGGTTCGGGGACTGTCTGGCATACGTGCGTGCAGCATCGGGACGGACCGTCTGCCGGCGGCTGCGGGATCTGGAATCTGTGTTCGCCATAGGGTCGGCCCAGCGTAGCCGGTTGCCTGTGCGCGACTCCAGAGACGTATCCGCATGCAAGCAGATTTGCAGGTGAATTGGATAAAGCGGTCGTTATCGCGGCCCGTTTCAGCGCCCCGCTGCAGCGCGCTCGCTACCTTCTTTTCATGCCTAAGATCACTACCTCCGTCCTGCGCAACGGCCTGCCGCTGCACCGGATTGCAATGGACGGCACGCGCGCGGTCACGCTGATGGTCGCCTTCGATGCCGGCGCCCGCACGGAACGTCCCGAGGAGAATGGGATGGCTCACTTTCTCGAGCACCTCGTGTTCAAGGGCGGCGAGAAGTACAAGACCTATCGCGACGTCAACGACGCGGCCGAGCGCAACGGCGCCGTGCTCAACGCCTACACGAGCCACGACCTCGTCGCCTTCCACATCACGGCGCGCGCGACCAAGGCGATCGAGGCCGCCGATCTGCTCACCGACTTCGTCGCGCGACCGGCGCTGGACCCGGTCGAGCTCGACAAGGAACGCGGCGTCGTCGTCCAGGAGATCGCGCGCTACAACGATCAGCCGTCGGCCGTCGCCGAGCACCTGATCGACGAGGCGGTGTTCGGCGATCATCCCCTCGGGCGCCCGGTCCTCGGCCCGGCCGAGCACCTCGCCGAGACCTTCACGCGCGACGGCATCATCGCCTTCCGCAACCGCCAGTGGGCGCCCGCGCGCGGTGCCGCGCTGGCCGTCGGAAATCTCGAGGCGCTCGGGGCAGACTCGCTGCTCGATGAGTTCTTCGAGCGCTTCGAGTCGGTCGAGCTGCCGGACGCGTATGAGCCGGCCCCCGCCCATGCCACGCGCGTGCTGGTCACCGCACGCGACTCCAACCAGTCGCACCTGCGCATGTCATACCGGCCCTCGATCGATGTCGCTGATTCCGCCCAGCGCGCGGCGCTGACGATCTACTCGACGCTGCTCGGTGGTTCGATGGGGTCGCGCCTGTTCGATGAGATCCGTGAGCAGCGCGGACTCTGCTACTCGGTCAGCTCCTATCCGCATACATATGCAGACGTGCCCGTCCTGCAACTGAGTTCCGGGCTCGAGAGCAGCAAATGCGTGGAGGCCTTCCGCCGCATGGGTGAGATCGTCGCCGAGCTGCGCGAGGACGGACCCACCGAGGCTGAGGTCGAGCGTGCCCGGGCGTACGCTGCCGGTGCCCGCGCGATCGCCTTCGAGAACACGGGCACGATTGCACGAACTGCTGCGACGCAGGCGATCGTGTTCGGGCAGGATGTCGATCCTGATGCCTCGATCGCGGCGCTCGATGCCGTCACCTTCGACCAGGTCCGTGAGGTCGCGGCGGGAATCTCCACCGACTACTCGGTGGCCTGCGTCGGTCCGCACACCGTCGAGGAGTTCCAGCCTGCTTAGGCTGGTCCGCCTGGTCGCCGCCGCCTGCCTGGCGGCGGCGTTGGTCAGCGCCTGTGGCCAGAGCACACGCAAGCGTGCCAAGGGCAGCTTCTCGACGCTCGCGCGCACGGCCCCCGCGCGACTGGGAAGCTCACAGACCGCTACGGCGAACACGGCCGCGACGCGGCCGGGCGCCAGCGCCACGAGCGCGGCGCCCCCCGGTCGGCTTCAGCGCAGACTCGAGCGCGCGCTTGCCCAGGCGGGCCCGCAGGTCGGGCTGGTAGTCGAAAATCTCAGCAGCGGTCAAACCCTGTTCTCCAGCGAGCCGAATGTCGCACGACCGCCGGCGTCGGTGGAAAAGCTCTACACGACGGTCGCGGCACTGAATCTGCTCGGACCGAAGCTGCGGCTGCACACCACCGTGCTCGGCCAGGGCACGCTCGAGCACGGCGGCGTCTGGCGCGGCAACCTCTACCTGCGTGGTGGCGGCGATCCCACCTTCGGCGACGGCTCCTGGAATCAGACCTACGAGGATGGCCGCGGCCCGACGGCACTGCAGCTCGCCCAGCAGCTCCGCCGCGACGGGCTCCGCCGCGTCACCGGCCACATCTTTGCCGACCCCTCGCTGTTTGACCGAGACGTCGGCGGCCCGGCGACGGACAATCGCCCCGACACCCCAGATTACGGGGGCGAGATGAGCGCGCTGGTCTACGACCACGGCATGAGCAGTGCCCGCATGTCACCGGCGGTGTTCACCGCTCACGAGCTCGCGCTGACGCTGCGGGGTGAGGGTGTCAGCGTCGGTGCGGCCAGCCGCACGCGGGCTACGCCCACCGGCGCCGCACAGCTCGCGGTGGTCCAGTCGCCGCCGATCTCAGAGCTCGTGCGGCTGATGGATGTCCCCTCAGATGACCTGATCGCCGACATGCTCGCCAAGCAGATCGGGGCGCGGCTGCTCGGCCAGGGCACGCTGCTGGCCGGAGCAGGTGAGATCCAGCAGTCGATCGCGAGCGCCTACCAGCTCGATCCCACGATCTTCGACGGCTCCGGGCTCGATCGCTCCGACCGGACCACCCCGGCGGAGGTCGTCGGGCTGCTGCGCAAGGTCTGGAACACGCCCACCGGCAACCTGCTGTATGCGGCGCTACCGGTGGTCGGCAAGCAGGGAACGGTGCAGTCGCTGGGGATCAGCACGCCTGCCCAGAACCACTGCGTGGCGAAGACAGGCACGCTCGACAACGTCACCAACCTGGCCGGCTACTGCCACGCTCGCGGTGGATTCAACGTCGCCTTCGCGCTGATGATCGATGGCCCCGCCAACTACGTCGCGATGCCGATATTGAGCCGCGTCGTGGCCGCCATTGCGCGCTACTGAAGAGTGCGTTAGGGCCCTGTTGTTTGGGGGGTTTCCCCCTTGCGAAGCGGCCCTGGCGGTGACGACAATCAGCCTGTGCAGGCAACGCTCGCGCTCAACCGTGCCGAACTCCGCCGCTACATCGAGCGGATCAGCGATCGCTGGCGTCTGGACGGCGCCTACCTCGGTGGCTCGGCGCTGACCGGCGGCCGCGGCGAGCAATCACTGGCCGGACCGGCGCTCGAGTTCACGGTCGTGCTCGTGTCCGACGCCTTTGACGAGATCCCCTGGCTCGAGCGCACGTATGTGGCAACCTCGCTGTGGGACGCGCTCGAGATGGGCGCCCCGGCGGATCTGCACTGCTACACGCGCGCCGAGTTCGAGCGCAAGCGGGACTCGATGCCGGCGGTCAGGGACGCGGTCTGGCACGGCGTCGACCTGCTCGTGTTCCCTTAGCCGAAGCTGCGGCCCGCAGAGGAGCTGGAACCGGCAGCGGGCGCTGCCGTCGCTCGCTGCACCGGGCGCTTCAGGGGATCGCACCGTCGGAGCCTTTCGCCGAGCGTGTGTGATGACCGACTCTCAGAGCGGTGCGAGCTGCGCGTCGGTCCCGATCTCGATCACCGGGTGCCGGGACGGCCGCAGCCACCGCAGCAGCCCGAGCAGGCGTCTCGCCGGCAGGGCCACGCAGCCCTGGGTCGCGGCATCGATCCAGCTGTGCAGGAAGATGCCCGAGCCGGTGGCGCCCGCACCACCGCGGATCGGCCCGATGTTGAAGTCGATCACGGCGAAGTACGGGTAGGCGAGCGTCTCGGTCCAGAGCGCCTCCGAGCCGCCACCGAAGCTAGGCGCGACGCCGCAGGGCAGGTGCACAAAGCGGTTGTAGAGGCGGCTGTAGGGATCCTCGTCCCACCAGTCGCCGCAGACGAGACGGTGGTAGCGGTAGTGCAGAGCACCCGGGTCGGGGTCCGTGCCGTAGATCGTGTGGCCGAAGCCGAACACTCCGATCGGGGTCGCCCGGTCGCCCTCATGGCGCCGCGCGGCGGCGATCAGATGACCGCTGCCGGTCTCACTGGCCCATGGTCCGAACACCAGCCGCCAACGGGAAGCTTGCGTCGCGCGCACGTACGCACGCAGCGTGGCGAGGCTCTGCGCGCCGGGAGGGTCGACCGTCGGGCTCGAGACCACCACCAGCTCCCGCGCCCGGCGCGGGATCGTCAGCCTGGCCGCGGACGCGGGGCCGGCGGCCACGAGCATCGCGGCGGCGAGCAGACCCGCGGCGATCCGCGCCACGGCAGCTAACCGATGGCGATCATGCGCTCGATCGGGACGCGAGCGCGGTCCGCAGTCGCGGCGTCGACCTTGACCTCATGGCGCAGATCGCGCAGCGAGTCGCGCAGCTTGGGCAGCGTGATCATCTTCATGAAGCGACACGAGGCGGCCTCGTTGGCGGCGATGAAGTCGACGCCGGGCGCGGCCTCCCGCAGCGGGTGGAGCATGCCGATCTCGGTTGCGACGATCGCGGTTCGGCTGTCGCTCTGGTGCTCCTTGGCGTAGCTGAGCATGCCGCCGGTCGAGAGCATGTGCACGCCCTCGCTGTCGACGTCGCCGGCGGCGACGTACTCCATCACGCTGGTCGAGCAGCCGCACTCGGGATGGATCAGGAAGTCTGCACCGGGGCGAGCCGCACGGACCGAGTTGATGTCGTCGGGACGGATCCCGGCATGCACGTGGCACTCGCCGTCCCAGACCGCCATCCGCACCCCCAGCGTCTTCTCCACGTAGGCACCGAGGAACATGTCGGGACCGAACAGGATCTCAGTATCGGAGCCGTGCTCGCGCAGGATGTGTGCCACCACCTCGACAGCGTTGGCCGAGGTCACGCAGTAATCGCTCTCGGCCTTCACCGCCGCCGTGGTGTTGACGTACATGACCACGATCGCACCCGGGTGGGCCTGCTTCCACTCACGCAACTGCTCGGCGGTGATCGAGTCCGCCAGCGAGCAGCCGGCATCGGGGTCGGGGATCAGAACCGTCTTCTCGGGCGACAGTATCGAGGCGGTCTCGGCCATGAAATGGACACCACAGAAGACGATCGTCTCGCTGTCGGCGGCAGCCGCCTGGCGGCTCAGCCCGAGCGAATCGCCGACGTAGTCAGCGACGTCCTGGATCTCAGGCAGCTGGTAGTTGTGGGCGAGGATCACGGCGCCACGCTCGCGGGCCAGCGCCCGCACCTCCTCGCGCAGGGCCGGGATGTTCTCGAGCATCAGCGGCGCGGGCGAGGCAGCCTCGACCTGGCCGAGCATCGGAAGGTTCATGGGAGCGGTTCGAGTAGGAGCGAGAGGTCGAGGGCGGTGGCGCTGTGGGTCAGCGCACCCACCGATATGAAGTCTACGCCGCTCTCCGCGACCGCCCGGATCGTGGCCAGCGTGAAGCCGCCACTGGCCTCGAGCTGGGCACGCCCGGCGACGCGCTCGACGGTCTCCGCCAGCTGCGCCGGCGTCATGTTGTCGAGCAGGATGCGGAAGCCGTGGGTCGGCTCGAGCTCCGCGGCCGCCGCCAGCGCCTCGTCGACCTCGTCCTGGCTGCTGCACTCGACCTCGAGCAGCAACAGCGGCGCGTGCGCGTGCGCGCGGCGCAATGCCACGCCAACGCCTCCCGCCATGGCCGCGTGGTTCTCCTTGATCAGGATCGCATCGTAAAGACCGATGCGGTGATTGAGGCCACCACCGGCGAGCACCGCCTGCTTCTGCAGCAAGCGCAGCCCGGGCGCCGTCTTGCGAGTGTCGAGGATGCGCGCGCCGGTGCCCTCCACCGCCCGCACGCAGCGGGCCGTGAGCGTCGCCACGCCGGAGAGCTGCTGCAGGAAGTTGAGCGCGGTGCGCTCAGCGGCGAGCAGCGCGGCGGCGGAGCCGCTGACCTCGAGTACCGGCCCGTTCTCGCGCCAGACGCCTTCAGGCCCGGTCTGGGTCAGCAGCACGTCGGGATCGACGGCGCGAAAGACCGCGCCCGCCACCTCGAGGCCATACACGACACCCGCTGCCTTCTGGGTGATCCGTGCGATCGCATGCGTGCCCGGGTCGACCGTGGCCTGCGTGGTCACGTCGCCGCTGCCGATGTCCTCGGCGAGCGCGCGCCTCACCAGCTCGTCAAGTTGCCGCTGCTGCACAGCAGGCCAGGCTACTTCTTCTCGGTCAGCGTCAGCACGACAGCGGTGCGCTACCCGGCGAGCACGCGCAATGTGCGGAAGCTGGGATCGGCGGCACCGTGCAGACGCGCCCCGGCCGCCACCAGCGCCTGCAGGTAGGAGACGACCTCGGCGGTCACGAGCTCACCCGGTAACAGCGTCGGCACGCCCGGCGGGTAGCCGGCGATCGCCTCGGTTGAGATCCGGCCGATCGCATCCTGCACGGGCACCGCCTCACTTGCGCCAAGGAACGCGTCACGTGGCGGCACCGCGGGCTCTGGACCGAGCTCGGCCGGAAGCCG
This sequence comes from uncultured Actinomycetota bacterium, assembly GCA_963706725.1. GTDB lineage: Bacteria > Actinomycetota > Thermoleophilia > Solirubrobacterales > Solirubrobacteraceae > Palsa-465. The sequence goes on along the minus strand of OY970167.1, from coordinate 2,238,302 downwards.
GCTGAGCACGCCGTCCTCGGGCCCGGGCTCAAAGCCGCTGCGCGGGGTGATGCGCTTGACGGTCTCCGCGAGGTCGTGAGCGACGCGATCGAGCGGCTCGAGCGGCTGGCCGATGCCGAGCACCAGCACCACGGTCGCCTGCGTCGCAAGCTCGACGTGGATGTCGTAGGAGGCGCGTAGCGCGCTCGCGACCTGGTAGCCGCTGAGCCCGGTGCCGCGCACGTCGATCACGATCCGCAGCGGGTCCCAGCCGGCGATCCCGGGCCGTCCGATCCACTGCTCGCCGACGATCGCGCAGCCGGGGATCTGCTCGATCGCCTCGCGCGCGCGGCCGGCCGCCCGGATCGTGCGGTCGAGCAGCAGCTCGCCATGCACGGCAAGCTGGCGGCGGGCCGCATCCAGCGATGCCAGCAGCAGCGCGTTCGGGCTGGTGGAGCGCACCAGCCGCACGGCGCGTTCGATCGCGCCGACATCGACACCGGGGTGGTCGGACCCGACCAGCAGCATCGCCGATTGCGTGAGGCTGCCGACGATCTTGTGCGTCGAGGCCAGCATCACGTCGGCGCCGAGCTGCAGTGGCGAGCGCGGCAGCGCCGCATGGAAGCCAAAGTGCGCGCCCCAGGCGCAATCGACAATCAGCGGCACGCCGGCGCGGTGCGCGACCTCGGCGCAGCCCTCGACGTCCGCGGCCATCCCGTAATAGGTTGGCGAAACGATGAACACGGCCGCGTACGGCCCGCCGCTCGCGAGCGCGTGCTCGAGTGCCCCCGGGGTGACGCCGTGCGCGATCCCGAGCTCGTGGTCGTACTCGGGCGCGACGAACCGCGGCAGGCCACCGGAGAGCACCAGGCCATCGATCATGCTCGCGTGTGAGTTGCGCTGCAACAGCACGCGGGTCCCGGGTCCGGCGACCGCCAGGCAGAGCGCGTGGTTGCCCTGCGTGGCGCCGTTGGTCAGAAACCAGCAGCGCTCGGCACCGTAGGCGTCGGCAGCCAGCCGCTCGGCGCGCTCGTAGGGCGTCGGTGACGGGCCGATGTCGATGCCCTCGATGTCCTGGGGCACGTCGAGCAACAGCGCCGCCGCCCCGAGCGCGCTGCGCAGGCCGGGATCAGCGCCGCCGCCACCCTTGTGCCCGGGCACATGGAAACGCGTCGAGCCCCGCAGGCCGTAGGCCGCGACCGCCTCTAGGTAGGGCGCGGTCGGCTGCTCGGCCGGATGCGGCTCGGGCTCAGGCTCGGGCGACCCGGGCGTGCCCATCATCCCGTCGCAGCCGCCTTCAGCAGATACGCGCGGACGAAGCCATCGAGGTCGCCGTCGAGCACGCGGTTGGCGTCGCCGATCTCATAGTCGGTGCGGTGGTCCTTGACCATCGTGTAGGGGTGCAGCACGTAGGAGCGGATCTGCGAGCCGAAGTTCACGTCCTGGGCGGCGCCCTTCTCGCGCGCGATCTCCTCCTGGCGTTCGCGCTCGGCCCGTTCAGCCAGCTTCGAGCGCAGCATCGCCATCGCCTCAGCGCGGTTGGAGGATTGTGAGCGCTCGTTCTGGCACTGCACGACAATGCCCGTCGGCCGGTGTGTGATGCGCACCGCCGAGTCGGTCTTGTTGACGTGCTGGCCGCCGGCGCCGCTGGCGCGGTAGGTATCGACCTGGAGGTCGTCCTCGTCGATCTCGACCTCCCCCACGTCGGCGACGACGGGCGAGACCTCAACCCCGGCGAAGCTCGTCTGGCGACGGTTGGCGGAGTCGAACGGCGAGAGCCGCACGAGGCGGTGTACGCCCTTCTCACTGCCGTACAGGCCGTAGGCGTTCTCACCCTTGACCAGGAAGGTCGCCGACTTGATGCCGGCCTCCTCCCCCGGGGAGGCCTCGAGCAACTCGACCTGGAAGCCGCGCTTCTCGGCCCAGCGCATCTCCATCCGCAGCACCATCTCGGCCCAATCCTGGGCGTCGGTGCCGCCGGCACCGGCGTTGACTGTCACGAACGCGTCTCCGGCGTCGTAGCGGCCCGAGAACAGCCGCTCCTCCTCGAGTGCCTGCAAGCGCTGCTCGACGCTCGACACCTGTTCGAGCACCTCTCCCTGCAGCGACGCGTCCTCCTCCAGCATCTCCATCAGCGCGTCGAGGTCCTCGACGTCGCGCTCGAGCGTCTGAAAGCTCGTCAGCTTGCGCGACGCGCGTGCATGCTCGGCGCTGACCTGTGCCGCGCGCTCCTGGTGATCCCAGAAGCCCGCCTCGCCCATCTCCGCTTCGAGCGCAGAGGCGCGCTCAGCCAGTCCAGCCGGGTCAAAGATAGTCCGAGAGCAGTTTTAGCTGCGCACGGATGGCTGTGAGGCGCTGCGAAAGCGGCTCTGAGGGTGCGGTCGACATGCGCGCTGAAACGTAGCAAGGGTGCGCTCCCTAAAGTGCTGAGCATGAACGCTCTAACCGATCCCGACGTCCAGGCGCTGCTCAGTGCCCCCAATTACGCCGTCATCTCCACCCAGAACGGCGACGGCACGATCCTCTCGACCGTCGTCTGGGTCGGGCTTGACGACGGCAGGCTGTTCGTCAACAGCGCACTCGGCCGTCGCTGGCCCGCGAACCTCGACAGCGACCCGCACGCAACGCTGGTCGTCATGAATCCCGACAACCCGCAGAGCTTCCTCGAGGTGCGCGGCACCGTCAGCGGCTCGACCGAGCCCGGGACCGACGACATCAACTGGCTCTCCCGCAAGTACATCGGGCGCGACTATCCGTTCATGCAGGAGGGCGAGCAGCGCATCACCTTCGTGTTCGAGCCCACCCGTGTGCGCTTCGTCAAGCAGTAAGCACCGCTGCGGTGGCTAGCGCCGCTGCTCGCGGTCGGGCGCCTCGCTGCGGTCGCCAGAGCGGTACTCGTACCGGTAGGAGTACTGGTGGCTGTGCCGGCGGCCGTCGCCGCGATAGGGGCCCGGCCCGCGAGCGCCGTTGCGGACGCCGCGCACGACCGTCACGAGCGTGAAGATCAGCACCCACTTCGGCCAGAAGTCGCCGCCATAAGCACCCGTCAGCGCCCAGACCCCGGTGCAGGCGAGGAACGCGGCCACGCCCGTGCAGGCGTTGCGGACCAGGACGTTGGCGTTGAACGTCTGGCGCGCGAGCTCGATCTTGGTCGGCGGCTCCGGCGGCAGCGGCGGCAGGTCGGCGCTGAGCGCGCTCAGCTCGCTCTGCGTGCGCGCGCTGTATGCCGCCTGCACACGCTCCTCGAACTCGGTGCTGTCGAGCCGCCCGGCCGCGTAATGCTCGCGGATCGCCGCGGCCGCCTGCTCACGGTCGTGGTCGGAGGCGCGCAGCTGCGGCTCGTCAGCCATTTCGCACCGCAGCTCAGGCGCCGTGACACTTCTTGTACTTCTTGCCTGAACCACACCAGCACGGGTCGTTGCGCCCCGGCTCGTTGGCGTCGGTGTGGCGCTGTTGCACCGGTGCGGGTTCCTGTGGGCCGGCAGCGTGCGCGGCGCCGTTGGGACCGCCATGCCCGCTTGCGAGGGCCTCCTCGGCCGCAGCAGCCGCCAGCGCCTGGGCACCCATCGGCCCGGCGCCTCCGGTGTAGCTCACGCGCGCGCCGCCGGTCGCCGAGCTCGTGGCCGCGCTGGGCGTGCGCTGCGGCAGCGGGGGCGCCGCCGTGGCTGCGGCGGCCGGGTCCGGCACCTCCTGGATGACCACCTGGATGTGGTAGATCTTGCGCGCGAAGTCGAGCCAGAGCAGCTTCATCAGGTCGCCGAAGAGGGCGAAGCCCTCGTTCTTGTACGCGACCAGCGGATCGAGCTGGGCCAGACCGCGCAGGCCGATGCCCTCGCGCAGGTAGTCCATATCGTGCAGGTGCTCGCGCCAGCGCGTGTCGATGATGTCCAGCAGCAGCCAGCGCTCGAGCGCGCGGATCACAAGCTCGCCGTCGGGGAGCTGGCCCAGCTCCTGCTCGCGCTGGTCATACAGCGCCAGCGCCTCCTCCTGCAGGGCGGTCGTCAGCTGCTCGCGGTCCACCCGGTCGGGGTCGACCGAGAGGATCTCATCGCTGGGACGGAAGATCTCCTGGATCCGCACGAACATTCCGGCGATGTCCCAGTCCTCGACGAAGTCGCTGGCGGTCTGCTCGGCAACGATCCGCTCGATCAGGTTGGCCGTCTCCTGACGGGCGACGTCGCCCATGTCGCGGCCCTCGAGGATCTCGTCGCGATAGTTGTAGATGACCTCGCGCTGCTGGTTGAGGACGTCGTCGTACTCCAGCGTGTGCTTACGCATCAGGAAGTACTGCTCCTCGACCTTCTTCTGCGCCTTCTCGATCTGCTTGGACAGCATCCCGGCCTCGATCGGCTCCTCGTTTCCCTCCTCGTCATAGGAACCGAGGCGGTCGAGGATCCGGTAGATCCGGTCGCCGGCGAACAGGCGCACGAGGTCGTCCTCGGCGGACAGGAAGAAGCGGGTCTCACCCGGGTCGCCCTGGCGTCCGGCACGGCCGCGCAGCTGGTTGTCGATGCGGCGCGACTCGTGGCGCTCGGTGCCGAGGATGAAGAGCCCGCCGGCCTCCATCACCTCTGCCCGCTGGACCTCGACGCGGCGCTCGATCTCCGGCAGCACGCGCTGGTAATGCTCGTCGTAGTCGGGCTCCCCCGGCTCCAGCCCGAGCTTGCGCAACTCCAGCGTCGCCAGGTGCTCGGCGTTGCCGCCGAGCTTGATGTCGACGCCACGACCGGCCATGTTGGTGGCGATCGTGACCGCACCGGGTGCGCCCGCCTCGGCGACGATCTCGCCCTCTCGCTCGGCGTACTCCGGCTTGGCGTTGAGGACCGTGTGCGGGATCCCCTTCCGCTTGAGCTGCTCGGACAGCAGCTCGGAGACCTCGACGGAGATCGTGCCGACCAGCACCGGCTGGCGCTTCTCGTGACGCCCCGCGATCTCATTGGCGACGGCATTCCACTTGCCGTCCTTGGTCTTGTAGACCTGATCGTTGCGGTCGTCGCGGATCATCGGCGCGTTGGTCGGGATCTGCACAACCTCGAGCTCGTAGATCTTCATGAACTCGGTCGCCTCGGTGACCGCGGTACCGGTCATGCCCGAGAGCTTGTCGTACTTGCGGAAGTAGTTCTGGAGGGTGACGGACGCGAGTGTCTGGTTCTCCTCCTGGATGCGGACGCCCTCCTTGGCCTCGACGGCCTGGTGCAGGCCCTCCGACCAGCGCCGGCCCTCGAGGATGCGGCCGGTGTGCTCGTCGATGATCTGCACCTCGCCGTTGATGACGGCGTAGTCGACATCGCGCTTCTTCAGCGCCTCGGCCTTGAGCGCCTGGTAAAGATGGTTGACGAGGTGGCCGTTCTCGGCGCGGTAGAGGTGATCGATGCCGAGGAAGCGCTCGGCCTTGGCGACACCCTCCTCGGTGACCGAGACGGCCTCCTGCTTCTCGTCGATCTCGTAGTCGAAGTCGGCGACGAAGGACCGGCGCTCCTGCGGCAGCATGCCGTCCGGCGTCTTGCCCATCACCATCTGCGGCGCGAGCTTGGCGAACTTGACGTACAGGTCGGCGGCCTGCTCGGGTGCGCCGGAGATGATCAGCGGCGTACGCGCCTCGTCGATCAGGATGTTGTCGACCTCATCGACGATCGCGAAGTGGTGATAGGGCGAGCCCTGTGCGGGCTTCTCACGACCGCCGTGCTGGACCTTCTCGGCCAGCGTGCCCGCCATGTTGTCGCGCAGGTAATCAAAGCCGAACTCGGAGTTGGTGCCATACGTGATGTCGCAGGCGTATGCCAGCTGCTTCTCCTCGTATGACTGCATCGTCTGCAGGATCCCGACGCTCATCCCGAGCGCGTCGTAGATCGGCTTCATCCAGAGCGCGTCACGACGCGCCAGATAATCGTTGACGGTCACGAGGTGCACCCCGCGCCCGGCCAGCGCATTGAGCACGACCGCGGTCGTGGCGGTCAGCGTCTTGCCCTCACCGGTGCGCATCTCGGCGATGCCGCCATCGTGCAGGACCATGCCGCCGATCAGCTGCACGTCGAAGTGGCGCATGTTCATCGTGCGGCGGCCGACCTCGCGCACGAGCGCAAACGTCTCAGGCAGCAGCGAATCGAGGCTCTCGCCGTTTCCGGCGCGCTCGCGCAGCTCGTCGGCGAGCTCGCGCAGCTCCTCGTCGGTCGAGCTCTCCATCTCGGGCTCGTAGCCGTTGATCTGCGCCACGCGCTGCTCGTATGACTTGAACTTCTTGGCTTCGCCCATGCGAAGCGCGCGGTCGAGAAAGGACATGAGTCAAGCGTACTAGCGCGTAGCTGCCATCGCAGAACCGTAACGATCGCCGAATGGGCGTCCCTTCAGCGAGCGCGATGATGAAGGGGGTGGCCAAGCGCGGCCACCCCCTGAAAACTACGCTTCGGACTGCGCCACGCCGGTTGCCATCTCCGCCAGCGCCAGCGGGGAGCGGGCCTCGCGGCGCTTGCGGCGCTTCTCCCGGTGGCGCTTGACCTGTACCGCGAGTTCCTCGCTGACGACGTGCACCGAGTGGTTGAGGTCCCGGTCTGAGTGGCACGCCCTGAGCGTGACGCCCTTCAGGTGCAGCGTCGCCTCGGCGACGTAGCACTCGGGAATCGAGGGGTTGTGTTCCTGGAACACCTCCACCTCGAGCTCGGCCAGATCCGACACCTGCTTGCCGACTACGCGGAACCTGCGCTCCACGTGCTCGCGCAGATCCTCTGAGACGGGAATGTTCCGCCCCTTGACCTCGATGCGCATCAATCGACCTCCTTTTCTGGAAGAAGGGTGTGATTCGTGGTCAGTAACACGTTAGTTCCATCTCCGGCGTTTGTCGATGCGTCCTAGACAACTCTGTCCCGCCGCTTACCCGGGCGTGAGCAGGGGGCACGGCGGATCGGTGCAAGAATCGGGGCGTGTCCCCGCCGCTGATCTGGACGTTCTCACCGAGCGTGATCGTCGGCGTCGGCGCCGCCTGCATCGCCTACGGCTGGGCGTGGCGTCGCGCGCGCCGGCCGGGGATGCCGCATCCCCCCGGCTTCGGCCGCCTGGCGCTGTTCACGGGCAGCATGCTGACCGTGCTGATCGCCCTGGTCTCGCCGGTCGACGCGCTCTCCGACGACGTGATGGCGATCCACATGGTCCAGCACGTGCTGCTGCTCGACGCCGTGCCGATCCTCTTCATCCTGAGCCTCACCAAGGGGCTGCTGCGCCCTGTCACACGGCGCCTGACGCGGATCGAGGAGCGCTCCGGCTTCGTCGGCCACCCCGTCTTCGCGGTCTGCCTGTACATCGGCCTGATGGGGCTCTGGCACGTCCCCAGGATGTATGACCTGGCGCTCGAGCACAGCGAGATCCACGTGCTCGAGCACGTCTGCTTCCTGACGGCGGGGATGTTCTACTGGTGGCATCTGCTCTCGCCGATCAGGGCACGGGCAGCGCTCAGCGGCATGGGCGCGATCATCTACATGGCGGTGACCAAGTTCTTCGTCGGGATGCTCGGCATCATCCTCGTCTTCGCCCCGCACTCGCTCTACCCCTGGTATGCCGACCACGCGCAGTACTGGGGCCTGACCGCACACGCCGACCAGAGCCTCGCCGGGGCCGTGATGGCACTCGAGCAGTCGGCGGTCATGGCCACGGCGCTGGTCTACGTGATCTTCCGCATGTTCAACGACAGCGAGAAGGAAGCGCAACGCCAGGAGCGCTACGACGACGCCTGGGCCAGCTACCGCAAGCAACTGGCCGAGCACCAGGCCAAGCGGGTCTGAGCCTGGTGGCTCCGGGGGCCGTCCCGCTTGACGGCCCCCGGGTCCTCGCGTGGTCGGTGGTTCAGCAGCCGGCGGAACCCTTCACGGTGCCGACGGCCTCAGTCGGCGAGCCCGTGTTGGACTGCGTCGCCGTGTAGGTGATCGAGTACGCGCGGGCATGCTTGAGGCAGCCGGTCGACTCGATGTAGGGGTAGACCTTCTTGCCCTTCTTGACCGTCAGCTTCTTGAAGCTCAGGGTCTCGCTCTGCAGCGACCCGAACAGGCCGATGTTGCCGGCGTTGTAGGAGACGTCTGCCGGCTCAGGCACGTTGGTGACGAGGTTCTTCCCCTGCTCACTGACCTTGCCGAGCCACGGTGCGGCGTCACCTGTGGTGAGACCGTCGCATTGAGCGGGCGTGGTCGTGAAGAAGAACGTCAGCTTGCCGGGACCGCCGTTGTAGACCCACAGGCCCAGCTTGCAGGGAGCGCCGGGCCCGGCGAGGTTCGCCGACGGGCTGGTCAGGGCCGCGGTCACACTTCCGCTCGCAACCAGCGAGCCCTTCGGGCAGACGGCGTTCCACTTGCCGTTGTTGCCGTTGTTGGCGCTGATCTTCGCAATCGAGCACGTCGGGAACTTGCCCCCGTTCGGCGCCTTGACGCCGTAGGTGGTGGTCTTGATGTCCGTCAGCGGTGCGCCGACGTTGCCCGACGTGGTGCTGCTCATGCCGAGCGTCTCGGTCAGGGCCACCGCGGTCGGCTTGGCCGCGGTCCCCACGGCCCCCTTGACCGCGAACGAACCGGTGTAGCTGTTCGGTGCGCTGGACACCGGCCCGGCCGCGTAGGCGGCGGCTGCGCCGAACAGGCACACAAGAATCATGGTCGCAAAGACCCTTTGTCGCATCCTCTCACTCCTTGTCGCTGCAGGATTGGTTTACCCAGCTACCCAATACCCAGCGAGGCGGGTAATCGACACCTATGTCGGTTAATCCGATGTTAGGCGGCGTTCGCGCCCGGGCGGGCACGCTTGACGACCGCCAAGCGTGCCCGCCCAAGCGCCTCAGGCCGGCCGGCTCAGCAGGACGCCGAGCCCTTGACCGTGCCGGTACCGACGGTCGGCGAGCCCGTGTTGGACTCGGTCGCCGTGTAGGTGATCGTGAACGGCCGCGCGCCCTTGCTGCAGCCGGTCGATTCGAGGTACGGATACACCTTGCCGGCGTGCTTGACGGTGAGTTTCTTGAACTTCAGGGTCTCGTTCTGCAGCGAGCCGAACAGACCGACGTTGCCGGCGTTGTAGGACACATCGGCCGGCTCCGGGGTGTTGGTCACCAGGTACCTGCCCTGCTCCGAGACGCTGCCGGTCCAGGCTGCCGCGGCGCCCGTCGTGAGGCCGGCGCACTGGGCGGGCGTGGTCGTGAAGAAGAACGTCTCCTGGCTCGGGCCCGCGTTGTACACCCACAGCTGCAACGCGCACGGCGAGCCTGGGCCCGCGAGCTTTACGGAGGGGCTCGTGAGTGCCGCGCTGACGTTGCCGGTGGCGACCAGTGAGCCCGCCGGGCACACCTTGTTCCACTTCTGCGTGCTGCCGCCCTGCGTGTTGATCTGTGCCGCGGTGCACTTCGGGAAGTACTTCCCGTTGGGCGCCTTGACGCCGTAGGTGGTGGTTTTGATGCTGACCAGTGGCGCACCGACGTTGCCTGACGTCGAGCTGCCCATGCCCAGCGTCTCGGTCATTGCAACGGCCTTGGGCTTGGCGACCGTGCCGGCTCCGCCCGCGACCGCGAAGTTGCCCGTGTACGTGTTTGGAGCGGCGGTGACCGGTGTGCCCGCGGCGTACGCGGCACCGGCCACAAGTAGGCACAGAAGTGCCGTCAGCGCCAGCAGTTTTCCTCGCATTCCTCTTCTCCTTGTGAAGCGCTTCGGATCCCCGACCGGCGAAGGTCAGGGGAGTGGTCGTAGTTGCGGGTAGAAGCCGCTGGCGGGTCCCAGGCCGGCCCCGAGCGAACTTCTGAGCGCATCGCTCAGGCGTTGCTGTGCGCTGCAGGCCGGCGTCGGTACCTTGGTCGCGTCATCCCCCCCGTAGAACAAGGGTAATTCGCTCTGGTAGTTGACGCTGTTCGGTGTGCTCGGAAGCGAAGCGAGCGGGTGGCTGGTGCAGAGGTAGGTGCCGAACACATCCAGCGCGGTTCCGAGCGCGTTGGTCGAGCCCTTCAGCGCGCCCGAGCCACCGGGCACCTCGTAGGCGTTGCTGCGGTTGCTGTACGGGCGCTGCGACTGGGCGGTCAGCTCCTCGGGGCTGAGCGGTGAGGAGAAGCGCAGGTAGTTCAGGCGCTTGTTGCTGCTGAAGGCCGGGGCCTCACCCTCGGTCGAGGCGGCGCCGTTGGCGAAGAAGGCAGCCAGCTCACGGCGGTAGGCCCCGAGGTAGTCGAAGACCGGCACCAGCTGCCCGAGGAACGGCGTCAGCGAGCTAAGCAGCGTCTTGGCCGAGCCGGAGCCGGCCCTGGCGCCGACCGCCAGGAACGACTCGAGCGCCGGCACACCGCTCCGCGCCGCGCTGGTCAGCGGGCCGAGCCCCTTCATCACAGTGTCGAGGTTGGGGGCGAGCTTCGCCATCGCCTCGAGCGCGGGGCTCAGCTGTTTGGCGGCGGGCTTGAGCTCGTTGACCAGCGGATCGGTCTGCGCGGCGAAGTTCCTCACCGTCTGCACCGTCTCGCGGGTGCTCTGCAGGAATGCCGGGAACGCCCTGACGGCGGCGGCGAGCTCCTTGTCGCGCCCGGCGGTTGCCGCGAACACGGTATCGGCGTTGCGGATCAGGCCCTGCAACTGAGCCGGGTTGCGGCTGATCGCCGAGAGCACCTGGCCACCGTCGTCGAGCAGCGTGCTGGTGGCGCTGCTGTCGCGCCGCAGCACCGCGAGCACGTCGGACACGTTGCCCGCGAACGGGTAGAGCTCGGCGAGCGCGTCGTTGAATGCCTGGCCGCGGTCCGTGAAGGCGATGCCGTCGTCCTGCATCCAGGTCTCGAACGCGCGGCGCGTCTGCGGATCGAACGAATCGAGGATCTGGTCTAGCTGCACGGTCGGCTCGACCTGTGCCTGCGGCAGATGTGCGCCGTCGTGCAGCATCGGGCCGCGCTCGTTACCCAACGAGAGCTCGACGTAGGTCTCGCCGAGCAGCGACTTCTGGCGCAGGATCGCGTGTGTGTTGGCCGGGCGGGGCGCGTACTTCGGTTCGATCTGCAGCACCGCGCGGGTCAGCCCGGTGCGGTGGTCGAGGTTGACGCTGACGACGCGGCCGATGGGGACGCCGGAGATGTCTACATCGGCCTGCGTGCCCAGCTGCACGGCCTGGTTGAACTCGACGGTGATCCGGTATCCCTGCGGCACGAATGGCACCGAGCCGCCGAATGACAGCCACAGGAACAGGGTCAGCGCCACGCACGAGGACGCAAAGGCGATCATCACCGCGACCTTGGCCTTGCTGGGAGCCATCGTGTTCATGCGCCGGCGCTCACTTGCCGTAGCAGTTGGTGATCTTCGACCAGTCCGGCGCGTTCAGCATGTCGAGGATCGGGGTGAGTGATGGCGTGCCCGGCTGCAGCGCGACCTCGAGCAGGTTCAGTGAGGGGCAGCTGGCGAGGAACTGGCCCTGGATGATCGGGCCGTCGGCGTCCTGCAGCGTGGTCAGGCTGTCCAGGTTGTGGGCCAGCCAGCCACCCCAGTAGAGGTAGCTGGGCTCACCGCCGGACTTCTGGTAGGCGAGCGTGTTGACGAGCTTGTTCAGCACCGAGAACGAGCCCGAGAGCGCGGGCGCCGCCTTGGCCAGCGACTGCGCCGCGGGCGCCAGCGTCTGCGCGAGCCGGCGGATGCCGGGATCCGAGGCAAATGGCTCGAGCTGCTTCTCGATCACCGGTGTGGTCTGCTTGGCAAGCGGCTGCAGGGCCTTCAGCGCCGGTCCCAGGTCGCGTGCGAACGGCTCGAGTTGCTTGAGCGCCGGGCCGCTGGCGTCCGCGAACTGCTGCACCTTGGCGAGCGTCGAACTCGTCTGTTGCAGCGCTCCGGGCAGCAGCGTGATGCCACTGGCGAGCTCTCGGTCCTGCGAGGAGATGGCCTGGAAGTTCGTGTTCGACTGCCTGACCAGCGACGCCAGCTGCGTGTCGACACCGCCCAGTGAGCTCGCGACCAGGTTGAGGTTGTGGATCGCGCGGCGCAGGTTCGAGCTGCGCTGTGAGAGCAGCTTGGTGAAGCTGAGCGCGCTGCGGTCCAGTGGCGCGAAGCGCTTGAAGTCGGCGGCGAGCGTGGCCGCCGTCCTGGCGCTGGGGCTGCTGGCGGTGGCGCCCTTGCCGTTGAACGCATCTGCGCCACCGGAGAGCAGCAGCAGCAGGTAGGTGCGCGTGTCGGCATCGAGCGAGCTGAGGATCTGGTCGACGTCGACGTCGGGCTGGGTGCTGGCGAGCCCGAGCGTGCCACCATCGGGCAGCGCGCCGGCGCTGGCGGTGCCGGGGTCGAGCGCAAGGTACATGTCCTTCAGCGGTGTGCGCGGACGCAGCAGCACGGTGGCGTTGCGGTAGATCGGCGCGTACTTCTTGAAGATGTCCATGGTCACGACCGCCTGGCCGTGCTCCAGTTGCACACCGCCGATCAGTCCCACCTCGACGCCCGCGATCGTGACCGACTGCCCCTGGCCCGCGGTCACCGCCGCGGCCTCGGCGAACTCGGCCTTGACCTGGTAGTAGCTGTGGCCGAAGGTGAAGGCGGGCTGGTGCTCAAGGATGTAACCGACGGTCACGACCGCCAGCACGACCAGCGCCGCGACCGCGAGGAAGTCGCGAAGATGCGTCCTGATCGCGTGCTTCACGGCCCGTTCCCCTTGGTCGCGCGGTTGAGGTTCGGGGCCGTCTGCGTGTAGCAGGCGACGTTCGACTTCAGCGCCGGCGCCGCGCCGGTCGAGGGAAACGCCGGGAAGGTTCCGAGCACGGGCAGCACCGCGTTGCCGTACAGCGCTCCGGCGCTCTTCAGGATCTGCGTCTCGATCTGGTTGGCGCCGCCGCCCACGGTGGCACGCACGTAGTGCCCGTTGCCGTCGAAGTTCTGGGTCGATCCCGCCAGGCCGACCGCGCTTTCGAACAGCTGCTGATAGACGCTCAGCCCCGCCGGCGGCGAGCTGTCGACGGTGATCTTCTCGTCGCCGGTCGGGACCAGCACCCTGCTGAAGCACTTGGAGAGCGTGGCCGCGCCGTTGATCAGCGGGGTGGTGGCCCTGATCGCAATGGCGGTGTTGTCGACGGCCGGGGTGAGCGACCTCAGCAGGCCGCCCAGCTCGCCCTCCGAGGAGAGCTTGGCCAGTTGCTGCAGCCATGGCGTGCCGACCGCGACCGTCGCCCCAAGCTGCTTGATGCTTCCCGTCAGATCGCGGGCGAAGGCCTCGGTCGGCGCAAACGAGGCCTCCAGGGCGTTGTCGGCACCGAGTGTCGAGCGCAGCACCGTCGGCAGCGCCGCGATCGCCGCGCCCAGATCCTGCTGGTGTGCTGCCAGCGCACTCATCGTCGCGTCGAAGCTGGAGACCAGTCCGGGCAGTGCCGCACCGCTGTCGGCGAGGCCGCGGAGGATCTCAGACTCGCCGCGCACCGCGCCGGTGAGATCGCCGGGCTTCTCGCCCAGTAGCGCCTGGTTGACGATCGAGGAGGCCTCAAAGGCGCTGGCCGAGTAGGTCAGCGCGCGGTTCAGCCCCTGCGCGCCGGTGCCGCCCGGCCCGGGCCTGTTCAGTGCCGCACCGAAGCCCTGCACGAGCTTCTGCAGATTGGCGCGCGCGTTCGTGTCGAGCGCCGAGAGCACGCGGTCGAGCTGCACCGGCCCGGAGGTGTTGGCGGCCGGCAGCGTCGCCCCGGAGCTGAGCAGCGGTGCCTCGGGCGTGCCCGGGTGCAGGTCGACGTAGAAATTGCCCTCGAGCAGGATGCGCGAGCGGATCTGGGCGGTCGCATCGGAGTGGATCGGGAGGCCATCGCGATCGATCTGCATGACGACGATGCCGGCGTTCGGGCTGCCCTTGATCCGCTGTACCGCGGTGACCTGCCCCACGTCGACACCGGCGATCCGCACCGGCGAGGGGATGTGCAGATCGGTGTTGCTGGTGAACACCGCCTTCAGCTCGAACGAGGAGCCGCTGAACGGCAGCCCGCCGCCGAACACCAGGTAGCAGGCGATCGCGATCACCAGCAGGCCGATCAGGGCCGCCTGCAGGTTCGAGACCCGCGGCCTGTGTCGCCGGATCTTCAGCTGTGGTGCCCGCTCGCTCATCCGTTCGTCTTCTCCGTGGCGGTCCCGACATGCCTGGTCGGGTTGCCGATCACGGCCGCGTCGGGCGAGTACGGCTCCTTGCCGGCGGAGCACTCGGCCACCTGACCCGGCGACGCCGTGTTCGGATAGGGGTCGTAGTGCAGCGGGCCGTGCTTGGTCCCCCCGACCAGCGAGGTCGAGGTATACGGCGTGCTCGACGGCGCCGCCTCGCCACCGGCGATGTCATTGTCGATTGCCACCAGCACGAAGCGCAGCACCGTGCCGGTGCCGGTGCTGTCTGAGAGTGAGCTGGCGAAGTTGCGCAGGAACAGCGTCATGTAGTTACACGTGCTCTGCACCGGCGCCAGGAACCGCAGTGGCTTGGTCAGGCTGCCGGCCGCGAGCGCCAGCCGCGAGAGCCCCGCCTTGACGGTGCTGTCGGACCCGAACTCGTGAAGCGACTTGGCCAGCTCGATCGTCTGCTGGTCGAAGCGCGAGGTGCCCGGCAGTGTCTGGACTCCCGCGCGCAGCGCTGCCGTGATCTGCGGGGTCGCCTTGGGCAGCGTGTCGAAGCCGGGTTTGAGGTCGCCGAACAGCTGCGCGGTGTCGGTCGCGAACCTCCCGATCGCCGGTCCGTCGGTGACGACCGACTGGAAGGTCGGCGGGGTCTGCGCGATCCACTGCTGCAGGTACGGTGTCGCCACGCCGGCGAGCGACTTGAAGGTGGCGTCGAGGTTGGTGTAGAGCTGCGCCTGCTGGCGGCTGACCGGAGCAAGCGCGCCGACGAAGGCACCGAGCCCGTCGAAGAAGCCCTTCAGGTTCGTGTGCCGCGAGGCGAGGTTGCGCATCACCGGACTGAGCGAGCTGACCAGCGGCACGAACTTGGCGATCGCCTGGTTGATCCCGTTGCCGCGCCCGGCGAGCGCCTGGCCGAAGCCGAGCGTGGTATCGGCCACGCCCGTCTGCGTCGCCGGCGTGTACATGTCCAGGACCTGGTCGAGGTCGACGCTCGCGCTGGTGTGGCCGAGCGGCACCGTGGCGCCGTTGGCCCAGGTGCGGTGCGAGTGCCCGAGCGTGACGTCGAGGTACTTCTCGCCGATCGAGCTCTTCATGCGGATCGTGAAATGCGTGTCGACCGGCAGCGGCTCGACGCTCTTATTGAGCTGCGCGTCGATCACCGCGATCGGCTGGCCGCTGTGGTCGCGCGAGGCAATCACGCCGCTGACGTTTCCGATCAGCGCGCCGCCCTCGTGCACCTCGGCACCGTGTACGAGCTCCTCGGCGTTGGGCGCTTCGATGTGCAACGTGTAGCGCGGCACATACGGAAGCCCGTTGTTGGCCTGGAAGGCGAGCACCACCGCGATCACCGCGACCAGCACCGCCAGCGCGCCGATCAACACCGGGTTGGAGAACGGTGAGTTGCTGCGCCGGCGGAGCATCAGCCCGTGCTCCCGGTCAGGTAGCGGAGCAGGCCGCGCAGCTTGGCGCCCTTGAGCGCCTTCGCGGACCAGGACTTGCGGATCACGTCGGCGACGGCCTTGCGCGCAACCTGTGCCGAGGCAGCGCTTGCGCTGGCGCCACTGAAGTTGGCGCTGCAACCGGCCACCGGCGTGCGCGCGTAGGCCGTGCACGAGCCGACCACGGGAGCCACGCGGATGTAGTGGCCGTCGGCGTTGTAACCGTTCGTCGCACCGACGCCGTAGAACAGCAGGCTCATGAGCTGCTCGATGCCGCCGGTCGAATTCAGGCTGTTCAACAACTTCTGCAGCGCCGCCCCCGAGGGCTCGGCGCTCTTGCCGACGCGCTGCAGCTGCTGAGCCAGCCCCTGCGACTCGACGAGCGAGCTCTCCGACTGCTGCGCGGCGTTGCCGAGGTCCGTGATCGCCGTCTTGGCACGGCCGGCGAAGGGCACGAGCGTCTTGAACTCGGCGTCCAGCGCAGCCGCGCTGGAGCCCGCGTCCTTGACCACCGGGGTGCCCTGCTCGGCGAGCTGCCCGAGGTCTGCCATCAGCGGCTTGAGCTGCTTGAGAAACGACGGCAGCAGCCTGATCGACGCCGCCAGCTGCGTGTGCTCGGCGGCGCTGGCGGTGGCCGTCCTGTCGGCCTGCACGACGAAGTCGGCGAGCGAGCTGCGCGTCTTCGCGAGCGGCGAGAGGACCGTGTCGGAGTCGGTCGCGAGCTTCGCCAGCACCTTGTTCTGCGAGGCGAGCAGATTGAACACACGCTCGGTCTGGGCGAGCCCCGGGTCGGCCCGCAGGATCACCGCGTTGAGGTCCGCGCCGCGCGCCGCGAGCCCGGTGCCGAGCTCGTCAAGGATCACCGAGAGGCTCTCACGCACCGAGTCCTGCGAGACGTTCTGGACGATGTCGGGATCGATCGGCGAGCTCGTCTGGGTCACCGGCAGCAGGTATGCCCCGGTGCCGTAGCCGCCGCTGATGCGGTGCAGCCTGTGCTGGTCGGAGCTGCCGGGCGTGCAATCGACGTAGCGCTCGGCGATCAGCGACTGCGGGCGGATCGTGCAGGTGGCGTTGGCGTAGAACGGCACAAAGTCGCGGTTGGAGATCGTGAACGTCACCGCCGCGAGGTTCTGCCTGGTGACCGACAGCGCCGAGATCGTGCCGACCGGGGCGCCCGCGATCCGCACCTGTTCGCCGGGCACGGCGAAGCCGGCGTTGTCGAACAGCGCCTCCACGCGATACCCACCCGGGCCGCCGCTCACCGAACTGACGACCACGACGATGATCGCCGCGGCGACGACCACGATCGCGCCCAGTGCGGCGACGCGCCTCATGACCCCGCCGGAGCGTTGGAGGTGTCGCAGCCGGAGGCGGGCTCGGGCATCGAGTGGTCGGCGGGCTGGGTGGCGCCGCCGGGGCAGCGGCCGGTCTTGACGACCGTCAGGCCGTTGTAGCGATCCTGCGGTGCCTGGTTGGTGAGCGTGCCGCTGCTACTGATGCCGTAGGCGCCGTAGAAGGGCTCGCTGCGCCCATAGTGGCCGTTGGCGTCGTAGTAGCCGTCGAGTTGGCCGGTGTTGGCGAGCGCCGCGACGATGTCGGGCGTGTACTCACGCAGCGCCTGGATCTGACCCGACTTGGTCTGGGCGGCGATCGAGGCGATGATCGCCGGGAAGCCCGCGCTCGCCGCGCGCTCGAGCGTCGGCGCGTCCTTCAGCAGCGACGTCAAGCTCGAACCCTTGGGGTTGGAGATCAACGCCGCGAGCTCGCCGAGAGTGGGTGTCGCCTCGGTCGCGAAGCGGTCCAGCGCCGTGGCGAAGGGCGTGAGCCCCTTGACCTGAGGCTTGGTCGCTGCCACCAGTGGTTCAAGTGCGGCGATCGTGCTGCGCAGACCGGCGAACGTCGTCGTCGACTTGCTCAGTGCCGATGGCAGCAGCGCGAGCGCCGCCTCGAGCGACTTTGACTCGCCGGCCACGGTGCCGGTGACCGCGTCGGCCTTGCTGACCAGGTCGGTCAGCTGCGTGCTGCGCGATGCCAGCAGCTGCATCGTCTGCGCGCCCTTGACGAGCAGCTGGTCGAAGGCGGGCTCGTCGCGATCCAGTGCGCCGGTGAATTGGCTCGTGCTCTGCAGCAGCGGATCGAGGTACTCGAGGGTTCTGTTGGCCTGGAGCGCCTTGCCGTGGATGCTGCCGGCCTCTCCGCGGATGATGTTGCGCAGCCCCTGCCGCGTCGCCGGGTTCAGCGTGTTGAAGAGCTGATCGAGGCCGACCTCGGCGTAGGTATCGGTCTGCGGGATCGTGCCCCCGGAGCGGATCTGCAGGCTGCCCCGGGCCGCGGCCGGCTGCAGCGTGATGTAGTGGCTGGCGATTCCCGCCAGGCCGTTCTCCTCGATGCGTGCGACCGTGCCCTGGTAGAGCGGTGCGGCGCTGCCGTCGACGCCGATCACGATCGCCGCCTGACCGCTGGGCGTGAGCGTTATCGACTGCACCGCACCGACGCTCGAGGGACCGATCATCACCTGATCGCCGGTCACCAGTCCGCTGGCGTCGCTGAAGAGCAGACGGACCTTGTAGGTGGGGCCGCCGCTGAGCAGCAGATAGGCGATCACCACCACGACGAGCAGCAGGCCACCCAGCGCAAGTGCGCGCGCGGCCGTGCTCGGCTGCGATCGCTGCCGGTCAGTCATGGCGGCATCTTGTCAAGTCGGGCTGACGCGTAGTCGTGCGTATTCCCTCGATTCCGCGGCTTCACGCGTACCCGCGCGGGGATTCTTAGAAAAACCGACACATATGTCGGTCCGTCGTACCGACGGACATGCCGGCGACCGCGCCGTAACCCCTTGCTCAGCCGCCGCTGAGCGCCGATCGCAGCGACTCGGCAACCGTCACCGGGCCCGGGTCAACCCCGCGCAACGCTGCCAGGTAGAGCGACACGAGGTCACCCAGCAGCACCAGCGACACGAGTCGCTGCAGGCGCGTCTGGCCGATCGACTCGACCCGGAAGGTGGCGCCGCCGCGGCTGGCGATCAGGCCGCGGGTCAGCTCGACCCGCTGACGCACCCGCGGGTGCAGATCGGAGTCGTCGAGGAAGACCGCGCTGAAGGCGCCGAACTCGCTCGCTCCGTCCCAGCCGACGAGCTCGTTGTGGTCGAGCTCCGGTAGCTCCGCGGCGAACGCCGGCGCCTTGGCGTTCTCATTGATCTGGGTCTTCCAGCGGTAGGCGATCGGCGCCGTCAGCGCCGCGCCCGCGATCTGCGCGATCGTGCCGTGCAGTCCGCGTGCGAGCGTCTTTGCCAGCGAGTCCTCGCTGGACTCGGGGCCCCAGGAGGCCGCGAGACGTTCCGCGTGTTCGGCCGCGACGTCGACCTCGGCGCGCATGCTCTCGCCGGCGCCGCAGAGCGCCGCCACCTCGAGTGCCACGACCAGCGAGTAGCCGATCGCCGCGCGCGACTGGAAGCCGCCGGGCAGCGGGATCACCGGCACGCCGTCGATCCGCGCCTGCGCCGCGAGCTTGCCTCCGGTGGTGAGCACGATCGTGCGCGCGCCCAGCGCCTGCGCCGCGTCGTAGGCGGCGAGCGTCTCCTCGGTGTTGCCCGAGTAGCTCGCACAGAGCACGGTTGTGTCCGGCGTGGTCCAGCCCGGCAGCGCATAGTCGCGTGCGAGCGCGATCGGTCGCGAGGCGGCGTCACCCAGGGCCGCGCGCGCCAGCGCACCGCCGGCCGAGGAGCCGCCGACGCCGGCGATCACCAGGCCGCCTGGCGAGTCGTGTGGCTGTAGGTGTGCCGACTCGACGCGCCACAGTGCGTCGCGCAGGTGGTCGGGCAGCCCCAGCACCTCGTCGAACTGGCCGCTGACGTCGACCTCGGAGATGGCCTCACGCGAGAGTGTGCGTCCGCTGGTCAAAACTTGATCGCTCCATCCGGTAGCTCGACGCCGGGGAACACGCGCGCACCGGCCGTCAGTACGTTGTCATCGCCGATGCGCACGCCCTCGCCGAGCATCACCTGACGGTCGATCGAGCAGCGCTGGCCGATGACCACATCACGGCTGATGATCGCGCCGCTGATGTGCGTGCGCGCGCCGACCGAGACGCCATCGAGCAGGACCGAGTCCTCGACCGTCGCGCCCGCTCCGATCTGAACGCCGCGGCCGAGTACGACGCGGCCGCCGATGCTCGCGTCGTGGGCGATCCCGCAGCCGTCGGCGATCACCACCGGCGCGGCGATGCGCCCGGGCACGCCGCCGTCGGGCAGCAGCCGCATGCCGTTGGCGTTGAGGCTCGCCCCCACCTTGGTGTTGACCTTGCCCTCGAGGATGTCGTAGGTGGCCTGCAGGTAACGGCTGGGGGTGCCGATGTCGAGCCAGTAGCCGCTGGCCTCGTAGCCGTAGAGCCCGCGACCCACGAGCTTCGGGAAGACATCGCGCTCAATCGAGATGTTGGTGCCGGCCGGGGCCATCTCGGCGAGGAGCTCACGCTCGAGGATGTAGGCGCCGGCGTTGATCAGGTTGGTGTCGAGCGCCTGGTCTGCACCCGGCTTCTCCAGGAACTCGGTCACGCTGCTGTCCGCGCGGCGGCGCACCAGCCCGTAGGCCGACGGGTCATCGACGCCGATCAGCGCCAGCGTCGCGCGGGCGCCCGTGCGCTCGTGCTGCTCGAGCTGCTTGGTCAGATCGATGTCGGTGAGTTCATCGCCGTTGAGCACGAAGAGGCGTTCGTCCAGCAGCTCCTCGGCGAACTTGAGCGCGCCACCGGTGCCAAGCGGCGAGGGTTCCTCGACGTAGCGCAGGCGCACGCCGAACTGCGAGCCGTCGCCGAGCACAGCCCGCACGCCCTCGGCCAGGAAGCCGCAGGAGATGATCACGTCGTCGACGCCATGGCTGCAGAGCCACTCGAGCATGTAGCTGGTGAACGGCCTGCCGACGAGCGGCACAACCAGCTTCGGGACGCGCGAGGTCAGCGGCCGCAACCGCGTCGCCTCCCCACCAGCCAAGATCAATGCTTGCACCGCCACTCCCTCTTTTCCGCTTCAGGCAGCCGAACGCTGCTCAGCGACCGATGCCTTCGTAGGTGAAGCCCGCCGCGCGCACAGGCCCACCGTCAAGAAAGTTCCGACCGTCGATTACCAGCGAGCCCCTGCTCGCTCTCGCCAGCTCGGTCCAGTCGAGCTCGGCGAACTCAGGCCACTCGGTGACGAGCACGATCGCGTCGCTGCGCTTGACAGCGTCGAGCACCGACGCGGCGATGTCAACGCCGGGCATCAGCTTCACAGCCTCGACGGCGGCGACCGGATCGTAGGCGCTGACAAGCGCGCCCTCTCCCTGCAGCCGTGCGGCCAGCACCAGCGACGAGGCCTCACGCATGTCATCGGTCTCCGCCTTGAACGCCAGGCCGAGCAGCGCGACCTTCTTGCCGACCAGCGAGCCGAGGTGTTTCTGCAGCTTGGCGATCACGCGCCGCTTCTGCAGCTCGTTGACCTCGATCACCGACGTCAGCAGCTGAAAGTGGTAGCCGGAGTTTCCGGCAAGCTGTTTGAGTGCGGAAACATCCTTCGGGAAACATGAGCCACCGTAGCCAATACCCGGCCGCAGGAAGTGCTCGCCGATGCGATGGTCGAGACCCATGCCACGCGCGACCTCGAGCACGTTGGCTCCGGTCTCCTCGCAGACGTTGGCGATCTCATTGATGAAGGAGATCTTGGTAGCGAGGAACGCGTTGGAGGCGAGCTTGATCATCTCCGCGCTGGCGATGTCCGTGCGCAGCAGCGGCGCGTCGATCGGCGCGTACAGGTCGATCACCGCCTGGCCGGCCCAATCGCCCTCGTCGCCGACGACCACGCGGTCGGGGTGGCGGAAGTCGTCGAGCGCCGCACCCTCCTTCAGGAATTCGGGGCAGGAGACGTAGGCAAAGCCGCCTTTGCCGGAGCGCTCGAGCTCGCGCTGGATCGCCGCGCCGGTGCCGACCGGCACGGTCGACTTCATCACGATCGCGTGATGGTCGGAGGCTGGTATCGCATTGATCACGGCGTAGACCGCCGAGAGGTCGGCGTCACCGGAGTACGTCGGCGGCGTACCGACCGCAACGAACAGCAGCCGTGCGCGCTCGAGTACCGCCCCGAGCTCGGTGGTGAAGTGCAGCTTCGTCTGGTTGGCGAGGACAGCCTCGGCCAGCCCCGGCTCGTAGATTGGGATCTCGCCGCGCTTCAGCCCCTCGACCTTGGCTTCGTCGATGTCGACACACCAGACCTCGTTGCCGAGCTCGGCAAAGCCGACTGCCGTGACAAGCCCCACATACCCCGTGCCGATGACGGCGATCGGCTCGCGCTCGTTGCTCATAAGGCGCCGTAGGCTAGCGGCTCGCACCTGCCCGAGCCGTGATCACCCGCAGACGGGCCCTCAGCCCGCTGCACGGGTGAAAGACGCCGCCATCGCGACCATCTGGCCGTTCGGGATGGTGTTCTCCAGGTTGTTGGAGATCCAGTAGACGGCGCGGCCGTTCTGCCATGCGACGACCGCCAGTGCTCCACCCTGGGAGTACTCGTAAAGCCGCTTGTTGTTGACGACCTTGATCGCGCTCGGCTTGCGCAGGATCGGCGGCCCGGCGGCATGGCCGATTCCGGTCCAGGTGGTTCCCTCGACCGTCGCGAACAGGCCGTAGGCCGTATCCGTCTGCCCGTTGAAGCCATACGACAGGGTCATCACGTACGAGGGGTAGCGCTTGCCGTCGGGGCCGAAGATCGAGTAGCGGCGGGGATACGACGCGGCGTAGGCCGAGGAGGGCTCGTAGCCAACGTTGCAGTCGCCGGTCAGCGAGAAGCAGTAGCTGTAGTTACTCGGGATGTACTCGGGGTAATAGATCGGCAGCCCAGGCGCTCCGAGGTGCGCCGCCTGCGAGTGGCCATCGTTGGGGTCGGCGACCATCCCGGCCGGCGGTACGTACGCATGAGCGCGCCTGTGGCCCTTGTGCTTGCCGTTGGTCGACGGCGGCGTCGGGGTGGTCGATGTGCTGCTCGCCTGTTTGGTCGGCGTCAGGAACTTCCGGTAGGCCGCCGCCGATGCGCTCTCGTCGAAGGCGACGTCGTCGCCGCCGTTGATCGTCTCAAAGCCTGTGTACGGGAACGGGATCGACTTCAGCGAGCTGCCGTTGGCGTTGATCGCCAGGTCGAACAGCTCGAGCAGACCGTCGGTTGTGTGCAGCTGACGGTCGCTCTGGACATCGTTGCCAAAGTCGTCGAGCAGCTGCGTGCGCCTGTCCAGCAGCTCGGAGGAGCTGAAGCCCTCCTTGGCCCAGCGGAGGAAGTCCTGCTGGCGCGCCTGGCGCACGAAATCGGTGTCGTTGTGACGGAAGCGCACGAACGCGAGCGCCGTATCGGCCCCGCCGAGGTCGCTGCCGGAGCCGCCGCACATACGCTGGTAGCCGGGCTGGATGTCGATGCTCGAGTAGTCCGTCGTCGGATCGGCCGCGCCGATGCTGTGGTTGTAATAGCGGCGGTCGACCTGGGCGTAGACGCAGCCGATCGCGTTGATCAGGTTGGCGAAGCTCGAGAAGTCGACCAGCAGCAGGTGGTTGACCTTGAGACCCGGGAAGACGTCCGCGCGCAGTGTCTTCAGCAGCAGGCTCGGCCCACCCTCCGAGTAGGCGGCGTTCAGCTTCTCGACGCCGTAGCCGGGCACGTCGACCGCCAGGTCGCGCGGGACCGAGAGCGCATTGATCGTCGTCGAGGAGTCGTCGATCCGCACCAGCATCATCGTGTCGGTGTTGCCCGCCGTGTGGCCCTCGCCGTAGCGGTGATCGACGCCGACCAGCAGCAGCGTCTGCGGCTGCCCGGGTGCCGGCAACACGAGCTGGTGACTGACCAACGCATGGTGCATGTCGAGGATCCTCACGACGTTGCTGACCTGCAGCAGGCCGGCTGTGGCGGTTGCGCCGGCGGCGCAACCGACGACCACGATGAAGGCCACCAGCCCGCGCCAGGCGACGCCCCAGCGGGTCCTCGGCATCAGGCGCATGCAGACCGCTCCGGCAGGGCGCTCAAGATCCGATCCGGCTCAACCATCGCAGGGCAGGATAGGGCGATGTCCGGCCATAAGCCTTCAGCCTCGCTAAAAAAGACGGGCGGCAAAGCGCGCCGCCCGTCGCGTCGCGTCGGCGGAAATCAGGAGCCCTCTGCGACCTTTAGGAAGGCCCGCCAGCGCTTCTGCTCGCGCAGCGCGACCCGTCGGCGCTCGGTGTCCTCGCCGGCCTGCTCGAGCTCGCGCTCGGCCTCGGAGAGGCGCTCGCGCAGCAGGTTCACGTCCAGCTCGTCGGGCTTCTGGATGTCCTGTACGAGCAGCATCGCGTGGTTGGCACCGACCTGCATGTAGCCCTCCGACTGGGCGAAGCGCAGCACCTCGCTGTCGGATACGTACACGCGCAGCTCGGTGGGCTCGAGCATGCCCAGCACCGGCGCGTGGTTGGCCAGGATGCCGATCTCGCCGACGGTCGTGCGCGTCGAGATCATCTCGACCTCGTCGTTGAAGACCTCGCCCTCGGGGGTGAGGATCTCGACCTGGAACTTGGTGTGCGGCATGTCCTAGTCGTCGGCCTTGGCGGACTCGAGGACCTCGTCGATCGTGCCCTTCATGTAGAAGTGGCGCTCGGCGATCTCGTCGTGCTTGCCCTCGAGGATCTCCTTGAAACCGCGGATCGAGTCGGCGACGGAGACGTACTTGCCTTCGAGGCCCGTGAACTGCTGCGCGACGAAGAACGGCTGGCTCAGGAAACGCTCGATCTTGCGCGCGCGGTTCACGGTCAGACGGTCGTCGTCGGAGAGCTCATCGATGCCGAGGATGGCAATGATGTCCTGCAGCTCCTTGTAACGCTGCAGCACCTGCTTGACCTCGTTGGCGACGTTGAAGTGCTCCTCGCCGAGGATCTCCGGCTTGAGGATGGTCGAGGTCGAATCGAGCGGATCGACCGCCGGGTAGATGCCCTTTTCGGCGATCGACCGCGACAGCGTCGTGGTCGCGTTGAGGTGGGCGAAGGCCGAAGCCGGGGCCGGATCGGTGAGGTCGTCGGCGGGCACGTAGATCGCCTGGATCGAGGTGACCGAGCCCTTGCGGGTCGAGGTGATGCGCTCCTGCAGGGCGCCCATCTCGGAGGCCAGGGTCGGCTGGTAGCCCACCTGCGAGGGCATGCGGCCGAGCAGCGCCGAAACCTCGGAGCCGGCCTGCACGAAACGGAAGATGTTGTCGATGAAGAGCAGCACGTCCTGGCCCTCCTCATCGCGGAAGTACTCCGCCATCGTGAGTCCGGAAAGGGCCACGCGCATGCGCGCTCCGGGCGGCTCGTTCATCTGGCCGAAGACGAGCATCGTCTTGTCGATGACGCCCGACTCCTTCATCTCGAGCCAGAGATCGTTGCCCTCACGCGAGCGCTCGCCGACGCCGCAGAAGGCCGACAGACCGCCGTGCTCCTGCGCGAGGTTGTTGATCAGCTCCTGGATGATGACCGTCTTGCCGACGCCGGCGCCGCCGAACAGGCCAACCTTGCCGCCCTTGGCGTAGGGCGCCAGCAGATCGACGACCTTGATGCCGGTCTCGAACATCTCGGTGGTCGGGCTGAGGTCCTCGATCGCCGGAGCAGCGCGGTGGATCGGCCAGCGCTTGCCATCGCCACCGATATCTCCTGCGAGATCGATTGGCTCGCCCAGCACGTTGAAGATGCGCCCGAGCGTCTCGCGGCCGACAGGGACACTGATCGGGCCGCCGGTGTCGATGACCTCGAGCCCACGCGCCAGACCGTCGGTGGTATCCATCGCGACGGCACGCACACGGTCGTCGCCGAGATGCTGCTGGACCTCGAGCACCAGCAGGTCCTCGAGGATCTCCTCCTCCAGGTCGACCTCGGCCGCCGCAGCCGCGGGACGCTTGATCGTGATCGCGTAGTTGATCTCGGGCAGCTTGTCCGGGAAAACAACCTCGACCACGACCCCCTGGATCGACTCGATTCGCCCTACGTTCTGTTCAGTTGTGACAGCCATTTCGCTCCAGTTCCAGTCTGCTCAGATGCTTGAAAACTCGTGTGGTCAGTCGGTGTCGCGGGCTCGCTAGCCAAGGCCCTCGGCGCCGGCCACGACCTCCATGATCTCCTGCGTGATGGCCGCCTGGCGGGCGCGGTTCATCTCCAGCGTCAGATCATCGATCAGCACGCCCGCGTTCTCGGAGGCGTTGCGCATCGCGGTCATGCGGGCACCGTGCTCGGAGGCCGTCGACTCGAGCAGTGCGCGGAAGATCGAGACCTCGACGTAATCCGGCACCAGCCGACCGAGGATCTCATCGGGGTCGGGCTCGTACTCGACCAGCGGCCGCGGTCCCTGATGCTCGCCGGTGAGGGCCTCCTCGAGGTCGTCGTGCTCGGTGCCGACACCGGCGATCACGGCCGCCTCATGGACCGGCAACAGGCGCTCATGGCGTACGACCTGCGAGATCGGCGAGATGTAGCCGTTGTAGAAGACATCGACCCGGTCGACCTCGCCGTCGACGTAGGCCGACATCAGCCGCTCGGCGATGCGGCGCGCGTCGGCGAAGCTCGGGCGGTCGGAGAACCCCGTGAACGCGGCCGCAGGCTCCAGCCCGCGGAATGTGAGCGACGATGCCGGACGCCGGCCCGCGGCGAAGTACATCGTCTGCATTCCCTCGGCCTCGTGCTCACGGCCGACCGCCACGCCGGCGCGCACGATCTGGGAGTTGAACGCTCCGGCGAGGCCGCGGTCGCCTGCGACCAGCAGCACGCCGACGCGCTCCACAGACGCGTGTGGAGTCAGGATCGGCAGGCTGGGCACGGCGCCGGCGGCCTCGGCCGCCTGCCGCGTCAGCTTGCGCAGCGCGTGGGCATAGGGTCGCAGCGCCTCGATGCGCTGCTCGGCACGGCGCAGGCGCGCGGCCGCCACCATCTCCATGGCGCGGGTGATCGTGCGAATGTTCTGAACCGACGCGATGCGGTTACGGACGTCTCGCTGCGAAGGCATGGCTTCTCGAGTCTTCCGGTCGCGCGCCTAGGCGGCCACGACCTCGACCTTGTCCTCCATCGGGTGACCCTCTTCGTCAAGGTCGTAGCCGAAGTCCTCGGCGTACTGCTTGACGGCTTCCTCGACCTGCTTGACCGTCTCATCGGACCAGTCGCCGCCCTTGATCTTCTCGAGCAGCTCGCCGTGGCTGGCCTTGACGCTGTCCGACAGGCCGACGAGGAAGTGCTCGACGCGGTCGACGTTGATGCGATCGACATAGCCGTTGGTCGCCGCATAGATCTGCACGACCTGCAGCTCGACCGGGATCGGATGGCGCTCCCCCTGGTTGAGGGCACGCACGAGGCGCTGACCGCGGGCCAGCGTGCGCTGCGTGTCGGCGTCGAGCTCGGAGCCGAACTGCGCAAAGGCCTCGAGCTCGCGGAACTGCGAGAGGTCGAGCTTCAGACGGCCGGCGACCTTCTTCATCGGACCGATCTGCGCGTTACCACCGACACGGGACACGCTGATGCCGACGTTGATGGCGGGGCGCACGCCCGAGTTGAACAGCTTCGGCTCGAGGAAGATCTGCCCGTCGGTGATCGAGATCACGTTCGTCGGGATGTAGGCCGAGACATCGCCGGCCTGCGTCTCGATGATTGGCAGCGAGGTCAACGAACCGGCACCGAGCTCGTCGTTGAGCTTGACGGCCCGCTCGAGCAGCCGCGAGTGCAGGTAGAAGACGTCACCCGGGTAGGCCTCGCGTCCCGGCGGGCGGCGCAGCAGCAGTGACATCTGGCGGTAGGCGTAGGCGTGCTTGGTCAGGTCGTCATAGATCGTCAGCGCGTGCTTGCCGTTGTAGAGGAAGTACTCGCCCATCGCACAACCCGCGTACGGGGCGAGGAACGTGATCGGCGCCGATTCGTCAGCGGCGGCCATCACGATGATCGAGTTCTGCAGGGCGCCGGCATCCTCGAGTGCCTTGGCGAGCGCCACGACGGTGGCCTTGCGCTGGCCGATCGCGACGTAGATCGAGATCACGCCGCTGTCCTTGTTGTTGATGATCGTGTCGACCGCGATCGCCGTCTTGCCGGTCTGGCGGTCGCCGATGATCAGCTCGCGCTGGCCACGGCCGATCGGAATCATCGAGTCGATCGCCTTGATGCCGGTCTGCATCGGCTCCTTCACCGGCTGGCGCTGAACCACGCCCGGCGCCTTGTGCTCGATCGGACGGGTCTCCGTGCTGTGGATCGGGCCCTTCCCGTCGAGCGGGTTGCCGAGCGGGTCGACGATGCGACCGAGCAGCTCGTCGCCGACCGGGATCTCGAGCAGGCGGCCGGTGCGGCGCACGGTGTCGCCCTCCACGACCTTCTCCCACTCGCCGAACAGCACCGCGCCGACGTTGTCGGACTCGAGGTTCAGAGCGAGGCCGGTGACGCCGTGGGGCAGCTCGAGCATCTCGAACGACATGCAGTTCTCCAGGCCATGAACGCGAGCAATACCGTCCGCAACGGACAGCACGGTGCCCACCTCAGCCAGGTCGGCGCTGGTCGTGTCGAGGCCCTCGATGCGGCTCTTGAGGATTGAGGTGATCTCGTCTGGCTTGATCTGCATTGTTGGTAACGGCTCCTTGGCCAGTCTCAGTTCAGGGGAAGCTTAGGTCGGGAAGAGCTCGGCCCTCAGGCCTGCGCCACTTCCCTGCGAAGTTGTTCGAGGCGCGTACGGATCGACGCGTCCATGATGAAGTTGCCGACGCGCAACACGATCCCACCGAGGATCTCTGGGTCGACCACACTTGAGAGCTCGATCTCATTGCCGGTCTGCTCACCGATGCGCTTGCCGAGGCTCTCGATCGTCGCGGCGTCGAGCTCGATGGCGCTCGTGACAGTCACCGGCAGCAGCTTGTTGCTCTTGTCGTACAGCACCTCGAAGTCGGCCCGGATGCGGAAGATGACCGGCATCCGGTGGCGCTCGATCAGCGCCTCGAGGAAGTTGAGGACGGCCGGATCGGCACCCTCGACGGCACGGTGCAGGCCGTCCTTCTTCTCAGCGGCCGAGAAGTACGGCGAGAAGAAGAACACGGCCAGCTCGCGGTTGTCGTGCACGGCCGCTGCGAACTCGTCGAGCTGCTGCTTGATGACCTCGAGCTTGCCCTGCTCCGAGGCGACCTCGAACAGCGAGCGGGCGTATACCTGGGCGATTTCTTCCATGTGTCTTCGTCTCAGCGCCGTGTCTTCCTAGTACTGGCCCGCTGGCCAGTACTAGCTATCCCCTCCGCCGAGGACGCTGAAGTCGAGGTCACTCAGGGCCTCCTCGACAAGACGGCGCTGATCGGCATCGGTGAGCGTCTTGCGCGTGACCTTCTCGGTGGCAAGCACCGTCAGGTCCGCGACCTCACGGCGGATCTCGTCGATCGCGCGACGGGTCTCGGCCTCGACGTCGCGGCGCGTCTGCTCGAGCAGGCGTTCGCGCTCGGCGCGGGCGGTCTCGACGGCCTCCTTCTGGTGGGCGTCGCCGGCCTGGCGGGCACGCGTGACGATCTCATCCGCCTGGCTACGCGCTTCGGCAAGGCGCTGGCGGTACTCGTCGAGCACCTGCTGAGCCTCCTTGCGCAGGTTCTCAGCGGAGTCGATGTCGTTGGAGATCGACTCGGCGCGCCTGTCGAGCGCCGCGCCGATGGCCGGGAACACGGACTTCCAGAGGATGAAGAGGACGATCCCGAAGACCACCAGCACCCAGACCATCAGCCCCACGTTCGGGGTGATCAGGAACGAGCCGCTCGAGGCGATCGGAATGTGTGCGGGCGCGGGCATCGCTGATCAGAACAGGAAGGCTGCGATGAATCCGCCGACGAGGCCGTAGAAGAAGCAGGCCTCGGTCAGCGCGAAGCCCAGCCACTGGTCGCGCTCGATGTCCTGGCGCAGCTCCGGCTGACGGGTCTTGGCGCCGATCGCGGCATTGAACACCGCGCCGATGCCGGCACCTGCGCCCGCTGCACCGCCGCCTGCACCGACGCCGAGGGCGATCGCCTCGCCGCCCTTCTGGCCGATCGCCTCGTTGAGAGTCTGGCTCGCCGCTCCGATGATCGGGTGGAAGATCGACAGGAAATGGAGGAACAACATTTACTTGGTAGCTCCTTGTTGATGTCTGGGGTTCGAAGGGAAATTAGCTGCAGGGTTTGGCGAATGGCTGGGCGCGCCTGGGAAGACCGTTTCGCAAGGCAGGTAACGAGGCACCTGCCGCGGAACGGCCGCACCCAGGTGCGTCCAGACGTCGACAAAACCGCAGATCATTTTCATTCGGACCCCTAGTGACTGGAGACCGCGTCACCGAGGTAGATCGCGGTCAAGATGGAGAAGATGAAGGCCTGCAGGCCGGCGATCAGGACCGCCTCAAAGGCGTAGATCGCGATTCCGATCGGGAGCAGCAGCCACTGCACCCAGGCATCGCCCACGAGCACGCCGAGCTCGCCGCCCATGAACGCGATCAGCATGTGCCCGGCCAGCAGGTTGGCCCAGAGTCGGACGGTCAGCGAGATCAGGCGCAGGAAATACGAGAGCACCTCGATCACGAAGATCAGCGGCGTGATCGGACCGCTCAGACCAGAGGGCATCAGGCTCTTGAGCGTCGCGATCGGGTTGAAGTGGTGGTACTTGAACCGCTCCCAGGAGAACAGCACGAACACCAGCAGCGAGAGCACCAGCGGGAAGGCGACGTTGGTGTCGGCCGCGTAGATCTGGAACGACGGCAGGTGGACACCGAAGATCTTGAACTTGTCGATCGAGTTGACCGGCAGCGGGATGTAGCCGATCAGGTTGGTGACGAGGATGAAGATGAACAGCGTCGCGACCAGCGGGAAGTACCTCCGCGCCATCTTGCGGTCGTGCAGGCTGTCATTGGTCATCGACGACGTCAGGCCGTAGAACATCTCGATCGCGGCCTGCAGACGGCCCGGGCGCCCCTTCAGGCGCTTGGCCATGTACAGCATCACCCCGAGCGTGATCACCGCCGCGAGGATCACGTACAGCACGCCCTTGTTGAAGTCGATCGGGCCGACGCTGAACCAGGTGTCGAGCTTGAACTCGTTGGTCGGCTTGAACACGCCGCTGAGCACGTCCGGTGCCTTGTCCGACTTGAAGCCGAGGACGGCGATGAAGAAGATCAGGCCCGCCAGCCACAGGCCGAAGACGGACAGGCCGATCTTCTTGAGCGGGCTCATCCCGGGCTTGTCCCGGTTCTCATCGGGGGCGGGTGCGCCGGTGTGCGCAGGTGCGGCAAGCGCGCTCATCTAGTCCAGGTCTCTTTCTGGGGGCGGGCCATTGACGATGCGGATCGCGAAGGCGACCGAGTATGCGGCGAGGATCAGGATCGCGGCCGCCAGCCCATCCTTGCGTCCACCGGCCAGCGCGGCGACGACGATCGCGCCGGCGAGCAGCCAGATCCGACCGAAGGCCTCGGCCGAGCGGACGCCGGCGCGCTGTAGTGAGTCCTCGATGCGGGAGGTGAGACGCCGGTCGGTGACCTGGAGCGCGCGCTGGAGGATCCAACCCGCGGCGCCGACGACCACGCCGAGCGCAGGCGCCCCCAGGACCAGCGCGATGATCGCGCCGATCACAACCAGGGGAACATCCAGGAATTTGAACGCGTTCACGGTTACCCGCTCAGGCGAATGGGCGTTTTGATACAAAGTAGTCATATCCCGTTTGGGCGGTGGCCTGCCCAAAGGTTGGGCGCTGCATGCTAGCGATTCGCGGTCTTTAAGGTCCGCTGACCTGGCCGTGCCTTTCGCGTCGAAGTCTGACCCTCGACCGCCGGCCCGGTCCCACCGGTCCTCGCACACAAGGTAGCGATCTCGGCGGCAGCCAACGGTGGTCCACTTCGGGTGACGCACGCAGCGACTTTCCACGCTCCCAGCCGATGCAGAGGCAGGTCCTGATGATGATCGGCAACCGTCTCACAACCTGCTTCTGCCGACGCCGCGCTTGCTTGCGGACATTGCTTGCGGCGGCTGCGCTGGTCGCGTCGCTGGCCGCGCCCGCGGGCGCCCTGGTCGCGCCGACCGGTGCGCTGGCCGCCGGCCGGGCCCGGATCGCCGCCGGCCGGGGCCAGATCGCCGCGGCCGGCCAGGACGTCGCCGGTCTCACACTCACCACCGCGCAGTCCCCCTCGCCGATCCCGACCAAGCTTCCCGTCGGCCACCCCTACCGGCCGGCCGCGGACCGGATCTTCCAGGGGGTCGCCGATAAGCCGGTGTCGGCCTACGCGCAGACTGTCGGCAAGCACCCCGCCGTCTACCAGGAGTTCGTCGCCTGGGGACAGTGGCTGCCGACGATCACGCAGGACGCCAAGGCCAACCGCGCGCGGCTGATGATGATGATCACAACGCGGTTCGGCTCCAAGAACATGATCTCGCCGCTGGGGATCGCGACCGGCGCCGGCGACCAGTGGCTGATCGCCCTCGGCCAGCAGCTCTACGCCTCGGGCAACGTCACCTATCTGCGCCTGATGGCGGAGATGAACAACTGCAACGACGCCTACGCCGCCGACAACTGCAACGGCAGCTCGCGCGGGGCGCAGTACTCGAGCGCCGCCTTCAAGCAGGCCTGGCGGCGGGTCGCCCTGATCGAGCGCGGCGGCGTCGTGAGCCTGATCGACAAGCAGCTCGATGCCCTGCACATGCCTGCCCTGCGGACCTCATTGCGGTACCTGCCGACACCCAAGGTCGCGATGGTCTGGGTGCCGATGGTCGGCGGCAGCCCTGACATCCCGGCGCTCGAGCCGAATCGGTACTTCCCGGGCCGCCGCTGGGTCGACTGGGTCGGCACCGACTTCTACAGCCGCTATCCGAACTGGACCGGGCTCTCGAGCTTCTACGCCGCCTACGCCCACATCGCACCGTTCGCGATCGGCGAGTACGCGATCTGGGACGGTGATAACCCGGCCTGGGCCCGCACGCTCTTTGCCTGGATCAGCTCGCATCCGCGCACGCAGATGCTGGTCTACAACGACGCCTCGCCCGACTTCTGGCTGACCCACTTTCCGGCCAGCGCCGCGGTCATCCGCGGCGCCCTGGCGGCGCCGAAGTTCCTGGCCTATGCACCGGAGTGGGCCCCGCGAGGCTGAGCCTCCAGCGGCGGGGTGCCCGAAGCCGAACTTTTGACGTACACCGTCCGTCCTGCGCGGTCCACGTCAAAAGTTCGCTATTCGGACAGCGCGCGCAGCTTCTCCCGCACGCGTTCGGCACGCTCACTGAGATCGGCCTCGAGCCGGGCCAGCTCGTCAAGCCGTCCCCGCACCAGCCCCAGCTGGTTGGCGATATGTCCGGCAGACTGGTGCAAGAGCGCCCGCTGGCGTTCCGGGTCATCGGTCTCGTTGAACTCGCGGCGGATGTCGGCGCGCGCGCTCTCGGCCTCGAGCAATTGACTCAGCTGCTCGAGGCTCAGGCCCAGCAGCTCCTTCAACCGCACGATCTCATTGATCCGCTCGACGTCGGCGCGCGAGTAGCAGCGGTGCTTGCCGAGCTCGCGCTCGATGCCGCCCGCCAGCAGCCCGATCTCCTCGTAGTAGCGGATCGTGCGCGGGGTCGTGCCGGTGAGCTCGGCGACCTCACCGATGCGCATCGTGCGTGCCGAGGACTCCTCGGGTAGCGGCGCCGATTCGAAGGTGGCGGTCATCAGGCTGCCGCTGCCTCGGTCGGGGCGCTCGCCTCAGCGGGCGCGGACTCTTCGACGTGATGCCCGACATGCTTGGGGCGTGCGAACGAGACGCCGGCGCCGACGATTGAGAGCGCGGCCATGCACCACAGCGCGAAGTGCATGTTCGCGAGGAAGGGATCCATCTGCGCGGAGGTGATGCGCTTGCCCAGGCCGGAGAAGATGCTGAACAGAACGTTTCTGTTGATGCCGCTGGTGACGACCGCCATCACGAACGCGATCGACAGCACGGCGCCGGTGTTCTGCACCAGCACGCGGGCGCCGGAGGCGATCCCACGCCGGTGCGGCGCCACAACACCCATCATCGCCGCGGTGTTGGGCGAGTTGAACATGCCCGAGCCGACACCGACGATGAACTGGAAGATGCCGGGCCACCAGTAGCTCGTGCCCTCCCCCAGCGTGGTCATCAGCGCCAGCCCGATGGCGGTCACGATCATCCCCAGCGAGGCCAGCGCGCGCGAGCCCTTGCGGTCCGCGTAGATCCCGGCGATCGGCGAGGCGATCAGCATGCCGAGCGCCAGCGGCGCCAGCTTCAGGCCGGCGAGGATCGGCGAGTCGCCCTGCACGCCCTGGAAGTAGAAGACGAACACGAACATCAGCGCGAACCGCGCGAGGCCGTTGAGGAAGGCCGCGGCGGAGGCGGCGCTGAACAGCCGGCTGTTGAAGATCGTGAGGTCGAGCATCGGCGCCTTGTGGCGGCGCTCGACGAACACGAACAGCGGCAGGAAGATCACGGCGGCGGCCAGCCCGCCGAACACGAGCGGTCCGTGCCAGCCCTCGATGCCGCCCTTGGAGATCCCGAACACCAATCCGGTGAGGCCGACCAGGAACGTGATCGTGCCGAGCGCATCGAAGCTCGTGTCCTCACCCCTGCCCGTGATCTCACGCAGGATCGAGAAGGCCCAGAGGCTGCCGAGCAGGCCAAAGGGCACGTTGAACCAGAAGACCCAATGCCAGGAGATGTCGACCAGCGCGCCGCCGAGCACCGGACCGATCACGAGGCCGACGGCGGCGACCATCGTGTTGGTGCCCATCGCGACCCCGAGCTGCTCCCGCGGGAACGCGTCGGTGACGATCGCGGCGGCATTGGCGAACAGGAACGCGCCTCCCAGCCCCTGTAGGATCCGCCACAGGATCAACTCGGTGCCGCCGGTCGAGAAGCCGGCGCCGAGCGAGGCCGCCGCGAACACGATGAAGCCGCCGATGTAGGCGTTCTTGCGCCCGAACTGGTCCGACAAGCGGCCGGCGCTTAGCACCAGCACGGTCGAGGTGATCATGTAGACGAGGATCACCCACACCAGCGTCAGCAGACTCGTGTGCAGGCTGCGTTCCAGGTCGGGCAACGCGATGATCAGCGTGCCCGAGTTGATCGTCGCGAGCAGCATGCCGACGCTCGTACACGACAGCGCCCACCACTTGTAATGGTCGTGGCTTGCGTCGACTCCGAAGCGGCGTGTGGTGGTTGCTGACATGCGATCCCCTGCTGACGAACCAAATCTTTACGTGAACGTCAGGTTATCACACGGCCGCCTCGCCGGTGCTTCGGCGGCCTGCTGCAGCGGGGGTGGCGAGCAAGCGAGCCGCCACCCGGGACCAGCGACACCTGCCTAATGCTCGAAGGCGGCGACCATCGCCAGCACGATGTAGATCGCGATCAGGGCTGCACCCTCAAACGGCGTGGCCTCGCCGTCGCCGGTGATCTGCCAGATCAGGATCGCGGTGCCGATCAGCGCAGCCGCCCAGACCGGCGCGAGTGCGAAGGTAAGGTGCGTCGCCGTCGCAAGCGAGACGAGCACCATCAGCGGGTAGAGGAAGGCGGCAATCTGCGCGACCGAGTTCTTGACGACGCTGATCGCGAGGTCGTGCTTGCCCTTGTAGGCCAGATAGATGCCGGCCGTGTTCTCCACCGCGTTGCCCGCGATCGCGACGATCACGATCCCCGCGAATGATTGCGAGAGCTGCAGCTGCCGGATCGTCGGTTCGAGCGCGCTGACGAACCAGTCGGAGACGAACGCGGAGCCGACGCCGGCGGCGATCAACAGAATCGCCGCGGTCCGCATCGAGACCCGCGGCGTCTCCGCCTGCTCGGGGTCCGGCGCCTGATCGGCACGCAGGTACTGCCGCATCCAGACCGCGTAGACGACCAACATCGCGGCCGCGCCCACGACGCTGATCGTCTGCACATGATGACCGGCCGGGCCATGCGCCCCCGCCACCAGCGCGATCAGCACGATCGTCAGCGAAGCGATCAGCATCATCGTCGCGGTGTCATTGGGCAGCCCGGTCTTGAAGCGCATGATCCCGTCGCGCTCGCGTGAGGAGCCGGTCGCCAGCACGAGCCCCAGCACCAGCAGTGCGTTGACGAGGATCGACCCGATCAGCGCGGTCTCGGCGACGATCTTGTCGCCGGCCTCGAGCGCGAACAGCACGACGAAGAACTCGGGCAGGTTGCCGATCGTCGACTGCAGCACGCCGGTGGCCGCTGGGCCGAAGCGCAGGCCGATCTGCTCGGTGGCAAACGACACGGTCCAGGCCTGCCCGGCGAGCGCCAGCGCGGCGATGATGAAGGCAACGATGTGCGGGACGCCGCCGAGGTAACGGCCCACGCCCGCCAGCGCCGTGAACAGTACGACGACGGCGAGCAGCGCCCGCTCGATGCGGCTCATGACTCGGGCTCCTGTTCGTCGGGCTGATCGTTGATGGCTTCGAACTCGCCCGTCTCGATATCGCGCTCGACACTGGCAACGATTTCGTGCTCGCTGGTGTCCGGGTCGACCCGGCGCAGCTGGATCGTGCGCAGGCTCTTGAACTTGAAGATCTCGAGCACATAGACGAGATAGACGCTTGCGATCAGCGCGAACAGCAGGATCGCGCCCATCACGACGCACCAGCCTGCGTTGTAGTGGCCGTGATGGTCCGACCACGGCACGAACCGCAGGGCCAGCGCGACGCCCGCGAGCATCAGCGTCCAGGCGTACAGGTAGGCCACCGTCTTGCGCTGGCTGAAGCCGATCCGAGCCATGCGATGGTGGAAGTGGTTGGCGTCGGCGCGCCACGGTAGGCGCCGGTACTTGAGCCGCTTGGCAACGACAAAGCTCGTGTCCAGGAACGGAACGGCCAGCACCAGCAGCGGCAACGCCAGGGCGACGACGGCATTGGTCTTCAGCGAGCCGATCACCGCCGCCACCCCGAGCAGGTAACCGAGCAGGTTCGAGCCGGTGTCGCCCATGAAGATCTTCGCCGGATAGAAGTTATGGAAGAGGAAACCGAGCGACGCCCCAGCCGTGATGGCCGCCAGCACAGCCGCCGCGCTGTTCCCGCCCTGCAGATCGAAGGCGATGATCGTGAAGGCGATTCCGTCGATCGTGCAGACACCGGCTGCGAGCCCGTCGACCCCGTCGGAGAGGTTGACGATGTTCATCAGCACCACCAGCCAGATGACCGTCAGTTCCTTGCCGCCGTCGGGGAACTGCAACGAGTGCAGGAAAGGTACGGTGATGCTCTGGATGACGGCCCCGCCCGCGGTGGCGGCGATCGTCGCCGCCCCGATTTGACCGATCAGCTTGAGCAGCGGGTTGAGATCGAACGCGTCGTCGAGCGCGCCGACCAGCGCGATCAGAACCGCACCGCCGATCACCGGCCAGATATGCACCACCCCGGCCGTGCCGGCCGCATAGCCGGGCGCGAGCGCAAGCGGAATCTTGCTCGGCAGCCAGATCCAGGTGGCGATCAGAACCGCCGCGAGTATCGCCAGGCCACCCAACTCAGGCGTGGGCGTGCGTGCCAGCCCGCGTTCGGACGGATAGGCGATCGCCCCGACGCGCCGCGCGAGACGACCCGCCAGCGGCGTCAGCAGCGCAGCGATGGCTGTCGCCACGAGAAAGGCAAAGACGGCATCCCAATAACGCATCAGGCGGGCCTAAGCATGCCAGCAGGCCCCGACTGGAGGCGGGTGGCGGCCGTCAGACGGCCGCGTATGGCGCGAGCTGCGCGTACAGCGGGTACCGGTCTGCCAGCGCGCCGGTGCGTTCTTCGAGCTCCGCTTTGCGGGACTCGAAGTCACCCGGCGCGAGCGCCGCGGTGATGATCTCGCCGATCTCAGTGAAGTCGGCGACCTGCAGCCCGCGCGTGGCCAGCGCCGGGGTCCCGATGCGCAACCCGGAGGTGACCATCGGCGGGCGCGGATCGAACGGAACGGCGTTGCGGTTGACGGTGATCCCGATCGAATGCAGGCGATCCTCGGCCTGCTGACCGTCGAGCTCGGACTCACGCAGGTCGACGAGGATCAGGTGTACGTCGGTGCCGCCGGTCAACACGGAGATGCCATTGCCGGCGCCGAGCATCGCCTCAGACAGCGCGTTGGCACCGTCCAGGGTGCGCTGCTGGCGCTCCTTGAAGGTGTCGGTGGCGGCGATCTTGAGCGCGACCGCCTTGGCGGCGATCACATGCTCGAGCGGGCCGCCCTGCTGGCCGGGAAACACCGCCGAGTCGATCTTCTTGGCGTATTCCTCACGGCACAGGATCATCCCCGAGCGCGGGCCGCCGATCGTCTTGTGGATCGTCGTTGCGACCACGTCGGCATGCGGCACCGGCGAGGGATGCAACCCCGCGGCCACCAGCCCGGCGAAGTGCGCCATGTCGACGAACAGGTACGCCCCGACCTCATCGGCGATCTCCCGGAAGCGTGGGAAGTCGAGGTGGCGTGAATACGCCGACCAGCCGGCCACGATCATCTTCGGCTGGTGCTCACGGGCGATGCGCGCGACCTCGTCCATGTCGATGCGGCTGGTCTCGCGGTCGACCCCGTAGGTGACGATCTCATACAGCCGCCCGGAGGCATTGAGCTTCATGCCGTGCGTGAGGTGACCGCCGTGCGCGAGCTCGAGGCCCATCAGCTTGTCCCCCGGTTGCAGCAGCGCGTGGTAGACCGCGATGTTCGCCTGCGCGCCGGCGTGCGGCTGCACGTTGACGTGATCGGCTCCGAACAGCGCCTTGGCGCGGTCGATCGCGAGCTGCTCGGACATGTCGACGAACTCGCAGCCGCCGTAGTAGCGGCGGCCGGGATAGCCCTCGGCGTACTTGTTCGTCAGCACCGAGCCCTGCGCCTCGAGCACGGACACCGGCACGAAGTTCTCGGACGCGATCATTTCCAGGGTGCGCTGCTGGCGGTCGAGCTCCCGCGACAGGATCTCAGCGATCTCAGGATCGACCTCGGAGAGCGGTGCGTTGAAGTAGTCGGCAGGAAGCTCGGTCATGCAGCCGAGCCTACCAGCGCGGGAGGCCGCTCAGCCGGCGGACGCGGCGACCACGATCGCGAGGTCATCGTGGCGCCAGACGACGTCCACCGAGGCGAAGCCGGCGTCCGTCAGCCAACGCAGCTGGTCCGCCAGCGAGCTCGGCCTGTCGTAGCCCGGAGTGAGCGGGATCACAGCCTGCGCAGGCCGCTCGGGCACGATCACATCGCCGAGCACGAAGCGCCCCCCGGGACCGAGTGCGGCGTGAATCCGTGCGAACAGGTCGGACTTCTCCCGATCGTCGAGGTGATGGATCGCGAGCGCACTCACGACGAGGTCGAAGCTGTCCCCGGGAAGCGGGTCCTGCAGCCGACCCTGCACCAGCTGCACGCGCTCGGCGGGTAGCGCCCCGGCGGCCACCGCGAGCATCTCTGTGCTCTCATCAACGCTGACGAGCCTGGCGTTCGCGAGCCGCTCGAGCAGGCGCGTCGCCGTCTCGCCGGTACCGGTGCCGAGCTCGAGCACGCTGCCGCTCCGCCACTCGGCGCAGGCGGCGGATACCACCAGCTCTTGGAACTGCTCGTAGGCGGGGATCTCGGCGCGCACGGTCTCGGCATAGCTGGCGGGATCGAAGCCCCACTCGGCGTCGAGCGCCGCCGCGATCGCAGCCTCCTCGACGGCGCCGGCGCGGATGATCGACCAGACCCCGCCGACCTCGTAGTCACGCAGATCGACGATCGTTGACGGCGTCCCCGGCAGCTCCCCCCCGTCGATCACCAGGTCGACGCCGCCCCGGATCGACGGGTCAACATCATCCAGGCGACCGGCGTCTGGGGCACCGGCGAGGTTCGCGCTCGTCTGCAGCACCGGGATCTGCACGCCGTCGAGCGCCGGCACGGAGACGATCCGCAACCCGATCGTGTCCGGATCCTCACGGCAGGCGAGCGCGAACCGGTGGGCGGGGTTCGCGAGCAATACCATGACCGGCCCGGGCATCAGCGTGTGCAGGGCCCCATGTGTCCGCTGGCCAACCTCGTGGAAGCTGCGCAGTCCCGCGTGTAGGTCGAAGAACATCACCGCCGCCGACTTGTCGGCGGGCCGGCGCTTGAGCGCATAGAGCCGCTCGATCGCCTCGGGATTCTCTGGATCGCAGGCCAGGCCGTAGACGGTGTCGGAAGGAAACAGGACAACGCCGCCCTCGCTGATCACGCGCGCGAACTCGCTCATCGCCGGCCGATCACCACCCGCTCATGGCCGGCGAGGTCGCGCAGCCGTTCGACCGTGCCGAACCCAGCCTCCTCGAGCAGCGTCGTGGTCGCCGCCGCCTGCGTGTGGCCGACCTCGAGCGCGGTCAGCTTTGTCTGCGGCCGCTGCCCGACCTGTTCAATCAGCCGGCGTACGAGGTCCAGCCCGTCGGGGCCGCCGAGCAGCGCCCGGGGCGGCTCATAGAGCGCCACCTCGGGTGGCAGCAGCTCATCGTCGGCTATATACGGCAGGTTGGCGAGCACGGCATCGCAGCGGACATCTGCGAGCAGGTCGCCCTCGACCCATTCGACCTCGAGCTTGAGACGTTGGCTGTTCATGCGCGCCACCGAGAGCGCGCCCGAGCTCACGTCGACACCAACGACGTCCAGATCCGGGCGCTCGTGCTTGAGCGCCAGTGCGATCGCGCCGCTGCCGGTGCCGATGTCGGCGACCCGTGCGCCCCCCGGCAGCTCCAGTCCGACCTCGACCAGGAGCTCGGTCTCGGGCCGCGGGATCAGCACGCGCGGGTCGACCGCTAGCGTCAGGTGGCGGAAGTCCTTGCGCCCGAGGATGTAGGCGATCGGCTCACGCTTGGCACGGCGGGTGAGCAACGCCAGGTAGCGGGTGCGGTCATCCGCGCCGACCTCCTCGCCACCGCGCACCACCAGCTGGGCACGGTCGACGCCGAGCACGTGGGCCAGTAGCAGCTCAGCGTCGAGCCGTGGACTCTCGCAGCCAACCTCTTGCAGCGAGGCACTCGCGCCGGCGATCTCCTCGCGCAGGGATGTCACGCCGCTTCTGCGAGCCGCTTGCGCTTCTCGTCGTCCTGGAGGGCGTCGGTGAACTCGTCGAGCTCGCCCATCAGAATTGCGTCGAGGTTGTGCAGCTTGAGATTGACGCGGTGGTCGGTGATCCGGCCCTCACCGTAGTTGTAGGTGCGGATCTTCTCCGAGCGCTCGCCGGCGCCGACCTGTGCCGAGCGCGTCGCCGCCACCTCCGCCTGCTGCTCGGCCAGCGCCCGTTCGTACAGGCGCGCGCGCAGCACGCGCATCGCCTTCTCGCGGTTCTGCAGCTGTGATTTCTCATCCTGCATCGAGACGACGATGCCGGAGGGCCTGTGTGTGATCCGCACCGCCGAGTCGGTCGTATTGACCGACTGGCCGCCCGGCCCGGACGAGCGGTAGACGTCTATCTGCAGGTCGTTCTGGTCGACGTCGACCTCAACGTCGTCGACCTCGGGCAGCACCGCCACGGTGGCCGTGGAGGTGTGGATGCGGCCCTGCGCCTCGGTCTCGGGGACTCGCTGCACGCGATGTGTACCGCCCTCGAACTTGAAGACGGAGTAGGCGCCATCGCCCTTGACCGCAAACGTAAATGTGCCGTTCCCAATGTCCAGTGGCTCGGTCTTGAAGCCGCGGCGGTCGGCGTAGCGGGTGAGCATCTTGTAGAGATCTCCGGCCCACAGACCGGCCTCGTCGCCACCGACGCCGGGACGGATCTCGATGATCACGTTCTTGTCGTCGTTGGGGTCACGCTCGACCATCGCCAGGCGGATCGCCTCCTCGAGCTGCTCGAGCCGCTCCGTGGAGCTGCGCAACAGCTCCCTGAGCTCGGGGTCGTCGCCGTCCTCGGCCAGCAGCTCGCGGGCGCCGGCGACGTCGTCGGCGACGCGGCGGTACTCGACCCCCAGCTTGGCCGCCTGCTCGAGCGTCACGGTAGGCGCGCGAAACCTCTGTGAACTTTGCGCGGTCACCGATCACGGCGGGATCGGAGAGCTCATTCTCGAGCT
Organism: uncultured Actinomycetota bacterium; assembly: GCA_963706725.1. Taxonomy (GTDB): domain Bacteria; phylum Actinomycetota; class Thermoleophilia; order Solirubrobacterales; family Solirubrobacteraceae; genus Palsa-465. The sequence goes on along the minus strand of OY970167.1, from coordinate 2,196,886 downwards.
CACCGAAGCGCGTGAGGACCTGCTCTACGAGTTGATCAAGCATCTGGATCGAGTCTAGGGTCTGGAACCATCTTCGGCCGATCTGACAAGCGCCCGGCAATGAGACCTGTCCCCAGCGCCGGCCGCCTCAGTGACGACGGCGCCGCGATCGCCCGCTCGCTGCGACGATCCCGAAGCCTTCGCCGAGGTCTTCGACAGGCACTCGCCTTTGTCCACGGCTACATCGCGCGGCGCACCGGACGCGACCGTGCCGACGACCTGGCGTCTCAAACCCGCACGGCCGCGTTCTCCCACCGTGGGCGGTGCCAATCGGATGTCCAACATGGCCGCGATCTCGGCTCAAGAGGGCACCAAGCAATCAACCACCACCACCGGCGGATCGACGGGCACGACAGGCTCCACGCCCGCTCTCGGGCTCAGGAGTACCTCAGTGCGAGCTGGTCACTGTGGCCGGCCCAGCGGAGGTTGATACGCCAGCAGCCCGCCCTCGGCACGTTCACATACGACGGATAGATCTGACCCGGGCCCGCATCGGCCGGCAGCGTCTCCTCGACGAGTGGGTGCCCGGAGTGCAGTGGGTGCGCGTCGATGTGCAGCGGCAGATTTCGCCTCGACCGTCGCATGATCCAGAGGATCTTGTTCTGGCGGCCCGGACGCGGGCGCCCGGCCTGCAAGGGATACCCAAACACATAGGCCACGACGTCACGGTCGCTGCTGAGCGCAAACGGGCCGTCGGCGCCAGTGCTGTCTTGCATTGCGGCCGCAGTCCAGCTGGGCATCTGTCCCTCGTGAAGCGTTGTGCCGCCACATCCTCCCGAGACAGTCCGTAGCCCGGCTCCCGCGGCCGCTGCGCAACACACCGACGCGAGAGCCAAGGCGAGACCAAAGACCACCGACCCGCATCGCACAACGTGGAAGCCTACTCCTGGCATCGCTGGGTCGCGAAGCGACACCACGCCTCGTGAGGCCCTGGCGTTCATGCTGGTGGCATAGGTCTCCGCGGGTCAGGCGACGACCTCCACGCCGACGAGCTCGTCGGGGTGGAACGCGCCCGGTGTCTCATGCGCGAGCACCGCGTTGAGTGAGGCGATTGCAACCTCGAGCTGGTCGAGCGAGGGCTCACGCGTGGTCAGCCGCTGGAGCTGGAGGCCGGGATACATGATGATCTGCACCCAGCGGCGAGCACGGTTGCGCCCGGCCCACTTGATCAGCTCGAAGGAGACACCGATGATGATCGGCAGACCGACGATGCGTGTGATCACGAGGATCCACCAGGCGTGCAGGCCCGCGATCGCGAACACGAAGATCGAGACGATCATCACCACCAGCAGAAAGCTGGTGCCGCAGCGCGGGTGCAGGCGCGAGTACTGCGCCGCCCGCTCGGGCGTCAGCTCGTCACCCGCCTCGAAGCAGGAGATCGTCTTGTGCTCGGCGCCGTGGTATTCAAAGGTGCGGCGCAGATCGCGCATGCGCGAGAGCAGCGTCAGATAGCCGAGGAAGATTGCGGTGCGCAGCGCCCCCTCGACGATCCAGAACAGCACCGAGGAGCCGAGCTGATGCCTGACGAGGTTCACCAGCGTCACGGGGACGACGAAGAACAGCCCGATCGCGAACGCGAAGGCGACGATCAGAACCACCGCCCAGATCCCGCTGGGCAGCTCCTCGGCCTCCTCTCCGAGCTGGGCGCTTGCCGCAATTGAGAGCGCCTTGAAGCCGATCGCGAGCGACTCGACCAGGGCGATCACGCCCCGCAGGATCGGGACCCGTGCAAGCTTGCGCAGGCGCCGGCGTTCGCCGAACTCGAACTCATCAACCGCGATCGCGCCGAGCGTGCCCTCGGGGGCGTCCTCAGGCGCGGGCGTGCGCACGGCGACAGCCCAGTGCTTGACGCCGCGCATCATCACACCCTCGAGCACGGCCTGTCCGCCCAGGGGCGCGTCCCTGCTGGCGGTCAGGCTCGGTTCCCTGACCGCCGTGTCACTCATGCGGCAGACGCCAGCTCGGAACGCTTACGCGTTCGTCGTCTGGCGGGCCGCAACGCGGCCCTTTGCGGCGCGCCGCTGGAAGCGTTCGACGCGACCGCCGGTGTCGACGAGCTTCTGCTTGCCCGTATAGAACGGGTGGCACTCGGCGCAGATTTCGACGTGGATCTCGGGCTTGGTCGAACGAGTGGTGAAGTCGTTCCCGCACGTGCAGGTGACGTGAGCCTCGACGTAATTGGGATGGATGTCAGTCTTCATAGCTGTATCCAAGGATAGCCATCGTGTCCATGCGGAAGAATGCCGCCATGCACGGAGGTGCGGAGGACCGCAAGCCATCGCCAACGGCGCTGCTGCCGATGGCGTTGGTGGTCGTCGCGGTGGTGGTCCTGGCCCTGGTCGTCAAGGGCAGCCAGCGCGGCACGATCGTCGTCGAGCGCATCGCATTCTCGAGCTCGGCAATTCAGAACGGCCGGAGCAACCCGCCGCTCTCGTTCTCGATCACCGAGATAACCCAGACCGCGGCGGACGGCACCGTCCAGCGCAGCTTCGTGAGCGACACGATCGCACGACCTGAGATCGAGCAGGTGACCGCCGGTCAGAACATCCAGGTCTACGACCCGCGTGACAACACGATCTTCGTGACCACGCAGCCGGCCATTCAGCGCGCTCTCAACGCACGGGTCGCGCGCACCGCACCCAAGGGTGTGCACATCAGCGGCAGTTCCTCGTCTCGCGAGATCTCCGTGTCGTCACGGCTGGTGTTCGCACCGGGACGACGGAGCGTCTACGCGCAGGGACTGCACGCACACCAGTACCGCCTGGCTGGGCGCACGACCGTCGACGGGCATCCCGCACTCAGGCTGACCGAGTCCAGCCGGCTTGCGCTGCAGCCGCTCGCCGGCTTCGAGGTGATGCATGACACCGCCTACGTATCTCCGCGGACACTCGACCCGATTGAAGCGATCACAAAGTCCGAGCTGCCGGGCGTCGAGTCCACGTTGGTGGAACGCTGGTCCGTCTACCGAGTGCTGCCGGCCACATCCCACAACCAGCGACTGCTTTCGCTGAGCTCGCTGCACCCGCACGCTAACGTCGTCCACAGCGCCGGCAGATACCTGCGGGCCACGACCTTCACGAGCAGCAGCACCGGCTGAACAATCCTGCCGGCCGAGACGCTGACGGGCGCCGCTGGAATCCGAGCCGCTGGTTCCCGACCACCGCTAGGCGATTGTGTAGAGCGGCCCGTCGCCGCCCTCGGGCGGCGTCAGCCGTCCGCCCTTGGCGGTGATCGCCCCGCACTGCACGCAATTGGTGTAGTTGACGATCACGTCGACATCACCCTCGGTGGGCGCGTCCTCGGGGATCTCATAGACCCCGGCGGGGCACATCCACTTCCAGGTCTCGGCGATCTCGCGCGGGACGTGGGTCTGCACGCGTATGTGGTTGGGGGCGTCGTCGCGGGTCGCGTTGCCGGAGATGTAGACCGAGGAGAGCTTGTCGAAGATGTACTTGCCGTCGGGCTTGGGGTACTTGGCGGCGGTGTCGCCGACGAACATCGGCTGCGTATCGTTTCGATGCCACTTCAGCCGCCCGGCCGGCAGCAGGCCCTTGGTCACCAGTCCGAGGTTCACCATCGGACCGCCCCGTAGGAAGCCCTTCTGAAACGGCTGGCGCGTATTGCGAACCTGCCACAGCTCCTTGCCGACCGAGGAGTTGGCGATCGCTGCCTCGTACCTCTCGAGCGGCTCACCGGTCTTCAGGTGCCGGTAGATCGCCTCAGCGGCGAGCTTCCCGGACTGAATGCAATGGTGCACACCCTTCAACGCCACCGTGTCGACCATCCCGCCGGCGTCGCCGACGATCACGGCGCCCGGCATTGAAAGCTTCGGCATCGACCAGTAACCGCCACCGGGCAGCGCCTTGGCGCTCCAGGCGACGCGCTGGCCGCCGTCGAGGATCTCCCGCACCAGCGGATGGGTCTTGAACAGCTGCAGCAGGTCATGGGCCGAGGTGGTCGCGTCGCGGTACTCGAGGTCGATCACGAAGCCGATCGACACCAGGTCATCGCCCGTGGTCTCGTCCTTCATCGGGTAGAGCCAGGTGCCGCCGATCTGCCCGTACTTTGATTGCAGGCGCAGCGGCCACGGTCCGAGCGTGTGGATCACACGATCCAGCGGGCGCTTGACCTTCCAGATCTCCTTGACGCCGAGCTTCCCAGACCTGCGGCTCGCGGTTCTCAGCGAGCTCGAACTCGCGGATCGCCGGTCCGGTGAGATGGCCCCAGTTGCCCTCCGCCAGCACGGTCACACGGGCCTTGATATCGGTGCCGGGCTCGAAGTTCCCGAGCGGCTCGCCGTCCTTACCGCGGCCCTTGTCGCCCGAGCGCACACCCACCACGGCACCCTCGGAGACAATCAGCTGGGTCGCCGCGGTCTCGGTCAGGACGTAGGCGCCGGCCTCCTCGGCCGCCCGCTGCTGGTAGCGCGCCAAGGCCGCGACCGAGATCACCTCGTTGCCGTGGTTCTTGAAGTTCGGCGGCGTCGGGATCTTGATCGCGCGCTTCTCGTTGGGAACCAGGTAGACGGCCTCCTTGGTCACCTCGCCGAAGGCGAAGCGCTCACGCCGCCAGTCCTCGCGCGACAGCTCGGGAAACAGCTCGAGCAACGGCCCGGGGCGCATCACCGCACCGGACATGATGTGGCCGCCGCAGGTCTTGGCCTTCTCGATCACCGCGACCGGGACCTCCCCGAGCGACTCCAACAGCTCCGGATCGTCGCCCAGCAGTTGCAGCAGCCGGTTGGCCGCCGCCAGCCCGGCGGTGCCGCCACCGACGATCGCCACGCCGACCTCGATCAGGTCATCCTCGGCGTCGAGCGAACGCTTGATGAACTCGACCTGCGGGTCAACCGGAGGTGGGAACTCGCTCGGGGCAGCCATCGGATCAGCCTGCCTTCTTGGCCTTGATCGCCTCGGTCAGCTTGGGCAGGATCTTGTTGAGATCGCCGACGATCCCGAGGTCGGAGAACTCGAAGATCGGGGCGTTGGCGTCCTTGTTGATCGCGACGATGTTCTCGGAGGACTGCATCCCGACCTTGTGCTGGATCGCGCCGGAGATGCCGGCCGCGAGATACAGCTTCGGCGACACGGTCTTGCCGGTCTGACCGATCTGCGCGGCGTACGGGTACCAGCCCGCATCGACCACCGCGCGCGTCGCCGCGACCGCACTGTTTGCACCAAAGGCAGCCGCGAGCGACTCGGCCAGCTCGAAGCCCTCGGCCTTGCCGAGGCCACGGCCGCCGGCGACGAGGATGTCGGCGCCCTCGATGTCGACGTCGGCACCGCGCTGCTCGCCACGCGTGACCATCTCGGCCTGCTGCGAGAACGGCGAGTACTCGACCGCGACATCGACCACCTCAGCATCACCCGAGCCGGACTCGCGCAACTCGAAGGCGTTGATGCGGCCGATGATGATCCCGAGGTCACCGCGGTAGCGCGACACCGAGATCTTCGAGTCGCCCAGGATCGGACGCTCTGCCACCAGCTCGGAACCGTCGGCGCGCACGGCGGTGACCTCCATCGTCACGCCCGCCTGTCGGCGCGCGGCCAGGCCGGCCCCGATCTCGAAGCCGAGCAGGCCGCCGCCGAAGATCGCGTAGCGGTGACCGCCGTCGCCGATCACCTTGTCGAGCACGTCCACGACCGGTTGCGCGAGCCCCTCGGGGCCCTCGGCACGGAACACCTTGCGTGCACCATGACGACCCAGCGTTCTGCAGAGATCATCGGTCAGGTCGGGACCGCCGACGACAACCGCGTCGCAGGCGCCGCCGATCTCGGCCGCACGCGCGGCGCCCTCGGACACGGCACCCAAAGAGTTCTTGTTGAACGCCCCCTCGTAATGCAGGACGTAGACCAGAACATCGCTCATCAGATCAGCTTCCTTTCCGCGAGCCACGCGACGATCTGCTCGACCGTCTCGTCGGTGTTCTCGTCCTCGATGATCTGTCCGGCGGCCTTGGCCGGCGGGTCCTTGAACTCTCCACATTGCACACGCGAGCCATCCGCGCCCACCAGCGAGGCATCGATCCCAACCGCTGCCGCATCCACGGTCTCAAGGGCCTTCTTCTTGGCGCCCATGATCGCCTTGAGCGACGGATAGCGGGGCTCGTTGATCGCGTCTCCCACCGAGATCACGGCCGGGAACCTCACGCGTACTGTGTCGTAGCCGTACTCGGCCTGGCGCTCCAAACGCAGAGCGTCGCCGTCAACATCGAGCTTGATCACCTGGGTCAGCGACGGCATCTTCAGGTGGTCGGCGACGACCGCGCCGATCGTGTAGCACTCGCCGTCATCCGACTGCTGACCGAGCAGCACCAGGTCGGGGGACTCCTGCTCGAGCGCCTTGGCCAGCGCGTAGCCGGTGGCGGCCACGTCGGAACCGGCGAGCGACTCGTCGCTCAGGTGCAGCGAGCGGTCGGCACCGAGCGAAACCGCCTTGTGCAGCGCCCGCACGGCCGACTCGGGACCCATCGTGACCGCGACGATCTCATCGACCTGCACATGGCCGCCCTCGCGCAGCTGCATCGCGGCCTCGATCGCGTGAGTGTCATACGGATTCAGGTTCTTCTCACCTGATCGGTCCATGCGCCCCGTCGAGGGATTGATGCGCTTCTCGACGGCGGCGTCCGGAACCTCTTTGACCAGGACGCAAATCTTCAACAGTGCCTCCTCAACGTCACTAAGAACGATCCGATACTACCCGATTGACTGGTCAGTCAACAGCCGGTGGCGGGTGGCTTTCGCTGCCGCATTCACGGCCGGACGGCGCCCCGAATGAAGTCGATCGCGGCTTGCGCGGAGGCGCCGGGCGTGAACACCTCAGCCACCCCGAGCGCCTTGAGCGCGGCGATGTCCTCGGCCGGGATCGTGCCGCCAACGGTCAGCAGCACGTCGTCGAGCCCCTCGGCCTTCATCAGCTCGATGATGCGCGGCACGAGCGTCATGTGGGCACCCGAAAGGATCGACAGCCCGACGGCGTCGGCATCCTCCTGGATCACGGTCTCGACGATCTGCTCGGGCGTCTGGTGCAGGCCCGTGTAAATGACCTCCATGCCGGCGTCGCGCAGCGCGCGTGCGATGATCTTGGCACCACGGTCGTGCCCGTCCAGCCCGGGCTTGGCGACGACGACGCGGATCCTGCGCTCGGTGCTGCTCATCGCCACCATCCCAGGCGCGGCAGTTCGATGGGGGTACCGGTCTGCTTCAGCACCGCCACGGTGATCGCGCTGGCGGTGCCCGCGACCGCAAGAATCCCGGCGATCATCAACTTCTGGCTGAGACGGTCGAGGCGCAGGATCTCCCAGCCCTCCTCGCGCGCGACCAGCTCCAGATCGGCATCGGGGTTGACCACGATCGCGTGACCTACAGCGCGCAGCATCGGCGCGTCGGAGACCGAGTCTGAGTAGGCGTAGCAGGCGCTCAGATCGAGGTTGTCGCGGGCGGCCAACTGCTGGATCGCGACCGCCTTGGCCGCGCCGTAGAGAAAGGCACCGGTCGGCCTGCCGGTGTAGACGCCGTCCTGCACCTCAGACAGCGCCGAGCCGAGCGCCCCGTCGAAGCTGAGCACGCCCGCCAGCACCTGCGCCATGTCCTGCGAGGCCGCCGTGACGATGTAGGCGGGGCGACCCGCGTCCTGGTGGGCATAGGCGATCGTCAGCATCTCCGGGTACAGCCGCGGCAGGATCCGCTGCATCACCCGTACACCGAGACGCTCCAGGTCGCGCACGCGCACGCCTTCCAGTGAGGTCGCGATGCGGATCCGCAACGCCTCAGACTGCTCATCGCTGGCGCCGTTGAGGCGGAAGCGCAGGTTTGCGACGCCGTCGGCGATCAGCTGCCGGCGGCTCATCATCCCGGCCTCCCGCACCGCGCGGGCGAACTGGAAGCCCGATGAACCCTGCATCAGGGTCTTGTCGAGGTCGAAGAACGCGGCGGCGCGGACCGATGCCTCAGTCACCGGCGACCTCGAGCACGATCGCGTCGCCCTGACCGCCGCCGGAGCAGATCGCCGCGCAGCCGATGCCGCCACCGCGGCGGCGCAGCTCGTGCACGAGCACGCCGATGATGCGCGCGCCGGAGGCGCCGATCGGGTGGCCGAGGGCGACGGCGCCGCCGTTGACGTTGACGCGGTCCTCGTCGATCCCGAGCATGCGAATGCTGTTCAGCGTGACGGAGGCGAAGGCCTCATTGATCTCCCAGAGATCCACATCCGCCGGCGTCAGGTCGAGCTTGGCCAGAGCCTTGAAGGCCGCGTTCGCAGGCGTGCGCGCAAGGTAGGCGAAGTCGTCGGCGACCTGCGCCTGGGCGATGACCGTCGCCAGCGGGCGACGGTCATTGGTGCGAGCCCACTCATCGCTGGCCACCACCAGCGCACCGGCGCCATCGTTGACACCGGGCGAGTTGCCGGCCGTGTGCGACCCCTCCTTGCCGGTCAGCCCGGGCAGCTTGGCGAGCGCCTCAAGCGAGGTCTCGCGGCGCGGAGCCTCGTCCAGCTCGACCGTGGTCTCGCCCTTCCTCGAGCTGATCGTGACCGGCACGATCTCCTCGCCCAGGCGGCCCTCATCGGCTGCCTTGATCGCCAGCTGGTGCGAGCGCAGCGCCCAACGATCGAGCTCGGGCCGGGTCAGCTCCAGCTGGTCGCCGACCTCGGTCGCCTCGTCGAACATCTGGCGGCCGCTGAAGGGGTTGGTGAGGCCGTCGTGGACCATCGCGTCAAGTGCCCGGGCGTCGCCCATGCGGTAGCCAAAGCGCGCTTCCTTCAGCAGATACGGGGCGCCCGACATCGACTCCATGCCACCGGCGACGGCGACGCCGACGTCGCCGGCGCGGATCGCAGCGTCAAGGATCCCGACGGCGCGCACACCCGAGGCGCAGACCTTGTTGACCGTCTCCGATGAGACCTCCTTGGGGATGCCGGCCTTGATCTGCGCCTGCCGCGACGGGATCTGACCCTGCCCGGCCTGCAGCACCTGGCCCATCACCACATGCTCGACCTGCTCGGGCCTGACCTCCGCTCGCTCCAGTGCCGCGGCGATCGCGGTTCCGCCCAGACTCGTCGCGTCGACGCTCGCCAGGCCGCCGCCGAGCTTCCCGATCGGCGTGCGCGCGGTGGACAGGATCACGGTCTTGGGCATCGAGGCCTACTCCCTCTGTGGCTCTGCTGGGGCGCCGCGGACACGGCGATCTGATCGTATTGTGCCTGCATGGACTTCGAGCTCACATCAGACCAGCAGCTCCTGCGCGACACCGTACGGGAGTTCGCTCGGGCCGAAATCGCACCAGTCGCCGAACGGCTCGACCGTGATCATGAGTTCCCGTATGAGATCGTGCGCAAGCTCGGCGAGCTCGACCTGATGGGGATCCCGTTCCCGCAGGAGTACGGCGGCGCCGGCGGCAGTTCTGCGGACTACGCGCTCGTCGTCGAGGAGCTCACGCGCATCGACTCATCGGTTGCGATCACGCTTTGCGCACACACCTCGCTGGGGACCCAGCCTCTGTATCTGTTCGGCTCCGAGGAGCAGAAACAGCGGTTCATGCCACGGCTCTGCAGCGGCGAGATCCTCGGGGCCTTCGGACTGACCGAGCCCGAGGCCGGCTCGGACGCCGGCAACACCCAGACGCGCGCGCGGCTGCAGGACGGCGAGTGGGTAATCAACGGCGCCAAGCAGTTCATCACCAACGCCGGCACCGATATCTCCGGGCTCGTCGTGATCACCGCCGTCACCGGCGACGATCGTGAGATCTCAAACATCGTCGTTGAGAACGGCACCCCCGGCTACGAGCCCGGGCCCCAGTACCGCAAGATGGGCTGGCACGCGTCCGACACGCGACCGCTCAGCTTCAGCGACTGCCGGGTGCCCGAGGAGAACCTCGTCGGCGGACGCGGGCGCGGCCTGCAGCAGTTCTTCCAGGTGCTTGACATCGGGCGCATCGGCGTGGCGGCGATGGGCGTCGGGCTCGCCCAGGGCGCGCTCGACGAGGCGCTTGCCTATGCAAAGCAGAGGCGTGCGTTCGGCAAGCCGATCTCGAGTTTCCAGACGATCCAGGCCAAGCTCGCGAACCTCGCGACCGAGATCGAGGCCTGCCGGCTTCTGGTCCAGAAGGCCGCCTGGTTGAAGGACGAGGGCAAGAACTTCTCATTGGTGGCCGCTCAGGCCAAGCTCAAGAGCGGCCGACTGGCCGTGCACGCCGCCGATGAGGCGGTGCAGATCCACGGCGGCTACGGCTTCATCGAGGAGTACCCGGTGGCCCGCTTCTATCGCGACGCCAAGATCCTCACGATCGGCGAGGGCACAGACGAGATTCAGGAGCTGGTGATCGCCCGGGCACTGGGAGCCTGAGCGCGCAGCGCAGCGAACTCTGTCCCGAAAGCTGCAGCTTTCTGCATATACGCGGACAGAGTTCGTCACGCGAGCTGGGATCGTCCCGCGGACAGGGCTCGTCCGCGGGCAGGGCTCGTGGCCGCCGGCAAGGCAGGCGCCGGCCAGCCGGCCGGCGGCATCCGTCACAGCGAGCGTTGGTAGCGGCCGAACGCCCGCTGAGCAAGGAAGGCCGAGACCAGCACCAGCGCGACCAACAGCCCGACGCGACCTCCGACGACGCCCCAGTCGGTCTTCTGCATCGCGGCGGCGCGTGCCGCCACAACCGCCCAGTTGATCGGGTTGAACTTCGCCACGTCGCGGATCCAGTGCGGCAGCAGGCTGGCCTGCATCATCCCGGTCGAGAGGAAAGTGAGCGGCAGCTGGAAGAAGCTGACGGTCCCGATCACCGTCTCGCGCTGACGCCCGAGCAGGCCGACGGCGTTGGAGAGCGAGGCGACGGACGCGGCGAGCAGTGCCCCGATGATGATCATCACGATCACGCCGATCACGCCACCCTTGAAGTCGGCGCCGAGGATCAGCGCCAGCAGGATGATCAGGATCGACTGGAGGATCACCGTGAACGCCGAGTAGAGCACCGCGCCGCCGTTGAGGGCGCCGCGCCAGACCGGCGTGGCGAGCATGCGGTCCATCACCCCGCTCTGAATGTCCTCGACAGCGCCCATCCCGGACCAGCCGGCCGAGAACAGCGCGAGCATCACCACCACGCCGGGGGTGAAGAAGTCCAGGTAGGTGCCGTGAAACCCGGGGATGTCGGCGACGGCCTTGAACAGCGCCGCGAACAGCAGCAGCCAGATGATCGGCTGGATCAGCGTGATCAGCAGGTAAGCGGGCTGGCGCATCAGCACGCGCAGGTTGCGCGTGAACATCTGCCCGGTCTGACGCAGCGCAATCATGCCGCCACCTGCTTTGACTCGTTCTCGGCGTGCTCGAAGGCCCGCCCTGCGTAGCGCAGGTAGACGTCGTCCAGCGACGGCCGTGCGACGGTCACAGACGAGACCTTGATTTGACGGCCGTCGAGTGCGGCCAGCACGGTCGGCAGCGCGCTGCCACCGTCGTCGGCACGCGCCCGCAGCGCGCGCCCGTTGACCTCGACCTCGGTCAGCCCCGTGACTCCGGCGAGAGCCTGCCCCGCACTGCCATCGTCAGGTTCGACGAGCTCGACGTGCAGGGTGTCGCCGGAGACCTCGCGCTTGAGCTGGTCCGGGGTCCCCTGTGCAACGACATGACCGCGATCGACGATCGCAAGCTGGGAGGCCAGGCTGTCCGCCTCCTCCATGTAATGGGTGGTCAGCCAGATCGTCATCTCCTGGTCGGAGGCCAGGGCTCCGATGTCGCGCCACATCTCGGCGCGCGCTTCGGGATCGAGGCCGGTGGTCGGCTCGTCGAGGAACAGCGTCTTTGGGCGGTTCAGCAGTCCCATCGCAATGTCCAGCCGCCGCAACATCCCGCCTGAGTAGGTCTTGGCGAGCCGATCGGCCGCGTCGGCGAGGCCGACGCGCTCGAGCGACTCCCCGACCCGCGCTTTCAGCTCGCGGCCGCTGATCCCATAGAACTCGCCGTGGAGCACCAGATTCTCGCGGCCGGTCGCGTTCGCGTCGGAGCCGTGCTTCTGGCCGACGACGCCGATCAGGTGCCGGACCTGCACCGGCTGTTTGACCACGTCGTACCCGCAGACCACGGCACTGCCACTGTCGGGCACCGTCAGCGCGCAGAGCACGCGCGTCAGCGTCGACTTGCCCGCGCCGTTCGGGCCGAGCACGCCGAAGATCGTCCCGGCCTCAACCGACAGGCTGACGCCGTCCAGCGCCTGAACCTCCGGCGGGTAGCGCTTGCGCAGCTCAACTGCCTCGATTGCTACTGGCATCCTCGCTCCTCGAGTTCATCCGTTCGAGCATGCCAGCAGCCGCGGATGCAGGATCCAGTTCCCGCGCGACCACGCGCTCGAGCATCTCGTTGAAGCCTGGATCCTCGGCGACGGCGGCGTCCAGTTCGCGCCGCAGTCGCTGGGTGGCGAGCGCCAGCACCTCGCTGCGCAGGTGTTGGCGGCGGCGTTCGCTGAGGGTGCCCATCGATTCGATGTGTGCGCGGTGCTCGGCGACGGCCACCAGCAGCTCCTCCACCCCGTCGCCACCGGTCGCGCGGGTGCGGATCACCGGGACCTGCCAGCCCTCGTGCGGCGGCGCGAGCGCGAGTACGCCCCTGATCTCACGCACCATCGCGTCGGCGAGCGCGTGATCGGCCTTATTGACGACGATCACGTCGGGTATCTCCATCACGCCCGCCTTCAGCGCCTGAATCGAGTCGCCCGAGCCCGGCATCAGCACGAGCACCACCGTGTCCGCATGATCGACGATGTCGACCTCCGCCTGGCCGACACCGACCGTCTCCAGCAACACCAGATCACGGCCGCTGGCGTCCATCAACAGGGCGCTCTGCAATGCGGCCTCGCTGAGGCCGCCCAGCGCGCCGCGGCTGGCCATCGAGCGGATGAACACGCCGCTATCGAGGAAGTGGTCGGCCAGGCGGATGCGATCACCCAGCAGCGCGCCGTGGGAGAAGGGCGAGGACGGGTCGACGGACAGCACCGCGACCGTGCGCTCGGCGGCACGCTCGAGCCTGGTCAGCTCGGCCAGCAGGGTCGATTTCCCCACCCCGGGAGGCCCCGTGATCCCGACGATCGCGGCCCTGCCCGTGTGCGGGTAGACCTCGCGCACGACGTCCCAACCGGCAGGATCGTTGCTCTCGACCAGCGTGATCGCGCGGGCCAGCGCCCGCCGATCACCGGCGAGCAGCCGCTGCGCAAGCGTCGGTCCACCATCGGTGCCCTGTACCTCGGTCATCGGCGGGGATGATGACGAGCGGCGCTGACGCGCGCAGCATTAGGATGCTCGCGTGGCGATCCGCGCAACCATCCGCCGGCCTCCGATCCCGCCGGCCCCGGCGCGCAGGCCCCCACCGCCGCTGCGCGGCGGGCCGCGCGAGCTGCTGCGCTTCGCCCGCGAGCACAACATGCTGCGCTGGGGCTACGTGGTGCTGGGCGCACGCTGGCTCTGGCTGAAGCTGCGCTGGGGCGACCGCCTGGTGACCGACGGGCCCTGCTTCGTGTGCGGCAACGTCAGCTTCGAGATCGGTCGCGACGCCAAGGTCGTGCTCGGGCGCTGGTCATGGCTCGGTGATGGCTGCAAGATCCGTGCGCACGAGGGCGTGATCGAGATCGGGGCCAAGTCGGTGCTCGGCCAGGAGTGCACGCTCTCCTGTTATCAGCACATCTCGGTGGGCCGTGAGTGCATCATCGCCGACCGCACGATGATGATCGACTTCGATCACGGCACCGCCGAGGTCGAGCGTCCGATCCGGGAGCAGGGCATCTACAAGCGCGACGTGCGCGTCGGGAACAACGTCTGGATCGGCTACGGCGCCTGCCTGCTGCGCGGTGTCATCGTCGGCGACAACGCGGTGATCGGCACCTACTCGGTGGTGACCAAGGACGTCCCAGCCGACGCGGTCATCGGCGGTGCGCCGGCGCGCGTGCTGCGCATGCGGGCGCGACCAGTGACACTGCGCTACGAGTAGTCGCGCCGCCCGCGATCGGCGGCGAGTCGACCGCCGTGGTCCCAGTGGCGGCGGACGGTGCGGGTCTCTGGGCTGCCGACCGGCGGGACCCTTCGCCGGTCGACCCCCGGCAGCTAGGGTTGTCTGCACAGCAGTTGACCGCCGAGACAGAGGAGATTGAATGTCCAGCTTTGCGAAGGTGAACCTGCTCGAGGTCGAGGACTCCGTCTCGGGGCGGGTCGACGGGATCGAGGGCCGCTTTGGCCGCAAGCACCTCGGCTCACGCGACCTCGGCGTCAGTCTCTTCCGCTACGCCCCGAACCTGCGCAGCCCGATGGCTCATAGCCACAAGGTGCAGGAGGAGGCCTACGTCGTCGTCTCCGGCTCGGGCCGTGTCCTGATCGACGGTGAGATCCAGGAGCTCAAGGCTTGGGATGTGATCCGCGTCGCGCCCGAGGCCGTGCGCGCCTTCGAGGCCGGCCCTGAAGGACTCGAGGTGATCGCGATCGGCGGTCCCAAGCCCGCGGAGGGCGATGGGGTGCAGGCCACCGTTAGCTGGCCCGCCGCCGAATAGCAGGCCAGCGGTGGTGTCCATGCAGACCCAGGTCACGCGCTATGCGGCGTTCACCGACGTGCCCAGTGGAGGCAATCCGGCGGGCGTCGTGCTGGACGCGGGGGCGCTCAGCGCGCGGGAGATGCTCGAGCTGGCGCGGGCGGTCGGCTACTCGGAGACCGCCTTCCTCACGGTGCGCCGCGACGCGCCCAACGAATTCGACGTCCGCTACTTCAGCCCCGAGGCCGAGGTGCCGTTCTGTGGTCACGCGACGATCGCCGCCGCGGTCGCGCTCGCCGAGCGCAGCGGACCGGGTGCTCTCGTCTTCCACGTCAGCGCCGGTCCGGTGGCGGTCAGCACCGGGCGCGACGCCGGAGGCGCCACCACGGCTTCACTGACGAGCGTCCCGGCTCGCCTCGAGCAGCCGGGCGACCGTCTCGTCGATGAAGCGCTGGCGGCGCTCGGCTGGCTTGCGAGCGAGCTCGATCCGGGCCTCCCGCCGCGGATTGCGTACGCGGGCGCGCGCCACCTGATCCTGGCCGCCGCGACGCGTGAGCGCCTGGCCGCGCTCAATTACGACTTCGAACGACTCAAGACGGCGATGCTCCGGGCTGACCTGACGACCGTCGACCTCGTGTGGCGCGAGCGCGATGATCTCTTCCACGCACGCAACCCCTTCCCGGTGGGCGGCATCTACGAAGACCCCGCCACCGGTGCGGCAGCCGCCGCGTTCGGCGGATATCTGCGTGGGCTGGGCCTCGTCTCACCTCCGGCACGCGTGACAATCCTGCAGGGCGACGACATGGGCCGGCCCAGCGTGTTGACCGTCGACGTCCCCCCGGGCGACGGAGGCATCACCGTCAGCGGCCGCGCCGTCGCGATTCTCCAGTGAACAACAACAGCGAGATTGGAGTGGCATGTTCGGTAACTCCCCAGCGTTCAGCGGATATTCAGTTGATGACATTCCGCCGGCAAGGCGGTTCTACGAGGAGACCCTCGGCCTCGATGTGTCGGAGAGCAACGGTCTTTTGACCCTGCACCTTGCCGGGGACCGGGACACGCTGATCTACCCGAAGGGCGAGCGGCACCAGCCCGCGTCCTTCACGGTCCTCAACTTCCCCGTCGACGACATCGAAGCCGCGGTTGACCAGCTCCTCGCGCGTGGCGTCGAGCTCGAGCGATACGAGGGCTTCGAACAGGATGAACGCGGGATCTCACGCGGCGCTGGCCCGTTGATCGCGTGGTTCACAGATCCGGCCGGCAACATCCTCTCGGTGCTGCAGGCCAACTGAGGGGCACCTACCGCGGCTGCCGTCGCTCGTAGAGCCGCATCGCCCACATGTATGAGAGCACGGCGATGCCGATGCTCCAGGCGAGCGCACCGATCGCGTTGGTGCCGATGTGCGTGCCGGTCAGCAATCCGCGGAGCGTCTCGGTCACCGGCGTGAACGGCTGGTAGCGGGCGAACTGACGCAGCCCCACCGGCATCGTCGCCACCGGCACAAAGGCGCTGCCCAGGAACGGCAGCATGGTCAGGAACATGGGCGTGTTGCTGGCCGTCTCGACACTCTTGGCGGCAAGCCCGAGTGCCGCGGCCAGCCAGATCAGCGCGAACGCGAACAGCACGAGAATCCCGATTGCGGCGAGCCAGCTGAGCGGGTCGGCGGTCGGTCGGAAGCCGAGCCCGATCGCGACACCGAGCACCACCGCGATGCTCACCAGACTCTGGATCAGGGCGGCGAGCACATGGCCGCCGAGCACCGCGCCGCGCCCGATCGACATCGTCCGGAAGCGGTCGATGATGCCGCCGGTCATGTCCATTGCCACCACGATCGCCGTACCCTGCACGGTCGCGGCGACGGTCATCAGCAGGATCCCGGGCGTCAGGTAGTTGAGATAACCAGAACGCCCGGAGTGACCGCCCGCGAGGCGCCCACTGAGGCCATGGCCGAGCTGCCCGCCGAACACGTACACGAACAGCAGCAGGAAGACGATCGGCATCCCGACCAGCATCAGCGTGAGCGACGGGTACCGCTCCAGCCGGCGCAGGTTGCGTCGCAGCAGGATGCGCGAGTCAATGACGTTGTATGCCAGGGCGCTCATACCGCAGCCTCCTCGGTGGTCGGGTGACCCGTGACGGCGAAGAACACGTCGTCCAGGTCCGGTGTGTGCATCGAGAGTCGCTCGACCTCGACATTGCCTTCCTCCAGTTCCGCCAGCAGTCGCCGCAGTGACGCCACGCTGCCGTCGTTGGCGACACGCAGAATCAGCTTCCCGTCCTCATCGGCCGCGCCGTCGAGCATCGCGCTGGCCGCCGCGAGTGCCTCGGCGGTCGCGAACTCAAGCTGTAGGTGACCGCCCGGGATCCGAGCTTTCAGCTGATCGGGGCTGCCCTGAGCAACGATCCGACCGTGGTCCAGGACCGCGATCTGATCGGCCAGCTCGTCGGCCTCATCGAGGTACTGCGTCGTCAGGAAGATCGTCACACCGCTCGCGACCAGCTGCCGAATGCTGTCCCACATCGTGCGACGGCTGCGGGGATCGAGACCGGTGGTGGGCTCGTCGAGGAAGATCACGCGCGGCGAACCGACCAGCGTCATCGCCAGGTCAAGCCGCCGCCGCATGCCCCCCGAGTAGGTCGATGCGGGGCGGGCGGCCGCGTCGGTCAGCTCGAAGCGCTCGAGCAGCTCACGCACGCGCTCCGCGCCCGCCTCGCGCCCGAGGTGGCGCAGATCCGCCATCAGCTTCATGTTCTCCTGGCCCGTGAGCATGTCGTCGACGGCCGAGAACTGGCCGGTCACGCCGATCGCGTCCCGCACCCGCTCGGCACCGGCCCTAACGTCGTGTCCGGCGACCCTCAGCTCGCCGGCATCGGCACCGATCAGCGTCGAGAGGATCCGTACGATCGTCGTCTTGCCGGCGCCGTTGGGGCCCAGCAGCGCGAACACCGTTCCCTCTTCGACGGTGAGCTCGACACCGTCCAGCACGGTGGTCCCGTCAAAGGATTTGCGCAGCCCGGCGACCGTGATCGCGGGGGTCGTCCCGTCACTCATCGCCGGCCTCCGCTGGTTGGGCGTGGCAGCAGCTCACCGGCGGCGACGAGCTCCGCGCGCCGCTCCTCCCACCGCTGCCCCAGCAGCGGGATCTGCTCGACCAGGAAATCGGCGAAGGCGGACATCTCCGTCAGCACCGCGCGGCGCTCTGCCGAGGCCCCGGCCAGTACCTCCAGGCCCTCGCGCGCGAGGTTGCCGACCTCCACGTACTCGCCGGCGTCAAGGCCGGTGGCGTTGGGCGAGCTGATATCGAGCTGCACCCGATCCATCCGCTCGCCGGCCGCACGGGTGCGGAGCACCAGACGTGTGGTCTCCAGGTGTTTGACGGCCCCGGCGATCGCGCTGCGGCTGGCCAGCAGCGCGTCGGCCAGCTCGGCGATGCTCTGATGTGGCGGATCGCAGATAGTGAGATAGCCGAGCAGGCGCCCGACCATCGGCGGGAACCCGTAGCGGTTCGCATAGAAGCGCCCGGCGTGGTCCGCAAATGTGAGTTCGGCATCGGTTGGCATGGGCACAATATACACACATATGCCTGAGATCACACAAATTTGTGTTATCTCGAGCATGCATGACGCCGCCGGTCCCGCTGGACCAGCGGCTGATTGTGCGCCCTCGGTTGCCTAGCGCCCGGCCGCTGCGGCCTGTGTGGCGGCGACCGCCAACACGTCTGCCCGCTCGTTCAGGGCGTGACCGATGTGGCCCTTGACCCAGTGCCAGCGAACCTGCTCATGCGCAGCGGCGGCCGCCTCCAGCTGCACCCAGAGCTCCTGGTTCTTGACCGGATCGCCCGACGCCGTCTTCCAGCCCTTGCGCTTCCAGCCCGCCATCCACGAGGTCATACCGTCGTGCAGATAGCGCGAGTCTGTGACGACGCATGCGCGCGAGCCTGCCGGCAGTGCCCGTAGCCCCTCGAGCGCGGCGGTCATCTCCATGATGTTGTTGGTCGTCAGCGGCAGGCCACCGCTGTGCTCCTCGACGATGCCGTCCTCCCAGCAGACGATCGCCGCCCACCCGCCCGGCCCGGGATTGCGCTGGCAGGCACCGTCGGTCCAGATCAGCACCTCGCCGCGCGCGGCCTCGGGAAGCAGTCCGGGCAGCGACCGCGATCGCCGTGGTGAACTTGTGGCCATCGCGGGTGATTCAACCAAGCGCCCACCACGGAACGGCCCCGGATCGGAACGTTGCTTTAGTCTGCGGGCGGTGAAGCCGGATACGAGACTGGTGCACGGAACCGTCCCCGCGGTCGACCGCTCGACCGTCCACGCGTATGAGGACGGGACCCCCGGTCGCTTCTACTACCAGCGCTATGCCCATCCGGTCGGGGTCGAGGCCGAGCGGCTGCTGTCCGAGCTCGAGGGTGGCGAGTCGCTGCTGTTTCCCTCCGGTATGGGCGCCACCAGCGCGCTGCTGCTCGGACTGCTCGGCCCCGGAGCGACGGTGGCCGTCGCCGACGGCGGCTACTTCGGGACCATCGGCCTGATGCGCGCGGAGTTCGTGCGCTGGGGGCTCGAGGTCACGACCTTCGATCAGACCGGACCACCGCCCCCCGCCGACCTCGTCTGGCTCGAGCCCTGCGCCAACCCGTTTCTCAGCTTCCCCGACCTCGACACATCGATCGCACAGGCACATGCCGCCGGCTCGAAGGTGATCGTCGACAACACCGTGCTCAGCCCGCTGCTGCTGCGCCCGCACGAGCACGGCGCGGACTTTGTGCTGCACAGCGCCACCAAGATCCTCGCGGGCCACCACGACGCGCTGCTCGGCGTGGTCTCGTGCGCAGATCCGGATGCCGCGGCGCGGCTCACCACATTCCGCAATGCGTCGGGGATCGTCGCGGCGCCGGACCCCGCCTGGCTGCTGCTGCGTGGGCTGAAGACGCTCGCGCTGCGCGTCGAGCGTCAGTCGGCCACGGCGCTGGAACTGGCGCGCCGGCTGGCGGCGCACCCCGCCGTGCGATGCGTGCGCTACCCCGGGCTGGGCGATGCGGTGGCCGCGCGTTACGTCGAGGCGTTCGGACCACTGCTCTCGTTCGACGTCGCCGACGCCGAACAGGCGCTGCGGGTGGAACGCGCGCTGCAGCTGATCGAGAACGCCACCAGCCTCGGCGGCGTCGCCTCGACGCTCGAGGCGCGTGCACGTTGGGAGGGCGATCGCGTCCCGGCGGGACTGCTGCGCCTGAGCGTCGGCCTCGAGGACGCCGACGACCTCTGGGCCGACCTCACGCAGGCGCTCGGCGGCTGAGCGCTCGGCCCGCTCTCATACTCACTCGATCACGTCGAGCACGCCGTCCGCGAGCTCGACGCGCAGTCCCGCCGCAGCGGCGATCTCAGCGACCTCCTCGGGACGCTCCGCGCCGCCGGCCTGGATCACCAGGCGCGCGACCTCGCCGCGGACGCGCTTGGCCATGTGCGTGATCACCGTGCGGCTGCCGTCCGGCGCCTCGGTCAAGCCACGCACGGCCAGATGCTTGGCGCGGCGCGGCTGCCACGCCGCCGCATAGGAGCCCGAGCGCATGTCGAGCACCAGCCCGCGATCCGGCAGCGCGGCGCGCAGCGGCGCGCGCCAATATGCGGCCAGCCCGCCGATGCCCGGCGGCTTGGCGCTCATGTCCAGCCGGTAGGCCGGTATGCGGTCGCCGGGCCGCACGACCCCCCAGAGCGCGCTCGCGATCAAGACGTCGTCCCAGGGCAGGTCGGCGAGCCCGAGCGCTGCGAACAGGACACCGGTGTAGAGCTCCGCGGCAGGGATCGCGGGGGCACCGCGCAGCGCCGGATCAACGGCATCGAGCAGGCGCTCACGGGCATCCCGCAGGCGTGGGTAGACGAGCGTCGAGAGCCCTGCGCGGCGCCCGCGGTCAGGTGTCGCCTTGCCCTGCGACGGCGGCAGCAGCACAAGCATGGGCGACCGGCTGCTCAGCGGCCTTCAGTCGACTCGGCCAGCAGTGCCCGCAGCTCGCCGGCGCGGCGGCTGAAGGCCTGCATCGTGAAGGCGTGCTGCTCGCCGGCCCTGGTCGTGACCCGCAGGCGTGGCTTCAGGCCACCATCGCCCACCGCCGCGATCGCGATCCTGCGGCCGAGCACCTCGACGCCCGCGATCTCTGCAAGCGCCAGCCGCAGCACCCCGTAGCGACGACGCACCAGGACGCCCGGACAGAAGAACAGGCGCTGGTCGCTGAGGTAGATGCGGCCGCCCACCCAGATCCGGCGGATCCGGTACATCCCCGGTCCGCTCCAGCGGATCAGCTCACCCTGGTGAAGCTCGAGCGCATTCTCGAAGCCGCGATCAAAAGACCCCATCCCGCCACAGGGTAGGGAGGATCGTGTGCTCGCAGCCGCCGGCACCCCGCACGAACAGGTGTTCGCCTGCTTCCGTCCGGGGCACACGCCACCATGCCGCGTCCATGACCTCTGACGGCAGTAAGTACGGCTCGGCCAACCGGCAGCTCGAGCGAGCGCTCGCTGACGGCGATCTGGGTCGCGCCATGACGGCCAGCCGCGAACTGCCACGCGTCGGCTTGCAGGACGCCGCAAAGATCCTGTTCCTGATGGCGCGCAACCACGATCGTCGCTATCCGAAGGCGGCGGCGCGCTGGCTCAGCCGCTTTGCCGCGGAGATCCGCGACGTCACCCCCGAGCAGCTGGCGCAGGTCGCGGATGCGCTGGCCGACCTCGAGCATGCCGACCCCGACGCCGCCGAGCTGCTGTTCGCCGCAGCTCGGGTTGCGTGAGCATCAATCGCTGAGCGTCGTGCGCGCCGCTGTGCGCCGCAGCCACGCGCGCACGAGTGGAACCCGCGAACCGGCGCGCGCGGGGAACACGACCTCCACGAGCAGCCCGCCCTGGCCCTGCGGCACGACCCGCAGCTCGGCCCGGTGCGCGTCGGCGATCGCGCGCACGATCGATAGCCCCAGGCCATGTCCGGCGCCGTGCCCGGTGCGTGAGGTCCCCATCCGCTCAAACGGCCGCAGCAGCCGCTCCACGTGCTCGGGACCGACAACCGGCCCGGTGTTCGTGACCGACACGAACGGCGCGCGGTCGCGCGTCCCGGTCGCAACCTCAACCTGCCCGCCGATGCGGTTGTGCTCGATCGCGTTGCCGACCACGTTGGCCAGGAGCCGCTCGATCAGCAACGGATCGCCCTCCGTGCGCGCAGAATCGAGGCTGGCGGTGAGGTCCAGCCCGAGCTCGCCCGCCGACGGCTCCTGCGCCGAGATCACAGCGGCCGCGATCGCCGCCAGATCGACCAGCTCACGGGACTCGAGCCCCGCCTGCCCACGCGTCAGCGTCAGCAGGCCGTTGATCATCTGCTCGAGGTGCTGTTCGGCAGCGAGCGCGCGCTCATGCGCCGCGCGCAGCGACGCCTCGGTCGCATCCGGGTCGGCGAGCGCCACCTGGATCAGCGCGCGTTGGCGCGCGAGTGGAGCACGGAGCTCGTGTGATGCGTTGGCCACGAACTGGCGCTGTGCCGCATCGGCGGTCTCGAGTGGCTGCAGGACGCGCCCGGCGAAAAACCAGCCGAGGCCGAGTGAGAGCAGTGACATCGCGGCCAGCGCGATCCCCGACTGAAGCAGCAGCTGCCCCCGCGTCTGGGCGCGTTCGGTGTCCTGCTGAGCGAGCTGCTGCGAGCTGTCGGCGTAATACCCGCAGCTGTTGGCGGCGGCCGTCGCGGCCGCCGTTTGCATGTTGACTCCGGCGCCGAACACGAGCACCGCGCCACTGCGGTCGCTCACCTCGCGGAACAGCCCAGCGCGCGGCATCCGATCCGTCGGGTTCGGAAATCCGACGACGCCGTGCTGCCGCATGCACCGCGCGACGCGACGCCAGTACGCCATCGTCTGTGCCGACGGGTGTGTGCGCAGGCCGCCCCGCAATCGGCCGCCGGCGTATGGCGTGGCTGGCTGCGTGACCGGCACCGGCCCCGTGCCCTGGGAGCTGCTGCCCGCGAGACTGAAGACGAAGCCCGCGTTCACCAACAACAGGTAGGCGATCGCCATCAGCGCCGCACCGGACAGCACGAACAGGCCGCCGTAGAGCAGCGTCAGGCGCGCCCTCACGGTTCGGTAGGACAAATGCCGCCCGACCGCTGCCTCCGTGAACCACCCGTTGATCCTCATGACGGGACCGCTCATATCCGGTAGCCCGCCTTGGCAACCGTTTCGATCACGGGCGGGTCGCCGAGCTTGGAGCGCAGCCGGCTGATCGTGACCTTGACGGCTCCGGTGAACGGATCGGCCGCCTCATCCCAGACCCGCGCCAGCAGCTCCTCGGCCGACACGACGCGCCCCTCGGCCGCCAGCAGCAACTCGAGCGCCCCGAACTCCTTGGGACGCAGCTCGAGCTGCCTGCCGGCGCGGAACGCGACCCGTCGGCCGCTGTCGAGCACGATGTCGCCGTGCTCGAGCAGCGGCGGAATGCTCGGCTGCGCACGCCGCGCAAGCGCCCCGATCCGCGCCACCAGCACCGGAAAGTCGAACGGCTTGGTCAGGTAGTCGTCGGCTCCCAAGCCGAGACCGACAACCAGATCTGCGGTCTCGGCCGCCCCGGTGAGCATCAGCACGCGGCTGCGGACCCGAGCAGCGACCAGCTGCGCACAGACCTCGTCGCCGTGAATCGCCGGCAGATCGCGATCCAGGACGATCACGTCGTAATCGTTGACCTGCGCGTGGACGAGGCCGCTGGAGCCGTCGAGCGCGACGTCAACGGCCATCCGCGCGGCACGTAAACCGGCGGCGACGGTTACTGCCAGCTCCTCGTCGTCTTCGATCACAAGCACCCGCATCGGCTCTCCTTCTGCGATGACCGTAGCCGTACGCACGTTGCAACGGGGTTTCACGCCGCAACCGGCTGCGCGCCACGAGGATCAGGAAACCGGGCGGAAACCGATCGCTGCGTAGAACCTGGCGACGAGAGCGAAGTCATCGGAAGGGAGCCCACACATGTCAGTTCACATCAGCGCCGGACGAGCCCGTCTCGCCGGCACAACAGCGCTGCTGAGTGGCGCGCTGCTGCTCGCCGGCTGCGGATCTGCCGCCAAGACACCGCCGGTGAAGACGGTCACGACCAGCCCCGCCACCACCGTGACCCGACCGGTATCCACAACCACCCCGGTATCCACAACCACCCCGGTATCCACGACCACCCCGGCGTCACACCCGGGCCGCCGCACGACGGTCTCCGGCAAGGCCACCCCATCCGCGCTCGACTTCTCCAGGTGCATGCGCGCCCACGGCGTACCCAACTTCCCGGACCCGACCCCTGGCGGCGGATACGGCTTCCAGGTGAGCCCTGCGACGATGGCATCGCCGAGCTACGTGGCGGCGGAGAGCCACTGCAGACGGTTCATGCCACCCGGCCCTTTTGCCGATCACGTGCCGCCGACGAAGCAGACGATGGCCAAGCTGCTGAGGATCGCCACCTGCATGCGCGCCCACGGCGTCCACCAATTCCCAGACCCGCTCTACACCCCGCCCACGCACTTCACCCCCGGCGCGTACCAGGAGATCACCGACTTCGATGGGGCGACGCTGCTGTTTCCCGCCAACATGGATCTGCAGGCGCCCGCCTACCGTCAGGCACTGAGCGCCTGTGGTGCGCCGCCGCTGGGACTCCCCCACTGATGCCGGTTATTGAAGCCGAAGCCCCAGCAGTGAGAAGCGATCGTCGAGCGCGTCCCAGACGACCTCCCAGCCACGCCTCAGGTAGAAGCCGCGGGCGGGATTGTCGCGACGGCGGGTCGTGAGCACGGCGCGGTCGTACGGCATGCCGGCGAACTCGGCGAGCATCGCCGCGTAGAGCTGCGAGCCGATCCCCTCGTGATGGCGTTCGGCGATCACGCAGAACTCGGTCACGTCGAACTGCCGGCTGAACCACTCGTCGAAGATGGCGGCCGGCAGGCGCTCGTGGATCCAATCCTCCCACCACTCGCCGCGGCGCCCGTGATAGCCGTAGATGAAGCCGATCAGCTGCTCGTCGTCGCAAGCCGCGATGAACCGGAATGCCTCACGCTCGGCGTGAAGCGGGAGCGTCTTGCGAGCGAAGGCGTGCACCTCGTGCTCGGTCGGCCCATCGCGGAACATCGAGAAGGCGGAGCGGTACGCCTCCGCCACCTGCGGCAGCAGCGCAGTCGGGTCATCGATGCGTGCGATCGTCAGCACACAGCCAACATATCCCGCGTATCGCCATGGCGAGCCGGTGATTCGCGGGGCCGCCCAGCGGCTCGGTGCCGGGCCTCGTCCGGAAGTACAAGAGTTCGTGCGCCCAGCTGAAGGTCAGCCTCGACTGCGAGTAGTCCGACAGCACGAGGTAGGCCAGCGAATCGCTGCCGGCTGCTTGTGCAAAGCCTCCACCGGCGACCAGCGGGCCGGAGGTGCGATCCCAGAGGATGATGTCGCGGTGCCCCCAGCAACCGGAATCCCGGCTCGAGCTGCAGTCGAGGTTGTCACCGCCGGGTCCGTCGGCATACATCCACAGGTAGGCGGCCGCGAGCACCGAGGGCGCATCGGCCCAGATGCCGCCACCGGTAACGCCACCGGGCGGGAACGCGGGATCTGTGCGGGCCACGGCGCCGGCCGACGCGAGTCTGTTCAGCGGCGCGCTGAGCCCCACGATCGGCGCGAGGCCGCGGTTCACGCGCTCGAGATCGATAAGCACGAAGCCTCGTTGAACAGGCGTCAGTGCGTCCCAATTCTTGGGGAGCCTCAGCGGTCCGACGCCTTCAGCGGCACGGCACGAGTCGATCGCGGCGATGCCCAGTCCGTCGTGGGCCCTGCAGTCGGATGCCGGGTTGCGTGGTGGCACGATGCCGACGGTCGCGGCTCGCGCCGGCACCGTGCCGCCAGCGAGCAGCCACAGGCATGCGCTCACGCTGAGCGCGGCAAGGTGGGTGATCGAACGGCGCTCGGGCACCGAGCTAGCGGCAGATTGCAAGGAAATCCAGGGCGTTGTAGAGCGGTCGCTGGTTGTACAGCACAAAGTCGCGGGCCTCGATCCGGGGCGTGAAGCGATCGTAGAACGCTGCCGTGAGACCGAGCCAGCGGTGAATCCGATCCCAGCCGAGCGTCAGGGCGAGGCCGTGCGCGCGCAGCTTGCGCGTGTGGTAGAGCCCGTACAGCTCAACCGAATCGAACACCGATTCACAGACCGCACGGAACTCGTGGGCAAGGTATTCCTTCACGTGCCAGGGGTTGTCTGACTTGTTCGCGCCCCTGGGCGCGATCGTCAACAGGTTGGGCGTCGACACGTAGACCGCGCCGCCGGGCGCGAGCAGACCGCGGAAGTGGCGCAGCACATCCTCGGGGTTGGCGACGTGCTCGATCGTCTGTAGAAAGCTGACGGCGTCGTAGGCGCCGGGCTGGCCGTAGCGCTCGACCAGGGCGCGTTCAAAGCTCAGGTTCGGCTCCAGGTAGCGCAGCCGTGCGTGCTCGTAGGCCTCCGGGTTTGCGTCCACGCCCACCACCTCGGCGGCAGACAGCGCCAGCGTCGCGGCCCCGTAGCCCTCGCCGCAGGCCATGTCGATCACGCGTGCGCCCGCGACCCGCTGCGCGATCCATTCGTACACGGCCTGGTGGCGCCGGAACCAGTAGTTCTCGGCCGGCACATCCGGCAGCGTCCGCTCGCCCGTGAGCGCCAGCGCCGGTACGCCGGGCGGCTGGTTCTGCTGCACGTACAGGTTCGCCGTCACCGGCGACACGGTAACGTCATCGCGCGATGCAGGCGCTTCGCTCGCACGAGCAGATCCGCGATGTGAACACGCGCTACCACGACGTGGCCGCCGCCTCCTACGACGAGAAATGGGGCATCGATTTCGGCCACACGGGTCGCGGCCAGGTGCTCGGAAAGGCGCGCAAGCTGCTCGGCCCAGAGCTCGATCGCGGCTTTGCGAGCGCCCTCGAGATCGGCGCCGGCACGGGCTACTTCAGCCTTAACCTGGTCGCCGCCGGACTGATCGGCGAGCTCACCTGCACGGACATCTCCGCGGGCATGCTCGACGTGCTGCAGGGCAATTCGCAACGCCTCGGGCTGGGGAGCGTGAACGCGGTCCAGGCCGACGCCGAGTCGCTTCCGTTCCGCGATCAGAGCTTTGACATCGTGCTCGGTCACGCCGTGCTCCACCACCTGCCCGACCTCGAGCGCGCCTTCACCGAGTTTCGGCGCGTCCTGCGTCCCGGCGGCAGGATCCTGTTCGCCGGCGAGCCCTCGTTCCTGGGCGACCGCATCGCCCGCGTGCCGAAGCGGGCGGCGCTGCTGGTGGCACCGCTCTGGCGCCGCGCTCTCCGCGCCGCGCCGGCCAACGACCCCGGCGACGACGAGCGTGCTTCCGAGCACGAGCTCGAGGGCGAGGTCGATATTCACGCCTTCTCCCCGGCTGACCTCGAGCGAGTCGCCGCCGCCGCCGGCTTCACCGATGTCACCGTCCGCGGTGAGGAGCTCGTGGCCAACTGGTTCGGCTGGTTCAACCGCGGGCTCGAGGCGACCGCCGTGCCCGATGATGTCCCGATGTGGTGGCGGCGTTACGCGTTCCACGGCTACCTGGGACTGCAGCGGCTTGACCGCCGGGCACTCGAGCCGCACCTGCCGCCGGCGATCTTCTACAACCTGTTGCTGACCGCTCGTACCCCCAACAGGACCTGAAGCGATGTCGGCCCGGCTCGCCAACAGCTTCCCCCTGTTCCCACTGCAGCTCGTCGTGCTGCCGTCTGAGATCGTGCCATTGCACATCTTCGAGGAACGCTTCAAGACGATGATCGAGGAGTGTCTGGCCAGCGAAACCGAGTTCGGAGTCGTGTGGATGGCCGACGACGGCCTTCACGACGTCGGCTGCGCCTGCCGCATCGACCGCGTGCTCGAACGCTTCGACGACGGCCGTATCAACCTGCTGGTGCGCGGCACCCGGCCGCTGCGCATCATCGAGCGCCAGCGCGACCTCGCCTATCCCGCCGGTGTGGTCGAGTTCCTGGCAGACGATCCCGGCAGCCCGCGGCAGGAGCTGATCGACGGCGCCCAGGCCGCCTACGCCGAGCTTGTGCAGAGGGCCACCGATCGCCCGCCGACGCCCGAGGAGCTCGCGACGATGGACGCCTACGCGATGGCGGGCACCGTCGATTTCGGGCTCGAGGTCAAGCAGGCGCTGCTTGGCCTGCGCTCCGAGGAGGCGCGGCTCACGCTGGTTGCGCGGCTGTTCCGCGCGGCGCTCAAGCGGCTTGACTTCGTCGACCGCGCTCAGGCGCGCGCGAAGTCAAACGGCAAGGTGCGCTTCGGCTGACGGATGCGCCGCGCTCGTAGCCCGCGGGTGCGACCGAGCTGAGATTCGCCGCCCCGAGCACGTCCTGGCGCTCGCGCCGGAGCCGGCGCGCGAGCCGCCCGGCGGCGGCCATGTGGGTGCCGGCGTCGAGCACCACGAGCGACGCCGGCACCGAGGCTGGGCCGGCACACCGATCCCATGGCCGGATTACTCACCAACGAGGGGCCGGTAGCGCCTAACTGAAGCTGTTCAGGCGTTGACGGCGACCATCGCGGCCCCGAACACCAGGCAATACACCGCAAACGGCGTCAGCGTGCGGGTCTGCAGGTAGCGCGTCAGGAAACGCACCGTGAACACCGCCGTGATCGCCGCCACGATCGCGGCGATCACCGCCGCACCGCGCACGCCACCGTTGCCGAGCGGGCCGGTGAGGTCGCCGATCTTGAGCACGCCGGCGGCTAGGATCGGCGGGGTTGCCAGCAGGAAGGCGAAGCGACCGGCGTCGGAGTGATCGAGCCCGCGAGCCAGGCCGCTGGCCATGCACACGCCGTCACGGCTGATCCCGGCGATCAGCGCGGTCGTCTGTGCGACGCCGATGACCGCGGCCTCGCGGTATTCGAGCGTGTCCAGCTCGCGCGCGCCGTCGGGCTTGGCGCCCTCGCGGATCGCCAGCTCGCGCACCTGCGCCTGGCGCCGGTAGCGCTCGGCCGCGAGCAGCACACAGCCGTTGACGACCAGAAAGATCGAGGCGGCCAGCGGCTTGGCAAAGAGCGTGCGCAGCGGATGTTCGAGCAGCAGGCCGAGAATCCCGACCGGGATCGTGGCGACGATGATCAGCCACGCGAGCCGCTCGGTCGGGGTCTCGATGCGGCGCTTGCGCAGCGTGCTGAAGAACGCCGCGATGATCGCGATCCAGTCCTTCCAGAAGTAGATCAGCAAACCCACGGCACTGCCGACGTGGAGCATCACCACGAACGCCAGCCACGGGGACTCGGGCTGGGACTCCCAGCGCACGATGTTGTTCCAGCCGAACAGGTGCGGGAAGATCACGGTGTGCCCGAGGCTTGAGATCGGGAACAGCTCGGCGATGCCCTGCAGGAACCCCAACACGATCGCCTGGAACGTCGTGATCAGCTGGGCGGCGGCGAGTGTCAGCATCGCGGCATCACATTAACCGTGTCAGCGCGCCGGAGACGGCACACGGCAAAAATTGGTTCTGAGGGACTAATCCTTGCGGACTAGCCCCTCAGCCACAGCCTCAGCCTCGGGGCATGAACTCCGGAACGTCCATCACCTCGGCGGCGCGCGGTGAGCGCGGCTGCGCGGCGGCGGCCAATGGCCGCTCGCTGACACGGCTGACGCGCGGCTCGCCGGTCGGCTCAACCAGCCGGCCGGTCGGCCTGCGGTCGTCGTAACCGGTGGCGACCACCGTGATCCACACCTGATCGCCCTCGATCTTCTCGTCGACCATCGCGCCGAAGATGATGTTCGCGTCCGGGTGGGCCGCCTCGGCGACCGCCTTGGCCGCCTCATTGACCTCCCACAGGGAGATGTCAGCACCGCCGGTGATCGACAGCAGGATCGCGCGGGCGCCCTCCATGCTGGTCTCGAGCAGCGGCGATGCCACGGCGGCCTCGGCGGCGTCGATCGCGCGCCGCTCGCCGGTGCCCATGCCGATGCCGAGCAGCGCGCTGCCGGCATCGGACATGATCGTCCGCACATCCGCGAAGTCGAGGTTGATCAAACCGGGCAGCGTGACCAGATCGGAGATGCCCTGAACGCCCTGGCGCAGCACATCGTCGGCGACGCGGAACGCCTCGACCATCGTCGTGTTGCGCTCGAGCACCGTCAACAGACGGTTGTTCGGAACCACGATCAGCGTGTCGACGGCCTCACCGAGCGTCGCGATCCCGATCTCCGCCTGGTCGCGACGGCGCGTGCCCTCGAACTGGAACGGACGCGTGACGATGCCGACCGTCAGCGCCCCGATCTCGCGGGCGATCATCGCAACCACTGGCGCGGCGCCCGTACCGGTGCCACCGCCGGCGCCGGCCGCAATGAACACCATGTCAGCGCCACGCAGCGCGGCCTTGATCTGGTCGTACTCCTCGCGTGCCGCCTGACGTCCCAGCTCCGGGTTGGCACCCGAGCCGAGGCCGCGGGTGATCGCGTCGCCGATGTGCAGTGTCGTCGCTGCGGCCGAGGTCTGCAGTGACTGCAGGTCGGTGTTGATCGCGATGAACTCGACGCCCTCGATGTCGGCCTCGATCATGCGGTTGACCGCATTGACACCGGCGCCACCGACGCCGACCACGCGGATCACCGGACGGCCGGCGGGCCTGATCGCCGTGTTGACCTGCTCGAAGATCCCCTCGGGACGTGCGTAGACGTCGTGCACCGGCATCGCGGGCGCGGGTGCCTGCTGCGCGGGCGCGGGCGGGTCCATCAGGCTGGCGGGAATATCTGCCGAGAAGGCCGACTCGAGCCGCTGCTGCGGTGAGGGCACGCCCGGGAGCCGGGGCTCGCCGGTGCCGACACCGCCATCGTCGATGGCCTCGGACTGCGCCGCGACCGTGGGGCGCAGGGACGGGTGCGGGTGTGTCCGCCGCTCAGCCGGCTCCGCGACAGCGGGAGCGGGAGCGGGAGCCGCAGCCTGGGGCTCGACCTCCTCGACGCCCTCGGCGTTCTGTGCCGTCTCCTGGGCCGTCTTGCGGAACAGCTGCGACAGCGGTCCCTCACGCATGCTCGCGCGCTTAGCTGTGGGCATTGGAGAGGACCTCCTTCGCGAGCTGACGGTAGGAGTGAGCGGCCATTCCGTCAGGGTCGTACTTGAGCACCGACATGCCCTTCACGGGCGCCTCAGCGAAGCGAACGGTCTTACGGATCCGCGAGGTGAAGACCTGGTCTCCGAAGTTCTCCTCGAGCAGCTCGATCGCCTCCTTCGCGTGCAACGTGCGGGTGTCGACCATCGTCGGCAGGATCCCCTCGATCACGACGTTCGGGTTGAGGTTCTCCCGGATCATCTGAAGCGTGTTCTGCAGCTGGATCAACCCGCGCATGGACAAATACTCGCATTGCACGGGGACGATCACCCGATTCGCCGCAGTCAAGGCGTTGATCGTCAAGAGCCCAAGACTCGGTGGCGTGTCGATGAAGCAGTAGTCGTAGTCCTCGGCGACCTCGTTGAGGGCGCGCTCGAGTGCGCGCTCGCGACCGATCATCGTCGACATCGCGATCTCCGCGCCGGCGAGGTCGATCGAGGCGCAGGCGACATCCACCTCGCGCTTGTGGATGACCTCGCGGATCGAGACCTTGTGCACGAGCACGTCGTACATCGATTTCTTGAGGTTGTCTGGATCGATGCCCTGCGACATCGTCAGGTTCCCCTGCGGGTCCATGTCGCAGCAGAGGACACGGTGGCCCTCCTCCACGAATGCCGCGGCAAGATTGAGCGTGGTGGTGGTCTTCGCGACGCCGCCCTTCTGGTTGGCGAACGCAATTACCTCGAGGCTGGCCGTCACGGGCGCTCCTCCGAAAAAGGGCTTGTTGCTGAGAGACGCATTCGCGCCTGTATTCGCAGTAGCAGCGGGGAATCCTTCAAACGGCCGGCACATAAGGCCGCTCGGCTATGTTGCTGACCCGTGGCAGATCCACTCCTCAACCGCCGTCTGATCTTCGTCACGGGCAAGGGCGGCGTCGGCAAGACGACCATCGCGCTCGCGCTCGGGCTCGCCGGCGCGCAGCTCGGCAAGCGCACGATCGTGGCCGATATCGGTGGCGACGGGGATCTGCAGGAGCGCGAGCTGGTTCCGGGGCTGTTCCGGATCTCGGTCGATCCGCAGAGTGCGATGGAGGAATACCTGAGCGTCAAGGTCCCCGGCCCGGCGGCCGCGGCGCTGCGCCAGAGCAGGCTGTTTCAGAGCTTTGCGATGGCCACGCCGGGGATGCGCGAGCTGCTGTGCATGGGCAAGCTCTGGGAGCTCGCCCAGTTCGAGCGGCGCACCCCGGATGCGGACGCCTACGACCTTGTGATCGTTGACGCCCCCGCCTCCGGGCACGGCGCGGCGCTGCTGCGCACACCGCGCACGTTTGCTGAGATCGCGCGTGTCGGACCGATCGCGCATCAGGCGAGCACGATCGCCGACACGATCGCCGATCCGACGTTCACCGCCGCGGTGGCCGTCTCCACCGCTGAGGAGATGCCGGTCAACGAGACCTTCGAGCTGCGCGACGCGCTGGCCGCGGCGGCCGATCCGGTCACGCTCGATGTCGTGGTCCTCAACGCGCGCTACCCCGACCGCTTCAGCGATGCCGACTCAGCGCTGCTGGCACAGGCGCCGCACGACTTCGCGATCGGGCTGGCGCTGGCCGAGCATCGCCGCGCCGCGCTGCAGGCGGCGCAGGAGCAGCGACTGCGGGCCGAGTTCGGCGAGCGACTGCGCGTGCTGCCGTACCTGTTCGCACCGAGCATCGAGCTGCCGCAGCTCGAGCTGCTGGCGCAGAGGCTGGGCGTATGAACGCGGCCGAGCTGCTCGCGGGCCGGCGCATCTGCATCTGCGTCGGCGCCGGCGGGGTCGGCAAGACGACGACCGCGGCAGCGCTGGCGGTTGGGATGGCGGCACGCGGGCTGAAGGTCGCGGTCGTCACGATCGACCCGGCCAGGCGCCTGGGCAACGCCCTCGGGCTCGACGAGCTCGGCAACGAACCGCTGCTGGTCGCGCCCGAACGCCTCGCCGGCGTCGAGCTGCGCGGCGAGCTGTGGGCGATGATGCTCGACCCCAAGCGCACCTTCGACGACCTCATTGAACGCGTCGCCCCCACCCCGGAGCGCGCCGAGGAGATCAAGCGCAACACGGTCTACCGCCAGCTCTCATCGGCGGTCTCCGGCTCGCAGGAGTTCACCGCGATCGAGAAGCTCTACGAGCTCGCGGCGGCCGATTACGACCTGCTGGTGCTCGACACGCCGCCGGCGCACAACGCCGCCGAGTTCCTCAACGCCCCCGGGCGGCTCACCGCCTTCCTCGGCGGCGGCGCCCTGCAGACGCTGCTGCGCCCGACCGGGATCGGCATGCGGCTGCTCGGACTGGGCGCGGCACCGGTGCTGGCGGCGCTGAAGCTCGTCACCGGCGTCGATCTGGTCTCCGACCTGACCGCCTTCTTCACACTGCTCGGCGGCATGACCGACGAGTTCAACGCGCGGGCAACGCGTGTGGCGCAGCTACTGCATGCCCCGGAGACGGCGTTCGTGCTGATCAGCTCGGCCCAGGACCGCCCGATCGGCGAGGCGATCCGCTTCCGCCGGACGCTGCGCGATTCGCAGATGCCGTTCGTGGGCGCGATCGTCAACCGCGTGAATCAGCCGATCCCGCGAGCGGCGGTCGCGGAATCGGATGGCTGGGAGCAGATCCTCCCCCCGGGGCTTGCACTGGCGGTGGCCGCCTGTCTCGCCGACCATACGGTGCTGGCCCAGCGTGACGCCGCCAACATCGAGCGGCTACGCGGCGCGTTCGCCGGTGAGCCGATTCTGCAGGTGCCGGACCTCAGCGACGACATCCACGACATCGAGGGCCTGCTTGCGATACACCGGGAGCTGTTCCATGAGTGACACGACGCTGCTCCCGGTCGATGACGCGCTTGAGCTGGTGCTCGCGAACGTGCGGCCACTGGCGCTGCAGGAGCTGGAACTCGACGCCGCGCTCGACCGCTACCTGGGTGAGCCGGTGGTGGCGACGCTCGACCTGCCGCCGTTCACCAATTCGGCGATGGACGGCTACGCGCTGCGCCACGGCGACGCCGCCGGCGAGCTCAAGGTCGTCGGCGAATCGGCCGCCGGCTCGCCGTTTGCTGGGATCGTCGGTCCCGGGCAGGCGGTGACGATCTCAACCGGCGCGGTGCTGCCGGCGGGCGCGGACTCGGTGGCGCCGATCGAGTGGGTCTCATCGCTTGCCGGCGGCGCGATTCGGGTCGCGCGCCGCGTGCCGCACGGCTACGCGGTGCGCCACGCCGGCAGCGACGTGCAAACGGGTGATGAGGTACTGCCGGCCGGGATCAGGATCGGGCCCGGGCAGATCGGCGCCGCCGCCTCACTCGGCCTGCGCTCGCTGCGCTGCGCGTCATTGCCACGCGTTGCGGTGCTGACGACCGGCAGCGAGCTGCGACCGCCCGGCGAGCGGCTCGGCCCCGGTCAGATCTATGACTCCAACGGCCCGCTGCTGCGAGCAGCGCTGGCAACCGCCGGTGCCGAGGTCACGCTGATCCCGGCAGCCGTCGACACCCGCGCGGCGCACCGTGACGCGATCGAGCAGGCGCTCGCGCATGACGTTGTGCTGAGCACGGGCGGCGTCTCGGTCGGCGGCCACGACCTGGTGCGCGAGATCGAGCGCGAGCTGGGCGTACACGAGTTGTTCTGGCGAATCGCGCTGCGGCCCGGCAAGCCACTCAGCTTCGGTGTCCGTGAACGACCGGACGCGGAGCAGCGCACGCTGCTCTTGGGGATCCCGGGCAACCCGGTGTCGGTACTGGTCTGCTTCGAGCTGTTCGTGCGCCCAGCGCTCGCGGCGCTGCAGGGTGCGCGCAATCCGCGGCCGGCCTTCAGAGATGCGACGCTCGCCACCGCGGTGGAGCGCAACCCCGAGCGTGACGAGATGATTCGCGTGCGCCTCGGCGACAACGGCAGCGTCGAGCCGCTGCGCGGGCAGCAGTCTCACCAGCTGGCATTGAGCGCGCTGTCGGACGGCCTCGCGCGCATCCCAGCGGGCAGCGGCACGCTGGAGCCCGGCTCGACCGTCAGCTATCTGCCGCTCGGCGTCAACTGAGCGGCGTCGCGCACGAGCAGCGCCCAGGCGGCGTGCCCGGCGATCTGCTGACGCTCTGCGTCGCTGGCGTCGGGCACTAGCTCGGAGGCGATCGCGAGGATCTCGGCTGCGGCGATCGGGCCGGCGCTGAGCCGGCCGATCAGCCGTTCGCGCAGGAGCTCGGCCGCCGCCGGGCGCGCCGGCTCTGGCGTCTTGCTTGCCGCTGCGGCCGTGTGCTCGCGGGCGCGCGCCAGCACCCGCTCGGTGACATCACTCGCCGAGCGCTCGACGTTCTGCCAGCCCCTGCCCATGCCGAGCTGATCGGGGCGCAACTCGACGCCCTCGTAGACCGTCAGCCGCGTCTGGCGCGGGCTGAACTCGTGGCCCTCGAGCGTGAAGTCCTGGCCGGCCATCAGCGGCGCCAGGAATTCCAGCCATAGCCGCTGCTCGCTGAGGTTGAACTCGCGCACGACATGCATGCCCATGCGCAGCTCGACGTGGAACATCGCGCAGACGCTACACCGCCGCGGCCGCAGCGGTTTCGGCCGCCTCGGCCAGCAGCTCGTCAGCGACCCCGCGCACGTCCGCATCGAGGTGGCCACAGAGCACATCTCGCAGGATCGCCCGCAGATGCTCCGCGAGCTCCTCGACAAGCGCATCGACCCCCGTGCTCGCGGGCGCCAACCCGGCGATCACGGCGCGCTCGAGCGAGATCGCGTGTGCGGTCCGCTCGGCCAGGCCGGCACGCTGATCGGGCGCCGCACAGATCATTGAGAGCCGTTGTGCCAGGCGGCCACTGGCCGGACCCTCGGGCTCGAGCAGCGCGCGGAGCGCCAGCAGGTAGTCGGTCAGCGCCTCGAACGGGACGATCCGCTCGCAGCCCATCTCGAAGCGAGCCAGCGCCCACGCCGACTCACCCGCGCCGGAGTTGTCGGGGCCACGGCCGCCGGCGGCCACCGGCAGGCGGCGAGCGATCAGGTTGCAGAAGCCGCGTAGCTCGTCCTCGTGCTCGCGCGTGATCAGCGTCAACAACCGCGGTCGCCCACTGGAGCCGAGCGGAACCGTAGACCAGACGCCGTCATCGATCCGCGAGTACCCGATCGGGGCGATCGCGTAGCCACCCTTCTCGAACAGGCGCACGGCGGTGAGCACACGGCGGAAGCGGGTGCGTGCATATGAGACGGAGGGGTGCTGCAGGCGATCATGGGCGACCCGTAGCACCAGCAGCAGCGGCGGCTGTTCCTGGCTTACGAGCTCGGCCGGCGCGCCGACGAGCGCGGTGCAGCGCACGATCGAGAGCCCCTCGCCGAGCGCCAGCTCATCGGTGTTGGGGTCGAAGTCGATGCCGAGCAGCGGCGCGATCACCTCGGTCACGCAGCGGCCCTCGTAGAGCGCGCGCTCGAGCTCCAGGTAGGCGGCCTCGAAGCGGACGTCGTCGAAGGCGAACTCACTGCGCTCCTCAAAGACGCGTGAGAGGAAGTCGCGCAGTACCTCGTCGGCCTGCTTGCGGGTTTCCTCCGGCACTCGCGCATGGCCGCGCGAGTGCAGGTAGGCCTGCAAGCCGCCGACACCCTCGAGTGCGCGTGCCACCGGGGCGTAGGTGGGCAGCGCGACCAGCAGGCCGAGGCGCTCGCGGATGAAGTCACCGGTCAGCGGGCGGTAGCAATAGAGCGGGAGCCGGCCGGAGCGGCCGCCGTCACTCTGCACAACCTCGAAGGGGATCTCGTCGCCCTCGGAAGCTGCGAGGTTGAGGCGCATTCCGGCATCGGTGGTGAACGCCTCGAGCAGTCCATGCAGCGTCAGATTTCTCACGCCTGCCGTTTCGCCAGCGACGTTTCAGATCCTGCGGATGAGAGTCCGCTTGCAGATCCGGCGGGGCCGGATCAGGCCGTCGCGAGCGCGACGTCGACGGCCGCTTCGCAGCCTTCGGAGAGCCACTGCAAGCCGTAGGCGCGCATGTCCTCGATCAGCGGCACGAGCGCCCGGCCCTTGTCGGTGAGCGCGTACTCGACGCGCGGCGGCACCTCCGGGAAGGTGCTGCGAGCGACGACGCCCTCCTCCTCGAGCGCGCGCAGACGCAGTGACAGCGTGCGCGGGCTGATGCCCTCAAGACCGCGCTCGAGCTCGCAGAAGCGTGACTGCCCCTCGGCCAGTTCCTTGATCAGCAGCAGCGTCCACTTGCCGCAGACGATGTCCGCGGTACGACAGACGGGGCACGTATCTGAAGTCGCCATCTAACCCCCGAGTCTAGCGGCTACTTCACTGTCTGAAGCGCCATCTTGCACGGCTTTTGTCGCCGGTGACCAGCCGAAGGCCGGCGCGATCTCACGCGCGATGAGCTCGAGCATGGCTGCGCAGTACTCGACGCCGAGCTGGTTGGGCACCGTCAGCAGCACCGTGTCGGCCATCTGCACGGCCGGATCCGCCGCCAGCTCCTGCGCGATCCGATCGGGCTCGCCGGCGTAGCTGCGACCGAAGCGCGCCACCGTGCCCTCGAGGTTGCCGAGCTGATCGCGGCTCTCATCGCGGCCGCCGAAGTAGAGCCGGTCCTCATCGCTGACGATCGGCAGCACGCTGCGGCTGATCGAGACACGCGGCTCGCGCTCCCAGCCGGCGGCGATCCAGGCGTCACGGTAGAGGTCGATCTGTTCGGCCTGCAGCTCGCCGAACGGCACGCCGGTGTCCTCGGAGAGCAGCGTCGAGCTCTGCAGGTTCATGCCCTCGGCCGCGGCCCACTGGGCGGTCTCGCGAGTGCCCGAGCCCCACCAGATACGCTCGCTGAGGCCCGGTGATTGCGGCTGGATCGGGAGACTGAACTCGCCGCCCGTCATCGTCGGGTCGGACCTGACGACGCCGCGCCCGGCGATCGCCTCGCGGAAGTAGGCGGCCTTTGCCCGGGCCAGCTCGGCGTCGGTCTGGCCCTCGGGCGGCAGGTAGCCGAAGCTGTGCGCGCCGTTCAGCGCCGGCTCGGGCGAGCCACGGCTGAGTCCGAGCTGCAGCCGGCCAGCGGCGATCAGGTCGGCGGCCGCGGCCTCCTCGGCCATGTACAGCGGATTTTCGTAGCGGAGATCGATCACCGCCGTGCCGATCTCGATCGTGCTGGTGCGCGCGCCGATCGCCGCCAGCAACGGAAATGGCGAGGCCAGCTGCCGCGCGAAGTGGTGCACGCGCACGAACGCGCCGTCGATCCCGATCGCCTCCGCGGCCTCGGCCAGCTCGATCGTCTGGTTGAGCGCATCCGCGGCCGTGTGCGTGCGCGACGCGGGCGAGTTCTGCCAGTGGCCGAAGCTCAGAAAGCCAATCCGTTTCCTCATACGCAGGATGCTAGAGAGGTCGCTTCACCGGCCCGCAGCGTGAGCAGCTGCCCAAGATCGAGGATGACCGCGTCGTTCACATCCTCAAACGGCAGCCGCAGGCAGGAACAGGTCCTCAAGCCCCGAGCGGGTCGGCTCCGGCTGCGCGACCTCCAGATGCGGTCGCAGCAGCGTCACCGCTCCGTGGGTCGGATTTGCGGGCGATCACTCCCCGAGCTTCCCTTCATAGCGTCGTTACTCGTGACCAATGGAGGCCTGAGCCGGCGCGTGTTGACCCCCTGGCCGCCCGTTTCGTCCGCTTAAAGCGAAAAAGGCGTCCCGGGCCAGCGGCCCGGGACGCCTTCAAGACTCCGTCGTTTAGGCGACGTCGCGCAGCTTCTGTGCCTCAGCCAGCGACTGCAGCTTCTTGAGCGACTGGTTCTCAATCTGGCGGATGCGCTCGCGGGTGACGTTGAACGTCCGGCCGACCTCGTCGAGCGTACGCGGATGCTCGCCGCCTAGGCCGTAACGCAGCTCGAGCACGCGACGCTCGCGATAGCTGAGGTTCTCGAGCGCCTCGCGCAGCGCCTCTTTCGTCAGGATCTCGGCGGCGCGCTCGTACGGCGACTCGGCGCGCTCGTCGGCGATGAATTGGCCGAACTCCGACTCTTCCTCGTCGCCAACGGGCTTCTCGAGCGAGACCGGAGCCTGCGCGGAGCGCTTGATCGACTCGACCTCCTCAGGCTCGATGCCGGTGACCTCGGCGATCTCCTCAGCCGTGGGCTCGCGACCGAGCTCGGTGACGAGCTTGCGCTCGGCGCGGCCGATCTTGTTGAGCTTCTCGACGACGTGGACCGGGATACGAATCGTGCGTGCCTTGTCAGCCAGGGCACGGGCGATCGCCTGGCGGATCCACCAGGTCGCGTAGGTCGAGAACTTGAAGCCCTTGCGGTAGTCGAACTTCTCCGCCGCACGCACGAGGCCGAGCGTGCCCTCCTGGATCAGATCGAGGAACGGGAGCCCCTGGTTGCGGTAGTTCTTTGCAATCGAGACGACGAGTCGCAGGTTCGACTCGACCATCTTCTGCTTGGCGTCGAGGTCGCCGCGCTCGATCCGCTTGGCCAGGTCAACCTCCTCCTGGGCAGTCAGCAGGCGCACCTTGCCGATGTCCTTGAGGAACAGCTGCAGCGAATCCGTCGTCATGTCCGGCTTCAGGTCCAGGGCCGTCTTCGACCGACGCCGACCGCGCTTGTCAGGGGCGCGCTCTACCTCAGCCTCGGCGATGGCCGGGTCGACCTCTTCCACGAGTTCGATCTCGGCCCGCTCGAGGTAGCCGTGAAGCTCCTCGATGTCCGTCTCGTCGAGGTCCAGCTCCGACACGGCCCCGCTGACTTCGGCGAACGTGAGTACGCCGAGCTGCTGGCCGCGGTTGACAAGGGCTTTGACCTCTTCGAGTTCCTGCAGTTCCGCTACTGACATCTGGTTCCGTTTCCGTCGTGTTCCCAGCGAGCCGGCCTGTCCCGGACGCTCGAAAAGTGGCTGCGCGACTCAGCGGAGCGCGCACTCCACCCACTCAACCATGGGTGCGATTCTATCTCGCCCTATACCTGTTTACGACCTAACGGCCAGAAGGTTGCACTTCTGAAGCGAGACCGCTCGATTTTAAGTGCCAAAACGCCGCTTGTTGGAAATATTGCACGCGCAGAAGCAGAGCGTAGCCCGGCGCCTGTCAGCGCTAGGGATACGTCAATACGATGAGTCCTGGAATGAGCGAGAAATCTGAAACCACGGTGATCGGCTCACTGCCCCACTCCCGGCCGCAGCGGCGCAGTGACAAACGTGGCGCGCGGCAGAAGCAGAAGCCGGCGCCGGCGACCAAAGCGCCACCGGAGCGCAAGCGTCAGGCGCAGGCCGCGGCGAGCACCGAGGCACAGGCGACTCCCGCCCCCGAGCCGGAGCAGCACGCGAACCGTCCCTCCTCGCTGCCGGAGGGCACCGAGCTGATCGGGACCGTCGTCAAGGCCGCGGCGGAGCTGGTGGAGATCGGCTTGACCGCCGGCGCACGCGCCCTCTGCAGCGCGGTCTCCAAGCTCCCGCGTCCCTAGAACTGATGGACTTTGCGGACGTCCCGAGCCCCCGCGCGACGCATGCCGACGCAAGCCGACTTGTGCCCATCCGCGTTACACATATAATCCGGTCCTTCACATAAGCCGAGCGATCGTCCGTCCGCGGGCGGTCGGCGGGGGAACCATTGCGGCGCCTTGCCGGGCGTCGCAGGGGCGAATCCGATGCCTCTGCATCGGTAGCGCACGACGCGCGAGCCCGTCAGCTCACCTCGTAGGCGACCAGTCACTGCCGCCCCGAACAACTTCACAGCGAGAAACCATTGGGCTTGTCAGCCACGCTCCGACGTACGCGCCGTCCGCTGGCGTGCGCATCGATCCTGTGCATGCTGGTCGCGGCACCGACGGCGGCGCTGGCGCGCACGCCACACACCGGTAGCGGCGGCAGCGGGATCGGGTCCACGGGCGGTTCAGGCTCGACCACCACGACCCCTAGCTACTCGGCATCGCCGACCACTCCCGCGGCAGGGGTGATCACGCTCGGCGGCGTGCTCAACGCCAGTGGCGACGGGATCACGGTCACGGTCGCGGCCTCCGGGACTCAGGGCCGACCGCTGACGATCAGCGGGAACGCGCCGACCACCAGCGCCGGCGCGCTGATCTCGATCCAGTCGGCCAAGGCCGGACACAGCGATTGGACGCAGGTCGCCACCGCGACGATCGCAGCCGATGGCAGCTTCTCGGCGCAGTGGACCCCGTCGGTCAACGGCCAGATGACACTGCGGGCAGTGCTGGCACCCGGCGTCAGCAACGGCAGCAGCACCGGCGGCGGCACGAGCAGCTCGAGCGGCTCCTCCGGCCTTGGCGGCTCGGGCGGCGATTCGGCCACGACCGCCTCGAGCGAGCTCAGGACCTCGGCGCTGACGATCCCGATCTTCAAGAACGCGATCGCCACGATCTACGGCCCCGGACTGTGGGGCCACCACACCGCCTGCGGGGAGCGGCTCACGCACGCGACGCTGGGCGTCGCCAGCCGCACGCTGAAGTGCGGCACGCAGGTGGCCGTGCTCTACCAGGGCCGTGAGACCACGGTGCCGGTGATCGACCGCGGGCCCTTCGCCAACCATGCGAGCTGGGACCTGACGATGGCGACCGCCAAGGCACTCGGTATCAAGCAGACGGTCACCATCGGCACGCTGAGCTCAGCGATCCCGCCGGCGTTCACCGCCGGCAACTGAACGGCACGCAAACGCAACCGCTCAGACACCGGAGCTGTTGCACAATCGGTATATGGCAACAGCAGCCGCCACCCTCGGTGCCTTCGTCGCGTGGCTGCTCTTCCGTGACCGCCGACGCCGGCGCCTGCCTGGCCGCGCCT
Organism: uncultured Actinomycetota bacterium; assembly: GCA_963706725.1. Classification (GTDB taxonomy): domain Bacteria; phylum Actinomycetota; class Thermoleophilia; order Solirubrobacterales; family Solirubrobacteraceae; genus Palsa-465. The sequence goes on along the minus strand of OY970167.1, from coordinate 2,155,541 downwards.
CGATCGTCTCGCCACGCAACTCGACCAAGGTGGCGCCCGACGGCTCGGTGCACTCGCTGCAATCGGCACACCTGGAGCTGCCGCGCTCCGAGCTCGAGCGCCTCTGGACGCCACCCCAGCTCGAGAACCTGGGGCGCACCTACTGGCGTTTCCTGACGCGCGCGACGCTGGGCGTGGTGCGCGTCGTCTACAGCCACGACGAGCGCTCGGTGGTGCTGCTGAGCAAGCCGCTGACGCTGCTGCGCTTCGACCCGCCGGAGTACACGATGGAGTCAAACCGCGGCAGCCTCACGTGGGCGATCCGCGACGGCCTGCTGGTGTCGCGCGCGGGCCGGGGATCGGGCTTTCTCTCGGTGCGCGTGAGCCGCGACAGCGGCGTCAGCGACCCCGCCAAGCTCGACATCGACGTCGAGGTCGCGAACTTCTACCCGGCGATCGCCTCACGCATGGGTACGCCCGTCTACGAGGCCACACAGTCGTTCGTGCATGTGCTCGTCACCCACGCCTTCCTGCGCTCGCTGGCAACGCTCGAGCTCGAGGAGTCGAAGGTCGGGCGCCTGCGCCAGCGGCACCCGCAAACCTAGCGTCCGCCCGGCCCGACCCTAGATGTCGAAGCCGGCGTTGAGCTCGCGCAGCTTGGCGCGATCGTGGCGGGCACTGATGCGGCGCACCGTGCCCGAGCGCGTGCGCATCACCAGCGACTCGGTCGAGGCCTTACCGCCGGGGTGGTAGCGGACGCCCTGCAGCACGTCACCATCGGTCACGCCGGTGGCGGCGAAGAACACGTGCTCGCCGCGAACCAGATCGTCCTTGGTCAGCACGCGCCCGAGCTCATATCCGGCGGCGACGGCCAGCGCGCGCTCGTCATCATCGCGCGGCCACAGGCGGCCGAGGATCTGGCCACCCAGGCACTTGATCGCGGACGCCGAGATCACACCCTCGGGCGTGCCGCCGATGCCCCACAGCAGATCGACCGGGGAGTTGTCGGAGACCGCCAACAGCGAGGCGGAGACGTCGCCGTCGACGATCAGGCGCGTGCGTGCGCCGACCTCGCGCACGGCGGCCATCTGTTCGTGGTGACGTGGGCGGTCGAGCATCACGACGGTCACGTCACGGATGCTCTTGGCGCGGCGGTCGGCGATCAGCCGCAGCGTCTCGGCCAGCGGCCGCTCAAGGTCGAGCAGGTCGGCGATGTCGGGGCCGCCGGCGAGCTTCTCCATGTAGACGCAGGGCCCCGGATCGAACATCGCGCCGCGCTCGGCGAGCGCGATCACCGTCAGCGCGCTCGGCATGCCCGACGCGGCCAGGCGCGTGCCCTCGAGCGGATCGACGGCGATGTCGACCAGCGGCGGTGTGCCATCGCCGATCTGCTCGCCGTTGTAGAGCATCGGCGCCTCGTCCTTCTCGCCCTCACCGATCACGACGATCCCGTCCATCGACACGGTGTCGAGCACGTGCCGCATCGCGTCCACCGCGGCCTGGTCGGCCGCCTCCTTGTCACCGCGCCCGATCTGGCGCGCCGCGGCCAGCGCCGCCGCCTCGGTCACGCGCACGAGCTCCAGCGCCAGGTTGCGATCGGGTTTCGTCGACTCATTGCGTTCCATTGCGCGCAGGCTACCGTTCGCCGCCGTGGAAGCTCAGCTCTATCGCCGCCTCGTCCCTGCGGGCAGCGACACCGATGCCCGCAGTTACCTGCAGGCGCTGAAGCTGATCCGGACGCAGCCGGACCGCCCCTACGTGCTGGCGAACTTCGTCGCGAGCGTCGATGGTCATGCCACCGTCGACGCGAATTCACGCAAGCTGTCGGGCTCGGGGGACCGCGAGATGTTCTACGCGTTGCGCGAGCGCGTAGACGCCGTGCTGATCGGGCCAAGGACACTGCAGGCCGAGCACTACAAGCGCATGCTTCCGGCGAGTGAGCGGCGCCGGTGGCGTCTGGCCGCCGGCCGCCCGGCCGAGCCGTTGGCGGTCACCGTCACCCGCAGCGGCCGGCTGAACCGCGACAGCCCGCTGTTCACCGAGACCCCGGACAACGTGCTCGTATTCGAAGCAGCCGAGCTGCCCGCGGTGCTTCACAGCCTGCGCCGGCAGCACGGCGTCCAGACGCTGCTGTGTGAGGGCGGCCCGACGCTGTTTGGGGCGCTCCTGCAGCAGGGGTTGGTCGACGAGCTCTTCCTGACGCTCGCCCCGACCCTGACCGGTGGAGCGTCAGGACCGGCGGTGGTTAGCGGACCACCGCCGGAGGCTCCCGCTGATCTGAAGCTGGTCGGCGCGCTCGAGCAGCGCGGCACCCTGTTCCTGCGCTACAGGATCTAGAGGCCCAGTCCCTCCACCCCGTGCTCGTCCCAGCCGAGGTGGTGGGCGAGCTCATGGCGGACGGTGCGGCGGACCTGCTCGCGCAGCAGGTCGGGGTCGTGCCCGAAGTCGCGCAGCAGCGTGTCGCGGAAGATCACGATGCGCTGATGGAAGTGGTTCTGGACGATCGTGTCGCCCTGGTAGAGGCCGTAGGCGCCGCGGCCACGGCGGCCGCGGCCGGTGCGCACGCCGGCGCCACCGTCGGAGACCACGACCGCGACGTGCTCGAGCGCACGGTGAAACTCGAGCGGCAACTCATCGAGGGCCGAGCGCACGAGCGCCTTGAAGTCCTCCTCGCTGTCGAGCTCGAGCGCGTCGTACTCCTCGGTATCGCCGAACTCGCCGAAGTCATCGAAGTCCCAGGGAACGTCGGCGGCCAGCCGCTCGGCGCGCTGCACGAGCGCCTCAAAGTCATCCTCCGAGGCGGGCGACTGCCAGTTGGCGAAGTGCACCAGCGAGAGCACGATCACGCCCGTGATGATCGAGCCGCCGAGCACGACCACGGAACCGACCTCGACCACGCGCAGCAGGCCGACGGCGTCGAAGCCGGTGATCAACGCGAACACGCCAAAGCCGGACACCAGGGCAGCGAGCGCCGAGAGGACGATCCTGCGGGTGCTCGTCGGCGCGCTGGGCATCGCTAGCTCAGCGTCCTCGCGATCACGAGTCGCTGGATCTCGTTGGTCCCCTCGTAGATCTGGGTGATCTTGGCGTCGCGCATCATCCGCTCGACCGGATACTCCTTGACGAAACCGTAACCGCCGAGGATCTGCACGGCCTCGACCGTGACCTCCATCGCGGCGTCGGAGCAGAACAGCTTGGCCATCGCCGAATACTTACCGAGGTCGGCGTCGTCACGGTCGACCTTGCAGCAGGCCTGGTAGAGCAGCTCGCGGCCGGCCGCGCACTTGGTCTCCATGTCGGCGAGCTTGAATTGAATCCCCTGGAAGGCGTTGATCGTCTGGCCGAACGCCTTGCGCTCGGCGGCATAGGCGGCGGCGTAATCGGTCGCGCCCTGGGCGATCCCGAGCGCCTGCGCGGCGACGCCGAGCCGCGAGCGATCGAGCGTGCTCATCGCCACCTTGAAGCCCCGCCCCACCTCGCCGATCACGTTGCCGGCGGGAACGCGCACGTCCTCGAACACCGGTGAGCCGGTCGGTGAGGCGCGGATCCCGAGCTTGTGCTCGAGCTTGCCGACGCTGAAACCTGGGCGGTCGGCCTCGACCACGAAGGCGGTGATACCGCGCGAATGCCCGGCCTCGCGGTCGGTCACGGCAAAGACGCAGTAGAAGTCGGCGATGCCGCTGTTGGTGATCCAGGCCTTGGAGCCGTTGATCACCCAATCGTCCCCGTCCTGGCGGGCGAAGGTATTCATCGCGCCCGGATCGGAGCCGGCCTCGGCCTCGGACAGCGCGAAGGCGGGCGACCACTCGCCGCTTGCGCAGCGCGGCAGGAAGCGCTGCTGCAATTCCTCGGAGCCGTGCAGCTTGATCGGCAGCGTGCCGAGCTCCTGGATCATCAGGATCAGCGCGGTCGAGGCGTCGGCCTTGGCGATCTCCTCGACCGCCATGTTCAGCATCAGCGTGCCGGTTCCGGTGCCCCCGTGCGCCTCCTCGAACGGCAGCCCGAGGATGTCCTGCTCGGCCAACAGCGCCCGCAGATCGTGGGGGTACTCGGCCTTCTCGTCGATCTCGGCCGCGCGCGGCGCGATCCGCTCGACCGCGATCTGGCGGATCGCGTCGCGGAAGTCCAGATACTCCTGGGGGATCGTGTAGAGATCAGCGAGCGCGGACACCGGTAGAGCAATCCTACCCCGGTGACGGGGCCGGACGTACCCGATGATGATGGGCCCGCCGGCTTGCTTTGCCGGCGGGCGTCATCAGTGACTCGGGCCCAGCCCGCCCTGCTACCAGTTGGCCGGGTGGCGCGCCTGGAAGGTGCCGTACCCGGGCTCGGCGATGCGTACGGGCGACCAGCGATCGTTGCCGTTCAGCGCCGTCTGCGCTGCGGTGTCGAACCAGAGCCCCGCGATCTCCATATAGGCGTGGGTCGGACCGTTGGTGTAGACCGTGATCCAGTTGCCCTTGCCCGCCAGCCCGTACTGCAGGAACTGCTCGGAATCGAGCGGGCTTGCGAGCAGGTTGCCGGCGTGCAGCACGTAGCTGACCGAACCGGAGCAGTCGTAGCCTGCCGCGGTGAACGAGGCGTGACCGCCGCCGTAGACGTAGGGATCGAACGCGATCGAGTTGGCCGCGTCGAGCATCTGCACGATCAGCGCGGGCGTGCCCGGCGCCGGGACGGCGATGCCGTCGATCAGCGTCGCGTCCTGTTCGGTCGGCGACGTGGTCGTGCCCGTGGTGGTCGTCCCGGTACCGGTGGTGGTCGTGCCGGTCGTGGTCGTGCCGAGGCCGGTACCACCGGAGAGACCCGAATCACCAGCGGGCAGCGGCTGGGTGGTGCTCGTGGCCGTGACGGCGATGCCGTTGGCGAGCTCCCTGGCCGCGAGCGCGCTTTCGGTGATGTGCAGCTTGGAGCTCAGCAGCCGGCTGAGCGTGCTGATCGTCGTCGGGCCGGCGACACCGTCGACCGTCAGGCGGTAGCGGCGCTGGAAGGCCTTGAGCTCACGCAGCGTCAGCGCATTGAAATGGCTCGTGGCGGGAACCCTGAACTTGAGCGCAGTCAGGTCGCGCTGCAGGATCGTTACGTCAGAGCCGCTCATGCCCAGCTGGAGCATGCGGCTACCGAGCCTGCGCGCAGCGTGCCCGGATTGCTTCTCCGCGGAGCCCGACGTCGGCAACTGGCTCGTTGTCTGGAGCGTGGTCGTCGGCGTGGTGGACGTCTGGGTGGAGGTGGTCGAGGGCGTGGTGCTGGTCCCGCCTGATCCTCCGAGCCCTCCGCCGCCTGATCCTCCTGCAGCAGCGGCCGGCCCAGCCGTCACAGCGAAGAACAGGATGGAAGTTGCTGCGAGTCGGCGCCAACCGGTCACAGCTTTCGAATACGACAAACCAACCCTTTCTCTTTCTTGCGCCTACGGGGTTAGCTGTCGGGTTCGCGCTGAAAGAGGTTGCGCTACGCCACTATCCATGTGGCGATTCACCCCAAGAGCCGCTATGTGCGACTCAACAACTGGTTCCCCCGCTCCTGCTCGAACTGGGCCGTTCAGGACTCGGCTGGGTGTGCTGGCGGGCAGCATAACAGTACGTCAACACAGAAAGCCAGCAATCCGCCGAAGTTCCGTGAATAGCCCTTTTATCGGCTATCGGCAGCGTTGCGAAAAGCTGTAGCTCCGGGAGCTCCCGTGTAGCCGATCAGGGCTTTCACGCAGGGCTCGGTAGCCTTCTGAAGCGATGAGCGAGGACTACACACCCCAGCAGGTCGCCGAGCTCCTGGCGCACGGCGGAGTGCAGGTGATCGACGTGCGCACGGTGCCCGAGCACGAGGCCGGCCACATCCCCGGCACGCGCCTGATCGAGTTGGGTCAGCTGCCGAGCGAGGCCGCCAGCATCGATCGCGACACACCAGTGATCCTCTACTGCCGCAGCGGCGGGCGCTCGGCAATGGCGACCGAGGCGCTGCTGCAGGCGGGCTACGACGCCCACAACATGAGCGGCGGGATGCTCGCCTGGGACGCCGCCGGGCTCGAGTTCGAGCCGGCCGACGGTCACGTCGCCGATCACTGAAACCCGCCGATCACTGAAACCGTCACCCAGAGCACGTCGGGCCACGGCGGTTCAACCGCCGCGGCCCGAGCGTCTGTGGCCTCAGCGCTGGGCGCCGGGGCCGTCAAGCCTTACTGGTGAAGGCGTCTTACAGCTTGATGACGTTGATCGCCTTGGGGCCCTTGGGACCGGCCTCCTCCTCATAGGAGACCTTGGAACCCTCGGCCAGCGAGCGGTACCCGTCGGCAGCGATCGACGTGTGGTGGACGAAGAGGTCGCGGCTGCCCTCGTCAGGCGTGATGAAGCCGAAGCCCTTCTCGTCGCTGAACCACTTGACTGTTCCGGTTGGCATGTGGAGTTGTCCTCCGTAGCTACTCAGTGCTTCTACCGCGAGGACGTCTCTCCCGACCACCGGTGCCTGCACCTACTCTGCGTCGCCGTTCATTACGGCGACCTTACGTCGGTGAAACTAGCACGCCATGCACGCCGATACGAGCCCCAAACCCCCTGAATTACGGCATCTTCACAACACCTTTTCGAGCCGCGAGCGATGTATGCAGATAGGCCTCCTCGCATACGTACTGCCTACGCCTTCTCCTACGGCCACGGAACTAGGCGGGGAGCAGCCAGAATGAGCTGATGCGCTGGCTCATCGACGGTATGAACGTGATCGGCACGCGACCGGACAAATGGTGGAAGGACCGCGACGCGGCGATGCTCAAACTCGTCGACCAATTGGAGCGCTGGGCGGCCGCCGAGGGTGAGGACGTGGTGGTCGTCTTCGAGCGTCAACCCTCTCCCCCGATCCGCTCGACCGTGATCGAGGTCCGGCACGCACCGAAGCCGAAGGTCAACGCCGGCGACGATGAGATCGTGCGGCTGCTCGAGGCCGACGACCATCCCCACGCGGTCCGGGTGGTCACCTCGGATCGCGGCCTCAGCGAGCGTGCCTACGCCCACGGCGCGACCGTCGAGGGAGCGGACTCCTTCAGGTCGCGGATCGAGTCGATCTGAGCCGACTGCCCAGCGCGATGTCTTCGCTTGCGACAATGGACTGCGATGGCTGATCAGGACAACCAGCGGAGCCAGCCCGGTGGGCCGCAGCGCGGCTGGCTGCGGCCACCCGGCCAGTCAGGCAACCGGCTGCAGCCCACGCGCCCGCCTGACAACCGCGGGCGCCCCAACGGCCGACCCCAGGGACAGCCGCCGAACTGGCGGGTGACCCAGCCTCCGGGCAACCGGCCGACCAACAGCAGCATGCGCGGCGGCCCGGGCGGCGGTGGCGGCCCTCGCAACCAGTGGGCGATCATCTCGATCGTGATCGTCGCGCTGCTGGCGATCAACCTCTGGGTCGAGAGCGCTGCACTCACTCCCAACCGCGTGCGGATCCCCTACAGCCCGACCTTCCTGACACAGCTGCAGGACGGGAACGTCGGCTCGGTCTCGACCACCTCGGACGCGATCCAGGGCACGTTCAAGCACGAGTTCCGTTACAAGGGCCAGCAGCCGACGACGGCGTTCTCGACGCAGATCCCGACCTTTGCCGACAACCGCGCGCTCTACCAGGAGTTCATCCGCAAGCAGGTCACGATCAACGCGCAGAACCCGAACACGGGGCCGTCGCTGCTGGAAAGCATCCTCGTCGGCTTCGGGCCGACGCTGCTGCTCGTCTTCCTGTTCGTGATGATCATGCGCCGTGCGGCGTCGGCCGGTGGCGCCGGCGGCCTGATGTCGTTCGGGCGCTCCCGCGCGCGGCGTGTGGAGGGTGCGGATCTGCCCGTGACCTTTGAGGATGTGGCCGGCATCGACGAGGCCAAGGACGAGCTGCATGAGATCGTCGACTTCCTCAAGAGCCCCGACAAGTACCTGGCGCTGGGTGCGAAGATCCCGCGCGGCGTGCTACTGAGCGGCCCACCCGGCACCGGTAAGACGCTGCTGGCACGCGCGGTCGCCGGCGAGGCCGGCGTGCCCTTCTTCCAGATGTCGGCCTCAGAGTTCGTCGAGATGATCGTCGGCGTTGGCGCCTCGCGTGTCCGTGACCTCTTCAACCAGGCCAAGGAGGCCGCGCCCGCGATCATCTTCGTCGACGAGCTCGACGCCGTCGGGCGCTCACGCTCGTCGGCCGGCCCCAACATCGGCGGCGGCCACGACGAGCGCGAGCAGACGCTCAACCAGATCCTCACCGAGATGGACGGCTTCGACGCTCGCACCGGCGTGATCGTGCTGGGCGCCACCAACCGCCCGGAGATCCTCGACCAGGCGCTGCTGCGGCCGGGACGGTTCGACCGCCGCGTGGTCGTGCAGCCGCCCGATCGCGTCGGCCGCGAGGCGATCCTGAAGGTGCATACGCGCTCGGTGCCGCTGGCCCCGGAGGTCGACCTCGGGCAGATCGCCTCAACCACCCCCGGCATGGTCGGCGCCGACCTTGCCAACCTGGTCAACGAGGCCGCACTGCTGGCGGCCAAGCGCACCCACCCGGTCGTCAACCAGCAGGACTTCACCGACGCGCTCGAGCGGATCGTGCTGGGCGCCGCCCGCAGCGTCGTGATCAGCGACGACGACCGCCGGCGCACCGCCTACCACGAGGCCGGACACGCGATCGTCGGCATGCTCACGCCCGGCGCCGATCCCGTGCGCAAGGTCTCGATCATCCCGCGCGGTCAGGCCCTGGGCGTGACCTTCTCCGCCCCCGACGCTGACCGCTTCAACCTCGACCAGCGCCACCTGCAGGCCCAGATCAAGGTCGCGCTCGGCGGCCGCTGTGCCGAGGAGATCGTCTTCGGCGACCTCACCACCGGTGCCGAGTCTGACATCCAGCATCTCACCCGGATCGCCCGCTTCATGGTCGGGCGCTGGGGCATGAGTACCGCGATCGGTCCGATCGCGGTACTGCCCTCGGAGGCCACGAGCATGCTGCTACCCGGGGTCTCTGAGACCTCCCAGAAGACACAGGAGCTGGTCGACCAAGAGGTCCACCGCATCGTCGAGGCCGCTCATGGCGAGGTGCTCACGCTGCTGCGCCAGCACCGCTCGCAGCTCGACGACCTCGTGGCCGCGCTGTTCAAGCACGAGACGCTCGATATGGCCGAGGCCTACGCCGCGGCCGGCATCGCAGCCCCCACCCGCGACGCGGAGACCGCTCCCGACGCGCCGCCGCTGGTCGAGTCCGACAGCTAGTCAGTCGCCCAGGTGGGTCATCCGTGCGAGTGCCTCATGGCACTCCACGACGCGCTTCTTGACCGGATCGGAATCGGGCCGGTCGTGCACCAGATCCCAGGTACGGTCGGCGATCTCCCGCGCCGTCTCTGGCGTCGCAAGCTCCCAGAGGCGGTCGACCAGCTTCAGCTCGAAGGCCTCGATCTGCTCGAGCGGATTCCCCGGCGCCATCTTCGGCAGGGGTTCACCCGTGGTCTCGCGCCACATGCCGGTGGCGACGAGCAGCCGGTTGCGCATTTTGATCTGGTCCATCGGAGGCATGATCCTAGACACCCTGCAGCTGTGATGCGGTGTTGTCGATCGCAAGACCGCTCGCCGGGTCAGCTCATAATCTGGCCGCGATGCTGTTCGTGACCTGGAATGTGAACTCGCTGCGTGCGCGCCTGCCGCGCGTCCTGGAGCTGCTCGAGGGACACCAGCCCGACGTCGTCGCGCTGCAGGAGACGAAGTGCACGCCCGCGAACTTCCCGGTCGCCGAGCTCGACGCGGCCGGCTATGAGACGGTCCACCACTCGGGCGGGCAGTGGGCCGGTGTGGCATTGCTCGTCCGGCGCCCGCTGGCGCCGGACCTTCCGCTACTCGGCCTGCCCGGCGACCCGGTGCCGAGCGAGGCGCGCTGGTGTGAGGCGACCGTCTCCGGGGTGCGCTTCATCAGCACCTACGTGCCCAACGGGCGCACGCTCGACAGCCCCGAGTTTCCGCGCAAGCTGGAGTTCATGGAGGCCGCGGCCAAGCGGGCCGCGGCCATCCGCAACGACGACCAGCGCATGGTGATCGCGGGCGATTTCAACGTCGCCCCCGCCGACCTGGACGTCTACGACCCGGCCGTCTACATCGAGTCGACCCACACCAGCGAGCCCGAGCGCGCGGCACTGCGTGCGATCGAGGAGCAGGGCGCACTGCTTGACGCCTACCGCCAGGTGCATCCCGACGAGCCGCAGTTCACCTGGTGGGATTACCGCGCCGGTAACTTCCACAAGAACCTGGGGATGCGGATCGACCTGGTGCTGGTCTCGAGCGAGCTCGCCGACGGACTGATGGCGGCGGGCATCGATCGTGACTTCCGCAAGGGCTTCAAGCCCTCGGACCACGCTCCCCTGCTGACTTGGATGGGGACTTCAGATAGCCTCATCTCGTGCCCGACCGCTCCGAACTGACGAGGCCCGTCTCGGAGAACTTCCGCACGGTGCTCGGGCGCCTGCCGACGGGCGTCGTGGTCGTCGCCGGCGGCGACCGGAAGCAGCCGAGCGCGCTTGTGGTCGGCTCGTTCATGTCGGTCTCACTGGAGCCGCCGCTGGTGGCGGTCTGCGTCGCCAAGACCTCCACCAGCTGGCCGGCGATCGAGGCCGGCGGCAGCTTCTGCGCCAACATCCTCGGCGAGGGCCAGGAGGAGCTCGCCAAGCGCTTCGCGCGAACGGGGGGCGACAAGTTCGCGGGCGTTCGCTGGTCACCGGCGCCCGCGACCGGTTCGCCGCTGCTCGACGATGTCGCCGCCTGGATCGATTGCCGCATCTACCAGCGCTATGAGGCGGGCGATCACTGGCTTGTGCTGGGTGAGGTGCTCGAGCTCCACGGCCTGGCCGAGAGCGGCGCGCTGATCTTCCACAGTGGCGTGTTCCGGCCGCTCAGCTGAGCTCTTATTCGATCGGCATAAGGTTCTTCGGAAACGTTCACACGCGCGGCTGATGATCTAAGCCAATGGCACAGATTCTGGTTGTGGACGACGAGCCTGCGGTTCGGCGGGCGTTGGAGCGGGCGTTGCGGCTCGACAAATACGAGGTCGAGCTCGCTGTCGACGGCGAGGAGGCGCTCGATCGTCTCGCCGAGCGGCCCGTTGACGCGGTGATCCTCGACGTGATGATGCCCGGCGTCGACGGCCTCGAGGTCTGCCGGCGCATGCGCGCCGCGGGCGACCGCACCCCGGTGCTGATGCTGACCGCGCGCGACGCGATCGACGATCGCGTGCTCGGGCTCGATGTCGGCGCCGACGACTATCTGGTCAAGCCGTTCGCGCTGCGGGAGCTGCAGGCGCGGCTGCGGGCGCTGCTGCGCCGCACCGGCGATGACGACGACGCCGCCGAGACGCTGCGCTTCGCCGAGCTGGTGCTCGACCCGGTGGCGCATGAGGTCCACCGCGGCGACCGCCTCGTCGAGCTCTCAAAGACCGAATTCCTGCTGCTCGAGCTGTTCATGAAGCACCCGCGTCAGGTGCTGACGCGATCGACCATCTTTGAGAACGTCTGGGGCTATGACTTCGGCCCCACCTCCAACGCCCTCGGCGTCTACATCGGCTACCTGCGGCGCAAGACCGAGGAGGGCGGCGAGCCGCGCCTGCTGCACACCGTGCGTGGGATCGGCTACGTCCTGCGAGACTGAGTCCGGTCGTGCTGCTGCGCCGAAAGATCAGCATCATCGCCGCGGCAAGCGTCGCCCTCGCCGTCGCGATCGCCGTGCTCGCGAGCTACTTCATCGTGCGCGGGAAGCTGGTCGGTCAGGTCGACACAGAGCTGACTGCCCAGGCGCAGCAGGTCCAGGCGTTCGGCAACCACGCGCTTGGGCCGCGCGCCACGCTGCCCGAGAACTCGGCCAACGGCGGCGCCAACGCGCCGTACGTCCAGTTCGTGAACAAGAACGGCGACAGGTACCTGGACCAGGGAAACCTGAACCTCCCAGCGAGCGCACAGATTCGCTCGGTCGCGGCCGGAACCTCCAACGACCTCCTGCAGACGGTCACGGTCGACGGCTCTGAGCTGCGGATCTTCGTGTTTCGCTGGACCGCTCAGAACAACAGCGGCTACACGTTCCCGATAGCCGTGGAGCTGGCGCGTCCGCTCGGGCCGGTGCTGAGCATCCTCCGCAGCCTGCGCCTGATCCTCACCCTGCTGTTCCTGGCGGTCGTCGCCTTGGCGGCGCTGCTTGCGAGGATGGCCACCCGCCGCGTGATGCGGCCACTGGCCGAGGTCACCGCCACAGCCCAGCTGATCGGTGAGACCGACGACCTCAGCCGCCGCATCGAGGTCCGCGAGGCCGACGAGGTCGGCCAGCTGGCGACCAGCTTCAATGAGATGCTCGAGCGGCTCGAGAGCTCCCGCGCGCAGCTCGACGCGTCCGTCACCGCCCAGCGCCAGCTGGTCGCCGACGCCTCGCATGAGCTGCGCACCCCGGTCACGAGCCTGCGCACCAACATCGAGGTGCTGCTCTCCGGCGCCGAGCTCGACGATGAGGATCGCACGCGCCTGCTGACCGACGTCGTCGAGCAGAGCGAGGAGCTCTCGAACCTTGTCTCGGATCTGATCGAGGTCGCCCGCGGCGACACGCCGCCGACCAACGTCGAGGACATCCGTCTCGACCGACTCGCCGAGGACGCGATCGACCGCGCGCGCCGCAACGCCCCGCAGGTCGAGTTCCGTGAGCAGCTCTCCCCGGTGACGGTGTCCGGCAACCCGGACCGCCTGAGCCGGGCGATCAACAACCTCTTGGACAACGCCGCGCTGCACGCCGGGCACGGCGGCCCGGTCGAGGTCACCGTCGATCAGACCGGCGTGACCGTGCGTGACCACGGCGACGGCATCGCCGAGACCGATCTGCCGCACGTGTTCGACCGCTTCTATCGCGGCGCCAGCTCACGCTCGCGCCAGGGCAGCGGCCTTGGGCTGGCGATCGTCAGTCAGGTGGCGGCACAGCACGGCGGCAGCGTCGCTGTCGCCAACGCGCCGGACGGAGGCGCGGAATTCACGCTGGTGCTGCCGACGGTCTCAGCGCTGTCCGATGACGCGGGCGTGCCGCGCGACACGGAAGTGTCGGCGTAGCAGGGCGAAGCACAGCGCGAAGATCGGGATCACGGGCACCAGCAGCAGGATCCGCTGGTTCGGGACCCCGACCACGAGCGCATAGATCGCCTCGCAGATCACGGCCGGCATCAGCGCCAGCAGCGTCGTGTGCGAACGGAAGCCCGAGAAGTGCTCGCGCGCCGTCACCTCGCTGACGCCGAGGCCCATGACGATGATCCCGACCTCGAGTGCCGAGCCACCGTGGTCGATCATGCCCACGACGAGCGCGATCAGCCCGGCGAAGATCGCGAACTCGGACACCGGCACGCCGCCGAAGATCCCAAGCGGACGCTCACCGACGGTGCCGAGCGCGCGACCGGCCTGCCTGCTGGCGCTGCGGTCGCTGCGCTCGCGTGCGGCACGCCGCTCGCGCCGGCCTGACGCAACTGCTTTCGGTGCCCCGCCGCGCGCCTTGCGCGCCCGCCGTTTCGAGCTCTGAGCCACCGTCAGTCGGGCTCGCTGCCGAAGCCCTCGGGCAGCGTCGGCAACTCGACGGCCGCGCTGGCGGCCGCCTCGTTCTCCTGCTTGATCTCGAGCCAGAGCTCTTCGCGATAGATCGACACCTCGCGCGGCGCCTCGATGCCCAGGCGAACGGTCGCACCCCGAACCTCGAGCACCTCGATCACGACCTCACCGCCGACGATCACTCGTTCGCCGGCACGACGCGTCACACGCAGCATGCGTGGAAGCTTAGGGCCTAGGCGGCGGCTGCGGTGGTGGCGCCGGGCGGCGGAACCGGGAACAGCGGCGTCTTCACCGCGACCTTGTCGCTCTGGTTGATCACCTGATGGCCACTGCCGTCACGGATCAGGATCGGCGCCTTGAGGTTGACCGTCGTCTCGCTGGCGACGCTCGAGGCCGTGACCGTCACGTACACGTCGGCGGGAACGCCATCGTCAAAACCGAGCAGGCTCGCGTCGGTGTCGGTGAGCTCGACCTCAAAGTCCCGGAAGAAGCGGTGTGGGTTGGCCACCGGCAGCGCAATCGCGGCGTTGTCGAGCGATTGCAGCCACAGGAACGGGCTCTTGGCGTCGGTGCTGAGCAGCGCGTAGCGGCTGCCACCCAGCCCGATGAGCCCGTCGGGAAAGGCGATGATGCTGTCGACCAGCACGTCGACCGGACCAAATCGAGAGGTCGGATAGGTTTCGGTCTGCGGCTCGTGAGCGCCATCGGCGGCCGCGCCGTGTGGGTATACGGATGTAGCGTTCATCCCTGGAGGAAGTTCAGCAACGAGGTTTGAATGATGTCAGCGGAGGACTGCAGCGCCGCCTGATAGGAGGCCTGCTCGGTTGAGAACGTGATCGTAGCCTGCGGCATGTCGGTGTCCTCCACGTTCCCGAGGTCGGTCTGGGCGCTGGTGCTCAACGATGTGAGACGGCTCGACGCCATCTGCAGACTGTCCTGGGTGGCGCCGACCGTGGCCTGAACGGTTTCGAGTGAGCTGATGTTCGTGTCCAGGTTGGTGAGCTGGTTCTCAAGGTCGGCCTGGGTGCCGCCGTTGGTGCCGGTCAGATCGTTGTACACCGTGCGCAGCGTCGCCAGTAGTCCACCGGAACCATCGGCCTGCACCGCTCCACCACCGTTGCTGGTGGCGCCGGCGGTGCCGCCGGTGTTGCCGTTCCCGAGCACGCTGTAGAGGTTGGCATTGACCTGGATCTGGGTGCTCGGACCGATCGCATAGCTGATGCTGTTGGTGTTGCCATTGAATTGGTCTTCGGTCGGTGGGTCGGCGGCTGTGGCGGTCGTGCTGTAGGGCTGTGTGGTCACGTTGTCGCCCGAGAAGATGTAGGAACCGTCGTACTGCGAATCGGCCGACTGCTTGATCTGGCTGACGTACTGCAAGACCTCCTGGGCGGCGTCGTTGAGATCGTTTGAGCTCATCGTGCCGTTGGAGCCCTCGACGACGAGCTCGCGGATGGTCTGGACGCTCTCCTGGATCGACTGCAGGCTGCTGGAGGCGCTCTGAACCCAGGCGGTGCCCTGCGTCACGTTCGATTCGTAGGCGCTGTAGGCGCCGACCTGCCCGTTCAGAGAGATCGACAGCGCCGCTCCGTAGGGGTTGTCCGACGGATCGTTGATCTGATAGCCGGTGGACAGGTCCTCCTGCGTCTGGCTCAGCTGGTTCAGATCGCTCTCGATCGAGGCGATCGTGGAATTGCCGACCATCTGTGAGGTGATGCGCTCGGTCATGGCTCTGGTTCTCCTACTGTCCAACCACCGTCATCAGTGAGTCCATCACGGTGCTGAACGCGTTCATCACCTTCGCGGACGCCTGATAGGCCTGCTGTTCGTTGATCAGGTTTGCCATCTCCTGCGAGAGGTCGACACCCTCGACGCTCGTGCGCTGATTGGTGATCTGCGTCTGCAGCGCCGACGCGGTCGACGAGGCGTTGTTGGCACCCTGGGCGAGCGAGCCGACCTGCTGGACGAATGCCGCATAGGCGGTGTCGGCGGTGCCGCCGGAGTTGGCGGCCTCATCGAGCGCGATGTCGTTGTCGCTCGCGTTACTCG
Organism: uncultured Actinomycetota bacterium; assembly: GCA_963706725.1. GTDB lineage: Bacteria > Actinomycetota > Thermoleophilia > Solirubrobacterales > Solirubrobacteraceae > Palsa-465. Next base: position 2,139,970 of record OY970167.1, on the reverse strand, counting down.
CCGGCGCGCCGGTCGCCAGGCTCGAGACCTGGACGTTAGTGAGCCCCGTTGTGTTGCTGGGGCTCGATGAGTCGATCGGCTGTGGGCTGATCCCCGACGCCGCCGCCTTCAGAAGTGATGAGGAGATGCTGATGTTGGCGGCCGTAATCCCGGTGGTGGGCCCCGTCATCGGGTCCGCGTTGGTGGGCGTCGTGCCGTTGGTGAAGAACGCATAGTTCAGCGTCGTGCTGCTGCTTGTCCCCGTCACGGTCGGCGAGTTGACCTCGCTGGCGAGCTCGGAGGCGACCTGGTTGAGCGAGGCGGTGATCGTGCCGATCGAGCCGAGCTGGGTCGCCGGCGCCGCGGTCGCGTAGCTGGTGACGCCCGCGGCGAACGTGGCCGAACCGAGGCTGCCAAAGCCACTGGCCGAATATCCGGCCAGTCCGATCAGCGCGCCGAGCGTGCCACCGACGGTGCTCGCCAGCTGCGCCGCCGAGGTCGTGCCCGCGTCGGACTGGAACTGGGTCTGCCAGGCGTCCGCCCAGCCGCTGCCGGAGCCGGGGCCGGCGGTGCCATAGGACCCGAAATTGTCACCCGGCGGGACCGGGCCTCCGGGCGCGTCGCCGGCGGGGTCGTTGACCAGCGCCGTGCCGACACCACCGAAGTAGACGCTGACCGAGCCATCGGTGTTGTTCTGAACCTGCACGTTGCCGAGCTGCGAGAGGCTGTCGAGCGCGGCGTTGCGCTGGTCGATCAGATCGTTGGCGCTCTGACCGGCGGCCTGTGCCTGCACGATCGAGTAATTCAACGTGGAGATGTTGTAGGCGTCGTTGTAGAGCGTGCCGCCCGACGCTCCGGCGCCGGTCGGGCCCTCCATCGTCGCCATGTACTGCGAATTCACCTGGCCGAGCACGGAGGCGGAGTTGGTCGGGTCGGTGGGGTCGCTCGGATTGGGACCGTTCAGCTCGCTGCTCAACGAGTTCAGGGCCTGCGCAACCTGCTGTCCCTGCTGGACAACCGCCTGCTGCGCGGCGGCATCGTTGGGGTTGTCGGCCAGGTCGTTCCAGTCCGTCCAGAATGACGACAGCTCGGAGCTGACACCGGACCCATTGGGCTCGCTGAGCGCCGACTGGACCTGGTTCATGTAGCCCTCGGTCGTGCTGGTGGCGTTGGTCGACGCGTTCTGCTGGCGCCAGGCCGCATCGAGGTACGGATCGCCGGTGTTGGTGATGCCGGTTGCGGTCACGCCGGTGCCCAGCTGCAGCGCACCGTCGCTGCCGGACCCGGCGATGTCCAGCGACTCCGACTCGCTCAGGTTGACAACCTGCTCCTCATAGCCCGCCGTGTTCTCGTTGGTGATGTTCTGCCCGGTGGTGTCCAGCTCTTCCTGGGCAGCCTCGACGCCGCTGAGCGCGGTATTCAGAGTGAGGAAGCTCGAGATGTACATGGCGGTGGCCTACGCCGTGAGGTCGAGCACCGGACGGTGCATGAGCGGTTTGCGGCGACTCTGCTCGCCACCCGAGTCGTAGCCGCCGGCGTTGCCGGCGAGACGCAGCAGGTGGTCGAGGAACGACAGCTCCTGTTGCATCAGCGCGCGGTTGGTCGTGTGCTCGCGTTGGATCTCGAGCAGGATCCCGCGCAGCTCGGCGGAGCGTGCGCGTGCGATCTGCGCAGACTGCTCGTCCATCAGGTTCGCGAGCATTGCGATGTTGACATCGCCCGGGCTCACGCGCAGGTGCACGCCGGCACGGTCCAGCAGCTGCAGACGCTCGGCCTCGATCACCTCGCGGCGATGAATCTCGGTCTGAAGTGAGGTCGCCAGCGCCACGACCTGCGGGACCGCCCGCTGGCGGATCGCCGTGCCCTGCTCGAGCACGATCGCGAGCATGCGACGTGCCGAGTCGAGCTGTGTGGCGAGGTGCGCGAGCACGTCGCGCGTCAGCAGCGCGTCGACCTGGCGGCCGTCGGCCTGCCCGAGCTCGGTCGGCGGATCAGCCATCGCGGTCATCAGAGCCGCACCTCACGCGCAGATCCGACGGTCGTGCCTGCTGCCCCGCCCGCGGTTGTGGAACCGTCGCCGGTGGTCGTGTCAGCTGGCACGACCGCCGGGCTCGCGCTGCCGGAGCTCTGTGAGAGCAGTGACGGATCGAATTGCTCGGCGAAGCTCTCGGCCATGCCAAGCCCGCCGTCGGACATGATGCTCGACGTCAGCGCCTGCGGGATCAAGCTCTGGTAGGCGCTGGCACCACCGAGCATGCTGCTGTCCGAAGCGCCGCCGGCCGACGAGCTGTCAGCGCTCGAGCCATCACCGCTGCCGTTGAACATGCTCTGCGACAGCTGCTGGCTGAGCTCGTTGACGAGCATGTCCTCGAACGCCAGCCCCTCGCTGTAGGCCTGCATCGCCTTGCTGCCGCCGTTGCGGATGTTGCTCGGGACGGTCGCGACGTTGAGGTTGGGGATCCCCGCGTTTGCGCCGATCGTGCCAAGCGTGATGTCAGACGAAGAGCTGCTCATCACTTCAGGGTGGCCGCGATCTGTCCGAGCTGCGCTTCCATCTGCACTGCCTTGCTGCCCATGTCGTAGGCCTGCTCGGCGGTCATCATGTCGGAGATCTCGGTGTTGAGATCGACATTCGACTGCTCGAGGTAGCCCTGCTGGATGCTCACGCCCTTGGCGGTCTGAGCCGGGCCGCTGCTCGACGTCACGCCGTAGACGCTGTTGCCCTCCGGCATCAGCTTGTCCGGCGCCGTCACCTGCACGATCTTGATCTGTCCGACCTTCTGGTTGCCGACGCTGACGGTTCCGTCGGAGGCGATCGACACCTGCGATGGCTGGGTGCCCTTGGGCAGCGTGATCGGCGGCACCAGCTCCATCCCGAGGTTGGTGGTGATCTGCCCGCTCGCGTTGAGCTGGAACGAGCCATCGCGTGTCAGCGCGGTCGAGCCGTCGGGCTGACGGACCTGGAAGTAACCCGGACCGTTGAGCGCCAGGTCCAATGGGTTGCCGGTCTTCTGCAGCGAGCCCTGCGACTGACTGAATCCGAGCGTCGCGGCGCTTGCACCGGCGCCGACCAGCGCGTTTGAGGGAGCGTCGTCGTCGGTCGTATAGAGCAGGTCGTGGAAGCCGAGGATCTGCGCCTGGTAGCCGGGCGTGTCCTCGTTGGCGATGTTGTTGGAGACCGTGTTGAGCTGGTCCTGAGCGGCTTCCATGCCGGCGCCGGCTGAGTAGAGACCCTCGAGCATCAGGGCACCTGCGCCACACTCTGGGCGCTTTCCTGCATCGTCTGGCTGATCGTGCCGATCGTCTGCTGCCCCGCGGTGTAGGCGTTGAGCGCCGACTCCATCTGGACCATCTCCTGGATCGGATCGATGCCGGAGCCTTCGAGCTCGCCCGAGTAGACCTGGCCGCTGGCGCGCCCGCCCGCGGCCGTGCCGGAGAAGTTGTTGTTGCCGAGCTCCGAGGGCTTGCTCACGTTGAACAGCCCGAGCGCGCTGGTCGGCACAGTCCCGGCCGCGCCGACCTTGATCGGGGAGCCGGTCTGCGACAGCACGTCATCGCCGTACTGATCGATCAGCTGCCCCTGGCTGCTGACACTGAATTGGCCGTTGCGCGTGTACTGGACGCCGTTGGCGGTGCGCACGGCAAAGAAGCCCGCGCCCTGGATCGCGAAGTCGAGCGGGCGCCCGGTCTGCTGCATGGGCCCCTGGGTCAGGTCCGTCTGCCCCTTGCTGACATTCACGCCGGTGTCGATCGACCCGATCGTCTGACCGTTGGCGGTGTTGCGCAGCAGCAGCGCGCCGAAGCTCTGCTGCACCGACGATGACGGCTTGTAGCCGGGCGTCGAAGCATTCGCCAGATCGTTGGAGATCTGGTCCTCCTGTACCTGCTCAGCGAGCATTCCCGCCGAAGCAATGTTCAGCCCAAGATCCATCGTCCTCTCATGATCGGCTGCACGCCGGAATCCTTGAGCAGATTCCAACGCTTGTCAGACTGCAGTGATGCAACCACTCGCGGTTGACGCATCACTGCTGCGAACCGTGCTCGCCGAAGACGTCAAGCTGTCGGTCGGCCGCGAGCTGATGGCACGCGTGGCCGCGGTGGCTGCCGAGGGACGCGGGACGCTGAGCCTCGCAGGCGTCCTGCTCGAGGCCGAGCTGCCCACAACCGTGCAGGCCGGTGAGGAGCTGCGCCTGCAGGTCCGCGAGCTCACGCCCGACAAGGTCGTGCTGCAGATCCGCGACGACACGGCGCAGCAGCAGCCTCCGGCCGCGCCGGTCGAAGCTCCACGCGTGCCCCTGCCGGGCGGAGGTTTCGTCAAGGTGACCGAGCGGGATGCCGGCGGTCCGCTGACCGCCGGCGACCAGACGCACACGCTCAGCCTGCGCTACGACGCCCCGACACTTGGCCGGCTGGATCTGCACTTCACGCTCAGCGCCGGCGCGCTGGCGGTGAGCGTTGCGGTTGCGCCGGGCGCGTACGAGACCACCGACGAGCACTCCGGCGGGCTGCAGTCGGCGCTGGCGAGCGCCACCGAGCGGCCGGCGACGGTCACGGTCGTGGCGCGCCGCGAGCCGCTGGACGTGTTCGCATGAAAGGCGAGCACGAGCGGCCGCAGCAGGCCGCGGCGCTCCGGTACGAGCCCGGTCAGACGGCCCCACGGGTGGTGGCATCGGGGCGCGGGTATGTCGCCGAACGCATCATCGCCGCCGCGCTGGAGGCGGGCGTGCCGGTCAGGTCAGACCCGGCGCTGGCGCGCGCCCTGGCGGCCCTTGACCTCGGTGAGGAGGTCCCGGAGGCGATGTACCGCGCGGTCGCGGAGGCGCTCGCCTGGGCCTACCGGCTCGACGCGCAGGCGGGACGGCCAGCCAAGCCCTAGCGGTGGCCAGGCGGGCCCGACGGGATGGCCAGCGGGCCATCCCGAGCTAGATCAAGCGACCTCTTGGAAGAGCTGCTCGTCCGCGGCCAGCAGCTCGCGCAGGCGCTTGCGCAGCTGGCTGTGGATCTGGCAGACGCGGCTCTCGGTCACGCCGAGGGCGTCGCCGATCTCGCGCAGCGTCATGTTGTGCAGGTACAGGCGTACGGCGACCTGACGCTCACGTTCGGGCAGCTGCTCGAAGGCTGCGCGGAAGCGCTCCTTGGCGTCGTCGCGCACGGCACGCTGTTCGGGATCGAACTCGCTGTCATGGCTTGAGAGTGTGTCGATCCGCTCGATCGTGGTGTCGTCGTCGCCCAGCACGAGCACGTTCAGCGAGCCCACATCGGAGCGGTGGATGTCACCGAGCCAGCGGTCGAGCTCGGCGGGAGTCAGATCGACCGAGTCGGCGAGCTCTTCGTGCGACGGCGCGCGACCGTACAGTGCGATGAACCGCTCGCGGGCACGCGAGATGTCACGCTCCCAGCGACGCAGCGAGCGCGGCGCCCAGTCGTTGCGGCGCAGCTCATCGAGCACGGCGCCCTGGATGCGGGTCCAGGCGAACTGCTCGAGCGTGGCCCCGCGTGAGGGGTCGTAGCGGTCGATCGAGCGCATCAGTGCCTCGAGTCCACAGGAGACGAAATCCTCGACCTCACAACGCGCGGGGATCTCCCGAGCCTTGCGATAGACGATGTACTTCACCATCGGTGCAAGGGTGAGCACCAGACGGTCACGCTGGCCGGAATCGCCGGTCGCGTGGTACTGCTCCCAAAGCTGCTGGACGGACTCGCTACTGGCCCGTTCACTTCTTGCTCGCGTCACTGTGTCTCCTGGCACTGCCGCAAAGATTCCTCAGGGGGCCGACAATTCCTACATCTGCCGCTGCTTCATCGGCCGCTGCATGCAGGCCTTTGAGCGGTATCGCGCCCGAGCAGCCGGATTGCCAGGTTTTTGGGCGCTTGCGGGCGTTAGAAAAGGCCCTCTGCGCAGGCATATTGCGGGAAACCCGCAGATTGTGCTCGGCGGTGCCGCACGGTTGGCCATCTACAAAGCGCTTCCGCGCAGCCGGTCCACCGTCTGCACCTGCCAGCTCCGTCACCAATTTGGTCGCGGACCCTAAGGATCTCGGCGGTGCTGCCGATCATTGGGTTGCCCAACTAGACCAAGGACTTTGCGCGAATGGCCCTTCGCCTGACCAAGACTTCCCTGCCGGCCAACCCCGGGCTCACCGAGGTTGAGGCCGTTCAGCTCGCATACCACGCCGAGAACCAGATGGTTCAGGGCTTCGTCAGTCGCGCCGCGAGCTTCATCGCCGCCGGTGACCTGTCCGCATATGTACAGCTCTTCACCGACGCCGCCGAGCTCGAGAACCCGAGCCGCGCCTATCAGATCCGCAAGCTGCTGCTGGAGCGCGGCCTGGGATCACTGCAGGCGGTCAGCGAGAAGCGCGCGACCGAGCTGCTGCTGGCGATGGCCCGCGGTGCGATCACCGCACTCGAGGCCGAGCCGGCCGAACCCGTGCTGCTCAACTACGCCGGCGTGATCATGTACGAGCTCTGGGCGCTCGACGGCGCCAAGGCGCTGTTCCAGGCGGCCAAGCGCCTCGATCCCGAGCTTCCGCACCTCGACCGCAACCTCGATGAGATCGCCAATCGCGCGCGCTCGGGCAAGCACCGGAAACTCGCCTTCCACCCCGTGCTCTCCGACCTCTCCAAACGCGCCCGACGGCTCGCCGGCCGCGCTAAGCCGGCCGAGGGCCAGCGCCTGAGCCTGGTGATGATCGTGCGTGACGAGGAGGAGATGCTGCCCCGCACGCTCGCCGCGGTCAAGGATGCCGTCGACGAGATCATCGTCGTCGACACCGGTTCCACCGACTCGACGATCGCGATCGCCAAGTCGTTCGGCGCGACCGTGATCGAGCGCGAATGGACGGGCTCGTTCAGCGACGCCCGCAACGCCTCGCTCGAGGCGGCGACCGGTGACTGGTGGATCTACCTCGACGCCGATGAGGTGCTCGTCGCCGAGGACGTCGAGAAGCTGCGGTCGCTGACCGGTCAGACCTGGCGCGAGGCCTTCTTCCTGCACGAGACCAACTTCACGGGCGAGGAGGGCAACGGCGTCTCGGTCGTGCACAGCGCGCTGCGCATGTTCCGCAACCGTCCCAACTACCGCTTCAGCGGCCGCCTGCACGAGCAGATCGCGTACCACCTGCCCGCCTACGCGCCGGAGCGCATCGCCCAGTCGACGGTGCGGATCAACCACTACGGCTATCTCGGCGTGGTGCGCGAGTCCAAGGACAAGGCCCGCCGCAACCTCGAGCTGCTGCTGGCGCAGCAACGCGAGACCCCGGCCCACGCGCTCAACGCCTTCTTCCATTACAACCTCGGTTCCGAATACTTCGCCGCCGGCGACGTCAAGAAGGCGGTCGAGGAGTTCGAGCTCGCGATCGGCAAGCTCGAGGCGGACGGTACGTTCTGGCACGAGTACGCACCGTCGCTGGTCCTGCGCTCGGTCAAGGCACTGCGCGCCGACGGACGCTTCACCGACGCCCTGCAGCGCTGCGCGCTGGGGCTGCAGCATTTTCCGGGGTTCACCGATCTGGTCTTCGAGCAGGGCATGTCGAGCCTCGGCCTCGAGCGTTCCGATGATGCGATCGGTTACATGGAGCAGGCGATCGAGATGGGCGACGCCCCGGCCAAGTACACGGCGACGGTCGGCTCGGGCACGTTCATGCCAAAGATCATCCTGGCCACCACCTACCTCAACCGTGCCCAGTGGGAGCCGGCGCTCGAGCTGCTCAGCTGGTGCATCGAGCACCACCCGGAGCACATCGGCACGATCTACCCCTACGCCACGGCACTGCTGAAGTCGGGCACCGCAGCCGAGGCGGTCGTCGCGCAGGTTGAGGCGGCGGGAACCAGGCTGCCCGCCGCCGGCCGGTTCATGCTCGCCACGGCGCTTTACGAGCAGGGCCACGCGGCCATCGCCGAAGCCCACTTCCGCCGGGTCATCGAGACGCAGCCGCACGGTTGGGCCGCGCGCGCCGCGCTCGTCGAGTCGCTCATGTATCAGCGACGCTATGCCGAGGCGGCCGCCGAGGCCGAGAGCGTCTCCGAGGAGGGCGAGGCGGCGGTCGTGGTCGTGCGCAGCGAGTTGTTCGCGCGCCTGCTGGTGCGGGACATCGACGGGGCCGAGGCCACGCTCGAGCGGGCCGCGCGCGTCGGACTGCCGGCGGGCGAGCGCGGCCTTTATGCCAGTTGGCTGGCCCAGCAGCGCGGCGAGCCGGCGCAGCCTCCCCCGGTCGAGGGTGTGCCGCTGCTTGGCCGGATGCTCGAGTCGCTGCTACGCGTGCGGGACTTCGAGAACTTCGAGTCGCTGCTGCCGCTGCTCGAGCGCTGCCCGATCGCCGAGCGCGAACGCCGTGAGCTGCTTGCGCAGATGTATCTGCGACGCGGCTTCCTGCGCTCGGCCGGACGCGAGTGGATGGCCGTCTGCGAGACGCAGCCGGACGCTCGCGCGCTGGTCGGCCTCGCCCATGTTGCGCTCGGCAACGGCCAGCCCGAGGCCGCCGAGACCTTCGCGGCACAGGCGCTGGCACTGGAGCAGTCCAACGACGGCGCGCACAACCTGCTGCAGCTGGCGCGTGAGCGGCGGACCACGGCGGGGCGCGACGCGGAGATGCGTGAAGCGGCCGCGGTATGAGCACCGCGGCGTCCGCTGCCCGCCGGCGCCGATCAAGTTTGCGTGCCGACGACCGATATAAGACGAGGAAGGCTGTCGTGAGCGTGATCGCGCCTGCCCGGCAGGGAACCAACTAGGACGAAAGGAATCGAGCAATGTCAACATCGAGCGTCTCCGGTTCGAGCGGCTCAAACGTCCTCAGCCCGTCGACCATCAACGCCTCAGGCGGTCTCACCTCCGGCTCGACGCTCACCAACAGCGGTGCCGGCGGGCAGCTCCAGATCACGGGTCTGGCATCGGGCATCAACACCAATGAGCTGATCCAGGCGGAGCTAGCCATCGATGAGATGCCGCTCACCAACATCCAGGACTCGATCACTGCCTTGAATACGGAGAACTCGACGCTCAGCTCCATGCAGTCGTCGATCGAGACGACCTCACTCGACGCGCTCAACCTCGGCGAGCCGTCCCTCTTCTTTCAGTCGCAGACGGTTTCCTCTAGCGACTCGAGCCTCGTCACCGCCACCGCCACGCAGAACATCGGCGCCGTGATCGGGTCGACCACGCTCAGCGTCGCCCGGCTGGCGAGCGCGTCGCAGGCGACCTTTGGCTACAGCGCTCCTGCCGGCGCCGCCGACACGCTCACGATCGGCAACGACCAGGGGTCGCAGACGGTGAACGTGACCGCCGGTGAGACCAACGCCCAGATCGCAAGCGACATCAATGGCGCCAACAACGGCATCGCCTACGCGACCGTGCTGAGCAGCGGCCAGCTCGTGATCTCCTCACGGACGACCGGTGACGGCAGCACCACCGGCACCGGCAATGGCAACCCGATCACGCTGACATCTTCGACGTCCGGCGCGATCGCGGCCAGCAGCTCGGCTGCCGGGCAGGACGCCGAGGTCTACGTCAACGGCAGTACCACGGCCTCCTATTCGGAGAGCGACACGCTCACCGATGCGGTCCCGGGCGTGACGGTGAACCTGCTGGGTGTGACCCCCACCAACGCTCCGGTCACGATCACGACCGGCTCGCCGGCTCCAAACACGAGCTCGATCCTCCAGGCCGTGCAGCAGTTCGTCACCGACTACAACACGATGGTCACGAACGTCCAGACGGCGATCAACACGGCGCCTTCCAGCGAGAGCAACTCGTCCCAGGCCAGCGCCTATTCGGGCTCGCTGTTCGGCGACCCGGAGATGGAGAACCTGCTCGACAGTCTGCGCAACGCGGTCGACGCAAGCGACTCCTCGCTGGCGAGCGGCTACCAGTCGCTGGCGGACCTCGGTGTCTCGACCGGCGCGTCGACCGGCTCAGCCACCACCGACTCCACCGACGGCCTGCTGACGATCAACGCCTCGCAGCTGACCGCGGCGATCCAGGCCAATCCCACCGCCGTACAGGCGGCGCTGCAGTCCTGGTCGACGCAGTTCCAGACGGTGGCCAACAATGCGGGCGGGCCGTATGGATCGATCGCGACGCGGATCACGGGCAACGACACGGAGGTCACCAACCTCCAGGGCCAGCTGACCAGTCAGACGGCGATGTATGACCAGGAGGAGTCCGACCTCGAGGAGCAATGGGCAAGCGTCGAGTCATCGCTGGAGACGCTGGACAACCAGAAGACCTCACTGGGCACGTTCTCCAACTCACTCTCGGCTTCGTCGACGTCCACCACCGGCTGAGCCGGATCCCGTCACGCAGATGCCCGCGCCTGCCCGTCGACGCCCACTCAAGCGTCGAGCCAGCCTGCCGAATACATAGCTAGAACCGATGGCCACCACAAACTACACCGCTCCGCGTGCCGCCTACCAGCGCTCGGCGATCCTGACGGCAAGCCAGGGCCAGCTGATCGTGATGCTCTACGACGGCGCCAGCCGTTTCCTGGCCCAGGCGAGTGTCGCGATGAGCGAGCGCCAGATCGAAACCGCCCACCAGAAGCTGCGCCGTGCGGAGATGATCATCAGCCACCTCCAGGGGTCACTCGATTACGAGCGCGGCGGTGAGATCGCCCCGCGACTGGCCGCCATCTATGTCTTCTGTCAGCGTCACCTCAACCAGGCCCGGATCCACGCCGACCCACAGCGGATCGAGCAGGTTCGCGGTCTGCTCGGCACCCTCAGAGACGCATGGGCTCAGGTAGCAAACGTCTGATCGCCGACGAGCGGGCGCCGTTCCACACGCTCGTCAAGCTGGTCGAGCGTGAGCTCGAACTGGCCGGAAGTGGTCGCACGGCCGAGCTGCGCGAGGCGATCGCGAAAACGGGCGCGTACCTGGATACGTTGCCAAAGCCCGTGCCTGCATCCGCGCGTCCGCTCGTCCTGCACGCGGAGGCGATGCGCGGTCGTGTGATGATCGAGACAGAGCGGCTGCGAGACCGGCTCGCAGGTTCGCGCAACGCGCTGCGACGCGGCCGCCGGATCGCTCGCACCTACGCCCCGCCACGCAGCGGGCGGTACTCGACCACCGCCTGATACGCGGTGCGAGCCTCGTCACCGCGGGCACCGCGGCGGGCTGAGCGGCCTGCTCGGGCGAAGCCCGCCGTTACTCAAGCCATCGCTGCATTTCGCCGACATATAGCCTAATGCGCCTGATCTCCCTGGCCCGGGCAGACGACGGGTCTGAACTCGGAAGAGATGTTCTCATCGGACGGCCCGACGGGGTGCCGCTGCTGCGTGCCGGCGTGACCCTCACGCCTCGCTACCGCGAGCTTTTGCTGCGCGCCGGGATCTCCGCGATCTACGTCGAGGATGAGGTCAGTGACGGCATCGCCGTCGAACCGATCATCGACGATCACACGCGCTCGGTCGCGACCCGCGCCGTGTCGGGCGCCTACACCACCGCCCGCGACGCGCTCAGCCGCGGCCGGCGGCTGGCACCGGAGGCGGTGCAGGAGCTGCAGGATGTCGTGCAGCGGATCCTCGAGCAGATTGAATCCTCGGGCGGTGCGGCACTCGCGCTTGCCGACCTCTCCTCCGCCGACGGCTACACCTTCCAGCACTCGATCGACGTGACCGCGCTGGGCCTGCTGATCGGCTTCCGTTACTTCAGCGACAACGGCTGGACCGACTTTCGTGGCGAGGTCCGTTTCGACGAGATGGAGGATCGGCTCTCGGTCCTCGGTCTCGGTCTGTTGCTGCATGACATCGGCAAGCTGGCGATCCCGCTGGGCATCCTCAACAAGCCCGGCAAGTTGACGCCGGAGGAGTGGGAGATCATCAAGACCCACCCGCGCGCCGGGGTCGACATCCTCGACGGCAGCCGCTGGAGCCCGCTGGTCAAGGCCGTTGTCCTGCGCCACCATGAGCGCTGGAACGGCTCCGGATATCCGGACGGCAGGGCCGGCAATGAGATCCACCAGATGGCCCGCATCGCCGCCGTCGCCGACGTCTACGACGCGATCACCTCCGAGCGTCTCTATGCACCGGCGCGCCCCGCCCATGTCGGCGTGCGCGCGATCATCGAGGGCAGGGGCACGCTGTTCGAGCCCGCGGTCGTCGAGTCCTTCCTGCGCGTCGTGGCGCCGTTTCCTGCCGGCACCGAGGTCGAGCTGACCGACGGCCGCAGGGGGATCGTCGCGAGCGTCTGTGACGAGGCCCTCGACCGCCCGGTCGTGCGCCTGCTCGGCCGCGACGGGGATGCCCAGGAAGAGGTCTCGTTGCTCGCCGACCAGAGCCTCGGGATCAAGGACTGGCAGCACCAGCCCGTCGTCTCGAGTCCCGTCTCGGTCTGAGCATCCGCTCGCGCTTGCGCCCGCGGCTCGAGTTCATAGCGTCCGCTCGGCGGCTCGCGTTCATAGATACAGCTCGAAGCTGCACTTCTCAAACGCGGTCGGAAGCGCTCGTGCAGCGCCCCGCCCGGCCGCACCCAGGGCGTGACAGTGCTCCATTTGCAGGTATTTCACCGATGCCCTGCGCTGCCGGTGTGATCGGCCGATCACGGCGCGTCAACTTCGCGTCCCAACACTCAAGCTTCCGCAACCGCAGCCGATAACCGGAGTGATCGCCACGGTGCGCGATCTTGGATGAAGAGCCCAAGGAGGGCTGAAAACCCGTACCCCAAGGTACTCGTATGTCTCTCCTTGACAACACTCAGCTTGCGCTCGAATCGGCAATGAGCGGCAGCATGCTCCGGCAGAGCGTGCTGACCAACGATCTGGCCAACGCCAACACGCCGAACTTCCAGCCTGAAGACGTCAACTTCCAGCAGACGCTGGCAAGCGCGATGGCCAACGGTCAGTCGCCGACTTCGGTCTCCTACACGCCCTATACCGAGGACGTCGTCAACTCACAGGACGGCAACGGCGTTGACTCGGACACGGTCAACGCGGAGATCGCCGAGAACGGCCTCCTGTATCAGGACATGACGCAGATCGCCGCGGCTCGCGAGGGCATCCTCCAGAGCGCGATGAACACCACCACCGCGGCATGAGCTTCTTTGACTCAATCAACATCTCCGCGACCGGCCTCACCGCCGAGCGCATGCAGATGGACGTCACGGCCGAGAACCTGGCCAACGCCCAATCGACCAACAACGGCAACCCGTACAAGCCGCAGGCGGTCGAGCTCGAAGCCAACGGCTCGGGCAGCAACTTCCAGACCGAGCTCAGCTCGGCGATGGGCGGCGGCAGCCAGGGCCCGACCCCCGGGGGCGTGCAGGTCGCCGGGATCGTCACCGAAAACGTCCCCGACCAGCTGGTCTATGACCCCGGCAACCCCCAGGCGAACAAGCAGGGGTACGTAAAGGAACCCAACATCCAGCCCGTCACGGAGATGACCAACCTGATCTCCGAATCGAACGCCTATCAGGCCGATGTGACGGCGATGGACACCTCCAAGCAAATGTATTCCGACACCCTCCAAATCCTTAAGTAATGATCGTTCCCTCAGTTGGCATCGGCTCCCTCGGAGCAAGCATCGGCGGACTCGGGACCGGCATCCCCTCCACCGGCGCGAGCAGCCCAGCAACCAACGGCCAGAGCTTTGGCAACGCGCTCACACAGGCGATCAGCTCGCTCGAGAACAGCCAGAACACAGCGACGCAGGCCACCCAGCAGCTCGCGACCGGCCAGGCGACAGACCCCACCGCGGCCATCACCTCGGTGGAGAACGCGAGCCTGGCGATGGACTTTGCCTCGCAGATCCGTAACCAGATCGACACCGCCGCAACGACGCTCTTCCAGACCCAGCTCTAACCCCTCGTCCCCTGCCCGCCATGAATCTCAACTTCCGCGACATCGCCTCCAAGCTCTCCACCAGGGGCTGGATCACGGTCGGAGCCGCCGCCGTAATCAGCGTGCTGTTCATCTACATCCTGATGAGCATGGCCTCTTCGCCCAGCTATACCACCTTGGTCGCGGGCCAGAGCCCGGCACAGACCGAGAAGATCACCTCGGCCCTGTCCACCGGCGGCATCGCCTATCAGCTGACCAACAACGGCACCGGCGTCGAGGTCAATCCGAGCGACGTCGGCAAGGCCCGCGACCTGCTCGACGGACAGGGGCTGCTCGCCGGAGCCGCCGGCACCCTGACCTCATACCTCGGCTCCACGAGCCTCGGTGAGAGCCAGTTCCAGCAGCAGGAGCAGACCACCTCGGCGCTCGAGCAGCAGCTCGACCAGACGATCGAGGGGATGAACGGCATCAACCTTGCCGAGGTCCAGCTCGCGGTTCCCAACCAGGCCGACAACCTCTTCACCGGCAGCAATACCGAACCCACCGCGTCGGTGCTGCTGAACACGACCGGCTCGCTCACCTCGAGCGCTGTCAAGGCGATCGCCGGCATCGTCGCCGGTGACGTCACCGGACTGAGCCAGAGCAAGATCACGATCACCGATCAGAACGGCGACGTGCTGTGGCCGAGCTCGAGCAACGGCAACCTGGGCGCCTCGCTGACCGCCAAGCAGTCGGCCGAGAACGCCTACAACTCGCAGATGGATGACCAGGTCGACGCGGCCCTCGCCGCGATGCTCGGCCCCGGCATGGCGATCACCAAGGTCAACGCCGACCTCAACGCCAACCAGGAGAACCTCGCCTCGGTGACCTACAGCAAGAAGGTCACGCCCGCCTCCACCGCGGTCTCGACCGAATCGCTCAAGGGCACGGGTACGGCACCCACCGGCGGCTCCGCCGGCAACCAGTCCACCAACCTCAGCAGCTACTCGGGCAGCAGCGGTGGCAACTCGAACTACAACAACAAGACCAACACCACCGTCAACGACGTCAGCCACACGATCGCCCGCACGACCGTCGCCCCCGGCGCGATCAACCGCCAGACGATCGCGGTGATGGTCAACAGCAAGAAGGTGTCGGCCAGCGAGCTGCCCGCGATCAAGGCGCTGGTCGAGAACACGGTGGGCTACAGCAAGAAGCGCGGTGACACGATCTCAGTCGGCTCGCTGCCGTTCGCCAAGATCTCGGCCCCGGCCGCGACCTCCTCGAGCACCAGCGGCATGATCGGCGACGTCAAGTACGTGGCCCTCGGCGTCGGCGCCCTGGTCTTCCTACTGATGATGAGCCGCATGCTCCGCAAGCGCGAGGGTGAGCAGTTCGCCGGGCAGCCGACATGGCTGCGCGAGCTCGAGCACCCACGTTCGCTGGCCGAGCTCGAGGCGCAGACGCAGATGGTCGACCTCGAGGGCCCGACCGTGGTCCAACGGTTGCGGCCACCCGTGAACGTGGCCCGACAGCAGGTCGAAGAGCTCGTCGATCGTGACCCCGAGCGGGTGGCCGCGCAGATCCGCCAGTGGATGACTGAAGACTGATGGCCGTAGAGCTCTACCAGCAGCCGCAGGCTCCCGCGCCGCCGGCACCAAAGAGCGGCGGCCCGAAGATCCACGGCCGCAAGAAGGCGGCCGTGCTGCTGGTTGCCCTCGGTCCCGACCGTGCCTCCGAGATCTTCAAGCATCTCCACTACGAGGAGATCGAATCGCTGTCGCTGGAGATGGCCAAGATGCAGCACGTCGAGCCGAACATGACCGGCCGGATCATGGAGGAGCTCGCCGCCACCGTCGCGGCCTATGACTCGATCGCAGCCGGGGGCGTCGAGTATGCACGCGAGGTGCTCGAGAAGGCGATCGGCACCGAGCGCGCAGCCGAGATCATCGGCCGCCTCTCCTCCGTCATTGAGATGCGCCCCTTTGAGTTCCTGCGCCGCACAGCGCCGGAGCAGATCGTCGCCTTCCTGCGCAACGAGGCGCCGCAGACGGTCGCGCTGGTGGTCGCCAACCTGCACACCACGCTCGCCGCGCAGGTGCTCGCCAACCTCCCCGAGGAGGAGCAGGCCGAGATCGCGCTGCGCATCGCCAAGATGGGCGAAACCAGCCCCGATGTCGTCAAGCAGGTAGAGGACGTGATGCGGGGCAAGCTCGCCACCATCGTCCAGAACGAGTACACGACGACCGGTGGCGTGAAGTCGTTGGCCGAGATCCTCAACCACACCGATCGCCCGACCGAGCGCAACGTGCTCGACTCCCTGACCGAGACCGACGAGGAACTGGCGGCCGAGGTTCGGCGCCTGCTGTTCGTCTTCGAGGACATCGTCAAGCTCGACGACCGCTCGATCCAGCTGGTGCTGCGCGAGGCCGATCAGAAGGATCTGGCGCTCGCCCTGCGCGGCGTCAGCGACGAGGTCAAGACCCGCGTGCTCAACAACATGTCCGAGCGCGGCGCGCAGATGCTGCTCGAGGAGATGGAGTACCAGCCGCCGCAGCGCAAGCGCGTCGTCGAAGAGGCCCAGGGTCGGATCGTCGCGATCGTCAGGCGTCTCGAGGAAGCCGGCGCCGTGGTGCTCTCGCGCAGCGAAGCCGACGTGATGTTCTAGGCCTGCGATGTCAACCGCAGCCGTCAACAGCTACACCTTCCGGCAGCTCGAGAGCACCGGCAACTCGGACCGCACGCCGGCGGATGTCATGGCCCGGGCACTGGCCGACGCCGAGCGGATCCGCGAGCAGGCGCACGCCGAGGGCTACGCGGCGGGACACGCCGAGGGGGTCGAGCGGACACGCGCGGACGCCGCCTCCGCGCTGGCCGCCGTGGCCGACGCGATCCACAAGGTCATGGATACGCGTGAGCAGCTGGCCGAGACCCTGACCGCCCAGGCCGGCGAGCTTGCGATGCTCACCGCCGAGCGCATCGTCGCCGGCGCGATCGCCAGCGAGCCGCAGCGCATCACCGATGTCGTCCGCGGCGCGCTGCGCCGCCTCAGCGAGCGCCATCGCGTCACGGTGCTCGTGAACCCTGACGACCTCGAGGCACTTTCGCGGTCGGTCAGCACCCTGCAGACCGAGCTCGGCGGGATCGAGCACCTTGACATCCAGGCAGATCGCCGCATCGCCCGTGGCGGCGCGGTCGCCCAGACCGCCTTCGGCGAGATCGACGTGAGCATCAACGCGCAGCTGCAGTCCGCGCGCGAGCTGGTCGCCGCCGCGCTCGCCGGTGACTGCGACCGCGCCGGCGCGGCCGATCCGGCGGGCGGCGAGCTGGAGATCCCTGATGGCATTTGATCCCGACGGCCTGACCCAGGCCGCGCGCGCGATCCGCTCGGGCGACCTGGCCAAGCGGCGCGGGCGCGTCGGCGATGTGATCGGCCTGATCATCGAAGCCACAGGGATCGAGGCTGAGATCGGCGAGCTCTGCATGGTCGGCGACGGCCGTCGCGAGCCGCAAGTCCCCACAGAGGTTGTTGGCTTCCGCAGTGGCCGTACGCTGCTGATGCCACTGGGTGAGCTCGGAGGCATCGGCCCGGGCACCCCCGTCGTACCGACGGGCTCACCCTTCCGCGTGGAGGTTGGTGAAGGCCTCCGCGGGCGTGTGATCGACGGGCTCGGCCGCCCCCTCGACGGCCGAGGCCCGATCATCGCCGACCAGTGGCGCTCGACCAGCGCCGCTCCACCCGACGCCTTCACCAGGCCACGGATCACCGAGCGCGTCGGTCTCGGCGTGCGCGCGCTCGACACGCTGGTGCCCTGCGGGCGCGGGCAGCGACTCGGCATCTTCGCCGGCTCCGGCGTGGGCAAGTCTTCGCTGATGGGCATGATCGCCCGCTCGACCACCGCCCAGGTGAACGTCATCGGCCTGGTCGGCGAGCGTGGCCGCGAGGTTCGCGAGTTCATCGAGCGCGACCTTGGTGACGCGCTCGAGCACTCGGTCGTGGTCGTCGCGACCTCGGACCAGCCCGCGCTCGTGCGTATTCGCGCCGCCTTCACCGCCACGACGATCGCCGAATACTTCCGCGACCAGGGCAACGACGTGATGCTGATGATGGATTCGGTCACGCGCTTCGCGATGGCGCAACGCGAGGTCGGACTGGCGATCGGTGAGCCGCCGGCGACGCGCGGTTACACCCCCAGCGTGTTTGCGCTGCTGCCGCGGCTGCTCGAACGGGCCGGCACAAGCCCCGAAGGCTCGATCACCGGTCTCTACACGGTGCTGGTCGACGGCGACGACATGAACGAGCCGATCGCCGATGCGGTGCGCTCGATCCTCGATGGTCACATCGTCCTGACGCGCTCGTTGGCGCACTCGGGCCACTACCCCGCGATCGACGTCCTGCAGAGCGTGTCGCGCCTGGTGGGTGAGATCGTCACCCCCGGGGTGCAGGCCGCGGGGCAGCAGGTTCGCGCGGCACTGGCGGCCTACCGGGACAAGGAGGACCTGATCTCGATCGGCGCCTACCAGCGCGGCAGCGACCGCCTCGTCGACCTCGCGATCGATCAGCGCCCGACGATCAACGCCTTCCTGCGCCAGCCGGTCGATGAGCCGACCGGCGCCACCGACGCCGACGCGCGACTGCTTGATATCGGCGCCTCGTTGGGCGTCGCGGCGCCAAATCCCGCCGCGGCTGAGGACCTTGCGAGCCCGCACGTTCAGACCGCGTCGCCGGCCGGTGGGCCCAGCGCGATCCCCTCGCTGAGCCTGGCATGAGCATGGCCGTTCAGCCCTCAAGTTCTCAGAGCCGCTGCCGATCAAGATGGGCATGAACGGTCCCTCGTACCGATTCCGGTTGGAGCGTGTGCGCGCGCTCCGCGAACGCCGTGAGGAGCAGGTGAAGCAGGAGTTCGCCGTGGCTCTGCAGGCGCGCCAGCATCGCCTGGACGAGGTGGCCGGCACACGCGCCCGCATCGACTCGGCCCGCGGCGCGCAGCTGCGCGCCTCCGCCGATCAGCTGCGCGCCCATCAGTCCTACCTCGAACGGCTCGAGCACGCACTCGAGCTGGAGCTCCAGGAGCTGACGCGCTGCGAGGTCGAACTCAGCGAACGGCGCGTGCAGCTCACCAAGGCTTCACAGGACCTCGAGGCGCTTGAGCGGCTCAAGGCAAAGGGGCTCGCCGACCACAATCGTGAGGCGGCCAGGGTTGAGCAGAACATGCTCGATGAAATCGCAGGTAACGGACACTGGAGGCGAGCCGCATGACACCACCTGCGGTGGCACCCCCCGCTCCGGCCGGAACGTCGCAGTCCGCGGCGCCCCCCGGAGGCGGATCTCCAAGCGGCGCACCCCCAAGTGGGGGCCTGTTCGGAGAGATTCTCGATTCGGCCCGGACCGCAGTTGCGGAAGGCCAGAAGGAAACCGGCATGAAGTCCGGGGACCAGAACAGCAACGCGAAGTCATTGGCTTCCGACGGCAAGCCGTCCACGAGCGGCAAGGCGTCCACGAGCGGCAAGCCGTCCACCAACGGCAAGCCGTCCGCCGACGGCCAGTCGACGCCCACCGGCGCCGACGTGATCGCCGCTGCGGTCGCATTCCTGACCGGGCAGACGCCGGCTCAGCAGCGACCGCCCGCGACGCAGCAGCAGCCGTCCTCTGACACGGCGGGCTCGCTCCCGGCATCCGCGGGCGCAACCCAGAAGCGCACCGCTCCCGCGTCCGGCGCGACCGGCTCCACCCCAAATACTTCGACAACCGACACCGCCGCATCGGGCAAGACGACCGATGCCGCCACCCCCCACGCCGCCGCTTCCGCGGCGACGCAGACGGCAGCTACGGCAACCGACGCCAGGTCATTGGCGCCGGCAGCTGCCGGTCAGGGCGGCGCCAAGTCGGAGGCGAAGGCGAGCCAGCCGGCGACGGCGACCGCGCCGGCCACGGCAGGCCAGTACACGCAGCAGGCAGCGGGCAAGCCCGCGGGCAGGAGCACGAACACGACCACGGAGGTCACTGCTAGCGCCGCCTCACCGGCCCAGGCCCAAGCACAGACCCAAGGGCCGGGCCAAGCGCCGGGCCAAGGGCCGGCCCAAGCGACGCCCCAGGCGGCGGCCCTGCCTGCGCTCGCGCAGAGTGAGGATCCGAAGCTGCAGGCCGCGGCGACCAAGCCCGTCGACCCGGCCAAGCAGCCGAGCACAGCCGTCGCCGCCGACACGGCCAAGCCGGCGGTGACCACTCCGCAGCAGGGTGCGACGCAGAGCGCCGCGTCCCAGACTCCGGCCCAACATCAGTCCGGCAGTGAAGCCCACACGGGCACCGGTTCGGGCAGTCACCCGGGTACGCCCGGGCAGCCGAATGGCAGCACTGGCAACGCGGGCGCCTCGAACGCGCCCGCCGGCCCGCAGTCGTCATTCGCGGTTGCGCAGACAACGACGACCGCCGCGGCCGTCAGGACGCAGCAGACGGCAACCGCCGATCCGCATGAGGTCCTACGCACGGCGGTGAGCCTGCAGGAGGCCGTCGATGCGGTCAAGGCGAGCTTCACCGCCGCCAACCAGGCCGGGGTCTCATCGGCACGGATCACGCTCTCACCCGAGTCGCTGGGCGGCATCAAGATCTCGCTGTCACAGACACCTGACGGCCTGATCGCGCGTGTTGCAACCGATCATCCGGAGGCCGCGGCGACGCTCCAGCAGAGCGCCGGTGAGCTGAAGCGCTCGCTCGAGCAGAGCGGCATGTCACTGCTGCGCCTGGACATCGGCAGCTCGGGGCAGCAGGGCCTGAGCAGCTTCGCCGGCTCCACCGGCGACGGCTCGCACGCCGGCGGCGGCGCCGGCGGCGGGAACCAGACCGGCAGTGTCGAAGACGACACCACAGCAACTCCGACCGAGCTGACGGTCGAGCTCTCAAGCGGCTCGCTCGTCAACGTGCTCGCATGAGCTGAAAGGAACAGCGATGAGCATCTCAAATCCCCCCGTGGGAACCAACTCCTCGGGCCAGGCCGAGCAGGGCACGCAAGGCTCGAGCATCACCAACAACAGCGCCACGACGATCAGCTCGAGCGAGTTCCTGAACCTGATGATGGACTCACTCGAGAACCAGAATCCACTGGATCCGTCGTCCAGCGACCCGACCCAGTACCTGACGGAGCTCGCGCAGATGACCTCCGTCGAGCAGGAGAGCAACACCGCCCAGAACACCCAGGACAGTGCGCAGGCGCAGTCGGTCAGCCAGGCCGTCGGCCTGATCGGAGATTCCGTCACTTACGTCGATCAGGGCAGCGGTGACAAGGTCACCGGCACGGTCTCAAGCGTGCAGATCACCAGCTCGGGTCCGACGTTGACGATCGACGGGGCCAGCGGGATCACGCTGGGCTCGGTCACCAACGTGACAGCCGCGAGCAGCGCCACCTCCGGGAACTCCAGCTCCGCGACCTCCTCGACCGGAAGCGGGTCGTGAGCGACCTGATCAACAACCCTGCGCTGCTGCCGCCGGGTACGGCGGTCGGCGCACCCACGCCCACCAGACCGGCTCCCACGACGGGGGCGACGTCTCCCCAATCCCCGGCCGGCGGGCCCTCGTTCGCGGATGTGCTCGCGCAGCAGAGCGTCGACGGCACCACGCCGACGTTCTCAAAGCATGCACTGGAGCGCCTCTCGAGGCGCGGCGTGGACATCAACGCCCAGACGCTCGGGCGCCTGACCGAAGGGATCCAGCGCGCCGCCAGCAAGGGCGCCAACAACTCAGTGGTGATGGTCGACGGGACGGCCTTCGTCGCCTCCGTCAAGAACAACACCGTGATCACCGCGGTGACATCCGAAGCGATGAAGTCTCACGTCTTCACGAATATCGACAGTGCCGTGATCGCCTAGGCGCCACGGATTCAAACCAATCAGAAAGCGAACGCGGCCGGACCTCCTCGAGGAAGCCGCAGTAAAGGATGTGATGTACAGATGATGCCAGCCATGTACTCCGCGATCAGCGGACTCGAGGCACACCAGACGATGCTCAACGTGACCGCCAACAACCTGGCGAACGTCGACACCATCGGCTTCAAGGCACAGAGCACGGACTTTGAGTCCGAGCTCTCCTCGCTGATCAACGGCGGCTCCGCTCAGACGGCGGGTAACGGTGGCACCAACCCCGAGCAGTACGGTCTCGGCGTCGGGGTCGGAGCGATCGAGAACGAGATGGGCGCCGGCTCACTCGAGGCGACGGGCAACGCGCTCGACGTCGCGATCCAGGGGACCGGCTTCCTGGTGGTCGGCAACAGCACCGCGACGGTCACCGCGCCGGCCGGCTACACCCCCAGCACCACCACACCGCCCGCCGTCGGCGGCGGCAATCTGCCGAGCTCCTACTCATTCACCCAGGCGGGCAACCTCACCACGAACGCCGAGGGCTTCCTCACCACCCAGAGTGGCCAGTACGTGATGGGTTCGACCACCGCCGGTGGTACGCCGAACTCCTACATCTACATCCCGCCGGGATCGACCAACGTCTCGATCGGCGCGTCCGGGGAGGTCACCTACACCGACGAGAACAGCGCCGATGCCGCCACCTACGGCCAGACCGTGACCGCCGGGTACCTGTCGCTGGCCACCTTCTCCAACCAGTCGGGCCTGACGCGTCAGGCCGGCACGGACTGGACCGTGTCGCCCAACTCCGGCCAGGCCCAGTTCGGCACCGCCGGTTCGACCGCGGCCGCGGCCGGGCCCACCACTGCGTCGTTCAACAGCACCTCGATCGTCTCCGGCGACCTCGAGCAGTCAAACGTCGACATGTCGACTGAGTTCACCAACATGATCGAGGCCGAGCGCGGCTACCAGGCCAACTCCAGTGTGATCAGCACCGCCGACCAGATGATGCAGACGCTGATTCAGATGGCAGGCGCCTAGTCCTGAGGGCTAGAACAAGCAATGACTGAAGGGGCGGCGTCTGCACATTGACGCCGCCCCTTGTCATTATGTGCCCCCACACCAAGGAAAGAGACGACGCGCGATGATCTCGCTGCACCGCATCGGCCATCAGGCCGAAGAGTTCCACCTGAATCCGGATCTGATCGTGACCGTCGAGGCCAACCCCGACACCGTGATCACGCTCACGACGGGCACGAAGGTCGTCGTCGCCGAGTCGCCGGAGCGTGTGGTTGCGGAGATCAGCGGCTACCGCATGGACGTGCTCTCCGGCGCGCTCAACAAGCGCCGCCAGGAGGGTGCACAGCCGCACGGGATTCACGCCCGCCGCGCCGCTCAGGGCCTGCTGATCGCGATCGACCGCGGCGAAACCGAGCCCGCGGCCGAACCGCCCGACCAACCCGCCTGAGCAACCGCGCTGGGGCCGGTCAGGCCCGAGCACCCGCTGACAGCCGGAACGCGGCGTTTGTGACGATCGGCACGGGCGTCAAGGCCAGCGTCCATCTGCATTGAAGAAAATCGGCGGGTCGGCCGATGAAGGGCATATGAAGCTCTCAACCGGCCTTTGCATCGGCATGGCATTCGGCGGCATCCTGATGGGTGCGCTGATGGGTGGAACGAGTCCGGCGTCCTTCATCGATATTCCGGCGGTCCTGATCATCTTCCTCGGCACCGCCGGCTGCACCGGCGCCAGCGTCGGTCCGGAGACGATGGGCAACATCATTCCGCTGTACAAGATCGCCTTGAAGACCAAGGCGCCCGATGTCAGCGAGCGCGTGACGCTGCTCGTCTCGCTCGCCGAGCAGGCCCGTCGTGAGGGCCTGCTGGCACTGGACGAGCGCGTCAACCAGATCGACGACGAGTTCACCCGCAAGGGGCTGCAGCTCGTGGTTGACGGAATCGACCCAGATCTCGTTCGCGACGTGCTCGAGGCCGAGATTGACGGCATGATCGCCCGCCACCACCACGGCTCCGCGATGTTCACCAAGGCCGGTGGCTTTGCCCCGACGATGGGAATCGTCGGCACGGTGATGGGGCTCGTGCACGTGCTCCAGAACCTCGCTGCGCCGTCGACCCTGGGCCCCGCCATCTCCAGCGCGTTCGTCGCGACGCTGCTCGGGATCGGCTCCGCCAACGTCATCTACCTGCCCGTCGCCGGCCGGCTCGAGGGCCTCTCCAAGGCCGAGGTGGAGCTGCGCACCCTGACCCTCGACGGGATCCTCGCCGTGCAGGCCGGTGACAACCCGCGCGTCGTCGCCGAGAAGCTCAACTCCTACATCGCCCCGATCGATCGCGTCAGCGAGGACGACAAGCCGGCGGCGGCCGCAGCCGCAGCCGCAGCCGCACAGCCTGAGCGTGCCGAGGCAGCCTGATGGCCTCCCGGGGCGGGTCACGGCGCCGCGGCGGCGGCGCCGGGGAGCATGAGAGCAACGAACGCTGGCTGCTCACCTACTCGGACATGATCACGCTGCTGCTGGCGCTGTTCGTCGTGCTGTTCTCGATCTCATCGGTGAACGTCTCGAAGTTCGTCAGCCTGCAGCAGTCGTTGAAGGCCGCCTTCTCCGGCTCGATCCTCAGCGGCGGCAGCTCGATCCTCGAGTCCGGTGCCGATTCGACCGGGCACCAGAACCCCAACAACACCGAGGTGCCGGCGATCGTGCCACTGACGCCGACGATCCCCAAACCGACCGATCAGGGCGCGCAGGCCGATCAAGCTCAGATCAACGCGTTGCTGAAGGAGGCGCAGAACGCCTCCCAGGAGAACAGCGACTTTGAGGCCCTCAAGCACCGCCTCAACACCTACGCCCGCGCGCACGGGTTCGCCAACCAGGTGAAGGCCCAGATCAAGCAGCAGGGCCTGGTCGTGACCGTGCTCACCGACAACCTGCTGTTCGCCTCGGGACAGGACACGCTCGAGCCGCAGAGCTATCCGCTGCTGAACGAGATCTCAACGCTGATCAACCTCGACAACGAGCAGCACCCGGTCGTGGTCGAGGGCTACACCGACGACGTGCCGATCTCCAACTCGGAGTTCCAGAGCAACTGGTGGCTCTCGAGCGGCCGCGCCAACGTGGTGCTCCAGTACATCCTCACCCGCGACGTCCCGGCGGTCCGACTCAGCGAGCAGGGCTTCGGCGACCAACACCCGGTCGCTTCGAACGCAACGCCGGAAGGCCGGGCGCAGAACCGGCGCGTCGAGGTCGTCTTCGAACGTAAATACCCCGTCCCGAATGCAGGCGCATAACCATGACCAAGAAAAAGCTCATCCCCATCATCGTGGTCATCGTGGCGGTGCTCGGCTTTGCCGGTTACACCTTCGCGATGCCCAAGAAGCACGTGAAGATCAAGGTAAACGGCACGATCTACATCCTGCCCAAGCAGTTCACGCTCAACCTCAAGGGCGGTCAGTACGCGACGCTCACGGTGGCGCTGCTGCTGGCCCCGACGCAGAGTGTCGGTGTGACCAGCCCGACCAACCCGCCGCCGACCGGCTTCGGCTCGCTGACGGAGGAGGCCGTGATCCGTGCGATCATCACCAACGACGTGACCGACCAGCCCGAGAGCGCCCTCATAACTCAGTCCGGCCGGGTCGCGCTGGAGAAGAAGATCCTGGCCGACGTAAAGTCCCAGACCGACACGCTGGTCAACAAGATCTACTTCACGGATGTTGCAGTCCAGTAGACCGTCTAGGGTTCGTGGAAGAACATGTCCGAACCGCTTGAGCTCGAGCAACTGACCGACTCCGGCGCCAGCCAGGAACCGCCGGGGATGGCGGACCTGCGGCGCCTGAGTGATGTGCCGATCGACCTGACGGTCGAGATCGGGCGCACGCGCCTGACGGTCGGTGAAACCCTCGAGCTACGCCAGGGCTCGATCCTGACGCTCAACCGCATGGCCGGCGAGCCTGTCGACCTGCTCGTCAACGGTACGCCGATCGCGCGTGGCGAGGTGGTCGTGATCGACGAGCAGTTCGGCGTGCGCATCACCGAGGTGGTCGGCGCCACGCCTGAGTCTCAGGTGCCGCCGCCGGCACCGGCTCCCGCCGAGCAGCCACCCGCTCCGGCCGAGTAGCCGGTTGCGATGCCTCGCCGCTGCTCCCGCAGCGGCGAACACGCCGTCGCCGCACATCCACTCCCGGGCGTAACTGCTGACGCGCGGCTGCTTCGGAGCGCGCCAACACTAAAGCTCTGCCGGGAAGCGCCGAAGATCGTAGTACGGGTTCGCGCTCGCCGCGTCATTGCCCGATGTAAGTCAACCAGGAGGAAGATATGTCGGACGAAAGTCAAGCGCGGCAGCTGGTCGTATTCACACTTGGTGCCGAGCAGTACGCGCTCCCGATCGAGCAGGTGCACGAGATCATCCGCTATGACGAACCGCGCTCGGTGGCCTCACCGATCGCCTGGGTTCGTGGCGTCATCAGCCTGCGGGGCCGGATCGTCCCCGTGTATGACCTGGCCGCTCGCCTCGGCCTCGACTCCAAGCTCACCGAGGCGACCAAGATCGTGATCGTCGAGTCCGGTGATGAGACCGTCGGCGTGATCGTCGACGAGGTCGAAGAGGTTCTGACCGTCGAGGAGGTGGACTTTGAGGAGGTGCCCGGCGCCGATTCGGAGCTGATTGAGGCAATCGCCAAGCTCGGTGATCGCCTCGTCGTGTTGTTGAAGCCGAGCACGATCTTCATCGGTGCCGGCGACCTGGCGGCCCAGGCCGCCTAGGTCCAGAATAAGGGACCGAATTCAGATGTCGATCCAGACCCCGCCCCGTGTGGTCGTCGCTGACGACAGCGCGATGATGCGCCAGATCGTGTCATCGTCGTTGTCGCGAGCCGGGGTCCAGATCGTCGGCAGCGCCGCCAACGGCGACGAGGCGTTGGCGGCCTGCGATCGCGAGAAGCCCGACGCGCTGATGCTCGATCTGTCGATGCCCGGGCTCGACGGGATCGGCGTACTGCGCGCACTGCGTCAGCGGGGTCGCTCGGAGATGCCGGTGATCGTCGTCTCAGCATTCTCCCCGACCCAGGGCGCACGTGCCGTCGATGCACTCGCCGAGGGTGCGTTCGACCTGGTGGCAAAGCCCGCCGTGGGTGAGAGTCTCGATGACTTCGCCGCGGCGCTGGTCGACAAGCTCAAGGCCGCAACCAGCGGCCGCCTGGGCCGCATCACCGGCCGCAACGTCGGCCGTCAGCAGCCGCGTCGCGCGCAGCGCTCGAGCGTTGCTCGCGCCGTGCTGATCGCGACCTCCACCGGCGGCCCCAAGGCGCTGGCCGCGCTCGTACCGAACCTTCCCCCCCGGCTCGGCATCGGCACGCTGATCGTGCAGCACATGCCGCCGGGTTTCACCAAGTCGCTTGCCGCGCGGCTCGACAACTCCTCGCCGCTCAACATCCGGGAGGCCGAGGGCGGCGAGACGCTCGATCCGACCGTCGCCCTGCTGGCCCCTGGCGGCAAGCACATGCGCGTCGGTCTCGGCGGGCGTGTGACGCTCACCGACGAGCCTGAGATAGGCGCCCTGCGCCCGCGCGCGGACCTGATGATCAGCGATGCCGCCAAGGCCTACGGCGAGCGCACGCTGCTGGTCGTGATGACCGGCATGGGCAGCGACGGGCTGATCGGCGCCGAGGAGGTCAGACGTCGCGGTGGCCGCATCCTGGTCGAGGCACAGTCGACCTGCACCGTCTACGGCATGCCGCGCGCGGTCGAGGAGGCGAAGCTCGCCGACGAGGTCCTGCCCCTGCACGAGCTCGCTCAGGCGATCGCCGAGGAGGCAGCATGACGCTGACGAACGTTGACGATTACGTCGAGTTCTGCGCGTACCTGCACAGGCTCACGGGCATCGACCTGTCGCAGTACAAACGCCCGCAGATGGAGCGGCGGCTGCGCACGTTCTACGCAAACAAGGGCATCAACTCGCTGAGCGACGCGATCACGCACCTGCGCAGCGAGCCGGCGCACCTCGAGCAGCTGCTCGACCGGATCACGATCAACGTCTCGCAGCTGTGGCGCAACCCGGAGCAGTGGGAGCTGATCCAGAACGCGCTGCTGCCCGAGCTCGCCCAGGGCGGTCAGATCCGTGCCTGGAGCGCCGGCTGCTCCTACGGCGCCGAGGCCTACACGCTCGCGACCATCTGCCACGTCGTGCTGCCCGGCAAGCGCGTCACGATTCAGGGCACGGACATCGACAAGCGCATGGTCGAGCGTGCCCGGCTGGGCATGTTCAGCGCGGAGGATGCCCGCACCGCACCGGAGAAGCTGATGAATGTCGGCTTTGACCGCGTCGAGGACGGCTGGCGGGCCAAGCTGAACCTGCGCTCGATGACGCGCTTTGACGCCGGCGACCTGCTGCAGATGCGGCTGCGCCCCGGCTCCTACGACCTGATCCTGTGCCGCAACACCGTCATCTACTTTGCCGAGCCGATTCGGGATGAGCTGCACGCGCGGCTCGCCGACGCCCTGCGCCCCGGCGGATTCCTCGTCATCGGCTCGACCGAACGCGTTTCCAACGCCACCGCACTCGGTCTGTCAATGCAACATCCATTCATCTATCGGAAAGCCTGATGGACACCTCCGAATACATGCCCATGTTCCTGGCCGAGGCGCAGGAGCACCTTCAAGAGCTGAACCTCGCCGTCGTCGCGCTCGAGGACGATCCCACCAACCAGGACACGGTCGATGGGATCTTCCGGATCGCGCACTCGCTCAAGGGCATGAGCGCGACCATGGGCTTCTCGGCGATCGCCGAGCTCACCCATGTGATGGAGGATGTGTTCGAGATCCTGCGCAAGCGTGAGGGCGGGCTGCACCGTGAAGCGATCACGACCGTGCTCGCCTGCCTCGACGGCCTGCAGGGCGCCGTCGAGTCGATCGAGCAGGACGGCAGTGAGAACCTCGACCCGGCAGCGCTGATCGAGCAGCTGCGTGCGTTGATCCGCGACCGCACCCCCGAGCAGCAGCTCGAGCGGGCCGGCGGCGCGATCATCCCCGACCCGGCGGTCGTCGCCGCGGTACGCGCCGACGGTGGTCGCATCCTCTACGTAAAGGTCACGCTCGACCCCGAGGTGATGATGCCGGCGGTGCGCGCGCACATGGTCTTCGCCGCGCTGAACGTGCACGGCGAGATGATCGGCAGCATCCCCACGCCCGACGCGATCGAGAACTTCGAGGGCCACCTGATCGAGGCGTGGATCGTCTCCGAGCACGAGGAGAACGAGCTGGCCAAGACCGCGACCCGCGTCTCCGACGTCGAGAGCGCAGACGTCAGCGAGCTGATCGACGCGGCCGCGCCGACCGCACCGGCGCCCGCCGCGGCTGTCGCCGCAGCTGCCGACGCCGCAGCCTCCGACGCCGCAGCTTCCGACGCCGCAGGCGCCGAGCGCGAGGCTGCGCCTGCCGCCGCGGCACCACAGGAAGCCGCGGTCGAGACCCCGGAGGCCGCAGCTGCGGCCGATGCCGCCTCGGCCAAGCAGCAGGCTGCCGGCGCGGGTCACTCCGCCGCCCGCACGGTGCGCGTCGACGCCGAGCGCCTCGACACGCTGATGCACCTGATGGGTGAGCTCGTGATCCATCGCACCGCCGTCGAGGCGTATACCGCCAACATCAACTCGCCCGAGCTGCAGCACGCGGTCCAGAACCTGACGCGTAGCTCCCAGTCGCTGCAGTCGATGGTCATGCAGGTGCGCATGATCCCCGTGGACGTGGTCTTCATGCGCTTCCCCAGACTGGTACGCGACCTCTCCAACAAGCTCGACAAGGACATCGAGCTCGACCTGGTCGGGCGCGAGACCGAGCTCGACCGCACCGTCGTCGACTCGCTCGGCGACCCGCTCGTGCACCTGGTACGCAACTCCCTCGATCACGGCATCGAGCCACCCGACGAGCGCGAGGCCGCCGGCAAGCCGCGCACCGGAACGCTCACGATCGCCGCGCGCCACGCCGGCGGCAGCGTCGTGATCGAGGTCCGTGACAACGGGCGCGGGGTCGACCCGCAGGCGGTTGCACGCAAGGCCGTCGAGCGCGGGCTGATCGACGAGGAGACCGCCAAGCACATCGACACCAAGCAGGCGATCGAGCTGCTCTTCGCCCCCGGCTTCTCAACCGCCGAGGTCACCAGCGACATCTCAGGCCGCGGCGTCGGCATGGACGCGGTGCGCACGAAGATCCGCGAGCTCGGTGGTGAGGTGCTGATGGATTCGGTGCCCGGCCAGGGCACCAGCGCCCAGATCCGTCTGCCGCTCACGCTTGCGATCGTCTCGGCCCTGCAGGTCGACGTCTCGGGCGCGCCGTTCGCGATCCCGATCGACCGTGTCGAGCGCACGCTGCGCCTCGGCGAGCACACCGTCCGGCAGATCGCCGGGCGCCGCGTGCTCTCGCTCGAGGACGGCGTGATCCCGCTGCTCGAGGGCGCAAAGACCTTCGGGCGGGCCGCCACCGGCGAACACGACCTGGTCGTGATCGTGCGTGGTGAGGACAAGCGCATCGGCCTGACCGTCGATGAGCTCGTCGGCCAGCGCGAGCTGGTAACGCGTCCGCTGCCCGCGGTCGTCTCCGACGGCCAGCCGATCTCTGGTGGCGCGGTGCTCGCCGACGGCCAGATCGCCCTGATCGTCGACTGTGATGCCCTGGCCGCCGGACTCAGTGGCCACCCTGTCGTGCGAGCTGCCGGTGCGGAGCCCACCGACCCCGGCGCCGCTGCGCTCGCCGCCAGCCGTTAGCAAATCCAAAGACAACCACAATGCCCAAATACTCGCCAACCAATCCGAGGAGCGACCAGTGACCGGCCGCCTTACAGATATGCAGCTCGATGCCCTACGCGAGCTTGCGAACATCTCCTCGGGCAACGCGGCAACCTCTTTGTCGCAGATGCTCGGGCGCGATGTTGACCTAAACGTACCCAAGGCCTTCGCGCTGCCGCTCGCCGACGCGGTCGACGCGGCGGGCGACCCAACCACCGAAGTCACCGGCATTGCGCTCGCCGTCGAGGGCGACGTCACCGGCGCGGTGCTGCTGCTGGTGCCGCCCGCCGGCGCCGCCAGGCTCTGTGACCTGCTCGGCGTCGAGCCCGGCACCGAGGTCGGCGACTCCGCGCTCGGGGAGATCGGCAACATCCTTGGCGCCGCCTACCTGACGGCGCTCAGCTCGATGACCGGGGTGCAGATGCTGCCGGGCACGCCGCAGGTGATCACCGACATGCTCGGCGCGATCGTCGCGAGCGTGCTTGCGAGCGCCGTAGGACACGGCGACACCGCTCTGGTGCTCGACTCGATGCTCGACATCACCGGTGAGCCCTGCGCGATCTCGTTCATGCTGCTTCCCGACGCCGGCGGGGTAAACGACCTCCTGGCTCCGCTTGGGCTGGCTGAGGCCGCGGCGTAGGCGGTCCGATCGCTCATGGAGAATGTGCGCATGGGAGAGCTTGCCGTGTCGGGTACGGTCGGCGATGAGCTGGTGGCGATCGGCCTCGGCTCCTGCATCGGGCTGGCGTTGGTGGACCGGGCGTCGAACGTCGCCGGGCTTGCGCATGTTGTCCTCCCTGAATCCCAGGGCAAGACCGAGCCAACGGCGAAGTTCGCGGACCTCGCCGTGCCGGACCTGATCACCCACGTCGTGGCGGCCGGCGCCGTCCGCCGCCGGCTCGAGGCCGTGCTCGTCGGCGGCGCCCGCATGTTCGCCGTCGGAGCCAGCCTCGATATCGGGGCCCGCAACGCGGAGGCCGTGCGTGCCGCCCTGCAGGCGGAGGGCATCAGGATTCAGGCTGAAGAGATCGGCGGTAACCGCGGCCGCACCGCCCGCGTGATCGTCGGTGGCGAGATCAGCTCGCAGCTGGCCGGCGGCCCGCGCACGTCGCTGCTCTCGCTCGCCGGCGGGCGCTCTCTCCGCAGCACGGCAGGGGCAGCCGGATGAGCGACCCACTCCTCAACACCGATCAGATCGCGGCGCTGTTCGAGGCCGCAAAGTCCGGTGAGATGCCAGAGAGCGCGCCGCAGAGCCCGCGCCGTCAGCAGCGCATGCGCGCCGTCGACTTCTCCAGGCCGACCAAGTTCACGACCGATCACCAGCGGCGCATCGCGCGCGCCGTCGACGGTTTCTGCCTCGGCGCGGCCACGCGCCTGACCGCCGAGTTGCGGGCGGGCGTCGAGTTCGAAACGCTCAACACAACGCAGGTCACATGGGCCGCGGCGCAGTCGCTGCTGCCCGCGCACTCACTCGCCGTGATCGTCGTGCTCGAGCCGCTCGGCACGCGCGCGCTGATGACGATCGAGTCGCAGTTCGTGCTGACCGCGATCGAGGGGCTGCTCGGCGGCACCACCGAGCGCGCGCAGAAGCCACGCCGCTTCAGCGAGATCGATTGGATGCTCAGCCGTCGGCTGGTCGATTCGATCGTGCATCAGCTCTCCGCCGCCTTCCATGACCTCGGCGGCAACCTCAGTTTCACGGTCGAGGACATCGCCCAACAGCTGACCGACGCGACCTCCATCGCCTCGGTCAGCGAACCGACCTTCGTGGTCATGATCGAGGCGCGGATCGCTACGCATTCGACCGCGATCTCACTGCTGGTGCCGTGGGTGACGATCGATCCGATCGCCGATCTGATCGCCGGCCGTGACATGCGCCCGGTGGGTCAGCTCGACGACTCCGGGATCGAGCGGGCGCTCGCCGCCGCCCATGTGACGATCCGCGCCGAGGTCGCCGCCCTCGACCTGCCGGTCGCCGATGTGCTCTCGCTCGAGCCCGGCAGCGTGATCCGGCTCGGCGCCGCGGCCGCCGACGGAATCTCCCTGTACGCCGAAAACGTCAGAATTGCGCGTGCGCAGCCGGGCGCCAACGGCGTCCGCCGCGCGGTCCAGCTCCAAGCCCACGAGGAAGGCGATCACTAGTGGCCAGCGACGTCACCCAGCGTGAAGCGCTCACCCACCTCGGCGCATCGACCGCCGAGGCGGTCGCGCGCGTGCTCGAGATGTTCGTCCCCGATGGTGTCGAACGCGGTGAGGTCACGGTCACGGGTGAGAACCAGAACCCGTTCGTGAACCTGCCGAGCGGCGGCGTCGCCGCCTCCGTGCGCTACATCGACGGCGTCACCGGTGCCAACGTGCTGCTGATGCCCGCCGCGTGCGCCCGCGGGCTCGCGACCGCGATGGGCGCCGGTGAGCAGGAGGACGGGCCGCTGACCGAGCTCGAGATGTCCGCGATCGGCGAGGCCTCAAACCAGATGCTCGCCTCGGCCGCGGCCGCGATCAGCGTTGTGATCGGCCAGGAGATCGACATCTCCCCACCCGATGTTCGCGTGATCTCCCCCGACATCGACGCCGCCGACGTCTGGGGCACCGCTCCCCACGCCTGCTCGACCTCGTTCATGATCGCCGGCGAGCCGTGCCGGCTCGTGCAGCTGGTCCCCAACGCGTTCGTCGTGCGCATGGCGCGCGCGATCGACGAGATCAGCATGGAGCAGACGGCGGCCG
This sequence comes from uncultured Actinomycetota bacterium, assembly GCA_963706725.1. Classification (GTDB taxonomy): domain Bacteria; phylum Actinomycetota; class Thermoleophilia; order Solirubrobacterales; family Solirubrobacteraceae; genus Palsa-465. Next base: position 2,106,883 of record OY970167.1, on the reverse strand, counting down.
ACTACTCCAACCAGTTGGGCGGCGGCGACGGCGCCGTCAACGTCGGCGTGCCGATCACCGAGAAGCTCGGCGATATCAACCTGCGCGTGTGGGCGGAGCTCGGCCGCACGCAGCTGCCGATCGGCGAGGCCCTCGAGCTGCCGATCGGCACGGTCGTCGACCTTGATCGCACGGCCGACTCTCCGGTAGACCTGTTCATCAACGGTCTTTGCTTTGGGCACGGGAACCTGCACGTCACCGAAGATGGCGAGTGGGCAATTGAGATCCTCTCGCTGAACAAGCCTGTGGTCCGCAAACCAGCGCTCGTAGGCGGAGCGGGAATCGTGGCGGACCAAACCGACAGTGAAAGTACGAAAGGAAGCATCTGAAATGGCCCGTGTACTCGTAGTCGACGACGCAGCTTTCATGCGAAAGCTGCTGACAGACGCGCTCACCAATGGGGGTCACGAGGTGGTCGGCGAGGCCGGGAACGGCAACGAGGCGGTCGCCCGTTGGCAGGAGCTGCGTCCCGAGCTGACCACGCTCGACATCACCATGCCGGAGAAGGATGGGCTCACGGCGCTCGCCGAGATCATGGCGATCGACCCCTCCGCGAGGATCATCATGTGCTCCGCGCTCGGCCAGGAGGGCAAGGTGCTCGAGGCCGTCAAGCTCGGCGCCAAGGACTTCGTCGTCAAGCCCTTCCAGCCGCCGCGGGTGCTCGAAGCGGTCGAGAAGGCGCTCGCCTAGAGCGCCGCGCCGGCGGCTCCGGTAGGGGCCACCAGAGGAGCGGCCCGCCAAGCGGGCGGGCCGTGCATTGACAAGACTAAAGATGCTCGCCGCAGCGGCCGATTACTCGCTTGACCCCTTTGCCGTGGGGTCAAAAACCCTCGATGAAGCCGCTCACGTTCTCACGTGGCGCACGCCTGACGTGCGCCCTCACCACATGCCTTTTCGCGCTCGCGATCTGGTTCGCGTCGCCGAGCTCCGCCTCGAGCTTCGACGATAAGTTCGGCGCGAACAAGCGGCTTGGCCACCTGACCTCGGGCACCCCCGGCCATGTCAACTCGGGCAGCCTGACAGGCACCATCGCCCGCACGCTGGTCGCCCTGCTGGTCGTGATCGCAGTGATCTACGGGCTCAGCTGGATCCTCAAGCAGAGCCGTGCCGCCAAGAACCCCTCGGTCGGTGATGGGCTCGTGCAGATCGCCTCGCTGCCGCTCGGCCCCAACCGCTCGGTCACGCTGGTGCGGGTCGGCGCCGAGCTGCACCTGCTCGGGGTCGCCGAGCACGGCGTCAACGGGATCCGCGTGTTCAGCGAGGAGGAGGCCTACGAGCTCGGCATCCCCTTCGATCACGATGACTTCGACACGCCCGGCTCGCCCGGCAGTGCCGTCTCGCAGCGCCTGCTCGACGCCCTCCGACGCCTGACCGTCAGGTAGGCAGCGATGAGCATCGCGGCGCTCACGATCAACACCTCAAACGCGGTACAGATCCTGCTGCTCGTCGGCGGCCTCTCGCTGGTGCCGGCGCTGCTGTTCGTTGTCACCGGCTTCAGCCGCATCCTGATCGTGCTCGGCTTCATCCGGACCGCGATCGGGACGCAGAGCACACCGCCCAACCAGGTGCTGGTCGGGATCGCTCTGTTCCTGACGCTGTTCGTGATGATGCCGACGGTCAACGCGATCAAGAAGACCGCCTGGGACCCGCTCGAGCACAACCAGATCAGCACCACCACCGCGATCAGCCGCGCCGAGCAGCCGCTGCGCGAGTTCATGTTCAAGCAGACCGGCACAAACGAGCTGTCGCTGTTCGTGAACCTCTCGAAGATCAAGACGCCGCAGACCGAGGGTCAGGTCCCGACCTACGTGCTGATCCCGGCTTTCATCATGAGCGAGATGAAGACGGCATTTCAGATCGGCTTCCTGATCTTCCTGCCGTTCTTGATCATCGACCTGATCGTCTCTTCGACCCTGATGAGCATGGGCATGGTGATGCTGCCGCCGACGTTCATCTCGATGCCCTTCAAGATCCTGTTGTTCGTCCTGGTCGACGGCTGGGACCTGATCGCCCGCGCGCTCGTCTCGAGCTTCCACTGACGCGCGCAACCGGGAGCTCAAGGCCATGAACCAGGACACAATCGTCAACCTCGCGACCCAGGCGATGACGCTCGGCTTTGAGGTCGCGGGCCCGATCCTGCTGGTCGGACTCGTGATCGGGCTCGCGGTCAGCCTCTTCCAGGCGGTCACGCAGATCCAGGAGCAGTCGCTGTCCTTCATCCCCAAGATCATCGGGCTGGCGGTACTGATCGTGGTCCTGGGCCCGTGGATGATGGACAAGCTCGTCAACTATGCGGTCAACCTGTACATGTCGATCCCGTCGCTCGTCGGCTGATGAGCACCGCGCAGCTGGCACATGCACTCGCTGGCATCCGCACCAGCAACGTGTTCGGGTTCTTCCTCGTGCTCGCACGGGTGACCCCGATCTTCATCGTCGCCCCCGGCTTCTCCTCGACGATGCTGGTTCCGCGTGTGCGCAGTGTGCTGGCCGTGGCGATCGCGTTCGGCCTCACCCCACTGGCGCTCCACAACCAGACGATCCCGACGGGCGTGCTGCCGATCATCGGGCTGCTGATCGAGAACTTCATCGTCGGCCTGGCGCTGGCCTACACGATCGCCTGCGTGTTCGGTGCGATCCAGGGCGCCGGCGTGTTCGCAGATGCGTTCGGTGGCTTCTCCTTCGGCCAGACGGTCGACCCGGTCAACGGCAACCCCGGCGGCTCGATGACCAACATCTACACGATGGTGGGGCTGGCGATGTTCCTGGCGATCGGCGGTGACGCCTGGACGCTGCGGGGCTTCAGTGCGACCTTCAACGCCGTCCCGCTGGCGAGCTCGGTCGCGGTCAAGCCGATGATCTCGGCGATGGAAACGGCGGGCGCGTCGCTGCTGATCGGCGCCGTTGAGATCGCCGCCCCGGTGATGCTCGCGCTCGTCGTCACGGATATCGCATTGGGGATGGTCTCCAAGGTCGTCCCGCAGCTCAACGTCTTCGCCGTCGGCTTCTCGCTCAAGGTGGGCGTCACCCTGCTGATCGTGGGGGTCTCGCTGCCCTTCATCGGCAACTGGATGACCAACCAGCTCGAGAGCTCGCTCTACACCACCCTCCACTCGCTGAGGATCGGCTGACCATGCCCCGCGGCGGCGGCGAGGACAGAACAGAGAAGGCAACCCCCAAGCGCCGGGGCGATGCGAAGGCCAAGGGCGGTGGCCCGCGCAGCGCCGACCTCAACCAGGCCGGTGTGATGATGGCCGGCCTCGTCGGCGTGATGCTGACCGCACCCAAGATGGTGAGCGCCACCGCCGCGGCGATGACGCAGATCTTCGGCGACATCTCCCACCCCCAGAGCGTCAGCACGGGCGCCGGGCTGCACGGCCTGCTGATGCTCGTCGAGCACACGCTGGTGAACACGGTCGGGCCGATCGCCGGACTCTGCGTGCTGTCCGGCATCGCCCTGAACGTCCTGCAGGTGGGTCTGCGCTTCAAGGGCCTGCACCCGAGCTTCGCCGTGCTCAACCCGATGACCGGCTTCAAGAACCTCTTCAACGTCAAGTCGTTGTTCACGCTCGGCAAGGATCTGGTCAAGGTCGCGATCATCGGCGGGCTCGTCACGCTGGCGCTGATGCCCGACATCACGCAGCTCGGCGCGGCCGTCGGCACCACCCCGTACGGCCTCGGCGTGCTGATGAGCTCGAGCGTCAAGTCGATCGCGCTGCGCGCGACGATCGGCTACCTGCTGATCGGGATCGTGGACCTGATGTGGCAGCGCCACAGCTTCGAGAAGAGCATCAAGATGAGCAAGCAGGAGATCAAGGAGGAGAACAAGAGCAAGGATCTGCCTCCCGAGATCAAGAGCGCTATCCGGCGCCGCCAGCGGATGCAGGCGCGGGCGCGCATGATGGCGGCGGTGCCGCGGGCCGACGTGGTCGTGACGAACCCGACGCACTACGCCGTGGCGCTCGAGTACAGCGGCGAGTCGCTGGCGCCGGTGGTCGTCGCCAAGGGCAAGGACCACGTGGCCGCCCAGATCCGCCGGATCGCAGGTGAGCACGGCATCCCGCTGGTGCCCGATCCGCCGCTCGCCCGTGAGCTCTTCCGCGTGGTCGAGATCGACCAGATGATCCCCGCCGACCTATACGCGGCCGTGGCGCAGGTGCTGGCGTTCGTCTATCGAATGGCAGCACGGAAGCGCGTGGGCGTGTGATGACCATGTTCAAGCTGTTCAAGCACAACTCAGAGGTGTGTTCGTGACGACCGAGACCCGGAGCGAGGGGATCCTTGATCGGATCCTCGAGCGCACTGACCTGATGGCGGCCGTGGCGGTGGTCACGATCGTGACGATGTTGATCATCCCGCTGCCGCCGATGCTGCTGGATTTCTTCATCACGCTGAACATCTCCGGCGGCCTGATGATCGTGGTCGCCTCGATGTACCTCAACAACGCGCTCGAGTTCTCGGCCTTCCCCAGCCTGCTGCTGCTGACGACGATGTTCCGCCTGGCGATCAACATCTCGGTCACCAGGCAGATCCTCGGCAAGGGCAACGCCGGGTCCGTCGTGCAGGCCTTCGGCAAGTTCGTGGTCGGCGGCAACGTCGTGATCGGCCTCGTGATCTTCCTGATCCTGGTCGTCATCCAGTTCGTGGTCGTCACCAACGGCGCCGGCCGCGTCGCCGAGGTCGCCGCCCGCTTCACGCTCGACGCCATGCCCGGCAAGCAGATGGCGATCGACGCCGACCTCAACGCCGGCATGATCACCGACACCGAGGCGCGCAAGCGCCGCAAGGACATCGCCCGCGAGGCCGACTTCTACGGGGCCATGGACGGTGCCTCGAAGTTCGTCCGCGGCGACGCCACGGCGGCCGTGCTGATCACCGGCATCAACCTCATCGGCGGCATCGTCATCGGCCTGCTGCACCGCCACCTGACCTTCAGCCAGACGATCAACACCTACTCGATCCTGACCGTCGGCGACGGCCTCGCCGCGCAGATCCCGGCGCTGCTGATCTCGGTCGCGACCGGCATCATCGTCACGCGCAGCGCCTCCGAGCGCGACCTCGGCTCTGAGATCGCCAAGCAGATCCTCTCGCAGCAGAAGGCGACGCTCGTCGCCGGCGCGGTGATCGGCTGCTTCGCGCTGGTCCCGGGCCTGCCCAAGCTCCCGTTCCTGCTGATCGGCGGCATGCTGTTCATGATCGGCCGCCGCGTCAGGCACGGTCTGCCTGCATCGTTGGCGGACGAACCGGTCACCGAGAAGAAAGCCATCGAAGCACCGGCCGGCGACACCGTCGCCCGCGACACGGTGCTCAAGGAGCTGCCGATCGACGCGCTCGAGCTGGGCGTCGGCTTCGGGCTGGTACCGCTCGTCGATCGCCGCGCCGGTGGCACGCTGGCGCAGCGCGTCTCCATGATCCGCCGCCAGATCGCGGGCGAGCTGGGCATGGTGATCCCGCGCGTGCGCATTCATGACGAGGTCGACCTCGACTCGCACGAGTACATCTTCAAGGTGCGCGGCTCGGAGGTCACCCGCGGCAAGGTCATGGCCGGCCACCTGCTGGCAATGGACCCGGGCGACGCCGTCGGCAAGCTGCAGGGGATCCCCACCACCGAGCCCGCCTTCGGCCTGCCGGCTGTGTGGATCCACCAGAGTCTGCACGCAGAGGCGGAGGCGCTCGGCTACACGGTCGTCGACGGCGAGTCGGTGATCGTCACGCACCTCACCGAGACGATCCGCGCAAACGCCGCGCAGCTGCTGACGCGCCAGGACGTACGTCAGCTGCTCGATCAGCTCAAGGCCACCAACGAGGCGGTCGTCAACGAGGTGGTGCCCGACGTGCTCACCCTGGGCGAGATCCAGCGCGTGTTGCAGGGGCTGCTCACCGAGGGCGTCTCGATCCGCGACCTGGGCGCGATCGTCGAGGCGGTCGGCGACAAGGCACGGCTCACCCGCGATCCGAGCCTGCTGGCGGAGTACGCGCGCCAGGCGCTGGGCCGCGCGATCACGGCCCCTTACCTCGACGACAACCACACGCTGCACGCGATCACGCTCGACCCGTCGGTCGAGCACGAGGTGGTCACCGCCATCACCCAGACGACTGAGGGTGAGTACCTGGCCATGGAGCCCGCGCGAGCGCAGGCCGTGCTCACGGCATTGCGCACGCAATCGGACCAGGCGACCGCCCACGGTGGCATGCGTCCGGTGCTGCTCTGCTCGGCGCGCGTGCGCCGTCACCTGCGGCGACTGGTCGAGCAGACGCTGCCGCACCTCGCCGTATGCTCCTACAACGAAATTACCTCGGGAATCAGTGTTGAGACCATCGGAGTCGTGAGCACGTGAGCAGGTGGCTGAAGGATGGCGACTGAGAGCAACGTTCAGCCGTCGCACGGCGTACGCACCTATCGCGGACGCACGCTTGAAGAGCTGCTCCCCCAGATCCGTGAGGAGCTGGGTCCGGACGCGATCATCCTGCGTGAGCGCGAGGGTCTTGTCGGCGGTGTCGGCGGCTTCTTCGCCCAGCGCTTCATCGAGGTCGAGGCCCGCAGCGGCGCGGATCCCGATGACCAACGTGGTGCCGGCCCATCGATCGACATCTATGACGAGGACGACGAGCTCGGCTTCGAACGCCCGCCCGCGCCGGCGACGACCGCGCAGCCGCGGCTGCCCGTCGGCGAGCTGACCGCCGGCGACGAGCCGCCGGACATCAGCGCCAGCCGCCAGACGCCGGTTGCCGAGCCGAAGCGTTCAGAACCCAGGCCGTTCGTGCCGCCGGAGCTGCAGCGCGAGCGCATCATCCCGCGCGATCCGCGGGGCGAGCCCGCGCCGACGCGGCGCTTTGAGACGGACGTCTTCCTCCAGCGCCTGCGTGAGGCCTCGCAGATGCTGCCCGACGACGACGAGGATCCCCAGGCACCGGGCGCGACTCCGCTGCCGGCGTTGCCGGCACCCGCATTCGAGCCGGCAACCGCATTCGAGCCGGCACCCGCATTCGAGCCGGAGGCACCGCCGCAGACCGCGCCGCGGGACAGCTACGCTGCTGGCCCGGCGGAGGCCGAGGCTGCCGCCGCAGCGGAGCGCGAGGACCCCGCAGCGGAGCGCGAGGACCCCGCAGCGGAGCGCGAGGACGCCGCGACTGAGACCAAGCCGCGCCGCGCGGCGCACCGCACTCCCGCGCAGCGCAAGCCGCGGCCGCAGCCGCAGCGTCGCGCGCGTCCCGCGCCGCCGGGCAGCGCCGCGGCCAAGGGTGCCGACACCGGGGCCGGGCTGCAGGAGCCGCCGCAGCCCGCCGCGCGGCAGTCGGCGCGGCCGGCACCCGAGCCGGTCGACCCCTGGAGCGCGGCGATGGCGGCACTGGTGGCCGAGCCCGAGCCCGAGCCCGCCTCCGCACCGCGCCCGGGCGTCGCCCGCCCGGCCCCGCGTGAGCCGGCCGCATCCGAGACGACCCGCAATCCCTACGAGGCGGTGCGCCGGCGGCCACCGTCGTTGCGTGCGGGCCTGCCCACCGAGTCCGCCGCTGCGGCCGCAGCGGCCGCGCGCGGCGGCCGCCCCTCCCCTGCCACGCCGCAGCCCGCGGCGCCGAGCCCGGCCTCTTTGCCGGTCGCACCGCTGGAGGTCCGTGGCCGCCATGATGGCGCACTGCGCGGCGTGCTCGCGCGCCTATTCGGAGGGCGCTTCGGCGCATCGAGCCTGCCCAAGCCCTCCGCGCCGCACCCGCTCGACGCGACCGCCGCGGGCACCATCGCCGGCGAGCTCTCGCAGCACGGCGCCAGCCAGACCTGGACCAACCAGCTGATCGGCACCGCCGGCGCGCATGGAACCGCGCTGTCCGGGGGCCTCGCGGCTGCGGTCGAAGCCGAGCTCGCGCGCGGCATTGTCGCCGCCCCAACGCTTCCGGCAACCGGCGCCGCGGTCGCCTTCATCGGCGCCGGCGGCAGCGGCAAGACCCGCTGCACGGCTGCGCTCGCGAGCGCATATAGCCGCGCCAGCACGCTGGGCGTGACGGTGATCGCGGTCGACAACCCAAGCGGTGCGCGGGAGCTCAAGCGGCTGCTGGAGAGCGACGGCGTGCCGGTGCTATCGCTGAGCGGCGAACGTGCGCGCCGTGCGGTCGCCGCATACCGCACGGGCGGCTTCGTGATCGTCGACACGCCGACCGCCACACCGACCGATCCGGCTGCCCTGGAGGCACTCGGCGCGAACCTCGCGCCGCTCGAGCTCGACGCGACGTTCGTGACGCTCCCGGCCACGCTCGGCCCGCAGGCGGCGCGGCGTGCGTTGGCCGGCTTCGGCCGCCTGAATCCCTCAGCCGTCGCGATCACGCACGCCGACGAGACCGACCAGCTCGCGGTTGTCGTTGAGATCGCCGTTGCCAACCGCATTCCGCTGGCGTACTTCCACGCCGGAACCGACCATCGCAGCGCGCTGTCCGCCGTCGACGCTGGCACGCTCGCCCAACAGCTACTGACCCCATGAGATCACTCGGCGGCAAACACCACGGCTCCGCCGGGCAGCTGTTCTCCCAGGAAGGGCTGAGCGTTCCTGTCAGCATCAGTCATCACGGTGACGATGTGTTGCTGGTCGTACTCGACGGCCTCGAGGAGCTCCTGGCGGGGCCGCTGACGCTGCTGATGCTCGAGTCGGCAGGCGCGCGCGGCGTCGTCCGCACGCTCGGCACGGCGGAGTTGGTGGAGGGGGATCTGCTGCGCTTCGTGCTGGCCAGCGCCTCCGAGCTGGTGCAGCGGCGCGAGTTTGTGCGGGTCGTCGCCGCCAAGCGCTTGGTGCTCGAGGATGAGGACGGCGATGTCATTGCCAAGGGCCTGACGATCGACATCAGCGGCGGGGGGCTGCGCGCGCAGCTGCCGCGATCAGCCGACGCCCCACTCCAGACCACGCTCTTCTTTTCACTTTCCCTGGGACTGACCGATTACGACGACCAGGTGAGCGGAACGGCGCAGATCGTGCGCCGCAACGACCAAAACCAGGTCGCGCTGGAGTTCGAACACATCTCCCACCGCGACCAGGAGCGGTTGATCCGCTTCGTCTTCGAGCGCCAGCGCGTCGCCCTCAGGGTCACGCGCGGCGACACGCTCTAACACGCGAGAGTCATGGCTAAGAAGGAAAAAGAGGCCAAGGGCAAGGCCGACAAGAAGGACAAGAAGGGCAAGAAGGGCAAGGCCGGCGAGCGGGCGCAGGGCGCGAGCATCGCCAGCCACCCCCACGCCAAGGGCTCGATTCGCCGCGCGAAGGCCTGGGCAGGGCTGGCGGGCTTCGCGATCGCGGCCTTCGTCTCGCTTCAAGCCTCGGTGCCGCTCTTCCAGACCGGCCTGCGGGCGCTCGGCGCCGGCGTCGTCGGATACATGCTTGCCTGGTGGGTCGGTGTGCTGCTCTGGCGACAGCTGATCCTCGCCGAGCAGAAGGCCGCCTACGAGATCATCGAGGCTCGACGCAACGCCGAGGCAGAGGCGCCGGCCTCCGAGACCACCAGGACGCGGGCGCAGCCGACCGCCTGAGCCTGCAGGGAAACCCTGAACGGCACCGAAGCACCGCGCAGAAGCTGTCATGGACCCGCTTCATCCACTGGTACCGATAACGCCGCCGCCACCCGCGGCGCCGACCCACACGCGTGTGGAGCGAATCCAGCGCGATGGTCAGCGTGACCCCGGCCCCGACTGGCAGCGCGGCTCCGATGAGGAGTCAGAGGATGCCGAGCAGGACCAGTTCGAGGATGATTACGACCCGGACTGGTCAGATCCCGCCGCTGCCGAGCCCTACGGGCCGGACGGCGCGCTGCACCACGATCCTGCAGCGGCGGTGGATCTGACCCCCGCTCCAGAGCCGCAGTGGGATCCGCGCGTCGATCGCAACCGGCGAGCTCAAACCCGCGACCAGCCCGACGACGCCGATCAGGACCCCGGGCCGCACATCGACATCAGCGCCTGATCCGACGGACGCTCGGCGTCCAAGCGGCCGTCCAGGTCCGCGAAAAAGTTCTCAAGTCTTCTCGCGAGACGCCGATTAGTGGGTTGTAGGCCGACACGGAGTCGGTCGGGACGGTTCACCCAAACAGCCATCAAGGAGATAGGCATGTCCCTTTTCATCAATACCAACAGTGAAGCGCTGGTCGCGCAGAACAACCTCAACACCACTGAGGGCGCTCTGAACACCGCGATGACGGACCTGTCCTCGGGTCTGCGCATCAACACCGCTGCCGACGACGCCGCGGGCTACGCGATCACCGAAGATCTGACCTCGCAGGTCAACGGCCTGGACCAGGCCAACAGCAACGCCCAGGACGCCACCTCGCTCGTTCAGACCGCGGACGGCGCCCTCAACGACGTTGGGCAGATGCTGCAGCGCGTCCGTGAGCTGGCCGTCGAGTACCAGGGCGGTACCTTGGACTCGACCGATCAGGCAGCGATCGTGTCCGAGGTCCAGCAGCTGGCCAGCCAGATCGAGCAGATCGGCAACCAGGCGCAGTTCAACGGCATCTCGCTGTTCGCCCCCAACGGCAGCTCCGGCACCGGCAACCTGACCTTCCAGGTCGGCGCCAACACGGGCGAGGTCATCGCCATCACGCTGCAGGCCCTGGTCGGCAGCAACGGCGTCATCAGCCTGATCGATACCGTCACGAGCGGCATCGGTAGCGCGGGCAGCAACACCTCGTTCTGCCTCGGCGACAGCAACGTGCTCACCTCGATCAGCACGATGATCGACTCGGTGTCCACGCTGGCGTCATCGTTCGGTGCGGTCCAGAACCGCCTGAGCTACACGATGGACAACCTGTCGACCTACTCTGAGAACCTCAGCGCCGCCCAGTCGAACATCCAGGATGTCGACATGGCGTCCGAGGAGACCGAGTTCACCAAGGATCAGATCCTTGAGCAGTCGGGCATCTCGATGCTGTCACAGGCAGAGCAGAACCCGCAGGCAGTCCTGAAGCTCCTCGGAGCGTAATAACGCCTTTCGTCTGATTCGGGCGGTGCTCGCGCACCGCCCGGTCAGGCGTGCCAGATCTCGGCTGACACGTACGGCAAATTCTGTGTCGGCTGGGCCCATACCTCGCCTACCTTCATCCAGGCGAGCTCATACCATCTCCGATCCATCGAGGGAACCGGAAGGCGCGAGGGCGAGACTTGTCTCGCCCTCGCGTTTTGGACCCTCCTGCGCCACCCGGGAGCACCGCCGGCGGGCTCTGATCGGACCGGGAGTGCCACTAATCTGCCTAGCTGATGACGCAGCCACCACGAGTAACGATCGGGATCGCGACCTACAACCGTGACACCTATCTGGCCGCCGCGATCGACAGCTGCCTGCAGCAGGACTATGAATCGTTCGAGGTGCTCGTCGTGGTCGACGGTTCGACCAACCCGAAGGTCGATACGGTGCTCGAGCGGTATGCGCAGGAGCCACGCCTGCGGGTCGTCCGGCACGAGCAGAATCGCGGAATCGCAGCGGCCTACAACACCTTCGTGAGTGCCGGACGCGGCGAGCTGATCGCGATGCTGGGTGACGACGATGTGTCACTCCCGGGACGCATTCGCCGGCAAGTCGAGCTGTTTGACCGCTTTCCCGATACCGGTGTCGTACACGGTGACGGGACGATCATCGATGCGCGCGGCACACAGGTCGGACTCTGGCCGAGCCGGGAGTTCTCCCCGGCCCAGCTGGTCCACACGTTCTTCTTCAGCCACAACCACATTCTCGACCCGACGCGAATGGTTCATCGCCGCGTGTACGACGCGATCGGTGGATACGACGACCGCTATCCACTGGCAAACGACCTCGACTTCTGGCTGCGTGCCGCGCCCGAGTTCCGCTTCCGCCATTGCCCCGGTGGCCCACTCACGGCGATCCGTCGCCACGGTGAGAACGCATCTGATGAGATCAGCGGCAGGGCGGCAGAGATCGCGGACGTCGAGGCGATCCTGCGCGAAGCGATCGACCGCTTGCCGCTGCGTCAAATCGTGCCAGAGGTGGACTGGTCGGTGCTCCCGCAGCCGCAGGCGCAGCGCGATGCGCTTGCGCGGCTGGCCGCCGGACTGGAGCATCGTGGGCTTCCCCTCAAGGCTTTGGCCCGCCAGGTGCGCGACCGCGTCGAGCGCCTGCCGGCCGTGACCCGAGCGCCGGCACGCGGCGGCTCCGGCAGGCCGCAGAAGCTACTGATGACCGCCTTCGGCTGGAACGAATCCGGCGGCGGCACAACCGTCCCGCGCCTGGTCGCCAAGGAGTTGGTGCAGCGAGGATGGGACGTCACCGTGTTTCACGCGGCTGTGCCGCTGACGCCGGAACGGCTCCCGTATCACGTCGTCGAGTGGGAGGACGACGGCGTCCGGCTGGTCGGGGTCCACAACCGCTCCCATGGACTCTTCGACCTCGGCCACCCGCTCAGGGAGATCGAAGATCCGCCGATCACCGCGGCGTTCGCCGGTGCGCTCGACGCCTTCCAACCGGACGTCGTCCACTTCCACAACCTGCACAACATGGGAGCCGCGCTGATCGATCACGCGGCCGCGCGCGGCCTCCCGGCCTACTTCACAACCCACAACTACTGGTTGATGTGCCCACGGGTATATCTGCTGCATGGTGACGGCTCGATGTGCCCCGGCCCCGGAGACGGAAGTGGTTGCGCGGCGTGCGTGGGCAGCACGGACGTCTCCGGCCACATGCTCCGACTTGAATCGATCCGCGCACGCGCAGATGCCGGCTTGACGCGAATCCTCGCCGTCTCGGAGGCTGTCCGCCGCGCGCTGATCTCGGTCGGGTACGATCCGGCGCTGATCGACGTCGTGCGGCAGGCGATGCCCCACGAGCAGGAGATCTGGGAGCAGCTCGGCCGCGACCGCGTCCCCGGACGCCGTGATCTCCAAGGGATCACCGTCGCTTTTGTCGGTTCGGCCTATCCGCATAAGGGGCCCCAGCTGCTCGTCCAGGCCGCGCAGGCCGCCACGAGCCGCCTGAACGTGCGCATCATCGGTGAGGTGAGCAACGAGCTGGCGGCGACGTTGCGGGCGATCGATCAGCGTGGCGTGCTCGAGCTGTACGGCGGCTTTGCCCCGTCCGAGCTCGCAGACCTGCTGGCCGACATCGACGTTGCCGTGCTGCCTTCGATGTGGTGGGACTGCGCGCCGCTGGTCGCAGCCGAGTGTCTCGCCGCCCGGGTCCCGCTGGTCGTGCCACGGCTTGGCGGCCTACCCGAGGCGATCCGTGACGGCGTCGACGGCCTCCTGTTCGATGCGCTCGACGCCGCTGACCTGGCCCAAAAGCTCGATCGCCTGGCGAGCGAGCCGCAACTGCTCGAGCAGCTGCAGGCCAGCATCGGCGCGCCGCGCTCCTTCGCCTCCTACGTCGATGAGCTCGAGGCCTACTACGATCGCCCGGATGTGTATGGCGGTGCGGCGGGCAAGGCGCGCGCGCACGAGGCGGCTCGGGTCGCCGTGCGCTGGAAGGGCGATCACGGACTGCCTACGAGCCTGTCGATCATCAACGACGAGATAAGCAAGCGTCTCTCGGGTCCGGTGCAGCGTGTCTCCCGCACCGGATTAGACCTCGACCCGCCCCTTCCACACCCTGCCGACGTGGAGATCCACCAGGAGTGGCCCCCCGACTTCAGCCCTCCGCCATCAGGTCGGTTCGCCGCGATCGTTCCGTGGGAGTTCGGTGCGATCCCCGGACGATGGCTGCCAGAGATCAAGCGCCGCGTGGACGCCCTCTGGGTTCCGAGCGAGTACGTCCGCGCGATGTACGTCAGCGCAGGCGTTGATCCTGTGCGTGTGCGGGTACTCCCCAACGGCGTCGACCTCGACCTATTTCACCCCGCACCAGGAGCGCAGAGCGCGCGGACGTCCACGCGCTTCCTCTACGTGGGCGGGATCACCCACCGCAAGGGAGTGGACATCCTGCTCCAGGCCTGGGACGCAGCCTTCGTGGGGTGTGACACCGTGGAACTCATCATCAAAGCCGCGATGGCCGGTGGCGCCTATGGTGAACCCGATAAGGCGCTGCGCCAGCGAGCGGAGAACAACCGCCTCCCCCGCATCCAGCTGATCGAGGACGATCTCGACCCGACGCAACTTGCCGAGCTGTATCGATCGTGCGACGTGTTCGTACTGCCCTATCGCGGCGAGGGCTTCGCCATGCCGGTACTGGAGGCGATGGCGAGTGGGTTGCCGGTGATTGTCACCGCGGGTGGCCCAACGGACGAATTCTGCCCTCCGGAGGCCGGCTGGCAGATACGGTCCATCCGCAAAGAGATGCCACTTGACCAGCTCCGTGGTTACGAGCCCGAGACTACCCCCTGGATGCTCGAGCCGGATCGGGCTCATCTCATGGAACTGCTTCAGATCGCTGCCGCCTCCAGCGAGCTTGTGAGCAAAGGGAAGGCGGGGCGGGCCGCGGCGGAGTGCTACTCCTGGGACGCCATCGCCGAACGCTACGACGAGCAGGTCCGCGCGTTGGCAGACACGCCGTCGCGGCGAGCTGACTCAGTCGACGAGGGTTTTCCACTGGCCGCAGACGTGCGTTTGCGTATGCTGGCAACCCCCGCCTGGCGTGGCGAGGATCAGCTGGACCAGCTACTCGGAGGCTGGGCGCTCGCAACGACCTCGGATACCGACGCTTGCCTATACCTGCTGGCCGATCCGGCATCGGCTGGCGACCCCGCTCAGATCGAGGCCCATGTGCTCGCGGCCGCCGAGCGCGCTGACGTCGATCTCGAAGCCTGTGCCGATGTCGAGATCCTGCTCGAGCCCTTCAGGAGCGACCGTGACCAACGCCTCCACGCGGCGACGGACATCTACGTCCCCCTCCACGCCGCTTGCGCCGGACACAGCCGCATGGCCCGGTCGATCGGCAACGTCGTCGCCGACATCAGAACGATCGCGGACGTCATTCAGACGCGGCTGGGAAGCCTCCGTGCTGACTGAATTCGACGTCAGGTCGCCGACCACTCAGCCGCTACATCCCCGACATGAGGGTGCTTGGCCCGGAAATTCCGCTCGTCCTCGCCAATCCGTGCGTCGATCCAGCCACGAAGCACGCGATCGCTGGTCTCCAAGGTTTGGGACTCGAGGTGTCTGATCTGCGACTCACTCACCTGAACTGGAGGGTTGCCGACTTGACACAGGCGCTCGAGCAGGTCCGTGTCCTGGTACCAGACTACGAGCTGCGGATCGAAGAACTCGCCGGGGAGGACGGAGAAGCGCCTCACAGTCTCGCTCGTCATCGCAAAGCACCAAGCCGCAAAGTCATGCCGCATCTGTCCGTCCACGGTGAAGGGAAACGCCACGGCCGCGCCGTCGTCCAGCGCGGTCCGCAGGGGCTCCCACCAGCCATCGAGCGGCTCCACGTCATCATTCATGACCACGACGTAGGGAGAGTAGGCGGAGCGAATCCCAGCGTTCACGGGGCCTGCGAATCCCTGCGGTGGGCTGCTGTTATCAACGATCACCACCTGATGAGCGACGTTCGTCGCGGCATGAACTGCGGCGACGCACATCCGCAGGTGCTCTGCCGCAAAGTGCAGTGTCGGAATCACGACGGTTAGCTCAATCGGCTCGCCCGGCTTGGGACGCGGAACCTTAGGGCGCGGCGCGCCGGCCGGCTTGATCGACGCGAGCGGAACGTGCGCTACGCGCTCTAGAGCTGGGTCCGGCCCCAGACCTGCGTACTCAGAGTCCGGAGGGCCCATGCTCAGCTGACGCGATGCCCGCGCCGCCAACAGGCGCCGAGCCGGTGTGGTCTGCGGCTCGGGGACGACCATCACATCGCACTCGTCGGAGGCGAGCTGCGGGTCCGCGTCGAACAGCTTGACCAGCGGATCAAGGTTGGAGAGCGGCGGGGCCAGGATCGCAAGGGTCGTTCCGGTGCCGGAATGCTCCTCCGCGAACGCCGTCAGCAGCTTCGGGCGCTTCAATACCTCATCCAGCCAGGCCACGACAAGAGGACCGGAGGACTCGAGGGCGATCAGCGGTTGATCCGCTACCTGCCGGGGCAGCTGGGCTTCGGTCATCAGCGCGATGGTCAGCTCGATCGCCAACGCACCGTCGAAGGGATCGTCGGCGAGCGCGCGTAGCAACGCCCTGCTGCGCCGGGAACCGACTCCGAGAGCAGGCAGCTTTCGCAGGACCTGCTCCGCTGCTGCCCGATCGGGATCGAGCAGTGCCCGCGGGCCGCCGACCTTGGCCGACGCCGCCACCGTGAGCCCGTACTGAAAGCTCGCATGGGCGCGTCTGAGGTCTTCGGTCGCGATCGTGGTGTCGTCCAGCACGTTACGGAACATCCACCGGCGCCACTCGAGTTCACGCTCCTGCACACGGGGCATCTCGGTGATCGGTCTGCCAAGACTGTCATTGCCTTCCCGCAATCGGTACCGGTTCGCGATCCCGTCGATCAACCCCACCTCGGCGACGCAGGCAATGCAGGCGGCTATCGCCCAATCGTGGTAAGCCGCCTCCGCGATCATCGGGTGGTACGCGGGCTTCAGCGAAGCCCTGAACGTGGAGGCCCCTCCGGAGACGAAATTACCGCTCAGAAGCCGGCCCAAGACACGTCCGCTCGCGGGAGGCTGTTCCGGCTGGGTCGCGAAGTATGAGGGCTGGAGAACGTTGCCAGCCGTGTCGATCACTTCCATGTCGCCGTGGACGAGGCCGAGCATGGGGTTTGCCGTGAGCGCGGCTACGTGCCTCTGCAGGCGGTCGCGTGGCCATTCGTCGTCGGAATCGAGCAGGGCGATGAATTCCCCTGTGGCGGCCCCTATCCCCCGATCGATGGCCGTGTTAGTTCCAGCGTTGGACTGACGGATCGCCCGTATCCGGTCGCCATAGGAGGCGATCACCGATGGTGTTGCATCCGTCGACCCATCATCGACGACGATCACCTCGATCGGACCGCCCGGTGAAATCTGCGCGAGCGCGCTGTCAATCGCTCGCGGCAGGTACTCAGCGAGGTTGTAAGCCGCTATGACTACTGAGGCGCGCACGCCACACCAACTTGCATTCTCGGTTCCCGTCGTTCAGTGCATCGGGACGGTGACCAGCGGCAGGTCGAGCAACCAGTCCAGGCCGGTCCGCGTCAGGTCGCTTGCGATTTCATCGGGCTGACGGATCGCATAGCTGTGCGTCGACTCCGAGTCGCCATGCTCCGAGAGTGAACTCCGCTCCTTGAAGTGCGCCAGGACGACCTCGGGCACAAACGCCACACCAGAACTGCACTCGGAGATACGCCGGCACATGTTCCAGTCGCCCGGCTCGCTTCGAAGCCAGCAGTCGGGATCGAGTCGAACATGTTTGAGACGCGAGGAGAACATGATCGCCCCGTGCGTAACCTGACCTGCCTGCAGTGGCTCGCTGCCTACGGTCCACCAGCCTCCATCGGGGTCTTCCATCAATGCTCGGCCATAAGCGAAGTCGACGCCTTCCTCGGCAGCCGCCCGTAGCAGCACCTCGACGTGATCCTTTGTGAATGCGTCGTCGTGGTCGAGCGGGAAGATGAAGCTGCCGCGCGCCTCATCCACGGCCCTGTTCATCGCATGAATGCCGGCAGTCTCCCAGAAGCTCCAGGGCTGCGCCGGATAGACCGGGCGCTCAGCGAGCTCGGTGTAACGCACGCGCGGGTCGCGCAGCGCTTCGACTGCCGCGCGGGCCTCGGGATCTGGACCGTCGCTGCAGACAACGACCTCGACATTCCGGTAGGTGCCGGCAAGAACCGACGGAATCGTGCGCTCGACGAGCGTCTGGTGTCCCCTCCACGTCGCAATCCGCACGGTTGCCAGCGGCTGACGGCTGACCCATGGGTCGGGCGCCAGCTCGTACAGGCGCCGCGCCATCACTCCCGACAGCGAATCGCAGAATGCCTTGGCGGCAATCGCGTGGGCGGCAATCGCATCGGCCTCGACGGGCCGCATCATCGGTTCGAGCCCGAGCGCCTTCGTCAGGTCCTCCAAACCCGTGAGCTCGGAGAGCCCATCGCGTTCATATGGCGTATCGAGGATCACGACATCGCCAAACGCCCCACCTCCGGCGCCCCGCTCGCACACGCTGGCGACGAGCTCCTGGATTGTCTGCAGTCCGAGATCGCTCTCCACCGCATCGACGCACAGTGCGCAGTCGGTCTCTGGGTCCGTCCCGGCCGCATATCTCGAGAGGATCGGGACCCACGAGCGCAGGTCCGACCAATCGGGTTTCAGCAGCAGCCGCGTTCCCCTGGAGCTGCGCACCGGCGTCAGCAAACGCTGCCTGTCGGGAGAAGCGGCGGTAAGGTTGAACGCTCCCGTCGTCTCACGTTGCACCGCATGCGCGCAGCTCCGGCAAAGGGCTCCCCACTCGCGTGCCAACAAGGCCGACGCTCCGCAAGCCGGACAGCGAACCGCCAACCAGACGGAGTCGCGCAGGTCCGACGCCAGCACCCGCGGGCGCCGGGCCGGCAGCCGCTCGAGCACAAAGCCCTTGCGGTAGCAGTTGCCGAACCGCCCGGCGACGAACACGTCCAGCCACTGTGCGCGCAACTGGTCGGCCTCCATCGCTGCGTGGGCGGCTGTATCGGGAAAAACGTCCGCCCAAACCGCGAGCGTCGACAGGAGGCCGTTCGTCATCTGCAACTCGCGCGTGGCGAAGCCCGGCGCCGATTCGCAGACCGCGCGGATGTCTTCGTAGGTCGGGAGTCCGAACTCATCGTGTTCGGACAACCACTCCGGCTCCGGGATGCCGCGGGACCGGTAGTGCGTCCTGACGCTGTCATCGATCCAAGCGGCTTCCGACGATGGGCACGCGAGCAACACCCGCCGTGACGCGACGCGAGCCAATTCGTGGACAAACTCAAGCCGCCCCCCAGGCGGGATGTGCTCGAGAACATCGAGGCAAATCACGGTTTCGAAGCTCGCATCCTCGAATGGCAGCGGCCCAGGCTCATTCCTGAAGGCAACCATCCCCGGCTCGACCTCGGACGGGAATGAGACATCGACACCGACGAATTCGACTCCGGGGACCGCACACGCGAGGCCGTGAGGACCACAGCCTACGTCGAGCACACTCTCCGTGAGCCGTCCGTCCTGGCCGAAGCCGAGCTCCTCGACGACAAACGCGTAGCGCGACAGCCAGTTCAGCATCACAGCCTGCTCCCTCGGGCTCGGATACAGCTCAATCTATGACCTCACTCAACACTGCGGCGATCCTATTGATCACGTCGACGCCCAGGCGGTCTGACATCGGAAGCGAAATCATCCGGGCGCTGACGTCGGAGGTCACATTCAACACGGGGTGGCTCGGTGCACCACCGAAGAAGGGCTGGAAGTGCACAGGCGGGTTGTAGTAGGTCCTGCACTCGATCAACTCGTCCTGCAGCGCTGCCGTGGCCGCGTCGCGCGACCTAGGTGTCGGCATCAGCGCAGATACGAACGCGGGCGCCGATTGCAGAGCCCCGGGCTGGAACTGAATCCCTAGTGGCCTGAGTCGCGCTTCGTACTCGGCTTGGACCCTGCGGCGCGCGATCAGCCGTTCGGGCAGCGCCTTGAGCTGACGTAGCGCGAGTGCCGCCGTGAGCTCGGGCAGCTTCGCGTTCGTTCCCCAGCTGACGGCGGCGCGGTCGGGACCAAAGCCGAAATTCTTGGCGCGGTTCACCTTGGCGATCAGATCCTGGTCGCGCGATGTGATCAAGCCACCCTCACCAGCAGCCAACATCTTCGTCGCGTGTATGGAGAAGACCTCGCAGGCGCCCCTGGCACCCAAGCGTTCACCAGACTGGTACTCCGAACCAAAGCCCGCCGCGGAGTCGATGACCAACGGCAGCTCATTCTCGTCCGCCAGTGCCTCCCACTCCGCGATGCGCTCATTTGCGACACCGAAGGTCGCAGTCAGAAGAATGCCGCCGTAATGCGACGCAGAGCTCCGCAGCAGTTCGCGGGCGTGTTCGAGCGACGGCTGCCAGGTGGCAGCCTCGATATCGATGAAGGTCGGGACGAAACCGGCTGAAACGAGCGCAAGGGGACCGGCAGCGAAGGTGAAGGACGCAACTAGCGCGCCGGGCCTCCGCAGGAACGTGCTTCGGATCGCGAGTTCGATTCCGGCAGTGCAGTTGCTTACCGTCGAGGCGGCGGTCCCGTTACGAACCCAGTCTTGGACGGCGGCGATCAGCTCACGATCCATACGGCCACCGTTGCTGAAGATTCCGCTGCTGACAATGGCTCGGTAGTCGGCGACCAGCGCCTCAACCGGCGGAACCGTCGGTGCCAGGAAGGGCACACGCTGCGGACGATCGCATTCGAGCTCGACTCTGGTCGCGATCGACTTTCGCAAACTGGTCATGCTGCTCTCCTTATCGGCCGGGCCGGTACACCAACCACGGTGACGCCGTCGGCCACGTCGTCAATGACCACTGCACCTGCGCCAACGATGGCGTTTCGCCCAACCGCAACTCTGTCGCTCAGGGTCGCGCCGATGCCAATGAAGGCACCCTCGCCGACTCGTGACAGACCTCCGATGTTGCAGCCGGGGCCAACGGTCGCAAAATCCCCAACCACGACGTCGTGACAGAGGACCGCGCCCGTGTTGATCAGCGCGTGCCGACCCACGTCGACCAAGCGGTTCAACAGCGCCCCCGGGGAGATGGTGGTTCCCTCACCCACCGTCACGTCGCCGCTGAGCCAGGCATTTGGGTCGGCGATCGTCAGGAATTGGTTGCCGGGCCACGAATCGACGAAGCGGCGGCGAACATCGGCAGTACCGACGGCGGTGAGCGCCGGGTGACCCGACCACTCGCCCAGATCGGCGAACGTGATGACCGGAGCGTCCAGACCGGCGTGGTCGCCGGTTGCGAACTCCTCGACGTACGCCGCCACAGCGAGCCCCAAGCGCTGGCAGTACCCGGTGGTCTCCACGGCCTGGCGACCAGCTCCGAGGATCACAACCGTGCCGCGCTTGCCTTCGGGAGACAACTCCGTCATGCCAGGTTCACCCCCGCGACCTGCTCATAGATTGAACCGAGGCTCGGATACCCACCGGAGGACCAGCCGGAGCTCTGGATCGCCTGAATCTGAGCGGCGGGTGTCTGGCCGACGCTCGCCAGGATCGACTGGATCCCGGAGCTGGCGGTGCCGTACCCCGGAATCGAGTTCTGGCCCTGGAGCCAGGCGGCGGTGGCGTTGGCGGCGGCGGTCGGGCTGGACCAGACCGAGTCGCCGGCGCCGTAGGTACCGGAATCCGTGTAGCCGACGTTCAGCCAGTCGTTGTTACCGGCGGCCTGGCGCGACTGGGCGGCGCCGCCGGATTCCTCGGCCAGCAACCAGGCGCTGACGACGTTCGGATTCAGGCCGGTGTCGGCTGAGAGGGTCGAGGCGAACTGCTGCTGGGCGGAGGTCAGCTGGCCGCTCGCGGGCGCCATCAACGAGCTGCTGCCGGCGGTCGTGCCGCCGGCGTAGAGGCTGCCGGCGGCGCTGCTGTCGAGCCCGCTGCTCCCCAGCGCGCCGCTGTCGAGCCCGCTGCTGCCCAGCGCGCCGCTGCCCAGCGAACCGAACGATGCCCCCGCGGCGCCCGTGGCATCGGCGCTCGAGCCGTCGTTCTGAGCGGCCGCGAGCTCGTTGGCAAAGTCGCTGGATGAGGTCGAGCTGGTCGACGCCGTCGGGCTGCCACCGCTGACTCCGAGCGCGGAATCGAGCAGCGTGCCGCTCTGCAGCGACTGAGCCTGCTGCTCAATCGTGCTGATGCGTGTGAGGACGTCAGAAATCGAGGCGATCATCGAGGTCACCCTCAATCATCGGCACCTGCGGCCGCGACTTGATCCTGTTCAGCCCCAGCGGTGACGCCCGGCGCGCAGCGCTCGCAGCTCGGAGACTCCGTAGGAGTCGCTCAACGTGCCGCCATCATCCTCGCAAGCTCCGGGCAGCAGCCGCACCGGGCGCACGGAGTGCCGCGTGCCGCCAAAGCCGTCGGGTTCGATTGCGACCACGCGCGAACCGGCTCGCGAGGCCACACACTCCGCAAGCTCCGTGCCGCGATACACAACGGCAGCACAGTCATCAGCGGCCAGGCCGGGAGCCAGCGCACCGGTACCGACGGCGTGCTGGTAGGCGGGCAGGCGCTCTGCCTCCCCATCCAGATGCACGGACAGGGACCCCGGAAGCAGGCCAATCCCACGCACCACCTCTGGACGTCCGCCGCTCAACGAGACACCGCCCTCGAACCAGCACATCGCCCCAGCACTCAGTCCGGCCAGGACGACACCGCGGTGCCAGGCGGTCCGCATCGCATCATCGATCCCGTGCTCACGCCAGATCGCCAGCATGTTGCGCATCGATCCACCGCCGACATACAGCGCATCCTGGCCGAGGATGTGCGTGACCGGATCGATGCGGTCGCGCCCGAGATGAAACAGCGAGAGCGTCGAGGGCTCGCACGGCCACGCTCCGAAACGCTCGTAGAAGCGCGTCATCTGTTCACGGGGGTCGCCGCTGGCCGTCGGCAGGAAGCAGATCCGTGGCACATCCTTGCCGGTCAGCTTCAGCACGAAGCGATCGAGCGCATCGCTGCGGTCCTGTGCGGGCATCGTGAACCCCCCGCCCCCCATTGCGATGATCCGGCGAGGGTCGGCGGGAGCCGCGGAATCACGCAGCAAGCGCGGCGTCCTCGAGTTTGCCCAGGGCCGGGTCCCCGAGATAGCGCACGGGCAGGTTCTGTTCGCTGGCACGTCCGTCGGCATCGCGGCTCACGAACGTCGCACCCGCCCGCGGTCGCGAGGAGACGACCTCCGCCAGCTCGGTGCCGATGAAGTGCAGCGCCGCCGAGTCGCCGGCGCCAAAGCCGGCCGGGATGCCCTCGGTGACCGCGTCGAGGTAGCTCTCGCGGCGCCCGTGCTCCTCGTGATAGTGCACCGCGCAGCTCCACGGCAGCAGGCCCATCGCCTCGATCACACGCGCCGGTCCCTCGTGAAATCCACTCAGGGCATGTCCGAACCAGCACAGCGCTCCGGCGGAGCCTCCGCATAGCACCACCCCCGCCTCCCAGGCCTCGCGCAGGATCTCATCAAGGCCGTGGGCCCGCCAGGTTCCCAGCAGCGATACGAGGCTGCCTCCACCGACGTAGATGAGATCCTGGCTGAGCAGATGCGCCCGCGGATCGCCAACGCCGGTCTCACGGCGAAAGAGCGAGATGTGCGATGGCTCGCAGCGCTCCGCGGAGAACGCTCTGTAGTAGCGGACCACATAGTGGTCGGCGTCGCCGCTGGCGGTCGGCAGGAAGCAGACCCGCGGCCGGCGCGCACGCGTGAGCCCCAGCACGAAGTCATCGAGCAGGGTGTTGCCCCACTCCATCGAGAAGCCGCCGCCTCCGAACGCGACGATCTGACGCGGACCACGCTCGATCATGGGCGCCAGGCTACGCAGCGGGCGCGCGGCGGTCTTTGGCCCTCCGGCCAAGACTTGGGCGCCCGGCGGCGCCTCCTTGGAAGCGCTCAGAGCTCTTCTTCGACGGGCTCGGCGAACTGGCGGTAGAGCCCGGTGACGATGAAAACCGTCTGCTCGGCGATATCCACGGTGTTATCGCCGATCCGCTCGAGGCAGCGCGCGACCAGCACCATGAACATCGCCCACTCGCGCACCTCCGGGTCATCACCGACGTCGACGGCGCGCTGGAAGATGTCGCGGTTGAGGCGGTTGACCTCCTTGTCCTGGCGCACCAGGTCGCGTGCGAGCGAGACATGCCGCGCGCGGAAGGCATCGCGCGTCTGCAGCACCTCCTGACGCACCGAGATTCCCATCCGCTCGATCCACTCGAGGATCGTCGGATCCTTGGGTGCCTCGTAACCCGACAGCGGCACGAGCTTGGCCATGTTGGCGCACTGGTCGCCCATGCGCTCGATGCAGCGGATGCTGTGCAGCAGCGCCGCGGCGAGCCGCAGGTCGTCGAGGAACAGCGCCTGGCGTCCGAGCAGCGAGAGCACACCCTGGTGCACCTCGACGTAGCGCCCGTCGATGCGATGATCGTCGGCGGCGACCATCGCCGCCAGCTCGACGTCCTGGTAGTTGATCGCCTCGAGCGCCCGGTCGAGCTGCGAGACGACCAGGTCGAGGCCACCCAGCACCTGCTCCTCGAGCCGGTTGAGCTCGTCACGAAACCACGCTTGATGTGGCTGGTTGCGCCCCTCCGCAGGCCGCTCGGTCTCGCCCATCCCTCTGCTCCCCTCGCTTGGAGCAGCCATCATGCCACCGGCTGGCGAGCCTCGGCTGACAGACGGTAACCAAAGCCGAAGTGCGTGTGGATGAAGCGCCAACCCGGCATCGCCGTCTCGAGCTTGACGCGCAGCTTGCGGACATACACGTCCACCGAGCGATCGCCGGGGCGCATCGGCCGCTCCCAGACCAGCTCGAACAGCTGCTCGCGGGCGACGATCCGGTCGGCGTGGCGCGCCAGCTCGGTCAGCAACCGCAGTTCCCGCAGCGAAAGTGTCAGCGTGTGCCCGTCGACACGGGCGAGGTGCTCGTCAGGAATGATCTCGAGCGGGCCGATCGTGATGCTCTCGGGGCGCTCGGAGGTGCTGACGGACATATAAGGATGCTCGGCTCACGACAGCCCCTCCGCGTTACCGAACCGTGAAGCCGTTGTGAATAACCTGTGACCAACCCGTCATCGCCTGCCTAGGCAGGCGTTATCAGCGCCGCCGGTGCTCGCGCTCGAGCCCGGCGGCGTGCAAGGTTGACGGCAGGACGGCGTCAGCCGACCAGCGCGGGAGTGAGCTCGGCCGCGTGGCCGTCGCCGCTCGGGACTTCCGGAACCTCGGACATCGGCTGCTCGCCGTTGTCGGGCTCGGGCGCGAAGCGGTAACCGACACCGAAGTGCGTGTGGATGTAATTCCAGGCCGGCGAGGCGGTCCGCAGCTTCTGACGCAGCTTGCGCACGAACACGTCGACCGAGCGGTCACCGTGCGCCATCGCATAGCCCCAGACGCGCTCGTAGATCTCCTCGCGGCGCAGCACCCGGTCGGACTGCGAGAGCAGGTGCAGGATCTCGAACTCGCGCGCGGTCAGCTCGAGGCTGGCGCCGTCGGCGTAGGCCTGGTAGAGGTCCGGGCGGATCGTGATCTGCCCGACCGAGGTCGATTCCTCGATCTGCGGCATCTCGTTGCGGCGGTGACGCCGGATCGCCGCCTCGATCATGCAGATCAGCTCCTCGGCGTGGCACGGCTTGGTCATCCAGGCGTCGGCACCGAGTCGCAGGCCGCGCACGCGCTGGGCGACCGACGAAGGGCCGGTGCAGACGATCACCGCCAGCCCCGGCAGCCTGCCGCAGACGCGCTCGAGGTACTCCCAGCTGCCGGGGCCGAGCACAGCGAGGTCGACGACCAGGGCGTTGAGGCGCATCGAGACCAGCGCGTCGATCGTGACGGCACTCGAGAGCCCTCTGAGATCCCAACCGAGCGCGTCGAGCCGGTTGGAGAGCACCTGCATGAATCCGGGGTCCCGGTCGATGACCGCGAGGCGGAGCCTGTTATTGGCGCGCTGGCCGGCGGCTATTGCCGCGTTGCCGACCAGCACGTCCCTTGCTTCGGGCGACATGGCCATGAGCATAAATGCTTGGTCGATCCCGGCGCTGCACCATGCGAGTCTGGTCACAGGATCTTCACATGCAAACTCCACATATTTCGGGCTGCTGGCACGCCACGCGGCTCGGCTACCCTTGACACGGTTCGATGAGCACCGCGCCCGCCTCACGCTCCCGGTTCGCCTTCCGTCTGCCCGAGATGAGCGGCCTGACGATCGCCGTGCTGGTGATCGCGCTGCTGGGTGTGGCCGAGGCCGGCTACCTCACCTACATCCACTACCACGGGCTCGGTTCGCTGCCCTGCTTCGGCAAGAATTCTGGACACTCCACCTGCGAGGAGGTCCAGTCCTCGATCTACTCGCGCGTGGCGGGGATCCCGGTGGCGCTGCTGGGCCTGATCGGCTACGTGACGGTCGTCGGCAGCCTCTTCATCCGCGGCGAGCTGGCACGCGCGGCCTGCTTCGGGACGGCGCTGATCGGCTGCTGCTTCAGCCTCTACCTCACCTATCGCGAGGTTTTCACGCTCAAGGAGATCTGCGAGTGGTGCGTCGGCAGCGCCTGCCTGATGACCGCCCTGGCGATCATCACTGCGATCCGTTACCTGCGCGCGGCCTGAGGCGGGCCGCACCACAGCTGCACAGCATCCTTATGCCGTTATTCTGTTCGACGCTTACCTTCCTGATTGACTCGATCGGGCTAGGGGCCACAAGGACAACGGCACCGATCACTGCGGAACTAATCAGACATGGCATCTCGTAAGGAACAGAAGGAACAGGCCCGGGCGCAGCGTCTCGCCCAGGAGCAAGCTGCCACCGACCGTGCGGCACGCCAGCGGCGGATGCAGATCCTCGGCGGCGTCCTGGCACTGGTGGTGATCGTCGTCGTCGTGGCGATCGTGATCTCGAGCAGCGGTGGCGGCAAGACTGTCAAGCCTGAGACCGCGGCAGCCAAGGCTGCGGCCAAGCACGTCGACAGCCTGCTTGCCGGCATCCCCGAATCCGGCGACACGCTCGGCAAGGCCAATGCCCCGGTCACGATCACCGAGTACGGCGACCTCGAGTGCTCCGTCTGCGACGTGCTCGCCACGCCCACCTCCTTCACCAACCCGGAGTCCGAGCAGGGCTCGGGCTGGGAGGACCAGCTGATCAGCCAGTATGTCCGCACCGGCAAGGCAAAGCTGGTCTACAAGGCGCTCGAGACCGCCTCGAGCGAGAACCCCGATACCAACGCCTTCACGCAGCAGCAGGTGGCCGCCAAGGCCGCCGGCCTACAGGGCAAGGGCTGGTACTTCGTCGAGCTGATGTACAACGAGCAGGGCGCGGAGGGCGACAACTACGTGACCCAGAGCTACCTTCAGGGCATCGCCAAGCAGATCCCGGGCCTGAACTTCAAGAAGTGGATGTCAGACCGCAAGCTCGCCAGCCTCACAAACCAGGTCGTCGCCGACAACAACGCCGGCACGACCGTCGACAGCGGCCAGCCGCAGACCCCGACGGTGGTCATCGTCGGTCCTGGCGGCAAGGTCGCGACCCCGATCATCGGGCTGCCCAAGAGCGGCTACAGCGCCTACGTGGCCGCGATCAAATCGGTCGCCTAGCCCCGCAGGCAGCGTGGCTGCCGCCCAGGCGGCCACGACGCTGCCGGCCGGCGGGCTCGACGCTGCCGGCCGGCGCGCCGGGAGCGATCGGAAGCTGCAAAGTCACATCTTCTTCACCGGCGTTTCCCCGAGACGTCACCAACACGCGCGCGCGGGTAGCGATGCTCATCCAATGCAAGTTCCCGCAAGTGGCGAGGGTGTGCTCGCCCACATCCACCTGATCTATGTCGGACCGCTCGATGAGCAGCATCGCGTGCGCGACCTCGCGGCTGCCTTCCTCGCGGCACACGATCACGACCCACGCCTGCATCTGCTGCTGGTCGGCGATGGCGCCGAGCGCGATTGGCTCGAGTGCCATCTCGGTCACGCCGCCACCTTCCTGGGCCCGCTAGCGCCGGCGCAGCTGAGTGAGCTCGTCTGGCAGGCCGATCTGCTCGTCTCCCCGACCACCGGCGAGGACACGGCCGCGACGATCAGCGAGGCCCAGCGCGAGGGTGTCGCGGTGCTCGCGGTCGACGGTGGCGCGGCCGCCGCGCTGATCGAGAACGGCCGCAGCGGCTTCCTCGTTCCTGATGACCTGGTCGCGCTCGCCGACGCGATCCGCTGGCTCTCGCGCCGCGCCACGCTGCGCGAGCGGCTGGCCACCGGTGGTCGCATCGCCGCCGGTGAACGGCTCCCGTCCGGGCGGGAGCGGATCATGGGTGCATGAGCTGGAGGACGACGCGTGCGGCCGCCCAGGCCGGCAGCGAGCCGCGCCATGTTGCGGTGATCGACCTCGGCTCGAACTCCTGGCGGCTTGTGATCTACAGCTACGGAGCGGATGCCCCACAGGAGTGGTGGAAGCAGACCGACGAGCTCTACGAGTCGGTCCGCATCGGCGGCGGCATGGCCGCCACGGGCGTGCTCAGCGAGGACGCCATGAACCGGGGCCTGGAGACGCTCGCGATCTTCGCGCGCTTCTGCCGCGCCAACGGCCTCGGCGACGATGACGTGCACGTGTTCGCCACCAGCGCGATCCGCGACGCCACCAACCGTGAGGGCTTCCTGACCCGCGTGCGCGAGAGCACCGGTTACGACGTCGAGGTCCTCTCGACCGCCGCCGAGGCGCACTATGGGTACGTCGCCGCGATCAACTCGACGACGCTCGCCGACGGCGTCGTGCTCGATATCGGCGGCGGCAGCATGCAGCTGATCGAGGTCACGGATCGGCGCGAACGCACCAGCGTTTCCTTCCCGGTCGGCGCCGTGCGCATGACCGAGGCTTTCCTCACCGGCGATCCCGACAGGCCCGCGCGCAAGAAGGACCTGCAGCGGCTGCGTGAGCACGTCGCCGGGGAGCTGGAGGCGGTCGACTGGCTGAGGGCCCGCGGCGGCCGCCTGGTCGGCACCGGCGGCGCGGTGCGCAACCTCGCGGCCGCGGCCCAGCGATCGCAGTTCGGCGCCTCGGGCGGCACCGACATCGGCATCCAGGGCTTCATCGTCAGCGCCGACGCGCTCGACGAGCTGGTCGACACGCTGGCGGCGCTGCCGGTCGCCGAGCGCCGTGGCGTCCCCGGGATCAAGCCCGGCCGCGGCGACATCATCCTGGCGGCGGCGGTGGTGCTGCAGACGGTGGTCGAGCTCGGCGGCTTCAGCGGCATCGAGGCCACCGAGTCGGGCCTGCGCGACGGCATCTTCCTGGCGCGCACGATCCTCGGTGAGGAGCAGCCGCTGTTTCCCGACGTGCGCCGGGCCGCGGTCCGCAACCTCGCGGTTCAGTACGAGTCGGACATCCCCCACACCGAGCATGTCGCCCACCTCGCGCTGCAGATGCACGAGTCACTCGCTGAGAACGGCCTGTTCGTGCCACAGGCCGGAGAGCCGGAGCTGCTGTGGGCCGCCGCGATGCTGCACGACGTCGGCATGACGATCTCCTACGGGGACCACCACAAGCACTCGCGATACCTGATCGTGAGCGCCGAGCTGCCCGGCTTCGACCCGCGCGAACGCGCGCTGATCGCGCAGATCACGCGCTATCACCGCAAGGGCGTGCCGAAGCTCGGCGAATGGGCGAAGCTCGCCCGCGACGGCGACGAGGAGATGCTCGATCGCTGCGCCCTGATCCTGCGCCTGGCCGAGCACCTCGAGCGTGGCCGCGACCAGTCCGTCAGCGAGGTGCATCTGCGCACCAACGGTGATGGCGTCTCGCTGCACCTGCTCGCCGAGGGCGACCTGACGCTGCCGCGCTGGAGCGTCGAGCGCTACGGCGACGATGAGGCCTTCGAGCGCACCTTCCACCGCCCGCTGGTGATCGGATGAGGCGCACGGAATCCTGTGGCGTCGTGCGGAGCGCGGCGTAGTCTCTCCTGCATGCTGTGGTTCTTACGCCATGCCGAGGCAGCTGAAGGCCATCCCGATGAGGCACGGCCGTTGACCCCACGCGGGATCGAGCAGGCGCGGATCGCCGGCCTCGCGCTCGCGCGGCTCGGCATCAAGCTCGACGCCTGCCTATCGAGCCCCAAGCGCCGCGCGATCGAGACCGCGGAGCTGGCCTGCGAGCCGCTCGGGGTCGAGATCATCACCGAGGGCCAGATCGCGGCATCGAGCTACGACCCCGAGCGGCTCGCCGCCGGGCTCGATGAGGCGATGCTGGTCGGACACAACCCATCGATGTCGAACGCGCTGCGCGACTTGACCGGGGCGCGCGTGCGCCTGCGCAAGGGCGGCATCGCCGCCGTCCAGCGCGGCGAGCTGATCCTGCTGATGACACCCACCCAGCTCGCCGCGATCGCCGGAGTAAGCGCCGTATGACCGACTCGGTGCTCGCGGCCGAAGACATCGGCGACGAGGGCGCAGCGCCCAACCTGCGTGACCCCGCGCTCTTCATCAACCGTGAGCTCTCCTGGCTGGCGTTCAAT
Source organism: uncultured Actinomycetota bacterium (assembly GCA_963706725.1). Classification (GTDB taxonomy): domain Bacteria; phylum Actinomycetota; class Thermoleophilia; order Solirubrobacterales; family Solirubrobacteraceae; genus Palsa-465. The sequence goes on along the minus strand of OY970167.1, from coordinate 2,076,834 downwards.
CAGCGCGTCCTGGAGCTGGCCGAGGACAGCGATCAGCCGCTGCTCGAGCGGCTCAAGTTCCTCGCGATCTACACCTCCAACCTCGACGACTTCTTCATGGTCCGGGTCGCCGGTGTACACGAGCAGATCGAGCAGCGGGTCGAGCGTCGCGCCGCCGACGGGCTCACCGCCACGCAGGTGATGGAGGAGATCGCGACCACGACGCGCGCGCTCGACCGGCGCCACTCGCACGCGTTCAGCGAGGTGGTCAGGCCGGCACTGGCGGCCGAGGGCATCCGCGTCGCCGGCTGCAACGAGTCGGGCGCGAGCCCCGAGCGGCTCAAGCGCCACTTCCTCGAGCACATCTTCCCGGTGTTGACGCCGCTGGCGATCGGCCCCGGGCGCCCCTTCCCCTACATCTCGAACCTCTCGCTGAGTCTGATCGTGCATCTGCACGACCCGGCGCTCGCGACCGAGCTCTACGCCCGGGTGAAGGTGCCCAAGGAGGTGCTGCCGCGCTTCGTTGAGATCGAGAAGGACACGTTCGTGCCGCTCGAGGACATCATCGCCCACAACCTCGACCAGCTCTTCCCGGGGATGGAGGTCGTCTCGCACAGCCTCTTCCGCGTCACCCGCGACGCCGACTTCGACATCTCCGATGAGGCCGACGACCTGCTCGCCGCCGTCGAGGACGAGCTGCGGCGGCGGCGCTTCGGTGAGGTCGTGCGGCTCGAGGTTTCGAGCGATATCGAGCCCTCGCTGCGCGAGCGCCTGGTCGACTGGCTCGACCTGGTCGACAATCAGGTCTACGACGAGAGCGGCATGCTCGACCTCAGCGATCTCTGGCAGATCGCGGGCGTCGAGGGCCACTCCGAGCTGCGCGGGCGCGCGTGGACGCCACTGGTTCACCCAGCGCTGCGCCCGCGCCCCGACGACACCGGCGAGCAGACCGACATCTTCGCGCAGATGCGTGAGGGCGAGTTCCTCGTCCACTATCCCTACCACTCGTTCTCGGCAAGCGTCGAGCGCCTGGTGATGCAGGCCGCGGTCGACCCCAACGTGCTGGCGATCAAGATGACCGTGTACCGCACCTCGGGCGACTCGGAACTGATCCCGGCGCTGGTCACCGCGGCCGAGAACGGCAAGCAAGCCGTCTGCATGGTGGAGCTCAAGGCGCGCTTCGACGAGCGTCAGAACATCCGCTGGTCACGCGAGCTCGAGGAGGTCGGGGCGCACGTCGTGCACGGCATTCCGGGCCTCAAGACGCATGCCAAGACGATCCTGGTGATCCGCCGCGAGCACGACGAGGTCCGCCACTACGTGATGATCGGGACGGGCAACTTCCACGCCAAGAACGCACGGCTGTATGAGGACTTCGGCTTCTTCACGACCAATCGTGAGATCGGGCAGGAGGTCGCCAATCTCTTCAACGCGTTGACCGGTTACGCGCACCCCGGGCGCGGCCGCAAGCTCCTGGTGGCACCCGATTTCATGCGCGGTCCGCTGCTCGAGCTGATCGACCGCGCGATCGTGGCGCGCCGCGCCGGGCAGCACTCACGCATCCGCATGAAGATGAACTCGCTGGTCGACACGCGCTGCATTGAGGCGCTCTACCGAGCCTCACGGGCCGGCGTGCAGATCGACCTCAATGTGCGCGGGATCTGCAGCCTGACCCCCGGCCTGCCCGGCATCAGCGAGACGATCACCGTCGTCTCGGTCGTCGGGCGCTTCCTCGAGCACTCGCGCATCTACTCGTTCGAGCTCGGCGACGAGCGCGTGATGTACATCGGCTCGGCCGACCTCATGCAGCGCAACCTCAACGCCCGCGTGGAGCTGCTGACACCGATCGAGCGCCCCGAGCTGCAGGCCGAGCTCAACGACACGCTCGACCGCTGCTTCGCCGATGACACCAACGCCTGGACGCTCGGCTCCGACGGCAGCTGGCAGCGCCGCACCGGCCACACCCGCTCGGTGCACCGCGAGCTGATGGAGCGCACCGCCCAGGCGTCCGCCTCCGGGCCGCCGACGATCAGCTGACGCCGCGTGAGCCGGGTAGGTGGCGGCCGAGCGCGGCCGCCACCATCCGCGACGAATCGCGGGCCACGTTACCCCGCGTTGGGTGCCGAGGTCGGCCGTACGCCCAGTGTCACCGTGACGCTGGTCGTCTTGTGGCTCGGCGTGACGACCGTCAGTGTCACCTTGTCACCGGGCTTGTAGCCGCTGATCACCGAGATGAAGCCGTCGCTCGAGGTGATCGGTGTGTCGTTGACCTTGGTGATCACGTCGCCCGCTACCAGGCCGGCCTTGGCAGCCGGCGAGTCGGCGATCACCGCGTCGCCCCCGCCGATCTCGGCTCCCGGGGTCGAGGTCGAGTCGACCAGGCCCACCCCGACGTAGGGATGCTCGACCTTCTTGCCTGAGATGATCTCATCCGCGACCTGCACGTCGGTGTTGCCCGGCGTGGCGAAGCCGACCCCGGAGCTATCCCCGGAGTTGGTCTGGATCTGGTCGTTGAGGCCGATCACCTGGCCGTTGCCATCGAGCAGCGGCCCGCCCGAGTTGCCCGGGTTGATCGCCGCGTCGGTCTGGATCGCGGCCGGGATATAGAAGCCGTTCGGCGCCTGGATCGTGCGGCCGACGGCGCTGACGATGCCCGCGGTCGTGGTCTCGGGCAGGCTGAACGGGCTGCCGATCGCGACCACCGGATCGCCGACCTGCGCGTCGCTGGAGTCGGCGAACCTGATCGGGTGCAGCTCCGAGGCCTTGACGTTGACCTTGATCACCGCGACGTCGGTCGACGGATCGGTGCCGAGCACCTTGGCCGGCACCGAGACGCCGTCCTGGAAGTTGACCTTGACGCTGCTGGCGTTGGCGACGACGTGCTCATCGGTGAGGATGTCGCCCTGCTTGTCATAGACGACGCCCGCACCCTCGTCCTGCGTGGTCTGCGACGGGGTGCTGAAGAAGCCGTTGTTTGAGCCCTGCTGCACCGAGTTGACGATGATGTCGACGACGCCGGGGCTGTCTGACTTGTAGATCTGATTTACGCTGAGGCCGCTGGTGGTCTTGCTGTTCGCGGTCGGGACCGCAGTATTGGACGAGCCGCCCAGCTGCTCGATCACCGTCTTGTTCGTGCCGCCGTTTGAGACCAGCAGCGCGATGACCGCACCCGCGACCGCGCCTGCGATCACAGGCAGCACTTTCATGAGGCGGGACATGGTGGTGGGTGTTCTCCTGTCGAGTCTTTGTCGGGTCTCTTGCCCTCTGCCCGTGATCGTGGCGCCGCACTTCTAGAGCTTCGTAAGAGTCACCGGATTCGTAAGAGCCGTGTGACGCTCCCGTGACTAACCCCCGGCCGCGGCGCGCGCGATGAACGGGTCGAGCGCCTCCGGGTTCGCCAGCGAATCACGGCTGACGGCGCGCTCCACCGGCGTGCCGGAGAGGATGCGCTTGACCGGTACCTCGAGCGCCTTGCCCGAGAGCGTGCGCGGCACCTCTGCGATCGCGGTGATCGCGTCGGGCACGTGCCGCGGCGAGCACTGCTGACGCAGCTGTGCGCGAATCGCCCTCTGCAACTCGGCGTCCAGCTCGACGCCCGGCTGGAGCACCACGAACAGCTCCATCCAACCGTCAATGCCGGGACGCGGCAGGTCGATCACGAGCGCATCACGTAGCTGCTCGAGCGCCAGCACGGCGCGGTAGATCTCGGCGGTGCCGATGCGCACGCCACCGCGGTTGATGGTGGCGTCGGAGCGGCCGTGGATGATCGCGGCGCCGCCGGCGGTGAGCTCGAGCCAGTCGCCGTGGCGCCAGATCCCCGGATACATGGCGAAGTAGCTCTCGCGGTAGAGCTCGCCGTCGTCGTCGCCCCAGAGCCCGATCGGCATCGAGGGCATCGGCTCTGTGATCACGAGCTCCCCGACCGCGCCGGTGTGCGGCTTGCCCCGCTCATCCCAGGATTCGACGGCCGCCCCAAGTGACGCCGCCTGCAGTTCGCCGGCGCGCACCGGCAACGTCGGCACGCCGCCGACAAAGGCCGTGCAGATGTCGGTCCCGCCCGAGGTCGAGAACAGCCAGATGTCCTCGCCCACGGCCTCATAGACCCAGCGGAACGCCTCGGGGGACAGTGGCGAGCCGGTCGAACCGAGTGCGCGCAGGCGGCTGAGGTCGCGGTTCCGGCGCGGGCTGATCTGCGCCTTCATGCAGGCGGCGAGGAAGGCCGCGCTAGTCCCGAAGCAGGTCATCCCGGTCTGCTCGGCGAGATCCCAGAGCACGTTCAGGTCGGGAAAGCCGGGGTTGCCGTCGTACAGCACGATCGAGGCGCCGGTCAGCAGCACGCCGGCGAGGAAGTTCCACATCATCCAGCCGGTGGTCGTGAACCAGAACACGCGGTCACGGGCCTGGGCGTCGAGGTGCAGGGCCGAGACCTTCAGCTGCTCGAGCAGGATGCCGCCCTGGCTGTGGATGATCGCCTTGGGCAGGCCGGTCGTGCCGGAGCTGTAGAGCACCCACAGCGGATGCTCAAAGGGTACGGGCGTGTACTCGAGCTCGCCTGCCTGCGCTTTGGCAGGCGAGCCGCCCCGCGCGGGTGGAAAGTCGTCGGGCCAGCCGCTCTGCTCGAGGTAGCCGAAGCGCACCAGCCGCGGGTGCGACGGGATCGCGGCGACGATCTCATCGACGGTCGCGGTGCGGTCGAAGTCCTTGCCGCCGTAGCGGTAGCCGTCGACGCCGAGCACGACCTTCGGCTCGATCTGGCTGAAGCGATCGATCACGGCACGCGCGCCGAACTCCGGCGCCGCCGACGACCAGATCGCGCCGAGGCTCGCGCACGCCAGCAGCGCCGCGAGCGTCTCGGGGATGTTCGGCATGTAGGCGGCGACGGTGTCGCCCCTGGTCACGCCGAGCGCTTTCAGTCCCGCGGCGATGCGGGCGGTTTCAGCTTCCAGCTCGCCCCACGTCCAGCTGCCCAGCTGGCGCCGTTCGGAGGCGTGCTGGATCGCCAGCGCCTGCGGATCGCGGTTGCGAAACAGGTGCTCCGCGTAGTTGAGCGTGGCGCCCTCAAACCAATGTGCGCCGGGCATCCTGTGGCTCGACAGCGTCCGCGTCGGGGGCGTCGTGAACTCGACGCCGAAGTACGCGACGATCGACTCCCAGAAGCCCTCGACGTCGGTCACCGACCAGCGCTGCAGCGCCGCGTAGTCGGGGAGCGTCAGCTGCTGCGTCCGCTGCAGCCAGCCGCGGTAGCGCTCAATCGTGGCGCTGCGGACACGCTCGGGCGACGGCGTCCAGAGAACCTCGCGCGTCGGTGACATCGACGGGAGTATGCGCAACTGGCGCGGTGGGCGCGCGCCGGTTGGCGCGCGCCCCCGCATGGGTTACGGCAGCCGACTCAGGCCTCAGGCACTCGCGCTCGTCGAGCTCCCTGAGATCGTCGGCGTGCCCCCGCTTGCGCCCCCGCCCGCCGGGCGCCGGAATGCCCTGAGCGCCTTCAGCAGGACGCTCTCGCACTTCTTGTTGGCGGTCTTGAACGCGGCGTTCTTCTCGACGCTTGCCGGGAAGAACGAGCCGGTGCCGCTGGCCTTTGGCTCGGGCATAGCCGCGTAGCCGTTCCTGCGGATGCAGCTGACGTATGACTTCAGCGCGGCCGTCGAGAAGCGCGGTGCAAAGCCGCTGCCGCCGCCGGCACCGAAGCGCCCGCCCGCGCCGGCCCCGAAGCCCGCCCCCGCCTTGAGCCCGAGCTGCTTGCGGCAGGCCGTGAACGCCTTGGCGAACTTCGAGTTGCCACCGGCGAAGCCGGCGGCGCCGCCCGGGAAGCCGCCGCCCGCAGCGCCGGCGGGAGGCGTGCCGCCGCCGGGGAAGCCGCCGCTCGGCGGGGTACCGGTGGTGCTGGTGCCGCGGCGGAAGCGGAAGCCGGCGGCGCCGCGCGTACCGAGCGTCACGCCGTGCTGCTTGAGACAGCTCGCGAGTGCCGTCCGGCTCGAGCTCGCGCTCTTGGTGGTGGTCGTTGCGGCCGCGTTCTTGCCGGTCGAGCCCGTGGGCTTGCTCGAGCCGCCGCATGCGGCGATCAGCAGTGCTGCCAGCAGTGCCAGCAGTATCACGAGAGGCCCGCGCGCAACGCGGATCGTGGGTTTCATGCTTTCAGTCAGTCCTTTCAATTACCTGGGTCCGGTCCGGATCAGCCGCCGCCGAACAGCGACTTGATCGCCGAAGTGGAGTTGCCCGTCGAGCTCGTGCTCGATGGCGTTGAGGAGCCGGTGCTGCTCGCGCCCGAGTCCGTGACCGAGGTTGCGTGCACGGTGCCACCGGAGCCGGCGCTGCCCGCGACCGTGACCTCGTCGCCCGGATAGAGCTTCTTTCTGGAGACGCCCTCGCTCTTGGAGATCTTGGTGGCGCTGGAGAGCTTCACCTTGACGGTGTTGCCGCTGCTCTCCTTGACGTAGACGGTGTTGCCGTCGACGCTCGTGATCGAGCCCACGGTGCCGCCGGCGAGACCGGCGAAGCCGCCCGCGGCAAAGCGCGAGGCCAGGCTGCTGGCGCCCGGGAAGCCGGTGCGTGAGCCGCTGCCGGTCTTGCCGCCGGTGCCCTGGGCGCCGGTCCCGCCCGTGAGCGCACGGCCAAACAGCGAGGATGCTCCACTGCCACCGCTCGCGGTCTGCGACTTCTCCACGCGGATTCCCACGTAGAAGCCGACGCCGCCGAGGATCAGCGCCATCAGCAACGCGGTCAACGGCGTCAGATAGCTGGCGCGGGGGCGGGCCGGCAGCACCTCGTCGAAGCCGTCGTCGTAGTCGTCAAAGGGCTCCGCAGCCAGCTGCTGCGGGGAGCTTGCGTTCATCTCGGGGTCCTCTGGATAGCTGCGTTCAGGGCTGTTGTGATCGGTCATGGTCAGGTATTCCTCACTCGAAGCGGAGCGCGTCGATCGGGCGCATGGTCGCGGCGCGCCAGGCCGGGTAGGTTCCGAAGAACAGGCCGATCAGCACCGACGCACCGAACGCCAGGCCGATCGAATACGGTGCGATCACGGGCGTGACGCCGGCGATCTTGAACTGCGCGCCGATCACGCCGGCGGCGACGCCCGTGGCGCCACCGAAGATCGAGACGAGCACGGCCTCCGCCAGGAACTGTGTGAGGATGTCCCCCCGTCGTGCCCCGATCGCCTTGCGGATTCCGATCTCCCGTGTCCGCTCGGTCACGGATACGAGCATGATGTTCATCACGCCGATGCCGCCGACCAGCAGTGAGATCGCCGCGACCTCGGCCAGCAGCGTCGTGAAGACCTTGTTGCTGGAGTTCGAGGTCTGCAGGATGGAGCTCTGGTTGACGACCTCAAAGTTGCTCGTGGAGCTGGATCCGGCGCTGACCGGGTCGATCTGATTGAGGATGTCTGTGACCTCGGTCTGAGCGGCGTTGAGTGCGTCGGCCGCCTTGGCCTGAACGAGGATCTGGTCGATGTTGCCGTAGCCGGTGAGCAGTTCCTGCACCGTCGAGATCGGCGCCGCGGCGATGTCGTCTAGGTCGGTCGAGCCGTTGGACCCCTTCGACGCCGTCACGCCGATGATCTCAAAGCTGGTGTTGTTGATCTCGATGTTGTCGCCGACCGGATCGCTGGTGCCGAACAGCTCCGATGCCACCGTGGGCCCGATCACGAGCACGTCGGCCTTGTCCTTGACCTGCTTGTTCGTGAACCACTTGCCGTACTGGATCGAGTAGTCGCGCGCGGATTCATAGCCGGGGGTGGTGCCGACGAAGGTCGAGGGTGCATAGGTTGAGGAGCCATACGTCAGCGTCACCGACGAATCGCTGACCACCGGGGCGACACTCTTCACGTCCGGCGCCTGAAAGTGGTTCTCCAGCGCGTCCGCGTCGGCCAGCGTCAGGCTCGAGCTCGCGCCCGAGCCAAACAGCCCGCCGAGCGTCGGCGCGGCGGTGATCGTCAGCGTGTTGGCGCCGAGCGAGTCGATCTCCGACTGCACCGCGGCCGAGGAGCCGGTGCCGACCGCGACCAGCACGATCACCGAGCCGACGCCGATCATCAGCCCCAGGATCGTCAGCGCGGTGCGCAGCTTGTTGGTGGCGAGGCCGCTGAGCGCGACCGAGAGCACCTCAGTCATGCCATCGCCTCCCGGGGCTGATCGCTGCGCGTGTCGGCGACGATCCGGCCGTCACGCACGCGGATGATGCGGCGGGCGTGAGCCGCCACGTCCTCCTCGTGCGTGATCAGCACGATCGTGCGGCCCTGCCGGTTGAGGTGCGCAAAGACCTCCAGCACCTCGTGCGTCGAGTGGCTGTCGAGGTTGCCCGTCGGCTCGTCGGCAAGGATCAGGGCGGGGTTGGTGACAAGCGCCCGAGCCACCGCGGCGCGCTGCTGCTGGCCGCCCGAGAGCTCGGAGGGCAGGTGGTCGACCCGGTCCGTCAGCCCGACCATCGCCAGCGCCGTCTTCGCGCGGCTGAGCCGCTGCGCCTTGGGCAGGCCCGCATACTGCAGCGGCAGCGCGACGTTGGCGATCGCCCGCGTGCGCGGGATCAGGTTGAAGGCCTGGAAGACGAAGCCGATGTAGCGGTTGCGCAGATCCGAGAGGTTGTCCTCGTCGAGCCCGCGCACGTCCACTCCGTTGATCCGGTAGCTGCCGCTGGTCGGCATGTCCAGGCACCCGAGGATGTGCATCAGCGTGCTCTTGCCGCTGCCCGAGGGGCCCATGATCGCGACGTACTCGCCACGATCGATCTCAAGGCTGACGCCGCGCAGCGCGCGCACGGCGATCCCGCCGAGCTCGTAGGTCTTGCGCACGTCCTCGACCTGGATGACGGCCCGCTGGTTGCCGGCCGTTCCCGGCGGCAGGTCCGCGTCGGTCCGGCGGGTTGGCGGGCCCGGAGCCGGTCGCCGCTTACGTGGGCTCACCCCGCGCCCCCGCCGCCGAAGAACGCCCGGATCGCGCCGCCGCCCGCGCCACCGCCGGGGAAGCCGCCGGTGGCGCCGCCGAAGCGGCTGCCGAACCCACCGAGCGTCGAGGAGCTCGAGCTGCTGGAGGTCGTGCTGGTCCCCAGCGACGGCAGTGTGATCGTGACCTGCACCTGATCGCCGGACTTGAGGCCGCTGACGATCTGTGAGCGTGAGCTGCCCTTGAGGCCGACGACTACCGGTGTCGACACGGCCTTGCCGTGCTTCAGCAGCTCGACCGACGCGTTGCTGCCGCTGCCGCTGATCGCCTGGTTGGAGACCGTCACACCCTGCGCCTGTGCGGTGACGATCGCAGCGGTCGCGCTCATCCCCGGCAGCACCTTGGAGTTGCTCTGCGTGACCGTGACGGTCGCGTCGTAGCTGACGACGCCGGAGCTGTCGCTGCCGATCGGAGAGATCGAGCTGACGTGCCCGGCGAGCTCGACCCCGCTCAGCGCGGTGATTGAGACGGTGGCCGTCTGGCCGACCTTGATGCTCGAGATGTCGTCCTCGCTGATCGAGACGCTCATCGTCATCGTCGTGTCGTTGACGAGCGTCGCGAAGCCGGACGAACTCGAGCTGTTGCTGCCGGTCGCGCCCGTGGCACTCGCGCCCGTGCTGTTCTGGGACGCGGCGGCAGATGAGTCGCTGCCGCTCGAGACCGTCTGGCCGATCGAGTCGCTCGAGAGCGTGGCGATCATGCCGCTCGCCGGCGCGTAGAGCTTGGTGTCGCTGACGTCCTTCTGATCGGCGTTGACCGTCGCCTTGGCCTCGTCGACCTGAACCTCGGCCTGCTGGATCTGGGCGGCGGTCGGCTTGGTCTTGGTTGTCGTCGTCGTGCTGCCGGCGCTGCTCCTGTCGGTGGTGTCGACCGCCGTGGTCTTCGTCTCCGCGCCGGTGGTTGACCTGCCGGTGCCGGTCGGTGTCCTGGTGGTCGCCGGCGCCGTGGGTGTCGTCGCCGTCCTCGTCGATGTCGGTGACTTGCCGGACGCGGGGGTCTTGCTGGACGTGGGCACCGTCCTGGTGCTCGGCGTCGTCCTCGTGCTCGTCGGTGCCGTCGTTGTGGCCGGCGTCGTCCTGGTCGTCGTGGGCGTCGTGGAAGTCGAGGTGGTGGGAGTCGTCGAGCTGGTTGTCGTCGTGCCGGTCGTGGTCGTCGGGGACGTGGTCGTCGGGTACGTGCTGGTGGGGGTCGGCGTCGTCGTCGTGGTGGTGCTGTCGTCGGCGGGCTCGCGCACCGACGCCACCGAGGCGGTGACCGAAGCGGCGCTGGCGTTCGCGCCGCCGGCGGAGCTGTTCGCGCCGCTGCTTGACGAGCCCGCCGAGGAGCTGCCGGTTGAGGTGCCGTCCTCGACCTCGGTGAGGTTGTCCTCGGCTTCGGTGAGGCTTGCCTTGGCCTCCTCCAGCGTCAGCTCCGAGGAGGACTGATCGAGCGTGGCAATCAGCTGTCCCTTCTTGACGTGCTGACCGACCTTGACGTCGACGCTCTTCAGCGTTCCCGAGGTTCCGAAGTTGAGGGTGTCGTCGACACCCGGCTCAACCTCGCCGCTTCCGGAGACGGTGGTCTGGACGACGCCGTTGGCGGCAGTCACGTCCTCGGTCGATGTGCGCGCCGCGCTGCTGGTTGGCGTACCCAGCTGGGTGACGCCGAAGGTGATGACTCCGGCCGCAACGGCCGCGAGCAGGATTGCGTACCACGGCCGCACAGACCGCCGGCTCCGATTCAGATTCATGGGAGCCGAATCTACGGCGCGATCCACAGAAAAGACGTGGAAAAGGCTAAGAGCTTCCTTACACCCTCTGGCACCCAGGATCACCCGTAACCACGGGCGATCCGCGCCCTCAAAGCGGATCCGCGTGTCAGCTCCGTGTCGAAGCGCGCGTCAGCTCTGCGTAAGGCTTCGCAGTCGGCGCCCGGGAAGCGCGCCGATTGGCCCCGCGGGAAGCCTCACCAGCACCTCCAGCCCACCCTCCGGCGGTGCCGTCAGCTTGACCGCACCGCCGTGCACGACGGCGACCGAGCTCACGATCGAGAGGCCCAGGCCAAAGCCGCCAGCGGTGCGGCTCAGACGTCGGAACGGCTCGGTCAGCGACTGCACCTCGGCGGGATCGATCACGGCGCCGCCGTTGCGCACAAGCACCTCGGCCATGCCATCGACCGTGCTCGTCGCCACGCTGAGCTCGCCGCCGCGAAGGTTATGGCGGATGCCGTTCTCAACCAGGTTGGCGAGCATCCGCTCGAGCAGCGCGGAGTCGCCCCTCGCAACAGCCGGTTGGAGCGAAGTCACAATGCTCACCCCGGCGACCTCGGCGCTGTGGTGCAGATCGGTGATGCAGTCACCGGCGAGCTCGGTCAGATCGACGGCTTCCTCGCGACCGTGCACACCCTCGCTGCGTGCAAGCAGCAGCAGTGCAGCGATCAGCGACTCGCTGCGATCGATTGTCTCGCGCACGGCCTCACCCATCGCCCGCAGCTCGCCGATGCTGGCGCGCGGATCAGCGAGGGCCACATCGATCTCTGTGCGCATGATCGCCAGCGGCGTACGCAGCTCATGCGACGCGTTGGCGACGAAGTGCTTCTGGCTGCGAAAGGCGGAGTCGAGTCGCATGAGCATGCCGTCGAAGGTATCGGCCAGCTCCTTGAGCTCGTCGTCGGGACCCTGCAGCGCGATTCGCTCACCCAGGTTCTCACCGGAAACCCGCTGGGCGGTCGCCGTGATCGCCCGCAGCGGCGCCAGCGCGCGGCCCGCGATCCACCAGCCGAGCGCCACCGAGACGCCGGTCATCACCACCAGCGCGCCCACGTACTCGAGCAGCAGCCGATGCAACGCCGCGGCGACCGCCTGGTGGTAGCCGGCCTGGAAGGCACGCAGTTCCCGCGCCGGCGGTCCGGGATAGTGTCCGAACAGCGACTTGTAGACGCCGTTGGCGAGGCCCACAACCTCGGAGCGGAAGGTGTGGTGGTGGTCGAGGTTGTGGCGGACGAGGAGGAACCCGACTGTCAGCAGCGCGGCTGAGCTGATCAGGAAGACGCTCCCGTAGATCAGCGTCAGGCGCAGCCGAATCGTGCGTGCCCGCCTCATCTCAGGCCATACGGTATCCCACGCCGATCACGGTCTCGACGACCGCCGGCTCGCCCAGCTTGCGGCGCAGGGTCATGATCGTCATCCGCACGACGTTCGTGAACGGGTCGGTGTGCTCGTCCCAGACGCGCTCCAGCAGCTCCTCGGCGGAGACGGTGGCGCCATCCGCCACCATCAACGCCTCCAGCACCGCAAGCTCCTTGCGCGCGAGGTCGATCGGGCGCCCGTCGCGGGTGACGCTGCGACGTGCCGGGTCGAGCTGAAGATCCCTGTGCAGGAGCACCGGCGGCCGGCTCGGCGCGGTGCGGCGCCCGAGCGCGCGGATCCGCGCCACCAGCTCGGCGAAGCGGAACGGCTTGGTCAGGTAGTCGTCGGCGCCCAGCGAGAGGCCCTCGACCAGGTCCTCGAGCTCGCCGGCTGCGGTGAGCATGATGATCGCCGTCTCGGGGCGCTCGGCGCGCACCAACCTGCACACATCGTCACCATGAACCTCGGGTAGATCCCGATCCAGCACGAGCACGTCGTAGCGCACGACGCGTGACTTCACGAGCGCGTCGGCGCCGTCACCGGCAAGGTCCACGGCCATGCCCTCGCGCCGCAGGCCGCGGGCGATTGCATCCGCCAGGCGACGCTCATCTTCGACTACAAGGACTCGCATTAATGGCTGAGCATGACGTCAGAAACGTAAGAACAAGATAATCAGCGACGATGTCCACTGAAGCAAATCTGCTTGAGCCGCCGCGCCAGCCGAGCGCCGAACCGGGAACCTCATTCGATGTGACACCGACCGACGAGCAGAAGATGCTGGTCGACGCGGTGCGCGACTTCGCGCTGCGGGCCTGCCGGCCTGCGGCGCTCGGCGCGGATGACAGCTGTAGCACGCCCGCCGATTTGCTCGCGACCGCTACCAAGCTCGGACTCGGTGCACTCGGTATCCCCGAGGCACACGGCGGCGTGCTCGAGCATCGCGCGACCGTGACGGCAGCGCTGGTCGCCGAGGCCCTTGCCGAGGGCGACATGGGCATCGCGCTGGCGTGTCTGGCCCCCGGTGCGGTTGCGACTGCGCTGGGGCTGTGGGGTGACGCCGCGCAACAGGCGTCCTATCTCCCAGCCCTCGCCGGCGATCAGCCTCCCGTCGCCGCGCTCGCGGTGGCGGAGCCACGCGTCCTGTTCGATCCCTTCTCACTCGAGACGCGCGCGACTCCCACCGCGTCGGGCGACTTCGTGCTCGACGGTGTCAAGTCACTGGTTCCACGTGCAGCTGAGGCCGAGTTACTGGTCGTTGCCGCTGCGGTGGAAAACGTCCCGTCGCTGTTCCTTGTCGAGTCTGCAAGCCCCGGCCTGAGCACCGCTCCGGACCCCGCCATGGGTCTAAGAGCGGCTGCAACTGCACGCGTTTCACTCGACCGCGTCCAACTTCCGGCGTCGGCACTGCTGGGCAACTCTAACCCTCAAGTCTATCGTGAGCTTGTGGCTCTCGGCCGGATCGCCTGGAGTGCCCTCGCCGTCGGCACGGGACAGGCCGTGCTCGACTACGTGAGCGCCTACGTGAACCAGCGGATCGCCTTCGGGGAGCCCATCTCCAACCGCCAATCGGTCGCCTTCATGGTCGCCAATATCGCGATTGAGCTCGAATCGCTGCGGCTGAGCACCTATCGCGCCGCCGGCCTCGCCGAGACCGGCCGGGAGTTCGTCCGCGAAGCTGCGCTGGCCCGGGCGCTGGCCGCCCGTCACGCGATGCAGATCGGTTCCGACGGCGTGCAACTGCTCGGAGGGCACGGCTACACCAAGGAGCACCCGGTCGAGCGCTGGTATCGAGACCTGCGCGCCGCCGGTATGTTCGACGGCGCGCTGATCATCTGATGACCCACCCGGATCCAACTGCTAACGACGCGGTGCGCCGATGATCAACCCCGAGCCACCGGCAAAGCTCGACACACTCACCTATCAGGCCAAGATGGCGGCGCTGCACGTGCTGCGCCCGATCTCACGCAAGTACGACACCGCCGAGCACACCTACCCGGTGGAACTCGACACGCTCGCCGAGCTGGTCGCACAGGCAAACGCCCAGCAGGCCGGGCTGAACGCGAGCGATACGCCCGAGCCGGAACCTGCGCCGGCGGGCGCCGCGGGCAACGTCAACGGCCGCAACCTGGCGAGCCTGATCGGGCTGGTCGAGATGTGCTGGGGTGACGTCGGCCTGATGCTGACGATGCCGCGCCAGGGCCTCGGCCAGGCGGCGATCAGGGCGGTGGCGACCCCCGAGCAACTGCAGCGTTTTGGCGGCAAATGGGCTGCGATGGCGATCACCGAGCCCGAGGCCGGATCGGATTCGGCATCAATACGTACCACTGCCGTACTCGATGGCGACGAGTACGTGCTCAACGGTGAGAAGATCTTCGTCACCGCCGGTGACCGCGCGGAGCTGATCGTGGTCTGGGCGACGCTCGACCGCTCGGCCGGCCGCGGCGCGATCAAGTCCTTCGTGGTCGATCGCGGCAACCCCGGCCTGAAGCTCGACCGGCTCGAGCACAAGCTCGGCATCCGGGCCTCCGACACCGCCAACTTCGTTTTGGAGAACTGCCGCGTACCTAAAGACAACCTGCTCGGGCCCGCCGAGATCACGACGGCCCGTGAGGGCTTTGCGGGCGTGATGCAGACCTTCGACAACACCCGGCCGATGGTTGCCGGCATGGCCGTCGGCGTGGCGCGAGCCGCGCTCGAGCGCACACGCGAGCTGTTCGAGCAGGCCGGCGTGTCGATCGACTACGACCGCCCCCTGAGCGCCCAGACCGCCGCCGTGGCCGAGTTCATCCAGCTTGAGGCCGACTGGGACGCCGCGCGCCTGCTGGCGCTGAAGGCCGCCTGGATGTCTGACAACCACGTGCCCAATACGGTTGCCGCCTCAATCGCCAAGGCCAAGGCCGGGCGTGTCGCCACCGAGGTCACGTTGCGCTGCGTCGCGCTCTGCGGCACCGTCGGCTACGGCGAGGACGAGCTGCTCGAGAAATGGGCGCGTGACGCCAAGATCCTCGACATCTTCGAGGGCACTCAGCAGATCCAACAGCTCGTGATCGCCCGGCAGCTGCTGGGCAAGCAGTCCTCAGAGCTGCGTTAGCCGTGAGACTGGAGCAGGTTCTTCAGCCAGGATGGCTTTCAATCGGCGCAAACGCAACCGCCCAGTCCACGTCGAGGTCAACGCGTGCGGGCGTCGTCGAGTTGATGCACGGGTAGTAGGACAACGCGCAGTTGCTGTTGGTCTCTGTCTGAATGGCCAGCGTCATACGATCGGAAGGAACCTCGGGGCTGCTGATCCGCGCGGCACGCCTGCCGTCCACGTACTCGACCAGACTGCCTTTGGTCCATACGAGCTTCAGGGTGTTCCACCGCGCGAAGTTTCCGCCGATTACGTGCTGGGGCAGCGTCTCCTCAACGCCGTTGAGGCCGTAGATGCTCGACAAGATCGTGCTCGCGCGGTTGCCGCCACCATCCTCACCGAAGTCGATCTCCCCACCGTCCGGCCATGGCACGCTCACGGGCCACAACAGGATCGCGTATTTCACTCCCCGCGCCGGCTGCATCTTGAAGCGAACCTCAAAGATGCCGTAGGTCATCGAGACGCAGCGGGCGCTGGACACACCACCGGACGCCCACTTCCCCAGCTGGCTGTCGTATGACGACGAGAGTACGGCCATCCCCCCGCTGACGGCCACGTGACTTGGCAACCATGCGCCCGTGGGGCTACTCAGGATCGGATCGGCGCGGTATGCGTCCCAGCACGGCCCCAGCCTGCGCCCGTTGAAGTTCGAGGAAAGCACCTGCCTGTATCCAGCTGGCGCAGTTGGAATCGGCGCGCCGGACGGGTCTGGGTTCGCTGCCGCGAGTGCAACGCCGCCGGACGAGCCGGAAAAGGCCGCGGCTGAGACGGCCGCCAGCGCGGCGAGAATGATTCGAGGGTTGCCGATCACGCGCTACGTTCCACTTTCGGACGCAAGCCATGCGCCGTTTGGCCGTGGGTACAGGCCGCTTGAGCGCTCAGTGCCGACAGCCACGATAGCTGCGAGCTATGAACTCGAGCCGCGCGTGTCTTCCACGACCCTGAACTCGATCCCCGCTCGCATCAATCGCTCGATCAGCGGCTGGCCGAGCGCCAGCGCGGTGGTCCACTGACCGCCGCCGACCGCTGGCAGGTTGTCGTCGTAGGCCAACGCCAGCGCCGATTCGGCCAGCATCTTGGCGGTCTCACCATACCCGGGGTCCGCTCCGCGGATCTCCGTGATCAGCCTCGCCGGCGGAGTCTCCGAGCCGTAATCGGCCACCATGCGCACGCGGAAGTAGGACTTGGCACGGCGCTCGGCGCTCGGCCCGCTGCCAGGAGCCTTCAACCGCAGCACGAGTTTGCGAGTTGTCTGCAGCTGGGCGAGCGCTACGACGGCAGCGACACCGACGCCAAGGCCGACGGTCGTGCGCAGCTTTCTGGTCACGATGAAGTGCGAGTAACTGAAATCGGGCCCGTACGCGCGGTTCAGTCGGGCCGAGCGCAGCACATGCTGCGGATCGACAGTGGGCAACGGCACCACCCATCCCCCGGCCAGCGGTTCGTTATGTGGCCGCCCGGGGCGGCCTTGTACGCTGCGACCCTCGGCGATCCGGCCGTCCGCGGCGTTGCGCTCGACCGAGCGACGCTGCCGCGCCACGCGACCGCTCTCTTTGAGCCGGCCCATCTGCCCGACGGCCGAGTGGAACGTCCCGCCCGAGATCGAGCCCTTGGCGGCGCCGAAGCCGCGCAGCGCGATCGGCACGTCGTCCGGAAGCTGTGAGACGGTGAACAGCGCACCGAGGTCGTACGGAATCGAGTCGAAACCACAGGAATGCACGAGCCGCGCCCCGCTCTGCTTCGCCACCGCGTGGTAGCGCAGGTACACGAGGTCGACGAACTCCGCTTCGCCCGTGAGATCGACGTAGTCGGTTCCGGCGGTGGCACATGCGGCCACCAGCGCCTCGCCGTACTTCAGATACGGCCCGACGGTCGTGATCAGGACGCGCCCCGCCTGCGCCAGTGTGCGGATCGAGGCCTCGTCGTTCACGTCGGCGACCAAAACGCCCCATCCCGGCCGCTGCAGCCGCTGACGCAGCGCTTCGAGCCTCTCGCGGCTGCGGCCTGCCAGCGCAATTCGCGCGCCCTCGGGCGCGTGCTGGACCAGGTATTCGGCGGTCAGCTCCCCGACAAAACCGGTGGCGCCGAACAGAATGACGTCGTAATCGCGTGCCATCGCGCTCCGACTTTACCCCGACTACTGGATCCCTATCCCGACCACTAAATTCCGCAAGCCAATGCTGATCCGTCACGCCGATCCCACCGACGCCGCCGGCTGCCTCGCCGTCTACGCACCGTTCGCGGACGACACGGCCGTCAGCTTCGAGCACGCAGCACCCACACTGACGGAGTTTCAGCAGCGCATCACGCGCATCAGCCGCACGCATGCATTCCTTGTCGCCGAGGAGCACAACGCCGTCGCGGGTTTCGCATACGCTGGCGTACACCGCGAGCGCCTGTCGTATCGCTGGACGTGTGAGGTAAGTGTGTATCTCGACTCCGACGCGCGCGGCCGAGGGGTCGGCCGCAGGCTGTATGAGGTGCTCTTTCCGCTGCTCGAGCAGCAGGGTTACCGGATGTTGCTGGCGGGCATCTCCCTGCCCAATCCGCCGAGCGTCGCACTACACCGGTCGATGGGTTTCGACGAGGTTGGTGTATATCGCCGTATCGGATGGAAGGCCGGCGATTGGCGCGACGTCATGTGGCTCGCATTTCAGCTCGGACCAGACACGCACGAGACCGAGATGCCACCACCTCCGGGTCCGCCGGCACGACTCACGCAACCTGTTCGGCTCTAGTCGAGACTCGCGTTCCCAAGGTTGTCCATGAAGCTCAAGTGGAGCTTGAGCCTATGCCCGCGCGACAGCCTCGCCCGGGCGGCGCCTGCTGACCGACCGAACGACGTCCGCGGACCGAACGAGGCCCGCTCACCGACGGTTGCCGAACACACGCGCGTGCGCGCGCAGCCCGCCGCCGCCAGCGGCGGCCTCTCGCATATCGTGTACGGTGATATACATATCTACCGGGGCGATCCCCACCAGCAATTCCGCCAGCACCTTCTCCGCGTGCCAATGGCAGAGCGCCGCGGCAGTGCCACTTACGGCCTGCACGACTCGCACGCCCGGCATCGGCCGCGTCACGACGAAGTCATCGATGCCACTCGGGAGGCTCGTTTGCGTGCTGCTCCACCGCTGCTTCACCACCGGGGTGGAGTCGAGCAGAGCGGCCGTTTGCGCGAGCATCAGCTCATCCAGGCGCTCGCGTGAAAAGGGCTTCGGGAAGTCTGCGTACGTCGCCGTACCACCAACGATCAGGTCGCCGTCCCGGAGCTGCGCGACCACCAGGCTGACGCCGCGCTCGACGAGCTCTGGCGTTTCGAGCTCGAGCCGTTCGCGCAGCGCCTGAGCCCCCTCCTGGGCCGAGAAGCCCGGATATTCCAGCAGGCTCAGGCCTGTCGCGAACGTCTGGCGGTAGCGACGTCCGCCCGGGGAGGCCAGACGCAGCATCTGTGTCCTACACAACGTCAGGCCGCTCGTCTGCGAGCGGAGCTCCTGCGGGAGCATTCGCTGGTCCGCTCCTGGGCAGATGACGATCGCTCCCGCGCGGACGCGTAACGCGCCGGCGTGCACCATCCCCGGCTCGACCTCGTGCACCTGGGCGCCCCATTCGATCCGTGCGCTCGGATCCTTCGTGAGGGCGCTCGCAAGCGCGGAGCTGGTCGACCGCGGATCCACGCGCAGATCCTGCTTTGCGTGGAAGCCGCCGAGGACGCCCTCGACCGGCAGCGCCGTGAGCTTTGCGATCTTCTTCGACGAGCGCATTCGCGCAAACCGCGCCGGTTCGGCCGCGGCAGCCTCCATCACAGCCAGCTCTTCGGGACGGCGGGCGACGATCAACGTCCCGCCCTCGTTCGCGGGTACGCCGGCTCGCGCCGTCAGCTCCAGCCAACGCTCGCGTGCCTGCGGCACGGCGTCCAGCGCCGGCCCGCTGGCGAGCGCCGAGAAGAACAGATGCCCCGATTGACGCAGGCTCGCTCCGTTGGCACGAGGGTCGCGTTCCAGAACGACGACACTGAGACCGCGCCGGTTCGCAGCGTGCGCGTGCGCGAGGCCGATCAGGCCTGCGCCAACAACGCACACGTCGGTCTCGATAGTTCTGGTGAGGCGCGTCAAAGCTCTCCGGTGTACGGCGATGATCAGATAGTTGGAGCGCGTGTCCAACCGACCGTCGCATCCCGCGACAACCAAGCCGTCCCGCCCGAAAGGCCACTTCTATAAGGACCGCAAAGTCCCTGCAAAAACGCGCCCACTCTTACGTTGTGGGGCTGACCACTCGACATTCATCCGCCGGATGCGGTTTTATGCCGCGACATGACACCTGTGGGAGTGGGGTGCCTGCGGCCGCAATCTGCTGCCACAGCCGGCCGAGCGACGCTGCGCGTCGCGGTTCTCGGTGGCGCCCTGTGCGCGTTCGCCCTGTGGTTCTCGAGCGTTGCCCGCGCCGACAACTCCCTGATCTGCTCCGGCTACTCGCCCTGCAGCGTCCCTGGGCTCACGACCCACGGCTACCAGAATGCCGCCGGCGAGTCCTGGTGGTCCATGTATCCGGGCATCAACTGCACCAACTACGCCGCCTACGTCGAGTCGCAGATCTACGGGGTGCCGGCGCCCGGCCTGCTGCTCGGTGACGCCTACCAGTGGTCGGGCCGCGCCACCGAAGCCGGCATTCCCGTCGATCAGACGCCCACCGTGGGCTCAGTCGCCGTCTGGGGTTCCGACGCCAACGGCATGGGCGGAGACGGACACGTGGCCGTGGTCGAGGCGATCGGCCCCGACGGCAGCTACATCGACGTCTCCCAGAGCGGTATGGGAACCGCCGACGACGGTTTCAGCTGGGAGCGCGTCTACCGCGACGGCTCCTCCTGGGAGTCGTGGCCCTCGAGCTTCATCCACTTCGCCGGCTCCGGCAGCTCCACGGCCCTGCCCCAGGCCGGCTCGCGCATGCCGGGCGCCGAGCTGGTCTCGATAGGCAGTTAGCCGCGCAACCCGGAGCGCCGGCTGCCAACCGGTAGCCTCCAGGCCATGCGCCTCTACAACAGCGCGGTCTCCGGCAACTGCTACAAGGTGCGCCTGTTGGCAGCGCAACTCGGAATCGGGCTCGAGTTGCACGAGCTCGACGTCGTCGACCGCAGCGACCGCCCGGGAGTGATCGGCAACCTCACGCCGGTGATGCGTGTGCCGGTCCTGGTGCTGGATGACGGACGCTCGATGTTCGAGTCCAACGCGATCATCGACTACCTCGCCGAGGGCACGCCGTACATGCCGGCCGACCCCTACGAGCGCCAGCAGGCGCTCGCCTGGCAGTTCTTCGAGCAGTATGAGATCGAGCCCAACCTGGCAGTCGCGCGCTTCTTCCGGCTGTTCGATCTGGAGCCGCCGGAGGGCCTCTGGCGCCAGAAGCAGGAGGGCGGCCGCAAGGGACTGGAGGCGCTCGAGCGCGGCCTGACCGGCAGGGAGTTCCTCGTCGCGGACCGCTACAGCGTGGCTGACATCAGCCTCTACGCCTACACGCACGTCGCGGCCGAGGGAGGCTTTGAGCTCGAGCCCTATCCGTGGATCCGAGCCTGGGTCGATCGCGTTGCGAGCCAGCCGGGCCATATCCTGATCACGGACTGACCCCAACGCCTGCCCGGGGGCGGATGCCTCCAGCGTCGGCGGCTCAGCGCCGGGTGGTCAGCGGCGAGAAGCGCTCGACGGCCTCGTTGGCGAATGCCTTCGGCTCGACCTTGGCGACCAGCTTGTTCAGCTCGCGGCGCTCACGCTCGGACAGGTTCTGCGGCCAGCCCCGCGCCTGCTTGAGCAGCAGCACGATGCGGCGGCGCTCGGCCGGCGTCAGGCGCTCGAAATGGATCTTGGCCAGCATCCCGAGCTCGGCCAGCAGTACGAGCCTGGCGAGCGGGAGGCGCCTCAGGCCCGGGAGCCGCTGGGCGGCGCGGGCGACGGCGACGTTCATCAACGGCGACGGCATCCTATTTCGATTCTACGTCGGCGACTGTGACCCTCCCACCGGGCGCTGTGTACCGTCTCGGCGATGGCGGTACCGACGATCCCTGTGGCTCTGCGCGAGGTGATCGAGCAGCTCGCGCCGCTCGAGCGCGCCCCCGGCTCACCGGGAGAGGCGCAGGCGGCCGCCTGGATCGCCCAGCGACTGCGTGACGCCGGCTGCGACGCCGACGTCGAGGCCGCGCTGTATCACGACGGCTACGCCAAGCCTGTCGGCACGCTGACGGCGGCGGCGACGCTCGCCGGTTTGGTCGCGATGCGCAAACGCGGTCGCCTTACCGGAGGCCTGCTCGCTGCGCTGGCCGGCGCCGCGATCGCCGACGACGTCGCCAACACCCATCGCGTCTTCCGCCGCCGGCTGACCAGGCCGCTTCCGACGCAGAACGTGGTCGCGATCACCGGTGACCGCGACGCCGACCGTACGCTGGTTGTCCTGGCGCACCACGACGCCGCCTCGACCGGACTGATCTTCGATCCGCGCTTCCAGGCCTGGCTCGCGCACGAGTTCCCCGGGCTGGTGGAGCGTCTCGACACCTCCTTCCCGCTGTGGTGGCTGGTGCTCGCCGGTCCAGCGGCAGTGGCGCTGGGAGCGGCACTCAAACGCAACTCAGTGGTCGCGGCAGGGACCGCCGTCGCCGCCCTCAGCACCGCGACGATGGCCAACATTCACACCAGCCCCGTCGTGCCGGGCGCCAACGACAACCTCTCGGCGGTGGCGGTACTGGTGGCCCTCGCGGAGCGCCTGCGCGACGAACCGCTCCGCGGCTTGAGGGTGATGCTCGTCTCCTGCGGCGCCGAGGAGGTGATCCAGGGCGGAATCAACTCGTTCGCAAAGCGACACTTCCCCACGCTGCCTCAGGACCGCACCTGGTTCCTGACGCTCGACACGGTCGGCTCACCGATCCTGGCGATGTGTGAGGGCGAGGGCCCGGTCGTGATGGAGGACTACTACGACCGGCGCTTCCGCGATCTGATCGCGCGCGTCGCCGACAGCTCGGGCGCCCCGTTGCGGCGCGGCATGCGCGCCCGCAACTCAACCGACGCGGTGATCCCGAGTCACGCCCGCTACCCCACCGCACTGCTCGTCTCGATCGACCGGCACAAGGCGCTCTCGAACTACCACCTGCCCTCCGACACGCCCGAGAACATCGACTACCGCACGGTCGCGCACGCGCTGCATGTGACCGAGGCGGTCGCGCGCGAGTTGGCAACCAACCCCTGGATCTGAGAGGTTGCGGCGATGCCGCTCGTAACCGAACTCAACCTTCCGCAGATCAACACGCTCGACGAGAGTCTCCGCGGCGACGTCTACCGCGAGCTGATGGGTTCGGTCGCGGGCTATGACGGCTGGCTGGCCCAGGCCCCGTTCGGCTTCATCACGCTCGATCGCGAGTCCGGGGAGTTCTTCCTGCGCTCGCGCGAGGTGATGTTCCCGTCGATGACGCTGGCGGCGCTGTTCGAGGTGACCGCGGGTCCGCTCCATGAAGAGATCTCAAAGAACTTGATCACCCGCCACGGCGCCGACCACAACCGCTTGCGGGGGCTGGTCAACCCGGCCCTGGGGCCGCGCCGCGCCGACACCTACCGGCCCGCGATCCGGGCGATCCTCGCCGAGCTGATGGCCGAACTCGATGGCAGCGAGGGCCTCGAGTTCGTCGCCCAGTTCGCCAAGCCCTACACCTCGCGGGTGATCGCGCACGTGCTCGGGGCGCCACGCGGCGACGCGCCCAGGCTGCACTACTGGTCGAACCTGATCCAGCGCCAGTTCGACCCAGCCAGCCTGATGGACGCCGAGGTACGCGCCGAGATCGAGCGGGGGGTGGTCGATTGCTACGCATACATCGACGCGCTGATCGAGGCGCGCCGGACCGAGCCCGCCGACAACCTCGTGACCGATCTGATCCAGGCCGAGGAGGCCGGCGACAAGCTCGACCACGATGAGCTGCGCAACCTGATCTTCAGCATCCTGCTGGGCGGCGTCGACACCACCCAGAGCCAGCTCGGCCACGCGATCAGGCTGCTGGCGCAGCACCCCGAGCAGTGGCAGCTGCTGCGCGAGCACCCGCGCGAGCTGGCGCAGAACGTCGCCGACGAGACGCTGCGCTACGAGCCGATCACACCGTTCACGGCGCGCATGACGACCGCGCAGCTTGAGCATCGCGGCGTCACTTTCCCCGAGAACACTGTCGTGCTGGTCTCCGCCTGGCACGCCAATCGCGACGGCATCGACAACCCCGACCGCTATGACATTGCCGCGCCACGCGATGGGCTGCGGCTGCTCACCTTCGGCGCCGGCATCCACTACTGCGTCGGCGCCAACCTCGCGCGCGCCGAGCTGCAGGAGGGCCTCGTCCTGCTGGCCGAGACCCTCCGTGAGATCCGGCTGGACGGCGAGCCGAGTTACGGCACGCCGTCCGGGATCTACGGCTTAGACAGCCTGCCGCTGCGCTTCATCCGTTAGCCGCGGCGGCTGTTGGCCGCCGGGCACGGTCCAGAGCGCGTCGCCCCCGAGCGGATGGCGCTCGGCGCGTCCCTCGGCCACGAGCGCAAGCAGCGCACGCTCGGCCGCGGTTCGGTCGGGCAGGTCGTTGCTGACGGTCATCAGCGCCGCGACCTCCTGGCTGGTCAGCCCGAAGCTGAAGTACTCGAGCAGCTCGGCCACATCCTCCGGCGGCGCCTTGCGCTCGAGCGTCGGGTCGAGGTTGGCGACCAGCACATCGTAGGCCTCGACCGCCTGCATGCCACCGGCCTCGAGCGCCGTCCCGTCGGCCTCCCGCGTGAACACCACCGACGGCGCGGTGTAGCGGACGCTGCCGTCGCTGTTGCCGGCCTTGCCCTGCAGCTCGGTCGGTGAGCCCGCCGCGGTGCGCGTCTCGGCCTTGTCCTGCTCGTACTCGGCAAGCACCTCCGGGGAGTCGATCAGCGCCACTATGCGATCGGCGTCGACGCCCTCGACGGCGGCCAGCACCTCATGCAGCTGCTCGTCGTCGTCGAACAGCAGTGGCGTGTTGAAGTTGGCCAGCTGCAGCGTGCGGAAGACCAGCCACTCACTGCCGGGCCACTCGCGCCGCGCGGCGATCACGGCGCGGCAGGCGCGCGAGGAGGCCGCCAGTCGCGACTTGACGATCAGGCCGAACGGCATCCCCCACTGGTCACGGAAGCGGATGTTCCCCTGGGCGCTACGCAGCGGCGTGTAGCCGTGCGCCTCGTAGCGCGAGGTGTCCTCGCTGAGGCCGACGAGCACCAGGCGCCAGTCGATCTGGCTGCCGTAGCGCCATTCGATCACCCGCAGCGCAGGGTTCTCCGAGTAGCCGAAGGGGCAGGCTGGGTCGCTGTAGAGCGTCGCTGAAAGCGGAGAGGAAGTCATGTAAGACAGCTTAGGGAACCGCGCACCCGAGCTAATGCGCTTTAGCGGAGGTCGGCCGCGTCAAGCGCTCGGGCCGCTCATCCGCCGAGCGGTTCCCCGGCGACATCGCGACTGACGAGGCTGGCATAGAGTCCGCCGCGCTCCATCAGCTCCTCGTGCGTGCCACGCTCGGCGATCCCACCGGCGTCGAGCACCACGATCTGGTCGGCGTCACGCACGGTTGAGAGCCGGTGCGCGATCGTGATCGTGGTGCGTCCCTCGGCCAGCCGCTCGAGCTCGGCCTGCACCGCCGCCTCGGTCTGCGTGTCCAGCGAAGACGTCGCCTCATCGAGGATCAGCACCGGCGGGTTGCGCAAGACCGTCCGTGCGATCGCCATGCGCTGCTTCTCGCCACCGGAGAACCGATAGCCGCGCTCGCCCACGATCGTGTCGTAGCCGTCGGGCAGCGAGGCGATCAGGTCATGGACGCGCGCCGTCCGCGCTGCATCCTCGATCTCCTCATCGGTGGCATCGGGACGCGCGAAGCGCAGGTTCTCGCGCACGCTCTCATGCAGCAGGTAGGTCTCCTGCGAGACAACCCCGACCGTCGCCGCCAGCGAGTCCAGCGAGACGTCGCGGATGTCAACGCCATCGATCGTGATCCGGCCGCGCTGTGGCTCATACAGACGCGCCGCCAGATAACCCAGGGTCGTCTTGCCCGCGCCGGTCTCGCCCACCACCGCGGTGCGGGTGCCCGCCGGCACCGTCAGCTCAATGTCGTGGACGGTCCATCCTCCGTCACTGCGGGCGGGATCCGATCCTGTGACGTCGCCATAGCGGAACGAGACTCCCTCGAATCGCACCTCACCCACCACCCGCGAGGGATCGAGCTCAACCGGATGCTCGGCCTCGACGATCTCGATCGGCAGATCCATGTACTCGAAGATGCGATCGAACAGCGCCAGCGACGCCTCGATGTCGGTGCCGGCGCTCAGCAGCGACTGGATCGGGAACAGCAGCCGCGTCTGCAGCGTTGTGAAAGCGACGATCGTGCCGATCGTGATGCCGTGGTTGCCGCCGACGAACCCCTGGCCGGCGAACCAGTAGATGATCGCCGGGGTGACCGAGAACACAAACTGGATCGTGCCCATCGTCCAGCGCCCCGCCATGCGCGAGCGCACCTCCAGGTCAGCGATCTGGCGCGACTCACCCGTGAAGCGATCTGCGAGGTCGTCGCCGCGGCCCATCGTCTTGCCGAGCATGATCCCGGAGACCGACAGCGATTCGGCGACCAGCGCGCTCATGTCGGCCAGCTGCCGCTGCTGCTCGGTCGTGATGCGCCGACGGATCTTTCCCACCTGCCGCGTCATCCACACCGACGGCGGCACGAAGATCAGCGAGATCAGCGCCAGCTTCCAGTTCAGGATGCACATCGCCACGATCGCGCCGATCACGGTCGTGACGTTGCCGGCGATCGTCGTCGCGGTTGTGGTGATGACGTTGTCGAGGCCGCCGATGTCGTTGGAGATGCGCGATTGCACCTCGCCCGTGCGGGTGCGCGTGAAGAAGGCCAGCGACATCCGCTGCAGGCGGTGGTACACGGCGGCGCGCAGATCGTGCATGACACGCTGGCCGACGGCGTTGGACAGATAGGTCTGCCAGACGCTGGCGGCCTGGGTGACCAGCGCCACGGCGACCATCCCCAGCACGGCCAGCGTCAGCGTCGTGGCCTGCTTCCTCAGCAAACCGTCATCGAGCGCCCACTTGACCAGGAACGGGTTGAGCATGCTGATTGCGGCCGAAGCGATGATCATCACGATCACGATCGTCAGCCGCGTCCGATAGGGCCTGAACAACCGCAGAATGCGGCGCCCGTCGCGCTCGCGCGTCGGATCCATCAGCTCGGGCGTCTCCTTCTTGGATCCGCGAAACTGGCGCATCGCGCCCGAACCGGGCGCTCCGCTCATCGCTCCCATGCCATGTCCGCCGCTGCTCATCCACTCCATGATGACGGGTCGGAAATCGCAGCTTCACACTCTGAAAGGATTAACCAAGCTTTCCGTGCCTAAGCTCCAAGGAAATCTGCCGATGATTAAGCTATGAACGAGCCGTTCGACACCCCCACCCACACAGCACAGCTCTCGGCCGCGCATCTGAGCGCGATGCCGGGCATGCGCAACACGGTGCCCGCGCCGCTGCTGGGTGGCAGTCCGTTCCCGCCGATCGCGGAGTATGGGTTCCTGTCGGACTGTGAGACCACGGCACTGGTGGCGCCGAGCGGCGCAATCGAGTGGCTGTGCCTGCCGCGGATCGATTCACCCAGTGTTTTCGGGGCTTTGCTCGATCGTGACGCCGGTTCCTTCCGCCTTGGCCCGTCGGGGATCAGCGTCCCCGCCGCCCGCCGCTACCTGCCGGGCACGATGGTGCTCGAGACCAGCTGGGGCACCGGCTCGGGCTGGATGATCGTCCGTGACGCGCTGCTGATCGGCGGCTGGCACCACGAGGACGAGCGCTCGGGCACCCATCGCCGCGCGCCCACCGACTACGACGCCGACCACGTGCTGCTGCGCACGATTCGTTGCGTCAACGGCCAGGTTGAGATCTTCATGGACTGCGAGCCGGTCTTCGACTACGGCACCAAGCAGGTCCATTGGGACTACACCGGCAACGGCTACAACGACGGCATGGCCACAGCACCGGGCTCCGACGTGCGCCTGGGGCTGCGCACCAACCTGCGCCTCGGCTTCGAGGGTCCGCGGGCGACCGCCCGTCACCGCATGAAGGAGGGCGAGCAGATCTACTGCGCGCTCTACTGGTCCGAGCACCCGCCGCCGCAAAACTTCGAGGAGGCCTACGAGCGCCAGGTGTGGACCGCGCACCACTGGCAGCACTGGGTCGACCGCGGCTCCTTCCCGGATCACCCCTGGCGAACGCATCTGCAGCGCAGCGCGCTGACGCTCAAGGGCCTGACCTACGCTCCCACCGGCGCCTTGATCGCCGCTTCGACCACGTCGCTACCGGAGACCCCGCAGGGCGAGCGCAACTGGGACTACCGCTACAGCTGGATCCGCGACTCGACGTTCATGTTGTGGGCGCTGTACACGCTCGGCTTCGACTGGGAGGCCAACGACTTCTTCTACTTCATCGCCGACGTCGCCGGCGGCCATGAGGATCTGCAGGTCATGTACGGCCCCGGCGGTGAGCTCAACCTAGAGGAGCAGACACTCGAGCACCTGAGCGGCTACGAGGGCGCACGCCCGGTGCGCATCGGCAACGATGCCTACCGCCAGGCCCAGCACGACGTCTGGGGCGCACTGCTGGACTCCGTCTACCTGCACACGCGCTCACGCGACTCGCTCGACGAGCGCGTCTGGCCGATCCTCTCAAAGCAGGTCGAGATGGCGATCAAGAACTGGCGCAAGCCCGACCGCGGCATCTGGGAGGTGCGCGGCGAGCCCAAGCACTTCACCTCCTCAAAGATGTTCTGCTGGGTCGCCTGTGATCGCGGCGCCCGCCTGGCCGAGATCCGCGAGGACTGGGACCTGGCCAAACGCTGGCAGGAGGCCGCGGATGAGATTCACGCCGACGTCTGCGAGAACGGCGTCGACGAACGCGGCGTCTTTGTCCAGCACTACGAGACCAACTCGCTCGACGCGGCGATGCTGCTGATCCCGCTGCTGCGCTTCCTGCCGCCCGACGATCCGCGCGTACGCGCGACCGTGATGGCGATCGCCGATGAGCTCACCGAGAACGGCCTGGTGCTGCGCTACCGCACCGAGGAGACCGACGACGGCCTCAACGGCCGCGAGGGCACCTTTTTGATCTGCTCCTTCTGGCTGGTCTCCGCACTCGCCGAGGTCGGCGAGCTGACCCGCGCCCGCGAGCTCTGCGAGCGCCTGCTCGGCTACGCCTCACCACTCGGGCTCTACGCCGAAGAGATCGACCCCCGCACCGGCCGCCACCTCGGCAACTTCCCACAGGCGTTCACACACCTCGCCCTGATCAACGCCGTCATGCACGTGATCCGCGCCGATGAGGCGCAGTCGTTCCCCAACGGCCCGCAGATCACCCACGGCTGGCACTGACCCGCGGCCGTCAGGTTTCCTGCACGGCGACGTGCAGCGCCCACGACGGTCATAAACTTGGTGTGCGATGTCCGGGGGGCTGTACCAGCAGGGCCCCGCTGTCCTCGGAAAGCTGCTCGAGCAGCTCTTCAAAGACAGCCCGATGCCCGTCTACATGAAGGACCTGGAGAATCGCTGGATCTTCTCCAGCCTCGAGTGCTGTCGCATCCTCGGGATCGAGCCGGAGGTGCTGAAGCCCGGCGCGTCGGTGGCGGAAACGCTGCCCCCCGAGTTGGTGGCGCTGTTTGTCACCAACGATCGTGAGGTGCTCGATTCGGCCCTGCCGATCGCCTTCGAGGAGGACGTGCTCGATCCGCGCACCGGTCAGGTGCTGCGCTACCTCTCGGTGAAGTTCCCGCTGCGCGGTGAGAACGACGAGCTGATCGGCGTCGGCGGCATCTCCTTTGACCAGAGCGACCAGTACCGGCGCGAGCGCGAACTCGAGTTCTCGCGGGCGATGATCGCCACCGTGTTCTCCGCCCTGCGCGCCGGCATCCTCGTGCTGCAGATCGCCGACGACAACTCCGACTCGACCGTGATCGACTGCAACGAGGCGTTCTGCGCCCTGACAGGGCGCACCAAGGAGGAGCTGCTGGGCCAGTCCGGGGCCGCGGTCGTGCACCCAGACTCGCTCGCCGACCGCAACCAGCTGCTGTCCAACATCATCGCCGGCAACATGACGGTGACGGAGCTGCGCTACCTGCGGCCCGACGGCACCGACGTCTGGTGCATGATCATCCCGGCCACGACCGCGGGGCCCGCGGGCGAGCGGCTGATCGTGGTGCAGGCGATCGACATCACCGACCAACGCGAGTTCGAGCGTCAGCTGCGCTATTACGCCGAACACGATTCGCTCACCGGCCTGTTCAGCCGCCGCCACTTCAACGAGCGGCTCGAGGATCAGGTCGGACGGATGAAATCGACGCGCCGGCCGGCATCGCTCCTGCTGCTCGACCTCGACGGCTTCAAGGACGTCAATGACGCTCTTGGCCATTCGACCGGTGACTCCCTGCTGCGCCGCCTGGCCGCCGCCCTGACCTCAGCGCTGCGCGAGGACGAGCTGCTCGCCCGCGTCGGTGGTGATGAGTTCGCGGTGCTACTGCCCGACGCCAATCGCGATCAGGCGCTGGCGGTCGGCCAGAAGCTCGCGCACGCCGTGTACGAGCACGGGGCCGTCAACACCGGCGCCGGCCGCATTCAGGTGACCGCTTCGGTCGGCGTGACCTCGTGGAGCGCGAGCCTGCAGATCGACGCCGAACTGCTGATGGCCGAGGCCGACATTGCGATGTATGACGCCAAGGCCGCGGGCCGCAACCGCACGTGCGTGTACGAGCGCGGGCAGCACCGCCCCGGTGAGATCGCGACGCGCAGTAGCCGCCTCACGCACCTGCGTGACGCGATCGCGCACGGGCATTTCGTGCTCCACGCCCAGCCGATCGTGCCGCTCATCGCGGCCGCCGGGACAACGCCGGCGACGCCGGCGATGTACGAGCTGCTGGTGCGCATGCAGCGGCCCGACGGCACGCTCGCCACGCCTCCCCAGTTCCTGCCCGACGCCGAGCGTCACGGCCTGATCGCCGACATCGACAGGTGGGTGCTCGCCGAGGCCGTGCGTGTGCTGAAGCTCCGGCGGCTCGCCGGCGAGCCGGTCAACGTGTCGGTCAACCTGTCCGCCGCATCGATCGATGACCCCGCGCTGGGCGAGCGGATCACATCCTTGTTGGAAGCCAACTCGGTGCCGCCGCAGATGCTGACGCTAGAGCTCACCGAAACCGGTGCGCTCTCCGACCTTGCTCGCGCGAGCGAGCTCTCGCTGCACCTGCGGGAGATCGGTTGTGGCTTCGCGCTCGATGACTTCGGTGCTGCGTTCGCCAGCCTGCAGTATCTCAAGCACATCCATTTCGATCTGGTCAAGATCGACGGTGAGTTCATTCGCAACCTGCCACGCTCGCGCGCCGATCAACTGATCGTCAAGGCGGTCGCGGAGATGGCGACCGGCTTCGGCACACGCGTCGTGGCGGAGTTCGTCGACGGCCCCGATACGGTCGAGCTGCTCACGCAGTTCGGCGTCGAGTTCGGACAGGGCTACTTCCTCGGACGACCCGCGCCGCTGCCGCTCGGCCAGGGCTAGGAGCCGCCGCCGGGGCGCTGGAAGACGATCTCAGGCACCACCGCCGCGGGCGAGAGCCCGAGCACGAAGCGCACCGCCGAGGCGACGTCACCGGGACGGATCATCTGCTCTGCCGGTACCTCGTCCTTGATGAAGTCGGTCATGCGCGTGTCGACCCAGCCCGGGCAGAGCGCGACCGAGCGGATCCCGTCCTCGCCGAGTTCGCGGTTCATCGCCTCCGTGTAGGCGATCACGCCGGCCTTGGCGGCCGAGTAGACCGAGAGCCAGGCCGCCGGCTGCTTGCCCGCGATCGAGGCCACGTTGATGACCTGCGCCCGGCCGTGCTCGGCGCCGGCGACGCGCAGCAGCCCCAGGGCCTCGCGGTACATCAGCACGATCGCCCGCAGGTTGACGTCGAGCTGCATGTCGACCAGCTTCGTCTCATGCCGGTCGGCGGTGGCGCCGACACCGACGCCACCGTTGTTGACGAGCACGTCGAGTCGCCCGAAGCGCCCGCGGTGAGCGGCGACGATCGCGCGGATCCCCTGCTCCTCGGCGAGGTTGGCGGCGACGTGCTGGACCGTGAAGCCACGCTCTGCGAGCCCCGCCGCGGCGGCGGCCAGCGGTTCCGGGCGGCGGGCGGTCAGCGTCACCGCGTAGCCGTCCGCGGCCAGCACCTCGGCGATCGCGAGGCCGATCCCGCGGGATCCACCGGTCACGATCGCGGCACGGTCAGGCACCGACTGCTGCTCCGCCATAACAACGGAGCTTAGCCGCGCGGCCTAGCCGAAGAGCGCGACCGCAAACCCGGCGATCGCGATCAGCACCACCACGTAGCGCAGCACGTCCAGGGTCTTGGCAAGTTCCGAGGTATTGCTCATGCCACCTACACAAGCAGCGCTTTGCAAGAGGTTTCTAAGTGCACCGGCGTGAGGTGCGCCGGCGGGAAGGCACGCCCAAAATTGCGCAGGCAAACTGCCAAAGCCCAATTGATAAGGCTAGACTTATGATCCGCATGACGACGAAGCAGCCCGCACCGCCCCACCGCGACCCCTCACCCGAGGAGACCGCTGCCGCGCTCGGCTCGGTCCTCAGCCTCGTCTACCGCCGCCTGCGCCAGCCGCTCTCGGCTGGCGAGTTGACCTTGCCCGAGCGCTCGGCGCTGTCCAGGATCGACCGTCGCGGCCCCACCACCGCTGCCGAGTTGGCACGCATCGAGCAGATCAGCCCCCAGGCGATCGGCGCGACGCTCGCGACGCTCGAGGCGCGCGGGCTGGTCGAGCGCGAACCCGATCCGAGCGACGGTCGCCGCATCATCCTCTCCTTGACCGCGGCCGGCCGCGCCGCCGTTGCCGCCAAGCGGGTCGCGCGCGACGCGATCCTCAGCCAGGCGCTGAGCTCCAACTTCAGTGCCGCCGAGCGCGCCCGGCTGCTGGCGACCGCGCCGCTGCTCGAGCGTCTGGCGGAGCGCCTCTGATGCAGGCGGCGGCCACCGCGCAGAAGCCCGACAACTACAAGTGGGTGGCGCTCGCGAACACGACCGCTGCCGTGTTCATGTCCCAGCTCGACGGCTCGATCGTGCTGATCGCCATGCCGGCGATCTTCAATGGCATCGGGCTCGACCCGCTCTCAGCCGGCAACATCGCCTACCTGCTGTGGATGATCATGGGCTACCGCCTGGTGCAGGCGGTGCTGGTCGTCACGGTCGGGCGTTGCGGCGACATCTCGGCCGTGTGCGCATCTACAACTCGGGCTTCCTCGTCTTCACGATCGCCTCCGTGCTGCTCTCGTTCGACCCCTTCCGCGGCAGCCACGGGGCCGACTGGCTGATCGGCTGGCGGCTGCTGCAGGCCGTCGGCGGCTCGATGCTGCAGGCCAACTCGCCCGCGATCCTGACAGACGCCTTCCCCGCCGAGCAGCGCGGCTTCGCGCTCGGCACCAACCAGGTGGCGGGCCTCGGGGGCATGTTCATCGGCCTTGTCGCGGGTGGCATCCTCGCCAGCGTCGACTGGCGCCTGATCTTCTGGGTCAACGTGCCGGTCGGCATCTACGGCACCGCCTGGGCGTACCTGAAGCTGCGCGAGGTCGGCGAGCGTCACCGCGCCAAGATCGACTGGTGGGGCAACGTCACCTTCGCGGTCGGCCTCAGCGCCGTACTCGTCGG
The DNA here is from genome assembly GCA_963706725.1 of uncultured Actinomycetota bacterium. Classification (GTDB taxonomy): domain Bacteria; phylum Actinomycetota; class Thermoleophilia; order Solirubrobacterales; family Solirubrobacteraceae; genus Palsa-465. Next base: position 2,043,934 of record OY970167.1, on the reverse strand, counting down.
CATCACCTACGGAATCCAGCCTTACGGCCACCACGCGATGGGCTGGACCAGCCCGCTCGTGCTCGCGCTGCTGATCGGCGGTCTGCTGCTGCTCGCCTGCTTCCTGGTGATCGAGCGGCGCGTGGCGGCGCCGATGTTCCAGCTCGAGCTGTTCAAGATTCGTGCCTTCAGCGCCGGCAACCTCGCGAGCCTCGCGATCTCGATGGCCCGCGGCGGCCTGCAGTTCATGCTCGTGATCTGGCTGCAGGGCATCTGGCTGCCGCTGCACGGCTACAGCTACAGCCGCACGCCCTTCTGGGCGGGCATCTACATGCTGCCGCTGACCGTCGGCTTCATGCTCGCTGGGCCGATCTCCGGCACCGCCTCGGACAGGTTCGGCTCGCGCGGGATCGCGACCGCGGGCGCGCTGCTGAGCGCGGTCGGCTTCGCCGGGCTGCTGTTGCTGCCGGTCGACTTCAGCTACATCGTCTTTGCGGGGCTGCTCGCGCTGGTCGGCATCGCCCAGGGCATGTTCACCTCGCCCAACTCCTCCTCGGTCATGGGCTCGGTGCCGGCACGGCAGCGCGGCGCCGCCTCCGGCATGCGTTCGACCTTCGTCAACAGCGGCACCGCGATCTCAATCGGGGTGTTCTTCACGCTGATGATCGCCGGGCTCTCGAGCCACCTGCCGAAGGTTCTCGCCGCGGGCCTGCACGCCGCCGGGCTCTCAACCGCGGCCGCCCACAAGGTGGCGTCACTGCCGCCCGTCTCCTCGCTGTTTGCAGCGCAGCTCGGGATCAACCCGCTCAAACACCTGCTGGCCCACGGCGGCGCGCTCAAGCAACTGAGCGCCCCGGCCCGCGCGCAGCTCACCGGCCGCCACTTCTTTCCCCATCTGCTGACGCAGCCGTTCCACGACGGCCTGATCGTCGTCTTTGCCACGGCCGTCGGGCTGTCGCTGCTGGCGGCGCTTGCGTCACTGCTGCGCGGCACAGTCAGCCGCACCCCCGTCACACCCCAACCTCAAGAGGCACTATGAGCACAGATCACGCACACATCGACCCCAGCCACACGGTGTTGCTGGTGATGGACTACCAGAACGGGATCGTCGGAATGGTCGACAACGGCGAGCAGCTGGTCTCCGACGCCGCCGACCTGATCCGCAGCTTCCGTCAGCATGGCGGCACGATCGGCTACGTCCGCGTGGCGTTCGCCGACGGTGAGCTGGAGAGCGCGCCCGCTTCCAGCAGCATGGCCGCCAACATCACCCCCGAGCGCCGCGCGATGATGCACGCCGACGCACCGAGCACCCAGATCCACGACGCGATCGCACCCCAACCGGGTGACATCGTCGTGCGCAAGCAGCGCGTCGGCGCGTTCTCCACCACCGACCTGCACGAGCAGCTGCAGGCCCGCGGCATCGACACGCTGCTGCTGGCCGGGATCAGCACGAGCGGCTGCGTCCAGTCGACCGTGCTCGACGCCTTCGACCGCGACTACCGCGTGATCGTGCTGGCCGACGCCTGCGCCGACCCCGACGAGGAGGTCCACCGCTTCCTGCTCGAGCGCATCTTCCCCAAGCGCGGCGAGGTGATCGCGGCCGACGACCTGCACGAACTGCTGCACTAGCCCTACCCCGGGGCTGCTGATCTGCTTTATCAGCAGCCCCGCAGCGGCGTCCCGCTGCACGAAAAGATTCAGCCCGCGGCGGCAGATCTACCGATGCGCCCGTTATGGAGATCTTCCACGTGTCGGATCCCGTGCTGCAACGGGCCTTCTGGGAGCGGATGTTCATCTGGAAACGGCAGGGCAAGCTCGGTGTGCTCGATTGGGGCGGCTTCGAGTCGCGTAACGGGGCGATGGCCCGACTTCTCGAGCTGGCCGACGACATCTACGGCCTGCCCGAGTTCGGACCGCTGACGCTCAGCACCGGCGACCGCCCCGTGAGCACCGACCCCAGCTGCATCACCCTCGGGTTCGCAGCGGCCGATGGCTACGCCGACGTGGCGATCCCCGATTACGTCTTCTATGCCTGGCCCGAGACGGGCATCGCCGATTACGCCGAGACCAGCTGGGAGATCGCCGATGCCGGCGCATCGGCCCCGCAGCAGCCGCTCTGCGGCTGGATCGACGACGGCAGCCTGCACGAGCGCCGCCGCCGGCTGCTCGAGATCACGGCAGCCCGACCGGACCTGATCGCGACCGGGCACACCGCCTCGCGGACGCTGCCGGAACACGCCGGACGCTGGAGCTCGATGCTGGACATCGAAGGCACGGGCTACAGCGGCCGCCTGAAACTGCTCCTGCACTCGGGCCGACCGGTCTTGATCCAGGATCGCCCCTGGCATGAGTGGTACTGGGCGGAGCTTCGAGCCGATGCAGAACTTCATCCCGGTCAGGCGCGACCTCTCCGACCTGGTCGAGCGCCTCGAGTGGGTGAGCGAGCACCGCGCCGAGGCCGGGGCGATCGGCGCCGCCGGCCAGGAGCTGGCACTGGCGCACCTGACCCGCGACGCCGCGGTCCTGCGGCTCGCCCAGACACTCGAGCGCATCGCCGCTGAGCGCGACGCTGCCGCCTATGTCTCCGAGGATCTGCGCGCCCCGCTCGAGCCGGTGCTCGAGCGCCTCGGCGCCTTTGCCTGAGCGCGCCGCCCGGAGCGACTCAGGCCAGCAGCCCGAGGCGCTGCGCGCGCTGCACCGCCTCGGTGCGGTTGCGCACCTCGAGCTTGCGGTAGAGCGAGCTGGTGTGTTCCTTGATCGTGTGGGGGCTGAGATGCAGCGCCCTGGCGATCTCCGGGTTGGTGGAGCCCGCCGCCATCAGGTGCAGGACCTCACGCTCGCGCTCTGAGAGCCCCAGCACACCGGAGCGGTCCTGCCGTTCGAACACGGTCCCGCCGAGCCCGACCAGTCGCACCGCCCCGGCGATCTTGGCTGCCGGCCAGTCCTTGTAGGCAAAGCCGGAAGCGCCGGCGGCGCGGGCGGCGCTGGCGGAGATCTCACCGGCACCCGAGAACAGCAGCACCCGCGTCCCGGGCTCGGCCTCGCGCAGACGCTCGCAGACCTGAGCGCCGGACTCCTCCCCGATGAACAGGTCGACGACCGCCACATGCGGGCGGTAGCGGCGCGCGAGCTCGACCGCGTCATCGCCGTTGGAGGCGGTCACGCAGCGCTCGACCCATGGCTGCTGGGTCAGCATCAGTCGGAAGCCCCAATGCACGACGTCGTGGTCGTCGACCACCAGCACGCGCAGCCGCTGGGCGCTGCGGGTGACGGCGCTGGCCGCCTCAGCCATCGTTGGGCACCACCAGGCGCACCCGCCAGCTGCCGTCGTCGAACGGCCCGAATTCGACGATGCCACCGCTCTGCAGCGCCTCGAAGGCGGCCAACCGCAGCCCCATCCCGGGCTGGTGTGCGCTCCCGGCCCTGACACCGTCGTTGATCACCTCGAGCACGAAGGCGCCGTCGACACGCGCACTGCGCACCTCCACCTGAGTCGGATCGGCATGCTTACGCACGTTGCGGATCGCCTCGGCGAGGATGCTCTGGGCGAGCGGCTCGAGCTCCTCGGGAACGTTGGCAACGGTGTCATCCTCGTAGCGCAGATTGAAATCGACGTTGGCCCGCGCGACGCGTGAGAGCTCGGCCGCAAACGTCGTCTGGGTGGCACGTGAGCGCCGCCCCAGCGGCCGCTGAATCGCGTCGCGCAGCTCGCCGAGCGCGGCCTGGATCTCGCTGGCGCAGCGGCTGCGCACCTCCTCGGGCAGGTCGCCGGCGCCGTCCAGCACCATTGAGATCCCGAACAGCCGCTGGATCACGCCCTCGTGCACCTCGCGGGCGAGGTCAATGCGCTGGCGCAACTGCCGCGCGGTCTCGGTCTGGGTGGCGACGTTGCGGGCCACCGAGGCCAGCGCCGCGGCCTTGCCCAGCGTCCACAGCAGATGGCGCTCGGAGGGCTCCAGCGGCGGCGCATCGATGCTGCGCTCGGCCACGATCACGCCCACCGCGCGGCCGGCGGCGACCATCGGGCCACAGACCATCCGCGCCGGCTCGGGCACGAAGCGGGTGTAGCCGGCGGGCAGCTGTTCGCGCACGTCACCCTCGGTCTCTACGACCTGATCCTCGCGGATCGCCTGCGCCGCGAACGGCGCCGTGTCGACCGACAGCTGCACGTTGGTAAAGCCCTCGATGTCGAGGCCGTGCGCCCCGGCGGCGCGCACCTGGCGGCTGGCCGGGTCGTAGCGGAAGATGATCGCCCGGCGCAGGTGCGCAAGCCGGCAGATGGCGCTGCACAGGCGGTCGTAGAAGTCATCGCCGATCGCCGCCTCGTGCTCGGATTGCGAAAGCACCTCGGCGAACAGCTCGAGCGCCTCGACGGGAACGGCACCGCCGCTGTCCCGCGGAGCCACGAACTGGGGATCTGCCATCGCTCTCACGGTACCGCCGCGCATCAATCAGGCGCCCCGAGAGTTATGACCCACCTCGACCGGCGCCGGAGGCGGGGTGCTAACCAGTCGGTGCCTCGGCGCGCGCGATTGGGCGCTTGCCCCAGCGACTCCTGGTGGCGAAGTCCAGCAGCCGGTGCAGGTACTCACGCAGCGGCGTGCAGTGGATGCCGGCCTGGGCCAGGCGCGCCCGCGTGCGGGCGTTGTCGAAGACGGTCGCGATCGCGAAGTACGGGAAGTAGATGCGGCTGGCCTCGATCGCGGCGTCCGAGAGCGTGCTGACCCCTGCCGCGAACTCGGCCGGGGGCACCGCCTGCGGCTCGGGCTTGCGGAAGTAGCGCGAAGCCAGCGAGACGATCTCTGAGAAGCTCGAGGCATCTTCGCTCGCGGTCAGCAGGAAGGTCTTGTGCGTCGAATCCTGCGGGCACTCGGCGAGCTCGTAGATGGCGTCGGCGACGTAGTCGATCGAGACGATGTCAAGCGGTGACTCGGGCATCGCCGGAACCGCCCGGAAGAGCCCGGTGGAGAGCGCCCGCAGCGGCCAGTACATGACGTTGAAGGCAGCCGTCCAGCCGCTCGAGCGGTCGCCGACGACGATGCTCGGGCGCAATACGATCCAGGGCAGGTGATCGGCCTCGGCGCGAATCATCTGTTCGGACTCGAACTTCGACTGCTCGTAGGTGTTGCGGAAGCCCTGGCCGACGTCGAGGTCATCCTCGCTGAAGCGTCCGGTGTGCGTGCCCGCGACGTACGCGGTCGAAACCTGGGCGTAGCGCTCGAGCCCGCCGCGTTGCTGTACGAGCGTGGCGAACTCGAGCATCCTTCGCGTGCCGCCGACATTGGTGCGGCGGGCATCCTCCAATTCCTGGTCGAAGGAGACGTTGGCGGCGCAGTGGATGATCGTCGTGACCTCGCCGGCCAGGCGCTCGCGCGTCGCAGTGGGGAGGCCCAGATCGTCAGCCGTCATCTCGCCCGCGACGGCCTCGACACGGTGGGCGAACAGCTCGGCGCCGTTGGCGATCAACTGGTCGAGGATCTTGTCGAGCCGGGCGCGCGCGGCCTCATCGGACTCGGCCCGCACCAGGCAGGTCACCGAACGGCTGCCGCGCTCGAGGTAGCGCACCAGCACCTCCATGCCGACGAACCCGGTCGCGCCGGTCAGAAAGACACGGCCGGCGTTGCTCACCGACGCGCCCGATCCAGCGAGCGCAGTGCCCAGGCGACGCGCTGGCGCGTCTGCTCGGGAGCGATCAGCTCGTCGATGTGGCCGCTCGCAGCGGCGACCTGCGGCCGCAGATGCATCTCGGCGTAGCGCTCGGCCAGTTCCTCACGCACGCTCTCTGGATCCTCGGCGGCGGCCAGCTCGCGGCGGTGGATGATGCCGACGGCGGGCTTTGCGCCCATCACGCCGATCTCGGCCTGCGGCCAAGCGAACACGTAGTCGGCCCCGAGGTCCTTGGAGTTCATCGTGATGAAGGCGCCGCCGAAGGCCTTGCGCAGGATCACCGTCACCCTTGGAACAGTTGCCTTGGCGAAGGCATTCACAAACGTCGCCCCGAGCCGGATCACGCCTTCCTTCTCCTGGCTGGAGCCCGGCATGAAGCCCGGGGTGTCGACCAGCACCAGCATCGGTACGCCAAAGTCGTTGCACTGGTTGACGAAGCGCGCTCCCTTCTCGGAGCTCGAGGTGTCGAGCACCCCGCCGAGGTAGCGCGGCTGGTTGGCGATCACGCCGATCGAGCGGCCGTCGATGCGGATGAAGGCGGTGACGAGGTTGCGCGCCCAGTTCGGCGCGACCTCGAGCAGATCGCCGCCGTCGGCAATTCCGGCGATCACCGAGCGCACGTCATAGACCTGGCGCGGGTTGTCGGGAACGTGTACCGACGGGTCGTGCGCCCCCGCGGGGCGGGGATCGGCGATCGGCAGCTCGAGCTCACGGTGGCTCGGCAGGTAGCCGAGCAGGTCGCGTGCCAGCAGCGCCGCATCGGCGTCGCTGCGAGCGACGAAATGGGCGACGCCGTTCTTCTCGTGGACCTTGTGGCCGCCGAGCTGCGCGGCGGTGATGTCCTCGCCCATCGCATCCTTCACGACCGCGGGGCCGGTCAGGAACATGCTCGAGTCCTTGGTCATCACGATCCAGTCGGTCAGCGCCGGCGAGTACGCGCCACCGCCGGCCGATAGCCCGCTGATGATCGAGATCTGCGGCACCTTGCCTGAGAGCGCCACCGTCTGGCGGAAGATGCGGCCGTAGCCACCGAGCGCACGGACGCCCTCCTGCATGCGCGCGCCGCCGGAGCCGACGAAGCCGACAACAGGGGCGCGGGCACGGTCGGCCAGCTCCATCACACGCACGATCGTGTCGGCGTGCATCTCGCCGAGCGAGCCGCCGACATAGGTGTTGTCCTGGGCGTAGCAGAAGACGGGTCGACCATCGACGAGGCCCGAGCCACCGACGACGCCGTCACCGGCGCGGGCCTTCAGGCCCATGTGTCCGGAGACGACCTCTGAGCGGATCACGTCGAGCGAGCCCGGGTCGCAGAGCGCCTCGAGGCGCTCGATCGGCGTCAGGGTTTCAAGCGCGGTATTCGAAAGCACTGCACTCATGCTGCCACTCCCCATTCCAGAACGGTCGCGCCCCAGATGAAGCCGGCGCCAAATGCGGCGAGCAGCACGCGGTCGCCCCGCCGCAGACGCCCTGAGCGGACGCTGTGGTCGAGGGCGAGCGGAAGCGTCGCCGCCGATGTGTTTCCAAGGTCAGAGATGCAATCCACGACGCGATCGGAGCGCAGTCCCAGCCGCTCGCCCACCGCTGTCAGGATCCGGGCGTTGGCCTGGTGGTAGACGAACAGGTCCACATCGTCGAGTTCGAGGCCGGCCGCCGCCGCCGCCTCCGCGGTGGTCTCGGAGAGCCGCGCCACCGCGATCTTGAAGGTCTCGTGCCCGGCCATGCGAATCAGCTGATCCTCGCGCCCGACGTAGATGATGCCCTCGTTGTCACCCTCGCTGCCGAGCAGGATCGGGCCGATTCGGTTCTCACCGGTGGCGACCAGCACCACGGCTCCGGCACCGTCGGCGAACACCGCCGAGGTCCCGCGGTCGGCGGGATCGACGACCCTGGTCATGAAATCCGCCCCGATCACCACCACGCAATCGGCACGGCCGGCGTCGATCATCGATGCGCCGGTGTGGAGCGCCGCGAGGAAGCCCGAGCAGGCAGCGCCGATGTCGAAACCACCCGCGCCGGTGGCGCCGAGCGCCTTGGCGACGAGCGGTGCCGCGTTGGGCATGATCTCGTCGGGCGTGCTGGTTGCGACCAGCACGAGGTCGACCTCGGAGGCATCGATTCCCGCCTCCTCCAGTGCGACCGCGGCGGCGGCGGTGGCGTGCGTCTCGAGACGCTCGCCGGGCGCGGCCACGTGGCGCTGACGGATGCCGGTGCGACGCTCGATCCAATCCGGGGCCAGGCCCAGGCGCGCCTCGATCTCCGAGGACTCCACGATCCCCTGCGGGAGGCTTGCTCCGACCGACGCGACGGCCGCTCCACCGATTCCGCGCTTTGTGCGGATCCGGCCCGGCATTGTCGTCGGCCTGATCGTCGCGCTCACTGACCAGGGAGCTTTCCTGGTGTCCAGGGCAGGTTCCAGCGCGGACTCGGGCGAACCACCCGGCCGGGGGGTGGCGCGCGCGCCATCGTGGGACCGCTCGCCGCCGCTATTCCCATGTCGCCTGGGCGTGACGGCTCGCTCAAGTGCTTGCATGCCCTTTCTACCCTATGTGTATGCGACGGTTACTAGCTGCAGTCGCCAGCTGCGGCGCGCTGCTCGTGCCATTGGCGCTGGCGGAGCCGGCGCTGGCGAGCAATCGCCTGCCCAGCGGCGTCGCAAGGGTCTACATAACGGTCAGCTCACCACTGAAGACCATCTCCGGCCACCACAAGCCGGTGCACAAGCTGCTGACCAGGGCCGCGGCCGTGGCGGAGGCGGTCGACGCGACCGACGCGCTACCGGTGGCGAAGCTGCGTGGCGTCTGCCCGATGATCATGCGCCTCGGGCCCGAGTTGACCGTCGTCTTCAGGAACTCGAGCGGTACCGAGCTCGCCGCCGCCAGCGTGCAGGTGGTCGACGGTCCGCGCGGCCAGAGCGGCTCGAGCGCCTGCTTCCCGATCCGCTTCACCAGCGCAGGCAGGATCTCAGATCTGCTCGGCAACAGCTGGGTGCGGCTGATGGGCAAGCTGGCCGGCATCTCGATCAGCTGAGACGGATCGCCACTTCGGACGTAGTGCCTGTGTGAGGCAAAACATCGTTGTGACTTGCGTGGCGCTGCTGCTCAGCGCCGGCGCCACCGCCGGGTCGGCCGCGAGCGGTGCCGGCGCCAGCTCGACCCGCTCCCGACTTCAATCCAACCGGCGGGCGGCGCGCGCCGACGCACGCCAAATGGTGCAACGCATGCGGCTGCCCGGCGGCGTCTCGAGCATCGCGAGCGAGCCGCGTTTCGCAAAGGGCTTCGCGGGCTCCTATCCCCCGGGCGGGCGCTACTTCGCCGCCGATCAGGCCTTCTGGACCACCACCGACAGCGCCCAGTCGATCATCGCTTACGTGAGGGCACACCGGCCGGCCGGCTCCTCGCTCGATCAGGGCAGCGGCAGCGGCAGCGACACCAAGACCGGCGTCACCGAGCTGGACGTCCAGTTCAGCTGGCCCGCCGTCAGCCGGCAGCTGATCAACCGCATGCTCACCGTCAGCGTCGTCACGCCGCGGCACGGCGCGTCGGTGATCGTCGCTCGCAGCCAGAGCTACTGGTTCGTCCCGCGCTCTCTCGGTGAGCGGCTGCCGAGCGCTCTGCACGCCGTGCTGATCACGCTGCGGATCGGGAGCGGGCTGCCGGTTCAGAGCAACGTGCGCACATCCAAATACGTGGTGTCGCGTGCGGCGCAGGTGAGCGCACTCGTGCGTGAGCTCAACAGCCTCCCGATCGTGCAGCCCGGCACGATGCCGATCAGCTGCCCGCTGATGCTCTCGAGCTCGCAGGGCACCGGGCTCACGCTTGACTTCAAAGCCGGCCGGCGTGGCGCGACCCTCGCCCGCGTGGAGGTTGGAGTGCATCGAGGCCAGAGCTGGTACGACGGCGCCGGCCCGTGCAGCCCGATCAGCTTCTGGCTGGGTTCGAAACGGCAGACCTCGCTGACGAGCCCCACATTCGTGAAGCAGGTCGGCAGGCTGATCGGCGCGAACATCAGCTGAGCGACGGCGGCCCGCGAGGCCGAGCGGTAGCGGAGCCTAAGATGGATCTGTGCGCTTCTCCGTACTCGACCAATCGCCGATCCCCGAAGGCCTGACCGGGGTCGATGCGCTGCGCAACACGATCGAGCTTGCCCAGCTCGCCGACCGCCTCGGCTACCACCGCTACTGGGTCGCCGAGCACCACGGTGGGCCGATGCTCGCCGGTCCCGCACCGGAGGTGCTCATCGGGCCGATCGCCGCCGCCACCACCGCAATCCGCGTCGGCAGCGGCGGCGTGATGCTGCCCCACTACAGCCCCTTCAAGGTCGCCGAGAGCTTCAGCCTGCTCGCCGGCCTCTTCCCGGGCCGCATCGACCTCGGGATCGGCCGCGCGGCCGGCACCGATCCGCTGACCACCTTCGCGCTGCAGCGCGACCGCCGCCAGGCGTCGCCCGACGACTTCCCCCAGCAGCTCGCGGAGCTACTCGCCTACCTCGATGACGAGATGCCCGCCGATCACCCCTTCGCGCGGCTCGCAAAGGCGCTGCCGGGACGCCCGCAGGCGCCCGAGCAATGGCTGCTCGGCTCCTCGGCGCAGAGCGCCATCTGGGCGGCCGAGCTCGGCATCTCCTACGCCTTCGCCGACTTCATCTATCCCGAGGGTGCGGAGATCGCCGCCGATTACCGCCGGCGCCACGCCGCCCAGCACTCCGACCACGCGCCGCGCGCCGCCGTTGCCGTCTGGGCAATCGCCGCCGACACCGACGAGCAGGCGCAGTACCTGGCGAGCTCGAGCCGCATGGCGATGCGGCTGCTGCGTCAGGGCGAGCTGATCCCGGTGCCGCCGCCGGAGAAGGCGCTCGAGTATCTGCGCACGATCGGCCAGCCAACCGATCACGGCTTCACCGACGGCCGGCGCGGCGTGCTCGGCTCACCGCAGAAGGTCGCCGCCAAGCTGCACGAGGTCGCCGATGCCTACGGCGCCGAGGAGGTGATCGTCGTCACGATCACCTTCGACCACGGGGCGCGCAAGCGCTCCTACGAGCTGATCGCCGAGGCGGTCGGGCTCGAACCGCGCGCGGGCGTGCAGACCGAACCCGCGGAGGCGGTCAGTTCCCTGACGCTGTAGGCGGCAACGGATGCCCGAACGCGGTCAGTTGCACCGGCAGCGTGTCGGCGGGCCGGTTCTGCTTGTCGAGCCGATCGGTGTGGCGCGCGAAGACCTCTGAGACCTCGGTCGAGAGCTCGGCGAGCTCCTCGGCGGTGAGGTAGCTGATGCTGTTGCTGAGGAACGCCGCGTCCTGCCACTCCTTCGAGTATGTGTGGTGGATCGCCAGCCACTGCCGCTGCATGGTCACGGCACGATCGATGTACTGCGTGAGCAGCGCGTCGCCGGCGGCAAAGGCCTCGGGGTTGTCGGCCGAGACGATGAAGCGGTTACGCACGCTGGCGATCCGCCACGGACGGCTGCGACCCTTGGCATTGCCGGACTCCTCGACGAACCCGTACTTGGCGAGCGTCTGCAGGTGCCACGACATGTTCCCGGGGCTGTCGTCGAGCAGCTCCGCCGCGCGGCTGGCGGTGATCTCGCCGTCGCGGCGCATCAGATCCAGCAGCGCTATGCGCGTCGGGTGCGCGAGCGCGCGCATCGTCTGCGCGTCGCTGATCTGCCGATCTGGCTGCCGGGGACGGTCGCCTTCAGTCATCGTCCGATCAGCGTAATCCGACGTGCAGCGTCCTGGCGACTCGGCAGCGCCAGCCGCAGGCCGAGGCCCACCAGCAGCCAGCCGGCGCGGCTGCGCGTGCCCGCCAGCCTGCTCGTCACCTGGTCGCGGTGCGCGCCGCTCTGGGCAACGCGGTAGCGCTCGGCGTGGCGGGTCCGCGCGAGGCTCTCGATCATCGTGGACATCGATCCTCCTTCAGAGGGTGGAAACTGGACCGCCGGCATCACAAGACTTCTTGTCACAAGATATCGCGTCACAAGAAGTCTTGTCAAGGCCGCCGCCCTTCTATCCCTACGACGAGCGAGCACCAGCCAGCAGGACACCGCCCGCACGCCGACACCAGTCGACCCCGCGGGTCGTGAGAATCCGACGAGCCCCCAGCGGGCGAGCGGCCGCTACAGCGACCGCAGCGCGGCCTGCAGGAACCCGTTCGCGACTTCCCGCGCGACCGGGTCGATCGGCAGGAACATCGGCACGTCCAGGTAGGCGCCGAGCTCTACCGTGATCTCCGTCTGCGCCTCCCCCAGCGGGCGCAACGCCCAGGCGATCGTCAGAGCCTCATGGTCGCCGCGGTCATCGGCGACGCGTGCAAGCGCAATGCGCGTCGGGCGCTCGCGCTCGATCGCCAGCCGCACCGGGAACTCCTTGCGCAGCGGCCCGGCGACAGCGGCCAGCACCGCGTCGACCTCGGCGGCCGTGCCATCGCCGTCACGTTCGAGCACCTCGACCTTCTTGGCGCCGTCGGGGTACCACTGCGGATAGCGCTCGACGTCGAGCAGATGCTCGTAACAACGCTCGATCGGCGTCGCCGCAACACCGCTGGCGGTGGCAGATAGCTGCTTCATGAGCGCCGGACATTACCCTGTGGCGATGATCGACGACACGGCCGGCGATCGCCGCCAGATCCGCGAGCTCGTCGAGAACTGGGCGACCTGGCGCGACGCCCGCGACTGGGAGCGTTTCCGCACCGTCTGGCACGACGACGGCCGCATGATGGCCACGTGGTGGCAGGGCCCGGCCGAGGAGTTCATCCGCGTCAGTCAGGAGGGCTGGGAGCGCGGCGTCCGCATCCTGCATTTTCATGGCGGCTCGACGATCGACGTCAGCGGCGACCGCGCGATCGCCCAGACAAAGATGACGATCACCCAGCGCGCGACCGTCCATGACGTGCTCTGCGACGTCGTCTGTACCGGCCGCTTCTATGACTTCTTCGCCCGCCGTGACGGCCGTTGGGGCATGGTCCTGCGCCAACCGATCTATGAGATCGACCGCATGACCCCGGTCTCCCCCGTGCCGATGCCCGCGCTTGATGCAGAGCTGCTGGCTCGCTTCCCCGAGGGCTACCGCCACCTCGCCTACGTGCAGACGCTCGTCGGCTACGACGTCAAGCGTGACATGCCCGGCCTCGACGGCCCCGCGCTCGCGCGCCTCTACCAGCAGGGCGCCGCCTGGCTCACGGATCCATCCTGAGCCCGGGCCGCAGCTCCGGGGCCGGGCGCACCCGCTCCGCCCACGCGCTCAAGCAGCGTCGGACGCCATCGGCCAGAGGTCACCGAGCACGCGGTCCATCTGCGGGGGAATGAACCGCTGGTAACCGGCGCCCGGCGTGAATGTCATCTCACCGAACCGCGGGCCATCCTCGAGCTCGTAGAAGTCGACGCGGACGAAGGCGAAGCCGGCCGCGAGCCTTTGCGCAGCCGCGATCATCTCCTCGAGGTGCTGCGGCCGGTCGATCGCGTGTTCGGGCAACTGGTAGCCGATCCCGAACTCCTGCCTCACCCAGTTTGGGTCGTACATCGCACGCCGGTGATCGGCAAACCGCGCGACGTCGACCTGGATCATCTCGACCCGGCCACCGAACACGAAGAACTTGTAGTCGTCGGGCGGCTCGTCCGCTGATCCGATCTGAGGCTCGACGATGATGCGCGGGTCGATCCGGCTGTACTGCCACTCGCCGTGGTCGCTGCTGAGGTCCCATGTCAGCCAGGCGGCAGCCAGGGCCCTGGCCGGGGCGTAATCCTCCTCGCTGAGGATGAAGCGGACCAGCCCGCTGGAATGCGTGGGCTTCATCACGAATGGCATCGGCCACTGCGGCTGCTCGGGCAGCGATTTTCCGCAGTAATGGGTCGGAATGCACCAGGCGCTGCCAAGCGTGTCGGCCACGAACTCTTTCACCGCAGCTTTGTCCGAGTAAACGACGAACCGCTCGTCTCGCTCGTTGAGCTTCCGGAATTGGATCTTGTCGCTGAACGTCTTCGGATCCCGCAGGTGTGGAAGCTTCCGGTGCGCGCGCAGGAAACCGATCGAGATGCGGACGCGCGCCGGCAGCAGCAGAAAACATCGCCGGTAGAACGCTGCGGCTGCGGTCCCGAGGTGTCGAATGGCGGCAGCAGCCTAACGTGTGCTTACTCAGTTCGGTTGAGGAATTCTCAGGCGCGTCAGCGGTGTTGCCGTGGCTCAAGAGTTGGTGCCGCCCGCGGACGTCCCGCGCCCGGGACAAGGCCGTTCAGGTTCCCCACAAACCGGGAAGCCAGATGGCAGATCTGCACCTCTAAACCCGGAGGGGGTAACCGTGCGCATCTCACGCAAGACCGGAGCCATGACTGGCTTCATGCTCATTGTGCTGGGCCTCTGGGGCGGCCTGATTCCGCTCATCGGCCCCTACTTTGGATACGCCTTCGGATCGCACGCAACCTGGGATCTGACGATGAACAGGTTCTGGCTCGACGTCGTTCCGGGCGCCGCGGCGGTGCTCGGCGGTGTGCTGCTGATCTGGTCAGGTCACCGCCTCAGCGGCACCGTCGCCAGCTGGCTGGCGATGGCCGGCGGCGCATGGTTCGCGGTCGGCCCGGCGGTCAGCCGCCTGTGGGAGCACGGCCCCGGCCCGATCGGCGTTCCGCTGTTCGGGCACACGCGTCAGACCTTCGAGCTGATCGGCTATTTCTATGGCCTCGGCGTCGTCATCATGGCGCTTGCGGCCTTCGCGCTTGGACGCTTCGTCTCAAGGCCCGCCCTGCTGGCGGAGGCTGTCACCGTCGAGCCGATCACCGCGGAGCCCGAGCCGCCTGCGGCAGAGCCGGTCACTGCAGAGCCGGTCACTGCAGAGCCGGTGACCGCCGCGCCGCCGCTCGCAGCGGGTCCTGTCGTGGCGCGCCGGGCGATCACCGGGACGCCCGCGCCCGCCGACTCCACGGCGTCGCGGCGCGAAGAGGTCCCGACTGCGCCGCTGTAGCGCCTAGGCAGAGCCGGCGAGCTCGGCCTCCTCACGCCGCATCCGCGCGACCTCGGCGTCCGCCTCGTAGGCGGCCAGCTGCGGGAATGCGAGCAGCGTCAGGCCGACGCCGGCGATGCAGCCGGCGCCGCCGATCAGAACGGAGTCGAGCGGGCCCACGAGTCCGGCCACCAGGCCGGACTCGATGTCTCCGAGCCGCGGCCCGCTCGTCACGACCAGGTTGAAGACCGCGCTCATGCGCCCGCGCAGCCGGTCGGGCGTCAGCGTCTGACTGATCGTCGTCCGGCAGACGGCGCTGATGCCGTCGGCCCAGCCGGCGATTGCGAACAGGATCACCGCCGGCCAGATCGTGCGCACCAGCCCCGCGGCGCCGATCGCGACGCCCCAGAACAGCACCATCCCGATCGTCCAGCGCCCCAGGCGGTTGACGTGCTGAACCCAGCCGGAGCCGAGCACGGCGAGCGTGCCACCTACCGCGATCGCTGTGTAGAGCAGGCCGGTCCCGCCGGCGCCGGCGTGGTACACGTTCAGCGCCAGCACGGCAAACAGCGCTCGCGGCATCCCGAACAGCATCGCGTTGATATCGATCGCGAACGAGCCCGCCAGCGCCCTGTTGGAGACGACGAAGCGCAGGCCCTCGACGATCGCCTTGCCGACCGGTAGGTGACCCTCGCTCGCGTGCGGCGGCTGCGGCGCGATCGCCAGCGACGCCGCCAACAGCGCCACGCAGCTGAGCGCATCGCCCAGGTACATCCAGCGCACGCCCGCCAGTGCGATCACGATGCCACCGAGGCCCGGTCCGACGATCCCGGTCGCCTGGAAGGTCCCGTAGCTGAGCGCCAGGCCGGCGCGCAGGCGCCGTGGACCGAGGATCTGCGGGATGATCGCGCCACGCGTGACGCCGTCGAGCGCGCTGCAGCCCGCAAGCAGACCACCGAGCATCAGGATCGCGATCACCGGCGGCCTGTGCAGAACCGTCGACAGCACGAACAGTAGGCCGGTCACGGTGATCACGCCAACCTGTGCGGCGACCAGGATCGGCCGGCGGTCGCGCCGATCCGCGATCGCGCCGCCCACCAACGAGACGACGATGATCGGACCCAACTCAAACAGCCCGAGCAGGCCGACCAGCGCCGCCGAGTGCGTCAGCCTGTAGATCTGAAACGGCAGCGCCACCATCGCCGCCTGGGACCCGAGGCTCGATGTCGCACCGCCAATCAAGAGCAGGCGGAAGTCGCGTGACTCGCGGAAAGCGCTCACGTCCACGGCGATCCTCTTCAGCAGTCCGAGCAGAGCCCGCAAGCTAGCGGAGTGCTCCACCGCTTCAGTCGGGTATGAATACGGCCATGCTCTCCGCCTACGCAGCCTCAATCGATCCCGAGAACCCCCTGACAGGGCTCGTCGTGGGCGAGCGCCCCGAGCCCGAGCCGCCCGCCGGCTGGGTCACGGTCGCGGTCCGCGCGGCCGCGCTCAACCACCACGACCTATGGTCGCTGCGGGGTGTCGGACTGCCAGCCGAGCGCCTGCCGATGATCCTCGGCTGCGACGCCGCCGGGGTCGACCCCGATGGCAACGAGGTGGTCGTGCATGCTGTCATCAGCGCGGACGGCTTCAGCGGCGACGAGACGCTCGATCCCAGGCGCTCATTGCTCTCGGAGCGCCATCAGGGGACGCTGGCAGAGCGCGTCATGGTCCCGCGTCGCAACCTCGTACCCAAGCCCCCGGAGCTCAGCTTCGAGCAGGCAGCCTGCCTGCCGACGGCCTGGCTGACCGCCTATCGCATGCTGTTCACGCGCGGCGCCGTGACCCCGGGCCAGACGATCCTGGTGCAGGGCTCGAGCGGCGGCGTGGCCACCGCGCTGATCAGCCTCGCGTCGAGCGCTGGTGTCCGTGTGTGGTCCACCGGACGCAGCGAGGAGAAGCGCGCGCTGGCGCTCGCGCTCGGTGCCGACGCCGCCTTTGAGCCCGGCGCCCGCCTGCCCGAGCGCGTCGACGCGGTGATGGAGACCACCGGCGCCGCCACCTGGTCGCACTCGGTCAAGTCGCTCAAACAGGGCGGCGTGATCGTGATCTCTGGCGCCACCACGGGCGACGCGCCGCCGGCCGAGCTGACCCGTATCTTCTTCCTGCAGCTCTCCGTCGTAGGTTCGACGATGGGCACGCGCGATGAGCTCGAGCGGCTGATGCGCCTGCTCGTGCAGCGCGGGATCGAGCCCGCGATCAGCCAGACGCTGCCGCTCACGGAAGCCAGGGCCGGCTTTGAGGCGATGGAGTCCGGACAGACCTCCGGCAAGATCGTCTTCACCGTCTGAGCCGAGATGAGCGTGCGCAGGGTCAACGTCGCCGGTATCGAGCTGGATCAGGCGCTCGATGAGGCTGGCTTTCGGCACGCCGCCACGGCCCTGCGGGAGCGGCTCGGCTCCCGCCGAATCGGCGCCGCCGTGTACGCCGCGGAGGCGGGCGAGACGATCTGGCCCTACCACTACCACCGCGGTGTCGAGGAGTGGCTGTACGTGATCGCGGGCGAGCCGACACTGCGTGACCATGAGGGTCAGCGACGGCTCCACGCCGGTGACCTCGTCTGCTTTCCCTCCGGCCCGGGTGGCGCGCACACGCTCGGCGGTCCGGGCAGGTTCGTGATCTTCTCGACCGGCACCCACCGCCAGCCCTGGATGTCGGTGTATCCCGACTCGGGCAAGGTCAGCAGCCCTGAGGGCATGCTGCTGGCCTCCAGCCGTGTCGACTACTGGTACGGCGAGGGCACCTACGAACCGCCACCGGGCCCACATGTCGAGGCCCGCGAGCTGGAGCTCTTTCCGCGCCCAGCGATCGTCAACCTGTCCGCGAGGGCGGCCACGGAAGTGCCGCGCCATGGAACACCACCCGGATTCGCTGTGCGCCAGACGCATCTCGGTCCCGACCTCGGCGCCGAGATGCTGGGCGCGACGCTGTACGAGCTCGACCCGGGCGAGGGCACGGCGCCCTACCACTACCACTCGGGCCGTGAGGAGTGGCTGATGGTGCTGTCCGGTGGCCCGACCCTCCGGCATCCCGACGGCGAAGACCCGCTCCAGGCGGGCGACGTCGTCTGTTTCCCGGACGGCCCCGCCGGCGCACACCGCGTGCGCAACCGCGGTGCAGAGCCGGCGCGTCTCGTGATCCTTTCGACCATGGAACTTCCCGTCAGCGCCCACTACCCAGACAGCGGCAAGATCCTCTTCCGCGAGCCGTCAGGCGGGGCCCACATCTTCCGCATGGCCGACGGCGTGGATTACTGGGAGGGCGAAGCCTGAGCGGCTCAGGCGCCGAGCCCGCCGAACACCGCAAACGGGTTGTTGGGGCGCTCGGCCTCGACCACTGCGCTGCTCGCCTCTACCTCGACCTTGGCCTCGGCACCCGCGATCGCACGGACACGCTCGGCCAGCACCTTGGCCGCGTCCTCGTCAGCGGCACCAACCAGCAGGTAGCGCCAGCGGCGCAGGGAGTTGATGCCCTCCTGACGGAGTTTGCCGGCCAGCTCGACCGTCGCGCGATGCGAGTCGGTGCTGACGCGTACCTCCCACTCGGCGTACTCGAGCTGCGACTGCTCGGCGCGCTCGCGCTCGATCATCTCAGCGTGCTCGGTTGCGACCGCGGTCTCGCTGTCGGGCAGCGGCAGGTCGGCGTCGACCCACTGCTCGGAGACCGGGTGCCAGCGGCGCAGCTCGGCGCGCACGCTCGGCCCAGACCTGGCGACGAGCGCCTTGACGGCGGCGCTGGCGCGCTCGGCCTGCGCGCGGGTGCCCGCGTAGAGAAACAGTTCACGCCCGTCGAGCGAAACGACCACGCGCTCACCGGCCGCGTCCTGCAGATCGTGCTGGAAGTCGCCCTCGCGCAGCAGCTCGTTGAGGTTGGCCGCCGCCGCAGTCGTCGGGCAGGTCACCTGCACTCGCCAGTCGTCGTTCATCACATCCCTTTCTCCGTGTACTGGCGCATTATTCCGGCCGGCTGGTCAGATCGAATTCGAGCTGCAGGACCTCCGGCTCGAGCGGGTCGGTGGTCGCCCGCGGACGGCCGCGCTTGGACCAGTGCGCGACAACCTCGCGCGCGCGGCAGGAGCGGTACGTGACACGGCGGTCGAGCGGTTGGATCGCGAGCCCGCCCGGGGCGTTGCCCGCGACCAGCGCATGGAACCGGCGACCCAGCCGGTCGATCTCGATGATGTCGCCGGTCTCGATCCCTTCCAGTCGCATCGCCTCGCAGCTTACGACCCCGGCAAGCGCTTGACTGGGAGCCGGACACACCATGCTCTTGATCCACCGCGCAGAACGGGCAGACATCCTGGCGGAGGCACTCGCCGGGCTGCTCGCCGAGGTCCCGGCCGATCCGTTCGCCACCGAGGTGGTGGCGGTGCCCACGCGCGGGATCGAGCGCTGGCTGACCCAGCGGCTCTCGGCGCGCCTCGGCAGCCGCGCGCACGCGGACGATGGCGTCTGCGCGAACGTCGATTTCCCCTTCCCGGGCGCGCTCGTGGGCGAGACGCTGGCGCTTGCCAGCGGGATCGCGCCCGACAGCGACCCGTGGCAGCCGGCGCGGCTGGTGTGGCCGCTGATCGCGGTCGTCGAAGCGGCCTCGGATGAGGCCTGGCTCGAGCCGCTGGCACGGCATCTGGTGAAGGGTCGTGAGCAGCGCTACACGCGGCTGGCGCATGTGGCGCGGCTGTTCGACGAATACGCCGTGCGCCGCCCCGAGCTGATCGAGGCATGGGCGCGCGGGGAGTCCGGCGGCGTCGATGAGCGCGCCGCGGCCGGTTGGCAGCCCGAGCTCTGGCGGCGGCTGCGTGAGGCGCTCGGCGTTCCCAGCCTGGCCGAGCGGCTGGGCTCCGCCTGCGCCGCAGTCGAGGCCGATCCTGGGCTCGTCTCACTACCGCCGCGGGTGAGCCTGTTCGGGCTCACGCGCATGCCGCAAAGCCACCTGCGGGTGCTGCGTGCGCTCGGTGCCGGCCGTGACGTGCACCTGATGCTGCTGCACCCCTCGCCGGCCCTGTGGGCCAAGGACAGCGCCGAGAACCGGCTGCTCGGCTCGTGGGGACGCGACGTACGCGGCCTCCAGAAACTGGTGCGCGGGTCCGGCGAGGATGTCCACCACCCACCCTCCACAACGGCTGCGCCGGACACGCTGCTGCAGGCGCTGCAGGCAGACATCCACGCCGACGCGCAGCCACCGGGGCCACCGCTGCGCCCCGGCCAGATCGACACGCGCATCGAGCTGACCGCCGTCGACCGCTCGATCCGCATCCACGCCTGCCACGGCCGCGCCCGTCAGGTCGAGGTGCTGCGCGAGGCGATCCTCCACCGCCTTGCCGACGATCCCACGCTCGAGCCGCGCGACGTGATCGTGATGTGCCCTGACATCGAATCCTTCGCGCCGCTGATCGAGGCCGCCTTCGGCGGGCGCACCGGCGATGCCCCCAGCGCCGACACCGGCGAGCGGGCCCCCGGGGATCCTCCCACCCTGCGCGTGCGCCTGGCCGACCGCTCGCTGCGCCACACGACACCGATCCTCGCCGTGGCCGCGCGCCTGCTCGAGCTCGCCGCGGGCCGCGTCACCGCCTCGGAGGTGCTCGACCTGGCCGACGCCGCACCCGTTCGCGGCCGCTTCGGGTTCGACGACGATGAGCTCGCCCAGCTCCGCGAGTGGGTCGCGGGCGCCCACATCCACTGGGGTCTCGACGCCGCGGGCCGCGCCGCCTACCGGCTGGGCGAGGTCGACGCCGGCACCTGGTCGGCGGGTCTCAAACGCCTGCTGCTCGGCGTGGTGATGGATGCCGACGCCGGCGCCGCCTTCGGCGGCGTGCTGCCCGCCGCCGTGATCCAGAGCAGTCAGATCGAGCTGGCCGGACGCTTCAGTGAATTCGTCGACCGGCTCGACGCCGCGCTGCGCTCGCTCGCCGGGCCACAGACGCTGGCCGGCTGGTCGCAGGCGCTGACGGCGGCGGCCGACACGCTCACGGCGACGCCGGCACACGAGTCCTGGCAGCGGCGCCAGCTCGACGCGATCCTCGCCGAGATCGTGGGCGAGCAGGCTGCCGGAATCTCATCGCCCCCGCGCTCCCGCCCAGCCAGCGCCACCGGCAACATCGAACTCTTCCTCGGTGAGCTCCGGGAGTTGCTCGGCCACCGGCTCGAGGGGCGCCCGACCCGCGCGAACTTCCGCAGCGGACACCTGACCTTCTGCACGCTGCTGCCAATGCGCTCGGTGCCCCACCGCCTCGTCTGCCTGCTGGGGCTCGATGACGGCGCCTTCCCGCGCCAGAGCCCGCGCGACGGCGACAACCTGCTGCTGCTCGATCCGCTTCCCGGTGACCGTGATCCGCGCACCGAGGACCGCCAGCTGCTGCTCGACGCGCTGCTGGCCGCGCAGGAGGCGCTGATCATCACCTACAGCGGCAACGACGAGCGCACCAACGCGCCGCTGCCGCCGGCGGTCCCGGTCGGCGAGCTGCTCGACGCGCTCGACGCCACCGCGCGCGTCGCCGACGACCGCCGCGCACGCGAGCTGGTCGTGGTCCACCACCCGCTGCAGCCCTTCGATCCCCGCAACTTCAGCGCCCAGGACTCCGACCCGGCGCGCGCCGCCGACGGTCCCTGGAGCTTCGACCGGGCGGCGCTTGCGGGTGCACGCGCGCTGATCGCGCCGCGACACGAGCCGTCACCGTTCCTGCCCGCACCGCTGCCGGCGGCCGCCGGTGAGCGGGTCGTCACGCTCGAGGAGCTCGTCTCGTTCGTGCAGCGCCCGGTGCGCGCCTTCCTGCGTCAGCGGCTCGGCGTCTCCGCCCAACGCGACGAGGATCAGATCGACGATGCGCTGCCGATCGAGCTCGACGGGCTGGCCCGCTGGGGCGTCGGCCAGCGGCTGCTCGATGCGGTCCGCGCCGGGATCGACCCGCGCGATGCCTACCGCGCCGAGATCGCGCGCGGGACGCTCCCGCCCGGGGCACTCGGCGCGCCCGTGATCCAGTCGATCCTGCCGACCGCCAAGCTGCTCGCCGACGCCGCTGCGACGTTCGCCGGCGGCAACGATCCCAGGTCCGAGCAGACCAACATCACGCTGCCCGACGGCACCCGTCTGACCGGCACGGTCGGTGGCATCCACGGCCATCTGATGCTGGCCGTGAGCTACTCGCGGCTCGGTCCGCGCCAGCGCCTGGCGGCCTGGGTACGGCTGCTGGCGTTGAGCGCTGCGCATCCGGAGATCGCCTTGGAGGGCGTCACGATCGGCCGCGGCGGCCGCCAGCAGCCGGTCGACGTGCGGCGCATCCCGCAGCTGGGCGGCAGCCCGGAGGTGCGCCGTGCCACCGCCCTGAGCGAGCTCACCAAGCTCGCCGAGCTGCGCGCCGAGGGTCTGCGCGCGCCGCTGCCGCTGCCCTGCGCCACCGCCAACGCCTACGCCGAGGCGGCGCTGCAGTCCGCCGATGACCCGGTCGCTGCGGCGCTGAAGAAGTGGCGCTCGGGCTGGTACAACGACCGCCTGATCACGGGCGAGGAGGAGGAGCCCGAGCATCGCCTGGCGCTCGGCGCGGAGCTCGACCTCGAGCGGCTGGCGCAGCTGGCGATCGCGATCTGGCAGCCGCTGCTGCAGCGTGAGCTGGTGGGCGGCTGATGCCCGAGCTGCAGACCGGCCTCGACGCGCAGCCGTTCGACCTGCGCGGACCGCTGCCGAGCGGGGTGACCGTGCTCGAGGCCAGTGCCGGCACCGGCAAGACCTACACGATTGCGGCGCTGGCGGCGCGCTTCATCGCAGAGGGCCAGGCGACGCTCGACCAGCTGCTGCTGGTCACGTTCACGCGCGTGGCCACCAGCGAGCTGCGCGAGCGTGTGCGCGAGCGCTTGGTCGTAACCGAAGCGCAGCTCGCGCGCGTGGCGGCCGGGGCGCTGCCGACCTACATCGATGAGATCGTCGAGCTGCTCGCCGGCGGCCCGGTCGAGCTCGTGCGCGAGCGCCGGCAGCGGCTCGCCGATGCGATCGCCAACTTCGACGCGGCCACGATCGAGACCACCCACGGTTTCTGCCAGAAGATGCTCGACGGGCTCGGAACGCTCGCCGAGAGCGACCCCAGCGTGAGCTTCGTCGACAGCGTCGATGACCTCGCCCGTGAGGTCATCGACGACCTCTACGTACGCCGCTTCTACCGCGACCTGGACGGCCTGGTGATGTCGCGCCAGCAGGCCGAGCAGGTCTCGCGGATCGCGATCGAGAACCCACTGGCGCCGATCTACCCGAGCAACCCGCAGGCGGGCACCGCCCTGGCGATGCGCTGCCGGCTGGCCCTCGCCGCCCGCGACGAGCTCGATGCCCGCAAGCGCGCACTCGGGCTGATGACCCATGACGACCAGCTCACGCGGCTGCTGGCGACGCTCACCGGCCCACGCGGCCAGAGCGCGGTGGCCGAGCTGCGCGGTCGCTACAAGGTCGTGCTGATCGACGAGTTCCAGGACACCGACCCGATCCAGTGGGAGATCGTCGAGCGCGCCTTCGGTGGCGGCCCGAGGGGCAGCGGCCCGGTCGGCCCGCCGGGCAGCGGCCCGATCGGCCCGCCGGCCAGCGGGCCGGCGGGCGACGCCACGACGCTCATCCTGATCGGCGACCCCAAGCAGGCGATCTACGCCTTCCGCGGCGCCGACGTATACGCCTATCTCGCCGCCGCCGAAAGCGCCGGAGCGCGCGCCACCCTGGCCGTCAACCGCCGCAGCGACAAGTCCCTGCTGGACGGGCTCGACGCGCTCTTCGGACGGGCGCGGCTGGGCCATCCGGGGATCGTCTACCGCCATGTCGAGGCTGCCCCCATCCACCGCAGAGCGCGCCTGCACGGCGCCCCCGGCGAGGCCGCGCTGCGCGTGCGGCTGCTCGACGCGGACGAGCCGGCGGTTCAGCGCACCCCGAGCGGCTACCCGAACGCCGAGTCGGCGCGGGCGTTCGTGGCCCGCGACCTCGCTGCGGACATCGTGCGCCTGCTCAACTCCGGCGCCACGATCGAGCGCCGCGACGAGGAGGGCAACGCGATCGGCAGCCAGCCGGTCGCGCCTGGGTGCGTGGCCGTGCTGGTGCGCACCCACCGCAACGCCTGGCTGATCCAGGGCGAGCTCGAGAAGCTCAACGTGCCCGCCGTCATCAGCGGCTCGGGTAGCGTCTTCGGCACCGACGCGGCCGCCGACTGGCTGGCGCTGCTGGAGGCGCTCGAGCAGCCCTCGCATCCCGCCCGCGCGCGCTCGGCGGCGCTGACCTCGCTGCTCGGCTGGACCGCGACGCAGCTGGCGAGCGCGAGTGAGACTGAGCTCGAGCTGTTGCACCAGCGGCTGCATGGCGGGGCCCGGATCCTGCGCGAACAGGGAATCTCGACGCTGGCCGAGTCGATCCTCGACGCCGAGCAGACGGCCGCCAGACTGCTCGGGCTGGTCGGCGGCGAGCGCAGGCTCACCGACCTCGAGCACGTCGCGCAACTGCTGGGCGCGGCCGCCGGCGCCGAGCAGTTCGGCGTCGCCGCGCTCACCGGCTGGCTGCGCCAGCGGATCGAGGCGGCCGACCGCGAGGGCTCAAACGACGAGCGCACGCGCCGCCTGGACTCCGACGCCGACGCCGTGCAGGTGCTCACCTTCCATCGCAGCAAGGGGCTCGAGTTCCCGGTCGTCTACTGCCCCTTCCTGTGGGAGGCGGGACGGCTCGCCGATGAGGGCCAGCCGGTCTACTTCCACGATGACGATGGCCGCCGCGCGATCGACGTCGGGCTCTCCGGCGAGGAGTACGGCGTGCACCTCAACCAGCACAACGTCGAGGAGCGCGGCGAGGAGCTGCGGCTCGCCTACGTGGCGCTGACCCGCGCCCGCCACCGCGCCGTGATCTGGTGGGCGAGCGGCTGGTTCGCACGCGAGTCCCCGCTCGGCCGGCTGCTGTTCGCCCAGGATGCCGACGGCAACGTCGGCTGGCAGGGCTTCAAGCGCCCGCGCGAGGACGACGCGCGCGCCCGTTTCGAGCAGATCGCGGGCCTCGCGCCGCAGGCCATCAGCATCGAGCGGGCGCGGCTCGACACGCCCGAGCAGCGCTGGCGCCCGGCGATCGACAGCGACGCCGAGCTGGCGACCGCACGCTTTGACCGGCGCATCGACACCGCCTGGCGGCGCACCTCCTACAGCGCCCTGACGGCGGCCGCACACGACGCGATCGTCGCCTCCGAGCCCGAGCACGCCGGCGTCACCGACGAACCCGAGGTCACCGGCGCGCCCACCCCGGGCGAGCTCCCGCTGTCGGAGATGGCGATGGGCCCGCAGCTCGGCACGCTGATCCATCAGGCCTTCCAGGAGCTCGACTTCGCCGCGGTCGACCTCCGTGCCGCGCTCGCGCGCTGGCTGCGCGAGGCAACGGTGCACCGTCCCGAGCTGCTCGGCTGCACGCCCGAACAGGCGGCCGAGGGGCTTGCACTTGCGCTCGCCACCCCGCTTGGTGGCGAGCTTGCAGAGCTCTCGCTTGCCGGCGTGGCCCGCGCCGACCGGCTCGACGAGCTCGGCTTCGAGCTACCGCTGGCGGGTGGCGATCGGCCGCTGGTCGCGGCCCAGCTGTCCGATCTGGCGGCGCTGCTGGAGCGGCTGCTGCCGGCCGACGACGCGCTCGCCGGATACGCCCGGCGGCTGCTTGACCCGACCCTCGCCGCCGCCCTGCGCGGCTACCTCAACGGCAGCATCGACCTGGTGCTGCGCGTGCGCGGCGGCGCGCGCGATCGCTACGTGATCATCGACTACAAGACCAACTGGCTCGCGCCCGCCGGTGAGCCGCTCGCGGCGAGCCACTACGGCGGGCCCGCGCTGGCGCTCGAGATGCAGCGCTCGCATTACGTGCTGCAGGCGCTGCTCTACTCGGTGGCGCTGCACCGCTACCTGCGCTGGCGCCTTGCCGGTTACGACCCCGAGACCGACCTGGCGGGCGTGCGCTACCTGTTCGTGCGCGGGATGCTCGGTCCCTCGCAGCCCGACTACGGCGTGTTCGCCTGGCGGCCCCCGGCGGCGCTGGTCGTGGCGCTCAGCGACCTGCTGGCAGGACAGCCGAATATGCACATATCTACATATGTCGTGGTCGGCGAGCGATGAGTGATCTCCTGGCAGGGCAGCGATGAGCGCGATCCAGGAACCGCCCGAACGCGATCCCTTCGGCCCGGAGCTGGCCCTGCGCGCGCTCGAGCCACTGGCCGAGCTCAACCGCAGCGAGCAGTTGATCGCCGCCGATGTCCACGTCGCGACGACGCTCGGGCGCATCGCCGGGCTCAGCGATCCAGAGGTCCTGCGCTGCGTCGCCCTGGCGGTCGCGGCCGCCCGCCAGGGTCACGCCTTCTGCGAGCTCGAGCCCGCCGACGCCGAGCTGATGCGGGCGTGCGCGGCACTCGTCGGCGGCGCGGCGGATGCGGTCGTACCGCTGCGACTCGAGGGCACGCGCCTGTACCTCGACCGCTACTGGCGCGAGGAGCGGCGCCTGGCCACGTCGCTGCTGGCGCGCAACCGCATGCGCGCCGAGATCGGCGATCTCGCCGAGCTCGGCGTCGCGATCCGTGCCGCGTTCCCCGACGAGGAGTTTGTCGAGCAGCGCACCGCCGCCGCCGTGGCGCTGCTGCGCGACCTGACGGTGATCGCGGGCGGGCCGGGAACCGGCAAGACCACGACCGTGGCCCGCATCGTCGCGCTCGTGCAGAGACTTTCGGGCGAGGGCGCGCAACCGTTGATCGGGCTGTGCGCGCCGACCGGCAAGGCGGCGGCGCGGATGCAGGAGGCCGTCGGACCGAGCGTGCGCGCCTCGACGATCCACCGGCTGCTGGGCTGGCTGCCCGGCGGGCGCTTCCGCCACGACGCCAGCAACCGCCTCCCCCATGACCTGGTGATCGTCGATGAGACCTCGATGGTGCCGCTCTCACTGATGGTGCGGCTGGTCGACGCGGTCCGCGACGACGCCCAGCTGGTGCTTGTCGGCGATCCCGACCAGCTCGCCGCGATTGAGGTCGGGGCGGTGCTGCGGGACATCGTCGGCCCCGCCGCCGACGCACCCCAGTTCGGCGCCGGCATGCGCGCGACGCTGAGCCGCGTGACCGGCGACGCGCCCGCCGGCCCCGAGCAGCGCTCGTTCGGCGACGGTGTCACGGTGCTGCGCCGCGGCCACCGCAGCGTCGCTCCGATCGGCCGGCTCGCCGAGGCGATCCGCCGCGGCGACGCGGACGCGACCGTCGCCGCACTCGGCGCAGATGGCGGCAGCATCACCTGGATCCGCGACCCGCTGGCCGACCCCGGTGTGCTGCGCGAGCGCGCCGTTGCGGCCTACGGGCCGATGATCGCCGCGGCACGGGTTGGCGACGCCAGCACGGCGCTGCGGCAGCTCGCCGGCTTCCGCCTGCTGTGCGCACACCGCCACGGTCCGCTGGGCGTGGCGCAGTGGACTCAGAGCGTCGAGTCGTGGCTGCGCGAGCAGCTCAGCGGCTTTGAACCGAGCGCCACGCGCTATGCGGGGCTGCCGCTGCTGGCCACGCGCAACGACTACGAGCTCGGCCTGCACAACGGCGACACCGGCGTGGTCGTGAGCGGTGGTGAGGGCGAACTGCGCGCCGTGTTCGAGGCGGGCGGCGCCACGGTCGAGCTCGCGCCCTCGCGGCTGGCCGACGTCGAGCCGCTGTTTGCGACGACCGTGCACAAGAGCCAGGGCTCTGAGTTCGAG
This sequence comes from uncultured Actinomycetota bacterium, assembly GCA_963706725.1. GTDB lineage: Bacteria > Actinomycetota > Thermoleophilia > Solirubrobacterales > Solirubrobacteraceae > Palsa-465. The sequence goes on along the minus strand of OY970167.1, from coordinate 2,016,615 downwards.
GTGGCGGCGCTGCTGCTGCCCGAGCCCGACTCGCCGCTGCTCTCGCGTGAGCTGCTCTACACCGCGGTCACCCGCGCCCGCAGCTCGCTGGTGCTCGCCGGCAGCGAGCAGTCGGTGCGTGAGGCCGTCGCGCGGCCGGCGGGCCGCGCGAGCGGACTCAGAGAGTTGTTGTGGGAGCCTGAGCCGCCCGAGTGAGCGTCAGCGCCGTCTCGAGCCGCAGGCGGTTGCCGACGAAGAACGGCTTTGACCAGCCGAGCCCGGCGACGTCGTGATCGACCGTCACCTCGCCCTCGAGGTGGAGGTGGTCACCGTGCGCGATCGCGTACACGGGGAAGTGCAGCGGCACCGCCCTGTCGTGGATCTGCAGCGCGCCGCTCAAGTCCATGTGCTCGGCGCCGCTCGGCTCGATCCGCTCGACCGTGAAGGTCATCTGCGGGTACCTGTCGATCTGGAAGTAGGCGGCACTGCGGAGTTTCGCGTCACGCCTGGCCCAGCCGCTGTTGATGCTCGCCATCTGCACCACCAGCTGGCCGCTGACGGCGCCGGCGCCGTCTACCCGCAGGTCGCCGCTGAAGTCCTCGAACGCGCCCGTCACCGGCAGCACTCCGAACGCCTTGGCCTGAAACAGCACCTCACTGCCGTGCGGATCGATGTTCCAGAGCCCCTCGGGCAGCCGGTCGACGATCAGCGCGTGATCGTGGTCGTGATCATGATCGTGATCGTGACCATCGTCGAGGTGATGGCCGTGGTCGTGCTCATGGTCGTCGCTCATGCGCGGCAGTCTCTCACACCCGCCTCCAACGTTCTTCCACCATCGATCCCGCGATTCCGGCACCGGCGCGGAAAGAAAAGAGGACCCCGGGCCAAAACCCGAGGTCCTAACCGGCCGGGACTAAACGTCCCGTGTGGATCACCGCTTGATTACTACGTCCCAGGACTTTGAGTGTCATAGCCTGGGCGGCGTGGACACTCCCGACCTCCGGGACTGGCCGCCTCACTTGCGCGAAGCGCGTGGCGCCGGTGGGCCCAAGGGCCCGTGGTCGAGTGGGCGATCCGCCGGACCAGGAAGGTTAGCCTTCCGGGCGCGCGCGGGCGTCAATCGATGGTGAAGCGCCGAGGGCCGGCGGGTCGCGATGACCCCGCCGGCCCCGGATCCAGGCTTGGCGAGAGCTACCCCAGGCCGTTCGCCTTGAGGAAGGCCTTGGCGACATTCGCGGGGTTCTGCTTGTCGACCTCCACCGCCGAGTTCAGCGCGATGATCGCCTTCTGCGTGAGCAGCGCGCTGACCTTGTTGATCGTCGATGTGAACGCCTGACCCTCGGCCTTGGCGACGCTGGTCTTGACGACCATGCCGACGTTCTGGAAGCCGAAGATGAACTTCGTGTCCTTCAGCACCGTGTACTTGCCGGTCTTCAGTGGCGGATCGGTCGTGAACACCGCTGCCGCGTTGACCTGATCGTTGTCGAGCGCCGTGTAGAAGCTCGGGATGGTGAGCGGCACGAAGGTCGGGTGCACGTCGTAGATCTTGTTCAGTCCCAGCAGGCCATCTGGGTAGCGGGTCTGGAACTCCGCGGCGCCGCCGAGCTTCACCGCGGAACCGAGCTTCTTCAGATCGGCGAGCGTCTTGAGCCCGTTCTTCTTGGCGTAGGACGTCAGCACCGCGATCGCATCGGAGTCGGAAAACGGCGTCACGTTGGTGAAGGTGAAGCCGTGCTTCGCCGCCCAGTTGCGGGTCTCGGTCGCCGCCGCGGTCGCGCTGGCGGGATTCTTGGTGATCCCTGCGACGGTCGCGAGCAGCGTCCCGTCGTACTCGGGATAGCCCTCGATCTTGCCGGCCTTGAGCGCTTTCCACGCGATCTCAGTCGAGCCCAGGTTCGGCTTCAGTGTGACCGTGTAGCCCTGAGCCTCCAGCGCCTGCTGGTACAGATCGCCGAGGATGTACTCCTCGGCGAAGTTCTTGTCACCGAGTACGAACGTCGGCTTGCCCTTGCCGGGCAGGCTGCGCGCGGTACTGGCACTCGCAGAGGCGACCAACGCCCCGACGAGCGCAGCCGCCGCGATGGCGGCCACCACAAGTCGCGCGAGTCGCAAATCACTGAACCTCATGCTTCCTCCTGTTTGTGTTCGTTCGTAAGTCCCAGACCCGGCGGCGGCGTTACATGCCGTCAAATGCCGGTACCAGCAGTTCGTCGGGCACCGCCGGCGTCTCGGCGCTCCGTAGCGGCGCCGGCGTCAGCGTGCGTTGCAGCAGCGCCAGCCCGATCTCGATCAGGATCGCCAGCGCAGCGATGCAGATCGCCGCGCCCAGCACGCCGGAGAGGTGATAGCCGGCCTCGTTGTTGACCACCTCGCCGAGGCTGTCGTTGTAGCCGGCGTAGGCCGCGAGCGTCGTCGTGGAGATCACAAACAGCGTGGCCGTGCGCACACCGGCCATCACCAGCGGGACCGCGAGCGGCAGCTCGACCCTCCTGAGCACCTGCCAGCCGGTCATGCCCATCCCGCGGGCCGCGTCGACCAGATCGCGATCGACCTCGTCGACGCCCACGTAGGCGTTCGTGATGATCGGCGGGATCGCCAACACGACGAGCGCCAGCAGCACGTTCCCCAGCCCGATCCCCAGAAACGCCGAGCCGATCGCCAGCACCACCAGGCTCGGAAGCGCACGCCACACATTGCCGAGGTTGATCGCCACAAACGAGCCGCGATGCAGATGCCCGAGCCACACACCGATCGGCAGCGCGATGATGAGTGAGATCGCCATCGCCAGCACGGTGACCTTCAGCGTTCCCAGCGCGTAGTAACTCAAAGTCGTGAAGTGCGGCTGGCCTGGGATCTGCCCGTTGCGAAAGATGAACTTGAAGGCGTCGACGAAGTTGGTCATGGCTACACCTCCCGCATCCGCGACCACGGCGTCAGCAGCCGCTGCATCCCGACCAGGAGTCCGTCGGCGGTGATCGCAAGCAGCACCGTCAGCCCGCCGGCGGCGATCAGCTCGGTCTTGAAGTAGTAGTCGTTGATGCCGCTGAGGATCGGCGCCCCGAGGCCATAGTTGCCGTCGACCAGCACCGCGATCGTCGCCAGCGCGACGGTGCTCACGGTCGCGATCCGCACGCCGGCGATGATCGCCGGCAGCGCCAGCGGCAACTCCACGCGCAGCAGCATCTGCCGCCGGCTCATGCCCATCCCGCGAGCGGCATCGAGCACCTCGGCCGGCACGTTGCGCAGCCCCGTGAGGATGTTGCGAAACAGGATCAGCAGCGTGTAGGCGACCAGCGGGATCTCAGCGGTGACGAGATTCAGCCCCAGGCCGCGAACGCCGAGCAGCAGCTCGAAGAACGCCAGCGACGGGATCGTGTACAGAAACGAGGTGAACCACGTCACCGGCTGCTCGAGCGGGCGGTAGCGGTGCGCGAGTAGCGCCAGCGCCATTGAGATCGCGAAACCGGCCGCGACCGCGATCACCACCAGCACGACGTGCTGGCGCAGTGCCGGCCACAGGGTGCCCGACCAGTTGTCGCTGAACCAGCTCCAGCAGAACAGGCGGTTGGCCTTCACGCACGCGTACTGATGCGGCGCGCCGAGGATCGACGTCGGGATCACCGGTCCCCCGCCCTTCATGCCTGCTCCGCTGTCGGGGGATGCCCATGCACCGAATCGGGAAGTCCGCGCGAGCTGCCGTCGAACACGTGGCCGATCGCCTCGAGCGTCGCCAAGCCGCGCACCTCGCCGCCCTCGCCCAGCACGCGCAGCGGCTGCCCACCGGCGGCCAGCACCGCGGCCAGCGCGTCGCGCACGCTCATCGTCACGGGCACGTCGCCGGCCGGCTTGTCGCCGTTCATCGGCGGCAGCTTGACATCGGCCAGCGTCGCCAGTCCGAGGCGCTTGAGCGCGCGATCGGCGCCGACGAACTCGGCGACGAAGTCATCTGCCGGGTGATCGAGGATCTCGGCCGGGGTCGCGTACTGCGCCAGCACGCCACCCTCCCGCAGGATCGCGATGCGGTCGCCGAGCTTGATCGCCTCGTCGATGTCGTGTGTCACGAACACGACCGTCTTGCGGACCTGCCGCTGCAGCGCGAGGAACCCCTCCTGCAGGGTTGCCCGGTTGATCGGGTCGATCGCCCCAAAGGGCTCATCCATCAGCAGCAGTGGCGGGTCTGCCGCGAGCGCACGCGCGACGCCGACGCGCTGGCGCTGGCCGCCGGAGAGCTGCTGCGGGTAGCGCTTGCCGACCTCGGCCGGGTCGAGCGAGATCAGCTCGAGCAGCTCGCGCACGCGCGGCTCGATGCGGTCCTTCGACCAGCCCAGCAGCCTGGGGACGGTGGCGATGTTCTCCTGCACCGTCTGGTGCGGGAACAGCCCGACCTGTTGGATCACGTAGCCGATCTCACGCCGGAGCTCGGTGGGATCGCGCTGCAGGACGCTGCGTCCGCCGAGCAGGATGTCGCCGCCGGTCAGCGGGATCATGCGGTTGATCAGCCGCATCGCCGTGGTCTTGCCGGAGCCCGAGGGTCCGACCAGCACGCACACCTCGCCGGCGGGGACGGTCAGACTCAGGTCCGGGATCGCGGCCTCACGACGCCCCGGATAGCGCTTCTGGACGTGGCGCAGCTCGAGCTCGAGTGCGCTCGACGCTTCCCCATCTGTGGCGTTGCCCGCAGCAGGGGCCGTGTCGCTGTCCAGAGACGACGCCATCAAATCGTAAATTTGGATTGCTTGAGTCGGGAAAGCTCGCTGAGGGTGCTCCAACGGCGAGCCTGTCCCACACCGACTGTGCGCGCCGTCAGGTAGTGCTCCTTGGGCGCCGGCCACGTCGCGAGCAATGTGCTCGGTATTGCCACCTAACTGCACCTCCTACCCGTCTCGCGGGGTTTATCGCAGAAGCTGGACGTCGCAGGTCATTTTTACTGATGCGCGTGCTCGGCTCATCCGGCCGCGGTCAGAAACGGACCTCAATCGGTCGCAGCGATGCTCGGCGCGGCGGCCGCGATGACCGCCGCGCCGGAGAGTTCGGTGTCCGCGGCGCGGCGCGGCCGGCGCAGGCCGATCGCACCGACGAGCGCCGACAGCAGCGCGGTCGCGGCGATCACGATCCAGCCGTGCTGCCAGGCCACAAGCGACGCGTGTGCCGTCTTGGGCGTGCCGACGACGGCCACGAACACCGCCACGCCGACCGCGAGCCCGACCTGTCGCAGCATGTTCAGTACCGCCGAGCCGGTCGCGAACGCCTGCGGCGGGAGGGCCCCCGCGCCGGTCGACATGAACGTCGGCATCGTCAAGCCGACGCCGGCACCGGTCATCAGCGTGCCGGGAAGCACCTGCCCCAGGTAGTTGGGATGCACGCCCGCGCGCAGTGCCCACCAGGCGACACCGATCGCGTAGATACTGGCGCCCACGGCGATCACCCTTGCCGGACCGAAGCGCGCGATCAGCCGGCCGGTGAAGACCAGCCCGAAGAGCGGCACCATCAGCGGCCCCGGCGCGAACGCCAGGCCGGTCTGCAACGCCGACCAGTGCCAGACGTCCTGCATCCAGAGCACGATCGAGAGCAGCATCGCCCCGAACGCGATCGAGTAGCTGACCGCCACGATCGACGCGCCGCGGAAGGCACGGGCCCGGAACAGCGCCGGGTCAAACAGCGGATTGTGATGGCGCAGCAGGTGCGTGACGAAACCGGCGAGAAGCACCACCGACACGGCCAGCGCGCCAAGCACGCGACCCGAGCCCCAACCCCATGAGTTGCCCTCGACCAGGCCCAGGCTGAGCAGGGCGACACCGCCGGTCACGAGCGCCGCGCCGAAGGCGTCCGGACGCTTGACTGGGTGACCGGGCACGTTGGGCAGCCGCAGCCAGCCGATCAGCACCGCGACCAGCCCGATCGGCACGTTGACGAAGAACACCCAGCGCCAACTGAGCGCCACCAGCGGTCCGCCGACCACCGGCCCGAGTGCCGCCGCGGCACCGCCGACGGCGGTCCAGGCGCGCACCGCACCCGCGCGCCTGTCCGCCGCCGTCGTCGCCAGCACCATGCTCAGCGAGGCCGGCGTCAGCAAGGCAGCGCCGACCGCCTGCACCACCCGGAATGCGACCAGCATGCCAAGGCTTGTGGCCGCGCCGCAGGCGGCGGATGCCAGCGTGAACAGCAGCGCGCCGACCAGGAAGCCGTTCTGGCGCGCCCGCGCCTCAGACAGCCGGCCCAGCAGCACCAGCAGCGACGCGTAGACGATCGCGTAGCCGTTCAGCACCCATGACAGCGTGCTCAGGCTGCGCTGATGCAGGTCGCGGGCCATGCTCGGCATCGCGAGGTTGACGATGAACAGATCGAGACTGGCGAGCACCACGCCCGCGCAGACGATCACGAGCACCAGCGACGGCGAAGCGTCCCGGCGGCGGAGCTGGCTTAGATTTAGCATAGCCAGCAAAGCTAGCACACCTGACTTTCGTGAACTTATGCCAGCTATAATGCCGTGCCATGCCAGCCGCCATCCACATGACAGGTGAGCTCGAGCCGCGCTCCGCCTGGCCGGCGCCCGGGGACCACTGCCCGATCGCCCGCAGCTTTGACGCCGTAGGCACCAAGTCGGCGTTCGTGATCCTGCGCGAGGCCTTCTACGGCGCGACCCGCTTCGACGAGTTCGTCGAGCGCACGGGACTGAGCGAGCCCGCCGTGGCCGCGCGGCTGCGGGAGCTGAGCGACGAGGGCCTGCTCGAGAAGGTGCCCTACCAGGAGCCGGGACAGCGCGCCCGCAGCGGCTATCAGCTGACAGACAAGGGCGGCGAGCTACTGCCCGTGCTGGTGGCGATGATGCGCTGGGCAGACCGCTGGCTGTTTGAACGCGGCGCCCGCGTCGAGGTCACCCACAGCAGCTGCGGCAGCCCCGTGCATGCGGTGCTGCGCTGCGAAGACGGCCATGAGGTGGCGCCCGACGAACTCGATCTCACGCGGCATCGCCGCCGCCATTAGTGGCCTCGAGCGCGTCGATCGCCGCCGCCGAGGCGGCCTCCGCCGTCGGGCTGGACTCGAGCACGCCGCCGCCCCGCAGCCGCGCGGAGTAGATCGAGGCGGCACCGAAACGGCGTGAGATCACCGTCGCGAGCACGACGGCGACGAGCGTTGGGACCATCAGCGCCTGGAAGTGACTGGTCATCTCCAGCACCAGCACGGTGCCGGCCAGCGGTGCCTGCATGGCGGCGGCGAGGAAGGCGCCACCGCCGATCAGCGCATACGAGCCGGGCACGCCGCCGTGCCACACGTGCCCCCACAGCGAGGCGGCGACCCCGGCCAGCAGCACGCCGACCGCGAAGGTCGGCGTGAATAGACCACCGGGCGAGCCCGAGGCGACGCAGGCGGCCGTGACCAGCGGCTTCAGCAGCAGCAGCATCACAAGCAGCCCGAGGCTGATGTTGCCGGCGATCCCGAGCTGCACGATGCCGCGGCCGTTGCCGAGCAACTCTGGGTACTGCAGCGAAAGCAGCCCCAGCGCACCGAAGGCGAGCGCCGGCGCGAACCAGCGCTCGCCGTTCTGCGGACGGTGGCGGTTGGCCGCCGCGATCAGACGCGTCCAGCCGGTGCCGACCAGGCCGATGATCGGTCCCATCAGGATCGCGAACACCAGCTCGGAGGGGCGGAACCTGTCACCCGCGACGTGGTAGAGCGGCTTGGTGCCGAGGAAGATCCAGGCGGTCGCGGTCGCGCTCAGCGACATCAGCAGCGCCGGCAGCACCAGCGGCAGCGCGAGCGAGCCGAGCATCACCTCGAGCGCGAACAGGGCGCCGCCGAGCGGCACGTTGTACACGGCGGCGAAGCCGGCGCCGGCGCCGGAGGCGACCAGCAGCCGCCGCTGCCAGACCGGCAGCGCGGCCCATTCGGAGACCCGGCTCGCGAGCGCCGCGCCGGCGAGCTGCGGGGCGCCCTCACGTCCCAGCGAAACGCCCATGCCGACGGTCACGATCGACAGCACGCCGCGACCGATGCTGCGACCGAAGTCGAGCCTTCCCGAGCGCAGCCAGATCGCCTCGGTGACTTCGGTCGCGCCGCTCGATGAGCTCCCCCATCACCCGCAGCCCGACGATCACGATCACCGCCGCCACCAGCAGCACGACGATCCGCCGCCAGCCGGGCACGGACTCGACCGCCGCCAGCAGCGAGGAGCGGTGCACGCCGTAGCTGATCCGTTCGACGAGGCGCAGCAGCCCGATCAGCCCGGCGCTGGCCAGCCCGGTGATCACCCCCAGCCCGATCACCAAGGTCCAGAATCGAAGCGAGTAGGAGGCGACGATACCGAGGCCGGTCACGTTGCCCTGCGGCGATGACCAGCGGGTCTGATCGAGATCAGCGCCGCTCACTGCTCCGGATTCTATGCGCGGTCGTGGCCGCCACTGCACCCCGTACGCTGAGGATGCCCATGTGGAATCTGCAACCGACGCTCGAGGGACGCCTCGTGCGGCTCGAGCCGCTCGCCGCCGAGCACCACGACGGACTGCGCGCGGCCGCCGCACCGCCGGAGATCTGGGACTACTGGTCGTTCAACGCCGGCGCCAGCGACGCCGCCTTCGACACGTGGTTTGAAGGCTGTATCGCCGAGGCCGCAGCGGGCGGTGATGCGCACTTCGCGACGATTCTGCGGGCCGGCGGCGCGCCGGTTGGCAGCACCAGCTTCTGCGGTGTCAACGAGGCGGACCGCGGGCTGGAGATCGGCTGGACCTGGCTGACCCCGTCGGTCTGGGGCACCGGCGCCAACACCGAGGCCAAGTTCCTGCAGCTGCAGTACGCGTTCGATCAGCTCGGCTGCATCCGCGTCCAGTGGGACACCTACGCGACCAATGCGCGTTCGCGCGCGGCGCTGACCAAGCTGGGCGCCACGCTCGAAGGCGTCCTGCGCAACTACTCGATCCGCCAGGAGGACGGGACCAAGGCGTCGTCGGCTTTCTACTCTGTGATCGACGATGAGTGGCCATCCGTTCGAGCGAACCTGATCGACAGGATCGCCCGTGCGCGCGGTACCTGACGAGCCCAACGTCGCCCTGCGCCCCACCGGCGACGGTGAGGGCCAGGAGGTCGTGATGGCCTTCCCCTACGACGGGCATCTGGTCGCCGCCGTGCGCACGCTGCCCGGACGCCGCTTCGACTGGGACCGCAAGGAGTGGTCGGCGCCGGCCGACGGCTGGGTCGCCGCCAAGCTCGCCGAGATCCTCAAGCACCGCCCCGAGCTGCGCCGCACCGAGGAGTTCGATCAGTGGCTCGCCGCCGCCGAGCGCCGCTGGGTCGGGCACGTGCGCACCGCCCGCTATGACGGCCGCGGCTGGTTCGCACTCGACACGCTGGCGGGCACGCCGCCCGAGGTGCTGCGCGATGGCGCGCTCGAGCTCGACGGCCGCTGGCTGGTGCCGCTGACGCCGGAGACCGCCGCCGCGATCATCGAGCTGCGCGACCCGCGCCTCAGCCTCGGCGCGCGCCGCTGCATCGAGGCGCTCGAGTGCGGCGAGCAGCCGCCGGCGGCGCGCATGATCCTGACCCGCGGCGTCGCCGGCGAACGGCTGACGCTCGAGACCTACTGGGACCCGGAGGTGCAGTCGGCCTTCGAGCGGCTGCCGGGCGCAGCCGCCAACGAGCTCAAGCTCGACGCCTGGATCGTCGACCAGCTCGACGCCTTCATCGCCATGCACGCGGTCGAGGTGACGGCCAGCGCGGCCGAGGCGCTCGAGTTGATGGCCGCCCAGTACCGGGCCGCACAACGTGCGGTGGCGGCCTCACGCGCGACCAGGGCCGAGGCGATGCCGGAGGTCGCGGCACGACTGGGGGGTGAGCTCGCGCCATTTCAGTGGGTCGCGGTCCGCTACGCACTCGAGGCGCGGCGCACCTTCCTCTCCGACGAGCAGGGCCTCGGCAAGACGGTTGAGGCGCTGGCGACACTCGAGGCCGATGAGGCGTTTCCGGCGATCGTGATCTGCCCGGCGTCGATGAAGCTGACCTGGGCGCGTGAGGCAGCCCATTGGCTGCCGCACCGCTCCCAGCAGGTGCTCAGCGGCCGCGACGAGGGCCAGATCGAACAGGCCGAGCTCACGATCCTGAACTACGAGATCGTGCAGGCGCGTCTGGCAGCGCTCGTGGCCAGCGGGCCACGAGCGCTGGTGGCCGATGAGTCCCACTACTGCAAGAACCCGCAGGCCAAGCGCACCAAGGCGGTGCGGCGGCTGGCCGACGCGCTTGCGAATGATGGCCTGAGGCTGGCACTGACGGGGACGCCGGTGATGAACCACGCCGACGAGCTGATCGCGCAGCTGCGCGTGATCGGGCGCCTGGGCGAGTTCGGCTCGGGCGCCAGCTTCAGCCGCCAGTTCGAGGGTGAGCTCTCGGAGGAGCGGCTGCACTGGCACCTGCGCCGTCGCTGCTTCGTGCGCCGCCTCAAGTCGGAGGTGCTGCCGCAGTTGCCGGCCAAGCGGCAGGTGGTCGTGCCGGTCTCGCTCAATAACGAGGAGGAGTACCGGCTCGCCGAGGACGATGTGATCGAGTGGCTCAAGACACAGCCACTCGACCTCAAGGTGCTCGACGCCAAGATCGCCGCGACCCTGCGGGCCGAGCGGCTCGCGCAGCTGACGACGTTGCAGCGCCTGGCGGCGCGCGGCAAACTCACGGCGGCGCTCAACTGGATCCACGCGTTCCTGGCCTCGGGTGAGGCGCTGGTCGTGTTCGCGCGCCACCGCGAGGTGCAGCAGGGCGTGCTCGAGCGCTTCCCCGACGCGCTGCATCTGCTCGGCTCAGACAGCGTCGGCGCGCGACAGGCGTCGATCAACGCCTTCCAGGAACCGGACGGTCCGCAACTGATCGTCTGTGCGACGCGCGTCGCGGCGCAGGGGATCACGCTCACGCGCGCCTCGAACGTCTGCTTCCTCGAGCTCGAGTGGACGCCGGCAATCCACGATCAGGCCGAGGATCGCTGCCACCGCATCGGCCAGCACGACGCGGTCACGGCCTGGTATCTGCTGGCGGCCGAGACGATCGATGAGACGATGGCGCGGTTGATCCAGCGCAAGCGCGAGGTGATCGATGCGGTCACCGACGGTCGCGAGCTGCCCGATGTCGGCCTGATCGAGGGCGTCGTGCGCGAGCTGCGCGAGGGCCGGCCATTCCGGCACCTGCATGCGGTGATGCTCGATACCGACGCCGATGCGAATCTGGCCGGGGGCGCTGAGAAGCGCTGGCGCAAGGCCTGAGCGCAGCGGGTGCTGGCCGGTTGACGCAGCGTTGACCGTCTCGGACGCCGCACCTACGGTGAACCGCAGGGGTTGGGTCCGCATCGGGTTGGGTCCGGATCGTGGACTGGGGTGATTGGCGCTCCCTGAACAGCAGGTTCAGATCTGCAGCGTTTGGCCACGGCCGGTACTGGATATCAGTGCCCGGCCGGCTCGCTGGCCTTCTCACACGGACGGCGTTCCCGCAGAGCGTCAACCGAGCCGAGATGCGGTTGGGTGGGGCCACCAGCCGGCCCCACCCACTCGGCTGGCCGTAACTGCCGTGTTACCTGGCGCTGGGTACAACTCGGCCCATGCCAGCGCGGCTCCAAGCGGGTGTGCCAACTAGCGTTGCCGCGCTGGCATGTGTCCTTGCCGTCGCGGCCTGCGGCGGCTCCTCCAAGCCCAAGCAGCAAGCCACCTCCCGCCACGGCAACCCGCTGCTAGCGATGAGCAAGTGCATGCGCGCGCATGGCGTCACGAACTTCCCCGATCCCAGCGGTCACGGGATCAACCTCTCCGGCACCGGCGTCAATCCGCGTTCGCCGGCGTTCCAGGCGGCGCAGGCCACGTGCTTCAAGCTGATGCCGGGCGGCAACCCGCAGGGGCATCCGGCAAGCGCAGCCTCGATCAAGCGGGCCGACGACACCGCACAGTGCATGCGCGCCCACGGCGTCACCGGTTTCCCGGACCCGATCATCTCGCAGGCGCCGCCCACCAGCCTCAACCCCGCGAACTACAGCTCGATCATGGCCGGGGGCGGGATGATCATCGCCGTCCCCAAGTCGATCAACGAGCAGTCACCGGCATTCCTGCACGCCGCCAAGGCCTGCCATTTCGGCGGCGCTTGAGCACGCAACGCGGGCGCGCCGGCGCAGGCTCACCACTTGCCGCGGTGCACGACCTCGTCGAAGGGACGGCGGTCCGGGTGCTTGATCGGCTTCAGCGGCCGGTCGGCCGGATAGCCGAAATCGATCACGTACCGGAGGATCTTGGTGGCTGGAAGGCTGAGGAGCTGACGTGCGAGCGACTGGTCGCCGACCGCTGAGTGGCCGGAGCCGATGCCGAGGTCGGCGGCGGCGAGCATCATCTGCAGCGTTGCCTGGCCGAGGTCGTAGAGCGCGAGCTCGCGCTCGCGCGCGCCGATCTCGAAGTCGTCGATCACCAGACCGATCGCCGCCGCCGCGTGGGCGATGTGAGCCCCTCCCTGCCAGACCTCGGAGAGCTCCTCCAGGCGGGCGCGGTCGGTGACCACGACGAAGTCCCACGGCTGCCAGTTGCGTGAGGATGGCGCCCGCCAGCCGGCCTCGAGGATCCGCTCGAGCGCCCCGGAAGGTAGCGGCTCATCGGTGTATTGCCGCACGTTGCGGCGCGAACGGATCGTGTCCCAGGTCTCCATCTCGACCTCCTGCTTTCAGGGTTGCTCTACAGAGATGCTGAAGACGGCCTCAAATTCCTCTCCGGGCTTCACCCAGCGCAGCCCCTCTCCCGAGATCAGCGCGTCGACCGGGGCCGTCATCGGCTCGTAGCAGATGAACTGCGAGGCTTCGGGCGCGTACACCTGCGTCACGGGGTACCCGGAAACGTGCTCGAGCGTCAGGCGGCGACGCTCGTCGGCCAGCACGAACTGCGGCTGCTCGCCGTACACCACGGGGTAGGAGTCGTCGAAGGTGCGATCGCCGAGCGCGCCGTCGAGCGCGCCCGGCGCGATCTCAACGCTCGACCCCGTCGGCAGCATGCGCTCGTCGATCAGCGCCTGCCGCGCGACCGGGATCTCAAGCTGCCAGCCGTGACGGTCAGAGCCCGGCAACGTCAGGTAGGGGTGAAAGCCGAATGAGATCGGCACCTCGACGTCGCCGGTGGCGCGCACGGTGAGCGCGACCGTCAGTGTCGTGCCCGCGATGCTCGCCGTGTAGCGGACGATGTGCGGCAGCGGGAAGGCGGCCATGTACTCGGGAACTGCCCCAAAGTCGAGCTCGGCGGTGAGCGTGTTGCGGTCGGCATCGGTGACGGTCCAGTAGGGGCTGGCGGTCAGCAGCCCGTGAATCGCCGTGCCGCTCGCCGAGTCCCGGTGCGTGATCGGCGACTCGGGGTCAAGCACGACATGCTGCTGCCCGAGCTGGAAATCCCATGCGCGCAGGCGATTGGCCCATGGGTGTAGGAGTGGGAGCGCGAAGGTCGAGCCGTGGCTCTTGTAGGCCTCGAGCCCCTGCCCCTGGAAGAACAGCTCCTCGCCCTCGTGCCGCAGTGAGCTGCCGATCATCCCGACCTCGGGGACGAAGGTCGCCTCGAACCCGGCGTCAGGATCGGCGATGTTGATCTCATATGGCATGCGTTTGCTCCTGTGGGCGACGGATCGGAAACTAACCGGTGTTGCGCAGACCGCTCGCGATGCCGTTGATCACAAGCAGGCTGAGGCGCGTGAGCCGCGCGTCGGTGTCGCCACGGCGGCGCCGCCGCAGCAGCTCAATCTGGATGAAGGACAGCGGATCCACGTAGGGGTTGCGACGGTCGATCGAGGACTGCAGCACCGGCTCGGTGTCGAGTAGCCGGCTGCCGCCGCGGATTGTGACCAGCTCCGCGCGCGTGAGCTCGAGCTCGGCTTCGAGCCCGCTCCAGATGCGGTCGCGCGCAGCGACGTTCTCCCAGAGCGCGACGTAGCGCCGCGCGATGCCGGGATCGGCCTTGCTGCAGCCCATCTCGGCGTTGGCGATCAGTGCCGAGAAGAAGGGCCAGTCGGCGGCCATCGCTTGCAAGGTCTCGAGCCCGTGGCGCTCCCGCGCCTCGCGCAGCGCCGTGCCGAAGCCCAGCCAGGCCGGCAGCACGATCCGTGACTGGGTCCAGGCGAAGACCCACGGGATCGCGCGCAGATCGTCGATCCCGCCGGCCTGCTGGCGCCGTGCCGGGCGTGAACCGAGCCGCAGTCGTGAGACCTCCTCGACCGGGGTGACGTTGAGAAAGAACTCGACAAAGTCCGGGTCCTCGTGCACGAGCCGGCGGTAGATGGCCTCAGAGGTGTCTGCCATCTCCTCGACCACCTGCTCGTAGAGCTCCGGGTGCGGCTTAGAAGGCCGCAGGTGCTCGTCGATCAGAGCCGCGGCCGAGGCCAGCAGGGTCGCGCTGGTGGTGAGCTCGAGCTCGCGGTGGGCGATCTCCCCGACGTTGTACTTGGCCGTCAGCACCTCGCCCTGCTCGGTCATCTTCAGGCGCCCGTCAACGGTGCCGGGCGGCAGCGCCAGGATCGCGTCATTGGTGCGGCCGCCGCCGCGGCCGATCGAGCCGCCACGACCGTGGAAGAAGATCCAGCTGACGTCATCGCGGCGGAGTACCGCAGCGATCCGCCGCTGCGCCCGGTAGGTCCCCCAACCCGAGCCGACATAGCCGACGTCCTTGTTGGAATCGGAGTAGCCGATCATGATCTCCTGGTGGTCTCCGACGGCGCGCAGTGCCGCGCGGTAGACGGGGGTTGCGAGCAGCGTCTCCAGCGTCTGGTCGGCGGCCGCGAGCGTGGCGCCGGCCTCAAACAGCGGCACGACCCGCAGCCAGGCCCCGCCGCCACCGGCCTGGGCGAGGCTCGCCTCCTTCATCAGCAGCAGCACCTCCAGCACGTCCGAGGGCGCCTCGGTGCCGGAGATGATGTAGGCGTCGATTGCACCGGCATGGGGGCCGTCGAGCGCGCGCCGGATCATGCGCAGCGTCTCAATCGCCTCGCGCGTGGGGTCGGAGAACCTGGCGGTGTCAGCCGGGATCAGCGGACGCCGCTCGGCGATGTGGGCGGCGAGCAGCGCGGCGCGGTCGGGCTCTGACAACGCCGCGTAGTCATCGGCGATGCCCAGCGTCCGGAAGATCTCATCGAGCGCCGCGCGATGGACCTTGACGTGCTGGCGAATGTCCAGCGTGGCGAAGTGGAAGCCAAAGACCTCAACCTGGCGGATCACGTCCTGCAGGTCGCCGGCGGCACTGAACTCGCCCCCGTCGCGGCGCAGCGAGGCACCGACGTCACGCAGGTCAGCCAGCAGCTCCTGCGGCGACTCGTAGCCGCCCTCACCCTCAGCCGCGGTGACGCGCACCCGCTCGCGCACGAACGTGAGCGCGCGGCGGTAGGGCTCGTCTGCATTGAGCGACATGAGCCTTCGAGCCAGCTCGGGGAAGAGCTCCTCGCCGCGGCTCAGGATCTGATCGAGCCCTGGGCCGGGCACGGCGATCTCCTCGGAGAAGGAGAGCCTCCCGGCAATCGTCTCGATCCGCCCTTCGAGGAAGCGCAGGCACTGCTCGCGCAACAGCCGCAGCGTCTGGACGGTGGTCTCCGGCGTCACGAACGGATTGCCGTCGCGATCGCCGCCGATCCAGGAGCCGAAACGCAGCACCGGAGGTACGGCGATCTCCGCGTCCGGGTAGGCCTCGCGCAGTCCGCGCTCGAGCTCGCGATAGACGTCGGGAACCACGTCAACCAGCGTGCTGGTGAAGTGCACGAGGCCGCCGCGCACCTCATCGAGCACCGTGGGTGAGATCGCGCGCAGCTCGTCTGAGCCCCACAGCTCCTGCACGGTCGCGCGGATGCGCTCGCGCGCCGGCCCCGGATCGCGTCCGAGCTGCTCGTCGAGCGCACGCAGCTCGCGGAAGATGCGCGCCTGCTTGTCGATCGTCGTGCGCCGTCGCGCCTCGGTCGGATGGGCCGTCATCACCAGCCGGATCTCAGCCTGCGCGAGCAGTTCGCGCAGCGCCTGCGCGGGCACACCACGCTTGACGATCTGGCTGATCGCGTCATCGATCGAGCCGCGCCGGGGGGCGGGCGCCTCGCGCGCCTCGCGGGCACGGATGCGGCGTACGCGCTCGTTGTCCTCGGCAAGGTTGATCAGCTGGAACCAGCGCGTCAATGAGCGGATCAACAGCTCGATCCGCCCGAGGTCGAGCTCGGCGATCATCTGCGCGAGCGCGTCGCCGGCCGCGGCGTCGCCGCCACGCGCACGCTGAGCCAGCTCCACAGCCTGCGTGCGCAGGGTCAGGATCTCGCCTGCGCCGGCGGCGTGGCAGACCTCGTCGAGTGTCGCGCCGAGCAGCTCAAGGTCGGCATCGAGGTCGCGTAGCGCCGTGATGGTCGGGGCTGCCCCCGCCGGGGTCCCGTGCTTCAACAAGGCTCCGGCGGGGTTGCCATCAGTCGAACTCGGGAAAGCCGGACGCCGCTTCGTCGGCAGCCGACGGCGTGACGGGGTTCACCGGCTCGTGGGCGATCGGAGCCGATGACTCGTCGGTCTCATGCACGTCGGGCGTATGTTCGCCTGTCGGTGCCGGGTCGGTCGCGGCCGGCGCGTCGGTACCGTCGGCGAACTTGTCGACGCTGCCGGTGACCTTCTCCCCGACCTGCGCGATCTTCATCGCATACTTACCGTGGGTCTTGTTGTTGGCGGCCTCGCCCACGACCTGCACGGCGTCCTGAATCTTGTCCTTGTTCTCCGCCACAGCCTGCTGCGCCTGGTTGCGCAACCCCTTCAGCTTGTCCCCGAATCCCATCACGATCCCTTTCATAGTTGGTCCGCTGCGGCCTGCCGGGAGCCTACGGTCGCAAACAGTACTTTTTCCGCGGACTTTTATCCCTAGCCAGTAAAAAGCCCGGTAGACCGCCCCCACCCGGCCAGCGCCGACTCTACTGTCGAACGATTGCCGGATGGCAGCCGGATCGGCCCAGCGACCGCGCCATGACCGATCCAGCACGCGTGGCGTAGACAAGCCGGTACGGTTCACGCATGCGACTGGAACTGATGATCGAGGGTCAGGAAGGTGTCACCTGGCCGCAGTGGCAGGCCCTTGCGCACGCCTGCGAGGAGCATGGGATCGGAACGCTGTTCCGCTCCGACCACTACCTGAACCTTGATGGCGAGCATCCCGAGCGGGGTGCTTTGGACGCGCTCGGAACCGTGATTGCGCTGGCGGCCCAGACGACCAAGCTGCGGCTCGGAACGATGGTCTCCCCCGCGACCTTCCGCCACCCGTCGGTGCTGGCAAAGCTGATCACGACCGCCGACCACGTCTCAGGTGGCCGCGTCGAGCTCGGCTTGGGCGCCGGCTGGCACGAGCGCGAGCACGCCGCCTACGGCTTTCCCTATCCGGAAGCTCAGGGAGCGCATGGAGATCCTCGACGAGCAGTTGCAGATCGTGCTCGGCAACTGGTCCGATGGATCGTTCTCATTCAGCGGCAAGCACTACCGGCTGGAGGCGCTCGAGGCGCAGCCCAAGCCGGTACAGCGCCCGCACCCACCGCTGCTGATGGGCGGCGCCGCCGGACCACTGGCCGCGCGCCTGGCCGCGAGCTACGCCGACGAATACAACACCGCCTTCGCGACCGTCGAGGCGGTGCGCGAGCGCAACGAGAAGATCAAGCGCGCGTGCGAGGCGATCGGGCGTGAGCCGATCCCGTTCTCAGTGATGGGGCCGGTGATCGTCGGGCGCGACGACGCCGATCTGCGCACCCGCGTGGCGCGTACGGCCGCGTTCCGCGGGATCGATCCGCAGGTGCTGCTGAACGATCCGCCCGAGGGCTTTGTCGTGGGGACGCTCGAGCAGGCCGCGGCGAGGCTCCGCGAGTACGAGCAAGCCGGTGCGGTCAGGATGCTCTGCCAGCACAACCCCCAGGACGACCTTGACTTCATCGAGCTGCTCGGAAGGAAGCTGGCGCCGCTGGTCGCGTGAGTCGCGGCGCCTGCGACGACGTATCAGCTCGCCCTGCCGGCGACGGCGAGGATGCGCGAGGCGCGGCCCGAGCAGTCGTAGAGCAGCGAGCCATCGGCGGTCGTCGCGCGCCGGCACGCCGCGCTGACCCACTGCATCGCGTCGCGACTGCCAACGCGACCGTCGGAGATGCCGCCGCCGAAGCCGGCGGAGCCGCCGAAGCCGCCGGAGGAATCGTTGTCGAGCACCCAGCGGATCTTTCCGGAGCGCACCTCCTGCGCGAGCCAGCCGGCACTGACCTCGGACTCGTTACCGCTGAAGCCACCGATCCCGGCCACATGGGCGTCCTTGTCGATCACCGCGGTATCCGCGGTGCTCTGGCTTGAGACCGCCAGCGTGCCGCCGCCGTGGGTTCTGATGTAGCTCAGCGCCGCGCTGAGCGATTGGCCACCACCGAATACGCCCGCCCCACCGCCACCCGCGAGACCTCCGCGACCCGGGAAGCCGCCGCCCGGGAAGCCACGACCGGGGAGGCGACGGCCGGACGGGCCACCGCCACCGAAGAGGGCGGCGATGCCACCGACGCCGGCCGTCGCGGCGCCGAAGCGCCGAGCGCCAGGCAAGCCGCGGCCTGCACCACCGAACCTGCCCGCTGCGCCGAAGCCAGCGGCGCTTGCGGGGCCACCCGCCGGGAAGGTGCTGCTGGTCGCGTACCCGAGCGTGTCGAGCGCCCATGCGGCGGGCGCGAGTGAGAGCGTCGCGAGCGCCGCGGCGAGCGCGATCAGACGCAGTCGCGCCCCGCTTAGCAGCACGAGCGCGAGCGCCGCGGCGGCCGCGGCACCGATCACGATCGGCTCGAGCCATTCGTAGGAGTCCTGGGAGTGCATCACCGCGATCTCGGTGAGCACGCCGGCGGCCAGCGCGAGCGGGGCGATGACGCGCGCCGCAGTCCCGCCGCGCAGCAGCTGGGCGGCGCCGGCACCGACCAGCGCGGCGCTGAAGGGCGCGAGCAGGGAGACGTAGTAAGGATGGAAGATCCCCTGGGCGATGCTGAAGACCACGGCCGAGGTGAGCGCGGCGCCGCCGACGGCGAGGATCCAGCCGCTGCTCGGGTCACGACGCCGCAGGCGCGTGGCGATCAGCACGCCGACCCCACTCACCGCGGCGAAGCCCAGCAGCCAGCCGACCTGCCCGCCGAGCGCCGAGTTCAGCAGCCGCAGCACACCCGAGCTCCCGCCGAAGGTCGAGCCACGACCGCCAAGGCCGCCGGCCCCGGCCGGCCCGCCGGACTGGCCGGCGATGCGGCCCACGCCGTTGTAGTTGGTGATCAGCGACCAGATGCTGTTGTCGGCGGTGCCGGAGATCCAGGGCCGATCGGCGGCGGGGGTCAACGCCACCAGCAGCGGCCAGGCGCCGCCGACGGCAACCATCGCGGCGCCACCGGCGAGCAGCTGGCGGGCACTCTTCCAGATCGAGTTCGGCGACGCCCACAGCCAGGCGACGGCAATGCCGGGGACGACCAGCAGCGCGGTGCTCATCTTGGCCTCGAAACCGAGCCCGACCATCACGCCACACCAGACGATCCACTTCGTGCGGCCGTCCTCGAACGCGCGTACCGCGAACCACAGCGCCGCGACGCAGCAGAGGATCACGGCGGCGTCGGGGTTGTTATGCCGCGACATCGCGACCGTGATCGGTGTGATCGCGAGCGTCAGCCCGGCGATCACGCCGCCGATCCGGCCGAAGCGGCGGCGCACGAGGTCATAGATGAGCGCCACCGTGGCCATGCCCATCAGTGCCTCGGGAACGAGGATGCTCCACGAGTTGAAGCCGAAGATCCTGGCCGACAGCGCCTCGACCCAGAAGGCCAGCGGCGGCTTGTCGACGGTCATCACTCCGCTCGGGTCAAACGAGGCGTAGAGGAAGTTGTGCCAGCTCGACATCATCGAGCGCACGGCCGCGGCGTAGTAGCCATTGGCCCAGCCGTTGCGCGATAGGTCCCAGAGGTTGAGGAAGCCGGCCAGCGCGAGCAGCGCCACCAGTTCGGGCCGAGCGTTGCGCGTCAGCCAGCCGCGGATCCGTGTCAGTGAGCGTGCTCGGCTCCAGCCGAGGCGGGCGGTTGGGAGGGTGAGCGCCTGGTCAGACATCGAGTGCGAAGAATCCCGGGCAGATGTGTGAAAAAGGTGAGAGCAAGCTATGAGTTCACCAGGAGCGCCGGCCGGCTACGGCAGGCGTGCGGTGGTGCGCACCGAGCCGATCGCGGCGGCGAGCAGCAGCACGCCCGCGGCGAGCAGGAAATAGACGCTGATGTCGCGCTTGCGGGTGACCGTGCTGAGACTGCGCCCGAGCGTCGCGTAGATCGAGTACAGGTGCTGCTCGGTCTGCGCGTCGTAGGCACGGCCGCCGGACGCGTGGGCGATCGCCCGCATCAGCTGGGGATCCGGCGGGACCGGCAGGGCGGGGCCGAACGGGCCCTCGTTGAGCACGCCGCCGGGCGTGCCGAGCGCCACGGTGTAGATCGGGATGCGTTCACGGCGCGCCAGCTGAGCCACCACCACCGGGCTCATCCCGAGGTTCGCCGCCCCGTCCGAGAGCAGCACGATCGCCGCCGGCGGATGGTGCTTCTGAGCGCCGTGCAGCATCTGCAGGGCCAGCAGTAGCGCGGGGCCCGTGTCGGTGCCGCCGCCGGCCTGCTGGGCGTCGATCGCATCGCGGGCGGCGGCGTGGTTGGCGAGCGGCTGCTGGACCGTGTCCGGAGCGGTTGAGAACGCGACCACACCCACCTTTGCGCCGGCGGGCAGCTGATCGATGAAGGTGTTGGCCGCGCGGATCGCCGCCTGCAGCCGCGTGGGCTTCACATCGTCGGCGTCCATCGAGCCCGAGTGATCGAGCACCAGGACCAGTGAGGCCGCGCGGATCGGCACGCGGTGTGGGATCCGCGGGGCGGCGACGGCGGCCACCAGCAACGCCAGCGCGAGCAGCAGTGCCGCCACCGGCAGCCGGCGTCGCAGGCGCCGGTCGGCGCCCGCGGCGAGCGCCAGCCGTAGCGTGCCCGCCGCCGGAAAGCGCACGGCGTAGGTGCGCGCGCGCCGCCGCGAGAGCCGCTGCGCGACCAGCGCCAGCGGCAGCAGCAGGAGCAGCAGCAGCCAGAGCGGGTCGGCGAAGCTCATCCGATCCTCCGACCCAGCTCGACCAACCAGTCGCGATCGGTGAACAGCGGAATGTGCTTGACACCGAGCCGGCGCAGCTCCGAGGCGACGGCCTCACGGCGCTCCCGCTCGAGCGCGGCGAAGCGTTCGCGCAGCCTCGGATTGGAACTGTCGACCCGCACCAGGTCGCCGCTCTCGGGGTCGACGAGCGCCAGGCGCCCAACGGCGGGTAGCTCCGTTTCGGCGGGGTCGCCGACCTCGAGCGCGATCACGGCGTGGCGCAGGCGCAGCGCGCCGAGCGGACGCTCCCAGTCGCGCTGATCGCGGAAGTCGGAGATCACCGCCACCAGGCCGGGGAGCCGCGAGAGCTTGAAGGTGCGCGCCAGCGCGTCGGCGAGCGTGCCCGGATCACCGGCGTCGCCGTCGGGCGCGACGCCCTCCTCGAGCAGCTTGCGCACCGCGACCAGGCCCGGCTTCGAGCCACGTGGGGGCAGCACGCGGATCCTTCCCGGCTCGCCGGGGACGCCGCAGGCGACCACGCCGACGCTGCCCGCGCGACGCAGGCCGAGGCGCGCGAACACCAGCGCGGCGCCCTCGGCGACGTCGATCTTGAGGCGCTTGGCGGTGCCGAAGGCCATCGACGGCGAGAGGTCGAGCACGATCCAGGTGGTGAGCGCGCGCTCGGGCACATGCACCCGCACGTGCAGCGTCGCCGTGCGGGCGCTGGCGGCGGCGTCGATGTGGCGCACGTCGTCGCCGGGCTCGTAGGGACGCAGCTGCGCGAGCTCGGTGCCGAGCCCGACGCCGGCGGCGCGGCGGCTGCCCGACAGCGTGCGTGCGATCAGCCGCTGGATCTCTACGTCGAGCGCGTCGAGCAGCGGGCCGGGCATCGGGCCCGGGCCCTGGCGGGCGTCGGGTTGCCGCAGGCCTCCAGCCGGCGGGCGAAGCAGCGGCGAGCCCGCCGCGGCAGCAGACCTACGCGCCCCGGGCATCACCGGCAGCGGGTCGGATCAGGCGGCTGTCGGGTCCGGGCACGGCAGCCATGATGCGCTCGAGCAGCGAGTCGATCGTCACACCCTCACTGAGCGCGTCGTAGGAGAGCACGATGCGGTGGCGCAGGACGTCGGGAGCGAGGTCGGTGATGTCCTCGGCGGCGACGTAGGAGCGCCCGCGCAGCAGCGCCAGCGCACGGGCTGCCTGCACGAGGCCGATCGGGCCGCGCGGGCTCGAGCCGAACTCGATCAGCGGAGCCAGCTCGCGCAGGCCGTGGGCCTCGGGGTGGCGCGTGGCATCGGCCAGCGAGACGGCGTAGGCGATCACCTCGCGGTCGGTCGCAACCGTGGCCGCAGCGGCGCTGTGGGCCTCGAGGTCGGCGAGGCTCACGCACTCGCGCACCTCAACGGGCGGTTTGAGACTGCGGCCGACGACGGCGGCCTCCTCGCCCGGTGTCGGGTAATCGACCAGGATCTTCATCAGGAAGCGGTCGACCTGGGCCTCGGGTAGCGGGTAGGTGCCTTCGGACTCGATCGGGTTCTGGGTCGCCATCACGATGAACGGATGCGGCACCGCGTAGCTGCTGCCGCCGATCGTGACCTGGCGTTCCTGCATCACCTCGAGCAGCGCCGACTGGACCTTCGCCGGTGCGCGGTTGATCTCGTCGGCGAGGATGAAGTTGTGGAAGACGGGGCCCAGCTCGGTGTCGAAGCGGCTCGTGTCGGGCCGCCAGATGCGTGTGCCGACGAGGTCGGCGGGCACCAGATCGGGGGTGAACTGGATCCGCCCGAAGCTGCCGCCGAGCACGGCGGAGAGCGTCTTCAGCGTCAGCGTCTTGGCGAGACCGGGGACGCCCTCGAGCAGCACATGGCCGCCCGCCAGCAGGCTCACGAGCACCCGCTCGAGCATCGCGTCCTGGCCCACGATCACGCGTTTGATCTCACCGAGCGCCTCCTGCAGCGCGCCGCGCGCCTGATCACGCGAACGGTGGATCGCATCCATCTCAGTCATCGGTCCTCCGGTTCATGTCGTTTCCCAGTCTCATGCCAGTCGTGCAAACCAGAGCAGCGACAGCGCGGCGCCGAGCGCCACCAGTACAAGTCCTGCCCCAGCGAAGAACCCGGTCAGCGCCCGTTCGGCGCGCCGGTGCCCGAGCACCTTGGCCAGCTCGGTGTAGATCGAGCCCACCGTGGCCGCGTCCGGCGCGCGGTAGGCGCGCCCGCCCGAGGCCGTCGCGATCTGCGCGAGCTCGGTCGGATCGACCGGCACCGCGGTACGCACATCACCGTGTTTGTGCGGGATCTCGGCCGTGCCGTGCGCGGTCCCGATTGAGATCGTGAAGATCTTGACCTTCCTGTGCTTGGCCTCGGCGGCGACGCCGACCGGGTTGACGCCGATGTTGGCGGCGCCGTCGGAGATCAGGATCACCGAGCCGGGCGGACGCTTGCCGGCGACCTTGGGGGCGCTCCGAATCGACTGCAGAGCCTGCTCGAGCGCGTTGCCCATCGCCGTGCCGCCGCCGCCGGGCTTGATCGAGGCGATCGCGGCGCGGGTCAGCGCATGGTCGGTGGTCGGCGACTGCAGCAGCAGCACGTGGCGGGCAAAGGCGATCGAGCCGACCTCAGTTGCCGGGGTCACCCGTCTGAGGAAGCTGGTGGCGGCCCGCTTGGCCGCCCCCAGCCGCGACGGCTTCACATCGCCGGAGGTCATCGAGGCGCTGGTGTCGTTGACGAGCATCACGGCCGCTCCCTTCAGCGGCTGCTCGACCGCGTGCTGAGGCTTGGCGGCCGCGAGGATCAACGCGATCAGGCCGAGGCCGAGCAGCGCGTAGGGCGCGTGCCGGCGCCAGCCGGGCCGCCGCGGGGCGACGGAGGCAAGCAGTGCGGTCGAGACGAAGGCGCTCATCGCTCGCGACCGTCGCCGCTGCTCGTTCACGTAGAGCGCCGCCGCTGCCGGCAGCGCTATCAGGCCGAGCAGGACAAGCGGTGCGGCGAAGCTCACGGATGGATCGTCGGGCGCTGCGTCATCGGGATCGACGCCAACGTCAGCTGCACCGATGAGCGCATCACCGCGATCGTGACCGGGGCGCCGATCTTGATTGCGGCAGTGTCGGGGCGGAGCTCGGACACGCTGCCGACGACGTGGCCGTCGATCGTCTCGATCTGATCCCCCGGCTCAAAGCCGGCCTGGTCGGCGGCACTGCCGATCTTGACCGTGCTGACGACGACGCCCGAGGAACTGGTGACGATCTGCATGCCCATCCAGTTGGCGCTCGGCCCGGTGATGGTCTTCACCGGCGCGGTCTGTGAGTTCTGCGTGGGCGAGTTGTTGAGGCCACCGCCGCCGGAGCCCTGTTGCTGCGCGGGCGCGCTCGGCCCGGTCGAGGCCGAGGTGGGCCGGTGGTGCGGGCTCGGCTTCTGCCCGCCGCCGAGCGTGACGATCAGCGTGATCGCAACGGCCGCGGTCGCAACGCCGGTACCGAGCGCGATCACGAACTGCTGCCTGGTGAAGCGCCCCCGCGCAGGGGTGGGCGACGGTTCTGGCTCGGGTTCCTGAGCAGGTGCTGGAGGCAGCTGCGCGGCGGGTTGCCGCGACTCGTTTTGCCAGTCGCCTGACCAAAGGTGCTTGGGTCCGCTCATAAGCTCTCGGGCGCCGAGCCTAAGCGCAGATCATGAGAGGCACGTAAGAGCCCCGGCGCCCGGGTCAGCGGCTGTTGACCTGCTGGCAGGCTAGCGATCAGCCGGCGTTCTGGCGATGTCCTGTGGACTGTGAGCCCACGCCCGCCGCCCCCGTGTTGGGACCGGGTGGCTCGTGCTCCTTGGGCTTCTCGCCGGTGGTTCGCGGCTCCGGGTGAGTGCCATCTTTGCGGTGACCGCTCTGCGCCTCTTCGCCGTTCTGGTCGGAGATCGCGCCCGGCGGGTCGATTGCCGGCTGGTGGTGGTGCTGCTGCTCTGTCATCTCGAGACCTCAGTTGGTGTCCGGTTCAGGCACGGGCTCGGGCGTGTCAGGCTCGCCGCTCCGCTGCGGCGCGGGTGGTGTATCGGGGTTCTCGGGCTGCGTCGGCTCGGGCACGATCGGCTCGGCCGGTTCGTCGGGCGCCGGAACCGATGGTGGCGTGGCGGGATCACCGGGCGTGCCGGGATCTGGCACCACCGGCGTGACCGGAGCGTCGGGAATGATCGGGGTGGCCGGCTCGGCCGGCTCCGTCGGTACCTCGCTCATCGTCTTTCCCCTTCGTGCAGCCGCGCAGGCCGCGGCTCGGTGTAGCGCGGATCCTGCACCGACGGAAACTCCGCCGACGCCATCCCGGCAGCGATGATGGCGGCGCTCAGCACGGGCTCGGTCATCGCGATGCGGCCCCACGCAGGCTGGCGGTAACCGCCTGGGTCAGCTCGTGGAAGGAGTCGGCGAACTTCTGCACACCCTCCCGCTCGAGCGTCTCGACCACGTCGTCATAGTCGACACCAGCGCCGGCCACGGCCTGCAGGGTCCGTTGCGCGCGGTCCACGTCGCTGTCGATCGTGCGCGCGACGTTCCCGTGGTCGTTGAAAGCCTCGATCGTTTCGGGCGGCATCGTGTTGACCGTGCTCGGGCCGATCAGTTGCTCGACGTACATGACGTCGCGGTATTGCGGGTTCTTGGTAGAGGTCGATGCCCACAGGCAGCGCTGCGGCGTGGCCCCGAAGGAGACCAGTTCCTCCCATTCGAGCCCCGAGAACACCTGACGGTAGGTCTGGTAGGCGAGCTGCGCATTGGCGATCGCGAGCTTTCCCTTGAGGTCGCCGTGCCCGCCGATCTGATCGAGCCGCCGGTCGACCTCGGTGTCGACGCGCGAGATGAAGAACGACGCCACCGACGCGACGGCGCTGAGCTCGCCGCCGGCCGCGTGCAGGCGCTGCAGGCCGCGCACGTAGGCCTCCGCCGCCTGCCGGTGGCGAGCGAGTGAGAACAGCAGCGTCACATTCACCGGGATCCCAAACGCGACAGCGGACTCGATTGCGCTGAGCCCCTCCTCGGTTCCGGGGATCTTGACCATCAGGTTGGGCCGCCCGACGAGCTCATGCAGCCTGCGCGCCTCGGCGAGTGTGCGCTCGCTGTCGTGGGCAAGCCGCGGATCGACCTCGAGCGATACCCAGCCGTCACGGATGCCGTCCGTTCCCGGGTCGGCGAAGGTCTGTGCGAGCTGATCGCAGGCGCTGCGGATATCGTCGCGAGCGATCTCAATGAACGCGTCGTACGGGTCCTCGCCACGCTCGGCGAGGACCTGCAGCTGCTCGTGATAGAGGTCGTCGCCGGCGATCGCCTTCTGAAAGATCGTCGGGTTGGAGGTCACCCCAACCACGCCGTCACGGATCAGCTCGGCGAGCTCGCCGTCCTCCAGGAACCTGCGCGTGATGAAGTCGATCCATGGGCTCTGGCCTTGTTCTCTGAGGGCCTGCAGCTGTGTGGGCATATGGCTTCGACTTTCCCGTGTACCCGCGGGGTGAAACGAAGCGATGCCCAGCCACGTGCCGCCGTGACGCCGGCGGCGGCCCGGAGGTGGGCCGTTGATCTTGACGGCCGGGCTCCTCTGATCTGGCCCAGCCGCTCAGCTGCGGCGTGCACGAATCCGTGCGTCCTCACGCTGATTGGGCGAGAATCCCGATGAATGTGACTATGGTTCTGGCAGGGAAGTCGGAGCCGGATAGACAGGGCGGACGCGTTGCGGAGGACGTGAGTTGAAGGTCGTGATTCTGGGGCTGTCGATCACCTCTTCATGGGGTAACGGCCACGCCACCAACTATCGCGGGCTTGTGCGGGAACTGGCCTCGCGTGGACACGGGGTCCTGTTCTGCGAGCGCGACGCGCCGACGTATGAGAACGTGCGTGACCTGCGTGAGCTGCGCGGTGCCCGCCTGCTGCTGTACGGCTCACTCGACGAGCTCGTACAGAACGCCGGCGCGCAGATCGCCGAAGCCGATCTGGTGATCATCGGCTCGCACATCCCCGAGGGCGTGGCCGTGGCCGAGTACGTGCTGGCCACCGCCGAGGGCCGCACCGCCTTCTATGACATTGAGACGCCGGAGACGGTCGCCAAGCTGCGGGTCGGTAACGACGATTACCTCACACCGGCGCTGGTTCCACGCTTCGACCTATACCTCTCCTCCAGCGGCGGCCCGAGCCTGACGGCGCTCGAGCAATATGGCGCCCGCCGTGTGGTCCCGTTCTATCCGATGGTCGATCCCCGCGGCTACGTCGCGGTCGCGAGTAGGCCCTGCTGGGACCTCGGCTACCTCGGCCACTACAGCGTCGATCGCCAAGCTGGGCTCGAGTCGCTGATGCTCGCGCCGGCGCGGGCGCTGCGCGCCCGGCGCTTCGTCGTCGCCGGTCCGCAGTACCCCGACAGCATCGACTGGCCCGCCAATGTCGCGCGCATCCAGCACGTCGCGCCGGCACGCCACCCGGTCTTCTACGGAGCCCAGCGCTTCACGCTCAACCTCACCCACGCCGCAATGCGCGAGGCCGGCTGGTCACCGAGCGTGCGCCTGTTTGAGGCCGCGGTCTGCGGCACGGCGATCATCTCAGATTCCTGGCCGGGGCTTGATGACTTCTTCACGCCCGAGAAGGAGATCATCGTCGCGCGCTCGGCCGACGAGACGCTGGGGGCACTGATCGAAACGGGGATCGAGTCGCGCCTGGCGCTCGCCGCCCGCGCCCGCCAGCGTGTGTTGCGTGAGCACACCGCCGAGCGGCGGATCGATCTGCTCGAGCGTGAGCTGCAGGAGCTGACGCCGATGGGCAGCTTCGCCCACCCGGCACACCATTGAGCTCAGCTCTCTGACGGCGAGGCGACGTTCCGCAAACGAGCCTGGTGGTGGCGGTCACAGGATCAGTGGACTTCTTGTCCACGCGCCGCGGCGGGCGCAAGCTGTCTGACATGAACAAGACATCACTCCTGGGCGACAAGCCCGTCAACCGCATCGGCTTCGGCGCGATGCAGCTCGCCGGACCCGGCGTCTTCGGCCCGCCGCGCGATCCCGACGGCGCCCGCGCGGTTCTGCGCCGCGCGATCGAGCTCGGCGTCGACCACATCGACACCTCCCAGTACTACGGACCCGACGTTGTCAACGAGCTGATCCGTGAGGCGCTGCACCCCTATCCGGAGGACCTCAGGCTAGTGACCAAGGTCGGCGCCCGTCGCGACGAGCGCGGCGGCTGGCTGCAGTGGGATGACCCCGCGGCGCTGCGCCAGGGCGTCGAGGACAACCTGCGTGCGTTGCAGATCGAGCGCATCGACGCGGTCAACCTGCGGCTGATGGACGAGCACGATTCCGAGGGCCGTATGGTCGAGCAGCTCGGCGCCCTTGCGGACATGCGCAACGAGGGCAAGCTCGATCTGATCGGCATCTCCAACGCCAGTACCGACACGGTCCGCCGCGCGCTCGAGCTGGTGGACATCGCCTGCGTGCAGAACGCCTTCAGCATCGTCAACCGACGCGATGAGGGCCAGCTCGCCTTCTGCGAGGAGCACGACATCGCTTTTGTGCCGTTCTTCCCGCTCGGGTCGGCCTTCAGCGGCGGCCCCCAGCAGCTCGCCGCCGACCCGGCCGTCGCCGAGGTGGCGGAGAAGCACGACGCCACGCCCTCACAGATCGCGCTCGCGTGGCTGCTGCATCGCTCCGAGCGGATCCTGCTGATCCCGGGCACGAGCACCGTCTCACACCTCGAGGAGAACATCGCCGCCGGCGAGATCGAGCTCGACGAGCGGGACGTGGCGCGGCTGGATGAGGCCCAGGATCTGGGCAATCCGCTGCCCGCTTAGCACGACGGGGGCGGTCCCGCTGGGCCGCCCCCACCCAGCTCGCGCCAGCATGGCTCCGCGGCTCACAACCCTCGAAGGTTGAGTGCCGGCGAAAGCTCAGGCCAGCGTCGCGAGCGCGGCGCGCGTGGCGGCGTCGGCCGGGGCGTAGATCGTCAGTCGCAGGTCCGGCGAGCCGGTCGGCACCGTCTGCGCGTGGTGCAGGCTGAGCTGCCCGAGGGTCGGGTGCGCGACCGTCTTGGTGCCGCGCTGGGTGCCGCTGATCTGGTGCTCGCCCCACCACTCGCGAAACCATGAGCTCTCGCTCTTGAGCTGCTCGACGAAGTGCTCGTATGCCGGCTCGCCGGCGTGCTGGGCGTACTCTGCGCGGAAGCGCGCCACCTGGCTGCGCGCCGTGCCGCGGCGCCCGGGATCGTCGCGATCGGCACCGGGATCGACCAGCAACATCCATAGCAGCGAGCGCCGCTGCTCGGGGATGTGGTGGGGGGAGCCGAACAGCGCGGAGGCGGCGGCGTTCCAGGCGAGGATTCTGGTCATCGGACCCAGCAGGTAGGCCGGTGTCGGGTGCAGGCCCTCGACCAGTGCGATCAGCTGGGCGTGGTCGGCGTCCCCTCCATCCGGGTCCACCGCCGGCAGCGGCAGCTCCGTGCGCGCCAGCGCGAACAACGTCGTGCGCTCGGCCGCGTCGAGCCGCAGCGCCCGCGCAAGTGCCTCGAGCACGTCGGGTGAGGGATGGATGTCACGCCCCTGCTCGAGCCACGTGTACCAGGAGACGCCCACCCCGGCGAGCGCCGCCAGCTCCTCGCGACGCAGCCCGGGCGTGCGCCGGCGGGCGCCATCGTCGGGCAGGCCGACGTCGGCCGGGGTCAGTCGCGCGCGACGCGAGCGCAGGAACGCGCGCAGCTCCTCACGGCGCGACGGTGATGGGGTGGTTACGGCCACTAGGGAGAGCGTACGACGTGCTTAAAGGAGCAAACCACCGGGACGCTCCGAGCTTTGCTCAAAAGCGCGCGATTTTCGTGCCGATCGGAGCAGATCGCCGGGCGGGGCGCCGCTTTGTTCGTTCCTGCATGTTGCTCACGCGCGCACGTGTCCGAGCACGCGCTCGAGCTCGGCGTTGGCGAACAGGCCCCCGGGATCCATGCGTGCGCGGACCCGCTGGAAGCGCTCCCACTCGGGATAGCGCGGCGCCAGCGTCTGAGACGTCTGGAAGTGGCGCTTGCCCCAGTGCGGGCGGCCCTCGAAGCCGTTCATGATCTCCTCGACCATGCGGAAGTAGGGTTCGTAGGGCATCTGCTCGAAGGCGTGCACGGCGATGTAACAGCTGTCGCGCGCGTGCGCTGGTGAGAGCAGCGCATCGTCAGCGGCGACGAAGCGCACCTCGATCGGGAAGTTGATCGGCAGGTGGCGGGCGTTCAGGCCCTGGCGGATCGCGCGGATCGCCTCGGCGGCGTGGGCGCGCGGGATCGCGTACTCCATCTCGGTGAAGCGCACGAGTCGCGGTGAGACGAAGATCCGGTGCGAAACGTCGACGCGGTCACTCGAGCCGGCCAGCCGGGCGACGACCCGGTTCAGCCGCGGGATCAGCGCCGGGTAGCGGCGCCCGAGCTTCGAGAAGGCGCCCAGCCCATGGTTGACGAGCACGATGTCCTCGAGGTAGGCGCGCGGCCTCGAGCGCCGCGTGGGCTCGTGCTCGGTGCGGTCGCCCCGGCGCAGCAGCGCCGTGTCGCTGTAGGGAAACCAGTACAGCTCGAAGTGATCGTGGGCCTCGGGCAGGCTGTCGAGTTGCTCGAGCGTCTGCTCGAGCGCCGCCGGGCCGTCGACGCCGCGCAGGCGGTAGGCCGGCACCGTCTGCAGCGTGAGCGCGGTCACGACACCGAGTGCGCCGAGGCTCACCCGCGCGGCGCGCCAGGCGTCGGCATCGCCCCGCTCGTCGAGCTCGACGAGCGTGCCGTCGGCCCGCATCAGCTCGACCGCGCGCAGCTGCGCGGAGAGGTTGCGCAGGCGGCTGCCGGTGCCGTGCGTGCCGGTGGCGGTCGCGCCGGCCAGCGTCTGCCGGTCGATGTCACCGAGGTTCTCGAAGGCGAGCCCATGGCGGTCGAGCTCCGCGTTCAGCTGCGCGATCGTGATCCCGGCCTGCACCCGTACCAGGCCGCTCGAGGAATCGACCTCGAGCACCCGGTCCATGCGCTCCAGCGAGATCAGCGATCCGTCGGTCGGCACCAGCCCCGTGAATGAGTGTCCGGAGCCGGCCACGCGCACGTTGTGTCCGGCCTGGCGCGCGCGCTCGAGCGCGGCGCCCAGCTCGGCCAGATCGTGGGGCCGCTCGGTCACCTGCGGATGGCACTGCTGGCGCCCGTCCCAGTTTTTCCAGCCCGCAGCTGACATGCTCGTCCATTAGAACATGCGGACGTTGAGCACGCCATCTCCTCATGACCATGAGCGGCTCGCGCGCGCCTGCGCGGAGCTCGAGCCGCCGTTCGCCGTGATCGACATCGACGCCTTTGCAGAGAACGCCGAGACCTTGGCGCGGCGCGCCGGCGGCAAGGCGATCCGCATCGCCTCGAAGTCGCTGCGCTGCCGTGCGCTGCTGCAGCGGCTGCTGGATGACGAGACCGCACCCTTCCGGGGTGTGCTGGCGCTGACGGTCGCCGAGGCGCTGTGGCTCAGCGAGTACGGCGTGCCAGACGTCGTCGTCGGCTACCCGAGCGTCGACCGTGGGGCGCTGAGCGCCGTTGTGAGTCGGGGGGCCGGCGGGACCCGCGACGCAGGCATCACGCTGATGGTCGATGCGGTCGAGCACCTCGAGCTGCTGGCGTCGCTGGGTGGGCGGTTCAACGTCTGCCTCGACGCCGACGCCGGGCTGTGGCTGCTGGCCGGTCGCGTGCGCGTGGGGCCACGGCGCTCACCGCTGCACACGCCCGCGCAGGTGGCCGGCTTCGCCGGCGAGGTGCTGCGCCGCCCCGGCCTGAAGCTCGTGGGAATGATGGCCTACGAGGGTCAGATCGCCGGTGTCGGTGACCACCCCGCCGGGCGGCCGCTGCGCGGGCTCGCGATCCAGGCGATGCAGGCCGCCTCGCGGCGTGAGCTGTACGGCCGCCGGCGGGAGCTGGTGGCGGCCGCCGAGGGCGCCGTCGGCAAGCTGCGCTTCGTCAACGCCGGCGGCACCGGCAGCCTCGAGTCCTCCGCCAGCGAGCCGTGGGTGAGCGAGGTGACCGCCGGTTCCGGGCTGTTCGGGCCGGCGCTGTTCGACGACTACACGCGCTTTCATCCGCGCCCGGCGGCCTTCTACACGCTGCCGATCGTGCGGCGGCCGGGCCCCGGTGTGGTGACCGCGCTCGGCGGTGGTTACGTGGCGTCGGGGCCCGCTGGCCCCGACCGCCTTCCCCGGCCGTGGTGGCCCTCAGGCCTCAGGCTCGACCCGCAGGAGGGTGCCGGTGAGACGCAGACCCCGCTGCTCGGCGCGATCGCCAACGCCCTGAAGATCGGCGATCGCGTGTGGATGCGCCACGCCAAGGCCGGTGAGCTGTGCGAGCGCTTTCAGCAGCTGTATCTGGTGTCCGGCGACCGCGTCGTCGATGAGGTGCCGACCTACCGCGGCGAGGGGCAGTGCTTCCTGTGAGAGATCGTGTCGCCGACGGCGGTCGTGGCCCGCTGGCCACGACCGACCATTGGGCGGTGATCGCCACCTATGCGCTGGTCGGCGCGGCCAACCAGATGCTGTGGCTGACGTTCACGCCGATCACCACGCCGTCGGCGCATCACTATGGCGTCAGCTCCGACGACATCGGCTGGCTGGCCGAGATCTTCCCGCTGCTCTACGTGCTGCTGGCGGTGCCGGCGGCGTCGTTGCTCGACCGCTGGTTCCGCCCGGTGCTGGCCACCGGGGCGGTGCTTACGGCCGTCGGCGGTGTGCTGCGGCTGGGCGGCGATACGTTCGCCTGGGCGCTCGCCGGCCAGCTGCTGATCGCCGTCGCGCAGCCGCTGATCCTGAACGCGGTCACGGGGCTCGCGAGCGGCTACCTGAGCGTGCGCTCGCGACCGGTCGGGATCGCGATCGGCTCGGCGGGGATCTTCCTGGGGATGCTGATGTCGCTCGCGCTCGGCTCGGCGATCGGCGGCGTGCACCTGCACACGCTGCTGGTGATCGACGCGATCTTCGCAGTGGCCGCGACGGTGGCGATGCTCGCGGTGTTCGCGGCCAGCCCGGGAATGAAGGTCAGCGGCGACGTCACCGGCATGTTCGGGCTCGGCACGGTCTGGCGCGAGCCGGGGATTCGTCGCCTGGCGATGGTGTCGTTCATCGGCTTCGGGCTGTTCGTCGCGTTGACGACGTGGTTGCAGACGCTGCTGAAGCCCGCCGGAATCTCGGCCTCGACGGCCGGCTGGGTGCTGGTCGGGGCGGTCGTCGCCGGCGTGATCGGCTCGGTGGTCCTGCCCCCGGCGGTGATCCGTGCGCGCCAGGACCATCTGCTGTTCCGTGCCGCCAGCATCGGTACGTGTTGTGCCTGCGTGCTGTTTGCGGTCTGGAAGTGGGTGCCGGCGGTGGCCGCCGGCGCGGCCGTGATCGGCTTCCTGATGCTGGCCTCGCTGCCTGTGATCCTCGAGATCTCAGAGCGGCGCGCCGGCTCCGCGGGAACCAGCGCCACCGCTCTGATCTGGTTGTCGGGCAACGCCGGCGGAATCGTGATCGCGATCGTGGTGCAGATCGTCGTTCACCGGCCGATGGTCGCGTTCCTGCTGATGGCCGCTATCGCGATCGGGGTCCTGCGCTTTGTGTGGCAGGGATCGGTGTCGGGATCGGCAGTGGAGCTTCCGCAAGGCGCTCCGGGCTAGCCGCCGCACGGCTGCTGCGCATCCCGATCGCGACGATCGCGCCGAGCAGCGAGAGCCCGGCGGCCACCCCCAGCGCCGGCTTGAAGCCACTCGCGACCCCGGCCGGGCTCGAGAGGCTGCCGTGGGCGTTGAACACCGCCGTTGCGATCGCGACGCCGAACACGGCGCCGAACTGCTGCATCGTGTTGATCGTGCCCGCAGCCTTGCCGAGCAGGCTGTGCGGCGCCGAGCTGAGCCCGGCCGCGGCCACGCACGGCATCGACAGTGAGATCCCGATGCCGGCGATCACGAACGGCACGATGTAGCTGGAGTAGCCGGAGCGATCGGCCGCCAGCGCGACGATCCAGGCAAAGCCGCCGGCCTGCATCGCCAGTCCGGGGACCACCAGCGGGCGCGCGCCGACACGGTCGAACACGATCCCGGCAAGCGGTGCGAACACCAGCGGCGTCATCGTCCACGGCAGGAACTTCAGCCCCGCGGTCAGCGGTGAGTTGCCCAGTCCCAGCTGGAAGAACTCGCTGGTGATGAAGGCAGCCGCAAAGATCGAGGCGCTCATCAGGAACTGGGTGCCGACAGCCGAGGAGAAGGTGCCGTTGCCGAACAGGCTCAGCGGGATCATCGGGTACCTGGTCGTCGCCTCGCGGTAGACGAAGCCGGCGAGCACGATCAGGCCGCTGGCAAGCCCGAGCATGTTGTCACTCGAACCCCAGCCGTTCTGCCCGCCCGAGACGACACCCCAGATCAGCAGGCCCACGCCGGCGGTGACCAGCGCCAGCGCCGGGAGGTCGAGCGGGTTAGGCGGACCGTGGCTCTCCTTCAGGTGCAGGCGCGCGCCGATCGCCGCCACCACGCCGACCGGCACGTTGACCCAGAAGATCCAGTGCCAGCTCGCGCCCTGCGTGAGCGCGCCGCCGACCAGCGGCCCCGAGGCCACCGCCAGACCGGCAACCCCCTGCCAGATCCCGACGATCGCGCCGCGGCGCTCGGGCGGGAAGGCGGAGGTCAGGAGCGTCATGCCGAGCGGCATCACGCAGGCGGCGCCGAGCCCCTGGAGCACACGGAAGCCGATCAGCAGGCCGGCGTCCGGCGCCAACGCGCACATCGCCGAGGCGAGTGTGAACGTGCTCAGACCGAACAGGTAAACGCGCCGGCGGCCGAAGCGGTCGCCGAGCTCCGCGGCGGTCACGATGCCCGCGCCGAAGGACATCGTGTAGGCGGTCAGGGTCCACTGCAGCGTGGTGATGCCGCCACCCAGCGAGCGGTGGATCGACGGCAGTGCGGTCACGACGACGAGCGCGTCGAGCGTGACCATGAAGTTGGCGACGGAGGTGAGCAGCACGGTGAGCGTCTGCCGTGAGCTCCGTGTCGGCTGGGTACGGGTTTCGGTTGTCATCGTGCTGCTCCCTCGTACCGCCGACTACGCGGCCGCCGGGATCTCGAGCAGCTCGCCGACCTCTAGTCCGAAGCCCTGGCTGATCGCGGGGCAGCCCGCCGCGATCTCAGACGCGTGGTCGAGGTCGCGGGCGCTGATCACGGTGAAGCCGCTGACCCGTTGGGAGCCGTCGACGTTGCCGAGCCGGCGGGCGCTCGAGACGGCCGAGCCCTGGCCGGTGATGTGCTCGGCGATCTGCTCGAACCATGCGAACCACTCCTGCGCAGCATCCATGTTCAGCGGCTGGTCCTTGGGCTGGCGGTAGGTGAAGACGTAACTGGGCATGTCTGCCTCCTGGTTTGGCGCCGCCGGGCGCCGGTTTTTCGCGTACGTCTAGGCAGACACAGCGCCGCGCGAAAACTGGGCGGTGCCACGCCGCCCAGTTTTGAACGCGGCCGGTGTCAGTACATGCAGAGGAACCGAATGGGAGGATGTGACCGTGACCGAGCTGCTGCTGGACCGCGCCCGCGCGGGCGACGAGCTTGCGTTTGCCGAACTGACCGAGCCGTTCAGGCGCGAGTTGCACGTGCACTGCTACCGCATCCTGGGTTCGCTGCAGGACGCCGAGGACGCGCTGCAGGAGACGTTGCTGTCGGCCTGGCGCGGACTCGACGGCTACGAGCGGCGCGCCTCGCTACGCACCTGGCTGTACCGCATCGCCACCAACCGCTGCCTCAACAGCCTGCGTGCCATCGATCGACGCCCGCCCATGGATCCTGAGTTCGGTGATCTCAAGGTGCCCGCGCCCACGCGGGAGACCGAGATCAGTTGGCTGGAGCCGATCCCGGACGTGCTGCTCGAAGGGCTGCCCGACTCCGCCCCCGGGCCGGAGGCCGTGTATGCGGCGAGTGAGTCGATCTCACTGGCGTTCATCACCGTGCTGCAGACGCTGCCGCCACGTCAGCGCGCCTGCCTGGTGCTGCGCGACGTGATGGGCTTCCGCGCCGCCGAGGTGGCCGAGATGCTCGAGAGCAGCGAGGAGTCGGTGACCAGCGCGCTGAAGCGGGCGCGGGCGACCCTCGCGCAGGAGCCAGAGCTGTGCCAATCGCCACCACCGCTGCCGGACTCGCCGCAGGAGCGTGAGCTGTTGCGCAAGCTCACGATCGCCTACGAGAGCGCCGACGTCGACGGGCTGGTCGCGCTGCTGACCGATGACGTCTGGCTGCGGATGCCGCCGGTTCCGCTCGAATACCGCGGGCGCGAGCTCACGCGCGAGTTCCTCCTGGCTGTCGCCTTCCGCCCGGGACGTGAGTTCCGGGTGCTGCCCACGCGCGCGAACCTGCAGCCCGCCTTTGGCATGTACCCGCGCGACGAGGCGACCGGCCTGTTTCGTGCCTACGGCGTGCTCGTCTTCACGCTCTCCGGTAACGCCGTTTCGGCGATCACGCGCTTCGACAACAGCGTGCTCGCTGCATTCGGGTTGCCGAGGACGCTGCCGCCGCGCTGAGCGGCCGCGCTCGCGGCGCTAACCGCTGACGCTGAGGATCGTGGCGCTCGCCGGTGCGACCGTGACGCTGTACATGCCGTTGCGCTGCGCGACCCGGGATCTGGTCTGATGACCGCTCAACAGGCCTGTCTGCGGAGAGATCGTCTGGCCACCCAGCGCCACGCCCGCCGCGGTGGTCAAGCCCCCGGCCGGGGTCCCCAGCGCTTCGGTGGTGGCCGAGCCGGTCGCGCCGACAGCCTGCACGGCGACGCGCTTGGGGTTGCTGGTGATGTTCGTCACGACGATATGGATGATGTGCCTGGGAGTCTGTACCGCCCAGGCCAGGAGTCCATTGGGCAGGGTCGTCGTGATGTTGAGTATGCGCGAGCCGGGTGGCGTGAGTTGGGCGAAGGCCAGCATGCCGTAGTACTCGGGCTGCACCGCGACCTGCCAGCCGGACTGTGTTGCCGTGGGCGTCGTTGTGGTGGGCGTCGTTGCCGTGGGCGTCGTTGTGGTGGGGATAGTTGTGGTGGGGGTAGTTGCCGTGGGCGTCGTTGCCGTGGGCGGCGGCGCTATGGGCTGGATCAGGTTCTGGGCGGTGTTCGGCCTCGTCTCGAAATTGACGCCGGTCACGCCCGTCTGCGCGTACAGCGGGAGGATGTTCAGCGCCCACAGGCTGGGGCCCATCGTGTCGCTGAAGTTCGCAAGGCCGCCACAGGTCACGGCATTGATCTCATCGACACGCACCGGAACCTTGTGCTGGCGACCGACTGTGGTCCAGGCACCGACCTCCCAGGCCAGTTTCTGCAATGAATTGAGATCGAAGAGCGAGCTCTCCTGCAGTTGACCCCCCTGCTGGCAGTGCTGCGGCGTGAGCGCGTACGTGTGCAGGGTGAGCAGCGATAGCTCGGGACTCGCGTGCAGGAATTGCGGGACATATGGCAGTGCCCGGTACGACGAGTAGCCGACGCCAGCCAAGCGGATGCGCCCCAGCTGTGCCGCGAACCTGTCCCACTCGCTCGTTATCTGCGGGAACGAATAGTTCTGCGGGCGCCCGAACACGACCTGCCCGGCTTTGGTGATGTAGTAGGGCCACTTCGGGTAGAGCTCGGGTTCGTTGCCGAGCTCGAACGTGGTCGGCACCGACGGACCGATCCCCGCTTTGATCGCGTTGACCTCGGTCGTCGCAACCACGGGATTATCAGCCTCCATGTTGATCCCGATGATCAGGTGCGCATGCAGGTCCTCGAGGAGCTTCTTCGCGACCGCCATCCAGGTCGGCGTGAGCGTCCAGCGTGCCCACGGTGGGCGCACCATCCCGGGGACCGGCCACCATGTCCAGTCGGCCGTTTCCCCCCCGATCCGAAGATCAAGGCCGCCGTCGGGAGCCAGGTTCTTCAAGACCTGCTCGAACGCGGTGTCAGGCTGCGCCGGGTTGGTCCCGACCTCCTTGAACATGTCCCAGAATTCTGTGGTGACCCCGACAAAGCCCGCCCGGATCGGAGGGCTGGCCGGGGTCTTCCCAACGACGAGCTGAATCGGCACGGTGGATGCGGGAAGGGGCAGCGGCGCCACCGTGAACGGAACCGCGTTCCCGGCGGGGGCTGCGGCCTGTGACGCCGGCACGAAGCAAAACACGGCCGCAGCCAACGTAGCCGCGAACGCGGTGAGCAGTGCAGATCCCCTCATCACACAATCGACCGCAGCATGCAGCGGCCGGCCTAAGGTCAACGTAAGCCTACACAGCCGACGTGTCCCGGGGCGCTACGTGGCCTGGAAATAGACGAGCGGATGGCCGCGGCGGTCGAGCAAGTACAGATGGCTGACCTGGAAGGAGTACGGGGACGGGCCGACGTCGACCACGACCGAGTCGCGCACCAGCCGCCGACCGCAGGCACGGGCGACGGCGGCCGCGAAGGTGTCCCGGCCGGCGGGCTGGACGGTGAGAACCCTGTGGTTATCGCGGTCGTAGCCGTAGCCGACCCATTCGCCAAAGAGGCTGCTCCACCACGCGCGATCGGATGAACGGAGGTCGCCGTAGAAGCTCGACGTGAAGGCGTTGAATTTCTCGGCGAGCGTCCGCGCCGAGGCGGTCGAATGACGGTTGAAGCGCTCGATCCCCTCCAGGCTCGGGCACGACGAGAGGTCGGCGCCCCTTGCCGGCGACGGGTTCGGATAGACCGACGCCGGGAAGGACGGCGATCCGGGCGCGGGCAGCGTGTCGAGCACCGGTGTGCGGATCGGCAGCGCCTGCAGGGTTCGCGCCGTCGTGACCCTGACAAGCGCGGTCCCACCCGAGTAGCCGTTGCCCTCGGAGGAGTCGAGGTAGATGACGCCGGAGCCGGTGACGGCGATGCCGCTGGGCTCGAGTCCGGGCAGATCTCCGGGTGACCAGAGGCCATTGATTTTGAGCTTCAGCAGATCCAGGTAGGTGCCGACGGCGCCGGCCGGGGTGACCCGCCCGATGTTCTCGCCGTGCCCGGCGCTGAGCACGTCACCGTCGGGCGCGGTCGCCAGCTGGGCTGTGTAGGCGCCGCCGAGCAAGCGGATCGCGCCGGAGGGCGCGATCTGGAAGATCTCCTTTGGCGAGAAGGAGAACACATCGAGATTCCCGGCTCCGTCGAAGGCCATGTCTGTCGGGGAGAACGCCATCGGTCCGCCGGGCGTGGCGACGTCGCCGGATCGGCCGCTGCCTCCGGCGAAGATCGACAGAACACCGTTCCGCGAGAGCCTCAGGATCTCTGAGTTGTTCGCGATGTAAACGGTCCCATTGGCGGCGACCGCAACATCCGACGGGTTGAGGCGCGCACGCAGGGCGGGACCGGCACCGGATGACGATCCAGACCGGCCAGTGCCCGCGACCGTCGCGATGGTGCCGTTCGGAGCGATCGCGCGCACGCGATCGTCGTCGACGAAGTACAGCGTTCCGCTTGGCGACATCGCCATCCCGCCGAGCTCGGCGCTGAGCCTCGCGTCCACAGCAGGCCCACCGTCGCCGGAGAATCCGGGTCGGCCTGTGCCCGCAAAGATCGTCAGGTCGCCGTTCGGATGCCGTTCGAGGATCTGGTCTCGATCGCTGTCGGCGATCAGCAGATCGCCAGCGGCTGTCAGCGCCAGCGCTCCCGGCCTGATCAGATCGGGCGTCTGCTCCGACGCCCCCTGCCGGTCGGCAACGACGTAGGGCAGCGGCGACGGCGATGACACACCATTGGGCGGATTCGGGCACAGGACGCCCTCCTGCTCCACCAGCATGCAGACCGTCACCCAGGAGGCCTTCCAGCGCCCCGCCGACCGCACGGCGGTCCCGACGAAGCGCCAGCTGTATCCGTTGCGGCCGCCATCGCTGATCGTGAACGCAACCGAGGCGACCGCGTGGTTCAGCCTGTGAACGGCCGTTACGTGCATCGCTCCGTCGGGCAGCAGCGAGCCGATCTCGGCACCGCCCTGATTCGCGGCGCCCGCTGCCAGCGCCCTGGTCATCGCTCCGTTGATGTCCTGCACGTAAGGTCGCAGCTCACGAGCGCCGTGTGGCGCCCCGACCAGGTGCTCGAAGGCGACGCTGACCTCGCCGCGCGCAGACGCGCTGCCGCCGAGCGCAGGGGACGCGCGCGAGGCAAAGCCCGCGACCGCGATGGCCGCGATGGCCACAGCCAGAGCCACGGCACTGCGCACCTGCCAAGTATCGCGCCACGAGGAATGCATCAGGTCGCAGGCGGGGCGCAGTACCGGATCGGCGTCGGTAGGCTTCGCTACAGCCATGACCGTGCGCACCAGTGGCATCCGCCAGCCGAGCATCTGGGCAAGCGTCGTCAGCGACGATGCGCTGGGGC
Organism: uncultured Actinomycetota bacterium; assembly: GCA_963706725.1. Taxonomy (GTDB): domain Bacteria; phylum Actinomycetota; class Thermoleophilia; order Solirubrobacterales; family Solirubrobacteraceae; genus Palsa-465. Next base: position 1,976,253 of record OY970167.1, on the reverse strand, counting down.
TGCACGATTGGCTTCTGGCCCTTGGCTTCACGGAGGATCTGCTGATCCCCGGCGAGCGCGACGGGCACATCCACCACTGCCAGCTGGATTGGCCAGAGGGCGGTCGTGTGCTGCTCTCGAGCACCAACGAGCGCAGCACTCCCTGCCGCCCCGGGACGAGCTCGCTGCACGTGGTCACCGCCGATCCCGACGCCGTGTTGGCACGCGCCGAGGCGGCCGGTGCCGCCGTGGTGCATCCGCTGGTTGACCAGACGGACTACCCGTCACGCGACTTCACCGTGGCGGACCCGGACGGGAACCACTGGACCTTCGCGACGTTTGCCGGCTAGCGTTTGCGCGCGTCTGCGGGCCGGCGTTGGCGCTGGTTGCCGTGCTCGCGCTCGCCGGCGGATCGCAGGCCGCAGCGGCCGGACACCCACGCACCGTCACCTTCGTGAACCGCACCGACGAGGCGATCTGGGTCGCAGCCACACCCGCCGCGCTGTCGGGAGCGACCGGTTGGAAGCTCCCGGTCGGCGCTTCGGTCAGCGTCCAGGTGAGCGACAGCTACAACGGCCGCATCTGGGGCCGCACCGGCTGTCACTTCGGGACCGGAGGACGCGGCAGATGCGAGACGGGAGACTGCGGTGGGCGTTTTCAATGCACCGGCTGGGGTGAGATCCCAGCGACGCTTGCAGAGTTTGATCTCGACTCGTATGACCACCTGGATTTCTACGACGTCTCGATGGTCGATGGCTCGAACCTGCCGATGTACATCAACACCGTCGGCGGCACGACCCCGGACAAGATCAATTCGCGCGGCTGCGAGCAGGGGCGTGGCTGCACCTCGACCGTCAAGTGCCCGGCGCGGCTCCGGGTGCGCACTGACGGCAGGCTGGTCGCATGCATCTCGCCGTGTGCGCGCTTTGGGACCGACCGCTACTGCTGTCGCGGGCAGTTCGCCAAGGGCTGCAGTCCCGCTCATACCTGGCCGGTCGACTACGCGCTCGATTTCAAGCGGGCCGAGCCGTACGCGTACTCGTGGTCTGGTGACAACGCCACCAGCGTGTTCACCTGCGCCGGTGGCTGCAGCTACCGGATCGTGTTCGGCGTGACTCCTCCGGCCACCGGCGGGCCACCGGGCTGAGCGGCCCGCGCAGCCGGCTACCCGGCACCAGCGCCGAGGCCGAGCGCTCGCCGCTGCTTCGCGCTCAGGGCACTGGCGGGAATCAGCAGCGTCGAGAAGTTGAGGTCGGGACTGCCCATGACCGAGTCCAACGGAGTGGCGGCACCGTCGAAGTACAGCGCCCGCGCGGCAAGGCTGCGCGGATCGACGATGTAGGTGGCCGCGATCGCACCGGTGAGCAGCTGGCGGCCCGACGGCAACCACACGGCCCAGGCGGCGTCCTCGGTGGTGATCATCTTCACCTTGGGGTCGAGCCTCAGTGCGCCCGTGCCGGCGTCGACGATCGCCAGCTCTGAGCGCGGGGCCGAATCAGGGTCGTTCGGGTTGTTGGTGTTCACGAACGTGGCGAACTGCGTCCCGTTGGGCGAGAACGCCCCCGACGTGAACCCGTAACGGCTCGGACTGGGAACCTTGATGGTCGTTGCGCTGGCGGTGTTGGTGATCGCGAGTGGGCAGCCCGAGGCGGTGCCGGCGTGATCGGAGCAGGCAGGCACCCAGGCCACGCGGCTTGATCGACCGTCGCTCGCGGTGTGGATGGCGAGCACGGTTCCGGTGGCAGCCCCGAGCGCGCGGACCCCGGCGCCGAGCCGCCAGACCCCCAGTACGAGGCCGTGTCGCTTGGCGTGCATCAGCACCAGGCCGCCGGCCACGGGGCGTGCAACCCAGGGGTTTGCCCTCCACCCCACCGGGATCTCCGCCCGCCCGGTCACCCGCAGGGTGCGAGCATCGAGCTCCAGGAAGTCGTGCGTGCCCTGGTCGACGTAGAGCCGGGCGCCGCCGGGGCTGGCCATCACGGCGAGCCCGCGGGCGACGACGCTCCTCTGACCGGTCGCGAGCTCAATGCTCCGCACCGTGTTCCTGGCGTCGACCCAGAGCAGGCGCCCGTGGTTCTCGATCACCGGACCACCCGAGGCGCCGCCCGAAAGGCCGGTCGCGATCTGGATCTGCCGTCCCGTGTCGAGGTCGCCGAGATGGACGATGCCGGAATAGTCGCCCCAGGCAACCACCGCATCGCCAGCGGAACCGAACCGGCGACGGCCACCGGGTGCCGGTCGGTGATGCAGATCGCCTGACACCGCCGCTCCGCTGCCGATTACCAGCAGGACCGCGGCTGTCAGCCCGCCGATGATGGCAACGGCCGCCGCCGCCCACAGCGCTCGCCGTCGCCGCCCCCGCCGCCGCGCCGCGGGGATGATCGCCGCGGGAGCCTGCAACGGGGTGGCGGGGGCCAGCTCCGAAGGGTGATCGAGAACGGCCATGCTCGCGCCTACCCGGGGAGGCTGTCCAGCAGCGCGGCCAGGTCCGCGCGCCGGTAGCCGTTGCGCCGGCCCAGCTCGATCAGAGCCGCATCGCCTCGATGACCTCGGAGCGCTCGGGCGTGCCGGCGACGCGGATCGCCCGCCCCCTCCCGACTTCCAGCAGTCCCTGATCGCGCAGCAGCCGCAGGGCGCGTAGAACGGTGTTGGTGTTGACACCCAGAACCGCCGCGAGGTCCTTCGCCTGCGGGATCCGCTCGCCCGGACGGGCCTCACCACGCGCGATCGCCCTGCGCAGCTCCACGGCGACCTGCTCGTGCAGCAGCGTTGGGTCGTTGCGGTCGACGGCGGCCAACCGCAGGCGAGCTGCCTCGACGTTCGTCAATCCATTCGGTTGCACCATAACGCTACTGAGCCTAGCGTCAACTACTCAGGGGCGCAAGAGTTCAAGCCGGATTGCCGGTCAGCGGTTCAGGCGAAAGGACCAGCCGGCGCCGGCTGCGCGAACCGTCGCGAAGGCCGCCTCGAGATTGATCTCCTCGGTGACCATCACATCCAGTGGCGCGAACGTGCGTCCCTTGTGCCCACTACCCGCCTCGGAGCGTGATCCCATTTTCGCGCTGGTGATCACGGCCGCAGCGGGTTGCACAATCCTCTGGCATGGCCGCCAGCCCCGAGATCATCTACAACCGCCTGCGGCGTGTCCCCGCGGGCTTCGTCACCACCTACGGCGAGCTCTCCCCGGGCGCGCCGCGCCAGGCCGGGCGCGCGCTGGCGCTCTCCACCGACGAGGATCTGCCCTGGTGGCGCGTCGTGCACAGTGACGGCAGCTGGGTCAAGGGCGAGCGTCAGCGACGACTGCTCGAGGCCGAGGGAATTCCGATCAGCGGCACGCGCGTGGTGATGAAGGAGGCGCGGATCGATCCCGAGGTGATCCTCTGAGCGTTTGACGGGGCAGCCGCGCGCGACCACGCCGGTTCGCGCGCGCGTTCGAGTGTGGTGAGGAGACGCCGGCGAGGGCGCGATCCCGGTGTCGGCGAGCAGCTGCTGGACCGGCCGGTCGGCGGCGTCCGCTAGCTCGACAGCCCGACGGCCGGCACGCCGATCGCGCGTGCGGCCGTAAATGCCTGGCGCAGGTCCGCGACCAGGTCCTCGGGATCCTCGATCCCGCAGCTGAGGCGGACGAGGTCGGCCGGCACCGCGGCGCTCGAACCCTCGACCGACTGGTGCGTCATCGCCTGCGGGAGCTCGATCAGCGACTCGACGCCGCCGAGCGATTCGGCGAGGGTGAAGAGCTTGGTGCGGGCGACGATCTCGAGCGCGGCCGGGTGGCGGAAGCTGACCATGCCACTGAAGCCGGGCCAGCGCACCTCGCTGACATCGGGTGTCTGCTCGAGCAATTCGACCACCGCCCGGGCGCTGCGGGCGTGCGCCTGCATGCGCAGGTGCAGCGTGCGCAGGCCGCGGTGCACGAGGAAGCAGTCGAACGGCCCGGGCACGGCGCCGATCGAGTTCTGCACGAAGCGCAACTGCTCGTAGGCCTGGTCGCTCCTGGTGATCACGGCGCCGCCGACGACGTCGGAGTGCCCGCCCAGGTACTTGGTCGTCGAGTGCACGACAAAGTCGGCGCCCTCGGCCAGCGGGTTCTGGTTGGCGGGGGTAGCGAAGGTGTTGTCGACGGCCACCAGTGCATGGCCTCGGGCGGCGACGATCTGCTTGATATCGACGACGTCGAGCCGCGGGTTGGTGGGCGTCTCGACCCAGATCAGGCGGGTCCGATCGGTGATCGCGGCGGCCAGGGCCTCGGGGTCGGTCTGGTCGACCAAGGTGTAGTCGAGCCCCCAGCGGCTCAGCACCTTGTCGATCAGCCGGTAGGTGCCGCCATACAGGTCATTGGGCAGGACGATGTGCGCGCCCGCCTCGCAGGTGGCGGTGATTGTCGCGTGCTCGGCGGCAAGGCCCGATGAGAAGGCGACGGCACGGCCGCCCTCGAGCTCGCCAAGTGCATCCTCGAGCGCCTTGCGCGTGGGGTTGGCCGAGCGCGAGTAGTCGTAGTCATCGACGAACTCGCCCGGGCGCGGCTGGCGGTAGGTCGAGGTCTGGTGGATCGCCGGGATCACCGAGCCGTAGCTCGGGTCGGGCGTCAGGCCGGCGTGGACCGCGCGCGTGCCGAACCCGTGAGTGGTGTGCTCCTCGCTGCTCATCTCGGCGATCTTAATTGGCCAGCGCCTCGAGCAGGTCGGTGCGCGTCACGATCCCCTCGGGTGTGCCGTCGCGCGTGACCAGCAGCGCCTGCTGTTCACCGACCAGCAGCTCGATCGCGGCCCGCACCGGGTCATCGACCGAGACCGACGGGAACGGCGGCTCCATCACCTGCTCGATCGCGTCGTCGAGCAGCCCCGGGTTGCTGGCGGCATGGCGCAGCAGGCCACGCTCGCCGACCGCGCCGATCACGGTGCCGCCGTTGCCGGCACTGATCACCGGCAGCTGCGAGAGCCCGTGCTGATGCAGCAGCGTCACCGCCTCGCGCACCGGATGGTCGGCCTCGATGCTCACGAACGTCGGGGTCTGCCCGGCCTGCAGCTTCTGCGCGAGCACATCGCCAACCAGTAGATCGTGGCTGCGCTCGAGGAACCCATGCTGCTGCATCCAGGCATCGGAGAAGACCTTCGACAGATACGAGCGGCCGCCGTCGGGCAGGATCACGACCACCATCGCGTTGGGATCATCGAGCTCAGTGGCGATCTGCACGGCGCCGTGCACGGCCATGCCGCCCGAGCCGCCGGTCAGGATCGCCTCGCTCTCGGCCAGCGCGCGCGTGGTCAGAAACGCCTCCTTGTCGGAGACCATCACCCAGCGGTCGACGACGCTCGGGTCGAAGGTCTCCGGCCAGAAGTCCTCCCCCACACCCTCGATCAGGTAGGGGCGCACGTTCTCCTCGCCGCCGGAGTAGATCGAGCCCTCCGGATCGACCCCGACGACGACCAGGTCGGGGTTGCGCTCACGCAGGTAGCGGGCCGTGCCGGTGATCGTGCCACCGGTGCCCACGCCGACCACCAGGTGCGTGATCCTGCCGCCGGTCTGCTCCCAGAGCTCGGGTCCCGTCGAGTCGTAGTGCGCCTGCGGGTTGGCCTGGTTGCGGTACTGGTTGGGCTGGAAGCCACCCGGAATCTCATCAGCCAGGCGGTCGGCGACGCGGTAGTAGGAGCGCGGCGACTCGGGCGGGACGTTGGTCGGGGCGAGCACCACCTCGGCGCCGTAGGCGCGCAGCAGGTCGATCTTCTCGCGCGACATCTTGTCCGGCATCACCGCGATCACCTTGTAACCCTTGAGCCGCGCGGCGATCGCGAGCCCTGTGCCGGTGTTGCCCGAGGTCGGCTCGATGATCGTGCCGCCGGGCTTCAGCAGCCCGTCGCGCTCGGCCGCCTCGATCATCGCGATCGCGACCCGGTCCTTGATCGAGCCGCCGGCGTTGAAGTACTCGACCTTGGCCAGCAGCTGAGTCCGCAGTCCCGGGCGGATCCGGGACATTCGCACCAGCGGCGTGTCGCCGACGAGTTCGAGGATCGAGTCGTGAATTGCTGGCGTTGCCTCTGAGTGCTCGATGGGCACGATTCTGCTCCCGGTCTGGTTGCGGGTCAAGGACTCGATGGCGGCGCCGGTCCGGCTCCCGTCATCGGTGCGGGTGAACGCCGGGTCCGCGGATCGCGCGGTGCTGGCGTAGGGTTTGGCTGCGAGCGGATTCTACGGTGGAACAGTCGACTTACTTTCGGTTGCCGGAGCTGCCCGGCGTGGAAGCGTTGCACGCGCGCTTCGTCAATCACGCGTACATGCCGCACTCGCATCCGAGCTGGACCGTGGCCGTCGTTCACGACGGCGCTGCCCGCTTCGAGGTCGACGCAACCCACCAACGTGCCGACCGCGGCGAGCTGTTCGTGCTCGAGCCCGAGGCCGTGCACACCGGCATGGCGGCGGTGCCGGAGGGCTGGGCCTACAGGGTCCTCTACCTCGATCCCGCGCTGCTGTTCGCGTGGGATGAGCGCGACGGCGCTGTACCGCGCGCCGCGCGCTGGGTCGTGTTCCGCGACGTGGCGCTGCGGGCCGCGCTGCTGCACATGCACGCCGTGATCGGCTCGGGTGCCTCGGGGCTTGAGCTCGATGAGAGCGTGGCCGCGGCGGTCGATGCGCTGCGCCCGCACCTGCGGCCGGGCCCATCACAGCTGCGCGGCGGCTGCGAGCACGCGGCCGTACGACGGGCGCGCGCCTTCCTGTCGGAGAATTGGGACCGGGCGGTGCCGCTGGCCGAGCTGTCATCAGCGGCGGGCTTGAGCAGGTTCGAACTGGTGCGCCGCTTCCGCGAGCAGACCGGACTGACACCGCACGCCTTCCAGACCAATGTGCGGATCGAGCGCGCCCGCCGAATGCTGAGCGGCGGCGCCGCGCTCGCCGAGGTCGCGGCCGCGTGCGGTTTCGCCGACCAACCGCACCTGACGCGCACGTTCAAGCGCGCCGTCGGTGTCACTCCCGGCCGCTTTGCGGCAGCGGCCTAGAGGCGCGAAGAGCGCAAGATCGTTCAAGACGGCGTGGCGGCGGGGCGGCATGCTGGTCGCGTGGCTGCCGTGACCGACTTTCAGACCAAGACCGCCGTGGCGGTGCGTGAGGACCTCGCGGCCTGGCAGCGGCTCAACGTCTGCGCCTTCCTGATCAGCGGCGTGATCGCCGCCGCCGGCCCGGAGGCGATCGGCGAGGACTACCTCGACGCCGACGGTAACCGCTACCTCCCGCTGCTGGTGCAGCCGGTGCTCGTGTTCGAGGGCTCGGCCGGGAAGCTGGCGACGGTACGTGAGCGCGCCCTGCGTCGTGAGGTGCCACTCGCGCTCTACACGCTGGAGATGTTCAGCACCGGCAACGACGTCGACAACCGCGCGGCGGTCCGCGCGGTCGCCGCCGCCGACCTGGACGTCGTCGGTCTGGCGCTGCGCGCCCCGCATCGCGACGCCGACGCGGTGCTGCGCGGGCTCTCACGCCACCCCTGACCGCCACCGACGCACGCAGGTTGTTCGCGTGCCGTTTGAGCCCCCACGCGAATCGTTCCGAGCCGAGCAGCTACAGAGGCGCGATGAGATCCTCGAGGAGCGCGGCGAACGCTATGCCGAGCTTCATCCGGATGACGACGATTCCGCCGAGACCAAATCCGGACTGGCCATGGCGCGGTTCCGGGCGTCGGCTCACGCGCCGCCCGCACGAGGCTTGGCTCGGCCCCATTCGTGCTCGAGCAGAGCGAAGTCAATCTCGTCGCTCCATTCGCCCTTGAACCACTCGTTGCTAATCAGGTGTGCCTCACGGCGCATACCGAGGCGTGCACACAGACGCAGCGACGCTTCGTTGCGGCTGTCCACCCTGGCGGTCACCCGATGCAGGCCGAGCCCTTCGAATGCGAGGCCCAGCAGTGCCTGGGCGGCCTCTGTCGCGTAGCCCCGGCCCGAGTGGTCTGGGTTGAACACCCATCCCACCTCGCCCGCCCGGTGCTCGGCACTCTTGCAGAAGAGCACCACGTCGCCGATCAGAGCGCCGGACTCGGCTAGCTGCACGCCCAGTGTCAGGCCCTCGCCCTCGGCCGTTATCGTCGTGGCACTCCAGGCACCCTCGATTCGCTCAGTGATCAACTCGAGCGTCATCGGCGTGAAGGGAACGTAGCGGCAGACCTCGGGCAACGAGCGGTAGGCGTGAAGCGCCTGTGCGTCGGTCGACCGCAGCGGCCGCAGGCGCAGGCGCGCGGTGGCGACGGGGTAGTCGGGTGCGAGTCGCAGCTCGGCACTCACTCGGCGTGCTCCTGAATCCGTGTTCCCAGATCGGACACACGCTCAGCGTACGAGGCCGGCGACGTCCGCGGCGTAGCGAATCGTTCACAAGATCGGCGCACGCGCTTGCCACGCTCTCATGGTTGGCCACTCAGACCCCCGATCGCCCCGAGCTGCCGGACCGGCGCACGGGAGTTGACGTCGCGATCGGCATCGCGACCGCGCTCGCGGTGGTCGCGTTGATCGTGCTCGTCCCGGAGCTGCGGCATGCGGTCGGGCTCGCACTGCACGGGCACTTTGCGGCGCTGCGCGCCTACGTGCGTTCGCTCGGCACCGCCGGGCTGGCGCTGCTGCTGGGGCTGATGGTTGCGCACGCGGTCGTCTTCTACCCGAGTGAGATCGTGACCGCGACCGCCGGCTACATCTACGGCTTCATGCCCGCGCTCGGATTGGTGGTCGGCGGCTGGCTGCTGACCGCGTTGCTCTCCTATGCGCTCGGGCGGACCGTTGGCGCGCCGTTGCTGCGCGCGCTGCTCGGCAGGCGCTTCGCCAAGCTCGAGGAGGGTGTCGCCGACGGAGGGGTCGCGCTGCTGCTCGCCGGGCGACTGATCCCGGTGGTGCCGTTTGCGTTCCTCGGCTACGCGGCTGGAGCGACACGCGTGAACCTCTGGCGCTTCTCCTGGACGACCGTCGCGGGGTACCTGCCGCTGACCGCGCTCGTCGCCTATCTGGGCTCCACCGCGCGCACGTTCTCGCTCAGCGACCCGCTCGTCTGGATCGCGGTCGCCGCGGCGGCAGCGCTGCTCGGCGCCCACTGGGCGCTGCCTCACCGCCGCTGAGTGTCAGAGCTCGCGCGGCTCGACGGTCAGCTCACCACCAGCATCACCGGTGTTGACCGTCCCGCGAGGCTCGATCAGCAACACCAGCGCCTCTTCCTCGGCCGTGGGGCAGTGCTCGACGCCGCGCGGCACCACGAACAGCTCGCCCGGACCGAGGTCGACGTCACGATCGCGCAGCTGGATCCGCAGCTTGCCATCTACCACCAGAAAGAAGTCATCGGTGTCGTCGTGCTTGTGCCATACGAAGGGGCCCTTGACCTTGACGATCTGCAGCTTGTGGTCGTTGATGTAACCGATCACGCCCGGCTTGTAGAAGCCGTCGAGCAGCGCGAACTTCTCGGCGAGATTGATCTTGTCGTGCATGGACCTGGTTCTACACGATCGGCGCAGCGGCCCGCCGCGGGTCCGCCGGCGACGCACAGCGACGCCCCCCGGCTGCGCGATACTCGCGGCACGATGGACGCTGACTGCCCGTGCGGGTCGGGGCTGAGCTACACCGCGTGCTGCGGCCGGCTTCACAGCGGTATTGCCACCGCGCAGACGGCACTGGAGTTGATGCGCTCCCGCTACAGCGCCTTTGCCGTCCGCGAACCGGGCTACCTGTTGGCGACATGGCACCCGGCGACGCGGCCGCAGTCGCTGGATCTTGATCCCGCGGTCGAATGGCGCCGGCTGCAGATCCATGGTCAGACGGGCGGCGGCGAAGACGACGACACCGGTACGGTCGAGTTCGTCGCTCACTACTGGGACTCTGCGCGCGGCCAGTACGGTCGCCAGCGGGAGCACAGCAGGTTCGCCCGGGCTGGGCGAACCTGGCTCTACGTGGAGCCCGTGGCATGAGCTCAGCGCAGGCCGTTGCCGAGGACGCCGCCCGCCACTGGGGCCTGACACTGGAGCCGAGCTTTGCGATGGCCAACGTGTCGTATGTCGCTCCAGCGGGGACACGGGTCATCAAGGTCGCCTACGCCGGTGATGACGAGTCACTGCATGAAGGCGAAGCGCTCGAGCGGTAGTAGAGCATCTCCTCGCAATCCGGCACCTCGGAGGCCAGACGAAATCCGGCGGCCTCCAGCGCCCGGCGTGACGGGTGGTTGTCTGGCTCGACGCCCGCCTCGAACAGCTCCACTGCTGTGAGGTCCGGATGCCGGGTCAGCGCGCCGATCATCCTGGACGCAACTGCTTGGCGTCGGCGCGCCGGCGCGGTCACGAACGCGATCGCGCCGGTCACGGCGTCGATCGTGTCGAGGATGATCGGCCCGTCCGGCCCTTGTCCGCCGTAGACGGTGCAGCGGTCAAAGACGCCGCAGTCGATGTACCCAACCGGCGTGCCGTCCAACTGCGCGAGGTAGTGATGCGCTGCCAGCTGGATGGCGCCGCGGAAGGTCTCCCCGATGCAGTGCTCGGCATGGTCGAGCGCCTTCCCTGGCCAGTCGCGCCCGCCGAGAAATCGGCTCGTCTCCGGGTCGTCGAACCACGGTGCGATCAGCGTCAGGTCCGCTCGTGTCAGCGCCCTGAGGGTGACGGTCAGCTGGCCGGCTGCCGGGTGGTTAGATCGCTGATTCACGGCTGCCCCCCGGCGCCGGATGCGGGAGTTGGTGCCTCGGTACCTGGGTTGGTCGCCAGCGCCTCGCGTGCCTCGGCCTCGGTGGCGTAGCCACGCAGCTGCGTGATCTGCGCACCGTGGACCTCGGCGACGACGAAGCGCTCCGGGGGTGGGTCGTCAGTCTCAGGCGTGGCGTGAACGTGCGCGAGCACCCGGTCGCCGTATTCCTGAAGTGCGCTGACCGATACTGCTCCGCCCGCCAGCAGGCCGATCCGCATCCGCTCGAGCGCCTGCGCGCGCCCCTGGCAGCGCGGGATGTTGCCGTCTTCGTCTGGCAACCCGTGCCAGTCGATCTCATCTGCCAGCAACGCACCCAGCTCCTCGAAGCGACCTGCGATCGCTGCGTTGAATGCGGCCGTGACGGTTCGCATCGCCGTGCCGATTGGAATCGCTGCCGTGCCATCGTCGCCCGGTTCCTGGACCCGTAGGCGCAGCTGGTCTCGCTCGGCTGCCTGAAGCAGCTTCTGTGCCTCGCGCTGTTGATGATGCTCCGCCCAACCCGCCGGGGTGCTGTGATAGCCGCGGTCTCGGACTGTCGCATCGGCGCCATGATCGAGCAGCAACGCGATCACCTCGGTATTGCCGCGCATCGCCGCCTCGTGCAGCGGCTTGGTCCTGGCCCCGGCGTTGACATCGAACCCCAGCTCGATCAACAGGGCCACGGCGTCGCGGCCGCTCTGTTCGGCCGCGCGGACCAACTGGTCCGGGTTGCGCTCGATCGCGCGCGCCGCCGATCCGGGATCCGCCGCCAGCAATTGCTCGACCGTCGCACGATCAGCGGCAGTCGCCGCCGCCACGAGCTCATCGACCAGGTCGTGCTCCCAGATCGCGCCCGCACCGACAAGCAGTGAGACGACCGCCCGCTGGCCGTTGAGAGCTGCCTCCTGAACTGGCGTGCGGCCCCGATAGATCGGGTGCCTCGAGCCACGCCCGTTGGGATCGACGGAATGGGCCAGCAATATGCGGACCCGCTCGGCCAGCCCGTGCGAGCAGGCCGACATCAACAGGTCCTCGACCATGCTCTTCGGCGAGTCCAGGCGATCGCCGAACAGACGCTGCCAGGGTCCGCCGTCTCCGGTCCCGAGCCCGAACTCCAACAGCAGCTCCAGCCAGTCCGTGCGAGTGTCGGCAGCAAGGTTGTAGATCGCCTGTCCGTCGTTGGCGTCCGCACCGGCCTCGAGCAACAGCCGCGTGAGCGCAAGCTCCTCTGGGTGACGCGGGATCGTGCCGCCACCACCGAGTGCGCCGGTCAGCGCCGTGAACGGTGGAACGAGCCCCTCCCACAGATAGCCGGCGTTCGGATCGGCACCATGCTCCAACAACACCCGCGCCACTCCGACCGCCGATCGCCCGCGCGGCAGCGGCACGCGCGCGTACGCCAGGTACAGCAACGGCTCCCACATGTGTGGCCCGCCGACGAGCGACGCCTGCGCCGGATCGTCGCCAAGCAGCTCGCGCGCACCGTCGACGTCACCCGTCGCAGCAATCGTATGGATGCTCGCGCGACCAAGCCACTCATGCTCGGCGAGCATCGCCCGCGCGCGTCGCAGCCGCTCAGGGTCATCGTCTCCGTAGGTCAGGCATCCAAGTCGGAGAAACTCATCGATAACCGCCGCTTGATCGGGCAGCGGACCGCCGACCGGCTGCTCGTGTGGAGAGCGCGCGTACCTTGCGACCAACTCCAGGTGCGTCTTGAGCTTCGGCCAGCTCGCAAACCCAAACTGGCGCGCCACCACCAGTTGCGCGTCCGCGCGCGTGAACCCCACCAGCTCAGCCGAATCCGGCATCGCATGGGACAGACGCGGATGAAACTCACGAACAACCTCGGCCGCCCCAGGATCACCGGAGCGAACCGCCCGCTGAAACGACTTCGCACCCTTCCTGAGGTGCTCGAGACTGGCATTGCCGGGAAGACCACGAACTGGCACAAAGGCCCCCTTTCACCAAGGCCCGGAGTCCGCAGTCGCAGGCCGGAAAGGAGACACCGACCACAGCCACAGCAACCAACCGACAGGTGGGCTTCGCCCTTTCCGCGGACCGGCGGCGACCTGCGCGCCGGACCATCATAGACCTAGTCGTAGCGCCCGGTGGCGTTTACCGCCGACGGCGCGATCCGAGGACTAGCTTCGAAGCTGGGGTAGCACGCGCTCGGCGATCATCGTCGCGGTGCTGATCGGGTCGGCGTTGGTCGGCATGTTGCCGCCGCTCAACATGATGATCACCTCCGTGAAGCCCGCCTCGGCAAAGGCGTGCACCCGCTCGGCAATCTCGCCGGGGTCCACGCCCGCTGGAAGCTGGACCGAGCGGCGGATCTCGCCGGGGTCACGGCCGATCGCCACGCACGCCTCGTCGAGCTTCCCGCGAACCCACGATCGCGCTCTCAAGATCGCGGCCGGCGGGGCCGCTGGCGTTCCACACGTCGGCGTGCCGAGCCGTCAGCTTCAGCATCGCCGGCCCACCGGAGCCCACCCAGATCGGCGGGTAGGGCGTCTGAATCGGCTTGGGGTTCGCGACCGCGTTGCTCATCTGGTAGTAGCGACCGTCGAAGTTCGTGCGCTCCTGGGTCCACAGCGACCTGATCACCTGGAGCCCTTCGGAGAAGAGCCCTACGCGATGGTCGAGGCCCGAGATCCCGTACATCTCGTGCTCGTTGGCCGCCCACGCCGCACCGATCCCGAATTCGAGCCGGCCGCCCGAGAGGTGGTCGACCGTCGTCGCGATCTTCGCAAGCAGCGCCGGGTTCCGATAGGTGATGCCGGTCACCAGCAAGCCGATGCGAACGTGGCTCGTCGCAACCGCCATCCCGGCCAGCAGTTCCCAGCCGTCGAAGATCGGCCTGTCATCACCGATACCCCCGATCGTCGCCAGATGGTCCATCGCCCAGCAGTGGTCAAACCGTGCCTCATCGGCGATCTTCCAGATCGCTCTGTAGCTCTCGATCGGCGCGTCCTGAGAAAGCTTGATCCCGACTCGCAGCGGCTGTGCCATCACGTCTCCTCAACGTCGTCAATTGTTCAAACCGGTGCCTCGTTTGACCACCGACACACGCCTCTCGAAGCCTCCGGCCAGGACTCATCCGGCCACCTGACTACAGCCTACGCGGCTGTGCGTGGCCCTCGCGCCGGCTCCGGCGCGCTGTGGGCGCGGCCTCGTGGCTTGCGGCGAGCGCGGCGAGCGGTAAATTCTTGGCGGGGCGTGAGCCCCGTCCTATGCGCGTTCGCTGACTCAAATCCAGGTCCTCGTTCCTTCCCGGCCATGGAGGTCAGCTCGTGTCGCGCGTTCGTGGCGTGCTTGCCGCACGCAATCTCAGTAAGTCATACGGTGCCACGGTGGTCCTCGACCAGGTGACGCTCGTGGTGTCCCCCGGTTCGCGGATCGGGGTAGTCGGCCCGAACGGGGTCGGCAAGTCGACGCTGCTGCGCATCCTGGCGGGGCTTGAGGCCCCCGACGCGGGTACCGTCAGTCGCGAGCCGAGCGGCCTGTCGGTGTCCTATTTCGAGCAGGGCTCGACCGCGGCGGCACGCTCCGGAGGGGAGGAGGCCAGGCGCAAACTGGAAGCGATCGCGACGGCCAGCGCGGACGTGTTGCTGCTCGACGAGCCGACCAACGACCTTGATTTCCACGGTCTGCGGCTTCTCGAGCGGTTCGTCGACGGTCATGGTGGGGGCCTTGTCGCCGTCTCGCACGACCGGACGTTTCTGGAGCGGATGACGCGGATCGTCGAGTTCGAGCCCGAGACCCGGCGGGTTCGTGACTACGCCGGCGGCTGGACCGAGTTTGCGTCGCAGCGCGAGCTCGGACGCGAACGTGCCGAGCGCGAGTACGGCCACTACAGCGGAGAGCGAGCGCGCATCCATGAGCAGGCGCAGCGGATGCAGCGCTGGGAGGAGCGTGGTTACGGACAGGGCCGCAAGAAGAAAAAGGGCAAGGACGTCGCCAAGGCGTTTGAGAAGAAGCTTGCCCGCCTGGACGCGGTCGATAAGCCGTGGCAGCCATGGCGGCTGCAGCTCGAGTTGGCGCCGGTGCGCCGCGGCGGCGACGTCGTGGCCCGCTTGGAACAGGCCGTCATCGAGCGTGATCGGTTCCGCCTGGGCCCGCTCGACCTCGAACTGCGAAGCGGTGATCGGCTGGCGATCGTCGGCCCCAACGGAGCTGGCAAGACGACCCTGGTGCGCGCGCTGCTCGGCGAGTTGCCGCTTGCCGCGGGGCGGCGCTGGATCGGTCCGAGCGTGGTTGTGGGCGAGCTGGCGCAGGGCGAGGGACCGTTCTCCGGCGCTGGTCAGCTGCTCGCGAGCTTCCTCGAACACAGCGGCCTGCCGGCAGGCGAGGCCCGAGGCCTTCTGGCCAAATTCGCGCTCGGCCCCGACGATGTCGGGCGCCCCGGCAACTCACTCTCCCCGGGCGAGCGCAGCCGCGCCTCATTGGCGCTGCTTGCCGCACGCGGTGTCAACGCCCTGATCCTCGATGAGCCAACCAACCACCTCGACCTCGAAGCGATCGAGCAGCTTGAAACGGCACTGGAAGGCTTCCTTGGCACGGTCGTGCTCGTCAGCCATGATCGTCGTTTCCTCGAGAGCTTCCGTGCCACCAGCACGCGCACACTCGAAGCGACAGATGGAGTCAACGCGCGCGGCGGCCGATGACACTCCATGCCTCGCGGCGGGCGGGCGAACAGTGCCAGGACCGCGAGCCCGAACACCCCGAGCTCGAGCGGCACCCGCGCGGCGAGCGTCAGACGTCGCGTTGACTTTGGTGCGGCGAACAGGGCCCAGACAACGACCGCGGCGAGGGGCGAACTTCAGCGCGAGGTTCGTTGCCTTGAGGCTCCGCACGCTCGCACTCATCGCCAATGCGGGCGACGTCTCACTCGCGAAGTGACCCCGGGTCTGGCGGGACGTCGACCGCGTGCTCCCTGAGCGCGTCGAGTGGGATGATCTCGAGCGCTCGCTGATGCGTCGAAGCGAGTACGACGTACGCCGCCGCACCGTCCAGATGCGCTCGCAGCCAATTGGCTGCGGTCACGCACCATCGATCACCGGGCACCAGCCCGGGGAATCGATACTGCGGCATTGGCGTGATCAGGTCGTTGCCGATGCGTCGCTGGTGCTCGAGGAACTCCGCGGTCACAACCGCACAGACGGTGTGGCTCCCGGCGTCCTCGGGACCGGTGTGGCAGCACCCGTCGCGGAAGAACCCGGTGACCGGATCGGTGCCACAGGAGCCGAGCGGTCCGCCCAGGACATTGAGGTCGCCCACCGCCCTAGTATCGCTCCCGCGAGGGGATCACCGGCCTGATCCGCCGCGTGAGCGCCCGCCCGCACCGGTGAGATGCCAGCCGTTGCACTCCTCGCAGCGATAGGCACTCAGGCGTTCGCCGAACTGCGTTCGGTCCCAGAGCGCCGCGGCGCGGGCCTCGGCCTCGGTCGCGAACCAGCGTTTGCCCGCGCACACCTCGCGCCGGCGCGCCTCACGGCTCTGCTGGTCGGCGAACCAGCGCTCGATGTCCCGCTCGCCCATGAGGCGGCTACTCGTTCTGCGCGGCCAGCCCGAAGGGGCTGCCCGCCGAATCTCGGCATACCGCCCAGCGAGCGCCGGCGGACCGCGCGACGAGCTCGGCGCCCACGACCCCCGCCCAGAAAAGGCGGGCCCGATCCCGATCGTCGGCGGGAAATTCGATCAGCTGTATCGGGCCGCGCACTCCCCCCACGATACGTGGGGGGAGGCTCCGATGAGGTTCGCCGCGTGGTTCTATCGACGACGAGCAGCCGCGCTCAAGGCCGTCGTCGAGACCTCCCACATGTTGTCGGTGACCTGAATCGTGACCCCGGGAGGCACGATCTCATCGATGCGATCCAACAGCTCGTCGGACAGCTCGACGCCGTCGGCCGCCAGGTAGGCGTCGAGGTGCTCCATCGTGCGCGGGCCGATGATCGTCGAGCTGACGGCCGGGTGGCGAGTGGCGAACGCGGTCGCCATCTGGATCAGGCTCAGTCCCGCCTCATCGGCAAGTGCGCCGAGGGCGTCGGCAGCGTCGAGCTTTGCCGCGTTCGCGGGGTTCGTGGCGTCGAAGCGACCCGGCCAACGCTGTGATCGGGCCGGGGAGCCGGGACCACTGATCTCCTGACCCTTGCGGTATTTGCCCGACAGCCAGCCGCTCGCCAGCGGGCTGTACGCGAGCACCCCCATGCCGTGGCGCTGGCAGGTCGGCAACAGGTCGTATTCGATCGCCCGCGTCAGCATCGAGTAGGGCGGCTGCTCGGTGCGAAACCGTTGGTGCCCGCGGCGGTCGGCGACCCACTGGGCCTCGACGATCTGCGACGCCGGCAGCTTCGAGGAGCCGAAGGAGCGGATCTTGCCGGCGCGGACCAGGTCCGTCATCGCACCGAGGGTCTCGTCGATGTCGGTGTTGGGATCGGGAACCCCGACCTGGTAGAGGTCGATGTAGTCCGTCTGCAGGCGCCGCAACGAGCCCTCGACCGCCTCCACGATCCAGCGCCGCCCGGCGCCGCGGTGGTTGGGATCGGAGTCCATCGGCAGACCGAACTTCACGGCCAGCACGACGCCGTCGCGTCGTCCGCCGGCCAGCGCCTTGCCGAGGATCACCTCCGACTCACCCGCGGAGTACCCGTCGGCGGTGTCAATGAAGTTGATCCCGGCATCGAGTGCCCTGTGGATGATCTGGACCGCGTCGTCGTGGTCGGAGTTGCCGAACGCGCCGAACATCATCGCGCCCAGGCACATCTGGCTGACATTGACGCCGGTGCGTCCCAGCGGTCGATATTCCATGGAGAGCTCCTTTGCTGCTCGCGAACCCGTCGTGGCGATGGGTACGATATGAACTGGATAGCTTGTCCGGATACCATACCGGATAGCCTCTCCACTTAGCAAGATGCCGACTTCCCGACCCGATCCACCGACGAAGCGTGCAGACGCAGAGCGCAACCGCGCCAAGATCATCGCGGCCGCCCGCGCTGCCTTCGCGGACCCTGAAGCGGAGATTTCGATGGCCGAGGTCGCGCGCCGGGCCGGCGTCGGCATGGCCACCCTCTACCGCAACTTCCCCGGGCGCCAGGAGCTGCTGGAGGCGCTGTACACCGACGAGGTCGACGTCATCTGTCGCGCTGCCGCCGCGCTCGACGGCAAGGCCGCCGGGCCGGCGCTGCGCACGTGGCTGGAGAACGTGTTCGGGTTCTTCACGAGCAAGCGCCAGGTCGGCGCCGAGTTGCTCAAGCACTCTGAGAGCGGCAACCCCTTCTTCAGCCAGAACCGCAAGCGGGTGCTCAGTGCGGGCCAACCGCTCTTGACCGCCGCCCAGCGCAGCGGCGCGGTCCGTGCGGAGCTGACGCTCGAACAAGCCCTTGACATGGTCTCGGCGATCGCCAAGATCGACGGCGACCGCGCCTACGTCCAGCCGATCCTCCAGGCCGCGCTGGACGGCCTGCGCCCGCCTCGGTGACGACGCGAAGCGGCATGCGCGAGCCAACCAGCACTCGCTTGAGGCCGAAGCCGGCGTCCAGCTGAGCTACTACGAGCGCGGTCGCGGGCGGCCGTTTGTGCTCGTGCGCGGCGCTGCCGACTATGCGGGGCAGGTCAGGTCGTCGAAGCTGTCGGCGACCTGGCCGCTGTCCGGGTCAAAGCGCCGGCTGAACGTGAACGCATACGCGCTCGGGCCGTGTTCCCGCAGATGCTCGAGCCGGTCCTCGGCTTCGGCGACGGTTGGGATGTGCCCGCTTGGGACCCACCACAGCGCCATGTACACGCGCAGCCGTTCAAACCATTCGCGCCGGCGCCGCATCACGGCGACGTGAGCGCTCCGGTATGCAAAGTCGGCCAGCTCGTCGATCGAGTTCCAGACCGACATGTTCACGATCAGGCGGTCATCGTCGAGCACCTCGATCGCGGTCGCGTTGCCGCCGTCACCCTGCAGCCGCCAAACGAACCCAGGCGATGCGTCGGCCAGCTCGTTGATCGGATCGAGCAGTGCCACGAACTCTGCCAGCAGTGGTGAATCGAGCGGCTCCAGCGGTTGCCCGATGTTCACCTGCGCGATCTGGCGGCTCACGTCGCGCACCGTACCAGCCCCGAAGCCTCGCCGGCGGGGTTCGGGTTCCTCGTTCCGACCTCCGTGCTCTCGGGCCAGGGCGCGGAGACCTTCGAGACCGCCACACCGCCGCCGCGTGAACCGGACGTCACCCGACAAGGCCCCAACCTCACCGTCTCGCAGCGGGAGAAGCAGCGCATGTGTCGGGATTCATCACCACTCGCGGGCGCAACGACATGCACATAGCCTGATCCACTACTGACCCTCTCCGAGGACGGAGCACCAGCTGTGCAGAGCTGCCTGCCGGCGCGTTCGTGCAGCGGCTGCGCCCTGAGGATCGTGTCGGGGCAGCGTTTGCTCGGCGCCGGACCGGCGAGTTAGTGTTGCGTTGGTGCCCCTGACGTCACACACGCTCGAGATCGATGGAGCGCAGCGCCGGCTGCTGGTAGCCGAGCCGATCGGAGCCACGAGCGCGATCGTGCTGAGCCTGCACGGCAGCACCTCGACGCCCGAGCGGCAGGTGCGCCTGAGTCGCATGGCGCCGCTGACCGAACAGGGTGCCGTGGTCGCCTTCCCGCAGGGATCGCTGCGCTCGCGCTCGGGCTGGGAGTGGGACCTCGAGCGCGACGTCACCTACCTCGATCACATCGTCGAGTACCTGCGCGACGCGTTCGCGGCCGACGCGGTACCGCTGTGTGTCAGCGGCATGTCGGGCGGGGCGCGGATGGCCAGCCGCTTCGCCTCCTCCGGGCGCAACGCGGCCCGCGTCCTGGGAGCGGTGGCCGGGCTGCGGATGCCCGCGGCGGAACGGCTCGAGCCCCCGGTGCGCGTGCTTGCCTTCCACGGCACCCGCGACCGCATCAATCCCTACAGCGGCGGCAGCAGCAGCCGCTGGCATGAGAGTGTGCTCGACGCGGCCGCGGCCTGGGCCCGCGCCAACGGCCACTCACCCGATCCCGAAACCACCGCCGTCACGCGTGCGCTCACGCGCCTCTCGTATGGGCCTGCTGAGGACCGCGGCGCGGTGACGCTCTGGGTCTGCAACGGCGCCGGGCACACCTGGCCGGGCACACACCTGCCGCTGCTGATGCGACTGTTCCTGGGCAAAACGAATTACGACGTCGACGCCACGGCCGAGATCTGGCAGGTGCTCCCGAGCCTCTAGGACAGCCCGTGCTAGCCGAAAAACCGCTGGCCGGCATCGAAGCGCCGGCGGTCGCGCTTGGTCGGACGGCCGCCGAGATCAACCGGGGCACCGAGCCGGCGCAGTTCCGCCTGCTGCTCGCGCTCGGCGATGCTCTGCTCGGTCTCCTCATACAGCGTTGCAGCCTCTGGTGCGGACACGCGGCGCGGTGCCTCGCCGCGCACGATCACGGTGCGCCGCAGCTGGCCGACGCTCAACTCGAGCTCGTCACCGAGCTTGAGCTCGCGGCCCGCTTTGACGGCCACGCCGTTGACATGCACGCGCCCGCCCTTGACGGCCTCCGCCGCCAGCGCTCGCGTCTTGAACAGACGCGCCGTCCAGAGCCATTTATCGATCCGCATCATCCGCCGGCGAGCACGGGCCGGTAGCCCTCCGCCTGCAACACCTGCACGACCACGTCGCGGTGATCGCCCTGGATCTCAATCACGCCGTCCTTGACGAAGCCGCCGACCCCGCAGCGCTTCTTGAGCTTGCCCGCGAGCTGCTTGAGCCCGGCGTCATCGACCGGCACGCCCGAGACCGTGGTCACGGCCTTGCCGCGGCGCCCGGCCACCTCGCGCCGGACCTTGACGCGGTCGCCGTCGGCACGCCGTTCCCGCAGCGCGCGGTCGGGCGCCTTGCGCAGGTCGCCATCGTCCGTTGAGTACACCACCCGAGCGCCCGACTTCATTGCCTCACGGTATCGCCTTGCACGCAGCGGATAGCCTGATGCCATGACCCCGGTGCCGCCCGCCAGGCATCTGCTGCGAGCACGGGATTTCGCGGACCGCCACTACGCCGCGCCGATCGGCGTCGATGACATGGCCGCCGCCGCCGGGCTCTCGCGCGCGCACTTCAGCCGCGAGTTCACCCGCACCTTCGGGGAGTCGCCCAAGGCCTACCTGATGACGCGCCGGCTCGAGCGCGCCGCCGCGCTGCTGCGCAACACCGACCGCGCGGTCGGCGAGCTCTGCCTCGACGTCGGGCTCGTCGGGCTCGGCTCGTTCACCACCAGCTTCAAGCGGCACTTCGGCATGACCCCGACCGCGTACCGGGCGAACTTCCCACCCGCCGCCGCCCAGGTGATCGTGCCCGCCTGCTACCTGCGCCAGTACGGCCGCCCGCAACACAGCACAAACCGAGAAGACCGCGCCGTGACGGCGCAATAGCTTCCCCGGCAGCACAAACTGAAAGGAACGGACATGCACGTACAAAACGCACAGCTGTGGGTCCACGACCAGAACGAGGCGCTCGACTTCTACGTCGGCAAGCTCGGCTGGGAGGTGCGCAGCGACGTCACGATGCCGGAGATCGGCGGCTTCCGCTGGCTGACCGTCGGGCCCCAGGGCCAGCACGACTTCTCGGTCGTGCTGATGGCAATCCCGGGCCCGCCGGTGATGGACGACGAGACCGCCGCGCAGGTGCGCGCGCTGATGGCCAAGGGCTTTGCCGGAACCGTGTTCCTGACGACCGACGACATCAACGGCGACTATGCGCGCCTGAGCCAGGCGGGCGTCGAGTTCACCTCGGAACCGACCGACATGCCCTACGGCCGCGACTGCGGGCTGCGCGACCCCTCCGGCAACCAGCTGCGACTGGCGCAGCTCTCGGCGGAGTTCGCAACGGCTTAGAGCGCTTGCTCCCGGGGGCCCTCCCGCTGACGGGCCCCCGGACGCGGCCGTGGCGGCCACCGACTACCGGCGCCCGGGCGCGCTCAGCGTGTGACGCACGAGCTCGATCTCGAGCTCGTCGTATGCGACCTGACGGGCGCCGCGTGCGACCGCCCCGAGGCGTTCGGCGACGCGCGCGGATGCCTGATTTGCGGGCTCGCGGTCGATGTGGATCTCAGTCAGTTGAAGCTGCGTGAATCCCCACTCTGCGACCCAGCTCGTGGCGGCGGCGATCAGGCCGCGCCCGCGCCAGCCGGCGACCAGCCAGTACCCGAACCGCGCGCTCGGCTCCAGTTCACCGAGTCCGAACAGACCGACCATCCCGACGGGCTGATCCTGGCCCGGCGGGATCACCGCCCAGACGATCGCGGTGCCGCGGCGCGCGTGTGCGTGCTGGCGCCCGATCCAGGCCTGCGCCGCTTCCGGCGTGTAGGCGCGCGGCACCGAGGTGAAGCGACAGATGGCGGCATCGCCACACGCCGGCCGCAACGCTTCGGCATCGTCAAGCCGCCAGCCGCGCAGCACGACGCGCTCGTCGGAGTGCGGTGGCACCTGGAGCTCGGGCATCCGTGGATGATCGCCGCTCAACTCGACCGACGGCCGGCCGGGCTCGCGCGGCGGCTGCGCGGCGCGAGCGATCAGAGCTTGATGCCGAGCACGATGATCCCCGGCTCGCGTGCCAGCTCGGCGAAGCCGAGGCGCTCGTAGAAGCTCACGGTTGTCGCTGAGCGCCGCCAGGTGCAGGCCGGGGACGCCGGCGGCACGCAGCGCCTGCTTCAGCCGCTCGGTCAGCGCCCGTCCCAGGCCCTGCGCATGCAGATCGCCGCCAGCGCGCGTTCGTCGCCCGGGCTATACGGACGGATCTGCGCCATCGTCCAGCAGCCTTTCCCACAGCCAGGCGCTGGTGAAGGCGCCGCGCGGATCGAGCTCGGCGCGCAGCGCGGCGAATTCGGCAAGCCGCGGATACCGAGCCGCGACCGTCGCCGCCGTCGCCTCAAACGCCTTGCCCCAATGCGGCCGCGGCGCGAACGGTGCGAGCACGCGCTCGACCTCGCGGCAGAGTGCGCGCACGGCCTCGGGCTCGCGGTGCCAGGTGAAGTGGATGCCGATCGAGTCGCGCTGATGGTGCGGGCTCAGCCACAGCTGATCGGCGGCGACGGTGCGGGCCTCGGAGATGTAGAGCAGCGGCTGGATGCTCGCCCCCAGCTCTTCACGCAGCGCGGTGATCGCGGCGATCCCGTCGGCGCGCGCGACGAACCACTCCGACTGGATCTCGGCGCCGGCGCTCGGGGTGAAGCCGGCGCGGAAGTGCGGCAGCCGGTCACACCACGGTCCCGGCTGGCCGAGCTGCGGCGTGCAGAACGCCGGGTCCGAGCCCGGCACGGGGTTGCGCGGCCCGCTCGCCGCCGGCGCCCCGAAGAGGCTCGGCGGCGCGACCGCCGAGGAATCGCCCTTGACCCAGACCTCGCGCACACGCTCGCCGAAGTTATGAAAGATGCTGACGCTGCGCCCGGCGGCGGTGATCGCGTCGAGGTTCTCGGCGAGCGCGTCCCACTCCATGCCCTCATAGACCCACTGGCTGAGCGTGTAGGAGGGCTCGACCGTGAGCGTCGCCCGCGTGAAGATGCCGAGCGCCCCGAGGTGCACGACCGCGCCGGGGAAGCGCGCGTCGCCCGCGGCGATGTCGATCACCTCGCCGGCGCTGGTCACGAGCCGCATGGCGCTGACCGATGTCGCCAGGTTTCCGAGCCGGTCGCCGGAGCCGTGGGTGCCGGTGGCGACCGCGCCGATCACCGAGATGTGCGGCAGCGAGGCCATGTTCGCGAGCGCCAGCCCGGCGGCTTCGAGTGCCTCTGCCAACTGTGCGTAGGTGACCGCCGCACCGACCGTGACCGTCATCGCATCGCGGTCGATCGTGATCTCGCCGGCGCCGGCGAGCCGGTCGAACGCCACCAGCTGCTCGGCGTCGCCGATCGCGTTGAACGTGTGGCGCGTGCCGAGCGCCCGCAACGAGCGCGTGCCGGCCACGAGCCGCCGCAGCTCATCGAGCGTCCGCGGGTGGTGCAGCGCGATGGCACCATAGCGGTGGTTCCCGCCCCAGTTGGTCAGCTCGAGGGAACCGTGCGTCATACGCCAGAGGCAATCACAGCCCGGTGTTCACGGGCGGCTGATGGCCGACGCCGGTTGGCTCAGCGCACCACGCCCGCGGCACCAAGCCTGAGGTACACACGGGTCGGCGCGGAGCGCAGGTCGCTCGGCGGGCGCAACGGCACGGGCGTGACCGGCTCGGGCTCGAGCTTGAAATCGCGCGCGAGCTGCGGTGCCAGCCAGCTCGGCGGCGCCGCGTCGAGCACCACCGCCCTGATCCCGTAGCGGTTCAGCGACCCGCGCAGCGCCCTGCGCAGATCGTCCGACCCGTGCGCGGCGCGCGAGCGCAGCACCTCGGTGATCGCATCCTCCTGTGCGAAGCTGCCCTTGCCGGCAAGTGTGCCGTACCAGGGATGGGCGAGCACCAGCACGGGGCCGGGCAGCGAGCGCAGGCTCGCGATCAGCTCTGCGCCGGCATTGTGGGCAGAGCGATGCGGCAGGGCGTGGTCGGGCAGTGTCAGCAGCTGCGCGAGCTGCACCAACACGAGCGCGACCGCGATCAGCGCCGGTAGCGGACCGCGGCGCCGCAACCAGGCGAAGGCGAGCCCGCCGAGCACCGCGCAGGCGGCGTAGGCGGGCATCAGCACGTTCACGTAGCCGCCGCTGTGAAGCCGGGAGAACCAGGCGGCGAGCAGCAGCCCGAGTGTCGCCGCCAGCTCGTACCCGATGGCGGGGCGGTGCCGGCGCCACAGCACCCCGACGAGCGCGAGCACGCCCAGCAGCGTCAGTGGTCTCAGCTGCTGATACAGGTCGATCCGCCAGAAGCCGAACCACTCGCGCCGGACCCAGGGCTGGCCCGCGAGCTCGCTGAGGATGTAGTAGCGGTACCAGCCACCGGTGAGGCCGTCGAGTAGCAGGGTCGATGCCGCGATCAGCACGCCCAGCGTCGCCAGGGCAGCGAGCCCGACCCGTGGGCGTACCAGCGCCAGCCAGATGAGCGCGGGGACGATCGCGACCGGAGCGATCTGTTTGGTGAAGAACGCCAGGAATGCGACCAGGCCGGCGGCGGCGCCGGCGCGGGTACCGTCGGCCCGGCGGCCGAGCCACAACGCCGCGAGCGTCAACGCGACAAACAGCGAGTCGAGCCGGCCGACGTCGAACCACCAGCCGGTGAGAGCGTAGGTGGCGGCGAACAGGCCGGCGCTTGCGCATGCGGCCGTGCGATCCGCGGTCACGTCCGCGACCCAGCGCCCCGTCAACCCGATCGCCACCAGCGACGAGGCGAACGACACGAGCCGCAGCGGCAGGAAGCCGACTCCGGTGACCGTCGCCACCGCCGCCGCAACGTAGGAGTAGAGCGGCGGGTAGGTGTAGCTGACGTAGGCGAGCGATGGCGCTGTGTAGAGCGAACCGCCGTCCAACACGCGGCGCACCTGCTCCAAGGCGCCACCCTCCAGCCAGTCGAGCTCGTAGGGGTAGCCGAGGCGATGCACCGCGACCCAGACGTAGGCCGCGAGCGCGACCACCGCGCCGAGCACCACCAGCCCGGACGCCGCAGCAGCGGCGCGGCGGACGGCGGTTCGCTGAGCGATGGTCAATCGCAGGCTGCCGGCCGGAGCCGGGCGAACCAGCGTTCCCCACACGACCACTCCCGTTCCATCGTCATGCCAGCCCCGGCAGCGACCGTGGCCGTCTGGCCGGCGGCGACGCGCGCCCACGGAAACCAGCCGCTGCGCTCGCCGCCGAGCTCGATGCGCGCGTGGGCTGAGCGACTCGCGGAGCCGGGCGGGTCGAGCTCGACCAACGCCACGCCCTCGGGGTGCAGCAGCGTCCGCAGCCGCCGCAGCAGGCGCACGGGGTCGCCGCCGATGCCGATGTTGCCGTCGAGCAGCAGCACCGTGCTCCAGCGGCCGGCGTCGGGCACCTCGCCAAAGACGTCGGCCACGATCGCCCGCGCGCCACCGCGGCACGCGAGTGCCACGGCCACCGGGCTGAGGTCGACGCCGAGCGCCGGCACGCCGCGGGCGCGGAGCGCGCGCAGGTGCCGGCCGGGCCCGCAGCCGACGTCGAGCGCGGGGCCCTCGACATCCTCCATCAGACGGCGGTCGAGCCCGTCGGCCGAGGCGAGGAAGCGCTCGACCGGGAACGGTGCCAGCCCGCCGTCGTCGAACCTGACCAGCGGGCGCGCGGGCTCGCCGGCCGCTCCAGCGCGCTCGAGTACGCGCCCGTAGAGCGCGAGCGCCTCCCTCAACGGAGCGTCTCCAGCGTCCGAGCGAACCTGGTACCGGGGGCCTGCGCGGCGACAGCGTGCGCATCGTCGATCGTGTCGACGTCACGCAGCGGCGGCCGCGCGCCGACGCGCACACCGAGCTCGCTCAGGCGCCGATGTTGGTGCGAGTACGTCTCGGGCGAGCTCATCGGCACGGCGTGAAAGGCGCCCGCGACCGGCGCGCGGAAGCCGACACACCAGTAACCACCGTCAAGTGTCGGCCCGAGGATCGAGTCGACGCCGCTGCTGCCGAGGGCCCGCAGCGCGTCGCCGAGCTGCGCGGGCGTCACCTGCGGCGTGTCCATGCCGATCAGCAGCGCCGGCTCGGCGACGTCGTCGAATGCCGCCTGCAGCCGCGCGCCGAGGCCGTCCCCGCGCTGCGCGATCACCTCGAACCCCTCCGGGCACCAGCGCTCCGGATCGCCCTCGAACACCAGCACGCGCCGCTTCACCGGTACCTTCGCGACCGTCTCGAGCGTGTCGCGCAACGCCGCACCGGCGAGCGTTGCCGCCTGCTCGGGCGTGCACGGCGGTGTCAGGCGGGTCTTTGCGCGACCGGGCACGGGCTGCTTGGCGATCACTATGAGAGCGGCTGGCTGCATGCCCCCGGAGTCAAACCGGAAGTCCTTACGAAAGAAGAACAGTGCCCCCGCAAACCCTGGAAATCCCCCGATCCGCTGTCACGCTCAGCGGCCGTGAGACTGCCGCGCCTAGACCCTGATCGCCCCCCGCCGGGACCGTTTCGCCCCGAGTTCTGGCGCAGCCCACTGCGCTCACCCCGGTTGACGGCGCTGCTGGGGCTGGTGCTGTTGATCGGGCTCCCGATCGTGGCCGTCACCGGTCTGCTCTCAAACGACGCCTACCAGCCCGGCCTCGGCGGCAACGCACTGGGACGGCACCTCGGGCCGCTCGACTTCTACCTGTTCGGTTGGCCCAGCTCTCCGAGCTGGCTGTACGCGTTCACGCAGGGACTGCACGTGACCATCGGCCTCGCCGTGTTCCCGGTGGTGCTGGTGAAGCTTTGGTCGGTGATCCCACGGCTGTTTGAGTGGCCGCCGGTGCGCAGCCCGGCGCACGCGCTCGAGCGCTTGACGCTGGCGTTGCTGGTCGGCGGCGCGCTGTTCGAGTTCGTGACCGGGATCCTCAACATTCAGTACTGGTACGCGTTCAAGTTCGATTTCCCGCAGGCGCACTACTACGGCGCCTGGGTCTTCATCGGCGCGATGGTCGCTCATGTGGTGCTCAAGTTCGGGACGATGCGCCGCTCGCTGCGTGTCCGTGAGGAGGTGCTGGCGGTCACCGGCGGCCACTCCCTGCTCAGTCCCAATCCGGCGCCGGCCACGATGTCGCGGCGAGCGTTGCTGGCCGGCGTCGGCGGCGCCTCGGTGATCCTGCTCGTCCAGGGGATCGGCCAGTCGATCGGCGGGCCGCTGCGGCCACTGGCGTTCCTGCTGCCGCGCGGACGCACCCGCCGGGGACCGCTCGGCTTCCCGGTCAACAGGACCTGGACGGGAACCGGTCTGCGCGCCGTGGACGTCGGCGAGCGCTGGCGGCTGACGGTCACCGGTCGGCGCACCGTGTCGTTGACGCGGGCCGAGCTGGTGGCGCTTCCGCAGGTGACACATGACCTGCCGATCGCCTGCGTCGAGGGCTGGTCGACGACGCAGCGCTGGACGGGGGTGCGCGTGCGCGACCTCGCCGCGCTGGTCGGGGTGCAGGGCCCCGCGGCCGTGACCTCGATCTCACTGGCGCGAGGCACCTATGGGGTCGCGACGCTCGGTCACGAGCAGGTCGCGGATCCGCAAACGCTGCTGGCCCTGTCGGTCAACGGGGTGCCGTTGCCGCTCGACCACGGTTACCCGGCCCGCATCATCAGCCCGGCGATCCCCGGCGTGCACTGCACCAAGTGGGTCACGGAGATGCGCTTTGCGGAGCTCGCCGGCGGCGCGCACGGGGAGCTGCGCACGTGAGGCGGCTGTGGGCGCGCTACGGTGCCGGCCCGACGCACCTGCTGGCGTCGCTGGCGAGCCTCGCGATCGCAGCCGCGGCCGTGATCGGCTGGACGCAGCGGCCACGTGACCTGGCGGACGTGCTGATCTGGTTCGGCGCGGCGATCGTGCTGCATGACCTTGTGCTGCTGCCGCTCTACTCGCTGGCCAACCGGGTGGCACTCGGACGACTGCCGCTGCAGGCCGTGGCCTACGTGCGGGTGCCGCTGCTGATCAGCCTGCTCGTGCTCGCCGCGGTCTTCCCGACCGTGTTCGGCTACGGTGCGCGCACCGAGCACAGCGCCAGCGGCATCGTCGAGCACGGCTACCTGGCCCGCTGGCTGCTGCTCACCGGAGTCCTGTTCGCACTCTCAGGACTGGCATACGCGGTCCACGGTCGTCGCGCCCAGAGCAACGCCTAGGGCGCGGCTGCGAGCAGCCGCGACATATCGCGCACCGCCCGCCAGGTGCCGCGGGCGGAGCCCGTCACCTTCGAGCTGCCACCGGCGCGGGGGCGATATACGGTCGGCACCTCACCGATCGCCCAGCCTGCCGTGGCGGCCGCCATCACCATCTCCAACGGCCAGGCGAAGGCACGGTCCCGCAGTTCGAGCCCGAGCAGCCGCTCGCGCGCGGCGCAGCGCATCGGGCCGAGATCGGTCAGGGCTGTGTGCGTGCGCCGGCGCAGCTCGCGCGCGATCACCATGTTCGCGACGCGCGCGTGCGGCGGCCAGGCGCCGGGCTCGGGCCGCCTCGCACCGAGGCAGAGGTCGAGCTCGCCGGTCTGCACCGGCCGCGTCACATCCGGCAGCTGTGCGGGGTCGAGCGAACCGTCGGCGTCCATGAAGCAGACAAGCTCGGTCCGGGCGGCGAGCAGGCCCGTGAAGCAGGCCGCACCGAAGCCGCGGCGTGGCTCGTGCACGACGCGCGCGCCGAGCCGCCGCGCAACCGTACCCGAGTCGTCGTTTGAGCCGTTGTCAACGACCAACGGCTCGTATCCGGGTGGGAACACGCCGAGGATCTGCGACAGCGCCTCGGCCTCGTTGAGCGCCGGCAGGATCACCTCGATCACACCACGCACGCTACGAACCAACCCTTACGAGTTTGAAAACAGTGGGCCGCCGGCGGCGACATCGGCGCCGCCAGTGCCTACCGTCGAGGCATGATTCTCGTAACCGGAGGCGCGGGCTTCATCGGCTCGCATGTCGTCGAGCAGCTGCTCGACGACGGCCACGCCGTGCGTGTGCTCGACGCGCTGCTGCCGAGCGCTCACAGCCGACGGCCCGTGATCGACCCCGACGCCGAGTGGATCGAGGGCGACGTGCGCGACGCCGCCGTGGTCGCCCGCGCGCTGCGCGGAGTCGAGGCGGTCTGCCATCAGGCGGCGATGGTCGGACTCGGGGCCAACATCCTCGATCTGCCCGACTACGTCGCTCACAACGACCTCGGGACCGCGGTGCTGCTGGCGGAGCTCGCCCGTGGCGGCTTTGAGGGACGCGTCGTGCTCGCGAGCAGCATGGTCGTCTACGGCGAGGGGCGCTATCGCTGCGCCGCACACGGGCTCGTCAGCCCCGCGCCGCGCGCGATCGCGTCGCTGGGCGCCGGCCGGTTTGACGTCCACTGTCCCGACTGTGGCGCGCCCCTGCAGCCCGAGGCGGTGCCGGAGACGGCGCCGCTTCAACCGAACAACGTCTATGCGGCGACCAAGCTGCACCAGGAGCACCTGGCGTTTGCGTTCGCGCGTGAGACGGGCGTACCGGTGACGGCGCTGCGCTACCACAATGTCTACGGGCCACGGATGCCGCGCGATACCCCGTATGCCGGTGTCGCCTCGATCTTCCGCAGCGCGCTCGAGCGCGGTCTGGCACCGCGCGTGTACGAGGACGGCGGTCAACTGCGCGACTTCGTGCACGTGCGCGACGTCAGCCGCGCGAACGTCCTGGCGCTGACGGCGCCGACGCCCGTTGCCGGCGTGTTCAACGTCGCCAGCGGGCAGCCGCGCAGCATCCTTGAGATGGCTCGCAGCCTGGCGGCGGCGTTCGGGCTGGAGGATGATCCGGTGGTCACCGGCGAGTTCCGCCCCGGGGACGTGCGCCACGTGTTCGCGTCGACCGAACGGGCACGAGCAGCACTCGGGTTCAGCGCGCGTGAGGGCTTCGCCACGGGGATGGCGGAGTTCGCACGGGCACCGCTGCGAGCGTGACTGGGTTGCAGCATGCTCAGGTGCTTGGGATGAGTGACAGCATTGCGATGATGAATCCGCGCAACCGTGGCACGGTGCTGGTCGTCGACGACGAGCCGACGATCACTGAGGTCGTCTCCCGCTATCTGGTGCGTGCCGGCTACCGGCCCGTGATCGCCGGGGATGGCGCCGAGGCGGTCGCGGCGGCCGGCGCCAGCCGACCAGACCTCGTCGTGCTCGATCTGATGCTGCCGCGCATCGGCGGCCTCGACGTCATGCGCCGTCTGCGTGAGCAGGACCGCGACCGGCTGCCGATCATCCTCCTGACGGCCAAGGGCGAGGAGTCCGATCGGATCATCGGGCTGCGGCTCGGCGCCGACGACTACGTCGTCAAGCCGTTCTCGCCCGCCGAGCTGGTTGCACGCATCGACGCGGTCCTGCGCCGCGTCGATCTACCGGCGAGCCGCGAGCAGACGATCGAGATCGGCGAGTTGGTGATCGACCCCGGCGCGCGACGCGTGCTGGTCGCCGGGGTCGAGGCCCAGCTGACCGGCCGTGAGTTCGACCTGCTGATGTTCTTCGTGACCCACCCCGGGCAGGTCTTCTCCCGCAACCAGCTGATGGATGCTGTCTGGCAGTACTCGTTCTACACCGACACCTCGACCGTCACCGTGCACATCCGCAGGCTGCGCGCGAAGATCGAGGCAAATCCTGCAGAGCCCGCGCACCTGCAGACGGTGTGGGGCATCGGCTACCGCTTCCAGCCATGAGCGCGGCACCGAGCTTCCCCTTCCGTCCCGCCCGCAGCGTCGGCGTCGGCGTGGCGCTCGCCGCCGCGGTCGCCGCGGTCGCCGCGGTCGCCGTCAGCATCGCAATGCTCGGGCTGGCGCACACGGCGATCGTCGTTGGCGTGCTGGTCGGCGTTGGCATCGTCACCGTCGCCGGCACCGAGCTGGTGATCCGCGCCCGCGGGAAGGGTCGTTCGGGATCGCTCGCGCGCCAGCTCGGGATCGTGATCGCGGTCGTGATCGCACCGCTGCTGGCCACGCTCGTGATCCTCGGTCTGATGATGTTCGTCTCCGGCAAGGACGCGGCGCTGGTCGGGGTGATCGTCGTCTTGAGCGGCCTGCTCGGGATCGCCGCGGCGGCGCGGCTGTCGCGGGCGCTCACCCGTGACGTGGGCACGTTGCGTGACGGGCTGCTCGCCGTCGGGCAGGGCCAGCGGCGCGCGACCCTCGGCGCCGACAGCGCCACCGAGCTGCACGACCTCGCCGCCTCCGCCAACGCGATGATCGAGCGGCTCGCCGCCGAGGAGGCCGCACGCGACCAGTCCGAGTCGGCCCGCAGGAACCTGGTCGCCGCCGCCTCACACGACCTGCGCACGCCGATCACGTCGCTGCGGCTGCTGGCCGCCGCAATCGACGATGACCTCGTCGATGACAGCGGGCGACGCGACTACGTGCGCCGGATGCTGACCCACATCGAGGCGCTCTCGGCGCTGATCGACGACCTCTTCGAACTCTCCCGGCTCGAGGCCGGCGACATCAACTGGACACTCGAGCAGGTCGCCGTCGACCAGCTCGTCAGCGAGACGGTCGACGCCATGCGCGTTCACGCCGAGGCGCGCGGGATCGCCGTGACCGCCGACCTGGCAGCTTGCCTCGCCCCGGTGCGCGGCAACCCGGAGAAGCTTCAGCGCGTGCTCTTCAACCTGATCCAGAACGCCATCCGCCACTCCCCCGCCGACGGCACCGTGGTCGTCCGCGCCGAGACCCTCAGCGGCCGCATCGAGGTCGAGGTCGAGGACCACGGCGATGGCATCCCGCAGGCGGACCGCGAGCTCGTGTTCGAGGCGTTTTACCGGGGCGGCACAAACGCGCCGCGCACGACCAGCGGCGCCGGGCTCGGGCTCGCCGTGGCCCGCGCCATCGTCGATGCGCACGGTGGCGAGATCTGGCTGCCCAGCACTCCGGTCGGGACGCGCGTGCGCTTCAGCGTGCCGATCGCCGCCTGACCGCGCGGGCGCGCGGCTGCGCCCGCGGTGCTTCGATTCACCCGGTGATGGCGGCAGCGCGGCGCATAGACTCACGCGACCGTGAGCTCCACTCCGCTGCACGTCGCGCCCTCGCTGGTGCCGGGCGTCAACGCCACGCTGATCCTGGTGCTGAGTCTGATCGGCGTGTTCGTGTTCGGGCTGAGCGGCGGCATGGCCGGCGTGCAGGCCAAGCTCGACCTGTTCGGAGCGATGCTGCTGGCGGTCGTGGTCGGCATCACCGGCGGCACGATCCGGGACATCCTGATCGGCATCCCGCCCGCCACCTTCCGCGACTGGCGCTACCTCGCGGTCGCCGGCGGCGCCGGCCTGATCGCGCCCTTCGCGCACCCGGCGCTGTCACGCCTGCGGGGCTGGATCGACGTGCTCGACGCCGCCGGTCTGGGGCTCTTCTGCGTGGTCGGTGCCGACACCGCCCTGGCTCACCACCTCGGCTTTGCCGACTGCGTGATCCTCGGCGCCGTGACCGGGATCGGCGGCGGCATGCTGCGTGACATCCTCGTGCGCGAGATCCCGACGATTCTGCGCGGCGGCTTCTACGCGATCCCGGCGCTGTGCGGGGCCGGGATCGTCGTCACCGCCTACCGCGCCGGTGATCACAGCATCGTCTTCCCGATCGTCGGCGCCGTCGTCTGCTTCCTGATGCGCATCGCCGGCATCCGCTACGGACTCGGCCTGCCGAGCGCGGCCGTCGTCGCCGAGGTCGGGCCGCGGGCCTTCATCCCCTCGGTGCTGGACGACGCCGCCGAGCAGCGCGGCGACGAACCCGGGCCCTAGAGGATGCGGCGCTCAGGCCGGGATGCTCGACATCCACTCGTGCACGTAGGCGACCACCATCGCTCCCTCGCCCACCGCGGTCGCACAGCGCTTGACCGAGCCCGAGCGCACGTCACCGGCCGCAAACACGCCGGGCACGCTGGTCTCGAGCAGGCCGTCGGCGCCGGCGGCTGAGCCGGTCAGCACGAAGCCGTGCTCGTCGCGCGCGACCGTGTCGTCGAGCCACTCGGTGCACGGGCTGGCGCCCAGGAACAGGAACAGGAAGCGCAGCGCCAGGCGGGTGCCGTCGGTCAGCGTCACCGCTTCGAGCTGCGTGCCCTCGCCGTGCAGCTCGGCGACCTCGCTGCGGTCGCGCACGCTCACGCCGTAGCGCGTGAGGTCCTGGATCAGGTAGTCAGACATCGTCTCGCGCAGGTCGGCGCGGCGGTGCATCAGCGTCACGTTGGCGCCGCCGCGCGCCAGCCAGATCGCGGCCTGGGCGGCCGAGTTGCCGCCGCCGACGACGCCCACGGCGGTGCCGCCGCAGAGCTTCGCCTCGGGCGGGCCGGCGGCGTAGAAGATGCTGGCGCCCTCGTACAGCTCGAGGTTCTCAACCGGCAACCGCCGGTACTGCGCGCCGGTCGCCAGCAGCACGGCGCGCGCCTCGATGCAGTGGTCGTCCTCGAGCCGCACCACGTGCCGGTCCCCGTCGGGCTCGAGCGCGACCGCCCGGTAGGGCGTGGCGGTGCGCGCCGAGAACTTGCGGGCCTGGGCGATCGCGCGCATCGTCAGCTCGGCGCCGGAGACCCCGGCCGGGAAGCCGAGGTAGTTCTCGATCCGCCGCGAGGTGCCTGCCTGACCGCCGAGCGAGCCGGTCTCGATCACGAGCGTGTTGAGCCCCTCCGAGGCGCCGTACACGGCCGCGCCCAGCCCCGCTGGACCGCCGCCGACGATCAGCAGATCGACGCTCTCATGCTTGTCGAGCTCGAGTCCGATGCCGAGCGCACGGAACAGGCGGCCGGAGCTCGGACCCCAGAGGTCCTCACCGCCGGGCAGCCGCACCAGCGGCAGCGGCTGGCCGCCGAGCGCCTCGACGCTGGCGCGCGCGGTCGCGTCGCGATCGGTGTCGTAGAAGGAGAACGGCAGCCGCGCGCGCCGCACCCATTCGACCAGCGAGCGCGTCTCCGGTGCGGTCCACGGTCCCAAGATCTCGATGCCGACGCCGTCGACCTCCTGCAGCGCCTCGCGGCGGGCGATGAAGGTGCTGATGATCAGCTCGGCGAGCGGCTCGTCCTCGGCCATCAGCTCGCGCACCTGTTCGCGCTCGACGGCGATGTAGCGCATCGGCTCGGTCGCGACCGCGGTCAGGTAGACGGTCTGCCCCGACAGCAGGTTGATCTCGCCGAGGAAACCGCCGGCGACGTGACGGGTGATCTCGGTGCCGTCGGAGTTGAGGATCGCGGCCTCACCCTCGAGGATCGCGATCAGCGGGTAGCGATGGTCACCGACGCGGTAGAGCACATCGCCGGCCGCGGCCGTGCGCTCCTCGCCGTGTGCCCGCAGCTTCTCGAACTGGCCGTCCGACAGGACCGGCCGCGTCGGCATCGGGCTCATGCCATCAGCGGGGACGGCGGGATCTTCGTGGTCCCGTGGATCTCCGGAATCAGCATGCCGACGTCATCCACGAAGCAGTAGCTCCACTCCTCACCGAACTCGAGCGAGCGGATCAGCGGATGGCTCTGCGCGCTGGCGTGGCGGCTGGCGTGGCGCGCCGGCGAGGAGTCGCAGCAGCCGACGTGACCGCAGCTCAAACAGATGCGCAGGTGCAGCCACTTGCCGCCCTCGCGTAGGCAGTCTTCGCAGCCGTCGACGGACTCGGGCAGTTCGGTGATCTCGATTTGGTCCAGGTGCGAGCAGACAGCCATTTCCGATCTCCTGAGGTCGTGTCCACACAGCATGCCGAACGCGTCAAACCGCCGCCCCGTGCAAGCGCTGCTCGCCGGCGGTTGAGCAGCCGACCCGTCTCAGGGATCCTCCTCGCCACTGTCGGGCGTGAGTCCGCGTGCCCGCAGCCACAGTTCGAACATCGGGTCGGTCAGCCGCGGGCGCCCGGCCTCGCTGATCGCGTCGGCCTTGCCGAGCAGACTCTCGACCGCCGAGCCGATGCTCGAGCGCGTGATGCCGACGGCGGCGGCGGTGTCCTCGCTGTAGAGCGGGCTTGCGAGGATCGCAAGCGCGCGTGCCACGCGGCGCTCGTTGTTGGTGAGGTTGCGCCAGATCGCCCGCATCAGTGGCGCCGAGTCGGCGGCGGCCTGATCCAGTGCGCCGATCCAGCTGGCCTCATCCGCGCTCGCCCCCCGCGGCGTGCGCTGCCAGAGGTAGTGGGCGAGCATCATGCTGCGCTGCGGGTGGCCACGCGTGAAGTCGAGCATCGGCTGGAGTGCCGTCCCGACATCACGGCCGCCGGCCTCAAAGCGCCTGGTGACGTAGTCGGCGACCTCATCGAGTGGCAGCGGCGCCAGGTTCTTGGGCACCGCCTGATCGAGCAACGGCCGCTTGGGATCGGCGAACAGCTGCTGCATGTAGCCCGGAGCCGAGCCCGCAAAGGCGTACGTCGCGGCCTCCATCTGATGCTGGATCACGCTCCTGATCTTGCCGTCGGCGCCGGGCACCGCCAGCACGTCCTGGATCTCGTCGAAGACGATCAGGCTGGTCGTGCCGTCGCGTTCGAACAGCGCCATCGGCAGCTCGAGCAGGCGCAGCAACACCGACTCGGCATCGACCTGAGGGTTGCGCTGCAGCGCCGCTGTGAAGCCGCCGCCACCGAGCGCGAGCCCGATGTTCCAGCTGCGGAAGAACTGATCGATGGTGCGCCGCAGCGGCCCCTTGAGCCGGTCGTAGCCGCGCTCGATCCGCACGACGATCTCCCCGATCGAGAGCACGTCCTGGAGGTCGACGAGCACGGTCGCGATCTGCTCCTGCTCGGCCGCCTGCAGCACCCGGCGCAGCAGCGTCGTCTTGCCGTAACGCCGTGGCCCGACAAGCCGGAACGAGTGCCCGCCCTCGGCCAGCGCCAGCAGCTCCTCGGCCTCGGAGTCACGATCGATCATGTCCTCCGGAGCCAGCGGCCCGGAGAAGCGAAACGGATTGATGTCGCGCGCGGCGGGCACGCTCTCATCCTACCAGTCTGCATGGATCCCACATACGAGTCCGTATGTTTTTTCCATACAGTTTCGCAGTGTCCTTCCATGCAGGGAGGGCGTCGGACCCCGCTGGCCCGCCGGCCCCGCCGGCGCCGCCGGCCGCGACCGGCCGCAACCGGCTCGCAAGCCGTGTTCAGCCCTTGAAGCTGAGGATCGCCGCGCTCGCCGGCGCGACCGTGACGCTGTAGGCGCCGGACGCCGCGTGCACGCGCTTTGACACCGGCGTACCGGTCAGGGCGCCGGTCTGCGCGGAGATCCGCTGGCCGCCGAGCTCGACGCCGGAGGTGGCCGCGAGCCCGCCCGGACCGGCGCTCAGCGTCTGCAAGCTGGCCGTGCCGTTCGTGCCCGCGGCGGGGATCGCGACGGTGCTGGGCGCGGTGCCGACGTTGGTGATGACGACGTGCGTCTGCCGCTGCGGCGTCCTGTCGGCCCACGCGTAGAGCCCACTCGGCATCGCGCCGACGCTCAGCATCTTCGACCCCGGCGGAGTCAGCTGCGCAAACTCCATCAGCCCGTAGTACTCGGGCTGGACCGTGACCCGCCAGCCGGCGGCGGTCTGGTTGGTCTGGATCAGGTTCTGAGCGGTGTACGGCCGGCTCTGGATGTTGACCCCGTTGATGCCGGACTCGGCGTAGAGCGGCAGGATGTTCAGCGCCCAGAGCGCGGGCCCGAAGGTGTTGGTGAATCCCGGCTGCCCGCCGCAGGTGACGGAGTTCATCTCATCGACCCGCACGCCGACCCGGTGTTGACGGGCGAGGCTCGTCCAGCTCGCCAGGCCCGCCGCCAGCGTCTGCAGCGATTGCGACGTGAACAGCTCGCTCTCCTGCGGGCGGGCGCCGCCACTGCAGCGCGTCGACTTGAGCGGATAGATGTGGACCGTGACCAGCGACAGCTTGTGGCTCTCCGACAGGAACTGCCCGACGTAGGGCAGCGCGCTGAGGCCCGAGTAGCCCGGCCCGGCGAAGCGCACGTCGGGCAGCGCGTCGGCCATCGCGTTCCACTGCGTGGCCATGTCCTGCAGCGAGTAGGACTTGGGACGGCCGAGCACGGCCTGGCCGGCGGTGTCGTGGTAGAAGGGGAAGTGCGAGTAGAGCTCGGGCTCGTTGCCGAGCTCGAAGGTCGTCGGGGCGCTGCCCATCGCCGAGCGGATCTCCTGGATCTCGGCGTCTGCGACCTTGACGCTGCCGGCCTCCATGTTGACCCCCACGATCAGGTGCGCGTGGAGGTCGTCCACCAGCCGACTGGTGACGGCCGCCCAGGTCGGCGTCATCGTCCACCGCACCCATTGCGGCTGCTTCATCCCGGGGATCGGGTACCAGGTCCAGTCGGTGCTGTCGCCACCGATGCGCAGGCTGAAGCCACCGTCGGGCGCCAGGTTGCGCAGCGTCTGCTCGAAGGCGATGTCCGGCTTCTTGGGGTCGGTGCCGACCTCCTTCTCGACGTTCCAGTACTCCGTCGCGAGACCGACGAAGCCGGACGGCAGCGGCGGGCCGACGCTGGAGCCGCCGAGCGCGACCGTGATCGGCGCGCCGCCCACGTGGTGCGAGGAGGCCGACGCGCAGGCAGCCGCGACCAGCGCCACGACCAGCATCGTGGCGAGCACTCGCACGCCCCGCGCGCAACCCCCAATTGCTGCGCGAAGCCAGTCACGTTTCAGGCTTCCGACCATCCGCCGCGCAGAGGATACGACCTCCGCCCATGCATCGGAAAACTTCGTAATGGCGCAACCGTCAACGCGACGCCCAGCTGCGCGCCCGGCGCGGCGCTCAGGCCCGGCTGCCGCCGCCCAGGAACGAGTCGACGAACTCACTGCTGGCCGACAGCTCGGCGGGCGTGCCCTGCATCCGCACGCTGCCGCCGCCGAGCACGTAGGTGCGGTCGGAGATCTCGAGCACCGCCCGCGCGCGCTGCTCGACGACCAGCACCGATGCGCCGGTCTCAGACAGCCGCCGCACGTGCTCCTGGAGCACGGTCGCGGCGATGATCGGCGCCAGGTTGGCGGTCGGCTCGTCGAGCACCACCAGCGCCGGGGCGAGCATCAGCGCACGCCCCATCGCCAGCATCTTGCGCTCACCGCCGCTGAGCTTGCCGGCGCGGCGGCTCTGCATCCGCGCGAGCTGCGGGAACACCGTCAGCACATGGTCAATCCTGGCGGCGACGTCACGCGACTTGAGCAGGTAGCCACCCATCTCGAGGTTCTCGCGGACCGTCAGCGGCGCGAACACGTCGTCCACCTGCGGCACGTAGCCGACACCGATCCGGGCGATCCGGTCCGAGGCCCAGCCGGTCACCTCGCTATCACCGATCCGCACGTTGCCGGCGAGTGTCTCGACCACGCCCACGATCGCCTTCAGCAGTGTGCTCTTGCCGGAGCCGTTGGGTCCCACGATCGAGACCACCTCACCGGGCGCGACGTTGATCGTGACGCCGTGGACCACCGGGCTGCCCGCGTATCCGGCCGTCAGTCCGTCGGTGAGGAGCGCGACGCCCTGCACCGAGTCGGCCGGCGCGAGGGCTCCGGTGGCGACCTCAGCCGACAAGGTAGGCCTCCACCACTTCCTCCTTGGCGCGCAGCGCTGCCATCGTGCCCGCCGCCAGCACCTTGCCGTCGGCCAGCACGTACACGGGCTCGCAGAACTCGTCCATGATCGAGAGCTCGTGCTCGACCATGACGACGGTCGTGCCGGCCTCACAGAGTTGCACCAGCCGCCCGCCGATGTCATGGGCCAGGCGCGGATGCACGCCGGCCATCGGCTCGTCGAGCAGCAGCACGTCGGGCTCAGCCATCAGCGCTCGCATGATCTCCACGAGCCGGCGCTGGCCGCCGCTGAGGTCGCCGGCGTAGCGATCGGCGAGCCCCAGCAGACCAAAGCGCTCGAGCATCGTCTGCGCGCGCTCGATCAGCTCACGCTCCTGGGCGCCCCAGTGGCGGCGTCCCAGCATCGCGCCGATGAAGCTCTCGCCGCGCTGATCGGGAATCGCGGCCATCAGATTCTCGAGCACCGTCAGCCGCTTGAATTCGCTGGCGAGCTGGAAGGTGCGCACCAGGCCCAGGCGCGCGCGCTGGTAGGCCGGCTGCGAGGTGATGTCCTGGCCCTTGAAGATGATCTGGCCGCTGGTCGGCGGCAGCGTGCCCGCGAGCATCGCCAGCACGGTCGACTTGCCGGCGCCGTTGGGACCGATGATGCCCGTCAGCCGCCCCCGCTCGAACGCCAATGTGGCGCCCTGCACGACGCGCACGCCGTCGAAGTCACGCACGAGGTCACGGCATTCGAGGATCACCTCCCCGCCGGCGTCGGGCGGTGCCAGCCGCGAGCCGCTGACCTCGAGCGACACGAGCACCGGCGTCGGCTCGCTGGCGGCCAGGGTCGGCATCCCGGAATCGACGCCCGGTGGCGGCGCGGAGCGCGTTGCCAGCTTGCGCCGGCGCTCGGGCAGGATGCCCTGCGGGCGGAACCACAGGAAGCTGAGGATCAGCAGGCCGATCACGACCCACTCGAGCGCCGGGACCAGGTTCGGGTCGCCGGAGATCGGCGGGATGTAGCGTGTCGCCTCCTCAAAGGCCACGGGCACGAGGATCGCGCCCAGCATCGCGCCGCGGTGGTTGCCCATGCCGCCGATGATCACGGCCGCGAACAGCACCACCGTCTCCGCGTAACCCCATGCCTGCGGGTCCCAGAGGTTGATGAAGCCGACCAGGATGCCGCCGGAGAGGCCGGCGATCGCGCCGCCGATCACCAGCGACGATGTGCGCAGCGAGCGCACGTTCTTGCCGAGCGAGTCGGCGACCACGTCGTTGTCGCGCATCGCCCGCATCGTGCGTCCGTAGGGTGACTCGGTGATGCGGTTGACGAACAGGTAGGTGAGGAACGCGAGGATCAGCGCGACCGCTCCGTAGGCCCACTGATAGCCGCCCGCCTGCGGGTTGAACGAGCCCTGCAGCGGCGAGGGCACCAGCGACAGCCCGGCGGCGCCGTTGAACAGCGGCACGTAGTTGTTCACCAGCAGGTTGAACATCACCGCCGTCACGAGCAGGCCGACGGCGGCGAAGTCACCGCGCAGGCGCTTGCCGACGATGAAGGCGAACGGGATCGCGAGCAGGCCACCGACGAGCGCGGCTCCGATCCACGGGAATGGGAACGGCAGGTTCCAGCCGAGCACGTAGCTCTGGAAGCCGCCGTTCGAGCTCGAGCTGCCCAGCGACAGCACGCCGGCGGTGTAGGCGCCGGCGGCCTGGAAGATGATGAAGCCGAAGTTGGTGACGCCGGCGACCCCGAACTGCTGGCTGAGGCCGAGGCAGGCGATCGCGTCGATCCCGGCGTAGACCAGGATCGTGGTGATGTAGTAGACCACCGCTAGCTCCTCACGCCGGCGCGCCGAGCAGGCCGGTGGGACGCACGGCGAGCATCCCGAGCAGGATCACGAACGCGATCACGTCCTTGTAGTCGGAGACGATCACGGAGGCACTGACCTCGGTGGCAAGCCCGATCACGGCCGCCCCCAGCATCGCCCCGTAGGGCTGGCCGGGCCCGCCGAGGAACACGGCGGCGAGGATCAGCACGAGGAAGATGTCGGTGCTGGTCGCGCCGAACGTTCCCGAGTTCATCGCGAAGGTGACGCCGGCCAGCCCGCACAGCGCGCCGCTGATCAGCCAGGTCAGCGTGATCACGCGATCGGTCCTGATCCCGCAGTTCCGTGCAAGGTCGGGGTTGGCGGCGGTGGCGCGCATCGCCTTGCCCAGGCGCGTGTACCTGATCAGGATGTGGACCAGCACCATCATCACGATCGCCAGCGCGATGATCACCAGCTGCACGACGGTCAGCTGGATCGAACCGAGCTTGACGGTGGCGCCCTGACTCATCAGGTAGGAGACGTTCGTCGGACCCGCCACCGCCTGGGTGCCGAACTCGAGGATCAGCGTCATCCCGAGGGCGACGATCACCATCGCGATCGGCGTTGTCCCGCGGCGCGCGAACGGCGTGTAGATGACGCTGTTGAGGATCACCGAGAGCAGCGCCCCGGCGAGGATCGCGACGAGCGCCGCGATCCAGATGTTCACGCCGTGTTCGTTCAGCAGGTAGGCCGCGTACGCGGCCACGATCATGACTCCCCCATAGGCGAGGTTGAGCACGTTCGTGACCGCGAACTGCAGCGTGAAACCAACCGACGCGAGCGCCAGCACGGCCGCGGTGACGAGACCGAACCCGATCGAGGCGATGAAGACGCTCATCTGGACCTACAGCCCGAGCTTGCGCAGCTCGGTGTCGGAGATGTTGCCGACGACCTTGACGGTGCCGTTGGCCGTGTATGTGTCGATCTGGAACAGCCCCGCCGAGTCGTGGTAGGCGTCGAACTTGGTCGGGCCACCGGGTCCCTCGTAGCGGATCTTCTTACCGGCCTTGAGCGCGGCGGCGCCCTGCGCGAACGAGTTCACGACCGTCGCGCCCGGGCTGCCGTCCCCGATCTTGATGATGTCGGGGCCGTAGGCGCTGGCCGAGGTGCTGTGCGCCTCGAGCATCGCCAGGGCGGCGAGGTTGATCCCGTCGTACAGGTGCACCGCACCCGGTGCCGTCAGGTAGGTGGAGAAGTCTCCCGTCTGCCCGACCTTGCCCTTCTCGGCGTAGATCGCCTTGGAGAAGGCCTTGAACGCCGGCCCGCTGGTCTCGGTCACGAGGTTGTCGGCCAGGTACTTGGAGGCCAGCGTCGAGCCGCCGATCGCCTGCGAGACATCCTTGAACCACGCCGGTGAGATCGTCGCTGAGGTGCCGATCACGGGGATCGTCTGGTTGTTGTTGAGCTGCTTCATCTCGCTCAGGAGGGTCGCGTCGCTCGGCCCCAGCGCCTCGGTCAGCACGACCTGCGGCTTGGCCGCGACGATCGCGTCGGCCTCCGTGCGGAAGGTCGTCGAGCTGCAGATCGAGCGTCTCGTTGGCGACCAGCTTCATCCCCGCGCGCTTGATCGCCTGGATCGCCGGCTGCACGAACGCCTGCGAGCCGATGTCATTGCCAAACGCCAATGCCACGCGCTTGTAACCCTTGTTCTTGGCGATCGCCACCATCGCGTAGGACTCCGACAGGTCGGGCGGCACCAGTCGGTAGAAGTACGGGAACTTGACGTGGTCGAACTCGGACTGGCCCGTCATGCAGAATGAGACCGTCTTGTTCTCATTGAAGATCGGGACCACCGAGGCGGCCTCATCCGAGGTGCAGCCGATCACGAACGCGAGGTTCGAGGTCGACGCGTACATCTGATGCACGGCGGGGACGGCGTCGGCCGGATCACCGCGGGTATCGACGGCCTTGCAGCTGAAATCGTGGCCGAGCACGCCTCCGGCTGAGTTGATCGCGTTGGCGGCGGCATCGCAGGACACCAGGTATGTCGGGCCGAGCGCGGCGTCGGTGCCGGTGAACGGCGCGACGTCGGCGATCGTCAGGCTTGAGCCGCTGGCCGGATGGCCGACGGCGGCGGCCGACGCAACGCGTCGCGCCTGTGATGCTCCGGGGACGGCGGCCAGACCGCCCACTGCGAGCGCGGCGGCCGATGTGATCGCCGCCAGCCGCCATGAGCGCAGCCGTCGTCGTGATTGTGAGTGTTTCGACATTCCCTCTCTCCCTCTTTGGTCTACCTCTGGCTTGCCAGTGGCCCCTCAGCCACTAGAACGTTGCCGTCTCAGGTGTGGGTGGCATCCACGGCCAGCCGCCCACGTCGCCGTCCTCCGCGACAACCCGATTGGCGATCCTGCCCAATCCCTCGATTTCCACCTCGATCAGATCACCGGGTGTGAGCCACACCGGTGGTGTGCGGGCAAAGCCGACGCCGCCGGGCGTGCCGGTGGCGATCACGTCCCCAGGCCTCAGGGTCGTGAATGACGACAGGTACTCGATCGTCCGTGGAATGTCGAAGATCATCAGTGCGGTGCTCGATGACTGCATGACCGTGCCGTTCAGGGTCGTCGTCAGCTGCACGTCGGAGACGTCGATCTCATCGCTGGTCACGACCTCCGGACCGAGCGGCATGGTGCCGTCGAAGTTCTTGCCCGGGGTCCATTGCGACGCGGCGCGCTGCCACTCGCGCGCGGTGGCGTCCATCGCGATCGTGTAGCCGGCGATCGCGGAGAGCGCCTCATCGGCGGGGATGTAGCGCCCGCCCCGGCCGATCACGACGGCCAGCTCACCCTCGAAGTCGAAGCGGTTGGTGAGCGCCGGCTTGACCAGATCGCCGTAGGGCGCGGCGGCCGAGTCGGCGCCGCGCACGAACGTCTCCGGCCACTTGGTCGGCGGGCGACCGCCCTCGAGCGCGTGTTCGAGGTAGTTGACGCCGAGGCACAGGATCCGCCGTGGCGCCGGCACCGCCGGGCCGTATTCGGCTTCACTCAGCTCGCGCCCCTGCTGCTCGGCTGCGCGGCGGACGAG
Organism: uncultured Actinomycetota bacterium; assembly: GCA_963706725.1. Lineage (GTDB taxonomy): Bacteria > Actinomycetota > Thermoleophilia > Solirubrobacterales > Solirubrobacteraceae > Palsa-465. The sequence goes on along the minus strand of OY970167.1, from coordinate 1,932,743 downwards.
GTCGAGGACCTCAGCGCCGCCGCGGAGCACGGCATCGAGCTCCGAGAGGCGCTCATCGCCCGTGGCGTGCGCGACGTCGACGTACCCTGCCCTGCCGCGCACATGCAGGCGCAGCCCATCCTCCGTAATCACGGTCGCGAGTCTCACGGCGCTCTGCTCTCCTCTCCTTGTCCGGACCAGATCCGACCAATATTGGCGATTGGTCGGATTTGTTGGATTGGTTGACCGTATAACACCACTGGTGGCGCTGTCAATTAGCCAACCATAAATTCGCCCCGGGTTCCGAAAAAGGTACGATTGGTTGCTGCCACGTTGACGGCCACCCCGCCGACGTCCCGCAAACGAGCCGCGATGGCCACCCCAGTCACAAGCAACCAGCCGCCCTCCTACAGCCAGGATCTGGCGCAGCTGATCCTGGCCCGCTGCGAGGAGCCGGAGTTCGCCGTCTCCGGGCGACTGCCGACCGAGCGCACGCTGGCGACGGAGTTCGGCGTGACCCGCACGATGGTGCGCCACGCGCTGGCGATGCTCGAGGCCGAGGGGCGGATCTCACGCGAGGTCGGGCGCGGCACCTTCCTGACCCCCGCCGGCGCGAACCCCGGCGGGCCCGCGCACATAGGTGAGGCCAGTGAGGTCGGCCCGGCCGACGTGATGGCCGCGCGGCGGCTGATCGAGCCGCAGGTGCTGCCGCTGGTCGTCGCCTATGCGACCCAGCGCGACTTTGACGAGCTGCGCCGCTGCCTGGCGGGCGGTGGCGCCGCCCAGAGCGCACCCGAGTTCGAGGCCTGGGACTACGCCCTGCACCACGCGATCGTGGCCGCCAGCCGCAACCAGCTGCTGGTCTCGATGTACCGCATCGTCGAGCGCGCCCGCGACGGTGAGATCTGGGGCAACATGAAGAGCCGCAACGACACGCGCGAGCGCCGGATCGCCTACCAGGCCGACCACGTTGAGATCGTCGAGGCGCTCTGCGCGCGCGAGCTCGATCGCGCAACCGCGGCGATGGACCTGCACCTGGCGCGTGTGCAGGCCAACCTGCTGGCCGGCGGCAGGGCCAGCTCAGACACCTGAGGCAGCGCCGCGATCCGGTCCGAGCCGCAGCAGCACCAGCGTCAGCGCCGCAAGCGCCGCGGCGCCGACGATCGTGAACTCGGGGATGTTCAGCGGCCGGTGACCGTGGCTGTTGGGGGCCAGCAAGAGCAGCGTGACGACGGCCAGCAGCTGCACCGGGAGCTGGATCGCGATCAGGCGCCGCAGCGGCTGCTTGAACGCCGAGAGCTGAATCCAGCTGTGCCAGGGCAGCCCGAGCGAGAGCAGCGCCAACACGTGGATCAGCTGCACGCCCGCGATCAACACCAGGATCTGCCAGCTCAGCGCCGCCGAGCGCCCGAGCTCACCGAGCGCCAGGAACACGATCAGCAGCCAGGCAAGCAGGTATTCGGGTGCCCACGCGGCCAGCAGGCTGAAGATGATCCCGACCGCCAGCCAGCCGCTGCTGCCATAGACGACCGCCGTCAGCAGCCCGCCGACGAGCGCGAGCGCGGCGCGCACGCTCAGACTCGGGATCTGCGTGGCCGTCGACAGATCCGATTTCCGCGCCAGCTCGCGCAGCTTCACCGTCGTGCTCCGGCCGAGCCGCGCCTGCGCACGGGCCGCGCCAGCAGCTGCAGGCGGGCGGCGAGCGGCAGCGTCGCGTCCGCATCGGACCAGCGCAGCAGCTCGACGCCACGCATGCGCAGCAGGCGGATGCGATCCTCGCGGCCCATCAGCACCATGCGGTGGGCGATGCGGTCATAACGGTTGGTGCGCGCGAATCGTGCAGGCGGCAGCACGTCGACTGCGATCACCCGGTGCCCGTTGCCGAGCCAGGTCAGAGCGAGGTTGACCGACTGATCGTCGAGCAGGCTCGAGAGCAGGTAGACGAGCGCTCCCGGTGGCACGATCGGGGTGCGCCGATGGCGGAACGCGACGCTGGCCGGGGCCGTCACCTCGATCACGCGCAACAGTCGCCACAGGTGGCGGCGTCCGCCCGCGTGCGCGACCATCCGCGCGCGGCTGGAGAGGTCCTGGAAGCCGACGCGATCACCGGCGGCGATGTAGGCGCTGGCGATCGAGCTGGCCGCCTCGCGCGCGATGTCGAGCGAGCTCACGCCCTTGTCGACGGCGACGTTGCGACTCCACTCGCGGACCTGCTCGCCGATGTCGTCGCGGCTGTCCATGACGATCAACACGGTCGCGTCGGCGACCGCGTTGGTGCGGCGCACGTAGAGGTCACCGGCGCTCTGGCCACGGCGCGCGGTCGCCTTCCAGTCGATCCGGCGCAGGCGGTCACCGGCGGTGAACGGGTGGATGTCGCGAAACTCGCCGCCGTCGCCGGCGCGCGCGGACTCGTGCGAGCCCGTCATCCCCTGCAGCCGGCGCGGCAGCGGCAGCGCGTGGATCGTCTGCTGGTCCGGAGCCACCACGCGCTCGCCGATGAGCGGCTCCTGAGGGATGCTGACCACGGCCGCGTCGACGCCGAGGAAGCGGTAGTCGACGCGCACGAGCTCCTGCGGACCGGAGTGCAGCAGCGGAACGCTCGCGGCCAGGTCGCGGGCCAGCGGGCCGGCGACGACCAATTCGTGTGCCTCACCGCCGAGCACGCCATGGCGCAGAACGATCAGCTCGACCCCGGGTGGGGCCGCCAGCTCGAGCGTGTAGGCGATCGCGGCGCCGCCGCTGTCGTGCAGCGCCAGGCGCGCGCCGGCCGACGCACCGACGGCCGGGCGCCGGTCCCAGCCGAGCGCCACGGCGGCGATCAGCGGCAGCGCCAGCAGGGCGACGTCGACGCGCCCGGCGATCAGCCCGATCGCGGCCAGCAGCAGCGCCACGCCGACGCCCGCCACGAGCCCCGGCGAGCTCGTCCAGCGCGGTGTCGTGATCGCCGCGACCGTGTCCTGCTGCTGGGTCGGCGGGTCGCTCACTGAGCGGCGGCGGAGCGGCGCCCGACGGTGGGTGGCCCGGCGGTGTCGGCGACGATGCCGGACACCACCTGCTCGGCCTTGGTGCCATCCGCCCAGGCCTGGGTGGTCAGCGAGAGCCGGTGGGCTAGCACCGGCACCGCGACCCGCTTGATGTCCTCCGGGGTGACGAAGTCACGGCCGTCGACCACCGCCAGGGCGCGCGCCACCAGCATCAGCCCCTGTGAGCCGCGCGGCGAGGCCCCGACCTCGACAACGCCGCTGCGGCGCGTCGCGGCGGTGAGATCGACGCAGTACCTGGCGATGTCGGGCTCGACATACACCTGCTCGATCCCGGCCTGCATCGCCGCCAGCGTGCGCGCGTCGATCACCGGCTCGACGGTCGCGACCTCGTGCCGGCGCGCGACGCGGCTGAGCAGGATGTTGGTCTCACCGTCGCGCTCCTGGTAGCCGACCGCCAGGCGCACCATGAAGCGGTCGAGCTGCGCCTCGGGCAGCGCGTAGGTGCCCTCGTATTCGATCGGGTTTGAGGTCGCGATCACGTGGAAGGGCGCGGGCAGCTTGAAGCTCTGTCCCTCGACCGTCACCTGCCCCTCGGCCATCGCCTCCAGCAGTGCCGACTGGGTCTTGGGTGAGGTGCGATTGATCTCGTCGGCCAGGAACAGCCCGGTGAAGATCGGGCCGGGACGGAACATGAACTCGGCGGTGGCTGGCGAGTAGACGAACGAGCCGGTGATGTCGGCGGGCAGCAGGTCGGGCGTGCACTGCAGGCGCCGGAAGTCTAGTCCGAGCGCGGAGGCGAGGCTGCGCGCGGCGAGCGTCTTGCCCAGCCCGGGGACGTCCTCGAACAGCACGTGGCCGCCGGCGAGGATGCTCGCCAGCGCCAGCTCGAGCGGCCCGCTCATGCCGACCACGACCGTGCCGACGCGGTTCATCACGAGCTCCGCCAGGCGCGCGATCTCTTCTACCGGCAGCGCATCATCGTTCAATGGGTCCTCCCTGGGGTGTGATCGGATCCGGCCGCGCGAGCCCGCCCCCACGAGCGTCGCCGTGGCGCCGGATAGTAGGTGGGGTTGAGCGCGTCGAGCGCGTCAAGGCAGGAGATCAGCGTGCGCATGCGCACGCGCCTGGGGCTGGTGCGTGTCAGGATCCGGTAGGCGGAAGTACCGATGTGCAGCTCGATCGCATGGCGGTGCTCGGGGTTTGCCAGCTCGAGGCCCTCGAGCGCCAGGCGCGTGCGGGCGATGTTGCGCAGCTGCCGCTCGGCCGTGAGCGAGACCGGTCCCCAGCCGCCGCGCAGCGCCGCCGACAGCCTGACGATGTCGGTGCGGGAGCCGTCGCTGCGTGAGTTCCTGCCGGCGCGCCAGTCGAGCTCGCTGAGCTCCGGGGCCGAGCTCGCGAGCATCAGCGCGAGCGCCGCGACGGTGATCGCGCAGCCGAGCAGCAGCGCGTGCCAGACGTTCACCCCGAAGTACCAGCAGACGGCGGCGACGGTCGCGGCCACGGCGAGCGCCCGCAGCGACTCGCCCCGGCGCGGCAACCGCAACAGCTCTCTGTACGCTCGCGTACTCAAGTTCAGCGTGCCCCCGCGCCGCGTGCGCGCTGGGGCACGCGCCAACTCGCGACCAGCTGCTCGAGCGCGTCGCGCACCGCGGCAACGTCCCCGGCGGTGGCGGGATGGTCACCGAAGCGGGTCCGCAGGTAGAGCCGCAGCAGCGTGCGCAGCGCGCGGTCATCGGCAAAGGCCCCGGCCAGGATCCGCGAGGTGAACTCGGTCGGGCTCTCGGCCGGGCGGCGCACGATCCCGGACGCGGCGGCGGTCTCCTGCAGCCCGATCCAGGCGCGCACGATCGCGTCGCCCGGTTCGCGGCGCTCATCGAGAATCTGCAGCGCCAGCTCGATCCCGCTGAGCAGCGCCTCCGGCTCGGGCTCGGGCTCCGCTGCGACGGGCTGTGGCGCCACCTGCACCGCTGCCCCATGCAGCTCGGGGGCCGCCGGCGCGCGGCGCTTTGTCCAGAGCCAGCGCAGGAACGCGGCGATCCCGATCACGAGCAGCCCGGCCAAGACCAGGACCAGCCAGAGCGGCAGCGTGATCGTTGTGCGCGCGCGGCGCGCCGGCTTCAACGGCGCGTGTGCGACGACCGGCTGCTTGGTGATCGGTGCCGTCGGGTGCACCGCGCCACCCAGGTGCGGGTACCATCGCGCCCCGCCGAAGTGTGCGGTCCCGCCGATGCCGGCGGCCAGGACCACGATCACCCCCAGCAGCGCGGCCAGGGGCAGCATGCGCCCGGCTCCCGTGCGGGCCCCACGCAAGCGTGTCCGCGGATCAACCGGCACGTCGCTGACGTTACCGTCCCCGCCCGTTCCTAGGCTGGAGGGTATGGACGACTTCTCGGCCCGCGCGACAGCGCTGATCCCGCGGCTCACCGCGGATCGCTCCGATCCGGAGGTCGTGACCGAGCTCGAACGGCTGCGGTCGCTGTGGCGCTCGATGTCGGCGGCCGAGCGCGCGGCCGCCGCCGCCAGTGCGCGGGCGCTCGCCGTCGCCCAGCGCCCGGTGAGCGCATCCGATGACGAGGAGGACGCGCGCCGGGCGCTGCGCGGGCTCGATCGGATCGACGTCGCCGGCGTCGCGCAACGGGTATACGACGGGCCGCGCGACGCCGATGCGCTGCTGTCCTTCTTCGGCCTGAGCGAGTTCCGGCCCGGCCAGCGCGACGCGGTGGTCGCGGCGCTGCAGGGTCGTGACAGTCTGGTGGTGATGCCGACCGGCGGCGGCAAGAGCCTCTGCTACCAGCTGCCGGGCATCGCCACCGCCGATCTGACGGTCGTCGTCTCACCGCTGATCGCGCTGATGGCCGATCAGTACCGGCGGCTGCGCGAGGGTGGTCACCCGGTGGCGATGATCGCCTCGGGCATGGACGCCGACGCCGCCGCGCAGGCGCTGGCGAGCGTGCGCGGCGGCGACGCACGGATCGTCCTGTGCTCACCCGAGCGCTTCGGCTCGACGGCCTTCCTCGACGCCGTCGCCGCCCGCCGGGTCGATCTGTTCGCGGTCGACGAGGCCCACTGCGTGTCCGAGTGGGGGCATGACTTCCGCCCCGACTACCTGCGCCTGCGCGGCGTGATCGAGCGGCTCGGGTCGCCACCGGTGATGGCCTGCACGGCGACCGCGACCGAGCAGGTCGGGCGCGAGATCATCACGCGGCTGGGCCTGCGCGATCCGCACACGCTGCGCGCCGGCTTCGATCGCCCGAACCTCTCCTTCGACGTGATTGCACTGGAGGGCACCGGCTCCAAGGCGCGCAAGCAGATGCTGCTCGCGCGCGCGCTCGCCGACCCCGCGATGCGCCCGGCGATCGTCTACTGCGGCACCCGCCGCGAGGTCGAGGAGGTGACAGAGCAGCTCTGCGCCGACGGCCCGCTGGCCGTCGGCTACCACGCCGGCATGGCGGCCGACGAGCGCGCCGCGGCGCAGCACCGCTTCATGACCGGCGACGCCGAGGTGGTGGTCGCCACCACCGCCTTTGGCATGGGCGTCGACAAGGCCAACGTCCGCACGGTCGTGCACTGGGCGATCCCCAAGAGCGTCGAGGGCTACTACCAGGAGGTCGGCCGCGCCGGCCGCGACGGGTTGCCCGGCCGGGCGATCCTGCTCGCCAGCCGCGCCGACCTCGGGCGGCTGATCAACTTCATCAAGGGCGACGCGGTCGAGGCCGGCGACGTGCTCGCCTACGTGGGCCGGCTGCGGGCGGACGCCGTCGACGGCCGCGTCGTGATTGACGCGCCGCGCGCCGACCGTGACCGCGTCTGCCTGGGCATCGCCGAGCGCGCGGGGCTGTGCGTGCTGGAGCCCGCGCGCGGCGGACGGCTGGCGGTGGCCCTGATCGACGCGGGCACGGCCGGACGGGTCGCGGCGATCTGCCGCGACGCCCGCGACCGCGCCTGGGCCGCCTACCACGCGGTCGAGGCGTTCTCGGCGAGCTCGGGGGCGTGCCGGCGCCGCACGTTGCTCGAGCACTTCGGCGACGGCAGCGCGCCGGCGCCCAGCGGGCGTTGCTGCGACGTCTGCGATCCGGACACGATCGGCCTGCCGGACCCGGCATCGCTGACGCCGGCGCGGCCCGCCAAGCGACGGCGCGCGGTTGCGGGCGATGCCGTCACGCTTGATGCCGCGGCGATGGTGCTGTTTGAGGCGCTGCGCGAGTGGCGCAGCCGCGCCAGCGACGGCAAGCCCGCCTACACCGTGGCCCACAACAGCACGCTCGAGGCGATCGCCTCGCGCTGTCCCGGCTCGCTGGATGAGCTCACCGGGATCAGGGGCGTCGGCCCGGCGTTTGTCGAGCGTCATGGCGCCGAGGTGCTCGAGCTGGTGGCCGGCGCGCGGGGTTAGGGGCCCGGCAGCCGCCTCAGTCGAGGTTGTCGATGATCTCACTCGCCCGCGACCACTGGCCCGGCGGGACCACCAGGTAGATGTTGCCGCGGCCGAAGCGGTCCGGTGCGGCATCGGCGACGCAGCTGGCATCGACGCCCATCGCGCGCAGCTGATCGCGCCAGGCGACCGCGGTGGCCTGATCCTCGAAGCTGCTGACCGTCTCCCAGCCGGTGAAACGGGGATCGTCGACCGTGACCTCGGGCTCCCTGGCGAGCCGGACCCTGCGGAAGCTTGGAAACGGCATGAGTAGCTCCTCTGCGGCTAGCCGGCCGCGTGCTCGAGCACGGCCTCGCAGGCCCCGGGAAGCCGCCGGTCCCATGGCCTTGGCCAATGGATCACCACGTCGGTGATCCCGATCTGCTCGACGCGGCCGAGGAAGTCCTCCCAGGCATCCACCGACGACTGCGCCCAGCTCAGCTCGAGCGGCACGAGCACGATCCGGCGCAGGGTCCCAGGCGCGCGTCGCTGCTCGCGGCAGGCGGCATCGACCGTCGCGCACTGCCGCGCCAGCCCGGCGAGCCATTCACCCGCCGGTGTGGTCTCATCTGAGCCCCACGGCCCGTAGGTCACCCACGCCTGGCCGAAGCCGGCGGCCAGCGCCAGCGCGCGCGGCCCGGCGGCGGCGATCGTGAATGGGATCCGCGGCTGCTGCACGCATCCGGGGATCTGGCGGGCGTCGTTGGCGGCGTAGTGGTCGCCGTCGCGCGTGACGGCCGGCTCACGCAGCAGTTGATCCAGCAGCGTGACGAACTCGGCAAAGCGCGCGGTGCGTTCGGCGCGCGGCCACGGCTCCCCGCCGAGCACGCGCGCATCCTCGGCGTCGGAGCCGGCGCCGATGCCGGCGTCCAGCCGGCCGGCGCTGATGTCGTCAAGCGTTATCAGCTCCTTGGCGAGCGGCACCGGGTGACGGAAGTTGGGGCTGATCACGAGCGTGCCGAGCCGGATCCTGGTGGTGACCATCGCCGCCGCCGTCAGCAGCGGCAGGGCACCGAACCAGGGCCCGTCGCGCAGGGTCCGCCAGGAGAGGTGGTCATAGGTCCACGCCGTCGTGAAGCCGCCCTGCTCGGCCGCCTCCCAGCGCGGCCGCGCGTCGGCCCAGCGGAACTCCGGCAGGATACAGACGCCAACGCGCATAGCTCGCTCAGACGGTACGCGGGCGCGCAGTCGTCAGGCGCTGCGCTGGCGCGTGAACACGTCGATCAGCACCGCAACGATGATCAGCGTGCCCTCGACGATCTGCTGATACGTGGCCGACAGCCCGAGCAGGTCAAAGCCGTTCCCGATCATCGCCAGCAGCAGCACGCCCAGCACCGTCCGCCAGATCGCGCCCTCACCGCCAAAGATGCTCGTGCCTCCGAGCACCGTGGTGGCGATGCCGGCGAGCTCGAGCCCGGTCCCGTTGCCCGCCTGCGCGGTGCCCACCTGCGAGGCCGCCATCACGCCCGCCAGCGCGGCGGTCGTGCCCGAAAGTGCAAACACGGAGCCGCGGATCAGGCCGACACGGATGCCGGACAGCCGTGCCGCTTCGGCGTTACCGCCGGAGGCGAAGACGTGCCGTCCCCAGGTGGTGCGCGTCAGCAGCAGCGTGGTGATTATCGCGACGGCCAGGAACGCCCAGATGAGCCAGTTGACGCTAAGTCCGAGGCCCTGGCCGAAGGAGGTGAACCCGTGGGCGGTCGCCAGGACGATCAGGCCGCCGCTGATCACCAGCGCGAGGCCGTTGAAGACGTATTGCGTGGCGAGCGTGGCGATGAACGAGTGCACGCGCCCGGTGACGACCAGGACGCCGTTGGCGGCGCCGAGCACGAACCCGGAGATGAGCGCCACCATGATCCCCGGGACGGTGCCGATGTCGTTGGAGACCATCACGGCGACGAGGCCGGCGAACGCGTAGATCGCGCCGACCGAAAGATCGAAGCTGCCACTGATGATGACCAGCGTCTCACCGCAGGCGATCACGCCGACGGCAGCGTTCTGGTCGAGGATGTTGCGGATGTTGTACCAGGTGAGAAACGACGAGCTGGCGATGCTGAGAACCAGGAACAGCGTGATGCAGATGCCGACCACCGCCAGCTCCTGGAAGCGCACCGAGCGTTTGCTGCGCGGGCTGAAGCGCCCCCATCGTGTAACGCGCTCCGATGGCTGAGCGATCGCTTCCGCCGGCTCCGCGATGGTGGCCGTGGCCGTGGTCTCGTTCTCGTTCATGATGCCTCCGCAGCACCCACGACCGTGGCCAGGAGCCTGCCGTCAGCTCCCTGGCCGGGGGTCAGTTCGTCGATGATTCGCCCTCGCCTGAAGACGAGGATCCGGTGAGCCAGGCCGCTGATCTCCTCCAGCTCGGTGGACACGAGGATGACCCCGAGGCCCTCCTTCGCCAGCCGGACCAGCAGCTCGTAGATGCCCGAACGGGCGCCGACGTCGACGCCGCGCGTGGGCTGGATCGCAACCAGGATGCTCGGGTTGCCGAACATGCACTTGGCCAGCAGCACCTTCTGCTGATTGCCTCCGGAGAGCGTGCGCACGGGGGCGTCCATCGAGGACATGCGCACCTCAAAGCGTTGCAGCAGCGGCGCGACGAGCGCCCGTTCGCGCTCCGGCTTGACCCAGCCCAGGCGGGCCACCATCGGCCCGCGGCCGGCGGTGACGTTCTCACGGATCGGGCGGTTCATCAGCAGGCCCTGATCGCGGCGGCTCTCGGGCAGCAGCGCGATCCCATGATGCAGAGCGTCGGTCGGGGTGCGCAGGCGTACGCGGGTGCCGTCGACCTCGAGCACCCCGGTGCTCACATGGTCGGCCCCCGACAGTGCCATCGCGACCTCAGTGCAACCGCTTCCCGCCAGCCCGGCGAGGCCCAGGATCTCCCCGGCGTGGAGGCTGAATGAGATGTCCTGGAACGCCGGCGCGCGGGTGAACCCGTGCACCTCGCAGACGACGCGGGCGTCGGGGGCGACCGGCGCGCGCTCGGGATACTCGAGGTCGAGCGGGCGACCGAGCATGTGGGTCGCGAGGCTCTGCGGGGTCTCGTCTCCGGCGTTGACGGTGGTGACGATGCGGCCGTCGCGCATCACGGTGACGACATCGGCGATCGTCAGCACCTCGTCGAGCGCGTGCGCGACGTAGATCACGGCCAGGCCCGACGCGGCGAGCTCCCGCACCACCGTCATCAGTGCCTCGATCTCATGATGCACGAGCGCCGCTGTGGGCTCGTCCATGATCACGACGCGCGCGTCGCGCGCCAGCACGCGCAGGATCTCCACCTTCTGGCGGTCGGCGACGCCGAGCTGACGCACCTTCGCGTCCGGGTCGAGGTCGGCGCCGAAGCTCTCCACCAGCTCGTCCCAGCGACGCCTGGCGACGCCCGGGGTCAGCAGACCGCGGCGCTGGTCCTCGGTCCCCAGAAAGACGTTGTCAATCACGGTCATCTGCGGCACTAGCGTCAGCTCCTGGCTGATCGCGGCCACGCCTGCATGCAACGCGATGCGCGGGGTCGACAGCCTCAGCGGCTGCCCATCGACCAGCACCTCACCGGTGTCCGGCTGGGTCGACCCTGAGAAGACCTTCCCCAGGGTCGACTTGCCGGCGCCGTTCTCCCCGACCAGCGCGTGCACTGTGCCGGGGAGAACCTGCAGGTCGATGTCGGCGAGCGCGACGACGGGGCCGTATCGCTTGCCGATCCCGCGCGCTTCCAGCACGGGTTGGGGATCAGGTGCCGGACTAGCCGGCACTCCACTGCCCCTTGTAGCTACCGACGTTGGCCTTGGTCAGCTCCTGCGGCGCCCCGCACCTGGTGGTGCTGTTGATCGCGGTGTCGCCGACCGGCTTGCCCGTCAGCGAATTGACGACCATCTTGGTGGCGAGCTCCGCCTCTGTCATCGGGCAGTAGTTGACGGTGCCGAACCAGGAGCCGTTCTTGATGCCGGCGATCGCCTGGTAGGTGCCACCGCCGCCGATCAGCTTGACCTTGCCCGACTTGACGCCCTTGGCCTTGAGCGCCAGCACGGAGCCGACGATCGCCTGATCGGCGCTCGACGCGATCACGTTCACGTTCGGGTGCGCGCTCAGCACGTTCTCGGTCGCGGCCTCGCCGGTGCTCGGCGTGTACCCGCTCTGGACCGTCGCGACGACGTGGATGTTGGAGTGCTTCTTGAGCACCGCCATCGCGTGGTTGGTGCGATCGATCTCGAGCGGGAGCGTGTTATCGCCCGGCATGTAGGCGACCTGGCAGTCCTTGATTCCCTTGCACGCCTCCACGATCAGGTTGCCGGCAGCCGTGCCGGTGGCCGCGATCGGTGTGACGGAGCTGCCGACCAGCCCTGGAACCTGCGTCTTGGTGGTGTCGATGCTCGGCCCGATCGGCACGAAGTCGGCCGCGACCTTGAGCTTCTTGGCGATCGCCGCCTTGACCGCGGGCACGATCGCGTTGCCGTCATCGGCGTAGATGACAAGGCCGTTGTACTGGCCCGAGGCGACGGCGTCCTCGATCTGTGCGACCTGCGTGCTCGAGCTCATGTTCGAGTCGAAGAAGTGCACCGACCCGCCGGCCGCGCCGACGACCTTCTTGACGCCGCTCAGGGCCGACTGGGTGTACGCATTGGCCGACGAATAGCCGAAGAACGCGATCTTCGGCTTGGTGCTCGACGCTGAGCTCGACGCCGCGGCGACGCCGCCGTATCCCGCGGCGAGCACAGCGGCGGCAACCGCTGTGCCCGTCAGGGCCCGCCAACGTGAGTGTCCTACCCGCATCTCAGTCCTCCTCCTGTAGCCTGCAATAGCGAGAGTAGTATTCCACACATTACATGTGATAGCAACACCGCCGCGACGTTTAATCTCGCCGCGACACCGCCCGGCGCGTGCCGCGGCGGGCACGCGCGCGGGCCCGCTCAGGCGCCCGCCGCCATCGCCGCGCGGCGCCGCTGCGTGGCTTCCTGATCGACGCTCATCTCGTCATCGAGGACCACCCCGTAGCACTCCTGCGCGCGGGCGCGCGAGAGCGATCGTTCGCGCACGTCCTGGGCCACGGCCTCGGGATCGCGCTCGCGCGGGTCACCCCAGCCGCCGCCGCCGCCGGTCTGGATCACGACCGTGTCACCGGCCTTCAGCGGTAGCCGGTTGACCTTGAGGTCGTGACGATCCTGGCTGCCGCAGATGTCGACCTGCGGCCCCTTTGCCGGCTGGCCGTCGAACAGGCCCCAGGCCGGGGTGACCGAGCGCTCGAGCCAGAGATACAGCGATGCGTCGGCACCGAGCTCGTAGGTGCGGCGCACGCCGAAGCCGCCGCGGCGGCGGCCGGCCCCCTCGGAGTCCTGGCGCACGGCGTATTCGAGCACGTGGATCGGGTACTTGGCCTCGAACACCTCGGCCGGCTGCAGCTTGATCGAGCCGTTGGCGGTGCTCATCTGCCCGTCCTCGCCGTCGCCCTCCTCATACCCTCCCCAGCCGCCGGGTGTCGAGTCGATGTAGAAGTAGGCCGCACCGTTGTGGCGCGGGTCGTTCCCGGAGAAGCAGACGTTCATCGGGTCGCCAAAGTGGGCGGCCGCGGCACGCTCGGGCATCGACCCGGACAGCGCCGTGATCATCAGGTCGATCAGCAGCCCCAGCGGCGTGTAGTAGTACTGGCACGCGACCGGCTGCTCGGCACTGAGGATCGTCCGCGGGGGAACGTTCACATCCAGCGTCCGGAACGAGCCGCCGTCCATCCCGCGGTCGGGAAGCACCAGCGACTTGTACGCGACGCGCGTGGCACAGAGCGTCTCCGGCACGCCGCAGTTGGTCGAGCCGGCGACCATCGGCGCGGTCCCGGTGAGATCGACGGCCATGCGGTCGCCGGCGATCGTGATCTCGACCACCACGGGCAGCGGGCCGTTGCCCTGGCCGTCGTTGTCGAGCGTGCCCTCGGCGCGGTAGACGCCGTCCGGCATCGCCGCGATCGCGGCGCGCTCGAGCTCCTCGGTCTGCGCGAAGATGCGGTCGCGCGCGGCCCACAGTCGCTCCGCTCCGAAGCGCTCGAGCGCCGCCCTGAAGCGCTGCTCGCCGGTGCGACAGGCGGCGACCTGGGCGTTCAGGTCACCCAGCAGCGTCTCGGGGAAGCGCGAGTTGCGCGTCAGCAGGTCGATCCAGTCGGGGCGTGCCCGGTACTCCTCGAACAGCTTCGTGGGGCCGACGCGCAACCCCTCCTGGAACACGTCGATCGAGTTCATCGTCACGCCCGGGTCCTTCGCCCCCAGGTCCATCCAGTGGGCACGGCTGACGGTGAACCCGGCCACCGCGTCGTCCCAGAAGATCGGCGAGAAGACGGTCACATCGTTGATGTGGGCACCGGTGATGTAGGGGTCGTTGACCATGTAGACGTCGCCGGGCCTGAAGCTCTCGATCCCGAACTTCTCGATCGTGTGCTTGACGCCGACCTCGAGCGCGCCGAGAAAGATCGGCAGCCCGGATGACTGCCCGAGCACGTCGGCGTTTGCATCGAGCAGCGCGACCGAGCAGTCCTTGGATTCGTAGATCACCGGCGAGTGCGCCGAGCGGATCAGTGCGGCATTCATGTCCTCGGCGCAGGACTGGAAGAAGTTGCGCATGATCTCGGTCGTGACAACGTCCGCCGAGGTGGTTGTGAGGCTCATCGGTTGATCTCCGGTTGCGGTTCGTCGAGGCGTGTGATCAGCAGGGCACCGAGCGGCCCCAACCTGGCGATCCACCCCGGATGCACCACCGTGGTCGCCGTCGGCTCCTGAATCACCGCCGGTCCGCGCACCTCGACGCCCTCGACGAGCTCGTCGCGATGCACGATCGCGGTCTCGTGGGCGACCCCGTCGAAGACGACCTCACGGGTCGAGCGCGCGGGGGCGTGGCGGCCGGTCGAGCCGCCCTGCCCGGCCGCGATCTGCGACGTGTTGACGCCGATCGCGGCGACCCGTACGGCGGTGGTCTCGACCGGGGCCTGTGGCGTGCTGTGGCCGTAGCGCACGAGGTAGGCCTCGTGGAAGCGATCCACGAGCGCGGCCACATCGGTGAGCTCGTCGCTCAGATCGACGGTCAGCGTGTACTCCTGGCCCGTGTAGCGCATGTCTACACGCCGCTCATAACGCCGCCGTTGCGGCGGCACGCCGTCGGCGGCCAGCAGCTCGTCGCCCTGCGCGATCAGCTCGGAGAAGACCAGGTCGAGGCCCTCAAACGTGATCTCGTGCGGCTGCCGGTAGTGGCTGCGGACCAGATCCCGGCGCATGTCGGTGTGCAGCATCCCCCAGGCCGAGAAGGCGCCACACGCCCACGGGATCACGACCTCGCCGATCCCGAGCTCCTCGGCGAGCGCGATCGCGTGCATCGGCCCGGCGCCGCCGAACGCCACCAGCGAGAAGCTGCGCGGGTCGATGCCCTGCTGGACGGTCATCGTCCGCATCTCGTCGGCCATCTTCGCGTTGATGATCGCCAGGATCCCGGTGGCGGCCTCGAGCCGTGACATGCCCAGCGGTTCGGCGATCGTGTCAACCGCGCGCGCCGCCGCCTCGAGATCGAGCGCCATGCCGCCGTCCAGGAAGTACGCGGGGTCGATGCGGCCCAGCACCGCGTTGGCGTCGGTGACCGTCGGCCGGGTTCCGCCGCCGCCGTAGCAGGCAGGCCCGGGGCTCGAACCCGCGCTGTGCGGTCCGACGCGCAGGCCGCCGGCCTCGATCCAGGCCAGCGAGCCGCCGCCGGCACCGATCGTGTGGATGTCGACGAGCGGCAGCAGCAGCGGCAGCCCCTCCACCGAGGCCTCGCTGGCGACCACCGGCTGGCCGTCGATCACGAGGCTGGCGTCGAACGAGGTGCCGCCCATGTCGACGCACATCAGGTTCTGGCGGTCGAGCTGCTCGGCCAGGCGGGCGCCGCCGATCGCGCCGCCGACGGGGCCCGACAGCAGCGCCTGGACCGGTGTCTGGCGCGCCGATTCGGCGGTCGTGACGCCGCCGCTCGACTGCATGATGTGCAGTGTCGACTCGAACCCGTTGTCGGCCAGGCGGCCGATCAGGCTCGACAGATAGCTGCTCACCTGGGGTGCGATGTAGCCGTTGATCGCGGTGGTCGAGCTGCGCTCGTACTCGCGCCACTCGGGTGCGATCTCATGTGAGAGCGAGACGTTGAGCGCCGGCAGTTGCTCCAGCAGCAGCTCGCGCACGCGCAGCTCGTGAACAGGGTTCACGTAGGCGTGCAGCAGGCAGACGGCGACCGAGACGATGCCCTCCTGCTCGAGCCGCTGCGCGATGCGGACGACGTCATCCTCGTTCAGCGGCGTGCGCACCGATCCATCGACGTTGAGTCGCTCGGTCACGGTCTCGACGTCGGTGGCGGCCACCATCGGCGCCGGGCGCCTGTACTTGAGCGAGAAGATGTCACGGCGGTCACCGCGCCCGAGCCGGAGCACATCGCGGAAGCCCTCGGTGGTGACCAACAGCACGCGCGTCCCACGCCGCTCGAGCAGCGCGTTGAGCCCGACGGTGTTGCCGTGCACGAGCGCGGCGACATCACGCAGATCGGCCACCGATTCGTTGAGTCCGGTCAGGACTCCGGCGGCCTGGTCGTACGTGGTGCTGAGCACCTTGTTGGTCGACGCCCTGCCCGTCTGGGTGTCCTGGATGACGAAGTCGGTGAAGGTCCCACCAACGTCGATTGCGACTCGATAACGCGACACTTTGACTCTCCTGCTCCTCTCGGTCCTAAGCCACTGCCGGGCCACTTCAGCCCGCGCAGATGCACTGCTACGTCGTTGCCTCCGGTTCGGGCTTGTCCGCCCAGCTGCCGCGGATGTGGCCGATGTGACGCGCCATCACGGCCTCGGCGGCCGCCGCGTCGTGGGCCAGGAGCACCTCGAGCAGCTCGATGTGCTCCTCCGCCGCCGCGACCAGTCGCCCGCGGGCGACCATGCGCTCGAGCCCGTACAGGCGCGTGCGGTCGCGCAGGTCGCGGACGACCTCAACCAGCTGTTCGTTACCAGCGAAGGCCAGCAGCCGCAGGTGGAAGATGCCGTCCGAGCGGATGTAACCGATCAGGTCACCGGCGGCGGCGCTGGCGATGATCGCCTGCGCGTACGGGCGCAGCGCCTCGAGCGCGGCCGGGTCCGCGAAGGACGCGATCTGGGCCACCGTCGGCACCTCAATCAGCGCCCGCAGCTGCGTGATGTCGTCGAGCTCCTGGTCGCTGAGCTCGGTCACGCGGAAGCCGCGGTTGCGGACCGGCTCGACCTGGGCCTCCTTGACGAGGTCGAGCATCGCCTCGCGCACGGGCGTGGCGGACACCCCGAGCTGGGCTGCCAGCGCCGGCACCGAATACACGACGCCGGGTCGCATCTGCCCGGCGACCAGCGCCGCGCGCAGTGCGTCCGCCGCCTCCTCGCGCAGGCTCGGGCGCTCCTTCAGCAGGGAGATGCCGGTGCTCATCCGCTCACCGGGACGAGGCTGACGGTGCGGGTCGTACTGTAGAAGTCCAGCGCCGCCGGCCCCTGCTCGCGGCCACCGTAGCTCGATTCCTTCTCGCCCCCGAAGGGCGCGTAGAAGTCGACGCCGGTGGTCGGCGCGTTGACCTTGATCATGCCGGCGTCGATCGCAGCGACTCCGCGCAGCAGCTCGCTGATGTCGGCGCCGTGCAGCGAGGTGACGAGCCCGAAGCGGACGCCGTTGGCGACCGCGACCGCCTGCTCGAGGGTCGCGACCCGGTGGATCGCGGCGAGTGGACCGAACGTCTCCTCCTGCATCACCGGATGGTCGCTGCCAACGCCGTCGACGACCGTGGGCTGCACGAACCAGCCGGCTCGATCGGGGGCCTCGCCACCGGTCAGGACGCGCCCGCCCGAGTCCCGCACGGCGGCGGCCGCCGCGAGCACGCGATCGCGCGCGCCCGCGCTGATCAGCGGGCCGACGGCGACGCCCGCCTCGCCGGGATCGGCGGGTGCAAGCGCGCGCACGGCCGCGACGAAGGCATCGACGAAGGGCTCACCGTCACCGACCACCAGCACGCGCCGGGTGGCGGTGCACTTCTGCCCGGCGTATCCCATCGCGGCGCCGGCGATCATCGCCGCGGTGCGCTCGGGGTCGGCGTCGGGCAGCACGATCGCGGCGTTCTGGCCGCCCATCTCCGCCTGCACGGGGATCCCGCGCGTGGCGGCGCCGACCCTGACCTGCGCGCCCACGGCGACCGAGCCGGTGAAGGAGACGACGTCGGCCGCGGCGACGACCGCCTCGCCGGCCTGCGGGCCGCCCGGCACGACGGTGAACAGGCCGGCGGGAAGGTGCGGCTGCAGCAGCGCTTCGATGAACAGCGCGGTCGCGAGCGCGTCGGGTGAGGGCTTCAGCAGCACCGCGTTGCCGCAGACGAGCGCCGGCGCCGCCTTCCACAGCGGGATCGCGATCGGGAAGTTCCACGGTGTGATCAGCCCGGCGACACCGTGTGGGCGACGCTCGCTGTAGAGCAGCCCCGCGAGTGAGGGCGGGTAGAGCTCGCCGATCGCGGCGAACGCCGCCTGGGCGTAGTACTCGAGGATCGCGATCGCGCGGTCGACCTCGCCGGCGGCCTCACCGAGCGGCTTGCCCACCTCACGGATCACGAGCGCGACCGCCTGCTCACGGCGCGCGCGCAGATCGCGGGCGGCACCCGCCAGCGCGCCGGCCCTTGCGGGCGCGGTGAGGGCGCGCCACTCGCGCTGGGCCGTACGTGCCGCGGTCGCGCGCTGCGCGACCGCGCTCGCATCGAGCGCGGCAGCCTCGGCGACGACGTCGTCGGGTGCCTGCGGGGATGTGGACCTGATCGTGTCTGTGCTCATAGGAGGAATCCGCTCGGGAAGGGGTCGTCGGGGGCGAGCATGTACTGGGCGGTTGCGGTGATCCAGGCGCGCCCGGTGATGGTCGGCACCACCGCGGGCAGCGTGCCGACGGTCGTCTCGTCGATCAGGCGCCCGATGAAGCGGCTGCCGATGAACGACTCGTTGATGAATTCATCGCCCAGGGCCAGCTCGCCGCGGGTGTGCAGCTGCGCCATCCGGGCGGAGGTGCCCGTGCCGCAGGGCGAGCGATCGAACCAGCCGGGGTGGATCGCCATCGCGTGGCGCGAGTGCCTGGCGTCCGAGCCCGGCGCCAGCAGCGCCACGTGATGGCAGCCGCGGATCTCACCGTTCTCAGGGTGCACGGGCTCGGCCTGCGCGTTGATCGCGGCCATGATCGCCAGGCCGGCGTGGAGAATCTCGTCCTTGCGGGCTCGCTCGAACGGGATCCCGAGCGTCTC
The DNA here is from genome assembly GCA_963706725.1 of uncultured Actinomycetota bacterium. Classification (GTDB taxonomy): domain Bacteria; phylum Actinomycetota; class Thermoleophilia; order Solirubrobacterales; family Solirubrobacteraceae; genus Palsa-465. The sequence continues at coordinate 1,914,101 of OY970167.1, read as the reverse complement.
GAGCTCGGTGATCGCGTAGAAGTTGCCGCCAAACGCCATGTCATAGCGGACCTCACCGAGCCCGGCGACATCGACGGTGCGCTCGAGTTCGAGCGTGAACGCCGGCACGTTTCGGATCGTGACCGCGCGCGCCTCGCCGTGCTCGACGGCGACATCGGCCCGGACCAGGCCGGCGGGGGTGTCGAGCTGGATCGTGGTGACGGGCTCGGTGACCGCGACCATGCCGGTCTCGACCAGCACCGTGGCCACGCCGATCGTTCCGTGCCCGCACATCGGCAGGCAGCCGCTGACCTCGATGAAGAGCACGCCCCAATCGGCGTCGGGCCGTGTCGGTGGCTGCAGGATCGCGCCGCTCATCGCGCTGTGGCCGCGGGGCTCATACATCAGCAGCGTGCGCAGGTCGTCCATGTGCTCGAGGAAGTGGCGCCGCCGGTCGAACATGGTCGCGCCCGGGATCACCCCGACGCCACCGACGATCACGCGCGTCGGCATGCCCTCGGTATGAGAATCGACAGCGTGAAAGACGCGGCGGCTGCGCATCGTCAGCGGGCGGCGGCCGCGAGCGCCTGCTCGGTCGCGTGGCGCACGGTGTCGGCGTCCTGCTCAGACAGCGGCATGCGCGGCGGGCGGCAGACGCCGCCGTGGCGGCCGACGATGTCCATTGAGAGCTTGATCGCCTGGACGAACTCCGTCTTCGAGTCCCAGCGAAGCAGCGGGTGCAGCAGCCGATACAGCGGCAGCGCGCGCTCCATGTCTCCGGCCCGGCAGGCCTCGAACAGGTCAACGCAGGTGCGCGGAAATGCGTTCGTGTAGCCGGAGACCCAGCCCGGCGCGCCGGTCACGCCGAGCTCGAGCACCATGTCATCGGCCCCGACCAGCAGGTCGAGCTCGGGCGCGAACTCCTCAATCAGGTAGGCGCGCCGCGGATCGCCCGAGAACTCCTTGACGGCGACGATGTGGCCGGCGTCGCTGAGCTTCGCGAGCAGGTCGGCGGTGAGATCGACCTTGGTGTCGATCGGATTGTTGTAGGCGACGACGGGCAGTCCGACCTTGGCGACCTCCGCGTAGTGGTGCAGGACGGCGCGCTCATCGCAGCGGTAGGCGTTGGGCGGCAGCAGCATCACCGCCGGTGCGCCGGCCTCCGCTGCCTGCTCGGCCCAGTGGCAGGCCTCGAGCGCTCCATAGGCGGCGATGCCGGGGATGATCGCGAAGCCCTCGGGCGCCGCTTCGAGCGCGACGCGCACGACCTGCGCGCGCTCCTCGGGGGTGAGCGTCGGGTACTCCCCGAGCGAGCCGTTCGGCGTCGCACCGTCGCAGCCGTTCTCGGCGAGCCAGCGGATGTGGTCGGCGAAGCCGTCGAAGTCGACGCTGAGGTCGTCAGCCAATGGGAGTGCTGTCGCTACGAGGACGCCATGCCAGGGTTTCAATGTGCTCTCTCCAGATCTCAGTCGTCTTACCCGCGTAATAATATACTACACATCACATGTCACCGCGGCCAGTGTCTCGCTGCGGTGCCCGAGCCAGATCGAGCGTGGCCAGCTGGCCGAGCGGCACGGGCGTCCCGATCAGGCGTGAGGAGGCAGCGATCAGGTCCTCCGCGGTGACGTTGCGAGCGCAGTGGGCGGCGACCATGCCGGCCACGATCCCACCACAGATCCGGCCCTGGCACCAGCCCATCCCGGGCCGCGCGAGCAGCTTGACGGTGCGGACATCGCCCGCGCCGAGGTCTGCCAGCGCCGCGCGCACGCGCGCGTGAGTGATCTCCTCACAGCGGCAGACCAGCGTGTCGTCGGCGAGCCAGCTCTGCCATCCATCGCGCACGGCGTAGGTCTCGTGCAGGGCTCGCGCGAAGCTGCGCAGCGCCCGCGCACGCAGGCGCAGCGGGTGACGCTGCGGCCGCGGCGCCACGCCCGAGCCGAGGTCGGCGGCGACCGCCTCGCCGCACAGCGTGCCCTCGATGATCGCGAGGTCCGCACCGCCGACCCCGGTCGTCTCGCCCGCGGCATAGACGCCGCGACACGAGCTGCGCCCGTCAGCGTCGGTCGCGATCACGAGCGACCCGTCGGCCCCGAGCACGGGCTCGCAGCCGGCGGCCAGCGGCAGCTCGATCTGCGGCGTGAAGCCGTAGCCGACGGTGAGCAGGTCACACTCGATGCGGCGCTCGCTGCCGGGTATCACGCGCCAGCCGGAGTCCACGCGCGCGAGCGTGACCGCCTCCAGGCGCTCGGCGCCATGCGCGGCGATGACCGCGTGGCGAGTGCGGTAGGGCACGCCGTGGCGGCGCAGCCGGCGGCCGTAGCCGACTGCCTCTGGCAGCTTCGCGACCGCCGCAGGGATTGCGCGCGGATGGCGTGCCATCGCCCACGGCGCGTTGGCCTCGACGACCGCTGCCAGCTCAACGCCGGCGGCCGCCAGGCCGTCGGCCACCGGCAGCAGGAACGGGCCGGTCCCCGCCACCACGGCGCGCCTGCCCGGTGCCACGCCGGAGCCCTTGAGCAGCGCCTGGGCCCCGCCACCGGCCATCACGCCCGGCAGCGTCCAGCCGGGGAATGGCACGTGACGGTCGTGCGCGCCGGCGGAGACGATCGCCGCGCGTGCGTGAACCGTGCGCGGCAGGCGCTCGCGCTCGCCCTCCACGGCGCGGATCGTGAGGCCCTCGGGCTCGGGTTGCAGCGACCACACCGCGTGGCGGGCCAGGTGCACGATCCGCCCGCTGGCGAGCTGCCGCTCAAAGCGCTCGCGCAGCGCCACGAAGGCACGCCAGTTGTGGTGAAACGGGCCGCCGCCGGCGGCACCGGCCTGGGCCGCGGAGTGGCGGAAGTACTGCCCGCCGATGCGCTCGCCGAGGTCGAGCACGGCAACCGTCAGCCCGGCGTCGGCGGCGGCGACCGCGGCCGCCAGGCCGGCCGGGCCCGCGCCGACGATGCCGACGTCCGCCGTCACGACACGCTCAGACGATGAGCTCGTCACGCTCCACTCCCCTCTCCGTGCGCACGACGTCGCCCGGTGCCGCCGGCACCAGGCAGGCGCGCAGCGAGCGCGTGCCGTTGACCGTGACCAGGCAATCGAAGCACGCACCGATGCCGCAGAAGAGCCCGCGCGGGCGGCCCTCACCACGGGTCGTGCGCCAGGCCGTGCGGCCCGAGGCGATCAGCGCGGCGGCGATCGTCTGGCCCGGGAGCACCGCCAGCGGGCTGCCGTCGAAGCTGATCTCGAACTGCTCGCCGCGGCTACCGGACATCGGCGGGAATCGGATCGAAACGACCGGGTGCGAACGGATCGAGCGGGAGCTCCGTCGCCGCGCCCGCCACGAGCTGTGCCACCAGCGAGCCCGTGGCGGGCGCAAGCCCGACGCCGGCACCCTCGTGGCCGCAGGCGTGGATCAGGCCGGGAACGCGCGGGTCGGCGCCGATCACGGGCAGATGGTCGGGGCAGTAGGGCCGGAAGCCGACATAGGTGCGCAGCGCCCGCACCTGCTCGAGGAACGGGAAGACCGCGACCGCGCCGGCCGCGAGCCGCGCGATCGCCTCCCAGGAGATCCTCCTGTCAAAGGCGGCACGCTCACGTGTGGCGCCGATCAGGACGGTGCCGCTGCGCGTGCCCTCGACGACCGTCGAGGTCTGCAGGCTCTCGGCGCCGCTGGCGACATTGGCGACGTACTCGGCCGTGTAGACCTTGCGGCGGATCGCGACCGGCAGCGGCTCGGTGACGAGGATGAACCCGCGCCGCGGCAGGATCGGCAGCTCGACCCCGGCAAGGCGCGCGATCTCACCACTCCAGGTGCCGGCGGCGTTGACGACGGTCGGCGCCGACAGCGGCCCGGCGGTGGTGGCGACACCCTGCACGGCGCCGTTGCGCCCGCGCAGCACGGCGGTGACCTCCCGTCCCAGGCAGAGCCGCGCACCAAGCCGGCGCGCGGCCGCCAGCAGATGCGCGGCGGCCAGCATCGGCTGCACCTGCATGTCCTGCGGGTAGCTGACGCCACCGCGCAGCTCGCGGGAGATGTTGGGCTCGAGCTCGGCCAGGCCTCGCGCCGCGACCGGTACCGCCGCGACGCCGTGCTCGCGCTGGCGCTCGGCCAGCGTCGCCAGGACCGCGGAGGCCTCGTCGGAGGCGGCGACGATCAGGCCGCCCTTGAACTCCAGCTCGATCACCTCCCCGAGCGTGTCGCCGAGCTCACGCCAGAGCCGGTTGGAGAGCAGCGCCAGCTCGAGCTCGGGACCGAGCTCCTTGTCGGAGACGAGGATGTTGCCCTCGCCCGCGCCGGAGGTCCCGCCGGCGACCCAGCCACGGTCAACGACCGTGACGCCCGCGCCCGCCGCAGCAAGGAAGTACGCACACGCGGCGCCGACCACCCCTGCCCCGATGACGACCGCGTCGGCGCCCTGCTCCATGACAGTAGTATTCCACATATCACACCCTAGGAGGCTGAACGGATGGCACGTCTGGCGGTTATCAACGCAGCGATCTTCGACGGCGAGTCCGAGGATCTGCAGGCGGGAACCATCTTCATCGAGGACGGCGTGATCGTCCACATCGGCGAGCGCTCGACGGAGGCCGGCTGGGACGTGCTCGACGCGCGCGGCGGCACCGTCACACCGGGCCTGATCGACGCGCATTTCCACGCCTACGCGACCGAGCTCGACGGCTTGGTGATCGAGGCGACACCGCTCAGCTATGTGGCACTGGCGGCCTCGCGGCGGCTGCGCTCGGCGCTGGCACGGGGGTTCACCACGGTCCGTGATGTGGCGGGCGGGGATCCGGGTTTGGCGCGGGCGATCGATGCGGGGCTGGCGCTGTCACCACGCTATCTCTACAGCGGACCCGGGCTCAGCCAGACCGGTGGCCACGGTGACCACCGTCCGGCGGGCCTCGCGCTGCACGCCTGCGACGGGCCGCACCTGTCTGAGGTCGTCGACGGTGTTGACAACCTGCGCCGCGCCGTGCGCGAGCGGCTGCGCCAGGGCGCGCATGTGATCAAGATCTTCACCTCGGGCGGTGTGATCTCCCCGACCGACCCGATCCGCAACCCGCAGTACTCGGCCGAGGAGGTGCGCGCGGTCACCGAGGAGGCAGCTCGCCGCGGCAGCTACGTGGCCGCACACGCATACTCACCCGAGGCGATCGTGCACTCGGTACAGAACGGTGTGCGCTCGATTGAGCACGGCAACCTGCTGGACGCTCCGACCGCGGCCGTGATGGCCGAGCGCGACGCGTTCCTGGTGCCGACGCTGGCGGCCTATGACGCGCTCGAGCGGCGTGGTCCGGGGCTGGGGCTGGCGGCCGCGTCGCAGACCAAGAACCGCGAGGTGCTCGAGGCGGGGCGGGCGGCGATCGAGCATGCCCGCGATGCGGGTGTACCGATCGGCTGGGGCAGCGACCTGATGGGCGAGCTCGAGGATGAGCAGCTCAGCGGTCTGCGGGCACAGCTCGAGGTCCAGGGGGCGCTCGATGCGCTGCGCTCGGTGACGTCCGTGAACGCGCGACTGCTGCGGCGCGAGGACATCGGCCGGGTGACGATCGGTGCGCGCGGCGACCTGGTCCTCTACGCCGGCAACCCGCTCGAGGATCCCTCGCTGCTGTGGGCGGCGGATGGTTCGCGTCGCACGGTGATCCTCGCCGGGACGGTCGTGGGCGCCTGAGGCGCGCACGACCGGGCTCTACTCCTGCTCGTCGGGCGATGCCCAGAGGTGGCGCACATGCCCGATGTGGTGGCGCATGATCTCGCCGGCGCGCTCGGAGTCGTGCTTGCGCAGCGCGTCGACCAGCTCGAGGTGCTCCTCGGCGGAGCGGTTGAGGCGATGCTCACGTTCGAGCGTGGGCAGTCCGTAGAGCCGGGTGCGCATGCGCAGCTCGCCGACCAGCTGCACCAGCATGCGGTTGCCGCTCAGTGACAGCAGGGCGAGATGGAACTCGCGGTCGGTCTCCAGGTAGCCGACGAGGTCACCGGCGTCGGCCGCCACGAAGATCCCGCGGGCGAGCTCCTCGAGCTGGTCGACCTGCTCCGGTGTCACCGTCTGCGCGATCGCTGAGACGATCGGGATCTCGATCAGCGCGCGCAGCTGCGTGATCTCGTCGAGCTGGCTGTCGGTCATCGCTGAGATCCGGAAGCCCTTGTTGCGGACCGGCTCGACGAGCCCGTCGCGGCACAGCTCGAGCATCGCCTCACGCACCGGCGTGGCCGAGATCCCGAACTGCGCGGCCAGCGATGGCACCGAGTAGACGACGCCCGGCTCGAGCTTGCCCGAGACGACGGCCGTGCGCAGCGAACCGGCGATCTGCTCACGCAGGCTCTGACGCTCGACGATCGGACTGACCACGCTAGCTCTCTCCCCAGCCATTCAGCACATAGGCTAGCCCCCGGCCCCCCGGGAACTTTTCGCGAGCCGCTCCGCGAGCGCGCGGGCGAGGATCAGGTCCTCAACCGCGAGGCCCACCGATTTGAAGATCGTCAGCTGTGCGGGGTCGGTGCGCACGCGGCCGCCGAGGATCAGTTCGCGCAGCTCGCTGACGGCGTCGATGCCGATGATGCCCGCCTTGATCGCGCGCATGAGGTCACCCGCCTCGGCCAGCGCCGCCGCCCGTGTCTCGACCGCCACCAGCGCGTCTGCGAACGCCGCGGGCGGCACCTCGATCATGTCCATGCGGTAGCTGCCAACGGCGTTGAGATGGGTTCCCGGCTGCAGATCCTCGGCCGCGAACACGGGCGCGGTGCTCGGCGTGCAGGTGCAGATCAGATCGGCGTGGCGCACCGCGCCGGGGTCGCCGGCGACGACCTCATAGCCCTGCTGGCGAAGCCTCCGCGCCAGCGCCTCGGCCCGTGCCCGCCCCCGAGGAGAGCCGACGATCGTGGTCGCCTGGATCGGCAGCTCCGCATGCATCGCGCGGATGTGGGCCGCGGCCTGGACGCCGGCGCCGAATACGACCAGCCGCCGCGAGTCCGCGCGCGCGAGGCAGCGCGTCGCCACCGCGGACACGGCCGCCGTGCGCACGCTGGTAAGCGCCGCCGCGTCGATCAGCAGCTCCGGGGTCATGCCGTCGCGGCTATGCAGCACGTACACGCCCTGGATGCTCGGCAGGCCGCGACCGGGGTTGTCGTCGACCAGCGTCTGGACCTTGACGCCGACGCCCTCTGGGCCGAAGGCGGGCATCAGCATCATGCGCGCACCGGCGGGGTGTGCGGCCGTCAGCTCGACGACGGTCCGGGGCACCGCATCGAGCTCCTCGCTCGCGCGCGCGCCAATCCCCTGCCGGAGCGCGTCGGCGGCCGCGGCGGGCGCCAGCAGCTCATCGACCAGCGCCGCCGATACGTACCGGATCTGATCGGAGGCGGCCGTCGCCATCGCGTTATGCGCCGGCGCCGATGAGGCTGAGGGTGATCTCGGTGGCGACCCGCGCGGCCAGGTCGAAGCGCTCCCGGTCGATCGCGTCGAGGGTCTCCTGCACCTGGTGGTAGGTCGGGTAGCTCGGCGCTCCGAGCAGGGCGATGACCGGCACTCCCTGCTCGTGGAAGGCCATGTGGTCAGAGCCCGGTCCCGGGCGGCGGCGCGTGACCTCGTGGCGCTCGTCGAGTGGCGCCGAGAGTTGCGTGATGAGGCCGTCGAGCTCGGGCGTGGCCTGCAGATCCAGCGCCGGGGAGGCACCGATCGCGTCGACGTTGACCACCGCCGCGATCCTGGTCCCGGCGAGCACGGCCCGCTGCGCGTGGTGGCGGGCACCGATCAGGCCGATCTCCTCGGCGGCGAAGGCGCAGACGCGCAGCGTTCGGCGCGGGCGCCCGCCGCCGGCGGCCTCGCTCAGCAGCCGCCCGAGCCAGGCGATGCCGGCACCGTTGTCGATCACACCCGGGGCCCCGGCGGCGGCGTCGTAGTGGGCGCAGGCGATCACGACCTCATCGCTCTCACCGCCGATCTCGGCGATCACATTGAGGTCGTGCAACGGCCCGATCCCGTCGCCGACGCGCAGCACCACATCCGCGCCCTCGAGCGTCGCCAGCGCCGCGCCGTCGTCGGTGCAGACCCAGACCGCACAGCCGGTCAGGCTCGGACCGCGCCCGGTTGGCAGCACGGCGGCCGGCGCCCGATAGGGGTTGACGTAGATCCTGGCGAGCTCCTCGTCGCCGTCGAGCACGGCAAAGGCCGGCGCCTCAAACAGGCCCGCGAGGATCGTCACCGTGCCGAGGGAGCACAGCCTGCCGCGGATACCCGCGGCGCCTGTCGGCAGCGTCCAGGTGGCCGGGCGGCAGCGATACTCGCCGCCGCCGACGCTGAGCTCGCTCCGCACATCGCTCCAGCCGAGATAGCTCAGCGCCTCGGTGTGCACCCCGACACCGGCGGTCGAGAAGGCCTCCGCCAGCGCCTCGGCGGTGGCACGGCTGGCGGGTGAGCCGGCCACGCGCGGCCCGAGCTGAAACCCGAAGTTGGGGTCGCTGAGATCGAGCCGGTGCATGTCGGTGCAATATCACATATTTGTGCGTTGCCCGCCAGCCCGGCTGCGCGCCGCCCCGCGCGGCGCTCAGCGAATCGCCAGGCCGGTGGCGGGGTCGAAGAAGTGCATCAGCTCGGGTCGCACCGCCAGGCGCACGCGCTCTCCGGCCCTGATCTGGCCCTCGGGCTCGATGCGGGCCACGCCGATGCCGGCGACGGCCTCACCGAGCTCCTTCTCCTCATCGACATCGGGGGCATGGATGCGGCTTGCGTCGATCGTGAAGTGCAGCAGCTGCTCGGAGCCGAGTGCCTCGACCAGCTCGGTCTCGACCGCCAGCACCGGCCGATCGGCGGCGCCATCACGTGCGAGTGAGAGGTGCTCGGGGCGCATCCCGACGACCACCTTGGCGTCGGCGTAGGCGCGCAGCGCCGGGCGCTCTGTGCGCAGGTCGGCGGGCAGCGCGAGCGTCTGTGAGCCGAGCTTGAGCGCGTCGAGCTCGGGGCTCAGGGTCGCCTCGTAGAGGTTCATCGCCGGCGAGCCCATGAAGCCGGCCACGAACAGGTTGTCGGGCAGGTCATACAGCGCCTGCGGCTCGTCGCACTGCTGCAGGACGCCGGCGTTCAGCACGACCACGCGGTCGCCCATCGTCATCGCCTCGGTCTGGTCGTGGGTGACGTACATCGTCGCGACGCCGAGCCGGCGCTGGATGCGGCTGACCTCGGCGCGCATCTGCACGCGCAGCTTGGCGTCGAGGTTGGAGAGCGGCTCGTCCATCAGGAAGACGGCGGGCTCGCGCACGATCGCGCGCCCCATCGCGACGCGCTGGCGCTGGCCGCCGGAGAGCTGTGCGGGCTTGCGGTCAAGCCATTCGGTCAGCGACAGCACCTCGGCCGCCTCGGCGACACGGCGTTTGATCTCGTGCTTGGGCAGCTTGCGCAGCGACAGCGCGAAGCCGATGTTGTCGGCGACCGTCAGGTGCGGGTAGAGCGCGTAGTTCTGAAAGACCATGGCGATGTCACGCTCGCGCGCGGGCAGCGTGGTGACGTCGCGCTCGCCGATGTGCAGCGTGCCGGAGCTGATCTCCTCGAGCCCGGCGACCATCCGCAGCGCCGTGGTCTTGCCGCAGCCCGAGGGGCCGACGAGCACCATGAACTCGCCGTCGGCGACGGCGATGTCGAGGTCGTGGACGGCGTGAAAGCCGTTCGGATAGACCTTGTTGATCGCGCTCAGCTCAATCGATGCCACTGCTGCTCCTGATCTCAGACACGGATTACGTTGACTCCCAGTTCGGCGATGTCAGCGAGCTGCTGATCGGTTGCGGCGACGTCGGTGATCAGCGTGTCGACCGCGGCGACGTCGCAGATGCGGGCAAAGCCGGTGCGCCCGAGCTTGCTCGAGTCGGCCACGACCACGGTCCGCGCGGCGCGCTGCACCAGTGCGGCGTTGGTCATCGCCTCGGCGTGGTCATAGGTTGTGAGGCCACCGCGCACGTCGATGCCGTCGACGCCGACGATCGCCAGGTCGAGGTTGAAGGCCTCGATCGCTGAGACCGACAGCGGCCCGGAGAGCTCGAAGGATGCGTTGCGCGCCTCACCGCCGGAGAGCATCAGGCGGATGTTGCTGCGCGGCGCCAGCTGCATGCCGATGCTGAGGCTGTTGGTGACGACGGTCAGGCGCCGGCGCCCGGCGATCGCACGGGCGACGGCCAGGGTCGTGGTGCCGCCGGTGAGGCCGACCAGCGAGTCGTCGTGCACGAGCTCGGCGGCGGCCGCGGCGATCCGCCGTTTCTCGGCCGGATGCTGTGAGGCGCGCTCGCCGATCGGCTGCTCGACGAAGCCGCCGGGACGCCCGACCCGCCCCCAGGTGCGCGCGACCGCGCCCTGCTGCTCTAGCACCTTGGTGTCGCGGCGGATCGTCGCCGGCGCGACCGCGAGCCGCTCGGCCAGCCACTCGACCGTGACCGGATGCTCGGCGGCCTCGACCAGCTCGACGACGGCGCGCAGGCGCTCGTTGCGGCCGTTGCCCTCCGGCTCACTCATGCGTGGGTCTCCATGACGTCACTTGACGCTGCCGGCCACGATGCCATCGACGATGAAGCGGTTGAGGAAGAAGACGATCACGGCCGGGACCGCGATCGCGACGATCGCGCCGGCGTTGATCATCGTGTAGGGCACGACGTGGCGCCCGGCCAGCGCCGAGAGGCCGACGGTCAGCGGCTGCGTCGAGTTGGTGCTGCTCAGCACCAGCGGGAAGATGAACTGCCCCCAGCCGAACAGGAAGGTGATGATCGCGGCCGCCGCCATCCCCGGGCGCACGATCGGCAGCACGATCCGGCGGAAGATCTGCAGCGTCGTCGCGCCGTCGATCGCCGCGGCCTCCTCGATGCTCGCCGGCAGCGCCTGGAACATGTTGTACATGATCCACATCGCCAGCGGCAAGAAGCCCGAGGTGTAGACGAAGATGATGCCGATGTAGGTGTTCACCAGGTTCAGGCTGGTGAGGATCTGATAGATCGGGATCAGCGTCGCGTAGACCGGCAGTGTCAGTGTCGCCAACACGACGTAGAAGAGCGGGCCGCGCAGCCGGAAGCGCAGCCGCGCGAACGCGTAGGCGCCGACCACGGCGATCACCAGCGTCAGGATCGTGGCGCCGAGGCTCTCAATCGAGGAGTTCAAGAGCGCCCGCCCGATGCCCCCGGCGGTCGAGGCGCTGGAGGGACCGACGCCGAAGATCGCCTCGTAGTTGGAGAACACGAAGTGCGTCGGAAACCAGGTCGGCGGGCTGCCCTGGGCCTGGGAGTTGGTCTGCAGGCTTGTGTTGAGCGCCCAGTAGACCGGGAACAGCGACCACAGCAGCAGCACGCCGATGCCGATGCGCCGCAGCCAGCGGTAGCGCCCGACGGCGTCACGGCGTCCGGGCTGACGGCGCCCACCGCGGGTCAGCTGCGCGGTGGCGCTCATCAGTACTCGACCCTGCGATAGATGATCTTGACCGCCAGCAGTGAGAGCGCGATCGTGGTCACGGTCGCCAGCAGTGAGAGCGCGTAGCCGTCACCGAAGTTGAGGTTGCCGAAGGTGATCTGGTAGGTCTCGGTCATCAGTGAGGCGCCGGTCGTGGCACCGGCGTTGAGCACGTAGACCTGATCGAAGATGTTCAGTGACATCACGAGCCCCTCGACCACGGCGATCGCCAGCCCCGGGCGGATCAGCGGCAGCGTGATCTTCCTGATCGACTGCCAGCCGCTGGCGCCGTCGACGTCGGCGGCCTCATACAGCTCGGAGGGGATCGACTGCAGCGAGGCGAGCACCAGGATCGCCGCCAGTGGTGTGATCTGCCACACCTGCACCAGCGAGATGAAGAAGATCGTCTCGATCTGATGGGTGCCGATCCACAGCTGGTAGTTGTGGATCACGCCGACGGTCTTGAGCGTCGAGTTGAGCACGCCGAAGGTCGGGTCATAGATCCAGGACCAGATCACGCCCTCGACCACCCCTGGCAGCGCCCAGGGCAGCACCATCAGCGCCAGCACGACCCCGCGGCCGCGGAACTTGCGCTGCAGCAGCAGCCCGAAGAAGGCGCCGAGCAGGACCGACAGCACGACCCCGAAGATCACGTAGATGCCGGTGTTCAGCAGGCTGTCGCGGACCTGCGAGTTGTTGAAGACGTCCTGGAAGTTGGCTAACCCGGCGAAGTGGGTGGGCGGCTCGAGCGCGTCGTTGTGGACGAACGCCCCGTACGCGGTCTTGATCGTCGGATACAGCGCCAGCGCGCCGATGAACACCAGCAGCGGCGCCACCATTGCGTACGGCAGCGCGGTCTCGCCGCGACCGCGGCGGATCCGCTGGCTCTTGACCTTGGCGCCCTGACCGGGCAGGCGGCTGAGTGCGCTCATCGCCGGTGGAGACCGTTCATCCCTGCGTTAGGCCCGGGCCGGGGCTGCCAAAGCACGGCAGCCCCGGCACAGAGACGGCCCTCACCCGTCGAGGCCCTTGACCGTCGATGCGATCGAGTTGATCGCGGCGGCCACCGATTCGCCACCGGAGGCTGCCTGGTGGATGTTGGTGTAGACCGCGTTTGAGAACTGCGAGTACCACGGCGGGGCGCCGGCCGGGAAGATCGGCTTGGCGTGGTGCTCGAGCAGCGACTCGAGCGTCGCGGCGCCCGGAACCTTGCCCGACTTGACCAGATCGGCCAGGCCGCCACGGTTGGCGGGCAGCGGGAAGGTCTGGATCACGTCCTTGGCGCCGTCGGCGCCGGCAAACGCCGCCTGGTTGGCGGGCTCCTCCATCCACTTCATGAAGGCCACCGCCGCGGCCACGTGCTTGGCCTGCGCGGGGATGCCGATGCCATCCGGGTTGCCCAGGTTCGAGCCGACGCCGGTGGCGCCCGGGGTCGGGATGTAGTTCACATCACCGACGACCTTCGACTCCGAGGAGACGTTGTAGATCGTGCCAACGTCACCGGAGTAATCGGAGAAGACGCTTGCGGTCAGGCCGTGCGCCTGATCGGTCTCGAGCGCCTGGTAGTCCTGCATCTCGAGGTTCGCCTTGGGCACGAGCCCGCTCTTGTAGGCGTTGATCATCCAGGTCATCGCCTTGTAGCCGGCCGATGAGGGCGAGGTGAAGAGCGGCTTGTAGTTGGCGCTCAGCACGTTGCCGCCGAACGCGGCGGTCATCTCATACCAGTAGGTGGAGAGGCCCTCGGCGGCGGCGAACGGGATGTCCAGCGGGTGCTTGGCCGACGTCTTTGCGGCGATCGCCTTGAGGTCCGTCTGGTACTGCGCGAGCGTCGTCGGGTTCTTCGACACGCCGGCGGCCTTGAGGTCCTTCTCGTTCATGGTCGTGACCAGCAGCGAGCCGTCCATCGGCATGCCCATCAGCTCGCCGTTACGGATGAAGGCCGGTGCCTGCGGGAACTGCGAGCGCACGCTCGTGAGCGGGAAGTACTTGTTCAGCGGCACAAACCACTTGGTCGCGTAGTACTCGCCGACCTTGGACCAGTCGACGTCGGCCACATCGGCGAAGTAGCTGTGCGCCTGTGCCGCCGCGGCGATCTTGGTCTGCAGCGCGTCCCACTGCACGTAATCCCAGTTGACCTTGATGCCGGTCTGCGCCGTGAACTTGGCGAGGTCGGCCTTTGGTGCCGGGTAGGCGATCGCCACGTTGATCGTCGTGCCCTTCAGCGAGGACGAGGCCGCTGTGGCCTTCGCCGCGCTGGCGGTGGAGACCCCGGCGACGCTCAGAGCCAGCGCTCCGACCGCCGCTGTCGCGGCTCCCAATCTCATTCTGGATTTCATTTACCTGCTCCTCCCACCTTCGACTGTTGACTGTCTATCTGTCCGTGTCTGAGCCGGCCGTGGCCGGCGCGGCCGCGCGGTACACCGACGCGATATCGAGATATGCGTCCGCGATCCGCTCGGCCGTCTCGCGCTCGTCTATCTCTGCTCTGACGAGCGCCGTGAACGGGTCGGTCCAGAGCGTCCGGCCCACGGCAAAGCCGACAAAGCCGCCGACCGTGGCGGCGGTCCGCACCCAGCGCACGACGCTGTCGCGGTCCTGGCCGCGGCCGAGCACCAGGCAGCCGATCTGCGCCGCCGGCGCGGCCGCGTCGGCGACGATCGCGGCGGCCTGCGGGTCGTTGTTGCCCTCGAGCTTCCACCAGTGCGGGCGCAGCCCGTCGGCGGCCAGCTGATCGATTGCCTGCGCCGTGAGCATCGGCCGCAGCCGCTCGTCGAACTCGGCGCCGGCCGCTGCCGTCTGCTGTGCTGTCGGCGGAACCAGCAGCTCGAGCATGAAGCGCGTGTCGCTCTCCCGCAGGTACTCCTGCAGCGTGATCAGCTGTGTGCGCGAGCGGCGGTTGAGCTCGGCGTCGCCGGCGGGGTTGTAGCGGACCAGTGCCTTGACGGCGTCGGGCTCGACGCGCGCGATCGCGGCACCGAAGCCATCGCCGTGCTCGAACAGGAACTCGGCCTGGCCGCTGCGCTCGGCGGGGATCACGATCTGCAGGCCCTGCCGCCTGGCGCTCGGGATCGCCTCGACGCCGTACTGCTCGTCGAGCAGCAGCATCGGGGTCTCATCGGCCTGCAACCGTGGCCCTGCCTGCGCGAGCGCCGCGACGCAAAGGTTCTTGAGCCGGCGGGCGGTCGCGTCGGTCTCGCCGGCGGGGACGCCGAGCTCGCCGAGCCAGCCGCGCAGCGAGTTGCGATGGTCGACGGCGAGGATGAAGGTCCTCATCGCGCCACCGCCCCGACGATGCGCTCGAGCTCGATGCTCGGCAGTGCGGCCCGGAAGTGCGCGACGTCGAGTGCCCCGGCGGTCGGTGCGCTCAGGCTCGCCAGCGCGGCGGCGGCACCCTCGCGGACGGCCTGCTCGAACGGCCGCTCGGCACTCAGCGCCAGCGCCAGCGCCGCCGAGAAGGCATCCCCGGCGCCGATCGGATTACCGGCGGCGGTCGGGTGCGTGACCCGCCAGACGTCATCGGCGAGCGCGATCGCGCCGCGCTCGCCGAGCGTGACCAGCACGTGCCGGGCGCCGGCCCGCTGCAGCTCGACCGCTGCCGCCAGGACCTGATCGTCGCTCGTGATCGATCGCCCGAACGTCAGCTCGAGCTCGGCGCGATTGAGCTTGGCGACCAGTGGCGCCTGCTCCTGTGCCGCGCGCATCGCCGCCCCGCGCGCGTCGAGGATCACCGGGACCCGGTGGCTGTTGGCCTGCCGGCAGAGATTTAGGAGCGCATCATCGGGGCTGCCGGGCGGCAGGCTGCCGGCGATCACGAGCATCTGCGCCCGCTCGAGCAGGCCGGCGAGGTGCGTCGTGAAGTCCGTCCAGGTTTGGGCGCTGACCGTCGGGCCCGGCTCGTCGAAGGCGGTCGTGCTGCCGTCCTCGGCGGTGACGGTGACGGTCTGGCGCGGCGGTCCGTCGATCGGGAACAGGCTTGACTCGATGCCGGCTGCGGACAGATCGCGCGCGGCCTCCTCGCGGCCCTCGCGCCCGACCATGCCGGTGGCGAGCGTCGCGCCGCCGAGCCGCTGGACGCAGCGGGAGACGTTGACGCCCTTACCGCCGGTGTGGGCGTAGGCGCGTTTGACCTTGTGCACGGCGCCGACCTCGAGCCGCTCGACCACATAGGTGCGGTCGATCGCGACGTTGGCGGTGACCGTCAGGATCACGCGAGCGCTCCGGTCCTCGACAGCGCCAGCGCCAGCGCGCCGCGCAGCGAGGCATCGGCGCCGAAGTGGGCACGCACGACCTGCGGCGGATACGGGACGGCGCGCTGCGTGAGCGCCTCGACGCGCTCAAGCACGCCCGAGTCGCCGCGCACGTAGCCGCCGCCGAGCGAGACGACGCTCGAGTTCAGGGCGGTGCAGAGGTTGGCGGTCATCACCGCGATCCCGGTCCAGAGCTCGTCGATGAAGTCGCGCGCCCTCGCGTCGGTCCTGGCCAGCTCGACGACCTCAGCGACCGAGCCGGGAAGGCCCTGGTCGGCGAGCCGCATGGCCGCTCCGGCACCGCCGAACCAAGCTTCGAAGGGGCCGATGCCGTCGGCGGCCATGCGCTCCTCGGGACGGCCGCGGAAGAGCGCGTAGCCGATCTCACCGGCGGCGCCGTTGGCGCCGGTCAGGAACTGTCCGCCACAGATGATCCCGCCGGAGATGCCGGAGCCGAGGTTCAGGTAGATGCCGTCGCTGACGCCCTGCAGCGAGCCCCAGACGATCTCCGCCTGGGCGGCCACGTGCACGTCGTTGCCGATCACGGCCGGCAGGCTCGGGAACGCCCGCTCGATCGCGGCGGGGATCCGCAGCTTGGTCCAGCCGGGCACGTTGGTCGCCAGCTCGACCCGATCCGGGTAGGTGTAGCCCATCGTCGAGACGCCGAGCGCCCCGATCTGAGCGCCCGCATCGGTGGCTTCGCGGTGGACCGCCTGGGCGAGCTCCAGCGCCCGCGCGAGCACCGACTCGGCTCCCTCAGCGCGATTGGTCGCTGCCGTGGTGACGCGCGTCAGCTCGCCGTCGGGCGTGCCGATCGCGGCCGCGAGCTTGGTCGCGCCGATGTCGAGGGCCAGCACTGCGGTGCCGGACAATGTTGCTACCGGTCCCCCGTCAGCACGACCGAGCGCGAGATGTGCGGCGGCTGGTCGGGGTTGATGCCGCGCAGCTTGACGAGCCCCTCGGCGAAGCGATGGATGCGCACCAGCTCCGCCAGCGGGTCACCCTCGCCGCGGATCACGCGCGCCCCGGTGGCGCGGATCTGCTCGTCGATCGAGGGCTCCTCGGCGTCGAGGATCCAGACCAGGCTGCGCTCGTTGATCGCCGAGATCGGGCCGTGGCGGTACTCCATCGTCGCGTAGGCCTCACTCCAGGTCGCGAGGATCTCACGGAACTTGAGCGCCGCCTCCTGCGCCAGTGCCATGCCGACGCCGCGGCCGAGGAACACGAACTGCTGGATGTCGTTTGCCCAGTCGGGAAGCGACTCGGCCAGGTAGCGCTCGGCGCGCTGGGCCGAGGCCTCGACATCCCAGCCGTAGGCGCCGAGCAGCAGGCTCAGCACGGTGGTGGCAAAGCGGGTCTGGACGACCGACTGCTCATCGGCGAATGGCAGCTCGAGCTCCTCGCCGAGCACAGCACCGAGCGGCGACCCCTTCTCGCCGGTGATGCCGAGCACGTCGCTACCCGCCGGCAGCGCCCTGACCGCGTCGATGATCTCGGTGGTCGTGCCCGAGCGTGAGATCGCGATCACCTTCTCCCAGGGGCGCCCGGCCGGCACCTCCGATCCGGGGAAGGCGTCGGTCTCCCCCCGTCCCTGCCGCTCCCGGTAGATGGCCGCCGCCTGGGCGACGTAGAGAGAGGTCCCGCACCCCAGGATGCCGGCCCGCGAGCCGTCGGCCGGAAGCTTTGATCTGAGGTCGTCCGTGAGTGCCTGCGCCTGCCGCCAGACGGACGGCTGGCTGGCGAGTTCTATCGAAAAGTGCGTCACAGCTGTGCATCTAATCACAAGTGCGCACGATTTGAACAGCCTTTGCGCAGGTGTCGCGATCACGCTCGCCTGGGCGTCACCGATCCCGAGGTGTGCCTGGGCCGTCTAGCCGTACCCGTCTTGGCGGTTCAGCTGTTTCGCCAGGCCGCGCGCAGACGACGCCGCTTCGAGCGTCGCCTGCGCCGGGGCGAGGTTGGTGGCCGGCTCGCGCCGGCCACCGTTCAGTTGCTCGGGATTCCGTTTGCCGGTGGGGCCGGCTGCCCGACCTTGTATTTGGTGATCGGCTTGCCCTTCGCCGGCGGGGTGACCAGCACAGGACCGAATGCGTCCAGCGAGCTGCCGACGACCTTCGCCATCTGCACGCCGTTGTAGCCCCCGTGCTCCTTCGTGCTGTAGCGGAAGGGCACAAGGCCCGGTCCCCGCCACGAGTTGCCGTAGGTGTCGACCGCCTGGACGAGATCCTGGCGAGTCAGGTCCTTACCGGCCGCAACCAGTGCCTGCACGAGCGTGTAGGCCTCCGCCATCCCGTACTCGACGTTGCCGTCGAATGGCGCGCTGGGGTCGTACTTGTCCTTGACCTTCATGAACAGCTTGATCCACGGGTTTGAGGTGTCGCTGAAGGTCGGCAGATAGGCGTCGCTGATCGCACCGTCGATCAGGGTGTCTCCTGAGACCTGGCCCTTGGATACGGACTTCAGCAACCCGCCGACTGTGATCGGATCGATCCCCACGTTCGATACGACGAGCTGCGGCGCGTAGCCGAGCGTGTAGGAGGTGATGCGTGCGATCGCGGTGTAGATCGGAACGGTGAACTCCACCAGAACCTTCGCCCCGGAGGCCTTCAGCGCCGTGATCTGGGTCGCCAGCGAGGTCGTGCCCGACTCGTAGGGCTGCTTGGAGACGATCTGCGCGGCGGGTACCTCGTCCTCGATGCCGGCAAGGCCGCCGTTACCGAAGTCATCGTTCTGATACAGGACCCCGACCTTCTCGCTGGCGTCGTGCTGCTCGATGTACTGGCCGAGGATCTTTCCTTCGATCGTGTAGTTCGGCTGCCATCCAAACGTCTCTGGCTGAGCCGTGCCCTTATCCCAGCACGGGCAGCCGGAGGCGACGAACAGATCGGGAATCTTTGAGGCGTTGAGGAAGCTCACGACCTTGGTGTGGGTGGGCGTGCCGAGACCCTCGAAGATGCCGAAGACGTTGTCCTGGAGCACGAGCTGGTGGACCACGGTGACGGTCAGAGCCGGGTCGTACTCATCGTTTTTGATGATCAGGTGCAGCTTGCGCCCATACACGCCGCCGTGCGCGTTCACATAGTCGAAGTACGCCTGTGATGCGGGCGCGATTTCACTGTAACCCGGGGCGGCGGGGCCGGTGAGCGGTTGGTGTGTCCCGAACGTGATGCTCGTCGCAGTAACGCCGGGAGCGGTCGCTCCGCCGTTGGAGCTCGCGTCCGCGCTGATGGCGAGGCTCGCCGTGATCAGTCCGACGGCGACTAGCGCCAGACCCCCTCGAGATAACCGTTTGTGCGTCATTCCCTACTCCTCCTCTTTGTTGATACGAGTCGTCGAAGCGCGACGACCCCTCCCTGGATGCCCGATGGCCACACGAGCATCGCCGCGATCAGGACCACGCCGTAGATCGCAAACGGCAGGTTGTTTCCGACGTTTTGAGACAGCGAGAGTGAGTTCGCGATGTCATTCGACCAGCCCGGCAGAAGCACCAGCAAGGCGGCGCCCCAGACCGCGCCGGTCAGTGACCCCAGCCCTCCGAGTACCACGCCCGTGAGCAACGTCAGCGACAGCTGCAGCGCGAACGCGTCCGGCTCGGCGAGTTGCAGCACGAGTGCCAGCAGACCGCCCCCCAGGCCGGCGCAGCCACCGCTTATGATGAAGGCGAGCGTCCGCAGACGCCCGGTTCGCAGCCCGCACAGAGTGGCGGCTATCTCATCGTCGCGGGCCGCCCGCAGCGAACGGCCGACGCCGCTGTGAGTCAGGTTGTAGAGCACGAACAGCACCACCAGTGCGCCGGCGCAGGCGATCCATGCCTCCCAGTGCTCGAGCGAGAAGTTCGCCCCCAGCCAGGATGGCGGCGTCGGTGGATTGATCACGAGTCCGTTGGACCCGCCAAACGCGTTGGGGTAGCGGTCGGCCAGCGCCGGCAGGCCGACCGCCACGGCCAGCGTCGCTCCTGCCAGATACGGGCCGCGCAGGCGACTCGCGGCCGCGCCCAGCGGAGCGGCCACGGCACAGCTGACGACGACCGCGGCGACCAGTGCCGGAAGCATCGACCAGTGGTTGTCGCCGACCAGCAACATCACCGTGTAGGCACCGACCGCCATCAGCGCGCCATGGCCGAGCGAGATCTGCCCGCTGCAGCCGATCAACACGGTCAACCCGGCCAGGACCGCGAAGTAATAGGCGCCCGTGGCGAGCTGCAGACGGTCGTAATCCCCGAGCGCACCGGTGATCAGCCACAGGACGATCGCTCCCAGCAGGACCAGGCCGAGCGAGCGCAGCAGGGTGCTGCGCTGGACCAGGCTGCGCGCCCCGCCGCCCACCGTCGTCACGGTCGCGCTCATACTCTGCGCTCCTTCGCAGCCGGGAACAGTCCGGTCGGCCGCACCATCAGCACCACGATCAGTACCACCAGCGCCGCGAGCGGGACCAGCGCGTCACCCGCGTAGCCGGCGACGTAGGACAGCGCCAGACCCAGAATCATCGCGCCCGCGACGGCGCCGGGCGGGCTGTCCAGGCCGCCGAGCACGGCGGCGACAAAGCCGCTGATCAAAATCGGATCGAAGTTGTTGGGTGCCACAAACACCGATGGCGCGACCAGCACGCCCGCGATCGCGCCGGTGAGCGCCGCGAGGCTCCAGCCCAGGGTGAACATCCGCCCGACGCGCACACCGAGCAGTTGCGCCACCTCCGGTTTGAATGCGGCGGCACGCATCTGCAGCCCGAGCGGCGTGTAACGGAACAGGCCCGCCAGCGCCACCGCGAGGAACACCACCACCAGCACGATGAAGGTGTCATTGGGCGCGAACAGATAGCGCTCTCCGCCGATGTCATAGCCGCGCAGGGATAGCGCCGACGGGAATCCTCGCGGCGTGTTGCCCCAGATCATTCCGGCCAGCGCGATCAGGAACGTGTACAGCCCGAGGGTCACGATCACCGCGTTCAGCGGCGGCCCGTTCTCAACCCTACGCATCAACAGACGCTCGACCAGCGCGCCGATCACCAGGCCGGCGGCCAGCGCACTCGCGAAACCGAGCACGTAGGACCCGGTCGAGCTGATCACGGCCGTGGCGATGTACGTCGTGATCATCAGCATCGCGCCCTGCGCGAAGTTGACGATCCGGGTGGCCCGCCAGATCAGCACGAGCGCCAGCGCAACTGCCGCGTAGATGGCGCCGGTCGAGATGCCATTCAGTGTGTAATCGATGAACTTGGTCATATAGGCTCAGAACCCCAGGTAGGCGTGGCGCATCTGTTCGTCGGCGGCGAGCTCGCTGGGCGGCCGGTCAGCGACCACCCGGCCGAGGTTGAGCACGACGCCCCGGTCGGCGATCGACAGTGCGCTGCGGGCGTTCTGCTCCACCAGCAGGACTGCCAGGCCCCGGGTGTCGGCCAGCGAGCGGATCAGCGCCATGATGTGGGCGACGACCAGCGGTGCGAGCCCCAGCGAGGGCTCGTCGAGCAGCAGCACCCGCGGGCGGGCGACGAGCGCTCGCCCGATCGAGAGCATCTGGCGCTCGCCGCCTGACAACAGCGACGCCGGCTGTGCGTGGCGCTCCAGCAGCGGCGGGAACATCTCGTAGATCTCGGCGGGTGGGATGGCGTCGCGCTTGCGGTACAGGCCGCCGAGGCGCAGGTTCTCCTCGACCGTCAGCTCGGTGATCACGCCGCGACCCTCGGGCACGTGCGCGACACCGAGACGGACGATCTCCTCAACCGGCATCCGTGTGATCTCGGCACCGGCGAACGTGACCCGACCGGCGCTCGCGCGAACGAGCCCGGAGACCGTCCGCAGCAGCGTCGTCTTGCCGGCGCCGTTGGCGCCGAGCACGGCCGTGACCTGGCCCGCCTCGACCGTCAGCGAGACCCCGTCGAGCGCACAGACCGGACCGTATTCGGTGCGCAGCAGGTCAAGCTGGAGCATCGCCCGCCCCGATCGATACCGAGTCCTCGCTCTCCGCGACACGCCCCAGGTAAGCCTCGATCACACGCTCGTCGGCACGCACCTGATCCGGCGTGCCGGAGATCACCTCCCGGCCGAAGTCGAGCACACAGATCCGGTCGCAGACCGCCATCACAAGGTCCATGTGATGCTCGACCAGCATCACCGCACCCTGGCCTCGGAGTTCGCGGATCAGGGCGGCAAGGTCTTCCATGTCCTCGACACCAAGCCCTCCGGCGGGTTCGTCAAGCAGCAGCAGCTCCGGCTCGGCGACCAGAGCGCGCGCGAGCGCGACACGCTTCTGGATCGGAAACGGCAGTGAGGTCGGCATGCGATCTGCAAGCTCGGCGCATCGCAGGCGCTCGAGCGCCGTCATCGCCCGCTCGCGCAGCGCGCGCTCATCCCGATCGGAACCTGGCAGACCAAGCAACGCGCCCGCCAGCCGCCCGCGGCGGAAGCGGTTGGCCCCCATCATCACGTTCTCAAGAACAGTGAGCCCGCCGAACAGGCCGACGCCCTGCAGTGTCCGCGCGATCCCCATCGAGGCGAGTCGATCGGGCTGAACGCGCCGCACGGCCTCGCCCTTCCAGCAGATCTCCCCCACGTCGGGGGAGACGAAGCCGCAGATGACGTTGAAGAGCGTCGTCTTGCCTGCGCCGTTTGGTCCGATCACGCCGAGTACCTCACCGGGATGGACATCGACTGAGACGCCATCAAGCGCTACAACGCCACCAAAGCTGACGCCGATCTCACGGGCCGCAAGCAGCGGAGCGTCGGCGCGAGCGGATGCGGCTGCGCTCATCTCGAGCCCCATGCGGCCGCCCCCAGCAGGATTGCCGGTGATCCGGTTGCCGGTTCGTGCTGTGCTGCTTCGGCGATCAGCGCCGGGGCGGGGCGGTAGCGCTCTTCACGTCGTTCTTGCCAGATGCCGTCGAGCGTCTGGCGCACACGGTCCCAGCCAAGCAGGTGCGCCCAGGCGATCGGGCCTCTCGGATAGTTCAGCCCGAGCGTCGCACCGGTGTCGATGTCATCGGCGGTGCCGACGCCCTCGCCCAGGGCGAAGGCGGCCTCGTTGATGATCTGCGCGACGATGCGCTCGAGCACCAGGCCGGGGGCGTCGGCGACCCACTCCTGATGGGCGCCCAGCGAGCCGAACACGTCGGTGGCCAGCTCGATCGAGCTGCGTGGGGTCGAGCGCGTGGCGGTCAGCTCGACCAAGCGCGCGTTGGCGGGGAAGGTCGGGACGTTGAACCCCACGGCCGCCGGAATTCGCCGGAACGCGAGACTGTGCGCGGCGCAGCAGACGATCGGTTGGGGCGCATCCTCCAGTTCGGAGGCGAGCACATGGGGATCCACGAATACAGTCGCCACGGCCTGCTCCTCGACCGCCTCCGTCACCGAGAAGCCGGCGGCAGCGGCCTCGCTGCGCAGGTGATCGGCCAGGGCGCCTGCGCCGATTACGGCGAGCCTGCGTCCGGCCCCACCGCCCGGCGTGGGTGGGTCGGGATCGGGACTGCGATGGGCCGCTTCGCCGTAGGCGTACCACCCGCGACCCGCTTTGCGTCCGAGGTACCCGCCGGCGGCCATCCGTGCCTGCAGGGTGCTCGGGCGCCAGCGGGGCTCACCGAACGACAGTTCGGCGAATGATTTCGCGATCGCGACACCCACGTCGATGCCGACGAGGTCCATCAGCTCGAACGGCCCCATCCTGAACCCACCGGCCATCCGACAGATCCGGTCGATCTGCTCCACCCCGGCGACTTGTTCCTGCAGCAGCCGCAGGGCCTCTGCGGTGAAGCCCCGCCCGCAGCGGTTCACGAGAAATCCGGGACCATCCGGGGCGACGATCACGTGCTTGCCGAGCGCCTCACCCAGGGCGGTTGCGCGGCTGAGTGTGTCGGGCGCGGTCTGCACCGCCGCAATGGCCTCCACCAGGCCCATCAACGGCACCGGGTTGAAGAAGTGCAGCCCCACCACCCGGGCCGGATTCAACGCTGCCGCCGCGATCATCGTGATCGGTATCGATGAGGTGTTGGAGGCGATCACCGCATCGGGTGGGGTGATCCCGCCCACGTCGCGGACGATCCGCTGCTTGAGCGAGAGCTCCTCCGGGGCGGCTTCAATGACGAGTTCACAGCGCGACAGTGAGGCCAGATCCGTGCTCGTGACCAGATGTGAGGTGATGGCCGTCTCCGCGTCCATAACCCAAAGCCCCTTCTGGCGCCCCTTCTCGATGCCCTGTGAGATCCGCTGAGTCCCGCGCTCAAGGGCTGCTGGAACCGGGTCACAGATGACCACCCGCATGCCGGCCGTCAACGCGGCCTGCGCGATCCCGGCACCCATCGTGCCCGCGCCGACCACGCCGAGCGTGGTCGGTAAAGAGGACTCGGTCACCGGCCGCCCTCGACCGGCTGCGCCTGATAGGCGGCGCGAATCTCCCGCTTGAGAATCTTGCCCGTGGGGCCCAGCGGAAGCTGATCGACAATGCGGATGATCCGGGGCTGCTTGTGCCTTGCGATCCGTGACTGCATCCACTCGTGCAGCTCGGCGACCGTCAGCGACGCAGCCGTGGAGTCGAGCACCACCGCAGCCAGCACCTCCTCCCCCAGATACTCGTCCGGCACGCCGACGACCGCCGCCTGCAGCACCGCGGGATGGCGCGCCAGGACCTCCTCGATCTCCCGCGGATAGACGTTGTAGCCGCCACGCAGGATCATGTCCTTCTTGCGATCGACGATGTACAGGAACCCGTCTGCATCCTTGACACCCAGATCGCCGGTTCGGAACCACCCGTCGACCAGGACCTCCTGCGTCGCCGCCGGCTGCGCGAAGTAGCCGGCGAACACGTTGTGACCGCGGACGATGACCTCCCCGAGCTCCCCGGGCCCCAGAAACTCGATCCGATCCTCGAGCTCGGCCCGTGCGATCTCGACCCCCACGCCCCACAGCGGGTGACCGATCGAACCGGGCCGCAGCCCAAACAGGTCCTGGTTGACCGTCGCCGTCGGCGAGGTCTCCGACAGACCGTAGCCCTCTTTGATGCGGCAACCAAAGGCCGCCTCGAACCTTTCCAGCACGGCGACCGGAAGCGGCGCGCCGCCCGAGACGCAGCTGCGTAGCGGCACCGGCTGGTCGCTGCCCAGAGCTTCGAGCAGAGCCATGTAGATCGTGGGCACACCGAGCAGGAAGGTGACGCCGTGGCGACGCATCAGCGCCAGCGCCTCCCGCGCGTCAAAACGCCGTTGCAGTACAACCTTCGCCCCGACCAGAAAACTCGAGTTCATCGCCACGGTCTGGCCGAAGGTGTGAAACAGCGGCAGGCAGCCTAGGACAACGTCGTCGGCCTCGAACTTGTTGGCCATGAACGCGTTGATGAAGCAGTTCATCACCAGGTTGAAGTGTGTGAGTACGGCCCCCTTGGGGCGCCCGGTGGTGCCGCTCGTGTAGAACACCACCGCCGGATCCGTCGGTTGTCGCGGCAGCGCCTGATCGAGCGATGCCTCGCCCCCGGCGCCGGCGGTCATCGCCTCCGGGAGCACCAGGCAACTTACGGACGCCTGCTCTGCCGCCCGCAGGCCGGCGTCGGCAAAGTCGGCTTCGAGCACGAGTGCGCGAACGTCGCTGTCGCGCAGCTGGTACTCGATCTCATCGGCCACGAGCATCGGTGCCATCGGCACGATCACGGCGCCCGCAGCGAGGATCCCGTAATACTCGGCGACGAAGTTGAGCCCATTGGCCGCCAGCAGCGCGACCCGGTCCCCCGGCGCGATCCCCAGGTCGTCCGCAAGGACGCGCGCCCGCACGAGCGCCAGGCGCCAGAGTTCCTCATACGTGAATTCGCGCTCACGATCGACGATCGCGACCCGCCGGGGGTGACGCCTGGCTCCCTCCTCGAGGATCGAGGCGAGGCTCAGGCATGTGGCGCTGCTGCTCACGCCAGGTGGCCCCCGATTCGCTCGCGCCCGGCGAGCAGGTTGCGAGCGATCGACCGCTTTTGAATCTCGTCGGTCCCCTCGAAGATCCGCCACAGCCTCGCCTCCCGATACCAGCGCTCGATCGGCAGCTCGCGTGTGTAGCCCATGCCGCCATGGATCTGCATCACCCGATCCACCACGTGATTGGCCATGGTCGCGCCCGCCAGCTTGGCCATCGAGAACTGGTGGCGCGGGTCACGTCCCTGGTCCGCCGTCCAGGCGGCCATCAGCACCAGCCAGCGCGCGCTCTCCAATTCGACGTCGCAGTCGGCGATCATCGCCTGGACCATCTGGTGCTCGCCGATCGGCTTGCCGAAGGTCCGGCGCTCCTGCGCATAGTCGACCGCCATCTGCAGCAGCCGCTCGGCCGCGCCGACCGCCTGCGAGGGAATCACGTAGCGCCCGCGGCCAATCCACTCCATCGCCAGCTTGAAGCCGTCGCCGACCTCCCCCAGCACGTTGCGATGCGGGACGCGCACGTCAATAAACGACATTGAGATCGGCCGGGCGGGACCCATCGTTTCGATCGTCGACGAGGTCCAGCCCATCGCGCGGTCGACGATGAAGGCGGTGAACCCACCCCTGTAGCCCAGCTCCGGGTCGGTGACGGCGATCACGATCGCAAAGTCCGCCAGTCCCCCGCGCGTGATGAACGTCTTCTCCCCGTTGAGGATCCAGTCATCTCCGTCGCGGCGAGCGCGCATCCGGATCGCGGTGAGATCTGAGCCCGCGTCCGGTTCGGTCACCGCGAAGCAGGAGGCCCGTGTGCCCTCGATCGCCGGCAGCAGGTACTCCTCGCGCTGGTGCTCGGCGGCCTTGTAGAGGATCACGTCGGTCTCGCCGCCGAAGTAAAACGGCACGAACGACCGTCCAAGCTCGGTCCAGACCAGGCTCTGGGTGAGATTGGGGAGCTCGGCGCCGCCGTAAATGGCAGGTGTTCCCAGGCCCCAGAAGCCAAAGTCGCGCGCCTTGCGCTGCAGCGCCTGCAGCTCGCTGTGCTCGAGTCCGGCCTCGCCCCGCCGTTCGCGGCGCAGCAGCTCCGGTTCGAGCGGCATCACCTCTCTCTGGATGAACGCGCGCGCGGTATCGCGGATAGCCCGCTGCTCATCGCTAAGCGAAAAATCCAATTTCCTCTCCCCGTACTCGAGGTTCAGACCGCCTCCGACGCCCGGGCGCCGGGGAGAGCCCTTTCCCCGATCCGACTAACGACGTTAGTTGCAATCCATACTAACATCGTTAGTGCCCAGATGGGGACCCAGAGCGCCAATCTCGTTACGTCACAATCGGCAGCCATGGAGATCGCCCCAGTCCGCCTGACCCGCGAGCGCATCGTCGATGCCTCCCTACAGCTGATCGATCGTGACGGAATCGGCGCCCTGACCATGCGCCGCGTCGCGGACGAGCTCGCCGTCCAGGCGCCCTCCCTGTACAACCATGTGCGCTCCAAGGATGAACTGCTTGACGCCGTCGCCGAGACGGTCATGCAGCACGTTGACGTCTCAGGGTTCGAGCGGCTTGGCTGGCGCGAGGCGCTCGACTCGTGGGCCTGGTCCTACTACGAGGCACTGGTCGCGCATCCCAACCTGGTCCCGCATTTGGCCGCTGCCTTCGGCCGTCTGGACATCGCGCTGACTCGAGCCGATCAGGTCTATGCCGGCTTGCTGAGCCAGGGATGGACTCCGTCTCGCGCTACGCGGATCGCCGCCGCCATCCGCTATGCCGTGTACGGCGCCGCCCTTGGATCCTTCGCCAGCGGCTTTTCCGCCAAGGCCTCGAGCTTCCCCCACCTGCATGACATCGATCGTCTCCGTCGCGCGCCCGAGCTCGTCGACCGCGCCGCCCTCAAGATGCTGATCGACCGCTTCCTTGACGGCCTGGAACCGCTCCATCCGGTTCCCGGCGCGGCCACGTGACAGGCCCGGCCTGTCGCGACCGCTCGGGCCTACGCGACCTCGAACAGCCCCGCCGCGCCCATCCCGCCGCCGACGCACATCGTCACGACGACGTACCGCACGCCGCGCCGTTTGCCCTCGATCAGCGCATGGCTCACCAGCCGGGCGCCGGTCATTCCGTATGGGTGCCCAACTGAGATCGCACCGCCGTTGACGTTCAGTGCCTCCGGGTCGATGCCGAGCTTGTCGCGGCAGAACACGGCCTGCGACGCGAACGCCTCATTGAGCTCCCAGAGACCCACATCAGCGCTCGTCAGGCCGTGCGTCTTGAGCAGTTTTGGCACGGCGAACACTGGGCCGATTCCCATCTCCTCCGGCGCACATCCCGCAACCGCGATGCCCCGATAGGACCCCAGCGGCGTGAGACCGCGACGCTCCACCTCCTGCGATTCCATCAGCGTGCAGGCCGACGCACCATCGGACAACTGCGAGGCGTTGCCGGCGGTCACGCTCGCACGAGCGGTGATGTGGCCGTCGGCAAGTACCGGACGCAGCCCCGCCAGCCCTGCGATCGTCGTTGATGGCCGGTTGCCCTCGTCGCGGGTCAGCGTCACCTGCTCCTCACTGACCTCACCCGTCTGCTTGTCGAGGATCCTCCGCACGCTGGCTAACGGAACGATCTCCTGGTCAAAGCGTCCGGCCTCCTGCGCAGCGGCGGTCCGCAGCTGCGAGACCAGGGCGAACTCATCCTGGCGCTCACGGCTGACGCCGTAGCGTTCTGCGACCAACTCCGCTGTGTGCAGCATCGGCCAGTAGATCCCTGGTTTGTGCTCTGTCAGCCACGGATCGGACGCGCGATGTTTGTTGCGGTGCTCGTTCTGGACCAGTGAGATCGACTCGACACCGCCGGCGACCACCACGTTCATGCCATCCGCGACGATCTGCTTGGCGGCCGTTGCGATCGCCATCAGGCCGGATGAGCATTGTCGGTCGATCGTCATCCCGGCCACCGATTCAGGGAGCCCCGCTCTGAGCAGCGCCTGCCGCGCGACGTTGCCGCCGGTGGCTCCCTCCTGCATCGCGCATCCGAGGATCACGTCCTCCACCTCGTCCCCGTCGACGCCGGCCCGCTGCACCGCATGGGAGATCGCGTGCGCGGCGAGCTCCTGACCGGAGGTGTCATTGAACGCGCCGCGATAGGCCCTGCCGATCGGCGTGCGGGCGGTTGAGACGATGGTCGCTTCTCTCATGTCCTCTCCTGGCCTTGCATTCCTAGCGGGAGGGAGCAATCAGGGTGCGCACAGCCTCTCCTGAAGCGAGCACATCCAGAGCCCTGTTCACATCGGTGAGCCGCCCGCGACCTGTCACCAACCCGCTGAGGTCGAGTTCCCCGGCCCGGATCAGGTCGAAGAACCAGGGCATGTCCGCACTCCCGTCGATCGAGCCCGCGACGCTCACATGCAGGGCGCGGGCGAAATACCACAGCTCCAGGGCGGAAAACGACACCATGTCGTCGTTGGCTCCGATCCCAACCACCGTGACCGAGCCACCACGGCGGGTCATCGACCAAGCGTCACGGATCGTCTGTGAGGCTCCGACGCAGTCGAACGTGAAGTCGGCCCCACGACCTTCGGTGAGCCTCCTCACCGCCTGCTTCATGTCCTCGTCGGCTGCAACGAAGCTGGTGGCGCCCGCGGCGCGTGCGTGTTCAGCCTTCTCAGTGTTCCGGTCCGCGGCGATGATCGTTGCGGCACCGGCCAGGCGGGCGCCCTGCAGCACAGACAGCCCGACGCCGCCCAGGCCGAGCACGAGCACCGACGATTCGCTTCCCACCTGAGCGGTCCTGAGCGCCGCCCCAACGCCGGTCGTGACAGCACACCCGAGGAGTGCGGCGTCATCGGTGTCAATGTCGTCGGGAACGGGAACGACCGAATTGCGTGGCACCACCGTCTGTTCGGCAAATGAACCGACCGTCAGTCCGGGGTACACCGGCTCACCGTCACCGCTCAGCGCGTAGGGCTCAGAGGAGCGGGCTGAAGCGGTGTCGCACAGGTAGGGCTGACCGTGAGTGCAGGCGTAACAGTGCCTGCATGGAGTGATCCACAGCAATATCACCCGCTGTCCAATGTCCACGTCTGTCACTGCGGTGCCGACCTCAACAATCGTCCCGCATGCCTCATGGCCCAGCACCGCCGGGAGTTGTTGGGTCAGCTTGCCGGTGCTCACCGACAGGTCCGAGTGACAGACGCCGGTTTGCTCGATTCGGACGCGCACGTCTCCTGGGCCGACGGCGCGCAGCCGGATGCTCTCGACCGCCATCGGCTCACCGATCGCGCGCAGCACAGCGGCGCGGACCTCATGCGGGTATGCCGCCGCGAGCTCTGGCCCCGCCTCTGGCTGGGCCCGTGTGCCGTCGGGAACGCTCACCGCTGCACCGACTTGAGCTCACACACATCCGCGATCCCGTAGTCCCCGAACTCGCGGCCGATCCCCGATTGCTTGTACCCACCGAACGGAGCCGCGGGGTTGAACGCTCCTCCGTTGACCGCGACCTGACCGGACCTGACCTTGCCGGCCACCTCCAGCGCCGCGCCTTCGCTGTTTGCCCACACCGCGCCGCTGAGCCCGTAGATCGAGTTGTTGGCGAGGTCAACGGCATCTTCGTCTGAGCGAGCGGCGAGGATCGCGAGCACCGGGCCGAAGACCTCCTCCTGGGCCAGGCGCGAATCAGGATCCACGCGCGAGACCACGGTGGGGCTCACCCAGTGGCCCCGCTCGGGCAGTTCCACCGCGGTCGTCACGGTCACGGCCTCTGGCCCGGCCACGGTCGGGTCGAGGAATGACTCGACCCTGCTGCGGTGCGCAGCGGAGATCAGCGGGCCCAGGCGGGAGCCGGGAACGTACTTGGCGGCCGCCACGGCGGTGAGCTCCTCGGCCTGCTCGATGCGATCTTCCGGCACGATCAGCCGTGAGAGCGCTGTGCAGGTTTGCCCGCCGTTCAAAAAGCAGTTCCCCACGGTGAGCTTGACCGCGGTCTGCAGAAGCTCGTCGGTGGTGTCGGCCAGCACGATGCTGGCTGACTTCCCGCCCAGCTCGAGCGTGATGCGCTTGAGCACCGCCGCGGCCGCGGCCGCGATCTCACGCCCAACCTTCGTTGAGCCCGTGAACGAGATCATGTCGACGTCAGGATGGCCGACGAGCTGCCGGCCAACGTCGGAACCAGCTCCGGGTACGAGGTTGAACACCCCTGCCGGCAGCCCGGCGGAGTCAAAGACGCGTGCCAGCTCAAACGCGGCGAGCGGCGTCAGCTCGGACGGCTTGAGGACGACGGTCGCGCCGGCGGCGAGCGCGGGAACCACCTTCACGATCACCTGATGAAGCGGCAGGTTCCAGGGGGTGATGGCGCCGACGACGCCGACCGGTTCATGGCGAACCAGCGAGTTGCCGAGTTCACGGGTGAACTCGAAGCGCTCGAGCGCATCGAGCGTCGCGTCCATCACCGCAAGCGGAGTGTCCACGTGCAGCGTCCGCGCCAGCGGCGGCGGCGAGCCCTGCTCCCGATTGATGATCTGCGCAAACAGGTCCGCGCGCTCGGTGAGGAGCTCCCGGACCCGCCTCAACACCGCAGAGCGTTCAGTCACAGCGGTCGCCGACCACGCTGGAAACGAGCGCTTGGCCGCCTGCACCGCGTCGTCCACGTCCGCCGGCGACGCCTGGCTGATGATCCCGGTGAGCTCCCCCGCTGGCAGGGTTCTCAACCTCGCGGTCCTCACCGCCGCCCGCCACCCATCGCCCGTCTATGTAGAGGGCAGACTCGACCTGGATGCTTGTGGTGCTGGTCACCGGCCATTACCTCCGCTGTCTCTCTCCTGACGCCACCCCGGAATGCTCGCGCATGTTGGGCTGGGACCGCCCCAGTGTGCCACCCTGCACGGAACGCGCAGGGCATTGAGGATTCGGCTGATGAGCAATGCAACGGACACGATGGGCGACGCTGGATCGCAGGCCGGCGGGAGCCCACCCGGCCTCGACCTGGGTCGTTTCGGTCCCTGGCTTCGCTCAAACCTCGCCGGTGTGCACGGCGATCTCAGCGCGCGTCTGGTGACGGGCGGCAAGTCGAACCTGACATACGAGGTGACCGACGGCAGCACGGCTTGGATCGTGCGCCGGCCGCCCCTGGGCCATGTGCTCGCGACCGCCCACGACATGGCGCGCGAGTACCGGGTGATGCGCGCGCTCTGGGGCACCGCCGTTCCGGTGCCGGCCACCCACCTCATCTGTCAGGACGACTCCCTGATCGGTGCGCCGTTCTATGTGATGGCGCGGGTCGCGGGCACGCCCTACCGGCACGCGGCCGAGCTCGAGCCGCTCGGCAGCGAGCGGACACGGGCTATCGCGCTGCGGCTGTTGGACACACTCGCTGCGCTGCATGAGGTCGACCCAGAGGCGGTGGGCCTGGCGGACTTCGGCCGGGCCGAGGGCTACCTGCAACGCCAGCTCTCGCGGTGGCGCAAACAGATGGCGGCGTCACGGACTCGGGAGTTGCCGGCGGCCGAGCGGCTGTACGAACTGGTTGCTGGGGCGATTCCAAATGAGCAGCCGGGAACGATCGTCCACGGGGATTTCCGTCTGGATAACGTGCTGTTTGACGATGACGACCGCCCCACAGCAGTGCTCGATTGGGAGATGGCCACGCTCGGGGACCCGTTGGCCGACCTCTCGCTGATGCTGATGTACGGTCGCGTGAGCGGCACGCAGCTCGCCGCCGATGTCAGCGACGTGACGCTCGCCGCCGGGTACCCGGAGGAGGAGGCGATCGTCCGGCGGTACGCCGAGAGAACCGGCCGTGACGTCTCGCACCTCGGCTTCTACCTTGGCCTGTCGGCATACAAGCTCGCGGCGATTCTCGAGGGGATCCACTACCGGCACGTCCACGGGCAGACGGTGGGCCCGGGCTTCGATGGGCTGAGTGACAGGGTCGATGTGCTGTTGGATGTCGGCCTCTCCGCGATCCGGGAGACCGGCTGATGGACTTTGCCTTTGACGGCCGCACGCTGGAGCTGCGGGAATCGCTCAGCGAGTTCATGGACTCCCACGTCCACCCGGCTGAGCCCGCCTTTGTGCAGCAGCTGGCGGCCCTTGAGAACCGGTGGGCCTGGGACTCGGTTCCAATCCTTGCCGAGCTGCGCAGCGAGGCACGTCGCCGCGGCCTCTGGAATCTGTTCCTGCCCGGAGAGCATGGTGCGGGGCTGACGAACCTGCAGTACGCGCCGCTGGCAGAGATCACAGGCCACGCGATGCATCTGGCCCCGGCCGCTTTGAACTGTTCCGCACCGGACACGGGCAACATGGAAGTGCTGGCGATGTTCGGCTCACCCGAGCAGAAGCAGCGGTGGCTCGAGCCGCTGCTGGCAGGGGAGATCCGCTCCGCCTTCGCGATGACCGAGCCCGATGTTGCCTCATCAGATGCCACCAACATCGCCACTCGGATCGAGCGAGACGGCGATGATTTGGTGATCAACGGCCGCAAGTGGTGGATCACCGGCGCGATGAACCCGAACGCGCAGATCCTGATCGTGATGGGCAAGACCGATCCCAGCGCCGCCCGCCATGCTCAACAGTCGATGGTGCTGGTCCCGCGTGACACGCCGGGACTTGAGATCAGGCGCGGGATGGAGGTGTTCGGCTACGACGACCATTCCCATGGCGGGCATGCCGAGCTGACCCTGACGGATGTGCGCGTACCGGCGGGCAACCTGATCGGCGGTGAGGGCCACGGCTTTGCCATCGCCCAGGCCCGACTCGGACCCGGCCGGATTCACCACTGCATGCGCTCGATCGGTGTCGCCGAGCGGGCGATCGAGCTGATGTGCCAGCGTGCGACCCAGCGGACCGCATTTGGCCGGCCACTCGCCGAGCAGGGAGTGATCCGCGACTGGATCGCCGAGGCGCGGGTGCGCGTCGAGCAGCTGCGCCTGCTGGTTCTCAAGACCGCCTGGCTGATGGACACCGTCGGCAATAAGGGCGCCCACAGCGAGATCCAAGCGATTAAGATCGCCACTCCAACCTCGGTCGAATGGATCCTGGACAAGGCAATCCAGGTCCACGGCGCCGCCGGCCTGAGCCAGGACTTCCCCCTTGCCGAGGCCTTCGCCGCCATCCGCACACTGCGCTTCGCCGACGGCCCCGACGAGGTCCACAAGAACGCGCTCGCGCGGGCCGAACTCGCCCGACACATGAGGTGATCGGCGGCCGCCGGCTGCGGCCTCCAACCTTCGGGTTATGAGCCCGTCAGCGGGCTCGCGAAACGCCGAATTTGCGGCCTTTCAACGCCCTCCAATGCCAATAAACCCCGCCCTGTCGGGCTGATTTGGTAGCCAAATTGGTAGCCCCGGCAAAAGCGGTAGCCCCGTGGTAGCCCCGCGTTATGATGCGGCGCAGCACGATCGAATCGAGAGGTCACATGGGCACATCCGGAAGACTGCCGTCAGCTTCGCTAGCCGTCCGCACCAAGGGCAGCGAGGTCTATTACGACGCGAAGTTCCGCTTCGCGGGGAACCAGGTGATGCGTCGCGTCGGGCCGGCGTGGCTTGTTCGCGACGAGACCGGTGCGTGGGCCCCTCGCAAAGGGCGCGTGCCTGACGGCTTTTTCGACGAGCGTCGTGCTCATGTTCGCGCAGCTGAGATCGTGGCCGAGTACGTCAAGGACGCGCTCGAGGTGGAGCGAGTGGAGAGTGAGCGCCTCACTCGGGGTGTGACGTTTCGTGAGGTGGCGCACGCTTACCTCGAGTGGCTGGAGAAGGTGCGTGGTGCCAAGCCCTCAACGTTGCGCTCTCATCGCTCTGATCTCGCCGAGCCTGGCACGGCTTACAAGCGCGGTAACGCCGTCAAGGCCGGTTACATCATGGCCGGCCTCGGGGACACGCCCGCAGCGAAGGTCACGACGGCGCAGGTTGATGCCGTGCTGAATGCTGTGGCTGAGACTGGTGTGGGTCCCCGAACCGTGAATCGCTATCGCGAGATCATCGTGGCGATCTTCAGCTTCGGGGTCCAGTCGAGCCGGTTCAACCTTCCCGCCAACCCAGCTCTTCGTTCGGATCGTCGTCGAGTCCAGGCGACAGGGGCATTGATCTTCTTCACGCCCGAAGAAGTGGAAGCGCTCGCGCAGGCACTAGCCGCGGGCCTGCATCGTGAAGTTCGTCCGTACCACGAGACGCGACTCCCGCAACAGATGCAGGAGGATCAGCAGGACTCTGAAGCCGTACGCATCGCGGCATACACCGGGCTGCGCCTGGGCGAGCTTCTAGCGCTCCGTTGGCGCGACGTCGACTGGGCCGGCTCTGCGCTGACGATCGAGCGCGCCATAAGTGCGGGCCATGAGGGCACGACTAAGAGCGGGAAGGTTCGCCGGGTGCCGATGGCCGATCAGGCGGCGGCCGCGCTCGAGCGTCTCTCGCATCGCCAGCACTTCACGAGCCCTGATGATCTCGTGTTCTGCAACGCCATCGGGCGGCCGATCGACGGCTCGGCACTTCGCCGTCGGTACAAGCGGGCTCGCGACGCTGCTGGGCTTCGGCCGCTGCGCTGGCATGACCTTCGCCACACGTTCGGATCGCTGCTCGTGGCGGGCGGCGTCGACACAGTGACCGTCAAGGAGGCAATGGGACACGCTCAGCTCACCACCACGTCGCGCTACCTACACGCGCGCCCTGCCACAGAGACAGCAGCAAAGTTCACATCAGTATTTGCAATCGCCAACTCGGTCGGCGACTCCAGCGATCTCGGCCACGGGCTGAGCGTTCGCTACGGGGATTCGATGCCGCCCCGCTCGGATTGAGATTTACACTGTATGCCTGCACTCGTCAGCTTCTCGAGTCGTGGTGTACCGCTGTCACACGGCAGAAAGCCGCTCGATTCGGGCGGTAGCTGTAGCACGACTGTGGCGCGTCCGCCGACCGGAGCGAAGTAGAGAACCTGTCAACGAACGGATGAGTTGTCAGGTTCTCAGGTGGCGACTTCAGTCGCGTCTACGGCGACCCCACCGCGAGCAGTAAATGCCGGCTTGAAGCGAATTCGAATGCCTCGCCGGACCAAAGTCGACCCGAACCACGCTCCAGGCCAGAAGAAGTCTGGGTATCCAGGGCTTTGGATGAACGCGTAGCCCGCACGAACATTGATGACGGTTCCCTCCAGCATTGGCGTCGGGCCGTTCCCGGGGCGCGGCCTGTACTCGATGCGATTTGACTCGCGGTACGACAAAACGGTTCGCGATCCAGAGAAAACTCCCTCGGCCGCGGTGAACTCTCCGTCCATTGTGAGCATCCCGCCAAGGGTGGCGACGTACCGGGCGTCTCGGCGGCCGTAGAGATCCGCCAGCCGCAGGATTGCTACCGGTTCGTCGTAAGGTCTCCCGCTCCGCTCAAGAGCCTTTGCATACAGGACAGCCGAGCGGACCTCCTGCGGATCCTGCTCCAGCACGGGCTTAAGAAGCGCGACAACCTCGTCCCATCGGTCCGATCGGAAATACGCACGGGCCAGCAGGTAGCGCGCGACCGTACTGGTGGGACTCTCCTCCACCGCCCGCTCGAGCGCGTGGACCGCTTCCGGTTGATTCCCGAGGAACTCCTCGATCCTCGCCGACACGAAGTACAGCCCTTCGCGATCGTCGACAACTCGAAGGCCTGCTGCGATTGTGTCCTCCGCTTTCGTCACATATTCAGCCGCCTCGTCTGACGACGATCTCTGCGCCCAACCGAGGTAAAGCTCGGCGAGTGACTGGTAGGTGTATGCGTCGCGACGTTGAGGCCCAAACGACTCTTGAAACGCCGCCTCACTCTGAACCAAGCGGCGTCGTGCAATTTCCTCGCTGTCGGTGTGCAACGCCATCTGAGAGAGGATCATGCCTCTCGTATGCTTTAGCACACGAATGGATGCTCTGATCTCGATGGCTTGATCGATGATCGATAGCGCCAGGTCTGGCTTCCGTTCGCGTAGGAGCATGCGTGCGTAGTGCTGCAAGACATACGGGTCTTCTGGGTCCTTCCGCGCGGCGCGTTGGAAGAAATTGACCTTGTTCTCAAATGACCCGATCGAGTCAATTCCTCGATCGTCCCGAACGAGGGCCTCAAAGGCCTTCTTGTCCAACACGAAAGACAAGTTGAGCGCGCCAAGGGTTCGCTCCAGAAGGCGGTCTCGCTCGCCTGTGGCAAGTGCGCGCTCCCAGACGATCTCGGCGATCTTCTGATGGCGTGCCCTCGCTGCGTAAATACCCTTCGCCTCGTCGATAGTGTCAACTCGGACTACTCCCTGGACATCAGGTCCGAGCGAGTCGTAGACATCAACTAGATTGACGCCAAGCACCTCGGCGAGAACGTCCATGCGCGTCGGAATCCTGAGCCGGTAAAGCGCGCAGGCCGCAGCGTACGTGGCCTGGGCACGCTCATCTGAGATGGCTCGATATTCGTCTTCGATGATCGCGTCAAATCCGCGCCCCTCGGTTACTTCGCGCATTACGACGAGTAGCTGCTGCTCGTGTTTTTCCTTCACTGCAGCAAAGCGGAGCGAAGCATCGAGAGGCTCCAACTGGTTGAGTGCCCCGTTGTCCTCAAGGTAGGACAAGAGCCGCTCGATCTCTACGTCGCTCAGCGGACCAATTTCGAGTTCGGCTGGGGATATACGGAGTCTCCGCTGCCGCCACTCGTTGATCCGCTCTCCTAAGAGAAAGCAAGCCGGCTTTTGCAGGTCGCGAAGACGCCTCACAGCCGAGACGACTTCAGCGCCAACATCAGCCGCGTTGTCCACAACGAAGAACGGTCGCTGCCCAAGGACATCAGCCGCAAATTCGACATCACCTTCGACGAGCGGCGTGCCGCGCCTGTGCATCAGGACCGGCCCGGCGCGCTCCTGTACTAGTCGCGCGGCTGCCTTCATTAGAACCGTCGTAACGCCGTACCCCGCAGAGCCGAGGACAAGAATCGACGAAACTCTGTCGTCTTCGCTCGTCGCGAAATCGAGCAACTCGTCGTACAGCGGAGGCTCGACATCCCGTTCAAACGGTCGACCAGCGCCGATCAGAGACCACGTTGGGAGATCGCCTGCAAGGTACGCACCCATGTCGAATGGGGCTGCAAACGGTGATGAATTCACGTATTCCCACGAGCTGAGAAGACGCGCGGTCGCCGCAGGATTCCGATGGAACGCGGGAAGAAGGTCCCCCGGGACCATGGCCTCTAGCTGCTTCAGCCGATCTGCGTCGCCCGTATTCGCGAGGAGCGAGACGGCACGCGAGAGATCAGAAAGGTCACCGTCAATCGTTTCGATATCCATTTTCGCTCGCAGGATCTCTATGTCGAGCGGGTCTGTCGTTGGGGCCACTCGATACGACCGCGGAGGGCGCGCGGGGGCAAATTCGGCCCGCATCTCGCTCTGCAGCGTCCTCCAATTCGGATCCTGCATGGAGTATCCGACGTACAGGAAGGTCGAGGTCGCGAACTTTTGCTTCAAGAGCTCGAACAGCATGCGCCGGCGCTCGCTGAATCTTGCGTAGTCATCCTCGGTGATCAGGATGCTCGGCCGCTCGCCCGCAAAAAGGGCTCCGTGGATGTGGTAGATGGGAACCTCGAACCGAGGGTCGGTCTCAACTAGCTCTGAAGTTGCCGAGACAGGTATCGGATTTTGTGGCGGCTCAGATATCGAGCTCGTAGGCTCGCTCAATGACCCGGTCGTAGTTCGTGGTGAAGATCGCCGCCCACCGATGCTCGAACAACGCGCGCATGTGCTCGTCGGGCTCCAACGAACCGAGCCTCTTCGCAAGGAAGCTCTGTAGCTCCGCTCGGCCCTTTCGAAGCTCGACGACTTGCGCGACCTTCGAAAGGCCCGGTGAGCTTGACGTATCAACGCCGAAATTCGAAGCTAAGTCCAGAGCCAGTTGTCCACCATCCGGCGCTGGACCACCGTGCTCGTCCGTGGCGTTGTAGCCAGTCCCCGCACCAAGAAAGAGCACAGCGTTGCCGCTCTCGATGGACGTGCGAAGCCCGAGTGGTAAGTCGAGTGTGGGTGTCGACATCGCGAAATAGTCTCACGCGCGACGCTCCCGAAACAACACGAGCGCCGACTTCCTGATCGTGTCCACGAGCTCCACGCCGAGCGTGCCGTCCTCCGCGGACAGTCCGACGGCCGCGGCTTCGCTCCTGATCCGCTCGCGGCTGCTCTCATCGCCGCAGACGTAGAGGAGCTGAGCCGATTGGCCGGCGGCCTGCCAGGCGGCGTGCTGAACGAGGCTCGCGCGACGACGCTCGCGTGAGGTTCTTGTCAGCTCGAACTGGATTGCGACGCGGTCGCCGTCCTCGAAGAGAGCGACCATCTCGGGGCGGATGGTCGTTCGGTAGGAACCGCGGTGGTCACGCCAACTGATCTCCGCCGCCCATTCGGGACGTTGCAGGACCTCCCGCTGACCCAAGAGCTCGTAGCCACAAAGCTTCACCCACGAAGCCGTCCAGGCAGCGACACAGTGCTCGTGCCACATGGTCGGCGTCACTCGTTGCACGGGCCGGGCCGACACCCCGGCAGCAGCGGTTCCTGTCCCGGTCGCCCAGAACAGGCAACCATCACCGCGAACCATCGGCTGCCTCGTAAGCCACCCCGCCGTCTCGAGTCGCCTGGCATGACTCCTCGCGGCAACCTCACTCCAGCCCATCGCAGACCGCCACGCATCCAGCGGGCACGGCCCCACCCTCGCGAGCCACCTCAGACCTGCCATCGACCCCGGCCCGCACCGCAGCATCCGGCCCATCATCCACACCTTGGCAAGCCGCAGTTCCCAGGCATCCACCCCCGCCTGCACGCCGCCTTCGCCCCCGGAGAAATGGGAAAGAGCTGAATGTGCCCGACTACCCGCACTCCCTTCCTTCGTGACACACGTGGGGGGCGGGTAGTCGGGCACAGCACAGCGCGAGAACCCCAATGAATCCGGGGGCGGAGGCGGCACAAGTGTTTCGCGCGCGTGCGTACCTGAGTGCACACCTGACGAAACACCTCACGACTCATTCGGCCTGAGAGTCAGCCCTGGTCGACTGCCGACTCTCGATCGCATCGGCAACGTCGTTCATCGCAGCTGCAAGATCCGACAGTGCGCTCGCGACGGCGCTCGCCGAGGTTCCCTCCATGACCGTCCCCAATCGGGCCACCACACGATCAAACCGATCCCAGCCATCGCGCGGCCCGGGCCGATTCCCGGCCGGCCGAAGCTCGTAAGACAGCGTCATGCCGGCGGAGTTCGGGACCGGTGCCCACGCGTAATCCGGCTCGCTCAGGCGCTCCCGGATCGACGCGGCCCGCCAGGCGGCGGCCATCGCGATCTGGCGAATCCGGCTAGGGAAGCGCGCGTCCGGCGGTGCCATGCGGCTCTGCTCGAGCGCGACGTGCAGCTCGTACTCCGCGGCCAACTCATCGTGCTCTGAGCGCTGCGCCGTCGCATCGGCGTTCAGCGCGACCATCTCCTCGTACACCTCGAGCGGCGGGACATCGGAGACGTCGGCTTCCAGCATCCGCGACAGCTCAGACCGACGGATCAGCCACTTCCGCTGCCCCGCACGGGTCGCCTTCAGCTGGCCCTTGGCAATCCACGACCGCACCGTCACCGGCCGGACGCGCATCGCCTCGGCGAACTCGGCAACGGTGAGCCACGGATCGGCGTCCAAGCCTGAGTTGATATTGAAGGGCAGCGGAGA
The DNA here is from genome assembly GCA_963706725.1 of uncultured Actinomycetota bacterium. Classification (GTDB taxonomy): domain Bacteria; phylum Actinomycetota; class Thermoleophilia; order Solirubrobacterales; family Solirubrobacteraceae; genus Palsa-465. The sequence continues at coordinate 1,873,929 of OY970167.1, read as the reverse complement.
CATAGGCAAAGCGCTAGATAAACACTAGCGCTAGTAACGCTATTAAGCTACGCTCGCCACATGGCACGACCTCCGCGTGAAACCGCAACAGGCCCGGCTCACCTCCGTCGGTCGCCGAGCCGGGCCGCCGCACCACGGCGGGGTCATGACCTGGGCAGCGAAGCCCTCAAGATCAACAACGTTCAACCGCGACTAACCGCAAGCGACGTGCTGACCGTCGGTGAGGTCGCCGAGCTTCTCCACGTACCAGAGTCAACTGTTGGCGATTGGGCACGACGCCACGTAATCCCGAGTCTGAAGCTCGGACGTCGACGCATATTCATCCGGTCCAAGATCGAGGCCCTCCTCCTCTCCGACGACCCAGCCGACCAGCGCGATTGACGTCCGCGACTGTCCCTAGAGTCGAACACATGTTCGATCACCAAGGAACTCTCCCGCTCACCTTCGAAGCGTCCGCCGGACCGGAAACAATCTCGTCCGGGATGACCGACTCGATATACAGCGCTATCTCGCTCTATAGCGGCGCCGGTGGCCTCGACCTCGGTTTCTCTCGCGCGGGCTTCGTGGTCAAGTGGGCGATCGATCATGATCCGTTTGCCGTCCAGACCTACAACGCAAACTTGGAGCCTTACGCCATTTGCGGCGACGTTCTGAGGGTCGATCCCCCGTTCGGCATCAATCCCACTCTGGTTATCGGCGGTCCGCCGTGTCAAGGCTTCTCGGTGATCGGTCGGATGGATCCCAACGACCCACGATCCCAGCATGTCGACCATTTCTTCGATGTCGTCGAAAGCCTCAGCCCCCGGGCGTTCGTGATGGAGAACGTCAAGGCCCTCGGGGAGAGCCCACGCTGGGCTCATGTCCGCGAGCGCCTGTTAGAGCGCGCGCAACAGCTCGGCTACGAGCGGCGGCTCTTCGTGCTCAACGCCCAGAACTATGGGGTTCCACAGTCCCGCGAGCGGATGTTCCTCGTCGGCATCCGCGGCGCAGTTCCGGAGACGCCCCAACCAACGACTGCCGACTCGCCACCAACCGTGCGCTCGGCGCTCAAGCAACTTCCAAAGTTTGGACAGCCCGGCAATGACGCCGCTTGCGCGGCGCGGGTCATCCCAGCCAGCAAGCCGATCATGCGTCCTACGGCTCACCGAGGAAGCCTGCTTTTCAATGGCTCCGGCCGTCCCTTGCATCTGGACGCTCCTGCCAAGACGATTCCGGCGTCCATGGGCGGCAACGCCACCCCAATCCTGGACCAGGACGAGTTCGAGCACGGCGCGGAGCCATGGGTGGTCGCCTACCACCGCCGCTTACAGGAAGGCAAGCCTCCACTTAAGCGGGCGCCAGCTCGGCTTCGACGGGTCACTGTGCAGGAGGCCGCCGCACTACAGAGCTTTCCACTCGAGTGGCGGTTCGCAGGGCCACGCGTCGCCCAATACCGCCAGGTTGGAAACGCGGTGCCACCTCTTCTCGCCGAGGCGGTGGCTGGCGCGCTACACGAAATCCTCAAGAAGCAGGATCAGAGCATGGCCGTCGAAGTTGCGCTTGCCGCCTGATCGCATCAGTGACGTTCACCTTGGGACTTCTGTGCCGCCAGAGCCTTGTCTAGCTGCTGCTGGACAGTCTCGGTGATCCTGAACTTGTAGCCGCGCCAGTACTTGTAGAACTCGGCCTCTGTCTCGAACTCTCCGCGGCCCGCGCGAAGGTCGTCCAGCTTTGTCACCGCGCCGATGTACTCGCGGGTCTTCGACGAGCGCTGCTTGCTTGCGATCCGCCAAGGCTCGTGGACGATCAGCTCGAGATCGGATATGCGCCCATGCGCGGTCTCGAGGAGCGTGTAGATCCCGAGCACGTCGACATGGCTCCTGTAGTCGCCGAAGGGACGGAACGTTGAGGGCAGACGCAGCGACGGGTAGCGGAAGTACGTGTTGCCGGTATAGAGGGTGATCCTGCTCTGGGTCTGGGTCAGCGCCTTGTTGCGGCGAGCCACCTTGATGTCGACCGCATGGTGCCCCCCGCCGAAGGCTTCGCCGCTCAGTTCGAGGTCTGGGTACCCGCGCTCGGTGCCACGCTGAGCCTGCGCCCCTCGCGTGGCCGCGGCTGCATCCATCAAGAACTCGATAAGCGAGACTTCGAGTATGTTCGCCAACGCCGCTGGCTCCTTCGGCAGTGCGACGAAATGGCCGCCGGCCGCCAGCTTGGCCTCTAGCTCGTCAGCGGTGCGTGCGTGCAGCGGCCATTCGGGCGAGCTGCCTTGCTTGCGAAACACTGCTACGAGATCGAGCTCATAGGAGCTGAGCTGGTCACGAAGCCAAGTGAGCACCCGAGTGTCGGTCGGCATCGCCTGGTGATTCGAGATGCTTTCGTCACGTCCTGCTGCGTGGGTCCGTTAGAGCGGTGGCAACCCTGTCGGCGGCACTCGACGGTGACTCGTGCTCCCAAACGCGAACAACTCGCCAGCCCGCCGCCTGGAGCTCGATGTCGTTACGCCGGTCCCGGGCCACGTTCCGCTCGAGCTTCGCCGTCCAGTAGGCGGAGTTGGTGCGGGGATCTGTTCTGTGCTCAGGGCATTGGTGCCAGAAGCACCCGTCGACGAAGACGGCCACCTTCGCCCTGGGGAAGACGATGTCGGGCTTGCAGCGCAGGCCAATCACGACCTGCATGTGCTTGCGAAAGCGCAGTCCACGGCGATGCAACTCGGAGCGCAGCGCAACCTCAGGTCTCGTCCCGCTTGAACGGTTGCCCTGCATAACTCGGCGGACGCCGGGCGATGACGCAACTGGCGGAGACGGCAGGGCGGTCGCACTGTTCCCTTCTTCTGCCTCGTGGCGATCTCGTTGATCTCGTGGGGGCTGAACCACCTGCTTCCGAACCCTCTCAAATTCACTAGCCTCCGTGGTGCCTGTACATGGATTCGCGTAACCGCGCACGCTCCGGGGGCGGTTAGTAGATTCGCGCAAGATGGCACCGCGCGCGAAGCTGGTTGACCGCATCGCCAGACTGGTTGGCGAGGATGTAGTTCGGATCTCGGACGCCGGTGTAGGCTGGCCGGCACTCGGCAGCCTGTGTGTCGATGGTCACTGGGTGGATGTCGCGCTTTATGTCGGCCCCGTCGGTCTAAGCCATCGAGAGCGGGACGAGCTTGAGCGGCGTTTTCAGAACCCTGGAGGGAATCGACCGATCGAGAAGCACCGCGGCCGGCATTTACTGCTACTTGGTCTCTGGGAGCACGATGAACTCCTGTCTCTCGACCAACCCCTACTCGTATCAGCCGATCCGATTCACCGCTTGAACCGAGCCACGCGCTTCTCAGTTTTTGTGAGCACAAACACCCTCCGGCTCGCGCTCCACACCGGTTGGGCCGAGGATCCCAACGCCACGGGCGAGACCATACGGTGCTTCGCTCCGGCGCTGTTACCGACCAGCTACAGCGCGGATCTCTACGGTGCTTCCCCCGATGCCGATGCGATGCGCGCTGTCATTGATGGTTCCGGGCTACTGGCCAGGATTCAGCCGGACTCTGGCGCGGCGGAACGGGCGAGACGCGCTTCGTCGACCCTAGTTCGGGACGCTAGATTCAGCAGGCGGGTAGTCGCCGCTTACGGCGGATTGTGCGCCATGTGCGGCTTGAACTCGGATCTCGTGGAAGCCGCCCACATCTACCCGGTCGCCGCTCCAAGGTCTTCTGACGAGCCCTGGAACGGCGTTGCGCTGTGCCCGAACCATCACGCTACGTTCGACCGTCATTTGGTTGCCGTAAATCCAGTCACATCGGAGATCGTCTTTGCCAACTCGATCGAAGAGGGCGTCGCGACGAGCACCGCGCTTCGCTCCCTGGTCGACGGAACGTTCCGATGTCTTGCGGCACCACAAGCCTCGGCACTGCGACCTCGCGCTGAGATGTTTGAGAAGCGTTACCAATTCTTTGATCCCAGGTACGCCTGGGTACCGAGCGGTTAGATCATCTAGGTCGACGCGGTCACCCAGAGCTTGCTGCCTCCCGTCGTGAACAGGCGAGATTTGCCTTCACCTTGATCGCCAGGCGATAGCACGGACTCGCACACGACGTCGACGCTCCGCCCGCGCCTCCTGTCCTTTCACCATAGATCGCTCAAAAGCGCCTCTACCTGCGCTGCGCGCGTTCGCCGGTTTGCCAAATCTGTCGCCGCGGCACGGACGGCGCCCGCATACTCTGCCACACGTCTCGACGCTTTCGGACGCCGGCCAGCGCGTACCTGCGTCACATATACGCTGACCTCGTCGGCGAATTTCATCAGCCTGTCGTGGGCCTTCTCCCGTCCTTCGCGGGTGAGCGGGAGGTCTTCGTGGTGGTTGGCGAAAACAAGAAACAGGGTGTAGGAGTCTGACTTATTACGCCAACGCGTCTTCCTCATGTCCGGGAGGATGTGCCGCAGCTCACCAGTCACATCACGGAAGACGGTCTCGACCTCCTCTCGCCCAGGGAACTCCTCTTCATACGCCGCATACCATTTGTCGAGCGTGTCCTTCTTGTTCTGAAAACCATGCAGGTAGCCGATGGCCGCCTCGCTTACGTACTCCACGTCGAGCATGCGTCGGAAGTCGTTCGCACTAAATATTCCCGCCTCAGACCAGAACTCGTCACCGGCCACCTTCTCCATGGACTGGATGAACTGTCCCCAATAGGTCGAGTGTCGTAGCTCCTGGCGGTTCAGCGCGACAACGTTCTGGTTCAACCTCTTGAAGATGAAACGAATCTCCTCGTCTGGCACCTCAGGCATCACGCGAACAACGAACTTGTACCCGTAGATTTTTTGACGATCCGCCTCCGCCGGGAGTTCCTCAAACAGCACTTCGCCATATTCGGGCGAGGTCTTCTCGTCGAGCGGGAAGCCGCCTCCGACGAACTCAAGACACGCGCGAATCCGCTGCTGCCCATCGACCACGTAGTGATGCTCAGTGCCCTTCGAGTCGACCGTGTCTTGTATATAGATTTCAGGTATCGGATAACCCCGAAGGATGGTGTCGATCAGCGCAGCCTTCTGCGGTTGAACCCAAACAGGATTGCGTTGATATGGAGGCTTGATCGTTAGCCTCCCGTCATCCAAGGTGTTTTTTAGCCACGCGACCGTACGTGTTGTGATGTCAAGAAACTCAGACATTTTGGTCTAGATGCGCGCGTGCAGCTACAACGCCGCGGAGCTGATATTCCCGAAGTGAGTCGAAATCGCGATAGATCCTTGCACGAATGTCTCTTCCTTCCGTAGGTTGCAGGCCGGACATGTACGCAAACGCTGGGAGCCATTGCGCCGCAAATGGGAGGTACTCGAGAATGAAGTCCGTAGCGATCGTGCCGTTAAAGACGTAATTCGTTTGGTGAGCCTTGACCGCGTTCTGGCCCGGGACAGACATTGCCAGTTTCTGCGCTCCGAGTCTCCGCAAGTGATCCCAGGCAGATTCGAAAAAGCGGTATGACACTACTGCGACGTCGACATCCGACGAATCATCAAAGGCCTTGAAACTCTTGTCTGGGTTGAGGCTGAAACCCAGACTGGCGCTTCCGACGATGGCGATTGCTCGAGGGTCGATCGCCAAGCGGACGCCGAGCTCCGTCTTCCAGGAGACATAGGCTCCTAGATCACCACCGAACACGAACGGTACAGCCTCGAATATGTACTGAGAGGCAAAGAGGTCCGGACTAAGCGTGCGAAGGTCCTCAATCTGGGCATTCATCTGGCTTGTTCCCACTTTGATGCAGGGCTCGGCGTTACGGCCGGACGTTGCTGCGCCGGTCGCCGCCGCAGCCTACCGTCTCCGCGTTGCCGTGCTCGACGTCGCGCTTTCCGCACGAGTCTCCGGGACCAGCCGATCGGCGAGCATGCGAACCAGAAGAAGGCGACGCGGACCACGCTGGCGCTCCACTGGCGTTGGGCTCGGCTGGCCATCGGATCCGAGCGATCGCGTTCATGCGTGGGCAAGGAAGACGCGGGACGCGGCGATCGCGTCGGCGACTCCCGTGGCGCCCTCGGAGCAGGCGGCACAGTCCTGTCCTGAGTGGTAGCCCCGAGTGGTAGCCCCGCCCGCTTTGACTCAAGCCTACTGCCACAAGAAACAGAAAAGGCCCGGCAATCCGGGCCTTTTCTTAGTAGCGGGGGCAGGATTCGAACCTGCGACCTTCGGGTTATGAGCCCGACGAGCTACCAGACTGCTCCACCCCGCGGCGGACATCAAGTGATAGCAGATCGTTCACGATTTCCGGGGGTTCGCGAGCTGGGGATCCGGACAAGCGGAGCGGCGGGTCGAGCGGGTTGAGGATCGGCCGGCGGCCAGCCGGCCCGGCGGGTTGTTGCAAAGGCGGCACAAACGTGTCTTGTTCGGTCACAGGTGGGAGGCGCATGCTGCGCGCATGGCATCGATCGATCAGAAGCAGCTCGTCGAGCGCCGCTTCATGGCGCTGATCGAGGACAGCGGGCTGCCGCTGCCAGACGAAGTCGAATATGGGACCGATTGCGTTCGCTTCCTCTGGCTTGATCGCAAGCTGGTCGTGATCGTCGACCTTGAGAACTCTGGGGAGGTCGACGCAAACGGCGGCTTTGCGCGTGAGGGCATCAGCGCGTGAGCCGGATGCTCACACGCCTCGCGCGCGCCTTCCCTCAAGGGGGCTCAGCAGCCGCCGCCGGACACGGCGGCGGCTGCGCCCACCTGCGTCTCCGGGTCGGAGCCGGGAAGCACGCAGTGGCAGTAGCGGTACTCCTCACGGAAGCCGAGGCTGTTGTAGAGCGCGACACCGCCGGCGTTCTCACTGAACACCTGCAGGTAGGTCATGGGCGCGTGGTGCTGGACCAGCATCGCCGTCACGAGCTGCTTGCCGAGGCCCTGACGGCGGTGGTCGGGTGAGACCGCGATGCAGAAGAGGCCGACGATGCCGTCGAGCTCGACGGTGATGCCGGCCGCGCGCATCCCGGCGTGCGCGAAGCGGGCCGCGCCCGCCATGCGCGGAAAGACGGTGTTGGCGTGCTCCTCGACATCGGGGCGCCCGTCGCAGTGCGCCCAGGCCTCGAGCCATTCGGGGGTGGCGCTGTCAGCGATCGTCAGTTCGAACTCGGGATCGGCGCCGGCGGCAACGGCCTGCGTCTCCCCCGTCATCACCATCACCGACTGCTGGATCTCCCAGCCGCGCGCGGCGAGCTCATCCAGGAAGGGCACGTGGATCTCAAGCGGGCTGACCTGGATCCCGCAGACGATCCCGTTGGTGGCGGCGAAGTGGACCGCGCGGGTGAGCGCGTGGTCGTACTCGCGGCGGTCCAGTGGCCGCGCCGGTGTCAGCGCGTGATTGGAGCGCCCGCGACCGTTCAGTCCCGGGGTCGCGCGCAGCACCCAACCGTCGGCGGTCTGCTCGACGACCGTCGCCGGCCAGGCGTGGACGCTGTGGGACTCGATCGCGGCGACGCGTTCCAGCCCGGGTGCGGGCGCGAGCTCGCCCGTCACGCCCGAACGGGGTCAGACGGCTCCTGTGCCCCCAGCACCGCATCCAGCAGTCCCGGGAAGCGCGCGTCAAGCTGATCGGCGCGCAGCCGGTTGTAGCGGCACTTGCCCTCGACGCGCTGGGCGACCACACCGGCCTCACGCAGCACGCGGAAGTGGTGTGAGCAGGTCGACTTGGCGACCGGCAGATCGAGGCTCCCGCAGGTGCGCTCGCTGCCGTCGGCGAGCTGCGAGACGATCTGCAGCCGCACCGGATCGCTCAGGGCGTGAAGGATCGTCGCCAAATCCAGCGCGGCGGCGCTGGCGGGAACGAGCGGGTCGACCGCCCAGTTATCGCCCGCGGCAGCGTCTGCTTCCACAAGCAACGAGGAAAGTTCCGCAACCGATGTCACAGAACGGGTCCCCGGACTCGTCTTATCTGCGAGCGCCATCGTTCACAGGATAGTACGAGAGGCGTCGAACGATCTGTTATTGTTCGATGTCCGTCGTACGGAGGGGCGGGCGCACGCACGGAAAACCGCAACCGGAAGCCGATGGATGACCCACGCCCTCAAGCAGCCCGCCAAGCCACACCTGAAAGCCACCCTGATCCTGGCCTGCCTCGCGCAGTTCATGGTGATCCTCGACGTCTCGGTGGTGAACGTCGCGCTGCCCTCGATCAAGCACGCGCTTGACTTCACCGAGGGCGGGTTGCAGTGGGTCGTCAACGCCTACACGGTCACCTTCGCCGGCTTCCTGCTGCTGGGCGGGCGCGCCGCGGACCTGCTCGGGCGCCGCAGCGTGTTCGTGTTCGGACTGGTGCTGTTCTCGCTCTCCTCACTGGCCGGCGGCCTCGCCGACTCGCGCACGATCCTGATCATCGCGCGCCTGGTCCAGGGCCTCGGCGGTGCCGTGGTCGCACCGGCGTCGCTCTCAATCCTGACGAGCACCTTCACCGAGCCCGCCGAGCGCCACCGCGCGGTCGGCATCTGGGGCGCAATGGGCGGCGCCGGCGGTGCCGCGGGCGTGCTGCTTGGCGGCGTCATCACACAGGCGTTGAGCTGGCGCTGGATCCTCTTCATCAACCTGCCGATCGGTCTGATCGCCGCCTTCCTCTCGCAGCGGATGCTGCTCGAGGGCCGCAACGAGCACGCCACCCGCAACTTCGACTTCGCCGGTGCGCTGACGGCCACGCTCGGGCTCTCGGCGATCGTCTTCGGCATCGTGCGCACCGACAGCTCCGGCTGGGGTGACCCGACGACGCTGTTTGCGATCGGTGCCGGTGTCGCGCTGCTGCTCGTCTTCCTGGTGCTGGAGGGCCGCGTCGCGAAGGCGCCGCTGATGCCGCTGCGGCTGTTCCGCTCGCGGCAGCTCTCGGCCGCCAACGCGATCATCGGCCTGGTCGGCGCCTCGACCTTCGCGATGTGGTTCTTCCTGTCCCTGTACCTGCAGGACGTCCTGCATTACTCGGCGATCCGCACCGGCCTGGTGTTCCTGCCGATGACGCTGGCGATCGTGGCCGGCTCGATGATCGCCTCGCGCATCACGATGCGGGTGGGCCCCAAGCGGCTGCTGGTGATCGGAATGACGGCGCTCGCGGTCGGACTCGCATGGCTCAGTGACATCGGCGTGCACGCGGACTATCTCGGTGAGCTGCTGGTCCCGGGCGTGCTGGCCTCCTTGGCGATGCCGTTTGCGTTCATCCCGGGCACGATCTGCGCGACCTCGGGCGTCAAACCGCAGGAGGCCGGCCTCGCGTCGGCGGTCGCCAACACGGCGCGGCTGTTCGGTGGCGCGCTCGGCCTGGCGATTCTTGCCACGATCGCGACCTCCCACTCAAATGCCCTGCTGCGCCACCCCACCGCTGCCGTGCACACCGCCAACGCGGCGCTCGTGAGCGGCTTCCAGATGGCCTTCCTGGTCGGTGGCGGCATCGCCGCGGTCGGCGTGCTGGTGGCTCTGTTCGGCATGCCGCAGGCGCGCCGCAACGAGGTCACGCAGTCCCAGGCAGCCGTCGCAATCGAGATCTAGGGACAATGCGCGCATGGCGCGCATCTTCGTAACGCGCGAGCTGCCCGGTGCGGCGCTCGCGCGACTCAAGGAAGTTCACGACACGACCGTCTGGCCCGAGCAGCTCCCGCCCAGCTACGAGACGCTGCTCGAACAGGCGGCGGCGGCCGATGCCCTGCTGACCCTGCTGACCGACCGCATCGACGCGCCGCTGATCGCGGCGGCGCCGAATCTGAAGGTGATCGCCAACTACGCGGTCGGCTACGACAACATCGACGTCGACGCGGCCAGCGCGCGCCACATCCCCGTCGGCAACACGCCCGACGCGCTGACCGAGGCGACCGCCGATCTGACCTTCGCGCTGCTGATGGCGGCCGCACGGCGGATCACCGAGGCGGCCGCGTTCGCGCGCAGCGGCAGGTGGCTGACCTGGGAGCCCGCCGCCTTCCTCGGCGCCGACGTCTCCGGCGCGACGCTCGGGATCATCGGCCTGGGCCGCATCGGCCAGGCGGTCGCCCGCCGCGCCGCCGGCTTCGGCATGGAGGTGCTGACGACCGAGACCCGCGACCAGCACAACCTCGAGCACCTGCTGAGCCGCTCTGACTTCATCTCGATCCACCTGCCGCTGACCTCGGGCACGCGCGGGTTGATCGGCGCTGAGGCGTTTGCGCTGATGAAGCCGACCGCGATCCTCGTCAACACCGCGCGCGGCCCGATCGTCGACCGCGAGGCGCTCGCGCAGGCGCTCAGCACCGGCCAGATCGCCGGCGCCGCGATGGACGTGACGATGCCCGAGCCACTCGCGCCCGACGACCCGCTGTGGCAGGCGCCCAACCTGCTGGTGGTCCCCCACATCGGCTCGGCCACCTGGTCGGCGCGCGAGCGCATGACCCAGATCGCGGTGGAGAACGTGCTCGCGGGACTCGAGGGCCGGCCGCTCCCCTACCAGGTCCCCTCGCAGCTCTTCGACTGACGTGCGGATCGCCGTAGTCGACGTCGGCACCAACACGACGCGGCTCTACATCGCCGAGGTCGACAACGGCCGGGTGACCGGCGAGCTGCTGCGGGAGAGCCGCGTCACGCGGCTCGGCGCCGGCGTCGATTCGAGCGGCAGGCTCGCCGACGACGCGCTCGAGCGCGAGCACACGGTGCTGGACGAATACCACTCGCTGATCGCCGAGCAGCAACCCACACGGGCGGTCGCGGTCATGACCAGCGCCGTGCGGGACGCGGCCAACGGCCGCCAGTTCGCAGACGCGGTCGCCGATCGCTACGGGCTCGAGGTGCACGTGCTCTCCGGCGATCAGGAGGCGCAGCTCACCTACCGCGGGGCCACCGACCAGCTCGACCCGGACCCCGACGGCGCGGCGACGCTCGTCTTTGACATCGGCGGCGGCTCGACCGAGCTCGTGCTCGGCCACGGTCAGCGGCTTGACTTCCACGTCTCGACCCAGACCGGGGTCGTGCGCCAGGCCGATCGCCACATCACCTCCGATCCGCCCAGCGCGGAGCAGCTCGAGGCGGTCGCGGCCGATGTGCGCGGCGTGCTCGAGCAGGCGGTGCCGCCCGGGCTCCGCGCGCATCCGGGCCGGGCCTACGGGGTGGCCGGCACGCCGACCTCATTGGCGGCGATCGCCCAGCGGCTCGAGCCCTACGACTCCGCGCGCGTGCACGGCTACCGGCTGAGCGCGGCGCAGCGCGACGAGATCTTTGCGCGGCTGCTGGCGCTGCCGCTGGCGCAGCGCCAGCGAGTGCCCGGCCTGCACCCCGATCGCGCGATCGCGATCCTGCCGGGAATCGTGATCCTGACCGAGATCATGCGGCTGTTCGGACTCGATCAGATCGAGGTCTCCGAGCACGACATCCTGCGCGGCGCCGCGCTGCACTACGCGGGCTAGACGTCTTGCCCCGTGCCGCCGGTCCCGCTGGACCGCGGCCCGGCCACAGCGCTACGGCTTGGCGACCCCGAGCCGCCCGGAGATGTCGGCGCATTCAAGACAGACCGATTGCGGGATCACGCCCGCCCGCATCAGCAGTGCAAACCCCTTGCACCCCACGCAGTAGCCGAAGATCGACTCGAGCCCGGCCGCGGGGATGAACAGCACGAGCAGCACGTCGGCGACCGTGTGGTCGCCGAGGATCAGGCCGAACAGCAGCGCGCCCGAGGACATCACCGTGCCGATCGCCTGGGCAAAGCGCTTGGGCGGGCCCGGCACGTAGACCTTCTCCCCCAGCCGCGGTGCGATCACGTGCATCGCGGCCCAGCCGAGCGGGCTCAGCTTCGGGCCGCTCAGCACCCGCGCCCAGAAGCCGTAGGCGAGCGGCACAAGGATCCAGTGCCAGCCGCTGGCGAGCGTGACGATCACCTCGAGCAGCACGACGGCGGCGACCGTGCGGGCGGCCTTGTCGTTGACGGGGTTGGGGAATGAGAAGAAGTCCTGCACAGGCAGAAGTCTATCTTCAGTGAATGAGTTGACTAACGCGCGTTTGTAGCCTTAGCGCAGCCATGGAAGAACCCGACCGCATGCGCCTGGCCGATCATGAGCCCGCCGAGGTGGACGCGCAGGCCGCGCTCGAGAGCAAGCCGCGCACGCGGACGGCGATGAGCGCCCGCGAGTTCGTCTCCGAGCGCGACGCGCTCGAGGACGCATGGGCCGGGTCGGGCCGCCACAGCGCCCGCGAAGAGGGCTGGTAGGCGGCGCCGGCGGTGTCATAGGATCGGCTGAGCCGCTCGACGGCGCAGCCGAGACCAACCCGTGGAGGTGCCTGATGGACGAGTTCCCGCCGGCCCCAGAGGGAATTGCGCTGGCCCACTTCATCGTCTCCGACGATGTCGAGCGCTCGCGGCGCTTCTACAGCGAGGTGCTCGGCGGCAGGGTCGTGTTTGCCGGTGAGCCGACCTATGTCGCGCTGGCCAACACCTGGATCATCATCAACGGCGGTGGTGGCCCGACCGACGACAAGCCGAGCGTCACGCTCCAGACGCCCAGCGATCCTGATCGCGTCAGCAGCTTCCTGAATATCCGCGTCAGCGACATCGCGGCCGTATACGCCGAGTGGAGCGCCCGCGGCGCCCGGTTCCTGACACCTCCGAAACAGCACCAGTATGAGATCCGCTGCTACATCCGTGATCCCGACGGCCACCTGATCGAGGTCGGGCAGACCACCGATCCCAGCGGCGACTGGGTCCCGGCCCGCTGGCCGGCGAGCACGGCAGCCTGGGAGCTGCAGCAGTGAAAGCCAGGCCCTGCGCGCGCTGATCGCCGCAGAGCTGCGGCAGGCTCGCACGATCTCCCTGCCTCGACCGTTTGTCTGTCCGCCCGCCGGGAAGCTAAGGGAGCGAGCATCCCCACCGATACTCCAGATATGAGCACAGCGGCAATCGGTGGAACGAGTGCGCAGCTCGCCGCGGTCATGGCGGCAGCGGCGTTTGAGAAGGACCAGCTGGGCATGGCCGAGGCCCAGATCAATGCATCTGCGGCCGCGAGCGGCGCCAGCGGCGCCCCGACCGTCAGCCCGGGCGCCCAGGCGCCGGGCACGCTCGAAGTCTTCGTCTGACCCAACAGCTTGGTTGCGCCGGCGTCCCGCGCGGGACCGGCACGCACACGCACGTAGGGGAGCTTCCCCGGTCGCGTGCCGCGACCGCACACTTCACGGCGAGCCGGCGACCGGGGTCACAACCGCACCGCGCCCGGCAATGATCCGGTGAAGGCACTTGAGATCGCCTCGGAATCATCGCAGCACCGGAACTTCACTGCTCGCAGTTGCTTTGTCGATCGTGATCGCGGTCGCCGCCGGCTCCGCGTCGGCGACCGGAGAGCCCTTGCGCGGCGACATGCAGGCCGACTTTGGCATCGCGATAGACGGCCGTGACGGACTGGTGGTCGTAAACCGCGGCGGCGTGTTCAGAACCGTTGATGGCGGTGGCTCCTGGACGAAGATCACACCGCGGTCGCTGCGGCGCCTTGTCGGCCACATCGACAAGGTGATCGCGATCGGACCGGACATCTGGCTGGAGATGGAGGGCGGTGATCTCTTTGGATTCCTGCCGTACTCGCGCGATGGTGGTCGTGTCTGGAAGATCGCCCGGATCGCGGGGAGCGTGCAGATGTCGGACCTGGTCTTTGAGAATGCGCGCGACGGTTGGGTCACGGACGCCGGTCCCGGTTTCAAGCAGCTGCACCGGTACCGAACGGTGGATGGCGGAGTCAGCTGGCAGCGCTCGGGTCCTCGGCCGAAGCTCACGGTCCCCCCGAGCATCTCCGGTGTCAGGGTGATCCCACGCGGAGCCGTCCCGCCGGGCCTCAAGATCCGGGAGGCGGTGCGCTCACCCGGAGGGCTCTGCTGGGCGCAGGCCGGCGGACCGGCGACCGGCTCCTATTTCCCGACATACCTGCTGCGCTCCACCGACGGTGGCCGCGTGTGGACAACGGTGGCGGACACCTAGTCGGTCGACTCACGCGGCCCGCGCTGCTGGCGGTCGCGCTGGGGTTTGCGGTCGCGCTGGGGTTTGCGGTCGCGCTGGGGTTCGCGCTGCTTGGCCAGGCACACGGCAAGCGGACCGCGACGACCGACCCGCTGCCCCTGACCGTGGTCGGCACGCTGCCGGCCCGGGAGGTGACGCTGTCATACCGCAGGCCCGGCCTGCAGCTGCTCGGCACTGCAAGGACGTTGGCGTCGCTTCCGGCCAGCGCTCACTCCGACCCGGAGCTTGCCCTGAGCACCGAGCCGGGCCACTGGCGCCAGGTGACCCCCATACAGGTGACTCGCAAATGCCCGCGCAGCTGCTGGATCCTGTTTGAGAACGCGTTCTTCCTCAACGGGTCGGTCGGGTGGGTCACGGTCTGGAACGTCGTGACGCTTGAGGATGACGTGTACGGCACGACCGATGCCGGCGCCCACTGGCGGCTCGAGCTGCGCACCGAGCACAGCCAGAACGCGGGTGCGCAGACCGTGCTGTGGTTCATCAACCGCAGGGACGGCTGGGCTGCGGACCTGGAACCAACCGGACCGGGAGTCAGCGTCTGGCGCACACGCAACGGCGGCAGCAGCTGGAGCGCGCTACCCCAGAACCGCACGCTGACGCGCTCCCGCCACGCCAAGAGCTGGTCGCCGGCGCCGTTTGAGTTCATCGACCCGAGGCTCGGCTACGCCGCCGACGCCGAACCGCCGACATATGTCGGTCTCGGCGGCGGCCTTGCGCGGACAAGCGACGGCGGCTGGATCTGGACAGAGCAGACCGTGGCGCTGCCGCGGTGGGCCCGGCGAGAGCCCGGGGCAGCCGGCGATCACCCGTTCTATGAGCTGCCGAAGTTCAGCAGTGCAAAGGACGGTGTGCTGCCGGTGCTGCTCCCGCCGACGCGCATGCATGCGGCGACCCTGGCCTTCTACGCCACCACCGATGCGGGACGGCACTGGCGCCTGACGGCCAGCCTGAGCGTGCACACCGGCCGCGCCCATCCGCCCGATCAGACCTTCGGCCTGCGACTCGCGCCGCTCGTCTCGATCGTCAGTGGCCGAACCTGGTGGGTGGCGGAGCCCGGCAGCCCTGGCGCCCCGCACGGCTCCACCGTTCGCGTGACGACCGACGGCGGACGCAGCTGGACGACCGACCGCTCCGATCTGACGCCCGACAGCAGCCGGCTGCTGGCGGTCAGCCCCACCCGCGCCTCGGCGACGATCACGCTCTACGACCGTCGCGGCAACAGCGCCGCCGAGCCTGTGCAGACCGTCGATGGCGGCGCTCACTGGAGCAGCGTGGACGCCCGCTGAGGGCAGTGGTCGCGGTGCGCCTCAGGTCTGGCTCGCCGCGGCGGCGCCGGCCACGCGCTCCCAGGCCTGAGCTCCCGCCTGAACCGCGTCCCACGGGGATCCGAGCGGCGGCGTGTATGAGAGGTCGAGGTCTGACAGATCGGCGATCGTCATGGCGTTGTGGATCGCGGCCGCGGCGATGTCGACGCGCTTGGCGACTTCCGAGCCGAGCCGACCGAGCAGCTGCAGCCCGAGCAGACGGCCGTCATCACGGTTGCCGGTGTAGCGCATCTGGATCGGGTGGCTGCCGGGGTAGTAGGCCTTGTGGTCGTCGGCCTGGGCGGCGACCGTCAGCGGCTCAAAGCCGGCGGCCCGGGCCTCATGCTCGCGCAGACCGGTGCGGGCGATGACGAGCTCAAAGACCTTGACGACCTGCGTTCCGAGGCTGCCCGCAAATTCCCGTGAGCTTCCGAGCGCGTTCTCAGCGGCGATCCGTCCCTGTTTGTGGGCGGTGGTTCCGAGCGGCAGGTAGCTGCTGCCGAGCAGCTGGTGGTGGGTGACGGCGCAGTCACCGGCGGCGTACACGTCGCGCAGGTTGGTGCGCATCCGCCGGTCGACGAGGATCGCGCCGTGCGTGCCGAGCTCCGCCCCGGCGGCCGCGGCGAGCTCGGTTTCGGGGCGGACGCCGACCACGACCAGGACGATGTCGGCCGGGTAACTGAGCCGCTCGCCGCCGGGTCCTGTGGCCCTGACGCGCAGGCGGGCCTCGCCGTTGCTGGTGCTCTCGACCGCGCTTACGCGGGTCTCGCAGGCGACGGTGACGCCGTGGCGTTCGAGCTCGGCGTGGACGAGCGCCCCGAGCTTCCGGGTCGACCGTCGGCAGGACCTCCGGGAGCTGCTCGAGCTGCGTGACCGCGAGCCCCCGGGTGGTGAGCCCCTCGGCCATCTCAAGGCCGATGTAGCCGGCGCCGACGATCACCGCCTTGGAGATCCCGGGCCGCTCGAGTGTCTTGGTGAGCGCGAAGGTGTCATCCATCGAGTGCAGCAGGTGGACGCCGTCGTCGGGTCCGAGCCGGTCTAGTCCGGCGATCGGCGGGCGCACCGGGACCGCGCCGGTCCCCACCACCAGCGCGTCGTAGCCGAGTTGCTCCTGGCCGCCGTCGGCCCCGCTGAGATGCAGGCGGTGCTCGTCGGGATCGATCCTGGTGGCGATCGTGTCGAGCCTGAGTCGCATGCCGGTCGCCTCGAGCTCGGCGTGGGTACGGTGCGCGAGGTTGCGCCAGTGCGTGACCTCACCGGAGATGTGGTACGGGATGCCGCAGATCGAGAAGTTCGGGTAGGCGTCGGCGACAACCACCGTGACCTCGCCGCTGGGGTCCAGTTCGCGAGCGCGTAACGCGGCGCTGATGCCCGCGTCGCTGCCGCCGATCGCGATCAGATGCATCGCTCAAGGGCTCCCTTGATCTCGTCTCTCATGCCCGCGCCGGCTCGGCCTCGACCCCTGCCAGCGTGGCGCCGTCCGCGCCCGCGTGGGGCATCACCACGTCGGCCGCCTGCGCCGGCGTGACGTGCGGGTAGAGCACGCGGATGACGGCCACGGCGAGTCCGCCACCGAGCAGCTGTGCGATCACATAGCCCGGGACCGAGACCGGCGCGATCCCCGCAAACGTGTTGGAGAACATCCGCCCGATGCTGATCGCCGGGTTCGCGAATGAGGCCGAGGAGGTGAACCAGTACGCCGCCCCGATGTAGGCGCCGACCGCGGCCGGCGCCACCGCCGCCCGCTGGCTGCGCACCAGCGCGAAGATCACGAGGATCAGGCCGAGCGTCGCGACGACCTCGCCGAGCATGTGCCCAGGGCTCGCGCGGTGATGGGTCGAGATGCTGATTGCGCTGAGACCGAACATCGCATTGGCGATCAGCGCCCCGAAGCTGCAGCCCGCGACCTGGCTCGGGAGATAGGCGCCGGCATCACGCCACGAGAGCCCGCCGAAGCCGGCGTCAACGAGCGAGACGACCGGGTTGAAGTGTCCGCCGGAGACCGGGCCGAACATGAGGATGATCGCGAACAGGCCGGCAGCGGTGGCGGCGGCGTTCTCGAACAGCTGGAGGCCGACGTCACCCGGTGAGAGCTGCGCGGCCGCGATCCCGGAGCCGATCACCAGCGCTGCGAGGAACGCCGAGCCGAGGAACTCGGCGAACAGGCGGCGCGGCAGGGGTGCCGTGCTCGTGATCTCCAGCGCGCCGCTCATCGGATCTGAACCTTCTCTGCGTCGATCAAGACATGCCTGTCTGCCGGTGGAACTGGCGCGCAGTCTATAGATTGACAAACATCAGTTCAATCGATAGAAGTAGATTGATGAGCGTCGATCTGGAACTTGTCCCGAAGACGAAGCGCGCGCCCGGCGAGCCCTGCTGCGAGCCGGTCGTCTACCCCGATGTGCGGCGTGAGCAGGCCGTGCGCATGGCGGAGGTCGCCAAGGCGCTCGGTGACCCCGTGCGGCTGCAGCTCGTCGACGTGCTGCGCAAGCACGCCGGCAAGGTCTGTGTCTGTGAGCTCGTGCCGCTCTTCGCCATCGCGCAGCCGACGCTCAGCCATCATCTGAAGAAGCTGCGCCAGGCCGGAATCGTCGATTGCGAACGTCAAGGTCTATGGGCCTACTACTACGTCATCCCCGACGCGCTCGAGGAGCTTGCCGCATGGCTGAGCTGAAGCGACCGTTGACGGCCGTCGGCGAGCCGGCCGCATGCTGCGCTCCGTCGGAGCAGGCGAGCTGCTGTGAGCCGAGTCAGAAGCCGGGCTGCTGCGAGCCGGGCCACCCGGACGGCTGCGCGTGCGCCGCCGGCCGGCCCGCATCTGATCCGGGGACGGAGATCCGCGAGCAGCTGCGCGAGCATTACGCCGCCGCTGCCCTGCAGGTCACGGGCACCGACGCCGGTGCCGGCTGCCGCGCGGCGAGCGACAGCTTCGACCGCGGCAGCGAGGTCTTCGGCGCGGCGTTGTACGGGATCGGCGATCGCGAGCAGATCCCTGAGACCGCGGCGCTCGCATCACTCGGCTGCGGCAACCCCACCGCCGTCGCCGAGCTGCACGAGGGTGAGACCGTGCTCGACCTCGGGTCGGGCGGCGGGATCGACGTGCTGCTCTCGGCCAGGCGTGTCGGTGAGACGGGCCTGGCCTACGGCCTCGACATGACCGAGGAGATGCTCGCGCTCGCGCGCGCGAACCAGCTCAAGGCCGGCGTCGAGAACGTGCGGTGGCTGCGCGGCGAGATCGAAGCGATCCCGCTGCCCGCCGGCAGCGTTGACGTGATCATCTCCAACTGCGTGATCAACCTCTCGGGCGACAAGCCGCGGGTGATCGCCGAAGCCGCTCGCGTGCTGCGGGCCGGCGGCAGGTTCGCGGTCTCTGACGTGATCGCCGACGACGACATGGACGCCGCCACCCGCGCCGACATGCAGGCCTTCACCGGCTGCATCGCGGGCGCCCTAACCCGCACCGAGTACGAACAGATCCTGGCGAGTGCCGGGTTTGAGCAGATTGAGATCCAGGCGACCCACCGCGTCCACGCCGCGGCCGGCTCGGCGATCATCCGCGCCCGCAAGCCGGCCCGCTAGCCGCCGGGCGCGCTCGCTCCGCGACGGCATCACGCATGTTCCCGCCGCCGGGCGCGCTGAGCTTCTGAGTCTCATGCTCGTGTGAGGACCCGTTGGCTGCCCCCAGGCGCTTCTCCTTCACGCAGCGCTACGGCGTCTCCCAGGTGAAGCCGTCCGGGTCGCTGAACTCGCCGGCACCGCTGTGCAGCGCGATCCCGTGCGGTCCATCGCCGTCCGGGGAGACACCCGCGTCCTTGGCAAGCCCGGCGCGCCCGGGGTAGAGCGCGAGCTTGACGGCACCGGCCGGGGCGTCGAACTCCACGTAGCGGCCGGGGAAGCTGCGCTTCACCGGCAGGCCATGGTCGACGTAGAAGCGCTTGCTGGCACCCAGATCGGCCGCGCCGATCAGCAGCACCAGGCCGTCGATCTCACGTGTCGCGGGGCCCTTGTCCTTCTTGGCGCTGGTGGCGAGCTTCCAGACCACGCCGTCGGCGTCCCGCACCACCGCGCCGTAACCCCACAGGCCCTTCTGGATCGGTTTGAGGGTCGTGGCGCCGCCGGCAAGCGCGCTCTCATAGAACGCATCGACCGTCGAGGGCTGCCCCACGACCAGTGAGATCGTGAAGCCGCGGAAGCCCGTGGTCGGCGTGCCGGCGGCCCGCGCCTTCACCCGCGAGCCGATCCCAAAGGCGCGCTCATAGAAGGACTGCGCAGCGGCCGGGTCAGCGACTTCAAGCGTGAGTGAGCTGATTGAGGTATCCATGGTGCGAGCCTAAGGCGGGCGCCGCGCGTGCGCTTCTCAATTCCTGCTCGTTCCGCCGACCGTCACCTCAACGTTTGCGCCGGTGGGCCGGTGGCGAGCTGCGGCTACGGCGTCAGGCGCTTGACGTGGCGCAGTGTGGCCACCCGATCGGGGTCGCTCAGCGCCGCGACGGCGATCTCACTGTCCGGGATCGCGTAGACCGAGCCGTCGTGCGACAGCAGCAGGAAGCGATCGAGCGAGCGCAGGAAGGCGCGGTCGTGTGAGACCGCGATGACCGTGCCGGTGAAGCCGTCGAGTGCGTGCTCGAGCGCCTCGGCGGAATCGATGTCGAGGTTGTCAGTCGGCTCATCGAGCAGCAGCAGGTTGTGCCCCTCGAGCTCCAGGCAGAGGATCTCAAGCCGAGCACGCTGCCCGCCCGACAGCGTCTCGGTCGAACGGTTGGCCGCGGACTGCAGGCCATACCGGGCAAGTGCCCCCATCGCCTTCTGATGCTCGCCCTCACGTTCGCGCACAACGTCGATCACCAGGCGCCCGGACATGTCGGCGCGTGCGTTGAGCTGCGTGAACAGTCCCGTCGAGACGCGGTTGCCGATCCGCAGCTCGCCGCTGTGCGCCAGCGGCCGGCCGCCCTCCCGCGCCGACACAGCGCCGCCACCGCCGCCGGCGAGCAGGCTGATGAGATGCGTCTTGCCAGAGCCGTTGGGGCCGATCAGCCCGACCCGCTCGCCGAAGTGGATCTCCTCATCGAACGGTTTCAGCAGCCCCGTGAGCGCGAGCTGCCTGATCGCGACCACGATCCTTGCCGAGTCGCCTCCACGGATGCGCATGACCACCTGTTGGTCGCTTGCCGGAGCCGGTGGCGGGCCGTCGTCGACGAACCGCTGCCAGCGGGTCTCGGCCGCCGCCGCGCGCTTGGCCAGCACGTCGGAGATCGAGGCCCGCTGCTTCATCGTCTTGTAGAACTGGAACAGGCGCCGCTCCTCGCGATTCCACTGCTCGAGCCGATCGCCGAGCCGCTCCTGGCGCTCGCGGCGGCCCTCCGCGTAGCTGCGATAGGAGTCGCCATGCACCCAGGCGCCGTTGGACTCGAGCGTCACGATCGCGTTCGTCGCACCGGACAACAGCTCGCGGTCGTGGCTGATCAAAAGCACGGTCTTCTTCGACGCCGAGATCAGCGCCTCCAGCTCGCGCTTGGCGGGGACGTCGAGGAAGTTGTCGGGCTCATCCAGCAGCAGCACCGACGCCTCACTGGCAAACAGCGCCGCCAGCACGAGCTGCTTGCGCTCGCCACCGGAGAGCATCGTCGCGGGCAGCGCGCCGAGGTCATCCAGCCCGGCGCGCACGACCGCACGGCAGGCGGCGTCCCAGACGGCCTCAAGCTCGTAGCCGCCGCGCTCAGACCAATCCGACAGCGCCTGCCCGAGGCGCACACCGGCGTCGGCGGGATCCGATCCGTCTTCAAGCTCGCGCTCGGCCGCCACGGCCCGCAGGCCGGCATCCTGCAGCGGTGGCGGCGCCGCCTGAAGCAGCAGCTCTCGCACCGTCAGCGCGTCGTCGCCGACGCCGACGTTCTGGGGCATGTAGGCGAAGCTGCCCAGGTCGGTGTCGCCCTGTGTGGCGACCAGCTCCCCGGCCAGGACCCGCATCAGCGTGGTCTTGCCGACCCCGTTGGTCCCGATCAGGCCGGCGTGGCGACCCGGGGCGAGCTTGAACGAGACCTCCGAAAACAGGAAGTCCCCACCCGGATGGGCGTAGGCGAGATCTGAGACGATGACGTGCGACACCTCAGCGAGCGTAAAGCCAGCGGCCCCAGCGACCGATCACGGGCGCTAAGCGACCGGCCAGCACCCGCTAGCGACCGGTCAGCACCACCGGTCAGCACCGTGTCCTCGTGCGCGTAGGCGGGGGCGCAGCAGCACAGCAGCACCGGTGCTCGACTGCGGGTGGTAGTGCTCGGCGGTCTCACCGCCGGGCTCGACCGTCGCCTCGGCCAGGCTCTGATGGCGTGCGCCGGTCCAGCTGGGATGCGCGAGCTCACGGATGCCGGAGCCGTCGGCGGTTATGAACGGCTCCCGATCGGCGAGCGCGACGATCTGCATCGGCGGATTGAAACACGGCACGGACGAGCTTGCCCCGGTCGCCGGCGGTTTCGGCTAGGCGCGACGGTTTTAGCGTCCCTTTTGTTAACTGTTCGTCAGAGGAGGGCAGTATCTCCACATCGAACTAGTTCTGGGCGTGTTAGAGCCTTGATGATGCCCAGCCGCCCATTCACCTCAGTTTCCAGCCGTCTGCGAACGCTGCGCATATTGCCGGCCCTGATGGGCCTGGCAGTGCTCGCGGCGTTGGCCGGCCCGCTCGCCGACAACGCCGCCAAGGCCCGCAGCCGCCCGCACGCCGGCGGCAAGGCGGTCGCCACCGGCTGCCCGTGGCTGAATCAGTCGCTGACCGTGAGCCAGCGGGTCAACATGCTGCTCGCGCAGATGAGCCTGACCGAGAAGGTCGCCGAGATGTACATCGACGAGCCGACGACGAGCGGCCCCTACGCCGGCTACGAGGGCTACGTGCCGGCGCAGCCGGCGCTCTGCATCCCGGCGCTCGTCGAGCAGGACGGGTCACTGGGCGTGGCCTACGGGGCCGGCGACGTGACGCAGCTGCCGTCCGAGGTCTCGCTGGCTTCGGCCTGGGACCCGAAGCTCGCCTATCAGTTCGGTGTCGTCAACGGTGCCGAGCATCGCGCCAAGGGGATCGCGATGGTGCTCGGCCCCGGGATCAACATCGACCGCGACCCGCGTTGGGGGCGCAACTTCGAGATGTTCAGCGAGGACCCGCTGCTGACCTCGGTGCTCGGCGACGCCGACATCGAAGGCATCCAGAGCCAGGGCGTGATGGCCGACGCCAAGCACTTTGTCACCTACAACCAGGAGACCAACCGCGGTACGCCCAACGACGACACGATCGTCAACACGCGCGCGCTGCACGAGATCTACCTGCCGCCGTTCTACACCGCGATCACGCAGGCACACGCCGCATCGCTGATGTGCGCCTACCCGCTGCTGAACGGCACCTACTCGTGTCAGAACGCGAGCCTGCTGACCGGGCTCTTGGACTCACGCTGGGGCTTCACCGGATTCGTCCGCTCCGACAGCGCGGCCAACGCCTCGACCGTCGATTCGGCCAACGCCGGACTCGATCAGGAGCGCGGCAGCTTCTTCTGGGACAACGGCCAGCTGGCGGCGGCCGATGAAGACGGCGCCGTGACGAACACGACGATCAACGCGGCCGTGCGGCGCATCCTCACGCAGATGTTCGACTTCAACCTCTTCAACAACCCACCGACCGGCACGCTCGCGAGCCCCGCGGCGACACCCGCCGACAACACCTTTGCCCAGAACGTCGCCCAGCGCGGAACGGTGCTGCTGCAGAACAACGGCCCGATCCTGCCGCTCAACACCGCGACCACCACGTCGATCGCGGTGATCGGCCCCGACGGCACAACGGCTCCGCAGACCGCCGGTACGGGCAGCTCCTATGTCACGCCATCCTCGGTGATCAGCCCGCTCAGCGGCATCACCAGTCGCGTCGGCTCGGCGGCCACCGTCTCCTCGTACTCGGGCACCGATCCGACCCAGGCCGCCGCCGCGGCCGCCCAGGCCCAGGTCGCGATCGTGTTCGCGAGCTACTCGGAGGGTGAGGGCAGCGACCTGTCGAGCATCTCACTGCCGGACAACCAGGACGCGATGATCGAGGCCGTCGCCGCCGCCAACCCCAACACGATCGTCGTGCTGAACACCGGCGGGCCGGTGCTGATGCCCTGGCTGAGCAGCGTCAAGGCGGTGCTCGAGGCGTGGTATCCCGGCCAGGACGACGGCGCCGCGATCGCCTCGGTGCTGTTCGGCGACGTCGATCCGAGCGGCCACCTGCCCGAGACCTTCCCGACCAGCCTGGCGCAGATCCCCACGGCGTCGGCCTCCCAGTTCCCCGGCGTCGCCGGCAAGGTCGACTATTCCGAGGGGCTCGACGTCGGTTACCGCTGGTATGACGCCAACAACGTCAAGCCGCTGTTCCCGTTCGGCTACGGGCTGGCCTACACGACCTTCCGCTTCAGTCACCTGACCGTCACGCCGGCGTCGGTCATCAACCAGGTCTCCGGGCCGGACGCCACGGCCGGCCAGGGCGCGCGGCTGGCGCGCGTCAGCGCCACGATCACCAACACCGGCAGCGTCCGCGGCAGCGATGTGGCACAGCTCTACGTCGGCGACCCCAGCGTGGCCGGTGAACCCCCGCGCCAGCTCGAGGGATTCAAGCGCGTGACCCTGCAGCCCGGCCAGTCGCAGGCCGTCACCTTCACGGTCACGGGGCACGAACTCTCGTACTTTGACACCACGGCCAACGGCTGGACCCTACCCGACGGCCGCTTCTCGCTGTATGTGGGCGACTCCTCGGCGCTCGGCTCGCTGCCGCTGCGCGGCAAGCTGACCGTCAGCAAGACGATCGGGCACCGCTACGCCCGCCTGAGCGTGCCCGCGACGATCGATCCGGGCGCAACCTTCCTGGCCAAGGCGCGCTTCGTCAACGACGGCAACCTGCCGATCACCGACGGGCTCGTGCGGCTCGGCTTCCCCTCGAGCTGGACCGTTGTGCGGCTCGCGCACACGCGCATGCTGTCACTGGCACCCGGGCACAGCGCCACCCGCTACTTCCGCGTCACCGCGCCCGAGCAGGCCGAGGGCGAGGTCAAGATCCTGACCGCTGCGCTGGCCTCGACGGGAAGTGACGGCGCCGGTGACCTCAGCTCGACGGCCACGGTCTCGGTGCGCGGCCCGATCACCCTGACCGCGACCTCACCGCTGATCGTCGCGCCGGGCGCCACCGCCACCGCGACGGTCGTCGTCGCCAGCCACATGAAGCGCGCTGTGCTGGTCAGCCTGGCCCCCTCGCTGCCCGCCGGCGTCAGCATCTCACCCTCACCACCGACGGTGACGGTGCCCGCCCACGGTTCGGCCGACCTCACATTCTCGATCTCAGTCGCGGCTGGGGAGGCGCCCGCCACAGACCAGATCCCGCTGGCCCCGAGCTTCACCTACCTCGGCAAGCGCTATCCCCTGGCCTCGGCCGCGCTGACCGTCGATATCCCCTACGCGTCGCTGGCGGCCGCCTACGACGACAGCGCCGTCAGCGACGACAGCGACATCACAGCCGCCAACTTCGACGGCGACGGCAACAGCTACTCCGAGCAGGCGCTGGCCAGCGCCGGGCTCGACCCGGGCGCGAACGTCGTCGTCGGCGCGACCACCGTGCAGTGGCCCGACGTCTCGGCGGGGTCACCCGACAGCGTGCTCGCGGCCGGGCAGACGATCTCACTCCCCGGTGCCTCGCCGGCGGCCACGCAGCTGGCGCTGCTGGGTGCCTCCAGCGGCAACGATGAGACCGGCAGCGGGCTGATCGAGTACACCGACGGCACGACCCAGCCCTACACGCTGACGTTCGATGACTGGTTCAACAATCCGAACTCGGCGTCCAACACGACGGTCGCCACCGCCGACTACGTCAACGACTCGACCGGCTCCGGCAATCAGGGCGTGATCGGCCAGCGCAAGCACAAGGCGCGGGTGTTCGGCGTCACGATCCAGCTCGATCCCGGCAAGACGGTCGCGAGCGTCACGCTGCCGACGGTGGCGACGCTGCCCGGGGTCTACCCGATGCACGTGTTCGCGCTGGCGCTCGGCGGCGGTTCGACGCCTTAACGGCACGGCCGAATCGGTCCGTTTTTCAGGCGATTTCGGGCACGTCAACGGCGCTTGACGGGCTGCCATCTGATGGTCGGCGACTGAGAAGTCGTAAAGCCATCGGCGTCAGCATCCGATGAGACAAGTTGACGGTCCAAATTGTCTGATCAATCGCCAACAAGCACCGTGCCATCAACGCCCCATGTCAGCTCGGATGCGAGCGCCCGGCTCGTGACCGGCCTCGAGGCGATCATCGACGCTGCCACGGGGATCCTGGCCGCGCAGTCGCTCGAGGAGACGCTGCAGGGCATGGCCGACGCGCTGCTGCCGATCGTGCCCTACACGAGCCTGGCGGTCTATGAGGTCGTGTGGGCGGAGCGGATCCTGATCCCGATGCTGGCCACCGGACGCTACGTGCCAGAGACGCTTGCCTCGCGGCCGACGCTCGACGGGTCGATCACCGGCTCGGCGGTCGTCAACCGCGAGGTGATCTGCCCGGCTCCGGGGGATCCGGTGTACCGCAAGTACGTGATGCCGGGCACCCCGCAGAGCGACAACGAGGCGATCCTCGTGGCACCGCTGCTGGTCGGTGAGGCGATCGTCGGCACGCTCAACGTCTGGCGCGAGGAGGAGCAGCCGTGGTTCGAGTCCGAGGAGGCGCTGCTGCTGCGGCGCTTCGCCTCGCTGGCGGCGATGGCCTACGCCAACTCGGCGCAGCGTGAGCAGCTGCAGGCGCAGGCGCTGACCGACGATCTGACCGGCCTCTACAACCGCCGTCATTTCGAGCGCGGCCTCAGCGCGGCGCTGAGCGACGAGCACGACCGCGGCGGCCCGACCTCGGTCGTGTACTTCGACCTGGACGGGTTCAAGTCGATCAACGACTGCTTCGGTCACGAGTCCGGCGATCAGGTGCTGCGCGAGTTTGCCGAGGTGCTGCGCTCGCAGATCCGCCAGGATGACATCGCCTGCCGGACCGGCGGCGAGGAGTTCTGCGTGGTGCTGCCGCAGACCAGCCATGCCGAGGCCGAGCGCCTGGCCTGGCGGGTGGTCGATGCGGTGCGCGCCGCCGGCCTGGGGCCACGCCGCGACCTGACCGTCTCGGCCGGGGTGGCGACCTCCCCGCGCTCGGGCGATGATCACGAGCAGCTGGTGCGCCGGGCCGACGACCATCTGCTGCAAGCAAAGCGCGAGGGCCGCGACCGCGTGGTCGTCGGCGCCGCCGCCTGAGCTGACCCGCTCCGGGCCGCGCCGGGCGCGCGCGGGGCGCGCGCGGCGCTAGGCCAGATTCGAGCGCCGCGGGTAGGCGACGGCCGGATCGGTCAGCACGTTGATCAGCGCCGGCTTGCCGGACGCGAGCGCGCGCTCAAAGGCACCGCGCAGCTGCTCGGGCTCGCGTACCAGCTCGCCGTGGCCGCCGAGCAGCGCGACGATCCGGTCGTAGCGCAGCTCGGGCTGCAGCTCGGCGGCGACCGAGTACCCGTAGAGGAACTCCATCGGGTGCTTCTCGAGCGCCCAGATGCCGTTGTTGCCCATCACCCCGACGACGGCGACGTTGTGGCGCACGAGCGTGTCCCACTCCATCGCGGAGAAGCCGAAGGCGCCGTCGCCCTGCAGCAGCACGACCTGGCGCTCGGGGTGGGCGAGCTTGGCGGCGAGCGCGTAGCCGGGGCCCGAGCCGAGGCAGCCGAAGGGGCCGGGATCGAGCCAGCAGCCGGGCTCGTGGGAGTCGATCAGGCGCCCGGCGAAGGAGACGAAGTCACCGCCGTCGCCGATGATGATCGCGTCGCGCTCGAGCAGCGGTGCCAGCTCGGCGTAGATGCGCGCCGGATGCAGCGGCGCGCGGGGATCGGTGAGGAGCTCCTGCTCGTCCGCCCGCGCCTGATCCTCAGCGGCGCGCAGCGACTCAAGCCAGGCGCGGCGCGCGGCGGCCAGCGCAGCGTCGGCCGCGGCCAGCGCAGCGTCGGCCGCGTCCAGCGCGCACGCGCTCTGCAGGCCCTCGAGCACCGCCGGCAGCGCGCCGTAGAGCTCGGCGGCGAGCTTGCGGGGCTGGTCACGCGGCGGCTCGGCCGCGTCGATGAAGACGACCGCCGTATCCGCGCCGAAGGCCGCGCCGAAGCCGAGGCGGAAGTCGAGCGGCACGCCGATCACGAGCGCCACGTCGGCACCCTTGAGCGCCTCGCCGCGCGCGCGGGCGAGGTACAGCTCGTGATCGGCGGGGAAGCAGCCACGCGCCAGGCCGTTGACGAGCACCGGGATCCGCAACCGCTCGGCGAGCGCCCGCAACGACGCCTCGCCACGGCCCCAATAGAGGCCCGTGCCGGCCATGATCACCGGGCGTTCTGCCTCGCGCAGGAGCAGCGCGGCGCGCTCGATCTGCTGCGCCTCGGGCGGGCGCGCGCGGGCGGCGGAGAGCTCCGCGCGCTGGGCCTGCGCCTCGCTGTCGGGCGCCGCGGAGAAGACGTGGTCGAGCGGGAAGTCCAGGAACACCGGGCCCGCGTGCGGCGTCAGCGCAAGCTCGATCGCCTCATCGACCAGCTCCTGGATCTCAGCGGCCGAGTCGGCCGTGGCGGCGAGCTTGACGAGCGGGCGCACGAACGGCACGTGGTCGATCTCCTGCAGCGAGCCCTGCCCCCAGCGCCAGGCTGGCGCACGGCCGCCGAGCACCAGCAGCGGCGAGTTGTTCTGCTGGGCCGAGCCGAGCGCGCTGATCGCGTTGGTCACACCGGGGCCGGCTGTCACGGCACAGACGCCGAGCTCGCGCGTGACCTTCGCCCAGCCCTCGGCGGCGAACGCCGCGGTCTGTTCGTGGCGCACGTCGACGATCGCGATGCCCTCGGCGCGGCAGCCGTCATAGATGGAGAACAGGTGCCCGCCGGAGAGCGTGAACAGCTGGCTGACGCCGTGGGCCTTCAGCCGCTTGGCGATCAGCCGACCGCCGTGGAACTCTTCTGCGCCCTCCATGCGCGCCGCATCCTACCCCCCGCGTGGGGGGTTGAGTCGTGCCGGCGCTGACGCGGACGCGGGCCGGGCGTAGGTTGTGTGATGCCGATCACGTTCGGCAGCGTCACCGTGTGGAAGGAGCACCTGGATGTCAATGCTCACGCAGCAGCCGTCACAGACAAATGAGGACCGCTTCCGCGCGCTGTGCGCAGGGCTTGAGGAGTACGAGCACCTGCCCGAGCTGATTCCGGGCAGTGCCTCGACACGCCTGATCACCGATCAGAGCCACGAGGACACGATCGACGCGTCGATCCTCGCCTGGATGACGCAGCCCTAGGCAGCGCTCAGCTGACCCGCGGGGAGTCCACCAGCCCCCGCGCGGCGCTGAAGGTCACCGCGGCGATCACCGCATTGGGACCCTCGAACCAGCTCGTCCCGATGCTGATCGCGGGCGGCGACTGCACGCCGCGCGCGGCGAGCCCGCGGCTGGTCGCGTCGAGCCGCAGATCGATGCGCTGATCGCCGGCGGCAGCGACCGCGGCGGCGCCGCTGAGCCCCGTGGCCGCGGCCGCCTCCGCGATCACCGGCACGCTGCCGATGTCAAAGCCGCCGCAGAAGCCGAGCCGCAGCAGCGCGACCGCGAAGGCGGCACCGGCGCCCTCATCGGCGGCGAAGGTCGCGGCACGGGCCGCCTTGCGGCTGTCCATCGGGAAGCGGTGCGGCTCGACGATCGGGATCTCAAGCGCGAGCGCGTCACGCTCGGCAAGCGCCAGGCGCTCACGGGCGCGGCGCTCACGCTCGGCGCCGTCCTCGCCGTCGGGCCCAGACAGCGGGCCGAGCACAGCCACCCACTCGATCGGCCCGAGCGCACGCTCGACGCGCTCGGCGGCGAGGTATGAGATCGGGTCATCGAGCGCGAAGAAGAAGCGCGTGTCCGCGCCGCTGGGCCGTGAACGGTCCGCGAGGCGCTCGGATAGGTGGATCAATTCCCCCATGCTTCCCCATATATCGGCAGCTGAGCGCCGGAACCTTCGAGCGCTGGACGCTGGCCACGCAGAAACGCGCGAACGATTCGCTCGTTTTTCAGGTCCAACGCCTGGGTATCTCAAACACCACTACCTAGTGCGTGGTTGCAATTTCTTTCTGACAGGCGCAGAGCAGGCGTAGACTCCGCACGAGTCTGTCTCGACCGGATGGAGGCGCATGATGCCCCAAGTCCCACCGCCGAAGCGACACCCCTACGACCAGTGGTCCCCGGATGCCCGCGCGTTGGACCTAGTCGGCGACAAATGGACGCTGTTGATCGTCCGCGACCTCGCCGCCGGCCCGCGGCGCTTCGTCGAGCTGCAGCGCGTCCTGCCCGGAATCTCCACCGAGCAGCTGCGTTCGCGGCTGAACCGCATGGTCGCCGACGGCATGCTGACGCGCAAGCGCTACCGCGAGGTACCGCCGCGGGTCGACTACGAGCTGACCCCGCGCGCCCGCGACCTGATGCCGGTGCTGGCCGAGCTCGCGCTCTGGGGCTACCGCTGGGCCTGGAGCCAGCCGCGCTCCGGTGAGCGCGTCGATGTCGGCGCGATCCTGCGGCTCGTGCCCGGGCTCGTGCACGGCGACAGCCAGCGCGGTGAGATCGAGTGCACGATCACCGACGGCCACCGCGAGGGCGGGCCGCTGACGCTGACGATCATGCTCGAGCCCGGTACCAGTCGCGTGATCGAGGAGCCGAGCGAGCGCGCAATGGCGCGGATCAGCGGTGACTCGCGCGCCTGGGTCGCGGCCTTCTCCCCCGGCGGCAGCATGGGCTCGCTGATGATCAGCGGTGACCGCGGCAGCGCCGAGATGATGATCGGCCAGCTGTCGCGCTCGGAGACCCAGGCGCTGGCGAGCATGGACCGCGCCGTCGCCTAGGCTGCGGCCGGCTCGCCGCTGCTTCGCCGGCCGGCTGGTGGCGCTCACTCAGGTCAATACCCGGGGCGGGGATCGAACCCGCAGGGCCCTTGCGGGCAGCGCTTTTTAAGAGCGCCGACTTTGCCAATTTGTCTACCCGGGCAGGATGCTTGCTGGGCGGCTGATCTTACGTGAAGGGGCGGTTGCGAACGTGCATATTTCTGCCGCAACTGGACATATTTGTCGCACGTGCTGCACACCCAACCGCAACTTTTCCGCTGCTAGGTTGTTTTCGTGGGTCTAGAGGGACAAATGGAAGTTTCTGCGCTCAGATATCCCGGAGCTGGTACCCGACACGGCCGCTCACCGCTGCTCAAGCTGCAGTCCGACGAGCGCCTGGTCAGCATGGTCCGCCGCGGCAACCAGGGCGCCTTTGAGCTGCTGGTCGCGCGCTACAACGGCCGCCTGCTGTCCTTCTGCCGGCACATGCTCGGCTCGCGCGAGGACGCCGAGGACGTGCTGCAGGACGTGTTCACCGCCTCCTACAACGCGATGCTTGCCGACGACCGCCCGATCAACGTGCGCCCCTGGCTCTACCGCATCGCGCGTAACCGCTGCCTGAACCACCTGCGCCGCAACCACGCGATCGGCGTCGACTCGATGGACGTCCACTTCTCCGACAACGGCGCCAGCACCGCCGACAAGGTGCACGAGCGCGAGG
This sequence comes from uncultured Actinomycetota bacterium, assembly GCA_963706725.1. Classification (GTDB taxonomy): domain Bacteria; phylum Actinomycetota; class Thermoleophilia; order Solirubrobacterales; family Solirubrobacteraceae; genus Palsa-465. Next base: position 1,843,097 of record OY970167.1, on the reverse strand, counting down.
AGTTCCGCCAGCTCCTGCATGACATCCGCGACCTGCCGGAGACGCAGCGCACCGCGCTCGTGCTGCGCGAGCTGGACGCGCTCTCCTACGAGCAGATCGCCGAGGCGATGGAGACCACGGTCTCGAGCGTCAAGTCGCTGCTCGTGCGCGCACGCGTGTCGCTGACAGAGGCCGCCGAGGCACGGCTGCTGAGCTGCGAGGAGGTCCGCGAGGAGCTGGCCGAGATCGCTGAGGGCCTGCGCCGCAAGCAGAGCGCCTCGGTCCGCCGCCACGTCAAGAACTGCAGCCGCTGCGAGGTCTTCCAGGGCGAGATGAAGAAGAGCACCCGCGCGCTCGCCGCGCTCACGCCCGTCGGCCCGCTCGCCTTCCTGCACAAGCTTCTCTTCGCCCACGCCGCGACGCACTCGGCCGGCTCCGCCGGAGCGGGTGTCGCGGGCGCGGCCAGCGCCGGTGGCGCGGGCGGCGCCGGTGCGGCCGGTGCGGGTGCCGCAGGCGCCGGCGCCGCCGGTGCGGCGGGTGGCGCGGGCTCGGCCGGTCTCGTGACGGCTGGGGTTGGGGCCGTGGCGACCAAGGCCGCCGCCGGCATCGCCGCAGCGGCCCTGGTCACCGCGGGCACGGTCGCGATCGACCACGGCAACCACCACAGGCACAGCGGCCCGTCGGCCAGCACGCTCGTGCGTCGCTCACTCGCCGCCGGCCTGCAGAGCGCGGTCGGCAGCACGCACCTGGGTGGCGCCGTCGGCGCCGGGCCCGGCCTCAGCATCGCCGTGACCTCCGCCGCTTCCAGCAAGGCCGCGCACGCCAAGCTCTCACATGTCACAAAGACGCTCGGCACGACCGTCAGCCAGGCCACTCAGCGGCCGAGCACCACCGGCACGGCCGTGAAGCAGCACGACGCGCCCGCGCGCAAGCACACGATGCACAAGCTCACGCCGCCGCCCGCGACGTCATCGCACACAGCCGATGCGAGCACCGGCAGCAATACGAGCGGTGGCGCCGGCCTCTTCTCGACACCGACCTCGGCAACGAGCTCGACACCGACGATCGGCGCGAGCTCGACGACGACGACCGGCTCGAGCACCACGATCGGCACCGGCACCAGCGGCCTGGGCGGAACCTCGACCACGGCCGCGGGCAGCGGCACGGGCCTCAGCGTCGGCACCAGCACCGCGCCGACCGGCACCGCACCGACCGGCACCGCACCGACCGGCACCGCGCCCACCGGCACGACGACCGCGCCGACCGGCACCAGCACCGACCCGACTGCTACGAGCACCTCGCCGAGCACCGGCACGACGACCACGACGCCGGCGGATACGGCGACGGGGACCACCACCGTGCCCGCCGCGACGACCACCGCCCCGGCCGATTCGACGCCGGCGACGAGCACCACCCCCGCGCCGCCGATCGGCATCAGCAGCGGCTCCTAGCCCGGCTCGCGGGCGCGATGGCTTTACCATCCGCTCGTCATGAAGGAGATCGACTTCGACCACTTCCTCGGGGTGGACATGCGCGTCGGCCGCGTGATGGCCGTCGACCCCTTCCCCGAGGCGCGCAAGCCCGCCTGGAAGCTGACGATCGACTTCGGTCCCGAGGTCGGGATCAAGCGCTCCTCGGCGCAGATCACCACCTACCGGCGCGAGGAGCTGCTGGGCACGCTGGTGGTCGCGGTCGTGAACTTCCCGCCGCGCCAGATGGGGCCGTTCATGTCACAGGTGCTGGTGCTTGGCGCGCTCGACGACGAGCTCGGCGTGGTGCTGCTGCGACCCGACCAGGACGCGGAGATCGGATCGCGGATCGGTTAGGCGCCGTGGGCGGCCGGCGGGCCGACCCACGGCAGCGCAAACCTACGCCTGGTGGCTCTGCCCCGGGTCGAGCACCACGACCCTGCGAGCTGGTCTTTGACTCGACGTCGGCCCTGAACGCCTGGGCGTCGGCCTCGATCGCCGGGAAGGTGTTGTAGTGGCAGGGGATCACGGTCTTGGCGCCGATCAGCTCGGCGGCGTCGACGGCGTCGTGGCGGTCCATCGTGTAGTGGCCTCCGATGCAGATCAGCGCGTAGTCGATCGGGGTGCGCCTGCCGACCAGCTGCAGGTCGGAGAAGAGGCAGGTGTCGCCGAGGTGGTAGACGGTCGTGCCCTTGAAGTTGACGACCAGCCCGGCCGGCGTGTTGACCGTCCCCTTGGGGGTCGTCGAGGTGTGCCACGCGGGCACCATCTTGACCCAGCCCCAATCGAACTCGACGGTGCCGCCGAGGTTGATGTCGAGCGCGTTGACGCCCTCCTCCTCGCCGAACTCGCCGGCCAGCTCGACGATCGCGAGCACCGGTGCGCCGGTGCGGCTTGCGCGATCGGCACGGCGTCGCCGATGTGGTCGCTGTGGCCGTGGGTGAGCAGGATCGCGGCGGGGTTGAGCTCATCGGCGGCGACCGTGGCCTTGGGGTTGCCGGTCAGGAACGGGTCGATCAGCACCGAGCTGTCGCCGTCGGCCAGCTCGAAGGTGGCGTGGCCGTGGTAACGGATTTCCATGTCGTTCTCGTCCTCCAGAGGTCGTGACTAAGGGTGCGTCTGAGCGCCCGGGTCAAGCTCCCGGGCGAGCTCGAAGCCGACAGCCACGCCGACCAGCATCGTCAGGCGCGTCTCCTCGGCAAACAGCGTCCGGACCGCGACCAGGCGATCGTTGCGGATCGCCGGTGTTGACCGCTTCCTTGACGGCCTGGTCGTGGGCGGTGTCAAACCAGCCGCCCTCATGCAGGGCGCTGCCGAGCACGCGCTCGAGGCTCGGCGCGGCGCGGCTGACCAGGTCCTGCGCGGCGGTGAGCCGGCCGGGCTCGCTGAGCGCCGCGATCGCAGCGTCGATGTCGGCGTCGGTGAAGCTCACTGCTGTGGAGGTTGGCAGATCGCGCCGAGCGGCGGATCAGTGGTGGATGCGGGTCAGCAGCTGACCCGAGCGCCAGCCCGGCGACGATGCCGACCCCGTCGGCGATCACGCTGGCGGTCGGCTCGGCCACCGGCATCAGCGCGATCACCCCGGCCAGTACGGCCGTGCCCAGCAGGTCGCCGTCAAAGTCGTGCCTGCGCACAAGCAGCGTCAGGTCCGGCACCACCCAGGCGCAGAGCAGCGCCAGCGCGGCGCCGTTGCCACCCATGAAGAAGCTGTGGCTGGTCAGGGCCGCGGTCAGGCCGAGGCCGCCGGCACCGCCGATCAGCGCCAGCGCGAGCACCATCACCGGCCCGTGGCGGCGCTCCATCAGCCAGCCGTAGATCGCGATCACCAGCAGCGTCAGGACCGCATAGCCGGTGTTGTCGTAGACGAACGGCGCCGTGAACACCCGCCACCACTGCTTGCCGATGTGGCCGAAGATGACCAGCTCGTTCTGCGTGAAGAAGGTCGTGCGCCAGAGCAGCGTCCCGGCGACGCCGAGCAGCACCAGCAGGCCGGTGGCGTAGGGGTGGGACTCGTGGCGGATGCCGGGGATCTCACCGCGGCGCAGGCGGCTCAGTGAGGGCGTCACCGTGCGGCGCGGGCGCTCGGTGATGCGGCCGTTGCGGTCGAGCTTCGGGGCGCGCTTGCGCAACCGCGTACCGCAGTACGGGCACTCGGTTATGTAGGGACTGACCTCCGAACCACAGTTCTTGCAGACGACGAAGAGATCTGGTCCACCGGTACTCACGATCTCAAGTGTAAAGGCGAATCCGTGGCCGCCGGGGAGGCCGTCGGCTGCACCGCCGCTGGACCGCTTCGCGCCCGGACCGGCCGCTCTAGACTCGAAGCCAGACAGGTTTCCAATCGACATCTGACACTAAGGCGGGCGAGATGGCTCTTGGCTACGACGGAAAGCTCTACATCCTGGCGTTCGACCACCGCGGCTCCTTCCAGAAGAAGATGTTCGGGATCGACGGCGAGCTCGACCGCCGAGCAGACCGAGACGATCTCCGACGCCAAGCGGCTGATCTTCGAGGGCATGCTCGAGGCCGTGCACCGCGGCGCCGAGCCCGGCGCGACCGGCGTCCTGGTCGACGAGCAGTTCGGCTCAGACGTGCCACGGCGGGCACGTGAGCGCGGGTTGAAGCTGGCGATGCCGGTCGAGATCTCTGGGCAGAACGAGTTCGACTTCCAGTACGGGGACGACTTCGCGGCGCACATCGAGCGCTTCGACCCGGACTTCTCGAAGGTGCTCGTGCGCTTCAACCCCGACGATCCCGATGCCGAGATGAACAGCCGTCAGCTTGAGAAGCTCAGGCGTCTGTCCGACTGGCTGCACGAGCACGACCGCAAGTTCCTGTTCGAGCTGCTCGTACCGGCGACCGAGGCGCAGCTCGCCGGCGTCGCCGGCAGCTCGGAGCGCTACGACCTGGAGCTGCGGCCGGAGCTGATGCGGCGCGCGATCGCGGCGATCCAGAACGCCGGTGTCGAGGTCGACATCTGGAAGATCGAGGGCGTCGATGAGCAGTCGGACGCCGACATGTTGGCCCGGCAGGCGCGCACCGGTGCCGGCCGTGAGGGCGTCACCTGCGTGCTGCTGGGGCGTGGCGCCTCGACCGAGAAGGTCGAGGAGTGGCTTGAGATCGCGGCGCCGGTCGAGGGCTTCATCGGCTTCGCGATCGGACGCTCGATCTGGTGGGATGCGCTCAAGGGCTACCTCGACAAGCGGCTCGCACGGGAGGATGCGGCCGCCACGGTGGCCGACAACTACCTGCATTTCGTCACCGTCTACGAGGGCAAGCTGGTCCATTAGCGGCGATCGCCGGTCGGGGCGGTCCCGCCGGAGCGCACCGTCGGCTCTGCATGCAGCGCCATCCGATTGACGGCAGCGTTTGATTTTTCCCGCTAGGGTTAGCCCTCGATGTCAGCGATGAAGATGCGCCAGAGCCTCGCGCAGCTCGAGGAGCAGTTTCTCGAGCACAGTGAGATCGAGGAGCGGCGCCGCCAGCACCTGCAGCGCACGGCTGCGGCCCGTTCCCGCCAGCGGTGGCATGCGCGCGAGCGCAAGCGCGGCTCCAAGCGCTTCTATGTGCTCGCGCTGACGCTCGTCGCGACCGCCGTGCTGGTAACCGTGGCGATGTTCGCCACGCTCTACCTGCTGCTGACCTAGGTCGGTCGCCGGCGGGGTCGGACCCGACCGCTAATCAGCGGCCGGCTCCCCCAATTCCTGTAGCGCTGCGTCCACCTCGGCGACGACCTCGTGGGACTTGATGCTCTCACGCTGTTCGTCCTGGATTTCGAGGTAGACCTCCTTGCGGAAGACAGGCACGTCTCGAGGCGCCTGGATCCCGATGCGGACCTTCTCACCAACGATCGCGAGAACCGAAACCTCGATGTCGTCGCCGATCATGATGCTCTGATTGGACTTCCGTGTTAGTACAAGCATCCTTCTTCTCCCCGGCTGAGAGGGTTGCATAGAGAGTGTCTCAGCCCACACGAACCATCCCGGCCCCCGGGCGGATCGGACAACCCCACTGATCAGCATACCCGCGCACGCGCTGCGCTTTCAACTAATTCCCGAGCAATCTGCCTGCAAGTGTCCGCGGACCCCCACCCGGTAGAGGCGCAGCGCAGGCGCCGGGCGGGGCGGCCACGGACGGTCGAATCCACCCGCCGCTGTATGCTCAGCCCCTCTATGCCAAGACGTTCTTTGCGACCCGAGTTGAACCGGATCCGCGGCTGGGTGCGTCAGGGACGCACCGACGCGTGGATCGCGCATCAGCTCGAGGTCACCGTTCAACAGATCCAAGCCTTCAAGCGCGAACAGGCGCTGGAGCCAGAAGCGGATCCCGACACGACCGTCGCCGTCGCCGACTTTGACGACGAGATCGACCTGCGTGCCGAGGATGACGCTCTGATCGCTGCCGAGCTCGACGCCGAGGCGGCTGCTGCCGCCGAGGAGCCCGATCCCGAGCAGGACGATGACGATGACAAGCCCAAGCGTCGGCGCGGCCGGCGTGGGGGTCGTACCGCCACGCGCACCAAGCGCAAGGCGGGCGGCCCGTGGGAGGCCACCTTTGATCACGGCGAGGAGGGCATCGGGCTGTGGCTCGATCCCGCCGTGCAGGACGACCCGGTCTACGCCGAGTCGTGGGCAGGCCACCGCCCGGTCGAGGTGACGATCGAGGAGGACCAGATCGTGATCCGTCGTGCCGGTGCCGAACCTGAGGAGCCGGAAGGCTCCGAGCAGTCCGAAGACTGATCCTGTGGGGCTGGCCGGCCCGGGCGTTGCCCGGCAACCAGCCCCCTGATCAGCCCTGTTCGTCCGCCTGGCGGCGGACGCCCCCACCCCAGTCGATCGCCCGCCGCGCGTAGCGCGCGAACGCGGCACCCGCGACCGTGCCGGTATCCCACGCGTCGGGGTCGCTCGGGGCCGAGCCGTAGGCGATCTCAAAGCACCAATCGGTGCCCTCGCTGAGGTAGTAGGCGGCAAGCTCGTCGGTCGTGAACTTGCCGCCCAGGCGCCGTCGCAGCTCGACGTAGATGTCGTCGCTGACGCGCTCGAGCGTGCGTCGCTGCGCGGGCTCGGAGGCGGCGATGCGGCGCGTCCCGTCCTCCCACAAACCCATCAGCACATCGAAGTCGTCGGCCATCTAGCCACGAAGTTAGCTGACCGGGGCGATCGGCCTCGGCGGCCCGAGGCGGTGCGCCCTTTGGTGACCCGGGGGTTGGCTCAGTGGCCCGAGGAGACGACCACGTAGGGGCGCTCGCCGGCCGCGACCATCCCCAGCTGGCGGGCGTCGCGGATGATCGTCGCCTTCTGGTAGAGCGCCTTCTCCTGCGCCACCAGCTGGCGGTGCTGGCGCTCGAGCGACGTCACCAGGCTCGACTCCTGGGCGGCCTGGGCCCGCGCGGAGACCAGTGCCAGCCCGGCCTTCAGCCCGAGCAGTCCGACCATCGCCACGACCACCAGCATCACGATCCGGAACTTGCGGTCCCAGCCGATCCTTGAGATCGGCAGGCGGTGCGTGACCTGCCGTGGGCGGGCACGCTGTTCCTGCGACCTTGATGTGCGCGCGTTCCGTGCGGCAGCGGTGTGACTTCTGGGCGGCATGCCTGTCGGCCTTCTTTCGCCGCCCGCAGTCTCCTTCCTGCCGCAAGCTTTCTTCCAGCCGCTGCAACGCTGCTCTCAGGCGCCCAATCCGGCCCTCCGGCACCCGCTGCCGGCCCTGAGTGCTTCCACGAGGCACCCGTGGCGCCGATCACACGCTGAGGCGCCCCACGCGGCTCTCAGACGCCCGCGCGCAGCCCCCGGGCGCCCCGTTACTTGTTGGCCGCGCGGAAGGCCTTGCGACCGGGATACTCGGCGTCGGCGCCGAGCGCCTCCTCGATCCGCAGCAGCTGGTTGTACTTGGCCACGCGATCGGTGCGCGAGGGCGCCCCGGTCTTGATCTGGCCGCAGCCGGTGGCGACCGCGAGGTCGGCGATCGTGACGTCCTCGGTCTCACCGGAGCGGTGCGACATGACGGCGGTGTAGCCCGCCTCGCGCGCCATCCGGATCGCCGCGAGCGTCTCGGTCAGCGTGCCGATCTGGTTGACCTTGATCAGGATCGAGTTGGCGACCTTCTGGTCGATGCCGCGCTTGAGCCGCTCGGTGTTGGTCACGAACAGGTCGTCACCGACGAGCTGCACGCGCTCGCCCAGAGCCTTGGTCAGGGTGCTCCAGCCGGCCCAGTCATCCTCGGCCATGCCATCCTCGATCGAGACCACCGGGTAGCGGTTGATGATGTCGGTCCAGTAGGCCGACATCTCGTCGGCGCTTAGCGTGCGGTTCTCATGCTCGAGCCGGTAGGCCCCGTCCTTGAAGATCTCAGAGGTCGCCGGGTCGAGCGCGATCGCGATCTGCTCGCCGGGGATGTAGCCGGCGGCACGGATGCCCGCCATCAGCACCTCGAGCGCCTCCTCGTTGGAGCTGAGGTTGGGGGCGAAGCCGCCCTCGTCCCCGACGGTCGTGGAGAGGCCGCGATCGTGCAGGGCCTTCTTGAGGTTGTGGAAGACCTCGGCGCCCATGCGCAGGCCCTCACTGAAGCTGCGCGCCCCGACCGGGATGACCATGAATTCCTGGAAGTCGATGCTGTTGTCGGCGTGCACGCCACCGTTGATCACGTTCATCATCGGCACCGGCAGGACGTGCGCGGTGTCACCGCCGAGGTACTTCCAGAGCGGCTGGCGCGCCTCCGCGGCGGCGGCGTGCGCGGCCGCGAGTGATACCGCGAGGATCGCGTTGGCGCCGAGCCGCGACTTGTTGGCGGTGCCGTCGAGGCTGATCAGCGTGCGGTCGAGCGCCGCCTGGGCCGAGGCATCCATCCCCCGGACCGCGGTGGCGATCTCCGTGTTGACGTTCTCCACGGCCTTGCCGACGCCCTTGCCCATCCAGGCGCTGCCGCCGTCACGCAGCTCGGTGGCCTCGAACTCACCGGTCGAAGCACCCGAGGGGACCGCCGCCCGGCCCCATGCTCCGGACTTCACGCTCAGCTCCACCTCGACCGTCGGGTTGCCACGGCTGTCAAGGATCTGGCGGGCGTGGACGTGCTCGATCTGGCTCATCTGTGGGTTGCTCTCCTCGGTGGGGTGCGACTAAGTTCGATCCGCCGCTTCGCTCAGCCGCGCCTGTGCATAGAACGCGAGCTGCTCATCAGCGGAGAGATCGTTCCAGTTTCGGCCATGCGATGCGGCGAGATCAACTCCAGCCTGCACGCGGGCACGGAAGCGGTCGGCGGAGGCGCGTAGCGCCAGCTCGGGATCGAGCTTCAGCTTGCGGGCCACGTTGACCGTGGCAAACAGCACATCGCCAAGCTCGTGGAAGCGCTGCTCCTCGCTCTGCGCCGCAATCAGCTCGTCGAGTTCGTCGCGCACCGACTGCAGCGGCGCCTCGACGCCGTCGAAGTCAAAGCCGCTGGAGGCGGCGCGACGCTGCACCTTGCGCGCGTACAGCGGGCCGGGCAGGTTCTCCGGCACCTCACCGAAGACGCCCGCCTCGCGACCGTGCTCGGTCGCCTTGATCGCATCCCAGTTGCGCAGCACCTCGCCCGCGGTCTCGGCCTCGACCTCACCGAACACGTGCGGGTGGCGGCGGATCAGCTTCTCGGTCACGTTGCGCGCGACCGCCGCCAGATCACCGGCGCCACGCTCCTCCAGCAGCAGCGCCAGGAAGTGCACCTGGAACAGCACGTCGCCAAGCTCATCCAGCAGCTTGGCGTCGTCCTGGCGGTTGGCGGCGTCGGCGAGCTCATAGGCCTCCTCGACCGTGTGCGGGACGATCGAACGCTCGTCCTGCTCACGGTCCCAGGGGCACTCACGCCGCAGCCGGCGTGTGATCTCGTCCAGACGACCGAGTGCGGCGGTGATCTCCGGGTCGCCGGAGGCTCACCCGCTACTTCTTCTTCGTGGTGGTCGTGCTCGACTTGGTCGACGTGGTCGTCGCGCTCGTGCTCGGAGTCGACGTCGTCGCCGTCGTGGTCTTCGGCTTGGAGTAGTTGCCGCAGTAGGTCGACTGGTAGTTGGGCGGCCGGCACTTGGTCTGGCTCTTCCAGTCCTTCTGCGCTGCCTTCAGCACCTTCTGCTCCGCCGCCGAGGCCTCGGTCGAGCTCAGCTGCGACTTGATCGAGGGTGTGGCCTTGGCCAGCGACTCCTGCGTGGCCGGGGTGATCTTCGTCACCTGCAGCACGTAGTAGCCGAAGACACCCTTGACCGGGCCGGTCAGCTGGTTCAGTGAGGCGGAGAAGATCGCCTTGTTGGCGGCGGCCTCCTCCTCACCGGAGGTGATGTCGGTGAGCGTGCCACCGTCGGCCTTGGCCGACGCGTCGGCCGCATATTTCTTGGCGACGGCATCCCAGCTCTGGCCGCCCTTGAGCGCGTTGTACGCGGCCTGGGCCTCGGCCTGGGTCTTTGTGCGAATCAGATGCAGGTCACGCGACTCGGCGGTGCCGAACGCGCTCTTGTGCGACGCGTAGTAGGCGGCGATCGCGCTGGCCGTGATCTTCTGCTCCTGGCGTTTTACGAGCTTGGCGTAGAGCGACTGAACGCGGTAGGTGAAGGCCATGTCGGCGTAGGTCTGGCCGGTCGACTTGAGCGTCGAGGCAAGGTACGCGTTCTGCTTGGCCTTGGTCGGGAACTCCTTCTTGAAGGCCTTGGCGAACTTCGCGCTGAGGTCGGAGCTGCTGATGCCCGCCTTGTGCGCCGAGAGCTGCAACCAGTAGCTCTGGATCAAGAAGTTCATCACCTCGCCCTCGGTCGAGGTGTAGACCTCCTTGCAGTCGGCCTTGAGCGCGGCTGTGGTGGAGGAGCGCAGCGAGGCAATGCCGGCGCGCAGCGCCTTCTCGCAGCTCGAGAAGTTCGTCGGGTTGCTGGAGACGATCGGCGGCTCAGTCACGCCCTCCGATGCATACGAGGCAGACTGTTCCTTGGCGGCCACATAGGCCCAATGGTTGAACGCCTGCAGGCTGATCGGGTTACCGGCGACAGTCGCCACCGAGTTTCCGGAGACCGAGCTACCACAGCCAGCGACAGCGGCACCGATCACAAAAAAGGCGGCAACCGCCGCGAGCTTCCTAGAGATTCGCATCGGCGCCGATGGTAGCGGCCCTGCCGTCACACGGCGGTGCGGTCCCGGGGCTCTCTTACGAAGTTCTTTACGTCAGGCCGCGGCGGGCTCGGCCTCGGCGGCGTGCAGCACCGACAGCAGCACGTCGGCGGCCCGCACCACGGCCTCGAACTGCGCGTGCGGCTCACCGGCGACGCGCATCGAGAGCTGCGACTTACCCGACTCATACAGCGCCTCGGGCAGCTCCGCGCGCAACGCCTTCACGCGCCGGGAATCGAGCTCGATCGGCGTCACCGCCAGGCGCCCGCCCTTGAACGAGACGGTCGTGGCGCCCGCCTGGCCGAGCTTGATGCGCGCGATCTGCAGCAGCAGCAGGTTCTCAAGCGGCTCCGGGATCTCACCGAAGCGGTCACCGAGCTCCTCGCGCAGCATGCCGATCTCGGCGACCTCACGCGCGCCGGCGATGCGGCGGTGCACGTCGACCTTGGCCTGCTCGTAGGGGATGTAGTCGGGCGGGACATAGGCGTCGATGCCGACCTCGAGCCGCACCGGCTCCCACTCCTCCTGCTCGGCGTCGCTGCCCGAGGCGGCCGCCTGCGCCGCCTGCACGGCCTCGTCGAGCATCTGCATGTAGAGCTCGAAGCCGAGCGCCGCGACGTGCCCGGACTGCTCGTCGCCGAGCAGGTTGCCGGCGCCGCGGATCTCAAGGTCGCGCATCGCCACCTTGAAGCCGGCACCGAGCTCCGTGTAGTCGCTCAGCGCCGAGAGCCGCTGGGCGGCGTCGGAGGTCAGCGCCGCCGAGGACGGATACAGCAGGTACGCGTAGGCGCGCTCGCGCGAGCGCCCCACCCTGCCGCGAATCTGGTAGAGCTGCGAGAGCCCGAACATGTCGGCGCGCTCGACGATCAGCGTGTTGGCCTGCGGGATGTCGATCCCCGACTCGATGATCGAGGTCGCGACCAGCACGTCGGCGTCGCCGCGCAGGAAGGCCATCATCCGCTTCTCCAGCGTGGCGTCGTCCATCTGCCCGTGCGCGACCTCAAAGCGCATCTGCGGCACGAGCGCGCGCAGCCGCTCGGCGGTCTCATCGATCGACTCCACGCGGTTGTGCATGAAGAACGCCTGCCCACCGCGCGCGTGCTCGCGCAGAAGCGCGGCCTTGACCAGCTCCTCGTCGTACTCGCCGACGTAGGTCTTGACCGGGCGCCGACCCTCGGGCGCGGTCTCGATCACGCTGATGTCGCGGATCCCGGCCAGCGACATCTGCAGCGTGCGGGGGATCGGCGTGGCGCTCATCGCGAGCACGTCGACGCGCAGCTTCATCTGCTTGAGCAGCTCCTTCTGCTTGACCCCGAAGCGCTGCTCCTCGTCGATGATCAGCAGGCCCAGGTCCTTGGCCCGCACATCGCGCGAGAGCAGCCGGTGGGTGCCGATCAGGATGTCCACCTCGCCGCGCCCGAAGCCCGCGATCGCCTCCTTCTGCTCGGCTGGAGGGCGGAAGCGCGAGATGTGCTCGATCCGCACCGGGTAGTCCTTGAGGCGCTCGGCGAAGGTGCCGTAGTGCTGCTGGGCGAGAATCGTCGTCGGCACCAGCACCATCACCTGCTTGCCGTCCTGCGCAGCTTTGAAGGCTGCGCGCAGCGCGACCTCGGTCTTGCCGTAGCCGACGTCACCGCAGATCAGCCGGTCCATCGGTCGCGGCGCCTCCATGTCGGCCTTGACGAACTCGATCGCGTCGCGCTGATCGGGCGTCTCGGTGTACTGGAAGGCGTCCTCAAACTCGCGCTGCCAGTCGGTGTCGATCGGGAACGCGTGCCCCTCGCGGCGCTTGCGCTCGGCGTAGAGGTTGAGCAGCTCGCCCGCCATCTCCTGGGCGGCCCGCCGCGCGCGCGCCTTGACCGTGTCCCAGCGGGTGCCGCCGAGCTTTGAGAGCGTCGGCCCGTGCTCGCCCCCGCCGCCGACGTAGCGGCTGATCTTGGCCAGCTGCTCGACCGGCATGAAGACGCGGTCGGTGCCGGCGTACTCGAGGTTCAGGTAGTCGCGCGTGACCCCGGCGACGGTCTTGGTGTCGAAGCCGGCAAAGCGCGCGACGCCGTGGTCCTCGTGCACGACGATGTCACCTGTGCGCAGCTCCGCGAACGAGCGCAGCACGCCACGGCGTCCGACCCGCACCGGACCGTCGGGCGCGCGCCGGCGCCGGAACAGCCGGTGCTCGGGGATCACCGCCAGGTGAAACTGCGGCGCGATGAAGCCCTCCCGCAGTCGGGCGTGTGCGAATACCAGCGGCGCCGCTTGGCCGCTCGTCTTGCCACGCGTCTCCCCCAGCCACCCGACCTTGAGCCGCCCGAGGTTGTAGGCGGCGCGCTCACCCTCACCCTTGACCGCGAACGTGACCACGGTCTCATAGCCCGAGCGCGTCAGCTTCTCGAGCTCGGGCTCGGCGTCGCGGATGCCGCGGGCGCCGATCTCGGCGGCCTGGCCGCGGAACTGGAAGGCCTGATCCTGGTCGATCGAGGAGAGCCGGATGCGCGCGCGGGCGTCGAGCTCGGCGGTGATCGCCTCGGGGTTGATGTAGAGGTGGTGGGCCTCTGAGTCGTGGAAGGCGGCCGTCACGTCCTGCCAGTGGTCGGTCAGCGCCGGCTGCACCTCCTCCTCGGCCGCCAGCAGCACGCTGGCCTGCGTGTCGACCAGCTCGAGGAACGTCTTGAAGTCCTCGACCGGCAGGAGCTCGGTGATGTCGGGGCGGTTCTCCTGCGCCTCAGCGGCGGCGAGCTCCGCCAGCTCGCGGTACTCGACGGCGAGCTCCGCGGCCGGTGCCACCTCGACCTCCTCAGCGTCGCCGAGCGAGCGCTGGGTGAAGGTGCTGAACCACCTGAGCGATTCGATCTCATCGCCGAACAGGTCGACGCGCACGGCGCGGTCCTCGGTCGCAGGGAAGACGTCGAGCAGGCCACCGCGGATCGCGAACTGGCCGCGGTCCTCAACCTGGTCGACGCGCTCGTAGCCGGCGGCCACGAGGTCACCCGCGGTCTCGTCGAGGTCGAGCAGCTCACCCTTGCGCAGCGTGAAGCCGTGCGGGCGCAGCGACGGGTCCGGCACCTTCTCTGACAGCGCGACGGCGCTGACCACAACCACCGGCGCACCCTGCGCGTGATCCGGGGCGTCATCGAGCAGCGCATCGAGCGCGGCGATCCGCTGGCCCGTGAGATGCGCGGGCGGTGCCAGATGCGACTCGTAGGTGACGCCGCGGCTCGGGTAGTAGCGCACGCGCCGCGGCGCCAGCCACGCGCGCAGGCTGGCGGCCAGCTCGCGCGCCTGGCGGTCGTCGCCCGCGACCACGATCGCCGGTTTGGTCTGATCGCGCCCGAGCAGCGCAGCGATCAGGTAGGGGCGCAGCGACAGCGACACGAACGCGCGTCCGCCCTGTTGGTGCAGGCGGCCGGTCTGCGGATCGTCGTCGGCGTGGTGAAGCAGCGAGGAGAGCATGCGCTCCCTCTACTTAAGCATCTCTTCGACGGCGTCGGCCGCTGAGTCGATCAGCGCCTGCACCTGGTCCCTGGGCTCCCTGAACTTGCCCAGCACAAAGGCCGCCACGAGTTCCGGATCGGTCGTCGGTGGACGCCCGACGCCGACCCGCACGCGCTGGAAATCGGCGGTCCCGAGCGCCGCCCTGATCGACTTCAGGCCGTTGTGGCCGGCCAGCCCGCCGCCGAGGCGGGTGCGGATCTCAGCGAACGGCAGGTCGATCTCATCGTGCACGACGACGATGTGGTCGGGCTCGACGCGCAGCTCGCCGCGTGCGGGGCCGACCGACTTGCCGGCCTCGTTCATGTAGGTCTGCGGCGTCAGGATCGCGACGCGTGCGCCACCGACTCCCGTGCGGCCATCGGTGATCAGCCCGCGGTACTTGGACTTGGGCTTGCCGAGCTCCCAGCGCCCACGCAGGCGCTCGGCGACCTCAAAGCCGATGTTGTGCGGGGTGCCGTCGTAGGCGGCCCCGGGGTTACCGAGGCCGACCACCAACCAATCGACGGGTGCGCTGCGGCGATGCAGCAGCGGCATGCTGGGCGGCGACGGCTACTCGCCGTCGGAAGCTTCGGCGGCGTCGCCCTCGGCCTCGGCCTCGGCCTCGGCTGCTTCGTCCTCGCCCTCACCGACGACCTCGGTCTCGAGCTCGAGCTCCTCGGCCGAGTCGGCCAGCATCGCCCGCGAGGTGCGGATCGCGGCGATCACGAGCTCGGGGTCACCGATGATCGTGGTGCCCTCGGGCGGCTTGATCTCACCGAGCGTCACGGTACCGCCGAACGCGAGGCCGGCGATGCTGTGCTGGATCACGTCGGGGATCGCGGTCGGAACCGCCTCCAACGTGACCTCACGGACGGAGTTGTCGAGGATCCCGCCGAGCTTGACGTCGGAGTCGTCGATGTCGATCAGCTCCAGGGAAACCTGGGTCTGGATCGGCTTCTTGAGGTCGACCCGGAGCAGGTCGATGTGCATGGTCTCCCCGCTGACGGGGTGGCGGACGCGCTCCTTGAGCACGACCGATTCGGCGGCGGCGCCGTCGATCTGCAGATCGATCACGGCGCCGGTGTGCGCAAGTGCGTTGCGCAGCGTGCGAGCGTCGATCTGGAAGGAGGCCGGGTCCTTGCCGCCACCGTAGACGGTGCCGAGGACCAGGCCCTCGCGGCGCAGTCGTCGCGCCTGGCGCGAGTGACCGGGCTCGCGGCTTGCGGCGAGAAGGCTTGTGGACTGTTCAGACATAGGTCGCCCGATGGTAGCGAGCATTGACGCTTTACGAATTTCCCCCTCCCGCGGACGCGGCGCAGCGGTACTCTATATGGATGACGGACGTTCAGCTGATGCTGTTCTTGGTCGGGGTCCACGTTTTTGGCTTCGTCGCCGTCGGGTTGCTGATGCTGCCGATGCTGCGCGACGACCCGTCAGACACCGATGAGGACGGCGGCAGCTCGGACGACGGCTGGGGCAACCGGCCGAATTTCAAGCCCGACCCGAGCCGTTGGCCCGGCGGCGGCATCCCCCTGCCCGACGCCGAGCAGTCCAAGGTTCGCCTGCGCGAGCCTGGCCGCCTGCGCGACAAGCTGACATCGCCCGAACGTCGCCCGGCACGCGAGCCCGCGCCGAGCAAGCCCGTCCGCGCGAACGACTGAGGCGCGCGCCCCAACCGAGCGTTGCCTCGACCCAGACGGCCACGCAGGGCCGGCGCGGGTTGCCCCCCGCCAGCCCTGGCCCGCATCAGTTGTCGTTGATCAGCGCCATCATCGCCTCGGGATAGCGCTCGCCGCTGACCGCATCCCGGGTGATCGCGCTGTCAAGCTCGGCAAGCTCGTCGCCGGAGAGCCTCACGGCGGCGGCGCCGGCGTTCTCCTCCAGCCGCCTCGGGCTCTTGGTGCCGGGGATCGGCACGATGTCCTGGCCCTTGGCCATCACCCAGGCGATCGCCAACTGTGCGGGTGTGACCCCGCGCCGGGCGGCCAACTCGGCGACGACGTCGGCCAGGCGGATGTTCTCCTGCAACGCCGCCTCCTGGAAGCGCGGATTGGTGCGCCGCCAGTCGCCCTCGGGCAGATCGTCGAGCGAGCGGATCTGCCCGGTGAGAAAGCCGCGTCCCAGCGGCGAGTAGGCGACGAAGCCGATCCCGAGCTCGCGCAGCGTCGGCAGGATCTCATCCTCCGGGTCGCGTGTCCACAGCGAGTACTCGGTCTGCACGGCGGTGATCGGATGCGTGGCGTGCGCACGGCGGATCGTCTCGGCCGATGCCTCCGAGAGGCCGAGGTAGCGGACCTTGCCCTGATGCACCAGCTCGGCCATCGCGCCGACGGTCTCCTCGATCGGGGTGTTCGGGTCGACACGATGCTGGTAGTAGAGGTCGATGTGATCGATGCCCAGGCGCTTCAGCGAGCCCTCGCAGGCGCGCCGCACGTTCTCCGGGCTGCTGTCGGTGCCGCGGTCCATCGGTCGCTCGGGGTTGACCGCGAAGCCGAACTTGGTCGCGATCTCAAACTGGTCGCGCTTGCCGGCGATCGCCCGGCCGACGAGCTCTTCGTTGGTGTAAGGGCCGTAGATCTCCGCGGTGTCGAGGAATGTGATTCCGAGCTCAAGCGCGCGATGGATCGTCTGCAGGCCCGAGTCCTCGTCGCCGGGCCCGTAGGCCCAGCTCATGCCCATGCAGCCGAGTCCCTGGGCCGAGACCTCAAGACCCTGACTGCCAAGTTTGCGTCTATCCATTGATGATCCTGTCCTTATAGGTCGCGATCTTCTGGTCGATGAACGCCATGTGACCCTGCACCTCCTCGAGCTGGGCCTGGACGGCCGCGCGATGCTGCTCGAGCACGGCCAGCCGCGCCTGGAGGGTGTCTTCCTCTGCCCGCGCGAGGTCCGCATAACGGCGGATCTCGCGGATCGGCATGCCGGTCGCACGCAGGCACTGCAGCACATGGATCCAGGCGAGGTCCTGCTCGCCGTAGCGGCGGTGGCCGGAGGCGGCGCGATCGACGCCACCGATCAAACCGGCGCGTTCGTAGTAGCGCAGCGTGTGTGTGCTGACACCACTGATCTCGGCTGCTTCGGCGATCGTGAGGCCGGTCGTAACGCTCATCCAGTCGAGCATAGGATTTAGAGCGCGCTCTAAGTCAAGCCCGCGCGGCGCCGTCAACCGCTGGGTTACGTCGCGCGCGCGTCAGGCGGCGTCGGAGAGCTGCAGGAAGCGCTCGACCGAGGCCTCCTGATGTGCGATCTGCTCGGCCAGCTCGTGCGCGTGGCGGGCCGAGCGCTCCATGAAGTCGATCACGCAGCCCTCGGGATCCTCGGCCAGCGGGTAGACGTGCGCGACCTCCTGCTGGATGCAGGCGATGCCCACCGGCGGATGCCCCTCGGCGAGCGTGCGTGCGTTGCAGACGGGCGTGACCACGACCTGCGACTCGGGCGCCAGCAGCACGGTCGGCATCAAGCGCGGCAGCGGTGCGCGAGCCGGCAGCTCGGTCACCATCTTCACGACGACGTTGCCGAGCAGCTCGGCCAGCACCTCGCGCCAGAGCTCGAGCACGACGTCGGCGCCGACCAGCGTGTCGCGCAGCGTGCGCGCCTGCTCGGCGTAGAGGTGCTCGGCCTCCTCGCGGTCGCTTGCGTCTGCCAGATCGAGGTCGCAGGGCACGCGCAGCAGCTCGGACGGGGCGATGCTCGAGCCGGCGCCGCGGCTGCCGGGCGTCAGGTAGGTCTGCAGCGTGCCGAGGTCGCGGCGCGCGTAGAAGATCACGGTCACGGCGTGACTGAGCGGCAGCTGGTCGATCCGCAGCGAGACGCTGACGGCCGATTGCGCATCCAGCAGGGCGCGCTTGAGCAGCTCGTCCGCATCGCCGTTGTGGTCCTCGTCAACTTCGTCCTGCATGACTCACCTCCACCCGTCGGGATGAGATCTGGGCTCGCCGACAATGCTGTCGTCAGCTCTGTATACCCGATTCCTGTGTGTTTCCGGCGTCGCGCCGGTTAGCTTCAGTTATCGGCCGGCGCGGGTCCGAGATTGAGCGTTTCCGCACAAGCCCGCCGACTCGGGCCGTGGAGCCGCCCGCACCATTGGGGTAGCCTCACCAGTGCATGAAGAAGCTCCTCTACGCCCCCTTCTCGATCGTCTTCGGAATGCTCGGTGCGCGCGCCGGCAGGAAGGCCTTCAACGCGATCTGGAGCAGCGTCTCGGACGGGCCCAAGCCCTCGCCCAAGGAGCCCGCGGCGAGCCTCGGTCGCGTCGCCGCCTCGGCGGCGCTCGAGGGAGCGACGCTCGCCGCTGCCGCCGCGGTCGCCCGCCAGCTCTCAGTGCGCGCCTTCCACCACCTGTTCGGTGTCTGGCCGTTCAAGGCCAAGCAGCCGGCTGCTGAGGACGCCGCCTAGTGCTGCCCGCAGGCGAATGAACGGGGCCGACCACCAGGCGCTGATCGAGCTCGAGTGGGCGCTCTGGC
Source organism: uncultured Actinomycetota bacterium (assembly GCA_963706725.1). Classification (GTDB taxonomy): domain Bacteria; phylum Actinomycetota; class Thermoleophilia; order Solirubrobacterales; family Solirubrobacteraceae; genus Palsa-465. The sequence goes on along the minus strand of OY970167.1, from coordinate 1,824,599 downwards.
GCGCCGAGACTCGCTTTGACGCCGACTTCATGGAGCGCACGCTCGCCTCTGACTTCCTCGAGTTCGGGCGGTCCGGACGGGTCTACGCCCGCGCCGACACGCTCGCAATCAAGGGCGACTCGATCAAGGCCAAGCTGCGCGACGTCGAGGTCTCGATGCTCGCCGCCGACGTGGCGCTGCTGACCTACGTGAGCGAGGTCCAGCACGAACAGCTTGACCTCGCCAACCGAGCCTCGATCTGGGTGCGCCGCGACGGCCGCTGGCAGCTGCGCTTCCACCAGGGCACGCCGACGCGCTGACGCGTCTGCTGCACCGGGTCCCGGCCAGGTGCGGGGCTCACCATGTCAAACGGAACTCGCTGGCGAGCCTCGCCGGCGGGGTAGCGCCCTGCACGGTGCAGGCCAGCGCCGCCACCCGCGCGGCAAAGCGCGCCGCAGCCACCACGTCGCGCGCCGGATCACTGAGGAAGCGGCCCAGAAAGCCGGCGCTGAAGGCATCGCCCGCGCCGATCGTGTCGACCACCTCGACGCTCACCGGTGCGATCGCCTCAGCACCGGCGGCGCTCAGCACCGTCGCGCCCGCGGCGCCGGCGGTGAGCAGCACCGCCCTGACACCGTGGTCGAGGTAGCGGCGCGCGGCCGCGAGCGGCGGCTCGCCGGGGGCGAGCCAGGCCAGGTCATCGACGCTCAGCTTGAGCACGTCGGTCTGCGCCAGCACCGCCTCGAGCCGCGCCAGGTAGACGGCGCGGTCCGCGATCAGGGCAGCGCGGACGTTGGGATCGACCATCACCAGCGCACCGCGCTGGCGCGCCAGCGTGACGGCTCGCAGCCCCGCCGAAGCGGCCGGCTCGAGCACCAGACCGATGCTCCCCAGATACAACGCGTCGAGCTCGACCGCAGGGAGCAGCGCGTCGACCTGTGCGGGCCAGACGTCGGACATCGAGCTGTCGGTGTAGAAGCTGTACTGCGCCACGCCGGCCGCATCCAACTGGACCAGCGCGAGTGTCGTCGGCAGCCTGGTCGCGACGACCAGCTCGAGCGAGACTCCGGCCGCGACCAGCTCGGCGCGGAGACGCTGACCAAGCGGGTCAGCGGCGATCGACTCGAGCAAGGCAACGTCGGCCCCCAGACGCCCGAGCCAGCGGGCGGTGTTGAACGGCCCGCCGCCGGGGTGCACGCCGAGGTCCCCGCTCGCCGTCGGGATCAGGTCGATCAGTGCCTCTCCGGTGACGACGATCATGGGTGTAGAGGTAAGCGGGGGCGGGCCGAGGCCATCGCCCGCCCCCGCGGGAGGGAGCTTCTAGCTCAGCAAGCGCTCTTGTAGATGTACTTGCTGTTGGCCTTGAGGTTGGCCAGGGTCAGGACCTTCAGGCCGGTCAGGATCGACTTGGTCGGCTTGCCGTTGATTGCGTTGACTGACTGCTGGACGCCGTCGACGCCCTCGAGGTAGGGCTGCTGGGCGACGAGCGCCTGGACGATGCCCTTCTTGAGGTCGGAGATCTGCTCCGGATCGGCGTCGTAGCCGACGATCTTCACCTTGCCGGAGGCGCCGCTCTGATGCAGACCGGTGTCAACGCCCTCGGCGACCAGCACGTTGGTCGCAAAGACGCCCGACAGATCCGGGTTGGCGGAGTACAGGGCATCGATCTTCTGCGCCGCCGGAGCCGGGCTGTCACCCGTGTACTGGGTCGGCAGAACCTTGATGTTCTTGTACTTCTTCATCTCCTTGGTGAAACCCGCGATGCGTGCCTCGGTGGTGGAGACGCCGGCCTGCTCGTTCATCACGACGACCGAACCCTTGTAATGGATCAGCTTGGCGAGCTCGTCCGCCGCCAGCGCGCCACCGCGGGTGTTGTTGGACGAGATCGACGCGGCGGCGATCCCGGTGTTGGCGACGTGCGTGTCGACCTGGATCACCTTGATGCCGGCGCTCTTCATCTGCTGCATCGGCGCGATCAGGGCGTGCTCGTCCGTCGGCGCGATCATCACCGCGGCCGGCTTGGACGCGGTCACCGAGCGCACGATCGGAATCTGCTCGGAGGCCTCGAAGTCGGCCGGGCCCTGCACCGAGATGTTGTAGCCGAGCTTCTTGGCCTCGTACTTCGCGCCGCAGCCCATCGTGACGTAGAAGTTGTCGGCCTTGGTGCCCTGGATCAGGACCAGGTTCTTGTTGCTCGAGGCGGCGTTCGCGCCAGCGGTCGCCAGTCCGAGCGTGAGTGCGGTGAGCGTCGCGATTGCGGTGCCCGACCTAATGCGTTGCATCAACTTCTTCTCCTCCTCTTCCTGCGGACGGACCTTCGGTCCGGTCCGGTGTGCTTGCCGACAGCACCGGCTCAAGGCCGGTGCCCGGGTGTGAGCCAACGGCCAGTCGCATGTCAGGCGCGCGACCTCGCGCGGCGACGCAGCTGGTCGAAGTAGACGGCAACAACGAGGATCACTCCGATCATCACCTGCTGCCAGAAGGACTGCACCCCGACGATCACCAGACCGCTGGCGAGCACGACGGGGATGAAGACACCGACGACCGTGCCGGCCATCGCACCGACACCGCCGAACAGGCTGGTGCCGCCGATCACGACCGCGGAGATCGCGGTCAGGTTGTCGGTCTCGTGGCCGGAGATCGTCGTCGTCGTGAAGTACGCGAGGCTGAGAATGCCGCCGAGCCCGGAGAGCAGCCCGGCGAGTGCATAGATCTGGATCAGGTGGCGCTTGACGTTGACACCGGCCCGCCGGGCGGCCTCGGCATTCGAGCCGATCGCGTAGGTGTAGCGGCCGAACTTGGTGGTGTGCAGGATCAGTCCGAGCACGATCGTGACCACACCCGCGATCAGCACCAGCGCCGGGATCGGGCCGACGCTGCCGGCACCGATGGAGTTCGCCAGGTCGTTGGGCGTGCCGCTCAGATCGACGCCGCCCGTGAGCACGTCGGAGAGCCCGAGCGCGGCACCGAAGCTGCCGAGCGTGACGATCAGCGGCGGCAGGTCAAGCAGCGCGATCAGCACGCCGTTGAGCACGCCCCAGCCGAGGCCGACCGCGAGCCCGGCGGCGATCCCGACCAGGATGATGCCCCAGCCGGCGTTGGCGGCCGCGGTGGCACCGCCGGCGAGCGCGATCATCACCTTGAGCGCGATCACGCCCGAGAAGACGAGCACCGAGCCGACCGACAGGTCGATGCCGGCGGTGATGATCACGTAGGTCATGCCGACCGACAGCGTCAGCGCGACCGAGGCGTCGATGAAGATCGACTTGATGTTGTAGGAACCGAGGAACGCGGTCGGCTTCATGATCGCGAAGATCACGATGATCCCGATCAGCGCCAGGAAGATCGGCATCGACCCGGAGCCCGACGTGGCGGCTCGCCGCAGCTTCGCCGCCAGCGAGGCACTCGATGGACGCGACGTGGGCGCCCCCGGGGCGGTCGGGTCCGGCACCGCCGCCGTGTGCTCGCGCTCGTGCACCTGCGGCGTCTCGCCCGTGGCGTTCACCTGCGGCGTCTCGCCCGTGGCGTTCACCTGCGGCGTCTCGCCCGTGGGGGTGCTCATTGCTCCTCCTCCTGGGTGAGCGCGCCGGTCATCGCGCCGACGAGCGATTCCAGCGTCGCATCCTCTTTGCGGAAGGTGGCAACGCGGCGGCCGAGGCGCAGCACCTCGATGCGGTCGGCGACCTTCATCACGTCGGGCATGTTGTGGCTGATCAGCACGACCGCGACGCCGCTGTCGCGCACGCGCCGGATCACGTCGAGCACGTTGGCGGTCTGGACCACGCCGAGCGCGGCCGTGGGCTCATCCATGATGATCACGCGACTTGCCCACGACGCGGCGCGGGCGACGGCGACGCCCTGCCGCTGTCCCCCGGAGAGGTAGGCAACAGCGGCATCGGCGTCCTTGACGGCAACGCCGAGGTCGACGAACGCCTTCTCGGCGCCCGCCCTCATGGCGCGCTTGTCGAGCACGCCGAGGCGTCCCAGGATCCCGGGCTTGAGCAGCTCCCGGCCCATGTAGACGTTGGCGGCACCGTCGAGATCCGGCGCGAGCGCCAGATCCTGGTACACGGTCTCGATCCCGAGCTGCTGTGCTGCGGCAGGGGAGCTGATGTCCACGAGCCGTCCGTCGAACAGCAGCTCGCCGCTGTCGGGGCGGATCACCCCGGAGATGACCTTGGTCAGCGTGCTCTTACCCGCCCCGTTATCACCGATCAGAGCCACGACCTCACCGGGGAACACGGAGAAGTTCGCACCTCCAAGCGCCTGGACATGCCCGTAGGTCTTTGTGATGTTGCGCGCCTCGAGAATTGGGGTGCCACCCGGCGCCTCGATCGTCGCCGCGGCTGCTGACTCGTTCACCATGCGCCCGCTCCCGGTTCTGTTGACGACGGCGGTAGGCAGCGGATCGCAGCACCACTGCCGCAAACCGTTGTCCTACCCGCCGCGAACGGGATCAATGCCGCTTGCCCCTTGGTCAGCGGCAGCGGTTGGTGGGACTCGCCTGCGATCGTGAGCACGCCGGCGGTGCCGATCACGATCGAGAACTGCGGCTCGAGCGTCAGCGGATGTGGCTCGCTGACGGTCAGCAGCTGGGCGCGGAAGTAGCCGTCGGCCTCGGGCGGCAGCAGCCGCCGCTCGGTCGATGCGCCCGCTTCGGCGGGCGCCGCGGGGATGTGGATCGGCACCCCGGCCGCAAGCTCTGCGGCCGGCAGGATCGTGTCCCAGCCGAGCCTGAGGTTGGCCTCGTCGGTCTCGACGCCGGCGTAACGCCACTCGATCACGACCGACATGTCGCTGGGCTCCTGGAGCTCGATCAACGTGATGCCCTCGCCGATCGTGTGCAGCGTGCCGGCCGGCACAAACAGCGAGTCGCCGGCCTTCACCGGCACCTTGTTGAGGGCCGCCAGCATCTCTTCCGAGTCCTGCTCGCTGACCCAGCGGCGCAACGTCTGTGGGTCGATCGACTCGCGCAGACCGAGGTGCATGTGCGCCCCCGGCTCGGCCTCGAGGATCAGCCACGCCTCGGTCTTGCCAAAGTCCGAGTGCAGGTGCTCGCGGGCGAACTCGCGACCGGGGTGGAAGTGCACGGCGAGGCGCTCGCCGGCGTCGAGCAGCTTGACCAGCAGTCCCGGGTTCGAGCCGAGCGCGGAGACGTGCGCGGCACCGAAGTAGGCGACGGGGTCGGCGGCGATCACATCGCGCAGCAGCCGGCCGTCGGCGAGTGACGCGAGCCCTTCGGTGGCGTTGCCGAACGACGTGGTCGTCGAGCCGACCCAGTCCTCCGGGGCGCCGGGCCCGCTACCGGGCTCCACATCGCGCAAGCGGTCGATGCCGGCACCGCCCTTGTAGAAGCGGAACACGGGGTTGGGCGGCAGCAGCATCGGGCCGGGGCCATCGGCCCTCGTGCCTGGGCTCATGCCGTGGCTCGTGCCCGAGCTCATGCCCTGGCTCGTCCCTGGGCTCATGCCCTGGCTCGTCCCTTGACTCGTGGCCGCGTTGGCGGCCACGGCCGCTTGACTCTCATGACCGCGCACGGCCGCTTCGCTCTCCTCGTTCATCCTCGCTGCGCAGACTAATGACAACGTTGTCAATCTGTCAAGCGACAACGTTGTCAATTTGTTAGGACGTGGCGCCGAGCGGGGCACGGCCGCCCTGAATTTGGCCGACCAGGCATTCCATCGGCGCGATCCGTACGTTAGAAGTCGCACATGCCGCCGGAGCCCTTCTCCACGCCCGAATCCTCAACGGCCGGCCGCGGCCCGCGCGGTCGGCGTGCGCAGACGACGATGAACGACCTTGCGGTCGCGGCGGGCGTGAGCCTGAAGACCGTCTCACGCGTGATCAACGGCGAGCCCGGGGTCACGCCGCAGACACTGCAGAAGGTCGAGGCGGCGATCGAGACGCTCGGTTACCAGCGCAATGACCTCGCCGCCAGCCTGCGCAGCGGCGTCGGGTCCAACACGATCGGGCTGGTGATCGAGGATGTGGCCAACCCCTTCTACGCGCGCGTCGCACAGGCGGTGGAGGACATCGCCCGGGAACACGCGAGCCTGCTGATCACGACCTCCGCCCGCGAGGATCCGGCGCGCGAGCGCGAGCTCGTGACGGCGCTGCTGCGGCGCCGCGTCGACGCGCTGCTGATCGTCCCCGCGGGCCCGGACCACCGCTACATCACGCGTGCCGGGTTCCTCGGCCACACCGTGTTCGTCGACCGCCCGCCGGCGCGCACGGACGCCGACACGGTGCTGATCGACAACGCCGCCGGGGCGCAGCTGGCGGTCTCCCACCTCCTGCGCCAGGGTCACCGCCGCGTCGCGATCGTCGGTGACATGCGTGGCCTCTACACCGCCGGTGAGCGCCTGCAGGGCTACACGCGCGCGCTCGAGCGCGCCGGCCAGAAGCCCGAGCCGGAGCTGATCTCGCTGGGCCACAGTACCTGGGAGTCGGCCCATGCGGCGGTGCTGCACCTGCTCGAGCTGCCGCGCGCGCGGCGCCCGACCGCGATCTTTGCCGCGAACAACCGCTGCACGATCGGGGCGATGCACGCCCTCCAGGGTGACAAGCAGGCCGTCGGCCTGGTTGGCTTCGATGAGTTCGAGCTCGCCGACCTGCTTGGTGTCACGGTCGTGCGCACCGATCCCTACCGGATCGGCCAGGTCGCCGCCCAGCTCGCCTTCAGCCGCATCGACGGCGATGAGCGCCCGCCCCAGCGCGTGATGCTGCCGGTCGATCTGATCGTGCGCGGCAGCGGCGAGGTCAGCGCCTGAAGCGCCTCCTCGGGCTACGCCTCGAGCGTGCGGGCGGCGCTGCCGTTCTGCACGCGCAGCGCGACGGCGACCGCCACGACCGCAATGCAGACGACGGTCGTCGCCAAATCCCAGCCCTGGTTGGTGTCGGTGCCCGCCGCGATCCCGTGCGCGACCGCAAGCGGCCAGCTCAGGTAGGCGCCCCAGTGGATCAATCGCCAGGTGCGGAAGCCGAGGCGCTGGCGCAGCAGGCTGGTGACGACCAGCGCGATCATCACGTCGAAGGCGACCGCGCCGAGACCGGTCCAGAACGGTGAGTAGGAGGAGCCGAACGGCAGCAGCGCGGCGCTCAGCGGCACCTTGACGTAGGTGTCGGCGGTGATCGTGATCACGTGGATGGCGATCACCACCAGTGCCAGCAGCGACAGGTCGCGGTGCACGGTGCGGATCGCGTATCGCGGCCACAGGTCGTTGGAGACCCGCAGCGGCCCGAGCACGCCGAGCACGATGATCGCCGTCAGCAGCACGAGTGCGACCATGCCGGTCGCACGCGAGAAGTACCAGGCCCAGGTCGAGGCGTTGGCGGCCGCAACGATCACAGCTCGTCACCGTCAGCCGGCCAGCCGCAGACGTAGCTGACGCTTCCGTCGTGCGCGACCAGGCGCGCGGGCAGGTGATGCCGCTCGAGCCACTCGAGCGCAGAAGCACCGAGCACGATCGCCGCGGTGCTGGCGGTGTTGGCGTCGGTGCAGGAGCCGGCGGTGACGCTGACCGTGCGCCAGGGACCCTCGACCGGGCGTCCGCTGCCGGGGTCGATCAGGTGATGCACGGCGTCCGGCCCGTCGCCGGAGCGGCGCACGGTCACCGATGAGGTCGCGAGCCCGCCGGCCTGGATCGCGACCGACTGGCCGGGCGCGTCACCGTGGCGGTGATCGTCGGTCACCCGGATCTGCCAGCCGCCCGCCGGTGGCTCGCCCGCGACGGCGATGTCTCCACAGAGTCCGACGAGCACACCACAGCCGGCGGCCGCGCGGGCGGCCGCGGCGGCCATGTCGGCCGCGAGCGCCTTGGCGGTCGCGCCCAGGTCAAGCTGGGTGCCTGCCGGAAGCCTGATGCTCGAGTTGGGCTCGTCGAGCTTGACCACGGCGTAGCCGGGGACCGCTTCGATCCGCACCGGCTTGTCGCTCAGCGGCGGGTTGATGTGCAGCGCGACGAGCGCCTCGCCGACGGTCGGGTCGACGGCGCCATCGGTCAGGCGCGCAGCGCGGATCGCCTCGCGCACCGCGTCGAACAGCAGCCTGCTGACGACCACGTCCTCCCCGCAGGACTGGTTGAGCAGCGCCAGCTCCGAATCCTCGCGGAAGCTCGAGCAGGCGAGGTCGAAGGCCGCGACCGTGCGCTTGACGTGCGCCAGTGCCGCCGGGAGCCCGGACTGGTCGGTGACCGCCACGACCGCATGGCCGCCCCAGATCGGAAACTCGGCGCGACCGAGCACCTCAGCTGAAGCCGCCAGGCCCATCACGACCCCCCGGAGACGACCGTCCCGGCGCCCGACGACGCGCTCGGAGCGGATCCGCCGCCGAACGCGCCCTGCCCCGAGGTGTCATAGCTGCTCGAGCCGTAGCCATTTGACACGGTCGTGGCACTGGACGCCGTACGCGTGTGTGCACTCGCATCGAGGTACCCGGCGAGGACGCAGCTGACCATGATCACGCCGCCGATCACGATCGTGCGGGTGCCCACGATCCGGTCCAGCACCGCCTGGCGGCGCTGAATCGCTTGACGTCGCAGTTGCTCGCGGCGCGCGTCGGGCGGTGGCGGTGCTGGGTCCATTGGCAGAGCCTGAAGCGTGTGGCTGAGAAAATGGTAAGACTCACTGCGGGTCGGCGCGAGCCGGGAAGCGCAGAGGAGACGTGAGCGCCTGCGCGTGCGCTCGCACGCTCCCCGACCCTGAGCCCGGAACTCTCGCTCAGCTCGAGTTGGCGTCGGCCCAGGCCTTGCGGAGCAGGTGCAGCTCGGTGGCGAGGTCGACGCCGGCGACCTGTGTCTCTGTGACCAGCCGCCATTGGCGAAGCTGGTCTATCTGCTCCTCGGGGTCGAGCGCGAACATGTCGCGCCGGAGGAAGTGAACGACCGCCTCACACTGGTCGGCGACCTGCGCCTGCACGGTCTCGATGCTGCCGATGAGCTGCTCGATCGTGGCGATCTGCTGCGCGGTGAAGGCCTCGCCCCACTCGATCGCCAGCCGCATCCCGGCGGCCAGCGACGCCTGCTGGCGCCAGATCTCGGCCGCAAGCTCGGTCGTCTCGCCGAGTCGGGCGTCGCGTTTTGCAGGGTGGTTGCTCGGATTGCGGTCTGCCATCTCCCACAGTCTCCTCCAAGTCGCCGCCTTCTTCCCGGCCCGTTGGACAAAGCGCCGAAAGTGACGCAGTTGCGCGCGACCGCGACTAGAACAGCTGGTTCTCGCCGCCGAACACGTCGGAGACGGAGCCATCGGTGAAGATCTGGCGGATCGAGCTCGTCAGCAGGTCGGCACAGGAGAGCACCTTGACGACATCCGGGGCGCCGTGCGGCAGCGGCACGGTGTCGGTGACGACCACCTGCTCGAAGCCGGCCGCGATCAGGTTGTCGAAGGCGGGTCCCGAGAAGAGGCCATGCGTCGCTGCCGCGTAAATGCGGCTCGCGCCCGCGTCCTTGACGGCGTCTGCCGCAGCCTTCAGCGTGCCGGCTGTGCCGATCAGGTCATCGACGATCACCGCGGTCTTCCCGCGCACGTCGCCGATCACGTAGTTGATCTCCGCGACCTGCTGCGCCGGGCGCTCCTTGTTGAGGATCGCCAGGTCGGCGCCCATCTTCGACGCGAAGCGCTTGTTGAGCTTGACGCGACCGGCATCCGGGGCGACGACCACCAGGTCATCGAGCCCGAGGTCGCTGAAGTATTGGGTGAGGATGAACATCGCGGTCATGTGGTCGCAGGGCTTCTGGAAGAAGCCCTGGATCTGTCCGGCGTGCAGGTCCATCGTCAGCAGCCTGTCGATCCCGGCGGACTCGAGCATGCGCGCCACCAGGCGGGCGCTGATCGGCTCGCGCGGCGCCGACTTCTTGTCCTGGCGCGAGTAGCCGTACCAGGGGGTCACGGCGATCACGCGGTGTGCGGAGCCACCGACGGCGGCGTCGACCATCACCAGAAGCTCCATCAGCGCATCGTTGGTGCTGAGGCCCTCGTCATCGTTGCCGCAGGTGGGCTGCACGATAAAGACGTCGGCGCCGCGGACCGACTCCTCATAGCGGCAGTAGACCTCGCCGTTGGCAAACGTCTTGGTCGTCACCTGACCGAGCGCAACGCCCAAACGATCGGCGATACGAGCCCCGAGGGCGCGATTTGCGCGGCCCGAGAAGAGCATCATGCGCTTGCTGGGCTCGGCGCGCAGGTCGTTTGTTCCGAAGGGCATTTCGGCGATGCTCATCGTTTCGAGGATGGTACGCGGCGCCGTGGATGAAAGGTGTCAGGCCGGCGCATGCCGCGCTACTGACCGGACTCGTCGCTGGGCGTTTGTGGCTTCTGCTCGCCGTCGTGCTCGGCAGCCTGGCGCTCGCGGACGCGGTCGGCGTAGTTCTCGATGTTGCGCTGGCGCTCCCGCGCGATTCCGAGCGCACCCTCGGGAACGTCCTTGGTGATCACCGAGCCGGCCCCAACGGTGCTGTCGTCGCCGAGCTCGACCGGGGCCACGAGCGAGGTGTGCACGCTCGTGTGCACGTGCGAGCCGATCGTCGTGCGGTGCTTGTTGGAACCGTCGTAGTTGGCGGTGATCGTGCTGGCGCCGATGTTGGTGTCCTCGCCGATCGTGGTGTCGCCGATGTAGCTCAGGTGCGGGACCTTGCTGCGCGCGCCGACGTCGGAGTTCTTGATCTCCACGAAGGTGCCGGCCTTCGAGCCCTCGCGCAGCACGGCGCCGGGGCGCAGGTAGGCGAATGGGCCGACGCTGACCCGGTCGCCGATCTCAGCGCCGGTGGCGTAGCTCTGGATGACCTTGGAGTCCGAGCCGACTGTGACGTCGATCAGCGTCGTGTGCGGCCCGATCACGGAGCCCTCCCCCACCCTGGTGCTGCCGTGCAGGGCGCAGCCGGGGTTGATCTGGCTGTCGGGTGCGAGCTCGACGCCGAAGTCGATGACTGTGTGGTCGGGGTCGATGATCGTGACGCCGGCGCGCATCAGCTCGTCGTTGATCTGACGCTGCATGACCGCCGTCACATCGGCGAGCTGCACGCGGTCGTTTACCTGCATCGTCTCGTTGAGGTCCTCCAGCGGCAGCGCCGTCACGAGGTGGCCCTGGGAGCGCAGAATCGGCACGACGTCGGGCAGGTAGTACTCGCCCTGAGCGTTGTTGGTGCCGATCCGAACGAGCGCGGGGATCAGGGCGCCACCGGCGAACGCATAGAGCCCGCTGTTGACTTCGCGGATCTGCAGCTCCTCCGGCGTCGCGTCACCCGGTTTCTTGGTCTCCACGATCTTCTCGACCGTGCCGCCGGCGCCGCGCACGATGCGGCCGTAACCGGTCGGGTCGTCGATCTCAGCGGTGAGGATCGTCGCGGCGGCACCGGCCTGCTGCTGGGCCTCTGCGAGCGCCGCGATCGTCTGTGGCGTCAGCAGCGGCAGGTCGCCATAGAGCACGACCACACAGGAATCGGGGGCAATGTGCGCCTGCGCGGCCCGCAACGCGTCGCCGGTCCCCAGTGGCTGTTCCTGAAGCGCCGTGACGACGTCGGCCTCGAGCACTCCACTGAGGCGCTGCTCGGGGGAGTCCACGACGACCACTTTGCCGGCCCCCGCGTCCCTCGCGGCCGCCACAACCCAGCTGATCATCGGCCGTCCGCAGATCGGGTGTAGCAGCTTGGGCGTCCGTGAGCGCATCCGCGTGCCCTGGCCTGCGGCGAGGATTACGACGACGGGACCGCTCACGCGCAGGATCCTAGACCAGCCACGCGCGCCAGCCGCTGCCGGTCGTCTGAGGTCAGTGCTGAAGTGGCAGCCTGACGCTGAAGCGGCCGACGATCAGGGAGCCGTCGTGTCCCGGGTCGTAGCCGCCGTTTTCAGGGCCGGCCTGACCAACGTTCTCGGTGAAGCTGATGATCCCTCGGTAGACGCCGCGCGGGTCGTTGCCACCTCCGGGTCCGGTGCCCGGGATGGCTTGACTCAGCGTGAACGTAACCCGCTCACCGCGGCGGACGTTTGCCTGGGTCCGGTTGCTGCTGCCGCCGTTGTTGCCCGGCGCCTGAAGGTTCCAGCTGTAGAAGCTGTTGGTCGTCGTGACCGGCTGACGAGCGATGAAGCTCACCCTGATCAGCGCGAACAACGGTCCCTGCTTGCCCAGTCCGCTCTCCCAGTAGGCGGTGTAGCCCGTGGGGATGCCGCCATCGCACACGATCGTGCTGTCCTGGACCGAGTTCACTCGCCACGGCCCCTTCGAGCAGAAGCGCCTGCCCTCGGTCACGCTCACCTTGAGCGGCGTCGCAACGTCGGCGGCGCGGAGCCTCGGCCCGCTCGGGGCGACCCAACCCACCGGCCCGCACTGGGGCAGCAGCGCCCCGAGCCAACCTTTCGGTTTGACACCGTGCGAGCTGAAGAACCGATTCACCTGCGCGCGCACCACCTTGACCGGTTCCTTCTGGAAGCGCGCCCGCATTCTGCTGCTGAAGGCTCGGTAGGCGCTCACGAGCCCGGCGGGTGGCTGAGTGCGGCATGTCTTGCCGCTGGCATAGCTCACGCTCGTGACGGCGGACGGTTGCCGTAGCGCAGCTCCGTTGCCGGTGCCGTCGCTCTGGCACCCGGCACCGTCACTGCTGATCGCCGTGGCCCTGTAGTCGTGGCAGTTTCCCCGGGTCTCCCTCAGCACGACCAGATACGCCCCGACTCCACCCGAGGTCCGCTCCGTCTTCGACCGGCCGTCCGGAGTCTTGTATGTGATGCTGCGCGCGTCGGGACCCAGCAAGCCGGCAAAGATGAACCGCATCGCCGCTGCCGGGCAGGTGGGGGACTTCCGTCGCCGTGCCTGCATCTGCTGGAGCCATCGCTTCAGGGCCGGGGGAACCTTCCCACCTCGCCCTGGCGCCGGGCTTGCCGAGATGAACGGGCTCTCGCAGCGGCCGGGACTGCCGCCGCCGGAGTTGTAGAGCGGCACGTCGACGCTCGCTGGTGCGCCGTAGGCCGTCTGGTTCGCGAAGCCGTGGCCGGCTGCATCGGTGGCGCCACAGATATCCGCGAGCCCGTCGTTCGGCTTGATCTCGTGGAACTCGTGATCGTCGTGCCATGCGCCGTCGATACCCAACGCGCCGATCTGTCCGTTGACGACGCGCCCCACCTGGATGCAGGTGTCACCGCGCGTCGTCTTGACCAGACGCATGCCCCAGGGCGGACCACCATCGGGGTCGCCAACACGGATCGGGAGCAGCACGCCGGCCTTTGGCAAGACCTTGCCGATGCCACTGGTCGCCGACGCCGGGTAATAGCGATCCGGCTTCCCGGCGCCGAACCAGCCTGACACCGCGCCAACCGCGGCGACGGTCGGGGTCGCAATCACGAGTGCGGCAACGAGCGCGAGGAGTCCGCGACGGCGGATCGACAGCTGCCCGACCCGCCGGTACCAGGGCAGGTGCGCGCGCCGGCGGACGGCACCCCTCAGGCCGGTCTCGAGCTCGTCGAAGTAGTCGCTCACTGCCCCTCCATCTCCGATCGCAAGGTCCTGAGGCCGCGGCTGACGCGCTGGCGCACGACTGAGGTCGAGCAGCTCATCTCGAGCGCGATGTCCTCATACGGCCGCTCGGCGACCACGCGCTGCAGGATCGCCTCGCGCTGGTCCTCCGGCAGGCTCGCGACGAGCTCGGGCAGGCCCGCATCGATGCTGGCGAGCTCCTCGACGCGTTCGAGCGCGAGGTCGTTGAGCGCGATCGGGTCGAGCCCGAGCCTGCGCCGCGCCGAGTCCTCGACCCGCCTTCGACGCTCGCTCTCACGCAGCTTGTTGTGGGCGATCCCCAGCAGCCAGGCGGCGACCGAGCCGCGCTGCGGGTCATATCGCCGCGACGCGATCAGCGCCGCTGCGAAGACCTCCGAGACGAGATCGGCCGCCAGCTCGCGGTTGCGCGTCTTGCGCAGCGACCAACGCACCACCAGCGGCAGGTAGCGCCGGTAGAGCACCGCGAAGGCGGCGTCATCGCCCCTGGCGATCCGTGCGACCAACGCGGTCTCTTCGTGATCACTCTCGGCCATTCATCAACAAGTTGACGGCAGCCGCCAGCTTGTGACGGCCACCTACGCCCGCTGATCGTGCAGGGAACTGGGGAGCCAGGGTTCGAACCTGATCCCGGGGCTTCAAAGGCCCCTGTGCTGGCCAATTACACCACTCCCCAGTGGTTGCCAGAGCGGCAAATACCACGTTACTGCACCTTGCGGAGTTCGAACCCGGACGTCGAAAGCGGGACCGCTACTTGCGGCCCAGCGCCCGCGCCACGGGCTCGGGCAGCAGCGGGTCCGCCAGCGCCGCGCGCACATCGGCGGGACGGTGCAGGGCGCGTTCGCCCCGCAGGATCCCGACCTCCAGGCCGGCGCGGTTGGCGGCCAGCAGCACCTGGTTGAAGGAGTCGGGGCCGCGCCAGACGGCCTCCGGGAGGGCGAACAGCGACGGCAGCGGGCGCGCCAGCGCGATCAGGTAGTAGCCGCCGTCGAAGACGGGACCGAGCACCAGGTCGGCGCCATCGGCCAGATCGATGCGCGTGGCCCGCCAGTGAATCTCACTGAAGCGTCCCAGGTCGGGCCAGACAACCAGGATCGGGCCCGCCGAATGGGCGGAGACGCGGCCGACGCCGTCGGCCACGCGGCCGGCGATGCCGTCACCGTTCTGGGGGAAAACGAGGATGTCGTCGCCGACGAGGCGCTGCAGGTCGCGGCCGGCGTCGGCGGGCTCGTGGGCGATGTAGATCGCGCGCGGCTCAAGCGTGCGCGCCCAGCGCAGCGCCTCGACGATCAGCGCAGCCTGCAACGCGACGCAGCCGTCGAGGCCGATCAGCGACTCGAGCGCGTGGCGGACCTCGCCGCGGCGTGGCGCGCGCGCCATCACGAGCACGGCCGGCGACTGGTCGCCGGTGAAGCTTGTGCGCATGTCCAGGCTCGCGCCACGCGGCGTCACTCCTCGTCCTCCATCGGCCCGAACCGGACGACCGTGCCGGCGGGCGCCGGCGGCGGGTCGGCGGCGACAATCTTGGGGAGCGCCTCCCGCAGCAGTGCGGCAAACACGCCGGTCGAACGCGCGACCAGCTCAAACAGTGTCGTCACCGGCGTGGGCTCACCCGGTACCACCTCGTTGGCGTAGTCGGTCACGAACCCGACCAGCGCGAAGGGCAGCTCGAGCTCACCGCACAGCACGGTCTCGGGCCCGCCGGTCTGGCTCACGGCGCAGACGCCGGCGGCCGACAGCTGGGCGATCTCGGTCGGGGTGTTGAAGCGCGGACCGTCGACGTGCCCGTAGACGCCGCCGCCCTGGAAGGCGAGGCCGGCGTCGAGCGCCGCCGTGCTCAGCAGGTCGATCAGTTGCTCCGAATAGGGGCTGCCATGCAGGACCCAGTGCCCGCGCAGCGGATCGCCGACCGTGTCGAAGAAGGTGCAGAGCGTGCCGTCGGGCAGGCGGTTGGAGATGAAGTGCATGTCATCGAAGACGACCACCGAGCCCAGCTCGAGGTCGGGGTCGACGGCGCCGCAGGCGGTCAGCCCGACGACACAGCCCGCGCCACGTTCGCGCAGCGCCCAGACGTTGGCCCGGTGATTGACGTTGTTGGACAGGCGCGCGTGCCCGGCGCCATGGCGCGCGACGTGGCAGACCTCGACCCCCGCCCATCTGCCCTCGCTGACCTCGACGTCCCCGAAGGGTGTGCTCACCAGCTCGGTCTGGGCTGTCTCGAATCCGGGCAGCGCGTATGTGCCCGAACCGGTGAGGATTCCGACCCTCATCAGCGCGGGACGCGACCGCCCTCGGCCCCCGGCTCGGTCGCGGGACCGCGCGGCGCGGCGATGCCGAGTACGCGCATCGCCTTCAGCCCGAGCGACAACTTCTCGCGCCCGTCGGTCGACTGCACGTCAAGGCCGGTGAGCTCGCGCACGCGCTCGAAGCGGTAGCGGACCGTGTGGCGGTGCGTGATCAGCCGTGCCGCGGTCGCATTCACGTTGGCGTCGCAGTCCAGGAACGTCGCCAGCGTGCCCATCAGATCCGTCTCGTACTGCTCGTCATAGGCCACCAGCGGTCGCACGGTGTCGTTGTAGAAGCGCCGCAGCTCCGCCGGATCGCTCATGTAGGGCAGCAGCAGCTGGTAGGTGCCGGTGGCCTCGAACGCGAGCTCGATCTCGGGCTCGCCCTCGGCGACATTGGCCGAGAGCATCGCCTCGTTGCCAGCGCGCTGCAGGTCGCGGGGATCCTCGACCCGGCGCGAGCGCCCGATCGCGAACACGAACCCCGACAGCCCCGACTCGAGCTCGCGCATGATCGCCGCCGACACCCGCCGGCCGGCCTCGCCGTCGGCGTCGGGGATCACGATCAGCACCGTGCCGGCATCGGCCTCGTTCGGCGCCGCGATCGCCCCGGGCGCGATCGAGCGCGCGCCGCGGCCGGCGACCGCCAGCAACCGCCTGCGCCAGTCGTCCTCGGTGGGATTGCGCGGGCGGGCACGGATGACCAGCGCGGCCGCGCCGCCCGACACGTCGGTCCCGAGCTCCTTGCCGCGCGCGATCAGATCCTCTCGATCGGCGATCTCGCCTCGCAGCAGCGCCCGCAAGAAGGCGGTCGAGGCCTCCTCAGAGGCGCGCTCGGGTGCCCGCACGCGCTCGACCTCGGAGGCGATCAGCGTCGTCACCAGACTCAGCACCGACGGGTCGGGTGTGTGATCGCGGGTGCGCATGCGCAGGTGCCCGACGGTGGCATCGGCGACCTTCAGGTCGATCGTCTCGACGTCCTCGCCGCCGCGCATCAGCGAGCGCTCGTCGGCGGGTGAGCGCGCCGTCACGGCCAGGATTGAGCTGGAGCGGTCGATCAGGATCAGGCTCGCGTCGAGCGCCCGACCGGCGGCACGCAGCACCTCGGGCAGCCCGGCGCCGCCCTGCACCGCCTTTGTGATCGCGGCCAGCGCAGCCAGGTCCGGGCCGCTGCCGACGCCTGCGCCGATCGCATCACCGTCAGCCATCAGGACCCGGTCCCCGCCCAAGTCAGAACCAGTTCGGCCACTGAAGGACGATCCATGCGCCAAGCACGACACCGACCCCCACAAAAGCTGCCAGCACATACCCCGAGAGCACGACCACCGCGACCCGCTCCCAGGCACGCCGGTGGCTCTGCAGCGCGGGAGCGAGCACCAGGGTGATGAACGCGATCAGCGCGATGACGGCGCAGCCGCCCGCGACCACATATGTCAGATGGGTGTTGCTCATGCGTTCATCTCCTGCGCTTACTGCCTTTGCAGCACTCAGGTTAACGCCGGAGCGGCGTACTCGGCGGTGACCGGCTCCGCGACGACCGCGCGCGGGTATGCCGAAGCCAGTGCTTCCAGGGCTTCCGCGGCCCGCAAGGACGCCCCGACACCCCACCAGATACCCACCACCGTTGGTCCCGACCCGCTCACCAACGCGTGCTCCGCGCCCGCGGCACGCAGCGCCGCCAGCGCCTCCCCGCACCACGGGCAGAGCGACACCGCGGCCGGCTCGAGGTCGTTGACGAGCAGCTCCGCCGGCGGCCGCCCGCCAGGCGCGAGCGCTCCCACCAGCGCGCCGTACAACCGCTCGAGCTCCCGATCTGTGCGCTGCAGCCCGAGTCGATCGGCCTCACGGAAGACGTCGGGTGTCGCGAGCGCGAACTTCGAGGGCAGCACCACGAAGGCGTGCTCGGCCAACGGCTCGAAGTGCTCGACGATCTCCCCAGCCCCCGTGCCCACGGCGAGCCCGGGCAGCAGCTGGCTGGGCACGTCGGCGCCGAGCTCGGCGGCGAGCTGGTCGATCTCCTCGGCGCGGCCGGGCGCGACCGCCATCGCCAGCCGCAGCGCCGCGGCGGCATCGGCCGAGCCACCGGCCATTCCGGCGGCTACCGGGATCCGCTTCTGGATCTGAACCCGCACCGGTGGCCCGTCCCAGCCACGGGCGCGCAGGCCGGCGAGTGCCCGCGCGGCGAGGTTCTCGCCGGCGACGCCGGGGCAGATCACCAGATCCTCGGCGCCCATGACCTCGAGCTCGAGCTCGTCGGCCAGCGACAGTGACTGAAACAGCGTCACCAGCCGGTGACGGCCGTCCGCGCGCGTGCCGCCGAGGAACAGCGACAGGTTGACCTTGGCCGGCGCCAGCGCCCGCAGTTTCATCCGTACAGCCTCGCCGCCAGCTCGACGAACTGCTGTGGCGTCAGCCGCTCGGCGCGCACGTCCGCGGGCAGCCCCATCTCCACCAGCGCCGCCCGCGCGCGCTCCCGAATCCCCCGCTGCGACAGCTCCAGCGAGCCTGCCAGCGCCTTCCGACGGTGCCGGAAGGCATGATGTATGAGCCTGGTAACCGGAGGGGTGGCCCGCTGGCCACCCCTCCGGACTAGACCGAGCAGGACGGAATCGACGTTTGGGACCGGGCGGAAGACCTGCCGGCTGACCGGCCGCAGCACCTTGACGTCGCACTCGAGCTGGGCCAGCACCGAGGGCACACCGTAGGCGTCGCTGCCGGGCTTGGCGGCGAACCGCTCGCCGACCTCGCGCTGCACCATCACCACCCAGGACCGGATGCTCTGCAGCTCCGCCACGGTGCGCAGGATCACGGTCGCGGCGACGCCGTAGGGCAGGTTGGCGACCATCTTGGTCGGCGCCGGCGTGAAGGCCGCCAGGTCGAGCTCGAGCGCGTCACCCATGTGCAGCTGCACGTGCTCGTAGGGCGCGAGCAGGCCGCGCAGGTTGGGCTCGAGGCTGCGGTCGAGCTCGACCACGTGCACGGCCGCGGTCCGCTCCGCGAGCCGCTGCGAGAGCACGCCCGGCCCACCGCCGACCTCGAGCACCACGTCCTCCTCGGAGAGCGCGGCGAGCCGCTCGATCACGTCGAGGATGTTGCGGTCGACCAGGAAGTTCTGACCGAGCTTTACCAACCGAACACGGCGGCCGCGGCCGCCTCCACCTCAAGATTGAAGTCGTGGTAGCTGACCCGCCGCTCGAGCGCGATCGCCTGGGCGGTGAGCACGACGTTGGCGGGCACGTTGCGCTGGCCACGCACCGGCTGCGGTGAGAGATAGGGTGCGTCGGTCTCACACAGCAACCGCCCCGCCGGGACCTTCAGCATCGCGGAGCGCAGTTCCTCGTTCTTGGGGTAGGTGACGTTGCCGGCGAACGAGAACCACCAGTTGGGATGCGCGAGGCACTGCTCGACGCGGTCGGCCATCGAGAAGCAGTGGAGGATCACGTTCACGCCCTGGGCGAGCTCGTCGAGCATCGCGAGCGTGTCATCGTCGGCCTCGCGGGTGTGGATCACGACCGGCTTGCCGAGCTCGCGGGCGATCTCGATCTGGGCCCTGAAGGCGCGTGCCTGGTCCTCGTGCGGGGCGTGCTCGCGGTAGTAATCGAGGCCGGTCTCGCCGATCGCGACGCAGCGCGGGTGCCGGGCCAGCTCGAGCAAGCGCGGCATGGTCGCCGGTCGCTGAAGCCGGTCGCCTCGTTCGGATGCCAGCCGACGGCGGCGTACACCTCGGGGAAGCGCTCGGCGGCAGCCAGCGCCTCACGCGAGTTCTCGACGTCGGTCCCGATCGTGACGATCCGCGTCACCCCGTCCGCAAGCGCCGCCTGCGACCAGCTCCTCGTCCGGCGGCTCGCAGCTCGAAAGGTGCGTGTGGCTATCGACCACTGTCGAGCTTCGGGAAGAGCGGCTCCAACTGCGGCAGGTCGACGCCTCCGGACAGCGGCCCACCGCCCCGTTGGCGGAGAGGCGGGCCGATGCGTAGGAGGTGTCGGGTGCCCCCAGCGCATCGAGGAGCTTCTGGTGCTTGCGGGGATGTAGGGGTGCAGCAGCACCGAGACCACGCGGATGCCCTCGAACAGGGTCGTCAGCGTCTCGTCGAGCGCCGCCGCCTGCGCCTCGTCCTTGGCCAGCTGCCACGGCTGGCGCTCCTCGACGTAGCGGTTCAGGCGGCGCACGCGCTGCCAGATCAGCTCGAGCGCCTGGGTCGTCTCGGCACGGTCGAAGAGCTGCGCAGATCTGCTCGGCGAGCCCGTCGAACTCCTGCGCGATCGCGGGATCGATCGCGACCCGCGGGACGTTGCCGTCGCGGTAGCGGCGCACCATCGCGACGGTGCGGCTGGCGAGGTTGCCGTAGTCGTTGGCGAGCTCGGAGTCGTAGCGGGCCTTGAGCCCGTTCATGCCGACGTTGCCGTCGCTGCCGAACATCACCTCGCGCGTCAGGTAGAAGCGCAGCGCGTCGGTGCCGAACTCGTCCATCACCTCGAACGGGTCGAGGCCGTTGCCGAGCGACTTGCTCATCTTGCGGCCATCCTCGCCCATCAGGAAGCCGTGCACGAAGACGTGCTCGGGTACGGCCACGTCGGCGGCCATCAGCATCGCCGGCCAGAAGATCGTGTGGAACTTGAGGATGTCCTTGCCGATCACGTGGAACTGGGCGGGCCAGTAGTGGGCTGTCAGGTCCTCCCCGGGGCGGGCGTAGCTGAGCGCCGTGTAGTAGTTGAGCAGCGCGTCGAACCAGACGTAGAAGACGTGGCTCGGATCCCACGGCACCGTGATTCCCCAGGTCAGCTTCCCGCGTGAGAGCGAGAGGTCCTGCAGGCCCTGAGCGATGAAGGCGCGGGCCTCGTTGTAGGCGCGGGTCGGCATTACGAAGTCCGGTTGGGCCGCATAGAGCTGCTCGAGCGGCTGCTGGAAGGTTGAGAGCCTGAAGAACCAGTTCTCCTCGGATTCGCGCGTCAGCGGGATCTCGTGGATCGGGCAGAGGTTGCCCTCGAGGATCTCGTTCTCAACCTTGAAGTCGGCGCAGCGGGGGCAGTACCAGCCTTCGTAGAGGCCCTTGAAGACGTGGCCGTTGTCATAGACCTTCTGCATGAATTCCTGGACCGCGAGCTTGTGCTGCTCGTCGGTGGTGCGGATGAAGAAGTCGTTTGAGATGTTCAGCTGCGGCATCAGCGCCTTGAAGCGAGCGGCGTTGCGATCGGCCAGCTGCTGCGGCTCGATGCCCTGCGCATGCGCCGCGTCGGCGACCGGCTCGCCGTGCTCGTCGGTGCCGGTCAGGAAGAAGACGTCCTCACCGCGTTGGCGATGCTGGCGCGCCAGCACGTCGGTCGCGATCTCCTCGTAGGCATGGCCGAGGTGGGGCTCGCCGTTGACATAGGCGATCGCGGTGGTGATGTAGAAGGGCATCGCCCTGGAGACTAGATGAACGGCTCCGCAGGTACGGCTCCGTCACCAGCCTCCAGGGCGAGCACTTCTCTCGTTACTTCTTGCCCTTGACCGCCTTGGTGACGGTCACCGTCGAGGACTTGAGTGTCTTGCCGCCCGTGCTCACGAGCAGCTTGACCCTCAGTCGATGACGCTTCTTGAGCAGGGCCGTGCCGGCCTTGTTCAGTTTCAGGGTGAGCGTCACGGACTTGCCGGGCTTGACCGTCCCGTGCCCGCCGGCGACCTTCGTTTTGCCGACGCTGGCGGTGGACGTGTACGCGCACGCAGACTTCGCGCTCCTGGCGCAGGCCAGCTTGAGCACCAGCCTCCCGGCGCCGCCGGCCAGGCTCTCAACGGACGGACGCGGGCTGCCGCTGGTCCCGCCACCGCTCGTGCCACCGCCGCCACCGCCGCCACCGCTGCCACCGCCGCCGCTTGCCGCCCCGCCATAGACGATGCCCAGGTACGGGGTGCTCGCGGTCTCCTTGCCGTAGTCGGCGCTGAAGCCGCCGGTGACCGAGGCGAACGTGCCGCTGGGGCTGCCGCCGTTCATCGTGACGATCGGGAACTCGGTGCCCGCGGCGGGCTGGTAGCCCGAGACCAGGGCCGGGGCCAGGGTCCCCCCGGCGTTGAACTTGCTCCCCACGGTCAGGTTGACGGTGCCGAGATTGGTGGCGCCGGCGATCTGTGGCGCGAGCGTGCCGGTGTTGGTGAAGGCTCCTGCCTGCACCAGCCAGGTCGCTCCGGGTCCGAGCTTGACGGTGCCGGCGTTGGTGGTGGTCGAGCCCGTGGTCTGCTGCAGCTCGCCGCCGCTCAGGTTCACGGTCGCACCGGACTCGTTGACGAGCGGGACGAGCAGCTGGTTGGCGAGCGGCAGCGCGCCGCCGACCGTCGAGTTCAGCGTCCCGTGGTTGTCGAGCTCCGAGCCGGCGAGGATGCCGTCGCTGCCACCGGCCGGCGCAACAAGGTCGATCGTGCCGTCGTTGACGACCGTCGCGGTGCCCTTGCCGCCGTCATACAGCGTCGTGCCCGAGCAGCCGCCGTTGACGCTGATCGTCTGGGTCGCCGGGACCGTGCCGATCAGGCCGGTGGTGGTGCAGTTGGTGACCTCGAACGAGCCCCCGCCGGAGGCGTCCTGCAGCGTTCCGCCGTCCGTGAACTGGACCGGGTTGCCGGTCTCACCGCCGCCGTTCTGCTCCCAGTACATCGACTGCTGCAGGGTCGCGGTGCCCTGATTGGCGAATGTTCCGGTGTTGTTGAAGTCCGAGCCGTCGCCGGCGATCATCTTGAACGACGCCCCCGAGTCGATCGTCATCGAGCCGGCGTTGTTGAAGTCGTAGAAGGTGTTTCCCTGGCCCTGGAGCGTCAGCAGACCCGACTGATCGGTGATGCTGCCGTTGTTTGTGAAGGTGCCGCCGTCGTTGAGCGATTCACCCCAGGAGCCATCGCTTGAGGACGCCACGATGCTGCCGTTGTTGGTGGCGTTGGCGGGGCCGCTGGCGCCGCTGTCGATGCTGAGGTTCGCCGAGCCTCCGGGCGCGGCGCCATTGGTCGCCTGTGCTGTGTTACCGGTGGCTTGGAGGTCGATCGTCGCGCCGGAGTCGATTGTGAGACCGTCGGCACCGACGCTGAGGTCGGTCTGGTTGGACCAGTTGCCCTGAACGTCGCTGGAGATCCCCTCGACGATCACCGTCGCACCCGAGTTCAGCGTCAGGCCCTGCGTGGCTGAGCCGTTTCCGTTGCCGTAGGTGCCCTGCTGCGTGACGGTTGACAGCGTCACGGTTGTGTTCGCCGGAATCACGGCGTCGCACTGGGCGGTCGGCTGACCGTTGGTCCAGTCGTCGCCGGTGCCCCACTGGCCGTTGTTGGGACCGTCATAGGTGGTGGTCTGGCCGGGGCTGCAATACGTGTTGGCGGCAGCGTGAGCCGTTCCGGCAAGCGCGCAGCCAAGGATGAGCACGCTGCAGCTGAGCATCGTCGCAACGCGCGTATGTACGTGAGAGAAGTGCATGCGCCCATCTTCCGCACGGAGCGTGAGATGAACGTCACATGGGATAAACGGCCGTCGGCGGCCGTCAGATCACGTGGTCAGCGCCCTGTACAGCTTGTTGGCGCTGGCGCCGGTCAGGTCGGCGACCACGTGCGCGGCGACTCGCGGCTTGGCGCCGGACTCGACCAGCCGGCGCACGGCCTCAAGCGCGGGACCGAGGTCGGCCTCGCTGGGCGCGGGCGCCGGACCGACGACGAGCACCACCTCGCCCTTGGGCGGCTCCTGCGCGTAGCGCTCGGCCAGCTCGGCAGCCGGCCCGCGCACGACCTCCTCGTGGACCTTCGTGCAGCTCGCGGCAGACGGCGACCTGGCGCCGCGGGTCGAGTGCGGCGAGCACGGCCAACGAGTCGGCGACGCGCCGCGGCGACTCGAAGGCCACGAGCGTCTCCGTGTTCGCGAAGCTGGTCTCCAGCTCCGCGCGCTTGCGTGGTAGGAAGCCGGCGAAGCGCCAGTGGTCGGCCGGCAGCGCCGATGCGACGAGCGCGGCGAGCGCGGCCGAAGGCCCCGGGAGCACCTCGACCTCGAGCCCCGCCGCGACGCAGGCGCGCACCAGCACGAAGCCGGGGTCAGAGACCAGTGGCATACCGGCGTCGGAGACGAGTGCGACCACCTCACCGTTGTGCATGCGCTTGACCAGCTCGGCCGAGCGGGCCTTCTCGTTCTGCTCGTAGTAGCTGACGAGCTTGCCGGCGACACCGTAGTTCTTGAGCAACGTCCCGGTGCGGCGCGTGTCCTCGCAGGCGATCAGGTCGGCCTCCCGCAGGGCGGCGAGCACGCGCAGCGTGATGTCCTCCAGGTTCCCGATCGGCGTCGGGCAGACGATCAGCTTGCCCAGCGGCATCAGAGTTGCTCCTGACGGGCGGCCAGACCATCGAGTGCCAGCGCCGCCGCGCCGACCATCCCGGCCTCCGCGCCGAACTCAGCGCCGACGATGCGCACGGTGTCACGCGAGGGCGGCAGTGCGCGCTTGAGCACCTCGGCGCGGGCGGGCTCGAGCAGCATCTCCCCGGCGCCCATCACGCCACCGCCGACGACCACCATCTCAGGATTGAAGATGTTCACGTAGCTGGCGATCGCGACGCCCAGGCGCTCGCCGATCAGCTGGATCACCTCGCGGGCGGCCGTGTCGCCGTCGTGGGCGAGCTCAGTGACCAGCGGCCCGTCGATCTCACGGCTGTCGCGCACCGCCAGGCCGAGCGCCGACTCGGGCTGCACCGACGCGATCAGCCGCGCCTCGCGCGCAAGCGCCGTGCCCGAGGCCATCGCCTCAAAGCAGCCGTGGTTGGGACAGTTCCCCTGGCACTTCGGGCCGTTTATGTCGATCACCATGTGCCCGAGCTCGGCCCCGGACCCGATCCAGCCGCGGTACAGCTCGCCGTTCAGGATCAGCCCGCCCGCGATCCCGGTGCCGAGGCCGATCAGCAGCATGTGATCGACGCCCATCGCTGCGCCGGCGCGGTGCTCGGCGAGCGCGGCAACGTTGCCGTCGTTGTCAACAAAGATCGGCAGATCCAGGCGCTCGGCCATCAGCGCACCAAAGCGGATGTTCGTCAGGGGCAGGTTGACGGCGATCACCGAGGTGCCGCTGCGGCGGTCGATCAGGGAAGGGATGCCGAAGCCGACCGCAGCGATCTCGCCCTGGGTCGTGTTAACCAGCTCTTGAACAGCGGTGGCAATAGTGTCGAGTAGAGCAGGGGTGTCCTGACCACGCATCGAACGTTGCAGACGCTGATGTATCTGCAAGCGATCATCGACCACTCCGGCCGCTAGTTTCGTCCCACCAATGTCGACGCCGATCACCAGTCGCGGAGGCATCCCGCCACTATAAGCAGCCGCTCTGCGGATTCAGGTCAACAGCAATCCATGTCCGATTTCAACGAAGACGACAAGAACCCGAGACCCCGCCCGCCACGCCAGGCGAACCCGCGCGCCAGCAGTGGCGGTGGGCAGGGTGGGCCCGGCCGCGGCCCGGGTGGTGGCCAGACGTACGCCGGACGCAGTGGTCGCGGCGGCCCGCAGCGGCCCTACAACCTGTACCGCTCGAGCCCCCGCAGCCTGGGCGCGCGGCTGCGTGGTGAGACCGATGCCGAATTCGAGGCGCGCGCGGCCGAGCGCTCACGCCAGCAGCCGCCCCGGCCACCCCGTGGCGACGAGTTCTCCGGCGGCCGCGGTGGCGGACCGCGTGTCCCGCGCCCACGCCGTGGTTGGCGACGGATTCCCGGCTTCGGGCCCTCCCTGCGCCCGCTCTGGCACCCGCTGCGACTGCTCAAATACGCCTTCAGGTTCTGCGTCTTCTGGGTGATCCTCTCGATCGTGCTCTTCTTCATCAGCGCCTCGGGTGGCAATCTGCCGGGCGGCAGCGCGACCGAGGCCGCACTCACGAGCGCTGGGCCGATGCTGTTCTCGGCCAACAACATTCTCGTCGTGGGACTCGATGCACGCCCCACCTCCGGCTACAGCTCACACGAGGGCGGCCTCTCGGCGTCGGACCACAGTGAAAAGGACGCCAACACGGATACGTTGATGATCTGGCGTGTCGGCGGCGGCGTCTCGCGCAAGCTTTCGATCCCGCGTGACACGCTGGTGAACATCCCCGGCTGCGGGACCGAGAAGATCAACGCGGCCTGGTCCTGCGGTGGCCCGCAGGAGACGATCAAGGTCGTCGAGACCCTGACCGGGCTGAAGATCAACCACATGATCGTCGTCAGCATCGGCAACTTCGTGAAGTTCATCGACGACATCGGCGGCGTGACCGTGAAGACCCCAAGAATGTGCGCCACGATCTCCGGTGGCGCCGCCGACGGCGGCTTCACGCTCGACCTGCCGCCCGGTGAGCATCACCTGAGCGGCGTCGAGGCAATGACGCTCGCGCGAGTCCGGCACATGCCCTGCGACCCCGCCTACACCGATTTCAACCGCGAAGAGATGCAGCAGAAGATCATGTCCGGCATCAAGGGCCAGCTGTTCTCGCTGCATGCCTTCATCCACCTGCCCTGGGCCTCCTACGATGCGCCCAAGGCGATCCAGACCGACATGGGCCCGCTGACGTTGGCGCAGCTGTTCGTGGCCTCGGAGATTGGTGGATCGTCCAAGCCGGTGACTCTGGGCGGCGCCTTCGGGACCTACAACGGAGCAGACGTCGTCATCAACAACCCGACGAGCACCGCCCGCAAGGTCCAGCAGCTGTTGAACGGCTGATCTGTGAGGCGCTCGCAGCCCGGCCGATCAGGCCGCGGCCGCTTTGCTGTCTGAAGAGGAGGACTTGCCTGAGTCCGACTTCGAGCCGCCGTCGCTCTTGTTGCCGTCGGAGGACCCGCCGCTGCTGCTCTCAGAGCCGCTCGTGGACGAGGATTCCTTGTTCTCCTTGGCCTCGCGGGCACGGCGCTTGGTGCCGTAATCGGTGTTGTAGAAGCCCGAGCCCTTGAAGTGCACAGAGACGGGGTGGTAGACCCGCTGAACCGGCGCACCGCAGACCTCACACTTGGTCAACGGCTCGTCGCTGAAGCTCTGCATCACGTCGAACACGTGGCCCTTCTTGCACTTGTATTCGTAGATCGGCATCGCTTTCAAACTATAGCTTTCCGGGGCGATGTCACCTTGGCACTCTCCGAGCAGGAGTGCCAAAGCGGCTCGGAGCCGGGCTTTCCGGACGTCGTCGCTAGCATGCGCCGCCAATGGCTGACGATGCTGTGACGATGGAGAAGATCGTCTCGCTGTGCAAGCGGCGGGGCTTCATCCTGCCCTCGAGCGAGATCTACGGTGGTATCGGGTCGAGCTACGACTACGGCCACTATGGCGTGCTGCTCAAGAACAACGTCCAGGCCCAGTGGTGGCGTGCGCTGCTGCAGGAGCGCGATGACGTGGTGGCGCTCGATTCGGCGATCATCCAGCATCCGCGCACCTGGGAGGCCAGCGGCCACATCGGCGGCTTCACCGACCCGCTGGTCGATTGCCGCACCTGCAAGCGCCGCTATCGCGCCGACAAGCTCGAGGACGGCCAGTGCGGGCAGAAGCCATCGGTTCGCCCCGGCGAGGGTCCCAATTGCGACCTGACCGAGGCGCGCGACTTCAACCTGATGTTCCAGACGACCGTCGGTCCCGTGCAGGACGAGGGCTCGGTCGTCTATCTGCGCCCCGAGACCGCGCAGGGCATCTTCCTCAACTTCAAGCAGTACCTGCAGTTCGCGCGCAAGAAGCCGCCGTTCGGCATCGCCCAGGTGGGCAAGAGCTTCCGCAACGAGATCACGCCCGGCAACTTCATCTTCCGCACACGTGAGTTCGAGCAGATGGAGATGGAGTTCTTCGTGCCGCCGGCCGAGGCCGACAAGTGGTACGAGTTCTGGAAGCAGGCGCGTTACGACTGGTACGTCAAGCTCGGCATCCGCGAGGACCATCTGCGGTTGCGCGCACACGACGCCGACGAGCTCTCGCACTACTCGAGCGCCACCAGTGACGTCGAGTACCTCTACCCGATCGGCTGGCAGGAGCTCGAGGGCATCGCCAACCGCGGAAACTTCGACCTCAACCAGCACGCCGAGTACTCGCGACAGAACCTCGAGTACGTCGACACCGCCTCGGGCGAGCGCTACCTGCCGTACGTGATCGAGCCGGCCGCCGGCCTCGGCCGCGCCTCGCTGGCGTTCCTCTGTGACGCCTACGACGAGGACGAGATCGAGGGTGAGACCCGCACCGTGCTGCGCCTGCACCCGCAGCTCGCACCCGTGAAGGCGGCGGTGCTGCCGCTGGTCAAGAAGGACGGCCAGCCCGAGGTCGCCCGCGAGATCGTCGCGTCGCTGCGCGAACGCATGCAGGTCGAGTACGACGAGGGCGGGGCGATCGGCCGCCGCTACCGCCGCCAGGATGAGATCGGCACGCCCTGGTCGATCACCGTCGATCACCAGACGCTCGAGGATCGCACGGTGACCGTGCGCGACCGCGACTCACTCACGCAGGACCGCGTCGCGATCGACGCCCTTGCGGATGAGCTCGAACGGCGCCTGCGGGCGCCATGGCGCTCACCCAAGCTGGGCTGAGCGGTGGCGGCCGGGGGTTACCCGGCCGCGCTCACGCTCTGCGGTTACCAGCCGCCGCCGCTGCCGCCGGTCGATGACTTGCTCTTCGCCATCGGCGAGCCACTCGCGCTCATAACCTCCCAGACGCCGCCGAAGCTCTTCAGGCCCTCGCCCAGCGCCGCGCCCTTGCTGTCCTGCGCGTAGGTGTAGAGCGGGTGTCCGTTGAGGGTGACTTGGTTGATCCCCTTGTGGTGCCAGACACCGACCTTGCCGCTGACGCCCGCGCCGAGCGTCGGCTTCTTCGAGCTGGTGGTGACCGCCGGCCAGTAGGTCAGGCAGCTGCCGCTGCACAGCGAATGCATGGCGCTGTCACCGGTCAGCAGGTAGACCGGCAGCCCCTTGGCGTCGACCAGCAGCTGGTGGGCCTTGTTGGACGTGCCGATCGCGACCTTGACGCTCGCGAGCTTCAGCACCGCAGCCGATGCCGGGTGTGCTGCCGCCGCCGAAGCGCTCTGCGCCGCCATGGCCGCGGTTCCGCCGCTGAGCGCGGTCAGCAGCGCCGCGGCGACGATGTTTCGAGTTCTTGTCACTTGGATCCTCCTAGTGCCTGGAGTTGAAATTGCCGGTTAATTGCCAGCTGCAAATGAGGACGCCGGAAGCGGGAGATTCCTTCCCGCCGCATTCTCTGCGGTGCCAAAGGCGCATCGGGGCTTATGCTGGCGCCGGGTTATGACCGTTGGCCATCAGCTCGATCCCGAGTCGCTCGGCGACCATGTCGACCGCCTCTACCGCGCGGCTTGGAGCCTCTGTGGCTCGCGCGAGGAGGCGGAGGACCTGGTCCAGGAGACCTTTGCCCGTGTGCTCCTGAAGCCGCGCTTCCTGCGCAATGACGACGACATCGGCTACCTCCTGCGCGTGCTGCGCAACACGTTTGTCAGTGGGCGCCGTGCCGCTGCACGGCGCCCGATCCCGGCGCCACTCCCTGACGACATGAGCACCTTTGAGGATCCGGCCGCCGCGCGTCCCGAGGCGCAGATCGAGGTCACCGAGCTCTACGCGGCGATCTCCGCACTGCCGGAGCAGTTCCGGGACGCGCTCATCGCGGTGGACGTCGTCGGGCTCTCCTACCGCGAGGCGGCCTCCGCCCTGCGGGTGCGCGAGGCGACGCTGACGACACGCGTCTACCGCGCCCGTCAGCGCCTCGCGGACGGGCTACGGACGTAGCTCACACCGGCGGCCAGGCCGCAGCCGCGGTAGCCCATCGCTTTTTTGAGGGTTCGCGGATGTGTCGAGACTGTGTCGGCGTGTGACGGCACTGTGCCCAGATCGACCGTCCGTCACGAACTCGACACATCACGTGACAGTTCCGGCACACATGCGACAGTGCGTTTTTGCAGGTGCCCGGCACCGGCCGCGCGACGCACGCGTTAGCCGAGCGGCTTGCGGAACCCGAAGGACGCCAGCTGCCAGAGCTTCGCCGCCGACATGCCGCGGCTTCCGGTCAGCAGGCAGGTGTGGCCCGCTTCCTCCCAGACAACGGTCGCGCGCCCGTGATGCCACATGGTGGCGCCGTACTGGGTTTGCAGCGGGCTCGAAGGCAGCACCACCGTGTCAGGCTTCATGTGGAGCGTCGGCGAGGACACGATCGAGTACACGACCCGGCTGGAGCCGGTGGCGTAGTAAACGGTCGTCGCGGTGCGGTTGCCGACCTTGTCGTGGCGCTCACCAACCGCGTGCCAGCCACCCGCGGATTGCCAATTCGGGAAGTGCAGCGTCCCCATCTTGGCGGTGAGCAGCTTGCTCGGATCGCTCGGGTCAGCTGCCGGTGCGGGGGCCGTCGGCGCGCGTGTCGCGAGCGCGGCGGCCTGGGCGATCGAGGGCGCCCCGGCGCTGCCACCGAGTGCCAGCACCAGCGCTGCTGCCGCCGCCGCGGTGGTCGGTAGTGCCAGCCTGATGAAGTTGAAGGCCGGCCAGCCTTGCAGACGGCGGCGCGGTGTTGCCGTCGCGCGCTCCTGCATCGCACGGATCTGAGCGTGCAGCGACTCGGGGGCTCGCTCGCTCTGGGCGGCGCGCAGCAGAGCGACGACCTGCCGCTCGCGATCCGGGGTGTCGTTATCAGGTGCCATTTCGGTCATGGGCGCAGCTGTTCAAGCTTAAAGACGCCGGCATCCCGAGAAAACTTCCCGTGATCCTTGGTGCTCACCCGATGCGGCCTCGCGCGGTGAACCTGACGCCCCCGGGCACGGCGACGGCACTGACCGACTGCACGCTGATCTGCCGATCGTCAAACAGCGTGACGGTCGCAAAGGCTCCGAACAGGCCGGCGGGTGCGACCACGAGCTTGCCGTCGCGCGCGGCGACGACAACATCGACCGCGGCGTTCACACCGAGCACGTTGGCCGTGCCCCGCAGCACGAGCTGACCGTCGGCATCGTGAGCTGGGGCCAGCGACCGCACGATCGGAAATGCCGACTGGAGGTCGCGGAGATCGAGCTGTGCCGCGCCAACCATCTCCTGGCCGTGCTTGCTGAAGCTCACGTCATGGAGCGTCAGCGGCCCGGTCTGCATCACGCCGATGGCCACGTCGAGTGTGCCGACCGCCTCTGCCTGATGCAGCAACGCGTGGATCTTCTGTGGAGCGAGGTTCTCGTCAGCCATCCGCACGGAAACGCTGTCAGCGTGCTGCCAAAGCAGCTGCACCCACGGGAACGCGGACAGCTTCACACTGATCACCCGGCCGTCCTTGGCCAGGCGGTGACGGAGCACCATGGTCGCGATCCGCGGCACCACCAGCTGCCCGCCGGCTAGCACCACGACACACACAGCTCCGACCGAGACCGTCGCTCGGCGCGCTCGGTCGGACTTCAAGCCCGTGACGATTGGACCCTTAGGGCGCGCTGCCCGCGCCGTTACCTGCGGTCGGCTCTGGGGGTGAGTACTGGAACTCCTCCTCCGAGCCAAACAGCGCATCAAGCGCCTTGTTGCGGACATCCTCGGACAACACCAGGGCACCGGCGCCGCCGACCAACAGCAGGAAGAAGAGCTTCCGACCGCGCCGCTTCTTTTTCTTCGGCTTCTCCTCTGCCCTCTTGCGCTTTCCCATCTGTTCTCCCGTCACTTGTCATCCAACGTTCGCCGGAGGATAGAACTCCAGCCCGATCGCCAGTCTCAGATCACGTAATGGGCGCGCTCGGTCGCCATCTCCACCGGCCCGCCGAAACTGTTGGCTGCCTGCCTGCGCAGCTCATCGGGATCCAACAGATCGGAGTAGTGCGTCAGCAGCAGGCGTTGCGCGCCGGCGTACTTCGCGATCGCTCCGGCCTCGGCCGCGGTCAGATGACCGCGGATGTCATCACCCACATGTGGCCCGGCCCCTTCGGTGGCCTCGAGCATCAGCAGGTCGGTATCACGGGCGAGCTCGATGATCTTGTCGTTGGGGCCACAGTCGCCTCCGAACGTCAGCCGCCTGCCGTTTGGGGCTCGCAGGTCGCATGCCCACGCCGGGATGTAATGCGGAACCCTGCGGAAGCTGACGACGACCGGCCCCAGCTTGAGCTCACGCGTGGGCTCGTACTCGCGAACCCAAAAGCCGTCGTTGATCTGATCCGCCATGCCGACCGCCGCTGCGTAGGCGGAGAACGCGTCCGTCGCACCGGGCGGCGCCCAGAGCGGCGGCTGGCGGTGCCGGTCACCGATCAGGCCGGAACCGAGCGCAAAGCTGAACGGCAGCAGATCGAGCACGTGGTCGGCGTGCAGGTGGCTGATCAGCACGGCATCGACCGCTGCGGGGTCGGCGTAGGCACGCAGCTTCGAGAAGACTCCACCGCCGCAGTCGAGCAACAGCGTGTAGCCCGCATGCGTGATCAGGTATCCGCTCTGCGCGCCGCCTGCGTCCGGCATTGCCGGCGACTTGCCAAGCACCGTTAGCTCCACTGTGGTGCTGACACTAGATCATCACCACCACTTGCGCAGGATCGCTGGCTCTGGGCCTCCGCTGCGCGAGCTAGGCGTGCAGCGCTACCTGCTCACTTGCCGAGGGGAAAGCCCACGCGACCTGCAGGCGGCGCTCCTGGCGGAAGTTGAAGCGCAGCTGGCTCGGGGGTCGCAGCCCTTCGGGGCGGTTGGGGCGATAGGTGGCGCAGGGACCGGACTGCGTCACGGCGCACAGCATGTTCTGCTTGAAGAAGCAGCCGTCGCACGAAACCTTCCCACCAGGGACACGTCCTGTAGCCATAGAAACCAGACACCTTCTCGCGATTTTGAATCCCTCGACCGGCGCAACCCCAACGCCCCGGCAGCTGTCATCAAAGCGTGTTGAGCGCCCCGACGCGAGCCCGATTCCCGGAAAACGCAACACTTTCGTTACAACTGCTTTTGCCTGCTATTAGCGGCTTTTTCTTGACCACAAGCCGAAATCACCCGCATTTTCCGTAGCTTTCAGAGCCGGATGCGAATCCTCGTCACCGGGATCACGGGCGCGATCGGAGGCCGGCTCGCGCCTCATCTGCTGAAGGCCGGCCATGAGGTCCACGCGCTGACCCGCAGGCGCGACGCCGGCGCGCTCCTGGAGCTTCCCGGCGGCATCCAGCTGCACACCGGCGACGCGGTCTCCGGCATCGGCCTGCCGGAGGCCCTTGAGCACGTGGACGTGGCCTTCTACCTGATCCATTCGATGGAGCCCGGCGGCACGGAGCATTTCGGGGTAAGAGAGCGCCGGGGCGCCGAGAACTTCGCCGAAGCTGCCGCCGCGGCCGGGGTCCGCAGAATCGTCTACCTGGGCGGACTCGTTCCCCAGGAGTCGCCCTCGCCACATCTGGCCAGTCGCCTGGCCGTCGAGCAACTCCTGCTGGAGGCGGTGCCCGACTCGGTCGCGCTGCGGGCATCGATCGTGATCGGCGCGCGCTCGCGGTCGTTCCGCTTCCTGGTCCGCCTGGTCGAGCGGATGCCGGTGCTGGTGATCCCCGCCTGGGGCGAGCACCGCACCGCGCCGATCGACGAGCGCGACGTGCTCCGTTGCCTGATGGAAGCGGCAGGCGCTCCGC
The DNA here is from genome assembly GCA_963706725.1 of uncultured Actinomycetota bacterium. Taxonomy (GTDB): domain Bacteria; phylum Actinomycetota; class Thermoleophilia; order Solirubrobacterales; family Solirubrobacteraceae; genus Palsa-465. Next base: position 1,791,336 of record OY970167.1, on the reverse strand, counting down.
AGGTCGGCGGGCGCTCGCTCGATCTCGTGGGGCCCGACGTCGTCACCTATCTACAGCTGATCGAGCGCATCCGTGACCAGCTGCTGCTCGATCGGCCGGCGCTGAGGCTGCCGGGACTCACCCTGACGCCGATCGCGAGCCGGGTCTCGGCTGTGATCGCGGGCGAGGAACACGCACTGATCGGGCCGCTGATGGCCGGCCTTGGGACCGATCTCCTGCCCCGTGCCGAGCTGGCGCTCGAAACGCTGGGCCTCCGCCCACATCGCCTGGAGGCGGCGATCGAGCGCGCGCTGCGCGAGTTGGAAGTCATCGAACCGCTGCGCGGGCGCTAGTGTCGTGACGCGGAAGCTCGCGGCAGCATCGCCCGCCCTGCGGCTCACGACCCGAGAACTTACCCTCTGACGATGAGTACCGTTCACGTCCAGATCGAGATCAACGCGCCGCCACGGACCGTCTGGGACACCGTCATGGACCCCAATCGACTGGCTGAATGGGTCACGATTCATCGTTCGGTGAAGGTGAAGTCCGCCGATCCCCGCGAGCAGGGCGCACGCATGGATCAGGTTTTACACATCCTTGGCGTGTCCTTTAGGGTTCATTGGACACTCGAATCGGTAGTCGTGCCACGACAGGCTGAGTGGCATGGTCGTGGCCCGGCGCTATCACGAGCGCTGATCAGCTACAAGCTCACAGCCACCCCCGACGGGACGACGAAGTTCGACTACGTGAACGAGTTTCACCCTCCAGGTGGACCGCTTGGCAGTGTTGCATCGCGTGTTTTGATCGGCCACGTACCGGAGCGGGAGGCGCACGAGTCACTCACTCGTCTCAAGCGGCTGATCGAAACCACGTGACAGCGATATGGTTATGTGTTGATCCAGATGTTTTTCGCACTGATGCAAAGGAGACAGTATGGCCGGCTTCATCGACGCGGCTGTTCAAGACATTGACAACCGCCTCAAGGAACTCAAGGAGGAGGAGGCCCGGCTGGTGGCTGCACGTGCCGCGCTCGTTGGTGGCACCGCCCCCCGTCGCGGGCCCGGAAGGCCGCCGCGCAGCCCAGCAGCTGCAGCAGCAGCAGCAGTAACAGCCCCCACTTCGGCACGCCGCCGCCCCGGACGCCCGCGCGGGCGCCGCGGGGGCAACACCCGTTCGGCGCAGGCGCTTGAGCTTGTCCGCAACAAGCCAGGGATCACGATCCCGGAGATCGCTACGGCGATGAAGATCGAGCCGAATTACCTTTACCGCGTGATGCCGAAGCTCACATCGAGCGGCCTCGTCACCCGCGATGGTCAGGGTTGGCATCCGGCCAAGTCGGGCGAGTAACCCGACCGCAGTTCCTGATGAGTTGGGGCCGCGACAGACGCGGCCCCAACTCGTTAACAGAGCATGTGACGCCGGCAGCGGCGCCGATATTTCAGATTAGGCCAAGCTCCCTGACTGCCTCACGCTCTTCGGAAAGTTCACTCACCGATACATCGATCCGCGAACGAGAGAACTCGCTTAACTCGAGCCCCTGAACGATCTTGTACTCGCCCCCGGAGCAGGTCACAGGGAAGCTTGAGATCAGACCCTCCTGGACATCGTATGAGCCGTCCGAGGCAATCGCCATCGACACCCAGTCACCCTGCGGCGTCCCGAGCACCCAATCGTGCACGTGGTCGATCGCGGCACTGGCCGCCGACGCCGCGCTGGAGGCGCCACGCGCCTCGATGATCGCGGCGCCACGCTTCTGCACGGTCGGAATGAAGTCGCTCTCAAGCCAAGCCTGATCGTCGATCTTCGCGGCCACGTCGTGGCCGGCGACCTTGGCGTGGAAGATGTCCGGGTACTGCGTAGCCGAGTGGTTACCCCAGATCGTGACGTTGGTGATGTCCTGCACCGCCGCGCCCGTCTTGCGGGCCAGCTGGGCGATCGCGCGATTGTGATCAAGTCGCGTCATTGCGGTGAAGCGCTGCGCCGGAATGTCCGGTGCGTTCTGCTGCGCGATCAGCGCGTTGGTGTTGGCCGGGTTGCCGACCACGAGGACCCTGATGTCGGGTGCCGCATGCGCGTTCAAGGCCTGCCCCTGCGGCTGGAAGATGCCGCCGTTGGCCTCGAGCAGATCGCCGCGTTCCATGCCGGCGCTGCGCGGGCGGGCGCCGACGAGCAGCGCGATGTTGACGCCGTCAAAGGCCTTGTTCGGGTCGTCGCTGATCTCGATCCCGGAGAGCAGCGGAAAGGCGCAGTCATCGAGCTCCATCGCTGTGCCCTCGGCTGCCTTGACGGCGGCGGGGATCTCGAGCAGCGAGAGCTGAACCGGCGTATCAGGACCAAGCAGCGCACCGCTCGCGATCCGGAACAGGAGGGCGTAACCGATGTGGCCGGCGGCGCCGGTGACGGCTACCTTGACGGGTGTCTGACTCATCATTTCTCCGTGGTCATAGGGTGCGTCAGGGACGGACCCTCTATGCAAAGGGGGAAATCCAGGCTACGCCAAGTCGAGCTGATACACGTCGCCGAGCTTGGCCCGCAGGTGGTTGATGAACGGCATCACCTCGACCGACCGGCCGACTGCGCGCGTGAGCAGGTCGTTGTCGCTGTAGCGGGAACCGTGGCGGTGCACGTGCTCGCGCAGCCAATCGCGCAGCGGAGCCAGCTCGTGACGCGCGAGCTGGTCGTCAAGATCAGTGATCTCACTCCGCACCCGCTCCCACAACTGCCCGGCGATCAGGTTCCCGATCGCATACGAGGGGAAGTAGCCGATCAGCCCCTCCGACCAATGCACATCCTGCATTACGCCTTCTGCGTCTGAGCGCACCTCGATCCCGAGGTATTCGCGCATCCGCGCGTTCCAGACCTCGGGCAGATCGGTCACTTCGAGCTCGCCGGTCAGGAGACTGCGCTCCAACTCGAAGCGCAGCACGACATGCAGCCCGTAGGTCGTCTCGTCGGCCTCGATCCTGATCGCCGAGGGCTGCACCATGTTGACCGCCCGGAATAGCGCCGCGGGCTCGAGGCCGTCGAGCGCTCCCCGGGAGTGCTCGACCAGCACGGGAGTGAGTGCGACGCAGAACGCGCGACTGCGTCCAACCATGTTCTCCCACAGGCGACTCTGGGATTCATGGATCGAGCTCGAGCGGATCTTGCCCAACGGGGTGCGCTGCAGACCGGGATCGATCCCCGACTCGTACAACCCGTGGCCACACTCATGCATCGCGCCGTACAGCGCGGTTGGGAAATAGCGCTCGAGGTAGCGGGTCGTGAGCCGGATGTCTGTCACCGAGAAGCTCTCCTCGAACGGATGCACTGTGTCATCGAGCCTCCAGCTCGCATCGTCAAAGCCCATCCAGCGCAGTACCCGGTCGACCAGCCGGCGCTGATCGCCGACCGGATAGCGGACCTGCAATGGGGCAAGGTCGATCGCACGCCCCGACAGCTCGTCGATGATCGGCACGAGCTGGTCGCGCATCTCCCCCAGCAGCGCTTCCACCTGGCTGGTGCGCATGCCCGGCGCGAAATCCTGGAGCACAGCGTCGTATGGGTGCTCGTGCTCGTCGAAGCAGGCGACGTAGTCGCGCGCGAGTTTGAAGTTCTGTTCCAGCGCCGGTGCAAACATGCCGAAGTCGTTGGCTTCCCGGGCCGCGATCCAGGCCTTGTAGCCCTGCACGGCCGCCCTGGCACGTGCGGCCGCAAGCTCCACCGGCACCCGGCGGTCCTTCTCGAACAGCCGCCGCGCCTCCGCGACGATCCGGGCGTCGATCGAGTCCTCAGGCTCGCCATTGCGCTCGGCCTCTGCTGCCTCGATCAACTCGAGCGTGCGGCCCGAGACGAAGCGCTCGTGGGTGATGCGTTCGAGCGTCGCGAGCTGCTCACTGCGCAGCTCGGCGCCCAGTCGGGGCATCATCGTGTTCTTGTCCCACTGGAGCACGGCGGACGCGCGGCGCAGGTCCGAGATCTGGCCCAACCACGCCCTCAGCTCTGCCATCGCCGTCGCCATCGATCGCTCCCCAATTTTCGAAAAATCCGCCTGTGCCACCATTGCAGCATGTTTCCGCGGACTCGTTCGATCAAGCTCGCAACGATCGCCGGCATCCGCATCGGCCTGGACCTCACCTGGTTCGCGATGCTTTTCGTCTGGATCTTCCTGCTGGCCGGGTCGTTCCGCACCGCCTTGCGCTCATCCGAGGACGTTGCCTATCTGACCACCGTGGTCACGATCCTGCTGTTCTACTGCTCGTTGCTGCTGCACGAGCTCGGGCATGCGTTCGTCGCGCGCCGTGCCGGGATCCAGGTGCAGAGGATCGAGCTGTTCGGGTTCTCCGGAACCACCTACATGAGCCGCGACTCGCAGAGCCCGGGTGAGGAATTCCGCATCGCCGCGGCCGGGCCGCTGGGAACCGTGCTCTTCATCATGATCTGCCTCGGCGTTGACCTGGCGATCGTCGGGCCCCATCGCCTGACGCACGCGATCGCGCTCGATGGCACGGTGCAGATCACGCCGGTCCTGCTGGCGCTGAGCTGGTTGCTGCCGATGAACGTTCTGATTCTGCTGTTCAACCTCGTGCCCGCCTACCCACTGGACGGCGGGCGCATAGCCCGCGCGCTCGTTTGGCGGGTCACCGGTGACAAGCTGCGTGGCACCCGTGCCGCCGCGCGACTGGGTGAGGGCTTCGCGGTGCTGCTCGGCGGCTTCGGTCTTTACACCACCTTTCGCAGCTCGAGTTTCATCGGGCTCTGGCTGCTCGTGCTGGCGTTCTTCATCTGGCAGTCGGCGCGTATGGCACTGGCTGGCACGGCCGCTGCCTCGCGCGTGCAGGGGGTGCGCGTCGCCGATGTCATGGATCACGAGCCGATCGTCGTGCGTGGTACCAGCTCCGTGCTCGACGCGCTCGACAACACGTTCCTGCGCTACCAGAGCGAGTGGCTGCCCGTGATCGACGGTGACGGTCGCTTCATCGGGATTGCACGTCGCGAGCGGGCACAGGAGCTCGTGCTCGCGGACCAGGGGAACGCCACGGTCGGATCGATCCTCGAGCCCGACGCCGGTCGCCTGACGATCCTCGAAGATCGCCCGCTCACCGACGTGCTGACACTCGAGTCACTCGGGCGGCTCGGAGCCGTGATCGCGACTGACGACCAAGACCTCCTGACCGGCATCGTCACGATCGATCAGGTCCGGCGCGTGCTGCAGACGGTGCTCGTCGAACCGAGCGCGCGCTAGTCACGGCGCTTCCGGCTGCGACTTCTTCCGACGTGTGTCCAGCAACGGTGCGTACCACCGGGCCTGGTAGTGCGGTCACCGCCACCGTGCTCAATTCGCGTGCAGCGCGCGGCTTCCTGGTCGCTGCTGCGCTGACCGGCACGGCGCACTGATTGCCGGCTGCGGTGGCTCCCAGTGGCTCACAGCAGCTCGCCGGCTGAGCCTCGTTCGCGACTATGCGGCGGCGCGGTGCCGTCGCGAGGCGACAAGATCATCGCGGATCAGCAGTTCCGCGATCTGAACGGCGTTGGTGGCGGCGCCCTTACGCAGGTTGTCGGCGACGACGAACATCGCCAGGCCGTTGGGGTGCGTGGGGTCGCGACGCAGGCGGCCGACAAAGACCTCGTCCCGCCCCTCCGAGCCCAGCGGCGAGGGCACGTCTGCGAGGATCAGCCCCGGCGCCTCCGACAGCAACTGGCGAGCGCGCTCGACCGGCAGGTGCTCGCGCGTCTCCAGATTGACCGACTCCGAGTGGCCGACCCGGACGGGCACACGCACACACGTGACAGCCACGGCGATCTCCGGATCCTCCAGGATCTTGCAGGTCTCGAACATCATCTTGCGCTCTTCGTCGGTGTGGTCATCGCCCGCAGCGAAGTTACCGGCGGCGCCGATCACGTTGAACGCGATGTTGTCCGGATAGATCTGCGGCTCGGGCAGCGGCTCGCCGGCGAGCGCCGCGCGCGCCTCGGCGTCGAGCGCGTCGAGCGCCTTCACGCCGGTGCCGGACACGGACTGGTAGGTGGAGACGATCAGGCGCGCGATGCCGACCTCGCGCTGGATCGGAGCGAGCGCGACCATCAGCTGCATCGTCGAGCAGTTCGGGTTGGCGATCAGCCCGCTGTGGTCTCGCAGCGCGTGCGGGTTGACCTCGGAGACGACCAGCGGCACCTCTGGGTCGCGGCGGAAGGCGGATGAGTTGTCGATCACCGTCGCGCCCGCCTGCACGAAGCGCGGCGCCCACTCCTTGGAGGTGCCACCGCCGGCCGAGAACAACGCGATGTCGATCCCGCTCAGATCCGCGGCATCGTCGAGCGCGCGCACGGTGCGCCCGTCGATCACCCGCCCTGCCGAGCGGGCGGTGGCGAACAGGATGATCTCGTTGTCGCGGTCGAGCCCGCGCTCCTTGAGGCACTGCAACATCACCGTGCCGACGGCACCGGTGGCCCCGACAACCGCGATGCGGTAGCCGGCGCTCATCGCGCGTCCCGCCCGAGGCCGCCCTCTTCCTGGACGTCGCCGTCGCCGAGCTCAAAGGCGTTGTGCAGCGCCACAACCGCGTCCGTCACGGAGCCCGCGCGGATCAGGCAGGTGATCTTGATCGGCGAGGTGTTGATCAGCTCGATGTTGATCTTCTGATCGGCGAGCACGCGGAAGACCTTGGCGGCGACGCCAGGGTGCGAGCGCATGCCGGCCCCGATGATCGACACCTTGCCGACCTCCGGGTCCGTTTCGAGCTTGGCCCCGCCGAACTCGGCGATCACCGGGGCGAGCGTTGACTCGGCGATGCGCAGATCCTCGCTGGCGCACGTGAACGAGACCTCGGCGGCCTCGGAGTCGGTGCGCGGCTCGTTCTGCACGATCGTGTCGACGTTGACGTTCGCGTCGGCGAGCGCCTCAAAGATCTCGGCGGCGGCACCGGGCCGATCGGGCACGCCGACGACCGTGATCCGAGCTTCCTCGGTCGAGTGGGTCACGGCGGTGATCAGTGGATGCTCCATCGTCTCGTCTTCTCCAATCACAAAGGTACCCGGGCCGTCCTCGAAGCTCGAACGGCAGTGAACGCGCACGCCGTGCGTACGCGCGTATTCAAGCGAGCGCAGCTGCAGAACCTTGGCGCCGGAGGCCGCCATCTCGAGCATCTCCTCGAACGACACGAGCGGGAGCTTGCGCGCGTCCGGCACGATTCGTGGGTCCGCGCTGAAGACGCCACTGACATCGGTGTAGATCTCGCACACCTCGGCACTCAACGCCGCCGCGACGGCGACCGCCGTCGTGTCCGAGCCACCGCGACCGAGCGTGGTCACGTCGCGACTCGTCGAGACGCCCTGAAAGCCAGCCACCAGCACGATCTTGTCCTCGTCGAGCGCCTGCTTGATGCGGTCCGCCCGCACATCGAGGATGCGCGCCTTGGTGTGCGAGGTATCGGTCACGATGCCGGCCTGCGAGCCGGTCAGCGAGATCGCCTTGTGCCCGAGGTCGTTGATCGCCATCGCACAGAGCGCGCAGGAGATGCGCTCACCGGTCGAAAGCAGCATGTCCATCTCACGCGGGTCCGGCTGGGGCGAAACCTCGAAGGCGGCCTTGATCAGCTCATCGGTCTCAAGCCCACGCGCGGACAGCACGGCGACGACCCGCTTGCCCGCCTCCCGCTGCGCGACGATCCGGCGTGCGGCGCGCTTGATCCGCTCGGCGTCGGCCACCGAGGTGCCGCCGAACTTCATCACGACTGTCTGCTGAGGCAACATCCCGGATCAGGTTACGGGGTCGGGCTTGGGGGCGATCCGAGGGCCGGGCATCCGCCGGCTCCGAGCCGGTGACGCCGGCGCGACGTGTCTTCTCAGAGAGCGCGGCGCCCGGCGAAGGCGCGACCGAGCGTCAGCTCGTCCGCGTACTCGAGGTCAGCCCCGACCGGCAGTCCCGAGGCCAGGCGGGTGATCGCCAGCTCCGGGGCGATCGTGCGGATGCCCGCGGCGATGTGCAGCGCGGTCGCCTCGCCGGTGGTGGTCGGGTTGGTGGCGATCACGATCTCACGTACGTTGCCGGCGCGCACGCGCGCATAGAGCTGTTCGATCTTCAGATCCTCGGGATCGATTCCATCGATCGGTGAGAGCGCTCCGCCGAGCACGTGGTAGCGGCCGCGGAACTCATGGGTGCGCTCGATCGAGATCACGTCGACCGGCTCCTCGACCACGCAGATCAGGTCGGGGTCGCGCCGCTCGTCCTCGCAGATGCGGCAGCGCGGGCCCTCGGCGAGGTTGAAGCAGATCTCACAGAAGCCGATCCGCTGCTTGACCTCACGGATCGCCTCGGCCAGCGCGAAGGCGTCCTCCTCGCTGGTGCGCAGCAGGTGGAACGCGAGCCGCTGGGCCGTGCGGCCGCCAACGCCCGGGAGCTTCGACAACTCGGTGATCAGCCGCTGAAGCGGCGGCGCGTAGGTGCTCACGTCTCTCCCGAGAACCGAAGCCGGCCTGGCCTAGAAGCCGGGGATCCCCAGACCGCCGAGCCCACCGGGGCCACCGAGCCCCCCGGTCGCCGCACCGAGCTTCTGTGCAGCCAGATCCTGGGCGGCCTGCAGACCCTGGTTGACGGCTGCCAGCACCAGGTCGGAGAGCATCTCCGGGTCGTCGGGATCGACCGCCTCCGGCGCGATCCGGATCGACCTGAAGACGAGCTCGCCGCTGACCTCGACGGTCACCGCGCCGCCGCCGACAGACGCCTCGACCGTCTCGGACTTGAGCTCCTCCTGAGCCTTGGCCATGTCGGCCTGCATCTTCTGGACCTGCTTCATCATCTGCTGCATGTTGGGCATGCCTGGCTGCGGCATCAGCTCTCCTCTTCCGAGTCGTCTTCCAAGATCTCTTCGGCGCCGAACTCATCCATGAACCGCTGGACCAGCTCCTCGTCGCTCATCGGCTTCACTTCCACCAGCGCCTCTTGCTCGCCGCCCTGCGCCTGCGCGTCGGACAGCTCATAGCGCAGCGTCAGCGCCATGCCGGTGACGTTACGCACGGCCTCGGCGGTCGTGCGGCGGTAATCATCCTGTTCGGCCTTGCGCTTGTAGAAGGCGGCCTCGGCCGGAAATGACAGCACCAGCTCGCGCTCGCTGACCGCCTGCGGCCGCGCCGACTCAAGCAGCACGCCGAGCATCGCGTTACCGCCGCGCACGAGCTCGACCACGGCCGGCCACATGCGCTGCATGTCGCTGATGTCGTTGACCGTGCCGTTAGCCGGTGGTGCTCCCGTTGCGGATGGATCGATCGAGGCGGCGAGTGCATCCAGCGGATCGCGCTCCCGCTGGTCGGCAGCAGCCCGTGGGGCTGCTTCGGCCAACGGCTCGACGGCGAACGGGTCCTCCTCGAGCGGCGGCCGGTCGTCCCAGGCGCCCGGCTCATCGGCATGCGCGACTGGCTCGAACGCCGGATCGCGCTCAACCGCAGGCTCGGGCGGCTCGGGAGCAGACACCGCACTGCTCTCCAAGCGCTCGATCCGCGCTAGCAGGGCAGACATCGACGGGTCCATCTCGGGCGCGGCGGCCTTGATCAGCACGAGCTCGAGCTGGATTCGGGCCTGGGCCCCGTTGGCGCTCGCCTCGAGTGCCGCGGAGACGAGCTCGAGCAGGCGCACCGCGTCGCTCTGCGCCAGCTTCTGGCCCTGCTCCACGAGTCGCTGATCGCGCTCGGCCGTGACTCGCAGCTCGGCCGGGACCTCACCCAGCACCTGAACGGTCAGCAGCTCGCGCGCGTGAACCTCGAGGTCGCGCAGCACCTGACCGGGATCGCGTCCGGACGAAGCCAGCGCGGCGGCCGCGCGCAGGGCAGCGGCCGGGTCCCCGGCGACGATCGCGTCGGCCGCGGCGAACAGCTGCTCGGTATCGGCGACGCCCAGCACCGTGAGCACGTCGTCGGGCGTGATCGCGGCATCGCCCGCATAGGTGACGAGCTGCTCGAGCGTGCCCAGCGCGTCACGGAAGGAGCCGGTGGCGTGGCGGGCGATCAGCCCGACGGCACCGTCCTCGATCGCGATCGACTCGGCCGCGGCGACCCGGCGCACCACGGTCGCGACCTGCTCGGCGCTCGGACGGCCGAAGTCGAAGCGGTGACAGCGGTCGACGACCGTCGGCAGCACCTTCTGCGCCTCGGTCGTGGCGAGCACGAAGACGGTTCGCGGAGGTGGCTCCTCGAGGGTCTTGAGGAAGGCGTTCCATGCCTGCGTCGAGAGCATGTGCGCCTCGTCGAGGATGTAGACCTTGTGACGGCCCGACACGGGCGCGTAGGCGACCTTCTCGCGCAGATCGCGGATGTCATCGACGGAGTTGTTGGAGGCGGCGTCCATCTCGATCACGTCCAGCGACGTGGCGTTGGCGATCGAGACGCAGGAATCGCACTCGCCGCAGGGTGAGATCGTCGGCCCGTCCACGCAGTTGAGGCAGGCCGCCAGGATCTTGGCCATGCTCGTCTTGCCCGTGCCACGGGAGCCGACGAACAGGTAGGCGTGGTGGATCTGGTCGCGCTCGACGGCATGTGAGAGCGTGCGCACGACATGTTCTTGGCCGACTACGTCGGCGAACGTGCGCGGACGATGGCGACGGTAAAGCGAGGGACCCGCTGACACAGAGCCGAGTCTAGGTGGTCGGGCCCCGGCCAACTCCTGCGGGGCTCACCAGGGGACGGTCTCCCCGCGGTAGTCGAGGAACCGCAGCCCCGGACGGCCACGCTGGGCATCGATCGTGGTCACCAGGCTGGGGATGCTCTCCTCGATCGTGAGGCGCGCGTTGGGACCGCCGAGGTCGGTCCTGATCCAGCCGGGCGCGAGCAACAACAGCGTGCGATCAGTGTCGCGCTGCCGCGCGGCGTAGCTGCGCATCAGCTGGTTGAGCGCCGACTTGCTCGCCCTGTAGATCTCGAAGCCGCCGCGCTCGTTGTTGGCGATCGAGCCCTGGCCCGAGGACATGATCGCCAGCGTGCCATCGGCGATCACCAGCTCGGCGAGCGTCTCGAGCACGCGCATCGGGCTCAGCGCATTGGTGAGCATCAGCCGCGTGAACTCCTCGGTGGTGACGTTTGCGACGGTCTCCTCTGGAGCGTTGGTGACGCCGGCGTTGACCAACAACAGGTCAAAGCGCCGATCCGCCAGCCGCGCCACGAGCGCGCCGACCTGTTCGGGGAAGTTGATGTCGACGTGCTCGATCTCGAGCCGCGCGCCGGCACTCGCCTCCAGGATGTGCAGCGCGGTGGGGCCCGAGCCACGCACGGTCGCCACGACCCGTGAGCCGCGGCCGAGATATTCGGCGGCAATCGCCTGCCCCAGGCCGCGGGAAGCTCCGATCAGGAGCACGCTCGTGTTAGGCGAGACGGCGCTCACGGCGCGAAACCCTGGTCGCAACCGACTTCGACGCAGGCGTGTTCGGCCATGGTGCTTGCGGCGGGTCTAGGCAAGGGCCCGGGCGATGACGGCGGCGGTCACTCGCCTGACGGCCCCGCCGGGTTCCGCCGGCGCGAAGCGCGCCAGCACGGCGGCCTCATAGGAGGCACGCTGCTTGGCCGAGAGCGCGGCCAGCGAGGCGGTGTACGGGGTGGCGTGCACGCAGGCAGCCGCCGCGGCGGCGTCGGGCCAGCAGACCTCGAGCTCGGCGACCCGCACATCGACGCTGCCGAATCCGGAACCGACCAGCAGGGCGCGTACGGAGTCGGCGGACATCGTGTAAGTGTCAACGTCGAAGGCTCGCTGGAACGGCGGCTCCGCACCCACGGCGGCGAGCTCTTCGCAGAACACGCCGAACGGCACCAGCGGATGTCCGTGCGCCCAGACGGCGATCCCGAGCACGCCGTCGCCGCGCAGCACCCGGCGCATGTCTGCCACCGCCTTCGCCTGCTCGGGGAAGAACTGCAGGCCCTGCTGGCAGAGCACCACGTCGAAGGCGTCGTCGCCGAATGGCAATGCGTCGGCCGACGCCTCGGCGAAGGTGATCTCCGCGGCCCCGCCTGCCACCGCAATGGCTGCCGAGCGCGCCAGCATCGGCGCGCTCACATCGCTGGCCACGACACTCCCCGAAGCACCGGCACGCCGGGCCGCAGCACGAGCCGCCACCCCGGTCCCACTGGCGACGTCCAGCACCCGGACACCGGGCGACAGCTCGAGCTCATCGAGCAGCAGCTCGGCCCACGGTTCGAACAACGCCGGGGCGGCGTAGCGCTCATAGGCGTCCGGCACCGACTCGGCAGTGAAGGCCGTGGAACGGTCGCCGAGATCAGTGCCGGTCATCAGCCATACCGTACCCCTCGACCTTGATGCCGGCGGCCGCGGCCAGCAGCCCCGACTCGAGCACCAGGCCAGCGGCTTCCCGCGCGGGCTCGGCCGGCTGAAGTTCGGGAAGGTCGGGCGCCATCACCTTGGCGGCCGTGGCGGTGCGGGCAGCGATGCCACCAGTGTCGCAGCCCACACCATGCCACTGATGCGATCATGCGAGCCGCAGTGCCGCAGCAGATCCTCAACCTCAACTTTCACGGGATCGGACGGCCGATCGGACGCGACTTCGGCACCGGCGAGCGCGAGTTCTGGGTCAAGCCGGACACCTTCAGCGCGGCGCTCGACGCGTGCATGGGCCGCGACGACGTCAACATCAGCTTCGACGACGGCAACTGGTCAGACCTCGACCAGGCGCTTCCTGCGTTGCAGCAGCGCGGGCTCAGCGGCACCTTCTTCATCGTTCCCGGCTGGCTCGGTGAGCCCGGCTTCATGAGCAAGCGCGACCTCAAGGAGATCGTCGACGCCGGAATGGCGATCGGCAACCATGGGCTGCAGCACCACGACTGGACGACGCTCGAGCAGGCCAAGCTCGAGCACGAGATCACTCAGGGCCGGCGCCTGCTCGAGGAGCTGACGGGCGCCGAGATCACGACGCTCGCGATCCCCTTCGGCGCCTACAACGACATGGTGCTCGACTCGCTGCGCCGCCAGGGCTACGAGCACGTCTACACCAGTGACGGCGGCAGCGCAGCGCCCGACGCCTGGCTGCAGCCGCGCGAGCACGCCAAGGCCAGCCACGACGACCGCACGATCCAGGCGCTGATCAGCGAGCTGCTGAGCTGAGCGCCGGCTCGAGCCCCACGGGAGCGTTCAGGCGCTCGCCCGTGTGCGCGTGGAAGACGTGCACACGGCCGGGCTTGACGGCCAATACGCAGCTCGTCCCCGAGCCGCGGGTAGTCGGCACCGCTGACCCGCGCGACCAGCTCGACCCGCCGACGCTCGGACTCGGTGTGCGTGTAGATGTAGCCGTCGGCACCGAGCTCCTCGACCAGATCGACGACCACCGCCAGGCCATCCGGCGCCTGGATCGCCAGGTCCTCGGGCCGCACGCCGACCGAAACCTCGTCACCCGCGTGGGCCAGCGCCGAGCGCTCGACCGGCACCACAACCGAGCCGATCTGCACACCGCCCTCGACGACCCGAGCGGGAAAGACGTTCATCGCCGGGCTGCCGATGAAGCCCGCCACGAACACGTTCTGCGGGCACGAGTAGAGCTCGCGCGGGGCGCCGACCTGCTGCAGCACACCGCCGCGCATGACCGCGATGCGGTCGCCCATCGTCAGCGCCTCGACCTGGTCGTGGGTGACATAGACGGTCGTCACCCCCAGCCGCCGCGTCAGCGAGCTGATCTGCGAACGTGTCTGGACCCGCAGTTTGGCGTCGAGGTTGGAGAGCGGCTCGTCCATCAGGAAGACCTGCGGGTTGCGCACGATCGCGCGCCCCATCGCCACCCGCTGGCGCTGGCCGCCCGACAGCGCCTTGGGCTTGCGTTCGAGCAGCTCCTCGAGGTCGAGCAGCCTGGCGGCCTCGACCACCCGCGTGTGCCGCTCCGCCCTGCCCAGCCCCGAGATCTTCAGCGCGAAGCCCATGTTGTCGGCGACCGACATGTGCGGGTAGAGCGCGTAGTTCTGAAAGACCATCGCGATGTCACGATCCTTGGGCGCCATCCCGGTGACGTCGCGCCCGCCGATCAGCACGCGCCCGGCGCTGACCTCCTCGAGCCCCGCGAGCATCCGCAACGAGGTCGACTTGCCGCAGCCCGAGGGCCCGACCAGCACCAGGAACTCACCGTCGTCGATCTCCAGCTCGAGCTCGTTGACGGCGGCATCCTCGGCGCCGGCGTAGACGCGGGTCGCGCGATCAAAGACGACGGTTGCCATCCAGGCCTCCTATCTCGCAGTGCAGCCTGCGCGTGTGGTCGACGAATCTGCGCTCGCCGGTCAGCTCGACGGCGGCGACCAGGCGGATGTCGGCACTCGAGGCGCCGAGCCGCAGCTCAAGCGCGCCGGGCTCGACGACGCGGCGCCCGTCGGGGCCGGTGAAGGCGCTGGCCTCGGCCGGGACGTCGAAGCTGACACGCACACTCTCGCCCGGGTCCAGCGGGACACGGGCGTAGCTGATCAGCCTGTTCAACGGCCGCACGACCGATGCGACCGGATCGTGCAGGTACAACTGGATCACCTCAACACCGGCCCGCTGGCCGGTGTTTCGGACTGTGAGGCCGACCCGCAGCGCGCCATCGGTCGGAGCGCTGCTCGCCGCCAGCGTCAGCTCGCTCCATTGCATCGCGGTGTAGGAGAGGCCGTGGCCGAAGGCGTAGCGCGGAGTCGGGTCGAGGTTCGAGGTGCCGCTCTTCTGTGCCAGCGGCGCGCCGAGGTAGGTGTAGGGCTGGCCGTCGGGCGTCGCGGGCACGCTCACCGGCAGCCGGCCAGAGGGCTCGACGCGGCCGCTGAGCACGCCGGCGATCGCGCTCGCGCCCTCCTCGCCGGGGAAGAACGAGGCGACGATCGCGGCCGCGCGCTCGGGGGCGGTGCCGAGCGCGTAGGGGCGCCCCTGCACGAGCACCGTGACGACCGGCGTGCCGGTGTCGAGCAGTGCCTCGAGCAGCTCCTGCTGCAACCCGGGCAGACGCATGGCGGCGGCGTCGCAGCCCTCGCCCGAGGTGCCGCGACCGAACAGGCCGGCGCGGTCACCGAGCAGCGCCAGCACCAGGTCCGCGCCGCGGGCGGCGGCCAGCGCCCCGTTGATGCCCGAGTCGTCGTCGCCGTCGATCGTGACACCCTGCAGGTGGGTTATCTCGGCGTCGGGGAACTCGGCGCGGATGCCCTCGAGCACGGTGGGGATCTCGATCCCGATCGGCACCTCGGGGTGCAGCGAGCCGACGTGGCCGGGGAACGAGTAGCAGCCCAGCAGCGTGAAGCTGTCGTCGGCGGTCGGACCGACGACGAGGATGCGCCTGCCGGCGGTCTGCGTGAGCGGCAGCGTGCCGTCGTTGTGCAAGAGCACGACCGCCTGCTCGGCGACGCTCCGGGCCAGCGCGCGGTCGGCCGCGGTGTCGAGCGTGAGGCGCCCGCGTTGGGACTCGGGGTCCTCGAGGTCCGCCTCGCCGAAGCCATCGGGCAGCGGATCCCAATCGGCGTCGAGCAGGCCGAGTGCGAGCTTCTGCGACAGCACGCGCCGCAGCGCCTTGTCGATCACGGCCGGGTCGATCCGACCGGCCTGCGCCTCGGCGGCGAGCGGCTCCGCGTAGGCGCTGACGGTCGGCAGCTCGATGTCGACGCCGGCCATGAGTGCGGCGGCGGCGGCTTCGCCGTCGGTGGCGGCGATCCCGTGCAGCGTGCGCAGGAAGGTGACGCCGAAGTAGTCGGCGACGACCGTGCCGGTGAAGCCCCAGGTGTCGCGCAGCAGGCCGGTCAGCAGTTCGTGGTTGGCGGCCGCGGGCACGCCGTCGACGTCGGTGTAGGCGCTCATCACGCTGCGCACGCCGGACTCGCGGATCGCCATCTCAAACGGCAGCGTCATCACGTCGGCGAACTCGCGCGGGCCCATCGAGACCGGCGCCAGGTTGCGCGCGGCGCGTGAGGCCGAGTAGCCGACGAAGTGCTTGAGCGTGGCGATGATGCCGGCGCCCTCGAGCCCGCGGATGTAGCCGCAGGCGATCGTGCCGACCAGGTAGGGGTCCTCGCCGATCGTCTCCTCGGTGCGGCCCCAGCGCGGGTCGCGGGTGACGTCGAGCACCGGCGCGAGGCCCTGGTGCACGCCGACGGCGCGCATGCTGGCGCCGATGCGGGCGCCGACCTCGCGGATCAGGTCTGGGTTGAAGGTCGCGCCCCAGGAGAGCGGCACCGGGTAGGCGGTCGCGCCCCAGGCGGTGAAGCCGGCCAGGCACTCCTCGTGCGCGAGCGCCGGAATGCCGAAGCGGCTGGCAGCGCGAATCCGCTGCTGGGTACGGGCCAGTGACAGCACGCCCAGCGCCGGGTCGACGGGCGCCGAGCCGAACGGCCGCGTCAGCTGCCCCAGCCCATGCCGGATCACCTCATCAAAGTCGACACCGTCGGTGAGCTCGTGCTGGAAGGGCGCCACGTCGCCGTCGCCGGCGGGCGAGACGCCGACCCAGACGGCGTACAGCTGCGCCAGCTTCTCGCGCAACGTCATCGCGCTGACCAGCGCCTCGACGCGCTGATCGGGCGCGAGCGCGGGATCGTTCCACGGCGCCAGCCCTCCGTGCGGTGCCGGTTTGACGGACATCACTTACCTCCCACGCCCATCAGGCCCTGGACCAGGGCACGGCGGGCGAACAGATAGACGAGCAGGATCGGGACGACCGAGAGCACGACGGCGGCGCAGATCGCGGGCGCGTCGACCGCGTTGGCGGTCGTGAAGTCGTAGAGCCCGAGCGTGAACGCGCGCACGCCCGTGGACTGCGTCAGGATCAGCGGGAACAGGAAGCCGTTCCAGGCCTGCAACGCCGAGAAGATGATCACGGTCGCCAAGCCGCCCCGGGAGAGCGGCAGCACGAGGTTGCGGAACGTGCCCCAGCTGGAGGCGCCGTCGAGCGCCATCGCCTCATACATGTCGGAGGTGATGTCGCGCATCGAGCCGGTCATCACGACCGTTGAGATCGGGATCGAGAAGGCCGCCGTCGGCAGGATCACCGCCGGCAACGTGTCGTAGAAGCCGGCCTTGGAGATCAGGTAGAAGATCGGGATGATCACCGCCGTGATCGGCACCGCCAACCCCAGCAGCAGCACCCTGAAGACGACGCTGACGATGCGGCTGCGGTTGCGCACGATCGCATAGGCCAGCGGCGGCACCAGGAGCACCACGATCGCCACCACCGCGACCGTGATGATCGCGGTGTTCAGGAAGAACTTGAGGAAACCCTGCTGGAAGACCAGCTTGTAGTTGGCGCTCGTCAGGTGGTGGGGCAGCGACAGCGGACCGGAGGCCGTGTAGTCGGTCTGGTCCTGCAACGAGCCCTTGACCAGCACGTAGATCGGCGCCATCACGATCACCAGCCAGAGCGCGGCGAAGAAGCCGGCGACGTAGTTGGGGCGCTGGATCGTGCGCGGGCGGGCGAGCCGCGCCGGCTGCTCCTCGGCGTTCAGCGCCAGTGCCGTCAGGCCCGGCGGTCCGGGGGCGACCGCCACCTACATCCCCTCCTGCGTGCTGCGCATCTTGTCCCAGCCGGTGACGCGCACGGTGATCAGCGAGATCAGCGTCGTGAAGACCGCGAGCACGACCGCGATCACGCTGGCGTTGCCGAACTGGAAGCTCTGGAACGCCTTCTGGTACATGTAGTAGGAGGCGCTGGTGGTGGAGGTTCCGGGCCCGCCCTGGGTCAGCACCAGCACCTGGTCAAAGGTCGTCAGCCCGCCGACCAGCATCAGGATCACGGAGGTCATGATCGTGTTGCGCAGCTGCGGCAGCGTGATGTAGAAGAACATGCGGACGCGTCCGGCGCCGTCGATCGCGGCCGCCTGGTAGAGCACATCGGGGATCGCGCGGGCGCCGCCCTGATAGATCAGCGTGTGGAACGGCGTCCACTGCCACATGCCGACGAAGGTGAGCACGCCGATCGCGGTGGCCGGGCTGGAGAACAGGAAGCCGTCATTGAACAGGCCGCCTCCGAAGATCGAGTGCATCTCACGCGGCAGCCCGAAGTAGGGGTTCAGCAGCGAGACCCAGATCACGGAGATCGCCAGCGCCGAGAGCAGCAGCGGGATGAAGTAGAGCGCCGAGAGCACCGCGCGGTTCTTCTGATACCCCGCCGCCCAGACCCCGATCAGCAGGCTGATCGGGGTCTGGGTGACGATCCCCAGGGCGGTCAGGATCGCCGTGATCTTGAAGCTCTTGAGGAAGATCGGGTCGGAGAACATCCCCGTCCAGTTGGCCGTACCGACCCAGTGCGGCGAACCGATCGCGTCCCATCCGTTGAAGGAGAGCCAGGCGACGACGCCCAGCGGCACGATCGCGAACAGGGCGAAGTATGTGATGGCGGGCAGCGACCAGAGGAAGCTCGGGCGGCCGACCTTCACGCCGCCCGAGTTCTTCCTGATCCGCCCACCGTGAGTGAGCGTCGTCATACCGTGATTCTGCTTCTCGACTTACCTACCGTCTACGACGCCGGCTTCAGGCTCTCCATCGCCTTGATGAACTGGCCCGAGTTGAGGTCGTCGAAGTAGTTGGCGACCGCGGTGTGGATCGTGGTGGTGTCCGTCTGCGGATAGGCCTGGTCCCACGACAGTTGGAAGTGCGGCGCGTGGTTGACCAGCTGGTACTGCCACTTCAGCCAGGTCGCGTCGGCGCCACTGATCAGGCTCGGCGTGTTGGTGGTCGTTGTCAGGTTGCCGATCGCCAGCTCGTTCTTGACGAACCCGGGCGTGTACATGATCTTCAGGAAGTCGGCGACCGCCTGCGGGTAGCGGGTGTTCTTCAGCACCGAGTAGTAGTTCTCGGTGTTGCCCGCCAGATCGGCGTTGTTGCCCTTGCCACCGGGCACCGACGGGAACGCGGTCCAGCCGAGCTTGCCGGCGCTGACGAAGGCGGCGCCGGGACCGTTGGGCGGGTTGGTGCCGGTCGCGGTCGAGCCCTGGCTCTGGATCGTCGAGTAGTCCCACGAGCCCATCAGCTCAAAGCCGGCGATGCCGCTGACCATCATCTGCGCGGTCTGGCCGGCGGTGAACTTCACCGAGTCCCAGCTCTTCGACGGACCGAACGCACCGGCGTTGATCAGGTCCTTGATGTCGCCGAGTGCGGCCTTGCTGGCGCCCGTGTTCCAGACCGTCTTCTGACCGGCGAGGCCGTCGGTGACGACGCTCGGGCCGGCGACACGGTCATACAGGTATTCAAACCACATCAGCGTCGGCCACTGGTCGCCGCCGCCGAGTGCGATCGGCACCTGCACGCCCTTGCTCTTCAGCGTCTTGACGTCTGAGAGCAGCTGACTCCAGGTGCTCGGCACGGGCACACCGTCGCTGGACAGCAGCGACTTGTTGTAGAACAGCACGACCGGCTGCGTGCCGCGCATCGGGATGCCGTAGTAGTCGGCGCCGATCTTGGCGGCACCGAGGATCGACGGCAGGAAGCTCGACTTCAGCTTCGGATTGGCCTTGAAGAAGCTGTTCAGCGGCAGCAGCAGACCGGCCTTCTGGAACTGCTCGATCGAGCCGCCGCCCCAGTTGAAGAACACGTCGGGGGCACTGCTCGTGCTCATGATCGTCTGCAGCTTGGTCTGGTAGTTGGCGCCCGGAATCGTGTTCAGGACGGCCTTCACCTTGTGGCCCTCGGCGGTCTTGTTGTACTGCGCGACCGCGTACTTCTCGACCGAGTTCTGCGAGTCGCCGTAGACGAGGATGGTGATCTTGCCTGCGGGACGGCTGGACGCCGCCGAAGCGACTGTCCTGGCGCTGCTGGCGCCGGCGCCGACGGCGACCGCCGCACTGGCGGCAAGCGCGATAGCGGTCGTGGCGGGACCACGCCGCGACCAACTGCGGGACATCGACATCTGGAAACCTCTCCTCTCCGAAAGTTTCGACATACTTACCGAAAGCACATCGCCGGGGCGAGGCTAGCGAGCTGCCGCTCAGGCTGTCAAGCTCTCTGGTGCGAAGATTCGATTGAGGATTGCCAACGAACTTGTCCAGCACCCAAAACCCCACGACCAAGGCGAACTCGCCGACCGCGCCGGAACGGCGCGTGACGCTCGCCGACATCGCCGCGGAGGCCGGCGTGTCGCTCGCAACCGTTTCGAAAGTTCTCAACGGGCGCTCCGATGTCTCGGCCACCACCCGTGCCCGCGTCGAGCAGCTGCTGGCCGGCTACGGCTATCTGCGCCGCGCATCCGGCGTGGCCAGCTCGAGCGCGCGCATGGTCGAGCTCGTCTTTCACGAACTCGAGAGCGAGTGGGCGATCGAGATCATCCGCGGGGTCGAGCGGGTTACGCGCGAGGCCGGGATCAGCCTGATCCTGACCGAGAGCGGGGACCGCCACAGCCCGGGCCACGCCTGGATCGACGGGGTGCTGCGCCGCCGCCCGATCGGCGTGATCCTGGTGTTCTCGGACCTCGGCCCCGAGGAGAAGCACAAGCTCCGCAGCCGTGGTGTGAACTTCGTCGTCGTCGACCCCGCCGATGAGCCCGAGCCCGACGTCGCCTCGATCGGCTCGGCCAACTGGGCCGGGGGCTTTGCCGCCGCCCAGCACCTGCTGGGGCTCGGCCATCGCCGCATCGGCATGATCAGCGGCCCCGAGGACATGCTCTGCTCGGTCGCGCGCGTCGACGGCTATCGCTCCGCGCTCGAGCGGGCCGGGGTCGCGTTCGAACCGGCGCTGGTGCGGGCCGGTGACTTCCACGTGGCCGGCGGGCGCCGCGCCGCCTCGCAGCTGCTCGACATGGATGCGCCGCCGACCGCGATCTTCGCCGGCAGCGACCTGCAGGCGCTCGGCGTCTACGAGGCCGCGCGCCCGCGCGGCGTGAAGATCCCGGAGGACCTCTCGGTCGTCGGCTACGACGACCTGCGGATCGCCCGCTGGGTGGGGCCGCCGCTGACCACGATCCGCCAGCCCTTGACCGAGATGGCTGAGACCGCCGCGCGCATGCTGATCCGCATGAGCGAGAACCCGGAGATACCGGTCAACCAGCGCTTCGACCTGGCCACCAGCCTGGTGGTGAGGGAGTCGACCGCGCCACCCAAGCCCTAGACCGGGCCACGGACGCGCCCGCGCCACGGACGCGAGCGCGCGGACGAGCGGGCAGGGGCCCTTCCAGCGCGTGACAGCGCGCGCAACACCACAGCCGGCACGAGAACCGAAAGAATGTGGATCCACTGACCGGAAAGGATGGACATGCCTTCTCTGCCGTTTGCCACCTTCACCTTCGGCGACGGGCTCCTGACGGTTCTCGAGCTCGCGCTCATGTTCCTCTGGATCTGGATCGCCGTCGGCGTGGTGTTCGACATCTTCCGCAGCCACGATCTCTCCAACTGGAGCAAGGCCCTCTGGGTACTGGCGATCTTCGTCTTCCCGCTGCTCGGCGTGCTCGCCTACCTGATCATCCGTGGCCAGGTCATGCACGAGCACCACGCCCAGGACCAACAGCGGCTTGCTGACTTTCAGCGCTTCGAACGCCACGGCAACCAGCGCACCCACGTCGACGATCTCCAGACGCTGGCCGACCTTCGGGAACGTGGCCTGCTGACCGACGACCAGTTCGAACAGGCCAAGACCAAAGCGCTCGCCTGACCCGCGCGCGGGTGAAAGCTTGATCCGCGCGGGTGACAGTCAGCCGACCTGAGCGGTGTCGAGCGCGAACGTCACGTACACCGCCGCCATGACCTCCTGCTCGCCGGTCTCAATCGGCATCCGTTTGACGTTTGAGCTGGCGGCTCTGATCGCGGCGGGCGCCGCGTGCGGGTCGGCCTCGACGAGCGACAGCAGCGGACCAACCTTCGCGCCGACCCCCTCGGCATAGGCCTGGGCCTTGCGGTAGCCGTCGGCCGCGGCCTCCCGGGCGGCCTGCAGTCTGACCGGATTGGCCTGGGCGATCCGCCAGCGTGGGCCGTCGAGCTGCGCCGCCAGCTCGCCGGTCGCGCGTTCGATCAGCTGGCCGATGATCTGCGCGTCGACGGTCCGGACGATGGTCCTGGCCGAGGCGCGATGACCGAGCGAGCGGCGCCCCTCCTGCGTGTGCTCAAGCTCCTCGCCGACCGAGACGCCGGCAGTCGCACGATCGCCGGCGGCGATGCCCAACTGATCGAGCATCCCCTGGAGCCTTGCACTGCGCGCCGCGACGTCGGCGAGCGCCGCGCCGGGAGTCGACTCGACGGCGTCGATCGCGATCGAGAGCAGAGCTTCATCGGGGGCCGCGCGCAGCACCGCCTCGCCCCGAACCGTCACAGTTGGTCGCGTCACCTCGTCAGCTGTCACGCAGCAGAACATATACCGGCGGGCTGATCACACCAGCGCGGCCAGCGACGCGACCACCGCGCCCACGCCGGCCAGTACGAACCCCGAAGTCTCGAGGCCACCCAGGTACGAGCTTCCAGGCGGCGCCCGCGGCGGCCTGCACGTCCGGCGCCGAGAACTGGTCGACCACCAACCCGCGGCCGGCGAGATAGATCGCGGCCGCGAGCAGCCCGCTGAGAACCGCGCCGACGCCGAGCCCCACCAGCGTACGCTTGCGATCGACCGACAGCAGCAGCGCCAGCGCGATCAGCGCGGCGCTCAGGACGATCAGCAGGACGCAGTCCCGTCCCACCTCGGTGAGGTCGTGCAGGACGCTGCTGGTGCCCGACGGGATCGGCACATCGACGACCGTGAGCGTGCCGATGCGACTGATCTCAGCGGCCAGCGCCGGGCTGCGCGACCGCACGGTCGCGGCGATCGCAGGGCTGACGCCGGGCAGCGTCAGCGTGAGGGAGTCAGCGTGTCCGGACAGCAGCTGGGTCTGCAGCGACCGGGCCGCGGTGCGGATCTCCTTCGTGACCTGCGGGTTCGCCAGTGCCTCGCGCACCCCGGTTTGGACCAGCGGCTGCACGCTCGGCTGGTCACCGACGAGCGCCGTCACGCGCCCCGTGACCTGGTTGACGATCGCCGACTCGACGGCGCCTGTCTGGACGACGCCGATCGCGCGGCTGGCGAAGCCCGATGAGCTCACGAGTACGTGATTGGCCGCGTAGGCCAGCAGCGTCGCGAGCATCGCGACGCTCGCGAGCACGGTCGCGACCGCTGCCGGGAAGCGTCGCACGGGAGATCTCGTCACCACGGCGCCTGGCCGGCCAAGCTGCAGTGGACGAGCATCGCCTCGCCAAGATAGCTCCCCGGCACCACCGTGGGCGCCGAGGTGATACGGATCGTGCACCCTTCTCCGTGGTGTTCGCCCGCGGGGCGGTCCTGTGGGTGGCTCCGATCCGGCACCCCCTATGCGCCTGGGGGTGACCGCTTAAGGCTGCTTCCTTCCGGACCTGACCTGGTTCACGGGCCTCCATCGCTTTGGGACCAGACCATCACCGCCACACGCAGGATGCTGTCCGCGAGCGTCCACCCCTCGGAAGGGAATTCAGCCTCGCTGGAGCGGATTGCAAGTTACAGGGCACCGCTAGCGCCCCGCCTAGCACGATCCGCGACTGATCGTAGTGCCTGCGGGGCGCAAAGTGCATGACGGCTTGCCGGGATCCCGTCCAACGCTCGCGTACCGATACTCTGCCGATCATGGCTATTGGCGTCGTCGGTCTCGGATACGTAGGTCTGCCGCTCGTCGTCGCGTTCGCGGAGGCCGGCGAGGAAGTCATCGCAGTAGATGTCGACCAGCGCAAGGTCGATTCGATTTGCGCCGGTGAGTCCTATATCGAGGACATCCCCTCCGAGCAGTTGCGCGCGGTGCTCGCGAAGATTCATGCATCCACCCACTACTCGCCGTTGGCGCGGACCGAGGCGATCATCGTCTGCGTGCCGACGCCGCTGACCGACAATCGCGAGCCCGACCTCGGCCCGCTCGAAGCTTCAGCCGCGGCGCTCGCGCAGGTCGTGCAGGAGGGTCAGCTGGTGGTGCTCGAGTCGACCACCTACCCGGGCACGACCCGTGACCTGCTGGTGCCGATGATCGAACGGCACTCGTCGCTGAAGGTCGGGGTGAACGTCAACGTCGCGTTCTCGCCCGAGCGCGTCGATCCGGGCCGCACCGACTACACCCTGCACAACACCCCGAAGGTGATCGGCGGCATCACCGATGTCTGCACCGACCGTGCCGCGGAGCTCTACGGCCGCGTGTGCGAGAACATCCAGCGCGTCTCCACGCCCGAGGCGGCGGAGATGACGAAGCTGCTCGAGAACATCTTCCGCTCGGTCAACATCGCGCTCATGAACGAGATGGCGATGGTCGCCCACAGCATGGGCATCGACATCTGGGAAGTCGTCGACGCCGCCAGCACCAAGCCCTACGGCTTCATGCGCTTCGAGCCGGGGCCGGGCATGGGTGGCCACTGCCTGCCGGTTGACCCCTTCTACCTGACCTGGCGGGCCCGCGAGTTCCAGATGTCGACCGAGTTCATCGAGCTCGCCGGCAAGATCAACCAGCAGATGCCGCACTACTGTGTCGAGCGCATCGAGCTCGCACTCAACGATGTGGCCAAACCGATCAAGGGCTCGAAGATCGTGATCCTCGGCGTCGCCTACAAGGGCGGCATCGGTGACATTCGCGAGTCCCCGGCGCTGCGGATCATCGAGGTGCTCGCCAAGCGCGGCGCCAAGCTCGCCTATCACGACCCCTACGTGCCGGAGCTGCGCAAGCTCGGCCTGAAGAACAGCGACCTGGGCGAGGCGCTCGACGGCGCCGACGCGGTCGTGCTCGTGACCGCGCACCCCGAACTCGACCACCGGCAGATCGCGCGCGAGGCGTCCCTGTTCGTCGACCTGCGCGGGATCACGCGCGGCTCGAGCGACGAGCACGTCGTCCGGCTCTAGCCGTTCCGCGCTGAGGCCAGCGCGGAACGCCCGGCCGAGTATGTGTGGCAGACGGCTCGGATGACGCAGTGAGGGGACGGCCGGGGCCGTCCTTTCGCCTTTAAGCGGGCTTACCGCGAACCGGCTGCCGGTTTTCCACCGGCGGTGGGTGATCGCGAGCAGCAGCGCGACGGCTCAGCCCCGAGGTCGGTCCGCCCGCGAGGGTCGAAGCTATGAGCTAACGAACCGACGGAGGACATCATGGCCGACAAGACCCACACATTCCTGTTGCAAACGCCGGAGCAGCCCCCGAACAACAACCGGCTTCGCCGCGGCGTCGGGCTCTCGATCCTCGGTGCGCTGGCAATGGTGCTGGCGCTGATTGGGATCGACGTAGCCGTCATCAACGCGGCCCAGCGCCCCGCACCGCGACCGGTCATCACCAAGCAGGTCGTGAAGGTCAACGGCACCGCCCCGGTGGCGGGCACGATCTACATGTCCGTCTCCCCAGGGATCAAGCCCGGCCCCGACGGCAAGCTGCACGACGCCTTCAGTGTCACCAGCTTCGAGGTGCACGCCGGCCGGCCGGTCACGCTGGTGATCGACAACACCGACACCGTGCCTCACAGCATCACCTCCCCGAGCGCTGGGGTGAACATCGTCGCCAGGCCCGGCACCCACAGCTACACGCTGCTGGTCGAGAAGACCGGCGTGTTCCAGTGGTACTGCACCTACCCGTGCGACCCGTACTCGATGATGCACGACGGCTACATGCGCGGCACGATCACGTCGGTCTAGTGGCGGTTCGTGAGGCTCTAGGACGAGACGACGCAGTTGCGGCCCGCCCGCTTTGCGTCGTAGAGCCGCTTGTCGGCCAGGGTGACGAGCGACTCGAGGTCACTGGCGTTGTCGGCCGTTGCGAGACCCACGCTGGTGGTCAGCGACAGACCCGGCGTGATCTGCGCCCACGGCTCCTGGCGGATCGCCAGGCGGATACGCTCGCAGCCCGCGATGGCCGCGCTCGCGTCGGTCTGCGGCATCAGCACAAGGAACTCCTCGCCGCCACTGCGGACGATGATGTCTGAAGCCCGCAACACCTGACCCAGCAGGTCGGCCACGCGCACCAGCACCTGATCGCCGACGCTGTGGCCGTGACGGTCGTTGATCTCTTTGAAGTGGTCGAGGTCGACCACCGCGACACTCACAACCCCCGAGTTGGCGGGCGAGGGACACGCGAGTTCGCGCGCAAGGAAGCGCCGGTTGTGTAGGCCGGTGAGCCAGTCGCGCTCGGCCTGGTCGCGCAGCTGCTCCTGTAGCGACTCGAGCTCTGCGGTGCGACTCTCGAGCTGAGCATGCGCCTCGGCGAGCTCACGGTTCTTGAGCGCCAGGGCGTCGGTCTCGGTGCGAGCAAGCCGTGCCTGCAACACCGCGCGCTCAAGGCTCAACTGCAGCTCGGAGATCTCGGTGAAGGCCTGGCGCTCGAGCTCGGCCGCACGTGAGAGCGCGTCGTATGCCTCCGCCAGCCTACCCGCCTCGCGCAGCGCCTCGGCAACCGCCGCGAGGATCATCCCGCGGGTGTGCGGCATCCGCTCACCGAGCCAGTTCAGCGCGGACTCGCCTGCCTGCTGAGCGTCGTCGTACTCACCAAGCGCCATCCGCGCGGCCACCTGCGCGCGGACGCTGGCACCGAGCACGTAGGGGTTCGGCGGGTTGCTCTCGGCGAGCAGCGCGAGTGAGGCCTCGGCGTCCTTCAACGCGGCAGCCGGATTACCGCTCGCCAGCTCGATGTCGGCGCGGGTCGAATGGATCACAGCCATCGCAAAGCGGTTGGGCCGGGTTATGCTGGCGATCGCGAACCCGCGCTCGATCGAGGTGCGTGCGTTCTCAATGTCGCCGCTGGCCTCCTGGTAGCAGGCGATGTCGTTGTAGGTGATCGCCTGCTCCCACATTTCGCCGGCCTCGACGGTCAGGTCGAGCAGCTCGTAGAGCCGCTTGTCGAGCTCGCGCACGCTGACGTTGCCGAAGACGATGAAGGCGGCGCGCCGGGCGAAGATGCGCAGGCCGAAGTCGCCGCTGGCATCCGCGAACTCGATCGCGCGTTCGGCGTTGCTGAGCGCATGCGAATAGGCACCCGTGAAGAAACTCACCTGGGCGCGAAGCGCTGCAACCTCCGCCTGGGCAGGTGGTGGAGAGTCGTCCGACTCGCCGAGCAGCCGCTCACTCTCGAGCGCGAGCGCGAGGCCGCTGCGGATATCACCGCGATGCAGGGCAACATGGCCCTCGAGTGCCAGCGCACGCGCCACCAGTGCCCACTCTCCTTGCGAGCCCGCCTGCTGATTGCAGCGGATCGCGGTGGCCAGCGTCGCGGCCGGGTTCTCCCGGAAACCGGTGCGGGCAGCGGTCAGCACGGCACCTATCTGGGCCGGGTCGAGAACACTCGTGTCCTGGCTGTCGAGTTGCTGAGTAGACATAGCCTGCCCTAATGGCCTTATCGGCTTCCGCCGACGGCACTGAAGCCTAATGGGCGAGGCTGATCGAACGTTCTACCGGTGCGAATGGCCGCACGCGAGCTCCCTGCCGAACGCTCAACACGCCGCCGCGCCGGCGATTTCCGGCACGGCGGCTCTCATGGGAGGAGGGGTGAGGCGTCTACAAGCTGATCTGCTTGTTGATGGTGTGGCTCTGATGCCTGGTGTTGAGCGCGATCAAGGAGAGATGCACCGGCACCTTCTTCTTCTGCGCGACGGCCGCGGCCAGCGCGCCGTCCTCATGCAGGACGCTGGTGAGCTTCAGGCGGAAGGAGCTTGCCGCGTGCCGCAGGCGGATGACCAGGCGTCCGCCTGAGATCGACAGCGATTTGATCTGGGCGCCGCTCAGCGAGACCCCGGTGATCTTCGTGTGCTTGCCGACCCTGTGGCTCACGAAGCTGATTCCCGGCGTGAGCTTGAGGCTGACCTGTGTGAGCTTGGGCGCATGCTTGTGCACGCTGATCCGCATCGAGAGCGCCAGCCGGCCCGACTTGAGATTGGCAAGCGCCGGGCTGGTGACGGTGGGCGTGGAGCTGCTGCCGCTCCCCCCGGCATTGACACCCCCGGCGTTGACCGTGGTCGTCCCGCTCCCGCTCGTCCCGCTTCCGCCTGAGGAGGCCGCGCAGCCGCTGATGGTGTAGGCCACCGATGCGTTGGCGGTGTGATCGCCGTTCTGATCGGTCGCGCTTCCGGTCGCCGTGCCGCTCCCGGGGTTGCAGTTGGTCAGGAACATGCCGTCCGCCCCGCCGTTGAGGACAAGCTTCAGGCTTGTCAGCGGGATGTCGGGCAGTCCGGAGAAGGTCGCGGTCTTGGTCGTGAGCGCAACCGTGCCGGTCAGCGTCAGCGGGAACGGCGCCGGGAACACCAGCGTCAGATCCGGTCCGAGCGCGGTACCGGTGAGATAGGCGTTGGCTGTCAGCGGGTCCGGATACAGCGGCGAGGTGGCCGTTGCCGTGCCCACCGGCGAGCAGTTACCGGCCGTCAGGTTGACGCACAGCAGCTTGACCGCCGCGAGATTGACACCCAGCGTCGTGCCCGGGAAGGACAGCGCCAGGTCCTTGGTCGGCGACTCGTCCGCGGCCTGGGTGACCCCCGTCGTGATGGCTACGATCCTGTCGGCGGAGTCCTTGGTGGCGGAGACCGACAGCTTCGGGGCGTACGGCAGCGCCGAGCAGCCGGTGACGTTCAGCGGCGCCGACACCTGCTTGACGGTGGTGTCGTTGTATGAATCGACGCTGATGCCGACGTTCTGCGGGGTCGACGGACAGGTTGTCGGATAACGCAGCCCGTCGAAGGTGCTGTTGATCTCGGTGATCATGATCGGCACGCCGAAGAGGTTGTTGGGGAGCACGAAGTTGATCGTGATCCCAACACCGTTGGGGTCGCCAGATGGCCGCACCTTGATATCGGCCGTCTGGCCGATCTGGCCGGTCGCGCTGTTGACCGCCAGACCGGCGAGGTCACCCGGGTTCGGCGGCGGCACCAGGTCGAAGGTCACGTCGGTCGGGATCGGGACCAGATCAGCCGCATCGGCGGTGACCACGCCCGTGCCGACCTGGCAATTGGTGTCGGAGAGGTCCGCCACCTTCAGACATTGGCCACCGTCGATCGCCGCGTTGGCGAGCAGGCCCGGCGGCAGATTGATCGTCATCACGTCCGGAGAGTCGCCGGCAGAATCCGAGAACTTCAGATCCATACCCAGGTTCTGGGTCGCGCCAGCCTGGGTACCCGCGCTCTGATCAAGGCTGATGCTCGGCGTGGTCGACGCCTGCGCGGCCTGTGCGAACACGGCGGTCGCAACCACCATCAGCGCTCCCAGTAGAGCGCTCCGTCCCTTTCTCACCGACATTCCCTCTCTCCTTCGCTCTCCGGCTCACCTTTGATGACCGGCCGACACACGTGTCGGTTGTACGCTCTATACCCGCGGCTTGGCGTTTTCAAAAAGCGCTCGCTCGATTCCGCAATCGACGCGCAGTGTCGACGAAACGCGCACTGAACCGGTTTCGGGAATTTCGCCTCTGGCGTGAGACAATCAGCGACGCCGAAACTGTCGCCAGGAGTGGTCATGACCCTCGATCCGCCGTACATCCATTCGCATGCGCTCGTCGAGTCCGAGCACATCGGCCCCGGGACCCGTATCTGGGCGTTTGCTCATGTGATGGCCGGCGCGGTGATCGGCGGCGGCTGCAACATCTGCGACCACACTTACATCGACCCGGACGTGATAATCGGCGACCGGGTGACGATCAAGTCCTTCGTGTACCTCGTCGATGGCATGCGAGTCGAAGACGACGTGTTCATCGGGCCACAGGCGACGTTCACCAACGACCGCTTCCCGCGTAGCCGGCAGCCCTTCAACTGCGAGTCGATGGTGATCGGCCGCGGTGCCAGCATCGGCGCAGGCGCGATTCTGGTGCCTGGCGTCTCGGTCGGCGAGGGCGCCATGATCGGTGCCGGTGCGGTGGTCACGCGCGACGTCGCGCCATTCTCGGTTGTGATCGGCAATCCGGCGCGGGTGGTCCGGATGGTGACCGACGCCGAGCGCATCCCCGGCGACGCGTCCTGACCGGCTGCGGCGCGAGCGACCCTCCACCACCGCCGCTCCCACGCTAAAGTCATGGCCCCTGAGGGCGCGTAGCTCAGCGGGAGAGCGCTCGCTTCACACGCGAGAGGTCGGTGGTTCGAAACCACCCGTGCCCATCACAGATCGACGAAGCACCCATGGCAATCAGCGTCGACCGATCGCCGTGTTGCTCAAGCCCAGCCTGTCTTCCATGGCGCGGAGCAGGTCACGCATGCGAGTACCCGTGCTGTCCGGTGCCTGCACGGCGTGCGGGAAGTGTTCACGCCAGCGCGGGCCGTAGATGCGCCTTAGACCAAGGCGCATCTCAGCGATGGCGTAGCGGTGATACGACGGCATCACGGCGCGCGCCGTCGACCCGCGATCGTGCGTCAGGTAGGCACGCCGAGTGACGTATGCGGCCCCCCCTAGCGCACGCACCCGCAAGACATAGTCCTCGATCGCTCCCCATCCGCGTCTGCCAAAGTGCTTCGCGTCCAGCGGGCCGACTCGATCGAGGAGCTCGGCGCTCATCGCGAAGCACGTTCCGTCGATGATTGGAACCTGCTCTTCGATCGGCTCTGCCGGGAACTGGTCCAGCGGTCCGGTGAAGTACGCGGTTTGCGTGGCGGTGTGGTCGTCATAACACGGGGCGATCAGGCCGTCCCGATGCCCTGCCACCGCGCCGCGCAACCCGTCGAAAAAGCCCGGGCAGAGGCGCGTGTCGTTGTTCAGTCCGACCAGCCAATCGTGGCCGCTGGCCCTGGCGGTCTCGAAGCCAAGATTCGTGCCGCGCAGCCAGCCGAGGTTACGCCCAGGCCGCAGCACCGTGACGCAGGGATCATCGGACTCAAAGTCGCCCCCGTTGTCAACGACGATCACATCGACGACACCGGGCTCGCGAAGGCAATCCCCAACCGTCGCGCGTGTGAGCTCGGTTTTCCCGTAAGCCGGGATCACGACCGCACCGGGCACAACGCCCATTCTAGGTGTGCCTCGCTGAGCCGAAGGCGGTCCGGTCCACCGCCGGGACGCTCACCGGCGAGACACCAGTGATCGCGTTGATCAGCATGCTGCGAGCCTGCTCCTCGCCGTGTGCGACGGCCGCCCACATAGCACCGGCTTGGGCCCGCGAGGCATACCCTCCAGCCGCGTCCGACGCGAGCCGGGTCGCGGCCGCCGCGAAGGTCTCAGGGGTATCCATGATCTCGATGAATTCGGCGGCCCGCTCAATCCCCTCGGCACCGACGGTCGTGCTGACGCATGGGGTCGCTGTGACCATCGCCTCGAGCGTCTTCACCTTCACTCCTGCTCCGCGTAGGACCGGAATCAGCGCCACGTCGGCGCGTGCGTACTCGGCGTCGAGATCCTCGACGTAGCCGCTCGCCTGGACCCCCACGGTCGGGTCGATCAGTCCGGCGAGCTGTCGATCGGATCCAGCACCGACGAACCGCAACTCGGCGTCGCCGATCGACGCGCGGATACGGGGCCACACCTCGTTTCGCAGCCAGGCCGCGGCTTCGATGTTCTCGGGACGGCGGAAGGCCGCGACGAACACGAACCGCGGCGGGTTCCCGCGGCTCTGAGTTCGGCCAAGGCGGAGATTGACACGCACCACCGGGCGATGCACGAACACGTTCTGCCGGTGTTTGAGAAGCCCCGCATCCTTCGGACTGAGCACGATCACCGCGTCCGCTTGCGTCACCAACCGCGTTTCACTGATCTCCGTCAGTCGAACCTGGGCGCGCGCCTGGAGCAACCTGCGTCCGCTCTCGGCCTCCACCGCACGGGCTAGCGCCTGAGAGACGACGTCGTGGAGAAAAACGACATGACGAGCCCGCTTTGCAAGCCTGCGCGCGTAGGGAAGCAGGGTCGCCATCTCATGCCACTGGTACTCGACCACATCGGCGTCACGGAGCGCGGAAATGGTGATCTCATCGCGCAGCAAGGCTCGCCGAACCTGCGCCGGCAGACGACGGGGCGTCAGCCTGTGCGCGATCCGATTCTCCCACCGATCGATGGTCTCCTCAGACTTGATCGGAACGAGCCGCAGATCATCGAGGCTCTCCGGATTCCGCCCGAGGTTGCATTGATCCGCAGGTGCGACGAGCAGCCGCGAGCCGATGTCGTCGGTCAGATCAAGATACGACTGGAAGAGACCACCGCCGGCATGGCTGATCCCCGGGTACGGCACGTATGGCGAGAAGCAGACTAGGTTCAACGACACCCTAGCTACCCGCCCTGGCGCCTTTGAGGAACCCGCCGAGCAAATGCACGTCGCTCCGAACCGAGGGCAAGGACACGTAGCCGGCCGCCGCCGTCGCAATCCACGCGACGGCCGAAACCAGCAACGCCAGCCCAGGGCTTGACCAACCGGCTCTGGCCACCGCATCGGCGGCGGCGGCGGCGAGCACCAGCATCAGCAGCGGGAGCACGGCCACGCGAAGCAGTCCAAACACGTCGAGCCTCAGGACGCGCCTGGCGATCACCGCGGAGGCCAGTGTCATGCACATCTGGCCCGCAGCCACCACCCAGGCGACGACGGCGTTTCCGTCCTTGGCGATTAGAGCGATCACAATCACCATCGCGATCTCCACGATCCCGTCTCCGAAAACCATCATGCCGGTGCGACGTTTGACCAAGAAGCTCCAGTAGTACATGTAACCGATCGCCGAGAAGACCTGGCCTCCCGCCTGGATCTGGATCAGCTCCGGGACCTGGACCCAACGCGATCCAAGGAAGACGTGGACCAGCGGGTAGGCGACTCCTGCGACGATGCTCAGGGGCACCGTCAGTGCGTACACCATGATCCGCTGGCAGCGGATCATGGTGGCGTCAAAGTCGTGGTCAAGCGCCCTTGAGAGACGCGGGAGGATCACCTGCTCGAGCGGGACAGCCAGCTGGCTCGTCGGCAATGCGGCCAAGTTGTAGGCGCGGTTGTACTGCCCCAGGGCACCGCTGCCGAGCGATCGTCCGATGAAGATGTTGTCGGCGTTGCTTGCGGCGTAGCTCAGGGTCTGAATGGCAGCGGTATCGCGACCGAACCTGATGTGATGGCGTACATCGGTGGCCCGATGCGGTGCGCGCGGGCGCCAGTCGGAGAGCCCCAGTGCCAGCACGAGTTGGACAACGCTCGTGAGTACTGTCTGCAGAACCAGCGCCCAGTAACTGCCGGTGACGGCAGCTACCACTGCGGCTGCCGGAAGCGCGATCAGGCCGGGCAGTCCCTGAACCACCGCCAGGCGATTCCACTGGCCGGCCAGATTCATCTCCACTCTGAATTGCACGGTCAGCGCGCCGAGCAGGAATGGGAGCGCCAGCGCAGCGGTCACGCCAATCAGCGCATGTATGTGGTAGAAGGCCGCGAGCACCGGCCCGCACGCGACCACGATCGCGCTGACGATGATGCCGCTGGCGGCGTTCACCCAGAAGAGGTTGCTGCGCTCCTCAGGACTGGGAGTCTTGCCCGCCAGCGCTGATAGCGAGAGCCCGAATGCTCCCAGTACCCCGGCGAGCCCGACCACGGCCGAGACCATCGCGACGATGCCAAAGGACCGCGGCGCAAGCAGATGCGAGAGAACTACGAGTGAACAGATCTGGGTCCCAAGCTGGACGCCCTGCGAGGCGACGACCAGGACCGCGCCTCGGCTACTTGAGGCAGACATCGTGCAGAGACCGAGGCTTAGAGCCAGTCCCCGCGGTAACTGAGTACATAGTCCATGGGTCGCGCGCGCATCCTGATGTGAGTCGCTGGCACTCCGCCCACGACCTCATACGGTGCTACGTCCTTGGTAACTACCGCGCCAGCAGCAACGACGGCGCCTTCGCCGATGCTGACACCCGCCAGCACGCGGCAGCCTTCGGCGATCCAGGCCATGTCATGGACGACGATCGGTGCGAAGTCGGCGGCAAAGTTGGGATCGTCGATCAGGTGCTTGCCGGTCTGGAGCGACGTGCCCGATCCAATGTTCACAGACCGCCCGATCGCGATCCCTCCACGTCCGTCGAGCACGCACCGTTGCCCAATGATCGTGTTGGGGCCGATCGTGATCCTGCGGACTGTGTGAAGCTCGGTGCGGAGCATGATCATGCCGGTGCTGTGGTCTGCGAGCCCCAGCCCGGCCCGCTTGTACATCCGCATCCGCAGCTTGACGAACGGAACCTTGTTGACCGCCTGGTTGAGAACGTATTCCTTGCCTCTTGCCAGATAGTCGCGCGAAATACGGCTTTTCAGATACTTGATCACGAACCTCATCCCATTGGCTATGAAGCGGCGCGCCATGCCCAACCGGAAGCCGGCGGGAAGGCATCGCGAGAACAGCGCCACGCCCCACCAGGCCATGCTCGCCTGCCGGGCCACCGTGCCCTGCCTGATCCAGTCAAATGTCGCCCATGGCTTGACCGGGTCACTGAAATGAATGACCGCCGCGTCCTTGAGTGACGCCGCCGACCGCGAACGTTCTACCCGCAACTGGTAGTTCCAACCTCCGCCCAGCAGCTTGATCTCATCCCCAAGCAGGGCGTTGATCGCGTCCTGATCGTGGAAGCGCAGCTGGTCTCGATGACTTTCGATGTAGTGCAGGACGCCGTTCCCCAGGTCTCTGCTTCGCCAAACATCCAGGTTCATCAGGAGCACGCCGGCGTTGACATATGGCTCGTCGGGCGCCCGTTCGCTCCGAAGCTCACCGTAGCGTTGACGTCCGGCATGAGTGGAGGCGTCGGCATCCGTCACTGCTGCCAGTGGAGCGCCATCGAGCTCGGTGTCCAGGAGCGCGGCCACGCTCACACGTACGAGGGTGTCCGAGTCCAGGTAGAGCACGGTTTTGATATCCGGGCACAACTGGGGTATCAGCAGACGCCCGTACGTGGCCTGCGTCAGATGCCCCGAGGTGGGTGCATCGATGCCGCTTGTTACGAAGCCGTCCACGATCCTCAGGCGAGCCGCCGGCGCTGCCCGGGCCACCAACGAGTGCAGTGCCCTGTTGGTTGCGGGCGACAGGCCCTCGTCGATCACGATCACGTCGAGCGCGAAGCTGCGTTGCAGATGCGTCAGCACCGACGCCAGGCTGACAAACAGGCCGGGCACGTAGTGTTCGTCGCCGGCGAGCGCTATCGCCAGACGCGTTCCCGAGCTGGAAGCTGGCGCGGCATCACGCGACACGAACCGAGGATAGCCACGGCCGCAACGCGCGAAACACCGCCAAACGAACAGCTGGAAACGCGACCCTGGAGCTGTAGGATCGCGCTCCCGTGGCGGTCAGAGTTCTGCAGAGCTTTCCTCACAAGATCGGTGCCGGGCGCATCTGCACCACCGCCTGGCACCAGGCCGCCGGCGTTGATGCGGCCGGCGGCTCGGTGACGGTGTTCCCGGGCGCCGTCTACCGCCCACTCCCAGAGTCGGTTGAGGTCCGGCCGACGCTTGCTTACGGGCCTCTCCGGGTTCCATATCGCCTGCTGGGCGACGGAGCATTCGCGCTGCACGACCGTATCGTCGCTCAGCGGCTCCGTGCGCGACCGAAAGATGCAGACGTGGTCCACACCTGGCCGTTGGGTGCCCGCGAGACGCTCCGGGCCGCCCGCGAGCTCGGGATTCCGACAGTGCTGGAGCGGCCCAACGCACATACCCGCTTCGCATACGAGACGGTCGCGGCGGAGTGTGAGCGCATCGGCGTGGCCCTACCTCGCGGCCACGAGCACGAGTACAACGCACGCAAGCTGGCCAAGGAGGAGGAGGAGTACGCGCTGGCGGACCGGCTCCTCTGCCCGTCCGAGTTTGTGGCCAAGACGTTTCTCGACGAAGGGTTTCCCGCGGCGTCGCTGGCTCGGCACAGCTATGGGTATGACGAGCGCGTCTATTTCCCACGACCACGAGCCGACGACGACGAGCGCGGGCTGGATGTCCTGTTCGTCGGTGTATGTGCTGTGCGCAAGGGGCTGCACTTCGCACTCGAGGCATGGCTCGCGTCACCGGCCAGCCGCACCGGCACCTTCCGGATCGCCGGAGCGTTCGTGCCCGAGTACGAAGCGAAGCTCGCGCCGATGCTGGCGCATCCGAGCGTGAAGGCACTCGGACATTCCGACCAGGTGGCCGAGCTTATGCGTGGCAGTGACGTGCTGGTGCTGCCGAGCATCGAGGAAGGCTTTCCCCTGGCATGTGTCGAGGCCATGGGGTGCGGGTGCGTTCCGCTTGTCTCCGAGGCCTGCACTGGTGCAGTGACGGATGGAGTCCAAGGCCGCGTCCATCGCGTCGGCGACATCGAGACCCTCTCAAGCCAGCTGACGGAGCTCGATCAAAATCGCGGTCTGCTTGCAGAGCTCCGCTCGAACTGTCTGGCGGCTGCCTCCGAGCACACCTGGTCGAGGGCGGGAGAACGCCTGCTCGCCGTGTACGAAGCCGCAAGCGCACCACGGTGATGGTGGACACCGCGATAGTCGGCGCTGGCGATGCGGTCGCGACCTCCGGCGGTCCGGGAGGCGCGCACCCGGGCGCGATCGTAATCGGCGGCGACTACCAGGGGCTCGGCATCGTGCGGAGCCTCGGTCGCAGGGGCGTCTCGGTGCTGATCCTCGACGATGAACGCTCGATCAGCCGGTGGTCTCGGTTTGCGTCCGGCGCGGTGAGGGTGCCGTCGCTGCGCACCGACGAGGACGCTTTGACTGCGCTTTCTCAAGTTGCCCGCACCCACGACGTGCGTGGATGGCTTGTGTTTGCCACACGCGAAGAGACCGTGGCGGCTCTGGCCAAGCACCGTGACGAGCTGCTGGGCCAGTTCCGAATCGCAACACCACCGTGGGACGTCACCCGCTGGGCTTGGGACAAGCGCAACACCTACGCGCGTGCAGCTGAGCTGGGCATCGCCACTCCCCGAACGTGGCATGTGTCGAGTGCTGCCGATCTGGAATTGGTTGACGGCGACCCGCCATTCGTCATCAAACCGGCGATCAAGGAGCGATTTATCTACGCGACAGGAGCCAAAGCATGGCGAGCAGACACACGCTCAGAGCTGAGGCTCCGCTTTGGTGAGGCGGCCAAGCTGATCGGCAGCGACGAGGTCATGATCCAGGAGCTCGTTCCAGGCAGCGGTGAGTGTCAGCTCGCGTACTGTGCGCTCTTCAAGAACGGCCGCTCGCTGGCGAGCATGACTGTACGGCGCCTCAGGCAGCATCCGGTCGAGTTCGGCCGTGCCAGCACGTTTGTCGAGACGATCGACTGTCCCGAGTTGCAGCAAACCTCGGATCGGTTCCTGCGCTCGATTGGCTACTACGGGCTGGCGGAGCTCGAATACAAGTACGACCACCGCGATGGCAGAACCAAGCTGCTCGACGTGAATGCCCGCACGTGGGGGTACCACAGCCTTGGGCAGGCAGCCGGTGTCGACTTTCCGTACCTTCTGTATGTGGACCAGGTTCAGTCAGCCAAGGGCGCGCAGTCCGAAGTCGCCGAGGAGCCGGTGCGCGCCCGTACCGGAGTCACATGGGTGCGGCTTGCGACCGACATCCCCACGGCAGCAACCGAGCTGGCCCGGAGGCGGATGCGCGTGCGCGACTACGTTGCCTCCCTCAGAAGCGCCGACACTGAGGCGGTCTTTGATCGTGGCGACCCGCTGCCGAGCCTGTCGGAGCTCTCTCTGCTCCCCTACCTTGCGCTGAAGCGAGGGTTCTGATGGCGGATCTTGACACCGTAGTTGTTGGCGCCGGACCACATGGCCTCTCGGCCGCGGTCCATCTCAGGCGCGCCGGAGTACAAGCACATGTCGTAGGCGATCCGATGTCCTTCTGGAAGGGCATGCCTGCAGGGATGCGTCTGCGATCGAACATGAGTGCCACCAATATGGTCGAGGTTGCCGGACCACTTTCGCTCGCGTCCTACATGGAGCAGGAGGCGGGTGAGCGGTTTGGGCACCCGGTGTCACTCGGGCGCTTCGTCGACTACGGAATGTGGGTTCATCGCACCGCGGTCCCAGACGTCGACGTTCGCCGCGTTGAGCGGATCGAGCGTGACGGCACGGGCTTCGTGCTGCAGCTGTCTGATGGTGGCGAGCTAACGGCTGGACGCGTCGTCGTGGCCTGCGGGATTTCGGACTTTCAGAGGAGACCCGAGGGATTCGGACATTTGCCGCCCGACCTGGTGTCGCATACGGGCGAGCGTTCCGATCCCGCTGAGTTCGCTGGCAAGCGCGTGGCCATCATCGGCGGTGGGCAGAGCGCCTGTGAGTGGGCGGTGCTGATGATGGAGCGGGGCGCAGAAGAGGTGGAGCTGATCGTGCGTCAGCCAGAGATCGTGTGGTTGAAGAGCTGGTCCCCGATCCACTTCATGGGACCGCTTGGACGCATCGCGTACGCGCCCACCGATGTCGGGCCGCTTTGGTACAGCCGGCTTGTGGCGACACCGTCGCTCTTCACGAGCCTTCCCCGCGCGACACAAGACCGGATTGCATCGCGGTCGATCCGTCCCGCTTGCTCCTACTTCGTCAGAGTGCGGATCGACGGAGTGAAGCTCACCATGTCGTCCGAGGTGATGTCAGCTGAGCCACTCCAGGGCCGGCTCAGGCTTCATCTCTCAGATCGAACCGAGCGCACGGTCGACCACCTGATGTTCGGGACCGGATACGCGGTCGACGTGCGCCGGTACAAATTCCTCGGCCCCAGCGTCCTCGACGGTCTGAGGACGGACCAGGGCTATCCGCTCCTGAACCGCGGGTTCGAAACCTCGGTGCCACGCTTGCATATGCTCGGGGCCCCCGCGGCACGGAGCTTCGGACCGACCATGAGGTTCGTGTCTGGCAGTTGGTTCGCCGGCTCACGGCTGGCGGCCACGCTCGCTGCTAGGGGTACCTAGCCGCGACGCATCGACCAGCGGAGCGGGCTCAGCTCCGCCAGGCCAGGCGACGTAAGAGCGCGTGGATCTGGGCGATGCGCCCGCGCGGCGGTGGTCGGTGCTCGATGATGCTCCACACGTGCTCGTCCGAGACCCGCTTGGTCGTGCGGATGCGACGCCGCTCACGGAGGGCGTAGGGAAAAAGTCGCGCGGAATCGACATAACCCGCTAGCGCGGATCCACCCTGATCGTGTCGGAAGGCCCAGACCAGGAAGAACACCTGCCCGACCAGGAACCTCGGGATCAGATGAGGGAAGTACCTGAGTGGCACATTCTTGACAATCACAAGGGGAGTGTTACGAGAGGTCTGTCTCGCAACGAACCCCTTCATCCGCCGGCTGGTTCCGCCGATCTGGTGGTGGACCACTGCGCCGGCCACGTAGCGGATTCGCCATCCAGCGAGCTGGGCGCGGAAGCTCAGGTCGATGTCCTCAAAGTACGCGAAGAACTGCTCGTCAAAGAGGCCAATGTCCTGAAGCGTTGCAACCCGAAACAGGCTCGCACCACCACTCGCCCCAAACACGTCGACATCCTCGCCGTACAGGCTGCCGATCGGCTCGTGGCGCCCACGAGGGTAAGGGAGACCCCAAGATGTGTAGCAATCCCCTGCACTGTCGAGGTGCAGGGCGTCTCCCGAAAGGAGCTTGGGTGTAGCGATGCCGACCCGATCATCATCACGAAGTGCCTGGACAAGATGCTCGAGCCAGGTCGGGTCGGCGATCGCGTCGCTGTTGAAGGCGCCGACATACTCAAACCCGAGCTCGATCGCGCGCCTGAAGCCGGCATTGACCCCTCCGGCGAAGCCTCGATTCTCGGCATGGCGGATGACCTCTACCGTGGGATATCGGTCAAGCACGCGCAGCGAACCGTCGCTTGAGCCGTTGTCGACGACGATCACGTGCACCGCGGTCGACTGGCTCAACAGAGAATCGATGCACGAAGCAAGAAGCGACTCACCGTTCCAGTTTGGGATCACAACGGCGGCGACCGGCTGCTGCGCTGCCTCTGGGGCCGCTTCGTGGTTCGACACCGTGCGAAGGCTATCCCAGTTGAGGTCGCGCCAGAGCCGTCTGGGTCAGCGGGCACCGGCGGTGGGCTAACAAAACGGGAGTGTGCGATCCCGCTGGACCGCACACTCCCGCTCCTGCTCTGATCCGACTCAGTACGCTCCGGCGTTCCAGCTTCCGGTGCTCGGCCGCTGCGTTCCGCCGATGGTGGTGCAGAGCGGCGCCAGGTCGCCCGTGCACATCGACGAAAGATTCGTGCCCTCTCCGGAGGCGGGGGAGCCGGTCTGCAGGCTTCCGTCCGAGTTGAGGCTCGCCGAGACGGGAATCACCGAGTGCGCGTCACCACCGCTGAGCGACTGCCACTGTGCAAACTGCGATGCCCCAGAGCCGAGGTAGTTCGAGCCGAACACCCAGCCTCCATTGTCCGCCTCCACGTTGTGGTCCAACGTGGCGAATGTGGCGGACGAAGCGTCGTAGACCTGTGTCCCGCATCCGGTTAGCACGTCGTTTTCGACGATCTGCCCACTCGGCGCATTGTTGACGTTCAGGCAGACGCCCTGGGTCGTATCAGCGCCGATCATCGTGTTGTTGTAGATGTGGTCGGTGCCGGCGGCGACGCCGATCAACCCATTGTTGATGAAGGCGTTCTCCGTCAACACGTTGTTGAAGATGTAGAAGTTCGAGCTGTTGTCAGAACACGGCGTCCCATCGGGCGAACCCTCCAGGAAGATCTGGGCGGTCATCTCATCCCCATACGGCGATCCCGCCAGATCGGTCGTCCCACCGAACTGATTGTCATAGATATAGAACCCGTTGTAATGCGCCCCAGCACCACCATCAGAGGTCCAACAATGGATCCCATCATGGTGATAGGCATCATCAGTCGTGTCCCAATTGCCGTAGTTACCGACCGTGTTGTCGTAAAACAGAATCGGCCCGATCGACCCGCCCGACTCATTATTCACAACCGAATTGAACGCCCCGTTGATGTTGTAGATGTCATTACCGAAGATCGCGATGTTCTGATCGGTCGTATCCCACACACCATTGATCGCCGCATCATCATCATGCAACGTGTTATCAGCAATCGTCAGATCACTACCCGACACGAACATCCCATCATCCGTATCAGCAGCCGTATCAGTAGCCGACGTATGCACATACATATCCGAGATATTCAAATTCTCGATCGTGCACCCATTACAACCCTCAGCCCACAACCCAACAACATTCCCATTCTGATTAGCCAAACCCGTGCCATTAGCCGTACTCAAAATCGAACCGTTGCTACCGCCGTTCAGTGTCAGGTAGCTGTTGTTGTTCGTGTTCAGGCATGCGGTGTCGCGTCCGGGGCAGTAGGGCTCGGAGAGCGTCGCGCCCGGCTCCCAATAGATCGTGATCGGATTGGCGCTGGTGCCGGATCCCTGCACGGTCAGTTGGCTCGTGATCGTCCCGCAGAGACCGACGACGGTCCCCGGTCCGATCTGAGTGCCGCCGGTGCCCCAGTTGGAGCTCGAATTGAACCACGATGCGGATTGCGCGTTAGCGCAGCTCGAACCGTCGCCGGTGCCAGCCGCGTTCTGCGCAACGAACACGTTGACGGTTGGGGATGTCGTGCCACCGCTGCCGGTGCCACCGCTGCCGGTGCCGCCGCTGCCGGTGCCACCGCTGCCGGTGCCACCGCTGCCGGTGCCACCGCTGCCCGTGCCACCGCTGCCGGTGCCACCGCTGCCCGTGCCACCGCTGCCCGTGCCGCCGCTGCCGGTGCCACCGCTGCCCGTGCCACCGCTGCCGGTGCCACCGCTGCCGGTGCCGATGGTTCCGGTACCCGCGCTGGTGCCGCCGGCTCCGGTCCCCGTGGCGGTGCTGCCACTGACGTAGGCGGAGATCGGGCAGTATGAGGTCCAGCGCAGGCCGACCGCCCAAGTCGAGGGCAGGGCGTTGAGTGAACTCGACCACGAGGTCTCCGTCGCGCAGCTGCTTGCGGCCGAGTTGTCGCGGAAGGCAATGGTGCCGCCGGTGCCGAGCACCGCGAGCCAATACGTGGTGCTGCTGCTCACCGCCGTTGCCGGAATCGAGATGGCGTTCCATGCACCGTTCTTGATCGATGAGAGGCTGCCTGTCGCGAGCAAGGCGCCGGGATTGCCGCTGTTGTCGGCGTAGAGGCCGGCGATCAGACCCGTGGCGGTGTTGGGAGTGTCCACGTAAACGTCGATCGAATTGGCCGTGCCAGCGCTGCTGCTAGTGAACGAGAACGCCTGTGCGCTGTTGGGGCCGTTGCTGTCGGCCGTCGGCTCGACCGTCTGGGTGCCGATCAACAGCGAGCTGCCCGAGGCCGCAACAGGCGCCGTAACGGTCGCGCTGGGAGCGGTCGTGGCCGAAGCCGAACCCCTGCTGTTCACCGCCGTGACCCGCGCCTCGATGGCGTGCCCGACATCGCTGGACGCCAGCGTGTAGCTGTTGCTGGTGGCGCCGGCGATCGTTGCACAGCTACCCCCGCTGCTCCCGCAGCGCAGCCACGCATGCGTGTACGACGTCGGCGAGTAGGACCAGGTCCCGTTTGTAACGGCCAGCTTCGAGCCCTCCACTGTCGTGCCGCTGAGCTGGGGCGCTGTCGTCTCGACGGGGGAGTGTGTGGCGGTGGTGTGGCCAGCCGTCGCGACAGTCCGGGCGTTCGTCGTCTTCTTGGCTTTCGCGTGCTTCTTCGGCTTCGCCTTGCGCTTCACGTGGTGCTTCGCCGTGCGCTTCACGTGATGCTTCGCGGCGTGCTTACTCGAGTGGGCCGCGTAAGCGGTCGAGGTCGTCGCCGCGATACCGGCAAGTGTCATAAAGCAAAAAAGAAGAGCGAATATCGCTCGAAGTCGTCGCATTTCTGGTCCCTTTTCTCGTTTTGGCCTCTCCCTGCATCGGGTGCCTTGGCAAGGCGGCCAAGAGGAACTCAGTGCTATTGGACGTTTGGTCGAGCGATGCGTCCAATCGATTTCTGGACGTATTGGCCAGATCGGCGAGATCACATGTTCGGATTAGAGGCGGAAGCGGCGACTCCGCGGCCGTCGTTGGAGGGCTGCGAGACGCTGTCAGCGGCCACTCCGCCCTAACGCGTGTTCATCGACGTGAACGGGTGGCGCGGCCGCGGATACGCCGGAAACGGTGCGCATCGCTAGGCGTGCGGCCCGACGGAAGGCGGTCCCCCGGATTCCCGTGTTATCCGCATGTGACCCTGCGCGGGCGGATCGCGGAGGCGTCGGGCGGGCGGCGCAATGCCGTGTTCAGGCGAGTGAACGCCGGATAGGAGGGGCTCTCTATTCCCTCCGGACTCGGACGATGACATAAAGACGGAGTCATCGTGACGCAGATAGCTAGACAGGGCTTACAACGTGCAGGGATTGCATGAATCGGTCGTACGACAAGTTCTGCGTTCCCACTGGCTGCTCGTAGGAGCACTTGCATGCGGACGAAGGCTCGAGACACCTTCATCCGTTAGCTGACTGAGCGCGGCATAGCAACTAAATGTGGGGCGCCCCCGACTCGGAGTCGAGGGCAGGCATTTGTGACAGGGGGGAACATGCTCACAAGCGACGATGAACTGAGCGGTATCTACGGGATCGAAAACCAGCCGACGCGCGTGGCTGTGGTCGG
Organism: uncultured Actinomycetota bacterium; assembly: GCA_963706725.1. Taxonomy (GTDB): domain Bacteria; phylum Actinomycetota; class Thermoleophilia; order Solirubrobacterales; family Solirubrobacteraceae; genus Palsa-465. Next base: position 1,748,015 of record OY970167.1, on the reverse strand, counting down.
TCTCGGCTATTGGGGTCCGAATCTGCTGCGAGTGCTCTCCGAGCAACCGGATGTCAAGGTCACTTGCATCTGCGACCTTGACCATGAGCGGCTCGTGCAGTTCCGGCGGCGGTACCCGGGAGTGCGGTCGACAACACATTTCTCCCGCATCGTGAACGACCCTGACATCGATGCCGTGGTGATCGCGACGCCGGTGCACACCCACTTTGCGTTGGCCGAACAGGCCCTACGCGCCGGCAAGCACACGTTCGTGGAGAAGCCTCTGGCCGACTCGAGCGATGCTGCCGACCGCCTGGTCGAGCTGGCAGCGAAGAACGACTGTGTCCTGATGTGTGGCCACACATTCATCTACAGCCCGCCGGTCCGAATCGTGAAGCAACTGCTCTCACGGGGGAAGCTCGGAGACATCTTCTTCATCTCGTCGAGCCGTGTAAACCTCGGTCTGCATCAACGTGACGTCAGCGTCGTCTGGGATCTCGCACCGCACGACTTTTCGATCCTCCTGTACTGGCTGGGCGAGCTGCCGATATCGGTCCGCGCCGTCGGTCGCGATTCGATCGTGAAGGGCATCGCCGACGTCGCGTTCGTCACCATGTCGTTCGCTTCGGGAGTGATCGTGAACTGCGAGTTCAGCTGGCTCGCGCCGAGCAAGTTGCGGCGCACCGTTGTCGTCGGCAGCGAGAAAATGGTGATCTACGACGATGGAACGGCCGAGCCGGTCCGAGTATTCGATCGCGGCGTGGTCTATCGCGACCCCGAGACGTTTGGGGAGTATCACCTTTCCTACCGGTCTGGGGATATCTTGTCGCCGAAGATCGACGCCTATGAGCCGCTGAGCCGCGAGCTATGTGACTTCGTGCAGGCGTCGCGGACCGGAGACAAACTGGCGTTCCATACGGCGCTGGCTCGCAGTGTCGTACGTCTGGTGGAGGCAACGGACAGTTCCCTGGCTCTGGGCGGCCAGGCTGTCGAGATCGATTGGGCCGACATCGACGAAGGCCTCGCGCTTGACGCAGAGGTAATGGTGGCCTGACCTTTCGCAAGGAGCGACGGGTCCGGACCGTTGATCCGGTGTGATTCCCGGCCCCACGTCCTTGTCGCCAGCCGGACCGGGTCGGTCCGGTCACCCGCTGTGGGAGCGGGTCGAGTCGGTCGTAGATAGAGCGCCCAGCATTTCAGCGATTCGCGCCCACCGGCTCCATCTGGCTGCTGCCAGGATATGGCGCTCCCGCGGGGTGGGCGTCCCTGACTCGTTTGCAGCTGCGGAGCTGCTCGCCGAAGTAATGGTGATCGCTACCCCAGTTGTTCTCGCCAAGGCTCGCGCAGCCTATGACGGCTCGCTGATGCTGATGAAGGGCCCGGAGGTTGCGGCGCACTACCTACATCCATCCGATCGGGTGTTCCGTGATCTGGATCTGCTCGCAGCCGATGCTCCAGCCGCCCAGCGCGCACTTCTCGACGCCGGTTTCGTCGAACTCGACGACCCGCGGGCATACGATGAGCGGCAGCATCTGTCGCCGCTGGCGTGGCCAGGCATCCCCTTGGTGGTCGAGGTCCATCGCCATCCCAACGTGCCGTCGTGGCTCCCCCCGGTGCGCGTATCGGAAATCCTCGAGGCGTCAACCCCCAGTGAGACCGGTATCAGCGGTCTGCTTGCGCCGGCGCACGCCGTACACGGGCTATTGCTGGCCGCGCATTCATGGAACAACCACCCGATCGGCAGGATCTCGGACCTGATCGACCTCGCCGCGATCATGACCCCTAACGAGCGCCCCGCGGCCGAGCAGCTTGCCGCCCGGTGGGGATGGGAGCGAATCTGGCGCGCCTCGACGGCTGCTTCCGACGCGATCCTCAATGACAACGTTCGCCCACCTCGATCGTTCGGCACCTGGGCCCGGCACCTGCCGGCAACACGCGACCGCACGGTGATCGAGAACCACCTGGCCCGGGTCGCAGCGCCGATTTGTGCGTTGCCACCACGGAGCTGGCCGAGGGGCGTGACGATCGCACTCCGGGATGCCGCCAAGCGGGGGGACGACGAGCGCTGGTCGCGCAAGCTTTGGCGCGCCCGCCTGGCGCTTGCGCATGCCTTCATGGAGCAGTCAGTCCACGACCAGCGGCTTGAAGTCGAAGGACGCGGACTGTCCCAATCCGCCCTGCGACACGAATAGGCGTCAGTGATCGAGCCCGCAACACATTGGTCGGATCGACCTGAGGCTTTGGCGGTGAACCCTCAGGATGGCCGAGACCTGCTGCGATTCGACGGAGTCTGGCGTCATTGGGGCCGCGGCCAGAAACGCTGGGCGGTTCTCCGCGACGTCGACCTGGCGCTGCCGGCCGGATCCGCAACCCTCATGACCGGAAGGAACGGGGCGGGGAAGACGACGCTACTGCGGATCGCCACGGGCATCCTTGCGGCGGACCAGGGCAAGGTTACGATCGACGGTCTTACGGCGGATGGAGGCTGGCGCGAATATCACCGCCAGCTTGGCTTCGTGCCCGCTGGAGACCGCGGCCTCTACGCGCGCCTGAGCGTCCGTGGGCACTTGAGCTTCGCAGCTGCGTACGCCTTTGTGCCGGCTGCCGGACGTGCGCGGGCGATCGACGAAGCTATGTTGCGGTTTGAACTCACGAGCTTGGATTCGCGCCGTGCCGACCGGCTTTCACAGGGGCAGCGGCAGCGACTACGTCTCGCCATGGCTCTTGTTCACCAGCCGAGGGTGTTGCTCCTGGACGAGCCGCGGAACAGCCTCGATGCCGAGGGACTCGGGATCCTGACCGAGGCGGTTGACGAGGTCCGGGCCGGCGGGGGAGTTGTTATCTGGTGCGCACCTGCGGGCGAGGATCAGGCGTTTGCGTTCGACCGCCAGTACAGGATCGAAGACGGAGTGTTGGTACGCCAATGAACACCGCTGGCCTCTACCTCGGCGCGGTCACCGCCACGATCCGCCGTGACTTCGCGATCTTCATCAGCTACCGCTTCCGCTTCGTGACCCAGATTCTCGGGGTCCTTTTCTCCCTTCTCACCTTCTATTACATAGCGCGGCTCGTCCCGGCTGACGCCGTCGGCGGGCGGGGCCATTACTTCGCGTTCGCGATGGTCGGCATCGTCATCATGTCGGTCCTGAGCGCCGCGCTGACGACGTCGCAGATCGTCCGGTTCGAGCTGATGCAGGGGAACTTCGAGCGAATCCTGATCTCTCCGGCGGGCGCGATCGGCGGAGTGCTCTCGCTCGCCGTGTTCCCGATCGTCTACGCGATCGGCTTCGCGGCGATCATGTTTGTACTCGCGGTGCTGCTGTTCGGGGTCCCGTTGCATGCGTCCGGTATCCCACTTGCACTACTGGCAGCGATCCTGGGCTCATCGGCCTTTGCGTGTATCGGCGTCCTCTTCACCGCGAGCCTGCTGGTCGTCAAGTCGCCGCTTGGTCCGACGTGGGTCATCAGCGGGTTGACCCTGATCGGCGGCGCATATTTCCCGACGCGACTGTTCCCCAGCTGGATTCGGTGGGCATCGGACGTTCAACCGTTCACGCCCACCGTCGACCTGCTTCGCCACGAATTGGTCGGCACGCCGTCAATGGAGCCCCGTTGGGTAGAGCTGCTGAAACTCTTTGGATGGTGCGGGGTCCTGATTCCCGTCTCAGTTCTCGCGCTGCGGCTGGCGGTCAACTTCGCTCGCCGGCGCGGAACGATCATGGAGTTCTAAGGCGGTGAGCTACGGACTGCGCGCGTTCGGCCTCGAAATCGCTTCCGAACGGCTGCTTCCCGGCTTGCTGCCGGTGGCATCGCAGCGAGGACGGGAGTTGCTGTCACTCACGTTCGGGGACCGCGCACCGATCGAAGCGATGCTCGCTGAGCCCCGCACCCTGAGATACATCCGAAGCTTCGATGGCAGCCCCTACGCAATGCTCGAGGGAGAATCGGGCGACGTTGTCTTCCATTACGGCGATCGCGCACTGTTTCATCTCTCCTCCGATCTGCGCGTACTCAGCTGTGCCCCGGACGGCACTGGCAGCGCTGACCTGTCATGGCAGCGCGTGCTGCTCGACACCGTCCTCTGGAGCGTCAGTCACCTGCGCGGATTCGAGATGCTCCACGCAAGCGCGATCGAGACGGATCGCGGAGCCGTCGCGTTCTGTGGGCATAGCGGACGAGGAAAGACCAGCATCGCCGCCGAGTTCTTGCGGCGTGGACTACCCCTATTCACCGACGACATACTCGCGATCGACGACAGCGAAGGCGACGTGCTCGTCGATGTCGGCCCGCCTTTGATGAATCTGCCGGACACCTTTCCGCTCGAGTACCTGCCCGGAGCGCTGCAGCTCGCCGAGTTTGCCGACGAGCGCTGGGTCCAGATGCCGCACGCGTCGTCGAGCAGCGCGAGGCTGGCCGCCGTCGTTCTGATCGACCGAGCACCAGGCCAGCGGGCTGGTTGCGAACCCCTCGATGCGACGACGCTCACGCTGCTTCCCCACGCGGTCGGCTTGCCTCATGTCACAGGGCGGGCCGCGCGACGCTTCGAGCTGGTCGGTGCCTTGGCCGCACACGCGCACGTTCTGCATCTGACTGGAGACACCAGCACACCAGCCGCGGAACTTGCCGACCTCGTGAGCCAATGCCTGGAGCTTTAGTGAGTACGTGGCATCGGATCGCCGCGTTCGGGCTGGAGGTGCGGGCAGCCTGGCCGCTGCCGGGATCTAGCCTGCCCAACGGGCGCTCCGCCCCAGTGCAGGCGGACACCAGCGTGCGGTTGCTGGACGGTAAGGCGGTCGACGCAGCCTGGGCGTTGCCGGGGGAGCGCATCTTCGAACCCACCTATCCCGATGGCGTAACACGGTTCACAATCGATCGGACGGCCGATGGCTACCGGCTGTGGTTCAGCGAGTTTGGCCGCTACCTGGTCTCGGGCAACGGGCGGGAGATCAGCTGCGAGACGGCGGGCGCGCCGCGAGCCCACCAAGAGCGCTTTCTGTTCGCGCAGGCACTACCCCTGGCCGCGGTGTTGCACGGGTTCGCGGTGCTCCATGCCAGCGCAGTAGCCGGAGACCGCGGCATCGTCGCATTTGTCGGCTCGTCAGGTGCCGGCAAGACGACCGTTGCGAGTCGGTTGGTGCTGCATGGCGCCGGATTCGTTACTGACGACGTGCTCGCCCTGCAAACTGGCAGCGATGTGCCACTTGCGCATGCTGGTCCCTCTTTCATGGCAATACCGCAGTCGGACGCCGGCTTGCTCGATCCCGCCAACCGACTCGGCGCGGCCGTGGGCTCAAGCGACAAGCTCCACGCGTCCCCCGCAGCCACCGGCATGGCAATGCCGCTTCGGGCCGTGTTTCACATCGAACACTCTGAGCAGTTCGCAACCGAAGAGCTCTCGGGCCTGGACGCCGAGCGTCTCCTCGCCACCGCGTTCGCGCCGTATCTGATGACCGCCGATCGGCTCCACCGGCATCTGGAGATTGTCGGGCAGATCAGCTCGGCGGTCCCGCAATTTGTCCTGAGGGTCCCGCGAGTCGACAACCTCGAGCCGATCGTCAGAGCGATCGAGGCTCGGGTCAAGGAGTTCACGAGCTGATGCTGCGCGGTGTCATCAATTGCTCTAGCGACCCTACACGCACGATCACGGCCGTCCGTCGGCTCGAGCAGCTGCGCAGCCCCGGTCGGTTGCTGCAGCTCGACGGGCTTGCGATCGGCACCTCGGCGCGCAATGTAGGAGCCGCTCAGGTGGACGGGCTGCATTGCCTGATCGACGGCAGGATCAGCCTGTCGCCGTCGGTGCCATTCGCGAGCGCCCGCGAGCAGCTGGCCGAGGCTGTTGTGCGCGCGTATCGCGTGAAGGGAGATTCGCTGTTGCGGGACCTACGCGGTTCATTTTCACTCGTGCTCTGGGACCAGGCGCGGGGACGCGGGCTTCTCTCGTGCGATCTGCTCGCGACCAGGCAGCTCTTCATGTGGCAGGGCGACGGCTACCTCCTGTTCGCCACCGAACTTCACGAGCTGCTTGAGCTGATCCCAACGCGTCCAGCTCCAGACCAGCGGGCGTTCGTGTCCTGGCTTGTGGGAGGTAGCTGCCCCCTCGGTTGCACGTTGTACGAGGGCGTGTCGAGGCTCAGTCCCGGCCAGCTGGTCGAGGTTGACGGCCGATCCTCGAAGCTGCGCACATACTGGCACCCGGAATACGTCGGCACACTGAGTGGCTCGCGTGCTGAGATGGCAGGCCTCTTGCGCGATGAGCTGGAGCAGGCAACAGTCCGACCGCTCTCCCCGACCGCAAACGCCGTCATCCTGAGTGGCGGCCTTGACTCGTCGATCGTGACGATGTTCGCCGCGCGCAACAACCCGCCCGGCTCTGTGCTGCGAACCTACTCAGCCGTGTTCCCCGGGAGGGAATTCGACGAGACCGACAAGGTCGTCGCGCTGACGTCTGCGCTCGGTGTGGAACCAGGCACCTTTGATCTGCGGCCGCAGGGAACGGTCCGGCTCGCGGTTGAGTACACGGCGCGCTGGAAGGTTCCCCTTCCCGGTGCGGGAGCACTGGTCGACATGGCAATGGTGGCCGAGGCGGCAGGCGATGGTGCCGAGGTCGTGCTCGACGGCCAGACCGGAGACGAGGTACTCGGTTTTGCGCCGTACCTGGTGGCAGACAGGTTGCGGGCCGGCCGCTTGCTCGCCGCAGTCAAACTCGCACGCCGATGGCCGCTCGGACGTGGCACTACCCGCCGGGACAAGATCTGGATCCTCAAGAACCTCGGGATCAAGGCCATGGTGCCGGCCGCCGTCGCGCAGTACCTGGGGGCTCGCTCGGGTGGTACGAGCGGCCCGACTTGGCTCTTGCCGGAGACCAAACGGACCTACGCCGAGCTCGCTGATGACTGGGCGTGGAAGAAGACAATGCATGATGGGCCACTGTGGTGGCGCCACCTCGCCGACGTCCTGGTCAATGCTCCGCACCGCGAGCTACGCCTTGACTATCTGCGCCACCGAGCCGAGAGCGTCGGTCTGATGAACGCGTCGCCGCTCTATGACTTCGATCTGATCAACCTCTGCATGAGGCTGCGGCCAGAACTCGCGTTCGACTCTCGCTTCACGCGGCCGCTTGCCCGAGAAGCGCTGCACGGGCTGATCCCAGACGCAGTCAGATTGCAGACACAGAAGGCGGTGTTCACGCCATTTGTGTCCGAGGCGATCACCGGTGCGGATGCGCCGTGGATCGGGCGACTTCTGGACGGCCCCGATCCGGAACTGGGCGCGTACGTGGACGTCGACCACGCTCGTCGGATCTGGCGTGGCGCGGACCCACAACTACCGCTCGGCTCCATGGCGTGGGGCACAACGGTCTGGCGGCTCGCGGCAGCCGAGGCCTGGCTGCAACTTCAAACTCGTGAAGATGAGCTTTACGAGTTGCTGGAAGATACGAGCTTGCCTGGCGTGTCCGCCAGTCGCTCGGGATCGTCGACGGCACTTTTTTCCGACTAGCGCAATTCCAGGCTTTCGCCTAGTCTGGTTGCGTCGAAGACCTCAAGCGACGGGAGTCAAGATGACGCCGTACGAGCGCCCAAAGATCACCGATTACGGGACGCTGCTGAAGCTGACTCAGGCCGGCAACGCAGCCAATCGGGACGTTCCCTACGGGAACAACAATACGGCGTACCCGCCGTCCTGAGGCTGGCACTCAGACGTGGCGCCGGGGATTCGTTTGCCTGCTGAGCAGAAGCCCATCCCCGGTGGATGCTTGTCGTTCCGGTACGGGTGTTGACACGCCCCTACCCTGCTGGCGTGCGACAGGGCTCTCTGCAAACGGGCGAGAGCGAGACAGAACGGAAGGAGTAAAAGATGACGAGCTACGAGCGGCCGAAGATCACAGACTACGGCACTCTGCTGAAGCTGACTCAGGGAAGCGACTTTGGTAACAAAGATGTTCCCTGGGGCGAGAATCGCGCGTTCCCGCCCTCCTGAGGAGGGTCAGGCATAAGCCAACGGAGTGGCTCCGGCTTAGTGAGGTCAGATCGCCCCACTCAGCCGGGGCGCCCGCGGCAGCGCCCGCGCTTGAGGCCGATCCAGGCCGGGTGCGGAAGTCCGCCTGCGTTTCGCACGTTGTATGGAGATGAGTGTGGAACGGAGTGCTGGAGGCGTAAGGATGGCGTCAACGGAGGATCGGCTCGAGCCGATGGACGTGCTTGGTTCGCGAGTTGCGATGCCACAGACGGTGGTGCATCGAGACTTCGTGCACGAGACCGTCGTTCTCAACCTTGAAACGGGCCTGTATCACGGCCTGAATCCGACCGCCGGCCGGATGCTAGATGCGCTGGTCGAGCATAGCCTGGTTGCGGATGCAGCCGCCCAACTCGCGGCCGAATTCCAGATGCCGCTCGAGGACATCCAGCAGGATCTGTGTGAACTTTGCGCGGGCCTGGTATCCCGCGGCCTGTTGGTCATTCAGCCCGACGAGTGATGCCACGATCGGTCCCGGCATCGGAGCGAGCCGCCCGCATGAGAAGGACGGCGCTGCGCCTGCCGGCCGATCGAGCCAGGGTACGGGTGACACCAAGAGGTCGTGGCACACTCGCAGCCCACCAACGCATTGTGTTGGGCTCGGAGATCGTGGGGGCCTATGTCGCGACTCGCTGGCGTCTTGGACGCCAGAACCTCCTGACGCTCGTGGCGGACATGCGCGCCACGGCAGGTCACTCGTCTGCTACCTCCCGGTTGACCGCATCGGCGGCGAGTACCTACTCGGTCGAGACGCATATAACCGCAGCCAGGCTCGCAAACGCGGTGACACGTACGCTGCGGTTCCTGCCTGAAAATGATTCCAACTGTCTGGTGAAGTCAATGGTTCTGTCGGCGCTACTGGCAGACCGCGGTATTCACACGACGCTCGTGATCGGTGCGCGCCCCAGTCCAGATTTCCTTGCGCACGCCTGGGTGGAGTTCGCGGGGAAACCGTTGCTGCCCACGAACGGGTTCGACAACACGAGACTGCTGGAGATCTAAGCGCTCCGGCGGCTACTCGGCGACCGCGCTGATCGCCAGGATCCCAGTGCCGAGCGAGCCGTGCGGGTCGAGGATCATGTCGGCGGCTTCGCTTCGCGAGCGGACACCGAGCTTCGCAAAGGCAGAGGACAAATGACTCTTCACAGTGCTCTCGGCCAGGAACAATCGCTGGCTGATCTCTCTGTTCGAGAAGCCCATCACCACCATCCCCAGGATCTGCTTCTCCCGCATCGACAGTGCAGGTCGCTGCGCGCACGCGGCCGCCGACCGTGGCAACACGGTCTGGTCGGCAAGCACCGCTGAGACGGTTGGAAGCAATGCATCGTCGATCCGGTCAAGTGGCACGATGCCTTGAACACCGGCGTCTAGCGCTCGCCGCACGGAGCGGCCATCAGGTCCGGCGCATACGACGATTATCCGCCGGTCTGGCGCACGGTGAAGAATCTGTTCGAAGAGCGCAAGCTGATCCGCACCGACGTCATCGCAGAGCACGATCACCAGATCTGCGGCAAGGCGCCCGCTCGCGAGTTGCCGGGCCGAGTCACACACACTCACCCCGAGCTCGCTCATCTCCCCCAGCAGCTCGGTGATCCGCATGCGGACCACACGATCAGCGACCGCCAGTCCAACCGCTACTTCGGTCAGCTCAGGCGCTGAGGGTCTGCTGACTGTGGCGATGCCGGTCATTCAGGCGGCGGTGAGCTCGCGCACCGCGGCGCGGCGCGGCGCGCGTGCGGTTGGGGCCAACGCGAGGCGTGAAAGCTCCTGCTGCAACGTGCGTCGGCCGCGGTGATGCAGACCGTGGATCGATCCCTCGGTCTTGTCCATCAGGTCCGCGATCTCACCCGGTGAGAGGCCCACGACATGGCGGAGGAACACGACCTCGCGCTGATCCGACGGAAGTGTCGACAACGCGCCGCGAATGGCCATGACATCGTCGAGCTCTTCTTCGAACTCGACATCTGGGCTCACGACCTCGTCGACGGGAATCGCCCTGATCGTGCGTAGGTGATCGATGGCGACGTTTCTGGCCATGCGAAGCAGCCACGCGAAGAACGGAACCCCACGGTCGTCGTACTTACCGATCGAGGTGATCAACTTCGCGAAGACATGCTGCGTGATGTCCTCCGCTTCATGCTCGTCGCGAACGATGCTGCGGACGTAGCCGTAGATGTTGTGCGAGTAACGGATGTACAGATACCGGACCGCCTCCTCATCACCTTGCTTGGCGCGCTCTACGGCCAGGCGGGTGAGCCTCGTGGCGTGAGGTGAATCGTCGAGCGTCGTCTTGCTACGAAAACCAACGTTGGCATTACCCGCCATGCGCAGACCCGTCCGCAGAGCGTCACAATCCCCCAACCGCGTATCCATCTCAACCCCCGCGGGAAACAGTCCGTTGTCCAAATGAGGTCGGCGACCCCCCGCCAACCTTCCTCCGCCCCGCCCCGGGGCACCCTACTTCTCGTCTTGGGAGTATCCGTTCGGCCCGCGCGCCGGTCAATGACCGCCGAGGCCCATTCAGCGTTCAATCGCTTGAACGGTGGCTCCCGAACGAACGTTAAGGGGCACGAGAAGCGTTAGTTCGGATGCGCTGACAGCTCAGGCCCTATGCCGATCGAGCCGATAGGTAGCGCACCGATCCCATGGAAAATTCATGCCGCTAGATCACAACCAAGTGAAGCTCTCCACATTGCGCGGAGTTGCGGCAGTAGACTCGCGGCCACACGCGGCAACGTGCAACTTGGGGCGAGTGGGCGGTCTGAGGCGACCGACCGACTCAAATCATCCGGGAACAGGTGGGGGGTCCTGAATGCGAGCTGACGGCGAGTTTGAGACAAGCGCCTTGCTGCGTGTCCTGGTTGCGGACAACGCCCCCACTCGACTCGGCGTGCGGATGGCTCTCGATGGGCTTGCACTGATCTGTGCCGAGGCAGCCGATCGGAAGAGTGCTGTCGCGGCCGCGCAAGAGCACAGCCCAGACGTGTGCCTCGTCGGCCGCTCACTTCCGGGTGGCGGGATCGAGGCCGTCCGCGAGATCAGCAGCTCAGGGTTGAGGACAGCGATCGTCGTCCTGGCCGACAGCCAGGACGTCGACGACCTCGTTATGGCCCTTCGCGCCGGAGCGATCGGATACCTACCTGTCGATTTCGAGCCCGACCAATTGCGCCGCGCGATCGTCGCCGTAGGTTCAGAGCAGGCGGCAATCCCGCGGACGATGGTTCGCGACCTCGTAGACGAGATCCGCTCGTTCGAGCGCGCCACACAGGGCCCGCTGACCCTACGCGAGATGCAAGTTCTGGCCATGCTGCGCCGGGGTGACTCGACCGCGCACATCGCTCGCAAACTGTCGATCTCACCGGTTACGGTGAGGCGACACACCTCGGTGTTGGTTCGTAAGGCGGGCGTGACAGGTCGCGCCGAGCTGCTTGAGGCCTTCCCCGAAGTCGACGTTCGTGTGAACATCTGAACGCCTGGCCGGTCCCTTCGGATCATGTGCACCGCGTTCGGCGTGGGCGATGATGCACACCACGTGAATGCCGCCAACGATCCGAGCAGCGTCGACAACCCTCCCACCAACGTGGCGGCCTCGGCACCGGTACAGCCGTCGGAGACGCCGTCCGCACCCGCGGACGCGCTGGAGATGGCCGCGGGGTCCATGTTCGCGTTGGAAGCCACGCTCTCAAAGGTGGGCTTGCGCCCAGAGGCCGAGGAGGCAATTCGTTCGGCCATCGAGCTCGTGCGCACAGCAATCGATGACTTGCAGAGCGAAGCCGGCGCGGGCGCCAACAGCGGCCTGGAAGCTCGGGTTCGTCATGCGTCAACGTCGGTCCGACCGAGCAGGCAGCGTACCTGCTGGAGACTCGACCGGACGCTAGAGATCGCGCTCGAGTGGCAGCGATCCGGCGAGTGCCTCGCCGCCGGGAGACGCCTCAGCCGAGCCCGTGACGCACGGCGTAGATGGCCGCTTGGACGCGGTTGTTCATGCCCAGCTTGGACAGCACGTTTGAGAGATGGTTCTTGGCGGTCCGTGGACTGATACCGAGTTCTTCGGCGATCTGCGCATTGTCAAGGCCGCGAGCAACAAGGCTTAGAACCTCCGTCTCGCGCGCGGACAGCACCTCGTCCGGTTTGGGAGTCGCCAGTGGTTCGACGTGATCACGCCGCAGCCGTTCGAGCACGGCGGACGCGGCACGTGGAGCAAGCCACGACTCACCCACCGACGCTGCACGCACGGCGGCTGCCATATCAGCGACAGGAGCATCCTTCAGTAGGAATCCGCATGCGCCGGCGAGCACGGCCGCCTCGACATCACCGTTCTTGCTCACCGCCGACAGGACAACGACCCGCGTGTCTGGCGATCGGTCGAGAATCTCACGGGTGGCCGCGATCCCATCCGCATCGGGCATGTCCAGATCCATGAGAACCACGCGCGGGCGGAGCTCGATTGCCAGGCGTACTCCGCTTCGTCCACGCGATGCCTGTCCCACGACCGTGATGTCGGGCTCCTGCTGGAGCATCGCCGCCAGGCCCAGTCGGAACAGGTCGTGGTCGTCCACGATCACCAGCTCGATCTGGCTGTGTTCATTGCCTTGCATCAGCGCGCCACCGCCCAAGACACTGACAGGTGCAATGGTTCTGCGCAAGCACGGCCCCCAGCCGTGCGGTCTATGACCAAGCCCGCGACTGTTGAACCAGCCATCCCTCTGGTTCTCAGGTACCTAGCCGATCGGATATCCCGCGCCACGATTTCCATACGGAAGGCGGTGGTGGGCGCGTCGTACAGGCGCCATTCTCCCGGTTGTGAACATCAGGCTCTTTCTGGCTGTCCTAAAGCGTTTCAAGTGGCTCGTCATCGGAAGCATCGTGCTTGCGGGCGCGCTTGGTGTCCTCACGTACGGGATGCCGACCCTGGCGCACGGCAAGCTGACGATCAAGCGACGCGGTCAAGAGACATGGCAGAGCACTGCCGAGGTCTTGATGACGCAGCAGGGTTTCCCGTACGGCGAGCTGTCAGCAGCAGGGCAGAACGCCACGGGGGCACTTGCCGGCCTAACACCTGTCTACGCCGAGTTCGTCAACGGTGACAGTGTCCAGTCGGCTATCCGCGCCCAGGATCCGCACGCTCTTGTCTCGGCCGCCCAGGTGGTCGACGAGGCGACTGGAACAGGCCTGCCGCTGCTCACGATCGCATCGACCGCGCCCACCGGCAACGAAGCTGTCGCCACGAGCCGGCTCGCCACCCAGCTGCTCAAGGCGTACGTGACGAGCCAGCAGATCGCGGCAAACACCGCTCCGAACGACCGTGTCCAGCTCCAGATCGTGGCCACCGGGAACCCGCCGGTCCTGACGTCCGGGCACAAGCTGACCCTGCCGATGATGGTCTTCGTCGCCGTTCTCGCCGCCGGCATCGCACTTGCCTTCGTGCTTGAGAACCTGCATCCGGTCACAGCGGAGCGGCTCAAGGGCCTGCAGGCGCGTGACACAGCCGACGCCGGCCGGCCGCCGACCCGCAGCACCTTGACCGAAGTCAACGGTGTTACGCGACGGTATTCGCTAACCCCTCTCGGAGACGGGAGCGGTGCGGCCCAGCAGCAAGCCCACGCTCAGGATCAGCTCGGCGAGGGACCACAGGACGCAGAAGCCGTCCATGGTGGCTCTTCGTAGGCGCGAGGGACTGCTGGCGGCGGCGATCGTCGCAGCCGTCGTCTTACTAGCCGCAGCCGTCGTATCTCCGCAGGACCGGCCGGCCATCCCGGCAGCGATCCTGCTCGGGAGCCTATCGGCCTATCTGGCGATCAGATTTGCAACCAGCTGGCCGCGGTTGCTGATGGCGATGGGTGTTGTCGACATCTTGATCCCGTCCGACAAGCGGTACACGATCGGCGGAGGTCTGCCGTTCAACCTCGAGCCCTACCGAGTAGTCGTGGGCGCTCTGATCATCGGCTGGCTGATCACGCTCGCGGTCGATCCCCGAGCGCGGCCCCGGCGGACGACGTTCGAGGGGCCCATCGGGCTGATCCTATTGGCGACCATCGGGTCGGACCTGGTGAACCCCGGACGCGTCGAGGTTGTCACCAGCTACGTGGTCAAGGCACTCTGGCTGTTCGTCAGCTTCATTGTCTTCCTGTATCTGTTTGTCGGCGTGACAAAGTCACGCAAGACGCTCGATCGCTTGGCGTTCTGGTTGGTGTTGAGCGGCTGTGTCGAAGCCGTTGGCGGGATGGTGCAACGGCAGACCGGCTTCAACATATTCGACCACCTCCACGGGTTCTTGCCGTTCCTGACGTTCAACAACGGCGTCGAGCTCGACACCCTGGTGCGCGGCGGCGCAATCCGCGCGTTGTCATCCGCCGGGCACCCGATCGAGCTCAGCAACACGATGGCGATGCTGATTCCGCTCGCCGCCTACCTCGGTGTCACGCGACGACAATTGCGGTGGCTGCTGGTAATCGGTGTCCTGCTATTGGGGTGTTTCTCGAGCGACTCCAAGACCGGTGTGCTGGAGCTAGCGGCGATGACGGTCGTGCTGTTCTGGCTGCGACCATGGCATGTCCTGCGGTGGTCTCCCGCCCTCATTCCGCTGCTGATAGCTGTCCACTTTGTCGCGCCTGGCGCGATCGGGCAGGCGATTGGTGGGTTCTTCCCGAAGGGCGGGCTCATCGCCGCGCAGAGCACGACATTTCGCGCCGGCAATGGCCAGGTGATCGACAACACGCGGCTTTCGCGCATCGGTCCGGAGATCAATGGCGTGTACCTCCAACACAACCTGCTGTTCGGCGAAGGCTTCGGCACCCGGGTAACGGGCCGGGTTGCCGGCGCAAACACCGGTGCGCTCGACGATCAGTGGTTCGACAACCTCTTGGAGACTGGCTTGCTCGGCTTCCTTGGCTGGCTATGGCTGTTCGTCAGTGTGGTGGCAAAGGCCGGTCGATATTCGAAACGGGCGCGTGGGACGCCGGAAGGCTGGCTGGGGGTGGCGCTCGCGTGCTCGATGACGGGCTACGCCATCGCGGTCTTCACATATGACGCCTTCGGCTTCATCCAGGCAACGTTTCTGTTCTACATGCTGCTTGGCTGCGTCGGAGTCCTCCTGCAGCTGCCGCGCGCCAACCCCACACCGCCGCCACCGCTGCGGGTGCCCGAGGGCTCGGCAGCTTGAGATCGCTAGCCGTCGTCATCGTCTCGTACAACTCCGCGGCCTGGCTTCCACCCTGCCTGAGCTCTGTCTGGGCTCACGCGGGCGATGTCGAACTGGATGTAGTCGTGGTTGATAACGAGTCCACCGATGGCTCCCCCGAACTGGTCGAACGCCTCTTTCCGCAGG
This sequence comes from uncultured Actinomycetota bacterium, assembly GCA_963706725.1. Classification (GTDB taxonomy): domain Bacteria; phylum Actinomycetota; class Thermoleophilia; order Solirubrobacterales; family Solirubrobacteraceae; genus Palsa-465. Next base: position 1,732,696 of record OY970167.1, on the reverse strand, counting down.
TACGTGTGTTGCGGCGGCCAAACCGGGGCTTCGCGGCGGGCAACAACGCCGGGCTGGCCGTGGTCGATGCTCCGCACGTACTCTTCCTAAACCCCGACACCGAGGTTCTGGAAGGAAGCTTTGAGGAACTTCTCGCCGCGCTGGACACACTCCCTGAGGTCGCGATGATCGGCTGCCGCCAGGTCGATGCGGAGGGGTTGCTTCAGCCGACGATCAGGCGCTTTCCGAGCGCGGCACGGTACCTCTTCGAGGCGCTCGGCTCCGAGCGCCTCGGACTGCGGGCGGACTGGGCAGGCGAGCGCGTGACACGAGTGAGCGCCTACGCTCGCGACTCCGTCTGCGACTGGGTGAGCGGATCCTTCCTCCTCGGCAGAACCGACTTGGTCCGCGCAGCAGGCGGCTTCGACGACCGTTACTTTCTGTACTCGGAGGAGCCTGATCTCTGCCTGCGGCTGCTACGCGGCGGTGGGCTCACTCGGTACCTGCCACTCATGACGATCCGCCACTATGCTGGCAAGGCCGGGATCAGCGTGCCCTTGATCGCGCAGGATGCCTACTCCCGTAAGCAGTACATGGCCAAGAACATGCCGCCACTGCAGAGGCATCTAGCGACGCTCGCGTTCGCGTTCGGGCTCGCGATCCGCGCGTACGCGCCAAAGCGTGACCGTGAGGGCAGCCGCTTGCGCCGTAAGGCGGCCAGACGAGCGATCGCGACCCTATACGGGTTTGCACCACCGCCGTTCGGCTGAAGCTTCACACAGGCGACAGGCGAGTTGGCGCCGATCAGTCCGCTCCCACCGGCCAGTGCCCGATGATCGGCCGAGCGCTCCCGCTCGCCGTGCGGCACAGCGGCAACAACTGCGCCGTGCACAGCGAACTCAGATTGATACCCAGGCTGCTTCCGGGAGCCCGCGGCGCGATCGCGCCGCTGGTGCTGAGATCCAGTTGGCTCACCACGCGCGACTGCTGATCGCCTCCGCCGATGCACTGGCTCCATTGCGTGAGATCGGTGATAGCGAGGGCCGTCGTACCGCACAAGAACCCGACCCCAATACCCGCGTACAGGTTCGCGTTGAAGGTGGAGGGAGAGGTGTCGCCGTCGGTATGAGTCGCCAGCAGCGTGCCACAACCAGTGACGATGTTGTTCTCAAAGCTCACCTCTGTGTTCAGCACGGCGCAGGTGCCGTCCTGCGTATCCGTACCTAAGAGTGTGTTGTTGTACATGTAGACCGTGCCCGACGAAGCTCCGATCAAGCCGTTGTACATGAAGGCGTTCTCCGTCAACACGTTGTTGAAGATGTAGAAGTTCGAGCTGTTATCAGAACACGGCGTCCCATCGGGCGAACCCTCCAGGAAGATCTGGGCGGTCATCTCATCCCCATACGGCGATCCCGCCAGATCGGTCGTCCCGCCGAACTGATTGTCATAGATATAGAACCCGTTGTAATGCGCCCCAGCACCACCATCAGAGGTCCAACAATGGATCCCATCATGGTGATAGGCATCATCAGTCGTGTCCCAATTGCCGTAGTTACCGACCGTGTTGTCGTAAAACAGAATCGGCCCGATCGACCCGCCCGACTCATTATTCACAACCGAATTGAACGCCCCGTTGATGTTGTAGATGTCATTACCGAAGATCGCGATGTTCTGATCGGTCGTATCCCACACACCATTGATCGCCGCATCATCATCATGCAACGTGTTATCAGCAATCGTCAGATCACTACCCGACACGAACATCCCATCATCCGTATCAGCAGCCGTATCAGTAGCCGACGTATGCACATACATATCCGAGATATTCAAATTCTCGATCGTGCACCCATTACAACCCTCAGCCCACAACCCAACAACATTCCCATTCTGATTAGCCAAACCCGTGCCATTAGCCGTACTCAAAATCGAACCGTTGCTACCGCCATCAATCAACAGGAACGACTGGCCGTTTGTGTCCAGACAACCCGTTCCCCGACCGGCACAGAACGGGGCGCTCACGCTCGCGCCGGGCTCGAAGTACAGCATCACCGGCGCAAGGCTGGTGCCTGAGCCCTGGAACACGAGCGGTGCGGCAATCTGCCCGCACAGATCAACGGTCGTGCCGGGACCGATCTGCCCTGCGCCGGATCCCCATGCCGCTCCACCGTTGAACACCGCAGCCGGCTTTGCGTTGCCGCAACTGGTGCCGGCGTCCGAACCGCTGCCGGCCTCCGAGATGTAGATGCTCGTGCGTCCCTGAACGATCGCCGTTGGCTCCGTGACGAGGGTGACTCTTCGCGGACCAGCAACCCTGCCGTGGACAGCGACTCGAACGCGGACCTTGAGGGTTTCACCGAGTTCCGATGCCTGTGGTCGGAAGCGCGCCCGAGTTGCATCGGCAATCAAGTGGCATTCGCGCCCCCGGTCGTTACATTCGCTCCAGGCGAAGTGGACAACGGCGCGCCGAGCTGAACCTAAGCCGCGCAACCGGGCGCGGAGCTCCACTTGGAGCCTCGGGGATCCGGTGATGACAATCGTAAGCTTTGCCAGGGCTCCGCCGGCGGTGCCAGGCGAGCTCGATCTTGGCCACGACCCCGCTGCCCCGGCGGCGACCACCGACACCATGAGTGCAGCGGCCGCGATGACTGCTCGTCGTAACATCAGCTCAACCCGCGCGGAAGCGCCGGTCTAGCTGCCGATCCCGAGCTTCTCGCGCACCCGAGTCGGGAGGGCGCCGAGCGACTGCTGCTCGCGCAGGAGTGCGGTGGCTGCCGTGGCAGCGCACTTTGGCTGCCGTGTTGCGGCGGCAACCGAGTATCCCCCCAACATCGCGATCGCGCTCGGCTCATGAGTCGCGTTATAGACGGTGCGAGCAATCAGGTAGGAGATGCGGTAATCCATGAAGTGCGCCATCCGCCCCTGTCTGAACCAACGTCGCCAGGCGTCCTCGCGGGCGCCGAGCGCGCGATGATGGTGAAATGAGAGGTCGGTCTCCGTCCTCGTGGTCCACCCGTGAACCTGGGCGTTCAGCTCGTCGACCCCGTCCCAGCCCATTCCTTCCACGAGCGGGAGAACATCGCTCAAGCATCGGCTGCGGTAGGCGCGGACCGCGCCCCTCACGTGCCCACGGGTCACGCGCGCAGCCATCCAGTTGCCCCCCTGGTCTGGCTCGAGACATACGCCCGACGAGATCCCCAACCGGGCATCCATCTGAAACGCTGCCATCTGCTTCTCAAAATAGTCCGGCTCGAACGAGACGTCCGCGTCCAGCTTGACGATTACATCGACCGGTTCGGAGAGCCACTCTAGCCCGGCGTGGAATGCGCGAACCACCGGCGCCCCACGGGTCGGATGCTGCTCGCCCGGGGTCTCCAGCAAAGATACCCACGGATGCTCCGCCGACAGCTTCCGGACTACAGCGACGGTGTCGTCGGTCGAACCGTTGTCGACAACGAGCCAACGCACCGCGCGACTTCGTTGCGCGATCATGCAGGCCGCTAGCCTCTGCAGGTTGCTCGACTCGTTTCGGGCCGGCGTGATAGCCGCGTATGTGAACTGGCCTGTCATCCCGTGCGGACCATGAGCTCGCGATCACTGAGCGGTGCGGCGAGGGCGCGTGGCAGCGTCGATGACAGCCACACCTCGAGCATCAGGATCGCGTGCAGAGCACCGAGGTCGGCCGTCTTCCCATCCACGGCCGCACGCGCCAGCCCTCGAACCGTGTCACGGTCCAGGAGCTCCCCGCAAGCCAGCTCGCCCTGCAACAGATATTCACCAGCCGGACCCTGCAACTGTGTTCTTGTCCAGGTCGCCATTGAGCCGTTGAAGAAGCCGATCTTGCGCTTGTGGACGATGTCGCTTGGGAGCAGCTCGGACGCCGCCTTTTTCAGAAGGTACTTTGTTCGTATGCCCCGCACCTTCAGACTCTCGGGAATCCGCGAGCAGAGCTCCACGACGTGGTGGTCGAGGAAGGGCACCCGCACCTCAAGCGAATGCGCCATCGAGGTGCGATCGAAGTAATGGACGAGGTCGTCGACGAGCGTGAGCTGGGAGTCGAGATAGAGACACGCGTTGAGCGGACTGGCCTCGAGTCCGTCAGCGTGCGCGCGCACCGCTCGCAAGGCGGCCGTCTCGCCCGTGGCGGCCATCTGACCGCGAGCAAGCCTGGGAAACAGTTCCGAATCCACCCACGGCGGGCGCAGCTGCAACTGACGGGTTGCCGCGTCTACCGCTGTAATCGCCGCCGCGAACCTGCCGTAGCGACCACCGCCCGCGCGTAGCGACGCCGCCAAAGCCGACCGCGCCGGCGCCGGTAGACGGTGCGCATGACCCACCAGCGCGGCTCGCATATAGCGTGAATACCCGCCCAGCATCTCATCGGCACCCTGGCCAGAGAGGGCGACGGTCACGTGTGAAGCCGCCAACTTGGAGAGGGTGAGGAAGCCGAGCGCCGAGAGGTCGACTACGGGCTCGTCGAGCCACCACGACAGATCTTCGATGCTCACCTGGTCCTCTCCCGATGACAGCTCCAGCTCGTGATGGTCGGTGCCAAACAGCTCGGCGACCCGTCGCGCCTCGCCGAGCTCGTTCTGCCTTCCAGCGTCGGCGAGCCCGACCGAGAAGGTCTTGACGGCGTCTCTGCTGTTGCGCGCCATCAGGGCCACAATCAAGCTGGAGTCGAGACCGCCACTGAGCATCGCACCGAGCGGTACGTCGCTCATCAGGCGCCGGCGCACAGCGGCCTCAAGCTCATCCATCAACAACGCCTGGGCATCCGCCTCGGACATACTCCTGTCGGGAGCCGGCTTTGGAAACTCCCAGTACTGCACTTCGCGTACACCGTCAGCGTCGATCACAAGGCGGTGCCCGGGCCTGAGTTTGCGTACACCGGCCAAGGGAGTCCGTGGCGCGGGTACAAACCCGAACTGCAGGTAAGCGCCGATCGCCTCCACATCCAGCTCGGCGTCGACGAGCCCGCTCGCCAGGATGCTCTTCAGCTCAGATGCGAAGACCAGCCGGTCACCCCGCTGGGCGTAGTACAGCGGCTTGATCCCCAAACGGTCCCTTGCGAGAACTCCGCGTTGAGCGGCGCCGTCCCAGACCACGATCGCAAACTTTCCCTCCAGGTGTCCGGCAAAGCGCTCGCCGTAGCGCTCATACAGGTGCGGAATGACCTCAGTGTCGCAGCGGCTGTGAATCACATGCCCGTCGCGGCGCAGCTCGGAGCGGAGCAGGTCGTGGTTGTACAGCTCGCCGTTCTGCGCGGCCCAGACGCGGCCGTCCTCGTTGGCAAACGGTTGGTGACCGCCCTCGACATCGATGATGCTCAGCCGCCTTGCCCCCAAGGCGACACCCGCCTCGTTCACGATGCCTCTGTCGCTCGGACCCCGGTGTGCCATCGCGTCGGTCATCCGGTCAATGACCTCCGGCGGCACGATCGGCCTAAGCGGCCCCCCAATCTGAATTACGCCGCAGATTCCGCACATCCATGTGGACGCTACCTCCACCCCGGCCTGCTGCCAAGCGGCTCTGGCAAGAACCGATGAAACTCTATCCGGACGGCTAGGCGCTGGACCGTGATCACGCCGGACTAACCGATTGTCGAGTCGACCGCCAGACGAACTGGCCGATCGGACGGCGGTGACACAACGTCCTGCATTTAGCATGCGAGCTACGGAGAGGGCGCCATGTCGATAGCACGTCGGTACCGCCGGCCAGACCACGACTCGCCCAACCAACACAAATGACCATTCCACAACCTGGGACGACCATCAGGCGCCTCATGCCGCAGAAGCTGCGTGAGCTTTTGTACGCATGGCATCCCGGACGCGGCACTCGCTGGGAGCGCTTCCCGGGCATCGAGCAGGTTGAGCCCGGTGGACATGCGGTGCTCACATTCGATGACGGACCGGATCAGGACGCCACGCCTGCTGTCCTGGACGCTCTCGCTGCTGCGGGCGCGCGTGCCACATTCTTTGTGCTTGGCAGCCAGGTCGAACGCTATCCGGACATCGGCCGTGAGATCGTCGCTCACGGTCATGAACTAGGTCTACATGGGTACGCGCACCTGAGGCTGGATCGGGCGGAGGCGGAAGCCGGGCGCGACGACATCAGACGTGGCTTTGCCGTGATCGAGGATCAGCTCGGATTCAGCTGCCGCTGGTTTCGCCCCCCATATGGGAAGTTCTCGCAACCAAGCTTCGATGCGTGCAAAGAGCTTGGCATGACGCCCGTTTATTGGTCGGCATGGGGACTCGATTGGGAACGCGTCGACGCGGAACGTGTCGCCAGCGTAGTGGACGAACAGCTGTCGGATGGCGGGATCGTCCTGCTTCACGATTCGGCGCTGCATGCGCCGCGGGACTCGGCCATGCCGACGGCGCTTGCGCTGCCTCGGATCGTGTCGGCTGCTGGCGCCAGAGGGATCGCGCTCCTCTCGCTCGGCGAAGCCACTACGCGCTAGAGGCTCCGGGCAAATGACGGAAAAACGCCGCGTGCTGCTGGTCGCAAGCCCTGGAGGTCATCTCCTGCAGATGCTTGCGCTCGAGCCCGCATGGGGCGATCGTGACCGTGTCTGGGTCACGTTGGAGCGAGCTGACGCCAACCAGCTGCTCGCCGGCGAAAAGATCGTCTTCGCCCATGGACCGACCGTGAGGAACGTCGCCAACTTCCTCCGCAACGTTTGCCTTGCATGGGTAACCATCCGGCGCTACAAGCCGGAGGCACTGCTCTCCACGGGAGCCGCCCTGGCTGTTCCGTTCTTTCTTGTGGGCCGCCTTTGCGGAGTGAGACTCGTATATGTCGAGAGCTTTACCCGGGTGAGCGGCCCAGGGCTGTCGGGCAAGCTGGTCTACCCGCTGACCGACGAGTTCTTCGTCCAATGGCCCAGCGCGCTTGGAAGACGACGGGCACGTTACGCGGGGAGTGTCGTGTGATCTTTGCAACCTGTGGCACCAGTGATATGCCGTTCGCTCGCATGATGAACGCACTCACTGCGCTGCCGCTGGACCAGCTTCATGTGCAGCACGGTCCGGCCATCCCGCCTGCTGGCTGCGCAGCCACGTATCCGTTCCTTGAATTCGGTGAGATGGTGAGCATGATCGAGCAGGCGGACCACCTCGTTTGCCATGCAGGCGTGGGGAGCATCATGTGCGGGCTTCAGGCTGGGCATACGCCAATTGTCTTCCCGCGGCTACGCCGATTCCCGGAGGAGACAATCGACGAGCACCAGCGCGAGCTCGCAACGGCGCTCGCCCAGCGAGGTGTTATCAGGGTCGCGTGGGACGAGGGCGACCTCGCCGACGCGCTGGCATCCGTCCCGGCAAGAGGCACACCGCGCACGCTCGGCTCAGACGAGCTCGGCGCCGCGGTCCGCGCCGCCCTCGAAGGCAAGTACCGACGCGGCGTCCGCTGGGGGCCGCTTCACCTGAGAAGACGCCAACGGACCGGCAGCTCCATTGGGTAACCAACTCGTGGCCGCCGACGACGCCGTGCTGATCGCGTCACGCCGGGTGGCGCTCCTCGACTACTTCCGTATCCCATACGCGGTAGACGAACAATCCTGCGCCGATTCCGGTCGTGTCGAGCTCTGGTCAAGGCCCGACGGCCCGCGGGTCATCTGGCCCAGCGCGACCCCTGGAGCCCCTGGCGCAGTCACCGTACGCGCGCCCGAGACGGGCTCTGAGATTCCCATCTTTGCCCATTTCGCCGGCGATGCTGAGGCACTCCAGAACCTGACCGGATCGAGCGCAGAGCTCATCAGGTGGCGTGAGCTCATCGGGTCGGACAACGTGGACGCCGGTGCGATCTGGCGGCGACCTGGCGACGGCACCTTCGTGCTGCCGTTTGACCCCGATGAGGTCATGCAGAACTATCTCACCGAGCGCTACAACGAGATCCGGCCGGGAGCTTTCGGGCGGCGTGTGACACGGCTGATGCGTGTCGCTTATTACCGGCTGCGTGGCCTGATACCGAGACCGTTCCAGATCGCAGTGCGCCGACGGTATGCGTCGTTGCAACTGCGATCGACCTTCCCGCGCTGGCCGTGTGAACCGGCACTCCACGACTTCCTCGACCTGATGCTGGACATCGTTGCTCAGATCGCCGACGAGCCGATTCCTTGTGTGGCTCCGTGGCCGGACGGCTACACGTGGGCACTCGTACTGACCCACGACGTGGAGCAGGCGGCTGGCCTCGACGCGATGCAAGCGGTGGTGGACCTCGAGCTTGCCCACGGCTTCAGGTCAGCATGGAACTTTGTCCCGCGCCGCTATACGACCGACAACAGCCGTATTCGACACCTCGTCGAACAGGGCTTTGAGATCGGCGTGCACGGCCTGTACCACGACGGCCGTGACCTCGAGTCGTTGGAAATGCTGAGCAGGCGTCTACCGGCGATGCAGGCGGCCGCCGAGCTCTGGGGCGCGACCGGCTTCCGTGCGCCGGCGATGCATCGTCACCCAGATCTGATCCCACTCCTGGGCTTCGACTACGACTCGTCGTATCCCGACACGGACCCCTGTGCCCCGCAGCCCGGCGGGTGCTGCACCTGGCTTCCGTTCATGGTGGGGGACACAGTCGAGCTGCCTGTGACGATGCAACAGGACCACACCCTATTCGTGATCCTGGGACATGAGGACGAAACGCCCTGGGTCGAGAAGGCGACTTATCTGCGCTCGCGGGGAGGCATGGTGCTGATCGACACGCACCCCGACTACATGGTTGGCAGTCATATCCTCACCGCCTACGACAGGTTCCTCGCCCATTTTCAGAATGCTCCCGACGTCTGGAAAGCACTCCCGACCGAGGCGAGCGCCTGGTGGCGCCGGCGTGCCGACTCACATCTGGTGCGCGACGGAGCCGGATGGCGTGTTGCGGGGCCAGCGGCGGCTCAGGCACGGGTGCAGATGCTTGCGCCAGCCACCGGGGCGATGGTGGTCGCGCAGTAAGCGCGAGTCAATTGCCGGTCGCCACTGGCCCGGAGGGCATCAGGCCGTTGACATGCGCGTAACGGCTTGCCTGGGTGCGATTATCGATACCCAACTTCCGGTACACGTGCGCCAGATGGAACTTCACCGTCTGTTCGGTGACCCAGAGGTTGCGCGCGATTTCCTGATTGCTCGAACCACCAGCCACCAGCTGCAGGATCTCAAGTTCACGGCTGGTCAGTTCGGCGTGGGCGCGACCGTCCCGCGGCTCGACCTGCGCGGCTCGGGACAGGGAACGCGACGTCACGACCGCAGCGGGAAGGTTCACGACGTGACCATCGAGCGTCGCCCGGATCAGCGTACTCAGTGACTGTGGTTGCGTCATCTTGGAGATTGCCGCTGCCGCGCCGGCGTTGAACAAAACGTCGAGCGAGCCTGCGTCCATCGAGCACGTCAGAACGATGATGGTCACAGTCTCCGCCAGCAACCTCACGTCACGGACGATGCCGGTCGCGACCTCCGAACTGTCACAGTCGTCGACAAGCACAACGTCCGGACCAAGCGCGACGACGCTCCCCGCGTTCCTGTCAGCGCCACCATCGTGATCAAGTAGGGTGAAATCCCCGCTCGCCTGCAGCCCGATCCTGATCGCATCCAGGATCAAGGACCGGTTGCCTATAAGGGCAACGCGCCTCACTCCGACCTCCACTCCCAACCTCCGCGGCCTAGCACTGCAGACCCTGCGCGTTCCCAATCCTCAACGCACACGTGACGTTAGACGTCGTCAGCTCCCTGCGCAGCTACTCCATGGGATAGGTCGGCCTCTCCCGTGGGACTGTCTTGAAATCCTAGCCTTCCTGTAACAGGATGGTCCCGTCATCCTATGGCTGCGATGTCTCCGACTACGTCTCTTCACGGCGATGATGGACAGGCGAAGCGGCCGGACGCAAACACCTCTGACACGATCGGCGTAGCCGCGCCTGTTCTGCAGCTACCGGTCGTGCGTCGCGACATCGGCGCATCGGACCCCGGAGCGATCGGAGGATACGGTCCGGCGTTACATCGCAAACCGAAGGAGCACCGCCGACGCCTGGTGCCAAGGGCGCTGATCCTGGCGGACGTCATCGGTCTGAGCATCACCTACGTGGTCTCGACTGCCAACTGGGACAGCCACGGGCCGGTCGGGTCCGCGCGTGAGATCATCGCGTTCGTGACGATGGTGGCCTGCTGGGTGGCCATCGCCCGGATCGGCGGGCTCTACGGTCGCGACGCCGCTCACCCCGACCATTCGACGGTTGACGACGTTGTCGGTGTCGCGGCTCTTGTCACGGCTGGGGTTTGGTTGTTCTTCGTCATCTCGCGCATCGACGAACGAACCAGCCCGAGCATCGACGCGTTGCTGACCTTCTGGGGTCTCGCGACCGTACTGGTCCCCGTGGCGCGGCTTATCGCACGGGCATTGTGTCGGCAGTCAGGCGCCTACATCCAGAACACCGTGATCGTTGGTGCCGGCGATATCGGTCAACTGATCGGCCGCAAGCTTCTACGCCATCACGAATATGGGATCAATGTGGTCGGGTTCGTCGACCGCAAGCCCAAGGAAAGACGCGAGGATCTGCCCGAGCACCTGGAGATCCTGGGCACGCCCGAGGAGTTGCCGAGAATCGTGCGGCAGTTCGACGTTGAGCGCGTCGTCATCGCGTTTTCGAACGACAGCATCGACGACCTCGTTGCGCTCCTCCGTCAGTTGCGACCGCTGAACATCCAGATCGACCTGGTTCCACGCCTGTTCGAGATCGTCGGGCCGCGAACCACCGTGCATTCCGTCGAGGGGATTCCGCTCCTCGGTCTGCAACCTGTCGGCGTGAGCGTCGCCTCGCGTGGGCTGAAGCGCGCAATCGATGTCTGCGGCTCGGCGGCCGGACTTCTGCTGCTCTCGCCGCTCCTCGCCTTTATGGCCGTGCGAGTCAAGTTTGACTCCCCCGGGCCGGTGTTGTTTCGTCAGACGCGCTTGGGGCAGGGAATGAAGGAATTCACAGCACTTAAGTTCCGTACGATGAAGGTCGACACCGACGACGCCGTGCACCGCGAGTACATCAAGCGGACGATGACTTCCGCCGCGGTCGCGAACGAGAACGGTATGTACAAGCTCGACCGTGGCGATGCTGTGACTCCGTTCGGGCGCTGGCTACGTCGCACCAGTCTCGACGAGCTTCCGCAGTTGATCAACGTGCTCCGCGGCGAAATGTCGCTGGTTGGACCACGGCCGTGCATCCCTTACGAGGCCGAGCAGTTCGAGCCCCACCACATGGAGCGGTTCCTCGTACCGCAGGGCATCACCGGTCTATGGCAGGTCACGGCTCGTGCGAGCTCGACCTATGGGGAAGCGCTCGACATGGATATCGCGTACGTGCACGGCTGGTCGCTCGGGCTCGACCTGCGGCTGATACTGCGCACCCCGTTGCAGCTGCTCAACCAGCGCTCGGCGACGGCCTGAGGCCGTCGCCGAGCCTCACCGATCGCTGTAGCTGCGCGGACGGACAAGTCCGCCCCGGCCCGGCATGCCGGCCGGGCCGCTGTCGGGTCCGACGAGTAACTGAGCTACGACGCCAGCGCCGGTGCCGCAACCGGCGAGTCGCGAAGGTCATCGAGCATGCCGTTCGTGTGTGCGAAGTGGCACGCCTCAGTGCGGTTTGCGACCCCGAGCTTGCGATAGATGTTCCGAAGGTGAAACTTGACGGTCGGCTCAGCAACCCACAGGGTGCGCGCGATTGCGCCATTGCTGCGGCCGCCGGCGACGAGCCGAAGGATCTCGCTTTCCCGCTGGGTAAGTTTCCCGGGCTCAAGCTCCGCCCGGTCATCACGGTCCTCGTCGAAGCTCCTCGCGAGTGCCGCGTGCACGATATGACCGTTGATCGTTTCCCGCACGAGCGTCCCGACGACGTTCGGCTGAACCGACTTGGAGATTGCGCCACAGGCGCCGGCGGCGAGCGCACGCTCCAGCCACCTTCCGGCAAGCTTTCCGGTCAGGACCATCACCGCGATGTCCTTCTCCTGCTCTTTGAGATTGCGGATCAGCTCGATCGCGCGCTCAGACTGATCCATGTCGTCGAGCAGAACGACATCGGGATCGGCATCCGTGATCGTCCTGATCGACGCCGTCTGTCCATTGACATATCCGAGTAGCTCAAATCCGCCGGCAGAACGCAGACCGAGGCGAACAGCCTCAGCGATCAACGAGTTATCAGCGACAACGACCAACCGCTTCATAACGTGCCCTCCATGGCCAAGCGATGCTTGGACGGTTTCCCCTGCACATCGACCCCATCTCGTACCATTCGCTCGGCGTCGATCGCCGCGCCAGCGAGCAAAAAACGCGCTTTCGAGACTTTCCCCCTGCTCTCAAGCGCTCGGTAGTCTGCGTTGGCTCGGAATTTCCGGCTTTGCAGCAAGATATTTATCCCACAGGCACATCTGTCACGGAATAGGGCGCACCGCCTAACCGTCGTTCAACCGTATGAACGCCGTACGGGATTACGCATGGCGAACGGAAACAAGGCCCGCCTCCGCCAACCGTTGGGCCGCGCGGTCAATAGCCGCATAGCTAAGACCAGAGTCGGCAGCGATATCGAGCAATGACGTCTGCCCATCGCCATAGTTCAGGACCCATAGCAGCGCGCGCTCGTCATCGGACGAAGTCACCGCCCCGCCGCTTGACCGATAGAGGCCACGGCGACCGAGCTGTGGCTCACCGTACGGGCTGAGGTTTACGCAGGTTCGGTCGGAGTCGATGACCCCGATGATCTCGCGACAGACGCGAACCGCCTCTCCGAGCGCGCGCGGGTCGACGCGGTCGAGCGAATCGGCAGATGTGTGATAGCCGGTGAATCCGCCGTGCGGGGTGCGCATCAGACAGCCGACCGGAAGGTTGAATCCCGGTGAGCAGAACTGTCGCTCATCTCCGCCCCACGGCTCCCAATCCACGATGCGATGTGCCAGACCGAGGTCCCGCAGCACGAGCTCGGCCGCACGGTCCACGGTCGCGCGGCCACGTCGGCTGCGCTTGTAGGTGAAGGCGCCGGCGTCGCCGATGCACGCGACGGTCAGCCCATGCTTCACCCGCTCCAGATCGGCCTGGTTCTGATGTAACCATGTAAGCGGGCCGATCGTTCCGGGGGCGAACAGGAAGCGGTATGAACTACGGGGCCGGGTGCCTGCAAGCTCCCTCGCGAGCATGGTGGCCACGACGATCCCCGACAGGTTGTCGTTCGCCAGCGACGGGTGACAGACGTAGGTGGAGACAAGGACCTGGTCGTCGCTCGTGCCCTGGACTTTGAATTCGGCATAGGCGAGGGTGCCGGGCTGGAGAGTCGAATCGATGACCACCTCGTACTCTCCAGGCGCCAGCTCAAGCAGTCGCCGGTGTCGCAGGCAAAAGCCCCAGGTCCGGTGGTAGTAGGAGGTCCGGTACGGAATCACGTCGGGCTGTTCGGGGAGCGTATGCAGGTGTTCCCTGAGCTCGTCCAGCGACATCCGCGCACGGACCGGCTCGCTGTACGAAACAACGTGAAGATTCGATTCACGGAAGTCGATCACGCGCGTGCCGTCGGCGGTCGCGACGTACGCGTCGCGGATGTTCCATTCGTCAGGCACCGTCCAGTCGAACACCTGGGTGCCGCTGGCGATTTCTGTGCGCTCGAGCCGGATCTGCTCTTCGATCAAGTCGAACGTCGTCCGGACCCCGGCCCCCGTCAGGCTGCGGCACAATGGGTGCAGCCGCTGCATGAGCGCGTACGCCTCCCCACCAATCGCGTCAGATTCGTGTTGCATCAGAGCCAGCCAACCCGGAACGTCTGGCCGTTGAGTTCCCAGGGGTCGCGCAGCAGTAGCTCCACCACTGCATCGGATACGTCCTCCGGCATGCGCGCACTGCGCCGCTCGTGTGCGCGTAGGAACTGTTCACGATCTGGGAAGTCAAGCGAGCGAATCTCCTCCTGCATCGGAGTCTCCGTCAGGCCAGGATCGAGCGAGCACACGGCTCTTCCGCTTCCCTCCAGGTCCATGGCGACCGACCGCACAAGGTGCTCCGCTCCGGCCTTCGACGCACTGTAGGCACTCCAGTAGGGCTTGGCCGTAGCGGCCGCTCCACTGGTGATGTGGATCGCGACGCCTCCCTCCTCAGACAGCGGCCCGGCGAGCGCAGAGCGCAGGACGTTGTAGGTCCCGAGCATGTTGACCTCGACGGTGCGTCCCCACTCGCCGGGATCACCCTGCGGAAGCGGCACGACCGGACCGACGATTGCAGCAGCGTGCACGACCAGCTTGAGCTCCGGGAGTCGCCTGAACGCATCGTCAACGTCACGGTAAGAGGAAACGTCGACTTGCAAGGAATCGTCGGCATCTGGACTCGGGCGCCGTGCAAGGCCGATAACGCGCCAGCCAGCCCTGCGCAACCGTCGGCAGGTGGCCGCGCCAATCCCGCTACTAGCGCCGGTCACGAGCGCCACAGGCAGCACGTTGCATCCTTGTCATTGCAGGGTCGCCTTGCGGCAGTAGAAGGCTTCCGCGTAGGAGGTTGGCGAAACACATTCAACCCCGCGCAGACGCATCAGCCCGGAGAACAGTTCGTCGTCAAACCACTGCTTAGGCCGCTGCGTGCCGAAATACCTCATCAGGTGCTCGACCTTGCGCGCGCAGACAGACTGTTCGAGCGGGACGAAGAGATTTGGCGACCCCAGGTCTCCGTCAAACTTGGGGATCTCATATTCCAGGATCAGGTGATCCCGAAAGGTGTTCCAGGTCAGCTCGCATGTCACGCGATGGTCCTGATGAAGGTCGGATCGTTGATGTGTGAGGATCAGGTCGGGGCGGATGCGGTGCTTCAGCTGCTCGAAGAAGTCTTTTATCGCAGCGCCCTCGTAGGGGAAGTACCCGTCCCTGAAGGCGCCAAGGATCACCTCCTTGGAGGACATGCCGTCGAGCAACGCGTCGGCACTCGCAGCGGCCTCGGCCGCACGCGGTCCGTCGCCGGTCAGGACGACCCACGTGACCTCAGCCAAGGCCCCCTCCTCGATCAGCTTCAGGATCGTGCCTCCGGCGCCGATCTCAATGTCGTCGGAGTGTGCGCCTATCGCCAGCAGCTTGAGCGGCTCGTCGGCGGGCCGGCGGGCCAGGAGCGGCAACATCAGCCAACCGCTTGGGCAAGGTTGCGCCCGGTCTTCCTGTCGGTCGCCCACCGCTCCCACGGTGCCTGACCGCTCTCATGCAGGGTCTCGAGCCACTGCTTCTCCTTGAGGGTGTCCATCGGCGCCCAGAAACCATCGTGGCGATGCGCCAGCAGACGTCCGTCGGCCATCAGCCGCCGGAACGGCTCCTCCACCAGCTCTTCTCCGGGCCGGAGGTCATCGAGCAGCTCCGAGCGCAGCACGAAGTACCCGCCGTTGATCCAGGTGTCCGACTCGGTGACGTCCTCGATGCCGTCGACGATCCCGTCCTGGTCCACGGACACAACATGGAAGCTGTAGTTCGGCTTCACCGCCAAGAAGCTGGCAGCCGCGCCCGTCTCAGACACGCGAGAGATCATCGTCGGAAGGTCGACATCGGTGAGCGTGTCACCATAGTTGGCGAGGAACATCTCCTCACCTCGAAGCAGATGACGAACCGAGTGGAGGCGTTCGCCGATTGAGGCATTCAAGCCCGTGTCGACGAACGTGATGTTCCAGTCGGTTATGTCGGTTCTCAGCAGTGTGACGCTGGCGCCACCACCCGACAGAACGAAATCGTTGCTCAGCGCCTCGTTGTAGTTCAAGAAGAAGCGTTTGATCGCCTCGGCCTTGTATCCGAGACAGAGGATGAAGTCGGTGAAGCCAAAGTGGGCGTAGTACTTCATCACGTGCCAGAGCACCGGTCGGTCCCCGATCGGGATCATCGGCTTGGGAAGAGTCTCGGAGGCCTCACGCATCCGCAGTCCCTGTCCGCCGCAGAAGATGACGACCTTCACAGGACCTGCACCTCCGGTATCGGCACCACGAACTGCGCACCCCAGTCGCGTGCAGGGGCGAGCTGCGCTGCGATCTCATCCCTCAGGTTCCAGGGAAGAATCAGGATGTAGTCGGGCCTATCTTGCTCGAGCACGTCCGGGTGCTTGATCGGGATGTGCGTACCCGGCAGCAACTGACCCTGTTTGTACGGGTTCCGGTCGACGGTGTACTCCAGCAGGTCAGTCCGGATTCCGCAGAAGTTGAGCAGTGTGTTGCCCTTGCCGGGAGCGCCATACCCCACGACCCGCTTGCCCTCACGCCGCCGTGCGATCAGGAACTCCAACAGGCGCCACTTCGTCTCGTGGACCCGCGGGGCGAACGAGAGGTGGGCCTCGAGCGTGCCGAAACCGAGCGCGCGCTCCCGCTCGGCGAGCGCCGCCACGCGCGCGCTGAGCGGCTGCGTGCCGCTGTCGGCGCGCTGCGCGTAGAGGCGCAGCGACCCCCCGTGTGACTTCAGCTCTTCGACATCGAACAGCTGCATCCCGTGTGCCTCCAGCACCGTGCGCGCCGTCAGCATCGAGAAGTAGGAGAAGTGCTCGTGGTAGATCGTGTCGAACTGGCTGCTCTCGACGAGGCGCAGCAGATGGGGAACCTCAATCGTCGCGACTCCCTGTGGCGAGAGAACAGCGCCGATGCCGCCGACAAAGTCGTTGAGATCGGGGACGTGCGCCATCACGTTGTTCGCCACGAGCAGATCCGCAGTCTGCCCCTCCGCGACCAGCCTTTCGGCCAGTTCCAGACCGAAGAACTCAACGATCGTCTCGATCCCCTTCTCGCGTGCGACTGCTGCGACGTTTGCGGCAGGCTCGATCCCGAGCGCTGGAACCCCCCTTTTGACGACGTGCTGCAGCAGGTAGCCGTCGTTGCTCGCCAGCTCGATCACGAGACTGCCGTGATCCAGCCCGAACCGCTCAACTGCCATGTCCACATACCTCGCGGCATGTTCGAGCCATGAGTCCGAATAGGACGAGAAGTACGCGTACTCCGTGAAGATCGAATCTGGCGACACAAACGTCTCTAGCTGCACCAGCAGACAGCCCTGGCAGACCTTGGCGTGCAGTGGGTAGAACGGCTCCATCGCACCCGCACGGTCGGCGGGCACGTAGCTCTCGCAAAGCGGCGACATTCCAAGGTCGACGAAGGTGTGGCGGAGCTCGGCGCCACATAGCCGGCATGTCGCCAAGGCAGGTGCGTCCCTGGGCACGGAACGATCCGGTTCGGTCGCGGATGTCTCGGTGTCGGAGAGTGCCACGTCCATCAAACGCGGCTGGCCGCCCGGGACTTTTACCGGAGCGTTAGCGGATTGGTAATGCAGATCCCTTTTGAGCCGGAAGATCCGTTGTCCGCCAAACGTTTTCGGAGCGTGCGATCACTTTTCCGAACCGCGTTCCGCAGAGACGCGCCAGACGATCCGCGCGCGCCTCTGTTCTGCCTCGCGCGGTGAGCGCCACCGACGAGCAGGCACCCGTCGGCGACGAGACTGCCGCCACGGACGAGACTGCTGCCAGGGACCGCCTGAGCACAACCGAAGTGCGGCGCCGCGCGGTGACCGGCGCGGTCGTCGACGGTCTCAGGGTGATCGGCGTGCGGCTGGTCGGACTGCTCGGAACTGCGGTGACCGCGCGGCTCCTGACCCCTTACGACTTCGGCGTGGTCGCGATCGGCACGACCGTCGTGACGTTTTCCGGATTCCTGTCCGACGGCGGGGTCGGTACGGCGCTGATCAGGCGCCCCGAACCTCCGACGAAGTCGGAGCTCCGAGCAGTTGTGGGGTTCCAACTCGGACTTGACCTCGTCGTCCTTCTGGTTGTCGGCGTGGCAACGATACCGCTCGGCACGATTGGTCATGTCACGGCGATCATCGTCGCCTCGCTTCCGCTGGGAGCGTTCCGCGCACCGCCATACATCCTGTACGAGCGTCGCCTGAACTATCGGCCGATGGCGATCGTCGAGATCGTCGAGACGAGCGTCTTCTACATCTGGTCGATCGTGTGGATCCTGATGGGCTGGGGGGTTTGGGCGCTAGCGACGGGGTTCGTGGCACGTGCCCTTACCGGATCACTTTTGGTCTTCATCCTGCTTCCGGAGGGACGGGTGCTCCCGGCCCTCTCAATCGGACGAATCCGAGCGGTGTTGGGGTTCGGCTTCCGGTACCAGGCTGTTGGCCTGCTGCAGATGTTGGACGACCAGGGCGTGAACATCGCGGTCGCGGCCTTTGGCGGAGTCGCCGCGCTCGGCCTCTGGAGCGTCGCCTGGCGAATCCTCCAGATCCCCTACTCGCTGTTCGTCGCGCTATGGCGGGTGTCGTTCCCCGGAATGTCGAGACTGGTAGCGGCGAAGGAGGATGTGGGCCCAACAGTCGAGCGCGTGATCGGACTCGTCGCGATCGGCACGGGCGCGCTGGTTGGTCCGCTCGCAGCCTCGGCCGACCCCTGGATTCACGTTCTGATAGGCGCGAAATGGGCGCATGCTGCACCAGCCGTGCCGCCCGTCTGCCTCTCGATGATGTTCAGCGTGCCGATCTCAGTGGCGCTCGCCGGCTATCTCTGGGCGATTGGCCTCGCATCGGTTCCAATGCGCGCGACCCTGATCGGCATGCCGGCGATGGCGATCGTGCTGCTGCCGCTGTTGCCGCTCATCGGCGTGGTGGCCGCGGGACTTTCGTACATCGCGAGCGGCCTGGTGGAGTCAATCCTCTTTGTAATCGCCGCCCGGAAGACGACCAGCTTCAAGGTGGCACCGGGCCTGGCCGCACCGCTGCTGGCGGCAACAGTGTCGGCGGTCTGCGGATGGCTCGTGACGCGCTGGCTTGGAGAGGGCTTGACGGCGGCCCTCGGCAGCTCGTTCGCTGCGCTGGCTGTGTTCGTGATCTGTCTGGCCGCGGTACACCGAGCCCACCTGTTGGACGCGGTGACGCTTCTTGCGCGAGGGCTCCGCGGCGTCGTGCCGACACCCGCGGCCACGTGAGATCGCGCCCGCGCATCCTGCTCGTCGTTCACAGTGCGCTGATCGGCGGCGCTCAGTTGATGACGCTCGCGGCAGCCGAGCGCCTCGCCCAGCGATACGAGTTGCACATCATGATTCCCAACGGCCCGCTGCGTTCTCGGTTTGCGGCGTACGGCACGATCGTGCGCTCCAGTCCGCGGATGCCGTATGGCTCGAGCCTCTCCTGGCGATGGGGGTTGCAAGCGCTCCGATCACAGCTGGATGCGGTGCGCGTCGCGGCCTACATCCGTCGGCATCGGATCAGCGCAGCCTACGTCAACACCACCGTCACGTTGGGTCCGGTGATCGGTGCGAAGCTGGCTTCCGTCCCGGTCCTGGTGCATGCGCGCGAGCTGCCGCCGGACCATGCCACACAGGCTCTATTCGCTGTGCACGCGGCTCTTGCGGATACCGTTATCCCGGCCTCCGATGCCGTCGACCGGAGCTTCCGCTGGTGCCGCCGGGCGCGCTTCAAGCGAATCTATGATGGCGTCGAGATACCCGCGCGACGAGCGCCCGCAGCCGCGTTCAACACGCCCTTGCGACTTGTGCTGGTCGGCACCGTCGGCGGCGGTGGACGCAAGGGTCAGGACATAGCTATCGCCGCGCTGGCCGAACTCATCGAGTCCGGGGTGCCGGCACACCTCGAACTGGTAGGCGCGATTCTGGATGAAGCGAGCGCCCACCAGCTACGGGCACAGGCCACGGCGCTCGGTGTGGGAGCGAGCGTCGTCGTTACAGGCCCCACAGACCTGGTCAGACAGCACATGGGCGACGCCGACATACTCCTGTCCTGCGCACGACAGGAGCCGCTAGGGCTAACCATCATCGAGGCGTTGGGAATGGAGCTTCCCGGTCATCGCTTCGGCCGTCGGCGGTGTCCCGGAGATCATCCAGAGTGGCAAGACGGGCCTGCTGGTGCCGGCAGAGGACGCAAAGGCGGTCGCTGACGCCGTTCTGGAGCTGTTAGACGATCCGGCCGGGGCACGAGCTATGGCCGAGCGCGGGCGACGAGACGTCGCCGAACGTTTTGACGCGGGGCGGGGTCTAGATGCCCTCGAGCGCGAGCTCGATGCACTGATCGTGGCGGCCGGTGGCGAGCAGACGCAGGCCCCGGAAGTCTCGCAGCTGTTCCATCGGGTATCTCGGCTGGAGGTCTCTTCGTGAGCGTTGCCGACGACCGCGCTGAGGATCGCCTGAGCGCGCCCGAAGTCAGACAGCGGGCCGTCGTCGGCGCGGTGGTCGATGTGATCCGCAGCGTCGCCGTCAGGCTGATTGCCGTGGCCGGAACGATTGTCACTGCGCGGCTGCTGACCCCATATGACTTCGGGCAAGTTGCGGTGGGCACCACCGTGCTCGCTTTTGGCTCGTTCCTCGATGACGGTGGCATCGGAGTTGCCCTCATCCGCCGTTCCGAAGCCCCAACCAAACGCGAGCTGCAAGCGTTGCTCGCGTTTCAGCTTGGGATCGATGTGCTCATCGTGATCGTCATTGGACTGGTGATGCTGCCGTTCAAATCAATCGGGCTGGTCACGACCGTAATCGTCGCGTCGCTCCCGTTCGGCGCCTTCCGCGCCCCGGCTTACATCATCTACGAGCGGCGGCTCGATTACCGACCGATGGCGATGATCGAGGTCGTCGAGAACACCGTCTACTACGTCTGGGCGATCGCCACTATCAGCATTGGCTGGGGTGTGTGGGGCCTGGCGAGCGCCTACGCGATCCGCGAGTTGACCGGAGCGAGCTTGACGTTGATCCGGCTGCCCGAAGGTCGGGTTGTGCCGGTACCGTCGTGGACCGCGGTTCGGCCGATACTCGGCTTTGGCGTCCGGGTCCAGGCGGTCGGGCTACTTCACATGCTGCGTGACCAGGGCGTGAACATAATCGTTGCTGCCTCCGGTGGCATCGCGATGCTCGGACTCTGGGGGGTCGCCTGGCGGATCATCCAGATTCCGATGTCACTCTTCCAGGCGCTCTGGCGGGTTTCGTTTCCGGGCATGTCCCAGTTGCTGAGCCACGAGGACGAAGTGGGCGCGACGCTTGAGCGCATCATCGCGCTTGTGGCCATCGGCACCGGCGTCCTGGTCGCGCCACTGGCCGCCTCCTGCTACGCATGGGTCACAGTGCTGATGGGTGAGCGCTGGAGCGAAGCTGCAACGGCGATCCCGCCGGTGTGCTTCGGACTGTCCTTCGGCGTTCCGATCTCCGTCGCGCTGTCCGGCTTTCTGTGGGCCAGCGGTCTTGCCTCTGTCCCGTTGCGGGCCACGGCGGTCGGCATCCCAGCGACACTGCTCACGCTCGTCATTCTGCTCCCGTTGGTCGGCGTGACCGCCGCCGGGATCGCATGCATCGCCGCCAGCACCGTCGAGTCGGTGTTCTTTGTCTACGCGACGAAACGCCGCATGAAATTCGAGATCGGCGCCCGCCTATTCGTGCCGATATCGATCGCGGCGCTGGCTGGAGGGTGCGGCTGGCTGGTCGAGCGCTCGATCGGACCAACGGTGGTTGGCGCGATCGCGAGTTCCTTGGTCGCGCTTGCGACATACCTGGCTGGCCTGGCCGCCGTTCACCGTTCGGATCTGGTGGACGCGTGCAGCACGATCATGCGCGGACTCCGCGGAGCCGTCGCAGCTCCCGCCACCGCTTGAGTACAGGGGTCACCGCCATCCCCAAAACGGAAGAACAGACAGCATTCGACCGTTGTGTCCGGATGGGTTCCGCGACCGGGATGGACGCAACAATCACCGTCGGCATCCCGACGTACAACCGCGCCTCACTGCTGCGAGAGGCGATCGAGAGTGTCCTCGCGCAGTCCTATGCAAGCTTCCGATTGATCGTGAGTGACAACGGATCCGAGGATGACACCGCGTCGGTGGTCCGATCGTTCGACGATCAGCGGATTCAGTACGTGCGGGCGCAGCGCAATACAGGTCCGCTCGCCAACTTCAACCGACTCATCGGTCTGGCCGAGACCGAATACGTGGTGCTCCTCTGTGATGACGACATCATGTACCCGGAATACCTCAGGACGGTCGTCGATCTGATGGCGCGCCATCCGAGTGTCGGCGCTGTCCATGCCGCCTACCATCGGATCGACGAGTCATCAAACGTGGTCGAGCGGATCACCCCCGTCAGGTGCTCCGGTCTAACGGTGATAGAGCCACGCGAGCGAGTCCTCGAGCGACTCATGGTTGCCAGTGAACGACAGGTGTTCTCGACCACCTGCCGGACGATAGCCGTCAGGTCAGCCGGAGGCCTGCGGGAGGAGGATGGACTCGGCGGAGACCAGAGTCTGTGGATGCGAGTCGCGCTCGATTGGGATTTTGCCTATGCCTCCAGGCCGCTGATCGGTGTCCGGGCACATCCGGGAACCCTCACTACGTGGACCGCAACCGAACACAGCAGTGAGGAGTTCAGGTTCGACACCTTCTACTTTCATACAGCCCAGCACTTCGAGCGACGTCGGAGCTTTCTCGACGACGCCCAGCTGGACCCCGGTCGCGAGCGCCAGCTCCGGGCCATCGCGACGCTCCGCTTCACCGCCGACCACGCGGCGCTGATCTCGATACCGGAGACCTTCCGCCGTCTCACGCGCATCGTGCGCATGCGTCCACGGACGCTGTTGGAGCCCACGCTCTGGCGCATCGTCGCTGCTCAACTCGGTGGCAGGCGCGCGGTCTCAGCACTGCTCTGGACAGCCGGGCGGTTCAGGGCGATCTGGAGCCGACTCCGAGGCTCCAAACGAAGCAGTCCATCTGCCGCCTAAGCACATGAAGGTCACGCTGTTCGGCCACTTTGGAACCGATAACACGGGCAACGAGAGCACACTGCTGACGACCATTTCGCGGCTTCAGGCATTGCGTCCAGACATGGAGATCCTGTGCGTTTGCAGCCGCCCTGAGATCGTGGCCGCGAGGTATGGCATACCAACCGTGCCGATCAGTACAAAACGCGCTCGCGAGACCACTGCAAACCGGCTGTTGATTCGACGGCTGTCCGCGGCCGCAGGGGGGGCATTGGCAGAACTTGCCCAGTACCTCCGCGCCTTCAGGGTGCTGAAAGGCCAGGACGCGTTCGTCGTTCCGGGCACGGGACTGGTGACTGACGCGTACACGCTGTCCGAATGGGGGCCCTACAGCCAGTTCAAGTGGACGCTGGCGGCAAAGCTACGCGGCGCGAAGGTGATGTACATGAGCGTGGGCGCCGGCCCGTTCTATAGCCGGCGCGGGCGAATCTTCGCGCGCGCGGCGCTCTCACTCGCGGACTATCGCTCCTACCGCGACGCGGCGAGCAGAGAGTCTATGAAGGCAATCGGCTTCAACGCGGCGGCTGACCCGGTCTATCCCGATCTCGTCTTCGGCCTGCCAGAGGTACTGGCCTCGCCGAGCATTGTCGTTGCGCCGCGCGGCAGACGTACCGTGGGACTCGGGCTGATGGAGTACCCCGGCCGCTACAGCGCCGCGAACCCACCAACTGGCGGTTATCAGAGGTACATGGATGCGCTGGCAACGCTGACCGAGTGGCTGCTCGATCACGACTACGACATCCGATTGCTGCTCGGAGACTCCGACACCGAGTCGATCGACGACCTCCGGGCCGCCGTGCGCACGCGTCTTCCTCACCATGACGAATCACGGCTCATTGCTGAACCGATCTCCTCCGTGCAGGACGTCGTGGCCCAGATCGATGCGACCGACGTGACCGTGGTCACGCGCTTTCACAACACGCTGCTGAGCCTTCTCCTGGGTAAGCCCGTGCTCGCAATCTCGTTTCATCACAAGTGCGCATCGTTGATGGCTGAGATGGGGCTGGCGGACTACTGCATCAATATCCACCAGATCGATGGCGCAGAACTGATCACACGTTTCCAGATGCTCGAGCACGACCGAGTTGCGGTCACTGGTCAAGCAGCAAAACACGTCGGGGCCGCACGCGCGCAGGTGGAGGAGCAATACGAGCTGCTTTTCACGGATCCCGTCAACCCCGGAACGGCATCGCCGACGGCCGAGCTCAGCCGGCCGCCAGAGCGGTGGAGACAACTGTTTCTGGCTGCCAATAAGCGAGCCTGGGATCGGCTCCCTGCCACGGCCCGCGAACGGAAGCTGGCTCGGCGCTACGGCATGCTGCTGAATCAAGTGGTCCGCGGGAGCGCGGTCCGCGAGATGTACCGCGGCACGCACTTCATGCGCAACCGCCCGTCGCTCGAGTTGACGCGACGCCTGATCGAGCGCCAGGACCCGAAGGCCGCCGCACGGATAGCGGTTCTCGGCTGCAGCATCGGTGTCGAGGTGTACTCGATCCTGTGGACCCTGAGGTCAACCGCGACGCACAGCGTTGTCATAGATGCTGTCGACATCGCACCGGACGTGGTGGCAATCGGCGAGCGTGGTCTCTACGGACCCAGGGAGTCGGAGGTCGCACATTGGCCGATCTTCAGCGGATTGACCGACGCCGAGCGTGCTGCAATGTTCGACTGGGCCGGTGACGAGGGGCGCGTCAAGGCGTTCCTCCGTGAGGGCATCACCTGGCACGTCGGAGACGCATCGGACCGAAACCTGATCCCAGCGCTTGGGCCTCAGGATCTGGTGGTGGCGAACAACTTCCTGTGCCACCTTGATGCGCGCTCTGCCGAGCGCTGCCTGCGTAACATCGCGGGCCTTGTGAGACCCGGCGGTCACCTGATCGTCACCGGGATCGACCTCGACGTCCGCGCGAAGGTCGCACGCGATCTGGGCTGGGTGCCCGTGGCCGAGCTCCGGGCCGAGATCCACGACGGCGACCCGCTGGTACGAGCCGACTGGCCCTGGCATTGGTGGGGGCTCGAGCCATTCGATCACGACCGAGCCGACTGGGAGCTCCGTTACAGCGCGGCGTTCCGCCTTGGCGCAGCCATCTAGGCACGGCATGGGGGGCGGACAGGGGAGTGAGTCCACCGGTGGCGTCGATGCAACGATGCCCGCGGCCTCCCATCGCACCCGCGCCGCAGCGACGTCAGGCCACTCCGACTCACTGACCGTCCGGCACAGGGGTGCGGATGCGACGGGGATGCAGATCCACGACGTTGAGAGCCCGTGCAACGGGCCCGGCAGCCAGGAGCTTTTGGTCGTGACCCCTACCGACCCAGTCCGGCATCTGCCACACAACATCCTGCTCGTGCTCCCCGTCGAGTCGGGGCGTGGCACGCGGTATGGCGACGGCATGAAGACACTCCGGGGGCTGGACGCCGCGAACCGCTACAACCTGACGATCGTCGAGCCGACATTCGGATCCGACCCGTGGTACGCCGACGACGTCACGGACGCCAACCACCGCTATGAAACCTTCCTCACCCGACAGCTTGCACCGTGGATCAGGGCGAACCTGGCGACCACACACACGGAGCAGACTTGGTTGATCGGCTTTTCCAAGTCGGGATTCGGCGGACAGAGTCTGATTCTCAAACACCCACAGGTGTTCTCCCAGGCGGCGTCCTGGGACTTCCCGGCCGAGATGAGCACCCACGACGCGTACGAGGCTGTCGGCTTCGGAACACAGGCCAACTTCAGGTCTCGCTACCAGCTGAGCAGGTCCTTCCTTGCCGCTCACAGAGAGCCATTCATGCACTCAAACCGCCTCTGGATCGGCGGTCACTCTGTGTTCGGTGACGCCATCGAGCACTACGATGCGCTGCTCACGGAGTTGGGGATCATGCACACCACCGGCCCGGTGAGACGCGTTGAACACCGTTGGGACACCGGCTGGGTGGCTGACGCGCTAGCCGCGATGTCCGCAAATGGCAGGCGCGCAGGCGTATGACCGTGCGCTAAAGGACTGCGTCCGTAACGTCAAGCAGGGGCCACGCCGCATCTCGCTCGGAGATGGTGCGCCGGTCAGCCGCCGGCCAGTCGATCCCGAACGCGGGGTCATTCCAGAGCACCCCCCGCGCGGCTTCAGGGACGTACTCGTGTGACATCTGATACGCGACCTCCGTGTCGTCAACCAGCGTCTGGTAGCCCTGCCCAAACCCTTCCGGCACGTAGAGCATCCGTCCGTTCTCTGGCGTGAGCTCGGTGGCCTCCCAACCCAGATAGGTCGTCGACTCGGGGCGCAGATCAACGATCACAACGTACGCTGCGCCACGCGTACAGCGCACGAGCTTGACCTCCGCATGCGGGGCAGCCTGGAAGTGCATGCCGCGCAAGGTCGAGTGCCGCGGGCTAAAGACGGTGCTGGCCTGCACAAACCTTGTGGTCAGTCCGTTCCGTGCGAACTCACGCTCGCAGAACGTGCGCGCCAGGTATCCACGCTCATCACCGCGCCGCTCAACATCGATCAGGGCAGCGTCCCGCAATCCAAGCGGCGTGAAGATCACTGTCCGGCACCGACGGCCGACAGACGCAACTGGTCGTCCAGCTGTCCAGCAGCCTGGAGTTCCTGCACGCGCCTGATCCGCATATACCGGGGTCCGGTGAACTCCTCGAACGTGAGCCCGTTTCGGACGTATGCCTCGGCCAGCTCCTGCACTCCCGTTGGCACCGTCCACCGCGGCTCGAAGTCGGGCAGCACTCGACGGATCTTCGAGCAGTCGACCTGGTATGAACGCTTGTCCGGACCTCCACCCTCCGCATATGACACCCGCGCGTTGGGCAAGACACGCTCGATCATCTCCGCGATCTCGCGAATCCGGTAGTTCTCGCCACTGGCACCCACGTTGAATGCCTGGTTGTGAACGAGCTCTCGCGGAGCATGCAGAACGGACAGGAACGCGCGAGAGATGTCCTCGATGTGGACCAGCGGACGCCACGGCGTCCCGTCGCTCTGAATCAGGATCGCACCCGTGGTCACGGCGAAACCGACCAGGTTGTTGACGACGATGTCCGCACGCAGGAGCGGCGATACGCCGTAAGCCGTCGCGTTGCGTAGATAGCTCGGCGTGAACTTGGCGTCTCCGAGGGGCGCTATGTCACGTTCGGCGAGCACCTTCGACTGGCCGTACGCTGTGACTGGCGCGAACGTCGCATTCTCGTCGAGTAACTCATCGTCGGCACCCTTGCCGTAGAGGCTGCACGACGAGGAGAACAGAAAGCGTGAGACCCCGGCTTCCTTGGCCTTTGCCGCCAAACGAACCGACGCGAGGTGGTTGATGTCATAGGTTGCCCGAGGATTGAGGTCGCCGATCGGGTCGTTGCAGACAGCTGCCAGATGAACCACCGCGTCGAATCCGGCCAAATCCTCGACCTCGACATCGCGAACGTCCTTCTGGATCGACTCGATCTCAGCCGGCGGTTCGCCAAACGTGCACGATGCGAACAGATCGAAGTCGAGTCCGACGACGCTGTGCCCCGCGCGCTCGAACATCGGCACAAGCACGGAGCCGATGTAGCCGTGATGGCCAGTGACAAGTACGCGCATTTGATCTCCTAGTCGGGAACAGTGTCAGGAAAGACGCCGGATCAACCCGCTCAGCAGAGCGCCACGTCATCATCCTCGCCCACCCAAAGGCGCACGGCCCGCGGCAGCGAGAAGTCGTTGAACACACGGGTACCGCGACCGACAAGACTCGAAGTCAGACGCGGCCCGACGTTCATAACGCTCGCCTCAGGGGAGACGATCGCGCGCTCTATCTCCGCGCCTTCGACTCGGGCACCGGCGCCAACGGACGTGTACGGTCCGATGTATGCGTTGCTGATCGCCGCTCCGGGGCCAATCACCGTCGGTCCGAGGATCACGCTCGCGGTCACGCTCGCGGTGGGATCTATCCGCACATTGCCCTCGATCCGGTTGCCGGCCAGCAGCGGCCCGGGCACCTCGCGCGTGACGCGGTCGAGCACGACGCGGTTGAGCTCGAGCAGGTCGCCGCCATGACCCGTATAGCGATACCAGGAATCAACTGGGCGCTCGAGGACCGTCAGGCCGGCGCCAGACATGTGACGCCCGATGCCCGCCAGGTCCGAGCTCGCCGGAGCACCGCGGCGGGTGACGCGCGCGAGCGCGCCCGCGGCGAACAGTCCCGCCTCGACGACGTGAACGTCGTCCTCGCACACATCGTCGTACACAGCTTCCCGCCACGGATAGCGGTTGGCACGCTGGGTCGCCACGGCTAGCAGCAGCTCGGCCGATTCGAGTTCGAGAACCTCGGCCAGCGGCAGAACCGAATCGTCCAACAGTCCGTCGGCCGGCTGCACAAGACAGGGGGTCTCGCCGACCACCGGCGCGACCGCGCGCAGCGCGCCGATCAGTCCGACGCTCGGATCCGCGACGACGTAGGCGACACGGTCCTGCCCGTAGGCGTGCTCGCTCAGGATCGCACGCAGGTCGATCAGATCGTCTGCCGCACCGGCGAAGATGAAGTCACAGTCCGTGTCCTCAGACAACCGGTCGAGCGCGTGAACGACGATCGGGCAGTTCGCGACAGGCTCGAGTGCGGTCAACTTCGCACCGCGGTGCGGACGCCCCTGGCGGTTCCCCGCCCCACCCACAACGATCACCGACTTGAAGCTCACCGCGACTTAACGGACGTAACGGCGTTGTACTCGCGCGCAAGCTACACAACCCGCGCGCCGTTGAATCACCCGTAATGCGACTGTTGGGCGTCTGCATCGAGCGATGGTCGCAATGGTTCGAAACAACGAGGAGGTCTGCGTGCCGGCAGGGAGCGCACCCACAAGCACGAGCGATACCGGCGCGCGCGTCCGCTTCATGGCGCTCGACCGCCAACACGCGCCGTTGCGCGCCGAATTAGCAGAGGCGTTCGAGCGCGTCGTCGACAACAGCTCCTTCATCCTCGGCAAGGAGGTCGAGCTTTTCGAGGCCGACTTCGCGCGCTACTGCCAGAGCCACGAGTGCGTTGGCGTAGCGTCAGGTACCGCTGCTCTAACGCTGACGCTACAAGCGGCTGGAATCGGGTCCGGTGACGAGGTGATCCTGCCGGCGCACACGTTCATCGCGTCGGCGCTGGCAGTTGCACACGTGGGCGCGACGCCAGTCCTCTGCGACGTCCTTGAAACCACGGCGCTGATCGACCCCGAGGCCGCCCGGGCCTTGGTCACCGACCGTACCGCCGCCGTGATCGGTGTTCACCTCTACGGCCAGGCATGCGACATCGACGCGATCCGTGGATTCGCCGACCCCGCTGGGATCTTCGTCCTCGAGGACAGCGCGCAGGCGCACGGCGCGATGCTCCGCGGGCGTCCCGCCGGTTCGCTCGGTCATGCCGCCGCATTCTCGTTCTACCCAAGTAAGAACCTCGGAGCGCTTGGTGACGGCGGCGCCGTGACCACCAACGACTCGCAGCTCGCCGCCCGCATTCGCGAGCTGCGGCACGTGGGCCAGCGCGGCAAGGGCGAGCACGTCGTACTCGGCGCCAATGAGCGGCTCGATGGACTCCAGGCCGCGCTGCTCCGCATCAAGCTGCCGCACCTGGACGACTGGAACGCCGCCAGGCGCGAGGTTGCGGCGCGCTTTCGAGAAGGCCTCGCCGATTACGTCGTGCTGCTCGGCGAAACGCCGGAGACGCCGTGCGTGTATCACCTCTTCCCGGTCAGGCATCAGCAGCGCGATCAGCTCGCAGCGGAGCTGGATGCGCGCGGGATTGACACCGGAATCCACTACTACCCGGCGGTCCACGGTCATGCGGCCTGGGAGGGGCGCGACCTGCGGGTCGGGCCCGTCGGCCACGCGGAGGCCTGGGCCGCCGAGCAGCTGACGCTCCCGATCCACCCGGACCTCACGCAGTCAGAGATCGAGCGCGTGATAGATCAGGTCAGAGAGGCGGTTACGGCGATCTCGTAGGCGAGCGAGAATCGCCCTGCGGCTGGAGCTCGGCCCGGGGTCACTCGGTGACGGACACTTCTCCGGTAGTCCGGATCGTCTCGATCAGCTCGCCCAGGACCGACTCGGCGCGGCCATTGTCAATCTGACAGGTGCCGGCCGCCTCGTGGCCTCCGCCACCGTGCGCCAGCATCAGGGCACCGATGTCGACTGTGGACGAGCGGTCGATGATCGAGCGGCCCACGGCGAACACGGTGTTCTGCTGCTCCAGTCCCCAGAGCACATGGATCGAGACCGTGCACTCGGGAAACAGGGCATAGAGCAGGAAGCGGTTGGTCGGATGGATGACGTCCTCACGCCGCAGGTCGAGCACCACAACGTCGCCATGGACGACCGCGCAGCGCTGGATCTGTTCGGCGGCCGCGTCCGCGTGCTCGCGATAGAGCGCGACGCGCTCGGCGACGTCGGGCGAGGCGAGGATCTCCTCGACCGAGCTGGAAAGGCAACTGTCGATCAGCTGCATCATCAGCTGATAGTTGGAGATCTGGAACGACCGGAATCGTCCCAGACCGGTACGCGGGTCCATCAGGAAGCTCAGCAGAATCCAGCCCTGCGGGTCGAGCACCTCATCGAGCGAGAGCCTGGCGGCGTCAGCGCGATCAACCGCCTCCATCATCTCGCGGCTGACACCCGGGAAGCGGTCGGCGCCGCCGAAGTAGTCGTAGACCACACGCGCAGCCGAGTCGGCCTCCCCGATCATGACCCGGTTCGATGCACTCTCCGTCACCCGCAGCAGCTCTGAGGAATGGTGATCAAACGCCAGCGCAACCTCCGAGCGATACGGAAGGTTGGTGGTGATGTCGTCCGCGGTCAGCTCGACCTTGCCGTCCTGAACGTCCTTGGGGTGAACAAACATGATGTCGTCAAGGATCCCCAGCTCTTTGAGCAGGGCGGCGCAGACAAGACCGTCGAAATCACTGCGGGTAACGAGGCGGTAGGAGCGATCGAGAGAAAGCGGGAGAGACTCTGTGGTGGGCATGCCGGAGTTATCGGCCCGCGACCGCGAACCCTTAGAACATCACGCGGCCTTGCCGGACAGGAGTTGACCTAGATCGGGGCTAGGCTCCGCGCAACCACCAACAGGAGGAAGCCCGGATGTCAGAACGCGACGAATACATCCCCGGCGTGCCGTGCTGGGTCGATGCCAGCTACAGGGACCCGGAGAGCGTGCTGCCGTTCTACCGCGGATTGTTCGGCTGGGAGTTCATCCCGGCGAGCGCGACCCCGGGCGAGCGCTTCTTCATCGCGACGATCAACGGCGCCAGCACCGCAGGGATCGGTGAGCTGCCGGCCGATCACCCGCCGGTACCGGCGTGGAACACATATGTCGCTGTCACCGACGCCGACCAAGCGGTCGCCAGGGTGCGGGCTGCGGGCGGCGAGGTGCTGGCGCCAGCCTTCGATGTTCTCGACGCAGGCCGGATGGCGATCCTGAAGGACCCACAGGGAGCGGTGTTCTGCGTCTGGCAAGCCGGTGAGACCAACGGCGCAAAGCTCGTCAATGAGCACGGAGCGGTCAACTTCAACACCCTCCGCACCCCCGACCTGGAAGCGGCCAAGCAGTTCTACCGGGAGGTCTTCGGTTGGACCACACTCGTGATGGCGGGCTCGCAGTTCTGGACGCTGCCGGGCTACGGGGACTATCTGGAGACGATCGTTCCGGGGATGCGCCAGGGCGCCGCCGACATGGGTGCGGCCGGCTTCGAGGATGTCGTCGCGGTGCTCGAACCACTGACCGGCGACCAGCAGCCGCACTGGCATGTCACGTTCGCTGTCAACGACGCCGACGCGGCGGCAGCCGAAGCGGCGACGCTGGGCGGCAGCGTGCTCGTGCCGCCGCTGGACGCCCCATACGTGCGTCTGACCGTGCTGGCGGACCCCGCGGGAACGCCCTTCACCGCCAGTCAGTTCGTCGCCGAGAACCGCTAACCATCGCAGCCGCATCGGCAAGCACCGCGAGGCCCCGTCAGCCGGCCCATGGCGGCAATGCTGCGGCGGGGATCGCGGCGCAAACAGACTGAGGAACCGACCGGCGAGCGGCTGGCATCGCGGGAGCATCGCCGTCATGCTTCACCGATGACAGCTGACATGCGGGCCGAGCGCCCACCCGTCCGCCTGCTGATCGCCGGCGGCACGATCGCGATGTCGGGCTCACCGGCGAAGCCTTCGCTTGAGGTCATCGCACAGCTCCAGCAACAGGCCGGAGCGCGGGTCGAGGCGGAGGTCTTCGCCACCGTTCCCAGCGTCCAGTTCAGCGCCGACCAGGCGCTGGCGCTGTGCCGGCGCGCGGTCGAGGTCGCTGACACCGGCACATCGGTGGTGATCACGCATGGCACCGACCTGCTCGAGGAGGTCGCGTTCCTATGTGACCTGGTCTACGACGGGCCGGCACCGATCGTCTTCACGGGCGCGATGCGAACCGCGCTGGCGCCGGGCGCCGACGGGCCGGCCAACCTCGACGCCGCGGTCGCCGTCGCGACCGACCCGGCGGCGCAGGGCATCGGAGTGCTTGTGGTCTTCGCCGGGCGAGTCCACGCGGCACGCCACGTCCGCAAGGCCGACAGCACCAACGTCGACGCCTTTGAGTCGCCGCTCGCCGGCGAACTCGGACGCGTCGAGGAGGGTCACTTCAAGCCCCGCTGGGCGCCGCCACGGCTGCCCGCCCTGGGTGTCGCGCAGCTGGACTCTGCAGTTGAGATCCTGTCTCCAGGGCTGGCCTCACAGCCCGCCCTGGTGAGCGCGGCCGCGGCCGTCTGCGACGGCCTCATCGTGAGCGTTCCGGGCGCCGGCCACACTCCGCCGACGTTCCTGGCAGCCCTGCAGGAGGTCGCCACCCGCAAACCGGTGGTCGCCGTGCCCCGGCCGTGGCGCGGCACGCTCCTGCACGACACCTACGGCTTTGAGGGCAGTGAAGTCGACCTTCGCGCCGGCGCGATCATCTGCGCCGGCGCGCTGGCAGCGCCGGCAGCCCGCGTGGCGCTGCTCGCGGCGCTCGGCGCGGGGCTGACACGGTCCGCGCTCGAGCAGCTCTTCAGCCGCTACGACTGACACCCGGCCGGCTGGGCCCGGCGCTTCAGCCCGGCCCGGTGCCGGTCCCAGAACCCGGTCCACCGAGCCCGATCGGCGCGGCCAGCACCTCGTCCGGGATCGCGAAGGCGTCGATAAACCCCGACACCTGCCCTGAAACCGTGCCGCACAGATCGTTGACCTCGCGCGTGATCTGCTTGGTGCGCGCACCCGCCAGCCGGCCGTGCTCGAGGAAGAAGCCCTTGTCGCGTTCGATGTTTGAGAGTGCGTAGAGCGACAGCAGCTGCGCGAGCGGCTCGCGCAGCGACTGATCCTCGATCCCCCCGACGGCCTCCGCGAAGCTCCGCAGCGCGAAGCTCTCGATGTAGGCGCGGGCGGCAGCCGCGGCGTGATCCTGGACCGCGCGGAAGACCTCGAAGGCCTCATTGCCCTCGGCCATGGCGCGGCGGAAGCGGTTGGCGACCGAGGCGGTGATGTGCCCCTCGCGCCACTCGAACAGCTCACGCAGATAGTCCGGGTCGCGTAGCGGCCCCTCCGCGGAGTCGCTGCGTGGGATCGCGTCGGCGATGACCTGCCCGATCTGACGCGCGAAGATCCGCTCGAGGATCGCCTCCGCCGCCTGGCCGGCGACGAACGTGACCAGTCCGGTCGGGTTGAGCTCCCCCACCTCGTGCGCGTAGCCGGTCAGGATCCCGCGCGCACACAGCAGCGTAAGCACGGTGTTGTCACCCTCGAAGGTCGTGAAGATGTCCACGTCGTCACGCATGCCGCCCAGCCTGTTGCTGGCCATGTAGCCGGCCCCGCCGCAGCATTCCCGGCAGGTCTGGATCGTCTCGACCGCGTGCCAGCTGGTGGCCGCCTTGAGTCCCGCGGCGAGCGTCTCCAGCTGACGGCGCTCGGTGTCCGGCGCACGGTCGCCGGCGCGCGTGACGGCATCGAAGCGTCGTGTCAGCTCCTGCTGGGCGAAGTGCAGCGCGTAGGTACGGGCAAGCAGAGGCAGCAGCCGGCGCTGATGCGTGCGGTAGCTCAGCAGTGGCACTTCCGGCGCGTCCTCAGCGGGCCCGAACTGGCGACGGCGCAGGCTGTGGCGGATCGCGATCGTGAGCGCGCTCTTGGCCGCGCTGACCGACGCGGCCGAGACGCACACGCGACCCTGGACGAGCGTGCCGAGCATCGTGAAGAAGCGCTTGTTGGGGTTCTCGATCGGGCTCGAGTAGACGCCGTCGGCGGAGACGTCACCGTAGCGATTCAGCAGCGCCTCACGCGGCACCCGCACCTGATCGAACCAGATCATTGCGTTGTCAACCCCGTTGAGTCCGGCCTTGAGGCCGTCATCCTCAATCCGCACGCCGGGCAGCAGCTCGCCGGTCCCGTCGCGCAGCGGGACCACGAGCGCGTGTACACCGTGTGACTCCCCGCCGACGACCAGCTGGGCGAATACCGCCGCCAGCCGGGCGTCGCGAGCCGCCCCGCCGATGTATTCCTTGCGCGCATCGTCATCCGGCGTGTCGATCACGAACTCCCGCGTCGAGACGTCGTATGTAGCGGTCGTGCGCAGCTGCTGCACGTTGGACCCGTGGCCGGCCTCGGTCATCGCGAAGCAGCCGAGCAACTCCGCTGCGGCAGTCGCGCGCAGATATCGATCGTGGTGCAGCCGGGTGCCGAGGTTCAGCACCGCCCCGCCCCACAGGCCGAACTGCACGCCGAACTTGACCAGCAGGCTGAGGTCCGCGTGGGCCATCGTCTCAAAGCCGATCACGTTCGCGGCTGGGTCGTCAAAGCCGCCGTAGCGCGAGGGGAAGCCGGGCACGCCTAGTCCCTCGGCGGCGATCGTGGTCATCCACTCCATCACCTGCGCGCGATACGCCTCAGGCTCAAGGCCGGTCACGGGCGCAAACTCGGGGCGCCGTTGCAGCTCGCGGATGCGCTCGCGCAAGTCACGATGGGGGCCGTCGAGCAGCTCCCGCAGCGCTTCGGGGTCAAAGCCCGGGTCGATCGCGATGGGGTGTTCGGCGCCGACGCTCATGCAGCGCAGCTGCCCGCGGCCCGCAGCTGATATGCGCTGCGGCGACCATTTCATCTGTGCGCTTGCGCACAGGTCGCTCATGCAGATCGGCGAGCGCACGCCCGCCCCACCAAGCAATACTCTCCCGCGCGATGCGCATTCTTTTACGGCTCGCAGGCGCCGCCGCGGTGCTGATACTCGTGGTGCGCGCCGCTCGCAGGCGGATCCCGCTGAAGCCCGCCGAGCAGCGACAGGAACCCCGAGTCGGTGACACCGACCAGACGGAGCCGCCTGCGAGCGCTGAGCTTGCCGAGCTCCGCGCCCGCTATCGACTCACCACGCGCGTCAACTCCGGCAGCTCCGCAGCCTGGAACTTCAAGTATTCGTTCGCGGCAGACGGGCCCAATCAACGAAATGTCGTGAGCTACCTGTACATGAACGGAGACGCCGCGCTCGACACTCGGCAATAGCATCGCCCTCATGTCCGACCCGCGACGTCTCTCCCGCCCGCCCCGTGACGCCGGTCCGCGGCTCAGCGACCACGAATAGGGGCGTGCACGCTGCATTTCGTCGAGGCGCCGCCCAAGACCGTCGGCGGCAAGATCCGTCGCAGCGAGCTGCGCGAGTGGCTGCGCGACGAGCGCCTCCCCGGCATATGATCAAAATGAGCTGACCATTCGACCAAGGAGACGACGCAATGCCGGCAAGAGCTTCAGCTGAGTGGAAGGGCGGGCTTCAGACGGGCGGCGGCAGCTTCACCGCCGGCGAGGGCATCAGCGGCGAGGTGACGTTCAAGTCGCGCTTCGAGGACGGGCCCGGCGCCAACCCCGAGCAGCTGATCGCCGCCGCGCACGCCTCCTGCTTCTCAATGGCGCTCTCGGCCGCGCTCGAGCAGGCTGGAACCCCGGTCGAATCGGTCAAGACCGACGCGACGGTGACGCTGCGAATGGTCGACGGCACACCGACGATCACCTCGATCGCACTCAGCACGGTCGGCGTCGTACCCGGCATCGATCAGGCCGCCTTCGCCGAGGCAGCCGCCGGCGCCAAGGCCGGCTGCCCGGTCAGCCGGGCGCTGGCGGGCGTGCCCGAGATCACGCTGGAGGCCGAGCTGGCCTGAGCTTTCATCGGTGCTCGTCGCCCGCTTGGCGACGAGTACCGAACTCAGCCCCCGCGCGTCACCCGCTGTCGGTGGAGTCGATCAGCGTCGGTCTACTGTCGTGGCCGTCGAGGTCGTAATAGACACCGGGCGCGGTCTGGAACTCGCCGCTGCTCTCGCCGAGCAGCTGTGAGTGCCTGAAGGTGAGCGAGCCCCAACCGCTGTCGACCACGTCAAACACAGCGCCACCGCCCTCGCGGGCCGTGTTGGCACTCATCGTGGTGCCGGCGATCAGCGCGTTGTCATCGGTGCCGTCCATGTAGATCGCACCGCCGCTGCCCCCGCCGGGCGTGCCCTGAGCCGCCGGGTTGGCGCCCCAGCCGAGCGCGCGGTTGTCCGTGAACCGACTGTTGAGCACATCCCATTGCACGCTGATGCTGGAGAGCGCACCCCCGTTCGAGCAGCGCCCGCCGCTGAAGCTGTCGCCGGTGATGTAGACGGGCCGGTCGTGGTATTGGGCGAGCACACGGATCGCGCCACCGCCGAGGTCGGGCCCGTCGGCGAAGCAGCGGTTGCCGATGAAGCGCGAGTCGACCACCTTGAACTGGCCGCCCTCGACGTAGATCGCACCGCCGCCATCTACCCCTCCGTACCAGCAGACGGGCTTGTTGGCCGTGCAGCCGGTGTTCTGATGAGCGCTCGCATAGCCGTCCCGCAAGGTGATGTTCTGGACCACGACCCGCGGATAGGGCTGGTTGACGCAGTCATCGGTCGACCACGTGCCGGCGCAGGTGTCGGAATACAGGATCCGACGCCGACCGGCGCCGCTCAGCGTGATCAGCCCACCACCGTCGAGCACCACCAGGTGGCTCGTCTTCTCGACCTGCGCGGTTGCGCGCATGACGATCGTCAGCGGTCTTGGCCCGCAGTCGAAGGTGATGATCCCGCCCGCCGCGACGGCCCGCACGACGGCGGCCGAACTGCAGCCCGCCGGGCTGCCGTGGCCGATCACGTGCGTCGGATGGGCACTGCTGAGCGCGCGACCGGCGACGGGAACGGGCACCGTCACCGTCGCTGCCGCCGCAGCCACCGCTGCGACCGTCAGCGGCGCGAGGCCGCCGGCACAGGAGCCAAGCAGGACTCGGCTGCCACGCTTGAACCGCACAGCGGCGAGCTTAGGCCAACACTCGCGTGGCAGGCAATCCCCCGGCACGGCCTGCAGGAATCTGGGCCTTCGCCCGAAACCGCGCTATTGCCACATTCTTGGCGTAGATTTGTCGATGCGACCTGACCTTGACGGAGCCTCTGCATGGACGTGAGAGCAAACGAAGCGGGACGAAACGCCGCGCTGCTGCGGCAGCTGGGTCCGTTCGCGGCAACGGCGCTGACCGCCTGGGTCGCCGTGCTCTTCGGCACCACGATCGACTGGCCCGAGTACGTGATCTCGATCGTGCTGCTGGCCGCCTCGTGGACCTACGGCGTCACGATGGGCCTGCGCGGGAACATGCTGACCGGCACCGTGCTTGGTTCGCTCGGGTTCCTGCTCGCGCTCGGGCTGCTGCGTGACTCCGCCGGCGGCAGCGTCGCCGCGATCACGATCGTCACGCTGCTGCCTGTCGTGCAGACCGCTCTGTACGTCCGCGACCGGCTCGGGCTGTGGATCGTGCTGGCCGCGGTCACCGCCTTCTACATCGCGCCGCTGGTTTTCATCGGCCCGCCGCGCTACCCGCACAACGGCTATCGCGGTGCGCTGCTCGGCGTGCTCGTTAGCTCGATCGTCGGGATCGCCACCCAGGAGCTGGTGGCCGACATCCGCCGCCGCGCCTCCGAGGCGCGCCACCGCGAGCGCATCCTGTCACGCGTGAACGATGCGGTGCAGGAGCTCAACAGGAGTCCCGACCCGCGCCGCGACGCCTGCCAGGCGGTCGCCGAGCTCAGCGACGCACTGGTCGTAGGCCTGTATGAGCCGGACCCGCAGACCCAGGAGCTGCGTGTGACCACCACGACCCGCACCCCCGACGCGGTCGTAGCCGGCGCCCCCGCCCGTGCCGGCAGCGCCGTGCATCGGGCGTTCCACACCCGGCAGCCACAGCTCGTCACCGAGAACCTCGACCAGCAGGTCGGGAATGTCGCCGTCTGGCAGGCCGACGGCGCACCGACGGCGGCGCTGTACCAGCCGCTGCTGCGCGGCGACCAGGCACTGGGCGTGCTGTTCGCCGGCTGGCCCGGCACGGTCGCGCCGAACGAGTCGCGCGTGGTCGTGGCCTCACTGCTGGCGCACGAGATCGCGGCCGTGATCGTCCGTCGCGACGCGATGGATCAGCTCGCAGACGAGGCCCTGACCGATCCCCTCACCGAGCTGCCCAACCGCCGTGCCTGGGACGGGCAGATCGCGCTTGCGATGTCGGGCGGTCCCGAGCCGGTCGCCGTGGCAATGCTCGACATCGACCGCTTCAAGCAGTTCAACGACTCCTACGGACATCCCGCGGGCGACCGTTTGCTGCACGAGACCGCGGCCGCCTGGCGGGCAGAGATCCGCGCGACGGATTTCCTTGCGCGGCTTGGCGGCGAGGAGTTCGCGTTGCTGCTGACGGGCCGCGATACCAGCTCGGTGAGCGGCCTGGTCGAGCGCCTGCGCAACAGCATGCCGGCACAGCAGACGGTCTCTGCCGGGATCGCTCTGCGGGTCGACGGCGACACGCCCGAGCGGCTCGTCAATCGCGCCGACCAGGCGCTCTACGAGGCCAAGGCGGCGGGTCGCAACCGCGCCGTGTTCGCCGGTCGGACCGATCAGAGTGAACGTGACGGCAGCGACGAGCAGACACTCGAACCGACGGCTGAGGGCCTGCCCTAACCGCTCTGCCGGCTCGCGCGGGCCGCGTCCATGTCTGCCAGCACCGGCCCGAGGTACTCGCTGTGCAGCTTGCGCTCCGGTTGCCACAGGGGGTCGTTGGAGAGCTCGATGTCGACACCGTGCTCACCGAGCATCTGCGAGCGGATGAAGAGCGGCTTGGCGGCGCCGAGCAGCATCGCGTGCAGCGCGGGTCGCAACGGTCGCGGCTCGAGCGGCGCGCCCGCCAGCGCCGCGATCGCCTGCGCCGCGACATCGGCCTGGTCGGCGGCCAGACCGCCGTGCTTGATCGGCGTGTCGGTGATATCGCCCGCGGCGTAGACGCAGACCAGGCCGTGGACGGCGCCGTGGGAGTCGATCGTCACGAACCCGCGCTCGGCGCTGGTCGGCACGCCGGGCAATGCCGGCGCGTACAGCTCCGGCAGGGAGATGATCTGGTCGACCAGGATCGAGCTGCGCAACGGGTAGACATCGATGCGACCGCGCTCGCGGATCTGGCAGGTCGCCGAGGTGATCGTCGTGATCCCCGACCCCGCCAGCAGCTCGGCGAGCTCGGCGCTGGCGTTGATGCCGAGCGCCGCCAGCGGCGCGTCCTCGGGCGTGACCAGCAGCACACCCACATCGTGCCCGCGCGAACGCGAACGGCTGGCGGTCATCAGCGCGAGCTCGTAGGCCGGCAGCGACCAGATCGGCAGCGATGGCACGACGAAGGCCACGGTCTTCAGCCTGCCGCTGTCGAGCGCCGCCACGAAGTCCCCGAGCTGCTCACGGATGTGCAGGTCATCGAGCGTGATCACGTTGCGGAAGCGCGGATGCGTGCGTGCGCCGATCGCCAGCAGCACGGCGTCGTAGGCGAGCTTGTTGCCGTTCGCGGTGTGCAGCACGCGGCCCCGCGGGTCGAGCCACTTGAAACTGTCGACCAGCAGCTCTGCCCCCGCCCGTTGGACGATCTCAGTGAGGCTGTAGGTGGTGGTGATCGCCGGCGTGAACGGCTCGCGCACCAGCAGTGGCCGGTAGACGAAATCGGAGTTCGGGGCCACGATCGTGGTCGACACGCGCTCGCCGGCGAGGTCGCGCAGCGCCAGCGCGGCCTCGAGCGCAGCCACCCCACCTCCCGCTATGACGACCTGAAAGCGCTCGCCGTGCGAATCATCCGCCGACATCGCTTAAGCCTATGCGGAGCCGCTCGCGTGCACGCTCACGCCCTCGCGGCGCTCGTACTCCTCGAGGAAGTACAGCCACAGCTCGCTGCGCGTCGGGAAGGGCGCGACCGCGTGCGCCAGTCGCGTCAGCGGCACCTCACCGGCGATCGCGACGCTCGCGGCCTGCAGGAAGTCATTGATCTCGGGACCGACGAAGGTGACGCCGACCAGCACCTGGCGGGCGCGATCGACGACGAAGCGTGAGGTCCCGGGACCACCGCGGCCGACGAAGCTGCCGCCGGCCGAGCCGCCGGTCGGCAGGTCCACGGCCAGCGCGTCGATCCCGGCCTGCAGGGCGGCGGCCAGGGTCCTGCCCACCGATGCGACCTCGGGGTCGGTGAACACGACGCCCGGCGAGCCTGCGAGGTCGGCGGTCGCCCGCGCCCCGACCTCACCGAGGATCCGGTCGGCCGCGATACGCGCCTGGTACTTGCCCATGTGCGTCAGCAGCGCGCGGCCGTTGACGTCGCCGACCGCGTAGAGCCAGGGCAGCCCCGGCACCTGCAGGCCGTCATCGACCTTGACGAAGCCGTGGTCCTCGAGCCCGACGCTCGGCAACCCGAGACCTGTGCTGAGCGGCCTGCGTCCCACCGCCAGCAACAGCCTGTCGCCGACCGCGACCACTCCGTTCTCGAGCTCCACGGAGATCTCGTCGCCGTCGCGCCGCACGGCGACGGCCTTGGCGCCCAACTGCAGACCCACGCCGCGATCCATGAGTGCGGCGCCGACCTGCTCGGCCACGAACGGCTCGTGGCTGGACAGCAGCGACGGCAACGCCTCGATGATCGTCACCTTCGAGCCGAATGACGACCACGCCTGCGCCATCTCGACCCCGACCACGCCGCCACCGAGGATCAGCAGCCGCGCCGGGACCTCGTGTGAGGTCGTGATCTGGCGATTGGACCACGCGCCCGCCTCTGCAAGTCCTGGGATCGGCGGTGTCGAGGAGGTGCTTCCGGTGGCCAGGATCACGGCCTCGCGCGCGACCAGAACCGCGTCACCAACCACGACGCGGCGCTCGCCGGCGAGCGCCGCGGAGCCGCGGAACAGCTCCACCCCGCGCTGCTCGAGCCACGGCAGCTGTGCGGAATCGTCAAGGTCGTGGACCACCTCGTCGCGCCGCGCGAGCGCGGCCCGGACATCGAGCGCGCCCGTGATCGCCTCTGCCGCTCCTGGCACCCTGCGGGCCTCGGCGAGCACCTCCGCGGGGCGCAGCAGCGCCTTTGATGGCATGCACGCATAGAAGGAGCATTCGCCGCCCACCAGGTCCCTTTCGACGATCGCGACGGAGCGTCTGCCGCGGGTCGCGAGGCGCCCGGCGGCCACCTCGCCGGCAGGGCCGGCGCCGATCACAACCACATCAAATTCGCGTTCCATGAACCCCCCAAAATGGAGCTGACGAAACCCATGGTGACGTCAGCCGTCGGATAAAACGCCGATAATCCGTGTGTCTTGCCACAAACTCCCCTGACTCAAGCTCTCCTCACATGACAACCGTTGCCACTCCCCCGCGCCGGCTCGGCGCGACCTCGCGCCGCGATCTCTGGTGGGTGCAGCCGGTCCTGATCGTCATCGCGCTGACGATCTTCGGCATCTACACGATCGTCCGCGTGATCGTCAACAAGCACTACGCGATCACCACCGACGGCGCCCATCTGCAGTCGCCGTTCTTCTCCCCGGATCTGCCCGGAATCATCTCGTTCAAGACGAGCCTGCCGTGGGCCTTCCTCGTGCTCTGGTCGCCGCTGGGCCTGCGGACCACCTGTTACTACTACCGCAAGAGCTACTACCGCTCGTTCTTCCTGGCGCCGCCCTCGTGCGCGGTGGCCGGCGTTGCTCGCCGCAAGTACTCGGGCGAGACCAAGTTCCCGCTGGTGCTCAACAACCTGCACCGGATCTTCTTCTACTTCGCGGCGATCGTGGTCGGTTTCCTCTGGTATGACGCGATCCGCGGGCTGTTCTACGACGGCAGTTTCGGCATCGGCGTGGGTAACGGGATCATGTTCGTGAACGTGATCAGCCTCTCAGCCTTCACGTTCGGCTGCAACTCGTGGCGGCACCTGATCGGTGGCAAGCTCAACTGCTTCTCGTGCTCGACCTCGGCGCAGACGCGCCACGGGCTCTGGCAGAAGGTCTCGATCCTCAACGGCCGCCACATGGAGTGGGCCTGGATCAGCATGTTCACCGTGTGGATCACCGACCTCTACATCTGGATGGCGTCCTCGGGCGTGTTCACCGACCCCCACCACATCTTCTGATGGCGCTCGAACACCACGACTACGACGTGCTCGTGCTCGGCTCGGGCGGTTCCGGGCTCCGCGCTGCGATCGCCGCGGCCGAGGCGGGCGCCAAGACCGGCCTGGTCTGCAAGTCGCTGCTGGGCAAGGCCCACACGGTGATGGCCGAGGGCGGCCTCGCCGCCTCGCTGGGCAACGTCGCCCCCGAGGACAGCTGGAGCACGCACTTCCAGGACACGATGTTCGGTGGCAAGTACCTCAACAACTGGCGGATGGCCGAGCTGCACGCCAAGGAGGCGCCCGACCGGGCCCGCGAGCTCGAGCGATGGGGCGCGGTCTTTGACCGCACGCCCGAGCGCGTGATGTCACAGCGCGCCTTCGGCGGGCACACCTACAAGCGGCTCGTGCACATCGGTGACCGCACCGGTCTGGAGATGATCCGCACGCTCCAGGACAGGACCGTGCACTCGGACGTCGACGTCTTCATGGAGACGACGATCACGCGCCTGATCAAGGACGGCGAGCGCGTCGTCGGCGCGTTCGGCTACAGGCGTGCGAGCGGAGAGCAGATCGGCTTCAGCGCCAAGGCGCTGGTGATCGCGACCGGCGGCAGCGGCCGCATCTACAAGATCACGTCGAACTCCCAGGACTGCACCGGCGACGGCTATGCCCTCGGATACGAGGCCGGTGCCGAGCTGGTCGACATGGAGTTCATCCAGTTCCACCCGACCGGCATGGTGTACCCGCCCGGCGTCGCGGGACTGCTCGTGACCGAGGCGGTACGTGGTGAGGGCGGGATCCTGCGCAACGCCCTGGGTGAACGCTTCATGGAAAAGTACGACCCCAAGCGCATGGAGCTCTCGACCCGCGACGTGGTCGCGCGCTCGATCTACACCGAGGTCCAGGAGGGACGCGGCAGCCCCCACGGCGGCGTCTTCCTTGACGTCAGCCACCTCGACTCCGCCTACGTCAAGAAGAAGCTCCCGAGCATGTATGACCAGTTCCTGGAGCTGGCCGGCGTCGACATCACCAAGGAGCCGATGCAGGTCGGGCCGACCTGCCATTACTTCATGGGTGGGGTCAAGGTCGACCCCGACACGGGCGAGTCGCGCGTCCCCGGCCTGTTCGCGACCGGAGAGGCGAGCGGCGGCATGAACGGCGCCAACCGCCTCGGCGGCAACTCGCTCGGAGATCTGTTGGTCTTCGGCCGCCGCGCCGGTGAGGGCGCCGCCGAGACCGCCAACCGCGCCGGCACGGTGACGCTGCCGCCTGAGGAGATCGCAGCCGCACAGGCCGAAATCGATCGCTACCTCAACGGTCCGGGAACTGAGAACCCCTTCCACATGCACCGCGAGCTGCAGACGATCATGGGCGACGGCGTCGGGATCTTCCGCGACAAGGAGGATCTGACCGCGGCGATCGCCAAGCTCGACGGCCTCGAGGCCCGCGTCGTCAACCTCAAGGCGCCGTCGAACCGGCTGGATTACAACCCCGGGTGGCAGCTCTGCCGAGAGGTCAA
The DNA here is from genome assembly GCA_963706725.1 of uncultured Actinomycetota bacterium. Classification (GTDB taxonomy): domain Bacteria; phylum Actinomycetota; class Thermoleophilia; order Solirubrobacterales; family Solirubrobacteraceae; genus Palsa-465. The sequence goes on along the minus strand of OY970167.1, from coordinate 1,689,016 downwards.
GAACATGCTCACTGTCTCTCAGATGATCGCCCGCGGCGCGCTGATGCGCGAGGAGAGCCGCGGCGCCCACAGCCGTCTGGACTTCACCGGCTACAGCGACTACTGGAGTGAGCACAACATCGTCGTGGCCCGCGATGGCGAGCACGACATGACGCTGACACCGACTCCGGTCGTGAAGCGCGGCGAACTGGAAGAACTCGTCGAGGCCCGTAAGGAGGCTGAGAAAGCATCATGACCGAGCCCCAAACGATGCCGCAGATGATGCCGATGGCAGCCGGGACCCGCAGGCTCAAGATCTGGCGCGGGGACCTGACGAGCGGCGGTCTGGTGGACTACGACCTGGAGACCGAGCCCGGCATGGTCGTGCTCGACGCTGTGCTCGAGATCCAGCGCAGCCAGGCGCCGGACCTCGCGGTTCGCTGGAACTGCAAGGCGGCCAAGTGCGGTTCCTGCAGCGCCGAGATCAACGGCAAGCCGCGGCTGATGTGCAAGACCCGGCTCGACCACCTGCCCCCGTTCGAACCGATCACGGTCGAGCCGATGAAGGCGTTCCCGGTGATCCGCGACCTCGTCACCGATGTCTCCTGGAACTACCGGGTCAACGAGCAGATCACGCCGTTCACGCCGCGCGCCGATCTCAAGGAGGGCGTCGACCTGCTGGGCGGCGACTTCCTCATCGACCAGGCCGACACCGACCGCATGAGCGAGTTCCGCAAGTGCATCGAGTGCTTCATGTGCCAGGACGTCTGCCACATCCTGCGCGACCACCGCATGCACAACCGCTACTACGGCCCGCGCTTCATGGTGCGCATGGCGAGCCTCGACATGCACCCGCTGGACGGGGTCGACCGGCTCGATCAGATCGCCGACGAGGGCGGCATCGGCCTCTGCAACATCACCAAGTGCTGCACCGAGGTCTGCCCCGAGGGGATCCACATCACCGACAACGCGATCATCCCGATGAAGGAGCGCGTGGTCGATAAGCGTGACCCGTTCCTCAAGGTCCTGGGGCGCACGCCCAACAAGGGCCGGGTCAAGCCGCCGCCGCGGACCTCAGACCCCGAACTGTGAGCCGAGGGCGGTCCCGCTGGACCGCCCTCTTCTGTTAGCTATCTGGCCAAATGAGCGCCGACGGAAGATTCGCCCCCAGCCCCACCGGGCCGCTGCACCTCGGCAGCCTGCGCACGGCGCTGGTGGCCTGGCTGATGGCGCGTTCGCAGGGGGCGCGCTTCCTCGTGCGGATCGAGGACCTCGACCCGCAACGCTCGCGGCGAGAGTTCGAGGCGCTGCAGCTCGCCGATCTGCAGGCGCTCGGGATCGACTGGGATGAAGAGCCGGTGCGCCAGTCGCAGCGCGGCTGGCTGTATGACGACGCGCTCGCAAAGCTGCACGCCGCCGGACGCCTGTACTCGTGCTTCTGCACGCGTGCCGAGATCCGTGAGGCGGCATCGGCGCCGCACGGCAAGCTGCCGGGGGGCTTCTATCCCGGGACCTGCCGCGAGCTCCCGGCCGCGGAGCGGCGCCGGCGGATCGAGTCGGGCGAGCGTTTCGCCCTGCGCCTGCGCGCCGACGGCGCGCGGATCGCGTGGCAAGACCGGTTGGCGGGCGCGCGCAGCGGGGCGGTCGATGACTTCGTCGTGATCCGCGCCGATGGCGTGCACGCCTACCAACTCGCGGTGGTCGTCGACGACGCCGCTCAGGGGATCGGCGAGGTTGTGCGCGGCGCCGATCTGGCCGACTCGACCCCGCGCCAGATCCTGCTGCAGCGGCTGCTGGGACTGCCGACGCCCAGCTACGCGCACGTGCCGCTGGTGCTCGGCCCGTCGGGTGCGCGGCTCGCCAAGCGCGACGGCGGCGCGACGCTCGCGGACCGCGGCGAGCCGGCCGCCAGGACACTCGCGCTATTCGCCCAGAGCCTTGGTCTCGCCAGCGCGCACGACGAGGTGGAGTCGGCCTCCGACCTGCTCGGCCGCTTCTCGCCCGGCCAAATCCCACGCGACTCACTAAAAATCGGGTAAGACCGAAGCCAACAACCCAATATACTTCCGAACTCACTGTTACGCTGCGCGCCATCGGGCCCTCAGCCCGAATCACGTAGTACCCGCGCTCCGGCAGTTGCTGTCTCTCTCTGAGCAACCTCTGTGTCCGCGTGAACGAAACTCGGAGGTAAAGCAGAGATGGTCACTGCCGATCAATTGAACATGCCCGAAAACCAAGCCCCGCCCTCCTGGAAGGCGGTCCTTGCCCCCTACGAACGACCGGAGACGCACCGCGCCGTCCTGCAGATCGCGACGTCGCTGCTGCCCTACCTGGCGCTGTCGGCGTTGAGCTACCTGACCCTCGGTCACCCGGTCTGGCTCACGGTCCTGCTGGTCTTCCCGACCGGTGGATTCCTCGTACGCACCTTCGTCGTCTTTCATGACTGCGCGCACGGGTCACTGCTGCCCTCGCGTAAGGCCAACGCCCGCGTCGGCTCGGTGCTCGGACTGTTCGTGCTGACGCCGTTCGTGCGCTGGCGCCACGAGCACGCGGTGCACCACGCCAGCTCGGGCGACCTCGACCGCCGCGGCGTCGGCGACGTCTACACGCTGACGGTCAGCGAATACCACGCGCTGGCCCCGCGCGCCCGTCTCTCCTACCGGCTCTTCCGCAACCCGTTGGTGATGTTCGGGATCGGGCCGATCTTCGCGATGATCATCGGCCCGCGCATTCCCGGCAAGGGCGCGAGGCCGCGGATGCGCCGCAGCGTGCTCACCACCGATGCCGCTTTGGCTGCCGTCTTCGGCCTGATGTTCTGGCTGCTCGGCTGGCAGTTCGTGGTCGCAGCATGGGCGCCGGGGGCGCTGCTGGCCGGCTCGGCCGGGATCTGGCTCTTCTACGTGCAGCACCAGTTCGAGGACGCCTACTGGCAGAACAGCGAGAACTGGGACTACGCCGAGGCCGCGCTGCAGGGCAGCACCTACCTGAAGCTCCCGAAGGTGCTGCAGTTCTTCAGCGGCAGCATCGGCCTGCACCACGTGCACCACCTCAACAGCAAGATCCCCAACTACCACCTGCAGAGCGCGCACGACTCGCACCCGGTCTTCTCCCAGGTGCCGACGATCGGGATCGCCGACGGTATGCGCGCGATCCGCTTCAAGCTGATCGACGAGCGCAGCGGCAAGCTCGTGACCTTCGCGCAGGCGCGTCGCAGCGTCGCGCACACGACCGCCATCGCGCGGCCCGCCGTCGAGCAGCTCTAGCTCGCCGGCGGCTCAACTCCCCAGCGGCGCAGAGCGGCCTCCGGATCGCTCTGCGCACTGCGTGCGCGCGCCGGCGTACGGCTGAGGCGCGGCGCCGGCCCGGGCTGGCGCACGCCGTCGAGTTCGATGAACGTTCCGCGCGCGGCCATGTGTGGGTGCAGTGCCGCCTCGAACGGCCGCTGCACGACGGTCGCGCAGGCCTCCTCGTGCTCGAGCAGGTACTGCCACTCCTGCGCGCCGCGGCCTGCGAACACGGCGGCAAAGCGCTGCTTGAACTCGGGCCAGCGTACGCGGTCCCACTGCGGCAGCTCCTCGGCGGGCAGCTCGAGCAGTTCGAGCAGCCGCGCATAGAACTGCGGCTCGATCGCGCCGACGGCGACGTGACCGCCATCGGCGGTGGCGTAGACCTCGTAGAAGTGCGCGCCGCTGTCAAGGATGTTGGTGCCCGGCGGGCCGCTCCATGCCCCGGCCGCGTGCAGCGCGTGGACCGTCGTCAGCAGCAGTGCCGAGCCGTCGACCATCGCCGCATCGACGACCTGGCCGCGTCCAGAGTTGCGCGCCTCGAGCAGCGCGCAGACGACGCCAAAGGCGAGCATCAGGGCGCCGCCGCCGTAATCACCCACGGTGTTGATCGCGAACAGTGGCCGCTCCCCCAGCCGCTGGGAGGCACCGAGCACACCGCTGAGCGCGATGTAGTTGATGTCGTGGCCGGGCAGCGCCGCCATCGGGCCCTGCTGCCCGTAGCCGGTGATGCGGCCGTAGACGAGCCGCGGGTTGCGCGCGATCAGCTCGTCAGGGCCGAGCCCGAGCCGCTCCATCACCCCCGGCCTGAAGCCCTCGATCAGGGCATCGGCACGGGCGGCGAGCGCCAGTGTCAGCGCCCGGCCCGGCTCGCTCTTGAGGTCGAGCTCGAGCGTCTGGCGCCCGCGCAGCGAGGGATTCGCCGGGCCCGCCTGGCCAAAGCCGGTCCCGGCCCGGCGGTCCAGCCGGATCACGTCGGCGCCCATATCGGCGAGCAGCATGCCGGTGAACGGGTTGGGCCCGATGCCACCGACCTCCAGGATCCTGATGCCGGCCAGCGGGCCGGTCACGTCTGCCGCATCGTCATTCAAGGCAATCTCAGAATCATCTGTTTGAGTTGGTTGTCATAAGGGAAGAACGCCTGAAAGTACGCGTTTCTACGCCTACTGGAGCCAATTCAAAATCTGGGGGAAGTTGCAGCGCCACTTTTCCCGAGACCATGCGTATAGAGGACATGGAACGGATCCCATTTGTGCGGGTGCCACCCGATCGACGCACCGTCGTCGTCGGCTTGGCGCACCGCGAACGCGTACGGGAGCTAGCCCGGTTCCTTGGCTTGGATGCCGAATCTATTGCTGAGGGGTTGGTCGAGGCAGTTGATCGCGATCCGGCTTTGCGCCAGAGCGTGTATCTGCATCGCGCGGCGTAATTTCGCCGGCTCTCTCCCCGCATTTCGATAACCGAACAGTTTTAACGTGCTCTTCGGTGGCTCTGCCACCGTATGGTCTAACGTTCTCACCAGGAATCCCCTGGAAACGCCTCGTGAAAGCGGGTTCGTCCCGCGAGGCCCAGGGAAAATGACTTTGAGACCTTAAGAACCTTTGAGGAGCAACTGAATGCCCACTTACGAACAGCTCGGGTTCGGCCAAGGCGCCGCGCTCACCGGTGACCGCGGACGCGCGGTGTTCGGGCAGGTGATGGGGCTTGTAGGTGTCGCCCTTGGTTTCGCCGCCCTCGGCGCGTTCATCCTGCGCAATTCCGTCGGAAGCTCAGGCTTCATCTTCTTCATCGCCGCCTTTGCGTGCATCTTCGGCCTGCAGGCCGCCTCTGCCCGCGGCCACGAGCAGCTCGCGATCGGCCTGCTGTTCGGCATGGCGCTGCTGCTAGGCATGGCGATCTCACCGATCGTCGTCTACTACGCCAAGACCAACCCGGGCGTCGTGTACGAGGCAGCCGGTTCGACGGCGTTGTTCGTCGGCGCGCTGGGAACCTTCGGCTACTCGACCCGCCGGGATCTCTCGCCCTACGTCAAACCGGTGCTGATCGCGTTCGGCGTGGTCTTCGTGTTCGGGCTGGTCGCGCTGTTCGTCGCGATCCCGGGCTCGAACATCATCTACTGCGTGCTGATGCTGCTGGTCTTCGGCGGCTTCACGATCTTCGATTTCAACCGGCTCGCCTCCGGCGGCCAGTACCAGAGCGCGGTACCGATCGCGGCGAGCATCTTCCTGGACATCTTCAACGTGTTCCTGTTGCTGCTCAGCCTCTTCGGCGGCGGCAGCAGCCGCCGGTAGCGCCGCCTGCAGCATGACGCTGAGACGGTGACGCACCGGCCGTGAAGAATCGGGTTCTGGCCGCGCTCGTTGTGGGCGCGGCCTTGACCTTGTCGGGCTGCGGCGGTGGTGGCGGCAGCAACACCGCGCCGCCGACCACGCCGCTGACCTTCTCGATCACGACGACGACGCCGACGAGCACCGTCGCGACACCGACGGCCAAGCCCTACATCGGGCCCAACGGGTTGCCGATCGAGACAGGCGCGTTTCTCGCCCCGGCGACCACCACGCGGCTCGGCGCGGTCGTCGACGGCATCCAATGTGAGCCGATGGCGCAGCTCGCCTACACCGCCTACGCGCACCTGCAGGTCTACGTGCATGGGCACTCGCGCGCGCTCCCGGGCGGTATCGGGATCGTCGATGAGAACCCGGTCGAGACCCAGCACGGACTCTTCTACGGCGCGCTGACCTGCATGTACTGGCTGCATACGCGTGCCGCCGACGGGCTGGTTGAGGTGCAGTCGCCGGTTTCGCGCCGCTTCACCCTGGGCGACCTGTTCGCCGTCTGGAACCAGCCGCTCACCCGCAGGCGCGTCGCGGCCGCCCGCGGGCACGTGACCGCGCTGGTCAACGGCCGGCGCTGGCGCGGCAATCCGGCGTTGATCCCGCTCAACGAGCACGAGTCGATCCAGCTCGGCGTGGACGGCTCGACACCGCAGCCGCACTCGGTCGACTGGGTCGGCACCAACTTCTGATCGGCGCCGGGGACGCGCAGGCCGCGGCACGCCGCCCGCGACCCTGGGGAGACGGGCGCCGCCTACGGCGCCTTTCTCCCCCAGCACGGCGTGCACGGTCGATCCGCGCCGGTGCGGTTTGGCCAGTTGGCCATATCCGGAGGTTTGGGAGCGCGCTTAGATTTGCCGCCGATGGTGTACGCCCCCGGCCACTTTCAGCATGCCCGCGAGCAGACGGACGGACGCCGCTACCGCAGCCGCCGTGAGCGGCTGGCGGTGCGGACGATGGCACTCGTCACGCTCGCGTTGCTCGGGCTGGTCGTGTTCTCGCTGACCAACCACCAGCGCTCCACGGGCCACGGCTGCATCGACTTCAACTACACGACGATGATCGGCGGCGCCGAGACCTACAGGTGTGGCGCGGCGGCGCGGACGCTGTGCGCGACCCCGCCGCGCGGAAAGAGCGTCGACACCGACTTCCAGATCGCGCTTTACGCCGCGTGCCGCAAGGCCCGACTCCCCACCGGGTAGGCCCGGTTATCCAAATGTCTAGGGGCCCACTGGCAACGCTGGACTGCTGGCCATAGCTGGTGGTGCCCCGGTACAAGACGCTTCTTCACGTCAGCTTGATCAGGGGATCAAGCCATCGTCCGTTCGCGGGCGATGCCCTCGAGAAGAAGAAGGAGTTGTATGCCAACTGAGGCACTTCCCTGGTTGAACCAGGGAGACACCGCTTGGCAGGTCACGGCGGCAACGCTCGTCGGCCTGATGAGCGTGCCCGGCCTGGTTGTGCTGTACGGCGGCGTGATGCAGAAGCGCTGGAGCATCAACTCGATGATGCTCACGTTCCTGACATTCGCCATCGTGCTGGTGATCTGGGTCCTGTACGCGTTCAAGATGGGGTTCGGGCACCCCTGGTTCCCAAGCTCCCATCCCGGATTCCTGAATGCCTTCATCGGCAAACCGGGCCCGGTGCTCAGCCCGAGTGAGCTGCAGGGCCAGGGCACGGTCCCAGGCGCATACGGCGCGGCGTCGACGTTCGGATTCCCACAATCCGCACTTGTCTACTTCCAGTTCGTGTTCGCCGCGATCACGCCGATCCTGTCGCTGGGTTCGGTGCTCGGCCGCGTCAACTGGAAGGCGTGGTGTGTGTACTCGGTCCTGTGGATCTCGATCGTGTACGTGGTCGACGCCTTCCTGCTCTGGGGTGGTGGCTTCTTCGCGCACCACGGTGCCCTGGACTTCTCGGGTGGCTATGTGATCCACCTGTCCGCCGGTGTGTCCGGCTTCGTGGCCGCGGCTGTGATCGGACCGCGCCTACAGCGAGATCGTGAGATCGACGCGCCCAACAACGTCGCGATGGTGGCGGTCGGCGCCGGCCTGCTGTGGCTCGGATGGAACGGCTTCAACGGCGGCGACCCGTACTCGGCGGCGAACTCGGCTGCCGCCGCGGTCCTCAACACCAACCTGGCGACCGGGATCGCGTTCCTGATGTGGGTCGTCTGCGACCTCGTCACCGGCCGCAAGCCGAGCCTGCTGGGTGGCGTCAACGGCATGATCGTCGGTCTCGTCGCGATCACGCCGGCGGCGGGCTTCGTCAACGGCTGGGGCGCGATTGCCGACGGTGGCATCGCCTCGGTCGTCGTGTACTTCGCGATGAACTACCTGAGCTCGTGGGGTCCGCTGCGACGGGTGGACGACACCCTGGGTGTGATCTATACGCACGGCGTTGCCGGCCTGCTCGGCGGCCTGATGACCGGCGTCTTCGCCGATCCGGGGATGGCGGTCTTCTATGACCACGTCGGCAAGAAGTACATCCCCGAGGGCAGCGCCACCGGGCTCGTGTTCGGCAGTGCCACGCTGCTCAAGTGGCAGGTGTTCGCAGGGGCGTTTGTGATCGCCTGGTCGGCCATTGCCACCTACGTGATCCTCAAGGTGATCGGACTGTTCATTCCGCTGCGCATGTCCACCGAGAACATGGAGCTCGGCGACGTCGCGGAACACGGTCACGAGGTGTACCCGTCCGACATCCCATCGCTGGGTGCCTATCAGGAGGTGCCGGCCGCGGTCCCCGCGACGGCCTGATGTCCGGCGCGGACGAGGGTGACATTCGAGGGGCGGCTGATGCCGCCCCTCGACCCACCTCGCCGCTGACCCTGGTCGAGGCCTCGATCGCCGGCCTCGAGGCGCTGGTGGCGGAGGCGCATCGGCTCGCCGATGACATCTCGGAGGCGGAGCCGCCGGCCGGAGCCGCCGGGGCGCTGCTGGCGGAGCTGCGCGACGCCGAGTTCGAGCCCGGCGACGCCGAGCTGCATACCTACCGGCTGCTCGTTGGCGTCCTGATCCACGACCCGCTCGAGCTGCGAGCGCTACGTGAGCGCACGATCGCCCCGCTCGAGGGCTACGACGCAGCCCACCACACCGAGCTGCTGGCCACACTCGAGCGCTTCCTCGCCCACCACGGCTCGACCACCGAGACGGCCGAGGCGATGCAGTTGCATCGCCACACGGTCGGCTACCGACTGGCCCGCATCCACGAGGTCTGCGGGCTCTCGCCGTATGAGTCGGAGGGACGCGAGCGCCTCAGCCTCGGGCTCAAGGCGCGGCGCTTGCTGCAGGCCGAGCAGCGACGCGGCGCGAGGCTGCAACCGGGCGGTGGAGTGGGTCCCGCCCACCCAACCGCTCCGGGGTTCGCGGGCTAGCGAGCCCGACGGTGCCCGGTCCAGCCGGACCGGCACGACCGCGGGCAACCTAGTAGCGATAGTGGTCGGGCTTGTAGGGGCCCTCGACGGGGACGCCGAGGTAGGCGGCCTGCGCATCCGTCAGCCTGGTCAGCTTCACGCCGAGCGCGTCGAGGTGCAGCCGCGCGACCTTCTCGTCGAGGTGCTTGGGCAGCGTGTACACGCGGCGCTCGTAGAGGTCCCGGTGGCCGAACAGCTCGATCTGGGCGATCACCTGGTTGGTGAACGAGTTCGACATCACGAAGCTCGGGTGCCCGGTGGCGTTGCCGAGGTTCAGCAGCCGGCCCTCGGAGAGGATCAGGATTGAGTGACCGTCGGGGAAGACCCACTCGTCGACCTGTGGCTTGATGTTGATGCGCTCGATGCCGTCGAACTGGGCGAGCTGCGCCATCTCGATCTCGTTGTCGAAGTGGCCGATGTTGCCGACGATCGCCTGATGCTTCATCTGGCTCATGTGCTCGAGCGGTGATCACGTCCTTGTTGCCGGTCGTGGTGATGAAGATGTCGGCGGTCCCGACGACGTCCTCGAGCGTCGTGACCTGGAAGCCGTCCATCGCCGCCTGCAGTGCACAGATCGGGTCGATCTCGGTGACGATCACGCGCGCGCCCTGGCCGGCGAGTGACTCGGCGCAGCCCTTGCCGACATCGCCGTAGCCGCAGACGACCGCGACCTTGCCGCCGATCAGCACGTCGGTGGCGCGGTTGATGCCGTCGATCAGCGAGTGCCGGCAGCCGTACTTGTTGTCGAACTTGCTCTTGGTCACGGCGTCGTTGACGTTGATCGCCGGGAACAGCAGCTCACCCTGCTCGGCCAGCTGGTAGAGCCGGTGCACGCCGGTGGTGGTCTCCTCGGTGACGCCGCGGATGTTGTCGGCGATGCGCGTGTAGCGCTGTGGATCCTCGCCCAGCGAGCGGGTCAGCAGCTCGAGGATGATCGCGAACTCCTCGGAGTCGGCGCTAGCTGGGTCCGGCACGGCGCCGGCCTGCTCGAACTCGCGGCCCTTGTGCACGAGCAGCGTGGCGTCGCCGCCGTCGTCGAGGATCATGTTGGGACCGCCGTCAAAGCCGTTCAGCGCCTGCTCGGTGCACCACCAGTACTCCTCGAGCGTCTCGCCCTTCCAGGCGTAGACCGGCACGCCCTGAGGGTCCTCCGGGGTGCCGTGCGGGCCGACGACCACGGCCGCGGCGGCGTGATCCTGGGTCGAGAAGATGTTGCAGGAGACCCAGCGAACCTCGGCGCCGAGCGCGACCAGCGTCTCGATCAGCACCGCTGTCTGGATCGTCATGTGCAGCGAGCCCATGATCTTCGCGCCGGTCAGCGGCTTGGAGTCGCCGTACTCGCGGCGGGTCGACATCAGGCCGGGCATCTCGTGCTCGGCCAGACGGATCTCCTTGCGGCCGAACTCGGCCAGCGACAGATCGGCGACCTTGAAGTCGAGCGTGGTCGGGGCAGATGACGGGCTTTCAGTGGTGCTCATGCGAGTGTCTCCTCTACCGATGAAACGGTGAACTGGGTCATCCGGTGCAGGTCGTTGACGCGGGTGCCGACCTCATCCAGCGTGAGCCGCACCAGGCGCTCGGTGCCGAACTCCTCAACGTTGAATGATGCAACGGCGGTGCCGTAGGCCATCGCCGTGGACAGCAGTGCGTGGTCGACCGCGCGGCCGTGCTGCGAGGCGATGTAGCCGGCAAGGCCGCCGGCGAACGCGTCGCCGGCTCCCGTCGGATCCACCACCTTCTCGAGCGGGTAGGCCGGCAGCGCGAAGAAGTCCTCCCCGGTGAACAGCACGGCGCCGTACTTGCCGAGCTTCGCGATCACCGACGAGGGGCCCATCGCCAGAATCTCGCGGGCGGCACCGGGCAGCGACGGCTTGCCGGTCAGCTGGCGGAACTCGTCGTCATTGAGCACGACGCAGTCGACGCGCTCGATCACCCGTGTCAGCTCCTCGCGCGTGGAGTCGATCCAGAAGTTCATCGAGTCGAGGCCCACCCAGCGGGGCTTGTGGCACTGGTCGAGCACCGAGGACTGGAGTGTCGGCTGGATGTTCGCGAGAAACAGGACGTCGCAGTCGCGCGCTGCCTCGCTCAGCTCGGGCTGGAACTCGCCAAAGACGCCCAGTTGCGTGTCGAGCGTCTCGCGCGTGTTCAAGTCCCAGCCGTACCTGCCGGCCCAGAAGAAGGTCTTGCCCTCGGGCACGACGCGCACATCGTCGGTGATGGTGCCGCGTGTGCGCAGCGTCGTGAACTCGCTCTCGGCGAAGTCGCCGCCGACCGGTCCGACCGGGCGGACCGTGTCGAACAACGACGCGGCCAGCGAGAAGTGAGTGGCCGCGCCACCCAGCATCCGCTCGCGCTTTCCGAACGGTGTCTTGACCGCGTCGTAGGCGATCGACCCGACAACTGTGATGCTCATAGCCCTCTCGGTTCCTTTGCCAGCGGGGTGAACGTAGCAGCATCGGCAGCGCCGATGCTCCCGCACACGCGCTGTTTTTGGGTGTTGTGGCGTGCCGCTATCGCCCCCGACAGCTGGCCTCAGTGAAATATCGCCGGAACAGGCGCCCGTCACTGAAGCGCTTTAGGGCCCTGTTGCTGGGCTCAAGCGGGCTTTTAGCACCGGTAGAGTCCGCCAGGTGCCGAGCAAACGCGCCACACGTCGCGTGACGCTGAGAGACGTCGCCGAGGCCAGCGGCGTCTCTCAGTCGACCGTCAGCTTCGTCCTCAACGAGGTCCGCAACCAGACGATCTCCCCGCCCACACGTGAGCGCGTACGCAGCGCCGCGCGTGAGCTCGGTTACGTGCCCAACGGCATCGCGAAAGCGCTGACGGAGGGAACCTCGCGGATCGTCGTGCTGAACGTCGACCGTCCGCAGGAGGGCCACTACTCGCACAATTTCATCCGCGGCCTCGACCGGGAGCTCGCGCTCAACGGCTTTGTGTTGCTCGTCCGCCACGGCCACTCCGATGCCGGCGATGACAAGCAGGTCGTCGATGTGATCGCGCCGCGCGCGGTGCTGCGCTTTGGAGAGAGCTACCTAAGCGGTGACGAGCTCGACGCCGCCGGCGGCGGCTGGAAGAACGGGCTCGCGGCGCACGTGCTGCTGCAGTTGCGCCACCTCACTGAACGCGGGCACGCGCAGATCGCGCTGGCCCTGCCCGAGCACGAGCCGCTGACGGAGATCCGCGTGCGCTTCGCGGATGAGGTCGCCCGCATGCTCGAGATCCCGCAGCCGCAGCCGATCACGATCCCGGCTAACCACGAGCAGGCGGAGCTCGTGATCTCCGAACTGCACCGCAAGCGGCCCGAGCTCAGCGCGATCGCGGCGTTCAACGACATCACTGCGCTGCGCACACTCACGGCGATGGCCGGCATAGGGCTGAACGCACCCGCCGACCTGGCGGTGATTGGCTTTGACGAGACCGACTATGCCGCCATGTCCAGGCCGTCGCTGACGACGATCCGCATGGATGCGGACGGCCACGGCCGGCTCGCGGCACGGCGGGTGCTCGGCATGGGCACCGACGACATCCGGACGAAGCTCGGACGCGTGATCCAGCGCGAGTCGGCGTAGAACCGATGACCGCCACCCCGGAGAGCTGACATGACCGCCACCCCGGAGAGCTGACATGACCACCACCCCGGAGAGCTGACGATGGGCGCACGCGTGCTGATCCTTGGTGATGCCGGCGGCTTCGGCGAGGCGCTCGAGCGCCGGCTGACGCAGATGGGCGCCTCGGCAGCGACCGAGTTCGGGGCCAGCGACAGCACCGTCGCCGCGCGGTTGGCGGAATCGGACTGGGGCGCCGTCGTGGTGCTCACGCACGACGACGCGCTGGCGCTGCGCCTGACGCTGCTGAGCGCCCAGATCCGCCCCGACCTACCGCTCTGGGTCAGCCTTTTTGACCGCACGATCGTGCATCAGCTGCATGAGATCGCGCCCTCCGTGAACGTGCTGCCGACGGCCGAGATGGTCGCACGCGAGCTCGCCGATCTCTGCCAGCAGGTCGGCGCCCGCACGCAGCGATCGTCGGGTGCCGGTCTGCGCATCGTTGACGACGCGCTGCGGCTGATGTTCATCGCCGGCACCGCGCTGCTGGTCACGCTGATCGTTCAGATGGTGATCACGATGGTCGCCCTGCACGACGGCTTCGTCGACGCGCTCTACTTCAGCACGCGCGCGCTCGCGACCGTTGCCGACGCTCCCAAGGCGCAGGCCTCGCCCGACTGGTTCAAGCTGATCTCGACGCTCACCACGATCGTCTCGGTGGTCATGGTTGCAGTGTTTACCGCCGCACTGGTCAGGCGACTCAGCCGTCCGCGGCTGACCACGCTGTTCGGCGCGCGACGCGTGCCGGCGCGCCAGCACGTGCTGCTGATCGGCTTTGGCCAGATCGGCTTTCGTCTGGCGCAAGAGCTGCAGGGTCGCGGGATCCCGGTGGTCGCACTCGAGCGCGACGTCGACGCCCCCTGCGTGAGGCTCGCGCATCGCGCCGGCATTCCCGTCGCGATCGGGCGCGGCGATGACCGCGAGATGCTCGAGCTGCTCGGGATCGACAGCTGTGCAGCGGTCGCGGCCGTCACCTCCGATGACCTCGCCAACGTGTCGATCGGCCTGGCCGCAACCGACGTCCGCCCCGGCGTGCCGCTGGTGTTGCGGCTCGGTGACGGCGACGTTGCCGCCGAGACCGAGTCACTCCTGCACCTGGGCCAGATCTGCGACGCCCACGCGCTGATCGCACAGACGCTCGCGTCAGGGCTGATCGCGGTCAGCACGCCGCTGGCCTCACAGCCGACTGCGACCCGGAGACAGCCGCTTTAGCTCCGGCTTCGCAGCCGCTGCCAGAGGCTCGGGCGCGGTTGCCACCCCGGTTGCGCTCGCTCCCACTCCTCGCGGGTCGGGAGCCGGCCCTCGGAGCGCGCCCGCATCACGCACGCGGTGTGCGCATGGCGACGGCGGCTGTGATCGCCCTCGGGGAACAGCAGCATGTGGTCGCTGAGCGAGGGCAACAGCTCGCCGCAAAGCGGGCAACGATAGGTTGACGGCTTGGTGTTCTGAGCCCTGCGGTATTCCCACCAGCGCGTCTCTGTGGGTTTTCCCTGCCTGTTCTGGCCCATCGTTTGGGTATCCTAAGTTGTCGTGCCGGCACCGCATCCAGAAGAGCTCGCAGGCCTCAGCCGTTCCGAGGTGCTCCGCGCCTCGCCCACGATGTTCGACATCAAGTGGCTGGACAAGTGCTCACGCGTGCACTGGACGGTGCCGCTCTTCATCTTCATCCCGACGATCGTCGTGTTGATGGTGCTCGGCTTCGTCCATCACGTCGGCCTCTGGGTGATCGCCTGGGTTGCGGGCGGATATCTGATCTGGACGCTGACCGAGTACTGGTTGCACCGCGTCGTATTCCACTTCGAGCCCGATCACGGCATCGGCGCCCGGCTGCATTGGATCATCCACGGCGTGCACCACGATCATCCCAACGACCCTATGCGGCTCGTGATGCCGCCTTCGGTGAGTGTGCCGCTGGCGGCACTGTTCGTCTGGGTCTTCTATTTGATCTTTGGCAGCCCCGGCTTCCTGCCGTTGAGCGCCGGCTTCCTCGCCGGCTACCTCGGCTACGACATGCTGCACTACCACGTGCACCATCGCACGGCCACCACCCGCGTCGGCAAGCTGATGCGCGAGCTGCACATGCGCCATCACTTCCAGGAGCACGACAAGGGCTACGGAGTCAGCGCGCCCTTCTGGGATCACGTGTTCGGCACCGCGCCGTCCAAGCGGCGCGCCCCACAGCAGTAGCGCAGCGTTACGGCAGCTCCACCCGACGGCTGCTGATCGTCGCTGTCAGCGTGTGATGACGCGCGGCGGCGCCCATGTCCTGTGGAATGCATCGCATGTGTGGCGAAAGCGTCACGACGTGTCACGAGTTAGTGCCGCCGCCGCGCTTGTCAGGCTTTCCCGCGCCCGTCGGTTACGAATGCGGCACACCGCGGCACACTCTCGTAACACATGCGCACCCGGCATTTAGCCCCCTGCACTCGGCGCGGGGGCGACCCGCGGCAGGCTCAGGCTGCCAGCGCACCTAGCACGACTTTGCGCGCGTCTCCGAGTTCCATTCAGCCGAGTTCCTTTCAGCTGTCCGGTCTACGACGCCGCACCGTCCAGCTGACCGACGATGTACTCGGCAATTGCGAGTGACGACGTGGCCGCCGGCGAGGGCGCGTTGCGCACCAGCACAAGGCCGCCCACACGGGTGATCCGGAAGTCGTCGACGAGCGAGCCGTCGGGATCAAGTGCCTGCGCGCGGACGCCGGTGCCGGCCGGCTCTACATCTTCCATGGTGAGCGCCGGGACGAAGCCCCGCGCCCGCGCGATGAACGCACGCTTTGAGACCGAGCCCCACATCTCGGCGGCGCCCATGCGCCAGTGCTTGCGCGCCAGCCGGCGGAAGCCCTGGGAACGGAGCACGTCCAGCACATCCGTGGCCGAGAAGTCGGTGCGCCTGTAGCCCTCACGCTTGAACGCCAGCACGGCGTTGGGACCGATGTCGACGCCGCCGTCAACGCGCCGGGTGAAGTGCACTCCGAGGAACGGGTAGGCGGGATCCGGCACCGGATAGATCAGCCCGCGCACCATCTCGGTGCGCCCGGGCACAAGCCTGTAGTAGTCACCGCGGAAGGGAACGATCCACGGCTCGCGACCCTCGCCCGTCATCTGCGCGAGGCGATCGGAGTAGAGCCCACCGCACACGACCAGGCGGTCAAAGGCGAGCTCCTCGCCGCGCCTGCTGCGCACACGCAGCTCGCTGCCTGCGCGGTCGATGCCGGCCACCTCGAAGCCGAGTCGCACCGTCCCGGCGCCGGCCAGCACGTCGTCGGCGTAGGCCCGGGCGACGGCACCGAAGTCGACGATCGCGGTGTGCGGTGAGTGCAGCGCCGACACGCCGTGAACGTACGGCTCGACCCCAACCATCTGCCCGCGGTCGAGGCGCTTGAGCCCGGGGACGCCGTTGGCGCTGGCGCGCCGCTCGATCTCATCCAGGCGCCCGAGTTCATCCTCGTTCCGGGCCACGATCAGCTTGCCGCACTGCTCATACGCGATCCCGCGCTGCTCACAGTACGGCTGCAGCAGCTCGATCCCGCGCCTGCAGAGCCTCGCCTTGAGCGAGCCCGGCGTGTAGTAGACGCCCGCATGCACGACCCCACTGTTGTGGCCAGTCTGATGCGCGCCGACATGGTCCTCCTTGTCGAGCACGGTCACGTCGCTGCCCAGCCCGAGCTCGACAATCCGCCGGGCGACGGCCAGACCAACGATCCCCGCCCCGATTACGCCAATCCGGTCCGCCATCAGGGGCCATCGTAGACCGCGATCGAGGGTGTATGCCAGGCCCAGAAAAATCGAGCCAGGCCGTCGACCGAGCTGTAGGCTCGCCGCCTAAGCTGCGGCGTTTATAGATCGCGAGCACCCAAGTCGAAACCGGCGACGCCGCCAAGGAGGGGTAGATGGGAGCGAGGAGGCTTACGACCACGGGAGTCCTGGTGACGATCGTGGCGGCAGTTTGCGCGCTGGCGGCGGTGGCGTTGCCAGCATCGTCGGCCGCCGGTGTTAGCGCGGCAACGCGGATGCCTCGGGCATCCGGACACCTGACCAAGGTGATCGTGCTACTTGCGGACCGGCCGGCGGGAATTTCCGGCCGCTCGATTGCGCGCTCGCAGCTTGTCAGCTCGGAGCAGTCACCGATCGCGACGCTGTTGCGCGCGCACGGCGCCAAGGATGTGACCGTCGGTCATGCCATCCCGTACGTGATCGCACGGGTAAGTGCCGGGCAGCGCAAGGCGCTCGCATCCAACCCACTGGTGACCGCGGTTCAGGCCGACGGCCCGCTCACACTCGCCGCGCCCTCGAGCACGGGTGCTCAGGCCGGCAAACCGTCCGCAAAGCAGCCAGATCTGGGCGCGTCGAACAGCCCGACCGGCACCGGCCCCTCGTCCGTCTGCGGCACCGCCGCCAAGCCTGAGAGTGACCCCGAGGCGGTCAACGTGATCAACGCGACGCCGGCAAACAAGCTCGGCTATGACGGCGCCGGCGTCACCGTCGCGTATATGGCCGGCGGCATCGACACGACCATCCCCGACTTCCAGCGCAACCCGGCCTACGCGTCGAGTGGCTTCTCCTCCGGTGGCGATCCGGTCGTCTCCAGTGTGAACTTCGCCGGCGACCCCACCGCGGACCAGGGCGGCGACGCATCCGTCGAGTCGTTCCTCGACGCGAGCTCGATTGCGGCGCAGGGCAACACCGTCTACAACCTCGACGATTACATCAGCTCGACGCATTCGCTTCCGAGCCCGTGCGACATCACCGTCACGGGCGCGGCTCCCGGCGCGAAGGTGATGGGCCTCGAGGTCTTCGCCAACGACTACGACACAACCGAGTCGAACTTCATCCAGGCGATCGACTATGCCGTCGCCAACGGCGTCAAGGTCATCAACGAGTCGTTCGGTTCCAACAACTTCCCCGACACGCCCGAGGATGTGACGCGGATCGCCGACGACGACGCGGTCGCCGCCGGCGTGACCGTCGTGGTGAGCTCCGGAGATGCCGGCGTCGCCAGCACGTTGGGCTCGCCGGCGACCGACCCGAACCTGATCAGCGTGGGAGCGTCGACGACGTTCCGCAGCTACGAACAGGACTTCTACGGAGGTGTTAACGCCACCGTTCCCAACGCCTCCAACGGCACCTGGCTCGACAACGGCATCTCCAGCCTGTCCTCGTCCGGGTTTGCCCAGAACGGCGCCAACACCGTCGATCTGGTGGCTCCGGGCGACCTCAACTGGGACGTTTGCAGCCCCGCGGCGCAGTTCGGCTGCACCAACAACAACGGCGCGCCTTCGGGCATCGATCTCGAGGGCGGCACCAGCGAGTCGGCGCCACTGACAGCGGGGGCCGCGGCCGATGTGATCCAGGCATACGCCAGCACACATCACGGGAACGACCCGTCACCGGCACTTGTCAAGCAGATCCTGATGAGCACTGCGACGGACATCGACGCCCCCGCCGAGCAGCAGGGCGCAGGGCTGCTGAACGTGCTTGGCGCGGTCCGCGAGGCCACCTCGCTTCCCGGCTCGAACGCCGGAGGTCAGGGCGGACTGCTTGTCAGCCCCAACCAGATCAACATCACGCAGAACCCGGGGCAGCAGACGAGCCAACGGGTCAGCGTCACCAACACCGGCTCGAGCCCGGTGCGGGTGCAGCTTGCGACCAGGACCTTCACCGACCAGGTCGGAAACCAGACTGGGTCCTTCTGCCTGAACCCGTCGTCGACCGCGAGTCCCTGCGGCGCTCCGACGACCAGCGCATTCCAGATCTGGAGCGGTATCACCGAGGTCTACCAGGAGGAGACCTTCCAGGTGCCCCCGACCCGTGGAGCGTCGCGCCTCAGCTTTTCGGCTGATTACGCGGACACGGGTCAGGCCTCCGTGCTGCACGTGGCCCTGTATGACCCGTCCGGAACCTACGCCGGTTACACGCTGCCCCAGGGCCTCGGCGACTACGGCAACGTGCAGGTCACGGATCCGAAGCCCGGGACCTGGACCGCTGTCTTCTTCACCGAGCAGGACCAGACCATGAATGGTGTCGCCCAGACCGGCACCAGCGGCACGATCCAGTGGCAGGCCAGCACCTACCAATCGGCCTCGGCGGGCAGCATCAGCCCGTCGTCGCTGACGATCAACCCAGGTGCCACGGCATCGGCACTGTTCACCGCCGCCAGCTCCGGTAACTCGGGCGACACGGCTCAATCGATCGTATTGAGCAGCAGCAGCCAAGCGACGAGCTCGATCCCGGTGACCGTGCGCACGCTTGTCCCGCTCGGATACGGCGGCGGGACATTCAGCGGTGTGTTGACGGGCGGCAACGGACGGGCCGGCGAACCAGCACAGGAGAGCACCTACGAGTTCCAGGTGCCGCCCGGGCTGAACGACCTGGACGCCTCGGCCTCGTTCGCAGACACGGGCGACGGGGTCGTCGCATACCTGGTCGATCCCGAGGGCGAGACGGTCGCCTCCTCGTCGAATCTGACGCTCGACAGCGCCGGCCAGAGCGCGATCTCGACCGACGCTGTCAACGTCTACAAGGACGACCCGGAGGCGGGCACCTGGTACCTGCGGCTCGACTGGCTGCAGCCGGTCAGTGGCGCCGAGCTGGCTGAGCCGTTCCATGGAGCGATCCGCTTCAACCAGGTGAACGTCGGCAGCAACCTCCCGACCCGGCGGGGGCAGCTCGAGCAGGGTAAGACCTACACGTTCGACGTGTTTGTGCGCAACACGGCGCAGTCGCCCGAGACGTTCTTCCTCGACCCGCGCACCGACCAGCTCGCGGACGTTCCGCTCGTCGACCTGTTCGGTGCCGGTACCGATCAGAACTATGCGCTACCGCTCCCATTGGGCGCACCGCTGCCGTCGTACGTCGTCCCGACCGACACGCGTGAGATCAAGACGAGCATCAGCGGCTCCGTCCCGGTCACCTACGACGTGGAGCCATATCCGGGTGATCCGGATCTCTCGCCGGCGGTGTCGGCGCCGGGCGTGACAGCGACTCAGTCCGGTGATTCGGCGAGTCTCGACTTCACGCCAGGTGGCGAGGTCTCACCGGGGCTCTGGTACCTAAACCCGAGTGAGATCGGGCCGTATCCGGGAACCGGCGCGCCGGCGGCCACCGCAAGCGATTCCTTCGTCGCGGTTACCCCGGCGTTCGATCCCACCGTCTCACCGTCGACCGGTGACCTGTGGAGCGCCTATCAGGGCCTCTCACAGGGCTTCAGCCCGGTGTATCTGGAGCCGGGCCAGACGGCGGTGATCCCGCTGACGATCACGCCAACCGCGAGTCCCGGGACATGGGTCTCGGGCGTGATCAACGTCGACGACGCGTTCCAGGACGATCCGGTCGTCACCACGCTCGTAGACGGAGATGAGTTGGCGGCGTTGCCGTACAGCTACCGCGTGGGGCGCTAATTGGGGGGCAGGGTCTGTCCGTCCGCCGCGGCGGACGGACAGACCTCCGACACCTCGATGTCGACTCGGCGTGCGGGCGCGTGCCCCTCTACACTCACCCGCACGCCCGGATCGGGCAGTCTGGAGAGGTGGCCGAGCGGCTGAAGGCACTCGCCTGCTAAGCGAGTATGGGGGGAAACCTCCATCAGGGGTTCGAATCCCCTCCTCTCCGTTTTCTGGTGCGCCGGGCCGGCGGGGGTGTCTCAGGCCGGCGGGGGTGTCTCAGGCCGGCGGGGGTGTCTCAGGCCGGCGGGGGTGTCTCAGGCCGGCGGGGGTGTCTCAGGCCGGCGGGGGTGTCTCAGGCCGGCGGAGGTGTCTCAGGCCGACGGGGTGCCTCAGACCGACGGGGTGCCTCAGACCGACGGGCCCGGCCAGCGCAACGGCGGCAGAGCGTGTTGCTGCAGGTCGATGCCGACCTGGATCCCGTCGGCCTCGCGCCCGCGTCTGGAGATCAGCTGGATGCCGGTCGGCAGCCCGCTGACGGGGCCGAGGCCGGAGGGCAACGCCACACCTGGGTGGCCGGTGACGTTCCAGCCGAACGTCATGTCGGCGAGCGGGCTGTAATCGGTGTAGTCGTAGCCGTCCCCGCGCGGGTAGGCGACGACGCGCGTGGCCGGCTCGATCAGCAGGTCAACGCCGTGCCGGTCCATCCACCGCTCCCAGGCAGAGGCATAGGCCGCACGGCGGGCCTGGATGCGCGCGTAGTCGCCGGCAGACATCGCCTCGCGCGCCGCCCGCAGGGTCTCGCGCAGCTGCGGTCGGTAGAGCTCCTCGCGCCCGGCGAACTGCTGGTGGTAGCCCCACATCTCGACCAGCACCAGCGCGAACTCCGGCGAATCCAAGGTGAACGCCTTGACCGGTGCGGGCAGCTCCACCAGCCGCGCGCCCAGTGCCTGTACCGCCGCCAGTGCCAGCTCATAACCGGCCTGTACGTCCTGGTCCAGCTCGAGCTCGGCGAAGCGATCGGTCACCGCCACGGTGCACCCTGCCAGCGGCTGCGAGCCGGCGCGCGCACGCAGCGGTAGCTCGCCCAGCACCCCGGCCGGTACCGCGTGCGGCACGATCGCGGCGCCACCGTTTGCCATCGCGGCCAGCACCGCGCTGCAGTCGGCGACGCTGCGCGCGAGCGGACCGAGCGTGTCGAAGGTCGGGCCCAAGGGGATGACACCGTCGAGCGGGACCCGCCCCGTCGTCGGCTTGATGCCGCTGACGCCGCAGATCGCGGCGGGTGCGCGGATCGAGCCGGCCGTGTCGGTACCGGTCGCGACCGGAACCATGCGTGCGGCCACGGCGGCGCCCGAGCCGCCGCTCGAGCCGCTCGGTGTCAGCTCTGTGCGCCAGGGATTGCCGACCTGGTCGCAGGTGCCGCCGCAGGCGAACTCGTGCGTGTGCAGGTGGCCGATCAGCACCATGCCGGCGGCGCGAAGCCGTGCCCACGCGGTGCAATCCACGTCCGGAACGTTGCCCTCGAGCACGCGGCTTGAAGCGGTCAGCGGCAGGTCCGCCGCCGCGTACAGGTCCTTCAGACCGATCGGCACGCCGCAAAGCATCGGCGCGTCCTCACGCTCGGTCGCGAGCCGCTGATCGGCAGCTCGTGCCTGCTGCTCAGCGAGCTCCGGGTAGAGCCGCACCCACGCGTTGATCGTGTCGGTGGACCCGTATGCGCTCGGCGGTCCACCGTTGACGCGCACGATCCGCGCCTGCAGCGCCTGCACCAACTCGACCGACGAGACGCGGCGGCTGCGCAGGGCCGCAGCGGCCTCCAGCACACCCAGCTCGCTGAGGTCCGACGGCAGGTCCATGGCGGTGTCGCTGCTCAACTGCTCGGTCATACGCGCTCGGCGTCCTGGACCAAGAGCGCGATCTGCACCCGGTTGTCGAGCTGCAGCTTGGCGAGCATCGCCGAGACATGGCTCTTGATCGTCGCAACGCTGAGGTGCAGCTCGGCGGCGATCGCAGCGTTGGACTTGCCCTGTGCGATCGCGGCGGCGATCTCACGATCGCGCGGCGAGAGCTCGCTCAGCTGCGAGGCCGCCTCGTTATGGCGGGCGTCGGCGTCCTGATCGCCGGCCAGGCGATCGATCAGCCGCCGCGTGACCGTCGGTGAGAGCATGCTCTCACCCGCTGCGACGAGCTCGATCGCGCGCACGATCTCGGCGGGCGGAGTGTCCTTGACCAGGAAGCCGGCCGCGCCGCGTCGCAGTGCCCGCAGCACCTGGTCGTCGGTGTCGAAGGTGGTCAGCACCAGCACCGCGGGCGGCTGGGGCTGGCTGCGCACGAGCTCCATCGCCGCGATCCCGTCGAGCTTGGGCATGCGTAGATCCATCAGCACGACGTCGGCGCGGTGGCGATCAAGCGCGGCCAGCACCTCGCCGCCGTCCGCAGCCTCGCCAACGACCTCAAGCCCGCGAGCGCCGCCGAGCATCATCGTCAGGCCGGAACGGACCAGCGGGTCGTCATCGACGATCAGCACCCGGATCGGGCCGAGACCGGCAGCCGCCGCACCACCGGCGGCGGCTCCTCCGTCCGCCGCGTCAGTACTCAAGCGCTCGTCTCCTCATCACTTTCGGCATCACTCCATGGCAGCGTCACGGTCAGTCTGAAGCCACCGCCGGCGAGCTGCTCGCTGGCCAGCCGGCCGCCGACCAGCGTGATCCGCTCCGTCAGGCCCACCAGCCCGGTGCCGGAGCCGACGTGGCCGCCGTCACCCGCGTCATCGGGAGCGTCCGCCGGACCGGCGTCGGCCTGACCGACCCACGGACGGTTGACGACCTCGACCGCGACGCCGTCGGCGCGGTCGCCGCCGAGCGTGATCGTGACCACCTGCCCGGGGGCGTGCTTGCGTGCGTTGGTGAGTGCTTCCTGCACCACGCGATAGACGGTCCGCCCGAGGATCGGCGACAGCGACCGGTCCGCCAGCGAGTCCTTGAAGGAGACATCCATCCCCGCAGCGCGCGATTCCTCGACGAGCGTCGGCAGGTCGACGATCGTCGGCTGCGGCGGCTGCACATCCTCGAACTCGGTTCCCGCCCGCAGAACGCCGATCACCTCGCGCAGCTCCTCCTGGGCGGCGCGCGCGCTGACGCGGATCACACCGGCGGCGCGCGCTATCTCCTCCGGCGATGCGCGCGGATTGAACTCGAGCGCGCCCGCATGCACGCTCAGCAGGGAGATCCGGTGCGCCAGCACGTCATGCATCTCACGGGCGATGCGAGCACGCTCGGCGAGCTGCGCCTCGCGCACGCGCAGGTGCTGCTCGTCCTCGGCGCGTTGGGCGCGCTCGCGCAGCGACAGCAGCAGCTCGCGCCGCGCCCGCACGAACGACCCGAAGCCGACGACGGCAATCGTGGCGACCAGCCAGAAGGCGAAGCTGCCGTAGTCGAAGCTGCCACGTGTGTAGATCGCAGAGCTGGTCACGCCACTGGACACCGACAGCAGCGCGACCTGAAGCGTGCGGCGCGGCTGGCCGTGGACCGCCACCGTGAAGAGCCCGACGACGGCCATACCACCGGCGCCGTCGCTGACCGTTGAGAGCGCCACCGCGAGGAAGCCGACGGCGACCGGGTTGCGACGGCGCACCCAGACAAGCAGGCAGGCGGGCAGTCCGAGCACTGCATCGATCACGAACATCGTCGTGCCCACCTGGCGGTGGTTGGCCCACAGCTCACCGACGCAGGTCAGCAGCGCGAAGCCGAAGAAGATCACGTCGACCGCCCAATCGCGCACCGAGCGTGGCACGGTCGTGCCCCCGTTGGGATCGCGCTGCGCGTCCTCGGTCCCGATCACCGCTGGCAGCACCCAGCGCTGCCAGCGCGACAGCGTGTGGCCCGCCTGGTTCTCGGTCGCGACCGCGTTCACATCGTTGAAGGTAGGCGCAAGCGGCCGCGAACGCCACCAACTTAAGTCGATCCCGACTGGCCGAAGGGCGGCGCAAAGCACCACAGTTAGTCGCTGCAAGAGTCGCCACCCGGCCGTAGCCGCAGGCCCGCCCAGGGTTGATGCTTCCGGCCATGATCGAAGCCAACTCACTCACCAAGCGTTACGGCGGGCGGACCGCCGTGCGGGACGTCTCGTTCCGCTGCGAGCCCGGAACCGTCACCGGTTTCCTCGGGCCCAACGGGGCCGGCAAGTCCACAACCCTGAAGATGCTCTGCGGCATGGCCGAGCCGAGCGGCGGCCACGCGGCAGTACTGGGCTCGCCCTTCGCGCAGCTGCCCAACCCTGGGCGTCGCGTCGGCGTGCTGATCGACGCATCGGCGCAGCACAGCGGCCGTCGCGGTGGCGAGGTGCTCGCCACCTCCGCCCAGCTGATGGGCGTCGACAACAAGCGCGTCGGCGAGATGCTCGAGCTCGTCGGGCTCGACAGCTCCGCCGCACGCAAACGCGTCGGCAAGTACTCACTCGGCATGCGCCAGCGCCTCGGCATCGCCCACGCGCTGCTCGGCGACCCGCAGGTGCTGATCCTCGACGAGCCCGCCAACGGCCTCGACCCCGAGGGTATGCGCTGGATGCGGGCGCTGCTGCGCGACTTCGCCGACCGCGGCGGCACCGTGCTGCTCTCCTCCCACCTGCTCGGCGAGGTGCAGATCATCGCTGACCGGCTGGTCGTGATCGCCCGCGGTGAGATCGCCGCCCAGGGCACACCCGCCGAGCTGACCGGCGGCGTGCCGCGAACCGTCGTGCGCACCGCCGACGGCGGCCTCGCCGACCGCGCCCTGCGTCGCGCGCTGGCCGAGGACGAGATCCTCGTACGCGAGGGTCCCGATGGCGGCCTGCTGACCGAGGCCGAGCCCGAGCTCGTCGGCCGCTCCGCGCTGCGCGGCGGCATTGCGCTGGCCGAGCTCCGCCCCGCGAGCGACGGCGCGAGCCTCGAGCAGCTGTTCTTCCAGCTGACCACCGACAGCCACACCGAACCCGACCCCGACCCCCGCGAACTCCAGGAGACCGCGCGATGAGCGCCACCGCAATCACACCGATTGGCGGCTCGGCCCGCCACGCCAGTAAGGACCAGCGCCCCGGCGTCGGCCGCCTGATGGCCGTCGAGCTGCGCAAGATGGTCAACACCCGCTCTGGTTTCTGGGTGCCGATCGCCGTCGCCGCGGTGACCGCGCTGGTATCGCTGATCGCCGCTAGCAACCATGGCGGCAACGACGGAACCTTCCGTCACGTGCTCCACGCCGCGTCGATCCCGGGCGCGTATCTGCTGCCGGTGATGGGCGTGCTGCTGATCTGCAGCGAGTACTCGCAGCGCACCACGCTGACGACATTCACGCTGGTGCCCAACCGCTGGCGGGTGCTCGGCGCGAAGCTCGGCGCGAGCCTGATCGTCTCGACGATCGCGCTGGTCGCCTGCCTGCTGTTCTCCGTCGTGGCGGCGTCGATCTTCGGTCACGCGCCGGGTGGCACCGGCAGCCTTCCGCTGACGATCATCCTCCAGGCCTGGCTGTTCCTGTCCGCGGGCATGGTCATGGGCATGGCCTTCGGCGCCGCGATCCTGCTGAGCGCACCGGCGATCGTCGCCTACCTGCTGCTGCCGGTGGTCTGGAACGGCCTCGCAGGCAACATCAGCTGGCTCGCGACGCCGGCCCGCTGGCTGGACTCCGGCAGTACCCTCGGGCCGCTCACGGAGCAGAAGCTCAACGGCACCCAGTGGGCGCACGCGGTGGCCACCTTCGGGCTCTGGATCGGGGTGCCGCTGGTGATCGGTCTGCTCCGGATCGGTCGCGGCGATCTCGACTGACGCCCTGGCAGGTTCGGGTGGTGGCGGCGCTTTGCCGCCACCACCCGATGAGCGGCGCAGGGGCTTTAGAGTTCAACACGCATGCGGTTCGGCATCTTCGATCACATCGACGACTCGGGGCTGGAGCGCAGCGAGCAGCTCGAGCAGCGGCTGCGGCTGACCGAGCAGTACGACCGCGACGGGTTCTACGCGTACCACGTGGCCGAGCACCACGGCACGCCACTGGGGATCGTCGGCTCACCGAACCTGTTCCTGGCGGCGGTCGCGCAGCGCACACGGCGTCTGCATTTCGGCGCGCTGGTCAATGTGCTGCCGCTGTATCACCCGCTGCGACTGGTCGAGGAGTGGTGCCTGCTCGACCATCTCAGCGGCGGCCGCCTGGAGCCAGGCATCGGCCGGGGCGCCTCACCGATCGAGGCCTCGTTCTTCGGAATCGACGGCGATGGCACGCCCGGGCGGTTCAGTGAGGCCTTTGACCTGATCTCCAAGGCCTTTGCCGCCGACCAGAGCTTCAGCTACGACGGCAGCTACTTCCAGGTAGCTGAGATGCCGATCACGGCCAGGCCGCTGCAGCGCCCGCATCCACCGCTGTGGTTCGGCGCGTCGCGGCCCGACCGCGCCGGCTGGTGCGCCGAGCGCAGCATCAACGTGATGTCGCTGGTCAGCGCCGAGCGCACACGCGAGACGACCGACGGTTTCCGTCAGCGCTGGCACGAGCTCGGCCGCGACGAGCGCGCGCTCCCGCGGCTCGGCGTCAACCGCCACATCGTGCTGGCCGATTCCGAGCGCGAGGCGCTGCGCGTGGCCGAGCGCGTCTACCCGCGCTTCAAGGACTCGATCGACCACCTCTGGGTCAGTCGCGGAATGCCGCGGCCGCCGATCTACCCCGAGACGATCGGCGAGCTGATCGCACGCGGCAGCGCCTACGTCGGCACCGCTGAGGGCGCACGCCAGTACATCACCGAGCAGATCGAGGTTGCCGGGATCAACTACATGACAATGGACGTTGCCTTCGGCGGCATCACCTACGAGGAAGCGTCGCGTACCGCGGCGCTGTTTGCCGGTGACGTGATGCCGGCGTTCGCCGGCGCCGGCATCGAGGTTGCAAGCTGAGCCGGCCGGTACGCACGATCAATGACGTTGAATACCTGGCGCTCGAGGACGGAAGCCTGTTCCTCGACGTCCACCGTCCGAGCGGCGACGCGCTCGTCCCCTGTGTCGCCTACTTCCACGGCGGCGGCTGGGCACGGGGATCGCGCAAGGACAACGTCGACACGCGCCTGGCGCCGATGGCTGCGCAGGGGCTCGCGGTCTGCAGCGTCAGCTACCGCTTCAGTGATGTCGCCAGCTATCCGGCGCAGCTGGAGGACGGCCGCGGCGCCGTCGCCTGGCTGCGCGAGAACGGCGCCGAATATGGGCTGCTGACCGAGCGCATCGGCGCCTGGGGCGCCTCCGCCGGCGGCTGGCTGGCGCTGATGCTGGCGCTCACCGGCGAGGACCTGGCCGCGCGTGCCGACGTCGCCTGCGCCTGGTTCCCACCGACCGAGCTCGCAACCGTGGCGCTCGAGCGCGAGGCGGCCGGCCTGCCGCTGCCGCTGTTCTTACAGGGTCGCCCCCTACCCGACAGGGAGGCCGCGCTGCTCGGGCTGAACTCCGTCGACGACGACCTCGCGCTGGCCCGCGAGGCAAGCCCGCTGACCCATGCCGCCAACGCTCAGGGTCCGATCCTGCTGATCCACGGCTCCGGTGACGGCATGATCAACGTCGCCCAGAGCGTGGCGCTGCACGAGGCGCTGCTCGACGCCGACCGCGACTCACAGCTGCTCGTGCTGCCGGGCGTCAATCATGAGGACGTCGCCTTCGACAAGCCGGCGGTGATCGGTGCTACGTCCGGCTTCCTACGCTCAGCGCTCTAGCGCTCGATCGCGAGGCGGATGCCGACGCCGACCAGCACGAGGCCGGAGAAGCGGTCGATCCGAGCCTTCACGCGGGCACGGCTGAGCACATGCGAGAGCCGCACCGCCGCGAGCGCGTAGCCGCACATCCAGGCGAGGCTGAAGGCGATGTAGATCCCACCGAGGACCAGCATCTGCAGCAGCGCCGAGCCGTGCGGCGAGACGAACTGCGGCAGCAGGCTGGTGAAGAAGATCCCGACCTTGGGGTTGGCGAGGTCGGTGATCAAGCCCTGCCTGAAACCACCGCGGCCGTCGATCGCGCGGCCGTTGGTGGCGGCGGTGCCGACGCCGCGTCGGCGGCGTGAGTCCCACAGCGTGCGGACACCGATCCAGATCAGATACAGCGCCCCGACCAGCTTGAGCGCGTCGTAGACGGTCGCCGAGCTGCGCAGGATCGCGGCGACGCCGAGCGCGGTGGCCAGCGTCCACACGGACACCCCGACATTGGTGCCGATCGCGCTGCCCAGCGCGGCCTCGCGGCCGTGGATCAGCGCGTTCTTGGTGACGACCGCCGTGTCGGGCCCGGGCAGCAGCACGATCGCAATCACGACACCGACGAAGACGAGAAGGTGCACTGGCACAGCCGGAAGTATCTCAGCCGTTGTCGCGCCGGTGGTGGCGAATCAGGCGGCCTCGTCGGGCTCGGTCGCGGCCAGCGCCCGCTCGATCGCAGCGATGATCTTCTCGCCGTCGGGCCTGATCATCGGGCCCCAATGATCGATCAGGCGACCGTCGGCGCCGACCAGGTACTTGGTGAAATTCCACATCGGCGCGGCCGAGTTCGGCTGGCTGGTGAGATCGCGCCAGAAGTCGTCGGGCTGCTCGCGCACCGAGGTGCGCTCGGTCAGCGGGAACGCAACGCCGTAGTTCTGCTTGCAGAAGTCGGCGATCTCATCGGCTCCCTCAAACTCCTGGTCGGCGAAGTCTCCCGACGGTGAGCCGAGGATGTTGAGACCGCGGTTGTGGTAGCGCTCATAGAGCGACTGCAGCCCGTCGTACTGCGGCGTGAAACCGCACTTGCTGGCGGTGTTCACGAACAGCGTCGGCTGCCCGCGCCAGTTCGCCAGGTCGAGCTCACCGCCGTCAAGCAGCGTCACACGATGGGCGTAGAGGTCGGTCTGCTGGTCATGAGTTGAGGGCCGGTGCAGGTACATCTTCAGCGTCGAAAGCTTGCTCATACCGATATAGGTACCAGGCGAGCTCAAGCCCCGCCAAATCTTTCGGGCGCGTGTCGGGCAACCAGCCGGCTGTGGCAGGTTGCCCGAAGCTCCGCCTATACGCCCCGGGGGGACTCGACGCGCTCGGCCGCGCTGGCCTCAAGCTCGTCGTGCAGGTGGCGTCTGAGTGCCCGGTCCGGCCGGCCGACGACGAAGTAAATGCCGCCGACCAGGGCGATCACGACCATCACCATCAGCGTGATCCAGTCGATGTTGAAGAACTCGCGCGCGCTCGTGATGCCGCTCGGGATCACGACGTTGATGAACATCAGGCCAAGGTAGGCGGCGGCAATGATCGACACCGTCCAGCCCCAGCGCCCGAGCCGGAACGCCCCCTCCGGGATCCAGCCGCGTGCCCGGGCGATGATCGAGCCGATCACCGTCATCAGGAACGAGAGGTAGATGCCGCTGACGCCGAACGAGACGAGCGACGTCAACGCGCTGGTGTTGGCCGGGTAGGTGAACCAGAGGATGCTGGTGTTGTGCTTGGGTGAGACGAACACGAGCAGGATGAACAGCACCGTTACGAAGGCGCCGCCGAGCAGCGCGTTGACCGGGACCCGGTGCCGCTCGCTGACCTTGGAGATCCAACGGGAGGCTGGCAGCGCGCCGTCGCGCGCATATGAGAACGCGAGCCGCGAGCCGGCACCCTGGATCGAGGTGCCGCATGAGAAGAACGCGTAGATGATCAGCAGCAGCGCGACGTCCTGCAGCCACTGCGGCAGCTGCGCGAGGATGAACGGCACGCCACCGGCGACGGTCCCCGCGATGCCGTTGTGGGCGGGAATCGCCAGCAGCAGGCCACCGGTGAGGATCAGCGAGGCGATCCCGCCCCAGATCAGCGCCAGGCGCATCGCGCGCGGGATCAGCCGGCTGGCGTCCTTGGTCTCCTCGGCGATATCACCGGCGGACTCGAAGCCGTAGAAGATGTAGACCGGCGCGAGCACCGCGATCAGCGCCGCGCCCGTCCACCAGTTGCCGTGGAAGTTGAAGCCATACGCGTTGGTCTTCACATGCGCGGCGCCCTGGCTCGAGAACAGGTAGCCGAGTCCGTGGTGGAAGCCATTGATGCCGAGCACGATCGCGATCCCGATCGTGCCCAGGATCTCAACGTAGACGCCGATCCGTGCGACCCGGGCCATGACCGCGGTGCCGGTGATGTTGAGGGTGGTCTGGATCGCGAGCAGCCCCACCGTGATCAGCAGGATCGCCACATGCGAGGTCGGGTTGATGTTCCAGCCGAACCAGTTGTGCATCAGCGACGCGAAATAGACGACGACGCCGGTGTCGACCGAGGCGACGGTGACCAGCAGCGCGACCCCGTAGAACCACCCCACGAACCAGCCGTAGCCCGCGCCCACGGAGAACTTGCCGTAGTTGTAGAGCGCGCCGGCGACCGGGTAGTGGCTCGCCAGCTCGCCGAACACCAGCGCCACGAACAGCATGCCGATCAGTGGGACCAGCGTCAGCCAGATGTAGGAGGGCCCGGCCATGCCAAGCCCGAGCGCGAACAGCGAATAGATGCCGACCATCGGCGACAGGTACGTGAACGCGACCGAGAAGTTCGAGAACAACCCGAGCACACGTGTGAGCTGTGGTGTGTACCCGAGCTGCGCCAGCCGCTCGTCGTCCGTAATCACCGCTCTGGCGGCCCCTGCGCCTGCCTGTGAGTCTGCCCCTATGGACACCTATTCTCCCCTCCGTACTGATCCAGGTACGGGAACGGGATGGCCGCACAAGCGTGCGTGACTCCCCGGCTCCCACGGTCGTGCGAAAAGTATCTCGCGCCGCATGTGCCGAATGGCACATTCACCGATCCTCGTTGTGCCAAGTTGGCATCGCAGGTGCGGCACCCTCCGGAAGTTTCGGCGGCGTGTTGCGGTAGGACGGCGGCGTCGCCGAGAGTCCGATCGGGTTCTTGGGCAGCCGCACGCTGCCCCCTCCTGGGTCCTGCAGCTCGACCAGCGGCTCGAGACCGAGCGCATTTGCCAACTCAAACGCGGCGCCGATGTCATTGACGACCCCCGCGGGCACGCGGGCGTTGATCAGCGCGGCCGCCCAGCTGGCGGCGGGCCGCGCCGCCAGCAGGGATTCGAGCTCGGGGCGCAGCGCCGCGCGGTTCGCCACCCGCTCGGGGTTGGTGCGGTAGCGCGGCTCGTCGGCCAGGGCCGGCGCGCCCAGCACCTCACACAGGACCCGGAACTGGCGGTCGTTGCCGACCGCCAGCACGAGCTCACCCTGCGCCGTCGGGAAAACCGCGTAGGGCGCGATGCTCGGGTGCTCATTGCCCATCCGCCCCGGCACCACGCCGGCGACCGTATAGCTCGAGGCCTGGTTCACCAGCGCGGCCAGCAAGCAGGAGAGCAGGTCGACCTCGATCAGCTGGCCCTCACCACTGCGCCGGCGGTGGTTGAGCGCGGCGAGGATGCCGACCGTCGCAAACAGCCCGGCGAGCACGTCGACCAGCGCCACCCCAACCTTCTGGGGCTCGCCGCCGGGCTCGCCGGTGACGCTCATGAGGCCGCCGAGCGCCTGCACGAGCAGGTCATAGCCGGGCACCGCGGCGGCCTGCGCGGTGTTGCCGAAGCCGGTGATCGAGCAGTAGATCAGGCCCGGGTTGTCGGCGCGCAGGTCGTCGTAACCGAGCCCGAATCCGTCGAGCAGGCCGGGACGAAAGTTCTCGACCAGGACGTCCGCCTCAGCCGCCAGCGCCCCGGCAGTGGCGAGCCCAGCGGGGCTCGCCAGATCCACAGCCAAAGAACGCTTGTTGCGGTTGACGGCGTCGAAGTAGGTCGAGCGCCCGTCGGCGTCGTACGGCGGTCCCCAGGCGCGCGTGTCGTCACCGCTCCCCGGGCGCTCGAGTTTGATCACGTCCGCGCCGAGGTCGGCCAACACCATCGTCGCAAACGGGCCCGCGAGCACGCGCGAGAAGTCGAGGATCCGCAGGCCCGGCAGCGCTGCCGGGCTCGCCTCACCGCCGGGCGGGTCCGTTGGGTTGCCATCCCGTGCGCTCATCTGCCACGATCCTAGATATTCGAAGATCTAGGATCAAGGAGCGGTGGGATGGCGAGTGAAACCACGGGCGTGCGCGTCAGGCCGCTTGACTTTCTCGACATCAACTCGCTGCTCTCCGATGAGGAGCGCGCGATCCGCGACGTGGTGCGCGCCTTCGTCAACGACCGCGTCGTCCCGGGGGTGGGCGACTGGTTCGAGGCGGGCACGATCCCGCCCGAGCTGGCGAGCGAGCTCGGCGCGCTGGGCGTGCTCGGCATGCACCTCGAGGGCTACGGCTGCGCCGGCGCGAGCGCCACCGCCTACGGGCTCGCCTGCCTCGAGCTGGAGGCGGGCGACAGCGGCATCCGCAGCCTGGTCTCGGTTCAGGGCTCGCTGGCGATGTACGCGATCCACCGCTGGGGCTCGGAGGAGCAGAAGCAGGAGTGGCTGCCGCGGATGGCGGCCGGCGAGGCGATCGGCTGCTTCGGCCTGACCGAGCCCGACGCCGGCTCGGACCCCGGCGCGATGCGCACCCGCGCCCGGCGGGACGGCGAGGACTGGATCCTGCACGGGCAGAAGATGTGGATCACCAACGGCTCGGTTGCCGATGTCGCGGTCGTCTGGGCGCGCGCGGACGACGGCATCCGCGGCTTCCTCGTGCCCAAGGACACACCCGGGTTCAGCACCCAGGACGATCCACAAGAAGCTCTCGCTGCGGGCCTCAGTCACCTCGGAGTTGCTGCTCGACGACGTGCGTCTGCCCGCGGACGCGCTCTTGCCGGAGGCGACCTCACTGCGCGGGCCGCTGTCGTGCCTGAACGAGGCCCGCTACGGGATCGTGTGGGGCGCGATCGGCGCCGCCCGCGCCTGCTTTGAGGCGGCGCTCGCCTACAGCAAGGAGCGGATCGTCTTCGGCAAGCCGATCGCCGCCACGCAGCTGCAGCAGGCCAAGCTCGCCGAGATGGCGACCGAGGTCAACCGCGGGCTGCTGCTGGCGCTGCACCTCGGACGCCTGAAGGACGAGCACCGGCTGGCGCCCGAGCAGGTCAGCATGGGCAAGCTCGCCAACGTCAACGCCGCGCTGCACGTCGCGCGTACCGCGCGCCAGGTGCTGGGTGCCAACGGCATCACGCTCGAGTACCCGGTGATCCGCCACATGAACAACCTCGAGTCGGTCGTCACCTACGAGGGCACCGCCGATGTGCACGCGCTCGTGATCGGCGGTGCGCTGACGGGCGAGCAGGCGTTCCGCTGAGGTCCTGAGCATGACTGCGACCGCGAGCGGGCCGAGCACCACCGCGCAGCACGCACTCGACGCGCTGCGCCGCGCGATCGTCGCCGGCGAGTTGCGTCCGGCAGCGAGGATCGGGCAGGACGAGTTCGCCCAGCAGCTCGGCGTCAGCATCGCGCCGGTGCGCGAGGCGCTGCGGATCCTCGAGCAGGAGGGACAGGTGACCTACCTCCCACGCCGCGGTTACTTCGTGACGGCACTGCAGATCGCCGACCTCGAGGAGATCTATGGCCTGCGGGCACTGCTCGAGGAACGCGCCGCGCGTCATGCCCTGGCGAGCCTCGACGCGCAGGAGCTCGAGCGGATCACGCTCGCCGCGCGGGACTTTGTGAACGCGGTCGATGCCGGGGACGTGGCGGCCGAGCTAGAGGCCAACCGGCGCTTTCATCTGGCGATTCTCGACGCGCCCGATCAGCCGCACACGATGCGCGTGATCCGACAGCTGTGGGACTCGACCGAGGCCTACCGCGCCCTCTATTACAACCTCGAGCACGAGCGCCATAGCGCCGTGGTGGCGCACGACCGGATCCTCGAGGCGCTGC
Source organism: uncultured Actinomycetota bacterium (assembly GCA_963706725.1). Taxonomy (GTDB): domain Bacteria; phylum Actinomycetota; class Thermoleophilia; order Solirubrobacterales; family Solirubrobacteraceae; genus Palsa-465. The sequence goes on along the minus strand of OY970167.1, from coordinate 1,655,228 downwards.
GCGCACGCGACGCCGAGCAATTGGTTGCCGCGCTCGGCGGCCACCGCGAGCGGGCGCTGATGGTGCTGCGTGAGGTGCTGGCGCCGGCCGGCTGAGTGACTGATCCGGGAAGCTTTCAGTGGGGGTGGTGGCGCAGGCGCAGGTCGGTACCGACCAGCAGGCTGAGCGCGACTGCGCCGATCGCCACGCCCGCCAGTGGCGTCGCGCGCAGCCCCCACTCCTGCAGCGCCAGTCCGCCGGCCAACGGGCCCGACCCGATCCCGACGTTGTAGAAGGTCGAAAACCAGGCGCTGCCGTTGGACGGCTTGAGCTCGATCACGGCGGTCATGCCGGCGACCGTGAAGACGCTCATGCCGAGACCGGCCAGCGCGATGAAGACGGCCGCCAGGACCGTCACCTTGGCAAAGGCGAACATCGCCACCAGCGACAGCAGCATGAAGGAGAACGCGAGCGGGATCGTGGCGCGGCGGTGACGCAGGTAGAGCGAGCTGCCGTTGAAGAGGCCCAGCGTGGAGACCAGTCCGGCGGCGAGCAGGACCAGCGCAACCGAGCTCTTCGGCACGCCGCTGATCTTCACCAGGAACGCCGTCGCGTAGGTGAACATCGCGAAGTTGGCGGTCACCGCCAGGGCCGTGAACACGATCAGCACGCGGTAGCGGGTGCGGTCGACCGTTCCCTCCGCATCCGCGTGCGGCGGCCGTGGAACGCGGGTCGGCAGCGCCAGCAGGATCGTCGCGAGCAGCACCACGGCGGCCGCCGCCAGCGCGATGAAGGCCACCCGCCAGCCGGCGGCGTGACCGATCGCCGTGCCGATCGGGAGCCCGAGCACCTGCCCCGCGGCGCTGCCGCCGAAGACGGCGGTGAGCGCGCGGCTGCGGCGCTCCGGCCTGACGAGGCTGGCGGCCTCGATCGGGCCCGTCGCCCAGAAGATCGCCTGGGCGGTGGCGGTGAAGATGCGCGAAGCGATCAGCGTCGCGAAGTTCGGCGCGGCCGCCGAGCCGAGCGAGCCGATCGCGAGCCCGGCCGCCACCGCTGCCAGCAGGTAGCGACGCGGGATGCGCCGCGTGACCCGTGCCAGCGGGATCGATGCGGTCACCACCAGCAGCGCGTAGATCGTCACCAGCAGACCGGTGGTCGAGAGCGACGTGTGCATACCAGCCGAGATCTGCGGCAGCAGGCCGATCGGCAGGTTCTCAGCGGTCAGAAAGCACGACGCCGAGGCGGCCAGACCGGCCAGCGCGAGCGCGGCCCGCCTCCCGCTGAGGTAGTCAGAGTCGCCAGCGCTGGGCTCGGCTGCTGCTGCGGGGGCTGCGGCGATTTCGTTCTGCAACCGGTTGCAAATTAGCAGCAACCGAGCTACCATGCAACCGGTTCCAATGATCGTCGAACGCGTCAAGACCATCGCCGACATCGCCCGCATCGCCGGAGTCTCGAAGGCGACGGTCTCACGCGCGCTCAACGACAGCACGCTCGTCAGCGCCGAGACACGCGAGCGCGTGCGCGCGATCGCCCAGCAGCACGGCTTCGAGATGAACGCGACGGCGCGCAGCCTGAGCCGGCGCGAGACCAACGTGATCGCGCTCGCGACCTATCCGTACGAGCCGTTCGGCCCCAACGAACAGTCCCCCGGGTTCGTGCCCACCGACAAGCTGCCGGACACGTTCGTGCTCGAGGTCATGAGCGGCCTGGCGGCCGGACTGCACGCGCGCGACTACGACCTGCTCGTGATCCAGATCGACTCCAACGACACCGGCTGGATCGCCCGCTACCTCGACTCCGGCCGCGTCGACGGATTCGTGCTGATGGCCGCCACCTGCACCGCCAAGCACCTCGACGCACTCGAGGCGCGCGGCGCCCCGTTCGTGGTGTGGGGGCTTGACTCCACAACCCACGCCTACAGCACGGTCAGCGGCGACAGCTATGCCGGAGGGCGCATCGCCACACAGCACCTGCTCGACAGCGGACGGCGGCGGATCGCCTTCATCGGTGGCCCCGAGCTGGAGCAGGAGTCGCAGGATCGCCACCGCGGCTATGCCACGGCGCTGCGCGGCGCGCACGTCTGGGTCGACCCGTCACTTGTCACCTACGGCTGGTACAGCTCCGAGTCGGCGACGATGCGGATGCGCGAGCTGCTCGCGGCCGACAGCGACATCGACGCGGTCTTTGCCTGCAGCGACGTGATGGCGATCGCCGCGATCGAGGAGCTGCGTGCCGCCGGGCGCAAGGTGCCCGATGATGTCGCGGTCGTCGGCTACGACGACGTCGCGCTCGCCGCCCACGCCAACCCGCCACTGACGACCGTGCGTCAGCCCGGCCCGCTGGCGGGACGCCTGCTCGCTGACAGCCTGATCCAGCAGCTGCGCACGGGCGCCGTCGGACACGTATCGATCCCGGCGGAGCTGGTCGTCCGCGAGTCCGCTTGACCCTCCCCCCTTTTCAGATGCTTTGCAACCGGTTTCAAAGACGTTTCGCGGTCGCCGGCCACGGCAACCCGCAACGAATTCCCGACGAAATGTCCTGCGCCGCGGTGGGCGTTCGTCGTCCCGATGACCAGCCCGAAGGGAGCCGACGATGATCCACCCACAGCCAACGACAACCCTCATGCTTCTCTCAAACACCGAGCCGCCGCCCCGCAGCACCCGGCCCGGGGTGCTGCCGGTACTGCTCACGCGTTTGCGCGAGCTCCGCGAGCGGGGCGCCTCGCCCATCGCTGAGGCCGCTGCCGGGTAAGGAGGCCGCCGCCGGCAAGGAGGCCGCCGCCGGTAAGGCGGCGGCCACGTCCGTTAGCCTCCTCGCTCATGGAGGCGGACAGAGCCCACGCTTACGCTCGGGACTGGGCGGACGCGTGGAACAGGCGCGACGTCGACGCGGTGCTCGAGCACTTCGCCGACGAGGTCACCTTCACCTCCCCGGTCGCGGCGCGGATCGTCGCGGACTCTGACGGCGTCATCCGCGGCAAGGCCGCACTGCGCGCCTACTGGCACGAGGGCATCCGGCGGGTCCCCGATCTCCACTTTGAGATCGTCGGCGTGTACGTCGGCATCGACACGCTCACGATCAACTACCGCAACCAGGACGGCGGCCTCGTGAATGAGGTGCTGCGCTTCGCGGGAGCGCTCGTCGTCGAGGGCCACGGGACCTACCTGAGCGAGGACGCGTGACCACCACGGCCACAGCCGACGCGGTCAAGGTCCAGGGACTGGCGAAGTCATGGCAGGGTCCCGGCGGCCCCGTGCACGCCGTGCGCGGCATCGACATGGCGATCCCGCAGGGGGCGACGGTCGCGCTGCTCGGGCCCAACGGTGCCGGCAAGACGACGACCATCGACATGATCCTGGGGCTGGTGCAGCCCGACAGCGGCAGCGCCGCGGTGCTCGGCCACACCCCGCGCGAGGCGGTCCAGCAGGGGTTGATCGGAGCAATGCTGCAGACCGGCTCGCTGATCCGCAACCTGACCGTGCGCGAGCTGATCACGATGCTGACCTCGTTGTACCCGACGCCGATGCCGGTCGACCGTGTGATCGAGCTCGCCGGGCTGGCCGAGGTCGCAAATCACATGACGCAGAAGCTCTCCGGCGGCGAGACCCAGCGTGTGCGCTTCGCGGTCGCGCTGGCGAGCGACCCGCAGGTGCTGATCCTCGACGAGCCGACGGTCGCGATGGATGTCGAGGCGCGCCGCGTGTTCTGGACCTCGATGCACGCGTTTGCCGAGACCGGACGGACCCTGATCTTCGCGACGCACTACCTCGAGGAGGCCGACGCGAACGCCGACCGAGTGGTACTGATGGCCCAGGGTGAGATCGTCGCCGACGGCTCGACCACCGAGATCAAGGGCCGGGTCTCGCGGCGCCACATCCGCGCGACGCTGGCGGCCGTCGACCGCGACGAGCTGCTCGCGATCGACGGCGTGACCGAGGTCGAGCGTCGCGGTGACTCGGTGACCCTCACCTGCAACAACTCCGACGGCGCCCTGCGTGAGCTGCTGGCACGCTATCCCGCGGCCGCCGACATCGAGGTCACCGGAGCGCGCCTGGAGGACGCGTTCATGGAGCTCGTGGCCGAGAACGAGGCGCAGCGATGATCTGGCTCAACTACACCCGCTACGAGCTGCTGCGCACATTCCGCGACCGGCGCCTGTTCCTGTTCGCGTTCGGCTTCCCAGTGATCCTGTACTTCGTGATCGCGCTGCCGAACCGCCACAGCCACGACTTCTCCTCGACGGGCGTGAGCGCGCCGCTCTACTACATGGTCAGTCTGGCGTCGTTCGGCACGATGATGTCGATGATGTCCGCCGGCTTCCGCATCTCCGGCGAGCGTCAGGTCGGCTGGACCCGGCAGCTGCGCATCACCCCGCTGTCGGTCCGCGCCTACATGCGGGCCAAGGTCCTGACGGCCTACGCGATGGCGATCGTCAGCCTGCTGCTGCTCTACATCTGTGGGCTGGTGCTGGGCGTCAGCCTGCCCGGTGGCCGCTGGCTCGAGATGACGCTGCTGATCCTGATCGCGCTGCTGCCCTTCGGCGTGCTCGGCGTCGCGCTCGGCCATGTGCTGACCGTCGACAGCGTCGGCCCCGCGACCGGCGGCATCGTCTCGCTGCTGGCCGTCGTCAGCGGCACCTGGTTCCCGATCACCCATGGCTTCCTGCACGACGTCGGCCAGTTCGTGCCCTCCTACTGGCTCGTTCAGGCGGGCCGCCTCGGCCTGCACGGCCAGCCCTGGCATGGGATGGCATGGGCGGTGATCATCGTCTGGACGGCGGTCCTGTCGGTGGTCGCCGCGCTCGCCTACCGGCGCGACAGCGGCCGCATCTAGCGCTCAGGCGGGGGCAGCAGGTATGCGCGGCAGGCGCGCGCGAGCTCGCCTGCCAGCTGCTCCCAGCCGAGCTCGACCTCGGAATCGAACAGCGGTCCGTACATCACCTGCCGGGCCAGGGTCGAGAAGGCGATGCGGAAGGCGACATCGAGCGCGACCTGCGGATCGGCGTGCCCGAGCTCGCCGGCGTGCGGCCACAGCGCCTGCGTGAAGCGCCTGCTGAGCTCGACGCTCACGAGCGAGCCACGCTCGGCGATCACCTCATCGAGCGCGCCCAGGTGCATGAACGCCCGCAGGATCGCGCGGTGCGCGCTCATCATCTCGGCGAGCCGCCCCACCAGCGTGTCGATCAGCTCGCCGACGTCATCGGGCTCGGCGCCCTGCTGCCCGGCGATGTCCTGCGCGATCGTCTGCATCAGACGCGCGTGCACCGTGTGCAGCAGCGTCTCCTTGTTGCCGAAGCGCTCGTAGATCGCCCCGACCGAAACGTTCGCACGGGCCGCCACATCCTGCACGGTGAAGCCCTCGAAGCCGTTCTCCTCGAGCAGGCGATGGGCGGCTTCGAGCACGCGCTCATACGTCTCGCGGCTGCGCTGCTGTTTCGGCGGCCGGACCGCCCGCTCGGTCGTGCTCATCTGAGAATGATTCTCACAGTGGCGCGGACGTTTGCACAACCGAACCGGAGTTCGGCTGCGGAGTGGCCGCCGGCCAGCGGGCCGAGCGGCCACAACCACAGGGCACGGCGCCGCTGCAGGCGGTCGAGCACGAGCCACACGGCTACACCAACCGCGAGCGCGGTCAGGCCGAGGCTGAGCTCTATTACCACCGCGAGCTGTGAGCGAGGCGCTGCCGGCGCTCCGGCGACCATCGGGCCTCGGCCGCCCGCAAGGCGCTCCGGCGGCCGTCAGGCGCCGAGCGCGATCAGCAGGTGCTCGACCAACCGGTCGCGTGCGGGAATCCGTGGTTGCGTGGTCGACAGCAGCGCGACGCGGTAGGCCGGCAGCGGCTGCGTGAGTTCGACGCTCGTGACGGCCGGCGCCTGGTCGGCCAGCCACGAGCGTGGCACGATGCTTACCCCCAAGCCCGCGCTGACAAGCTCACGGATCGTCTCGGGGTCGTTGGTTTCGAACCTGGGCAGCGGGCTGAAGCCGACCTGCGCGAACGCGTCGTCCAGCACCGACCGCAGTGCCGTGCCGCGTGCGGGCATGATCACCGAGCGGCCGCGCAGGTCCTCGATCGTGGCTCGGGCGGGCCCGCCGTCACCGGCGAGTGACAGCCGGTCGCCGCGCGCCGTCAGCAGGCAGAGCGGCTCCTCGGCGATCGTCTGCTGGGCGATGTGGTCTGGCAGCTTCGGCCCGGAGGCATCCACCGCCAGCAGCGCGACATCCGCCAGCCCGGTCGCGAGCTGCTCGACGATCTGGGCCGCCGAGGAGTGCTGGAAGCTGAGCTGCACCTGCGGGTGCGCGCGGTGGAACGAGGCGAGCGCCTGCGGCAGCTCGCGCGAGTCGTAGGCGGTGGCGCTCACGCGGGCGATGCCGCGGATGGCGCCGAGGTGCTCGTCGACCATCGCGCGCGCCTCGGACACGCGGCCGAGGATCGCGCGGGCGTGGTCGAGAAACTCGAGCCCGGCGGGGGTCGGCTCGACGCCCTTGGGTCCGCGATAGAGCAGCGTCAGTCCGAGCTCGTCCTCGAGCCTGGCGATCTGCTGCGAGAGCGCCGACTGGGTGACGTAGATCTCCTGCGCGGCACGGCCGAAGCTGCCGTGGCTGACGACGGCGGCCAGATACTCGAGCTGACGCAGCTCCATCGGGTCAACGCTAACCGGCCAGCGCCGGCAGCGCGAGCGCCTGCTCGAGCTCCGTGGCCATCCGCCGCTTTGGGCGTGAGCCGACGAGCCGCGCAAGCTCGCGGCCATGCTTGAAGACGAGGAAGGTCGGCATCGAGAGCACCCCATGGTCGATCACGGTCTGGCGGTTGGCGTCGGCGTCGAGCGTGACGAAGGCAAGCTCCGGGTGCTCGCCCGCGAGCTCCTCGATCACCGGGTTCATCAGCCGGCAGGGTGGACACCAGGCGGCCCAGAAGTCGACGACGACGGGCTTGTCCGACTCGAGTACACGGGCGGTGAAGTCCTCATCGGTCACGGCGGTCACGTGCTGGCCATGCATCGCTTGTCCTCTCAATTCGTTGGTAGCTGCGGCCCGCTGGCCGCAGCTCCACCAGAGCGTCGCGAGCGAGTGCCCCGGACACCATTCCGATCGCTAATGACGCCGTTCTGTCAGCGGCTGCGGCTCGCGAAGAACTCGGCCTCGGCCCGGCCGAGCTCGGTCGCCGGCGGCTCCCCGTGCAGGTACTCGGCCGCGATCGCGCCCCAGTCGGCGCCCGCGCGCAGGGTCTGTAGCACGATTCCGACCACGCCGTGCATGCGCCGGATCAGCACGGCCTCGGGCGGCAGCGTGAACTGGTTGACCTGGTTCTTCGCCGCCGCACGCTGCGCGGGCTCGGGTCGCTGGCGGTGATGGCCGCGCTGCTCCTCGCCCTCGGTGAAGCGGCGGAACTTCGGCACCGCGTACCAGCTGATCGCGCGCCGCATGAGCCTCAGCGCGAACTCGGCCTCGACCGCGTCGGCGCGGGCCGGGGGCAGATAACCGCCGCTGATCAGCTCGGCCTTCAGCGCGTCCGCATCCTTGCCCCGCACCGCGAGCGCGATGCTGCGTTCGGCCGCGAGGCGCGACTGGTCGATCCCGCGCAGCAGCCCAAAGTCCAGGAAGCAGACCTGCCCGCTGGGAGCGAGCAGATAGTTGCCGGGATGCGGGTCGCCGAGCGCGATGCGGTCGCGGTAGAGCAGCCCGAAGAAGAAGCGGAAGACGATCTCCCCGTAGCGGTCGCGCTGCGGCTCGTCGGCCCGCCGTACAACCTCGAAGCGCGCACCCTCGACGTAGTCGGAGACGAGCGCACGCCGGGTCGAGAGCTCGGTGTGTACACGCGGGACCTTGATGAACGGGTGACCGCGCAACAGCCGCTCGATGCGCCGTTGGTTCTGGGCCTCGAGCTCGTAGTCGAGCTCCTCACCGATGCGCTCGCGCATCTCGACGCCAAGGCCGCGGGCATCGAGCCCCGGTGCCAGGCGCTTGATCAGCGGCACCAGCAGCATCGCGTTACGCAGGTCCGTTTCGACAGCCTCGGCGACACCTGGGTACTGCACCTTGACGACCACGTCATCGCCGTCGAGCGTGCGGGCGCGGTGCACCTGGCCGATCGACGCCGCCGCAAAGGCGCGCTCGTCAAAGTCGGAGAAGACGCTGGAGAGCGGGCCGCCGAACTCCGTGCGCAACAGCTTCTCGAGACGGGCGAACGGTACCGGCGGGATGCCGTCGCGCAGCGTTGCGAGCTTCTGCTGCAGCTCATCGTGCTGCTCCTCCGGCAGCCCGTCGAAGTCCACCATCGAGATGATCTGGCCGATCTTCATGGCGGCGCCGCGCATACGGCTGAGCTGATCGACGAGCTCATTGACGAGCGCCGCGGTGCGCTCCTGCTCGGCGGCGGCGGCGCGTTCCGGGCTGCGCACGCGATTGGCGGCGCGCATGCCGGCCCAGCGCACTCCCTGCCCCGCCGCCAGCCCGCCGACACGCGCCGTCCGTGCCACCCGGCCGGACGGCAGCTTCTTCGCCTCGGGTACCTGATCCTCAGCGTCGGCGGGCATGACCGCAGCCTAGCGAGCAGCCGTCCTCGGCCGGGTTGGCTCAGTCCGCGCCATCGGTCTCGAGCCAGTGGCGCCGGGTCGAGATGACCTCGATCTCAGGATGTGACCAGATGAAGCGCTCGACCTGATCGAGCAGCCGCTGCGCGTGCGCCGCCGAGGGCGCCACCACGCTGAAGCCGAGGCCCGCCCGCTGCCGGAGGTCGTGGTGCGCGACCTCCGATGCAGAGACGCCAAAGCGCTGGCGCGAGGTCTCGATCAGGTGCCGCACGACCGAGCGCTTGGCCTTGAGCGATCTGCTCGCGGGGATGCGGATCTCAACGTCCAGCGCACCTACGTACACCTGAGGATTATTGCGGCGGGCGAGGTGAGCTCAGGGGCCGCCATGGAAGACCGACTCGACGTTGGTGCCGTCGGGATCGAGCACGAACGCCGCAAAGTAGCCGGGGTGATATTGGCGACGTTCACCGGGTGGCCCGTGGTCGGTATGCCCGGCCGCCAGTGCGGCGGCGTGGAAATCCCTGACCGTCTGCTGATCGGGCGCGGGAAAGGCGAGGTGCAGGCCGCTGGTCGGCTGCCTGCCGGCGGCGACCAGTACGAACGTCGCCCCGGCGCCGGACAGCTGCCGCGCTCCCTCCCAGGCCAAGCCCTGACGCAGACCGGTGTACGGGGCGATCAGCTCGTAGAAGGCGAATGAGCGCTCGGCGTCACGGACCCCGATCCACAGGTGATCGATCACGCCCCCGCGCTCCACGTGGTCGTGATGGACGGCCTCAACGCTGTTGCCGTCGGGGTCGAGCAGGAAGGCACCGTAGTAACCGGGGCGGTATTGCGGCCGTTCGCCCGGCTCGCCGTCGCTGCTGTAGCCGGCGTCGACGCCGGCCTGATCGAAGCGGTCGACGGCCTCTCGCGACGCTGCCACCAAGCCGACGTGCAGGTGTCTGGTAACAGGATGCTCGGCGTCGGTGGGCCCGATGTAGAACTCGTCCCAGAAGAGGTCTTGACCGTCGCGTTCGGGCACGTGCCCGAGCGCACCTAGCACCGTCGTGTAGAAGTGCTCGGAGCGCGTGAGGTCCGAGACACGGATCGCGACGTGATCAAACATCACCTCAGTCTCCTACATATGTGCGCCGCCGCGGGGCCGTCGAGGGCGGGAATCGCCGACCTCAGCTGAGAGCGCGCACGATCGCTTGCACGGGGTCATGCAGGTTAGGTTCGCTTAACCAAGGGCTCAATGTCTTCGCCTGAGCTGCCGAATAACCACCCGACCACGCAAATCATGTGGCAAATGTGTCAAGGGGGTTCTGATGGCGACAATCGAACAGGCGCAGGTGAGGCGCAGCGCGGTCAGCCCGATCGCACGGCCGGTGTACTTCGTGTTCGGCGCGATGGTGCTTGCCTACACAGGGCTGCTGTTTGCGCGCGGGAACGGAGTCACGTACACGTGGCTCGACGGCTGGGGCGTCGCCTCCTTCGAAGCGCTGATGAGCATCCTTGTGATCGCCCGTGGCATCATCAGCCCACGCGACCGCAAGTGGTGCCTGTTGCTCGGTTTCGGCGGCCTGTCATGGGCCTGCGGCGACCTGACACTGGCGTCGATGTCCAACCCCGCAACGCTGTCACTCCCGAACATCCTCTGGTACGGCTTCTACCCACTGGCCTACCTCGGCGTGATGGTGCTGATGCAGCGCGACGTGCGCAAGCTCACGGCCGCCAACTACCTCGACGGCGTCGTCGCCACGCTCGTGACCGCCGCCCTGCTGGTGGCCTTTGCCTTCCACTGGATCACCAAGACCGCCGGTGGCGGCAGCTACGCGGTCGGTGTCAACATGGTCTATCCCGTCGGCGACCTGCTGCTGGCCGGCCTGACGCTGATCGGCTTCACGATGCTGCCCAAGGGTCAGCGTCTGCGCTGGGGCCTGATCGCCGCCGCCGGCCTGCTCAACGCCGCCGGTGACATCTCGGCCCTGTTCGGCGGGATCGTCGCCACCGACGTCGGCTTTGTCGTCAACTCGATGGCCTGGCCCGGCTCGCTGTGCCTGATCTCGGCAGCCGCCTGGGCGGCGCCCGGCAGCTCCGCACCTGCACGCGAGTCCAAGGCATCGGGCTTCCTGGTGCCGTCCATCGCCTCGATCATCGCGCTGGTGATCCTGTTCGTCGCCTCCTTCAACCATTCCAACACCACGCAGGTCGCGATCGCACTCTCGACCGCGACGCTGGTCGCCGCCGGTGTTCGCTTCTACCTGGCGCTGCAGCGCATGACCCAGCTCGCCGAGGAGCGCGAGCGGGAACGCCTGCACGCGGCCGAGGTCGAGCGCGAGACGCAGGAGCGCGCGGCCGCAGCCGAACGCGAATCGCAGGCGCGTGCCGCCGAGGCCGAGCGCAAGTCCCAGGAGCGCGCGGCCGAGGCCGAGCGGGAGGCACAGGTGCGCGCCGCCGAGGCCGAGCGCGAGGCGCTCGAGAAGGCCGCCGCGAGCGAGCGTGAGTTCCTCGAGAAGCAGGCCGCCGGCGAGCGCCAGACCCGCGAGGTCATGGAGCGAGCGGTGCACAGCTACTCGGTCTTCGCCGCACAGGTCGCCGACGGCGACCTCACAGCCACGGTCGAGCCGCAGGGCGATGAGGACCTGCGCGAGCTCGCCGGCAGCCTCAACCGCATGGTCTCGAGCCTGGCTGCGATCTCCGGTCAGATCCAGTCGAGCGTGAGCGCGATTGGATCCTCGACCTCGGAGATCCTGACCTCCGCGCACGAGCACGGTCGCGGCGCCGAGCAGCAGTCGGCGGCGATCACGCAGGCATCGGCAACCGTCCAGGAGCTGCGCGCCGCGGCCGACGAGATGGCCCGCCAGGCCGAGGACGTTGCCCGCGAGGCGAACGACTCGGTCAAGGTCAGCGACGACGGCTCGACCGCCCTGCAGGCGATCGCCGGCGCGATGGAGGAGATCCGCGACCGCGTCGCCAGCATCGCCACTGAGATCGCGGCACTGTCTGACCGCACCGAACAGATCGGTGACATCACGGCGACCGTCAACGAGCTCGCCGACCGCTCCAATCTGCTGGCGCTCAACGCCGGCATCGAGGCGGCTCGTGCCGGCGAGCACGGCCGCAGCTTCGCGGTCGTGGCCGATCAGGTGCGCGGTCTCGCCGAGCAGTCCAAGCAGGCCACGGGGCGGATCGAGTCGATCCTCAGCGAGGTGCGCGAGGCCACACTCGGCGCTGTCAAGGCCAGCGAGGCGGGGACCAAGGTCGTCGACCGCGGGCTCGAGCTCACGGTGAAGGCCAGCGACGGCGTCCAGAGCCTCGCCGAGACGATCCACCGCGCCGCCGGTGCGGCCGGGCAGATCGCAGCGGCCGCCCAGCAGCAGAGCGTGGGCATGGATCAGATCGCCGAGAGCATGAACGAGCTCGAGCTCAACACCACCGGGTTCGTCGACGGCGCCGCCCGCTCGCAGTCGGCGGCCGAGCACCTCGACGAGCTCACCAACAGCCTGGCCGAAGCCACCTCGCGCTACCGCGTGGGACGCGTCGACGACTACGCACTCGACCGCGAGCCGGTCATCTAGCGCTGCCGCCCCTGCGCCTTGCTTTTGCGGAGGGCGGGCTTGACCCTCGACATCGGGGCGCGGGGCGGGAGTAGATTTACGCCCCGTGGTTCAGGTCCTGCGACTTGATGCACTCGAGGCGATCCCGGTCGCTGGCGTCAACTGGCGGCCGGTGCGCCGCGCGCTCGGGATCACGGGCTTCGGCATCAACGGCTACAGCGCCGACCGTGGTCAGCAGCTGATCGAGGAGCACGACGAGACCGGCGGTGGCGCGGGCCGCCACCAGGAGCTTTACGTCGTGCTCGCCGGCCACGCGCGCTTCACGATCGACGGCGAAGAGATCGACGCGCCGCAGGGGACGCTCGTCTACGTGCCCGAGCTGAGCTCGCGCCGCGCGGCGATCGCCACCGCCGACGCGACCACCGTGCTGGTCATCGGCGGCGACGAGGGCACGATCAAAGCCTCGGCCTGGGAGCACTACTTCGCCGCCCAGGTGTCACTCAGCGCCGGCGACCCGCAGGCCGCATACGAGACCGCCGCGGCGGGGCTCGCAGATCACGACCAGAGCGCCTCGCTGCACTACAACCTCGCCTGCTACGGCTCGCTCGCCGGTGCTCATGAGCGCGCGATCGAGCACCTCATGCGCGCCGTCGCGCTCGATCCGCGCACGCGTGAGTGGGCGATGCAGGACGGCGACCTCGACGCGATCCGCGGTGATCCACGCTTCCCCGCTCGGGCCCAGAGCTGAGGCGGCCGGCAAGGCGCGGCCTGCACAGAATCTTCACGGCCGCGCATAGGTTCTGCACGCGGCCTGTATGACCCGCGGCGCATGATCGATGCATGAACACAATCGTCTCTGACTGGCCACATACCGTTGCAAGCCGCTCACATGCCAAGGAGCTACTCGCTCCCGCGATCGCGCGTGTCTGCGCCACGCGGATTGACCGTCACCTGGCCGCCGGGACCGAGCCCTGGCACTCACCCGTTTACGCGGCGCGTTGCCGCCGGCTCAGCGACCCGCGCTCCCGCCGGATGCTGGCACGCTCGCTCGAGCGCCTGGTCGACCAGGCCGAGGCGCCCGCACGCCTGTCATTGACGAGCGCCGTGGCCCCCTCTCGCCGGCGCGTGCGTGAGGCGCGTCCGCTGCTGCTGATGGTGGCCTCAAGACTCCGCGGCGACGGCCCGGTCAATCCCCGCGGGCTGGCCGCGATCAGACTGCTGCTCAGCGACGGCGCCGGCCCCGTCTACACGCATGGTCATCCGGATGCGCTCAACCGCGCGCTGCAGGCGGCTGCGGACTGGCTGGACGCCTACAACTGAGTGCCGCGCCGGGCCGCCAGCGCACCCCGCTTGAAGGTCCCGCTGGTGTCCCAGGAACCACCAAGATGTGAGGTGACGGCGTCATAGAGCTCGGCCCCGGCGCGCTTGAGGCAATCGACGTCCCCGCCCGCGCAGCTCGCGCCGCGGGCGGCGTGGCGGCGGTAGTGGTGATAGCCGCCAGAGATGCTGTCGAGCGTCAGCCGGCCGTAACAGCTGGCGCTCAACCGCCAGCTGCCGCCGGTCTCGCCCGCGTTGATCATGATCGTCATCCGCTGGCGGCCGCTGCCCGAGCCGATGTAGCCGACCCAATCACCGCTCAGCGGACCGCGGTGCGCCGCCGTGAGCGAGCCGCGTGGAGCCGAGCGGGCAACCGCGCCCGCCGTGCCGGCGATGCCCAGCACGGTGACCACCAGCACAGCGCAGCGCAGCATCCTGAACGACATGCGAGGGAGCCTAGCGCCGCGCCGCGGGCGCTGCCAGTCAGTGTGTGGCGAGCCGCTTGATCGGCGTCACCGAGACCAGGTGTCCGGTACGCGGGTTCAGCACTACGTGCGTCGGCGGACCGTCGACGCTGTAGACATAGTTGGTGTGCGCGACCACTTCAAGCTGAACGGTCGGGGGTTCGGCAGAGCGCATCAGCGGCAGCATGACCTGAGGAAACCGGTACACGGAGACACCCGGTGCGAGCCTCGTCGTCGGCGACAGCGTGACCAAGGGACGAGACATGCTCGGTGGGCTGCCCGGGCTCGGATTGCCGCTGATGGTGACGACGTCGATCGGGAAGACGATGCCGACGCCGAGCGAGACCAGCAGTGCCGCCCGCAGTCGCCTGCGGCGGTGACCGATACGCTGACTGAGCCCGCCACGGGCGACGTCAACGATCACCCGGACGGATCCGAATGCCGAGGAGTCGTGTTCGAGACTGTCGCGGATCAGCTGCTCGAGCTCGGCGCCGTAGCGCTTCCGCCAGCCGGCCGGATACAGGAGCAGCGCAAGCCGGACGAGCCGATCGCTCATCGACCGCTGCTGGCCAACCTGCTCAGTCCGATGCGCGAAATCGACGCCTGCGCAGAGAGCTCTTCCTTGAGTACCTGGCTACCGGCGGGAGTGATCCGGTACGGACGACGCCGATCGTCGGACGGCAGGGCAAGGACCAGCCCCTCGTCCTCGAGCCGTGCCAGCGCGCCGTACAACGAGCCTGGCCCCAGCCGGACACCGGCGAACGTCTCGATGTCCTGCATCAGCGCGTAGCCGTGCTTGTCGCCCTCGGCGAGGCTCGTCAGGATCAGGAGACCACGGTCGGCGGGATTAATTGGCATCGGGTGCTTCTGTTCTCATGGAGCCTTCCGGAGCATCTGTCGGGAACATTACATCGCGGGGACTACCAAAAGTAGGTTTGATCGGCCACCGGTCTACCGCCACGCGTAGTAGGCTTGCTCCCGCGGGTCAGGGGAAGCTACTGGGGAGGGGAACTATGAGATTGGGAAGCCTGACGATGCTCGCCTGTGCGTGCACGATCGCAGCACCGCCGGCAGCAGGCGCCGCCGCAGTCGATGATCAGCCGGCCGGCTCCCCGTCGGCCGCACAGACGGCGACGCTCACGCCGGCAGCGATCCAGCTGCTCGACTCCGGAAGTCCGATCGACGTGCTGATGGACCCGATCACGGGGGACATCCTCTCCGTGACCGGCGCGCCCGCGGCGAGCCCGGCGATCAAGCAGCGCAGCGGCTGCGACATCGGTGACGGCTGCTATTTCACGAATATGCCGCCACTGGCGGACGAGGGCTTCTACGGCGGGAGCGGTGAATACACCGGAAGCTGGCCGTCGCGCAGCGGTTACTCCGCGGGCAGCTGGACGGTGAACGCGTGCTGGAGCGGAGGCTGCGGGGTCCGCATCGGCCCCGGCTCAACCGTCGACTTCACATCGGATGTGACGGGCACCTCCTTCACGATCTTCGGCTGAGCACGCGCCACGGTACCGTCGGGTCATGCTTCAGATCCGAGCTGTGAACGCGGATGACACCGATGCGCTGCTGCAGATCCTCGGCGATCCCGAGGTCGCCTATTGGCTGCGCCCCGCCGGCTCGAGCGGCCCCTTCACGCGCGCGGAGTGTGAGCAGATCATCGTCAGGAAGCTCGCGCACTGGACCGCCCACGGCATCGGAATGTCGCTGGGCTTCAGCGACGGGCGCTGCGTCGGGCGCTCGACCGTCGGCTACAACCTGGTCGACGGACGCGCTGAGCTGGAGGTCGGCTGGGCAGTGGCACGCGACATGTGGGGGCGCGGGATCGCCACCGCGCTCGGTCGCCATGCCCTGGAGATCGCCGCGGAGGCCGGCTTCGAGCGCGTCGTGGCCTTCACTCGCACCGAGAACCTGGGATCGCGTCGCGTGATGGAGAAGCTCGGCCTGCGCTACAGCGGCGACTTCACCCACGCCGGCCACCCGCACGTGCTGTACGTCACCGCCGGCGGGTGAGCTTCCGGGCGGACCACGGGCGGGCCGGCCGAAAGCCGGGTCGCCTCGCGGCTTTCACTTTGCGTCCTGCAGTTCGCTCAGGTGCCGCTCGACCCGCCTGTCGGGCACGAGCCAGATCAGCGCCACGACGACATAGATGGCGATGCCGAGCCAGCGATCGACGAACGTCAGACCGATACCCAGGCAGTACAGCAATGGCGACGCTTTGCCCTTGATGTCGGCACCGATCGCGGTACGCAACTGCGAGTCCTTGCCCTCGGCGCGCAGCAGCGTCGACTGCAGCATGTAGTAGGAGATGGCGGAGCCGAGCAGCACGATCCCGTAGACCGCTACCGGCGTCGTGGGAAAATCGTGGTGGCTCATCCAATCGGTGCAGAACGGAGTCAGAGAGAGCCAGAACAGCAGGTGCAGATTCGCCCATAGCGAGACGCCGCTGACACGCGAGACCGCCGCGAACATGTGGTGGTGGTTGTTCCAGTAGATGCCGAGGAAGACGAAGCTGAGGCCGTATGCCAGGAAGGTCGGCAGGCTGTGCCCGAGCGCGCTCCATGAGATCCCGGGCGGTTGGCGCAGGTCGAGCACCATGATCGTGATCAGGATCGCGATCACGCCGTCACTGAAAGCCTCGACCCGCCCCTTCGGCACGGCTTGAGCCTAGCCGTCGGCGTGGCCGCTTGCCGTCCGCCGTAGGACGGCGCGCGGCATCTTCGGCGCTTGCGCCGCAAGCCCCGCTGGCCGGGGGTCTGAGTGGGGAGCGGGCGGGCTAGCTGAGATGGATCCGGGATCCACACCCCAGCGCCGGCTCCCGGGAAGCGCCCGGTCGCACAACCATGCAGGGAGCAGACCACCCACACGATCGACGGCAACTACTGCCGCACCAACCAAGGTAGCCCGCCCACCGGACAAGACCACACCAACCTGTAAAACACCCACCCCACCCCAACCCCGGATCAGGGCAACAAAAAACGGTCCGGGGGCTGCGACTCCGCCTGCTCCCGCGCGTAGCCTGCGCACGAAATAAGCCTTGTCGTTCGCCTTTGAGAGCCACCCTCCGCTTTGGCTTTCGCGAAGTCCTGCTCCCTCCCGAACCGCACCAACCACACTAATCAGCCACCCCACACCAACACAACCCCACCCCAACCACAAACCCGCAATTTGAAAGAAAAAGGCGACTCGACACGCCGCCGACCGTCTCATCGGGGTGCCACCGAGCTGTGATTTCCACGCGCGGCAGCCCCGTGGGAACTGATTGAAGCCCTGAGTACTCGGGTAGCCGCTCTAGCGGACAAGTTGGCGGGTGATCCTGACTCGCCGACGGAGTGCGCTCGGCAGTTCTTGGCACACGCGAAGCGCGCTCGAACGAAAACTGGGCGATTCAGCCCCGAGCGGCGCAGGCGCCGCTCGGGCTGTCGGAGGTGAGGCTATGTCGATGCGACGTTGGCGTCCTGGTGTATCTGTTGTGATCGCTGTGCTGGTGGTCGCTGCCGTGGCGGGCTACGGAGCGAGCTCCAGCGGCAGCACGAGACAGCCTGCGGCTTCGGCCGGCACTGCTTCGGGAACGACGACCATTCAGTTCGCAGAGTCGGGCCTGGGCACCGAGGGCCAGGCGACGCAGGCCGCGATCACGGCATTCGAGAAGGCGAACCCGTCGATCAAGGTCAAGATCGACGTGCTCTCGCCGAACTCGACCACGTACCTGCAGCAGTTGCAACAGCGCTTCATCGCCGGGTCGGGCACGCCGGACGTGCTCGAGTCGGACGTGACCTACCCGGCGAAGTTCGCGCAGGCGGGATGGATCAAGCCGCTGACTTCGCTGCACCCCAACCTGCACCAGTTCTTCTCGACCGAAGTCGCAGCCGGCAGCTTCCACGGGGTGGCCTACGCGGTCCCGTGGTTCGACAACCCGGAGGGCCTGTTCTACCGCACCGACCTGATCAAGAAGCCGCCGACCTCGCCGGCTCAGGTCATCAGCGACGCGCGGGCGGCGATGAAGAAGGACAAGTCGCTGAAGGAGGGGATCGCCTTTGAGGGCGAGAAGTATGAGGGCGCAATCACCGCGTTCATGACCGTCGACGGGGCCTTCGGTGGGCATCTGACGGCGAGCAGCGTCAACACACCGGCGAACGTCGCCGCGCTCAAGTGGCTCCACGACGCGATCTATGTGAACAAGATCGCGCCGGCGGCCGTCACCGGCTGGCAGGAGGGCAACGTCCAGCAGGAGTTCACGGCCGGACACGCCGCGTTCGCGATCAACTACCCATTCGTCGCCGCCGTCGACGCCGCAACCAAGAGCAGCCCGGCGCATGGGCACACCGGCTACATCCCGTTCCCGGCCGCCAAGGGTGGACGTCCCGGCTCGGCGCTGGGCGGCGAGATGCTCGCGATCAACGCCAAGTCGGCAAACGTCGCCGCCGATTGGAAGCTGATCCAGTACCTGACCAGCCCGGCGGTCGAGATCAAGCGTGCGATCGCGGCAGGCGATCCTCCCTCGCTGCCGTCGGCCTACACCTCGGCGCTGTACGCGAAGGCGCCGTACTTCAAGGCGGTCAAGGTGCTCAACGGCTACGCGCAGCCGCGACCCGTGAGCCCCAAGTACCTGCAGATCTCGGTTGACCTGCAGGACGCGTTCTCGGCGGTGTTCGCCAACTCGAGCACTGCGGCGGCGGCGATGAAGAGCGCTGCGTCGCAGATCTCCTCGAACGGCTAGTACGGCGAGAGGGCCTGCCGCGATGGCGACTGAGGCGCCAGCGCTCAACCCCACGTCAGGTGCCGGCGGCCGCAAGCGGCCGCCGGCCTCGGGCCGGGTACGCGCCGACCGCCGGCTCGGCTACATGATGATCGCGCCGGCGATCATCCCGCTGCTGGCGGTCACCGCCTATCCGCTCGGGTACAACCTTTGGAACTCGTTCCACGCCGAGAATCTGAGCGTCATCACCGGCCAGGGCGGCTGGGTCGGGGTGGACAACTACACCCGGATGTTCCAGTCGTCCGAGTGGCTGCAGTCGCTGCTGCGCACGCTGGCGTTCGCCGGCGCCTCAGTTGCGATCGAGACCGTGCTGGCGCTCGGCCTCGCGTTGATGCTTCACCGTCGGTTCCGCGGGCGCGGGCTGTTGCGCGTCGCGGTGCTGATCCCGTGGGCGGTGCCGACGGTCGTGTCGGCGACTCTGTGGAAGACGATGTTCGACCCGCGCAGCGGCTTCGTCGACTACATCTTCGGCCTGCACACGACCTGGCTGGCCGGGGTCTGGACGTCGTGGGTGGCGATCTTCGTCGCCGACGCCTGGAAGAACATCCCGTTCATCGCCCTGATCCTGCTCTCCGGCCTGCAGGTCATTCCAACCGAGATCTATGAGGCCGCGCGGATCGACGGTGCCAGCTGGTGGCAGACGTTCCGCCGCCTGACGCTGCCACTGCTCAAACCCGCGCTCGCCGTCGCCCTGATCTTCCGCCTGCTGTCCGGGCTGCTGATCTTCGACGTGATCTACATCATGACCGGCGGCGGGCCGGGACTGAGCACCGAGACGCTCTCCTTCCTGAACTGGCAGACGTTTCTGGTCAACACGGACTTCGGTTACGGCGGCGCGATCTCGGTGATTCTGGTCGTGCTCTGCCTGATCGCGGCCGCGATCGTCGCCATGCTGATGCGAACGAGGGACACGGCATGACGACCGAATCCTTCGCGTCGGGTACAGGCAGCGGCGCGCGACCCGCTCGGCGCCGGCCGGGAAGCCGACGATCGCGCACCGTCGCGCGCGAGGTTTGCTTCTACCTGGCGGTGCTGGTGGTGGTGCTGATCGCGCTGTTCCCGTTTTACTGGATCCTGCGCACCTCGCTGCTCTCAGATCAGGCCGTCGGCCAGGGCGTCGGCGGACCCAACGGGATCATCCCCGCGCACCTTTCGGGAGCCGCCTACAGCGAGGACTTCAACCAGCAGGGGTTCCTCGGACCGCTCGGCAACAGCGCGATCGTGGCCGCCCTGACCACGCTGATCACGCTCGTTACCGCGACGCCCGCGGGCTACGCGCTGGCGCGGATGCCGATCCGCGGCAAGGGAGCCGTGCTCGCCTTCATCCTCGTCGCCGGCTTCTTCCCGGTGCTGGCGATGGTTGGCCCCCTGTTCCTCGTGCTCCGCAACCTCGGCCTGCTCGACAGCATCTGGCCGCTGATCATCGTCTATCTCGTCTACACGCTGCCGATCGCCACCTACCTGCTCCGCAACTTCTTCGGCCAGATCCCGATGGAGTTGGAGGAGGCGGCGCTGGTCGATGGTGCGACCCGGCTCACGGCACTCCGTCGAGTCGTGGTCCCGGTCGCGATCCCGGGCATGTTCACGGCCGGGATCATCGCCTTCATCCTCGCCTGGAACGACTTCGCCTTCGCCGTCTCGTTCCTCGAGACGCCCAGCCATTTCACCGCCCCGCTGGCGATCGTGAACCTCGGCCAGAGCCAGTTCCAGGTCTTCTACAACCGCATCGATGCGGCGGTCGTGATCATCACGATCCCGGTGGCGCTGCTCGTGCTGTTCGCGCAGCGCCGGATCGTCGCGGGCCTCACCGCGGGATCGTTCCGCTGATGGCGCCGCTGCGATTCATCGACGTGGTGAAGGTCTACCCGAACGGCGTCGAGGCCGTCAGCCATCTCAGCCTCGACGTCGAGGACGGGGAGTTTGTGGTGCTCGTCGGCCCGTCCGGCTGCGGCAAGACGACCGCGCTGCGCATGGTCGCCGGGCTCGAGGACGTGACCGCCGGCGAGATCGAGATCGGCGGCCGCGTCGTCAACGACTTCTCGCCACGCGAGCGCGACATCGCGATGGTCTTCCAGAACTACGCGCTTTATCCGCATATGACCGTGGCCGAGAACATCGGCTTCTCACTCGAGATGCAGAAGCTGGCGAGGGCCGAGGTGAGCAGGAAAGTCGAGGATGCCGCGCGCGTGCTCGGTCTGACCGAACACCTGAAGCGCAAGCCGGCGCAGCTCTCCGGCGGCCAGCGCCAGCGCGTCGCCATGGGCCGCGCGATCGTGCGCGAGCCGGCCGCGTTCCTGATGGACGAGCCGCTCTCCAACCTCGACGCCAAGCTGCGTGTCCACATGCGGGCCGAGGTCTCGCGGATCCAGCGACGGCTCGGCGTGGCCACGCTGTACGTGACCCACGATCAGGTCGAGGCGATGACGATGGGCGATCGCGTTGCCGTCATGCGCTCGGGAAAGCTGCAGCAGTATGCACCGCCGAAGGAGCTGTATGACAATCCCGCGAACCTGTTCGTCGCCGCATTCATCGGTTCACCGGCGATGAACCTCTACCAGGCGACCGTCGACACCGAGGGCCGGTCGATCACACTCGGCGACCAGACGCTTGCGCTGCCGCCTGAGCTGACGGCGGAGGCCGTGATCGCCCGATATCGCGGGCAGCCTGTGGTCGCCGGCATCCGTCCGGAGGACCTCGAGGATGCGGCGCTCAATGACCACGACGCCAGCGGTCAGCGACTCGAGGGCACGGTCGATCTGGTCGAGGAGCTGGGCGCCGAGAAGCTCATCCATTTCCGGATCACCGCAGAGCGGCTCAGTAGCAACGACGAGCTGCTGGCCGGCGTCGAGGAGGAGGGTGAGGGCGTACTCGGCAGTGGCGAGATCGGGGCGGCAACCGCCACGGCCGGCGTTGCGCGGCTGACGTCGCGCAGCAAGGTCGCCACCGATCAGCCGGTCGTATTCACGGTCGACATCTCGCACCTGCAGCTGTTCGACCCCGACGAGGGCCTCACCCTGCGGAGCGGCTGACCTGGCGCTCCGCGGCGCGACGTTCGAGCTGCTTCCAGAAGCGTTGTGCTGGTCCCTGCAGCGCCGGCCGCGAGCGCCGCACGGCGCGGAAGTACCGGCGCCAGCTGGCACCGCGGATGGCAATGGCGCTGAGCTCGCCGCTCGCCAACTCAGCGGCGACGCTGCGCCGCGACAGAAGCGTGAAGCCGCCGGTCAGCACCGCACGTTTGAGACCCTCCGTAGAGGCGACCTCGAGCGTCGGCGTGAGCTCGAATCCGGTCGCGGCGAGCTCGAGGTCGATCACCGCGCGCGTGCCCGAGCCCCGCTCGCGGGCGAAGAAGCGTTCACCGCTCAGCTCGGCCACCGGAATCGATGGGCGCCTGGCCCAAGGATGGCCGGACGCCACAACCACCAGGATCTCATCCTCGGCGACGACAACGTCCCTGAGACCGTGGAGCACGGTGGTCGGACCCTCAATGAAACCGACCTCCACACGGCCGGCGCGGACCGCCTCGAGGACCTCCGACGAGTTGGTGACGTCAACGTAGATATGGGTGTCGGGTTCGCTCGCGCGGAACGCCGAGATCCACTGTGGCAGCGTCGTTTCACCGATGGTCCGGCTCGCCTGGATGCGCAGCGTCGGGTGGGCGGTGTTCTCGACAAGGACCGCCTCGGTGCGCTCGAGCGCGGCCAGCGCCTCACGTGCCGCCGGGTATAGAAGCTGCCCGGCCGCCGTCAGCCTGACCCCGTCGCCGTGCCTTTCCAGCAAGGGCTGCCCGATACGGCGCTCAAGTGCCAGGATCCGCTTGCTGGCCGCCGACTGCGTCAGCGCCAGCGCATCGGCGGCACCCTGAACCGAGCCCAACTCGACAGCGCTGACGAACGCGGCCAGGTCCCGGCCCGACAACGGATCACCCGGGCTCATCGACCTCCGATTCTCGCGCGCGTCTGCACCGGCACTAATTCTGGTGGTTGCTCAAAGCAGACCGATCGCCTGGCAACCGAGTGCCAGCAGGCTGACCGTCACCCACAGCCCGGCGCCCAGCGCAATCGGACGCACGCCCGTACGACGTAGCTCGGGGATATCGACCGAGAGACCCACCGCGGCGAGCGCCAGCGTGATCAGCCAGGTGGCGAGGTGTGAGACCGCCCCCGCTGCGGTTGCCGGGATCACGCCGATGCCGCGCAGGGCAGCCAGGGCGAGGAATCCGAGCAAGAAGGTTGGGACCGATGCCATCGCGCCCTCGGTGCTCTCCAGTACGCGGATCGGTAGCGACGGGTTCGGGTGTTCCGCTCGCGGCCGGCGCATGCCACGGGCCAGATAGGCGCAGACCGGCACGATCATCAGGGTTCGCGTGAGCTTGACGATGACCGCGGTGTGCAGCGACGCTCCGCCATAGATCGAGGCCGCCGCCACAACCGAAGAGAGGTCGTTGACGGCCGTACCGGCGAAGGCGCCAAAGCGGTGCTGGCTCATGCCCAGGGCATGACCGAGCAGCGGGAAGATCAGCACCGCGGCGATGTTGAAGAGGAAGATCGTCGCCACCGAGTAGCCGACCTCGGTCTCATCGGCGTCGATCACGGGGGTGACCGCCGCGATCGCCGATGCGCCACAGATCGAGGTGCCGACCGTGACCAGCGTGCGCAGCCGGCGGGCGATGCCCAGCCGCCTGCCCAGCAGCCGACCGACGGCCAGGCCGCCCAGCAGCGTGATCAGGATCCCCGGGAGTGATCGCCCGCCCTGGGCGATCACCACGCCGAGCGGTAGCTCGGCGCCCAGCACCACGACCGCGGCCCGCAATGGAACCGAGGCGGCGAACTTCAGCCCCACTCGCAACTGCGCCCTGGGACCAACGACCGCACCGAGGCATAGGCCCAGCACGATCGCCAGCACAGGCGCCGAGCCCAGGCCGACAAAGCCGGCCAAGGCTGTGGCCGCGGCGGCCACAGCGGCGGCGAGCGCCACCGCGGACAGATCAGGTTTGTGTATCGAACGCATCATCACGTTCGACTATCCGGTGAAACGCAGCCCCCCACCAGTCTTGTTTGGAAGCCAGGTATTCCATCTTGGAATGGCTGGGTGGGGTTCGGCGCTACGCCTGGCGATCGTCGCGACGCCTGCTATTGGATCTCGCTTACCCTGCCCGGACGATGCCTGACCAGTTGGCGCAGCGGATCCATGATCACGCGCACCTCACCGGCGAGTTCCGACTGCGGTCGGGGACTATCAGCAACGAGTACTTCGACAAGTATCGGTTCGAGAGCGACCCGCTGCTGCTGCGTGAGATCGCACAGCGGATGATGGATCTCCTGCCTGCCGGCGTGGATCTGCTCGCCGGACTCGAGCTCGGCGGGATACCGATCGCGACGACGCTCTCGCAGCTGACCGGACTGCCGACGCGGTTCGTGCGAAAAGCAGCCAAGGAATACGGCACCCGCAACCTCGCCGAAGGTGGCGACGTCGCCGGACAACACCTCGTGATCGTCGAGGACGTGGTCACCTCAGGCGGTCAGATCATCGACTCCGCCACGCGATTGCGAGATCTCGGGGCCAGGGTCAGCGTGGCGATCTGCGTGATCGACCGCGAGGCGGGAGGGGCGCAGAACCTGTCCCAGCACGCAATCGAGCTGCGTTCACTGTTCACCGCAGGTGAGCTCACCATCACCTAGCTCGCCACTGACCCTCCGACCGGCTTGCCGTCACGGATTCGGCTTGCCGATGGATCATTTGTAGACATCAGATACCCGAGGAGGGTCAATGGCCGCCTACTTCATCTACGCGCGCACGGAAATCACAGACGCGGAGGTCTCCCAGCGATACAGCGAGCTGGCGGTGCCTCAGATCCGCGAGTTCGGTGGCGAGCTGCTGGCGGCCCGGGGAGCGGTGCACACGCTCGAGGGAAACTGGTCTCCCCAGTCGGTGACGATCCTGAGATTCGAGGACCGCGAGGCGTTGATGCGCTGGTACGACTCGCCCGATTACGCGCCGCTCAAGCGGATGCGACTCGCCAGCAACCTCGGCGACATCATCGTCGTCGACGCCCCGTAAATCGCCCGCAACGGCCGTATTTGCAGCCTGCTAGGCTCCGGCGCGTCCACACCTCGGAGGGGTGGCAGAGCGGTTGAATGCACCGGTCTTGAAAACCGGCATGGGTTTGCGCCCATCGCGGGTTCGAATCCCGCCCCCTCCGCTGCTCCGTGCTCCCGTGTGGCGCGATTCACGGCTGCTGTCACGTTCCGGTGCTCCGTCCCGTCATCTGGGCAGGAACACAATGAAAGGACTAGGACATGCAGGCAAGGATCAACAACCCGGTGATGAGCGTCCCCGGCGCGCTCGATGCGATCCGCGACTTTGGGATGTCCGCGCGCACAACGGGCGTGGCGGAGGAGACCCTCGCGCTCGTCCAGCTGCGGGCCAGCCAGATCAACGGCTGCAGCGTGTGTGCGGACATGCACTCGCGTGAGCTCGAGCTCCTGGGCTGCGGCAGCGAGCGGCTGCACACGCTCGCGGCCTGGCGCGAGGCGCCGTACTTCAGCGACGAGGAACGCGCCGCGCTGGCCCTGACCGAGGCGGCGACGCGGCTCGCCGACAATCCCGGGTCGGTCTCGGACGAGATCTGGGACGAGGCGGCACGTCATTACAGCGAGCAGCAGCTCGCGGGACTGGTCATCTCGATCGCCGCGATCAACGCCTTCAACCGGCTGAACGCGACGACCCGTCAACCGACGGGCCCGTGGGTCGGGCAGTTCGTCGAGCAGGCGATGGCGGCGAGGGCCTGAGTGTCATGGAGGCGAGTGGCATGAGCGAGCGTGAACAGCTGCTCGATGAGCTGCGGCCACTGGCCTTCCGGGTCGCATACCGGATGCTGGGCAGCGTCTCCGAGGCCGAGGACATCGTCCAGGAGGCGCTGCTGCGCGTCCACCAGGCGCAGGACGGCGGCGAGCAGCTCGCCTTGCCGCAGGCGTTCGTGACGACCGTCGCCACACGCCTGGCGATCGACGAGCTGCGCTCGGCACGGGCGCGGCGGGAGCTGTACGTCGGCGAGTGGCTTCCGGAGCCGATCGTCACCGACGATCCCGAGGACCCGGCACGCCAGGCGGAGATCGCCGACTCGATCTCGATGGCGATGCTGGTGATGCTGGAGAGCCTCAGCCCCGAGGAGCGGGCCGCGTTCCTGCTGCATGACGCGTTCGATTACCCGTACCGGGAGATCGCGCCGATCATCGGCAAGAACGAGGACAACGTGCGCCAGCTCGCGAGTCGCGCGCGGCGTCACATCACCGAGAACCGGCCACGCTTCCAGACCACGCGTGAGCACCAGCAGGAGCTCGCCCGGCGCTTCTTCGCCGCCGCCGACAGCGGCGAGCTGGGCGAGCTCGAGGCACTGCTGGCCGATGACGTGGTGCTGACCGGTGACGGCGGCGGCAACGCGCCGGCGCTGGCGCGCTCGCTCCAGGGGCGCAGCCGCGTTGCCAGGACGATCAGCAACTGGGCCAAGGCGCGGCGCCACATCGAGGGTGGCATCAGCTTCCGTCTGGTCGAGGTCAACGGGGGCCCCGGGGCGCTCGTGCTCGACACGCACAACCGGATCGCGGCGGCGCTGTCACTCGAGTTCGGCGACGGCCAGATCACACGCGTGATGTCGGTCGTGAACCCGGAGAAGCTCACGCACCTCGGCGCGGTCGCCAACCTCGGCGAGCTCCTCCACGGAACCCAGTCATAGGGCGCGCTTGAGCTCGGCGGCAAGGCTGCCACGGTCACCGACCGCGACACCGCCGCTGAGCCCGAGCCAACCGGCGCACAGCTCGAGCTCGGCGGCCAGCTCGCGGGCGACGTGGCCGCGGTCGACGCCGTCCTGCCCGAAGGCGCCCTGCACGCGCAGCACGCCGGCCTGCCGATCGGACTTCAGATCGACGCGCGCGACCAGCTGCTCGTCGAGCAGGAACGGCAGCACGTAGTAGCCGTAGATGCGCTTGGGCTCGGGCGTGTAGATCTCGATCCGATAGTGGAAGCCGAAGAGCCGCTCGGTGCGCGGGCGAAAGAATACGAGCGAGTCAAAAGGCGACAGCAGCGCCCGCGCCGGTAGCGCGCGCGGGCGCCTGGCCTCATGCCAGAGGTAGGCGGGCGCGCCCCAGCCCGCCACCTGCACCGGCACCAGCTCGGCGGAGCGCATGAGCTCGGCGACCCGCGGGGCGAGATCCCGCGGGCTGATCCGCCAGTAGTCGGCCAGGTCCGGGAGCGTCGCGATCCCGAGCGCGCGGGCGGCGAGCCGCGTGAGCTCGCGATGGGCGTCCTCACGCGAGGGGATGTCGGCAAGGTGCTCGGCCGCGAGGATGCGCTCGATCAGGTCGTAATAGCGCTCGAAGTTGATCCGCCGCCAGGCGCCGATCGCGCCGGTGAAGAACAGCGCCTCGAGCGCAATCTTGCCCTCGTGCCAGTTCCACATCTCGCCAGGGGCCGCCTGCTTGCGTTCGTGGCCGGTGTCGCGCGCCCTGATCGGACCCTGCTCGGTCACGAGCCGCAGCGTCTCCTCGATCAGGTCCCGATGCTCGGTCAGCACGCGGCGCATCCCCGCCCAGATGCGCTGACGCTCGTCCATGCGCCAGTGGAAGAGACGATGGCTCTCGACCGGGATCAGCGAGGCCTCGTGCGCCCAGTATTCGACCAGGCGCCGGTCGACGCGATCGCTGCCATGCGCCGCGATGCGATCGAGCAGCTTCGTGTCATAGGGACCGAGCCGCGAGTACAGCGGCATGTAGTGCGCGCGGCAGAAGACGTTGACCGAGTCGAGCTGCAGCAGGCCGAGACGGCGCACCGCGGCGGTGACCGCGGCCAGGCCCGGCTCCCGGCCAGCGGGCCGGGAGCCCGAGGAGAAGCCTTGGGCGGCAAGCGCGATGCGCCTGGCGGCGGCGTTGCCGATCCGTGGGGTCTGGTCGGTTGCGTTCTGCGTGAGCCGTGACATAGGATCGAGCCACCATGGTTTCAATTGCGCGGGACACTACGGCCGCGGCGCCACCGAGTGGCGCCGATCCGGGGCCGCCTCCGGCAATTCCCGACTTCGACATCGTGCCGCGTGTCGGTGTCGCGCTCGCCGGGGTGATCCTTGTCGCGCTGATCGTGGTCGTCGCGACGGGCGGCCTCTGGCCGTTGGAGTTCATGCACGTGGTGTTCGGTGCCGGGTGGACGGTCATCGACCTGTTCCTCGGTTTCATCATCGGCCCGATCCTCGGCAGCCTCTCGATTCCCGCGCGGATCGAGTTCACGACCAAGTTCATGCCGAAGATGGTCGTGCTGATGCCGGCGATCGTCACGGCGACGCTGGTCGCCGGCTGGCAGCTGTCCACGCACCTGGGGACGAACCTCAGCTCCTACCCCGAGCACGGCTGGGTCGTTGCCAGCATGATCGTGGTCGGCGTGATGGCGATCGTCGCGCTCGGGCTGCTCGAGCCGGCGAACATCGCGGTGCTGATCGAGCTCAAGAAGCCACGGCCGAATCCGGCGGTGATCGAGCGCCTGATGAAGCGCTTCATCTACGCTGCCGGAATCACCGGGCTGATGCAGGTCGCGACGTTCGTGATCATGACCAAGCTTGCGAGCAGCTGATCTCCGTGGATGAGCGCAAATACCCACCCGTGACCCAGGTCGCGATGGTCTCGCTGGCGCTGATCATCGCAGGCGGGATCTACCTGTCGGCGAACCTGCCCGAGCACGTGTCGCTGGCGCCCGCGGTGGTCCTGCTGGCGCTCTCGGCCGCGCTGATGGGCTTCAACCTGCTGTCGCTCACGCGCGTGCAGGACTTCGACTGGGACGGCTTCTTTGGCGTCGCCAAATGGTCGTTGCTGGCCTACCTGGTGATCGCCGGGATGCTCGAGTTCGTGTTCGTTCACAACCATGTGCGCGGTGGCACGCTGGTTGTGCTGACGCTCTCACTGCTGATCTTCGCGATCCATGTCCCCACGCTGATGGGGTTCACGGTCGCGCGTTACCACCAGACCTGAGGAGCTTGAAGCCGCTCTCGAGCTCGTCGGCGACGGGCGCGTTGACGTACAGCGCGGTCAGGTCGAGGATCCGGCGGGGCGGTGTGTGCGGCGGGCTGACGACGACCAGCTGCTGCGCGCGGTTGCGCAGGCGCATG
Source organism: uncultured Actinomycetota bacterium (assembly GCA_963706725.1). Classification (GTDB taxonomy): domain Bacteria; phylum Actinomycetota; class Thermoleophilia; order Solirubrobacterales; family Solirubrobacteraceae; genus Palsa-465. Next base: position 1,626,493 of record OY970167.1, on the reverse strand, counting down.
GCGAGGTCGTGCAGCAGCGACACCGCGCTGCTGTCGAGGTAGCTGACGTCTGATAGGTCGATCAGCAGCCCGTCCTCGGTATTCGGCAGTGCGTAGATCGCCTGGGCGATGCCGTCGATGTTGGAGATGTCGACCTCACCGCTGATTGCCAGCACGAGGCTCGCGCCATGCTCGCTCGCGGTCACCGATGCAAGCTCACGGGAGCCGGCGCCGCCAAGCAGTCTGCGTGGAGGCGGCGACTCCGTCATGTTTGGAGAAGTGCCGTCCCTGCCCCTTCTGGGGGGAGCTGGCGGATCATCGTGACCGTTGTGCTGCCCGGCTGGCGGTCGATCAGCAGCTCATCGGAGAGCACCTCCATCAACGGCAGGCCACGGCCACCGGAGTGCCCCGCGGGGGAACGCCATTGCCCGGTGTCGCGCACCGTCATGCGCAGCAGGTTCCCTTCGCGGCTGGCGGTGGCGTCAAACGACGCCTCCGCCGGCCCGTAGGCGTGACGCACAACATTGCTGCAGGCCTCACTCCAGGCGACCTCAAGGTCGACGCGGGAGACGGGATCGAGCTCGGGAGCGTTCTCCTCGAGCCAGTCGCGCAGCCGGTGGCGGGCGAGCGTGACGGACTGTGCCGTGGCCGGCAGCCGCAAGTCCAGCGTGCCCACGGAGGCATCGACCAGCTGCACCGCGAGCACGGCGACATCATCGTCGCGCCCCTGCTCGGTCGCAGTCTGGCGCAACACGTGCTCGCACAGCAGCTCGACCTCCGCCGGTGCCTCGGCCAGCGCGTCGAGCAGGCGATCGAAGCTGTCGGTGATCGGCTCACCGCGACGCTCGACCAGGCCGTCGGTGAAGAGCAGCAGTGTCTCGCCGGCGCTCATCGGGTAGCTCTCCTGACTGGGGACCTCAGCCGGATCGACACCCAGCGGCAGCGTGCGGGCCGTCTCCAGGAAGCGCACGCTGCCGTCGACCGCGCGCAGCGCGGGCGGCGGGTGCCCGGCGCGGGCCAGGGTGACGGTGCCGGCGGCGGCGTCGATGACGACAAACAGCACCGTCGCGACCATGCCAGGGCCGCGCGTCGCGAGCACGACGCGGTCGAGCTGGCGCAGGGCCTCCTCGGGGCTGTGGCCCTCAACAGCGAAGGCGCGCAGCGCGTTGCGCAGCTCGCTCATCGTGATCGCGGCGCGGATCCCATGTCCGACGACGTCACCGATCATCACGGCGGTGCGGTTGTCGTCAAGCTCGACGGCGTCATACCAGTCACCACCGACCTGCGGCGCGAGACCCGCCGGCATGTAGCGTGCGGCCAGCTGCATGCGCGAATGCAACGGCAACCGCTCTGGCAGCAGGCTGCGCTGCAGCGTCTCCACCAGCAGCCGGCCGTCGGCGTAGCGCTGGGCGTGGTCGACCGCGAGCGCCATGCGCTCGGCCGCCAGCGTCAACAGCTCGAGGTCGCCCTGATCGAAGTGCTCCTCGGGCTGAGCGGCGAGCAGCAGCAGGCCCATCAGCTCACCGGCGGAGATCAGCGGGACGACGAGCAGGCTCTGGAGCTGACCGTCGAGCCCAGCCTGTGCGCGGTCCTCAGCATCGAAGTTGCGGCTCTGCAGGATCGCGCCGCCGAGCGTCGAGGCGATCTCACCGAGCAGCCCCTCGCCGACGCGGACGCGCTCGCCGTCGATCGCAAGCGTGAGCTCGCCCGCTCGCGCGCGAACGTTGAGGCCCGGGACCTTTTCGTCGAGCAGCAGCAGCGCGGCCGCGTCGGCGTCGAACAGTTCGGCGCTGCGCTCGACCAGCGCAGCGGCCAGCTCGTCGATGTCGAGGTAGGTCATGGCCGCGTCGGAGAGGATCTGCAGCGTGCGCACGGCGCGGGTCACGGCCTCGGCCTCGGCCCGCGCGCGCGACTCGCGCACACGCTCAACGCGCTCGCGATACAGCTCCACGAAGACGCCGACCTTGGCGCGCAGGATCTCCGGCTCGAACGGCTTGACGACGTAGTCGACGGCGCCCGACGCATATGCCTGCGTGATCTCGTCGAGCTCGCTCGACTGCGCCGTCATGAAGATGATCGGGATGTGGCGGGTGCCGGGGCGCGAGCGGATGATGCGCGCCGTCTGCAGCCCGTCCATGCCGGCCATGCGCACGTCGAGCAGGATCACGGAGCACTCGGTGTGCAGCAGCGCGCGCAGCGCCTGCTCCCCGGACTCGGCGAGCACCAGCTCCTCACCGAGCGGCTCGAGCACCGCTCGCAGCGCCGCGAGGTTCTCCCGATTGTCGTCGACCAGCAGGATCGTGCCCGGCCGGCCCAGCTCGTCAGCCATTGAGCCAGCCCCGGACCATGGTGATCAGTTTGTCCGGGTCGACGGGCTTGGTGATGTAGTCGGAGGCGCCTGCGTCGATGCTCTTCTCGCGGTCACCCTGCATCGCCTTGGCGGTCACGGCGATGATCGGCAGCGCCTGCAGCTCCTGCCTGGTACGAACGGCCTTGATCGTCTCGTAGCCATCCATCTGGGGCATCATGATGTCCATCAGGACGAGGTCGATGTCGGAGTCGGTGTCGAGAATCTCGAGCGCACCGTGGCCGGTCTCGGAGAAGACGACCTCAAGCCCGCGGCCCTCGAGCAGGCTGGCGAGCGCGAACAGGTTGCGGACGTCGTCGTCGACCAGCAGGATGCGACCGTTGAGCGTTGCCAGCGGCTGTTCGGCCGCCGTTGGTTGGGTTCCCGTCGGTGCCGCGACCGCCGTCAGCGACGGGTGCAGGATCAGCGCCGCCTCGGCCGCCAGCGCCTCGTCCGTCAGTGCGACGCGCGGCAGCAGCGCAGCTGCGTAGCCCGCGAGCCGCTCCTCACCTTCAGCGGAGAGCGGAGCGCGCGGGCGGAGGATCACGGGCAGGTGCGCGAGCGCCGGTTCGCTGGCTGCCGCATCGAGCAGCTCGAACAGCCGCTCTTCGTCGACGCTCGGCCCGACCACGATGCAGTCCGGACGCTCCGCGTGCGCCGCCCGCAGCGCTTCCGCGGGATCGGCGACGACGTCGAGGTCGACGCCGTGGTCGCGCCCGACCAGCCCGCGGATCGCGTCCGTGGTGACGCCGTCAGGGTCGATCACCACCAGACGCGTGGTCGGAACCGCCGCGTGCACACGCGGCGGTTCCGGGCTCGGCGCGGGCGCCGGTAGTTCGGGGTTGTGAGCACTTGAGCTGGCGTCGGCCGCGCCCAGGGCGAAGGTGGCGAGCCGCAGCGTCAGGGTGAAGGTGCTGCCGGCGCCCAGCACGCTCGAGACGCTGAGCTCACCGCCGAGTGCGAGCGCGAGCTCGCGGCTGATCGACAGCCCCAGCCCGGTGCCGCCGTAGGTACGGCTGGTGGTGCCGTCGGCCTGCTGGAAGGCCTCGAAGATCACAGCCAGCTTGTCCTCGGCGATGCCGATCCCGGTGTCGGTCACCGAGAAGGTGATCGCGTCGTTTGCAGCCCGGGCGATACGCAACGTGACCCCACCCTGGGCGGTGAACTTGAACGCGTTGGAAAGCAGGTTGCGGAGAATCTGTTGCAGGCGCTGCTGGTCGGTGACGATCACGCGCGGCACGTCCTGGTCGAGCACGACGTCGAGCGCGAGACCCTTGTCGGCGGCGACCGGCTCGAAGGTGCTGCGCACGTAGGCGCTGATGTCGGCAACCTGCAGCGCGTCGGGCAGCAGGTCCATCTTGCCGGCCTCGATCTTGGACAGGTCGAGGATGTCATTGATCAGCTCGAGCAGATCGCTACCCGCGGCGCGGATCGTACGCGCGAATTCGAGCTGCTTGTCGGTGAGGTTCCCGCTCTCGTTCTCAAGCAGCAGCTTGGAGAGGATCAGCAGGCTGTTCAGCGGCGTACGCAGCTCGTGGCTCATGTTCGCCAGGAACTCGGACTTGTAGCGACCGCTGACGGCGAGCTGCTCGGCCTTCTCCTCGAGGCCGATCCGCGCCTGCTCGATCTCACGGTTCTTGCGCTCGATGTCGAGGTTGCGCTCCTCGAGCATCTGTGCCTGCTGCTCGAGCTCGGCGTTCAGCGACTGCGACTGCTCGAGCAACTCCTCGGTGCGCATGTTGGCGATGATCGTGTTGAGAACGACACCGAGCGTCTCCATCAGCTGCCCCAGGAAGGTGTGGTGGATCTCACCGGGGGCCCGCAGCCAGGCGAGCTCGATCACGCCCAGCAGCTGATCCTCAAACAGGACCGGCATGATCATGATGCTGGCCGCACGCGTGGCTCCGAGGCCCGAGCTGATGCGGATGTAATCCTCGGGTGCATCGTCGATCCGGATCGTCTTGCGCTCGAGTGCCGCCTGGCCGACGAGCGACTCGCCGAGCGCGAAGCTCTGGGGGGGATCGTTGCGGCGCTCGTAGCCATAGCTGGCGATCAGCCGCAGCTCGGGGTCGCTGGCGTCGTCGGTCGTGGAGAGCAGGAAGAAGGCGCCGTGCTGGGCGGTGACCGATGGCGTCAGCTCCGACATGATCAGCTGGCTGACGGTCGCCAGGTCGCGCTGACCCTGCATCAGACCGGAGATCCGCGCCAGGTTGGTCTTCAGCCAGTCGGTGTCCTGGTTGCGGGTCGTGGTGTCGCGCAGGTTGGCGATCATCTGGTTGATGTTGTCCTTCAGCTCCGCGACCTCACCCTGAGCTTCGACCGAGATCGACCGCGTCAGGTCGCCCTGCGTGACGGCCGTCGAGACCTCGGCGATCGCACGCACCTGCGTGGTCAGGTTGCCAGCCAGCTGGTTCACGTTCTCGGTCAGATCGCGCCAGGTGCCTGACACACCTGCCACCTCGGCCTGACCACCGAGCTTGCCCTCGGTACCGACCTCGCGCGCCACGCGCGTGACCTCGTCGGCGAAGGACGAGAGCTGATCCACCATCGTGTTGATCGTGTTCTTGAGCTCGAGGATCTCACCCTTGGCATCGACGCTGATCTTCTGGCTGAGGTCGCCCTGAGCCACAGCGGTGGTCACCTGCGCGATGTTGCGCACCTGATCGGTCAGGTTGGCCGCCATGCCGTTCACCGACTCGGTCAAGCCCCGCCAGGTGCCGGAGACACCTGCCACCTCGGCCTGACCACCGAGCTCGCCCTCAGTACCAACCTCACGCGCCACGCGCGTGACCTCGGCGGCGAACGAGCGCAGCTGATCGACCATCGTGTTGATCGTGTCGGCCAGCGCCGCGACCTCACCCTTGGCCTCGACGGTGATCTTCTGGCTGAGGTCGCCCTGGGCGACCGCCGTGGTGACCTGCGCGATGTTGCGCACCTGATCGGTCAGGTTGGCCGCCATGTTGTTGACCGACTCCGTCAGGCTGCGCCAGGTGCCGGAGACACCTGCCACCTCGGCCTGGCCGCCGAGCTTGCCCTCGGTACCGACCTCACGTGCCACGGTCGTGACCTCGTCGGCGAAGGACGAGAGCTGATCCACCATCGTGTTGATCGTGTTCTTGAGCTCGAGGATCTCACCCTTCACATCGACGGTGATCTTCTGGCTGAGGTCGCCCTGCGCCACAGCGGTGGTCACCTGTGCGATGTTGCGCACCTGATCGGTCAGGTTGGCCGCCATGAAGTTCACGGAGTCGGTCAGGTCCTTCCAGGTCCCGGCGACCCCGGGCACGGCGGCCTGACCACCGAGCTTGCCCTCGGTACCGACCTCACGCGCGACCGTGGTCACCTGCTCGGCGAACACCCGCAACGTGTCGGTCATCGAGTTGATCGTGTCCGCCAGCGCCGCAACCTCACCCTTGGCCTCAACCGTGATCTTCTGACTGAGGTCGCCCTGCGCCACAGCGGTGGTCACCTGCGCGATGTTGCGCACCTGATCGGTCAGGTTGGAGGCCATGAAGTTGACCGACTCGGTCAGGTCCTTCCAGGTCCCGGCGACCCCGGCCACCTCGGCCTGACCACCGAGCTTGCCCTCGGTACCGACCTCACGCGCGACCGTGGTCACCTGCTCGGCGAACACCCGCAACGTGTCGGTCATCGAGTTGATCGTGTCCGCCAGCGCCGCAACCTCACCCTTGGCCTCAACCGTGATCTTCTGACTCAGATCGCCCTGCGCCACAGCGGTGGTCACCTGCGCGATGTTGCGCACCTGATCGGTCAGGTTGGCCGCCATCAGGTTCACGTTCTCGGTCAGGTCACGCCAGGTGCCGGAGACGCCGGCCACCTCGGCCTGACCACCGAGCTTGCCCTCGGTACCAACCTCACGCGCGACGCGGGTGACCTCGGCGGCGAACGAGCGCAGCTGTTCGACCATCGTGTTCACGGTGGTGCCGATGCGCAGGAACTCACCCTTGACGGGCTGGCCGCCGATCTTGAGCGCCATCTTCTGAGTCAGGTCGCCCTCCGCCACGGCGACGATCACGCGCGCGACCTCCGTGGTCGGTCGCACCAGGTCGTCGATCAGCGCGTTCAGCGAGTCGACGCTGCGCGCCCACTCGCCGTCGGCCTCTGCCAGCGAGAAGCGCTCGGTCATGCGACCCTCGCGGCCGATGATCTTGCCGACGCGTGAGATCTCGCGCGACATGCGGTCGTTGCGATCGAGCAGTTCGTTGAAGGCCCGCGCGACCTCGGCGAACTGCGGATCGCCATTGGGTGTCAGACGTACGGAGAAATCACCGCCACGCGCCGCGCGCAGCGCCTCGAGCAACTGCGAGAGGTCCCTGCGGTCGATGTGCTCGCTGACATCAAAGGCAGCCGGGCGGCCGCTGTCGGTCGCCGCCTTGCCCGCGGCCGGCTTGGGCTTGCGGGGTCGGCTGTTTGATCCAGAGTCTCGAACTTGAATCGACATCGCGCGGGTCCTCTCTGCGTCCTATGAGATGGGCCGCACCCCCGTCCGCGGCACCAGGCTCGCATTCGCTACCCCACCGACGGCTTCTCAAACCTAAAACTCCCGTAAAGCATCAGGCGACCTCGGGACGCCCAACATCCGCACCGCGACCAAGGCCGTTCGACGGGCGCTGCGCTCGCACGGTGGGATCAGCCCGGCTCCCCAGCGGGCGCTACTATCGGCGAGGTCTGCGCCCGTAGCTCAGCTGGATAGAGCGTCGGTCTACGGAACCGAAGGTCAGGGGTTCGAATCCCTTCGGGCGCGCTCACGGAACCTCAGTGTTTGCTGGGGTTTTCGTGCTTAATGGGCACCGAGCTGGTGGGGTTCCGGAGATGGACGAAGACTCGGGAGGAACGAACGCGCCACCGAATCACGGCCGTCGCCCCCGTTCCGTCGGCTGACGGAGCGGACGACTTACATCAGCCGGCGGCGTCATACGAACATACGTTCGTATGACGTTCTATCTCATAACGACCCAGCAAGCCGTGGCTGACCCTGTTCGCGAGCCCAGACCTAAGGGCCGTCGCCGACGCTCTCGCCGCACAGCCTCGACCCGACTTATCCGGTATCGACGCAACCCTCGACGGCAAGCCCAGGCCGCTTACCGAGGCCGAGGCGCGGAAGCTGTCCGGCCACCTGACGGCGCTGGACCAAGATCACTGCGGATAACGAGCGATTCGTCGCCTAGCGCCTGGGCGGCTGAACCCGGAGGCAGCTAGCTCAGCCCTCAGCCGTACCCGGCCCTGCATACGCAACCGGCCACCCGGCTGCGTTCGGCAGGCGTTCCCTCAGATCCGCGCAATCCGGGTCTTTCCGCGCGCGCCTCGAGATACCTCAGCGGTGAGGGAAGCGGGACCCGGCAGTTGCGGTGCCGTGGCGGAGCACTCGTCTTCGGTTGGACCGTCCGGACGAGTCCCTTCCGGGCAAGGCGCTCGTCCGGTAGTCGCGCTCTGGCCGCTGCCCATCGCCAGTGCGAGAGCGGGATCTGCATCGCCCACCACGGCGAAGCGATCGTCAGCGAAAGTCTTCAGTTCCGCGCCAAGCAGGTGCGCGCCCCGGTTTCGAGATGCATGTCGCTAACTGGAAGCGGGTGCAGGTGCGACGGGTTGTGTCCCTACTCATCCTTGGCCTTCCGACGCACGCCGCAACTGCCGCCCCACGCTCCGTTCGGGCCGTGATTGAACGGATGCCGCTACCGTCGAAGCTGCGGAAGTTCGCACGGGTGAGTGTTGCGCCGTGCCAAACGTAGGTGACGCCGCGCAATGCGGGTCGATTGGCAGGAGAGCTACTTCGCGATGGTTCGGACGTAGTGCCGGCAGCTGTAGTCGACGCCCGTTCGCTTCGTGCCTGGGACGGGAACGCGGTGAACGTCGTAGCGGCCCACACACTTCGTCGTCGGCGTTCCCGGCAGCGGCTTGTGCTCGTCGGTGACGACCTTGCCTGCCGAGTTGAGCGCGACCAGGTCTGTGTCGCCAGCGGCAGCGGCCGTTCCGTGGTCGATGATCATGAAGTATTTGCCGTCGATCACCGGGCTAGCGGCTCCGCTGTATTGGTCCCGGACCGTAGTCGGGTGTCCGGGCGCGACGATCTGGCCGTAGATCAGGCTCAGCTCGCTCCCGCTGCGGGTGAGCGCTGGCTCGGTGTTGTAGTCAAAGCCGGACAGGATCAGCGTGCCCCATCCGACCTGCCGCCGGGTTGGTCGGCAGCCGGGGATCGAGCCGCCCGCCTGATCGAGATTCTTGAGGCCTGCCCACGAGCCGCCGGGGAGCCGCAGCGCTGTGCAATAGCCGTGCTGCTTGGTGTCGCCAACCCAGAACTGGACCGCGCCGACGCCCGGCACAGTGCGCTTGGCGATCATCCGCACGCTCGACGGGATCACGGTCTCGTTGAAGGGAACGAGGCTATTGCCCGCCATGGTCCCTCCCTGGTAGGGGACGCTCTTGCGAAACAGCGTTAGCGCCGAGTCGTTCACGTTGTGACGGGCGAACTTCTGCGGGCTGGGCGACGTCAGGAGACCGGTCGCGGCCGCCGCGACACCGGCTGTCACGACCAGCACCACCGGGATCAGCGGCCCGCGACGCAGCAGGCGCCACAGCGACCGGACATCCCGAGTCGACATGTCGTTGTCGCCGTGGATGGCATGGGTGAGCGCCACCCGTGCAGCGAGGTCGACGCTCTCGGGAAGCGGCTCGGGGATACCTAGGTCGCGGATTGAGAACAGCAGGTCCATGTTCGGTGTCCTTTCAGACATTCGTTGCTCCCTCGCTACCAAGCCCTGTGATGATCGGCGCTACGTCGTTACCAAGCACGCCGATCAGTCGCTTGCGCGCACGCGCAATCCTTGATCGCACCGTTCCGATCGGCACATCCATGGCGGTAGCAGCCTCCTCGTAAGACAACTCGCCCCACACGACTAGCAACAGCGCATCGCGATCCGCCGCAGGCAACCGCCGCAGCGCACGAACAAGCTCAGGCGCCAAACTCGCATGCTCATGCTCGACGCTCGCGGGCGCTGTTTCCGCCAGCCGCTCAAGCATCGCCAGGCGACGCCTCTCGACACGACGATGATCCGCGATCACATGGTTCGCGACGCCGAGCAACCACGGCAACGCACTCCCATGCTCGCCGCGACAGGACGCACGCCTGCCGTAGGCCCGTACGAATACCTCGGCCGCGATGTCCTCGACGTCAACTACGCCAACACGTCTCGCGACATAGCGCAGGACACGCGCACCGTGACGGTCGTACAGCTCAGCAAACGCGGCCGGCGTCTCGACCGACCGCCGAACCAACTCCAGATCGCTGAGTGTTGAACTCACATCTTCTATGTCGGGATCCGCGCCCAAAAAGTTCGCGCCTCAGAACACCAGAAACCCGGTGCTCCCGCTAGTAGAGCAGACCTATCAGGTCTTCCTGTACCGAGCACGCTCGCGCTTGATGGCCCAGGGGCTGACCCTTTCACTGGCATCAGTCCGTGGCAGTCGACGCCAGGACTGTTTCCCGATACGCCGACGAACCTGCCCGACGAGGCGACCCTCAACAGGATGCTGCGCCAGCGGAGGGAACGTCGATCTCAGCAACCCGACCGCTGAGCTAGCAATCTAGCCACAAGCTCAGCGCGGCTGCCACCGTGTCGCCGCGGCCCTTGAGTTCGTGGCCAATCGGGCTGAACGCTAACCGGGCAAAGGACTCGTCTCGTGCTCGGCTCTGGCGCCGCTGGGCTGGTCGCCGAAGCAGCCGCTGAGCCGGAAAGCGATTGGCGATGGAAGCGATCGCCCAGGGGGTGCATTCCTCAAGCCGCCAGCTTGGCTCAATGCGAGGCTGGACGGGCTTGTTTTCGCCGGCGGGGATCATGCTGGTGGTTCCATGCGATCACGCGGGTTACACAGTCGGCGTCTTGGGACGGCGTGAGGGTAGCGTGGAAGCCGCCGGGGTAGCGGACGAGCTCGGTCTCCTTGCCGAGCAGGCGAAGACCTGTGTACAGCTCCTCGCCCTGCCCGATCGGCACGCGAACGTCGCCCTCCATGTGGATCACGAGCACGGGTGTGGTTACGTTTGGGAGATAGTGCAGCGGCGAGCGCTTGTCGTATTCGTCGGGCTGTTCCCACGGGGTGCCGCCCATGTTGAAAAGCGCGAAGTCGGAGACATCGGTGGTCAGCGCGAAGCTCCGCTGATCGATCACAGCCGCGCCCGCCGTCGCCGCACGGAAGCGGTCGGTATGGCCCACGATCCAGCTCGTCATGAAACCGCCGTACGAGTAACCGGCCACGAACATGCGGCCGGGATCGGCTACACCCCGGTCGACGAGGTCATCGCAGCAGGCCAGAATGTCCGCGCAATCCTCACCACCCCAGTCATGCGTGCATGCCGCGGTGAACGCTTGGCCGTAGCCACAGCTCCCACGGGGGTTCGGCAGCAGAACGAGATAGCCGGCCGCGGCCAGCGATTGGTGCCAGGGGGACAGCACGGCTGAGGGCCAACTGCCGTGGGGCCCGCCGTGGATGTCGAGGTGGAGCGGGAGGCGACCACGGCTGTTGCCCGGTGGCGCGATCGTGAAGTACTCGACCTCGGTGCCGTCAGACCGGATGATCGTGTGGCGTGAGGCGGGGGAGAGTTCCACCTCGGCGCTCAGATCAGCGTTGATGCTCGTCACCGCAACCGGCTGGTCACCGTCACGGTTTGTGCGGTACACCTCGCTCGGGCGATCCAGCCAGGACGCCGTGAACACGATGTCCGAGCGCCCGGGACGAGCTGAGAAGCCGTTGATCTGGATATCCCCGCCCACGATCTCCTGGCTGGCGCCTTGCCCGATGCGCGCGCGATGCAGGACGACCGAACCGTGGTCGAAGATCAGCATCGTGAGCTCCCGCGCGCCAGTCCAGGCAACGGGAGCGGCCTGGGCGGCCGTATAGGTGTAGACGGGCCTATCTGTGTCCGGCGCGATCTGCCTGGGAGGGCCGCTCCCATCGGCGGGGACGACGAAAGCGTGCACGTCGGCATCCCACGCTTTCGTAAGCGTGCCGGCAAAGCAGACCAAGGTGCCGTCGGGAGAGAACACCGGCGAGACGGCACGGCCACGGCCACCGGTCAACCGGCGGGGTCGGCCACCAGCAGTCGAAACGATCCACACATCCGATCTGAACTGGCGGTCATCGCGGCTCCGATGGCGGTCGCAGACGAACGTCAGGTGGCTGGCATCCGGGGAGAACGCCGGGTCGGAATGGTCATACTCACCGCGGGTCAGCTGGCTCCAGGAACCGTCCCGCACGTGCACGAGGAATAGATGCGCCCTTCCTTCCTGCCAGCCAACTCCATCGAGCCTCGCCGCAAGTCCGCGAGGCACACGCGCGGCATTGCGTTCAACGGTGCTCAGCTCGTCCGGATCTGGAACACCCACCCGGCACACAACAGCGAGCCGCTCCGAATCCGGAGACCACGCGAATTGGGTGATCGGGCCGGGGAGCTCACCGAGACGCAGCGGCGCGCCCCCGTCCAACGGCGCCAGCCTTACATGTGCGCCCCGCGCGTCCTCGCCGGTCACAGAGAGATACGCGAGCCAGCGCCTATCAGGTGACCATCGCGGGATTGAGTCAGCAGGGCCCTCGGTGAAGCGACGCGGCTCAGAGGACGCGTCCAGCGGCGCCACCCAGATCGACGACAGCGCGCGATCTTTGTCCTCGTCGATCTCGGCCACTGAGAACGCGAGCCGTAGCCCATCCGGAGAGAGATCCGCGGCGCCCGCTGCCTTCAGACGGTATGTGTCGGCGGGTTGAAAGCGCCGCTTGGCCATGTTCGATGAGCCTCCCAGACGAGCTCAGTGTTGGTTGGGGCCCCGAGAGGCGCGGCCTTTACGGCGGGCGGAATGCCAGCGAAGCAAAGGTTCGGTCGGCCGTGGCGCCGCGGGATCCGTCACAGACGCTCCGATTTGAACCCGTGGTGCTTTGCCTCACCGTTCGGCAAAGTCGATGATCTCCGCACGGAAGCGCTCAGGCTGCTCGACCCCGATGAAGTGACCAGAGCTGGGGATCGTCACCATCTCAGCCTGGGCGACGGCGTCTGCGATCACCTTACCCTGGGCCGGGCCGCAGATCAGGTCGAGCTCGCCAACCAGTACCAGCGTCGGGCACTTGATCTCGCTTAGCAGTGGACGGACGTCGATTCGCTGCCACAGCCCGGATTCCCAGACCTTGATCGCCGCCAGGTCGCTGTGCATGTCGCGGCGATACTGCTCGATCGCTTTCTGGACCTCCGGGCGGTCTGGGTCGGCCATGTACAGCGGCAAAATCTCGGCCATCATCGCGTCGGCCTCGCGTACGTCGTCTGTGGCCAGAATCCGGTCCGTCCACTCATCCCAGGTCTTGCGCGCCGAGGCGTACCAGGGCTGGTGGGAGTGGCGTGCCAGGAACGCCTGCATCTCCGCGGCCGCGGCTTCGTCCTCGACCTCCGCCCCGATCACCCGCCCCGAGACAGAAATGCATAGACGCGTCGCGTCGGGGAACATCGCCGCGTAGCTGAGCGCCACGAGCGCTCCGAACGATACCCCCATGATCGTCGCTGACTCGATGCCAAGCGCGCGGCGGACCTCGTCGTAAAAGCGGGCGTGTCCGGCGGGGTCGTACTGGGACGGATCACTCGGCGGCGTCGAGCCGCCGGACCCGTGTGGATCGATCAGGTACACGGCAAACCGATCTGACAGCAGCTCCGCCTCGTCCCGCAGCAACGCCGCACTGCAACCGGGACCACCCATGAAGTACAACAGCGGCGGGCCTTGACCAATCACCTCATACGACGCGACTCGGCCAGGTCCGAGCTCGATGGACTCACTCAGCGGCGGCATGCAAGCAAGCCTCTCACAACGCCCCTATCACTCGTCAAGTAGTTCGAAGATATTGAGCGGAATACTTCTGGCAGCAGCGCGCCGATCAGGGCGACCATTCAGCGGTGCCAGAGCCGAGCAGGAGACGAGTCCTTTGCCCGGAACGAGGGTGTTCTGTTCGCGCGGACTACGGCTTCCTTGGCGGATCCTTGCGCCGCCCCGAAGTTCTTGACTGCGCGCCCGCCTAGAGGAGGCGGGCGCCGAAACTCTTTGGTTTAGCCGCGTGGCACGGCCCGATGGAGAACGTCAGCCTTGCCGAGTCTGTAACCATGGCTGCGAGATGAGGGCAACGGTCGAACGATGTTTGGTGGCGGTCGTGCTCTGTTTGTGTGGCGCCGCTGTTGGGGCCGCGCCATGGTCCGCTTCGGGGGCTCAATTGAGTTGGCCGCATCAGGCTCCCATCGCACACAAGCCTGCTCACACCTCGCGTTTTGGGACGTTCCCGCGGGCACTCGTTCCGGCAGCTCGGCGTCTGTTTCATGCCTCCCCCGGAGTCCATGCTGCTCCACGGTCGGGAGCGCTTCGACCGCTCATCATCGGCGGTAGCAGCGCAGCGCAGGGCTCGTTCGGATACATGGCCACCGTCCTGTACTACGACAGCGAGGGCGATCCGGAGTTCCTGTGTAGCGGGACTCTTGTCTCGTCCAACGTGGTCCTCACGGCCGGTCACTGCGGCGCTGACGAATCAACCAGCGTGCCGAATAGTCCGAGCGGGTATCGCATCGTGACCAACGCGGTCGATTGGACCGACACTACGAACGCCCAGGTGTCTGAAGTGAGCCAGGTAGTGGTCGACCCGAACTTCGACCCCGCGACGCTATACGGAGACGCCTCCATGCTGGTCCTAGCCAGCCCGGTCACCGAACCGACGATCCCTCTATGGGCAAGCGGAGAGTTCGACGCGGGCACACAGGGCACGATCGCTGGATGGGGTAAAACATATTCGGCTCAGCCCAGCTGGCAGACCGTCCTCCAGTGGGCCCCCACGGTGCTCCAGAACGTCGACTACTGCTCCAACGAGGCAGAAGCTCTGGACTATGACTACGACTCGGGAAGCGAGCTGTGCGTGGTCGACTTCCCCTACGACGAGACGGCCACCTGCAACGGCGATAGCGGTGGACCGCTCATAGCTGACGACACACAGGGTGACCCGATCGAAATCGGCATCACCAGCGTCGTGCCGACAGACTGCGACACGACCACCGCCGATTTCTTCACCGCGGTGCTCCCGATCGAGCCGTGGATCGAGTCCGAGATCAGCGCTGCCGCGCCCACGCCGACGACTACTACGCCGGTGACGACCACACCCACTACGACAACCACGCCGAGCACGACAACGCCAAGCACGACGACGCCCACAACGCAGACCCCATCCAAACCTGAGCTTCGCAGGATGACCGCCGGAGCTGCTCGCTCCTTTACCCGCACCGTTCTAGCCGGGGTCTTTCACCGGACATTCACCCGCGGGAACTCCTACACGGTCTCGTGTTCACGGCTGGCCGCATCACGCATGAACTGCATCGCAACCTTTTCGTCGGGCCCCAATGACTACTACGGAAACGTGGTTGTGTACTACGAATTCGGAGCCAAGGACGTCGTCTACTGGACCGACTACTACACGATGCGGTGGGTCAACGACTACTGCTACTTCCACTCAGGACACCGTCGCACGTGCAAGATCAAAGTTCGACACGGGACGTACTAGCACGGAAACCTCGCAGATCGCGCAATGTCGTCGACCCTGAAGCCGTGCTAAACGTCCGCGCTCGAGCACGATCGCTTTTCGAGCCGGCGCACTTTCAGGCCGTGTGATTCCCTTCGGGACGCGCGCTGGTCTCCAGAGCACGCGTACCGGACGAGCGCAATGCCCGGAAGGGACTCGTCCGGACGGTCCAACCGAAGACAAGTGCTCCGCCACGGCACCGGCAGCGAAGTGTGGGCTCGTCTGGGCGCCCAGCGAGCACGACGGGACCAACCCATGGATCTACCGTCGATTTTGAATCGGTATCGCTGACGATATCTCGGCGGTATCGGTTCAAAAGTGCCCTCTTGGGGACGGGTGCCCGCCGTAGCTTCCGGCCTGGCTGTCGCTTGGAAGGAAATGGCGCTCGTCTGAACCGCTGGGGCCATGACTATCGCTCGGCCACGGCACCGCAACTGCCGGGTCCCGCTTCCCTCACCGCTGAGGTATCTCGAGGCGCGCGCGGAAAGACCGGGATTGCGCGGCATCCGGGACAACTCGAGCTGGACGGTCGGAGCGTCAGCGCGGGTCGGTGCGGAAGGCGATGGAGCGGTGCCGTATGGCGGCGACTCTGGCGATTGGTCGTTGTCGGCCAGCCGATAGATGATCCGGTAGGTACCGATCCTCAGCGACCGTAGCCCCCAAAGGCGTCCGCGGAGCTCGTAACCGGAGCGTGGTTCACGTTCGGGTAGGCCGAGCGCATCCTCGACCGCGTCGATCAAGGGCCAGTCAAGCTCGAGCAGATGTTCTCGTGCGCTGCGCGCGAGAACAACAACGGCCAGGGTTGCCGGCTGGCTCGGCGCTCGGCAAGCTCGCGCCGGAGTTCCTCAAGCGTGACGCTGTCGCTTGGGCGAGCTCCTTGAGCCCGGTTTCGATCTGGGCGAGCGTCACCGAGTCCGAAAGGAACTCCGCGGTCTCCTCGAGCGCCTCGTACTCGTCGATCGGCACGAGTACGGCAGCAGGCTTGCCGTTGCGCGTGACCAGCACATGATCACGACGATCGGCGACATCGCTCAGCAGCGCGCTGAGATTCGTTCTGAATTCGCGTACCGGCGCTGTCTTCGGCATCCACCTGAGGTACGGTATTGCGTACACGACAAACGTCCTGAACCGCTGTCTGGGAACCTTTATCGATGTCCAGGCCGGTGAGCGTTCCGTCGCGTAAGTCCCGGGCCGCGCTTCTATCGATTTCCTCCAACGCGGTTCTGATCACGCTGAAGGCGATCGCGGGAGTGTTGACAGGCTCGGTGGCGATCCTTTCCGACGCGATTCAGTCCAGCATGGATCTGCTTGCTTCGGTGATCACGTTCTTTTCGGTCCGCCACGCCGACGAGCCCGCCGACGCAAGTCACCGTTACGGCCACGAGAAGCTGGAGGACGTGAGCGCGGGGATCGAAGCATTGCTGTTATTGGCGGGGGCGCTTGTGATCGCGGTCGAGGCGGTTCGCCGTCTGCTGGGCGGCGGCAAGGTCGACCAGGTGGGAGTCGGGATCGTGATCGTCGCGGTTGCCGCGAGCGCCAACACGCTCGTGTCGGCCTACCTGATGCGAGTCGGGAAAGCGACGGCGTCATCCGCGCTCGCCGCAGACGCGGCACATCTACGGACAGATGCGTACGTCTCACTGGGAATCCTGGGATCACTGGTGCTGGTGAAGCTGACGGGCGCACAGTGGATCGACCCGACCGTCGGGATCATGGTGGCAGCGTTGATCGGCGTTACCGGCGTCCAAATCCTGCGCGCCTCAGGCGGACGACTGATCGACGAGACGTTGCCCGACGAGGAACTGAAGGCGATCATCGACGTGATCGAAAGCTCCCTGGGCGGGGCGGTCGTCGGCTATCACGATCTGCGCGCGCGACATGTCGGTGCCCACCATCAGGTTGACCTGCATCTTCAGTTCAGTGAGGACACAAGTCTGCGAGAGGCACACCGCCTCTCGCATGTTCTGCAGGATGCGATCGTTGCGCGGCTGCCCGGCACGACGGTCCTGGTCCACCTGGAGCCGGAGGAGCGCGTGCGGCCCGACCGCTTCGCCGACACGGGTTCTCTGATCACGCGGCCAGGCGATTGGCCGCCGCCCGCGCGCTAGAGCCAGAAGGGGCATCGGGCGCCGGTGGCGCGAGGCACGGCACAGCGTCCGGCCTCGCGGCCCTGGCGGCCATTGCAGCAATCCCAGCGTGTTGGAGCCCATCGCCGACATAGGGCAGACGCCTTCCGCCCGCATGAGCCTGCTCGTACGAACCTGAAGACGCCCCCGACCGCGTCTCCTTCCCATGATCGGCGCTCCCCGCTGGTACCCACCAGGTCACGATCCAGCATCGAGTGCGGCGTCGATCTCGTTGAAGAGCGCGCTCGGGACGCTGCGGCCGTAGCGTTCGGCCAGCGCCTGCCACAAGCGTTGCCCTTCGCGCGAGGCGGCTCGCAGTGCCAGCTGCAGCGCCGCCGGCGCGGCCGCGCTTGTCGCGGCCTGCAGGGCGGCAAGCGTGGCCGGTGTGAGCTCGGCTTCAGCGCCGCGCGACGGGGTCAGCCAGTGCGTGCTGGCGCCCTCGACAAGCCTGGCCATCCACAGTAGATAACGGTGCGCGTGTCCCAATGCGTCCCATGCGCGCAGATACTCGCCCCGGGCCAGAAGGTGGTGAGCGAGCACCAGCCAGTTCGCGAACGGATCACAGAATTCCGCGAAGATCGCCGGCCCGCTGCCGGGTACCTCATACCGTTGCGGCAGGGAGCGCAGCACCGGTGCCAGCTGCCCGCTGCGGTCCACGACGATCATTCGCTCGAGCTCTGCGCCGCGCGCCGGCCAGGTGCCGACACCGGCGATGTCCTGGGTTGTGGCGAAGTGGAACTCGCCGCGAACCAGGTCCGGGAAAAACGCGACATGCGAGCCGAACTCGTTGCGGAGCCAGTAGGTGACCGGTGCGATCTGCGAGCACCAGGTGGGCGGATCGATCGCCGCGAGTCGGTCCGGTGCAAAGAACAGCCAGAACTCGATATCGCTGTGCTCATCGGCCTCACCCGCGGCGAACGAGCCATACATCAGCGCCGCATCGAGTCCCTGGTCAGCCTCGCATATCTCGCGCACGCGGGCGATCAACTGCTCCTGGAAGAGCACAGCCGCGCAGTCAAGCACACACGTGCCGCGAGACAGGCCAGCCTGAATCTGCTGCCTGAAAGGATCGCTACGAACAGTTCGGCGAGGCCCTGCGGGACGCAAGTCCTCAGGAGCTCAGCGCCCATGAAGGGAGGGTCGTCGGACTCGGCGCGCGCGAGCACCTCATCGGCCGAGGCGCCCGCCCGAGGCGCCCGCCCGAGGCGCCCGCCCGAGGCGCCCGCCCGAGGCGCCCGCCCGCAGCCCCGCGTAGAGATAGACGAGGGCCGAGGACCGCGGGCCGCGTCCCCCCTGCGCCAAGCACGAGATCGTGCGGATAGCGGCGAGCCGGCGGGTTGTCTGTATAAACGTGCCGATGCCTGCGTCAATTAATCGATGTGTCGTGCTGACCGGCGCGTCTGGACGGATCGGAACCGTGGTCCGCGCCGAGCTTGCCGGGCGTTGGCAGATCCGCGCGACCGACCTGGAGGCCACGGGCGGGATCGACGCGCTTGACGTAACGAACTTCGAGCGCTGCTTGGACATGTTTCGCGGCGCGGATGCGGTGGTTCATCTCGCCGCCAATCCAAGCCCACACGCTGAGTGGAGTGAGTTGAAAGGACCGAATGTGGACGGCGCCTACACGGTGGCTGCGGCTGCGCGCGAGTGCGGGGTCCGGCGGCTCGTGCTTGCGTCCAGCGTACAGGCGGTCTTGGCGTATCCGGAGAAGCTGCAACGGCGCAGCAGGGATGCTCCCCGCCCGGCGAATCTCTACGGGGCGACGAAGGCGTGGGCAGAAGCGCTGGGCGGCTGGGTCGCAGCGAGTTCTTCCACATCGGTTGTCGCACTGCGGATTGGCTACTTCTCGGAGCAGCCGCCGGCGGGTGATAAGGCCACTCCGCTCAATCTGTCAGCGTGGCTGAGCTTCGGCGATTGCGCACGGCTCATCCGGGCGGCGGTCGAGTCCGAGCATGATGGCTTCATCGTCGTGAACGGAATCTCGGCCAACCGCTACCGCGTTGCCGAGCTCGGAGAGGCCGAGCGTCATATCGGTTATGAACCGATCGATGACACCTGGGCCTGGCTCGCGGCGAACTCCGCATGAGCGTGAGTGCGAAACAGCGCCCGGAAGCTGCAGCTGACGCGCTAGAGCTGCTCCCATTGCCGGCGCAGGGCGATCTGTTCCTTTTCGCGCACGGCACGCCTCGCTCGGGCGATCTTCTGTGCCTCTTCGTTGCGGCGCGCGATTTCTTTGGTTACGTCGCTGAACGTCGCTGAGGGCTTTGGTCGCTCGGGATCAGGGTTATTGGGCTTAGGCATCAGCCGGTCGCTCCTATCGCTCCACAAAGATGGCGGCCACGGAAGAATGCGAGAGCACACACTCGGCAGTGGAACTGCACCGTCCACTCTACGCCCTTATCCGACGCGGTCACGTCGGCGACGATTACTGACCGGCCAGAGCGCCACCCTCGGCTCCGAACTGCAGCTGCGACTCGCGGCTGCGAGGGGATGGCGACGATCGATCGTCAACGACCGAGTCAATCGCCTGCCGACATACGTTGTTTTGCTGAGGTTGGGCGGCTACACTGATGCACACGGCCGGACGGGTGTCCGGTGAAGTAGTGCGAGCGTTCGTCGTAGTTGTCTAAAGCACCTCCCTCGTTTCGCAGCACACGATCTCCCGGGAGGGACAAATGGCAACAGGAACCGTGAAGTGGTTCAGCGACGAAAAGGGCTTTGGTTTCATCACGCCCGATGACCAGAGCAAGGACTTGTTCGTGCACCATTCCAAGATCGCGGGCAGCGGCTTCAAGTCGCTGGCCGAGGGCGCAAAGGTGTCTTACGACGCCGAGCAGGGTCCCAAGGGCCCGGCCGCTGCGAACGTTCAGCCGCTCTAAGGTCACGATTCACGCATTCCAAGGGCCCGCCGTTGTGCGGGCCCTTACGCGTTCCGGGGGGACCTCGCCGGCGTCGCGGTGGGTCGCAGTCGCAGGACAGACACAACCCGCGCCGTGATCACCGCGGCCAGCGTGCCGAGACCGAGATCGGCGGATGGAGAGCGTGCTCGAGCAGGACGACGCGTGGGGCGTTTGCCGCGAGCGCCTCGTCAAGCGCGTCCGCGAGCCCGGGAAGATCGGTGATCTGGCAGCTGATCCCGAATGCGGCGGCCAGCATCGGGAAGTCCGGCCGCGCCAGGTCGACGCCGCGGTGCGGCGCGCCCGCGATCGTCTGGTCGAAGCGCAGCATCCCGTAGCCGCCGTCATCGACCAGCAACACCGTGACGGGCAGGTTGTGCTGGCGCAGAACGGCGAGCTCGCCGACGGCGAACATGAATCCACCATCGCCACAGACGACGAGTACCGGGTGCGTGCGAAGCGCGCCGGCGCCGACGGCGGCGGGCAGCGCAAAACCGAGCGTGCCCCAGCCGACCGGATATTGCATGCGCCGCGGGCGATGGACGCGCGTGTAGCCGGCGCCCCAGTAACCCGGAATCGCCATATCGTTGACCACGACCGGATCCCGGCGCACGATGACGTCGTCGAGTGCGGCGACGAACCGCCAGGCGTCCCGTGTGTCGGGATCGCTGCCGATGCGCAGCCGGACGCGTTCACACAGTTCCCGCACGGAGCCTGGGTTGGCGTCGCGCGACTCGACGGCGCCGGCAAGAGCGCACACCGCCTCACGCGCGTCGGCCACGACCGTGACCGCCGGCGGATAGTTCTTGCCCGCGTCGACCGGGTCCGCGTTGATCGCGACCAGACGCTCGGGCACGGGCAGTCTCCAATTCATCGTGTTGGGCCCGTCGAAGGCGGTGCCGACGGCGATCATCAGATCAGCCTGCGCGATCAGGTCGGTGATTTCGGGCTCATGCGGCGGCAGGTCGATCAGCCATGGACTGTCGGCTGAGACAACGCCGTGACCGGCCCAGCTGGCCAGCGTCGGTGCCCCGAGCCGCGCCGCCAGGCGTGCGAGGGCATCCCCAGCATCGGACTGAACGGCTCCGCCTCCGACCCATAGGACGATCCGCTCAACCGATGCGATCAGTTCGACGGCAGCGCGGATATCACGATCACTCGGCGGCAGTCGTTGCGGCTCGGCGACTGCGAGCGGCGCACCCGCCTGCCAGAGCACGTCGGTCGGTACGCCAACGTAGACCGGGCCGCGGGGCCACTGCATTGCGGCCTGTGCCCCGCGTGCCACAGCCTCGACGGCCGCGGCGGCCGTGCGCGGCTGGTGGACCGCCTTGGCGAACGTCGCGAACATCGCTCCCTGATCTGCGGACTCGTGCAGAGCGCCGCGGACGACACCCGGGCGGGCGATGCGAGTCGACGTGTCGCTGGCGATCAGCAGCACCGGGCTGCCGCTGGCCGCCGCTTCCCCAAACGCCGCGACTGCGTTGGCCGCGCCCGGGCCGGTGGTCGTCAGGCTCACTCCCAGTCCGCCACCACTTCGCGCCAGACCGTCGGCGGCGTAGACCGTGGTCTGCTCGTGGCGAGTGCCGATGATCTCCGGGAGCTCGTCGCCACTGGCCTCCCAGAAGGCGAGGTTGTGCACGCCCGGCAAGCCGAACGTCGTGCGCACGCCGGCGCCGGCCAGGGTTCGGAGGATCGCCTCGGCGACCGTCATATCGCTCATGGTCAACTCCGCGCCGCCCGCTGTCAGGCGACTGCTGTGCGCTCGGATCGCGGATGGTCCGAGCGCACAGGCTGCCTGCCGCGGATCATCCCGACTCAGCCGATGCGGATCAGCTTCTTGTTGACGAACTCATCGGCTCCGTAGCGGCCAAGCTCGCGGCCGAAGCCCGAGGACTTGACGCCGCCGAAGGGCAGCTCGACACCGTCGGCGCCGACGATGTTCACGTAGACCATGCCGGCCTCGATCCTGTTGGCGACGCGCTCGGCCTGATCGGGATCGGTGGTGAACAGGTAGGAGCCGAGGCCGAAACGGGTGTCGTTTGCGAGCTTGACGGCCTCGTCCTCCGAGCTCACCCGGTAGACCTGTGCGACCGGGCCGAACAGCTCCTCCTTGTAGGCCTCGTTCTCGGGCGTGATGTCGGTGAGCACCGTCGGCGGGTAGAAGTTGCCGCTGCGCTCGCCACCACCGGCGGCCACGGTCGCGCCCTGGGCGATCGCGGCCTTGACCTGCTGGTCGAGGCGTTCGGCGGCGGTGCTCGAGGAGAGCGGCCCGATCGTGCTGTCGGCCGAGGTCGGATCGCCCGGTGTCACAGCGGTCATCGCTGCCGTGAACTTCTCGAGGAACGAGTCGTAGAGCCCGTCGATCACGATGAAGCGCTTGGCGGCGTTGCATGACTGCCCGGTGTTGTCCAGGCGGGCAGCGACTGCCGCCTCGACCGTTGCGTCGAGGTCATCGGTCGAGAGCAGAATGAAGGGGTCAGAGCCGCCGAGCTCCAGCACGACCTTCTTCAGATGCCTGCCGGCGAGCTGCGCGACCGCCGCGCCCGCACGCTCAGAGCCGGTCAGCGAGACGCCGCGCACGCGCGGATCGGCGATCACGGACTCGATCTGCTCGGGGACCGCGAAGATGTTGGTGTAGGCACCCTCGGGAAACCCTGCGTCCCTGTACATGTCCGCGATCGCGAGCGCGGACTCCGGGCATTGCGGAGCATGCTTCAAGAGGATCGTGTTGCCGATGATCAGATTAGGACCGGCGAAGCGCGCCACCTGGTAGTAGGGGAAGTTCCACGGCATGATCCCGAGCAGCACCCCGTAGGGGCTGCGGCGGATGATCGCCGAGCCCTCGCCGTCGAGCAGCGTGATCGGCTCATCGGCGAGCAGGCTCTCGGCGTTGTCGGCGTAGAACTGGTAGATGCCCTGGCAGAAGTCGACCTCGCCGAGCGCCTGCTCGACGGGCTTGCCCATCTCCCGCACGATGATCTCCGCGAGCTGCTCGCGGCGCTCACTGTGCAGCTCACCGACGCGGCGGATCAGCGCGGCACGCTGCGCAATCGTGGTGCTCGGGACCCATTCCTGCTCGGCGCGGTACGCACCGGCGATCGCATCCCGCAGTTCGGCGTCCGAGATCGTCGGGTACTCCTTGATCGTCTCCCCCGTCGCCGGGTTGACCACCGCAAAATCAGCCATCAAGCCTCTCCTAGTTCCTGATCAACAAGCCCTGCTTCTGACCCACACGATCCCACACAAACGCATGTACGCGGTAGCCAGGAAGGTGACGGATGATTTGCCGCTCGTGAGCAGCACGCGGATGCCTGGGGCAGACCCTCAGCCGCCGTCGCCCGGCCCCCGGCGTAACCCGGCGCTGACGCGACCGCTATCCCCGCACGCACGCGTTGACAAGCCACCGAGCGAGATATATAAACCCCCATTGACAACGTTGTCGATAACGTTGTCATTCTCGCTCGAAGACGCCGCTGTTGGGGTGTTCATCGGCCGACTGGGCCACGGACAAGGCCAGTCGCACGGCCGGTCGAAAGGCCGGTCGGAACCGCAGGGTTTGTGGAGACGGGGAAGCTCGAAACCCGCAGGTTTGAGGAAGAGGAGATCCGATGAGAGGCAAGCTATTAAGGCGGTTTGTCTTTGGTCTGACGTGTCTACTCGTGGGCGGTGCGGCTGTCGCCGTGCCGGCATTGGCGACCGCGTCGCCGCCGACGCACACGTCGACTGCGCCCAGCGCCACCACGGCCGCAGCTCCGACGCTCGCGCCCGGCGCCTCGGCGCAGGCAACGAACAAGTCCCCGCTCGACACGCTGCAGCACCTGAGTTGCGTCACCGGCCCGAGCGGCCGGGTCGCGAACTGCCCGAGGCACCTGACGACCGCGCAGATGCCGGCCGGAGCCAAGAACCAGAGCACGGTCACGAGCCCGACGGCCGGAGGGGATCTGGCAAGCCTGGTTGACACCAGGACCTGGACCTCAGGCGGCGGCAACACCTTCCCCGGCGCCGAGGTGCCGTTCGGGATGGTGCAGTGGAGCCCCGACACGATGCCGACATACAACGCCGGCGGCGAGTACGACTACTCCGACAACAAGCTCTGGGGCTACAGCCTGACCCACGTGTCGGGCCCGGGCTGCGGCGCCGCCGGCGACGTGCCGATGGTGCCGACCACCGGTGCGCTCCCGAGTGGCGATCCCAACCAGATCACGACCGCCTTCAGCCACAGCAATGAGGTCGCCCAGGCCGGCTACTACTCGGCCCAGAGCAACCAGCCGAACACGGTCACCTCCGAGTTCACGGCGACGCCGCACAGCTCGATGGCGCGCTTCACCTATCCGGCGACGACGCAGGCCGACTTCCTGATCAAGCTGATGGCCAGCCAGAACGGCGACTTCGGCGACAGCGTCAAGGTGATCGGCAACAACGAGATCCAGGGCTCGGATACCAGCGGCAACTTCTGCGGCGAAACCAACAACGATGGCCAGTCGCAGGAATACACCGTCTACTTCGACATCACCTTCGACCACCCGTTCACGGCCTCACAGGTGATCACCAACTCGGGTCAGACCGATCCGGCTGCGGTCAACCTGACCTTCGATACGACGCAGGACCAGACGGTCCAGGCCAAGGTCGGGATCTCCTACGTCAGCGCCGCCAACGCCAAGCTCAACTGGCAGACCGAGAATCCGGGCTGGAACTTCGACGCGGTACGCCACCAGGCCCAGGCCAGCTGGGATCACCTGCTCGGCAAGATCCAGGTCTCCGGCGGCAGCTACGCACAGACACAGGAGTTCTACAGCCTGCTCTACAAGGACTTCCTGCAGCCCAACATCACCAGCGACGTGAACGGGCAGTTCATGGGCGCGGACATGAAGGTCGACACGCTCGCCCCCGGCCAGAAGGACCAGTACGGAATGTTCTCGGGCTGGGACATCTACCACTCGCTCTCACAGCTGCAGGCGATGCTCGATCCACAGGCAGCGGGCGACATGGCGCAGTCCCAGCTCAACTACTACAGCGAGGACAAGCTGCTGCAGCAGTGGGGCTACGACAACCTCAACAACTACGTGATGGTCGGTGACCCGGCCGACGCGATCATCGGCGACATCTACGCCTTCGGTGCCCACAACTTCAACACCAAGCAGGCGCTGAGCGACATGCTCACCCAGGCCACGACGGTCAACGACGTGCGCCCCGGTGAGGCACTCGAGCAGCAATACGGCTACCTGCCCGAGGACGGCACCTACGGCTGCTGCAACGCCCATGGCTACATGTCGACGCTACTCGAGTACGACAACGAGGACCTGGCACTGGCGCAGTTCGCCAGCGATATGGGCGACAGCTCCGACGCCGCGATGCTGACGCGCCGCGCCAACAACTGGGAGAACCTGTTTGACCCCAACAACAACCTGCTGACCTCGCGGCTTGCGAACGGCCAGTTCGAGCCCGGCGTGACGCCGACGTTCACCGGCACCTTCCCGACCGACGGCGAGCCCTACGTCGAGGGCGACCCGTACGAGTACCTGTGGGACGTCCCCAACGACTACTCGGCACTGTTCTCGCTGCTGGGCGGGGAGGCCAAGGTCAAGCCGCTGCTCGAGCAGTACCTCTCGCAGCCGAACGGCTTCGGCATGTACGCCGAGCTGACGAACGAGTTCGACCTCGGCGAGCAGTTCGCACTCGACTACGCCGGTGATCCCGCCGGCACTCAGAAGGTCGTCAACAACATCCGCAACACGATGTACCTGCCGGGACCCGACGGCCTTGCCAACAACGACGACCTCGGGGCCGAGAGCTCGCAGTTCATCTGGGAGATGCTGGGCATGTATCCGGAGAACTCGGGCCACGGCACGCTCGTGTTCGCAAGCCCCGGGTTCCCCAAGGAGACGATCCACCTCGCCAACGGCAACGCGATCAACATCAACGCGCCCGGGGCGTCGCCGACCACGTACTACGTGAAGTCGCTGAAGCTCAACGGCCACGACTACTCGAGGACCTGGGTCGACTACAGCACGCTCTCCCAGGGCGCGTCGCTGAACTGGTCGCTTGGTGACGCACCGACCTCATGGGGCTCGGCGGCAGCGGACGCACCACCGTCGTACAGCGCCGGGCTGAAGCCGGTGGTGGGCTACGCCTCCGAGCAGAACCTGACCGTCGCGCCCGCTGCGAGCTCGGTGCTCCAACTCGGCGCGCAGAACGCGACCGCCAGCGCCCAGAGCGTGGGCGTGAGCATCTCCGCTCCCAGCGGCAGCGGGCTGTCGATCTCATCGGCCGCCGACAGCATCTCGGTCCCGGCCAACGGGCGGGCCACGATCCCGGTGACGATCAGCGCGAGCTCGCTCGGCTCCGCTGGGCTACAACTGGGTCACGGCCACGCTGACGATGGCGGGGGGTGCGACGCAGACCGTCAAGGTGGCGGTGCTGGTCGCGCAGCCGGGGAGTCTGTTGGCAGCGACGAACAACGCCGGCATCTCCAATGACAGCAACGTCCAGGAGGCCAACTTCGACAACGGCGGAGCCAGCTACTCCGCCCAGGCGTTGGCTGCGCAGGGCTGGACGCCAGGGGCCACGCAGACGGTTGACGGCGTCCCGTTCACCTGGCCACAGTCGACTCCGGGTTGGCCCGACAACGTGATCGCACAGGGCCAGGACATCAGCGTCAACGCGCCGCTGGGGACACAGACGCTGGCGTTCCTCGGGTCGGCAACCAACGGTCCCAGCGAGGGCGTCGTGACCGAGCACTACAGCGACGGCAGCAGTGCGCAGTACTGGCTCGGCCTCAGCGACTGGACGCTCAACGGCGGCAGTTCACAGCCGTCGTACGGCAACCAGACCGCGATCAAGCTGAGTTACCGCAACTGCTCGTACTGCTCGCCGCAGCAGCAGAGCGTCGCGACGTTCGTGTTCGACGCCGCCGTTCCCGTGGACCCGAACAAGACGCTCGCGAGCGTCACGCTCCCCGACGGTGCCACGACGGGTGCGTTGCACCTGTTCTCGATCGGCACCTCGACCGCGGCACTCAGCGCTCCGGTCGCGACCTCGGCCACGCCGAGTGTCGCCTCAGCCGGGCAGCAGGTGACGATCAATGGCTCGGGCTTCGGCGCGAGCCAGGGATCCGGCCACGTCGAGTTCAGCGACAACGGCTCGAGCTGGGGCGGGTCCGGTCAGACGGCGCTGCAGATCGACAGCTGGAGCGACAGCGCCGTGACGTTCACGGTGCCGGCAACGGTGTCCCCCGGTTCGCCCGCATCGGTCACCGTGGTCACGGGCAGCGGCTCGATGTCGGACAGCCCCGCGACCGAGATCACGCCGACGTCAAACCCGAGCGACTACTACGACAGCACCGGCACCTCGCCGGATGACAACCAGGGCTGCGCCAACCTCGATGGCGTCGGGTACAGCTATTCGGCAACGGCGCTCGCCAACGCCGGATTCACACCCGGGGCGACGATCACGGCCGATGGTCTGACGTTCAAGTGGACCAGCGGGCAGCCCTGCTCACCCGACAACATCCTGGCCGCCGGGCAGACGATGCTCGTCAGCGGCCCGGCCGGCGCCAACACGCTCGGCCTGCTCGAGAACTCGACGGACGGAGGCACGCAGGGAACGATCACGATCAATTACACCGACGGGACATCGTCCACGGCCACGGTCACCTCGAGTGACTGGGCCGGTGGCCCCGGTGCGACGGAGACGGCGGCGGCAACGCTGCCATACCGCAACAGCACCTCGGGAACATCGCAGCAGCTGACCGTGTACGTGTACGCGACCACGGTCCCGGTGGACCCGAACAAGACGGTGCAGTCGATCACGTTCCCGGACGTGAGCAACACCACCGACGGCGGCGCCAGTGCGATGCACGTCTGGGCCGTCAGTCTCGGAACGACGTAGGCGCGCGGGCGTCTCACTGCGCACGGTGGGGCCGAGCGAGGTCTCGGCCCCACCGCCGCTGTGCGTCATGATTGGTCGTCATGACGACCTTCGATCTGCTCGCCGGCATCGAGCTCAGCGTCGACGGCTACGCGCTACGCGGCCTGCACGCACAGATCTCGCCGGAGTTCGACCGTCACACGACACTCGTGGAGATCAGCGGGGGTGGTCTGAGCGGGATCGGCGAGGACGTCGTCTACACCGCCGAGGAGCACCTCGAGTACCAGCGGCTCGGCGCGGTGCACGACCTCACCGGGACGCGCACGCTGGGTGAGCTGTGCGCGCTGATCGAGTCGCTGGACCTGTTCCCGACGCCGCCGCAGATGGAGGCCTCGCGCCTCTATCGGATCTGGGCGTTTGAGAGCGCCGCGCTGGATCTCGCGTTGCGCCAGAACGGCATCTCGCTGGCGCAGGCGCTGCGCCGCGAGCCGCGGGCGATGAACTATGTGGCCTCGACGCGCCTCGGCGAGCCGCCGACGCTCGAGCCCGTGAGCAAGCGGCTCGCGCTCGACCCGACGCTGCGCTTCAAGCTCGACGCCACCAGCTCATGGACACCCGAGATCTTTGCGGCGCTGGTCGCGACGGGAGCCGTCGATTCGATCGACTTCAAAGGGATGTACAGGGGCACGAGCGTCGACCAGGACGCCGATCCGGTGCTCTACCAGCGGGTCGTCGAAGCCTTCCCGGATGCGTGGCTGGAGGACCCCGATCTGAGTTCGGCTGAGGCGATGGCGGTGCTCGCCGGCGAGCATCATCGCATCACCTGGGACGCACCGATCCACGCGATCGCCGACATCCAGGCGCTGCCGTTCGCGCCGCGGATGGTCAACATCAAGCCCTCGCGCATCGGCCGGCTGAGCGAGCTCTGCGACACCTACGACTACTGCGCCGCGCATGCGATCGGCGCCTACGGCGGCGGCCAGACCGAGCTCGGCGTCGGCCGTGGCCAGGCGCAGTACCTGGCTGCGCTGTTCCATTCCGACACCCCCAACGACCTCGCGCCGGCGGCCTACAACCAGCTGGATCCGCCTGCCGGTTTGCCCCGCAGCCCGCTGGCTGCGGGCAACCTGACCGCTCCCGGGTTCCGCTGGCCGCAGTAGCCGCGCGGCTCAGCCTCAGGGTCGCGTGAAGTCGGCGCGCACCGCGTCCACCGTCGGGCGGCAGTGGCAGCCGTCGAGGTGGTCATTGACGAGTCCCATCGCCTCCATGAACGCGTAGACGGTGGTCGGCCCGACGAAGCGCCAGCCGCGGCGCTTGAACTCCTTGGCCAGCGCGCGCGACTCGGCGCTCGTCACCGGCAGCTGCGCGCGCGTCAGCGAGTCGCCCGCGGCCGGCGCCTCGTAGCCCCAGAGGAAGCGCGCGAGCGACCCCTCGCGCTCGATCAGCTCGAGCGCGCGCTGGGCGTTGTTGATCGTCGCCTCGATCTTGGCGCGGTTGCGCACGATCCGGGCGTCGTCCATCAGCGCGGCGACCCTGTCCTCACCGAAGCGCGCAACCTCCGCCGGCTCGAAGTTGACGAAGACCTCGCGGAAGGCGTCGCGCTTGCGCAGGATCGTCAGCCAAGAGAGCCCCGCCTGAAAGCCCTCCAGGCAGAGCTTCTCAAACAGCCGGCGGTCATCGGCCACCGGGAAGCCCCACTCGGTGTCGTGGTAGGCGCGGTACTCGGGCGTCGAATCCGCCCACCAGCAGCGGGCGATCCCGTCATCGCCGACGACGACGCCCTCGGGTACCGATAGCTCGGACTGCTCGGCCACGAACGGAAGCCTAACCAGCGCCGCGACCGATCAGCCGGAGGCGACCTCAATGACGGCCGCCGCCGGCTCCGGCGGCACGACCGACTCGGGCGCCGGGCGCCTGCCGGTCGCGAGCACCGACCCGGCCAGCACCAGGGCAAAGCCGACACCCATCCCTGCGGTGAAGCGCTCACTCAGCAGGGAGACCCCCAGGATCGCCGCCACCGCCGGGTTGACGTAGGTGATGACGGTCGCCCTCACGGGGCCGACCTCGGCGATCAGCGCGAAGAAGATCAGGAAGGCCAGTGCAGTGCAGATGACGCCCAGGCAGGCGACCGAGAGGATCACGTCGGCATGCAAGTGCTTGGGCACTTCAAAGGCGGCGACCGGCGCGTAGGCGACGGCCGCGACCGTCAGCGAGGCCGCGATCACACCGAGCGACGGCAGCTCGGAGAGGCTGCGCGAGAGCACGATCGGTCCGCTCGTGTAGCCGACGACCACCACCAGCACCTCGAGCAGCGGCACCAGTCCCACCCGCCCGAAGTCGAGCCCGACGAGCGCGCCCACCCCGAGGATGCCGACGAGCAGCCCGCCCCAGCTGCGGCGCTCGAGCCGATGGCGGCTCCCGGTCGCGGCGCTGATGCCGGCTGCAACCAGCGGCACGGCGGCGACCAGCAGACCGGTGAGCGAGCTGCTCAAGCGCTCCTCTGCGCGCGACAGCAGCAGCCATGGGATGCCAATCTCCACGACGGTAAACAGCAGCACCGGCCGCCAGTGCGGCAGCAGCACGCGCAGTTCACCTCGCCGCGCGGCGAGCGGGAGCAGCAGCAGTGCGCCCACGGCGGTACGCGCGAAGACCAGGAACGCCGGTGAGAGCTCGCGGACTGCGACCCTGATCAGCAGGTACGGGATTCCCCAGATGACGCAGAGCGAGCCGAACATCAACAGCGCGCGCCGGCTCATGGCATCCCCTCACGATCGTGGCGCTTGCGCATCTGACCCAGCATGCCAAGCTGGGCGACGTGTCGCACGAGCACGCGGAGCGGACCCTGAACCGACCGCCTGACCGGGTCGCAGCGGCGCGCGCCGCGGTCGCGGCGGTCGCGCTGCTCGCCTGTCTGCCGTTGATCGGCTGGGTCGTCGAGCTGGTCCGCTTCGCGACCGCGCAGCTACCCGCGTTCACCGCGGCCAAGCTGCTCGGCCTGGTCAGGTTGTTCGCGGATGGCGCGCTCTCGGTCGCACTGGCACTGGCGGTCTTCTGTGTCGGTTGCGTGCTGGCCTGGCTGTCCTCACGCCGCAGCTGGGAGGCACACGGACAGGATTGGCACGACCTGATCAGCGAGCACGGCGTGCGCCACGCGGCCGCGGAGCGGGCGCGGCAAGCACCTAGCGGAGCGCGGCCGCCGCTGCGCGAGGCGCCGCTCGGCGACTGGGCGGTACGCCTGATCGCCGGCTTCAACATCGGCGTGCTTGCCGCGGTGCTGGCGATCTGCGCCGGGCGCTTCGCCGCTGAAGTCGCGCCTCCCGGCTGGAGCGCCGCGGGCATCGCGGTGGGTGCAATCGTGCTTGTGGCGGTCAGGTTCGCACTCACGCGTCTGAGTCCACTGGCCTTTGATGCCCACTTCCACGCGATTGCCTGGCTGGGCGTCACGGCGCTCTCGCTGTTCGTGTCTGCGCCGCTGGGCGTGCTCGGACTGACGGGCGTGCTGCTCGCCACCTTCGGGCGCAAGCTGGGGCGCATTCCAAGGCCGCGGGACCTCGGCCAGTTCCTGCGCTCACCGCTGCCGTGGATCCTGCTGGCCATCTGCCTGCTGCTGAGTCTTGCCTACGATGCGACGGCGCCGGTCGGCTTCCCGGGCGCGGTGGCCCGCACCACGACAGGGCTCAAGATCGGCGGCCTCCTGGCAAGGAGCGACGGCGGCGCCTACCAGGTGCTCTGCACCTCACTGGCCAACGCGACCTCAAGCAATGAACGCGTGGCCTTCACCCCGCGCCGAGCGCTGCGCGGGCTGCGGATCACCGGGACCGACTACGTCGACTCGGGCGAGCGCCCGACACTGCTCGGATTGGCGTTCGACGCGCTGCGGATCGACGCGCACGCGCCGACGATCTTCAACCCGGCCCTGCGGGCCCGCGAACCAACCTGCGCCGGAGCCAGGAACGCGCCGCTGACCGCCGCTCGCGGGGCCCCGTCGCTGGGCGCCGGCGTGATCACAGGACAAGCGCCGATCACGGGGCGAGCCGCCGCAGGCGAGCCCCCCATAAATAAGACCACACCGCTGCCGATCGCGCGGCTCGCACGCCGGTACGCGCCGACGCTGCTGGTGACAGTCGCCGATCAGAACTGGCCGGTGTCACTCGGCGCGGTGCTCGCCGAGCGCGGCCCGCGGGGCGCCACCGCCTGCCTGATTGAAGCCCGAGCACCGCGCAGGCTGTGTCCCGTGACCCCGTCCAGCCTGAGCGGCGGCGGTGCGCGATCGAGCGACTACCTGCAGCTGCCGGTGCAGCTCGCACACAACCAGAGCCCGGCCGGCCAGTTCCGGGCGTTCCTGCGCGGACTGCAGATCAACGCCGGCTCGACCGACAGCTGGCTGGCCGACCCGGGGCGGCTCGACCCGTGGGCCAGCGCCGAGTTCTACTTCTACTATGCCGGCCCGATCAG
The DNA here is from genome assembly GCA_963706725.1 of uncultured Actinomycetota bacterium. GTDB lineage: Bacteria > Actinomycetota > Thermoleophilia > Solirubrobacterales > Solirubrobacteraceae > Palsa-465. The sequence goes on along the minus strand of OY970167.1, from coordinate 1,594,223 downwards.
CGCATCGCGGTGGCCCAAGGGCCTTCCCGACAAATCGGTGGCCGCGGACCTGATCGGCCTCGAGTACTGGTTCTTCTACCCCTTCAACTACTACCCCACGGTCGTCGACAAGCAGCTGATGGACGGCGCGCCACTGGCCGGCGACCAGCTCAACACCGACCTGCACCAGGGCGATTGGGAGCACATCGACGTGCTGCTGGATCCGCACACGCTGTTGCCGCAATGGATCTATCTGGCGCGGCACAGCAACGAGGGCATGTTCATCCGCTGGAGCAGCCACTCGCTCCGATTCGACGGCGGGCACGCGATCGTGCAGGCGGCCTTTGGCGGACATCCAACCTATCTGCCGGGCTGCGGCGCCCAGGCCCCGCGGGCGGTGTTGAGCGATCTCTCCTCCGACTGGCTTGTCTGCGGCTCTGGCCGCTTCGCCTTCCGCGGAAGCACCACCCCGCTGGTCGACCTGGCGCGACCGGACTGGGGCTGCTGGCCCGGTCACTTCGGTGAAGCCCGCACCCCGCTCGAGGTTCAGGCGGCCAACCGCCCGGAGACACTGATCGACCAGATCCGCCACGCCGTGTTCGTCGCCGGGCCGCGGTCGCCGCTGCGCCAGGCCGAGAACGCACACGTCTGCAAGGGCAATCCGCGCGCAGCCGAGCTGTCAGCCCTCCTTAAATCTGCAAAAACGTGAGATCATCGCGGCCTCGTGGAGGATGGAACCGACGAGAGCCAGCCTGGTAGCACGCCGGTCGGGCGTGCGGACGACGCTTCGGCCAAGCGTCTGTGGTTCGTGCACTGGTCATTCGGATGGGTCTGGGTGGTGCTCGCGATCGGTGTGCTCGTGACATCTGGCCTGGCGCTGCTCTCGGCGGATCTTGCCGCCTCCAACGAGCAGCACCTGCTCACGCTGCGCAGCAAGGAGGTGGGGTCGGTCTTCACCAGCGTGCTTCCGGATGTCGAGACGCCGCTGGGTGCGGCGGTGGCGCTCGCGAACATCACCGGCGCCAACCCGGCAAAGTTCACCCAGTTCGCCGACGCTTACGTGGGCCTGCCGAAGAGCCAGTTCATCTCGATGTCGGTGTGGCATGTGGGCCATCTCGACGAGGGCCCGGTCGTGGTTGTCGGCACTCCCCCGGAGCTGCCGGAGGTGCACGGCGGCGTGGTCCCGATCCTGCGGGCGGCCGAGCACCGCACCAGCGGGCAGAGCATGCTGACCGTGCTCGGGCTGCTGCACGCGGCGCAGCGGCGACTCGCCTACGTCTATGCGGGCTCACACCTCGGACACTTCCTGGTCGAAGCCGAGGAGACCCTGCCGACCAGCGACTACGCCGCCTTGCCGGCCAATTCCGCCTATTCGAACCTCAATGTCGCGGCCTACGTCGGGCACCGCGCGGTGCGTTCGCAGCTGCTCATCAGCACCGTCAGGCACCTGCCACTGCCGGGGCCCCACGCGACCACCGTGATCCCCTTTGGCAGCAACGCGATCACGGTCGTGATCAGCGCCAGCCAGCCGCTCGGCGGAGCGCTGCCCGAGGACATGCCCTGGGTGATCGGGATCATCGGCGGGCTGCTCACGATCGGCGCCAGTGTGCTCACCTTCAGGCTGATCTGGGGCGGCAGCCGTGCGCAGAGCCTCGCGGCTGAGAACCGGCGCCTCTACGCCGAGCAGCACGGGATCGCCCAGAGCCTGCAGGAGGCGTTGCTGCCCGATGAGCTGCCGAAGATCGAGGGCCTGCGGCTGGCGGGCCTCTACGACGCGGGCGCACCGGGAATCGACATCGGCGGGGATTGGTACGACATGCTCAGGCTCAGTCCGCGCCGGCTGCTGCTGGTTGTCGGTGATGTGTCCGGTCGCGGCATTCGCGCCGCCACGGCGATGGCCTCGGTTCGCTCGGCGATCCAATACGCGGCCCAGGTGGACCCGCCCGAGGATTTCCTGCCGACGCTCTCTGCGCTGGGCTCGTTGCGTGAACAGGGGCAGCTCGCGACCGTGCTGTGCGTGCTGATCGACCTGCAGGAGAAGCGCGTGCGCGTGACGAGCGCGGGGCATCTGCCACCGCTCCTGGTGCACGACGGGCGGGCCGAGTACCTGGAGACCCAGGTGGGGCTGCCGATCGGTGTCGACAGCGACTGCTCATACACCTCGAGCACCTTTGATGTTCCCGATGGCGCCTACCTGTTCGGCTTCACAGACGGCCTGATTGAACGCCACGGCGAGAGCCTTGACGACGGCCTCGAACGGTTGCGACAGGCGGCCATGCAAGCCTCTGGAGACCTTGAACAGATGATGGGCCAGATCCTCGAGCTGGCGCGAGGCCCACACTCAGTCGACGACACAGCGATAGCGGGGGTGCAATGGGTGATTTCGACGGACCTTTGATGCGCCACAAGGTCACGGCGCTGGGAGACGGCAGCTTTGAGCTGACGCTCGAGGGCGAGCTTGATCTGTCGACCACCGACGAGCTGCGCGCCGCAGTGGAGGAGACGATCGCGTCGGTGACCGGAACGCTCGTGATCGACATCGGGCAGCTGCGTTTCGCCGACAGCTCGGCGATCGCGCTGTGGGTGAGCTGGAGTCAGCGCGTCCCAAGACTGGAGATTCGCAACGCGCCGCCGATGATCAGCAGAGTGATTCAGGCAATGGGCCTGACCAAACAGTTCAACCCATCATGACGAGCAATCGCAAATTCCCCAACGACGCGCGGGCGGTGAGGGCGGCACGAAGGTTCGCGATCGACGAGCTTGACGGCTATCCACCCGAGCTGCTCGATGTCGTCGAGCTGCTGGTCTCCGAGCTGGCCGGCAACTGCGTGCGTCACACCGACTCGGACTTTGAGGTCAGCGTCTCCCGCGATCGACACAAGATTCGTGTCGCCGTGTCTGACCACGGGCCGGGAACGCCGGTCATTCAGCACGTCGACACCGGTGCGGTTGCGGGCCGCGGGCTCGCGCTGGTGGAGACGCTGTCGAGCTCCTGGGGGGTGCGCACCAGCCGGCTGCCGCGGAACCGTAAGACCGTCTGGTTCGTGCTCGAGCTCGATGACGACCGCGCCAGGGCGCGGATGGTCGCGTAGCGTCCTCGGGCGGGGTCCGCGGGCGTGCTCCAGGGGCGGGCGTCCTTATGCCAGGGTTCCCCGCTCGGTCGTCCACGGACGATTGCGAGAGGTTTAGCCTCCCCCTTTGCAAGTGGAGGCTGCCTCCGCTATATTTCCGGAGGCAGCCTCCACATCCGTGGAAGGCGGATCCCCCGGCTCAGAGGAGGCCCCATGTCCACCATCACGACCGACCTTCGCGCCCCAGCCGTCTCCCGCTCAACCGCACTACGCGCGGCCGATGGCGTCATCGCGGGGTATGTACACGCACTTGCCCAGGCAGCCGCGGAGCCGGCTGCCGAGGGCGGTGCAAAATTCAAGCTGAGCCGGCTCGCGACCCAGGCCTATGAATGCGGCGCCAGCCGCGGCAACGGGCTCACCGCGCGCAGACGTCCCGCCGCATTGCGGCGAGTTCCGTCTCCGGCGTGAGCATCTGCGCCACGATGACGTCCTCGGGCGTTGCCGGCGTGAAGATGGTCGCGAGCACCGGCTGATCGCCCTCACGGACAGCACGCGCGCGAACTGACCGCGGGCGTGCTCGCCGGGGGCGATGCGCGCGCGTCCGGCGGCAGCGCGCACAGCGCTGAGCCCGGTTCAGCGGTCCGCGACGAGCGCGAAGACAACGCCGAAAGCAACGTTGTCGGCCAATTGCGGCCGCAGCGGAAGCGCCCTGATCTGTGCAAAGTGCCGACCGATCAGGACCAGGTTGACGACGCCGATGGCCAGCCCAGCCCCGGCCCCCCACAGCGTCGAGCGTTGCCGCGGCAGCGTTCGGCCGAGCAGCGCGCCGCAGGCCACCGACACGCCAAGGTGCACGACCGCGCCGCGCACCACCCCGGGCCGACCCGGCGGGAGCAGCGTGCCGGCAGCGCGAGTGGCGTCCAGCAGGTCGCTGACCACCGGCCCGGCCGCGCGGTGGCGCCGCAACGAGATCAGCGCCGAGGGCGCCGCGCTGAGCAGCGCTGCAGCAGTCGTGGCCTCGATCACGCGCCGGCGTTCACGCATCGTAAGCGTGATGCTAAGGGTCAGTCTCAGGATCCGCCGCCGCACGCCCCAGATAAGAATTTGGTCACGTTCTTATCACCGCTGTCCATATCTCACGGACGATGACCTACGCTCGACGTAGTGCCGAAGGTGATGAGAGCCGCGACCAGGTTGGCCGCCGTCTGTGGCGCGGCCTCGCTCTGCGTGTCCGCATCGGCGGCCGCAGCCGTGCCGGAGGGCAAGCTGACGGGCGCTGAGTACAGGCAGCTGTCGGTCGGGATGACGGCACTGAACAAATCGGCGAGCAGCAAATCAGTCAACTGGTCCAGGGCGCGCGCGGGCTGCCGCGCGGTGGGCGGGGCCACCGACCTGCTGCGGACGCAGCGCGCCAGCTGCGTGGACAGCGTGGCGGTGCTCGATGCGCTCGCGAGCTTCCCGGCAGAGCAGCGCAGCTGCTCTGCCGCAATCAAGACGACCACCGGCAATACCACCACAACCACAACCACGACCGCCACGACGACACCCGCTGAGTCGGCAGTGATCAAGCTGATCATCTGCATGAATCCCCGCTACGAGGGTCTCGCCCGGCACGCCAGGGCGCTCGACCTCGCAAGCATCGCGGCTCGCAAGGCGACCATCGCCCGCGGATTCCACGGCTCCTGTCTGGCAGTACTCGCGCCGACCCCGTCCGAGCTGCAGAAGGCAAAGCTGTTCGCCTCCTCGACCACGCGGCTCGCCGCCGACGTGACGCTGCTGATCAAGGTGACAGAGGGCAAGGCACCGTCCAGCGACTTCAGCCAGGCCGCGATCGACGACGATGTCAAGCGGTTTGAAAGCTCCGCCGCGGCGGTCATCGACGAGCACGGGCAGCCGACGCTGTCTGCCTGTCCTCACCAATAGATAGGCGGCACACATGATCCGATCGGTACACATCGCCCTCGCAGTTGCAGCAGCCATGGCGGTCGCTGTCGCGGTAACAGCTCCCGCGATCGCGGCGGTGCCGGGCCCCAAGGGAACCCTGACCGCCAGCGAGTACAAGCAGTTGACCGTGCAGCAGGCGGCGTTCAAGAAGCTCAGGACCAAGAAGGACCTGACCTGGAACGACTTCTATGCCGTCTGCCAGCGCGTTGGGCAATCGACGCTGCTGCTGCGCAGCGTGTACAGCAACTGCAACGCCGGAATCGGGATCGATCAGTCGCTCACCGGCTTCTACTCCGACGTCGCTCGCTGTGCGGCGCTCGAGACGAGCACCGGCACGACCACAACCACCACCCAGACCGCCACCACCACGACCGGCACCGGCACGACCACGACCGGGACCACCACCACCGGGACCGCCACAACGGGCACCGATACGACCGCAACCAGCAACCTGAGCCCGGCCGAGCTCAAGCTGCTGGCCTGCATGCAGCCCGAGTACGCGGTGATCAGCCGCGCCGTCAAATCGATCGACACGACGCAGACAACGCTGCGTAGCCAGGTGCTCGCCCGCCACTTCGTCGGCCGCTGCGAGCTGACGCTCGCGCCCACCGAGCAGCAGCTGCACGACCTAGACCGCTGGACCAGCACCGCCAAGCAGCTGGCGGCGGACGTCACGCTGATCAGCAAGGTCGCCGATGGACGCGCGCCGGCCAAGGCCATCCACGGCAAACAGGTCACACGCGACGCGAACGCGTTCGACGCGGCGGCGAAGGCCTTCGAACGTCTGAGCCGCCCGCAGAACCTTGCGGTCTGCCCGCACCAATAGCGCCGCCGACCCGCACAGGTGGCGCCGGCGAATCAGCTCTCCGAGCGCCACCGGCGATAGACGTCGGCGAACTCACGTTGCATCTCCGGTGAGAGGTCCTCAGGCACCAGACGGCCGGTGAGCCTGAGGGTCTCTCGCATCTGCGCGAGATAGGCGGTGCAGTGCGGGCAGCCCGCGAGATGATGCTCGAGGCGACGCCGCTCGCGCACGGGCAGGGCGCCCTCGAGGTAGTCGCTGATCAGCTCCACCACCTGCTGGCAGGGGATCTCGGCGGGTCGCAGCAAGCTCATAGCCCCGCCGCTCCCACGGTGTCCTCGAGTGCCTGCCGCAGGCGGCTGCGCCCACGATGCAGCAGCACGCGCTCGTTGGCCGCAGTCAGGCTGAGCACGTCGCAGACCTCGTCGCTGCGTAGCCCGTCGACGTCGCGCAGCATGACCACAGCGCGCTGGCGCTCCGGCATCTCGACGAGCGCCGCGAGGATCTGCTCGCGCAGCGCGCGGGCACCGATCCGTTCCTCAAGATCATCGACCCACTGCTCCGGCGGCGAGCTCCATGTGCCGCTGCTGTCAAAGCGCGCCGCATCCACGGCGGCGACAAAGCTGTCCGAGTCGGAGGCGGCGATGCTGCGCGCCTCGCGCGAGCCGGTCGTGCGGGCGCGGTTGACGAGGATCGAGAGCAACCAGGTCCGCAACGACGAGCGGCCCTCGAAGCGGTCGATCCCGCGCAGCACACCAAGCCAGGTCTCCTGGACGACCTCCTCGGCGACGGCGTGGCTGTGAACGAATGTCCTGGCAAGGCGAAGCATCGGATCATGGTGCTTTGAAACGAGCGTTACAAACGCGTCCTCATCGCCCTCGCGCAGGCGCATGAGCAGGTGCAGGTCCGCATCGGCCGCTTCGCGGCGGCCGCGGGTCCATCGGAGTCGTGGTGCGTGGAATGACATGAACCGGGCACGGGTGGGTGCCGGCCAGCCGGCCGGCACCCACGAAACTACCCCGCACTCAGGACGTTGCGATCCCCTCTCCGCCGGCGGCGTTCGGAACCGTCACGCTGCCGACACCGGTGAGCGAGCCGCCGAAACCGACCGCGAACTCATCGACGATGCCCTTTGCGCCGGTCTGCACGTAGAGGTAGCGGCCGTCGGGTGAGGTCGCGGCGTCGACCGTACCCGGGTCGGTGCTGGTCGTCGCTGCCAGCGACAGTGCCCCGGACCACGAGGACAGCACCGAGCTCTCGGTGCCGCTGCCGGCGTTGCCCGCGAACAGTGCCGGGCCATCGGCGACCAGCCAGCAGGTCGCCGAGCCGCCGGTTCCAACCGACGAGATCGGCGTCAGCGTACCGTCGGCCTGCAGGTCGAAGCTTGCCACGGCGTTGGGTCCGGCCTCGCCGACATCGACCTGATCGAGGCCCTGGAAGGCCAGCGCGAACGGCACAGCGCCGGGCTCGCTGTTGACGACAGGCTCGGCCGAAGGCTCGCCAAGGCCGTTGATCGCAAATACGTCGATCGCATTGGTGTTGGCCTTGGTCGTGACCAGCAGCTGACGGCCGTCGGGGCTGAAGGCGACATCACCCGGGGTCGTCACGAACTGTGGCGTCGCGGCGGCGTTGAGTCCGAGCGAGCGGTTCGAGCCCGGGATCGGCCAGAGCTCGCCACCGATCAGCCGGAAGCCCTGGATCTGGCCACCGCCAGTGCTGTTCAGCACCTCGACGAGGTCACCGTGAACGGCGATGCTCGATGGGAAGGTGCCGCCCGAGCTGACCACCTGGCGCAGCTGCAGGCGGTCGCCGTCGACGTCGAACACAGAGACCGTATTGCTGCCGGCGTTGACCGCAAACAGCTCGCCGGCCTCGGCGTCGTAGGTCAGCGAGTTCTGTGAGGCGAGGTGGTCGACCACCGAGCCGCTGAGCTGGCCGCCGTCGCCGCCTGTCGCGTAGGTACCGGCCGCGGAGAGCGTGCCGTTGGCGCTGCGGTCATACACGGCGATCGTGTTCCCGGTCAGGTCGTCGGTCTGCACGAATACCGCACGACCGCTGTCCCAGTGGCCGAAGTCGTGCGAGACCTGATGCGCACCCGCGGAACCCGCGGTCACCATCAGCGCGGCGGCGGCGGTCGCCGCAGCTACGCCGAACTTCCTATACGCAAACATGTAACTGCCTCCAGATCGTTGACGTTCTGGAGCTTTGGTCCGCGGCGGCGCCGAACCGTTACACGCCGGCAACTCAGCCGGGCGGAAACTCGCGGGCGACCGCCACCAGCCGCTCGCGCACCAGCAGCGGCAGCTCGTCGACGATGAAGTGGCCGCAGTCGGGGATCAGCTCGAGCGTGTAGTCATCGGCGAGCGCCGTGCTGGGAGAGGCGAGCGACCAATGCAGGGCGGCGTCGTTGACGCCGAACACGACGCGCGTCGGCACGGTCGAGCGGCGCGTCTCGGGGCGCCGAACCGCGGCCGGCAACTCCTGCGTCAGGAAGGTACGGTAGGTGTCGCGACCGGCCCGGGCGCAGACCGGATCGCGGAAGCGCTCGCTGAACCAGCGCACGTCCTCACGCGTGACCCGCGAGCGGTCGAACAGGTTCCCGCGGAGCACCCGATAGACGAGCTCCGTGTCGCGCTGCAGCCGCTCGCCGAAGAACGCGACCAGCGGCTGGTAGTGGAAGCGCCACAGGTGCGGCAGCATCGTGGCCGGCGTCTGCCAGGGATGGATGATGTTCAGCGCCAGGAAGGCACTGAAGCGCTCGGGTGCGCGCAGCGTCAGCAGATGCCCGATCCAGCCGCCCCAATCGTGCCCGACCAGAATCACGCGCCCGGTCCCGAGCCGGTCGAGCAGCGCGAGCACGTCTGCGGCGACCTGCTGCTTCTGCCAGCGGTGCGGCGGCGGTCCCGACCAGCCGTAGCCGGGCAAATCCGGTGCAATCACGCGTAGCCCCTCAGGCGGGGCGGCCAGCAGCTCGCGCCACTCGTGGTGATGCTGCGGCCAGCCATGCAACGCCAGCACCGGGGTGCCGTCAGCCGGCCCGGCCTCGGTCACATGGAAGTCGACGCCCCGCGCCTGCACGCGCGAGCGCCGCACCCCGGGGATCGGGGGCGGGGCCTCCGGGGCGCGGTCCCACCGGACTCGGGGCAGTTCCAGCGGGACCTGCCCCCTCGTCGAAAAGCGCCTATTCACGCCAGTGCACCACCTCGAGCGCGACCGCCACCGCCAGGCTGTTCTCCTCGAGCGGCCGCGGCAGCAGCTGCTCGGCGCGGTTCAGGCGCGTGAGCACGGTATTGCGGTGCGTGAACAGTGCCTCGGCCGCGCGGGTCGCGTTGGACTGCATCCGCAGGTAGGTGCGGACGGTGGCGCGCAGCGCCGGGGGCGCGCCCTCGAGCTCGCCGAGCGTGCGCGTCACAAACTCCGCCGCCCGCGACTCATCGGCGGTCACCAGGGCGACGATCTCAACGGCGTCGTAGCCGGCGACGCGGACCGCGGAGGCGACCCGCACCATCAGCCGTTGCGCGGCGATCGCTCCCAGGTGACTCGCCCGGAAGCCGTCGATCCCGTCGCCGAGCGGTCCCACGGCGATGCGCACCCCCGGCAGCTCGGCGATCGAACGATCGAGCTCGTCAAGGTCCGGGCCTTGCGATCCCGGGACCCAGACCCAGAGGGTCGAGGCGCTCGCCACCACCGTGAACGGTCGCCGTGCACCGCTCGCGTGGGCGAGCGCCTCGGCGGCTCGGTCGAGCAGGCTGTGGTCCTCGCTGGCCTCCTCGCCCCAGATGATCGCCCCGCAGTGGCGCTGGGCGAGCTCGTAGCCGAGCATGCCCGAGGCGCGATCACGGGCGATCGGGGCACCGTCGATGATCAGCGAGGCGGTCTCAAAGCGCAGCGTGTGAGTGCCGCGCTTGAGCTCGTCGCGCTCGCGCTGCATCTGCACGGAGATCACCGACAGCGTGCTGTCGACGAAGGCGAAGATCGAGGCGGCGGTGCGGTCGAGCAGCTCGGCCAGCTCGCCGGGGTCGTCGGTCAGCGCGAAGGCGATTCCCATCCAGCGACGCCAGACGATGTTCTGGCCGGCGCGGAAGGCCTCAAGCGTGGTGTCGTCGAGCCCGCGGCGCACGAGGTCGCGGCCGATCGCGAGCATCTCGGGGCCGATCGTCGGTGTGACCCTGGCTCCCGGGTCGTGCAGGTTGGCCTCGGCCCAGGCGCGCACGAAGCCGCGGTTCGTGCGCCGGATACCCGCGGCCAGGCCGGGGTCGTCGCTGATCTCATGCGGCATCGCCGCCAGCGCAACCTCGTCGAGCTCGGTGATCACATCCTCGGGCAGGCCGAGCACGATCTCAGCGCCCTGGCGGATCAGCTCGGCGACCCGGGGCGAGACGACGCTGTCAGTGGGCGTCGCTGGCACAAGCCGATCCTAGCGCGAACCTACCGTGCAGTTTGCACAGATTGTTGGTCGGATACGGGGCATATCAACATTGGCTGCGGTACGCGCGGGCGCAATCATCGGCCCCATGACGGCACCGGCTGAACCCCTCGGTGGCGCTCGAGCCGCCGAGCACCTCGACGTCCTGATCGTCGGTGCCGGCATCTCCGGCATCGGCTGCGCCTACTACCTCAACCAGTACCACCCGCAGCGCCACTACGCGATCGTCGAGGCGCGCGAGCGCATCGGCGGCACCTGGGACCTCTTCCGTTACCCCGGCATCCGCTCGGACTCCGACCTGCATACGTTCGGCTTCGAGTTCAAGCCCTGGCGCAGCGAATACGCGATCGCCGACGGCCACGAGATCCTCGACTACATCCACGAGGCCGCACGTGAGCATCGAATCGACGAGCGCATCCGCACCGGCCACCGGGTCATGGCCGCGAGCTGGTCAAGCGAGCAGGCCCGCTGGACCGTGACGATCGCACACGGTGACGGCGCGCAGACGAGCACCGTCACCTGCGACTGGTTGTTCGCCGGCACCGGCTACTACCACTACGACCACGGCTACACGCCACACCTGCCGGGTCTCGAGAGCTTTGAGGGCCAGCTGATCCATCCCCAGCAGTGGCCCGACGAGTTGGATTACGAGGGCAAGCGCGTGGTCGTGGTCGGCAGCGGCGCGACCGCGGTAACGCTGGTCCCGGCGATGGCACGGAAGGCCGCGCGGGTGACGATGCTGCAGCGCTCCCCCAGTTACGTCATGTCGCTGCCACGCAAGGATGCGCTCGCGAACCTCGCCAACCGGCTGCTCGGCCCCGAGCGCGGCTACGCGCTGACGCGCCGCAAGAACATCGCGCTGCAGACCGGCTTCTACAAGTTCTGCCGGCGCTTCCCGAGGCAGGCGCGCGCCCTGATCCGCCGCCTCACCGCCAGGCAGCTGCCCGACGGCTACCCCGTCGATGAGCACTTTCATCCGCGCTATGACCCCTGGGACCAGCGCGTCTGCATCGTCCCCGGCGGCGATCTCTTCGGAGCGATCCGCCAGGGCAGCGCGGAGATCGTCACCGACACGATCGCGAGCTTCACCACGACCGGAATCAGGCTGGCGTCCGGGCGCGAGCTCGAGGCCGACATCGTGGTCACCGCCACCGGCCTGCGCCTGCTGCCGCTCGGCGGCATCTCCTTCGACGTCGACGGCAAACAGATCGAGCTGCCGAGCACGCTCGCCTACAAGGGCATGATGCTCTCCGGACTCCCCAACTTCGTCTTCCTGGTCGGCTACACGAACGCCTCCTGGACGCTCAAGGTGGGACTCGTCTGCGAGCACTTCATGCGGCTGCTCGCGCACATGGACGCCGCCGGCTACGACCAGGTCACGCCAACCCCGGATCCAGACGTGTCGCAGCGGACGCGGCCGCTGCTCGAGTTCTCGGCGGGCTACGTGCTGCGAGCCGTAGGCGACTTCCCACGGCAGGGCTCGACCGGCCCCTGGCAGCTCGCGATGAACCCCAACGTCGACCGCGCGATCCTGCGGGAGGGCCCGGTGGAGGACGCGGCACTGAGTTTCGAAACCCACCTCCGTGAGCAGCCTGAGCCCGGAACTGAAAGCCGGGCCATCCCCGCCGCCGCATGAGACACCTGGCCCGCCCCGAGCCCCCTGGCCCGCCGCTGCGGGACAGTCCCCGCTGGCTGGGGCACATCCACCGGGACGTGCTCGGCATGTTCGACGCCGTGATCGCGCAGTACGGTGATATCGCGATGGTCAAGCTGGGGCCGCGCCGAATGATCGTCTTGCGCAGCGCCGACGCGGCCCGCCACATTCTCGTGACGGCCCAGGACCGCTATCCCAAGGCGGAGAACTTCAAGCTGCTGCGGACCGTGCTCGGCCTCGGCCTCGTCACCAGCGAGGGCGAGGTCTGGCGCAGGTCGCGCCGCATGGTGCAGCCGCTGTTCGCAAAGCGCCACCTCGGCGCCTACGCCAACCATATGGCCGGCGCCGCCGCCGCCGCGCTCGAGCGCTGGGAGTCGGGCTGGCCCGCGGACAAGCGGATCGACATCGACAAGGAGGTCCTGCGGGTCGGGCTTGACACGGTCGGGCGCGCGCTCGTGACGCACGACTTCGGAGACCGCGCCACCCAGCTCGAGCAGGCGCTGGCCGCCGCGCTCGATGAGATCGGTGAGATGAGCAGCCATCCCGGCGTGCTCGTCGGCCAGGAGTGGCGACGGCTCGGCGCCGTGCGCGCGGCCAAGCTGACCGTCCCGCGCCGCTGGCGGCGCCTGACCCGGGCCGGGGCGACGATCGACAGCCTGATCGCACCGATCGTGGAGGACCGGCTCGCGCACGGCCAGCGCGACTATGACGACCTCGTCAGGCTGCTGATGGAGACGGTCGACGAGGAGACCGGCACCAGGCTCTCAACCCGTCAGGTGATCGACGAGGTCAAGACCTTCATCGCCGCCGGGCACGAGACCACGGCCCACGGCCTGACGTGGATGTTCCTGCTGCTCGCCGAGAATCCCGGGGTGCGCGCGCGCGTCTATCACGAGGTCGACACCGCGCTGCAGGGCAGGCGTCCCAGCGCCGACGACGTCGAGCGGCTGCCGCTGCTGCAGGCGGCCTTCCTCGAGGCGATGCGCATCTACCCGCCCGTCTGGGGCATCCCGCGCTTCGCCGCCGAGGAGGACCTGATCGGCGACTTCAGGATCAAACGCGGCTCGCGGATCATGATCTCGGTCTGGTCGATGCACCACGACCCGCGCGTCTTTCCCAACCCGATGGAGTACCAACTCGAGCGCTGGCTGGGCGACGCCGACAAGCACCGGCCACGGCTCGCCTACATGCCCTTCGGTGGCGGCCGCCGCGCCTGCATCGGTCAGGGTTTTGCCCAGCTGAACGCGGCCGTGCTGGGGGCGATGATGATCCAACGCTACGAGTTCGACCGTGCCAGCAGCGGCCCGATCGCACTGGAACCGACGGTCACGCTGAGGCCACTGACAGGAGTGCCGATGATCGCGCGCCGCCGTCGCCCGCATCCCCCTCTGGAGGTATCCGACGATGCAATCCAAGCTGTCCAAGCGTGAGCTACTGAAACAGTTGCCGCCCGGGCCGCCGCTGCCGCCAGCGCTGCAGCTGCTCGGCACCTGGTTCCGGCCCGGCATGTCGATGGTGATGCTGATGCGCCGCTACGGCCGCCGCGTAACCGTCAACATCCCCTTCCAACCGCCGCTGGTGATGATCTCCGACCCTGAGGAGGTCAAGCAGATCTTCAAGCTCGCGCCCGACGTCGCCCACCCCGGCCGCGGCGCGCGCATCCTCGAGCCGATCCTCGGCAGATACTCGCTGATCCTGCTCGACGAGGACCTGCACCTCCAGCACCGCCGCCTGCTGCTGCCGGCCTTCCACGGCGACCGCATGAAGCTGCTGGTCGACCTGATGCGCGAGCTGACCGACGCCGAGCTCGACGGCTGGCCGACCGACACGCCCGTCTCGCTGCACCCGCATCTGCAGGCGCTGACGCTCGAGGTGATCCTGCGTGCCGTTTTCGGCATGGAGAAGGGTCAGCGCCTCGACGAGCTGCGTGAGGCCGTGGCGGGCATTCTGGCGCTCGCCGACCGCCCCCTGTCGATCATCCTGCCGGTCGCCGACCGCTACCTCGGCTGGGTCCCGACGATGCGCGAGTTCAAACGCCTGCGCGCGCGCTCACGCGAACTGATCTTCGCGGAGATCCGTGACCGCCGCGCCGCCTTTGCCAGCGGCGCCGCCGACGGGGTGGGCGGGATCAAATCCCGCGACGTGCTGGCGATGATGCTCGCCGCCCGGCACGAGGACGAGTCGCCGATGAGCGACCAGGAGATCCACGACGAGCTGATGACCGCGCTCGTCGCGGGCCATGAGACCACCGCCTCGCAACTGGCCTGGACCTTCATGCACGTTGCCCGCGACCGGCGCGTTGCCACGCGCCTGAGCGACGAGCTCGCCGCCGGTGAGGGCGACGCCTACATGACGGCGACGATCAACGAGAGCCTGCGCCTGCGCCCCGTGCTCCCCCAGGTGGAACCGCGCTACCTACGCAAGCCGGTGACGATCGGGGGCTTCGACTACCCGGCCGGCGTGGCGCTGATCCCGGCACCCTACATGCTGCACCACGACCCCGAGGTGTATCCCGAGCCGTTCAGCTTCAGGCCCGAGCGTTTCCTCGACCAGAGCCCCGGGACCTATACCTGGATCCCATTCGGCGGCGGCCGTCGCCGCTGTCTGGGCGCGGCCTTCGCCCTGCAGGAGATGAAGATCGTGATCACCGAGGTGATGCGCCGCTTCGAGCTCGAACCCGCCGAGCCGCGCGGCGAGCGCACCGTGCGACGCAGCATCACCACCAGCCCGCAGCACGGCGCCACGGTGATCCTGCGTGGCCGTCGCGTGGCGCACCCACCTGCCCCCGTGCCGGTGCGACTGGCCGCCTAGCGGTGCCAGGCGGCTATCTGGCGGCCATCTTGGCCAGCCGGTTGAGGCCAAGCGTGACCTTCGCGTAGCGGACCGGGAAGGTGCGCACGATCAGATCGACGAGCTTGGCGTCGTTGCCGACCAGCACGCGTGGCCTGTCACGCTCGACGCCGTCGATGATGATGCGGGCGGCCTCCGCCGCGGGCATCCGCAGCAGCTTGTCGTTGTAGGCCTGCACGCGCCGGCGTTCGTGATCTGAGACCTCGTAGCCGAGCTCCTCGGCGTGCTGCAGGCCGGCGGTCGCGATGTTGGTCTTGACGCCGCCGGGGTGCACGACCGTGACCTTCACCGGCAGCTTGTCGCGCAGCATCTCGATGCGCAGCGTCTCTGTGAAGCCGCGCACGCCGAACTTGGTCGTGCAGTAGGCGCTGAGCTCGTCCTGGGCCATGTAGCCGTTGAGGCTCGAGATGTTGGTGACGTGCCCGTCCCCGGAGGCGATCAGGTGCGGCAGGAAGACCTTGGTGCCGTGGATCACGCCAAACAGGTTGATCGCGATGACCTTGTCGTAGATCTCGAAGTTGGCCTCGCGGATCGTCTTGCCCGAGGCGATCCCGGCGTTGTTGTAGATCTGGTGCACCGTGCCGAACTCGGCCGCCACGGTCTCGGCGTAGGCGATGAAGGCGTGCCGGTCGGCGACGTCCAGATGCTGCTGGTGAACGACGGCGCGCGGGGCCTGCTCGGCGATCAGCCGGGCGGTTTCGGTCAGGCCCTCGACGTTGACGTCGGAGACCGCAACCCCGGCGGCGCCACGGCGGGCGAGCCCGAGCGCGAGCTCGCGACCGATGCCCGAGCCGGCCCCGGTCACGACGCAGACCTTCTCATGGACTTTGCTCATCGGCCTTCGATACCCCCGGTAAACGCCTGTTACGCGGGTAGCCGACTTATATGTCGGTAGACCACGATCACGGCGCGTGTGATGCCCAGCTTCTCGATGTGGGTCGTGTGCCGCCAGATCACGCCGACGGTGAGGATGTACTCGTGGCCGACGTTGAGCGCCATCAGCTGATCGAGGTTCCAGAACCACGACGCATAGGGACCGAGCCCGCGCACGGCAGTCGGTGCCTTCCAGCCCTTGGGCGCCGGACCGAACAGCTGGCTGGCCTCGACAACCTTGCGCATCAGCCGCCAGTGCGGCTGCGGGCCGTTGTCGACGTTGACCGTCAGCACGACCTTGCCGCGCGGCCCGCCACGGTGGGCACGGGCGATCACGTAGTTGCACTGCGGCATGCCGTTGCTGGCCAGGAACTGGTGCTCGCTGATGCCGGCGGCGCGGACGCCGAGCCGACGCGCGAGCAGGCGCCGGACCGATGTCAGGCAGACCTGAAACGCCGGGGTCGTCGTGGTCGTCGTGGTCGTCGCGGTGGAGGTCTGGGTCGCGGTCGTGGTCGTCGCGGTCGCGGTGGTCGTGGTCGCCGTTGAGGTCAGCGTGACCGTGTTGATCGGCGCCGTCTGCGTGGCTGCCGTGTCGGCGGCGCCGGCGCGCGGGGTATGACTGACCGCGTCGGCCAGTGCCGGCCCGCCGGCGCAGGCGCAGCCGACCGCGAGCAGCAGCATCGCTGTGCGACCGCGGCGCATCAGTCGGCTCCGGGCTTCCCGCTCACGAGGCCGCCGCTCCGCCGGCGGCCAGCGCCGGTTCACGCACCGCGGCCGGGTGTGGCACCAGGCGAATGAACACCGACTTGGAGGCGGGCGTGCCGCTCTCCTCGGCCTGACTGTCGAGCGGCACCAGCGCGTTGGCCTCGGGGAAGTAGGCGGCGGCGCAGCCGCGGGCACTCGGATAGGCGACGACGCGGAAGCGCTCGGCGCGGCGCTCGATGCCGTCGTCGGCGATCCCGAGCAGGTCGACCGTGTCGCCGTCGGCGACGCCGAGCGCCGGCAGGTCGAGCGGGTTGACGAGGATCACACGGCGGCCCGCGTGGATGCCGCGGTAGCGGTCGTTGAGGCCATAGATCGTCGTGTTGTACTGGTCGTGGGAGCGGATCGTCTGCAGCAGCAGCGCACCCTCGGGTAGCTCCAGCACCGCGAGCTGGTTGACGGTCAGCCGGCCCTTGCCGGTGGGTGTCTTGAAGCTGCGACTGTCACGCGGCGGGTGCGGCAGCGTGAAGCCCTCGCCGACGCGCTCGTTGAAGCGCTCGAACCCGGGGATCGCCTGCGCGATCAGCTCGCGCACGCGGCTGTAGTCATCGGCCAGCTCAGACCATTTGAGGTTGCCCCTGTCACCGACGACGCGCCGCGCGAGCTCGCACA
The DNA here is from genome assembly GCA_963706725.1 of uncultured Actinomycetota bacterium. Taxonomy (GTDB): domain Bacteria; phylum Actinomycetota; class Thermoleophilia; order Solirubrobacterales; family Solirubrobacteraceae; genus Palsa-465. The sequence goes on along the minus strand of OY970167.1, from coordinate 1,577,250 downwards.
CGATCCGCACCTCGGAGCGCAGGTTCACGGAGGCCGGCTCGAGCCTCCCGCGTGAGGCGTGCACCGCGCTCATCGAGTCCTCGACGGTGACGAACTGCTCCCTGCCCCGCTGCAGGTCGCGCTCGGTACGACCGAGCGTCGGCAGGATCAACGCCTCCTCGCCATGAACCAGGTGCGAGCGATTGGGCTTGGTCGCGACGTGCACGGTCAGGCGACAACTGCGCAGCGCCTGCGCGGTCACCGCCGTGTCGGGCGTGGCGGACAGGAAGTTGCCGCCCATCGCGAAGAACACGTGCGCGCGGCCGTCGCGCATCGCCCGGATCGCGTCGACCACGTCGAAGCCGTGCTCGCGTGGCATCGTGAAGCCGAGCGTCTGCTCGAGGCTGTCGAGCAGCGCCGCGGGCGGCCTCTCGTAGATACCCATCGTGCGGTCGCCCTGCACGTTGGAGTGGCCGCGCACCGGGCACAGCCCGGCGCCGGGGCGACCGATGTTCCCGCGCAGCAGCACGAAGTTGACGATCTCCCGCAGCGTCGACACCGAGTTCTTGTGCTGCGTGAGGCCCATCGCCCAGCAGACGATTGTGCGTTTCGAGCGCACCGCCATCGCCGTAAAGCGCTCGATCTCCTCGTCGCTCAGTCCGGTCGCGCGGCTCACCGCTGTCGCATCGAGCTGCTGCAGATGTGCCTTGAGTTGCTCGAACCCGTCGGTGTGGCCGGCGACGAACTCGTGGTCGATCGCGTCGCGCTCGATCAGCAGGCGGTTGACGGCCTGGAAGAACGCGAGGTCGCCGTTGACGCGGATCGGCAGGTGCAGGTCCGAGAGCTCGCGACCGAGGCCGAGCATGCCGCGCGGCGTCTGCGGATCGTTGAAGCGGGTCAGGCCCGCCTCGGGGAGCGGGTTGATCGAGATGATCTTGGCGCCGCGCTGCTTGGCGATCTCAAGCGCGCTCAGCATCCGCGGGTGGTTGGTGCCGGGGTTCTGCCCGACGATCACCAGCAGGTCGGCCCCATGGATGTCCTCGAGCGTGACGCTGCCCTTGCCGATGCCGATCGTCTGCCCAAGCGCGGTGCCGCTCGATTCGTGGCACATGTTGGAGCAGTCCGGCAGGTTGTTGGTGCCGTAGGCGCGCACGAACGCCTGGTAGACGAAGGCGGCCTCATTGCTGGTGCGGCCCGAGGTGTAGAAGAGCGCTTCGTTGGGCGAGTCGAGCGCCCGCAGATGACGGGCGATGATGTCGTAGGCCTGGTCCCAGGAGACCGGCCGATAGCGATCGGCGCCGGGTGCCAGGTGCATCGGCTCGGTCAGGCGCCCGAGCTTGCCGATGAAGTAGTCGGAGTGAGCCTCGAGCTCGGCCACCGTGTGTGAGGCAAAGACATCCGCGTCGGCGCGGCGCGTGGTGGCCTCCTCGGCGACGGCCTTGGCGCCGTTCTCGCAGAACTCGGCCAGGTGGCGGTGCCCGTCCGGGTCCGGCCAGGCGCAGCCAGGGCAGTCAAAGCCGTCTCTCTGATTGAGCTCGGTGAGCGTCTTGTAGGTTCGTGCCGGACCCATCTGGGTGAGCGCGTGCCGCATCGCGCTGGCGACCGCCGGCGCGCCGGCGGCGTGTTGCTGGGGCCCGGTTACGCGCCTGGGAAGGTCGTCGCCGTGGTCGTCTTGCTTGGACAGTGTCTCTCCCTTTGCCGGACTTGCGTCCCAGTGGGGAGAATACGCCCGAAGCGCGGCCTTGAAACCAGCTAGATCGACGCGAACAGCGCTCCGGATGCCTCCTGCGCCCAGAGCAGCGACTCCACGTACAGCTCGTTCGCGTTCGGCACCAGCACCCTGGCGTCGCCGGAGTAGCCGTACTCGAGCGAGGTGGCGGCGTCGAGGATGCGCCCCATCGGGCCGGCATGGCTCAGCAGCGCGGCACGCATGTCGTTGGGGAACGGCAGCTCGTTGGTGACCTCCTCGAGCGGCACGTCGAGCATCGCATCGATCAGCGAGAACATGCCGATCGTGAACAGTCCGGCGCCGTCCATGCCGGAGGCGAGACCGGCGAGCTCACAGAAGCGTGCACGGATCAGCGCGTTGGAGGTCAGCTCCGGGGTCTTGCCCTCGATGCTGCCCATCACCGTGAGGGTCGCCCAGCGACGCACGTTCTCCAGGCCGAGCATCACCAGCGCCTGGCGTACCGAGGTGACCTCCTGGCGCAGGGCGAAGAAGGCCGAGTTGATGTAGCGCAGCAGTCGCAGGCTGAGTGGCAGGTCGTGGGCGATCAGCGGCTCGAGCTCGTCAAACTGGAGGCTGGTGTTCTGCAGCGCCGAGATCACCTGCAGGATCGAGCCGGCCGTCAGCTCGATGCGGTGCCGGCGCAGCAGCTCGGGCTTCTGGTAGAAGAAGCCCTGGAAGAGGTCGCATCCGAGCGCCACGCAGTACTGGTGCTGGTCCTTGGTCTCGACCTTCTCGGCCAGCACCGACACGGGGTAGGGCTTGAGCTGCACGAGCTGAGCCGCGAAGCGCTCGGCGCCGAGCGCCGCGAAGTCGAGCTTGACGACGTCAACGAGCCCGAGCAGCGGCGCGTACTCGCGTGAGAACTCGAAGTCGTCGAGCGCAATCCGGTAGCCCTGTTGCTTGAGCTCGCGCACAGCGCCCACGAGTGGCTCATCGATCTCCTGGCCCTCGAGGATCTCAAAGCCGGTGACGGCCGCCGGCAGCATCGTTGCGATCCCGCTGAGCACGGACTCGCGCGAGAGGTTTACCCATGCGACGTGGGCGCCGACGATCCGTTCAAGACCGATTTCGGTCAACGCGTTCAGCACCACCGTTGCCGTGGCGCGCTCAGCGTCCAGTACGCCAGCCTGGCTTTGATCCCCCGCTCGGAACAGGATCTCGTAGCCGACCACCCGCTGTCCGCGATCAAAGATGGGCTGGCGCCCGATAAAGACCTCGGAGCCGTTCGACACCTTCCACTCCTGGGCTATTCGCTCGACCTTGGCTCATAGCTCGAAACTCTGAAGACTGCCCCGCACAAGTGCGGCCCCCGGTCTTGCAGCTCGGCTACTTACGTTCGCTTCCTTCATCGGCTCCCGTGGCCCAAACTTGACACCCGCCACCGGACTGTCAGTTCGCGATAAACCAAGCGCCGCGGCTCTGGCACCGGTCGGTGCGCACCTTTCGGTCGTCACCGGCGTTAAACCTTTTGGCGGCCGGAACCGTTAACAGTGTTGTGATGGCCCTCAGCTTGGTCGGAACCGCTAGCCATCGTCGAAACCGATCAGGGCTCCCAATGACTCCTTCCCACAGAATCCCGGCGCACCGCTTCGCGGGGGCGGTCGCAGGAGTGTTGATCGCGCTCGCCGGCATCGCCGCACCACCGGCCATCGCCGCCCAGCCGCGCAGCCGGCACACCGCTCGCCCGAGCGCCGCGGTGGATGCGGCGTCCGTCACAGGTGACGTTCAGCACGCAACCGGCCTCACCGCCTCCCAGCTCAGCACGCGCGCCGCATGCGGCTCGACCGCACCCGCCAGGATCCACTGCTACGCGCGGGTGCTGACGGCGAAGCGCACAGGCAGGGCGGCCGCGCCGCTGCACGTGCCGCACGTGACCGCCGCCAGTGCGGCCGACGCGGCGCCCGCGGCTTACACCGCCGCCTTCCTGCAGTCGGCATATGACACCACCTGGCTCTCCGCCAATCGTGGCGCCGGCGATACGGTCGCGATCGTCGATGCCTACGGTGACGCCGGCGCCTACAGCGACATGGAGCAGTTCCGCTCGGCAAACGGTTTGCCGCAGATCCCGACGTGCGGCGGTGCGCAGACGACCAGCTGCTTTGAGGTCGTCAACCAGGACGGCCAGACGACCAACCTGCCGACGACGCAGAACGACGAGACCCAGGGCTGGAACCTCGAGGAGTCGCTCGACATCGACGCGGTCTCCTCGATCTGCCCGCTGTGCAAGCTGCTGGTGGTCGAGGCCAATAGCGATGATTACTACGGCTCACTCGACCTCGAGGCGGGCGTGCTGACAGCGGGCGCGCTCGGGGCCAACCAGATCTCGCTGAGCTGGGGACAGGATGTCCCGGCCGACGCATCCGCCTATGAATCACCGTTTTCGTCGATCACCGGCGCCGCGATCCTCGCGGCCGCCGGCGACAGCTCCTACCCGGGACCGGACGTCGGTTACCCGGCGGCGCTCCCGAGCGTGACCGCCGTCGGCGGCACCTCACTGACCGCCGATGCCGGCACCGCGCGCGGTTATGCGGAATCGGCCTGGTCGATCACGACGTGTGCCGGCGGCAGCATCTGCGGCACCGAGTCGGGCTGTGACACCTCGCAGGCGCTACCGTCCTACCAGAGCGGAGTCACCACCGGTTGCGTGGGCCGCGCCTACAACGACATCTCCGCCGACGCGGACCCGGACACGGGCCTGGCGATCTACGACTCGCAGCCCGGCAACGAGGGTTGCGGCACCACGAACAACTGGTGCATCGTCGGCGGCACCAGCCTGGCGACACCATTGGCTGCCGCATTCGAGGGCGTCACCGCGCTCCCCGGAGCGCTCACGCCGGCCTGGGCCTACGGCGATGCCTCGCTGCTGAACGACATCACCTCCGGCTCCGATGGCAGCTGCGCCGCGGCGCAGAGCGTGATCTGCAACGCCGGCATCGGCTGGGATGGCCCCACCGGCAACGGCTCGATCAGCGGCGAGGTCGTCAGTGGCGGCCCAGGCCTCGGCGGCAGCGCGGCGAGCTTCACCAACGCAACCGACGCCACGCTCAGCGGCGGGGTTTACGCGAACGGCCAGGCGACCAGCTACCAGTGGCAGTACTGGCCCAGTCAAGAGTCGGTCTCCTCCGCTTCCAGCAGCGCGCCCGCCAGCATCAGCGGCGCAACGCTGCAGACCGTTTCAAGCGCGATCTGCGCACTCTCACCCAGCACCACCTACGACTACGAGCTCGTCGCGAGCAACGGCAGCGGAGCCGAGACCGGCGCTCAGGGGTCCTTCAGCACGGCTGCCACCGAGTCGGTGCCGACGAGCACGTCGGCGCCGTCGATCGGTGGCACGACGGTCGCCGGCCAGAGCCTGACGGCCACCAACGCGGTCTGGAACGACGCAAGCTGTAACTCGGCACCGAGCTACGCCTGGCAGGAGTCCTCGACCAGCGGGGGGCCGTGGACCACGGTTGGCACCGCTCAGAGTTACCCGCTGCAGTCTGCCAACGTCGGGCAGTACCTGCGCCTCGCGGTGACCGAGAGCAACAGCGCCGGCGACGCCACGGCGACCTCATCCGTGGTCGGCCCCGTGATCGCTGCGGCCGTGAACACCTCCACCACGCCGACCACCACCACCGCGAGCAAACCGGCCGGCGCGGGCGCCAGCTCGACGAGCGTCCGCTTCTACCGCTGCGCGCTGGCCTGCGAGCTGATCAACACCCACGGCGCCAAGACGTACACGCCGAAGCCGGCCGACTACGGTCGCTACCTCAAGGTGGTGACAACCGTCAGCCGCCTCACCGGCGGGGTGCAGACGAGCACCACGAGCACCCGCTGGGTTGGACCGGTCCGGTCGGCCACGGCGGGCAACGTGAGCATCGGCACCGGCGCCCGGGCCGCATCCGCGATGGTGATCAGGGGGAGCAGCGGTCGAGCGCTCGCGCAGCTGCGCGTTGCGCGGCACGCCCGCAGGCTGACGCTGGTCGTGCACCCGGCGAAGAAGACGCGCGTGCGAGTGTGGGCCTACGTCGTCTCCGGCAGCAAGATCGTCTCCGCCACCGCCCCCCGTTCGCTGAGCCAGCCGCTGACGTTCAGCTTCGTGCTGAGGCGCGGTCAGACGATCAAGCTCGTCGCCGTCAGAACCTGATCGCCGGCGTCGGGCTCGCGGGCACGCGAGAAGTGCAGGTTGCGATCCTCGATCGGGCCGCGCAACACGCGCACATCGGTTCTGAAGCTCATCGGCAGCTCCCAGGGCGAGCTCATCCCCTGGCGCGGAAGCTGGTCCAGCGCGCGCTGGACGTAACCGGCCTTGAATTCGAGCAGTGGCCGCGTCGGCATGTTCGGGTATGGCAGCTCGACCACACAGGTGTCGAGCCGGCGCTCGTCCATGTGCGTGAGCAGCCGGCAGAAGTGCTCGCAGACCAGGCCGACCTTCAGCGTCCACGAGGCATTCGTGTAGCCGATCAGGAACGCCAGGTTCGGCAGGCCATCGAGCATCATCCCCCGGAACGCGACCTTCTTGCTGATATCGACCGGCTGGCCGTCGATGTCCAGCTCGATCGCGCCGAACGTCTGCAGGCGCAGGCCGGTGGCGGTCACGATGATGTCCGCCTCTAGCTCCGCGCCCGATGCCAGCCTGACCCCCGTCGGCGTGAACGTCTCGATCCGATCGGTGACGATCGAGGCGGTGCCCCGGCGAATCGCGCCGAACAGGTCACCGCTGGGAACGAAGCAGAGCCGCTGATCCCAGGGGTCGTAGCGCGGCTTGAAGTGCCGGTCGACGGGATAGCCCTCGGGCAGTTGCCTGATCGTCAGCTTGCGAATCAGCCTGCGCGCCTGGCGCGGGAAGCGCTGACAGAACTGATACAGGCCCGTCTGCAGCGCGATGTTCTTGCGCCGCGCCCACGCGTAGCCTCGCTCGGGTCCGAGCCACTCCTGCAGCTTGAGCGCGAGCGGGTCCCTGCGCGGTAGCGACATGATGTAGCTGGGCGAGCGCTGCAGCATCGTCACATGCGCGGCCTTCTGCGCCATTGCCGGGACGATCGTCACCGCGGTCGCGCCACTGCCGACCACAACCACGCGCTTGCCCTCGTAATCGAGCTCCTCGGGCCACTGCTGCGGGTGTACGACGCGCCCCGTGAAGCTCTGCAGTCCGGGCAGTTCGGGCAGGTAGCCGGCGTCGTAGCGGTAGTAACCGGTGCCGGCGAAGACCCAGTCGGCGCTGATCCGCAGCGGCCCCGCAGCATCGCGCTCCACGGTCGCAAACCAGCAGGCGTCGGCCGATGACCAGGAGAGCGAGACCACCCTGTGGTTGGTGCGGATGTGCTGGTCGATCGCGTTCTCGCGCGCGGCCTCGCGGATGTAGTCGAGGATCTCGGCCCCGTCGGCGATCGCGTTCTCACTGACCCATGGCTTGAACTCGAAGCCGAAGGTGTGCAGATCGGAGTCCGAGCGGATTCCCGGATAGCGGAACAGGTCCCAGGTGCCGCCGATGTTCTCACGCGCCTCGAGGATCCTGAAGCTGCGCCGCGGCTGGTCGCGCTGCAGGTAATAGGCGCAACCGATCCCGGAGATGCCGGCGCCGATGATCAGCACATCGACGTGCTCGACCGCCTCGGTGGTGGTGCTCGCTCCCATGCCTGGAAGTTAGCGCCCGGCGAGCCGCTCGGCAGCCGCGGCGATCACTTCGGGCCGCTTGCAGAAGGCAAAGCGCACGAGCGTCGCCCCCGCCTGCTTGTCGTCGTAGAAGACGCTCGTCGGAATCGCGACCACGCCACAGCGCTCGGGCAGCTGCGCGCAGAAGGCGACGGCCTCGCTGCCGACATCGGCGTTGATGAAGTAGGTGCCCGCCGGCATCAGCGGCTTGAAGCCGGCGGCGGTGATGCCGGCCGCCAGCGCGTCACGGTTCGCCCGCAGCTCCTCGCGCAGCTGCGCGAGCGGCTGGGGCCCGAGCATCAGCGCCGCGGCGGAGGCGTGCTGCAGCGGCGTGCCGCCGGCGAAGGTCAGGAACTGCTTGACGGTGCGCACCGAGCTGACCAGCTCCGCCGGGCCCGTGCACCAGCCGATCTTCCAGCCGGTGAAGCTGAACGACTTGCCAACGCTTGAGATCGTCAGCGTCCGCTCGGCCATGCCCGGAAGGGTCGCCAGCGGGACGTGCTCGCCGTCGAAAACCAGGTGCTCGTAGACCTCGTCGGTGACGCACACGAGGTCGTGCTCGATGCAGAGCTCGGCGACCGCCTGCAGCTCCGCGCGGCTGAACACGCGCCCGGTGGGATTGTGCGGTGAGTTCCAGAGCAGCACCCGTGCCCGCCCGCCCGACTGCGCGACCGCCGCGCGCAGCGCCTCCGCGTCGAGCGCGAAGTCGGGCGGTCGCAGCGTGACCACGCGCTTGTGGGCGCCTGCAAAAGCAATGCAGGCGCCGTATGAGTCGTAGTAGGGCTCAAACAGGATCACCTCGTCGCCGGGGTCGACCAGGCCCAGGATCGCCGCGGCGATCGCCTCGGTCGCGCCGAAGGTGACCAGCACCTCCTCGGGCTCGAGCCCGTAGTGATCGCGCTGGTGACGGCGGACCGCCTCGCGCAGCGCGGGAACGCCGGGCAGCGGCGCGTACTGGTTGGCGCCGGCGTTGAGCGCCGCGACCGCGGCCTCGATCACCGCGTGCGGGCCGTCGCTGTCGGGGAAGCCCTGGCCGAGGTTGATCGCTCCGGTGCGCTCGGCCAGCGCCGTCATCTCCGTGAAGATCGTGGTCCCGAGCCCCTGCACTCGCTGCGCCGCCGGCTGCATCAGCGGCAGCCCACGCAGACGCCGCGGAGTACGACCTCATGCTCCTCGGCCTCGAAGCCGAAGCGGCTCTCGAGCGCGTCGATCGCCCGCTCGAGCGCGTCGTCATCGAAGGGCACGAGCAGCCCGCACTTGCCGCAGACGAAGTGATGGTGATGATGATCGCGCTGCTCGAGCGGGGCACGCTCGTAGCGCGCGACCCCGTCACCGACATCGACCCGCGCGATCAGCCGCAGATCCTGCAGCACCTCGACCCCGCGGTAGACGCTGGCAATCCCGACCGGCCGGCTCACGGAACCCTGCTGCAGCCAGGCGCCGAGTCGCCTGTCAATCTCCTGAACCGTCAGTGCGCAGTCCTCGCGGGCGAAAAGCTCGATCAGGAGATCGCGCGCGCCGCCGCGGCGGTGACCCGCGTGGCGCAGCTCCATGCGGGCGCGGTCGGCCCAGGCCTGCTGCTCGCGGCTGAGCTTGCCCGTGATCTGCTGTTGGCCGGCGCCCATCGCCGCAAGCATACCCTTATCACCTCCAAAATGATAATGAGAATCAGAATCATTATCGTTATCTTTGTCGCATGCACCCCAAGACACCAATCAAACTGTTCGCGCTGCTGGCCACGCTGCTCGTGGCGGGCTGCGTCGGTGCCGCCGCGGCCGTCGCCGGCGGCAGCACGCAGGCCGGCCGCGCCGCCAGCGGCGGCGTGATCACCGCCGTCGGCGCCGAGAACGAATACGCCAATGTGATCTCACAGATCGGCGGCCGCTACGTGTCGGTCACCGCGATCATGAGCAACCCGAACACCGATCCGCACACCTTCGAAGCCAGCCCGCAGGTCGCGCAGACGGTCTCGGCGGCAAAGCTCGTGGTTCAGAACGGCGTCGGATACGACACGTTCATGAACAAGATCGAAGCGGCCTCGCCGAATTCCCAGCGCAAGGTGATCGACGTGCAGACGCTGCTCGGGCTGCCGGACTCGACCCGCAACCCGCACCTCTGGTACGACCCCACGACGATGCCGAAGGTGGCCGCCCAGCTCGTCAAGGATCTGTCCGCGCTGGCGCCCGCACACGCGTCCTATTTCGCCGCCAACGCCAGGCACTTCGACGCGTCGCTGAATCCGTGGTTGCAGGCGCTCGCGCGCTTCAAGCGCGAGCATCCGGCCACACCGGTGGCGACCACGGAGCCCGTGGGTGACTACATGCTGGTGGCAGCCGGCACCAGGAATCTGACCCCGTTCACCTTCCAGGCCGACATCATGAACGGGGTCGACCCGGCGCCACAGGACATCGCGCTCGAGCAAAACCTGTTCAAGCAGCATCGCGCCAAGGTGTTCCTCTACAACCAGCAGGTCACCGACTCGCTGACACAGTCGTTTCTGAAATCGGCCGCCCAGAACCACGTGCCGGTCGTGGGCGTCTACGAGACAATGCCCCCGGGTTACGACTACCAGGGCTGGATGCTCGCCGAGGTGACCGCGCTCTCACGCGCCGTGACCACCGGCAAATCCACCACCAAGCTCTAGTGACGGACACGCTCCACAACGACATCAGCAGGTCCGAAACCGCGAGCGCCCCGGCGCTCGCGGTTTCCGGCGTGACCGTGGAGCTGGGCGGCCGGCGCATCCTCGACGATGTCCGCTTCGCGCTCGCCGGCGGCGAGCTGACCGGCCTGATCGGATCCAACGGCGCAGGCAAGACCACGCTGCTGCGAGTGATCCTCGGGCTGCTCAGGCCGGCCCAGGGTGGCGTCGAGGTTCCGTCTCAGGGAAGCCGCCGCAGTATCGGCTACGTGCCGCAGAAGTTCATGCTCGACCCAGACATGCCGTTGCGTGGACGTGACCTCGTCGCGCTCGGGATCGACGGCCACCGGCTCGGCATCCCACGCCCCTCGCGCGCACGCCGCGAGCTGGTGCAGGAGATGCTCGCAGCCGTCGACGCCGAGCGCTTCGCCGATGCCCGCATCGGGCGTCTCTCCGGCGGCGAGCAGCAGCGCATCCTGATCGCGCACGCACTGATCAGCCGCCCGCGGCTGTTGCTGCTCGACGAGCCGCTGGCCAACCTCGACCTGCACAGCGCACGCGAGGTGGTCGAGCTGCTGGCCCGCATCGCGCGCGAGCAACGCATCGCCGTGCTGATCTCGGCCCACGAGATGAACGCGCTGTTGCCGGTGATGGATCGGGTCGTCTACCTCGCCGACGGACGGGCGGTGTCAGGTACCGCCGATGAGGTGGTGCGCTCGGACGTGCTCAGCCGCCTGTACCGACATCGAGTGGACGTGCTGCGCGTGCGCGGCCGCGTGATCGTGGTGGCCGGTGACAGCGATGACGCCGAGCCCAGCCATCCGCACCACCACGACCACGACGTCGAAGTCTTTTAGGAATTCGGTGCACGCCTTTCTGCACGCGCTGGTCGAGCCTGGCTTCTTCGCGAGCGCCAACGTGCATCTGGCGCTTGCCATCGGTGGGCTGGTCGCGACTGTCGCCGCGGGCGTCGGCGTGTTCACCGTGCTGCGCGGCCAGTCGTTCGCGGGCGAGGCGCTCGGCGACATCGGCGCGGCCGGCGGATCGAGCGCCTACCTGCTCGGAATCGGCGACCTCTGGGGCTTCCTCGGCATCAATGCGGTCGCCGCCGCGGCGATGGAGCTGATCGGCATTCAGCGCGCCCGCGGCCGCGACCTCGCCACCGGGATCGTGCTCGGTCTCGGGTTCGGGCTGGCCGCGCTGTTCATCTACCTCGGGACGCTGGACAGCAGCACGACCGGCGCCCCGATCCAGATCCTGTTCGGCTCGCTGTTTCTGCTGCCTTCATCGAACCTGCCGTGGGTGCTCGCCTTCGCGGCGGCGACCGTCGCGACACTGGTCACGCTGTACCGCCCGCTGCTGCTGATCAGCGTCAGCCCCGAGCTCGGCGCCGCGCGCGGCATCCCGGTGCGCCTGATCAGCGCCGCCTACCTGATGGCGATGGCGATCGCGGTCGCTTTGTCGGCGCTGACGATCGGCGCGATCCTCTCGACCGCGCTGCTCGTCGGCCCGGCCGCGACGGCGCTGCGCCTGACCAGCAGACCGCACCGAGCGTTCCTGGCGGCCGCCGGAATCGGCGTCGCCTGCACGTGGCTGGGAGTGCTGTTGGCCTGGGACAGCTACTACTGGCCACCGCTGCGCAGCGGCTGGCCGGTCAGCTTCTTCGTCGTCTCGCTGGTGCTGATCACCTACATCGCATCCGCTCCGCGCCGCCAGCGCCGCCAGCGCGGCGTCCGCGGAGGAGACCACTAGCGATGTTCAGCGGCTTCATGCTCAACGCCTGGATCGTGGCCACGCTCGTCGCCATCGCCGGCGGCACGATCGGCTTCTTCATCGTCATGCGCGGTTCGGCGTTCGTCGCACATGCGATCCCGAACGGTTCGTTTGCGGGAGCGGCGGGCGCAAGCCTCGTGGGCATCTCCACGCTGGTCGGGCTGGGGGTGTTCGCGCTCGCCGGGGCGCTCGGCATCGGGCTGCTCGCGCGCCGTGGCCGCCACGATGTAGCGACCGCGCTGGTGCTCGTGTTCATGCTCGGGCTGGGCGCGCTGTTCCTGAGCTTCAGCGTCGAGTATGAGCCCGAGGTGGTGTCGCTGCTGTTCGGCGAGGTGCTCGGCATCAGCAACAACGAGCTGTGGCCGACGGTCGGCCTGACGCTGCTGTGCGTGCTGCTGCTGGCGGTGCTCTGGCGGCCGCTGCTGCTGGACTCGGTACTGCCTGAGAGCGCCGAGGGCATCGATCCGCGCAGGCTCGAGCTTGCGTTTCTGGCGTTGGTCGCGCTGGCAACGACGATGACAGTGCCCGTCGTCGGCACGACGCTGATCTTCACCCTGATGATCGGCCCGCCGGCGGCGGCACGCGCCTTCACGACGCGGCCGGGCGTGGCATTGGCGCTGTCGGTCGTGCTGGCGCTGGCGGTCGTTTGGGGTGCGATCGCGCTCTCCTATGAGACCTACTGGCCGATCGGCTTCTTCGTCGGGGCGTTCAGCGCATGCGCCTACGCGCTCAGCCGCGCCTGGGCGGCGAGCGCGTCGCGGCTCGCCGGTCGCGTGCGGCTGGCCGGCGCTCAGAGCTGAGCGCGTCGACCAGCCAGATCGCCGCGCGGCTGGGGGTCACGGCCGGCTCGGTCTCGACGATGCTCAGGGCTCAGGCTGGCTCAGGCGATTCACGTAGAGCGTCAATCAGCTCGCCGGCCACCTGCTCGGGGTGGTTGACGACGAACAGCAGTACCTCCTGACCGCAGCGCACACGCAGCCGGCGGCGCATCGCGCCGTTGCGCTTGGCGGCCAGTGACATCACCGGGTCGAGCGTGTCGACGGCGGTGATCTGTGCGATCGGCACGCGCGTCGAGATGATGTCGCGCCGCCGGTTGAAGCGATTTGGCATGAACAGCACCGACTCCGAGGTGACGTACAGCAGTCCCGCCACCATGCGGTCGCCCAGTGAGAGCGCCGCCGGGCGCCGCCACCGCACTCGCTCGCCCTCATGCAGTGTCGGCTCGAGGTTGATCAACCCCATTGCCGGCCTCCCACGCGTGCTCCAGCAACGCGAGCAGCTGCTCGGCCGGCTGTGCACCCGACATGCCGTAGGCGCGGTCGACGACGAACATCGGCACACCGCTGATCCCCAGCTGATGGGCGGTGGCCTCGTCCTCGCGCACGTCGCTGGCAAACTCGTCGCCGGCGAGCATCGCGCGCACCTCGGCGCCGTCGAGCCCCGCCTCGGAGCCGAGCTGCACCAGCGTCTCGGGATCGGACACCAGCTTGCCCTCGCTGAAGCGTGCGCGGAACAGCCGCTCCTCCATCGCGTCCTGCAGCCCCTGCAGGGTGGCCAGGTGCACCAGCCGGTGGGCGTCGAAGCTCGAGCCGATGCGCGCCTGCTCGAGGTTGTATTCGAGCCCGTCGGCGGCCGCGATCCTCGTCACGTTCTGCTCCATCTCGCGGGCGCGCTGCAGCGGCACCCCGTACTTCTCGGCGAGCACCTTGACCCCGTTGCCGGGCGTCTCGGCCGGTGCGTTCGGGTCAAGCTCGAAGCTGCGCCAGGTGACGTTTACCTCGGAGGCCTGCGCGAAGCCGGCCATCGCCGCCTCGAAGCGACGCTTGCCGATGTAGCACCAGGGACAGTTGATGTCAGACCAGATCTCTACGTCCATGTCGCAAAAGCCTAGTGACGCGGGCCCGCCGGCGCGCGCGGCGCCGCCCGAGCTTCCCGTACTTGAGAAGATGAGGTCATGGCGAATCCGATCTACACAGCGCACGCGACCGTCACCGGTGGGCGTGCACAGGGCCACGGCCACACCGACGACGGCAAGCTCGACGTTCAGCTGCGCCTGCCGAAGGAGCTTGACCCGGGCAGCGACGCAGCGGGAACCAATCCGGAGCAGCTCTTCGCCGTCGGCTACGCAGCATGTTTCGAGGGCGCGCTCGGCGTGGTGGCCAGGCGCGAGCACCGGGACCTGGGCGAGGTCTCAATCGACTCCAGCGTCGGCCTGCTGCCCGTGCAGGGCGGCGGCTTCGAGCTCGAGGTCGGGCTGGCGGTGACGTTGCCGGGGATCGCTGACGGCGATCAGGCAAAGGCGATCGTGGCCGCCGCGCACGAGGTCTGCCCCTACTCCAATGCAACACGCGGGAACATCGAGGTCAGGCTCAGCGCCAACGGCGAGCCGGTCTGAGCTCAGCTCTGCGCGACCTTCCCTTTGAGCAGCGCGAGGACGGCGTCGAATGGCGCGGGCGGGCCGAAGAAGAAGCCCTGCGCCATGTCGGCGCCGAACATCGTGACCAGGTCGCGCACGTCGGCCCGCTCGACCCCTTCGACGATCGTCTTGAGGCCGAGCTGGCGTCCGATCTGAAGGACGCCGGCGAGCATCGCGGCCCCGGCCTCGGGGGTTGAAGAGGCCGGCCCGAGGCGCTCGGGAAGCGGCAGCTCGCCGGTGGCCGCAAGCACCAGCGCGCGATCGATCTTGATGATCGATGCGGGCAGCTGGCGCATGCGCGCGATCGAGGAGAAGCCGGAGCCGAAGTCATCCATCGCCAGTGCCACCCCGCTCTTGGCCAGCTCGAGCAGGCCGATGCCGGCGGCCGGATCGCGTACCGCGGCCGTCTCCGTCAGCTCAAGGACCAGGCCCGCAGGCTGCAGTCCGGATTCTTCTATCGCCTGCAGCACGGCCCGCGCAAAGCCGTGCCAGCCGAGGATGCGCGAGGAGACGTTGACGTGCACCGGGATCGCGCAGCCCTGCTCGCACAAGCGACGAGCGTCCCCGCAGGCCTGCCTGATCATGTGCACGTCGAGGTCGATGATCAGCGAGCTCTCTTCCGCGATCGGCACGAACCGCGCCGGCTCGAGCAGCTCGCCGCGCGCCTCCCACCGAGCCAGCGCCTCGAGCGCGCAGATTTCACCTGTCGCGAGCTCGATGATCGGTTGGAAGTACGGCTTCACGGCGCCACGCTGGATCGCCCGGCGCAGGCGGTGGTCGACCGACATCTGCCGCAAGCTGTCTGCCGTGCCCGGGACGAAGCGCCTGAGCTCCCCCGCGTCCCGCCTGCTTGACGGCAGCCACCGCCGCGTGCGCGGCGCGATGCAGGTCCTCGGGATCGCGTCCGTCCTGGGGGCCCACCGCGTAACCGATCGAGGTGCGTACGTCGAGGTGCCGGCCGGCAGCGTCGAGCGGCGGCGCGAGCGCCGCGAAGATATGCCCGGCAACGACCGTGACGGCATCGTCGGCAGCGTCGGCTTGGAGCCCGCAGAGCATCACCAGGAACTCATCTGCGCCGCTGTGCAGCAACAGGTCGCCGGCGGGCACGCAGTCGCGCAGGCGAGCCGCCACCTGGGCGAGCACCAGGTCGCCGCCTGCGTGCCCGACGGCATCGTTGACACTGCGGAAACGGTCGAGGTCGAGGTCGAGCAGCGCGACCGCGGTGCCATCGCGTCGGGCACGAGCGAGCGCCAGCCCAAGATGCTCGGGCAGCACCTGCCGCGTCGGCAGGCCGGTCAGGAAGCTCTTGCGCAGCAGCAGCGACGAGCGGCCGGCAGGCGCCGAACCGTCGAGCTGTTGGGCACCGAAGCGGCTCAGGTCGAGGATCGTGCCGTGGGTACAGATCGGGGCGCCGCGGGCGTCGCGGACGATCGTGTTGCGCTCCCACACCCAGCGCGGCTCACCGTCGGGCCCGACGATCCGGTACTCCAGATTGAGCTGCTCGCGGCTGTCGAAGAACTGCTGCTCGGCATAGCGCACACGGGCGACGTCATCGGGGTGGACGAACGAGTACCAGAGCTGCGGATCTGCCATGAAATCGGCAGGGGCGTACCCGGTCCACTGCCGTACTACGTCCGAGATGTAACGGATCGTCCCGGCGCGATCGAGCTCGGCCACGTACACGAGTGGCAGCGTCGCCTCGAGCGCGTCCCAGCGCGAGGAGTCCTCGGATTCCGCGTCCGGCCCGGTTCCGCCGCTGGCCGCCATCGCCCCATGATCTCGCCGCGGAGGGCGAGCATCAAGTCCGGCTAGACGCTTGACCCAGGCAACCCGAGGCTGCGCTGCCGGCGCTGGCGCGCCATGCCGGCATCCGGCGAGATCGAGGCCGTCCTGGCGCACGCGGAGAGAACGTGCGCCAGGGGCCTCCGAACGGACATCCATGGCCTACGGCTGCTCGGCATCCACTCGCTGCCGGCAAAGCTTACTACACAAACTTGATTGAATTTCTTTGCTAGAGGATGCTGGGCCGCGGCCCAGCATCCTCGTCGGCCCCTGGGAGCTCACTGGCCGGCGATGAAACGGGCGACCATCGCCCTGGTCATGACCCCATGCGTGACGCCCACGCAGGTGTCGGCGGCCTGGACCAGGGCCGGCTGATGCAGGTCGATCCCGGCCTCCGCGAGCATCGCGTGCGTGATGCCGCCCGTGGTCGACGGATCGGGGAAGCGGGAGAAGCCATGGCCGCGGAGGCAGTGCGCGAAGGCGAGCATCGCGACGAGCTGCCGATGAGAGATCCCAGAGCCCTGGCTGCTGTTCTCTTGCCCGGGAATCAGGCGCTGGCAGGTACCCAGCGCCGACTGGTACACCGGCGTGGTCGTGGTGAACGAATGTTTGAAGGCGGCCGGTGAGGAGACCGGGCTCGGCAGGCCTTCGACGCCGTGGCGCTGCATGCAGCTGGCGAATCTCTCCAGCGCCGCATTGGCCTGCGCGACGGTCATGCGGACGCCGTTCACAGAGGTTTCGACCGAGCTGCCGGTCCGCGCTGGATGCGAGCCTGAGCCGCCACAGGCGGCGATCAGCGTCGCCACCGTGAGGGCTGCCACGACACGGGGAGGTGTGAGTCTGGATCTGAGCATGCGCCAGGTGGTAGCTCGCCGGGGGTCACATCACTGCAACAGACCAGCGCCCGCCGGCACACGCCATCGGCCCGCGGCTGTGATGGCGTTGTGACCGCTGCTGGTGGAAGATCTCTGCATGCGCGTGCTGGTGGCCGAGGATCACGTCGAACTTGCGCAGGACATCGCCGATGGCCTGCGCGACCGCGGGATCGCCACCGACCTCGCACACGACGGTCCGGCCGCGTTGCAGAAGGGCCTCGTCTACCGCTACGACGTGATCGTGCTCGACCGTGACCTGCCGGCCCTGCACGGCGACCGCGTCTGTGTCGCGCTGCGCGACGGCGGCTCGGACGCGCGCATCCTGATGCTGACCGCCGCCGGCACGATCCGCGACCGCGTCGAGGGCCTGAACCTCGGCGCGGACGACTACCTGCCCAAGCCGTTCGCGTTCGAAGAGCTGGTCGCGCGTGTGCAGGCTCTCGCGCGCCGCGCCGCGGCCGGGCCCGCGGTGCTTGAGCGCGGCGGGCTGAGGCTCGACCGCGCCCGCCGGCAGGCGAGCCGCGCCGACCGCGAGCTTTCACTGACGCGCAAGGAGCTCGGGGTGCTCGAGGTGCTGCTTGAAGCCGACGGTGCGGTGATCAGCGCCGAGGAGCTGCTCGAGCGCGTCTGGGATGAGAACGCCGACCCGTTCACGCGCACCGTGGTAGTGACGCTGACGCGCCTGCGGCGCAAGCTCGGCGAGCCCGAGGTGATCGAGACCGTCGTCGGGGCCGGATACCGCCTGCGATGAGCCGCCGCCTCCCGAGTGCCCTCGCCCGGCTCTGGCCACGGCGGCTGCGCACCCGCCTTGCGACCTTCTACTCGCTGCTGTTCCTGGCGGCCGGCCTCGGACTCGTGGCGCTCGCCTACACCCTGGCAGACAACGTGTTCGTGCCGACCAGGGGCCCGCAGCTTCGGAACCTCAGTCCCTCGCAGCAGCAGGTCCTGCGGTTGTGCAAGCCGGCGCCGAGCTCCAAGCGGCTCGAGGCGCAGTGCCAGCACCTTGTCGCACTGGTCAGCCCCAGCCAGAGCGGCGGTGCGCTCGCGGCGTTGAAGGTCGCCGCCCTGATCGCCGTCGCGCTGGTCGTGATCGGCACGGTCGCGCTGGGCTGGCTCGCCGCGGGCCGGGCGCTGCGGCCCGTACGCGCGCTCACCGAGGCGGCGCTGCACGCCTCCGAGCTGCGCCTCGGCCAGCGTCTCGCGCTCGCCGGTCCCGAGGACGAGCTCAAGGCGCTGGGCGACACCTTCAACCTGATGCTCGAGCGGCTCGATGCCGCCTTCACCAGCCAGCAGCGCTTCGTTGCCAACGCCGCGCACGAGCTGCGCACGCCGCTGACGGCGATGCGCACGGCGATCGAGGTGACGCTGTCCAAGCCGGAGCGCACGCCCGAGCAACTCGAGGAGATGGCTGAGCGGGTGCGCCGCTCGGTGCAGCGGGCCGAGGCCACGATCGAGGCCCTGCTGACGCTCGCCACCAGCGAGCTCGGCGCGAGGGCCGCCGATGGGGTCGATCTTGCGACCGCCGCCGAGGATGCACTCGACGCGGTCCGCGCCACGATCGATCAGCACCGGATCCAGGTGGAGGCCTCGCTCGAGTCCGCGCCGACGCCCGGTGATCGTGTGCTGCTCGAGCGCATGGTCGCCAACCTTGTCGAGAACGCCGTGCGCCACAACCACGCCGACGGCTCGATCTGGATTCACACCCACAGGCAGAACGGCAGCAGTGTGCTGCAGGTCTCGAACACCGGCCCGGAGGTATCCGCCGCACAGATCCCGATCCTGTTCGAGCCGTTTGCGCGCGCCGAGCAGCGGGTCAGCTCCGACGACGGCGTCGGGCTCGGGCTCTCGATCGCTGACGCCATCGCCCGCGCCCACCAGGCCGAGATATTGGCCCGCGAGCGGCCGGGCGGCGGGCTCGACCTGCTGGTCACTCTCCCGGGCTGACCGTCGACACCACGGGTCCTCTAGCCTCAGTGGCCCTGACGTCCACATCGATCAACCAGGAGGATCGGTTGAGCACCCCAGAGACCGCGCCGTTTCGCGCAGATCACGTCGGCAGTCTGTTGCGGCCGCCCGCACTAACCAGGGCCCGCGCCGACTTCAAGGCCGGCAGCCTGGACGCCGACGGGCTCCGCGCAGTCGAGGACGCCGCGATCCTCGACGTGATCGAGATGCAGCGCGCCGTTGGGCTCCACACGGTCACCGACGGCGAGCTGCGCCGCACCTCATGGCACATGGACTTCATCTATCAGCTCGAGGGCATCACCCAGGTGCAGGGCGAGTCGCTGCATGTGCAGTTCAAGAACGAGCAGGGCACCTACGACTACGCACCACCGGCGATGCGGGTCGCCGGCAGAGTCGGGCTCGGCCACACGATCTTCGCCGACGCCTTCACGTTCCTGCGTGATCACGCCCACCCCGGCCAGATGCCGAAGCTGACGATCCCGTCGCCGAGCATGGTCCACTACCGCGGCGGCAATGCGGCGATCGACCGCGATGTCTACCCCGACATCGACGCCTTCTGGGCAGACCTGGTGCTCGCCTACAAGCAGGAGATGAAGGCGGTATACGAGCTCGGCTGCCGTTACCTGCAGCTCGACGATACGAGCCTCGCCTACGTCAACGACCCGGCCCAGCGCAAGCACATCGAGGCGATCGGCGGCGATCCCGAGCACCTGCACGAGCTCTACATCGACGTGCTCAACCGCGTGCTGGCCGACAAGCCCGCGGATCTGGTCGTCACCACCCACCTCTGCCGCGGCAACAACCAGTCGATGTGGGCGGCCGAGGGCGGCTATGACTTCGTCGCCGACGCGCTGTTCGGCAGGCTCGGTGTCAACGGCTACTTCCTCGAGTTCGACGACGAGCGCTCCGGCGGCTTCGAGCCGCTGCGTCATCTGCCCAAGGGCGACAAGCGCGTGATCCTCGGAATCGTCACGACCAAGCGGGCCGAGCTCGAGGACAAGGACATGCTCAAGCGGCGGATCGAGGAGGCGGCCAAGTACGTCGACATCGACCAGCTCGGCATCTCCGGCCAGTGCGGCTTCTCCTCGACCGAGGAGGGCAACAACCTCACGATCGACGAGCAGAAGGCCAAGCTCGAGCTGATCGTGGAGGTCGCAGCGGAGGTCTGGGGCCCCTGAGCAGGGCCTGGCTTCGGGGTTACTGGCCCGCTGGCCAGCAACCCCGCCCGAGCCGCGCGGCGACCCGCACTCAGCGCCGATGCAGCGCGCGCAGCGCCGCGCCGGCGGCGGCATCGCCCGGGACGCCGTGGACGGCACCGCCGGGGAAAGCGGCGGCACTCGCCAGGAACAGGCCGTTGAGCGGCGTGCGATAGGGCGAGAGTGCCGGCAGCGGCCGGAAGATCGACTGCACGCCCGCGTAGCTGCCGCCGCCGACGTCGCCGTCGACGAGGTTGGCGTCGCGCGCCTGCAGCTCGGCCGGGCCGAGCACGTGGCGGCCCAGGATCAGCTCGCGGAAGCCCGGGGCGAAGCGCTCCACCTGCTGCTCGACGGCGTCGATCTGGGGCGCGGAGCTGAGCTCGGCGGCGCAGGCGATGGGAGCGTGGGTGTAGGCCCAGGCGGTGTGCTTGCCGGCGGGGGCGCGGGTCGGGTCGGCGATGCTCTGCTGCCCGAGCAGCAGGAACGGACGCTCGGCGAGTCCGTTCTGGGCCGCGGAGAGTGACGCGATCGTCGCGCCCTCGTCGCCGCCGATGTGCACGGTGCCGGCGCCGCGTGTGGCGAGCGCTGTCCAGGGGATCGGGCCGTCCAGCGCCCAGTCGAGCTTGAGCGTCGCCGGGCCCTGACGGAAGCGCACAAGGCCCGCCCGGTACCAGCCGTGCAGCGCCTCGCCGGCCAGCGCCAGCAGCGCCTGCGGCATCACGTCGGCCAGCACCACGTCGGCCCGGTGGTGGCCGCCGTCGGTGCGCACGACACCCGTCGCGCGGCCGCCGCTGGCCTCGATGTGCTCGACCTGCGCCTCGCAGATCAGCTCGCCGCCGAGGGCCTGCAGATGCGCGACCAGCGCGTCGGTCAGCGCCTGCGCGCCACCGCGAGGGCTGGGCCAGCCGACGGCGTGTCCGAGCAGGTTCAGATAGAAGGCGGCGACGGCCGAGGCTCCGGATGTCACCGGCGCGTCGCCGTGGGCCGCGGCGCCGAGCAGCCAGGCGCGCGAGCCGGAGGCGCTGAACAGCCGTCGCGCCAGTGCCTGCGCCGGCAGCGCGGCCAGCAAGCCGAAGCGACCCGCGGCCAGCGGACCGGCCTGCGTCAGCAGCTGCAGTGCTCCGGTGACGGGCGGGAAGCCGACCAGCATCGTCGCTCGCACCGCCTCGAAGTTGCGCAGGTATGGCCCGACGAAGCGCGCCCATGCCCGTCCGTCACCCGGGTGCTGCGCCTCGAGCGAAGCGACCGTGCGCTCGAGCTCGCGATACAGGCCGACGGCGCTGCCGTCATCGAGCGGGTGGGCCATGCAGACCGCGGGATGCACCCACTCGAGCCCGTGTTCGGCGAGCGGCATGCGGGCGAAGACCGGCGAGGCGGCGGCCGCCGGGTAGACGGAGGAGAAGGTGTCGTGGTGAAAGCCGGGGAGCGTCAGCTCCTCGGTGCGCACGGCACCACCGGGCTGCGGCCGCGCCTCGAGCACCGTCGTCTCGACACCCGCCGCGGCCAGCCGGATCGCGGCGGCGAGCCCGTTCGGCCCAGCGCCGATGACTAGCGCCCGTCTGCTCACGAGGCTCGGGCGACCTGCAGGGCGAGCTGATGAAGCATGCTCTGAGGAACGTTATTGCCCTCGCCCCAGAGGGCATGCTGAGCCTCACGGCCGGCGACCTGGTAGGCCTGATCTATGTGCCACGGCATCGGGTCCCAGCTGCCGGCCGCCCGTACCCAGACCCTGCCGTCGTGCGTGTAGAGCAGCAGGCGGTTGTGGCCGGAGCCCATGAAGTGCCCCGCGTGGGTCCTCAGATCAAAGCCGACGAGCGGCGTCGCCGCGTAGGGGAGCACGGACGGCTCGTCGTGCCCGTACTCGCGCATCCCCTGGTCGACCGCGTCGAAGTAAGCACGCAGCGCGACCGGGTCCTCGGGCGTCACGAGGCCGCTGATCGTGACGTAGCCGCGGGTGAACATCGGCCAGCCCGCGCCGGTGCCGGCCGCGACCTCAATCTCGAACACCTGACCGTCTAGCCCGCCATCGTGAAGCGGCGTGAAGCGGCCGATCTCAGACGCGTAGTCGGGCCAGGTCTCGGGAGCGTTCAGCGCCGCGATCACGCCGACGGCCGACGGCATCTCGACCGCTGGATAGGTGTGCCACACCTGCTCGGCGAGCGGCGCGCGCGCGGGCGTGAGCACGCCCACGCGCGCCAATCCGAGCCGCACCTCCGGGTCGTAGGCCGCCTTCTGCTCTGCTGTCGTGAAGGCGATGCCCCAGCCGCGGCGTGCGTCATCGGCATACGCGTCCGTGAACCAGTCACCGAGCAGCGCGCGGGCGCCGACCTCGAGCTGCTCGCGTGAGAGCGTCCCGCGCGGGCTCTGCGTCATGTCGAAGCGGTGCACCCCGAAGGCGCGGTGGAAGGCCACCAGGTCGGAGGCGTGCAGTCGTCTGTGCTGCGGCTTGCCCCACCAGTAGGTGGTCAGCACGCTGAACGCCAGGCGCATGTCGTCGACGTCGCGCTCGGCGGCCGGCCGGCGGTAGTACGCCGCATTGAGAAAGTCGGTGACCCACGGCGCCGCGTCACGGGCGCAGATCGAGGAGCCGGACATGCGCGCGAAGTGCAGCACACCGGCGCGCGCCGGCACAGCGGCCGCACCGTCTTCCTCGTCCACGAGATATGCAGGGACGTCAGGGGCGCTGTCTGAAGCTGATGCCATCCGCAAGAGCATCGTCGATGTCGATGCCGGCCACCTATGGAATGCGGCGCAGAACCGTTCAGTAATTCCTACCGATGCACGATTGCTCGAGCTGGCGTCAGCTTGGCCGCAGGCCCACCGTAGACTGCGCCCGTGCCCAGAATCCAGGACCAGGAGCCCGATCCCCCATCGGCCGAGGCCTGGGCATACGCGCCGACCCTGGAGGCCGTTGCCGGCCCCGCACAAACGGCACTGATCAGCGACGGCGGCGGACTGCCGTTCGCGCCGCGCCTGGCGTTCGCATCGGCGGCAGCACTGGACCCTGCGGACCCGGCCGTGCGGGCGCTGCTCATCCAGATCGAGCAGGGCCGGCGCCAGGCCCAACCGCAACGGCTCTTGCGCCCCAAGGCCAGGCCCGCTGGCGATGGCGGCCGATGAGAAGCTCGCAGGCTGGCGCGAGCTCGCACGCAGCGACGACGAGGCGCTGTTCGGACTCGGAACTCCGCCGCAGCTGTTGACCGTCGCCGTCAAGCGCGGGTTGCGCAACCGCTGGTCACCGCTCGGGGCCTCCAACGCGCGCGAGTTGAGGGCCGTCCGTGATGGTGTCCGCGCCTCCTCGTGGAGACTCGATCCGAGCTTCGAACCGCAGCCACTGGTGCGGGAGCTGCGGGTCCTCGTGACCGAGCGCACGATGGCCAGCGGCACGCCTGCGGCTGCACGCCTGCTCCAGCCCGAGCTGTACCTCGATGCCGAGCGCGCGTTGCTGCGAATGTATGTGAGACCGCTCGAGGGCTACGTCGGGCGCACAGGCAAGCACGAGACGCCGGTGATCGTGCGGCTGCCCGAGCCGCTCGGGAACCGGCGACTGCTCGACGGGGCGCTGTACGAGCCTCCGCGCGCGGTGAGGTCAGCTGCTGGTCAGCGGACCAGCAGCTGGAGCGAAGACCTTCGAGTCCGACCAGCGCCAGCAGCACCAGGCGGTCACCGCCGAGACCAGCAGCACGGACGGCCAGGCGCCGATCACAAGCCCGAGCACGTGCGA
This sequence comes from uncultured Actinomycetota bacterium, assembly GCA_963706725.1. Taxonomy (GTDB): domain Bacteria; phylum Actinomycetota; class Thermoleophilia; order Solirubrobacterales; family Solirubrobacteraceae; genus Palsa-465. The sequence goes on along the minus strand of OY970167.1, from coordinate 1,553,533 downwards.
GAGCACGAAGGCGGTCAAGCCCGACGAGCGTCAGCCGCACGGCGGTCGAGTTGCCGTCGCGCCTGATCCAGAAGTAGATGCAGGTCAGGCCGAAGACCGCCATCACGGCGCCACCGAGTGGCCGCGAGCCGGTGCTCGAGGCGGTGCCGAAGCCGGCGATCAGGCCGGCCGCCGAGAGCAGCGATGTGGGGACGCGAGCGTTCACTGGTGTTGTGCGTTGTAGCGGTCGCGCCATTGCAGCGTTTCGCGCAACTCACCCAGATCGTAGTCGGGCCCGCTGGTGCGGATCGTGATCTCGGCCACCCCGGCATCCGCGAGCTCGTCGGCCAGGGCGAGCGTGTCCCCGAGCGAACCGATCACATGCTCGATCGTCGACGGGTCACGGCCGACGTTGGCGCAGTGCTCGCGCGAGCACCTCGACCTTGTGGCGGTATTCGTCGATGTCCTCGGCGAACGCGTGCCACATCTGCGCGTGCTGGGCGACGAGCTTGAGCGTCACCCTCTCGCCGCGCGCCGCCGATCAGGATCGGCAGCGCCCCGGCCGGCGCCGGGTTGCCCTTGGCCAGTCGCTCCTTGATCAGCGGCAGGTCGCGGGCGAGCGCCCGCAGGCGGTCCGGCGCAGTGCCGAACTCGTAGCCGAACTCGTCGTAATCACGTTCGAACCAGCCGGCGCCGATGCCGAAGATCAAGCGTCCGCCTGACAGGTGATCGATCGTGCGGTGCACGTCGGCCAGCAGCTGTGGATTGCGGTATGAGTTACAGAACACCAGGGCGCCGACGCGCGCACGTTCGGTACTTGCGGCCAGTGCCGAGAGTGACACAACGCCTTCCCAATGCTTACCGTCGGGGTCGCCCGAGAGAGGGTAGAAGTGATCCCAGGTGTAAATCGTGTCAGCGCCGAGCTCGTCTGCCTCGCGCCATGCGCGGCGCATCGCGGCGAAGTCGGCATGTTGGGGCTGGACCTGGATTCCAACGCGGATCGGCATGTGTCGAGCTCCTCTCGGCTCCTGGGGGAAGGACGGTCCCTAAAGCGAGGCTACGGGAGCCGTCTCGCGGGCGCGCAGGTCGAAATACAGCAGGCCGATCAGCAGCACGCAGAACGACTGGGCGACGATCGCCCCGGCGATGCCGATCACGACCAGCGCGGGTGAGGCGGCGCCGGTGATCGCGGCGACCAGATAGGTGAGCGCGTCCTCGATCAGGATCAGGCCGAAGACGCGCCACGAGTTACCGCGCGTCAGGCTGAAGCTGCGCCTGATCGCGTCGGGCCAGCTCACCTGCTCGGTGGCCGCCGTCGACGCGGCCACGGCGAGGCGTATCGCCGCCAGCAGCCCGGGGACGATGAAGAAGAAGAGCCCGGCGAAGGCGATCAGGTTCGCGACGATCTCCGCTGCGGCAACCGTCGGCAGAACCTTCAGGCCTCGCACGAGAACGTCGCCGAGCACGGGCCGGCGGCCGGCACCGAGATCGATCAGCACCTGCATCTCCAGGGCGACGATGACCGGCGTGACGATCGCCACGTTCGCGAGCAGCAGCACCACGATCGTTGACGATGAGACGTGCTTGACGTTGGTCACCAGGTCGTTCACGACGCTGTAGGGGATCACGATGATCCCGGCCAGGAAGATGAACAGCAGCGGCATCCGCACGTACACCCTGAACGCGGCGTCGAGGATCTGACCCACGCTGCGCGGGCTGCTGAGATCGATCTGGTGGGCGGGCTCGGTCACGGACGCTTCTCCGCGGGTGCGGGAAGCGTCGAGTTTGGCAGGAGGCTCCCCCGAGGGCTTCGCCCCTGCTAGCCCGCAAGCTGCGCCGTGCGCTCGTGCATGCGCTGCGACTCCGCCGGCGCCAGCCCGGCGTCACTGCCGGGCAGTACCTCGCCGTGCTTGATGCCGACGGTCTTCAGAAAGCGCTGCTGCCCCAGCGTCAGGGCGATGAAATGTCCCAGCTCGACCAGCTGAGGTTCGGAGAAGTGCAGATGCAAACGGCGCCAGAGATCATCGGAGGCCAGCTCCGGGCTCCAGGTGATGGCCATCGCCCACTCGAGCGCGGCACGCTCGCGCTCGTCGAAGCGGTCGGACTGCTCGAAGTTGAGCAGCTCATCGACCTGCGCCTCCGTGGCTCCCTGGCGGCGGGCCAGCTCGGAGCGCTGGCCGCCGCAGTACTCACATTCGACCGACTTGGAGATGTAGAGGCGGCAGAGCTCCTTGATCGCATGGTCGGTCAGCCCCTGCCGGAAGAAGACCTCCCAGGCGTTGTTGAAGGCCTTCATCACGGCGGGATGGTGGAGTCGGATGGCCTGGCTCTCCGGACGTGGTGTGCCCTGCGTCCGGGCCCGCTCCATGATCTCCTGAAGCTCGGGATCGTCGACGGTGCGCGGGTCTACGTAGCTGATGTGCGGCATCCTGCTCTTCCTCCTCGGGTCACCATGCTCTCGCCTGAGCAGGTTCAGGATCACTCCCGGCGCACGATCTGTCAAAGACATGTATCAACTGCTTCAATCGTGATTCGTTATGGAACTACGACAGCTGCGCTACGTCGAGGCGGTCGCTCGGAACCGCCACTTCACCCGCGCCGCCGCCGACATCGGCGTCGCCCAGCCCGCGCTCTCACACCAGATCAGACGGCTCGAGCTGGAGCTCGGCGTCGAGCTGTTCCATCGCTCGCGAGCGGGCGTTCGCCCAACCGCGGCAGGCGAGCTGTTCCTGCCTCACGTGCGACGTGCGCTGCTGGCGGTTGAGGCCGGACGCGAAGAGCTCAGCGCCCTCACCGGGCTGCGTGTTGGCCGTGTGCGGCTGGGCGCCATGCAGGCACTCGGGCCACTCGATCTCGCGGCCGCGATCGCCGCTTTCCACGCTTGTCACCCGGGCATCGAGGTGACGCTCAGCGAGGACTCGACGCGTGAGATGTATGAGCTGCTGGCCGACGGGCAGCTGGATCTGGCGCTCGTGGCACTCGACATCAAGCCCCCGGAAGGGATCATGGTGACCGCGCTGGCGAGCGAGCCGGTACTGCTCGCGCTCCCGGCCGCCCATCCGCTGAGCGGGAACGTGAGCATCCGCCCGGCGCAGCTCCGCGAGGATCCGTTCGTAATGTTCAGACCCGGGACCGGACTGCGCATCACGGCCGAGCGGGTCGCGCGCGAGGCGGGCTTCGAGCCGCTGATCGCGTTCGAGACCGGGAATCTCGAGCGCATGCTGGCGCTCGTCGCAGAGGGGCTGGGCGTGGCACTGATCCCGGCCTCGACCGCCGGGAACCATCTCAACATCGGCTTCGTCGGGCTCTCGCCGGAGCTCACCCGAACCGTCGGTCTTGGCTGGCGCGGCGGACAGCCGCTGACGCCGGCGGCACGTGCGCTCCGGGACGCCCTGGTCGAGGCGGCGACACAGCCGGCGCGCGGGACTCACAATCGAGGAGGCTGATGATGCAGGACTCGGTATTGGAAGCGGCGATCGCCAACTGGGAGCCGCGGGTGATCGCCAACGGCGTCGACCCCAACGACTACCGGCGCGTCGTCGGCGCGGTGACGGGTTGGGCGCAGTGGCTGCCGGCCTGGGAGGCGCACGGCGACACGCTCGCCGAGCTGGCCAGCGAGGCGGAGCAGCTCGGCCGCCAGGAGACCGCGGGCGAGCTCTGGAGGCGAGCAGCCTGCTCCTATCACTTCGGCAAGTTCGTGTGGATCGTCGACCTGCAGCTGCACGCGCGGGCGACGCACAAGGCCGCGGCGGCGCACGCCAGCGCGTTGCGACTGCTCGATCCATCGGCTCGCCGGCTCGAGATCCCGTTTGACGGCGCCCAGCTGACCGCGACCTACCGCTCGCCCGCCGCAGGCGCCTCGGCACTGCCGCTCGTGGTGATCATCGCCGGCCTGGACTCGACCAAGGAGGAGTTCTTCGGCACCGAGGAGATCCTTCACCGCCGCGGGCTGGCGACGCTGACGCTCGAAGGCCCCGGGCAGGGCGAAACCGGCCTTGAGCTGCCAATCCGGCATGACTTCGAGGTTCCCGTCGCGGCTGCGCTGGACTTCCTCGAGCGAGCGACCGAGCTGAGGCACGCACGGATCGGAGCGGTCGGCGTCAGCCTCGGGGGCTACTACGTCGCCCGCGTGGCCGCGTTCGAACGGCGGATCGCAGCCGCCGTCGGGGTCAGCGGGCCATATGACTTCAGCGCCAACTGGGACGCGATGCCGCAGCTCACACGTGAGACCTTCACCCACGCCTCGCGGGCCGCGGATCAGCGCGAGGCACGGGAGGCGGCAGCGGCGTTCAGCCTGACAGGGGTCGCGGAACGGATCGAGCAGCCGCTGCTGGTGATCACCGGCGACCGCGATCGCATCGTCCCCTGGGAGCAGACCAAGCGGATCGCCGACGAGGCGCCCAGCGCGACATGGCGGCTGTATGAGGGCGCCAACCACGTCGTCAGCAACATGCCCTACCAGTACAAGAGTCTTGTCGCCGACTGGCTGCGGGAGCGACTGAGCGAGTGACGCTCCTGAGGCGCGGGACGCTCCCCCACTGACCGCCGCGCTCAGCCTGAGACGGAGGCCAGCGGGCTGAGGCCGTCGTCGAGCTCCGCGCCCTCTGACTCGAGCTCGAGGCCCGCCCCGGCCGCTACCAGCTCGATCAAGGCGGCGAAGTCCACCTCGTTGCCCTTGATCCCCTCGAGCAGCTGCACGGCCTGCTCGGCGGCGGCCACGACCGGCATCGAGACGTGCGCCTCGCGCGCGGCCTCAAAGCCCAGGTGGAAGTCCTTGAGCAGCAGCGCCGGGGTGAAGGTCGGCTTGAAATCCAGATTCACGTAGGCCGGGGTCTTGTAACGGGTGAAGACCGAGCCCATCACGCTGTCATTCATGAACTCCCAGAGGTCGGCGCGGCTGACGCCGCCCTGCTCGGCCAGCACGCTGATCTCCGCCATGCACTGCGCGACCACGCCGAGCATCAGGTTGTGGCAGACCTTCACCAGGCGCGCGCTCTCACCCTCGCCGACGTAGGTGACCTTGCGACACAGCAGCTCGAGCAGCGGCCGTGCCTGCTGCCACGCCTCGGCGGGGCCGGAGGCGGCGATCGTCAGCCGCCCCGAAGCCGCCACCTTGGGGTTGCCGCTGACGGGTGCCGCGAGCATCGCCGTGCCGCGCTCGCCGGCACGCGCCCGGATGCGCTCACCCGCGGCCGGTGAGATCGTGGTCGAGTCCACGATCAGGCCGGGCTGAACGCCGGGGCGCGACAGCAGCGCATCGACGACCTCCGCGACGTCAGCAGGACCGCCGACCATGGTGAAGACGATGTCCCGGTCGGCGAGCTCGACCACCGAGTCGACGATCGTCGCGCCAAGCTCGGCCAGGTCCAGGCACTTCTCCCGCGTGCGGTTGTAAACGGCCACCTCATGGCCTGCTGACAGCAGGCGCGAGACCAGTGCGTGGCCCATGCGCCCCGCTCCAATCCAGCCGAGACTCGTCATTCCGATCGCTCCCATCTCTCCCGCAGTCCGCCGGTGCAAACGTTTGCAGGTACCGTAGCCAAGCCGCGGGCGGGCGTCAAGCAGCGGTGTGCTTCTGCCGCCGTCAGCCGCGGTCAGCCGCCGTCAGCCGCCGTCAGCCGCCGTCAGCCCGGCGGGCGCGCCGTCGAGCCACGCACGACCAGGGTGGGCTCGAGCATCACCTCGCGTGCCGGGGGCGCCGCTTCCGAGAGCTGCTCCAGCAGCAGGTCGGCGGCGGCGTAGCCCAGCTCGCGCTGCGGGACGCGCACCGAGCTCAGCGGCGGCCGCAGGCGGTCGATGAACATCATGTCGTTGAAGCCGAGGATCGAAACACTCTCAGGGCAGCTCATCCCGCGCTCGAACAGCGTGTCGTAGCAGCCGATCGCCAGGCGGTCGTTGGCGGTGATGATCGCGGTGACGGCCGGATCGGCGGCCAGCACGTCGGCGCATGCCCGGGCCCCCGCCTCCTCGGTGAAGACGTCCGCATAGCTCACGCGTGCGGCGAGCACGGGCAATCCCGCTGCCTGCATCGCGTGCTTGAACCCGAGGTAGCGGCGGTGGCCGGTGGAGACGTTCTGCGGACCGGCGACGTAGCCGATGCTTTCGTGCCCGAGCGCAACCATGTGCTCGACCGCCAGCTCGCTGCCCTTGAAGTCATCGACCGTGCACGCGGACATCGAGCCGTCCTCGAAGGTGCGGTTCACAAGCACCACCGGCAGGCCGCGTCCGATCGCGACCGAGAGCGGCTCGACGTCCAGCTGCGCGGTGGCGGCGATGAAGCCGTCCACCTGGCGCGCGAGCATCGCCTCGATGCTGGCGCGCTCGCGCTCGGGATCACCACCGGTGTTGACCAGCAAGGGCGTGTAACCGTCGATCGTCAGGCGGTCCTCGATCCCGCGCACGATCGGCGGAAACAGCGGGTTGGTCAGATCCGGAATCAGCACCCCGATCGTCAGTGACCGGCTGGTCTTCAGACCCCGAGCCATCGAGTTCGGCCGATACCCGAGCTCGTCGGCGGCGGCCAACACGCGCTCGGCGGTGGCGCTGTTGACAAGTCCCCGCGTCTGCGGGTTCAGCGCGCGCGAGACCGTTCCCGGATGCACATCCGCGAGGCGCGCCACATCACGGATGGTCACCGGAGCCTGCTGCATGCCTCAAGTATGAGGGCCGCTCCACCGGCGGGCTCGGCGCTGCCGCGTCCTATGCGCTCACGGCGGCCACAGCCCCGCCGAGATACAGCGCACCGATCTCTGGATGCGTGAGCACCTCGTGGCCGGAGCCGGTCAGTCGTACGCGCCCATTTTCGAGCACCACGCCATGCGTGCTGAGCCTGAGCCCCGCTCGTGCGTTCTGCTCGACCAGCAGAATCGTGCGGCCCTGGCGGTTCATCTCGGCAACCATCCCGAAGACCATCATGCGGGTATGCGGATCGAGCCCCATCGACGGCTCGTCGAGCATGATCAGCTCCGGGTCGAGCATCAGACAGCGCGCAAACTCGACCAGCCGCTGCTGACCGCCGGACAGGCTGCCTGCCTTGTGGTTGGCACGGTCGCGAACGATCGGGTAGAGCTCCTGCACCGCCGCCAGGCGTTTGCGCGCAAGCGCCCTGTCGCGCACGCTGTAAGCCCCCATCTCGACGTTCTCCTGGACCGTCATGTCCGGGAACAGGCTGTGTGCCTGCGGGATCTGGGCGATGCCCCTGGCCAGCACCTGCTTGGGAGTCATGCCGGAGACGACCTCACCTTTGAAGTGAATCTGCCCCTCGCGCGGCCGCAGCAGTCCGCTGATCGTCTTCATCACCGTCGATTTGCCGGCGCCGTTTGGGCCGACGACACACGTGATCCCACCGCGCACAACCTCGAGCGAGACCTCCTTGAGGATGTCGGCGCCGCCATACCCGGCGCAGATGCCGTCGAGTTTCAGCACGATCTCACCCGTCTCTACCGCGGCGGGCGACCGCGTCGGCGCGTGATCCGGCCTGGGCGCGAGCCGGCGGTCTGGCGCAGGCTCGGAGACGACCGCGGTCACGCCGGCCGCGGGGATCGCCGCGGTCCCAAGTTCCTGACGCGACCGCGGGTCCGCTGCCGTGTCCTCGTCGTCGGCTCCGAGGTATGCCTCGAGCACGGCCGGATCCGAGCGGACCTCAGACGGCGTCCCGGCGATCAGCGTGCTGCCCTGGCTGAGGACCGTGATACGCGAACAGATCCCCATCACGAACTCCATGTTGTGCTCGACCACGAGAATCGTCTTGCCCTGAGCGTTGAGCTCCTGAATGCGGTCGGCGAGGTGGTTGATCAGCGTCGGGTTGACACCACCAGCGGGCTCGTCGAGCAGCAGGATGTCCGGGTCCGCCACCAGCAGCGAGGCCAGCTCGAGCAGCTTGCGCTGCCCGTATGAGAGGTTGGCCGCGGGCTCGTACGCGAGCCTCGTGATGCCGACGAACTCGAGCAGCTCGAGCGCGCGCGAGCGCTCACTTGCGGAGCCGGCCAGGCGCGTCACGCCGCGCAGCCAGCCCTCCTCGCGCTGGGTCGCGACCAGCATGTTCTCGAGCACGGTGAGTCGCGGGAACATGCGCGTGAGCTGGAACGTGCGGCCGATCCCAAGGCCGAAGACCTTGTCTGGCGAGGAGTTGGTGATGTCGCGGCCCTTGAAAGCGACCCGTCCCTCCTGCACACGCTCGTAGCCTGTGATGACGTTGAACAGCGTCGTCTTGCCGGAGCCGTTCGGCCCGATCAGCCCGTTGATCTCGCCCTCACGGACCTCCAGCTCGCAGCCGTCGAGCGCGCGGATGCCGCCGTAGGCCTTCACGATCCCGTTGACCTCGATCAGGTTGCTCACGGCGCCACCCCCGCGACGCCTGTGAGCTGTTCCTGCGGCTCGCTCGTCGAGACGCCGCGCATGCGGCGCCGCTCGATCAGCTCAGCGACCGCCGGCACCACGCCGCGCGGCATGATGAGGATCACGCCGAGGAACAGCACGCCGTAGGCGATCAGGTAGATGGCGCTGTTCGAGAAGCTGAGGTTCAGATACTGCTGTACCGATTCCAGCACCATCGCCCCGAACAGCGGCCCGATCAGCGTCCCAAGCCCCCCAAAGAACGCCATCAGCGCAATCGATAGGTCGAACAGCGGGTCGTAGGCGTACTGGGGGAAGACCTGACCGATGAAATCGAAGTAGAGACCGCCGACCATCCCGACGAAGAAGGCCGAGATCATGAACGCCGAGAGCTTCAGCCGGCGCGTCTTGACGCCGAGCCCGAGCGCGCGGTCCTCGTCATCGCGGATCGCCAGCAGCTGCAGTCCGAAGCGAGAACGGCGCACGAGCCAGGAGACGACGATCGTGAGCACGAGGATCATCAGTGCCACGTAATAGAACGGCGTGTTGAAGTTGGCGCCCGAGAACGGCGGCAGCGGCAGGAACAGGCCCGAGGTCCCGCCCGTGAAGCCGACGTTGGTGGCGGCCAGCTGGAAGATGAAGAAGATCGCGATCGTGACCACAACGAACGTGTGGCGCCGCGTTCGCAGCGCCACGAACCCGACCGGGACCGCGATCAGCGCAGCGATGATCCCGCACAGCGGCAGCAGCGCAAACGACGGCCAGCCACCGCCGACATTGAGGCCCTGGCACAGCAGCGCCAGCGCGTACCCACCACTGCCGAAGAACACGGCATGGCCGAGCGCAAGGTAACCGGTGTAGCCGCTGAACACGTTCCAGGCGGAGGCGGCGACCATGAAGACCAGCGCGAAGAAGGCGATCGAGGTGGCGGCGGGATCGGTGATCGCCACCGGGAAGAGCAGGAAGACCGCTATCACAACGGCCCAGAGCCCGACCTGCACGGGCGAGCGTCCGGCCCGCTGTCCGGACGCCACCTTGCTGACCGAGTCGGGTGGGCTGTCCACGGCCGGTTGAGGCCGGTCGCTATTGGTGTGGCTCATCGCTAGACCCTCACTGTGCCCGCACCGCGGCGCGGCCCATCAGGCCCTGCGGCCTGACCGAGAGCACGATCACGAGCGCTACGAAATAGACGAGCGGAGCCCAGGTCGGGGACCACCACACGGCAACCACGTCGTTGATCACGAGGATGAAGACGGCGGCCGCCATCGCACCCGCGATCGAGCCCATCCCACCGAGGATCACGATCGCCAGCAGCCGCGAGATCAGGTCGTAACCGGTGTTCGGATTGAACGAGTTGGTGGCGCCGTAAACGACACCGCCGACAGCCGTCACGCCGACCCCGATCCCGACCGAGATCGTACGCACGCGATTGACGTCGATACCGATCAGGTCGGCCGCCGTCCGGTTCTGCAATGAGGCCCGGACGGCACGGCCGAACTTGGTGCGGTACAGCATGTAGTAGAGACCGGCGAGCAATGCCACCGCCATGGCGAAACCGATCAGGTAGATGTCCGGCAAATAGAAGCCGAACATGTGCACGGAGCTGTTGACGTAGGACGCCGACAGCTGCTGATAGTTCAACCCGAAGAGCTCGGTCAGGATGCCCTCGATCACGATCGCGACGGCGTAGGTGACCAGGATCGACATCTGCGTCCGATCCTGGTCACGCAAGCGCCGCATGAAGCAGAACTCGATCGCCACCCCGAGACAGAACATCGCCGGGACGGTGATCAGCAGACCGGGCAACAGCCCGATTCCCACGTGCACCGACAGCTCGAAGCTGAGGTAGGCGCCCAGGATCACCATGATTCCCTGCGCGATGTTGATGATGTCCATCACGCCGAAGATCAGGGTCAGGCCGGCGGCCATCAGGGCATAGACGCCGCCGGTCAAGATCCCGTCGATTACAGCTTCAAGGAAGGCGGTACCCGACAACTGCTCAGCCCCAGGCCGGCTTCGGGTAGAGCGGCGGAACCGACCCAGCCGAGTTGGTCGGGATCGCCTGCACGAGCTTGCCGCTCTGCCACTGGAAGGTCAGCGTCTTCTGGGCCAGGTTCTCACCGAGGTTGTCGAACTTGACCGGACCCTGGACGCTGTTCAGCGTGACCCCGCTCTTCAGGTACTTGATGATCTTCTGCTGATCAAAGCCGTGCGTGGCGTTCACAGCCTGCGCCAGCACCTGGCCGACGGAGTAGGCCTCGGCCACGTCGGCGTTGACGCCGCTGGCGTTGCCGCCGTACTTGGCCACGTATTCCTTGACCATCTTCTCCGAGTCTGACTTCTTGAAGCCCGGATACCAGCCGTTGGGCACGAAGATGCCGTTCTCATTTCCAGACCCAACGGCCTTGACGAACTGCGCGCCCTGGTCGGGCCCAGCCGTCGCGATGAACGCCTTGGGGTTGTAGTGCTGCTGGATGAAGACATGCGTGAAGGCCGAGACCGTCGGCACATCGACCGATCCGAGGATCACCAGGTCGGGTTTCGCGCTGGCCACCTGGCCGGCGATCGCGCTGTAGTCGGTGACCTCCTCAGGGAAGACCTTGTTGAGCACCGTCTTGACTCCGGCCTTCTTCAGGATCGCCTGCGCGACCGGCAGCTGCGGCTGGGTGAACGGATCGTTCACGGTCACGTATGCCGCCGTCTTGGGACGCTTGGAGGCGGGCAGCGAGGCTATCCAGTCAGCGAAGGTCACGAGGTTGTTCTTGACTGGGATCGAAACGTCGAAGACGTTCTTCAGGCCAGCAGAGAAGACCGTCGGCCCACCATCCGAGCCGCCCACCATCGCGTACTGGTAACGAGCGGCCACACGCGCGGCGGGGACCGTCAGCAGCGTTGAAAACGGCGCGAAGACGAGCTGATCCTTGTCGGACCCGATCAGCTTCTCGTAGTTGGTGACCACCTGCGCCGGGCTCGAGGCATCCGAGATGATCTGCAGCTTGATCTGGTGGCCCAGCAGGCCGCCGGCCTTGTTCTGATCGGTGGCCCACAGCTCGTAACCCTTCTCATATGCCTGCCCGTCAGCGGAGAAGTCGCCACTCAACGAAAGCGACGCTCCGATCGTGATCGGCGACGAACTCGCCGCCTTGCCCGTGCTGTGCGCACGCGCGTTCCCAGCGGCGCCCGCGAAGGCAACCGCCCCCGCAGCGAGCAGGCCGACGCCGGCCAGCCGCACCCTGCCGTTGGTTAATGCGGAAAGGACCCTCATCCCTCTCTTCTCCCGATGATCGCGTTTTCAGCCCCTCAGGGCCGCGAAAGTTGCAATCGTTTGCAGTCGTGAACGCTACCGTTGCCGCGGGTGCCTGTCAACCCGCATTTGCCATGCCCGGAGGGTCACCGGCAATATCGACTCCCGAGCTCATGGTCGGGGAGGCCAAACCGGGATCACGCCGCGACCCGACGGGTAGCGAACGTTCTTGGCGCGAACGAACTCATGCATCGTCTCGGCCGCGTATTCACGGCCGTACCCGCTCCCTTTGACGCCGCCAAACGGTGAGCCTATGAAGTTTCGGCGGGTGTAGTTGTTTACAAACACCATGCCTGCTTCCAGGCGCGCGGCGAGCCGTCCCGCCCGCGTCTCGTCCCGAGTGGAGATCGCCGCGGTCAGTCCGTAGTCGGTGCTGTTTGCGATCGCCACGGCCTCATCGTCTGTCTCAAAGCGCATCAACGCTGCCACGGGCCCGAAGATCTCCTCTCGCGCGATCGTCATCCCGGCCGTTACATCGCCAAACACGACTGGCGCCACATAGAAGCCATCCCCGAGCTCTGGGTCGTCGGGCACCGACCCCCGGTAGAGCACACGCGCGCCCTCTGCGACGCCGGTCTTGATGTACTCGCCGACGCGCAGCATCTGCCGGCCGTCGACCATCGGGCCGATGTCGGTGTCGGCGTGCAGCGGGTCGCCCACCACCAGCTCTCCGGTGGCACGCACGAACTCCGCGGCAAAGGCGTCATACAGCGGGGACTGCACGAGGATCCGCGAGGTCGAGGTGCAGGCCTCCCCCTGGTTGTAGAACATGCCCTCGATGGCGATGCGAACCGCGTCCTCAACGTCGGCGTCGTCGAGCACGAGCAACGCGTTCTTGCCGCCCAGCTCGAGCGTCGTGAACGTGAGGTTCTTGGCCGCGCTCTCCATCACCTTGCGTCCCGTCGCGGTCGCGCCGGTGAAGCTGATGCGCTCGACCCGCGGATGCGACGCCAGGGCGGCACCGGCGCTGAGGCCGCTGACCGCGTTGATCACGCCCGGCGGGAGCACCTCGTTGGCGATCTCGACCAACCGCAGGATCGTCAACGGCGCCTGCTCACCGGGCTTGATGACGACGGTATTGCCGACCGCAATCGCCGGTGCGCACTTCTTCGAGAAATGGATCGGCGGCCAGTTGAACGGGAGGATCGCGGCAACGACTCCGTAGGGCTCGTAGTAGACGCGCGCCTCGATCGGCCCCTGGTCGAGGATCTCACCGTGGACCGACTCGGCGATTCCTGCGTAGTAGTCGAAGCTCGAGTGACAGGAGAGAACGTCGACGCGCAGCGCGTCTCTCACCGGCTTGCCCACTTCTCGTGCGCAGATCTCGGCGATCTCCTCCGCGTGATCGCGGATTCGCGCCGCCACCTGGCGCATCAGCGCGCCCCTCTCTTTGGGAGACAGCCCGCGCCAGAGCTCGTCGTGGGCACGGCGAGCATCGAGCACAGCGGCGTCGACAATCTCGTCTGAGGCTGCGATCACGCTGGCCAACGGCCGCGCCGTCGCGGCTTCGATCACGTCGAAGGTGTCCGCTGCGTCAAGATCGAGAAACCGGCCACCGATGAATGGCCCCCACAGCGGGCGGGCGGACAGCAGCGCCTGGGTCAGGGGCAGCCGCACGCCGGCGCTCATCGCTGACCCCAGGCGACGGACGGCTCAGCAGAATCGCGCATATTCATCCCGTACTCCTCATTGCAATCGTTGCATGGCAGCCGTGTGGCGCCTCAATACTGGTTGGCGACGAACAGCTCTTGTGACGGGAATCGCGTCAGGATCTCCGTCCCGTAGTCGGTAACGACGACCTCCTCTTCGATGCGTGCGGCGGATACCCCGTCAGTCGCCGGGCAATACGTCTCCATCGCGAACACCATCCCCGGCTTGATCTCGATCGGATCCTTCATCGAGTTCAGGCGCGAGATGATCGGTCGTTCGTGTAGCCCAAGGCCGAGTCCGTGCGCAAACTGAAGTCCGAAGGCTGCGAGCTCGTTCTCAAAGCCAAAATCCTCTGCCTTCGGCAGAACGGCGGCCACCTGATCGCTCCCGACACCGGGCCTGATCGCGTCGAGCGCGGCGTCCATCCAATCGCGCGCCTGCTTGTAGGCGTCGCGCTGCGGCTCGGTGGCCCAGCCAACTCCGAACGTTCGGTAGTAACAGGTGCGGTAGCCGTTGTAGGAGTGAATGATGTCGAAGAAGGCCTGGTCTCCTGGCCGGATGATGCGGTCGGTGAAGTTGTGTGGATGCGGGTTGCAGCGCTCGCCGGAGATCGAATTGATCGCCTCGACCTGGTCCGATCCGTATTCGTAGAGTCGTGCACTCGCCAGCGCGACGATTTCGTTCTCCCGGACGCCGGGCCTGAGGGCGTCGACGATGTCCTGATAGACCCCGTCCACCATCGCCGCCGCCTGGTTGAGCAGCATGATCTCGTCCTGGTTCTTGATCACGCGAGCGTCGAGCATGGATTGCTGAGCATCGGCAATCTTGAGACCCTGACGCTGCATCTCAAACAGGAAGGTCGGCTCGATCAGATCGACGCCCACCGGCGCGTCAGCGAGGCCGTTCTCAGCCAGAAGCGACTTGATCTCCTGGATCGCGTCGACCATCAGGTCGGCGCCGCCGGTGGGGTCCACCGCTCCCTTGAACCCAAGGAAGCCTGCTCGATAGTTCTCCTCGGGCACCCAATCCGAGTACAGCTTGTGGTGCTTCACGGCTGAGCCGAAGTCCCACAGGATCGGGTCGTGTCCGCGCATGATCAGCGCGTAGCGGATCATCTTGTCCCCTAGCGCTCCACCGATCCAGGTCTGTGTCGCGTAGCGGATGTTGTAGAAGTCGAAGAGCAGGAAAGCTCCACAGTCACTCGCCTCCAGCGCCGCCTTGGTACGCGAGACGCGGTACTGGCGCAGGCGCTCGAAGTCGACTCGGTGCTCATAGTCGACACCCATCTGCCCGGGTGCACCCAGTGGCCGCACCCCGGCCGGACGCTGCGATGGGCGCTCGAAGAGGCGGCTCGGCTTGTGGGTATGACTGTGGCCGTGGCTGGTGCACATGAACCGGTCACCCCTTCCAAACGGTCTTCAGGTTCGTGAACTCACGGATCCCCGCCGCGGCCAATTCGCGACCGAATCCGGACGCCTTGATCCCGCCGAACGGTAGCTCGGGGTACGACACGGTCATGCCGTTCACGAATACGGCGCCGGCATCGAGCTTCTCCACGAAATACGCCTCCTCCTGCGGGTCGTTGGTCCAGACCGCCGAGCTCAGACCAAAGCTGGTCTGGTTGGCGATCCGGATCGCGTCGTCGCGAGTCTCGGCACGGTAGAGCGAGGCGACCGGCCCGAAGGCCTCCTCCAGGACGATCCGCATGTCGTCAGTCAGGCCGGCAAGCACTGTCGGCTCATAGAACCAGCCATCCCGGGAGATGCGGTGACCGCCTGTCAAGACGGTCGCACCGTTGGCCACGGCGTCGTCGACCAGCTCCGCGAGCTCGTCGCGTCCGCTTGCCGTCGCAATCGGACCAACGTCAACCGATTCATCGAGCGGGTCGCCGACTACCAGGGCGGCCATCCTGCTGGCGAAGAGGTCCGCGAACTCGTCGTAGACCTCCGTGTGCGCGATAAACCGCTTGCCCGCGATGCATGACTGACCGTTGTTGAGCACTCGGGCGCGCACCGCTGTCGCGGCGGCAGCCTCGAGGTCGGCACTCGGCATGACGATGAACGGATCCGAGCCGCCCAGCTCCATCACGGATTTCTTGATCTGCTCGCCGGCCGCTGCGGCGACGGCGCGGCCCGCTCCTTCCGAGCCGGTTAGCGTGACCGCCTTCACGCGCGAGTCGCGAATCACCTGATCCACCATCTGGGAGCCGATCAGCAGAGTGCGGAAGGACCCGCGCGGAAAGCCCGCCCGCTCGAACAGCGTGTCGAGGTAGACGGCAGACGCCGGCACATTCGAGGCATGCTTGAGCAAGCCGGTGTTGCCGGCCATCAGCGCCGGGGCCGCGAACCGGATCACCTGCCAAAGCGGGTAATTCCACGGCATCACTGCGAGCACGATCCCGAGCGGTTGGTAGCGCGTATACGCACTTGACGCGCCGACCGCGGACGGGTCCGACAGTGGTTCGTCCGCGAGGAACTGCTCGGCGTGCTCCGCGTAGAACCGCATGCCCTTGGCGCATTTGAGCACTTCAGCACGCGCCTGGGCTATCGGCTTGCCCATCTCGACGACAAGCATGCGCGCGGTCTGGTCAACCTCGGACTCCATCGTGTCCGCTGCCCGGCGCATCCACGCGCCGCGCTCGCCATAGGTCGTGCCGCCCAGCGTCTCGAAGGCCGCCTGGGCCTCGGCGATCTTGTCTTCCACCTCGGCGGCGGTGTGTGGCTCGAATTCCTCCTCGAGTCGACCAGTGGTCGGGTTGATGATCGCGATCGCCATCGTGCAGCCTCTTCCTTGTGAGTTTGCGTTACGCGTGTTGTGCGGTGTCCCCGCAGCGCGGGCGACGGTCATGCGTCGAAGATCTCAGGATGCCGCCCCAACGCGAGTCGTGTGCGACGAATGTGCCCTGCCAGAACCCGCTCGGCATCCTCGGCGTCTCCATTCCGGAGCGCGGCGACCAGCAGCTGGTGGTCATAGTGCACGCTGTCGTCGCGCTCAGCACGAAACATGCGGGTGTACGCGCGCCGGTAGTGCTGGGTCCGATTCCACAGGCGCAGGATCGTGTCGCCGAGCATGATCGTCGACGCCGCCGAATAACTGAGCAGGTGGAATTTCCGGTCCAGCCGGATGAAATGCTCGACGTCAGCCGACTGCTGCATTGCATCTGCCAGGTCCTGGAGCTGCTCGACAACGTCCTGCGAAAGAGCGGCGGCACTGTAGGAAAGCAGGAGCGGCTCGAGCCGCTCGCGCATCTGGTACATCTCGGTGCACTCCTGGGCGGACAGACGCGACACCCAGCTGCCGGCGTTCGTGACCAGGGTCACGAGCCCTTCGGCCTCGAGTATGCGCAGCGCCTCACGCACCGGCACACGGCTTGCGCCGTTCTGGGACGCCAGCTCCTGCTGGCGGATACGCTCACCCGGCTGATAGCCGCCGCCCAGGATTTCCTCTCGTAGAGCAGCGGCGATCCTCGCACCTGACTCACCGTGGGGCAGCGCTCGGGCGGTGGCATCCTCACCCGGCGCTGCGGCGTTGCTCACTTGCTCGGATGCGCCGGATGCCAAAGCTTCACCTCCGCCGCGGCCTCATACGCCTTTCCTGCAGGAAAGCTCACCAATTCGAACTGCATCCCCCAGGGGCTTGTGAAATAGACCCACCGCTGGCCAAGCGCAGCCTGCGCACTGGTGGTCGGCTCGCCCATGAACACGACACCGCGGGCGCGAAGTGTCGCCATCGCGACGTCGAGATCGTCGACGTACAGCGCCAGATGGTGGCCGCCGAGGTCGCTGTTGCGCGGCTGCGACGCCTGGCCATCCGCGGGCTCGTAGTCGAACACCTCGAGGTTTGCACCCGATCCCAGGCGATAGAACCGGATCTCACGGATGACTGTGCGCGGATGCACGCCGAGGTGCGTACGCATCCAGTCGTCGTCACCCCGCTTGCCGCCCAACGTGTAGATATGCACAGCGCCCAGGACGTCGACGAGAAACCGATGAGCCTCCTCGAGGTCCGGCACGGTGAAGCCGATGTGGTCGATCCCGCGCAGCCCCAACCCAGCGTTTGCCTCCACCTCGCCAGCAGACATTGAATACAAGATAGCGTGCAATGCGGCATGAAGCTGGCATTTTGTCGCACGATCTGTTGAGATTGAATACAATCGGCTGCCGCCGCGAGATCAACGCCAAACGGACGGGAACGTCACATGCCTCAACGAACAGCGCTCACGACCGGGGTCCCCTGGGTGCAGCTCACCACCAGCAAGGAGGACTGGGAGAGCGTCGATCCGGGGCTGGCGGTTGGGATGCTCGTGCAGTTGCACCTGATCCGCGCCTTCGAGGAAGCCGTCCTCGAACTGGCATCAGAGGGGCTTGTCCACGGCCCCGCTCACGCAAGCATCGGCCAGGAGGGCGGTGCAGTCGGCTCGATCATTGGACTGCGCTCAAGCGACGGGGTCGCGGGCTCCCACCGCGGCCATCACCAGTTTCTGGCCAAGGCATTGGCTCACGTGGCGCCTGCGCATCTGACCCTCGAGGAGCCCGTACCCGCGGTCGTGCGGGAACTGCTGCAGCGCACCCTCGCCGAGATTCTTGGACTTGCTCAGGGCTTCTCCGGGGGACGCGGCGGCTCCATGCACCTCCAGTGGCTCGATGCCGGTGCGCTTGGCACGAACGCGATCGTCGGAGGTGGCGTGCCCTTTGCTGCCGGCAATGCATGGGCGCAGAAGCACGCCGGCACAAGCGACGTCACGATCGCCTATTTCGGGGATGGGTCAGCCCAGATCGGCTCCGTGCTCGAAACCCTCAACCTGGCCGCCGCGTGGAAGCTGCCGATCGGCTTCTTCATCGAAAACAACATGTACGCAGTCTCGACCAACGTCGAGGAGGTCGTGGCAGACAACCGGCTGTCGGTACGCGGCCAGGGCTTCGCCATTCCCTCCTGGAAGGTTGATGGGATGGACCCACTGGCCGTTCACCTCGCGACGCAGGAAGCGGTGGAGATGATGCGTGCCGGCCACGGGCCGGCCGTGATCGAGGCTGACGTCTACCGCTTCTTTCACCAGAACGGCCCGTACCCCGGCAGCGCGTTTGGGTACCGCAGCAAGGACGAAGAGGACGACTGGCGCCTGCGCGACCCGCTCGAGCGCGTCGCGGCAGAGCTGAAATCGCGGGGGTTGCTCGACGATCAGGGCGAGCAGGACCTCCGTGCCGCGGCGCAGGCAACCATGCACGAAGCCCTCACCGAGCTCGTGGAGGACGCTCCGGATGCCTCCGCCGCGCGTCGCATCAAGCCGAATCTGTGGCCGGACCCTGGATTCGTTGATGTCGGCATCCGCAGCGATGGCGCCGAGCTGGAGTCGCTGCCGAGGCTCGAACCCGCTGCACACGACGGGGCGTGGGACCAGATGCGATTCGTCGAGGCGGTGGCGACAGTCATGGACCGTCGCATGGAGCAGGACCCTCGCATCGTCGTTCTAGGCGAAGATGTGCACCGCCTCAACGGCGGTACCAACGGTGCAACCAAGGGCCTGATCAAGAAATACGGTGCCGATCGAGTCATCGGCACACCGATCAGTGAGAACGCCTTCACCGGCCTCGGCGGCGGCATCGCCCTGGACGGCCGCTTTCATCCTGTCGTGGAATTCATGTACCCCGACTTCATGTGGGTCGCCGCCGACCAGGTCTTCAACCAGATCGGCAAAGCACGGCACATGTTCGGCGGGCAGAACGCGATGCCCTTCGTCCTGCGGACCAAGGTCGCGATGGGCTCTGGCTATGGCTCCCAGCATCTGATGGACCCAGCGGGCATATTCGCGACCTCCCCGGGCTGGCGCATTGTCGCGCCCTCCTCGGCCGCCGACTACGTCGGTCTCATGAACGCCGCCCTGGCCTTGAACGACCCGGTACTGGTCATCGAACACATCGACCTCTACGCCCTCGATGATCAGGTGCCGTCCGGAGATCTGGACTACATCATTCCCCCGGGTTCAGCGGTGGTGCGCCGGGCCGGCAGCGAGCTCACGGTCCTCTCCTACCTGTCGATGGTGCACCGCTGTGCTGAAGCAATCGATCAATCCGGTGTGGATGCAGAGCTGATCGATCTGCGCTGGCTTGACCGGGCGTCGCTGGACTGGGACACCGTCGGTGAAAGCATCCGCAAGACCAACGCGGTACTCATCGTTGAGCAGGGGGCTCGTGGAACCTCCTACGGCGGCTGGCTTGCCGATGAGATTCAGCGGCGCTACTTCGACTGGCTCGATCAACCGGTAAGCCGTATCACCGGAGGGGAAGCCAGCCCCAGCATCTCGAAGGTGCTGGAACGTGCGGCGATCGCGGGTACCGAGGACATCGTCGCCGGGCTGCTCGATGCGCGAGCCGCAATGGGTGTCCGCTGATGGCCCAGATCGTGCGAATGCCGGCGGTGATGGCGAATGCGACCGACGCGGTCCTCTCGGAGTGGCTGGCAGCGCCCGGCACGAAGATCGCCATCGGGGACCCGCTGGCTGAGATCGAGACGGACAAGGCCGTTGTCGAGTACGCGGCGGAGATAGAGGGAACGATTGGGCGTTTCCTCGTCGAGCCTGGGACCAGAGTGGCGGTCGGCGATCCGATCGTCGTGCTGCTCGAAGCGGGCGAGGACGCCTCAGCGATCCCGGTGCCAGACGATCCCAGCGCCGAACCTGTCGCGCTCGACGGGTCCGCACCGGAGCCGACGGCGGCGCAGTCACCGAGCGCAGATCCGGAGCACGGGCGACGGACCGCTGCCGAACCCGTCACGGCGCCGCCCAGGAAGGGGCGGCTGTTCGCCACCCCAATCGCTCGCAGAATCGCGTCTCAGCGCGGTATCGACCTGGCAACCCTGATCGGCACCGGCCCGAACGGTCGCATCGTACGCCGGGACGTCGAGGCCTACGCGGGGGTACCTGCTCTTCAGACCACTGGTCCTGACAGAACGCCCGGCGAGGGTCGTTACACGGACCTACCGCTCACGGGGATGCGGCGTGCGATCGCGCAGAGACTGACCGAGAGCAAGGCAACCGTCCCTCACTTCTACATGAACGCACAGATCCGCGTCGACCGGCTGTTGGCGCTGCGCCGGGAGGTGAACCGGAGCAGTCCACGGAAGGTCTCGATCAATGACTTTGTGGTCAAGGCCGTCGCAGCGGCCATGGTCGAGGTCCCTGCAGCGAACGCGATCTGGAACGGCGACTCGATTCGCTACTTCGAGGGCGTCGAGGTTGCCGTCGCCGTCGCCATACCGAATGGTCTGCTGACCCCGGTGGTGCGCGGGGTCGAGCGGCTCGGGCTCATCGAGCTGAGCGCCCAAATTGCCGAGCTCGCGACGACCGCACGCTCGGGCAGGTTGCTGCAGCACCAACTCGAAGGCGGCAGCTTCACGGTGTCGAGCCTTGGCATGCACGGCGTGCAGCAGTTCGCCGCGATCATCAACCCCCCACAGGCCGGGATCCTCGCGGTCGGGGCAGCCAAGCAGCAGCCGGTTGTGGACGACGACGGGCAACTCTCGGTCGGCACCGTGATGGCGGTAACGCTGTCAGCGGATCATCGCGTGATCGACGGCGCGATCGCGGCCGAATGGGTAGCCGCGTTCGTGGCCAGACTGGAGAACCCCATCTCACTGCTGCTTTGAGTCGGCCATGAGAATCGACCTGCACCACCATTTTTCACCGCCTGCGCATCGCGACCGGCTGCTGCGATACCCGGTCGGAGCGACTCTCCCGGAGTGGTCGATGGAGGCCACCGAGGCCGCCATGGCCCGGTACGGGACAGACGTGGCGGTGCTGTCCGCGGCCGCCGGCGTCTACTTCGGCGACGTGGACGAGGCGATCGAGCTCGCACGAATCGTCAACGAAGCTGCCGCCCAGATCGTCCGCTCCGACGGCCGCAGGTTTGGTGCGTTGGCTTCGCTTCCGCTGCCGGACGTCGACGCGGCAATCGCCGAACTCGAGTATGCGCTCGACGTCCTTGCACTGGACGGAGTGGCGCTGCACGCGAGTGTTGCCGGCACATATGTGGGAGAACCTGCTTTCGCTCCGCTGCTCGACGAGCTGGAGCGCAGGCGCGCATATGTGCTCGTCCACCCGATGGTCCCAGGCTGGCTCCCGTCCTATCCGTATCCACCGTGGGTGCTGGAACTTCCTTTCGAGACTACGCGCGCCGCGTTGAGCCTGGTTTTCTCAGGCACCCTTGACCGTTGTCCAAACGTCAGGTTTCACCTGCCACATCTGGGTGGCGCGGTGCCGTTTCTCGCCCACCGCATGGCATCTCTGACCCTGCGCGAGCCGTCCATCCAAGAGCGGCTCAGCGAGGCGCCGTTGTCCTTCATTCGCCGCTTCTTCGTCGATACGGCCCTCGCGCTCAACCCACCCGCGTTCGCGGGTGCGCTCGCGCTGCTAGACCCCACGCGCATTGTGTTTGGAACCGACTGGCCCTACCTGCCCGAGCCCACACTGGATTTCGACGCGGCTGCACTGGGGATAGATGGCGAGCAGATCGCGGCGATCGAGTATCAAAATGCCGCGCAACTGGTCCCGCGGCTGGCCCGCTGAGAACGGGCCGGGAAAGGCTCCGGAACCGGTGGCTACGGCTTGAACGCGCGCGCTTGCGTGTGCGGCGCGGCGATCAGCATCGTCCTCGGCAGCGTCTTCCCGCTGGCATAGTCGTCGGACGAGTTGTCGCCGTAGGCGAAGACGATCGCAATCGCGGCCAGGATCGCGAAGATCGCGATCTTCTTGGGACCCGCTTTGCGGATCTCCTGAACCATCTTCCCCCACATATCCCGTGATTGTGCCAGCAGCACGGTCTGGTCGGCGTCAGCTCGCCGCAGGCCCGGCGCGCTGTATCGCTGCGAGCGCGAAGCGACCGCCGCGAGCAGAGCCCGCGCCAGCGCCAGCGCCGGCCATGCAAGCCCGCGAGGAACCCGACATGCCGATCAGGGCCGGCTGCATACGGGGAACCACCTGCCCGTCAGAGCCCGAGCTTGGCTACAGTTGTGGACCCCGCCCTCTTAGCTCAGCTGGTAGAGCACTTCCATGGTAAGGAAGGGGTCGACGGTTCGAGTCCGTCAGAGGGCTTCTTCGGTGGTGGTGGCATCAGGAGTCGCCCGGTATTTCGCACTTTTGTGGCAGCGATTCTGTCTCCGGCCCCGGCATCAGGGGTCGTATGGAAGCATTTGGAAGCTCGTGAAGACCATCAGTCTTCCCCACGTCGGCCGGGTGTCGACGCCACCACCAGCTCGTTCAACGGGTGCAGCAATGCCATCACCAGAAAGGACTTGTTCTGATGCAGTTCACTCACCTCGGCCGTTCCGGCCTGTCGGTCTCCCGGCTGTGCTTGGGCACGATGAACTTCGGCCCGTTGACCAGCGAGACCGATTCGCACGCGATCATGGACGCCGCGCACGAACACGGGATCAATTTCTTCGACACGGCGAACGCCTATGGGCTGCGCTCAGCTGGGGTCTCCGGTCTCGGGGAGGGCAGGGGCTCGACCGAGCAGATCATCGGCCGCTGGTTTGCGCAGGGCGGCGGCCGCCGGGAGAAGACCGTCCTGGCGACCAAGCTCTACGGCGATATGGGCGACTGGCCCAACGACGGCAAACTCTCGGCACTGAACATCCGTCGTGCACTCGATGCCAGCCTCACGCGCCTGCAGACCGACTACATCGACCTCTACCAGTTTCACCACATTGACCGAGACACCCCATGGGATGAGATCTGGCAAGCCATCGACGTTGCGATCACGGCCGGCAAGGTCCTGTATGTCGGCTCGAGCAACTTCGCCGGGTGGCACATCGCCCAGGCACAGGCCGCCGCTGCCCAACGGAACCTGACGGGGCTGTCGAGCGAGCAGTCGCTTTACAACCTGATGACGCGCGACATCGAGCTCGAGGTGATTCCGGCAGCGCAGCATTATGGGGTGGGTGTCCTCCCCTGGTCCCCGCTGGAGGGCGGGCTGCTCGGCGGCGTGCTGCGCAAGGAACGCGACGGCAAACGACGGTTGGAAGGGCGCGCCGCCGCGGCTGTCCAAACCAAGCGCGCCGAGATTGAGGCCTACGAGGACTTCGCCGCCGAGCTCGGGCACGAGCCCGGCGACGTCGCGCTTGCCTGGCTGCTACACCAGCCCGCCGTCACCGCCCCGATCATCGGCCCTCGCAACCAACAGCAGCTCGACGATGCCATCCGCGCAGTCGACCTACGCCTCGATGAAACGGCGCTCGCGCGGCTGGACGAGATCTTCCCCGGCTACCAGACCGCTCCCGAACACTACGCCTGGTGACCACGTGCAAGCAGACACGCGCGCTGGCCGCCGCGGCCGGGCGGCAAAGCGACGCGTCCGATCAGGGCGATCGCTATGTGGCGGCGGTCTGCCGGAAGCGGTCGCGGTAGTCGGCGGGCGGGATGCCGATGTGCCTGTGGAACGCGCGGCGGAGCACCTCGGCGCTCGCGAACCCAGCGGATCGGGCGACGGCATGGAGCGACGGCGCGCCGGATTCGAGCAGGGCGCGGGCGTGCTCGATCCGCAGCGCTTCGACGTACGCCGCCGGCGTCTGCCCGACCTCGCGTCTGAACGCGCGCGCGAATGAGCGCTCGCTCATCAGCGCCCGGTCCGCGAGCCTGCTGACCGACAGGTCTTCGTCAAGATGACCGGCGATCCAGGCTTGGAGCTCCCGTAGCTCTGGTCGCGCAGCCTGTTGGGCTGAGAGAGCGCTGCTGAACTGCGACTGGCCGCCGGGGCGCTTGAGGAACACGACGAGTTGCCGTGCGACTGCGAGCGCGACGTCGGGGCCGAGGTCGTCCTCAACGAGCGCGAGCGTGAGATCGATACCAGCGGTGATCCCGGCAGAGGTCCACACGTCGCCGTCGCGGATGAACACCGGATCTGGCTCCACCTGAACGTTGGCGTACGTCGTGGCGAGGGCATCGCAGTACTCCCAGTGTGTGGTGGCACGACGATTGTCGAGCAGGCCAGCCGCCGCGAGTAGGTAGGCACCAGTGCAGATCGAGACGGTCCGTCGCGCTCGTCGCGACGCGCGCGCGATCCAATCGAGCAGCGCGGCGTCTGTGACCCCCTCGCGCGCTCCCGCGCCACCCGCGATTACCAGCGTGTCGTGGCGCGGTGGTGGTTCGGGCAGCGGTGCAACGCCGAGTCGCACCCCACTGCTCATCGTAATTGTGTCGTTATCGGTGGGGGCGATCAGCTCAACGCGATACGCGCCGGGAACTTCGATTAGGGCGTGGTCGAAGACTTCAACGGGTCCGAGGACGTCGAGTGACTGGCATCCGTCGAGTGCCAGGACGAGGATGTGACGAGGCGGTCTGATCGGCACATCTTGGCGTGACAGGCCGTGGGCGCCAAGGTCAGATGGCCCACCCATTCAGCCACGCGCCTCGTTCGATCGGGGCTGGGTTGGCGGCGTCGCTTGAAGTCGCAGGGTTGGCAGGATACGTGGGGTATCGGACATTGGCGCCATGGCTCGGGGAAGGCAGGATGTCCTTATCTCGCGGACACTCCGCGGTGTCGAGCTCGAAGGCAGGTTTTGTGTTGGCCTCGGCAAGTAGTTCACACACCACCAAGGAGCCGATCGCGATGATCGAAGCGCACCACCTGAGCAAGCGTTACGCGGGTAGGACGGCCGTTGACGATCTCAGCTTCACCGTTCGCCCCGGTGTCGTGACCGGTTTTCTCGGCCCGAATGGGGCCGGTAAGTCGACCACGATGCGGATGATCCTGGGACTGGACGCGCCGAGCTCCGGCTCGGTGCTGGTCAACGGCAGGTCCTACCGCGGGCTCAGCGTCCCGCTCAGAGCGGTCGGCGCGCTGTTGGACGCGAAGGCGATCGTCGGAGGCCGCAGCGCCGTAAACCATCTCGCCTGGCTGGCAGGAAGCAACGGCATCGACCACCGCCGCGCTGGCGAGGTGCTCGACATCGTCGGGCTCACCAACGTGGCGGGCAAGCGGGTCGAGACCTTCTCGCTCGGGATGTGCCAGCGGCTTGGCATCGCCGCAGCCCTGCTCGGAGACCCAGACACGTTGATCTTCGATGAGCCGATCAACGGCCTTGACCCCGACGGCATCGTCTGGATCCGCAACCTGATGAAGAGTCTGGCCGCCGAGGGGCGCACCGTGTTCCTGTCCAGCCACCTCATGAGCGAGATGGCCCAGACCGCCGATCAGCTGCTCGTGATCGCCCAGGGCCGCATCCTCGCCGACGCCAGCACCGAGGAATTCATCAACCAGAATGCCGCCTCGAGCGTTCACGTCCGTGCGGTCGAGCAGACCGACTTGGCCGATGCCCTAATCCGTGAAGGCGGCGTGGTCGAGCGCTCGCCCGACGGCGCACTGCTGGTCACCGGTCTGGACTGCCTGGCGATCGGCGGTGTCGCCTGCGCCCAGCACATCACCGTATATCGAGCTCGCCGCCACCCGAGCGTCGCTGGAGCAGGCCTTCTTCGAACTGACCAAGGATGCAACCGACTATCGCGCCGGCCAGCTCGCCGGCGTCGCCCAGGGAGCCTGAGATGACCGTAATCAGCGCCGTTGCCTCGCAACACACCGGACCTGCCACCACGATTAGCCGGTACCTCAAGGGAGAATGGACAAAGCTCCGCACCCTGCCCTCGACCTGGCGGACGGCATTGTTCGCCGCCACGCTGGCTCTGAGCTTCACCGTGATCGTCGATTTCGCGGAGGCCGGCCACTGGCACGCCAACACTGCCGCGCAACGTCAGGCCTTCGACGCGACCAGTGCCTCGCTGTTCGGAATCATCATCGCCGCCACCCTGCTCGGGGCGCTGGCCGTGCGCACGGTGACGGCGGAGTACGCCACCGGCATGATCCGCACCACGTTCAGCGCGATGCCGTCCCGACCCGGGGTCCTCGCGGCCAAAGCGGCGACCGTGGGGACCTTTGTGCTCCCAATCGCACTGCTCACCGAGCTCGCCGGCTTCACGCTGGGCCAGCGCATCTTGGCTAGCAAGCACATCCAAGTCGCCCTCACCCACCCAGGCGTGCCCCGAGCAATCCTGTTAGGAGCCATCGCCGCGAGCCTCGTTGCGATCATCGGCGTCGGCATCGGTGGCCTCATGCGGCACACCGCCGGAGCGACCACCACGCTGGTCCTGATCATCGTCGGCGACGTCACGCTGGGCCAACTGCTCCCCGCCGGCCTGCGTCAGTACCTGCCGGGAACCGCCGTCCAGGCGGCTATCACCGGGCACCGCTCAGGCGGACTACTGACTCCCGACGCCGCGATCGCGGTGCTCGGCGCCTATGCCGCCATCGCCCTGGCGGCGGCCCTGATCCGGGTTGGACGCAGCGACGCGTAACGCTTCACGAGTGGGCAACGTGGTCACCGCGCGACCGCAGGCGCACATGCGCCTGCGGTCGGCGTGGGTGCGGTGGCCCCGCGTCTAGGCCATTGCGATTTCAGAAATTCTGCGGTATCGCGAATCGGTAGAACACCGGCCCGCCGGCCTCGCGGAGAATCGAGATCAGGACCTGGGCGAATCCTTCGGATGCCGCCGCGCTCCCGAGCGGTCCGCCGTACAGCGCTTCCATCCCGATATCTCGACTGAGTTGTTCGGCCGCGTCACGGGCGCCGTCGTCACCGACCCAGATATTGCCTGGCCGCCGCGGGGCTGCGGCAGCCTGAGCCAGCAGGGCGTTGAAATTAAGATTGAACGCCTTTGCCACGGGTCCGCCGGTGGTCGCCTTGATGTACTCGGCGATCGACGCGTGCCCATCTGGGGGAGCCTCACCGCCGGTCCGGTTTGTCGCGTCGAGAACGACCTTGCCTCGTAGTCCCGTCACCCCCGCCAGAGCGGCCGGTACCGCTGAACTCGGAACGGCGACCAATACGACGTCTGCGTCGGCGGCATCGCCACCGTCCCGCCCGAGCTGGGTCACCTCGTGCCCAGCGGAGGACCACAGCCGTCCGAGTGTTCCTCCAATCGCGCCTCTGCCAATTGTTGTAATCCTCATCGGGGTTCCCTTCTCCAGTCGGTGGCCTGCTCGATTGGGTTGTGCTCTCTGCGGAAAGGCGCTCGTTGCCGCTGCCTTGTTCCCATACGAGAACGTACCGTATCAGATCATCCTGTTCGAGATGATCTTCTGTCGGAGCATCTCCGCCCTTGATGTTCACGCTACGGCGGAACCCGGAGGGAATCGGACTGGCCTCCCGATTCGCAACACCAATTCCGAGCAACAACCTCCAACCGGCAACACTCCGGTTCTATGACAAACGTCTAGCTGGCCGGCCAACGGCCTCAACTAAGTCGCCGAAACCCCGATGAGTCCCCTCGACCTCGGGGGATTTACAC
The DNA here is from genome assembly GCA_963706725.1 of uncultured Actinomycetota bacterium. Lineage (GTDB taxonomy): Bacteria > Actinomycetota > Thermoleophilia > Solirubrobacterales > Solirubrobacteraceae > Palsa-465. The sequence continues at coordinate 1,525,934 of OY970167.1, read as the reverse complement.
AACTGATTGAAAAAGGTGGCTGACTCGTGGCGCAAGGAAGAATGCGGAGACATTGGTGGCAGGGCAAGCTTCCGACGGCCGTCGCGTTGGTCTTGGGAGTCGGCAGTCTCGGCGGCCTGACGGGAGCGGCGGCAGCTGCGAGCGGCAACGGTGGCGGCGGTCTCACGGCTTCCTATGCGACCGTCAGCACCTGGTCCGGTGGCTACACCGCAGATTTCACGCTGACCAACAGCGGGACCTCGACCACCAATGGCTGGACGCTTGTCTTCGAGCTGCCGGCCAACACGACGATTGCCAACTCTTGGAACGGCATCACCAGCCAGACCGGTTCAGTCGTGACCGTCACCAACGCGAGCTACAACGCCAAGCTCGCACCCGGGGCCACGGCAACGTTCGGGTATCAGGGCTCCTACAGCGGTGCCTATCGTGCGCCGACCGGATGCACGATCGATGGGGACTCCTGCAGCGGCGGCACGACGAGCACGGCGACCGGCACGACCGCCACGGGCACAACCACAACCGGTACGACGACCACCACGTCGACGGCGACCACGACCACCGGCACCACGACCACGACCGGCACGACGACGACCGGCACGACCGGCACGACGACCACGACCGGCACGACCGCGACCGCGACCGCGACCGCGACTACTACGACTGGCAGCAGCACCACCGCAGAGGCGGTCAGTTCGGACATGACGGTCACCGACGATTGGGGCAGCGGATACAACGCCAACTTCGTGATGACCAACAACAGCTCCCAGGCGATCAGCAGCTGGACGCTCACATTCGAGCTGCCAACCGGGATCACGCTGGCCGGCTATTGGAGTGGCAACGCAACAGTCTCAGGTTCGACCGTCACCGTGACGAACGCCGCGTGGAACGGCAGCCTCGCGCCGGGCGCGTCCGCGACATTCGGCGCTGAATTCGCGGGCGGCGATCTGGCCCCGACAAGCTGCACGATCGACGGCAGCGCTTCTCAATGCAACATCACTGCGAACGGTGGCTCGAGCAGCGGTGGCGGCACGACCACGACCGGCAGCTCCTCGGGCGGCGCCCCCGGGACCACGCCGCCGTGCTCCACCATCCCCGGCAAAGCCGGCTCGGTCCAGTTCGCACCGTACGTTGATGTGACGCTGTACCCGGAGGTCAACCTCGCCAACACCGCCTGCAACACCGGCATCCATGACTTCTCGATCGCCTTCTTCACCGGCAACGGCTGCGCGCCGCAGCTTGCGACATCAAGCTATGAGAATCCCGAGTTGCAGGCCGACATCAAGAACCTCCGTTCGCTTGGCGGTGACGCGATCGGCTCGTTCGGTGGCGAGGCGGGCCAGGAGCTGGCCGACAGCTGCACGAACCTCAGCCAACTGGTACAGGCCTATGAGGACGTGATCAACTACTACGGGTTCAAGCAGGTCGACTTCGACATCGAGGGCGCAGCCATGGGCGACACAGCTGGGCTCGCCCGCCGTGTCCAGGCGCTGCAGCAGGTTGAGCAAGCCGAGACCGCGGCCGGTCATCCGTTCACCGTTTCATTGACGCTGCCGGTGCTGCCGACTGGACTGCCCAACTGGTCCACCCAGAACGAGGTCGGGATCGTCCAGTCCCTCGCCCAGGTTGTTCCGCTCACGATCGTGAACATCATGACGATGGACTACGGCGAGACCTGGCCTTCGCCCGCGACCAGCGCAAGCAGCGACCAGATGGGCACGCTCGCGATCGAGGCGGCCAAGGCAACCGAAACAGAGCTGGCCGGGATCTTCCCGAGCGACACCGCCACCGAGCTCTGGAAGATGATCGGCATCACCCCGCTGATCGGTGTCAACGACCAAGCCGACGAGGTGTTCACACCCGATGACGCGACCCAGGTGGCGAACTGGGCCTCCGCGGCCGGGATCGGGCGCCTGGCGTTCTGGTCGCTGACCAAGGACGCCGAGTGTCCCGGTGGCGCCAACGAAGGCGACGCCAATACCTGCAGCAGCATCGTCCAGACGCCCTGGCAGTTCTCAGACATCTTCGAGAAGGCCTGATGAGCGCGGCTGGCCGAGCCAGCCGCGATGACTGTGCATCGAGGCCGTATCCGTCCGCGTCGCGGCCTCGATGCATGCTCGGTAGCCGTCGCTCGAGCGCCCGGGTCGCTACCCTCGCCGAGCCTGCCCTCTTAGCTCAGCTGGTAGAGCACTTCCATGGTAAGGAAGGGGTCGACGGTTCGAGTCCGTCAGAGGGCTTCAGAGATCGCCCTGGGATTGGCACTTTCGGTGGCGGCGATTCTGGCTCCACACCGGGCAGGAGCCGCATAATCGCTGGCGTGCCCGAGCCCGCAGAACAAGCCAGTGACGACGAGCTGGGCCTCGATCGCGGAGGCGTCGTCGAGGAGATCGTGTTCGGAACACGCGCGCTGAGCGAGGTCGCCTCGATCGTGGACCACTTTTGCGCCCGAGAGCTCGGAGCGGGGATCTCAGAGGTGCTGTTCCGCGTGACCAGCGTGGGTGTCGTCGTCGGTGCGCGGCTCGACGACGGCCGCCGGGTCGTCGTCAAGGCCCATCAGCCGCGTGAGACCCGCACGAGGCTCGAGGCGGTCCAGGAGATCCAGAGCGACCTGCACCGCGCCGGACTGCCGTGTCCGGTGCCGCTGACGGCACCGGTGGCACTAGTCAACGGTCATGCAACCGCCGAGACGCTTATCGATGAGGGCGAGTTCCGGAACACCCATGATCCGGACTGCCGGCGGCTGATCGCGCAAGCGCTCGCCTGGCATCTGGAGATCACGGCTGCGCGATCGACACCAGACGCACTGATCGGAGGCTGGAGCCTGTTTGACGGTGATCGGCTGTGGCCAGCTCAGGCGCACTCGCCGACGTTCGACTTCGAAGCCACCGGCAGCGGAGCTGAATGGCTCGACGCGCTGGCCGCACGGGCAAAGACCCGGTTGGCGCCCACCGGACAACCGATCGCGGGTCACAGCGACTGGAGCGGGAAGCACTTCCGTTTCGCGAGCGACAAGATCACTGCGATCTACGACTGGGACAGCCTAGCCGTGCGTACCGAAGCAGAACTCGTCGGAGTCGCAGCGATGACGTACACGACCCGCTTCGACCTCCCCCACGTCTCGCGCGTCCCAACCCCGGCAGAGCTGGCCGCCTTCATCGACGAGTACAGCACCGCGCGTAAGCACCCGCTGAATCGCACCGAGCGCAATCAAATCGCCGCCCACGCCTTGTTTCTGGCCGCTTACACCGCCCGCTGTGAGCACTGCGGCGTTGATGGCTATGACGCCGAAGCAGACTCGACGAGCTTCACAGCCGCATTGCGCACACACGGCAGCGACTACCTGACCGCCTAGCGCGCCAGTGTCTGCGCCATTGCGCTCGCCGGCTGTTTCGCGACGACCCCGTCGGCAGCAAATCGCAGGCTTCACACATGTGGCCGTCGCCAACCGGATGTTTGATGGCCGTGCGGCGAGCTCCCGAGCGAGCTCTGCGAGGATCGGCGGGTGCTGATCCGTGAGCTCACAGACGACGACTGGCCAGCGGTGTGGAGGTTCATGCGCGAGGTAATCGCCGCCGGGGAGAGCTTCGCGTACGACCGTGAGATGTCCGAATGCGAGGCGCGGGCGATGTGGTTCGTCAGACCCCCCGGTCGCGCCGTTGTCGCTGTAACCGATGGCGAAACGCCGGCGGGTACGGCGAACATGTATGCCAACCGTCAGGGAGGCGGCTCGCACGTTGCCAGCGGCAGCGTGATCGTGGATCCGGCCTGCTGGAGACGCGGCGTCGGCCGCGCGCTAACCGAAGACATGCTCCAGTGGGCGAGGACGGCGGGCTTCCGCGGACTCCAGTTCAATGCCGTCGTCGAGAGCAACCAACGCGCCGTTCGGCTGTATCGCTCGCTCGGGTTCGAGATCTTGGGAACCGTGCCGGAGGGCTTCTGGCATCCGGCGGATGAATACGTGGGGCTACACGTGATGTATCGCCGACTCGCCTGAGAATCCCGACGTGTCTGTCAAACCGATCGTCGCCATTGCGCAGGCCGCCCCGTGGTCAGGTCGACGATCAAAGCGCTGCGGGTGGCGCCGAGGCCGCTGCCGTCCGGCCGGTATTCGCCCACGGCCGGGGGATTGCGGTAGAAGTGCGTCGGAACGGACCAGCTACCGGGAGGCCCTGATGTCGCGTGAACAGAACACTGCGCTTGCTCTGCGCTACTACGCGGAGTGCCCGCCCGATGATGGCGATCCGGAGAAGAAACGGGCCCTGCAGGTCGCCGATGAGATCCTGAGCGACGACTTCACCATGTATTTCAACGGTGAGGCCGACGATGAGGCGATGCATGGCCGTGACGCGCACAAGGACTTCTTGGTCGGCCACACGCAGGCCTTCGGCGGTGAGCGTTGGACTGTGGAGGCGGTCGTTGCCGACGACAGCACAGTCGCCTGCCAGTGGCGATGCGTTGCGACGCACCGCGAGACCGACAATCCGATCGACATACTCGCGGCGGACTTCTTCACAGTCCGCGATGGGCGCCTGGCCATGCTCCGTCGATTCCTAGACTTCGAGACCCTCGAGGTTCAACGCTCACCGAGCGCGACGGCGGATGATTCAAGCGGATAGCCGGACGCGATCAGCACGTCACGAGTAGCCGCTTTCGGCCTGGTCAGCGGCGTGAATCTGTAGGCCGTGAACGGGCCGGCAGCCCTGGGAGCCTCGATGACAGTCACGGAGTGTGCGCGCGCATGCATCAGGAAGACGAAGTTCTCGGTCGATTGCAGCAGCTCGGGGTGTGCGGAGCCAACGGCCAGGAAGTAGACGGCGCCGTGGCGGCCGCCCTGGTTCGACCAGCCCAGAAACAGACCCTGATCGTTCGCGGACATGATCGGCTGGTCCATCAAAGGGATCGCGATCCTCTGTATCAGCGCTCCGGTCGAGGCCGAAAACCGCAGCGCGGCGGCGCTCTTGCCCTGGGGGACGTAGACCCAGATCCAGCCATCTGCCTGCGCGGCGGTGGGCCGGCCGCCCGCGCCATCTCCGAACGTCACCAGCACCGGTCCGACCGAGACGCGCCGAGCGTTCAGTGCCGCGCGCGCAACGCGCAGTACCTCGGTCTCAAAGTGACCATTCGTCGGAGATTGAAGGAGTCCGAACGTCCTGCCCGCGATCAGCGGGTTGCAGCGCGTGCCCGGGTAGTAGGGCGAACTGCGTCGCAGCACCGGCAGGCCCGGGATCCCATCGCGCCAGTTGCAGTAGGTCAGGTCGGTTTGCGCCGGACTGAAAGCGCTGTCATGCGCGCTCCCGGGAATGCTGAGGTCCTTGTTCGTCACGCCGGTCGGCACGCGAGCAACGGCAAACCCAACGGGAGTACCTGTCGTCGTCGATGCTGACGCTCCGGTCACCAGATTGCAGAACGCCAATGAGAGGCCAACTGCGCCGAGTGTCATCCACCCTTTCGCCCTACCGCTGACGCCCGCGTCAGTAGGCATTCGCGTCAGGCCGGACCGAGGAGGTCCCAGCGGTTACCCGACACATCGACGAACACTGCCACCCGCCCATACTCCTCACGACGCGGCTCCGAGACGAACTCGACCCCGGCCTCGCGCATACGGGCGTACGCGGCCTGGAAGTCATCGACTCGGAGGAACAGACCGACGCGACCCGCGAACTGGTTGCCGACTGCTCCCGACTGCTGCTGACCTTCCGCTCTTGCGAGCAGCAACCCGGTGCGGGCACCCGGCGGCCGCACCACGACCCACCGCTTCGGCCGGCCTTCGTCGGTGGTCAGAGCGGGCGAATCCTCGACCAGCTCGAACCCGAGCTTGCCGACGAAGAATTCGATCCCAAGGTCGTAGTCGTCGACGATCAGCGAGAACTGCTCGAGGTGCATGGTCGCTTCACGCGCTGAGCTCGACCGGGGCGGCCCGATGCATCAGCTCTTTGATCGCCAATCGCCGTCGCTGGGCAGGCACAAGATCGCCGAACGTCTCCACCGGCGGTGTGCGCCCGTGGAGCGCCGGATTGCCCCACTGCAGGATGATCTCGTCGAGCATAGGCAGACGATAGCTGCCCGATGCGGGTCCGCGCCCAGGCTGACGTCCATGATCTCCTGGCTGTAGCCGATCGCTGTCTTCGCTCCGATCCCTTCAGCACCAGCGTGATCGCGACCGTTGTCTGCGCGATGCGGATGTACGGGCGATCGCGGAGCGCCGCACGGCCGCCGGTGAGGTCCATCTCTGGTATGACGGCGGCCGCTACCGCCCCGATCACGATGGCGAATCGCGCATGTTCGGCCGCACCCCAGTCGCGGCTCAGCGCACCCGTGCACGGCGCGTTATCGCAACAATCGATCGATGGCTGCTCATGCCCAAGCCGGGCGCGCCGTGCAAAAGCGACCGAAGCTGCCGGTCCACGTACTTGTGCTGGGGAGCATCAGCTCGGTGCAGGTGGGCGCCGCGTGGGCGACAACGATCTTTCACGAGGTCGGCGCCAGTGGTGCCTGCCTGCTGCGTCTGGCGGCGGCCAGCATCGTCCTGATCGGCGTCGGGCGTCCGAACATCCGCGCCTTTTCGCGGCGCCAGTGGCTCTCGGCGTGCACGTTGGGACTCGTGCTGGCGGCGATGAACCTCACCTTCTACCGCGCGATCAGTCGCATCCCGTTAGGTACGGCTGTGACGATCGAGTTCGTCGGCCCGTTACTGGTAGCGCTCGCCGGATCGCGTCGGCTGCGCGATCTCATCTGGGCGGTCCTGGCCACCTGCGGAATCATCGCCCTCTGCCACGGAATCGGCAGCGGCACGAACGCCGAAGGGCTGATCTTCGCCGCCATCGCCGGCCTGCTGTGGGCCAGCTACATCCTGTTGCAGGCGCAGCTCGGGAAGGCGTTCACCGACGGGTCGGGACTGGCGCTGGCGATGGGCCTGGCGACGATCGTGGCGCTGCCGTTCGGGATCGGTGCGGGCGCCTCCAGACTGCTGGTCCCGGGAACGCTGGCGATCGGCGTGGCCGTCGGGATGCTCAGCTCGGCGATCCCGTACTCACTGGAGCTGCGGGCGCTACGCAGCCTATCGACGGCCACGTTCGGGGTGTTGATGAGCCTCGAACCGGCATTCGCCGCAGTCGCAGGTGCCGTCGTGATCGGGCAGGCGATCACGCTCAGGGACGCGCTCGGGATCGGTTTCGTGTGCGCCGCGTCGCTCGGTGCATCACTGAGCTCGAGGACGCCGCCCGAGCCGCTGAGCCCAGCGGCTTAGTGTGTGCCGTTAGCCAGCGCCACCCGCACGGCGGCGGCAAACCGCTCCGCCGCGCCGGAAATCAGGTCGAGGTAGAGCTTCGGCTCGATCGCCTCGAGCTCGATCACCACCGGCGAGCGATTAGGCCCCGGGACCATGTCGACTCGAAGGAACAGCGGCTCACCGAAGCGGCCGGTGATCTCGGCATGGACACGCTGCGCGAGCTCGAGCTGCTCGGCACTGGCCACCCCCGCCACCACCAGATCCGGTTCGAGCATGATCGCGGCCGGGCTGTGCGCGTCGGTGGTCCTGGGCGCGACCCCCTGATCGCGGAGTACCGGTCGCTTGTGGAGGACGTGGGAGATCGCGCCGCCGAAGAACACGACCGCCCGTTCGCCGTCGCTGTCGACGCCCGGCAGATAGGGCTGCACCAGCGCGGCCCGACCGCTCGCATGGATCTCCGCCACCAGCTCCGCCGCGTCGCCAAGGGTTTCCGGCATGAATCTGCCCGTGTCGCGAGCTCCGGCCGAAATGTTCGGCTTGACGACGATCTCGGTGTCGTAATCCGGGATCGCGTCACCGGGCTCGAGCAACACCGTTGGGACGGTCGGAGCATCGAGCTGCGTCAGGTAGCGCTTGTCGGAGTTGAAGCGGATCAGCTCGGGCGTATTCCTGAGGCGGTCGTGGCCAACCCCCGCCGCCCAGTCGATGAAGCTCGCCACCTTGGTCGTGTAGTCCCACACCGACCTGACCACGACCAGATCGTAGGCGTGCCAGTCGACGCCGTCGTCGTCCCAGACCTGGAATTCGGCGCCCACGAACTCGGCCGCGCGCTGATCGTCGGCGATCCCCGACGGGTGAGCTGAGCATGTGGCAAAGGCGATTCTCGGTAGCTGTCCCACAGCTACCGGAAGGTAGCGTCAGTTCAGATCCGAGTGGCGCCCCGCCGCCAGCGCGGCAACCAGCAGCCAGAGCAGCTCGACTCCCAGAAAGACCTTCTCGTACAGGCCGCCGATCGAGTGGCGTCGGAAGTGCGTGTGGCCGAGCAGCAGGAGCGGGATCAGCGCACCCCAGGCGAGGACGGTCAGCGGCCCGCTGATGCGGCTCCAGCGAGGGATCGGTCGCAGTGCGGTCGTGACGATGATCGCGCCGAGCACCACGCAGAGAAAGGCGACGAACGCGAGCACAAGGTGAACGTCTCCGTGCCAACGGCTTTGCGTGCCAGCTGGGTCATCTGGGAAGAACGCGAGCAGCGCCGAGGCGACGGCCCAGATCTGCAGCAACCGCAGTCCGCGTCGCAGCCGCCCACTCTGCTGTCCGTCACCGACCGCGAAGCTGATCGCGCGGACGGCCGCCAGGCTGAGCGCCCCACGCAGGAGGAAGTTCAGGTCCATCAGCCAGTCCCAGTTCCCGAGGCTGCCGTAGTCGCTCTCGGCGCTGTGCAGGAACGACAACTGCGGCCGCAGGAACACGAGCGCTGTGTCGATCGCGGCGTACAGCACGGTGCCCACCAGCACGACCCGAGCCGCAGCGGCGGCATCAGTCGGCAGGAGTGCTCGGGCGCGCGCGCGGGCCCCCGCCCCAGCCCCGCGCGGGCCGGGAGTCTCGTGCAGCCCCAGGTCTGAGTTCGGCGTCATGGAATCCCCCAACGAAAATAGGCAACCAGGTTGCGTGTTATCGTACCGGGGCAGTGCCTGACCAGTCAAGTTCGGTCTACCGCTTCGGCGATCTGCTGGCGCTCGCGCGCCAGTACTGGGTACGAGACATGACCGAGGAGCTCACCCGCGCCGGCTTCGACGACTACCGGCGTAGCGACGCCTCGCTGGTCCGACTGCTGATGCGTGGGCCGCGGCCGGTCGGCCGCATCGGCGAGCGGCTCAACGTGAGCCGCCAGGCGGCGCGCAAGCTCGTCCACGGCCTCGAGCGACGCGGCTACGCGCAGACCGCCACCTCGCGGACCGACGCCCGCCGCCTTGACGTCATGCTCACCGCCCGCGGCGAGGAGTTCGCTGCGGCGATCGTCGCGGCGGTCGATCTGCTCAACCGGCGGATCGCCGATCGCGTCGACCCGGCAGAGCTGCTCGCGGCCGATGCCGTGCTACGGGCAGCACTGCCGGACGAGCGTGCGCGGGACGCGGCCGAGCGTCTGATCCCGCCCCCGCGGTGAGCAGACGATCAGCCGTGGGCCGCGGTGCTGGCTGCGCATCCTTGTAGCTTTGGCCCGTGCATGCAGGGATCCCCAGCGAGGTTGAGGAGCGCCATGACGTCGTTGTCGTCGGCGGCGGCAGTGGCGGAATCGGCGCCGCGATCGGCGCCGCGCAGGCCGGCGCATCGGTCCAGCTGATCGAGCGCTACCCGTTCCTCGGCGGCGCCGCGATCGCAAGCTCCGTACTGAGCTACTGCGGCTTCTTCGACCAGCGCCGCGAGCTCGTGGTCGCCGGCGTCGGCGGTGAGCTGCTCGCGCGGCTGCGCGCGGGCAACGCCTACGAAGAGATCACCTTCAAGTGGTCCGGGAACACGGTCGTGATGATCGACCCCGAGTTCACCAAGCTGACGCTCGACGCGATGGTCGCCGACGCCGGCGTCTCACTGGCGCTACACAGCTATCTCACAGCCGCGCGCTGCACCGGCGCCGAGATCACCGATGTGGTCACGATCACCGCCGGCCAGGAGCGCCGGATTAGGGCATCCGCGTTCATCGACGCAAGCGGCGACGGCAATCTCGCGCAGGTCTCCGGGGCAGCGCTCGCGGTGCTGCCCGCCGCCGAGCGCCAGGCGGCCACGCTCAGCATGCGCATCGGCGGCGTGACGCCCGACGCACCGATCTCATCGGAACTGATGCGCCAGGCGGTCGCCGAACATAACGCCACCAGCAAACGCCAACTCGAGCGCGACCATGGCCCGGCCGCGCGCCTGCCGCTGACCGGCGAGGTGACGATGCAGATCGTCGACCAGTGCGTCGACGCGCTCGACCCGCATGACCTCACTCGCGCCGAGACCGAGGCGCGGATCCAGGCATGGGACTACCTGAACGCGTTCCGCAGCTCGATGCCCGGTTGGGAGCACGCCTACCTGGTCGGCACCGGCCCTCAGATCGGCGTGCGCGAGACGCGCCACATGGTTGGGCGCTACGTGGTCTCAGCCGGGGACGTGCTCTCGGCACGGCGCCGGCCACAGGACGGGGTGGCGCGCTGCGGCTGGCCGCTCGAGGCACACCACGGCGTCGGCTCGACGAAGTACACGCCGATCGCCGGCCGGGCCTTCTACGACATCCCGCTCGATGCATTGCGATCGGTGGATCGGGACAACCTCTGGGCCGCGGGCCGGCTCGTGAGCAGTGACCCCGAGGCGTACTGCTCGCTGCGCGTGATGGGCACAGCCTTCGCAACCGGACAGGCGGCGGGGGTGGCAGCCGCGATCCAGGCCAGATCGGGCGCCGCCCCCGAGCCCGAGGCGATCCGCCGTGAGCTCGAGCGCCAGGGTGCGCTCGTCTAGGGCGATGCTCAGGCGCGCCGGATCGCTGCGGCGCCTGCTGCTGCTCGGTGCGGCGCTGCTGTCGGCCGCAGCCGCCGGGCTGTGTGCGAGCGCACCGTCACCGGCGGCGCCGCCGCTGGCTGTGCTCGGCTTCCAATCCGACACTGACTCGCCGAGGCTGATCGATGAGGACGCGCACGCGATGACGATGGTCGGAGTCAACGGGATCAACCTGGTCGCTCCCGGCCGCGTCTCCGCTCCCAACCGGGTCGATCTCGTGCAGCGCGCCCATGCTGACGCCGACGGGCTACCGGCGGTGTTGCTGGTCGGCAACTGGTCGCCGCGGATCAATGATTTCTCGGAGAAGCTCGCCTATCAGACGCTCGGCGATCCGGGCGCCGTGCGCAAGGCCGTGGCGGCGGTCGCGGGGGACGTAACGGTCGGCCACTGGAACGGCGTGTCGGTCGACCTCGAGTCGCTCGCACCCCGCGACCGGGCCGGACTCACGCAGTTCGTCGCGGAGCTGCATGCCGCACTCCCGGCCGGTGACTCGCTGACCGTCTGCCTGGAGGCGTTCGCGTCGCCCGCGGGCTACCGCGCCAACGGCTACAACCTGCCGGCGCTGGCGGCCGGCACCAGCCAGATCGTGCCGATGACCTACGACGACCACGGGCCCTGGGAGAACGCGCCGGGCCCGATCGGTCCGCTGCGCTGGCAGCGGGCCTCCGTGCACGCGCTCGAGACGGCCGTACCGGCCGATCAGATCTTGCTCGGCGCGGCCAACTACGGGTACGCGTGGCGACCGCACGCCAACGACAACCTGAACGTGTCACAGGCTCGCGCGCTGGTCGCACGCTGGCACGCGCACGCTCGCTGGAGCCCGGCGGTTGGTGAGTGGACCGCGACGCTCAAAGACGGCTCGACGCTGTGGTGGTCGGACGCGCGCTCGGTCGTGCTGCGAATCAAGCTCGCACGCACGCTCGGCCTGCACGGTGTCGCAGTCTGGTCGCTCGGGTCAGGCGACCCGCTTCCCGGCTGAGGCCCTGAGGCTACTGGCAGACACCAAGATCGCGCGCGACGGTCGTCGGCACGGTCTTGACGGGGCACTGGAAGCTGCTGCCGGCGGCCACAACCTGCCAGGTCGTGCCCTTCTTCATCTCTACGATCACGCCGTTGGCGGCAACCTGGGCGCAGCTCTTTGAGAGCTTCGCGGGCCAGGCCAGACTGGCGTAGCTCTGGTTCACGGTGGAGACCGTCACCACCTGGCAGGCGGCCTGTGTGGCGCTGATCTCGCCCTGATGCACGGCCGCGGCCACGATCGACGCCCGCTCGCTCGTGTTCGCGGCACGGTGCGCGAAAGCCGACGCCGGGACGAGCAGTCCGACCACGACTAGCGCTATGCCAACACGAATCCTGAGCATGAGTTCAAGTTACCGCAGTTTCACGACGTACGCTGGGCGATTTCGCCCGCGTATTCAGGGAAGTATCGGCTGATTTCGTCCAAAGTAAACCTCCCGAGGATCGCATTCGCGGGCTCACGTTCGAGCAGGAACTCAAACGACCGTTCCACGATGGTCTGAAGCGCGGCCGATTCGAGCCCGTATCTGGCGCGGAAACCGCTCGGAACCGTTACGTGGTGCCTGGTTTCGCGGCCACGATCGTGCACATTGACCTGAAACTCGCGTTGCCCGAGCGGCTTGACGACGATCGCAGCCATCGCCTGAACTTAGCGCGGGGGCGCGAGCAGATTTTGCTTCGGACCGTCGGATTCCGTCAATCTGGGCTGACGTAACCGGCCAGCGGGGCGCCCTGGCCGTGGCCGGCGTCGGCTCGCAGCTGGTCGGTCCCCGTCTCGACCACGGAGAATCCGGTGCGGTCGCCGTCGCCGTTGATCACGTTCGGCCCCCGCTGACCGGACGACTCTGCGGTCACAACCGCCACATGTGCCGCGGTCGGTGACGTGCCAAGACTGAGTCCGTAGACCGCCACGTCTCCCGGCCGCGGCCGGTACTCGCTGGAGGCCGAGTGCCAGGTCCCGTGCCAGACGCCCCACGCGTAGAAGCTGGCGGCCGAAGCGTTGATCTCCCCCGCGCTGAAGCCGTAGCTGAACGGCACGCCTGCCTTGTGCCAGGCCCATGCGGCGAAGTCGGCACACCACTCCTCGGCGGCCTCGCCTCCGGGGCAGGTCTGGGAGCCGACGCCCCAGTAGGCACTGAACTTGTTGCAGTACGAGTGCGCGGGATCTGCGCTGTAGCCCACCTGGCTCTCGGCGATCGCAACGATGCGCTGCCCGACCCTCATGCCGGCAAGGCTCGCCTGGCTCGGCGTCGGAAACGACCGCCTTGGCCCCGCTGTCGACTGAAGGATCAGCGCCAACGCAATCAGCGCGAGCGCGGCGGGGATGACCAGGCGCCGACGGCGCCGCGTGCGAGCGGATGGCACTGAGCGCGGCCGGACATCGCGGAACTCGAGGCGCGGAGCAGCTTGCTGGCGCGGACGCCGCGGCTCGCGCTGCACGTTGCCACGGCGGAGATCCCTGACCTCCTGGCGGAGCTCGAGCAGCTCCTGGGGCTCGCGGCGCCTGCGTGGTGCGCGACCGCCGTCGCTGTTGCTCGATGTCCAGTGTTCAGTCATTGTCCAGGCGGCCGTGCTCGGTCACCGATGAGCGGCCAGCGGTCGCATTGCAAACTGTGACGCACGCATGGGTCATCCGCTATCCGGTCACAACCGGAGCGGGATCCGGTATTCCCCTGATGATGGTGTTAGTCCGTAATCGTTCCCGATGGTCTGATGCGCAGCTGCTCGCGGCGATCGCGGCCTGCGATGAGCGCGCCTTCAGCGTCTTTTATCGGCGGCACCTGGCCACCATCGTAGGTTGGTGTGTGCGCCGCACACGTGATCCCGACCTGGCGGCCGACCTGACGGCCGAGGTCTTCGCCGCCGTGCTGGTGTCCGCTGCGCGATACCGGCCCGGAGGCGATTCGGCCAGCGGATGGCTGATCGGAATCGCCCGCAATGTGCTCGGCCACAGTCTCCGCAGTGGTCAGGTCGATGCCCGCGCGCGTGAACGTCTCGGCGCCGCGGCGTTGGTGGTCGAGGACGACGACATCGAGCTGGTGTTCGAGCTTGCCGCCAGTGCGAGCGGCACCGCCGGCCAGCTGCTGGCCGAGCTGCCGCCGCATGAGCAGACGGCGGTGCGGGCGCGTGTGATCGACGAACGCGAATATGCGGAGATCGCGAGCGAGCTCGGTTGTTCGGAGCTGGTGGTGCGCAAGCGCGTCAGCCGTGGCCTGTCGCGAATGAGGGCTCTGCTGGCGACGCAATGAACAGCGACTTCTTCACACAGCTCGAGCTCGAGCTCGGCGGCCTCACGCGCGACGGCACCCATCTGACCGACACGTCGGCCCGCGCACGCCGCCGCCTGCTGATTCTCGTGCGGCGCGGTGCCGTGATCATCACGCTGGCGCTGGCGTTGGCGGCATCGTTGGACAGCGAGTTCCCGGCGACCGCGCGCGGACTCACCCCCGCGGCGGTCGCGGCGGTGACCCAGAGCCGATGACCGACCCGACGCCGAGCGCCGAGCCCAAGCAGAAGGGGTTCTCAGTGCGCGGTCTGGTTGAGCTGGCGCTCACCATCGCCGTCGCTGTCGGGATCGCGCTGCTTGTGCAGGCCTTCCTCGTCAAGCCGTACAAGATCCCGAGCGGTTCGATGATCCCCACCCTGGACATCCACCAGCGGATCCTTGTCGACCGCCTGGCGACGCACCCAGGACTCGGCGACGTCGTGGTCTTCCACCCACCGGCCGGCGCGCTCCAGGGCCCCGAGGGAATCTGCGGCGACAAGCACGAGGGACTCGGGAACCCGCGCCCCTGCGACCAGCCCTACGGCGGCGAGTCGTCACAGACCTACGTCAAACGTGTCGTCGGCCTGCCCGGTGACCATCTGAAGATCGTCGACGGAAAGGTCTTCAGGAACGGCGTCCGCGAGCGTGGCTCATACATCCAGCCCTGTCCGACACCGAGTTTCTGCCAGTTTCCGATCTCCATCACGGTTCCGCCGGGTCACTACTACATGATGGGTGACAACCGCGGACTCTCCGACGACAGCCGCTTCTGGGGACCGATCCCACAGTCCTGGATCGTCGGGACGGCGTTCTTCACGTACTGGCCACCTGACCGCATCGGCACGCTCTGAACCACGGCCCGCGATCGATCAGGACCAGTCGATCGCGCCGAACAGCTCCTGCAGCCTGCGCCCGCGGCCCGGATTGAGCGCCCGCACCCAGGAGATCCTGCCAAGCAGATGAGCCCTGAAGTCGTCGACCTGATCGCGGTTCTGGCCGGCCGGACCGAGGCGAGCCGCGTTGTGGAGGGTTGCCTTGAGCTGGTCGTATTCGCTTCGTCGCACGTTGGTGCGGACGTTGACAACCACGCCGCACACCGTCTGGCGGCCGCCCGCGGCCTGGGTGACCGATTTGGCCTCGTTCAGCTGGAAGCCCTCCTCACGGACGATCGCACGGACGAGCTGCTCGAACTCACCACGCCGCCGGATCAGGCGAGCGTTGCCGGAGAACGCGAGGTCATCGGCGTAGCGCGAGTAGCGCAGGCCAGTGGCCGCAGCCAACCCTGCGAGGCGTCGATCGAGCCGGAATGCCGCAAGGTTCGCGAGCGCCGGTGAGGTCGGCGCACCCTGTGGCAGATGCGGGGTCGCGAGCTGACGCCCCAGCCAGAAGCGCGACTGAACGGCGTCCGTCGGCGTGGCGCGCACGATCCGCTCCCAGACCACCAGCGGCACCGCGTTCGTCGTGAGTCCGGTGAGTACGTGCGCGACGGGCGGCTCGTAGCCGAGCGTGCGCCAGGTGCGATAGACGCGACCGGCCGGGACCGAGGCGAAGAAGTCCTGGAGATCGAGGCGCAGCAGCGCACGCTGACCGACGTGCGACTGCGCGTGGCTGACCACCGACCTGCCGGTCACGAAGCCGTGGACGGCCGGATGCGCCGGGACCAAGACAAGCACCTCGCGCAGGATCCAACGCTGGATCTCCTTGAGCCGCAGCTTCGGCGCCTCGATCACGCGCGGCATCCCTGCGCGCCGCGGCACGGTGCGGTAGCGGTAGTTGCGCAGCTGCTCGCGCTCGACCGTGCGCTCCAAACTGCGCACGTCCGCCAGCCATTCCAGCTGGCCGGGGCTCAGCTCGAGCCGCTGGGCGAGTTCGCCGACGGTGGCGATCGCAGGCAACTCCCAGGCGGCCAGATGCGGTGGGCGCGGCGGCGGCGTGTCGGAGAACGGCGCGAGCGGCGGTTGCGCCATGCTCGACTCAGGCAGCGCGTCGTCGACGGAGTGCTGATCGAGGAATCCGAGCACCAGTCGCAGCAGCTCGTCGTGCCGATGCAGCGGCGCGCTGCGGAACACACCCACGACGCGGTGCACGAGCGAGGGCAGCCAGCTCGGCCACCGGCCAAGCCGCGCGGCGCCGCGCTCGGCGAGCTGTTCGGCTGTCCACCGCCCGCTCAGGAACGCAGCCGTGAGCTCGTCGGCGAGCTTGTATCGGTCACCGAACTGGTCCACGACCGCACATGATGGCGGCGCCGCGCCCCGACTGCTCCTGTCGCGCGTGCCCGCGGGTGCCTCCGTAGGAAGCACTTAAGGGCCCGCGACGTACTGCTCGAGGTAGATGGCTGTCCCCGGGGTGACCCCGGGGAGGCAGCGCACCCGAAGGCACGCCAGCCCGACTCGGTGCAGCGGCGCCGCTGGCCGAACGCTAACCGGCCATGACGCTCCGGGTCAACTCCAGTGGGTCTTGATGTAGCTTGCGATCGAACTTGTGGTGGGATCGAAGATCGCCATGTGCAGCTTGGCGCGCACCACGGCGCCCCAGTTCCTGCTGCGGAGCAGTCTGAAATCTGCAAGGTAGGAGGTGGTCTGCCGAGCAAGGCGCCGCAGCTCGCCGATGGCTGCGTGCTGCTGCCGGATCAGCCTGCCGATCAGGCCCTGCACATCACCGGGCCAGCGGTAGGCGCGCAGGCGCGCGACGTTCGTATGCAGCACATGTATGTAGCTGAGGCACGCCGCCGTGATCGTGCGCGGCGCAGTCGCGGACGACCACGAGGCCACCTGTGCCCCCCAGAGGTAGGCCCGCATGTCATCGGGAACGGCTATCCGCTCGAACTCGATCGCGGCGGCGGACGGTTGGATCTCGGCCACGCTGAAGCCGTCCCCACGCCGCGTCGGACCGAACAGCTTCGTGCCGCCGAGCGCCTGCGCGGCGGTCATCCAGGCCACGCTGAGCGCGCCTGCGGGAGGCGGGTGGTCGTTGACACGCAGCGCGGAGAAGTGGACCGTGCTGAGCTGCGGATAGGTGAAGGGCACGCCGCTGTCGGCATCGGTGACGTCCTCCTGATGCCAGGATGCGTCGCCCAGCTCGTCTTCGCTCCGCAGCCGCCTGGTGACCGTGCGCCTGGAACCGGCTCGCTCGTCATCGGCGTAGATCAGGAGCCGATCCGCGGCCACCCGCATCGAGACGTGAACGGCATCGCCGGGCCGAACGTCAAACAGGTACTGCGGACGGAAGTGCACGCCCGCCGAGCTCCAGAACGCGTAATAGTTGGAGCTGGTGGCGGGGATCCCGTTCCAATCCTCGTTCACGCCAACCTGAAAGAACGGGCCCGACTGTGATCGCCCCGCGACCGGGCCTTCGGCCCCGATCCAGCTGCCCGCGACACCCCCGCCCGAGGCGCCCGTGAGCTTCGGCACCACGATCACGGAACTGACCTGGCGAACGATGCCACCGTTCCAGATGTAGCCCGCGAACGGTCCAAACTGCGGGGCGGAGACGGTCCTCGCACTTGAGCTGCACCCCGCGAGCAACACCGCGGCAGCAGCGAGCACGAGCAGGGCGGCGATCACTCGGCGCCACGCCAGGCCCGGCCTCGACCCACGCCGGATCAGCGGTCTGCCGTCGCGATCCAGCGCGTGTGGGACCATTCTCGCGGCGGCGTCAGGCGACGCTTGTCGAGCGCGACCATTTTCATGATCGCTGCACCGCTCGCGAGCTCGCACGCAACGGCACCGCCGACGCCGGCGGCGACCCCGACAAGCCGCGAGCAGGCGAACGCCGCATCCTCGTTGTTGCCGCGCAGACCGACAGCGCTGAGGACCGTCAGCTCGAGCATCAACGCGGGCATCGCCACACGGTAGCCGCAACTCAAAGCGGCGGTACAGGATGGCCTCGGCCACGCATGCGTGGGTAAGCGCCAGCGACGGGCGTAAGCTCACCGTTGAGGAGCTGCATGGCCGACCGGCTCGAGTCCAGACCCAAAGACAAGCACGGCGCGACCCCGGAGCAGCCCTCCGCGGCGACGCCGGACGGACGCTGGGACCAGGATCCGCTGTCACGCGCTGACAGTGGGTCGCCGTCGGGGCTGCGACAGCTGGTCAGGGATCACCGGCGGGCACTGCTGGCGTTGCTGGTGATCGGCATCGCGATCATCTTCATCTTCGCGGTGCTCCCGCAGATCGCGGGCTTCGGCAAGAGCCTGCACCGCCTGCGCTACGGCGACAAGCTCTGGCTGGCGGTGGGCGTCGGTTTTGAATGCGTCTCGCTGGCGGGCTACATGGCGCTCTTCAGGCTGCTGTTCACGAGCGCCGAGACCCACATCGGCTGGCGTTCGAGCTATCAGATCACAATGGCGGGAACCGTCGCCACCAAGCTGCTGGCGGCCGGCGGCGCGGGCGGGATCGCGCTGACTGTCTGGGCGCTGCGTGCCGCCGGGCTGGACGCAAAAGCGGTCGCGCGGCGGATGACCAGCTTCGAGCTGCTGCTCTATGGCGTCTTCATGCTGTCGCTGGTGATCTTCGGCGGCGGGCTGGCGATCGGGCTGTTCTCGGGGAACTCACCGGGGGCGCTGACGGTGCTGCCGGCTGCGTTCGGCGGCGCCGTGATCCTGCTCGCACTGGTGATGGGCTGCGCCGCCGACGGCGCCCAGCGCTGGCTGACACGGCTGGCCCGGCACGGCCGACGTTCGGGCTCGCTGTTCGCGCGGCTGGCGACCGTCCCCGGGACTCTGCACGGCGGCGTCATGACCACGATCGACGTGCTGCGCGCACCGAAACCCGGCCTGCTCGGCGCGGTCGTCTACTGGGCGCTCGACATCGCGACTCTGTGGGCGGGCTTCCGCGCCTTCGGCGCAATGCCGCCGATCGCGGTGCTGGTGCTCGCCTATTACGTCGGCCAGCTGGCCAACGCACTGCCGATCCCCGGGGGCATCGGCGGTGTCGAGGGCGGGATGATCGGCTCGTTCATCGCCTTCGGTGTCAACGGCAGTACCGCGGTGCTGGCGGTGCTCGGTTACCGCATCATCTCATTCTGGCTGCCGGTGCTGCCGGGTTCGGTCGCCTACCTGCAGTTGCGCTCGGCCGTCTCGAGGTGGCGAGAGCAGGATCAGACCGCCTCGCGCTGAAGCTGCCGCGAGCAGAGAGTCACCGGATGAAGCCGCCGGACTGGTGTTCCCACAGCCGCGCGTAGGTGCCGCCGGAGGTCAGCAGCTGCTCGTGCCTGCCGGCGTCGGTGATCGCCCCGCCCTCGACCACGACGATGCGGTCCAGCCGCGCGATCGTCGACAGCCGGTGGGCGACAACCAGCGCGGTGCAGTCGGTCATCAACGACCACAGCGCCTCCTGCACGAGCCGCTCCGACTCTGAATCGAGCGCGCTGGTGGCCTCGTCGAGGATCAGGATCGGTGCGCGCTTGAGCATCGCCTGGGCGATCGCGACACGCTGGCGCTGGCCGCCCGAGAGCTTCAGTCCGCGCTCGCCGACGATCGTCTGGTAGCCATCGGGGAGATCGGCGACGAAATCATGCACGTGCGCGGCACGGCTGACCTCGATGATGCGATCGAGGTCGGGCTCGCCCTCCTGGCCCAGCCAGATGTTGGCGGCGATCGAGCGGTGCAGCATCTGCGGGTCCTGCGGTACGTAGGAGATGTGGCGGCGCAGCGAGTCCTGGGTGACCCCACGGATCGACTGTCCGTCGATCCGGATCTCGCCCGCGGTCACGTCCATGAGGCGCAGCACCAGCCGCGTCAGCGTCGATTTGCCGCCGCCCGAGGGCCCGACGATGCCGACATGCTCACCCGCCGCCACCCGCAGGTTGAGCTGCTCGATCAGCGGCTGCTCGCTGATGTAGGAGAACCCGACCGCATCGAAATCGATCTCGCCGCGCGGGACCGAGAGCGCCGGCGCGGCGGGCTCGTCCACAACCTCGGGGTCCGAGCTGATCAGGCCGACCAGCTTGGTGCTGCGGCCGAGCGCGCGAGAGAGCGAGCGGGTCGTCTGGAAGCTCTGGATGATCTGATCGGCGACCTGCGAGGCGTAGAACAAGATCAGGTAGATGGTGCCCGCCGAGACATCCTTGTGCAGGGCCAGCACGACGCCGATGAACAGCGCGCCCCAGCTCATCGTGTTGATGATCGATGACATCCAGGTGCGGGTGATCGTGAACGCCCGGCGCGCCCCGAGGTCGGCCGCGACCGAGTTGTGCAGCTTCTGGGTGAGGGTCGCGCGCTCCAGTTGCTCGCCGCTCTGCGTCTTGACCGTCGAGATGTTGCGGATCACGTCGAAGGCGACGCCCTCGGCCTCGGTGTGCGCCGCCGAGAAGCGGATCGAAGCCTCGGTCACCGGCTTTGACCTGATCACCATCAGCCAGATGAACAGCGCCGTGAAGACCGCGATCGTGAGGCCCACCGGCCAGGCAACGATCAGCAGCACGACGATCGCCGCGAACACACCGACGATGATCCGCAGCATCCCCCAGCTGAGCTCGTCGATCGCCTGCAGCAGCGCCCACGAGAAGGCCGAGAGTGTCGAGGAGACCTCGCCCGAGGGGTGGTCGAGGTGCCAGCGATAGCTGAGCGCGAGCAAGCGGTTGAAGGACAGCAGGACCGAGTTCGAGAAGGCCTTGGTGCAGCCCTCCCACTCAAGCCAGCCGGCCAGCCGCCAGGCGATCATGCCGGCGATCAGCAGCGCGCCGTAGACGATCACGAGCGGGCCGAAGGTGTGCCAGAGGTGGTCATGGGGGCGCAGCCGCACGATCCGCTCGAGCGTGTCGGCAAACACCAGTGGCGTCGCCACGGCGTCGATCAGCACGCCGATCGTGATGCAGATCCAGCTCCAGATCAGCAGCTTGGCGTAGGGCCGCGAGGCCTCCACGCAGAAGCGCAGGGTGTCGCGATTGCTCGCCTTGACGTCCATCGGATTCACGGACGGTCGAGTGAACTACAGGCCCAGGCGTTTACACACGACGGGGGCCGAGGGCGAGACGTCCGCGCTCAGCCGCGGCAGCAATTCGGCCCAGCCTGGGTGTAGCGCGATCGCCTCGCGTACGAGCTCGACGCCGCGGTCGAGATCGCCTGAGAGTGCGATCCCGAGGCCCGCCCAGAAGATCAGCTCGTGGTTGCCGGGCGCGAGCTCAGAGGCGGTCAGGTAGCGCGCCGCGGCCTCGTCGTGCCGGCGCTCGTTTGTCAGCGCATCGCCGATGCCGGCCTGCTCGTAGGCCTGTTGCAGACCGAACAGCCGCCGCAGTTCGGCGAGCGGCTCGGGGTGATCCTCGACCCGCAGTGAGACGCTGTATTGCCACGGCTCGCCCACGGCCGGCACGACCAGCAGCGCGGCCGACTGCCGCCCGCGCACGTCCCCACCGGCGTGTTCGGCGGCGTCAAGCGCTGCAAGCAGGCGGCTGGCCAGCGGGCCCGCCGCCGTGGTGAAGGCCTCGAGCATGCTCCCCCAGACGGTCGCATTGGCCATGATGTTGGCCTGGCATGAGACCTGCTCGCCGATCGCGTGGCCGGCGAACGCCATGCAGGCGCTGCCCGTGTGCGCGGCCACGCCGCCGTGCACGTCGACGATCGCGACCTGGCGCCCGGCGGCGCCGGGATCGGCGCCCGTCAGCTGTGCGAGCGCGTCGGGCGCGCCGGCTCCGGCGGCGAGCAGCTCGAGCGCCTCGGGCCCATAGGCCACGCGCGCATTGGCCTGGGTGACAACCGCGCCGACGCCGGGACGCGCCCAGGGCACCAGCGGACCGACACCGAACCAGTGCGACTGCACGGCCACGCCGAGCTCACCGGTCTGCTGGTCACGGGCGACGATCGAGTAGGTCACGGCTGCAATCGTAGGGCGGTCCCGCTGGACCGCCCTTCCTCACTCCGAGCGGGCCGCAAGCCGGTAACGATGCTCGGGGCGGCCGGCTGCGCCGTAATGCAGACGCAGCTCGACCTTGCCCTGCCGCGCGAGTTCGGCCAGGTAGCGCTGCGCGGTCGAGCGGCTGATGCCGATGTGCGAGGCGATGTCGGCGGCGGACAGCTCCTCGGACGCTGCCTCCAGCAGATCACGGATCGATGCCATCGTCGGACCGGACTGCCCTTTCGGCAGTCCGGTCGGTCCGCGCAGCAGGCTGTAGAGCGCGTCGACCTCGTGCTGCTCGGCCTCGCGCTCCTCGGCGTCACCGATGCGGTCGAGCCGCCGAGCGAGCTCGCGGTAGGCGATCAGGCGCTCGTCGAGCTGCGCGAAGGTGAACGGCTTGACCAGGTAATGCACCGCCCCCAGCTGCATCGCCGCGCGCACGCTCTTCATGTCGCGTGCCGCCGTGATCACGAGGAAGTCGGGGCGCGGTCCGGCAACCTCGAGTGCCTCACGCACCAGATCGAGGCCGTTGCCATCGGGCAGGTAAATGTCGAGCAGCACGAGCGCCGGCGCCAGGCGCTGGATCTCGGCGCGGCCACTCGCGAGCGTCGAAGCGTGGCCGGTGACCTCAAAGCCGTCGATCCGACGCAGGTAGGCACCGTGGATTGTGGCCACGTGATAGTCGTCCTCGATAATCAGCGTCTCGATCACGCACCGACCTCGGACTCGGATCGGGTGGCGAGCGGCAACACCACGGTGAAGATCGTGCCACCCTGGCCGTTTGCGGATTGGAAGGCGATCGTCCCGCCCGACCGTCGCACGAGACGATGCACGAGCGCCAAGCCGATGCCGCGCTGGCGGTCGGGCGCGGCCTCCTTTGTGGTGAAGCCGTCGTTGAAGATATGCCCGGCGACGTCCGGCGGCACGCCCTCACCCGAGTCGGTGACCTCGATCCGTACGCGATCGTCGCTCGCCAGCCGCACCGTCACCGACGGGTTGCTTCGGCCCGCGGCGGCGGCATCGATCGCGTTGTCGATCAGGTTCCCGACGATCGTCAGCACGCTGCTCGTGTCGAGACCGGCCGCGGGCAGCCGGGAGTCCTCCGTGAGGCCCAGCGCGACACCGCGTTCAGCGGCGACCGTGGTCTTGGCAAGCAGCATCGCCGCGATCTCCGGACGTTCGATCTGGGCGCGGATCGACTCCGCAAGCCCACCGCTCGCCTTGGAGACGTCGAGCGCGTAGTGCGCGGCGGCGTCATGGTCGCCGAGCTCGATCAAGCCCGCAAGCGTGTGCATGCGGTTAGAGAACTCATGCTGCTGAGCTCGTAGCGCGTCGGTCAGCGCATCGACGCCGTCGAGCTCACGAATCAGGGCCTCGAACTCGGTGCGGTCGCGCAGCGTGATCACGGCACCAAGCCGACGCCCCTTGCGCATGACCGTCATGTGGTTGACAACGAGCACGTGCTCGTCGGTCAGCACAACCTGGTCCTCCCCTGTCGTGGCTCCGCTGAGCAGATCGCGCAGGCGGCCCGGCTCGAACAGATCCTCGACCGAGCGCCCGACGGCAGGCTCTGCGATCGGCAGCAGCCGCCGCGCCTCGTCATTGATCAGCGTGACGTGCTCGTCGCGGTCGAGTGTGATCACGCCCTCGCGGATGTTGTGCAGCATCGCCTCGCGCTCCTGCACAAGCGCGGCGATCTCGTGCAGCTCCAGACCGAACGTGTCTCGCTTCAGGCGACGGGCGAGCGCCAGTGAGGCAACACCGCCGATCCCCAGCGAGATCGCCAGGTACAGGAGCAGCGTCGGCAGCTCGTCGAGCAGCTGGGCGGATATTGCGCTCTCCTCGATCCCCGTCGAGACCTCACCGATGATCGCTCCGTCGGGCGCACGCAACGGCACCTTGGCGTTGGCCGATATGCCGAGGTTGCCGTGGTCGACGTCGAGGTGGTCGCGGCCGTCGAGCGCCACCACCGGCTCGGCGACCTTCTTGCCGATCAGCTTCGGATCGGGGTGGGAGAAGCGGATCCCGTGGCGGTTGATCACGACCACGTAGCTCGCGCCCGTCTGAGCTTTGACCTCCTGGGCCAGCGACTGGATCAAGCGCCGATCGGCTGCATCGTGGCGGTAGAGCGCCTCGCGGATCGACGGTATGGCCGCGAAGGTCTGAGCGATCACCAGGGCACGGCGCTGGTACTCGTGCAGGAGCTCGCTGCGGCGGCTCAGCGTGTCGAGCGCAAAGCCCACAACGGCCGTCGCGACGAGAATCGCAAGGACGCTCGCGAGTATGCGGTTGGACAGCTGGCCTCGGCGCCACATCGCCTCTCCTCGCGGGCCGAGTGTAGGACGCGACTGGCCGGCCGCAACTCCCCTGCACAAAACGCACAAAAGTCGCGCGAATGCGGCTTTCTCGGGGAAGGCGCACAAGCCTTGTCGACGGGCGCACCTCACACCTAGCTTGAAACACGTCGCTCGATGAGGGTCGTGCGACTGATTTTCGCAATCACCGGAGGAGGAGACCCATATGGCGGCAGACGCTGCCACCAGCAAAACGCGCTGCGCGCTGAGTCGCCGGCGGCGGATCGCCCTCGCGCGCGTTCCGGCCCCGGCAAGTCCCTTGGCGAACGTGGGCCACGGCCGATGACCCTGTTCTGGCTGTCATTCGGCTTCGGGCTCGTGACGACGTCGGTGCTTGCAATCGCCGCGATCGGACTGAGCCTCCAGTTCGGGATCACCAACTACGTCAACTTCGCCTATGGCGACTTCATGGCCCTAGGTGCCTACTTCACCTACGTCCTGAACAACGAGGTCCTGCACATCAACATCTGGATCTCGGTGGCGATCGCCACGCTCGGAATGGGCGCCTTCGGAGTGCTCATCAACCGGCTGCTGCTCGGCCCGTTCGCGCGCCGCTTCCGCTCGACCCATTACGTCCTGATCGTGACCTTTGGCCTCTCGCTGGTGATGCTCAACGTGATCTACTCGATCTGGGGCGCCAACGTGAGGTTCTACTCACTGCCGCCCGGCACCGCGCACCACATCGGGCCGCTGCTGCTCACCACCAGCCAGCTGATCGTGATGGGCATCTCCGTGGCGCTGCTGGGGGTGATGCACACGACGCTGAAGACGACACGCCTCGGTAAGTCGATGCGCGCGATGTCTGACAACGGCACGCTCGCGATGACCAGCGGGATCGACACCAAGCGGATCACCACGATCACGTGGTTTCTCTCGGGCGCCCTTGCCGGAGTGGCCGGGGCGGTGCTCGGCATCAGCGAGGGCAACCTGACCCCGGCGGCCGGCGAGCTGTTCCTGTTCGTGATCTTCGCGGCGGTGATCCTCGGTGGCATCGGCAGCATCTACGGCGCGATGGCAGGCGCGGTTGTCATCGGAATGTCGACCGAGATCTCGGCGGCCTTCATCAATCCCGCCTACAAGCTCGACATCGCCTTCGTCGTGCTGATCCTGACTCTCCTTATCCGGCCAAACGGTCTTATTGCACGGCCCGGAACGACCTGAGACCTGATGACTTACTACATCTTCACCCTCGTTTTCTTCCTGTTCGACTACTTCATCCTGGCGATGGGGTTGAACATCCAGTACGGCAGCACCGGGATACTGAACTTCGCCTACATCGGCTTCGTTGCGATGGGGGCGTACGTGACCGGCGTTGCCGCCCTGCCGGCGAATGTCCCGGGTCAGTTCTACATCCTCGGGCTGGGGCTGCCGTTCCCGTTGAACACGTTGCTTGGCGGGTTTGCGGCGATGGCGCTATCAGGAGTGGTGGCCCTGATCACGCTCAGGCGATTGCGGACGGATTACCTCGCGATCGTGCTGATCTCGCTGTCACTCGTTTTCTACGACTTCTGTAATAACTATGTGTCACTGTTCAACGGCGCGGACGGTCTGTACAACGTCCCTGAGCCGCTGGCGAAGTCACTCAGCCTGAGTTCAAACGGCTTCATCGTGTTCTTCGCCTGTCTCACCGGTGTGATCTCGCTGATCATGTGGTTTGTCATGAGCCGGGTGACGCGGGCGCCGCTCGGGCGCACGTTCCGCGCGGTTCGCGACGATGCCGTGACCGCCGCGGCGCTCGGCAAGGACACCTTCCGGATGCAGTTGAAGTCGATGATGATCGGATCGTTCTTCGCCGGGATCGGCGGCGGCCTGCTGATCCAGTTCGGCGGTTCGTTCAACCCCACCGCCTGGCTGCCCGGTGAGACGTTCGTCGTGTTCGCCGTGCTGATCGTCGGCGGTGCCGGCAACAACATCGGCATGTTCGTCGGGGCGCTGCTGGTCGAGACGCTGCTCATCCACCTGCCCGCATTCCTCCCGGAGATCCCCGGGCATCCGGGCCTGATCGAGTACTTCGACCTCGCGCTCGTCGGCGTCGTGCTGATGCTGATGCTGTGGTTCCGCCCACAGGGCATCGTGCCCGCGCGGGTGCGCCGCACGGCGAGTTTCGGAGTCGCCGAGAAGCTCGACCATGAGGCCGGGCAACTTGACCAAACGACCGCTCTGGCAGGTGCCGGAGCGCGCGTTGAGCGGGCTGCCGCAGCCACCGAGGAGGGGCTATGAGCCTGACAGACAGGTCAGCGGCGACGGCGACATCCGTGTCCCCGGCGCTTCGCTGCGAGGGCCTCACCAAGGCCTTCCAGGGCGTTCACGCGGTCAACGGCGCCGAGTTCAGCGTGCCCGAGGGGCAGATCACCGCGCTGATCGGACCCAACGGAGCCGGCAAGACGACCGTCGTGAACATGCTGTCCGGCGCCATGAAGTCCGATCGTGGCCGGATCTTTCTCGGCGAGACCGAGACGACTGGTTGGCCCAGTTACAAGGTCGCGCGGCATGGCCTGTTGCGGACCTTCCAGCTATCGCGCGAGCTCGGCGGTCTCACCGTCCTGGAGAACCTGCTCACAGCGGCGCCCAACCAGGCCGGGGATTCGTTGGTCAATGTGCTGCTGAGGCCCGGCCTGGTACGCCGGCAGGAACGCGAACACGCCGAACGCGCGCTTCAGCTGCTCGAGGTGTACGGGCTCTATCGCCACCGCGACACGCCCGCGAGCGAGCTGTCGGGCGGCCAGAAGAAGCTGCTCGAGATCGCGCGGGCCGTGATGGGCGCGCCCAAGGTCCTGCTGCTCGACGAGCCGATGGCCGGTGTCAACCCGGCACTCATCGACGTGCTCGGGGGTTACATCCTCGACCTCAAGAAGGACGGGGTGACCGTGCTGATGATCGAGCACAACCTCGGCGTCGTCGAGCGGATCTGTGACTACGTGATCGTGCTCGCCGAGGGCAGAACTCTGGCCACCGGTCGCCTCAGCGATCTGCGTCAGAACACAGAAGTCGTCAAGGCCTATCTGGGTGAGGTTATGGATGCCAGCGCTACACACTGAGGGCGTCACGGCCGGCTACGGCAAGACCCCGATCATCAACGACATCTCGGTCGACGCGGAGATCGGTCGGGTGACCACGATCATCGGCCCCAACGGCGCGGGCAAGTCCACCTTCGCCAAGACGCTCGTCGGGATCCTGAAGCCGATGGCGGGACGGATCATCGTCAACGACATCGACGTCACCGGCATGCCCGGCCATGAGATTCCGCGCCACGGGCTGGCCTACGTGCCGCAGAACGACAACGTGTTCAAGCGCATGTCGGTGCGCGAGAACCTTGAGGTCGGCGGCTTCGTGATGAAGGGTGACCCCTCCGAGCGAATCGCCGAGCTCTTCGAGATCTTCCCCGACCTTCAAACGGCGCACGCGAAGAAGGCAGGGCTGCTCTCAGGAGGCCAGCAGAACCTGCTCGCAATCGCGCGGGCGCTGATGGCAAAGCCGTCTGTGATTGTCCTGGACGAGCCGACCGCCGGGCTCTCACCGGCCTACACCGGTGTCGTATGGGCCCAGGTTGCGCGGATCGCACAGCTCGATACCGCGGTCGTCGTGGTCGAGCAGAACGTGGAACGCGCGCTCAAGCACTCGGACTTCGTCCACATCTTCGTGGCCGGGCGTGACCACGTCCACGGTGAGGCAGCGGATATCTCGCAGCTCGACCTGGCATCGATCTTCCTGGGGCGCTCGCATGCCGCCCAGACGGGTTGAGGCGGGCTTCACGCCTCACTTAGCAAACCAAACCTTCACCTAAACCATCGAAGTAACGGAGGAGAGCAGTATGTTCAAGTTCAGACGGCGAGGTGCGGCGTTGGCCGTCGCATCTGCAGCCGCAATCTCGGTCGCGGTGGGCGCCCTCGGTACGGCAGGCTCGGCCGTGGCGAAGTCGACCTCGTCGGGCAACCTCGTGGTCGCCGGCATGTTCCCGTTCACCGGATCGAAGTCACTTCTGTCGACCTGGGGCACCCATGGTGTGGCGGTCGGCGTCTACGAGGTGAACAACAACGGCGGCGTGCTCGGTCACAAGTGGACGGCCACCTACGCCGACGATGCGGCCGACGCGGTCGACGCGCTGCCGGCCTTCAGGAAGCTGATGCTCAAGCACCCCACGCTGATGATCGGGCCGTTCTCGCCGACGATCGAGGCCGTGATCAAGCAGTTCCAGCCCAACGACGTCGTCGACTTCATGGTCGGCGGCCTGACGACACTCGACAACATGAACTATCCCTTCGTGTTCAGAACCTCGTCGTCGGACTCAAACGAAGCCATCGCGATGGCCTACTACGCGATCCATCACGGGTGGAAGACGGCATCGCTGATCTTCGACAACTCGGCGAACTCCCAGGGGTTCGTACCGCCGCTGATCAAGGCGTTCAAGGCGCTCGGCGGCAAGGTCGACGCGAACATCACCCTGACGCCAGGACAGTCGTCGTACAGCGCCGAGCTTGCGCAGGCGTTCCAGAACAAGCCACAGGTCGTGTTTGACTCGATGGACACGCAGACGGCGGCAACGCTGTTCTCCGACGGCCAGCAGCTGGGCTACATGAACATCCCCTGGATCGGCGACGATCTTCAGTCCGCGCCACAGGGTGCGTACGCGAAGGCGTTCGGCCCGACGGCCGATCAGGACCTCACGGCGGCGCTGCCCGCATCACCTTCCGGCAACGCCTACAACCACTTCCTCGCTGACTATCAGAAGGTGTGGAAGACCAAGAACATCCTGCCGACGACCTTCAACGAGTACGACTCGATCGTGATCTCATCGCTGGCGATGACGATGGCCAATTCCACCAACCCGAAGGTCTGGGTGAAGGACGTCCTCAAGGTGTCAAACCCGCCCGGCACCATGTGTTACACGTACGCGAGCTGCGTGAGCCTGCTCAAGAAGCACAAGAAGATCAACTACCAGGGCGCATCGGGCACCGATGACTTCAATGCCCACCACAACGTGTTCAGCGGATTCCAGATGCTGGGATTCGACTCGAGCCTCAACAACGTCCAGCGCGCCATCGTGACGCCGACGGAACTCGCGTCGGTCGTCTCCAAGGGCGGCTGAGGCAACCGCCACACCTCCCCCAACCGGCTGGCGGGGGCTGCGCGCGCACCGCGCGCAGCCCCCGTCGCGCCGTGCCGGGCGTGCGTGCTTATGGACCAAAGGATCGTGGATGACCTTGCGAGTGCTGAGATCGATGTTGTATGTGCCGGCCGACAACGAGCACCGCGTCGGCAAGGCCTTTCAGTCCGGCGCCGATGCGGTGATCGTCGACCTCGAGGATGCGGTCGCAGTGTCCAGGAAGGTCGAAGCGCGGGCTGCGCTCGCGCACCTGCTCGCGGACCCGGGGCGACCCTGCCCCGCCTACGTACGCGTGAATTCGATGGATACCCCGAACTGCTTCGAGGACATCGAGGCGGCCGTCGCCGCCGGTGCCGACGGCATCAGCCTGCCGAAGGTCGAGCACTCGGCCCAGCTGTACGCGGTCAGTTGGATGATGTCCCAACTGGAGCTCAAGTACGGTCGCAGGGTCGGCGCCACCGATCTTCTGCCGGTGCTCGAGACCGGCCTGGGCCTGCAGACCGCAACACAGGTGCTGGCCGGCCATCCCCGGGTCCGCCATGCCGGACTCGGCCTCGGTGATCTGCAACTGAGCCTCGGCCTCGACGTGGGGCCGGATGAGGCCGAGGTCTGGCCCTACCGACGGATGCTGGTGCTCGCATCCAATGCGGCCGGCGTGGACGCGCCCCTGGACACCGTCTACCTCGATCTGAAGAACCTCGACGGGCTGCGTGAGGCGTCGCTCGCGTCCAAGCGAGCTGGGTTCCAGGGCCGGCGCGTGATCCACCCGAGCCAGGTCGCGGTCGTGAACGAGGCGTACTCGCCGACCAGCGAGGAGATCGAACGCGCGCAGCGGATCGTCGATCAGTTCAACGCCGCCGAGGCCTCGGGTCTGGCCTCGATGCGGGTCGGGGAGGACTTCGTCGATTACCCGATCGCCCAGCAGGCGGAGCGCGTGCTGGCCATCCGCGACCTGCTGGCGGAGCGCGGCGGCTCGACTCCGGGGGCCAGCGCGGCGAACGCCGGCGAGGCTCGATGAAGGCAGCCGATCCGCCTGCTCGCCGGCCACTCGCGGGCTTGCGAGTGCTTGAACTCGGGACGTATATCGCGGGGCCGTTCTGCGGGACCCTGCTGGCCGAGTTCGGGGCGGAGGTGATCAAGCTCGAACTGCCGGGGGTCGGCGACCCGTGCCGACGCTATGGCAGCCCCTCGTCGGCCCCCGACGCCTCGTACATGTTCCTCTCGGAGGCCCGCAACAAGAAATCGATCACGCTCGACCTGCGGACCGCGGAGGGCGCCGACATCGCAAGGCGGCTCGCCCGGCAGGTGGACGTCGTGGTCGAGAACTTCCAGCCGGGCACGCTGGAGCGCTGGGGCCTCGGCTGGGACGTGCTTCACGCCGATCACCCACGGCTGGTGATGGCGCGGATCAGCGCCTACGGTCAGACGGGGCCGATGAGCAGCCAGCCCGGGTTCGGGCGCGTCGCGATCGCCTTCGGTGGGCTCGGCTACATCACCGGATATCCCGACCGTGCTCCAACCTCTCCGGGGACCGCCACGCTCGCCGATTACATGTCGGGCCTGTTCGCGGCGAACGGGGTTCTGCTCGCACTGAGGGCCCGTGACGAGACGGGCGAGGGGCAGTGCGTCGACATGGCGCTTTACGAGGCCGTTTTCAGGATCCTCGACGAAACCGCTCCCGTGTACGCGGCGACGGGCAGGATCCGCGAGCGCAGCGGTCCGGCGTCGCACAACTCCGTTCCTCACAGCAATTACCCCACCGCGGACGGCCGCTGGATCAGCATTGCCTGCACCAACGACGTGATCTTCTCGAGATTGGCCGCGGCCAGCGGCCATCCGGAGCTGGCTGGAGACGGAAAGTGGGGCACCTACGGGCAGCGACGAGCCGAGGAGGATGCCGTGAACGCGTACGTCGCCGGCTGGACCGGATCTCTGCCGCGCGAGCAGATCCAGGAGATCTGCCGGCGCTTCGAGGTACCGTGCGGGCCGATCTACTCGATCGCAGAGATCTTCGAGGACGAGCAGTTCGCTGCGCGCGACAACCTCCTGCGGATCGCTGATGAGCGCGTCGGATCAGTGGTGATCCCCAATACCGTCCCACGGCTGAGCGGTACGCCCGGCGGCGTCGACAGCCTCGGCCCGGCGCTCGGCCAGCACACCGAGGAGATCCTTGAGAGCCTCCTTGAGATCGGCCCCGACGAGCTTGCCGCCCTCGCTGCCAACGGCGTGATCTGACGCCTCGGTCGGCTGCGGCCGGCAAATGTTCCCAGGCCGGGCCGATGCTTCACCGAGGCGCGACTCCGTACCGCGTCCTACAGCTTGCGCGCGCGTACCGCGGTGCCGTAGGCGCAGATCTCGGTCCAGGTCGAACCCAACTCCGAGGTGTCGAAGCGAAAGGCGAGGACCGCGTCTGCGCCCTTGGCCTGCGCCTCTTCGACCAGCCGCTGGGTCGCGTGCTCGCGCCCCTCGGCCAGCATCTTCGTCATCCCCTTGAGCTCGCCGCCGACCAGCGACTTGAACGATGCGCCGATCTGCGAGCCGATGTTGCGCGAGCGAACCGTGAGGCCGAAGACCTCGCCATACACCTCCTCGATCTCATAGCCCGGCAACTCGTTCATGGTTGAGATGAGCATCTGTCTCCTAGTTCGATAGTGCGTCGGTGAGTGCGTTGATGCCGGCGAAGCGCGCCGCCAGCTCATCGCTCAGCCCGTAGCGACGAGCCAGCTCCTGCGGCGGGGCGTAACAAACCCTGGTGCTGCCGCCGTCGTCGTAGATCAGCACCTTGAGCGGGAGGTCGAGTGCGACCAGCGGCGCGGCGTCCATCACCGGCGTGCCTCCGACAGGGCTGCCGAAGATCACCACCTTGGTGTCGCGCAGCTCGAGCTCATGCGCCCGGGCCTCGCCGCTGTGATCGATCACCGCGAATAGTTTCATGCCCTTCTCGGCCACCAGCTCTGTGAGCCGGCTGACTGTCTCGGCCACGGACAACGGACTGGTCTTCACAACCACGCCTGCGACATCGTCGGACACTGGTCTCCCTTGGGTCGGATCGCGAGATGATCCTATGAGGTTCGACGCTTCGGCTCACACCAAAGCGTCCGCCAGCGTTAATACGGATGTGAGCGCGACAACGGAGATCGTCGGCGGGGCCGTCCACGCGCGTGAGCGCGTCCACACCGCGGCCGCACTCGCGCTGACGCTGCTGATGTGGGCCTCGGCCTTTGTGGTTATCCGTTCCGTCGGCCGGCATCTCTCCCCGGGACCGCTGGCGCTGACCCGGATCGTGATCGGCAGCCTGGTACTGGGTGGCGCGATGCTGATGCGCCGCGAGCGCTTGCCCAGCGCCGGTGCGCTGATCCGCGCGATCGTGATGGGCGTGCTCTGGTTCGGCGTGTACATGGTGTCGCTCAACGCGGCCGAGCGCCGGGTCGACGCCGGCACCTCGTCGCTGCTGGTCAACACCGGACCGCTGTTCATCGCGCTGCTGGCCGGCTGGCTGCTGCACGAAGGCTTCCCGCGTCGGCTGCTGGGCGGATGCGCGGTGGCGCTGGCGGGCGCGGGAGTGATCGCGCTGAGCGTCTCCGGCCACGGCTCACACGAGCTGCTCGGCGCCGGCCTTTCGCTCCTCGCCGCGCTCGCCTACTCACTGGCGATGGTCGTGCAGAAGCCGGCGCTACGGGTCGCCGGGGCGCTGCCGATCACCTGGTGCGCCTGTACGGCGGGGGCGGTGGTGCTGCTGAAGTTCGCTGGCCAGAGTGTCCAGCAGCTCGGGCACGCGTCCGCGGGAACCCTGCTCGGCGTGCTCTATCTCGGCATCGGCCCGACGGCGGTGGCGTTCCTGCTGTGGGCGTACGTGCTCTCGAAGACGGACGCGGGGCGCCTCGGCGCGACGACCTACGTCGTGCCACCGCTGGTCGTCCTGATCAGCTGGATCTGGCTCGGCCAGGTTCCTCCGGCGCTGGCGATTCTCGGCGGGCTGCTGTGTCTGGTCGGGGTCGCGATCGCGCGGCGGGGGTGATCGCGGCGGGCCGGACGGCAGGAGGCGCGATCGGCCCGGGTGCGTTTGTTGTCGTCGCCACGCCATCTCCGCGATACTTTCGGACCCCTGGTACGTTCAAACTCCGGAAGGGTGTCTGTCGGGGGCTGCTTTCAAACTCCGGAATGCTGTCCATCGGCCATTGGTCGAGCGATTTTTTACACAGGCGAACATGGGTTGTAGGCTGAAGAGCAATGGCAGCTGGTCTCACCGTTGAACCCCAGCAAAATGGGGTGCTCGTCGTCACCGGCGAACTATCACTTGCAGAGGCACCAGTACTCGAGCAGCACCTGACGGAGGTGCTGGCGACGGCGACCTCGACCATCGTCGTCGACCTCGGTGGCGTCGAGTTCATCGACTCGACCGGGCTCAGTGTGCTCGTTCGTGCACAGCAGCAGGCAAGCGAGCGCGGCGTCGAGTTCGGTGTGCGCAACCCGCGGGCGCAGGCGCATCGCCTGCTCAGTTTGACCGGGCTCGAAGAGCGCCTGACGATTGCGGATCAGTAAGCGCCCAGACCCCGAAGCTCAGTGGGCCGAGACGCGCGTCCACTTCAACCGGCCACCTGAACCGCATCCGGACCTCAGTGCCGAGCTCCGAGCTCTCGAACTCCGCGCGGTCGGCCAGCGAATTGATCAGCGTGAGACCCATCCCAAGACCCCGGTTGCGCGCCGGCTCTGGGCGAATGCCACGGCCCTGATCACGGACGACGGCCTCAATCGAGTCGCCCTGTAGGGCGAGCGAGAAGATCAGGGGACCCGGGGTCGACGGGTATGCGTGCAGCACGACGTTGTTACAGGCCTCACTGACGGCGGTGCGCATATCATCCACGACATCATCATCGAGGCCGCCGGCGCGTGCGACCGTGCGGACGATCGAGCGAATCAGCGCGACCGAATCCGGGACGCTCGTCAGCTCAACTCTGAGCCGGAAATCCTTGTCGATCGGTGCCTCTGTCATCGCATCCGGTTCACGTCTGTAGAGCGAACATGAAGTCGAGCGCCTCGCACGCGGACATCACATGGATGTGCGCGAGGTGCATGTGATCGAGCAGCCCGGTGAGCGTCAGCGCGCGCTCGACCGTGCGGGTTGCGGCCGCAGTGACATCCGCCAGCGCCCGCACCGAGGCCACATCACCCCGGTCCGAACGGACACGCGCCTGGGCGAGCAGTTGACGCCGGCGCCTCGGCTCGAGCCGCGCGCTTGCGTAATACCCGGCGATGCCGAGATCACCATAGAGGCCGTCGAGACTGAGCCCGTCCGGATCGAGGCAGGAATCGTCACTGCTGTCCTCGAGCAGGAGCTGGCAGCGGAGCCGCGCCTCCTCGAGCAGCAGGTACGCGAGTTCCTCGGAGCTTGTGCTTTTGTCGGCCAACGTCTGCGTCTCGGCCATGGCGCCTACCCCCAACGGCCTCGCGGGTGTGATGTGAAAGTGATTCTTCCCTCCGGCCCGGCACGCCAAACCCCCTGCAAGTAGCGTCATCCCGCGGCCACGAGAAACGGCCGGCACACGCGCTCCGCCGGCCGCCCTCGTGGGCGCTCGTCTCAGAACAGATCACGGGCGCGGCGGCTGCGGGTAGCCGCTGTTGCCTGGCCCGTCGGGGTACGTCGAGCGCGTCGTGCGATCGGCGTAGAACGCCATCCACAGCAGTGAGATGACAAAGCCGATACCGCCGACGATCAGCAGGATCACGCCGACGGTGTGGATATTCACGCCTGACGTGCTTGCGGAGACCGCCCAGCGGAGAATCGCTCCGACGGCGATGATGATAAGTGAGCCACCAATTCCCATCTTGTTCTCCACTCCCGTCTGTTTCGTTTTAGGGCTTCCGCAGCCCTGACTGACCAAACTGCCCAGCCTCAGATTTCTGAACCCCGAGCGGGGTTGTCATGCGTGCGTGATCGGTGAGTTTCATAACTGCGTACCCCCCAACCGCGGGGTGAGCACGCCCCGCTCGCTTGCCGCATACCAGTGGCGGGTAATGGAACGTAGTGACCGGCCCAGCGGCCGGATGACAAGGAGGATGTAATGGTTGCGTTACTGGCATTACTGCTGATACTGGCCGTGTTTGGCGGGCTCGGATTTGCTGCCCACGTGCTTTGGTTCGTACTGATCGCCGCTGTGATTCTCTGGATCCTCGGCTTCTTCGTCGGCGGCGTCTCATCCGCCGGCAGACGCCACTGGTACGGACGCTGATGCAAGCGTGCGGTCGGCTCCGGAGGATCGGAGCCGACCGGTGTCGGCGCCCGGAGCCGACCGGTGTCGGCGCCCGGGGCCGGGGCGCAGCGGCGGCTAACGATCGGGCTCGGTCCGCCGCCGCGTAGCGCCCGCCGCACAGTAGCCGCAAGAGTCACGCTCGGACTCCGACCACCAGTCCTGTGGGAGCGCCCGCGCGAAGGAGCACCACAGCAGCCGGCGGCGGTACGCGGGGCCCGCGAGTCGCTTCGCGCGCCAAGCCAAACGGACCGTCAGCGGGAGCGCTACACCCAACGTCGACCCGGCGGGTGAAGCTAGCCGGCTGCGTCGTGCCCGCGGTCGAGCACGAGCAGGTGCAGCAACTTGCCCTCATCAGAGTTCTCGAAGCTGAGCTCATCGACGAGCTCCGCGAGCGCGGCCCTGCGTGCGCGGATCTCCGCAGTGTCGCCGTCGCGGCCCGCCGGCCCGTCGCCGTCGCCGTCGCCGGACTCGACGCCGACCAGCGGCCCCGCGTCGAGCGTCAGCCGGTGCGATGAGCTCGAGATCCCGACCACCAGGCGGCCATCGGCGGCCACCTCGGCAAAGCCGGCCATCGCGTCGTTGATCGCGTAGAGATCGGAAGCCCCGGTCATGGTGAAGTGCGACGAGGCAGCGGTGGCGCGAGCGACCCTCCCAATCAGATGCCGGACCAGGGGTACCGGCTCACACCACATCACGACGTCCTCCTCGAGAAGCGCATCCGGTCGATGTGGCCACTGCTCGTCACCGGGGAAGCCGGCCTCGGTATCGGTCTGGCCGCGGCGGAAGCGCATCCGCACCTCGGTACCGCCATCAGTTGGGCTGTTGAACTCGGCCTGGTCTGCGAGCGCGCTGATCAGCGCCAGCCCTAGGCCCATGTGGTCGGCCCCGCTGGACAACCTACGGATACCGGTGCCGCTGTCGCGGACGACGACGTCGACCCGCTCGCCCGAGTTGCTGACGAGCACCCGCATCGGCCCGGCCTGGCCCTCGTAGGCGTGGATGACAACGTTGTTACAGGCCTCACTGACCGCCGTTTTCACGTCGGTGGCCAGCTCCTCGTCGAATCCCGCAGCTTCGGCAACGCCCGAAAGCACGGCTCGAACGACCGAAACGTTCTCCGGCCGGTTCTCGAGCTCGAGCCGAACGCAAGATGGTTGGTCAATCACGCCTGTGTCCAAGTTACCGCACGGTTGGCTATCAGCGGTGTCAGAGACCAGGCTTCCTCAACCCCGGTACGCGCCAAACACAAAACAAGGAGCGCGCTTGACGCGCGCTCCTTGAGCATTTCCAATTCCGGACTGTTGCGCTGGACGACGCCGCGGCCTAGGCCCGCAACGTACGCTCGTCCTCGACCGCGGACGCGAGCTGTCTCAGCGCCTTGCTGAGGATCCGCGAGATCTGCATCTGCGAGACGCCGACCTCATCCGCAATTTCACTCTGCGTTCTGTCCTCGACGAAGCGCAGCGCCAAGACGCGGCGATCACGCTCGGAGAGCCGCTTCGCTGCCGGCGCGATCGACGCCGTCAGCGCGACCAGGTCGTAGCGCTGATCGATCTCACCGATCGAGTCGCCGAGCGTCCCCGCTTCGCCGTCGCCATCGTCGTGCGGGGTGTCGAAGGACACCGCGTGATGGGCAGCTGCCGCTTCGGCCGCCTCCAAGACGTCCTGCACGCTGATCTCGAGGAACTCGGCGACCTCGTTGTAGGTGGGCTCACGGCCGGTCTTGGCGGCGAGCTGCCGCTCGGCCTGCGCAACCTGCAGGGCCAGCTCCTGGATTCCGCGGGGCATGTGCACAGCCCAGCCCGAATCACGGAAGTAACGCTTCAGCTCACCGAGGATGGTGGGCACGGCAAAGTGCTGGAACCCGATCCCGCGGCCCGAGTCGTAGCGGTCGATCGCCTTGACGAGGCCAAGGCTCGCAACCTGCTCGAGGTCGTCCAACGGCTCGCGAGCGCCGCGATAACGGCGGGCAAGCTTGCGCGCAAGCGGGAGGTACTGCCTGACCAGCGCCTCGCGTGCGTTCTGGTCGCGGCACTCCTGCCAACGGCGGAATAGTTCCTGGGTCGGCACTTCTCGGTCGCCCAGTACGTGGGTCTCGGTAACGCCAGTGCTCAGTTCCATAGGGCTCCGCATACCCAAAGCGTATCGCGGCCAAACTTCCTGTCAAAGCTTTCCAAACCCCCCACGTCAAATCAATTTGACGTGGACGCGACATCCGCGTCGCCGGCGGGTTGCGGTGGGTCGCGGGCGCGGTCTAAGCGGCGCGTTGCAGGAACTCAGCGACCTCCTCAGTCGAACGTAGGCGTATCACCTGGCCGTTGGCGAACGCCCCCGGCCACTCTCGCCGGCGCTGAAAGTGTGTCCGCAAGGCGTAGCCGAACAGCGAGTCGCGTCCACCGACGAGGCCATGGAGCGTCTCGCGGTTGCCGTTCCACAGTGCTTCGCGACCACGCAGGCGTCTGTAGCTGCGGCGCACGAGCCGCGGCAGCCAGACACGGAGCGGCAGGTCCAGCCAGATGATCGTGTCGGCCGCGTCGATCACCCAACGGCCGAGCTTGCGCGAGTAGCTGCCGTCGATCACCCAACCGTCGCCGGCCAGGATCGGCGCAAGCCGTGCGTGCAGATCCTGATCGGAGATCTCGCTCCAGCCGGGCCCATGCACGAGCGCATCGAGCTCGACGAACGGCACACCGAGCCGCCCCGCCAGCGCACGTCCGACGGTCGTCTTGCCGTTGCCGCTCGCGCTCGCCATCACCAGAACCCGGCGCACGGACAGATCCTGCCAGAGACGACATCCGGCGCGGCGAAACGGCACGACGGGCAAAATCGGACTCATGAGAATGCGTCAACTGGGAACACACGGGCCGTTGGTCTCGGCGATCGGACTCGGCTGCATGCCGATGTCGGGGACGTACGGCAGCGTCAGCGACGCCGACGGCATCGCCACCATCCACCGCGCGCTCGACCTCGGTATCAACCTGCTGGACACTGCCGATGTCTACGGCGACGGCCACAACGAGCAGCTCGTCGGTCGCGCGATCCGCGACCGACGGGACCAGGTCGTGCTCGCAACCAAGTTCGGCATCCTGCGGCCCACGACCGACGGCGGCGGCGGCTTCGACGGCCGGCCGGAGTACGTGCGCGCCGCCTGCGAGCGCAGCCTACGGCGACTGGGCGTCGATCACATCGACCTCTACCAGCAGCACCGCGTCGATCCGGGAACCCCGATCGAGGAGACGATCGGTGCGCTCAAGGAGCTGATCGACGAGGGCAAGATCCGCTACATCGGCTTGTCCGAGGCGCTCGCCCCCGACCTGCGTCGCGCGGCCGCCGTGCATCCCATCACCAGCCTGCAGAGCGAGTACTCGCTGCTCGAGCGTTCTGTGGAGGGCGAGATCCTCGATACCTGCGAGGAGCTCGGCATCGGCTTCCTGCCGTTTTCGCCGCTGCTGCGGGGTCTACTGGCGGGCAGCCTGACAGCGACCACCGAGCTCGAGCCAGATGACTACCGCAGCGGTGACCGCTTCCCGCGAGTCGGGCCCGAACATCGTGTGGCCAACGCCAGCCTCGCTCAGGTGGTCGCCGAGGTCGCGGCGGCGGGCGACGCATCCCCAGGCCAGGTGGCGCTTGCCTGGCTGCTCAGCCGCCGCCCGTGGATCGTGCCGATCCCCGGGACCAAGCGCATCGCCTACGTCGAGGACAACGCGGGCGCTCCGGATATCGAGCTCAGCGCGGAGGACCTGGAGCGGCTCGACGCGCTTGCCACGAGCGCCCAGGGCGAACGCTACGGAACCGGTGCGTCATTGCCCAACTGGGTATCTCCTCCCCTTGATCAATAAAACGGCGAAGCAACCGCGAGTTCGAGGAGACTGACAACGGATGAAGAGCTGGGATCTGAATGCCGTCTCATTGAGCCCGCACTCTCCTGAGATCCTGGAGAGTCGGGACGACGGTCGTGCGATCGTGCTCGAGATACCGGCGGGTGGCAGCCTGCGTGAACACCAGGTCCACGAGAGCGCCTGGTTGGTGGTGATCTCGGGCGAGGTTGCGATCACCAGCGAGGGGACGCCGGCGGCGAGCGGCGGGCCGGGGCTCATGGTTCAGTTCGAGCCGCAGGAGCGCCACAGCGTCGACGCCACGACCACGGCTCGGATCTTGCTGCTGCTGACGCCGTGGCCCGGCGACGGCCATCCGGGCACGATGGACCTGGACGACAAGAAGACGGTCCGCCAGCGTGCGGCGGAGCGGCGAGCGGCCTGACGGGGCTGGACCGCCCGGCTGGCCGGAGACCGGCAGGCCAGGCGGGCCTGAGACCGGCAGGCCAGGCGGGCCTGGTGCCGGGCAGGCCAGGCGGGCCTGAGACCGGCAGGCCGAGCGGGCCTGGTGCCGGGCAGGCCAAGCGGGCCTGCCCGGCAACCGACAACACCGTTCTAGACGAGCACGAACTGGGAGACCAGGCGGTCCAGCTCTTCCGCGGTGCCTGCGAGCTGCTGTGCGCTGGCGGCGATCTGCTGGGTTGAGGCGCTGGTCTGCTCGGTGCTCGCAGAGACCTGCTCGGTGGAGGCGCTGGACTCCTCGGCGACCGAGGCGACGACCTCCATGCTCTCACGGACCTGGTCGCTTGACGCGGCGATCTGCCGCACGGATGCGGCGATGCCCTCGACGCGCGCGCTCATGTCCTCGACGCTCTCACCGATCTGCAGGAAGACGGTGCGGGTCTGCTCGACCGTGGCGACGCCGTCCTGAGTCTGGTTGACGCCGATCTCGACGACCTCCACGGCCTTGGCGGTCTCGGCCTGGATCTGCTCGATCAGGCTGCCGATCGTGGCCGCCGCCTCCTGTGATTCCTCGGCGAGGTGACGGACCTCCTCGGCGACGACCGCGAACCCGCGACCGTGCTCACCCGCACGCGCGGCCTCGATCGCCGCGTTCAGCGCCAACAGGTTGGTCTGCGCCGCAATCCCGGTGATCGTCTCGACGATCCCACCGATCTGATCGGACTTCTGACCCAGCGAACGGATCGCCTCACTGACGCCGACGCTCGATTCGCGCACCGCGCGCATCGCCGCGGTGGCACCATCAGCGGCGCCAACGCCCTCGCGGGCCAGCTCGCGCGCCTCAGCGGCGGCGTCAGCCGTCTCGTCGGCGCTGGTGGCCGAGGCGCGCGAGGCCTCGGCCAGCTCATCGGTCACACGCCGCACGTTCTCAACGGAGCGGACCTGCTCCTCGGCGCCGGCCGCGACGGTGTTGATCGCGGTGGCGATCTCCTCGATCGCGCGGCCCTGCTCCTCGCTGGTCTGTGCCATCTCACCGGTGGCGTTGGAGAGTGTGTCGGAGCTGCGCGATATCTCGTCGAGCATCGCGACGATCTTGACGCGGGTGTCGTTGTAGCTCGCGATCGACTCGCGCACACTCTGCAGCGTCGCGTTGAAGACCTCAGCCATCTGGCCGACGTCCTCACCCTCAAGGGCGTCGATCGGCTCCTCATCGATTCCGACCTCGACGCGCAGGTCACCCTCGCTCATCGAACGCAGGGCGTCGCGCAGGTTGGTGAGCGTGCCGGTCCGCAGCGACTCGAGCCGCAGACTCAGCGGCGCCAGGCTGGAGTGATCGCCGAGCTTCTCCTGCAGGTCCTCGCGCACCGCGTTGTAGGCGCTGATCGCCGACTCGACGCGCGCGAGCATGCTGTTGAAGAGCTCTGCCAGCTCACCGATCGGCTCGCCGTCGGGCGACACGATCGGCGTGAGGTTGAACGCGACGGGCACGGTCAGATCTGCGTTGCGGGTGCTGTTGAGCGCGTGCTCGAGGTCGCCGAGCGTGTCGTTGAGGTCGTTCAGGCGCCCTGCGACCTGCACCAGGCTCGAGCGGTCACCGAGCGCCACGCGGAGGTTCATGTTCATGCGCTGGAAGGCGGTGCCGAGCTGATCGTGCTCGGACTTCGGCTCGACGGCGCTGGTCAGGTCACCGTCGGCGATGCGCGCCGCGGTATCGGCCATCTCAGCCAGGTAGTCGACCATCGAATGGAACTCGACGACCATGTCGGAGAGTTCGTCGTTGCCACCGACGTTGACATCCTGGTCGAACTCGCCGGCGGCGATCGCCACGGCGGCAGTCGCGACCTTGCGGACGCCGCCGACGACGCGACGGTAGATCAGGATGACGGCGCCGACACCGGCAACCAGGGTCAGCACCAGCAGGATGATGGTGAGCAGCACGCCCGTGGTGTAGGTCGAGTGTGCCGAGGCGGCGGCGGCGTTGGCGATCGACGTTTCGTTCGCCAGCCACTCGGCCGAGGTCGCCTTGATGACGTTGAAGGTGTTGTCGGCGGCACCGGCACCGACGACCTGCCCTGCGAGCTGGGTCTTGCCGGCGTCGGCCAGGCGCCTGAAGGCACTCGACTGCTTGACGTAGAGGTAGAAGGCCTTCTGGAACTGGTCGACGATCTGGCCGTTGCGTGCGTCGACGACGAGACCCTGCTGGTGGTACTGCTTGAGCACCTGTGCCATCGCCACGAGGTCGCCGGCGAGGTCGCCGTCGACACCCTGAGAGCCGGCACGCTCCGCCGGCGTCGAGAGGATGTAGTGCAGCTCATCCTTGCGGTACTTGTTGTAAAGCGCCGCCGCCTGGCCCGC
This sequence comes from uncultured Actinomycetota bacterium, assembly GCA_963706725.1. Lineage (GTDB taxonomy): Bacteria > Actinomycetota > Thermoleophilia > Solirubrobacterales > Solirubrobacteraceae > Palsa-465. Next base: position 1,483,722 of record OY970167.1, on the reverse strand, counting down.
GAGCGAGGTGCCCGGCACGACCTTGGTCGCGACCTGGTTCACGTGCGAGTTCTCGCTGGAGATGTTGGAGATCGCGACGACGCCGAGCACAGCGGTCAGCAGCAGGGTGAGCCCGAACGAGAGCAGGAGGCGCGCCTTCAGAGAAAAGCGCATTGAGGTGTTCATGGAAACTTGCCTTCCGGGGAGGGGCGGCGGCGGCCGCTTTAGATACATACGGACTGACTACGACAGACTGACTAATCGGTCGCGGTCTGCCGCGCCTTGAGCCGGCGCCCCTATGAGCCCTGTGCGGGGGACGTTCAGTCGAGGTCGGGCAGTAGATCCGCGATCGAATCGACCACGCGAGAGGCGCGGTACGGCTCCCGTTCGGCGGCCTCGCGCGTGGTCAGCCCGGTGAGCACGAGGACCGTCTCGAGCCCCGCCTCCATGCCCGAGACCACATCGGTGTCCATGCGATCACCGATCATCGCGGTCGTCTCGGAATGCGCGCCAATCGCGTTCAGCGCGGAGCGCATCATCAGCGGGTTGGGCTTGCCGACGAAGTACGGCTTGACCCCGGTCGCCGCTGTGATCAGCGCCGCCACCGAGCCGGTCGCGGGGATCGGGCCGAGGTTGGACGGACCCGAGGTATCCGGGTTGGTGGCGATGAACCGCGCGCCGCTGCCGATCAGACGAGTCGCCGCGGTGATGCGCTCGAAGCTCAGTGTCCGACTCTCACCCAGAACCACATAGTCAGGGTTGTTGTCAGTCATCGTGTATCCGGCCTGATGCAGCGCGGTGATCAGGCCGGCCTCGCCCAGCACGAAGGCGGTGCCACCTGGTCGCTGGTCATCAAGGAAGCGGGCGGTGGCCAGTGCGGAGGTCCAGAGGTTCTCCTCGCCGATGTCGATTCCGGAGGCACGCAACCGCGCCGAGAGGTCGCGCGGCGTGTAGATCGAGTTGTTGGTCAGTACCAGGAACGGGATGCTCACGCTCGCGCAGCCGCGCGATGAATACATCGGCGCCGGGGATCGCGTGCTCCTCGCGCACGAGGACGCCGTCCATGTCCATCAGATATGAGCGAATCTCACGTTTGCGGGTCACGCTGCAAACGTACTGGGTCGCCTCACGCGAACGTCTCGACGAGCTTTGCGACGGCCGCCGCGACGGCGCGACGATCCTCTCCTTCGAGGCCCGCGAGCCGGGTCTCGAACCAATGCGAGCGCAAGCGCGCGCGCTGGCTGAGCGTTTCCAGCCCATGCGGAGTGATCGCCACCAGCGCCGCGCGGCGGTCGTCCGGGTCGCCGTGGCGTTCCACCAGGCCACGGGCGCAGAGGCGCTTGATGATCACCGACATGGTCGGCTGCGCAACCTGCTCGTTGGCGGCCAGCGCGGTCACGCGCTGGGGGCCCTGATCGCGCAGGCGCTTGAGAATCGAGGCGCCGGTGCGGCTCAGCTCGCTCGGTAGCTCGGAGTTGACCCTCCACCAGAGCTCGCCGATCAGATGCTCGACTAAGCCGGCCGAGCTCGGTGTCGGATGGAACGGTGGCATCAGAGGCGGGATTCCCAGCACTCACGGGGGCGAGCATACATGTCTCGGGTTGCGCTCCCAACCAACTGTGAGCGAGCGGCAACTATGCTTTGACGGCCACGATGCGTGCCGCCGTCTATGGAGATTCCGGGGGCTCTTCCGACCTCACGGTGCGGGAGGTCGACACGCCCCAGCCCGGCCCGGGAGAGGTGCGGGTGCGGCTCGCGATCTCAGGTGTGAATCCGACCGACTGGAAGGCGCGCAAGCGCAACCAGCCACCGCCCGGCAGTCTCGTCGTCCCCAATCAGGACGGCGCCGGCACGATCGATATGGTCGGCTCCGGCGTCAGCCCGGAGCGGATCGGCGAGCGCGTCTGGGTGCTGCTGGCAGCCCACAACAGCTGGGGTACGGCGGCCGAGTACACCGTCGTACCGGCCGGCCATGCGGTCCCCCTGCCCGAGCATGCTTCGTTCGAGCTGGGAGCGTCGTTGGGCGTGCCCGCGCTCACCGCCGCTCACTGTCTGAACGCTGACGGTCCGCCGACCGGCCAGACGCTGCTGATCTCGGGGGGCGCCGGTGCCGTCGGGCATGCCGCCATCGAGCTGGCACGGTTCGAGCAGGCCGCCCACGTGGTCGCAACCGTCTCGAGCCCGGAAAAGGCCGAGCTGGCGCGCCAGGCCGGCGCCCAGACGGTCGTCAACTACCGCGATGCGGACGTCGTCAACCAGATCCGCACCGCCGCGCCCTCCGGGGTCGACAAGTTCGTCGAGGTCGCGCTGGATCAAAACCTGGAGCTCGACCTGGCCGTCGCCGCGCCGCACGCGGTCATCACCTCATACGCCGCCGACGAGTCGAGCGTCGCCGAGGTTCCGGTGCGCCGGCTCATGGCCCCCAACCTCACGTTGAGGTTCATGCTTCTGTACACGGTGGCGCCGGATCAGCTGCGGGAGGCGATCGAGCGAACGACCGAGGCTGTCGTCGCCGGTGCGCTGACGACGCTACCGATCCATCGCTTCGCGCTCGAGCAGATCGCCGACGCGCACGATGCCGTCGAGGGCGGCGCCATCGGCAAGGTCGTCATCGACCTGCGGTAGCCGGCCGCTCAGAGCTCGACGAGCAGGCCGGGGTCGAACCCAGCCACCGGCTCGTGCGGATAGCCGCGCTGGTTGCTGAGCACGCGCGTGCCGCTGACGTTGGTGTCGACGGTCCGATGGATGTGGCCGAAGATCCAGAGATCGACGGTCTCGCCGTCCATCAAGCCGGCCAGATCGGTGGCAAAGGCACTGCCGATCGCCGCCATCAGCGGGTTCTCGGGCCTCTGTCGTACAAGCGGCGCGTGATGGGTGACCACGACGGTCGGGCCCTCGTGAGGCGTGGCCAGGCAGGACTCCAACCACGCGCGGCTGGCGATGTGGAGATCGCGGGTGTCCTGCGCCCGCAGCGGCCGCTCGGGATCCGAGGCGCGGATCTGCTTGTAGTCGTTGACGAGCCGCTCGCAGATCCGCATCGTGCTGGCGCGGTTCTCCGGTCCGGCGAAATCAAAGTCGCTCCACAGCGAGCATCCGAGGAACCGGACCCCGTCAATCACGGCAGCGTCGTTCTCGAGCACGTGGATCTGGCTGCCGCGGGCAGCATCCTTCAGCCGCGCCGTCAGGCCCGGCAGGTCGTGGCCGTAGAACTCGTGGTTGCCGGCGACGTAAACGACCGGCCGGCCATCGAGCTGGCGCCGCGTCCACTCGATCCCGGCGGTGCCCGGCGCGATGTCACCGGCGAGCACGACGACGTCGGCGTCGAGCTCGGGGGGCGTGAAGCGCGCGTGCTCGAGGTGCAGGTCGCTGAGGACGTGGAGTCTCACGCCACGGCGGCGGGCTTGCTCAGCGTGCCGCCAAGCGTCCCCCACTGCGGTACGCCGCCGCCAACCACATGCACCACGTCGCTGGCGCCGTAGCGCTGCAGCAGGCTCGCGGCGGTGCCGGCGCGCTGACCTGAGGCGCAGATCACCAGCACGCGCTCGCCCGCTTCGATGCCAGCGGGGATGCGGTCGATGTCGTGCCAGGGGGTGTTGAGCGAGCCGGGGATGTGTCCCGCCTCGTACTCATGGTGCTCGCGCACGTCGAGCACCTGCGACGCCGGCATCGTGTCGAGCAACGGGCCGATTTCCTGGACCGGCATGCGTGACAGCGTCACGACCGGACGCAGCTCGGCGTTCCAGCTGGTCCAGCCGCCCGCGAGCAGCCCGCCACGGCGCGCCGCCGGGGCAAGACCCACGGCCGCCGCGAGCGTGCCCGCCCGGCGTCCGTCGTCGTCGCCGGAACCGACGAACACGATCTGCTCGGCGCCGCCCGACACCCAGGCGAGCTTGGTGCCGAAGCCGCCCTTGTGCAGCGGGATCGAGATCGAGCCCGGCACGTGCCCCTCGGCGAACTGCAGGTCGGTGCGCACGTCGACGACCGCCGCGCCGCCGCGCCGGCGCTGCTCGAGCTCGTGCGGGAAGAGGCGTGGAAGCTCGACGCCGCCGGTCAGCAGCGGGCCATGGTTGAGCGCGACGATCGCCTTGAAGTTCGGTGGCTGCGCGCCGAGCTTGGCGACCGAGGCATCGACGAACTCCTGCTCGTCCGCGATCGCGAGCATCGCGTTGTGGTGACGCTCGAAGCCGATCGTCGAGGCGACCTTCAGATCCATCCCGGGGCCCCCACACATCGAGCCGCCGAGATGGCCCGGCCAGACCTCGATGTAGTCGGGCAGGCTGAGCAGCCGGTCGCGCAGCGAGTGGTAGATGCCGCGGGCGCCCTCGGTGCGCTCGACCGCAAGGTCGGGACGGGCGACGTCACCGACGAACAGGCTGTCGCCGGTGAGCACGGCCCAGGGCTCTTCGCCGCGACGCAGGTCAGTCAGCAGGAAGCAGGTGTGCTCGGGCCGGTGGCCGGGCGTGTGCAGCGCCCTGATCCGCAGCTGACCGAGCGCGAACTCGTCGCCGTGCTCGAAGGGATCGTGTGCGAATTCGGGCGCGACGAGCCGATGGATGTGGATCGTGGCGCCGGTCGCCGCCGCCAGGCGCCCGTGCCCGGAGACGTGATCGGCGTGGTTGTGGGTCTCGAAGATGTCGGTGATCTGCACGCCCAGGTAGCGGGCGAGCTCGAGGTACTCGTCGACCTCGAAACGAGGGTCGACGACGGCGGCGCTTCCCTGCCTTCTCATCGCCGATGAAGTACGAAGCGCAGCCGAGGTCGTCGTGCACCACCTGTCTGAAGATCATCTGGTCCCAACCTCCTTAGGATCCGAGGTAGGCTCCGACGCGCACTCCGCGCGTGAGAGCTGTCGAGACGTGAACCGCTGCGTATCCGCAGATCACACTCGCTCCAAGATACGCCGCCGCGAGGGCGTAGCGGCGCGCGTCCCACATGTCGAGCAGCTCCAGCTGCATGGTTGAGAACGTCGTGTAGGCACCGCAAAAGCCGGTGGCCAGCAGTTGACGACGGTAGGTAGAGAGCGGCAGCCGCTCCTGCAGGCGGGTGACGAAATAGCCGAGCAGCAGCGCGCCGCTGATGTTGATTGCCAGCACCGCCCACGGCCAGCTGGCGTCGCCGGAGGCGAACGCCCTGCTGAAGCCGACCCGCAGCAGCGTGCCGATGACGCCGCCCGCAAACACCGCCGCCAGTTCCCGCCGGTCGAACTTCATTGCGTGACGAGAGGCGCGTTGGGCATCTGCTTTTGTGTCAGACGACAGTGGCGGGAGAAGGATTCGAACCTTCGAAGGCTGAGCCAACGGATTTACAGTCCGTCCCCTTTGACCGCTCGGGAATCCCGCCAGAGGCGGAGCATTTTAGTACGTTACGCCTGGATCGCGACTGCAGCCGAAGCGTGACGCGCGATCGGCTACTCAGGCAGACCAGACCGACAATCTGCGAGCAGGAGTCGCAGATTGTCGAGCAGCGTGCGATTCCCACGTCGCAGCCGACCAATCACCAGACGGCCACCCAGATCGGCGGCGGCGGCGTGTTCGATCAGAGTTCGGAGCGGATCTGATCGATCTCACGGGCGATCTCGATCAACGCCTCGTGGATGCCAGACAGCGCACCCATGACGATGCGGTTGACCTCGCGCTGGGAGCCCTTCAGCGGCGTGCCGCCGACGGTCGCGTCGAGCACGCCGGGGTCGCGGGCGACGGCGTGCGCCGTCAGTTCGCGCACGCGTTGTTCGAGGCTGTCCACGGCCCGATCCTAGCTACCGCGTGGGCCGCCGGCCAGGGACCACACCGCCGGCCAGGGGCGCGACCGCCAGCCAAGCGGGCCAGCGGGGCGCATCAGCACTCCAGCTGCTATTCGACGTCACGCAGACGCTGCGCCTCGGGCAGCGCCTCGAGCTTCTTGAGGGTGTGGTTCTCGATCTGGCGGATGCGTTCGCGTGTCACGTTGAAGGCGCGACCGACCTCCTCGAGCGTGTACGGGCGGTCGCCTGAGAGCCCGAAGCGCATCTCGATCACCTCGCGCTCACGCTCCGGTAACGCCGCCAGCGCCCGGCGCAGGTTCTCGCGGCGCAGGCACTCCACGGCCTGCTCAAACGGCGACTCGGCCGATTGATCCTCGACGAAGTCCCCGAGCTCGGATTCCTCCTCCTCGCCGATCGGCTTCTCGAGCGAGATCGGCTGCTGCGCCATGCGCAGGACGTCACGCACCTCGCGCACGGTCGTGCCGAGCTCGGCGGCGATCTCCGCCGGGGTGGGCTCGCGTCCGAGCTGCTGCACGAGCTGCGCGCTCGACGTGCATCACCTTGTTGAGCTTCTCGACCATGTGCACGGGGATGCGGATCGTGCGGCCCTTGTCGGCGATCGCCCGTGTGACCGCCTGACGGATCCACCAGGTCGCGTAGGTCGAGAACTTGTACCCGCGCCGGTAGTCGAACTTCTCGACCGCCCGGATCAGGCCCATCGAGCCCTCCTGGATCAGGTCCAGGAAGGTCAGGCCGCGCCCCAGGTAGGACTTGGCGATCGACACCACCAGCCGCAGATTCGCCTCGATCATCTGCTGCTTGGCGGCCATGTCGCCGCGCTCGATCCGCCGCGCGAGCATCACCTCCTGCTCGGCGGTGAGCAGGCTGACGCGCCCGATCGAGCGCAGGTAGAGACGCAACGAGTCGAGGCTGGGCTCGACCGTGAGGTCGACCTCGACGCGCTTGGCCCGTCCGCGTCCTGCCTCGAGCTCGCCGTCGGGATCGGCCACGGCGGCCGCCCGTGCCTCGACGCTGCCGATCTCCGACCGCGCCAGCTTCCCATCGGTCTCCACGACCTCGATGCCCTGCTCGTCGAGGTACGCATGCAGTTCCTGCACCTGCTCCTTCGTTACCTCGAACTCCTCGAGACATGCGGCGATCTGCTCGAACGTCAGAAAGCCTCGCTCCTGCCCCTCCGCGATGAGACCTCGAAACTCATCGAGCTCCGAGATCGGTGCCTCGTCACTGAGCAAAGCGGTTGCCTTGGTACTCACAACCTCCGACTCCTTCCGGATCACGGATCAGACCAGCGGAGCCCTGACCAGACAGCGACTCCCTCTCCCTCTTGTGTCCCCCCTCAAGGGACTGCTGAGTGATACCACAGAACTCCGGACTTCGTACCAATCGACACAACATGTGCTCGCCGAGGCCCCCCAAAGACCCGATTCCCGGGCCGCAATAGGCGCTGGTCTAACCTTTGTCGACGATGACAAGCATCCCCAGCACACCTGTGGCGCCGGTCGATGTCCAGTCCCAGCTGCCGCCGGTCAAGCTCAGCCTCACGCAGGTCGGAGTGACCAACGTCGAGAAGGTGATCCGTCTCCATTACGACGGTGACGACCACCTCTTCTGGGCACGCTTCGAGTGCGTCGTCGAGCTCGGCCCGAACCAGAAGGGCGCGCACATGTCGCGCTTCGAGGAGGTCGTAAACGAGGCGATCCGCCAGGTCGTGCTGGAGGAGTCGCCGTTCCACGCCGAGACGCTGGCCGAGCACATCGCCCAGCTGGTACGCGAGCGTCAGGGCGCCCGCCGTGCCGAGGTGACGGTGGAGGCGCGCTTTCCCGAGTACCGCCCGGCGCCCGTGTCGGGGATCGAGACCCAGGAGCTGTACACGCTGCACGGTTGCGCGGTCAGCACCGAGGCCGGCACCCGTCGCCTGATCGGCGTCGCCGCCCAGGGCATGACCGCCTGCCCCTGCGCACAGGAGCTGGTTGCCGCCGGCGCCCGCGCGCGGCTAACCGAAGAGGGCTACGACAGCGATGAGATCGAGCGCATCTTCGAGGCGGTGCCGGTGGCGACCCACAACCAGCGCGGGCTCGGCACGCTGCACATCGGCCTGCCCGAGGGCTCCGAGATCGACGCTCGACGCGCAGACGCTGCTGGCGATCGTCGAGGACTCGATGTCATCGGAGATCTACGAGCTGATGAAGCGCTCGGACGAGGCCCATGTGGTCGAGAAGGCCCACCGCCGCCCGCGCTTCGTCGAGGACTGCGTGCGCGAGATGGTCAGGGGCGTGGTCGAGCAGCTGCCCGAGCTGCCCGACGAGGTCTTCATCTCAGCGCGTCAGGAGAACCTCGAGACGATCCACCAGCACAACGTGATCGCCGAACGTTTCGGCACCCTCGGCGAGATCCGACGCGAGCTCGAGACGGGCGAATACTCCTCCGAGCATATGAGCCGTCGGGCCTGGCTGGACGCGACCGTCTGATCCACCGGTGGCGGCTCGCTTGCGCGCCACCGGCGCCGCAGCTTCGCCCCGAGCCGCAGCACTGCTAGCGTCCAGAACATGCCTCTAGTTCCGATGGTCATCGAGCGCACCGCCCGAGGCGAGCGCGAGTTCGATATCTACAGCCGACTGCTGAACGAGCGGATCGTCTTCCTCGGCACGCCGATCGACGACACAATCGCCAACCTCGTGGTCGCCCAGCTCCTGCACCTCGAGTCATCCGATCCGGACAAGGACATCTCGCTGTACATCAACTGCCCCGGCGGTTCGATCTACTCGGGTCTGGCCATCTACGACACGATGCAGTTCATCAAGCCGCAGGTGCAGACGATCTGCGTCGGTATCGCGATGTCGATGGGCTCGCTGCTGCTGATGGCTGGCGCCAAGGGCAAGCGCTTCTCGCTGCCCAACAGCCGCATCCTGATCCACCAGCCGTCATCGGGATTCGAAGGGCAGTCGACCGACATCGAGATTCACGCGCGCGAGGTGCTCAACATCCGCCGCCGGATCGATGAGATCTACGCCCACCACACCGGTCAGCCGATTGAGAAGGTCCACTCCGACATGGAGCGTGACCGATTCTTCAAGGCCCACGAGGCCGCCGAGTACGGCCTTATCGACAAGGTCATCGACAAGCACTGAAGATCCACTACTCTGCGCGAGATGAGCAACCTCCACGAAAAAGACTTCGACGACGACGACGACTTTGACCTGGACGATGACGCCACGGAGGACGAGTCCGAGTTCGACGATCCCGAGGCCTTTGACGACCTCGAGTTCGAAGAGGACGAGGACGACGAGGACTGAAACGAACTTTTGACGTACACCGCGCAGGATGATGGGTGTACGTCAGAAGTTGGCCGTCGGACTACTGCAGGCGGAAGTGGCCACGCGCCACGATCACGGCGCGGCCGCCGACCGTGATGCGGGCGGGCCGCTCGGCGTCGCTCTCCAGACGGGCGATCAGCTCCGAGGGGCGCTGGATCTCCACTCCCTGCGTGATCGTCAGCGTGTTGCCCGGCGTGTACCAGCCGTGACGCGCGAGATGCAGCGCCAGGGGAGCGGCCGCTGAACCGGTGGCCGGATCCTCCGGGATCCCCGCGCCGGGGCCGAATATGCGGAGCTTGATGCGCGTATGCTCGCCCGGGCCCGCCTCCGGCTCGAGCGGTGCGAAGCAGCCGATGCCGATCGGGCCGAGCCGCGCGAGTGCGACCATGTCGGGCTCGAGCGCGGCAAGCTGCTCGGTGTCGGCGAGCGCCACCATCACGTGCATCGGCCCGTTGCTATAGATCTCCAACGGCAGCACCGGCCGTGACGCGCCGAGCGCCGCGAGCAGCTCCTGCTCGCGCTCGAATGGGCGGACCGTCGGTAGCGGCTGCTTGATCTCACCGTAGACGATCTCCCCGTGCTCGCGGGTCAGGCGGACCGGCACGACGCCGGCGCCGGCGGTCCGCAGCCGCACGGTCCCAAGGTCCCGCTCCGCACCGACGATGAAGGCGGTGCCGAGCACGGGGTGACCGGTGAACGGGAGCTCGTGCCGCTTGGTGAAGATCCGTATCGTGGCGTCTGCATCGTCGTCGCCCGGCAGCACGAACGCCGTCTCCGACAGGTTCAGCTCGCGCGCCACCGCGAGCATCAGGCGACTCGGAACCGACTCGCCCTCGGTGAAGACCGCGAGCTGATTGCCGGCCAGCGGCGTGTCCGTGAAGACATCGACGATCGTATACGGGTGCTCGGGTTCAACCGGCATCGCGCGGCCGCCATCTCCAGGAGGGTCAACACGGTGGTCCAGTTCCGCGAGGTGGCAGTAGCTGCTTTGCCGAGCCCCGTCCTCGAGCCGAGCCTCAGCGCCAACTTGGAGCGGGCGACGCCGTCCGGGTGACAGGCGTAGATCTCGTGCACGCGCACCGCGACACGCTCAGACGGCGCTGCCAGGGCGTCGAGCTTGGACTCGAGTCCGGGCTCCAGCGCACCGCGCAGGAAGGTCACCTGGAAACGCTTGGGCTGCTGCTCTGCGAGCTCCGGGAAGGGGTTGTCGGCGACCACGCGCGCCAGCTCCCGAACGCTGCGGGCGACCGCCGGAACGACCAGTCCAAATCGCTCAGTAATCAGCGCCTCCACCCTCTCTGCGAGTTCCGCTTCACCCAGGCCGCTGCGCACGACGATGTTCCCACTCTGCGCGTATGTGCGGGCATTTTCGAAGCCGGCATCGGTCAGCGCCTCACGCAGCGCAGGCATCGCGATGCGGTTGCTCGGACCGAGATTGATGCCGCGCAGCAGCAGGATCGTGGAAGGCATGCGGCGATCGTAGCCAGGCCCACAAGATGCCTCCGGCGGGGCGAGGAGCCAACGCGCCGGAAGCCCCGAGGTAGCTAGCCGAGGATCAGTTCGAGGCGACGCTCGAGCACGCCGGCGAGCAGCTCGCGCACCGGACCCTGCTCGAAGCGCTCGACCAGCGCCGAGAGGAAGCCCTCAATCACCAGCCGCTTGGCCTCGGCCTCGGGCAGCCCGTGGGAGCGCAGGTAGAAGAGCTGCTCGGGATCGACCTGCGCGACCGCCGCGGCGTGCGTGCAGCGCACGTCGTTGGCCTGGATCTCGAGGCCCGGGATCGAGTCGGCATGGGCACGCTTGGAGATCAGCAGGTTGCGCGAGTCCTGGAAGGCGTCGGTCTTCTGCGCCCCCGGGTCGACGATGATGTTGCCCTTCCAGACGGCGCTCGAGCGATCCTGGAGGACGCCGCGGAAGGCGAGGTCGGAGGTCGTGTTCGGCGCGGCGTGCTCCTGCGTGGTGTCGAAGTCGATGTGCTGGCGGCCGTGGGTGGCGTAGGCGCCGGTGACACGCGCCTCGGCGCCCTCACCGGCAAGCCGGGTCTGCATCAGCACGTGCCCGGAGCGCGAGCCGAAACCGAGCGCGACCCAGTCGAGGCGCGCGTCGCGACCGACGGTCGCGTGCTGGGCGCCGAAGATCCAGGCTTCCTCGGAGAGGTTCTGGCCGTTGACGTAGCGCAGACTCGCGTTCGTCCCCGACGGTGATCTCCGTGGTGACGTTGAGTAGGCAGTCGCCGGCGGACACATACTGTTCCCAGACCTCGGCCTGGGCGCCGTCCTCGAGCACGATGCGGGTGCGGAGGTTGCCGAGCTTGCCGTCGGGGATGACCGAGATCAGCGCGATCGGGCGCTCGAGCGTGATCCCACGTCGAACGGTGACCGTGGCCTGACTCTCGCCAAGGCTCAGCTCGACGCCCGCCGGCAGTTCCGTCGCCGGCAGGTCCCAGAGCGCACCCGGGGCGTCCGAGCCCCAAGCCGGATGCACCGCAGTCAGCTCATAGGCCTCGACGTCGAGCGCCGAGGTATCGGTGAACTCCCATCCGGGCCGGCCCTTGAAGGTCGGAATCTGGACGGTGGCGGCCAGCGGGCCGCCACCACCGCCGTGCGAAACAACTGCCTCAGCCAATTGAACCCTCCATCTGCAGCTCGATCAGGCGGTTCATCTCGACCGCGTACTCCATCGGCAGCTCCTTCGTGATCGGCTCGATGAAGCCGTTGACGATCAGCTTGGAGGCCTCCTCCTCGGGGATGCCGTGCGACATCAGGTAGAAGAGCTGATCCTCGCCGACCTTCGAGACCGTCGCCTCGTGGCCGACGTTGACGTCGTCCTCGGAGATGCGGATCGTCGGATAGGTGTCCGAGCGCGAGTCCTCGTCGAGCAGCAGCGCGTCGCAGACGACCTTCGACTTGGAGCCGTGGGCGCCCTTGGCGATCTCCAGCAGGCCGCGGTAGGAGCCGCGCCCGCCGTCCTTGGAGATCGACTTGGCGAAGATGTTGCTGGTCGTGTTCGGCGCCGCATGGATGATCTTGCCGCCGGCGTCCTGGTGCTGGCCCTTGCCGGCAAACGCGATCGAGAGGATCTCCCCGTGGGCGCGCTCGCCCATCAGGTAGACGCTCGGGTACTTCATCGTCAGCTTCGAGCCGAGGTTGCAGTCGACCCACTCGACGGTCGCGTCTGTCTCCGCGACCGCGCGCTTGGTCACGAGGTTGAAGACGTTGGCCGACCAGTTCTGCACGGTCGTGTAGCGGATCCGAGCGCCCGGCTTGGCGATCAGCTCGACGACCGCCGAGTGCAGCGAGGAGGCGCTGTAGGTCGGCGCCGTGCAGCCCTCGACGTAGTGCACGTAGGAGCCCTCATCGGCGATGATCAGCGTGCGCTCGAACTGCCCCATCGACTCGGTGTTGATGCGGAAGTAGGCCTGCAGCGGCATCTCGACGTGGACGCCCTTGGGCACGTACACGAACGAGCCGCCCGACCAGACCGCTGAGTTGAGCGCCGCGAGCTTGTTGTCGTTGGGCGGGATGATCGTCGCGAAGTACTCCTTGACGATGTCCTCATGCTCGCGCAGCGCGGTGTCCATGTCGGTGAAGATCACACCCTGCTTGGTGAGCTCCTCATTGATCTGGTGGTAGACGACCTCGGACTCATACTGGGCGCCGACACCGGACAGGAACTTGCGCTCGGCCTCGGGGATGCCCAGCCGGTCGAAGGTGTTCTTGACATCCTCGGGCACGTCGTCCCAGGAACGCTCGGCGCGCTCGGAGGCGCGGACGAAGTAGTGGATGTCGTCGTAATCGACCTCGGCCAACATCGGCGAGCCCCAGGTCGGCTGCGGCTTGGCGAAGAAGTGCTCGAGCGCCTTCAGCCGGAAGTCGCGCATCCACTGAGGTTCCGACTTGAACTCGGAGATCTTCTCGACGATTTCACGGTTGATGCCCTTCGGCGCCTTATACAGGTAGTTCTCGGCGTCGTGGAAGCCGTAACGCTCGTCGTAGTCGGCGTTGATCCTGGCGAGCTGCTGGTTCTCAGTCAGCTCGGTGTTCGTGCCGACGATCGGTTCGGTCGTGGCCATCTGTCAACTCACCTCCAGCTTGATCATGTCGTGCTCGATGATCACCGGAAAGGTGTCCACCGGTTCGTACGCGGGCAGGGTCTTGGGCCTACCCGTCCTCAGGTCAAAAACAGAGCCGTGGCGCGGGCATTCGACCGTGCACGCGGCGGCGTCGAGCGTGCCCTCGGCCAGCGGCCCATCATCGTGCGAGCAGCGGTCCTCGATCGCGTAGAACTGGCCGTCGCAGTTGAACACGCCGATCTCGACGTGGTCGTGCTCGACCAGGCGCATCTGACCTGGCGCGAGCTCGCTGAGCGGGCAGACATCGATGGTTTGGAGCACGCCTAAATCCTAGCGGAGCGATCGGATTTGGATCGCTCACGCGCGTGTCTTACACGGAAGCACATCAAGCCGCCTCGGTCTCCCAGTCGACCTCATGGCCGAGGGCAGCGGCCTTGACGACCTTGAGCGAGAGCATCGCGCACTTCATGCGCGTCGCCGAGATGTCGATGCCGAGCAGGTCGAGCACGGTCTGACGGTCGAGCCTGAGCAGCTCCTCGGTGGTCATGCCCGTGAGCTCGTCGGAGAGCATCGAGGCCGACGCCTGTGAGATCGCGCAGCCGTGGCCGTCAAAGGCGACCTGCTTGACCTTGCCGTGCTCGTCGAGCGCCAGCTGGAAGGTGAGCTCATCGCCGCACAGCGGGTTGAGGTCGTGGGCCTGCATGTCGGCGCGCTCGAGCGACCCGTGGTTGTGCGGGTGCTTGTAGTGCTCGAGGATGTATTCGCGGTAGAGCTGGTCGTCCATGGATGGTTCCTAGAGCTGGAGGGTCGCGCGCACGGTGTGCAGACCGGCGATCAGGCGATCGATGTCGGCCGAGGTGTTGTGGACCGCGAACGACGCGCGTGTCGTCGAGCCAAGGTTGAAGCGGCGCATCAGCGGCTGGGCGCAGTGGTGGCCGGTGCGCACGCAGACGCCCTCGCGTCCGAGGATCTCACCGATGTCGTGCGGGTGGGCGCCCTCGAGCGCGAACGACACGACGGCGCCACGGTCGATGGCATCGAGCGGGCCGTGCACGCTGAGGCCGGGGAACTCGGCGAAGCGCTCGAGCAGCTCGGCGGTGAGGCCGAGCTCGTGCGCGCGGATAGCCTCGATCCCGATCTCCTGAATGAAGTCGACGGCGACTCCGAGCCCGATTGCCTCGGAGATCTGCGAGGTGCCGGCCTCGAACTTGCCGGGCAGCTCGGTCCAGGTCGAGCTCGACTCGAACACCTGCTTGATCATGTGCCCGCCGCTGATGAACGGCGGCATCTGCTCGAGCAGCTCACGTCGGCCGTGGAGCACGCCGATGCCGGTCGGGCCGTAGGCCTTGTGCCCCGTCCAGGCATAGAAGTCGACATCCAGGGCAGGCAGGTCGACAGGGATCTGCGGAACCGACTGGGTGCCGTCGACCACGACAATCGCGCCGGCCGCGTGCGCGCGCCGCGCGATCTCCGCCACCGGGTTGATCGTGCCGAGCACGTTGGAGATGTGGGCGACACAGACCGCCTTGGGCGCGCGTTGGAGCAGGCGATCGTAGGCGTCGAGATCGAGCTGGCCGTCATCGAGCACCGGGATGTACTCGAGCGTCGCGCCGCGCTCGGCGCAGATCAGCTGCCACGGCACCACGTCCGAGTGGTGCTCCATCTCCGTCACCAGCACCGTGTCACCGGCGTTCAGGTTTGAGCGCCCCCATGAATGCGAGACCAGGTTCAGCGACGCCGTCGCATTGGCGGTGAAGATCGTCTCCTGCGGGGTCGACCCCAGCCAGGCGGCGATACGCTCGCGCGCGCCCTCATAGAGGTCGGTCGCCTCGACGACCAGCGGGTAAACGCCGCGGTGGACGGAGGCGCGATGGTTGCTGTAGTAGTCGACGATCGCGTCGATCACGACCTGCGGCGTCTGCGAGGTCGCAGCCGAGTCCAGATAGGTGATCGGGTGTCCGCCGATCTCCCGGCTGAGAACCGGGAACTCGGACGTCAGGTCACGGATGGGGGTGGCTTGGGTGGCCATCAGACGGCGGCCGCATCCACCTCGTCGGTGATCCAGCCGTAGCCCTTGGCCTCCAGCTCCCCGACCAGCTCGGGACCGCCCTGCTTGACGATCCGCCCCCTGTAGAGGACGTGGACATGGCTCGGCTGCACCAGATGCAGGATGCGTTGGTAATGGGTGATGATCAGCACGCCGAGGTCCGAGCCCTGCTGGCCGGCGACCGTGTTGACGCCCTCCGCGACGATCCGCAGCGCGTCGATGTCGAGGCCCGAGTCGGTCTCGTCGAGGATCGCCAACGATGGCTTCTGCACCGCCAGCTGCAGGATCTCCAGCTTCTTCTTCTCACCGCCTGAGAACCCCTCGTTGAGGTAGCGGCGCGTGAACTCCTCCGGAACCTTGGTCAGCTCCATCGCCGCCTGAACCGTCTGGCGGAAATCCTTGAGCGAGATCGGCTCCTCACCCTTGGCCGCGAGGTGCGCGTTGAGCACCGTGCGCAGGTACTTGGTGACGGTCACGCCGGGAACGGCGACGGGATACTGGAAGGCCATGAAGAGCCCCATGCGGGCGCGCTCGTCGGTGTCGGCCTCGGTGATGTTCTCGCCACCCCAGATGATCTCGCCCTCGGTCACCTCGAGGCTCGGGTGGCCCATGATCGCGTTGGCGAGCGTGGACTTGCCGGAGCCGTTGGGGCCCATCAGCGCGTGGATCTCGCCGCCGCCGACGCTCAGGTCGACGCCGCGCAGGATGTCCTTGTCGCCGGCACGAACGTGAAGGTTTCTGATCTCTAGGTCTGGCATCTATCTCTCAGGTGTCGTATCGAGGGTTGCAGTCTTTCGGTTGGGCCGAGGCCCAGCGGCGCGGCTCAGGGGTCGCACTCAGGCGAGCGCGATCGGAAGCTCGGTGGATCCATCAACCTTAGGTCGAGGTTGAGGCTCGTTCTTGCGAGAGAACTCGACCAGCTCCGCAAGCGTCGTCGTCTCAAGCGTCTTGATGATCCCGCCCTGCACGCGCGTCCACAGCAACTTGGTGGCGCACGGACCAGCGCCCTGCTGTGGCAGGTGCGAGCAGACGATCCGCTCCATCTCATCGTGGACGAAGCACTCCATCGGGGCGATCGGCCCCTCGAGCGCGCCGACGACGTCATACATCGTGATCTCGGCGGGATCGCGCGCCAGCCAGTAGCCGCCATGGGCCCCGCGCGCGCTCATCACCAGATCGGCACGGCGCAGGCGCGCGACGACCTGTTCGAGGTAGGCGAGCGGCAGCCCCTCGGCATCGGCGATCGCCTTGAGGCTGGTCGGCTGCTCCGGGGTCTGACGGCCGAGCTCAACCATCAGCCGGACGCCGTATTCGGCTTTGGAGGAGAAGATCATCGAATCTAAATCCTACCACCGTGGTAGGTCTTCCGATCCGGTGGCCGCGCGTGGGCCGAAGCGGCGGGCGCCGGAGCTGGCGGAAAGCCGCGCCAAAGCCGATAGGGTGCCGACATGCACGGACTCGCGAACTCCGCCGACGTCGAGGCCTCGGCCGCGCTCGCGCGGGCCAGGGGGAGGCTCGGGATCGACACCGAGTTCATGTCCGAGGGTCGCTACCGCGCGCTGCTGTGTCTCACGCAGGTGGCGGTCGAGGATCCGAGTGAGCCCGCCGGCATCCGCACGATCCTGATCGACGGCCTCGACCACGGCGTCGACGTGCGGCCGCTCGCCACGTTGCTTGCG
The DNA here is from genome assembly GCA_963706725.1 of uncultured Actinomycetota bacterium. Lineage (GTDB taxonomy): Bacteria > Actinomycetota > Thermoleophilia > Solirubrobacterales > Solirubrobacteraceae > Palsa-465. The sequence goes on along the minus strand of OY970167.1, from coordinate 1,466,870 downwards.
GATCCGGATGTGGAGATCGTGTTGCACGCCGGACGCCAGGACGTCGCGATCCTGCGCCGCGCCTGGGCGACGCAGCTGACCAATGTCTTCGACACCCAGATCGCCGCGGGCTTCGTCGGCGAAAGCGCCCAGTCGGGCTACGGCAATCTGCTCAGCTCGGTGCTCGGCCTGCGCGTCGGAAAGACCGCCAGCTACACGCGCTGGGATGCGCGCCCGCTGACCGCCGAGCAGCTCAGCTACGCGGCCGAAGACGTGGAGCACCTGCTGCAGCTGACCGACGAGATCCAGGCCCGACTCGCCAGCACCGGCCGCTTCGAATGGGCGATTGAAGAGTGCCGGCGGCTCGAAGGCGCGACCGACGAGCGCGATCCCGAGACCGCTTGGGAGCGCCTGCCGCGCGTCGGCCAACTCGATCCGCAGGCCCGTGCGGTGGCCAAGCGGCTGGCCGCGTGGCGCGAGCGCACCGCCTCGAACGAGGATCGCCCCGTCGGCCAGGTGCTCCAGGACCCACCGCTGCTCGAACTGGCCAAGCGCCACCCACGGCAGGTCGATGCGCTCGGCCAGATCCGCGGCATCCATCCGTCGTTCATCAAGCGTCGCGCGAGCGAGCTGCTCGAGGCGATCCGCGCCGGCCTCGAGGATCCGCCGATCCCGCGTGAGCCCAAGCGCAGCCACTCAGATTCGAGCGACGCGCCGCTGATCGCCCTGGCCGAGGCGCTCTTGCGCGCGCGCGCGATGGATGCGGGACTGGCGTATGAACTGATCGCGTCGCGCAGCGACCTCGAGCAGATCATCGCGGCAGCGCGCCAGGCGGCCCCCGAACCTGAGGTGCGCACGCTCTCAGGGTGGCGCCGCGAGCTTGTCGGCTCGGACCTGGAGGCATTGCTGTCGGGCAGCGTGGCGGTCGCCGTCGGCGGCAGCCGCCGGCTCGAGCTGCACCCGCTCGAGCGCCATGCCGGCTCGACCGCGGCCGACGCATAGCTCCAGTAATCTCGCTGCCGATGGTCACCGCCGAGGAACTGTTAGCCGATCCGGAACTGCTCGCCAGCGGCTGGAACCTCGATCCGATCGTCGACGGTGAGGGCGGCGCCGGCGTCGAGCGACTGCTCGACGAGGCACTCGAGCGCGGCGCCAGGTTCGCCGAACGCTACAGCGGCAAGGTCGCGACGCTCGACGGCAACGGCCTGCGCGAGGCCATGCTCGAGCTCGCCACGATCCTGCAGCTGGTCGATCGCGCGGGCAGCTACGCAATGCTGCAGTTCACCACCGACACCGCCGACCCGGCACGCGGCGCACTGTTGCAGAGGGTGCAGGAACGCGGGACGACGCTCGAGACGCAACTGCTGTTCTTCGAGCTCGAGTGGGCGGCGTTCGACGATGATCAGGCCGAGGCCTTGCTCTCGAGCGGTGTCGACCTTCAGTTCTGCGCGCACCACCTGCGCAGCGCCCGGCGCTACCGCCCACACCTGCTGAGCGAGCCCGAGGAGCGGGTCATGGCCGAGAAGAGCCTGGCCTCGAGCGCATCGTGGACGCGATTGTTCGGCGAGCAGGTGTCCGCGATCCGCGTCGGCATCGACGGCGAGGAGACGCCGCTCGACATGGCGCTCAGCTCGCTGCTCAGCCCCGACCGTGCGGTGCGTGAGCGCACCGCAGCGGCCGTCAGCGCGGCACTCGAGCCCGGGCTGCGCACACGCGCCTTCATCTACAACACGCTGATCTACGACAAGTCGGTCGACGACCGCCTGCGCCGCTACCCGCACTGGCTGGCGGCCCGCAACCTCGCCAACGAGGCATCGGATGAATCGGTGCTGGCGCTGATCCACGCGGTGCACGGCCGCTACGACATCCCCCAGCGCTGGTACCGACTGAAGGCACGCCTGCTCGGCCTCGGCCAGCTCAAGGACTTCGACCGCAGCGCGACGATCGCGACCACCGAGCCGCTCTTCTCCTACGCGCAGGCGCGGGACATGGTGCTCGAGACCTACGCTGACTTCTCGCCCGAGGCGGGGGCTATCACCAAGCGCTTCTTCGACGAGAGCTGGATCGATGCACCGGTGCGCGAGAACAAGCGCGGCGGCGCCTTCTGCGCCACCGTCTACGGCGTGCACCCGTACGTGATGCTCAACTACACCGCACGCCGGCGCGACGTGCTCACGATCGCGCACGAGCTCGGGCACGGGCTGCACTCGGTGCTCGCCGAGCAGCAGGGGATCTTCCACCAGAGCACACCGCTGACGGTCGCCGAGACCGCGTCGGTGTTCGGTGAGACGCTCGTGTTCGAACGCCTGCTGGCCGACTCGAGCAGCGACGAGCAGCGGCTCGAGCTGCTCGCTGGGCGCATCGACGACGCGGTCGCGACGGTCTTCCGGCAGATCGCCATGAACCGCTTCGAGCACCTTGTGCACACCCGCCGCCGTAGCGAGGGCGAGCTCTCCGTCGAGGACATCTCTAAGGCTTGGGTTGAGAGTCAGAGTGAGATGCTGGGTGACTCCGTGGAGATCACCGAGGGCTACCGCTCCTGGTGGTCCTACATCCCCCACTTCATCAACACCCCGGGATACGTGTACGCCTACTCCTACGGGCAGCTGCTGGCGCTCTCCGTGTACGGCCGCTACCGCGAGGCCGGCGCGGAGCTGGTTCCGCGCTACCTGGAGATGCTGGGGGCGGGAGGCTCACGCACTCCGGAGCAGCTCGGTGAGATCGTCGGCATCGATCTCACCGACCCGAGCTTCTGGGATTTTGGTCTCAGGCTTGTCGACGAGCAGCTGCTCGAAGCTGAGGCGCTGGCGGGCAAGATTAGGCCTGCTTAGACCGGGTTTTGGGCGTATGCCCACTGGTCCGTGGGCGATGCATGCTGGGCAAACCTAGTGCCGTAAGGCTCAAGGAAATGCTCGAACGGTACGAAGAACTGCTCATGACGACCGGAATTTCCGCGCCCGAGCAGCTCGAGGCGCCTCAACCCTCCGCCACGGACGGCCACAGCTTGCTGGGGCGCGTCGGTGGTCTCACCGTTCGCGCACGGCTGCTCGTGCTCGGCGGAACCCTGTCGGTCCTGCTCGCTGTGGTCGCTGTTGTCGCGGTCACCGGCGTCAGCAGCATCAAGTCGGCCTACAACGCCGACCAGATCCCCGGCACCAACCGGGACCTCTCCGCCGCCGCATACGAGGGCTGGCTGACGTCGGATGACCAGATGAACATGTACGCAGCGGTTCAGGCGCTGCACAACCCGGCCAACAACGCGCTGGCCGCGGCCACCTGGGCGCAGCTGCTCGGCGGCCGCCAGCAGGAGAACACGAATCTTGCGCTATTGGCCAAGGGTCACCTGACCCCCAAGCAGGATGCGATCTTCAAGCAGATCGAGACCAACCTCCCGCTCTACAACAGCTGGACCAACAAGATGTACGCGACGCTGAAGGACATCAACAGCCTGAGTGGCGCAGGGCAGCAGAGCGCGATCTTGGCGGGCGTCAAGGACATCACCGTCAGCAACGCCAACGTCTCGAACCTGATGGGCAACCTCTACACGAAGTTGCACGACCAGATCGGTAGCGCCGAGAACGTGATCGGCGCGCGCATCCCGGCGACGGTCAACAGCACACTGACGCTCTCAGTCATCATCGGCATCGTCGCGCTGCTGCTCGCCGCCGGCATCACCTGGCTGATCATCCGCTCGATCACGCGACCGCTCGCCAAGGTCGCCGACGCGGCCGATCTGGTGGCCGAGGGTCGTGTCGACATCGAGCTCGATGTCTATGGGCGTGACGAGATCAGCAAGGTCGCCGAGTCGTTCCGCGCCGTGATCGCGCACCTCAAGATGATGTCTGAGGCCGTGGGCCAGTTCGCCAACGGCCACCTGAACGTGCAGGTCGTTCCCAAGTCAGACGGCGACGTGCTGGGTCACGCCTTCGTGGACCTGCGCGACCAGATGCAGGAGGCACTCGGTGAGGAGTCGACCACACGTCAGCTGCAGTCGGGCATGGGCGAGCTGCTCGGCACACTCCAACAGCTGGAGCAGGGCCTGGAATCGATGAACGACGGCGACCTGACCGTCGCCGTCGATGCCGCGCTGACGCCGATCGCCCCTGAGGTCGACGGCCAGTCCGTCGGCTTTGTGGCCGATAGCTACAACTCGATGATCGTGAGCGCTCAGGCATCGCTCGAGGGTTACAACGCGATGCGTGAGACGCTGCGCCAGAAGCTCGGCGATCACTCGAGCCTCGAGGCGCTGACCGAGAAGCTCGAGTCGCTGACCGGTGAGACGCTCGCCAACTTGCAGAGCGCGATGAGTGCGATGAACGACGGCGACCTCACGATCAGCGTCGAATCGCAGGCCACGTCGATCCACGCCGAGGACGGCGAGAACATCGGTCACCTGGCCGAGGTTTTCAACGAGATGCTCGAGAACACTCAAGGCGCCGTCGCCGCCTATAACGCGATGCGCGCGAAGATCTCGGCGATGCTCGGCGACATCTCGCTCAGCAGTGAGTCGTTGTCCGCGGCCTCCACCCAGATGGCGTCCACCTCGGAGGAGGCCGGCAGGGCGATCGGTGAGATCGCGCATGCCGTCGGTTCGGTCGCCTCCGGTGCCGAGCAGCAGGTTCGTGAAATCGACGAGGCGCGCCGCATCACCGACGAGCTGGCCGAGGCCTCGCGCGTTTCCGCGGAGACCGCCGACGAGACCGCTGCCGCGGCCGAGGAGGCTCGCGCACTGGCTCGTGACGGCGTCGCCGCCGCTGAGGAGGCGACCGTCGCGATGCAGGCGGTGCGCGATTCCAGCGCCGAGACCAGTGAGGCGATCCGTTCGCTGGGTCAGAAGTCCGATCAGATCGGTGGGATCGTCGAGACGATCACCGGGATTGCGGCGCAGACCAACCTGTTGGCGCTGAACGCGGCGATCGAGGCCGCGCGTGCGGGTGAGCACGGTCGCGGGTTCGCGGTCGTCGCCGAGGAGGTCCGTCACCTCGCCGAGGAATCACAGGAGGCGGCGGCCACGATCGGCAGCCTGATCGAGCAGATCCAGCAGGAGACCCAGCGCGCGGTGCAGATCGTCGAGGTCGGCGCCGAGCAGACCAAGGGCGGCGTGACCACGGTCGAGCAGGCCAAGGAAGCGTTCCTGCAGATCGGCCAGTCGGTCGAGGACATGAGCGGCCGCGTCGAGCAGATCGCAGCGTCGATCCGCCAGATCGCGGCCAGCGGCGACCGCATGCGCGAGAGCATGACGTCGGTGGCCTCTGTCGCGGAGTCCTCGAGCGCGTCGACGCAGGAGGTGTCGGCCAGCACCGAGCAGACCAGCGCCTCAACCCAGCAGATCGCCGCCAGCGCACAGCAGCTGGCAACGACCGCTGAGGAGCTCGAGAAGCTCGTCGGGCAGTTCGTTCTGGCCTAACAGTGGCGCGGCCGGGCCGCGCCACACACCCGGTCGTCGAGGCCGCGCAACCAGCAGGTTGCGCGGCCTCGCTGCTTGCACCGCGACCTAACAGCCGCGGCAAGCGGTCACCGGTGGTCGGGCTCGACCAGGCCGACGCTTGCGTCACACTCCCCGGATGAGCGTCAACGAGCCTGAGGCGAGCCCGCGCCACGCGATGATCACGGCCGACCTGCGCGCGCGGATCCGTTCCGGCGAGCTGGCCCCGGGCACCGCGATCCGCTCCGAATCGGAGCTCGCGGCGAGCTTCGGCGTCTCGCGCGGGACCGTGCGACAGGCGCTCTCCACGCTGCGCAGCGAAGGCCTGATCAGCGGCGGCCAGGGGCGGCGAGCGATCGTCGCCAGACCCACACTGGCGCAGAGCTTTGACAAGCTGGTCTCGTTCACGTCCTGGGCCGAAAGCCTCGGTCTGGAGCCGAGTGCGCGCGTGCTCGAGCTTGTGCGGCGCCCGGCGGATGCGCAGGACGCACTCGACCTGGAGCTCGGGCAAGGAGCGGAGATCTTCCAATACCGGCGCCTGCGGCTGCTCGATGGCGAGCCCGCGATGCTCGAGGTTTCGAGCTTCATCGAGCGCGTCGGACGGCTGCTGCTCGACTGCGACCTCAACCAGGGCTCGGTCTACACGCAGCTCGGTGAGCTGGGCGTGGTCTTCCACGAGGCGCGTCAGCGCATCACCGCGATCTCAGCCGACGCCGAGGAGGCCGCGCTGCTGGGGGTCCATCGCCACGCGCCGCTGCTCGAGGTGCGCCGCATCGTGCTGGACCCTGACGGGCATCCGCTCGAGGCCTCACGCGACGTCTACCGCGGTCAGGAGTTCGCGATCACGATCCACAACCGCGCCGCCCAGACGAGCGCCGGCGTGGGCCTGTCGTTGGCTGGGAGCTGAGCCGGCTAGCGCGCGGCGGCGATCTCGGCCAGCAGCGCGTCGAGCACGGCCGGAGCCTGTCCCGGAGACAGCGTCATGCCGATCCCGGCGACGTTCTGAACGACGCGCACGCCCGGGAGCGGGGCGGTGACGCTGAAGGCGTCCGACTCCTCGCTGGTGACCGACGGATAGATGCCGTGCCAGCGCTGCCTGACCTGCGGCTCGTAACCGAGCAGCAGCGCGGCCTCCTGAAGCAGTAGCTGATACAGCCGCTCCTCGCCGAAGGGAGCGGGCGTATCGCCGTATGCGTGGGTGTCGCCGACAATCAGGTCACCATCCGGCAGCTGCGTGACCAGCAGATGGATCCCGTGCTCGAGCAGTTCCGGACGCTCGACCAGTAGCCGCGCCCGCAGCGGCGCAGCCTCCGGCCGGGTCGCAAACGCCGGGTAGCGGACGAGGCTCAGCCCGGTCGCGAGGGCCGTGCGGTAGGCGCGGGCATCCGGCGGTGCGAGCCGCAACATCTGCAGCGTGCAGAGCGTGAGCGGCTCGAGTCCCGGGCGCAGCGCCGGTGGCAGCGAGCGGAAATCCGGTCCGGGGCAGACGATGACCGCGGGCGCACGCACGCTGATGTTGGCGGCTTGCACCATCCCCGGCTCGACCGCGTGCACGTGGGTGCGCCAGTACACATGGGCGTCGGCGTCGTGCTCGAGCAGCGCCGCCAGGCCGGCGGCCGCCGATCGCGGGTCGACGCGCAGGTCCAGGCCGCTGTGGAAGCCCGCGATCACGGCGTCGGTCGGGATCGGCGCCAGCGCACCGACCTCGGTTCGCGTCAGCATCCGCGCCTGGCGTGCGGGATCAGCGGCGACGACCTCCAGCAGGGCCGCCTCATCAGGCGCGCGGGCGACGATCAGCGTGCCGCCCGCAACGCTGTGGATGCCGGCGCGATCGATCAGCTCTAGCCAGCGCTCGCGCGCGAGCATCGCGCGCTCGAACGGCGCGCCGTCAGCGACACTGGTGAAGAACAGGTGGCCGAAGTTGCGGACACTCGCGCCGGCGGCGTGATCGTCACGGTCGAGCAGCGCCACCGTCAGACCGCGCCGGCGCGCCTCAAGCGCGTGCGCGAGCCCGACGATCCCAGCACCGACGACGCAGACATCAACATCGATTGTTCGATTCGAGCTCTTCACAGTTGTATAGACAAGCTTATCCGGAATTTGTCGTCTGGGTGCCCAGAACGGTAGCCCGCCTGCGCGTTTACTCAATGTTCACAAGGATCTCTGCACAAGACCGTCCCACAAACTTGTATAGTCATGTTGATGCCAACCAAGTTTGAAGTCAACGGGCGCCTCTATGCCCAGCCCTCGCGGCCCGTGCTCGCGATCTGCGCCGACGGATGGGACCCCGAGTACGTCGATGACGCACTCGCCCGCGGACTGATGCCGCGGCTGGCGGAGACGCTGGCCGATGGCGCCTACACCCTCGGCCGCTCGCAGGTTCCGACCTTCACGAACCCCAACAACGTGACGATCGTGACCGGCGTCAGCGCGGCCGTCAACGGCGTGGCCGGCAACCACTACCGCGCCGCCCGAGGGCGATGAGGTCCAGGTCACGGGCCCGAGCTTCCTGCGGGCGCGCACGATCCACGCCGTCGCCCAGGAGGCAGGTGTCGGCGTGCTCTGCGTGACCGCCAAGGACAAGCTGCGCGCGCTGCTGGCCAGCGGTGGCGTCCCGGCCTTCAGCGCCGAGAAGGCGCACGAGCAGGCGCTTGCCGACGGCACGCCCGTGCTCGATGCCCATCGGCGCCCCGAACCCGGACATCTACGACTGGCGGCTCTCCCCTTACACGGTCGACCTCGCCGTGACGCTCGCACAGCGGCTCGAGGCGAAGCTCGTGTACGCGTCGCTGACCGACTTCGTCCAGCACTCGGCCGCTCCCGGCGAGCGGATGGCCGACGACTTCTACCGCGCGATGGACGTCTCGATCGGGCGTGCGCTCGACGCCGGCTTCGTCGTCGGCCTCGCCGCCGATCACGGCATGCGCGCCAAGTCGCGGCCCGACGGCAGTCCGAACGTGCGCTTCCTCGACGACGCGCTGGCCGCGGCCGGCGTGCGCAGCGGCCACACGCTCTGCCCGATCACCGACCCGTACGTTGTCGCACCATGCTGCGCTCGGCTCGCTCGCCTGGGTCCACCTCGACGACCTCGACGAGCTCGACCGTGCGCGCGGCGGTGCTCGCCGGGCTCGAGGGTGTCGAGGGTGTGCTCGACCGCTGCGCCGCGGCTGAGGCCTTCGAGCTGCCGGCCGACCGTATCGGCGACCTGATCGTGCTCGGCGACGGCGCCACCGTGCTCGGCAAGTCGGCCGCGGCCCACGACCTCAGCGCGCTGCACGGCACGCTGCGCTCGCACGGCGGTCTGCACGAGCGCGTGGTACCGCTGATCGTCACCCATCGGTTGCGCGATGATGCGCTGCGCGGCCGCGATCTGCGCAACCGCGACCTGCACGACCTGCTCCTCAACTGGCTCGCCTAGTGGCCCCGGGGATGAACCACCGATGACCGATACCGCGACGCTCAGCATCACCTCCCCCTACAGCGGTGAGGTCGTCGGAGAGGTTCCGCTCACAAGTCGCAGCGAGCTCGAGCAGCTGCTGGCAGCCGGTGCCGCCTACCGGAACGAGCTCTCGCGCCACGAGCGCTCGCAGATCCTGTTCGGCGTGTCGGCGGGCCTCGAGGCCGACGCCGAGCGACTCTCGCAGCTGATCAGCAGCGAGTCCGGGCTCTCACTCAAGGACACCCGACACGAGCTCGGGCGTGCCGTCGACGTCTTCCGCTTTGCCGCGATCGAGGCGCTGCGCGACGACGGCGAGTCGTTCGCCGGCGACGTCTCGCCCAGCGGCCGCGACCGGCGTGCCCACACGATGCGCACTCCGGTGCGGCTGGTCGGTGCGATCACGCCCTTCAACCATCCGATCAACCAGGTCGCGCACAAGCTCGCGCCGGCGATCGCGGCGGGCGCGCCGATCGTGCTGAAGCCCTCGGAGAAGACGCCGCTGAGCGCGATCGCACTGCTCGAGCTGATCCGCCGGGCCGGCCTGCCCGAGGCCGCCGCACAGATCGTCTGCGGCGAGCCGGCCGAGGTGCTCGATGCCTTCCTGGCCGAGCCGGCCCTGGAGGTGGTCTCGTTCACCGGCGGCGTCGCTGTCGGAAAGCTGATCGCCGAGCGGCTCGGCTACCGCCGCGCCGTGCTGGAGCTGGGCGGCAACGACCCGCTGATCGTGCTCGACGACGCCGACCTCGACGAGGCCGCCGCGCTGGCCGTCTCGGGAGCGTTCGCCAACTCCGGTCAGCGCTGCACGGCGGTCAAGCGGATCATCGCTGGTCGACGAGCGAGTGGCAGACGAGCTCGCGCGACGCGTCGCCGCCGGAGCGGCCGAGCTGCGGTCGGTGACCCGCTCGATCCGGACACCGACATCGGCACCGTGATCGACGAGCGCGCGGCGATCACGATCGAGCAGCGCGTGCAGGACGCCGTCGCGGCCGGCGCGCGGCTGCTGTACGGCGGTCAGCGCGACGGTGCGCAGCTGACCCCGGCGGTGCTGGATCACGTCCGCCCGGAGATGGAGCTGGTCGCCAAGGAGACCTTCGGACCCGTCGCGCCGATCATCCGCGTCTCCGGCCTCGACGAGGCGATCGCCGTCGCCAACGGGACCGCCGTACGCACTCTCGAGCGGCGTCTGCAGCCTTGACTGGCGCGCGATCAGCCGCTGCATCAAGGAGCTGCGCGCCGGCACCGTTAACATCCGCGAGGTGCCGGGCTGGCGGACCGAGATCACCCCGTTCGGCGGCATCGGCGACAGCGGCCTCGGCGTCAAGGAGGGCGTGCGCGAGGCGATCAAGGCGATGACCTTCACCAAGCTCTACACGCTGCCGTGGGACTGACCGAAGCCGACACGACTGTCGAGGAGATCATCGGCGCCTGCCGGTCGATGGCCGGGCTCCCCTACGACGGCGAGCCTGTCGACCAGCTCGAGCACGCGCTGCAGTGCGCGTCGCTGGCGCGCCGGGAGCATGGCGATGACACCGAGTTCGTGGTCGCCTGCCTGCTGCACGACATCGCACGGGCGCCCGCGGTGGCCGGGATCCCCTACGACGGCCCGCGCGAGCATCACGGCGAGGCCGGGGCGCGCTGGCTCGTGCCGCGCGTCGGCGCGCGCGTGGCCTGGCTGGCCGAGCAGCACGTACCCGCCAAGCGCTACATCGTTGCGACCGACCGCGCCTACCGCGCCAAGCTGAGCGAGGTCTCCCGTCGCACGCTGATCGCGCAGGGCGGGCCGATGGACGACGCGGAGATCACAGCGTTCCGCGCCAACCCGGACTGGCAGCAGGCGGTGGCGCTGCGACGGATCGACGACCTGGGCAAGGAGCCGGGCCTGCCGGTGCCCGAGCTCGACTCCTACCGGCCGGCGCTGCTGACCGTGGTTGGGGCGACCCTGCGCGCGCAGTAGCGAGCATGCTCGGCGGTCAGAGCAGCGCACTCGCAGAGGCCCTCGCCGCACACCGGCCCGGTCACGCGCTGGCCCGCGAGTTCCACACCGACGCCTCGATTTACGATGAGGAGATCGCGCGGATCTGGCGGCGCAGTTGGCTGTTCGCCGGGTTCTCGCTCGAGGCACCGAGCCAGGGCGACTTCTTCAGCTTCGTGCTCGGCGACGACTCGCTGCTGCTCGTGCGGGCCCAGGACGGCGAGCTGCATGCGCTGCACAACACCTGTCGGCATCGCGGCTCGCGCGTGTGTGATCAGGCGGCCGGCAACACCACGCGTTGGGTCTGCCCGTACCACCAGTGGAGCTACGCGCTCGACGGCACGCTGCTCGGTGCCGGTGGCCTCGAGCGCGAGCTCGACCTCAGCGACCATGACCTGGTGCGCGCGCCGGTGGTGGAGGTCGGTGGGCTCGTCTACGTCTGGCTCGGGCTGGGCGCGCCCGAGCCGTTCGGCGGCGCCGAGCGAGCACTCGGCGGGGCGCTCGCTCAACAAGGACTCGACCGCGCGCGCATTGCGCACCGCGTCGATTACGCGGTCAACGCCAACTGGAAGCTCGTCTGGGAGAACAACCGCGAGTGCTGGCACTGCCACGTCCGCCACCCGGAATACGTGCAGGCCAACTTCGACGCCGTTCCCGACACCGAACGCAACCGCGAGCTGTCGGCGACGCGCGCCGAGCAGCACCGCGTGGCGCTGGGCGTGCAACCGACGGTCACGGAACTGACGCCCGACGAGCACAACCAGCCCGGTCTCTACCGCTTCCCGGCACCGGGACGCTGGTGGTCGGCCAACCGTACGCCACTCATGCCCGGCTTCGTAACCGAGTCGCTCGACGGCGCCCCCGTCTCAACGCTGATGGGTGACTACGCAGGCCGCGACACCGGCACGCTACGCGTGCGCACGGTGCCGAACATGTGGATGCATGCGAGCTCCGATCATGCGGTCGTGACGCGTCTGCTCCCGGCCGGCCCCGATCTGACCCGGGTCAGCGTGCACTGGCTCGTCGACGCCGCGGCGCAGGAGGGCCACGACTACACGCTCGACACGCTGCTGCCGTTCTGGCAGCTGACCAGCGAGCAGGACTGGACCCTGTGCGAGCGCAACCACGCGGGCGTGCGCAGCCCCGCCTACATCCCGGGGCCGTACTCGCCCGCGCGCGAATACAACGTGCAGGCCTTCGTCGACTGGTACCTCGCGCGCGTGTGCGCCTAGGTGCTCAGTGGCGGGCGCGGCGCGTCCGCGAGCGCTCTTCCTGGGCCTCGATCACCTTGACGATCAGCTTCAGGTACTGATCGATCCCGGTGGCACGGGCCTCGCCGTGCTCGAAGGCGGTGCGCCAGTCGGCCAGATGGCCCTTGATCGCGAGCTCGTTGAAGCGCTCACGGCGGATCTCAAGCGTGACCTTGGCGTCGGTCGGCAACGCCTTGGTGACGACCGGGCCGGGCATCTCGATGCGGTAGAGCTGCACGTCGCCACGGCCGTGGAGCTCGAGTCCGGCGACGATCTTCAGCGGCGCCAACCCCGGCACCTCATCGAGGAAGCGGCGGATGCCGGTCTCGATCAGACTCTTGGTGTCGGACGGTGCGGACAGGGGACCGAGTCTAGGGCACCGCTGCAGCGTGGCTGCCGCCCAGCGGGGCGAGCAGCCACAGCTATGAGCCCCCGGCTCCCGCGGCGGGCGGCACCGACAGCAGCTCCTCGACCACCTCGGCCGGAGCCGGGCGGCCGAGATGGAAGCCCTGTGCGTATTCGCAATGCAGCGCACGGACGCTCGCCAGCGCCTCCTCGTCCTCGATCCCCTCGACCACGACCGCCAGGCCGTAGGCACGGGCGAGGTCGGCGATCGCCCCGAGCACCGGCATCACCGCCGGGTCGTGCCCCAGCCCGCGGGCGAAGCGACGGTCGATCTTGAGACCGCTGATCGGCAGCTCCCCGAGCCGCGCCAGCGACGAGTAGCCGGTACCGAAGTCATCGATCAGCACGTGCACACCGGCAGCCTTGAGCTCCTCGAGCACGCCGCGGGCGGTGTCGAGCTCCTCCATCAGCGCCGATTCGGTGACCTCGAGCGTGAGCGCCGATGGGTCCAGCCGAGCGCGCTGCATGGCCGCCTTGATCTCGGCGGCGGTCGTCGGGTAGGCGAGCTGCACCGGCGAGGCGTTGATGGCGATCTGGATCCCGGGCAGGGTGCGTGCCCAGAGCTGCGCCTGACGGCAGACCGCCTCGAGCACGCGCGTGCCGAGCGGCACGATCAGCCCCGTCTCCTCGGCGAGCGGGATGAACTCGTCGGGGCTGAGCAGCCCGCGTTCGGGGTGCTGCCAGCGCACCAGCGCCTCGACCCCACGCCAGCTGCGGTCCTCTACGCCCAGGATCGGCTGGTAGTGCACGACGAACTGATCGCGCTCGATCGCACGGCGCAGCTGCGCCTCGGTGCGCAGCCGCTCGAGCTGCTCGGTGCGCAGCTTGAGATCGTAGACCTGGTGGCGCCCGGGGCCGCCGGCACGGGCGGCGTGAATCGCGGTATCGGCCTCGCGCACCAGGCCGAAGGCGTCGGCCGCGCCACCGCTGGTGGCGATGCCGATGCTCGTCGTCAGCAGCAGCTCGAGACCGTCGGCGTGAAACGGCTCGCTCATCGCGGCGCTCACCCTCGTCGTCAGCTCATCGACCTCCTCGGGCTCGAGCGCCGCGCTCATCAGCATGAACGTGTCCCCCGCGAAGCGCGCGACCAGGCCGCGGTGGGCGATCACCCCGCGCAGGCGTTCGCTCGTTTCGACCAGCAGCCGGTCACCGGCGATCTCTCCGACGCTCTGGTTGATCTGCGTGAAGCGATCGACCTGCACCATCATCAGCGTGACGCGATTGCCCAGCGTGCCCAGCTCGCCGTTGACCAGCTCGAGGAAGCGGGCGCGGTTGGGCAGGCCGGTGAGCGCGTCGTAGTTGACGGCCGCCTGCAGCGCGCGCTCGGAGCGGTCCCGGTCAACTGCGAGCGCGGCGAGGTCGCCAGCGGCTGCGACGAAGTCGAGCTCGACCTGGGTGGGTGAGTGCTGCACGGCGCGGTAGACGGCAAACGTGCCGAGCACCTCGCCACCGGCACGCGTGAGCGGGTAGGACCAGACCGACCGCAGCTTGAAGCGCCGCGCCAGCTCCGTGTAGGGCTCGGTCAGCGGATCGGTGAGGATGTCGGAGGCGATCACGATCGCGCCGCGCGCGGCCGCGGTGCCACACACCCCTACGCCCTCACCGACCGGCAGGCCGTCGATGTGGTTGACGAAGCGCTTGGGCAGCGTCGGCGAAGCCACGTGCCGCAGCACGCCCAGCGAACGGTCGAGCAGCAGCACCGTGCAGCGCGAGCCGGGGAAGCGCTGCTCGACGTGGCGGCAGAGTGCGTTCAGGGTGTGATCGAGCGGCTCACCACGCACGATCCGCTCGAGCACGCGTCGCTGGTGCGCCAGCTCCGCAGCGAGCAGCTCCGCGGGATCCGCTCCACGGCCGTGTCCCGACCCGGGGGCCAGGTCCTCCCGGCCCTCGCCACGACCAGCGATCGTGATGGCATCCGAAACCTCCGTCAGACGGACATTACCCCGATCATCGCCCGACGATCCGAGGGCACGTAAATGTTCGCTAAACGGCCCGGCGGCGTTCTCCTTCGGCCACCGGCCCGGCCGGCAGCCTACTTGGGCGGCGGCGACGTGACGAGGTGCAGGGTTGCCGGGGCCGAGGTCTCGAACAGCAGCGCCGAGACCTTGTCGGCGGGGGCCGGCAGCGCGACGTGGAAGCCCTGCGCGTAGTCGCAGCCCAGCTCCTCGACGGCAGTCAGTGTGGCGGCGTCCTCGACACCCTCGGCGACGACCGTGAGTCCGTGCGCGCGAGCGATCTCGACGATCGAACGGACCACAGTGCGCGCGGCCGCGTCGGTCGTGATCTGGCCGATGAAGTGCCCGTCGATCTTCAGCGAGGTGATCGGCAGCTGCCCCAGGTGCGCGAGCGACGAGTAGCCGGCACCGAAGTCGTCGACCACCGCCCGCACCGAGTGCGCCCGCAGACGCTCGAGCACCGGCGCGACCGTATCGAGCTTCTGGATCAGGCTCGACTCGGCGATCTCTAAGTTGATGCTCGGGAGCGGCAGGCCGGCGCGCTCGAGCTGCGCGAGCGTGTCCTCGACAAAGCTGGGGTCGTCAAGCTGCAGCACCGAGACGTTGATCGCGATGCGCAGGCTCGGCATCGCCGCCACCCAGCTCGCGCTGTCGCGTGCGGCGAGTTCGATCACGCGCTGCCCGAGCGGCACGATCAGGCCGCTCTTCTCGGCCAGCGGGATGAACTCGGCGGGCGCGAGCAGCCCGCGCGTGGGGTGATTCCAGCGGACCAGCGCCTCGAGCCGGTCCCAGCGGTGTTTGGCGATGTCGAGGATCGGCTGGTAGTGGAGCACCAGCTCGCCGAAGTCGATCGCGCGCCGCAACTCGGACTCGCGCCCGATCAGGTCGACGCTGGCCGGGCGCAGCGCCTGGCTGTAGACGCGATGGCCGCCGAGTCCCTCCGAGCGCGCCGCCTGCATCGCGGCCGCGGCGTCGCGGATCAGGCTGTAGGCGTCGCCGCTTTGGTCGGCCACGGCGACGCCCACGGTCGCGACCAGGAACAGCTCGAGGTCACGGGTGCTGACGGGCGTCGAGAATGCGACCTGCACGCGCATGACAAGGTCCTCGAGCTCGGCGGAGGAGTGGCAATCCACGGCGATCGTGAACTCATCGCCGCTGAAGCGCCCGATCAGGCCGTCGAGCCCGGTGGCGGCGCGCAGGCGGCGGGTGACCTCGGAGAGCAGCGCGGCGCTGGCGCTACGCCCGAGGTCGTCCCCCAGGTACTTGAGCCGGTCGACCTCGACGAACAGCAGCGTGGTAGGGCGCAGACGCTCGTCCAGGCGGGCGCTCAACAGCTCGAGAAAGCTCGAACGGTTGAGCAGCCCGGCTGCCGGAAAGACGTTATTGCTCATCTGGATCGCGGCGTGGAGACCGTCGCGCTCGATCGCGAGTGCAGCCAGATGGCCGATCCGCCCGATCACGCCGACCTCGCCGTCAGGCGGCGCGAAGGGCTCGGTGCGATACAGCGCGATCGTGCCCAGCACGGCACCGGTGACGCTGCGCATCGGGTAGGACCACATCGAGCGCAGCCCGAAGTTCTCGAACAGCTCGAGTCCGGCGGCGGCGCGCGGGTCGCTGCGGACATCCTCGATCACGACCACCTGACCGGTGGCGGCCGCGGTCCCGCAGGCGCCGTTGCCGTCGGTGGCCGCCAGGCCGTCGACGGCGGCGCTGTAGTCGCGCGAGAGCGACGGGGCGGCGCCGGTGCGCAACACGCCCGCCTCCTGGTCATGCAGCATGACCGCGGCAAAGACGCCCGGGTAGACGCGTTCGATGTGGCGGCACAGCAGCGCCAGGGTCTCCTCGAGCGGATCCCCGGCGGCGATCCGCTCGAGCACCTGCTGCTGCTGCGCGAGGTCGCGCTGCGTACGATCGTGCCTGAGCTCGAGCAGCTTGTCGGCGGTGATGTTGCGGACGTAGCCCAGCACACGGCGCACGCGCCCGCCCCCACTCTCGCCGACGGCGGCCTGCAGCAACAGCCAGCGGATCGTGTCTCCGACCGTGACGGGGTAGGTGAGCTCGCCACCGATGCCGGTCTCGAGCACCGCCTCGCAGAAGCCGCGCACGCGCTCGCGCTGGTTGGCGGGCAGCACCGCGAGCCACTGCTCGCGGTCCACCGGGATCGCCGTGGTCTGGTCCACGGCTGCCAGCGGCCAGCGCAGCCCATGCATCACATAGAGCCCGGGCAGGCACCAGACCACGTCCGCCTCGACGTCCCAGGACCAGGGGCTGTACTGCGCACTGGCTGCCGGATCGGAGGCCATGGCCAGGTAATCGGCCCCGAGCGTCAGATTTAGAGGCTTGCATTCTTTCGCCCGGAATCAGGTGTTTTGGGGCGCGACCAGCCATAGGGCGTCAGGTAGGTGCTTAAACGGACAAATCGGGAGCCACAACCGCGATTTGTCCGTATCGGCACGGAAATCGCACAGATTCCGACAAATCGCCGTCATGTGCGGCGATTTGTCGATCTGAGCACCTGCTAGGCGACTGCCGGGACCGTCTCGGGCGCGGCCGGCGCGCCCTGATCGGCGACGGCGATCGCCTCGGTCAGGATCTTCAGTCCCACACGGGTGCCGACTTCGACGCCGGCATCATGGCTGGAGGCCTCGACCAGCACCCTCTGACCGCCGTCGAGCGTCACCTCGAGGCGCACGGACGCGCCCAGGAAGGTCCGCAGCGTGACCTCACCGGCGCCGGCGGCGTCGCGTACGATCGCGATCGCCTCGGGGCGCACCAGTGCGTCGACCGCGGTGCCGGGCTGGCGCCCCTCCGGATTGAGCACGTTCAGGCGCTGGCCCAGCACCTGCACCTCCCCGCTGTCACCGACGCGACCGGGCAGACGGTTCATCGCGCCGACGAACTCGGCGACGAAGGCGGTGGCCGGATGGCGGTAGACCCGCTCGGGCGTGTCAAGCTGCTCGAGTCGGCCGGCATACATCACACCGACGCGGTCGGCGATCGAGAGCGCCTCGGATTGGTCGTGGGTGACGAACAGCGTCGTGATCCCGAGACGCTGCTGCAGGCTGCGGATCTCACCACGCAGCTGATGACGGACCATCGCGTCGAGCGCCGAGAGCGGCTCGTCGAGCAGCAGCACCTGCGGCTCGATTGCGAGCGCGCGGGCGATCGCCACGCGCTGCTGCTGACCGCCGGAGAGCTGATGCGGGTAGCGGGTGGCGGCCTGGCTCAGACCGACCAGCGCGAGCAGCTCATCCGCACGCCGCAGCCGCGAGCCCCTGTCCTTGCCGCGCATGCGCAGGCCGAACGCGACGTTGTTGCGCACATCCATGTTCGGGAACAGGCTGTAGGCCTGGAAGACCATGCCCATGTCACGCTTGTTGGGCGGCACGTTGGTGATGTCACGGCCGCCGACCGCGATCGTGCCGGAGGTCGGGTGGTCGAAGCCGCCGAGCAGGCGCAGGGCGGTCGTTTTGCCGCAGCCCGAGGGGCCGAGCAGCGCAACCAGTTCGCCGGCCTCGATCTCAAGGTCCAGGCCGGCGAGCGCCGCAACGTCGCCGAACAGGCGCTGGACGCCGTTGAACTTGACATCGGCGCTGTTGCGGGCGACAGCCGCCACCACCGAGGAGGCGACCGAGTCAGCGGTCAGATCGACGGCAGGGCCAGCGGGGCCGGTCGCCGGGGTAGCGGCAGGGCCAGCGAGCCCGGCCGCAATGGGAGCGCTTTCATTGGTCATGGATCACCTGGTCGAGGTTCGCCCGTGACGACGGGCCAGGAAGGTAAGGGAGAAGAGCAGTGCGAAGGTGAACAGCAGCGCCACCAACGTCAGCGCCACGGAGATACCGGGCGTGTTCTGGCCCTCTGCGAGCAGCAGCATCTGTGGCGGCAGGGTGTTGTAACCCAGCTGATTGGAGATCACGACCTCCCCCAGCACCATCGCGATCGTCAGGAACATGCCACCGAGCACGGCCGTCTGCACGTTGGGCAGGATGACCCGGATCAACGTCGATGTCCAGCCGCAGCCGAGACTGCGCGAGGCATCGACGAGTGTGTGCAGGTCGATCGCGCGTACGCCATTGTCGATCGCGCGATAGACGAGCGGCATCGCCAGCACCGTGTAGATCGGAACGAGGATCGTCCGCGGGTGGTTGAAGAAGACGTCGATCACCCACTGCGGCGAGCTCGCCTGCATCTCGTCGAGACCGGCCGCGATGACGATCGGCGGCACCACGATCGGCAGGATCGTGATCACGTCCATGACGACGGCCATCTTCGGCAACTTGAGCCGCACCAGCACCACCGTCGGCAGGATCAGCAGAACCACCAAGATGGCGGTCAGGGCGGCGATCTCCAGCGACAGGTAGAGGCTCGAACGCAGCGCCGAACTGTTGACGATCGCCGTGTAATTGCCAAAGCCATAGCTACCGCTCTGGTCGAGCAGGCTGAACTTGACGCTGCTGCCGAGTGGCAGCAGGTAGAAGATCGCTCCGAGGATCAGGATCGAGAGCCGCCACGCGGCCGGGCGGCGACGCTCGCGGCGCAGCCGCGAAGCATCCGGGGTCTCCGGTGCGGGATGCACCAGCTCGTCGAGTGCCAAACCAAGTCCGGCCGCGGTCATCGCAGCCACCTTCCGGCGCGGCGCTGGACGAACCAGTAACCAACCATCACGATCATCACGACCAGGATCATCTCGGTGCCGAGCGCCATCGCGATCCGGTCCTGACCCGGAAGCACGTTGTTGGAGAGCGAGAAGTTGATCTTGCCCGGTAGGAAGAGGAGCGTGCCACCGTCGAGCGCGAGCGCCGTCGCGTACGCCGAGAAGGCGCTCCCGAAGAGCATCAGCTCGGCTCCGGCGAAGGACGGCAACAGCACGGGAATGGCGACCAGGCGCAGGTACTTCCAGCGGGTGGCGCCGAGGTTGCGGGCGGCCTCTTCCCACTCGGGGCGCAGGCCCTCGAGCGCGGGCGTGATCAGGATCACCATCAGTGGGATCTGGAAGTAGAAGTAGGCGAGTCCGACGACCGTGAGCGAGTCGATGCTCAGGTGCTCGGTCAGCTGGAATCCGAAGGCGCCGCGCAGGAAGACGGTGATCACACCGGTGGCGCCGATCGTGGCGATGAAGGCGAATGCCAGCGGCAGGCCGGCGAAGTAGGCGAGCACCCCGGAAGCGCTGGAGACGATCCGGCGCAGCAATCCGTCGGGCTTGCCGGTGACGACCGCGGCCGCCAGCCAGAGGCCGAACAGCGCCGGGCCGATCGAGGTCCAGAGTGAGAGGATCGCGCTGTTCTTGAGCGCGAGCAGGTACTGCGACTGTCCGAAGACGGCGGAGAAGTTGCTGAGCGTCGGCGTGTTGGTATCGGTCGTGAACGCGCCGTGAATGACGACGTAAAGCGGCCCGCCGAGGAAGATGCCGACGAACAGGAAGAACGGCAGCATCCCGAGCCAAGCGCGGTCCGCGACCGCGCGGCGTATGCCTCCCGAAAAGCCACCAGCCCCGCGGCGCCGAGGCGCCGCGGGGTCGGTCACTACAGGGATTGCCTGTGTCGTGCTGATGGCCTTAGATGTTCGGCCAGCCGGCCGCGATCGCGGTGCCCGCCTTGGTCGCCTCGGCGGCCGTCGGGTAGCTCACGGTGCCGGTGACGGGAGGCAGCTGCTTGAGGGCGGCCTCGTCGATGGTCTTGGCCTTGATCATCGCGGCCTGCTCCGCCGGACGGGCGAGGCCCTTCAGGTAGAGGTTCTGACCCGTAGCCGAGTACAGGAACTCCTCCCACAGACGCGCCGCAGCGGGGTCCGGGGCGGTTGCGCTGATCGCCTGGTAGTAGGACTCGGCGAACGGCGTGCCCTTCGGATCGACGACCTTCCAGGCCTTGGCAAGCGAGCCCTTGAGGCCCCACGCCTGGGCGTTGTTGAGGAAGTCCCAGTTGATCAGGATCGGGCAGGAGCCCGCCGCGACCACGCTGCTCGAATCGCAGTCTGTCGAGTTCAGGATGCCCTTGCTCTTCAAGGTGCTGAAGAACTTCAGACCGGGAGCGGCGTTGGTGAAGCTGCCGCCGTTGTTCAGTGCGGCGGCCCAGACCGCGCCGGTGGCGGCGCCGGCCTGGCCGGGAACGCCGTTCAGGGCAACCGAGTTGGCCGGGGCGCTGAGCAGCTGTGACCAGGTGGTCGGGCAGCTCTTGACGATCTGCGAGTCGCAGCCGAAGGAGACGATCCCGCCATAGTCGCCGTACCAGTGACCCTTGGGGTCCTTGTCGCTGGTCGGGATCGACATCCAGGTTGCGACCTTGTAGGGGGCGAACAGCTTCTGGTTGGCGGGCAGAGCGGCGAAGCTCTGACCGATATCGAGGACGTCCGGAGCGTTGCTGCGGCCCTTGTCGGACTCAACCGCCTGGATCTCCTGGGCTGACGAGCCGTCGGGGATCGCGTCGCTGATCTTGATGTGGTACTTGGCCCTGAAAGCAGCCATGATGGCGCCGTAGTTGGCCCAGTTGCTGGGCAGCGTGATCACGTTCAGCTTGCCCTCCTTCTCGGCCGCCGCGACGAGCGCAGACATGCCTCCGCCGGCGCTAGCCGACGTGACCTTCGACCAGTTGGTGCTGGCGCCGGCCGAGCTGACGCTCGCCCCGGCGGCCACCGCCACCGCAGCAGCGGCACCGGCCATCGACGCGACGACGCGACGATTTCTCATAGTCCTAAGCCCTCCTGAGGGATGTTTATTGAACGAGTGTTTGGGCGGGTGGGACCGCCGAGCAACAGCCTCGCCGGGCGACAAGGTAAACCCCGGCTGGTGCGAAGTTGTGACTGACCCGTAAACATCTCGTTTAAAGACCTTTTCACAATCGGAGACTTAAATGCGACTGATATTTCAGAAGATTGGGTCGCTGCTACGGTCCCGGAGGTAATGGCTGCTAGACCGACGGCTGGCGGACCGAGCGTGATCGCACACCGTGGTGTTCATTCGTCTCGGGATACCGAGAACACGATGCGGGCCTTCGAACTGGCGCTGGCGGCAGGCGCCGAGATGATTGAGCTGGACGTGCGCCGTAGCGGTGACGGCCAGCTCGCGATCCTCCACGACCACGCCCATGCCGGGGTCGCGCTCGACTCGTGCTCGCTCGACGAGTTCGCCGACCGCACCGGCTTCCGCCCACCGCTGCTCGAGGAGGTGCTGGCCTGGGCGTCGGGGCGGATCGCGCTCGACGTCGAGCTCAAGGAGGACGGCTATGCCGAGCAGCTCGCGATGCCGCTCGAGGTCTTCGCGGCGGCCGGCGGCGAGCTCCTGGTCACCTCGTTCATCGACCCGCTGCTCGGACGCCTGTCTCAGCTGGCTGGCGCGCTGCGACTCGGACTGCTGCTCGAGTTCACGGCGATGGACGCGGTCGGGCGTGCGCGCAGAGCCGGGGCCGTCGCGGTGCTGCCGTCGATGAAACTGGTCGACGAGCGGCTGATCGCCGAGCTTGCGGAAGCCGGTCTTGAGCTGATCGTCTGGGATTTCATGGCCGCCGAGCATGCCGCGCTACTGGCCGACCCGCGCGTGTCCGGGGTGATCACCGACGACGTGCACGGGGCAATCGCCTCGCGCGCCGCGTTGACCAACTCATGGCGTTGACCGCCTGAGTACGCTGGATTAAGGCCCTAATCCAGCTAGGAGTTCACGTCATGAGCAGTCGCCGCCCTGTCGTCGGAATCGCAACGGCCCTCGAGATCGCCAGCTACGGCGTCTGGGTCGGCGGGCCGTGCGCGCTGCTGCAGTACTCCTACGTCGAGTCGATCCAGCGCGCCGGCGCGCTGGCGCTGATGCTGCCGCCCGATCCGGTGCTGGTCGAGAACCCAGATGAGGTGCTCGACCGCATCGACGCGTTCGTGCTGGCCGGTGGCTGCGACATCGACCCGGCGCGCTACGGTCAGGAACAGCACCCGGAGACGGTCGGGCTGGTCCCGCCCCGCGACGACTTTGAGTTCGCGCTGCTGGAGCGCGCGATCGAGCGCGACATCCCCACACTCTGCGTCTGCCGCGGGATGCAGGTGCTGAACGTCGTGCGCGGCGGCACGCTGATCCAGCACCTCCCCGACGTGCTGCACAGCGACGAGCACCGTCGTCACATCGGAACCTTCGACGGCAACGAGCACGACGTGCAGCTGGCCGCCGGCTCGCTGGCAGCGCAGGCTGCCGGCAGCGATCTGACGATGACCAAGTCCCATCATCATCAGGCGATCGACGCACTCGGCGAGGGGCTCGTTGTGACCGGGCGCGCGATCGACGACGACCTCGCCGAGGCGATCGAGCTACCGGACGCGAGCTTTGTGCTCGGGGTTCAGTGGCATCCCGAGGCCGACGAGACCAGCCGCATCATGGCGGCGCTCGTCGATGAGGCGCGTCAGAGAATCTCAGTCGCTTCCTGATATCCGCCGGCCTCGATCGCGGCACGCACCGCCGCCGCATGTTCGGCGCCGCGGGTCTCGAGCACCAGCTGCACGGCGGTCTCCTGGATGTGCAGGTCGAGGCCCTCGCGGATGTGCTGCACGTCGAGCAGGTTGGCGCCGGTCCTGCTGACCATGCCGAGCAGCGCCGCCAGGCTCCCGGGAAGGTCGGGGATGCGCACGCGCAGCACCAGCCGGCGCCGGGCCTGCGTCTCGTGACGGCGGGCGACCTCTGCCAACAGCCCGGCGCCGACGTTGCCGCCCGACAGCACCAGCGCGGTGGTGCCGTTGACCGGGCCGTCGAGCTTGCCGGCCAGCAGGGCCGCCACGCCGACGGCGCCCGCGCCCTCGACCACCAGCTTCGAACGCTCCATCATGAAGACCATCGCCTCGGCAACCTGATCCTCGGCGACGACCACCAGCTCCTTGACGAAGGCGTCGATCAGCTTCAGCGTGATCTCACCCGGGCGCTTCACGGCAATGCCGTCGGCGATCGTGCGGACCGAGTCGACGGCCACCGGCTCGCCCGCCGCGAGCGAGGCCACGAACGGCGAGCAGGCCTCCGCCTGGACACCGATGATCTCCACCTCGGGGCGCTGTGAGCGGATCGCGACGGCAATGCCGCTGATCAGCCCGCCGCCACCGACGGGGACCACGACCCGCGCCAGATCGGGGATCTGACGCAGCAGCTCGAGTCCCACCCCGCCCTGGCCGGAGATCACGTCGGGGTCGTCGAACGGGTGGATGAACTGCATCCCGGCCTCGGCGGCGCGGGCCTTGGCCGCAGCCACCGACTCGTCGACCGAGCGACCCTCCAGGTGCAGCTTCGCCCCCAGTGCCTGGACGGCATCGGCCTTGGCGATCGGCGCCGCCTCGGGCATGAACACCTCACAGGGGACACCCCGCGAGAGCGCCGCGTAGGCGACCGCCTGAGCGTGGTTGCCGGCACTGCCGCAGACCACCCCACGCGCGGTGTCCTCGCCGAGCGCGGCGATCTTGGCCATCGCCCCGCGCAACTTGAACGAGCCCGTGCCCTGGAGGTTCTCGGCCTTCAGCACGATCCGCGTGCCGGCACGCTCGGAGAGCGTGCGCGTGGTGATGATCGGCGTCTCACGCACAACACCCTCGCCGGCGTGCGCGGCGCGGGTGATGCTCGCCTCTGTTACGAGCCTGTCCGCTCGCGACTCAGGCGCCAACTGCCACCACTGCGTCGATCTCGACCTGCGCACCCATCGGCAGCGCCGCGACCGCCAGTGCCACCCGCGCGGGCGGGTCGTGCTTGAAGAAGCCCGCATAGACCTCGTTGACCTCCGCGTAGGCGGCGATGTCGGCGAGGTAGACGGTGATCTTGACCGCATCCTCAAGCGAGCAGCCGGCGTCGCTGGCGATCGCGTGCAGGTTCTCGAGGCACCTGCGCGCCTGCTCGGCGGCGCTAGCACCAACCAGCTCGCCGGTGGTGGGATCGAGCCCGATCTGCCCGGAGATGAACAGCAGCTCACCGGTCACGCGCACGGCGTGGGAGTACGGTCCGACCGCGGCCGGAGCGCTGGTGGAATCAAGGGTCACTCGGTACATGGCAGCCTCCTGGAGCTTGAAGCGTGGAACGTGTTTCGGACCTAGGCTGACTGAACTGTGACAGCAACGAGCGAGACAGGATTCCACGGCGGCCCCCGCGCGGCGCTTGCGGTGCGCCCGTTCCGTTGGTGGTTCTTCGGCCAGATCACTTCCGCCTCCGGCCTGATGACGCAGTCGGTGGCCGTCGGCTGGCTGGTGCTGCGCTGGCACGGCAGCGGTGTCGAGCTCGGCCTGCTGTCCTCCGCCGGTCTCGGTCCGACGCTCGTGCTCGGGCTCTGGGCGGGCTCGCTGATCGACCACTACGACCGTCGCGTGCTGCTGATCTGGACGCAGGGCCTGCTGACCGCGCTGAGCCTGTTGCTCTACGCGCTGATCGTCTCGGGCGCGGCCAGCTACTGGCCGCTGGTGGCGATCATGCTGGCCAGTGGCATCGTCAACTCGCTCGACGGGCCGGCACGCCAGATCTACGTGCTCGACCTGGTCGGCCCCGAGCGCGTGGCGGGCGCGGTCAGCCTCTACGAGGTGGTCCTCAACCTCTCGCGCGTGCTCGGCCCGGCTGTCGGCGGCGCGCTGCTGGCGACCTCTGGTCCAGCGGCTTGCGTGCTGGTCAACGCGGTCACGTTCGCTGCCCCGATCGCGGTGCTGGTGCGCTACCGGCCGCGCGGGTCGAGTCCCGCGCGGCCAGCGCGGGAGCCCAGCGCCGGGCGCCCGAGTGCGGTCGAGGGCGTGCGCTACGCCTGGGCGCATCCGCTGCTGCGCGCCTGCCTGCTGCTGGCGGCGAGCTCCACCGTGCTGTTCAGCCCGACGCTGTTCTTCCCGCTGCTGGCGACGCGCGCGTTCAATCTCGGCGGCAGCGGCTACGGCGTGCTGCTGGCGCTGTTCGGTGTCGGTGCCCTGCCGGGCGCGCTGCTGGCAGCACGACGGCCGCCCACCGGCACGCGCGTGCGCACGCTCGCGGTGCTCACCGGCGCGGCCGTGATCGTCAGCGCCACCGCACCGGACCTGCCGCTGCTCTATGCCGGGATCCTCGCCACCGGCGCATGCTCGATCTGGATGATCGCGGCGGCCAACACGCTGGTGCAATTGCGTACCACGCCCGAGCTGCGCGGGCGTGTGATGGGCGCATGGAGCGTCGCACTGCCGGGCACGCTGCCGATCACGGCGCTGATTGCCGGGGCGGTCTCCGACGCGCTGGGCGCGCGTGTGGCCTACGCAGCCGCCGGGACGATCATCGCCGCTGTCGCGCTGCTCTGCTGGCGCGACAGCGGCGCTGGCCCCGAGGGGTAGCCTCAAACACGATGAACCGGCTCGCGCAGGAGACCTCTCCTTACCTGCTGCAGCACGCCGACAATCCGGTCGACTGGTATCCGTGGGGCGAGGAAGCGCTGGAGCGCGCCCATCGGGAGAATCGCCCGTTGCTGGTCTCGATCGGCTATTCGGCCTGCCACTGGTGCCACGTGATGGCGCACGAGTCGTTCGAGGACCCGGAGATCGCCGCGCTGATGAGCGACACCTTCGTCTGCATCAAGGTCGACCGCGAGGAGCGCCCCGACATCGACGCGGTCTGCATGTCCGCCTGCCAGGCGATGACCGGGCAGGGCGGCTGGCCGCTGAACGTGTTCCTGACCCCGGACCAGCAGCCGTTCTTCGCCGGCACCTACTTTCCGCCGATGCAGCGCCCCGGGATGCCGAGTTGGCGGATGGTGCTCGATGCGATCTCCGAGGCCTGGGTCCAGCGGCCCGAACAGGTACGTGAGCAGGGCGCGCGCCTGGCCGCGGCGATCACCGCCGAGGCATCGGTCGGGCGCGCCGAGGCGGCGAGCGTGCCGCCGAGCGCGATCGCCGACTGCGTGCACGCGCTCGGCCAGATGTTCGACCGCGTCAACGGCGGCTGGGGCGCTGCCCCCAAGTTCCCGCCGCATTGCACGCTGGAGTTCCTGCTCGCGGCCGGCGACGTCGAGCTCGCCCCCGCGACCCTGCATGCGATGGCCGACGGCGGCATCTACGACCAGCTCGGCGGCGGCTTCGCGCGGTACGCGGTCGACGCCACCTGGACCGTGCCCCACTTCGAGAAGATGCTCTACGACAACGCGCTGCTGGCCCGCGCCTACCTGCACGGCTGGCAGGTCACGCGCGAGCCGCGCTTCCGCGACATCTGCACCGAGACGCTCGACTGGGCGCTGCGTGAGCTGCGCGGGCCGGAGGGCGGCTTCTGCGCAGCGCTCGACGCCGACTCCGAGGGCGTCGAGGGCAGGTTCTACGTCTGGACCCCGACCGAGCTGAGTGATGCGGCCGGGCCTGAGCTCGCAGGACTGGCGATCGACTACTACCGCGGGATCCCGGCCGGGCCGCCGGACCTCGATGGCCGCTACTGGGTGCTCGCGGCGCGCGGGCCGGCGCCCGATGAGCTGCCGGAGATCCGCCGCCGGCTGCTGGCCGCGCGCGAGCTACGGGTGCGGCCAGGACTCGACGACAAGCGCCTGACCGCCTGGAACGCGCTGATGATCAGCGCGCTGGCCGACGCCGGCGCGGCGCTCGCGCGCGACGACTACCTGGAGGCCGCGGGTGCCTGCGCTAGCTTCCTGCTCGAGCGGCTGCGCGATGACGAGAACAACCTGCTGCGCAGCTGGAAGGACGGGCGCGCGACACTGCCGGCCTACCTCGAGGACCACGCGTTCCTGCTGCAGGCGCTGCTCGTGCTCTACGAGGCGACCTTCGACGAGCGCTGGTACGTCCAGGCGGTGGCGCTCGCCGACGCGATGATCGAGCGCTTTGCCGACCGCGAGCAGGGCGGCTTCTTCACCACCGCCGCCGACGTGCCGACGCTGGTCGCGCGGCGCAAGGACCTCGAGGACGCGCCGATCCCGTCGGGCAACTCGGCGGCCGCGCTCGGGCTGCTGCGGCTCGCCCGCCTCTCGGGCGACGCCGAGTACGAGCGCCACGCGGCCGGCGTGCTGGCGTTGCACGCCGAGCTCGCGCTGCGCCATCCGCTGGCCTTCGGGCAGCTGCTGCAGGCACTCGACCTCTTCCTCGCGACCCCGCAAGAGGTCGCGATCGTTGGCGCCGGTCCGCTGACCGGCGCCCTCCGTGCCCGCCACCGCCCCCACCTCGTGCTCGCCGGCAGCGACGGCGACAGCACCACCGACACGGCCGTGGCGTTGCTGCGTGGGCGCGGGCTGATCGACGGTCGCCAGACCGCCTACGTCTGCGAGCGCTTCGCCTGCCGGCTGCCGGTCACCGAGCTCGCGGCGCTGGAGGCGCTGCTCCAGTGACCGAGCCGGTCGAGCTGCGCTCGCACCTCGCCGAGCAGTACGGCTTCCGCGCGCACACGCTTTACACACTGGACCAGGACGTGATCCTGCTGCGACGCGAAGACGGCCCCAGCTGGGTGGCGCGCGTGTTCGGACCGCAGCGCCCGCGCAGCGCCGTCGAGGGTGACGCCGCCGTGCTGCAGTGGCTGGCCGCAGCGGACTACCCAGCCGAGCGCTGCGCGACCGAGGATCCGGTCAGCGCACTGGGCGACTGCACGGTGCTGGTCACCGAGGCGGTGGCGACCGTCCCCCGGGTGCAGCGGCGCCAGACGATCAAGGACGCCGGCGGCATCAGGGGCCTCGGTGGGCTGCTCGGCCGCCTGCACACGCTGCCCGTCCCCGCGGGCCCGGCAGCGCGCGCGGGCGGCGGCTGGCACCACGTGATCGACGGCTCCCCGGCCGATGAGCTGGCTGCCGCGGCGCAGTGGCTCGAGCAGTCGGAGGCCGATGCATCGTTTCGCGACGTTGCCTTCTACGGCGAGCTGCTCGACGCGCTCGAGTTCGCCGATCCTGGCGAGGGCCTGCCCGTCGCCTTCACGCATCCGGACTTCGTGCTCGCCAACGTTGTCGCCACCCCGGCTCCATCGATGGTGCTGGTCGACTGGACCGGCGCGGGCCTCGGGCCACGACTGCCGTCGCTGGCGTTCCTGCTATGGGCCGAGGGGGCCAAGGACCTGCGTCGCGTCGACCTGGCGATGGCCGGCTACGCGCGGCGCGTCACACTCGAGCCCGAAGAGCTCGCGCGACTCGAGCGCGCGATCGCCGCGCGGCCGCTGGTGCTCGACATATGGCGGCTGCGGCACCGCGGCCTGAGCGCCGCGCACGCCGCCGCCGGGGCGGCTGAGCGGCGCGCGCTCGCACGCGCGATCGCCGACCGCGTGCACACGCTGGCGCGTGACTGAGCCGGCGTTTGGCTGCTCAGCGGAGGGGTATGCTCGGCGGCGCGATGAATAAGGGGAGAACGCTCAGAACAGTCGGGGCCGCGCTGGCGGTCAGCGCAGCGCTCGCCGCATGTGGCGGCGGCGGTAACGGCGGCGCGACCGATGCGCCGTCTGCTCTGAACCCGGCGAGCATGGTGCCGGCCAGCTCCGTGGCTTACATGTCAGTGACGATCAAGCCGCAGGGGAGCATGAAGAGCAACCTGATCGAGGCGATCGATCAGATCGCCGGCAAGGGCTCGGCGCACAGGCTGAGCGCCGACATCGAGAGGTCGCTCGGCAAGCGGTGGGGGGAGCTGAAGCCCTGGGCCGGGCAGCAGATGGGGATCGCGCTCACCGGACTCCCGGCCAAGCCGGGAAGCCCGCAGGCGATTGAAACCGACGTGCTCGCGGTCCTGCCGACGAGCGATCCAGCGGCCGCCCGCAGGTTCCTGGCCAAAACGATCAAGCAGTCGTGGGAGGCGTGGAACGTCGTCGGTCATTACGCGATCGTCGGCGGCAAGAGCGCCGTCGGCCAGGCGGAGGTGACGACCGCCAAGAGCTCGCTCGCCGCCGACCCCGGCTTCAAGTCGGACATGTCGCAGCTCGGTGGGGATCAGCTCTTGACGCTGTACGCGCCGCTGCACCAGCTCTATGAGCAGCTGCTGCCGCTGCTGCAGTCGCTGCCCAACTACTCGAGCTCGACGCTCGGCGCCGCC
Source organism: uncultured Actinomycetota bacterium (assembly GCA_963706725.1). Classification (GTDB taxonomy): domain Bacteria; phylum Actinomycetota; class Thermoleophilia; order Solirubrobacterales; family Solirubrobacteraceae; genus Palsa-465. The sequence continues at coordinate 1,437,508 of OY970167.1, read as the reverse complement.
GCCAAGCAGGCACCGGCCGGCTCCTCGGTCGCGTTGGGGGTGTCGGCGCTGCGCAACCAGTTCCGCCTTGACGTGATCGACCACGGGACACCTTCGACCAATGCTCCCGCCAGCGGCGTGGCAAGCGACGTCAGCTCGCTGCCGGGTAGCTCGTGGCTGGCGCTGACGCTTGGCGGCGCGCTGACCAAGGCCGGCGCGGTGAGCAAGCTGGCCGCGAGCCTGTCCAAGTCGCTCACGACGATCCAGGCGGCGCAGGGCGTAACCGGCAGCATTCCGAGCGGCCCGCTGCGCTTCATCGAGCAGGACCTGGTGCCCGCGCTCGGCCCGGCGGAGCTCTCGGTCAGCGGCAACTCGAGCACCACGCTGCAGGCCGGACTGGTGATGGCACCGGTCAACAGGCGCGCGGGCGCACGCCTGGCCGCCGCGATCAAGCGGCTGGTGAGCGGCCTGCCGATCTCGGCCGGCACGGTCGGCGGCCGCGTCGCCGTGACGTTCGGCTTCAGCAACGTCCTGCAGCTCCTGCACCCGAGCTCCACGTTGGCCCAGAACGCGACCTTCAAGCAAGCGCTGGCGCAGCTGCCGGCGGGCGGGAAGGCCGACGTCTACCTCAACTTCGGGGGCATCGCCGCGCTCGCGGCGCTCGACCCGAGCGCCGCCAAGAGCTCGACAATGACCGTCCTGCAGCGGCTCGGCTACCTGATCGCGGGGGGCACGCACTCGCACTTCCGGCTGGTGCTGGCGACCAACTGACGCGGGGCGGGCCGCAGCCGCCCCGCCCGACCACGGCCGTCGCCGCCAAGCGACCGGCGGAGGTTCGCGGCCGCAATCCCGCCCCTGGTTCGGCGGGAACGGGGCCGAGCGCAAAGCTCACAAAACGGGGAGGTAACGCTCCAGCTCCCAGGGCGTGACCTGGACGCGGTAGTCGTCCCACTCCTGGCGCTTGATCTCGATGTAGCGGTTGAAGGTGTGCTCGCCCAGCGAGCGCAGCACCAGTTCGGACTGGGCGGTCAGCTCGATCGCCTCGCCGAGCGTCTCCGGAAGCTGCTCGATCCCCAGCCGGCGGCGCTCCTCCGGCGAGAGGTGGTACAGGTTCTTCTCCATCGGATTGGGCAGCTCGTAACCGTGCTCGATGCCCTCGAGTCCGGCCTGCAGCAGCACCGCGAAGGTCAGGTAGGGGTTGCACGCGGGGTCTGGGCAGCGCAGCTCCATGCGGGTCGCCTGCTCCCGGCCCGGGTGATACATCGGCACGCGCACCAGCGCGGAGCGGTTGCGCCGCGACCAGGCGACGTAGACCGGGGCCTCGTAGCCGGGCACCAGGCGCTTGTAGGAGTTCACCCACTGGGCAAAGATCGAGCTGATCTCGCGCGCGTGACGCAGCTGCCCGGCGATGAAGGCCTTGCCGATGTCAGAGAGCATGTAGGCGTCATCGGGATCGAAGAAGGCGTTGTGCCCATCGCGGAATAGCGACTGGTGGGTGTGCATCCCGGAGCCGTTCTTGCCGAACAGTGGCTTGGGCATGAAGGTCGCGTGGTACCCGTACTTGAGCGCGTACTCCTTGACCGTGATCTTGTAGGTCATGCAGTGGTCGGCCATCGTCTGCGCGTCGGCGTAGCGCATGTCGATCTCATGCTGGCTGGGTCCGACCTCATGGTGGGAGTACTCGGTGTGGATCCCCAGCTGCTCGAGCCCGAGCACAGTGTCACGGCGCAGGTCCGAGCCCGCGTCGAGCGTGGTCAGGTCGAAGTAACCGCCCTCGTCGAGCACCTCGGTCGAGCGGGAATCCTTGAAGTAGAAGTACTCGAGCTCGGGCCCGACGTAGAAGTGCTCAAAGCCCATCTCTCGCGCGCGCTGGACCGCGCGGCGCAGGATGTGCCGCGGGTCGCCCTCGTACGGCGTGCCCTCAGGCGTGCGGATGTCACAGAACATGCGGCCGACGGCGTGCTCGCCGCCGCGCCAGGGCAGCACCGCGAAGGTCTTGGGGTCCGGCACGGCGATCATGTCGGACTCCTCGATCGCGTTGAAGCCGGTAATCGAGGAGCCGTCGAAGCCCATTCCGCCGTCGAAGGCATCGGCCAGCTCGGTGCTGTTGATGCTGAACGCCTTGAGGTTTCCGAGGATGTCTGTGAACCACAGGCGGATGAAACGGATGCCCTCGTGCTCGACGCGCGCAACGACGTCCTTGGCGGTGAGCTGCGGCTGATCGGTCATCGCGGCGGAACGTTACTTGTTTGTATGCGTGAAGCACGGCACCTTGGGGAAGCTGTCCGCTTCGAAACCCCCTCCACATGGCCAGATGCCCGTAATTCGAGACCAGCCACAAGATTCGAACACTGTCGTGGTACTCACGAGCTTGAATGAGTCTGTGCGGGCGGTTGCCGACGCAATCCCCCCGCTGCGTCACGCGGTGGCCGACTACGCGCAGGCGGCCGGCATCGAAGGAGACCAACTGGACGGGGTGCGTCTGGCCGTGTCGGAGGCGATCAGCAATGTCGTGCTGCACGCCTACGAGAACGAGCCCGGCTACGTTCAGGTCAGCGCGCGTGTGCTGGGCGGCGAGCTGTGGGTGCTGGTCGCCGACACCGGCCGCGGTCACAACGCCAGCCCGATCCGGCCGGGGCTCGGCTGGGGGCTCGCGTTCATCACCGACGCGGCCGATGAGTTCGTGCTCGCCGAACGTGCCGAGGGCGGCACCGAGGCACGCATGGTCTTCAGGTTGCCGGCCGGCGCACACTAGCTTCGGGCCGTCGCCGCCCGGGATTGCCTCAGGCCCGGAGCGGCTCCGGTCCGCCGCCCGTGCTCAGTCGCGCGGGTCGAGCGCGGTGGCGATCTGCCCTGCCGTGTCCTGCTTCTCGACGACAAGGTAGGCGGGCGCGCGGCTGACGACGGTCTCGAGCTCCGGCGTCTCGTGCCCGGGTGCGATCACAAACCGCCGCGGGGAGCTGCGCACCTGCTCGTACTCGACGAGCGTGAGCTCCACGGCCTCACCGCACTGCAGGCGCGCACACTCACAGCGGAAGCGGACCTGCTTCACGGGATCGTTCGGCCACTGACCGCGCTCGATCGCCTCGTTGGTCTCGCGGAAGAGGACCTCGTTGCGCGCGAGCCGACGTTCGGATTCGTCGTTCATGCGCAGAAGCTCCCAGGACGCGCGCGATTCCAAACGCTCGCGTGCACGTATAGATCAGCGCGCGACGCGACCGTCGAGCCAGCGCTGCGCCCAATCCTGAAGCTCGGTGAGCGCGGGGCCGAGCTCGCGACCCATCTCGGAGAGCGCGTACTCGACACGCAGCGGTGGCCCCGGATGCACCGTGCGCTCGACGATGCCGCGGCCCTCGAGCTCCTTCATGCGCTCCGAAAGCAGGCGGTCGGAGAGCTCCGGAACCGCCTGCACCACCTCCGAGAAGCGCATCGGCCGCTCCATCAACACCCGCAGGATCGCCCCGGTCCATCGGCGTCCCACGAGCTCAACGGCCTCGTGGTAAAACGGGCAGCACGGTCCCTTCGCTGCTACGTCTTCCGGGCCGTCCGCAGGCGCGTCGCCCTCGAACTTTCTGGGTGCCTCCATGCCTATGGAACTGTATCTACGCGGCCTTCAACATTCGGGATTCTTCCGACGAGCCGTCAACGGGGATCTCGCCCGCGACGTTGATCATCGAGACCAAGCCCTCGATCGAGACCACCGCGATCGCCTCGAGCAGCTGCTCGTCGTCCCATCCCGCCTCGCGCGCCTCCTCGTGCAGGTACATCGGCGGGCGGCCCTCGACCATGAGCGCGCGCAGGTAGCGCAGCAGCGCCGCCTCACGCGGATCCTCGGAGTCGAACTGGCGCGCCATCGCGATCTCATCGATGCCGAGGCCGGCGGCTCGCGCCGCACGTGAATGCGTGAAGACGCCCTGCTCGGCGCCATGGTGCTCGGCGACCGCGAGCGAGATCCGCTCGATCGTCGACAGGCCCAGCTGACCGTGGCGTAGCTCCGAACGGAAGCGCGCGTACGCGCGCAGCGCCGCCGGCGACCCGGCGAGCACACCGAGGAAGTTCGGAAGCTGGCCGCCGCCGGCAAGCGCCCCGCGCAGCACCGGGGCGGAGCGCTCCGGCGCGGTCAGCTCGTCGTGTATCTGAAATCTGCTCATCGCTGTCTTCATATCGGGCACCCGGGCAATGTGGAGAGAGGGAGATAGCTCGGCCGGCAATCGCGAGCGCGGGCCGCCGAATCTGACCGTCGGGAGACGCACTTCACAGGCCCTTTACTTTTCGGACCTGCTTACGCTTCATAAGTCTACGCCGCGTTGCCCCCACGTCAAGCGCTTGGGGCCAACCCCTGGTGGTAGCTTGAAGACATGACCCAGAGCAAACGGCGCAAGGGACTCGCCGTCGCCGGCGGCGCGACGGTGCTCGAGGCGCTCTTCCTACGCCGCCGCAGCGGTTCGCTCGTGGGGCTGCGCACGATCGTGCGCTGCCATCGTGGGCACCTGTTCACCACCACCTGGATCCCGGGCGCGTCGGTAAAGGCGCTGCGCCTGGGGCCGTGGCGGATTCAGCGCTGCCCGGCCGGGAAGCATTGGAGCATCGTCACGCCTGTCCGGCCCGCGACGCTCGGTGATGCGGAGCGCACCGAGGCGCGGTCCGTTCGCGACACGCTGCTCCCCTGAAGCGGGCGGGACCCGGTTCCTGCGGGCCCTGCGGGCCGTTAGTGCGCGATCGCGCCGATCACGAGCGCGATGCCGAGCAGCACGGCCCAGAGGCCGGCACGGTCGGGGCTGAAGCTCGAGCGTTCGTGAAAGCGCAGCTCCGATGAGCGGCGCTGGCGCGGGGCCGGCAGGTAGCGATCGTCGCCGTGACCGGTGATCACGACCGTGCGCCGTGCACCCAGGGCGGAGGCTTGCGCGCCGGGGTCGGAGAGGTCGAAGGCACGCTCGACCGAAGTGTCGAACCCATCCGCGCCCGAGCCGTAGTTGGCGTTCCACGCCTCCATCATCTCGTCGAAGTGGCTGTGGACCGCCGTCGGCTGATTCCAGGACTGGCGCGTCGCGGGCGGGTACGTCGCGGGCGGGGCGGGTTCGTAGTCGGCGCCGGACTCGCGATGGTCGTCGTGTCCAGACTCGTACTCGAGCACCGCGGTCCGCCGCGCGGTGCGGATCGGTTCCTCGGTGATCCGCCGGCGTCTGCGCTGCGGCGGCTCCGACCAGCTGAAGTCGTCGTCGACAAACAGGCGGCTCTCGTTTTCCGCCTGCTGCCAATCCATGAAGTTCGACCCCGCTTGAGGCATTGAGATCGCGTCCTCTTTCTCTCTATTGCGCTTGCGGGGTTAGCTGACGGGCTCGTGCCTGAAAGAGCGGCACTACGCGTTCCCTGAACGCGATTCGCCCCAAACAACTTGGGTCCCCCGCTCCCCACCGCCCTCTCGGCGGACCAGGCGGGAATTCAGCATTTGACGTAGCGCGAGGGTAACAAGCCGTACGGATGGACGCGTGCCGAAAGGCACAAACCCTCCCGCACTTTGCGGAAAGGCGGTCTTGGATTTATGACGTCTTAGGTTTGCCCGTGACCGAAGCCGGACATCTTGCTTTGCCCGGCGGCGGCGTCCTGGTCGGCCGGACGCTGCGCCAGCACGATGATCTTCGCGTTGAGCCGGAACTCCTCAAACGGCTCCTCGCGCTCGAGTTCCTCGAGGTCGGCGTCGAAGCTGCGTGCGTCGGTCACACCCTCCGCGAACACGCGCTCACGCGCCGCTCGAAGCTGCTCGATGATCAGCGCCCGTTCTCCGTCATACGGTTCCACGACCCGGTGCTGGGCCTCAGGCAGAACCACCAGCGAGTTGATCCTGAAACCCGCGGCGCGCAGGTAGCTCGTCAGCTTGCGGCCGGTCTGCCGGTCGCCTCCCTGCGCGTGCTGGACGGCGGCGACGGCATCGACCAGGCGCGACAGCGCTGGGCTCGGAGGCGGCCAGGTGATCCAGAGTTGATCATCGGTGTCGCCGACGCAGGCGAAGCCACCGGGTCGCAGCACGCGGTACAACTCGCCAACCGCGGCGAGCGGCTCGACGATGAACTGCAGGACCTCTCGCATGAACACGAGGTCGAACGATCGGTCGCCGAACTGCAGGTCGCAGGCATCACCGACGGAGAGATTCAGCTCCGACTCGGCCGCGAACAGATCTTGCGCCGCGAGCCGCGCCTGCAGCTCCATCCCGTGCTCGATGTACTGCGCCTTGTGATCGACCCCCGCCGCACTCACGGCGACGTTTGCGGCGAGCTCGATCGGGAGGATCCCAAAGCCGGTTCCGACATCGAGCACGGAGTCACCCGCCGACACAGGCAGCATCCTGACAACCTGCCGCCAGACTTGGTGGACCGCGTGTGTGTAGGCGAGCGTCACCGCGGCGTCCTCCTCGCCCGCCGTCCGCAGATCGTCGGTGTACTCGGCGAGCGTCGAGTCGAGCAGGCCGGTCTTGGTGGCGTCCAGGTCCATCGCGGACATGATGTCAGGCGCCCTCGGACGGCTGGGAGCCACGCTCGTTGACTTCGCAGTCGTGACCAGCATCACAGTGACCTGCGGCTCGAGCTGACCCGCGGACGCCACACCACTGCTGACGCCGTCGCTGCGTGCCGCGCCGGCCGTTGACCGATGCGGTCAGCGGCGAGCCGCACCCATCCTGAAGCTGCGCGCCGGCAGCTGGTCAGGGGCGACCGGCGATCGCCGCGACGAACGCGGCGATGTCGTGCGCTTGCTCGCCCTCAACGATGTCTGCGGGCATCGTGCCGAAGCCGAGGCAGGTACTCGCGGTGAAGGTCCCCGGCTGCTGCAAGCAGCCGTTGGCAATCGTCTTGAGGATCAACGCCTCAGAGGGCCGCAGCTGGTCCAGGTTGGGACCGATCTTGCCGACGGCGTTGTCAGCCGCGAGCGTATGGCAGACGGCGCAATGCTCGCCGAACAGCTCGCGGCCCGCCTGCATTGCCGAAGTCAGCCTGACGCCGTGCACCTGGGCGTTGGAGTTGTCGCGGTTACCGATGATGAAGATCAGCGGCAGCGCGATGATGCCGCCGATGTAGACGAAGATCATCGAGCTGTTCAGCAGCCGGGAGCCGCTGCGACTGGTCGTCTGCAGCACCCGACCGAGACCACTGAAGGTCCCCCTGGAGGCTCCAAAGGCAACGAGCACCGAGAGCCCCGTGAAGAGCAGAGCGATGATGATCACGCCAACCATGTGCTGGGGACCTTACCGTGCCAGCGGGCGCGATGTCGCGTCAGCTTGGGCCGGGCGGCTCAGCGCCTGCGCCCTGCCGCAAAGCTCATCACAGGTGGCGCCACCGCGCGGAAATCATCGACGACATCCGTGCCCGCAGCGGCCGCCCGCTGCTGCGCCAGTGCCTGGTCATCAAGCGCCGAAAAGTCCTGCACCCTGGCGACCAGCGCGCCGGGCGCCGCGACCTGCTCGACACGACTGACCAGCACGTTGATCGCGCCCCCGCCCTTGGCATAGCGCTCGAGCTTGCCCTCTACGAGCAGCAGCGGCTCGGTGCGCACGATCAGCCGGTGACGCTCGTAGACCGGTGGCGGCACGATCAGATTGATGACGCCGAACTCGTCCTCGAGCAGCACGAAGACGACGCCGGAGGCGGTGCTGGGCCGCTGACGCGCCACCACCAGGCCGCCGATCCTCAACTTCGTCCCATGGCGCAGCTGCGTCAGATCGCGGCTGTCGCTCGATCCCTGCGGCAGGCGCGAGCGCAGCAGCGCCATCGGGTGCGAGCTGACCGTCATGCCCAGCGTGCCGTAGTCCGCCAACAGCGTCTCCCAGCCGGACAGCTCGGGCAACGCCGGCGCCTGTGGCAGCTCCAGCGGCAGCGCCAGCTGTGTGCCGCCGCCGCGGACGCCGTGAGCAGGCGCCGCCGCCCCGAGCTGCCAGAGCGCCAGCCGGCGCGGCGAGACCCGGAGCGCGCCCGGCTGTTCACCGGCTGACGACGCGGCCAGCGCGTCGCACGCTCCCGACCAGGCCAGCAGGTCGAGCGCACCGGCACCGGCACCGGCGCGGGAGGCGAGGTTCGAGAGGGTCGTGAACGGGCCGCTGCGCTCACGCTCGACAACCAGCGCCTCAATCTCGCTGCGCCGCACCCCGCGGATGTAGCCAAGGCCGACCACGACCCGTCCCTCGGCGTCGATCGTGCACTCGAGCTCTGAGGCGTTGACGTCCGGTGCGAGCACCTCTAGCCCGCGTCGCTGCGCCTCGTGCACGAGCGAGTCCGGCGGATAGAAGCCCATCGGCTGCTCGTTCAGCAGTGCGCACAGGAACTCCGGCCCATAGTGCACGCGCAGCCAGGTCGACTGGTAGGCGAGCAGCCCGAAGGCGGCCGCATGCGACTTGGGAAAGCCGAAGCCGGAGAAGCCCTTGACCTTCTCAAAGACGCGCTCGGCGAGCTCGGCATCGACTCCATGCAGGCGCATCGCCCCCCGTACGAAGCGCTCATGATGGGCCTCGATCGCTGCCTCGGAGCGCTTGCGGCTCATCGCCCGGCGCAGGTCCTCGGCCTCCCCCGGACGGAACCCGGCAAAGGCGCTCGCGACCTCCAGCACCTGGTCCTGGAAGATGATCGCGCCGAGCGTCTCGCGCAGCGCCGGCTCCAACGACGGATGCTCGTATGGGACCTGATAGTCGGGATCGACGCGCAGCCGCTGGCGCCGCTCGATGTAGGGGTTGACGGCACCGCCCTGGATCGGGCCTGGGCGCACGATCGCGACCTGGATCGCGATGTCCTTGAGATTCTCCGGCCGCGTGCGCAGCAGCGACTGCATCTGTGCGCGGCTCTCGATCTGGAAGACCCCGGTGGTCTCGGCTTGTTGGATCGCGTGATAGGTCTCCGGATCCTCGTGCGGGATGCGACTGAGATCGATCCGCTCGTTACGCGTCTTGGCGATCAGCTCGACGCAGCGCTCCACGGCCGAGAGCATCCCCAGCCCGAGCAGGTCGATCTTGAGGAAACCGGCGTCCGCACACGAGTCCTTGTCCCACTGGGCGATGTAGCGACCCTCCATCGCGGCCGGCACCACCGGACAGCAGTCGATCAGCGGCCGGGTGGCGACGATCATCCCGCCCGAGTGCTGGCTCAGATGTCGTGGCAGCCCGTGTGCCTGCTTGGCCAGCCGCGCGAGCCATGCCCAGCGGCCCCGCAGCGGGGCACCGCCACTGGCGGTCTCGATGTCACGTCCTACACCGCGCGCATCCCAGCCCTCGCTGCCGCGGGCGACGCGCTCGATCTCTCCCGGCGGCAGCCCCAGCACCTTGCCCAGCTCGCGGATCGCGCCGCGTGCACGATAGGTCGGAAAGGCGGCCACCAGCGCCGCCCGATCCTTGCCGAAGCGCTCCGACACCCGCGGGATCAGGACCTCACGGATGTCCCGTGGGAAGTCTAGGTCGATGTCCGGCAGCGCCTTCAGGTCCTCGCTGAGGAAGCGTCCGATCGCGAGCTCGTTGGCGATCGGGTCCACGTGCGAGAGCCCGGTCAGGTAACAGACGATCGAGGACACGCTGGAGCCGCGCCCGCGCCCCGGCGGCAGCGCGGCACGCGGAGAGTCAGCTCCCGCGGCGCTGCGACCGCGGACCTCGACCGCCACCTCGCGGGCCAGCTCGAGCATCTCGTGGTGGAGCACGAAGAAGCCCGCCAGGTTGAGCTTCTCGATGATCCGCAGCTCCTGCTCGAGCCGGGCCACGGCGACCTCACGCACCGCCGGCTGGTGCTTGAAGCGCTCGTGCAGACGCTCGTTGCAGAGGCCGCTGAGCTCACGCAGCTTGAGCGGGTCCTCGGCGCCTGGATAGCTGTAGGAGAGGTCGTTGGTGAGGTCGAACTCGAGCTCCTCGGCCAGCCGGGCTGTCTCCGCGATCGCCTCCGGGTACTCGGGGAAGCGCGCCGCCATCGCCGCCGGCGTAGCCAGCACGTGGCTGAAGTTCCCGCGCCGATCGGGCTCCGAGGCGTCGAGCGTCGAATGCAGCCGCAGCGCCACGAACGCGTCCTGCAGCGGCGCGCGGGCGCGCGTGTGCGCATGCACGTTGCCGGTGGTCACGCAGGACAGCTCGAGCCGCCGCGCCAGCCATTCCAGCCGCCGGTTGCGAGCGCGATCCCCCGGCAGGTAGGGACGCTGCAACTCGACCCGCAGGCACTCCCCACCGAAGCCCTCACGCAGACGCCGCAGCGTCGGCTCATCGTGGACGCCGCGCTCATGGCAGCCGCTCAGGCAGACGAGGCCTTCGGTGTGATCGAGGACGTCCGTCAGGCTGATCATGGGGGTGGCCAGCGGGCCACCCCCCGTACGAGTCTCGGCGTGCGCGCGTGTGAGCAACCGGCAGAGGTTCGCCCAGCCGGTCGCATCACGCACGAGCAGCGTCAGGTGGCGGCCGTCGTCGAGGTCGAGCTCCGCGCCGTGCAGCGCGTGCAGTCCCAACGCCTTGGCGCTCTGGGCGAACTCCATCGAGCCCGAGACCGAGTTGTGGTCGGTCAGCGCAAACGCCCCGTAGCCGAGCTCGAGCGCCGTGATCACGAGCTCCTCGGGCAGTGAGGCGCCATCGAGGAACGAGTAGGCCGAGTGGGCGTGCAGCTCCGCGTACATCGAACATATGTTCGCATGACGGATCTCGACTTGACAAGTTATTAGTGACTGCTAACTTGTATGTAGTTAGTGCTCACTAAGAATAGGAGATCGGCTCATGCCCACCTCTGAAGTGCTTGCCAAGCGTTCGCGCACAGCAACGCTCGTGATCGTCTCGCTCGGCCTGTTCATGGTCGTGCTCGACAACCTCGTCGTGAACGTCGCGCTGGCGACGATCCACCGCGACTTCGGGGCCTCGGTGCAGTCGCTCGAGTGGATCGTCAACGCCTACGTGCTCGCATACGCCGTGCTGCTGCTGACCGGCTCGGTGCTCGGCGACCGCTTCGGGCGCAAGCGCATGTTCATCGCCGGCATCGTGCTGTTCACCGCCGCATCGGCCGGCTCGGCGCTGGCGCCGAACACAGGGACGCTGATCGCGGCGCGTGCCCTTCAGGGCGTCGGAGCTGCGATCGTCACACCACTGACGCTGACGCTGCTGGCCGACGCGTTCCCGCCCGAGCGGCGCGGAGTCGCACTCGGCGTCTGGTCGGGAATCAGCGGCACCGCCGTGGCACTCGGGCCGCTGGTCGGCGGCGCCATGATCCAGATCGCCTCGTGGCACTGGATCTTCTGGATCAACGTGCCCGTCGGCCTCGTGCTGGCGCCCGTCGCCGCGCGCCGTCTGAACGAGAGCCACGGCTCCGAGCGCAGGCTCGACACGGTCGGACTCGGGCTGTCCGGGGCGGGATTGTTCGGAATCATCTTCGGCCTGATCCGCTCACAGACGCTCGGCTGGGGCGCAACCGAGGTGCTGATCTCGCTGATCGCGGGAGCCGTGCTGATGGTCGCCTTCATCGTCCAGGAGCTGCGCACCGACGAGCCGATGCTGCCGATGGCGTTCTTCAAGCGCCGCAGCTTCGCGGTCACCAACATCGTGTCGCTGTCGATGTACTTCGGGATGTTCGGCTCCGTGTTCTTCATGAGCCAGTACCTGCAGGACGTGATCCACAACACACCGTTCCAGGCCGGCCTGAAGCTGCTCGTGTGGACCGGTGCGACGATGCTCGTCGCACCCGCCGCGGGCTATTTCTCCGAGCGCTTCGGCGCACGCCTATTCATGGTCGTCGGGTTGGCACTGCAGGGGATCGCGCTCGCCTGGCTGGCGAGCGAGGCCGCTATCGGGCAGGCCTACACGAGCATGATCGTGCCGTTCATCCTCGCCGGCAGCGGCATGGCGCTGGTGTTCGCTCCATCGGCCAATGCGGTGCTCTCCTCGGTCCGCACCGATCAGGCCGGACAGGCCTCCGGTGCCACCAACGCGATCCGTGAGCTCGGCGGCGTGCTCGGCATCGCGGTGCTGTCGACCGTCTTCACGAGCCACGGCAGCTACGCCTCGGGGATCGACTTCATCCACGGCCTGACGCCGGCTGTATGGGTCGGCGCCGCGGTGCTGTTCGCCGGAGCGCTGGTGGCGCTGGTGTTGCCGTTTGACACCCGCGCGCTGGCGGCGGAGCAGTCCGCTGCCGCGGCTGGCGCCCCGGCCCCGGCGCGTGTGGGCGTCTCCGCCCCCACCGCAGCGTAGGATCGGGGTGTGACGAGCACTTCAAAGCAGGCAAGGCAACGCGTCCCGGCCGCCGAGCGCCGGGACGCGCTGATTGCCGCGGCGATCGAGGAGTTCGCCCTCGGCGGGCTCCACGGCACGCCGGTCGACCGCATCGCGCGCCGTGTCGGCGTTGCCCAGCCGTACGTCTTCAGCCTGTTCCCGACCAAGCGCGATCTGTTCGTCGCCGCCGTCGAGCGCGGTTTCGAGATTGTGATGGAGCTGTTCAGCGCGGCGGCGGCGCAGTTCAAACAGGAGCACCCCGGGGACGTGTATGAGCGCGCCGATCTGCTCGGAGCCCTCGGCGACAGCTACATCGAGCTACTCGCCACCAACCGCCCGAAGCTGATGTTCCAGCTACAGGCGTACGCGGCCTGCGAAGACGAGACGATCCGCGAGCACGTGAGTGGCGCCTACCGGCGCCTCGAGCTGCACGTGCGGGACGTCACGGGCGCCAGTGAGGATGAGGTCAACGAGTTTCTCAGTCACGGGATGTGGCTGAACGTCCAGGCGGCGCTGCAGATGATGGACCTCGATGCGGCCTGCGATTGGATCCGCGAGCGCCGCGAGCTCAATCGGGCGGCCAGTCAGCCGAGCGGCTGAGCGGCCGAGCGCTATGTCCCGCAACCGGCCGCTAGCAACGGCCCTGCTGATCGCGGCCGTCAACCTCCGGCTGACGGTTGCGACGGTGCCGCCGGTGCTCAACCAGATCCGGCACACGACCGGCCTCAGCTCGGCCGGTGCCGGCCTGCTGACGGGCGTGCCGGTGTTCTGTTTCGGGCTCGTCGCGCTGGCATCCCCACGCCTGATCCGCCGCTTCAGCATGGGACCGCTGCTCAGCCTGACGCTGCTGGCGGTGATCGGCGGCGTCGCCGTCAGGCTCGTGCCCGCGGTGCTGCCGCTGTTCCTCGGCACCGTCCTACTGGGCGCCGGGATCGCCGTCGGCAACGTCCTGATCCCGGGGCTGATCAAGCGTGACTTCCCGCAGCAGCGGGTGCTGATGACCGCGCTGTACTCGGTCGCGCTCTCCGGCGGCGCCACCATAGCGGCGGGGCTGACGGTGCCGATCGAGCACGTCACCGGGCTGGGCTGGCGAGTCACGATCTCCCTGTGGGGTGCGCTTGCGGTGCTCGCCGTGCTGCTCTGGACGCCGCATGTGCGCGAGGAGAGCTCACGGGGTGACTTCGCCGAGCGCGCACCGATCCGCGGCCTCTGGCGCGATCCGCTGGCCTGGTGCGTGACCGGCTTCATGGGCTTTCAGTCGTTCGGCTTCTACGCCACGCTCAGCTGGCTGCCGACGATCGCCGAGGCCCACGGAGTGTCGGCCTCGCAGGCCGGTCTGCTGCTGTCGCTGGCAAGCTTCGCCGGGATGCTCGGAGCGTTCCTCGCGCCGAGCTTCGAGCGCCGGCTGCGTCGCCCCGGCGTGGCGGTCGTGATCTGCATCTGCGCCTGCGCCGCGGGCTACACCGGCCTGCTCGTGTCACCCGGGACGGACACGTTCGTGTGGTGCATGCTGTTCGGCTTCGGCCAGGGCGCCCCGCTGGCGCTGGCGCTCGGCTACATCGTCACCCGCGCGCCCGACAGCCACCACGCGGCGCACCTGTCGACGATGGCGCAGAGCGCCGGCTACCTGATCGCCTCGACGGCGCCGTTCGCGATGGGCGCGCTGCACGGGGCGACCGGCAGCTGGACGCTGCCGGTGGTGATGCTGCTGGTCTCGCTGGTGCCGATGCTGCTGACGGGCCTGGTGGCCTCGCAGGATCGGCACGTGCTCACGGCCAGCGCCACCGCGGGCGCAAAGCCGTAGCGGCCGCGCCGCACGTGGGCCGCCGCCGCCAAGCCCGCGCTAGGCCTTGACGAGGTCCCGCGCCGGGTCGATCTCCCAGCGCTGCGCCACGTCGGCGAGCCGATCGTAGAGCGCCCAGCTATCGGCGCGCTCGTCGCCGTCATGGTCGGGCGTCGCGCCCTTCAGCGTCATCGAGCCCGTGTTGTCGCCGAGCCGACGGATGGTGTCGACATCGTCGGCGCTGAGACGCTGCTCGATGGGCAGCGCGGCAAGCTCGGCACGCTTGTCCTCAACCGCCCGGGACCGTGGTCCAGCCTCCTGCACCAGCGTCGGCACAACTGTCCGGACGGAGACGTGGGCGAGGTTCCAGGCGCAGGCGAGTTGCATCATCGTCAGGCCGGCGCGCTCGGCGATCGGCCGCATCTGCTCCATGCGCCCGCGCCCGGACTCGATCCAGCCGGCGGGACGGAAGCCGCGGTGGTCGTGGGCGCCGAGCTCGGTCTCGGGGGTGAGGTCGTCATAGAAGAGACCGCCGTAATCAACCACACGCGTGATCACGTTGATGTCGCTCTTGGCCGCCGCCTCCAGGCAGAGCTCGCCGGGCCATGGCTCAAGCGGGTTGAGGATCACCATCGCCCAGTCGAGCCGTTCGCCGAAGCGCTCGAAGCAGTCGATCAGGTCGAGCGTGAAACCGTTGGCCGGACCCGGCGCGACGCCGATCAGGCGCGTCAGGTCCGCGTCCTTGAGCGCCTGCATCCCATCCCAGACGGTCTCACTGGTGTAGCCGGTGCGGTCGGGGTTGTGCAGCAGCAGCAGATCGAAGCGATCGATCCCGCAGCGCTCGAGGCTGCGCTCGGCCGCCAAGCGCAGATAGCTCGCGTACTGCTCGGGCCCGCGCAGATGTGGGTCGGTGAAGCGTGGGAAGCCCTTGGCGCCCTCGCGCTGGCCCTCGTAGAAGTCGTGCCCGACGGCGCCGACGACACAGGTCTGATCGCGCGAGAGCTCACTCGCCGCGAGCGCGCGCGCGACCCAGAGGTCGGCCTCACCGCTGCCGTAGACGTCGGCGGTGAGCACGGTAGGGATCTGGGCGTCGGGAGTGATCAGCCTCAGAAAGCGCTCGTCGTCGAGCCGCTCGCCGAAGTGCATGAAGCGGCCGCCGCTCCAGGTTCCGATCGCGCTGCGTGTGGGGTCGGTGGGCATCGCTGCGGATGTTAGGCAGGTTCAGCCAATGAAGGGAGCGGCTAAGGCCGCCGGAGCAGAACTCGAGGCGCCGCCTCACCGCTGGCGCCACCATCCTCCCGCGATCAGGTCGTGGAACACGACCTGATCGCTGCCGGTGATGGTGACCACCTCCCAGTAGCGGCGGCGCAGCGGCTCCTCGGTCCACCAGCGGTCCTCGAGCAGCCAGGTTTCACGGATGCCATCGACCGGCTGATCGTCGATGGTGCGCGGCTGTCCGTCCGCGTCGGTGGCGACACGTGCGCCCCGCGGCACGACAAGCCGGCGCGCACCGCCGCTGGTCATCGCTCGAACGGCGTCAGCACCGAGCGACGCTCGGGAAAGCGCGAGCGCGGATCGATGTGCAGCACGCGCAGGGCGGCATCGGGCCCGGCGCCGGCACGGACCTGGCGGATCGCCTCCCGCAGCCGTGCCGCTCGCGCTCGTGCCGGTTCCTCCAGCAACGTCTGCTGATCGCTGACGGGCGGCCCGAAGCGCTCAACCGCCAGCCCGAGCGTTTGCACCGGCGCCGGTAGCAATTGCAGGCGCGGAGTCAGCGCCAGTCGCATCCGCTGTGGATCGCTGAGCGACTCGCGGAAGGTCACACGCTGACGCCAGGTGCCGCCGCGCTCAACCAGCACCGCCGACAGCACGACGACGCGCAACGTGCGCCCGCGCCGCTCACGGCGCGCCAGCAAGCGGTCGATCAGCAGTCCCAGCGCGCGCTCGAGCTGCTGGCCGCTGGAGCTCTCGGGCAGCTCCAGTGAGGTACGCACGACCTCCCCAGGCTCGCGTGGGCGCAGCGGCACATCACCACCGAGCGCGAGCTTCAGAGCGCGCAGACCCGGACGCCCGAAGCGATCTGCCACAGCCGCCCGCGGCAACGCCGCAAGCTCTCCGAGCGTGCGGATCCCGAGCCGCTGCAGCGCCTCGGGTAGTGCCGCCAGCTCGCCATCACCACCATCACCCAGCAGTTCGACCGGCATCGGCGCAAGGAACTCACGCGCCTGTCGTGAGTCACCGGTGAGCAGCAGTGGCTGACGCGCCCGCGCCCGGTTGGCGGCCGCCAGGGCGGCGAAGCGCGTCGGCGCAACCCCAAAGCGAGCAGGCGCAGCGAGCGCGCGGCGAGCGACGCTCAGCACCGCCTCGATCTCCTGCCGGGCCAGCGCCGAACCCACCAGGCCGTGGCTTGCTGCTCCCGCGTGGAGCCGCAGGAGTCCGCGCGCGTCAAAGCAGACAAGACCGGGCCGCAGCGGCTCAACCGCCGCACCGATCGACTCCAGGGAGATCAGCATCTGCTCCCAGCGCTCCTCGACACCAGCGGGATCAGGCGGGATCAGCGTCAGCCGCTGGCAGCGCGCGAGCGCCTCGCCGAGCCGTATCCCGGGACTTACGCCATAGGCCTCGGCGGTGGCCGAGACCGCGCCAATCTGCTGGCTGCCGGGCTCTGGCGCAATCGCCGCCGGCACGCCCAGCAGCTCGGTGCGACCGCCGGCGGCGACGACCAGCTCGAAGCGTGGCAGCAGCACACAGGTGATCAGCTTCGAGGCAACAGCCATAGCGAACACATGTTCGCATCAGCTTCGGCCGATCGCAACCTATAGCGTACGATCGCGCAGCGATTGGCACGCAGGGCGACAAAGCGGCAGTGCGGTCAGCACGGGGTTGCCTGACTGCAGTCGGCGATCATGGCCGAGCTACCGGTCAGCTCGTTCTCGGCCTCCTCGAAGTCTGAGTCGAGACTCCCCGATGTGGACTGGTCGGCGAAGAGTCCCGGCGAGGCGATGTACTCCATCAGCGCGCAGGCAGAGCCATCGTATGGGCCGCTACCGCTATACGAGTTGGCGCCGGTGCACGAGGAGGAGCCGGTGCCACTGCCACTGTCATCGCAACTCCCACCTGAGTCGTCATACGCGATCGAGAAGATTGTCGTGTTGTCGTCCTTCGCCGCATTCGCCGCCTCGATCGCATCCTCGCATGGCGTGTCGCTGGTCTCGGCGATGTTCCCGACAACCCCTGGGTCTACACCATCCTTGCCGCTATCCGGGTTATTGAACTCGCCGTCACTGAGGATGATGATCGCCTTCGTCACTGGATACGCGGTGTTGCCGATCATGCGCGTTGGTGCCAGCTGGTACGCCTGATCGAGCTCGTACTGAGCCTCGCTGACCGCTCCGGCCAGGTAGCTGCCCTGCCCGGTAAAGCCATACTCGGGGAAGTCCTTGATCCCGTAGTAGTCACCGCCAGGATACTGGCCGCCCGAGCACTGAGCCCAGTCTACCGACTCGACAAGCGTCGAAGCGCCACTTCCAGTGGCAGTGTTGAGCACGCCGGAGGAGCTCAGGTAGTTGCTCGACAGCGGTACCGCCTCATAGCCAGGGTAGTTGTCAACAACACCGGGATAGGCGTCGCTGGAATTGCCGTAGTTGCTGAAATCACCAAGTACCGAGGACGGAAGCCCGCTCGTGTCGTCGCCCGGATCCTGCCACGGGGGGTAGGTGATGATCGTGCTGGCGAGCTTGTCGTAGCCGGTTCCGCTCTGAGTTGTACTGGGCCGATTGCAGTCAGCTTCATAGGACGGTGCGCTCACCGGGGGCACCGAAGGCGACAGGTTAATGGGGGAACGTAGACCGTGAAGGTCGCCGTAGTGGAATTGCTCGCCTGCTGGCTGAGCGTCACCCTGTAGGGCGACGTCGTTGTCGCACCGGTGATGCTGGTGCCGCTGGGAATGTCAGTGCCGGTGATCGTGTCGCCCACGTACTGGTGCTCGTTCGCGGTAACGCTCATCGTCGTCGAGTTCCTGGTAGTGGTGCCCGAGAACTGTGGCGTTGAAGCTGGGCTCAATGCCGACGAGCGCGCGGGGAAGGTCATGATGCCCACCTCGTCAACGGCCGAACCTCCAACGTACGGCATCGATTGCAGTAACGCCCGCACACCGGACTTCGCGCAATCGAGCTTGTTCGCGTTGCCACTGATGCCTTGCACCGACGCGCCGCATGACTGGTCCATCGACCCGGTGGTGTCGAGGATGACGAAGACGTCCATCGGCCTGGGCACACCACCTGACCCTCGTGATGTCGCCGTCGAGCTCGCCGTCACGGTGAAACTGGGAATGAACAGGCTGAGCAGGCCCGTCGACACCTTGGCGGACTCGGTGACGTGCACAGCGTTGCAGGTCGTGGGGGTGCCCGCATCCGAGGTTGGTGTGGCCGAACCCGTCGGATGACAGCTGTCGCCGTCGGAGTCGGTCAGACAGGTGGGCGGATTCCCTCCCGTGCCAGCCGTATAGGACCCCTTCGGCCCACGCGACACACATTCGAAGGTGACGTTCGGAGGATTTGCCGTGACCCCCCAGCCGTTGAGCCCATTGCCGTTGGTGCCGGCGGCTGAGTAATCGACCGCGGCCGTGTAAGCCTTGCTGCTGTGGGGCAGCTGCTGACCGGCGGCGAGCGTCGCCGCATCGACGGCGCGCTGCAGCTGCTGTTGCGCGACCCAGACGCGAGCGAGGTCGATCGCCATTCCGGCAAAGCCGATCAGCACCACTGCCGAGATCAGAACAAGTGGCAATGCTTGACCGCGCTCACCCCCGAGCCACCGAAGAAGCCTGAACCGCCAGCGGAGCATTACGCGGTGTCTCATGAGCTCGTCTGGCTCGATATCTCGATCGCCTGCGTCGAGGTCGTCGTCAGGTCGATGTTCATGAGCCTCATGCCGAAGACGCTGAGCCTGTAGGGATAGCTGATCGTGACCGTTGCCTGGTCACCCGCTACCTCGGCACCGTTCGTGCTGCCGCTCTCGCAATAATCCTCGCCGGCCGTGGCCTGACCCGCAGTCGGGAATGAAGCGGTGACGTCGCCGGACGGAATGGTGAACTGACCGGAAGCGCTCGCTACTGCGGCGTTGACAGCCTGGGTGCACGGGTCAGTCAGCGTCCCCCCGAGAGCCAGCTCGCGCGCGCCCGCACGGGAGGCATTCACGAGCGTGCTGTAGTCGCTCAGCATGATTCCGAACTGGATAATCGCCATGACGAGCAGGAGCAGGAGCGGCATCGCCAGCGCCAACTCGACCAGCGCCTGCCCCTCTTCGCGGCGGGCTCGCCTCAACCCTCGGCGCCGAATGTGCGAATGCGACCTCATTTGAGGACCTATCGGCGCCCTTCCGATCGGACTCAATCGAGAACCAGTTCTAAAGCTAGTACATACGTTGAGTTTTGGATGGCTGACCCTGAACAAATGTTGTCGGCAACCAGATCCTGACCGATGCCCAATCGGCGCGGCAACGCAATGACAAGCCAACGTCTCGCAACCTGGCGGAAGCGCTCAACCGGCAGGAACGCCGCCCTTGGGGCATACGTGCGGCGTGCCGATCACGCGACCTAGATCAAACGTTTAGATGGCGCTGGCCAGAACTCCAGTTTCGCGGAGCGATCGGCGATGCAGCGCTGGACAACGGCCCCTGGCCGGGCCTCCGGCCAGCGGGCCGGTGGCCCGGGGACCGCGTCAGCAGAGCCCGACGCGACCGCTCAGACCGGGGTGCCCGAGCCCGAGACGACGCCGCCGACGGTGGCGGGGTGCAGATGCCGGCGGTGCAGGGCGCGCACGAGCTCGCGCAGCTCATGCCAGGCGGCCGAGGTGCCCTTGATCTTGATCTCGATGATCTCGCCCTTACGCATGGTGTGCGGAAGCTCGCCGGCCCTGCTGATCGTGACCTTGCCGGCGACCAGCTTGCCGCCGGTGCTGTCGCCGAACAGGACCTGCATCAGGCTCGGACCGCTCGAGGTGTAGAGGAAGTGCCGACCCCAGCCGTAGCGGTGCTCGAGCTGCGTGAGCAGTAGCTCGCGCTCGAGCCGGTGCAGCTTGCTCTTGGTGCCCAGCCAGCCCAGCAGGCCGCTGTCATTGAGCTCCGGCACGGTGTCGTCGCCGTAGTCGATCAGCCGCTCGGCGGTGGCGGCCGAGGCGTTCGGCAGCGCGAATGAGACGTGCACACCGTCGCGCTCGAGCTCACGTGCAAGCGCGATCGCGCGCGAACTCGCGCCGGTGTCGACCAGCACGCCGACCTGCGGAGCCTTGGTGGCCACGCCCGTGAGCGCGCTCGGCCCGCCGAAGTCCGACACCAGACCGTAGGCAACACTCGAGAGGAGGACGGCCCCCAGGACGGTCGCCGAGACGATGGCACGGGTGGTCGCGCGTACCGTGCGCACGCGCCAGCGTGGCAGCGGCTGCACGCGGCGGGTGCTGTTGAGGATCATGGCGGCGCTCGACGGCCGCGCCGCGAAGGACGTGTTGGGCTCCGGCTGCTGGGTCAGTGCGTGCTCGATCGCGGGGCCCAGCTCGGCCAGGGAGGTTGCCACCTGCGCGAGCTTGAAGCGCTCGAGCGCGTGGTTGGAGACGCGTACGTGGCCGTAGCCGAAGCCGTATGAGATCACCGGGCAGCCGCGGATGATCGCCTCGAGCACGGTCAGGCCGACACTCGAGTGGATCAGCACGTTGGATGCGGCCAGGATCTCCCCCATGCGGTTGGTGAAGCCCAGCACGCGCACGCGCGGATCGTCGGCGAAGCGCTCGCTGACGCGCTCGCGCAGCTGCTGGTTGCGGCCACAGAGGCAGAGCACCTCGGCGTCCTTGGAGATGGTGAGCGCGACCTCGACGGCGCCGGCGACATCACCCACGCCCCAGCCGCCGCCGGAGACGGTGATCAGCGGCCGGTCCTGCGGCAGCCCGAGCGAGGCGCGTGCCTCGCTGCGCGAGCGCTGCGCGAGCACGGCGTCGGCTGTCGGCGGCCGCGACCAGCGCACGCTGCCCGGGCCGGCGATCCGCTCGACCTCCTCGATCGACTCGGGGTGCGAGACCATGTGCAGGTCGATGCCCGGATGCGCCCAGTAGCGCAACCCGGCGATGTCCGTGATCGATGAGTAGACCGGGATCTTCAGCCGGCCCGTGTGGCGCATCTCCCCCAGCACCTGCGTGGTCCCCGGGTAGGTGGAGACGATCAGGTCTGGGTTGTGTGCGCGGATCAGGCGTCCCAAGCCGCGCCGGCCGGCGCCGGTGAGCAGCTTCGACGCGAGCCAGCGCGTCGGTGGGAAGTCCATGAACAGCCGGTACTGGAGGTCGAACAACCACGGCACCCAGCGGAACATGAAGGCGGAGTTCTCGCGCAGCACCGCGGTCGCCAGGGGCCCCATCGCCGGGAGCCCGTTGACGACTGCGACAAATGCATCCGGATCCTCGCGCTTGAATTCGCGTGCGATCGAGCGCGCCGGAAGATCATGCCCCGCCCCGATATCGGCGGAGATGATGAGGACCTTTCGCGGGCAAGCCTCTACTTCGTCAGACTCGCCCGCCACTGCTAAAGGGTCGGGGGTCCCTCCGGTCGTGGAATCGGCTTTCTTGGCGGCCTGCTCACGACGCCAGGCGACGTAGCGGCGGATGCCCTCCTTGATCGGAGTCGAGGCCGACCAGCCGAGCTCGTCGCGGGCGCGGTCCGACAGCACGATCTTGGATCCGAGGTCGCCGGGGCGCGCCGGGCCGAACACGATCTCCGTGTTGCCGACGATCTCCTGAACGAGCTCGGCGATCTGCCTGATCGTCACATCCTCTTCGCTCGAGAGGTTGTAGACGCGGTTCTCAGCGATGTCACCGAGGCCGGCGACGACGCCCTCGGCCAGGTCCTCGACGTAGACGAAGCGGCGCGACTGCATCCCGTCACCGGACAGGGTCAGCGGCTCACCGGCGAACGCCTTGTTCACGAACGCCGGGATGACGGCCGCCTCGCGGGCGCGTGGCCCGTAGGGGATGCCGAAGCGCAGGATCGTGTAGTTGATCCCGTAGAGCTCCTGGTAGGACTTGCAGTAGAGCTCGCCGGCGAGCTTGGTGGCGGTGTACAGGTGCGCGGGCGGGGGCAGCAGCGTGGTCTCGCTGACGGTCGTCTCCTCCGTGTCGCTGTAGACCCAGATGGTCGACGCGTAGATGACGCGGCTGACGCCGGCGCGACGAGCACCCTCGAGCACCGCGGCGGTGCCGCGGGCGTTGACCTGCTCGGCGTCGTGCGGCTCGGCGTGAACGTCGTTGACGTCGGCGACGGCGGCGAGGTGGGCGACGGCGTCGCAGCCCTCGAGCGCCGCGGCCAGCGAGACGGCGTCGGTGACCTGACCGATGACGGTGTCGACATCGGCGTGCTCCGCCCACGGCGAAGGACGCAGGTCATAGATCACAGGCTCGTGGCCGTGATTGCGCAGCTTGTCAACTACATGGGAGCCGATGAACCCGGCTCCACCGGTGACAAGGACTCTCATACTCCGGTCCCCCTGTCAGTCATGTCCTGTGCCTCGAGCGGACGGTAGTAGAGCGGCGGGCAGGAATGGTTTTTTGCCACCCAATCGGTGTTGGGCAGGTCGACCTGATGACCGAGGATGCGGTGACACGGTTCGTCGTAGACACGTCCGGTTGATTTCTCAAGCCAGTCGAACACCACGTACTTGTACAGCCCGGAAACCATACCGTCGGGGAGCTCGAGCTTGGATGCCGAGAACTGCGGGTCCATGAACTCGCGCGCGACATCATTCTTCCATGTGACGATCTCCGGCATGCGCTCGACCTGGATCAGGCCCAGCGCCGCGGTGAACTCGTTCATGCGGAAGTTGAGGCCCTGGACGCCGTAGCTCGGCTTGCCGTAGTTGCGGAAGCCACGCGCGAACTCGAGCAGCTCGGGACGCTTGGAGACGAGCACGCCACCCTCGCCGGTCGAGATCGTCTTGGTCGCGTAGAGCGAGTACACGCCCGCGTCGCCGTAGCTGCCGGCCTTGCGGCCGTTCCAGGAGGCGCCGTGCGCGTGTGCGCAGTCCTCGATCAGGAAGATGCCGTGCTCGGCGCAGTAGGCCGCGATCTGCTCGGACTCAAAGGCGATGTGACCGCCGATGTGCACCAGGAAGGCGGCCTTGGGCTTGTACTGCTCAGCCTTCTGCTCGAAGTCGGCGAAGGACATGCAGAGGTCGTCGCGGTTGCAGTCGACGAACTGCACATTGGCGCCGGCGCGGATCGCCGCAAATGGCGTGGCCATGAACGTGTTGGACGGGCACAGCACCGTCTCGCCCTGGACGTCGGCGAAGTGCAGCGCGGCCAGCGCGCCGCCCGACCAGCTCGAGGTCGCGACGGCGGGAACCTCGTTCCACGCCTCCCACGCCTGCTCGAAGCGGGTCGTCATATCGGCCTCCGACCACCGGTTGGAGTCGAGGACCTCATCGATCATGGCGTGCAAGCGCGCACGATCGCGGTGGTCGAACCCGATCGCAAAGCGCCCGTAATCAGGCGTGATCTGGGTCTCTTCGGGAAAAGTCGTCATGAATCCTTCACAGGTCTTTTGGATTGACCGGACCAGGGCTCGCGTCCACCTGGCGGTGCCCCCACCCCTGGGGCCTTCACATGCGTTCGCCGCAGCTTAACTGCGTTAGGCGTGCGTTAGGCGTATGCCACGGTACCGAGTCCGGCGGACTTCAGCGTTTTCAAGATTTCCGGCAGCGCCGCAGCGGTACGCCGATGCGAGCGTCTAGCACTGTAGTAATCGGCATCGTGCAGCAGCAGCACATCTCCTGGCCGCACACCGCTGATGACCCGCTGGGTGATCTGCCCCGGGGTCGTGACCTTGCGCCAATCCTTGCCCCATTTCGACCACAGCAGCGGCTGCAGCCCCCGCTCGCGCGCGATCCGCAGGCTGGCGGCGCTGTAGATCCCGTAGGGCGGACGGTGCAGTTGCGGGCTGATCCCGGTCGCGTCCTCGATCGCCGCGAGGCCGCGGGCGAAGTCATCGCCCAGCTCGTCGGCCTTGCGCAACGGGTGCGGGCGGTGCAGGTAGCCGTGCAGGCCGATGCCGTGCCCGGCCTCGACGATCTGGCGTACAAGCTCGGGACGCTTGACCACCTGCTCGCCGACCACGAAGAACGTCGCGCGGGCGCCGTGCTGCGCGAGCGCCTCGAGCATCTTGGGGGTGCCCTCGGGGTGGGGACCGTCGTCGAAGGTGACCGCCACAGCAGGCGGCCCGCTTGCCGCCTGCTGAGCCGGAGCGAAGCCGCTGTCGCGCAGCTGATCGAGGTTGAGCGGCAGTTCGAGGGCGCGCCCGAACGGCGGCACGTGCATGGCGAAGACGTGGCGAATCATTGGTGTCATTTTCGGCACAAATCGAGCGGTCCCGCCTCCGCTGGCTCTAAGTTCATCCTCATGTCTGAGCCGTTCGACCGTGAGGTGACGATCCGTCGGCAGCGTTTCGCCAACACGGACAACGGCTTTGCCGTGCTCGATGCCGACAGCGCCGAGGATCCGGTGGTGCTGGTCGGGCCGCTCGCCCACCTCGAAATCGGCGAGCGCGCACACATCACGGGCACTTGGGTCACCGACAGCCGCTTCGGCGAGCAGGTCCAGGTGAGCGCCGCGCGCCCGCTACCTCCGGAGGACCGCACCGCGCTGATCTCCTACCTCCGGCGGATCAAGAACATCGGCGACGCCCGCGCCAAGAAGCTGATCGACCGCTTCGGTCCTGAGAATGTTCTAGAGGAGATCGATGCCGAGCCGGCGGCCGCCTTCCGGCGCGTCGGCCTCAACCCCTTCCGTGCCCAGGAGGCCGCCTCCTCCTGGAACGAGCTGCGCACGATCCGCCGGCTGCACCTGCTGCTCGCCCCGCACGGGCTCGCCTACCTGGCCAAGCGCATCAGCGACGAGTACCCGAGCACCGCGCACCGCGTGATCACGGAGAACCCTTATGAGCTCACGCGCCTGTTCGGGGTCGGTTTCAAGGTCGCCGATCGCATCGCGCGCGCGCACGCGGACTCGGTCGAGGCGATCCCGGGGCGCATCAGCGCGGCTCTGATCTATGCGCTGTCCGAGGCCGAGGGCCGCGCCGGCAGCACCTGCCTGCCGGTGGGCGAGCTGCTGTCCGCCGCCGGCAAGCTGTTGGGGCAGTTCCCGGACGAGGACGCGATCGCGCAGCTGGTCGATGACGGGGACCTGGTGCGCGACGAGCACTGGATCTACCGCACGCCGACCTGGGAGCTCGAGCAGGAGCTGAGCGAGCGGGTGCTGGAGATGCTCTCGAGCGATGCTTCGGGCGGCAGGCTGAGCGCCCTCGGCGACGAGCTGCCGCAGGTCGGCGAGCTGGTTCTGACCCCCGAACAGGAGGCGGGGGTGCGCGCGGCCTTTGAGCATCGCCTGTCGGTGATCACCGGCGGCCCCGGTACCGGCAAGACGGCCTCAATCCGCACGGTTGCGCGGGTGGGCGAGGTGCAGGGGGCGAAGGTGCTGTTGGTCGCACCGACAGGCCGCGCCGCGCGGCGCATGACCGAGGCCAGCGGGGTCGACGCAAAGACGATCCACTCGGCGCTCGGCTGGGTCCCGGGTGAGCTGCCCGAGCACGACGAGCACGACCCGCTCCCCTACGACCTGCTGATCGTCGATGAGTCATCGATGGCGAACCTCGAGCTAATGGTCACGCTGCTGCGGGCGGTCGCGCGCAAGGCGCACATGGTGCTCGTCGGCGACGCCGATCAGCTGGCGCCGGTCGGCGCCGGCAAGCCGTTCGCGGACCTCGTCGGCTCCGAGGTGGTGCCGACCGCCCGCCTGTCACACATCTTCCGCCAGGCCGCCGGCAGCATGATCGTGCAGGGCGCGCACGCGATCCGCCGCGGCGAGGCGCCCGAATTCACACCGACCGAGGGGATGCGCCACGACCTCTTCCTGATGGAGCGCGCAAGCGCCCGCGACGCGCTCGAGCTGATCATCGAACTCGTCAGCCGGCGGCTGCCCAAGCACTACGGCGTCGACGCCGTCGAGGACATCCAGGTGTTCGCGCCCGTGTATAAGGGTGAGCTCGGGATCGACGCTTTGAACCGGGGCCTGCGTGAGGCCCTCAATCCGGCGGGCAAGCCGGTCGGGGGCGGCCGCCTGCGCACGGGTGACAAGCTGATGATGACCGGCCGCAACCTGCACGAGAAGGGCCTGATGAACGGCACCGTGCTCTATCTCGAGGACGAGATCCCGGGTGCCGACGGTGACGATGCGGCGCTGCTGCTGCGCAGCGACGAGCAGCTCTTCCGGCTGCCTCCCGAGGAGAGCGAGAGCCTGCGGCTCGGCTACGCGTGCTCGGTGCATCGCGGCCAGGGGATCGAGCTCCCGGTCGCAGTGATCGTCGCCCACGAGCAGGCCGGCGCCTTCTTCCTGCGGCGCGAGATGCTCTACACGGCGATCACGCGCGCGAAGCTGGCGACGGTCATAGTCGGGAGTCGAGCGGTTGTGGCTCGAGCAGCGCGGACGCCGGATACGGATCGGCGTTACTCGCGGCTGGGGGAGCGGCTGCTGGCTGCCGCTGGGTCGTCGTGGTCGCGATCCCGGCCAGGAGGATGATGCCGCCGATCACCTCGCTGATCGTCGGCACCTGGCCGAGTGCGATCCAGGCCGTCGCGATCCCGGCCGCCGGCACGATCAGCGCGAACGGCACGACCGAGCCAACGGGGTACTTCGAGAGCAGCGAGTTCCAGACGCCGTAGCCAAACAGCGAGCAGCAGATCGCGGTGTACAGCGTGCTCGCGATCGTCAGCCAGCCGATGTGCGACACGGCATGGTCGACAGCGTGCGGGCCGTTGACCAGGAAGGCAAGCGCGAGTGCGGGGAGCGGCACGACGATCCCCGACCAGACGGTCAGGCCGAGGCCGCTCGTGATCTGCGCCTTGCGCGACATCACATTGCCGATCGACCAGGAGAGACAGGCACCGACGATCACGATCAGCGGCAGCACGGCCGCCGTACTGGCGCGGCCGACGACCAGCACGGCGAGTCCGACGACCCCGATCGCAACACCCAGCAGCTGCTGAGCGGTGGGGCGCTCCTTGAGCGCCACGCGTGAGATCGCGATCGAGAGGATCACCTGCACCTGCACGAGCAGCGAGGCCAGGCCCGCCGGCATACCCAGATGCAGGGACAGGTAGAGCAGCGCGAACTGGCCGAGGCTCATGAACAGGCCGATCCGCAGGATCGTCCGCCACGGCGCCGGCCGTGGCACGAAGAAGATCGCCGGGAACAGCACGACCAGGAAGCGCGCGCAGAGCAGCAGGAACGGCGGAAAGCCCTTCAGGCCCTCGTCGATGACGACGAAGTTGGCGCCCCAGATGATCGCGACGAGCGCGGCACGGAAGTTGTCGCGAGGGGACATCCAGCCTGATCCTACGCCGTCCGGATCGTTCACAACATCTATATCTTCTGAACAGTTAGCGGTAGCCTTGCTACATGCTTGATCTGGCTGCCGTGCGCTCTCTGATCGCCGTCCGCGACCACGGCACCGTCGTCGGGGCCGCCGACGCGCTCGGCTTCACGCCCTCGGCGGTGAGCCAGCAGATCAAGCGGCTCGAGCGCCACAGCGGCTGCGCGATGCTCGAGCACGTCGGCCGTGGCGTGATCCTCAGCGAGCGCGGGCGCCTGCTGGCCGATCAGGGCCAGCGCCTGCTGGCCGAGCTCGAGGAGCTGGAGAACCTCGCGCTCGGCGACGGTCGCCGTCCCAGCGGCGAGTTCCGGATCGCCTCGTTCTACACGGCTGGGCGTGGGGTGGTCGCGCCGCTGATCGCACGCCTCGCACAGACCGCGCCCGACCTGCGCGTGCGCCTGCACGAGATCGACCCGCGTGAGTGCCTGACCGTGATCGAGCGCGGCGGCGCCGACCTTGGCATCGTGCACGACTGGGAGACGGTGCCGCTGGAGCTGGCGCCGACGCTCGAGACCGTGCGGCTGTTCACCGACACCGCCGATGTGCTGCTGCCGGTCGGCCATCCGCTCGCCGAGGCCGACGCCATCGACGCTGCCGAGCTCCTGCACGAGCGCTGGGTCTCGACGCATTCCGGCGCGATCTGCGACGACTGGCTCAACCAGATGTTCGCGATGCATGGGGCCCGCCCCAACGTGCCCTTCCGCGACAGCAACTTCAGTACCCACGTCGGCCTGGTCGAGCAGCGTGTCGCGGTCGCGCTGCTCCCGCGCCTGGGTCGCGAGCGCCTGCCCGATACGGTGCGGGCCATCCCGGTGAGGAACCCCACACCGCAGCGCCACGTCTATTCGGTCTGGCGTCGGGCCAGCGCCGACAACCACGTGCGCGTGCACGTGCAGGAGCAACTGCACGCGCTCGCGCGTGAGCTGAAGAACGCCTAGCTCGCGCTGGTGCTGATGCGGAACTCCCAGTCGTGCACCTCGACCACGTCGCCGTCGTGCAACTGGCGTCCGCGGCGCGTCTCGAGGCTGCCGTTGACGAGCACCGCCTCGGCGGCGAGCAGGTCCTTGCCGTCGGCGCCGCTCTCGACCACGCCGCCGAGCTTCAGCAGCTGGCCCAGGCGGATCGTGTCGCCGGTGATCTTGATCTCTTGCATCGCCGCGTGGTGGTGGTCAGGGCCGAACGGTGTATGGGGTCAGCGGGGCGGCATGCGGATCGCGCCATCAAGGCGGATCACCTCGCCGTTGAGCATCGTGTTGGTGACGATGTGCTCGACCAGATCGGCGTACTCAGCCGGGCGCGCGAGGCGCGGCGGGAACGGGATTGAGGCGGCCAGCGAGGCACGCACCTCATCGGAGAGCTCGGCCAGCATCGGCGTGTCGAAGATGCCGGGCGCGATCGTCATCACGCGCACGCCCCTGGAGGCGAGCTCGCGCGCGACCGGCAACGTCAGCCCGACGACCCCACCCTTGGAGGCCGCGTAGGCGACCTGGCCGATCTGGCCGTCGTAAGCCGCGACCGAGGCGGTGTTCACGCAGACACCGCGCTCGCCCTCCTCGTTGGGCTGGTTGCCGATCATCTTGGCCGCCACCAGGCGCAGGGCGTTGATCGTGCCGAGCAGGTTGACGTTGATCACGTTGGCGAAGTGGTCGAGCGGCGTCGGTCCGTCGCGGCCGATCAGCTTCGCGGGCCAGCCGACGCCGGCGCAGCAGACGGAGATCCGCAGCCCCGCCGGGGCCGACCCGGCGGCGGCGTCGACGGCGCGCTGCACAGCCTCCGGATCGGTGACGTCGGTGACCTGCGCGATGCCGCCGATCTCACCCGCCACGAGCTCCGCGCGCGCGCCGTTGAGGTCCGCCACCGTGACCGACGCGCCCTCAGCGGCCAGGCGCCGGGCGGTTGCCTCACCAAGGCCCGAAGCACCACCGAAGACGATTGCTGCCGTGCCCTGGATCCGCATATGGCCTCGCTTTGATTAGGAGATGGAGTCGATGCGCAGCTTGCGGACGCCGGCGGGGATCGCGATCTCAACCTCATCGCCGACGCTGCTGCCGAGCAGCGCCTGCGCCACCGGCGAGGTCGAGGAGATCAGCCCGTCCTTGGGGCTGGCCTCGTTGGGCGAGACGATCTTGAAGCTCTGGGTGCTGCCCTTGCCGAGGTCGGTGACCTCGATCGTGGAGCCGTGGCGCACGTCGTCGCCTGCCGTGCCTGCGACCACGACGGCCGACCGCACCTGCTCCTTGAGCCTCAGGATGCGTGTCTCGAGGTGCGCCTGCGCCTCCTTGGCGGCGTGGTATTCGCCGTTCTCCTTGAGGTCGCCCCACTCGCGCGCGGTCTTGATGCGGGCGGCGATCCCAGCCCGTCCACCGGTCTCGAGCTCGTTCAGCTCCTCCTGTAGGCGCTGCAACTCCGCAGCCGTCATTTCGATCGTGTCCATTCGGTCCTCCCGCCTTTCTGCGCGCACCGCCTGTCAGCACGCCCCGCTACGACGTTATCTCAGCGGCGGCGAATCGTCGCCCCGAGTCGCGCGACCGCGCGCGGTCGTCAGCTTCAGGCGGCGGGTGCGAGCCGCTCACGCAGCAGCGTGAGCTCGGCCTCGCTGAGGCCGTTGGCGAGCAGCCAGGCAGCGGCGCCGCCGTGCTGCTGATCGACGATCTCCAGCACGCGCTCGATCGTGCCCGGCACCGGTGCGTGGATCTGCGGATCATGGCCCTCCAGCTCGTGGCGGTACGTCTCGGAGCTGCACAGACGCTCCATGATCTGGACGATCCGCTCACCGCTGGCCAGGTAGTCCTCGGCGATCAGCTGCCGCGGGACGCCGGAGGCGTCGAGTGCAAGCGCCACGATCGTGCCGGTGCGGTCCTTGCCGGCCGCGCAGTGCACGAGCGCCGCGCCCTCGGCCTGCGCGATCTGCCGCACGGCCGCGACCACCGAGTCGGGGCGTGAGTGCATGTAGCCGATGTAGGCCTGCACGAGCGGGGCCTCGTCGGGCAGCTTGGCGACGTCGTCGCGACCCCAGGGGCGCGTTCCGGGCTTGATCGTGTCGGCATCGAGGTCGGTGTTGCCGTGCGACGGATACAGGGAGTGGTGCTCGATGCGCACGCGGGGCTCGCGTGTCAGCGGCCCCGGCCCCTCGAGCACCAGCTCGATGTCTGTGCGCAGGTCGAGCACGACCTCGAGCCCGCAGTCGTCGACGAGCACCGCGACGTCACGCGCGCTCAGCGACTGCAGGTTGTCCGAGCGCAGCAGCACTCCGGGTACCACTGCCCGGGCGTTGACCGCGCCGTCGAGCTCGATCCAGCGGGTGTCTGCGTCCTGCAACGTCACTCGTCTCCATGGTGACAGGCGCAACCGGGGCGCGCGCTACCAAGCTGTTACCGGCGAGCGCTGGCTCACTCGACGTGTCGGCGGGCGTGGCCGGGTATTCGCATTTCAGTGATCTCCCGCGGCCCGCGGTCGGGCCGCCGCCGCCGGCTGCGCGCCACCACCGACGTCCAGGCCGCCGCGCGGCGATCATTACAGGCAGATGAGCAGCGGAGTTCGCAATCTTGTAAGCCTGAGCGCGGTCGCCAAGGAGTACGCGGCGCGCACGATCCTCGAGGGCGTCACGCTCGGGATCGCCGACCGCGACCGCATCGGCGTGGTCGGCGGCAACGGCCAGGGCAAGTCGACACTGGTCGAGTTGATCGCGGGCAGCGAGACGCCCGACAGCGGCCAGGTCACGCGCATCGGCGGGCTGCGGCTCGGGGTGCTCGACCAGAGTGACCGGCTGCCCGTCGGGGCCACGATCCGCGAGGTGCTCGTGGGCGAGCGCGCCGAACACGAGTGGGCCGCCAACCGTGAGTTCCGCGGCGTGCTCGACGGCCTGCTGGGAGGCGTCGCGCACGATCGCTTCGCGCAGGGGATCGACACCAGCGTCGAGGGGTTGTCCGGTGGCGAGCGCCGCCGCGTGGCGCTCGCGCGTGTACTGCTCGACCACCCCGATCTGCTGCTGCTCGACGAGCCCAGCAACCACCTCGACGTCGAGGCGATCACCTGGCTCGCCGATCATCTCGCCGCGCGCGACGGCGCGATGCTGATCGTCACCCACGACCGCTGGTTCCTGGACGCGGTCTGCACCCGCACCTGGGAGGTGACGGACCGCAGCGTGCATCAGTACGAGGGCGGCTATGCCGCTTACGTGCTCGCGCGCGCCGAGCGCGACCGCATCGAGGCCACGCGCGAGGAGCGTCGCCAGCAACTGATGCGCAAGGAGCTCGCCTGGCTGCGGCGTGGACCGCCGGCGCGGAGCACTAAGCCGAAGTTCAGGATCGAGGCGGCCAACGCGCTGATCGCCGACGAGCCCCCGGCGCGCGATCGCACCGAGCTGCTGCGCTTCTCAAGCTCACGACTGGGCAACAAGGTGATCGAGGCCGAGGCCATCTCCTACGGCTACGGCGACACCAGGGTCATCAACCAGGTCACCTGGCGCCTGGGCCCGGGCGACCGCATCGCGTTGGTTGGTGCCAACGGCTCGGGCAAGTCGACGCTGTTGCGCCTGCTCGCGGGCGAGCTCGACACCGTCGGCCGGCGTGGTGCAGCGCGGCGAGACCGTCAGGCTCGCGCATCTCAGCCAGAGCGCCGCCGAGCTTCCCGAGCAGCGCACCGTGCTCGAAGCGGTCGAGGAGGTCAGGCGCCGCGCCACGCTCGCCGGCGGCGAGGAGCTGACCGCGGGCAAGCTCGCCGAGCGCTTCGGGTTCCGCGGTGAGAAGGCGATCACCAGAGTGCGCGACCTCTCAGGCGGCGAGCGCCGGCGCCTGACGCTGATGCGCCTGCTGATGTCCGAGCCCAACGTGCTGATGCTCGACGAGCCCACCAACGACCTCGACGTCGAGACGCTGACCGCGCTCGAGGACCTGCTCGATCACTGGCCGGGCACGCTGGTCGTCGTCAGCCACGACCGTTACTTCGTCGAGCGGGTCGCGGACAACGTCTTCGCGCTCGACGCGCTCGGCGGCATCCGCCATCTGCCCGGTGGCATCGACCAGTACCTCGCCGAGGCCACCGAAGCAACTCCTGATCGCAGCCGAGCCACGCGGGGAACCGGGGTGGCGCACGAACGTACGCGAGCGAACGAGGACGCAGCCCCGCGCCGGGGCGGGGCGATCCGGCAGGCGCGGAAGGACCTGCAGCGGCTCGAGCGCGAGCTCGAGAAGCTGAGCGCGCGCGAGCAGCAGCTGCACGCGGCGATGGCCGCCAGCGCGACCGACCATCAGCAACTGGCTGCGCTTTCAGCCGAGCTCGATGCGCTCGTCGGCGAGCGCGAACAGGCCGAGTCGAGCTGGCTTGAGACGGCGACGCTGCTCGAGCAGTGAACGCGGCGGGCGGGCCGTGGCAATCCGGTGCCACGGCTTCGCCGCGAACCAGCACGGGACGCCTTCGACCTGTGCCAGGCACTGCCGCCCCCGTATGGTCCCGGTTGGCAGATTCGGGACGATACCACAACATCTGTTGCTATATTGGCAACATGCCGACGATCCGCGGGCTCGAGCTTCTGGAGACGCTCGATCTGCACGGAGCGCTGACGGTCTCCGAGATCGCCCGGATCACCAGTCACGACAAGTCATGGGTGTCACGCATCGTGAGCGCCTGCGAACCGGATGGCTGGGTCGTGCGCGAGCACGGGCGCATCGCGCTCGGTCCACGCGCCGCGCTGCTCGCCTACGGAAGCGCAGCCGGTGAGCTGATCCGCCGCGCGCAGCCGCTCGTCGAGGCACTCGCCGGCGTGACCGGCCTGACCACGCAGGCGTACTCGCTGGTGGGACGGCACGCGACCGTGCTGGCCGCTGCCGGCAGCGGCAGTCAGCTGTCGTCCGTGGGTGTGGGCATGAGCGCGTCGCTGGTCGCGACCGCCGCCGGACAGGTGATCCTGACGCAGCTCGATCCCGACGCGGTCGAGGTCCTGCTGCCCGAGGAGCCATTCCCCAACGCGCTCATCGAGCTGCTGGCAAACCCGGGCTACGTCGCCTTCGCCGGCGGCCGCTTCGCCTCGATGCGGGTCGCCGCCGACGCGCCCCTCGCCGTCCCCGGCAACCGGGCCGAGCTGCTGGCGCGGCTCGAGCTCGTGCGCGAGCAGGGCTACGCGATCGACGGCGGCGACCTGCACCCGCAGATCGGCTGCCTCGCGGTACCCTGGCCGGGCGCCGGTGGGGTGGCCGCGACGCTCACCTGCATGGGCTCGCCGGCGGAGGTCGCGGCCTTCAAGGGACTCGCGCTCGCGGCGCTCGAGGCTGCCGGCGCGCCTGCGGCGACCCGCGAGGATGTGGTCGCGGCCGCAGCCGCGGCGCGGCATTACAGTGTCGCTCCATAGCCACCCTGGAACGCCCTGATCTTGCTGTCGTCGCGCGCCGGCGGCTGAATCCGGCCACCGCCGTCGCGGCCCTGCGCGAGCACTGGCTGATCGCACTGCTCGTCCTGATCGGCGCGGGCGTACGCGTGCTGGCGATGATCGCCTACTCGCCGGCGCTGCTGTTCCCGGACTCCTGGGGGTACATCGCGACCGGGCTGACCGGCTCGTTCGTGGGCCTGCCGACCGTGCACCCCGTCGGCTACCCGCTGCTGATCCGGCTGCTCACGCTGCCAGACCGCAGCCTCGCCGAGCTGGTCGCGTTCCAGCACCTCGCCGCGCTCGGGGCCGGCATCGCGATCTACGTGGCGCTACTCCGCTCGCGGCTGCCCCGCTGGGCTGCCGCGGCAGCTGCAGCGCTGGTGCTGCTCGACGGCTACAGCATCACGCTCGAGCAGTACGTGATGTCAGACACCTTCTTCACGGTCGGGCTGCTCGCGGCGCTGCTGGTGCTGGTCTGGCCACGGCTCAGGTCAGAGCTCGCGGCGCCGCCGCTGCCCGCGCGCGCCGCACTTGCCGGCCTGCTGGTGGCGCTGACCTCGCTGGTGCGCGAGGTCGCACCGTTCACCCTTCCCGTGATCCTGATCTATCTGGTGTGGGTGCGCGCCGGCTGGCGCCCGCTCGCCGCGTTCGTGGTCGCCGCCGCGTTGCCGCTGCTGGTCTACAGCGCGCTGATCGACCAACGCTTCCACGTCTTCGGGATGACGGCCACGCCCGGGTGGACGCTGTATGGCCGGGTGGCGGGCTTCGCCGACTGCACGGGCATGAAGCTCGAGCCCGCCGCACAGAAACTGTGCGAGACCAGCGCCCAGCGCGCGAGCCACCCGACCGCGCCCGACTGGTACATCTGGGGCCCGTCGCCGGCACAGCGACTGTTCCACCCGGACACGCAGTCGATCGCCCAGGTCGCGCCGACCAACCAGGTGCTCGAGTCGTTCTCGCGCACGATGATCCTTCACCACCCGCTCGACTTCGTCGGCGCGACGCTGTCTGACTTCTTCCGCTACTTCACACCCGACGCGGTGCCGTATAACGACGCGGTCAGCGCAACCTCGCTGCCGCGCTCGCCCGCACGCGAGGCGTCGAGCGCGGCGACGCAGAGCCGCGACCTCCCAGGGCTGAAGCTGAAGGTGCAATCGCCCGCCGGCGTCGTGCGCAGTTACCGCGGGGTAGTGCACGTGCCGCGCCCGGTGCTGGCACTGCTGGCACTGGCCGCGCTGCTGGCCGTCTGCTTGCGCGTGCCGGCGCGACGCGAGATCTTCCTGCTCGCGGGGTGCGCGGTGATGATCCTGCTCGGCACCGCCGCGACCGGCGGCTTCGCGCTGCGCTATCTGCTGCCCGCGGTACCGCTGCTGGCGATCGGCGGTGGCGTGGCCGCCGCGCAGCTGCGCGAGCGTCTGATGATCACTCGACGGCGGTAGCCACCCGCGCCGGTCCGACCAACGCCTCCTGCAGTCGCCGGGCGGCGTCGAGGTGATCGCCGGTCCAGATGACGCGCACGCCGGTGGCGTTGGCGTGGCCATCGCCGTCCTGCAGATCGGCGGCGACGGCATCGATCAGGCGGCCGTCGGCGAGCTCGTCCACGGGCAGCGGTTCGGGCACGTCGCCGGCACCGGCGAGACTGGCCGCGAAGCGGTCATACCAGGCCGTCAGATGCTCGGCCGAGGTGATCAGCTCCTGGCGCGCGGCGGCGCGCTCGCCACCGCCCGGCGGCGGCGCCCCGTCGGCGGTCCAGAGATCGAGCACCGCGTCGGCCGCAAGCCGCAGACCGGCGACACCGTTCACCAGCGCCGTGACTTCGGCCAGCGGGACCTTCTTGGCGCCGCGCTCCGCCAGGTAGCCGCGGAAGGTGTCGTCGAGCCGGCGCGCTGAGGCCGCCGCCTGCACGCCCGGCGCGCGCGGCGCCTCCGCCCTCGGCGCAGTCGGATCGCAGCAGGCGACCGCGTGCGCGACCGCCTCTGCCAGGTACGCGCTGGAGTCGACGTAGGCGCGCCCGAGCGCGCGGCTGAGCTCGTTGGTCGCGCCACGGGGCCAGAACAGGAGGCCCATCAGCAGGCTGACACCGCCGCCCAGCGCAACGTCCTCGATCCGCACCAGCCCGATCTTCCAGCCGACCGGCACGAGCAGGTTGAAGAGCACGAGCAGCGTCAACGTGAACGCCGCCTCGCCGGCCAGGAAGGAGATCGCCGCCGGGGCCAGGCCGGCGAGCAGCACGACGAACGGCAGCAGGATCCAGAGCAGCGTCGTATTGGTGCCGATCAATGCCACCAGCACG
This sequence comes from uncultured Actinomycetota bacterium, assembly GCA_963706725.1. GTDB lineage: Bacteria > Actinomycetota > Thermoleophilia > Solirubrobacterales > Solirubrobacteraceae > Palsa-465. The sequence continues at coordinate 1,401,432 of OY970167.1, read as the reverse complement.
CCGCCGACGACGAAGCCGAGCGTCGTGCCGAGCAACGCGCGCGCGACGTTCTGACCGGTGCTGAGCGCGTTGGAGCGGAGCACGGCGAGTGTTCCGAACACCACCCAGAAGCCGTGCTGCACGGAGGTCAAGTCGGCGACGAGGACCGCCAGCGCAAGGCCGGCCGCACCGCGCACACTGTTGTGCAGCCAGGAGGAGCTCGGCTCGGCATGCGCCAGCGCGCGCTCCCGCGCGGAGCTGAGCGGCCCCGTGAATCCCGCCGGCTGGCGCCCGAGCAGGCGCTGCAGCCAGGTGCGGCGCCAGGCCGCGGCCGCGTAGTCGACGTTGGCGCCGATCTGCTCGGTGATGTAGGCGAGCTCCTGCGTGCGGAAGCTGGGGTCGAGCGCCGAGACCATGGTCAGCACCGCGGTTCCACCTGCTGGCTGCCCCTGACCGACAGGGATCGAGGTGGCGTGCGCCTCGAGCGCATGCAATGCGTCGCGGAGCCGCGCGCGCGCCGCGCCGAGCTCGGTGGACGCCTGGTGACCGTCGGCGGTGCTGAGCGCGTCGGCAGCGCGGTCGAGCACGTCCGCCGCCGCAAGCCTGACGTGGCAGATCGACTCGTCGGGCGCCACCGTGCGGCGCTTCAGTCCCGACCTCAGCACCGCATCGGTGAGCCAGCGCAGCTCATCGACGAGCCGGATCTCGGCCCGCGCCCGCGTACCGAGGCCGGTCGGGCGGTAGGGCGTCGCCAGGAACAGCTTGTCGAGTGCGCCGACCGCGGCGTCCGCCGCTGCGCGGGCCTGTTCGGCGGCCAGCTCCAGCTCCTCGGCGTAGCCGCCCAGCACCCAGGCGATCTCGGCGCGGATCCGCGCGGCGAGCGCACGGCAGGCGGCGATCGCGCGCTGCTCGACCGGAAACGCCACCGGCGATGGCCACAGGATCGTGATCGCGATCAGTGAGACGGCGGCCGAAAGACCCCAGCCGGCGACGCGATCAGGGATCTGGGAGAGCGGCCCAGGAGTGGCCACGGGCAGCACGAAGGCGAGCAGCAGTGGGGTTGTGGCACTCGCGATCACCGAGCTCACAACCGCACTGAAGAGCACGATGAAGCCGATCAGGAACATGCAGATGACGGCCAGTGCCTTGACGTTCGAGACCAGCGTCCCGAGGCAGATCATCACCATGCAGGCAATGCCCAGCAGCGACTGCGAGCGCAGGCGGTCGAGCCGGTTGCCGGAGAAGTCAACCAGCAGCAGCATCGCGAAGGCGCCGAAGGCGATGAAGTAGGACATCACCGGGTTTGCCAGCACCCTGTCGCCGAGCGCGAGCAGCGCCGGCATCAGGATTGCGGCGCGGGCGGCACGCCGCAGCGCGCCGTAACCCAGGTCGTGAACGCGCAGCCAGTTGCCCAGCCGTCGCGGACTGAGTGGATGCGAGGGCTCAGTGGACAGGCCCTCAATCTATCCCCGGCGTCAAGCTCGGCCGACCCCCGGGCGCGAGTTCCTCGTAACCTCGCCCGGTAGCGATGATGTACGAGAACGGAGGTTTCCATGCCTGAGCCGCGCCAGCGGCCGCCGCGCCGCACCGTGGCGGTGCAGTCGGTCACACGGGTCACGCCGCGCTTGCGGCGGATCGTCGTGACCGGCGAGCTCGAGGAGTGGGACCAGTCCAAGCCCGGGGCACACTTCAAGGTGTTCGTCCCGCAGGCCGGGTCCGACGAGCCGGCGATGCGCACCTACACCGTGCGCCGCTTCCAACCGGGGTCGCTGACGATCGACTTCGCCGACCACAGCGATGGCCCGGCCAGCACCTGGGCGAGGACCGTCGAGCAGGGCGCCGAGTTCCAGATCTCCGGAATGGCACGCTCCGGCTTCATGCCCGACGCGGAGAGCCATTGGTGCCTGTTCCTGGCCGACCACGCGGCGCTGCCGGCCGTTGCCGCGATCCTCGAGTCACTGCCCGCGGGCCTGCGGGCACTGGTTGTGATCGAGCTCCAGGAACCACAGGATGCGCTGCAGCTCGAGTCCGAGGCCGAGCTCGAGATTCGCTGGTTGACCGAGTCCGGCGCCCCCGGTGATCAGCTTGTCGCGGCGGCCCGCGAGCTCGCCCTGCCGGACGGCAGCGGCGAGGTCTGGGTCGGCTGCGAGGCGGGTCAAATGCGCCTGATCCGTGCGCACATGCTGGGTGAGCTCGGCGTCAGCTCAGGCGCGCTGCACACGCGCGCATACTGGAAGCAGGACGTGGTCAACCATTCCGACCACGACACCGGCGAGGACGACGATTAGCTGATGCCGGGGATTGCGCTCTGGGTTGGTTGCTACACGAGCGAGATGGGCGGCCGCGGCGAGGGGATCGTCGCACTGGCGCGCAGCGCCGACGGCGGCTACGAGCCACTGGGGCCTGCGACCGCGGTCGCGTCGCCATCATTTCTCGCGCTGCATCCCGCGCTTCCGGTGCTGTACGCCGTGAGCGAGAGCGCCGGGCAGGTCCACGCCTACCGCTACGACGACCACGGCACCCTGAGCCCGCTCGGACCGGTGGGCGAGGCGAGCTCGCTCGTCTGTCACGTCGCCGTGGATCCCAACGGCGGCTTCCTGGTGGTGTCCTGCTGGGGCGACGGGTCGGTGCTCGCGTTCGAGCTCGAACCCGACGGCTCGCTCGGCCGGCGGCATGCCGCGCCCCCTTCCGCGGATCCGCACGGCGAATCCCGGCAGAGCCGCGCGCACTCGTGCCTGATGCTCGGCGACGGGCGGATGGTGACCGCCGAAATGGGTCACGACCTCCTGCGCCTCTGGTCTTTCAGCGTCGAGTGCGGGCTCCAAGCCCGCGGCACGGTGGTGCTGCCACAGGGCAGCGGCCCACGGCACTTCGCGCGCGGCTCCGGCGGCATCGTCTACGTGAACACCGAATACTCCGGGGAGGTCGCGGTGCTCGCACCCGCCCCCGCAGCCGGGCTCGAGCTGTGCGGCATCTTCCCGCTGTCAGCCCGCGGCGTGCAGGCGGGCGACGCGACCGCGGAGATCTGCCTGGATCCCGGCGAGCGCCACCTGTACGTGGGCGTGCGCGGCTCGAACCGCATCTGCAAGCTCGCCCTGGACGCGGGCGGGATGCCGACGCCGCTCGAGGAATTCCCGAGCGGTGGCGATTGGCCTCGGCACCACTGCTTCGAAGGCGACAGGCTGGTCGTCGCACTCGAACGCTCGGACGCGCTGGCCACGTTCGCGCCGCCGCAGCTCCTGCAGACCGGCTCGCCGACCTGCGTGCTGCCGCAACGCTAGAGGTTGAGCCTCAGTCCAGGGAGCGGATGACCGCGGCGTGCTCGCGCATCGTCTCGTCGCCGTCCTGTCCGGGCTGGCGCCCGAAGCCGCAGTACATGGCGACGCCGAAGTCCTGGAGGTATCGGGACGCGGTCTGGTGCCGACGGCGAAGCCCCGGCGAGCCGTCGAGCGGCAACACGATGCCGAGGAAGACGCGGGCGCTCCGCGGCTCGAGGTCAACCAGCGGACGGAAGAAGCTGCGGTCCTCGCTACGCAGGTAGCGCGGCCCCGCGAGGTGCAGCCAGTCGACCGTGCGGCCCGATTCAGCGACCGCGAAGTTGGCCATCCGTACGAGCACCTGGTAGTCGCGCGCCTCATACATCGGCCACTCGGGGAAGGTCCCGTAACAGAGGTGGTAGCCGACCAGCGTCTGCTCCGGGATCAGCCGCGTGAGGCGCGTGACAGGGCCGGCGAAGCGCTCCCAGGCGCCCTCGTTGGTCCAGGCGAGCACGCCCTCGATGTCCTGGGTCTCGTAGGCACAATCCCACTGAATTGCCAGGTCCTCGGGCGGGATCGCGTCGAACAGGCGCGGAAGCTCGCGCATGATCAGGTCCTCATAGCCTGCCTCGGCCCTCGGGTAGTCGGCGGCGAAAGCCTGCTTGAAGGCGTTCATCGCGCTGGCGGGGAAGGGCAGCCCGATCTGGAAGCGCAGGTGGGCGGGGATCACGCCGGCGTCGCGCAGCTCCCTGAAGAGGCCATAGGACTCGATCGCGACGTCGATCCTGGGCCATGAGTCGAAGCGAACCTTCTCGACACCATCTCGCACGGTGAACACGGGCGTTTCGTAGGCGTGGCGGGGCAGCCCGGTGGGCGATGCCGTCTCGGAGACCACGACGATGTCCGCACTCGGGCGGATCAGGCGCTCGCGCTCGAAGCTGACCCAGCCGCCCATCGGACCGGTCTCGCCGTCGGGCAGCGAGACGACCATGTCACCGAACAGCTCGGCGCCGCAGCGGAGGGCGTGTTCGGCCGACTCGGCCGGAAGACTGCCGACCAGCAGCATTTTGCTGTTCACACGACGCTCGGGCATCAAGCCTCCCACTCGCTCTTATACGTACGCTGCCAAGGTATATGGAACGCGAGCCCTACGACGTCATCATCGTTGGAGGCGGCCACAACGGGCTGGTCGCGGCGACGCTGCTCGCGCGCGCCGGGCGGCGGGTGGTCGTGCTCGAGAAGCTCCCCCGGCTCGGCGGTGCCGCCGTCTCGGAGGCGCCGTTCCCGGGTGTCGGCGTGCGGCTCTCGCGCTACTCATACCTGGTCAGCCTGTTCCCGCGCGAGCTGCTCGCGCAGCTGGACGTCACGCTCGAGCTGCGGCGCCGGCGCGTCGCCGCCTACCCACGCAACGACGCGCCCGAGGTCTACGCGCTGACCGGCCGGGTCGCGCGGGCGCTCGCGCCGACACTGCTGCAGCCGCTGCGCTCGCGTGAGCAGATGCGGGCCCTCGTCGGCGACGACGAGGCCTGGGAGGCGCTGTTCGAGCGACCGCTGTCGGAGCTGCTCGAGCGCCTGGTGCCGGACGACCTCACCCGCGGGATCGTCGCGACCGATGGCCTGATCGGCACGTTCGCCGCACTCGATGACTCCTCGCTCGAGCAGAACCGCTGCTTCCTCTACCACGTGATCGGCAACGGGACCGGTGACTGGGACGTCCCGGTCGGCGGTATGGGTGCGCTGACCGACGCGCTGGCGACGGCCGCCCGCGCCGCCGGGGCGGAGCTGCAAACCGGTGTGGAAGTGGTCGCGATCGATGCCGACGGCCCGGGGGACATCAGCGTGCGGCTGGCCGATGACCGGCGAGTGACAGGCGGCCAGCTACTTGCGGGCGTCGCCCCGTCGGTGCTTGCGGGACTGCTCGGCGACCCGGCCCCGGAGCCGGCAGCTGAGGGTTCGCAGCTGAAGCTCAACCTGGTGCTCGAGCGGCTGCCGCGGTTGCGCGATACGTCGGTGGCGCCGGAGGATGCGTTTGCCGGCACCTTCCATGTCAATGAGAGCTACTCACAGCTGCAGGCCGCCTACACGGAGGCAGCCGCTGGATTCATCCCCTGGATGCCACCCGCCGAGGCGTACTGCCACTCGCTGAGCGACCGGTCGATCCTCGCGCCCGAGCTGGCGTCGTCGGGTGCTCAGACGCTGACCGTGTTCGCGCTGCACATGCCGGCGCGGCTATTCGCCGCCGAGGGCTCCAAGCAGGCGGCGGTCGAGGCGACGCTGCGCTCACTGAACTCGGTACTGGCCGAGCCGATCGAGGGCTGCCTGATGCATGACGTTGCGGGCCGGCCCTGCCTGGAGGCGCGCACGCCACTGGAGCTCGAGGCCGAGCTCGCCCTGCCCGGCGGCAACATCTTCCACCGGGCGTTGCGCTGGCCGTTCGCGGAGACGCCGGAGGAGGTCGGGCGCTGGGGCGTCGAGACTCTGCGGCCCAACGTCTGGGTGTGTGGGGCCGGTGCCCGGCGGGGCGGCGGTGTCAGCGGCATCCCCGGGCACAACGCCGCGATGGCGGTGCTGGGCAGGAGCGAGGCCCGGCTCGGGGCGCGAAGCAGCGGCGAGCGCCCCGGCTGATCGGCCCGGACCTGCTGATTGGTGACAATCTGTTGGCCGCTGCGCCGCTTTGCTCCCAAGGCGCGCGGATTCGTGCGCTGTGGAGCAAAGCTCGCGCGCGGGCCGCGCTTTGTCACTTTGAGCAGCTGGCGGCAGCGCCGCGGCGGAACCGGGCTACATGCTGCGCCGGTACTCGCCGCCGACCCCGTAGAGGGCGGCGGTGATCTGACCGAGCGAGGCGCACCTGACCGCCTCCATCAGCTCCGCGAAGACGTTGCCGCGGGCGCGGGCAACCCGCTGCAGTCGGGCCAGCGCGGCGGGCCGCGACTCCGCACCGCGCTGTTGGAATGCGCGCAGGTTGTCGATCTGCTGCTGCTTCTCGGCTTCGGTTGAGCGCATCAGCTCGAGCTTGTCGATGTGCTCGCCCTGACCGTCGCGCGGCAGGAACGTGTTGACACCGATCAGCGGCAAGTCGCCTGAGTGCTTGAGCCGCTCATACAGCAGGCTCTCCTCCTGGATCTTTGAGCGCTGGTACATGGTGTCCATCGCGCCGAGCACACCACCGCGCTCGGACAGCCGCTCAAACTCGGCGTAGACGGCCTCCTCGACCAGGTCGGTCAGCTCGTTGATGATGTATGACCCCTGGAGCGGGTTCTCGGTGAAGTTGAGGCCGAGCTCGCGGTTGATGATCAGCTGGATCGCAAGCGCGCGGCGCACCGACTCCTCGGTCGGGGTGGTGATCGCCTCGTCGTAGGCGTTGGTGTGCAGGCTGTTGCAGTTGTCGAAGATCGCGTACAGCGCCTGCAGCGTCGTGCGGATGTCGTTGAAGCTGATCTCCTGCGCGTGCAGGCTGCGGCCGGAGGTCTGCACGTGGTACTTGAGCATCTGGCTGCGGGCCGCGGCGCCGTAGCGCTCGCGCATCGCGCGTGCCCAGATGCGGCGTGCGACCCGCCCGATGACCGCGTACTCGGGGTCCATACCGTTTGAGAAGAAGAAGCTGAGGTTGGGTGCGAAGTCGTCGATCGCCATCCCGCGGGCGAGGTAGTACTCGACGATCGTGAAACCGTTCGCGAGCGTGAACGCAAGCTGGCTGATCGGGTTGGCTCCCGCCTCGGCGATGTGGTAGCCGCTGATCGAGACGCTGTAGAAGTTGCGCATCCGCTGGTCGATGAAGTACTGCTGCACGTCGCCCATCATCTTCATCGCAAACTCCGTCGAGAAGATGCACGTGTTCTGCGCCTGGTCCTCCTTGAGGATGTCCGCCTGCACCGTGCCGCGGACCTGGCGCAGCGTCTGCTCCTTGATCCGGCCGTAGACGTCGGGCTCGACGAGCATCTCGCCTGAAACACCCAGCAACGCCAGGCCCAGGCCGCTCGAACCCGCCGGGATCTCACCCGCGTAGGCGGGCCGCGGACGGTCACGGAAGTACTCATCGATCCGTGCCCGTGCCGCCTCGAGCTCACCCGACCGCTGCAGGTGCAGCTCGACCTGCTGATCGATCGCCGCGTTCATGAAGAAGGCGAGGATGATCGGCGCCGGGCCGTTGATCGTCATCGAGACCGAGGTCGTCGGCGCGCACAGATCGAAGCCCGAGTAGAGCTTCTTGGCGTCGTCAAGGGTCGCGATCGAGACGCCCGAGTTGCCGACCTTGCCGTAGATGTCGGGGCGCTCGTGCGGATCCTCGCCGTAGAGCGTGACCGAATCAAAGGCGGTCGAGAGCCGCGCCGCCGGCTGCCCCTGGCTGACGTAATGGAAGCGGCGGTTGGTGCGCTCGGGCGTGCCCTCACCGGCGAACATGCGCGTCGGGTCCTCGCCGGCGCGGCGGTAGGGGAAGACGCCACCCGTGTAGGGATAGGAACCCGGGAGGTTCTCCTTCATCACAAAGCGCAGCCGGTCGCCCCAGCCGTCAAGGCGCGGGGGCGCGAGCTTCGGGATCGGCAGCTGGCTCAGCGAGCGGCGGTAATTCTCGCCCGTCACCTCGCGGTCGCGCACGCGGTAGCTGTAGGTCTCGGCTGTGATCGCCGCGATCCGCGCGTCCCAGCCGTCGAGCAGGCCGCGCGCCTCGGAGCCGAGCTCGGTCAGGGCCAGCTCGTGGAGCTGCCGCAGCCGGGCGGCGGCCGGCTGATCGTCGTCGCCGAGCGCCCTGCTCGCCTCGAGGTAGTGCTGAGCGCTGGCGGCGAGTTGCGCCTTGCTCTCGACGTCGGCGTTGATCGCACGGCCCTGCTCGGCGATCTCCGCCAGGTAGCGGACACGCCGTCCGGGGATCAGGCCACCACCGGCCTGCTCGGGATCTGGCGATTCGATCCCGGGCTGCCAGCGCTCGGCGCTCTCGCCAGCGGGCGCGTGCGCCGCAACTCGCGCACAGACCTCGACGAACAGCCGCGTCACGCCGGGGTCGGCGAACTGGCTTGCGACCGTCGGGTAGACCGGGATCTGCTCCTCGGCGAGCTCGAATGCGACGTGGTTGCGCCGCCACTGCTTGCGCACATCGCGTAGCGCGTCCTGCGCGCCGCGCTTGTCGAACTTGTTGATCACGACGAGCTCGGCGAGGTCGAGCATGTCGATCTTCTCGAGCTGGCTGGCGGCACCGAATTCGCTGGTCATCACATACACGGGGATGTCCACCAGATCGACGATCTCCGAATCGCTCTGGCCGGTGCCGGCCGTCTCGACAATCACGAGGTCAAAGCCCGTGCTGCGCAGAAAGGCGATCGCGTCGGCGAGCATCGCGCTGGTCGAGCGGTTGCTCTGGCGCGTGGCGACCGAACGCATGTAGATGCGCTCGTTGCGCAGGCTGTTCATGCGGATGCGGTCACCGAGCAGCGCGCCGCCGGTGCGCCGCCGCGTCGGGTCGACCGCGACCACTGCCACCCGCAGCTCCGGGAAGTGCTCGACGAAGCGGCTCAGCAGCTCATCGGTGACCGTGCTCTTGCCGGCACCGCCGGTGCCGGTGATGCCGACGACGGGAGCGCGCGTCGCAGCTGCCGCCCAGCCGGCGCGCAGTTGCTCGAGCTCATGCTGGGGAAGCACGGCGTCCTCGAGCGCCGAGAGCGTCTGTGCGACCTCAAGGTCGCCGGGCGGAAGTTCGGGGACATCTACATCAGGTCTGGCGGAAAACTCCCATGAGGTTGCGAGCTGCTCGGCAGTCTCGGCGCGGCGCTCATATGCGCGCTTCATCAGGTCATCGATCATGCCGGCGAGCCCGAGCGCCATGCCGTCGTTGGGGTGATAGAGCCGCTCGACCCCGGCCTGCTGCAGCTCGGTGATCTCCGCCGGAGTGATCGTGCCGCCGCCGCCGCCGAACACGCGGATGTGCTCGGCTCCGCGCTCGCGCAGCAGCTGCAGCGCGTATGTGAAGAACTCGACGTGGCCGCCCTGGTAGGAGCTGATCGCGATCGCGTCGGCATCCTCCTGAATCGCCGCCCGCACGATGTCGGCGACGCTGCGGTTGTGGCCGAGGTGGATGACCTCGGCGCCGCGGTCCTGGATCAGCCGGCGGATCACGTTGATCGCGGCGTCGTGCCCGTCGAACAGCGACGCCGCGGTCACGAACCGCAGGGGCGGCCCGTCCGTCTCGGCTGCGTTCTGTGCGGCTGCGGTTGGCAGCGTGATGCTCATCACGGCTCCTTGCGGTGGAGGCTACCCCGATAGAATAGGCGACCTTTCAACTATCGGAATATCGCGCTTTTTCCTGGAGCGCGCGGTTGCAGCGGATTGGCGCGCTCGTCGACGTCAGCCGCTCACCGGTAGACGGGCACCGGCGGCCATTGCCGCGCGTCCAAGCCGCTCAACCAGCGCGCGTAATCCAGGGACCTGGCGCGGTCGTATTGGCTGAGGATCGTGAGCTTCTCGGCCTCGATCGAGCCCTCGGCATGGATGGCCAGAACCGCCTGGTAGCCCCCGTACTCGCCCGAGGTCAGGTCGCTGATCATGTTGATGATCCGCAGCCGCTCTCTGCCCGAGACGCCACCGGCGCTCTCCAGGTACCGCTGCAGCGCCTGGCCGTACTGCGGGTGGTCGAGATCCTCGGGTGCCGGGTAGGTGACCAGCAGCCCGCCGGCGATGTCCTGCACGAACTGCAGCGCCCTGTGTATCCCCTCGGCGAACTGGAGCTTGGCGATGTTCACGAGCAGCGTGTCCGGGATCGCGATGTCGCTCACCAGCTTCGCGCGTTCCGCCGCGTGGTGGGTCAACGCGCGCAGCGTCTCCGCGTAGCAGATCAGCTGCGCGAGCTTGTCCCGGACATGCCCGGCACGCTCGAGGCCGTTCACCCGCGCGGCAAGCAGCGCTGCCCCGACCAGAGCGTCGACGAGCGGCAGCTTGTAGGAGATCGCCGTGAACCGGTGGAACTCGACGAAGCCGCGGGCGAGCTCACCGGCGTACTCGGCCTCGCCCGCCATGAACACGCGATCGCTGGGGACGAAGACGTCGTCGAAGATCGTCACCGTCTCAACCATCTTGCGCGTGGCTGACAGCGGATGCTCCGCTTCGCTCTTGCCCTTGGTCGACAGGTAGGGGCTCGATACGAGCGTCAGCCCCGGGGTGTCGAGCGGCACTGCGAACGCGACCGCATAGTCGGCGTCATCGGGTCCCATCGCCCTGGTCGGCAGCACGATCATCTCGTTCGCGTTGATCGAGACCGACGTGTGTACCTTCGCGCCGCGAACCACTATCCCGTCGTCGCGCCGCTCGACGATCCGCAGGTAGGCGTCCGGATTCGGCTGCTGGGACGGTCCCAGGCTGCGGTCGCCCTTGACGTCGGTCTGCGCCACGCAGACCGCCAGGTCGTTGTCGCGGCAGTGCTCGTAGAACGTCCGGATCCGGCCCGCATATGGCTCACCGAGCGCGTCAGCCATCGCGAGCAGCGCGAACAGCGCGTCCGTTCCGATCTCCTTGATCAGGACGACCAGCGTCTTTCCCGAGCGGGTCGCCGCCTCGATCAAGGCGCTGCGGGCGAGCAAGTCGTCGCCCGAGCGGGGAACGTGGAAGTAACGGCTGTAGCCGCCCTCGGCGACGGCCAGCTCTCGCAGCTCCGGGTCCTCGGCCATCGCGTAGTCGAGCGAGGCGTGCTCGACCGCATGCGACAGCACCGGATGCGTTGTCACATCGGCGACCCTGTCGCCGCGATAGAACACGGCCCGGCCGTCGCGAAGGCTCTCTCGGTACTGATCCGGCGTGCGCAGCCGGCCTGGATTGGTCGTGGTCATCAGCTGCGTTTCGTAATTACTCGTGTTCGGTTGGCTCATTCACGGGCGAGCAGCATCGCGATCCCCTGCCCGCCGCCGATGCAGAGCGTCACCAGCCCGATCTCGGCCTGCCGCCGCTCCATCTCGTAGAGCAGCTTGGTCGTGATCGCTGCGCCGGTCGCGCCGATCGGATGACCGAGCGCGATCGCTCCGCCGTTGGGGTTGACCTTTTCCTCGTCCAGCCCGAGTTCGTCGATCACGGCGAGCGATTGCGCAGCGAACGCCTCGTTGAGCTCGATCACGTCAACCTGGGCGAGCTGCAGCCCAGCGCGATCGAGCACCCGGCGGACCGCTGGCACCGGCCCGATCCCCATCACGCTCGGCTCCACCCCGCAGCTCGCGTACGCCAGTATCCGAGCGCGCACCGCGGTACCAAGCTCCCTGGCGCGCTCGGCGCTCATCAGCACCAGCGCGGCGCCGCCGTCGTTCATCCCGGAGGCATTGCCGGCGGTGACGGTGCCGTCCGGCTTGAAGACGGGGCGAAGCTTCGCCAGCGACTCGAGCGACGCATCCTCGCGGATGTGCTCGTCGCGATCGAAGCTCACGGTCCCCTTGCGGGTCTCGACCGCGACGGCCACTATCTCCCGCTCGAACCGGCCCTCGGCACGCGCGGCGGCCGCGCGCTTGTGCGAGCGCACGGCGAACTCATCCTGCCGCTCGCGCGAGATCGAATCGCGCTCCGCGAGGGTCTCGGCGGTGATGCCCATCGCGACCGACTGGAAGGGATCGGAGAGCGTCTCCATGACGGAGTCGATCGCCTGACCGTTGCCCATCCGCATCCCCCACCGGGCATCGCGAAGCAGGTAGGGACCGCGACTCATCGACTCGGCGCCGCCGGCGAGCACCACGCGCGCCTCGCCCGTCTGGATCGCCTGAGCCGCGGAGACGATCGCCTGCACGCCGGTTCCGCACAGCCGATTCACGGTGTAGGCGGGAACCTCCTTGGGGATCCCTGCCCCGATCCCGACCACGCGCGCGAGGTACGGGTCCGCCGCGTCGGTATGGATCACGTTGCCGAACACGACATGCTCGACCTCCGAGGGCGGTATCCCGGCGCGATCGATGGCGGCAGCCGCGGCGGTCACGCCCAACTCCGACGGTGGCACCGATGACAGACCCTTGCCGTAAGACCCGATCGCCGTCCGGGCGGCCGACACGATCACCACGTCACACATCCAGTCCTCCCATCTCTCTCCTGGCGGCGGGCGCCACCTGTTGCACGCCCTTAGAAATCATACCTACGCGTAGGTATGCTTACCATGTAGCCGGCCGCTCTTGCCAGGATTCCGGCAGCGGACCGATGCCAGGAGCGGACCGCAAACCAACCGCCGAGCTGAAGGAACGGAGTTGACGACCGAGTCGAGTCGAGTCGCATCAGGACGCCAAACACGGGCCCGGCTGCTGGACGCCGCGATCAATCGCCTCGCCGAGGTCGGGCCCGATGCCAGCTTCGATGCGATCGCCGCCGATGTCGGCGTGACCAAGGGTGCGCTGTATCACCATTTCGAGTCCAAGGAGAACCTGGTCACCGAGGTCTACAAGGAGGCGGTGCGCCGGCATGCCGAGCGCATCGTCGACGCCAGCGGCGCGGGCACAGGACGCGAACGCCTGCATGGCCTGATCGCCACCTCCGCCCGGCTCTACACCTCGGGCACCCCGTTCTACCGGCTGCTCCTGAGGCTGCACGTCGAGGCCGGGACGTCACGCCCATATCTGGCCGAGACCGCGCGGGCGGTTCAGCGCCGCCAGCGCGACTACATGACCGAACTCGTCGCCGACGGTCAGCGCGACGGCTCGATACGAGACGACATCGACGCGCGCGCCCTCGGCCAGACGATCAACGCGGTGATGCAGGGCTTTCTCGTGCAGCAGCTCGAGCCGGTCGCGGAGCAGCGCCGCGCCACCGAGGCGTTCGCCGATCTGCTCGAGCGGGTGATCACGAGCGGGTGATCACCTGAAGCCGCTCCCGCGGTGAGGCGGGACCGCTCGCGCCGGATCAGCCGACGATGAGGACCACCAGGTTGCGTGGGCCGTGGACGCCGTCGACGCGCGCGAGCTCGATGTCAGACGTAGCCGAGGGGCCGGAGATGAAGGTGAGCGGCCGCAGGCGGCGAGCCTGATCGCTCGCGAGCTGCTCGATCGCCTCCGGGACGATCGCCACCAGCTGCGGGCGCTCGACGACGCAGAGATGCGTGTCGGGCACGAGCGTGAGCGCTCTGCGCCCACAGCGCGGCCCGCCGTCGAGCACGATCGTGCCGGTGTCGGCCACCGCCACCGCGCAGCCGGTCAGCACCGCGTCGAGCCGGTCGAGCTCCGCGGTGGCGATGCCGCTCTCGGGCTGGAGCTCGGGCTCGGCGGGCCGCCAATCCTCGGGCACCCCGTCCGCAGACCCAACCCGGCGCAGCCGCCTGCGCTTGCAGACGCGAGCGATCTGGCCGGCCAGATCGGCGTGGCCGCACCGCACCACCTGCGCGCCATATTCCGCCACTCGCTGCTCGAAGGTCCGAGCGAGCTCCTCGGCGGTCCTCGCCGTGTCGGCGGCGCGGTAGTCACGTGCCACCGGCACGTCCTCCGGTCGCTCGCCGGCCGGGATGTCTCGCAGCGCCGCACGGACCCTGCCGAGAATCGCCTCGCGTGCGTCAGTCATCCCGCCGCCGCCACCAATCACGGAAGCTCTGCGCCGGCACCGCCGGCAGGTTGCGCGCCGAGCTCCAGCCGCGCAGCGGACCGGGCAGGCGGCTGATCTGCCCGTCGCGCACCAGCGGCAGCTGGGCCAGGCGTCCCGATCGCTGAGCGGCCTCGTAGAGCCGGCGGTTGGCGAACACGCGCGCGAGCGCGCGCATCGCGGCCGCCTCGCCGCGATGCTCGTGCCGCCCGTCCGAGCGCTCCGCTTCGCTCTGCACCTCGCGCGCCCGCAGGTGCACGAGCACGCGCGGGATGTCGATCTTGACCGGACACACCTCGTAACAGGCGCCGCAGAGACTCGAGGCGTATGGCAGCGAGCCGGCCTCGCCGGCGCCGCGCAGCATCGGCGTCAGGATCGCGCCGATCGGCCCGGGATAGACCGACCCGTAGGCGTGGCCGCCGGTGCGCTCGTAGACCGGGCAGACGTTCAGGCAGGCCGAGCAGCGAATGCAGCTGAGCGCCTGGCGCCCGACCTGATCGGCCAGCACGTCACTGCGTCCGTTGTCGAGCAGCACGAGGTGGAAGGCCTGCGGGCCGTCACCGTCGGTGACACCGGTCCACAGCGAGGTGTACGGGTTCATGCGCTCCGCCGTCGAGGAGCGCGGCAACAGCTGCAGGTAGACCTCCAGGTCCTGCCAGCTGGGCACGATCTTCTCGATCCCCATCACGCCGATCAGCAGCTGCGGCAGCGTCGTGCACATGCGCGCGTTGCCCTCGGACTCGACGAGCGCGACCGTGCCGGTCTCGGCGACCGCGAAGTTGACACCGCAGATGCCGACGCTCGCCTCCAGGAAACGCGCGCGCAGGTGGGCGCGGGCGAGCGCGACGAGCTCGCGCGGGTCATCGGAGAGCTCCGCCGTGGCGTCGTCGAGCTGCTGCATGAAGAGCTGCACGGATCTCGGCCCGGTTCTTGTGGATCGCGGGCACCAGCACGTGTGACGGGGTGTCGCCGGCCAGCTGCACGATCAGCTGGGCGAGATCCGTCTCGAGCGCCTCGATGCCGTGCTCGGCAAGCGCCTCGTTGAGCCCGATCTCCTCGGTCGTCAGGGACTTGGCCTTGACGACCGAATCTGCGCCGTGAGCAGCGACCAGGTCGCAGACGATGCGGTTCGCCTCGCTCGCGTCGCGCGCCCAGTGCACGGTGCCGCCGGCACGGGTGACCTCCTCCTCGAGCTGCAGAAGGTAACCGTCGAGGTGCCTGAGCGTGCGCTCCTTGATCGCACGGCCGGCCTCGCGCAGCTGCTCCCAGTCCGGCAGCTCCGCGACAGCGACAGCGCGCTTGGCACGGATCGCACGCGTCGCTCGAGCGAGGTTCTGGCGCAGCTGCGAATCGGCCAGGGCGCTGCGCGCGGCAACGGGAAACGGCGGCGAGCTCATGATTCGCGCTGAGCCAGGATCTCGGCGAGGTGCATGGTGCGCACCCCGGCACGCTGACGTGAGAGCGCGCCACCGATCTGCATCAGGCAGGAGCTGTCGACCGTGGTGCAGACCTCGGCGCGGGTGTCGAGCACCGCCCGCACCTTGTCGGTGAGCATCGCCACCGAGGTGTCCGCGTTCTTGACGGCGAACGTTCCGCCGAAGCCGCAGCACTGGGCCCCATCCGGTAGCTCGACCAGCTCCAGGCCACGCACCGCCCCGAGCAGCCGCAGCGGCCGGTCCCCGAGCTGAAGGAGCCGCAGGCTGTGACAGGTCGGGTGGTAGGTGACCCGGTGTGGGAAGTAGGCGCCGACGTCGGTCACGCCGAGATGATCGACGAGCAGCTCGGTGAGCTCCATCACGCGCGGCACCAGCTGGCGGACCGCGGTGACCAGCTGCTCGTCACCGGCCTCGAGCGCGAGCCGCTCGTAGTGCTCACGCACGAGGCCGACGCACGAGGCCGAGGGCGAGACCACGAGCTCCGCGTCGTGGAAGGCGCGCACGAAGCGCCGGACGAGCGGGAGCACCTCCCGCTCGTAGCCGGTGTTCACGTGCATCTGACCACAGCAGGTCTGCTCGCGCGGGAAGTCGACGCCGAGCCCAAGCCGCTCGAGCACTTCGACGGTGGCCCTCCCCGCCGCCGGGAAGAGCGTGTCGTTCAAGCAGGTGATGAACAGCGCGACGCGCTGCACGGCCCTAGTTGGTCTCCCGCTAGTCCGAGGCCACGACGGTCTGACGCTGGCGGCCGAGTCCATCGACCTCCATGGTGACGACATCCCCCGGCGAGAGGTACGGAAAGCGACCGGAGAGCGCCACGCCCTCGGGTGTACCGGTGCAGATCACGTCGCCGGGCATGAGCAGCATGTAGTGGCTCAGGTGGGTGATCAGCTCGGGCAGCGAGAAGATCAGGTCGGCGCTCGACGAGTCCTGGCGCGGTTCGTCGTTCACCCAGGTACGCAACCTGAGGTTGCCGGGATCGAGCTCGTCGGCCGGTCGCAGCACCGGCCCGAGCGGGCTGAAGGACTCCGCACACTTGCCCTTCGACCACTGCCCGCCGGAGATCTCGAGCTGGAAGGCGCGCTCGGAGACGTCGTTGGCGATCGTGTAGCCCGCAACATAGTCAAGCGCGGTGGAGCTGTCGGATAGGTAACGCGGCGTGCGCTTGACGACGGCGGCGAGCTCAACCTCCCAGTCGGTCTTCTCCGAGTTCCGGGGAATCACGAGGTTGTCGTCAGGGCCGACGACGCAGGCCGGGTGCTTGAAGAAGACGACGGGATTCTCAGGTGGCGCCGCGCCCGATTCGGCGGCGTGCTTGGCGTAGTTCATGCCGATGCAGACGACCGCCATCGGCCGGGCCACGGGCGCCCCGATCCGCTGATCGGCGACGTCGATCGGTCGCAGATCCCCGGCGCTGAGCGCCGCGCGCACGCGGGCGATGCCGTCTGCGGCGAAGAAGTCGCCGTCGAGATCAGGCGCGATGCCGTCGATCGCGAACGTGGTGCCGGAATTGTCGCGCACAGCCGGGGCCTCCGCCCCAACCGGGCCGTATCGGAACAGCTCCATCAGTCCTCCTCAGTCGACAGTGAGTGCCAGGTGCGATTCCTGCCCGCCGATCCGCTGTGAGATCTCGCGAGCCGTACTCAGCACGCCGGCGACGGCTCTCCTGCTCAGCGCGCTCGTCCTGCGCACCTCGGGAATCGAGACACTGACCGCGGCTCCGGCCAGGCCGCGGGGACGCGGGACCGGCGCGGCGACGCAACAGACGCCCGGTGTGTATTCGGAGTTGTCGGTCGCGTAACCGACAGCTCTCACGTCACGGACCGCGGCGATCAGCTGCGCGAGCGAGGCGATCGTGTGCGGCGTGTACTGGACGAACTCGAATTCCGCGAAGCGTCGCTCCAGCTCCTCCTCGTCGAGCTGGCTCAGCAGGGCCTTGCCGATGCCGGTCGCGTGCGCGGGCAGCCGTGCGCCGACGCGCGATGCCAGGCGCAGCTGCTGGTCGGGATCGACCTTCGCGATGTAGACGTTGTCGGTGCCATCGAGCGTCGCCAGCTGGACGGTCTCGTTGAGCTCGTCGCGGAGGGCCTCCATGTACGGCAGCGCCGCGCGCTCGAGGTCGGTCACGGCCAGGTAACTCTGCCCCGCCTGCCACAGCCTGATCCCGACGCGGAAGCGCCGTGAGTCGGGATCCTGTTCCAGGAAGCCGCGGTTGACCATCGTCGTCAGCAGCCCGTAGGTGCTGCTCTTGGGCAGCCCCAGCATCGTCTGCACCTCGAACAGCGTCAGGCCCTCGCTGTGCTGGGTGAGCAGATCGAGGATCACCAGCGTGCGATCGGCCGACTTGACTGCGCCGCTCATGCTCCCAGCCTCCCGGTCTCCTGGGCGATCCGTCGCAGCTCCGCCTTGCGGATCTTGCCCGAGCCGGTCTTGGGCAGCGGACCGAACTCGATCCGATCGGGCACCTTGAAGTGGGCGAGCCGCGCGCGCAGCCATTCGCGCAGCTCATCGGCGTCGGCGTGGGCTCCGGCCCGCAGCGTCACGAGCGCGGCCGGGCGCTCGCCCCAGTGGGCATCCGGCACGGCGAACACGGCCGACTCCAGCACGGCGGGATGCTCGGCCAGAACCGCCTCGACCTCGATCGAAGCGATGTTCTCGCCGCCGGAGACGATGACGTCCTTGGCGCGGTCGCGGATCTCCAGGTACCCGTCGGGATGCATGGTGCCGATGTCACCTGTCCGGAACCAGCCGTCGGGAGCCGCGGCGCGTGTCGCCTGCTCGTCGCGGTAGTAGCCGGTCATCACGTTGTTGCCGCGCATCGCCACCTCGCCGACGGTCTGGCCGTCGGCGGGCGTGTCCGCTCCCCCGGCGTCGACCACGCGGATGCCGCCACAGACGAGGTTGGAAACGCCCTGCCTGGCGCGCAGCCGCGCCTGCTGATCGGCCGGCAGCTCATCCCACTCCGAGGGCCACTCGCAGAACGCCGCCGGACCGAAGGTCTCGGTCAGGCCGTAGACGTGGGTGACGTCGAGCCCGACCTCGGCGCAACGCTCGAGCAGCGCCGGCGACGGCGGCCCGCCACCGATCGCCGCCTCGACCCGGCGACCGTCCTCGAGGCCCGCCGCCGGCGCCGAAACGAGCATCGTCAGCACGGTGGGAGCACCGCAGAAGATCGTTATCCGCTCGCTTTCGATCAGCCGCCAAACCTCGGCCGGATCGACCCGTGGCACGCACACGTGGGTGCCACCGGCGGCCGTCACGGCCCACGTGAAGCACCAGCCGTTGCAGTGGAACATCGGCAGCGTCCAGAGGTAGGCGGTGCGGCTGCCGAAGTGGAAGTGCTCGGCCATCGCGAAGGCCTGTAGGTAGGCGCCGCGGTGGTGGTACACGACCCCCTTCGGACGCCCGGTCGTCCCGCTCGTGTAGTTGATCGAGAGCGCGGCGAGCTCGTCGCCCACCGGGACCTGCAGCGGCTCGGCACCGGCCAGCAGCCGCTCGTACTCCTCACCGCCGTCGATCAGCCGGAGCCGCGGCAGCTCGGCGGCGATCTCATGTGCGAGCTCCGACAGCTCAGGGCCGTAGACCATGCAGCTCCGCACCGGCGTGTTCGACCACGTAGCTGAGCTCCGGCACGGAGAGTCGCGTGTTCAGCGTGACCAGGACCGCCCCCGCGTACGGCACGCCGTAGTGCGACTCGAGCGCGAGGTGGCCGTTGAGCGCGAGGATCGCCACGCGGTCACCGGGCTTGATCCCGAGCGCTCGCAGCGCGCCGGCCTGGGCCCGGCAGCGGTTGGCGAACTCCGCGTAGGTCAGCCGCATGCGGCCGTCGACCACGGCGGTCCGGTCGCGATGGACCACGGCCGAGCGGTCGAGGAACATCGTCGGTGTCAGCGGGTCGAAGCTGAAGGAGAACGCGTCGTGCTGTGGTGATCGGCTCAGTTCCATCGCGCGGCCGCCCTCCTGATCGCGCCCAGCTCCGTGTCGGAGAGGCTGATGCTCGCCGCCCGGACAGCGTCGAGGATGCTGCTGGGGCGACCGGCGCCGACGATCGCGGTCACCGCCGGTGAGTTGGCCAGCAGCCACGCGACCGCCAGCTGCTGCGGGTTCGCGTCGTGAGCGGCGGCGATGGTTCCCAGCACCGAGCCGGGCTGCTGGCGCGCCAGCCAGGCAGCGCCGGCGGGGCCACCGAGCGGTGAGTAGGCGAGGAAGGCGATACCGCGGCGCTCGCACTCCGCCACGGTCGGCAGGTTCGCGGGATTCAACAGCGAGAGCCTGTTCTCGACGGCGTCCACACTGACCGCGTCGCCGAGCTCGCGCAGCTGCTCGAGCGCGACGTTGCAGACCCCGATCGCAGCGACGAATCCGGCGGCCCGAAGCTCCTCCATCGCCCCCAGGCTCTCGCGCAGCGGCACCTGCGGGTCGGGCCAATGCAGGAGGTAGAGGTCGATCTGCTCGCGACCTAGCGCCCGCAGGCTGGCGCGACACTCGCGCGCGATCGTCTCAGGCCGGGCATCGACGTGGAAGTCACCGTCGAGGTCACGGGTGTGCCCGCACTTGGTGATCAGCGTGACCTGGTCGCGCAGCGGGTGGCGCCGCAGCGCGTCGCCGATCAGCCGTTCGTTGTGTGAGCGGTGCGGTGGCGCCGTGTAGGCCGGTGCCGTATCGATCACGGTCACGCCGCCGTCGAGCGCCGCGTACAGGGTCTCCCGGGCGAGCGCCTCGTCGGGACTGTCGGTCAACGACCATCTGGCCCCTCCGAGCGCGATCGGAACCGCAGCAGGCATCAGCGATGGCCTGCTCACCGACGGGGTGCCTCCACGACGACACCGCCCGCGTAGCGGTCGAGCTGCTCCGGGTCATAGAGGGTCAGCGGTACATCGGCCACCCGAGCGATGCGCTCGTACACGGCGAGCGCCTCGTAGATGTTCTCGCAGATGCCGATCGGGTGCCTGCGCTCGAGGTTGCCACGCAGGAAGTAAGAGTCGGTGACGGTGACGACGCCGACGGCCGTATCGGTCTCGACGGCGATCGACGCACGGTGGTGAGCCCCGGCCCACCACGTGCGTACCCCCGGGACGACGACGTCCTCATCGTCGAGCAGGCGCACCCGCTCCCAGGCGTCATGCGTGAGGTAATGCAAGACGTCGGGCGGCAGCGATGACCAGCGGTCGTCGTGCGGGTGAGTGTGCGTGCGGTGGAAGTGAGTCCAGCCGCGATCGGCGATGCAGATCTCCGCGTTGCCGAACAGCGGCACGTTGGAGGTTGTGTACAGCTGCAGCGGCGTCAGCACGAGATGGGTGATGTCACTCGGCTCGAGGCCCAGAGCCGCGAGCTGCTCGGGCATCCACTGGTTCGGGCCGCGGCGCATCGCCGCACGCTCACCCAGGAAGCTCGCCCACTGGGTGTTCATCGGCGTCAGGTCCTCCGCGGGGCCGCTGCTGACCAGCACGTTGATCCCCGGGCACTGGATCAGCGCCGCCTGGAAGGCGAGCCGGTGCCACTGATCCCAGTCGGACATCCAGTACGCCTCCGGGCCGGGCACGTCACCGTCACCCATATGCAGCAGGCGGACCCCGAAGAGTGGATGCTGCCCAATGCCGTCACCCCCGGCGCTCATGGATGCAGCACCGCCTTGATCACGTCGTGGCGGCCGTTCATCAACTCGGTGAAGATGCCGACGCCGTCCTGCAGCGGGAATGTCGTCGTCCAGTCGAGCTGGACCCGGTCCGCCAACGCGACCGCCTGCTCGAACTCAGACCGCGTGTAGCAGTAGGAGCCGACCACCCGCTTCTCATCGCGGACGACCATGTGGGCATCGATGGTCGCCTCGCTGCTGAGCAGACCGACCCAAACCGCACAGCCACCCGGTCGCAGATGATCGACCGACAGGCTCCGCGTCTCGACCGCTCCGACGGCGTCGATGATGATGTCGAACTCACCCTCGAGCGTCGGTCCGGTCGCGCCGGCGCCGAGTCGCTCAGCCATCTGCAGACGGTCCTCGGCGAGGTCGCAGACATGGACATCGTCACTGTGTAGCGCCGCCACCAGCAGCGAGACGAGCCCGATCGCACCGGCACCGATAACAGCCACGCGACCGCCCTCTGGCGCGCCTGCGAGGTTGAAGGCGTGAACGGCGTTGGCCAGTGGTTCGATCAAGGTGGCGGTGTCGAATGATATCTCCGGGTGCAGGCCGTGCAGCGCTCGTCGCGGGACGCTTACGTACTCTGCGAAGGCACCCGGCCGTTGGATGCCGAGGATCGCACGGTTGCGGCACAGGTGGTCGAGGCCGCGCAGGCATTGATCGCAGTCACCGCAGCTGAGCAGCGGATTGACCACCACCCGCTGGCCACCGTCGGTGACACCGGCGAACTCGTGGCCCATGATCAGTGGTGGCCTGCGAAAGCCAACGCTGCGGATCCCGTGCAACTCACTTCCGCAGATCCCCACGGCGCCGACCTTGACAAGCAGCTCGTCCGTCGCGGGCTCCGGAACCGGAACATCCTGGAGCTCTACCGTGCTCGGCTTTGTGAAGACCATCGCCCGCATCTTCGTCACGCGGCCGAGCTCAGGACTTCACGGAGGATCTCGGCAGCGCGCTGCTGGAGTCGCGGCAGTGAGACGCTCGACAGGTATGCGATGTGCGGTGTGACCAGCACCCGCGGATGCTCGGCAAGCCTCGAAGATGCCTCGTCGGGCGGCTCGTGCACCAGCACGTCGAGCGAGGCAAAGCCGAGCTTTCCCTCGTCGAGCACCGCCAGCAGATCCTGCTCGGCGATCAGGCCGCCGCGAGCGGTGTTCACGAGGTGGCCGCCCTCACCGAGCGCGACCAGCACCTCGCGGTTGACGATTCCGCGGCTCTCATCCGTCAGCGGCATGTGCAGTGTCAGGTGGTTGACGGCACTCGCGAGCTCCTGCAGCGTGGCGTGTCGAGTCACCTGCTCGGCTCCATCTGACAGGTACGGATCCCAGACATGCACGGAGAAGCCGAGCGCCCGCAGGCGCTTGGCGGTCTCACGGCCGATGCGGCCGTAACCGGCGATTCCGACCGGGTCATCGGCCGGCGACAGCGGCATGG
Source organism: uncultured Actinomycetota bacterium (assembly GCA_963706725.1). GTDB lineage: Bacteria > Actinomycetota > Thermoleophilia > Solirubrobacterales > Solirubrobacteraceae > Palsa-465. The sequence continues at coordinate 1,379,173 of OY970167.1, read as the reverse complement.
TGATGCCCGCGGTTCCCCAGCCGCTCTGCGCGACCCGCCGTGAGGCCTCGGTCAGGCGACGACTGTGGGCATAGATCGCAGCCGCAGAGTGGTCGGCCACCTCGGCCAGGCAGTAGTCGTCGACATTCCTGACAGTGACGCCGCGCGCAGCGGCGGCAGCAAGGTCGATGTTGTCGAGCCCGATGCCGTAGCGAACGATCGCCCGCAGCCCGGGTAGGCTGTCGAGTACGCGCGCGGTGATCGGCGCCCACTGAACGAGGAGGCCGTCGGCGCCAGCGGCAGCCGCGATCACCCCGTCCTCGGTCTTGACGTCGCAGATGGTCAGTTCGTAACCGTCAGCGAACACGGCGCGCTCATAGGAGCCGTCACCGAGGTTGCTGTCGGTTATCACGATATGAGTACTCAATTCTCTCTTCTCAGTTCAGCGTTGTAAGGCATCCAGTCGTACGGTGCGAACTCAGGCCGACCCGGCGAATGAGGAGTCATCGCCCAGTCCCTCTGGTCCCATCGTCAGGTATCCGCCGTCGACCGGCAGCTCAGCGCCTGTGATGAAGCTTGCGTCCGTCGAGCAGAGAAAGACGATCGCGCGGGCGACCTCCTCCGGCTCGCCGAGCCGGCGCAACAGGTGGAAGCGACCCCAGACAGGCTCCCACCGCTCACGATCGCCATCGGCGGCGCGGCTCACCTCAGGTGTCCAGATCCAACCCGGACTGACCGCGTTCACACGGATCCCCTGGGGTGCGAGGTCCATGGCCATGCACTTGGTCAGTGTCATGATCGCGCCCTTGGTGGCGTTGTATGTCCACCGCGACGGCTGGGCGATGTGCGCCGAGATGCTGGACGTGTTGACGACCGCCGGCGCGTCCGAGCGTGCAAGCAGCGGCACCGCCGCCTGCACTACGTTGCTGATGCCACGGACATTGACGCCGAGCACCCGTTCCCAGTCCTCGGTGGTCACTTCCATGCCGCGGGCGATGAAGCTGCCCGCGCAGTTGACGACGAGGTCGAGCCTGGCGAACGCAGACTCGACCTCCGCCATCGCCGAGACAACGGCGTCACGGTCAGAGACATCGACCGTGACTGGAGTGGCATGACCACCAGCGGACGCGATCGCGCCCACGGTGCCGGCCAGGCCGGCCGCGTCGAGATCGAACCCGCAAACGCGGACTCCACGAGCCGCGAGCTCCGCGGCGGTCGCCGCCCCGATCCCCGACGCCGCGCCGGTGACCACCGCAACGCGGTCATGCCACTCCATGTCTCTCATTGCTCCTTCTGTCCCGCGCCCGCGATTACGACAGCCACTCGAGGTTGACCGAGGGCACGAAGTAACGCAGCCGTGCGGGATCCGAGTAGTCCTCACCCTGCACGTTCTTGGTCATGATGAACCCGATCGGTCCGGTCGTCGTCCAGACCCACGGAAGCTGCTGCGTCAGCACCTTGTCGGCCGCATCCCAGTACTTCTTCTGTAGCGCGGGCGTCGCAGCGTCCCGGCCCTCATCGGCGTACTTGTCGAACGCCGCGTTGTTGAAGCCCTGGGTGTTGAGGTCACCGGTCGAGTAGAAGAACCGGTAGGGCAACTCGGCAGGCGTGGCAAACGGCGCCATCACCCAGCAGATCGCCTGATACTTCTTGGCGAAGAAGTCGTCCAGCCAACCGGTCGCCTGCTCCTGATCGGTTGTGACCTTGAACCCGACAGCCTGCAGCTCCTGCACGATCACGTCCGTGGCCGAGTTACCGGCCGCGCAGGTGTAGTTGAACGTCGGGGCCGAGCCGGTCGACTTGGTGTAGGCCGCCACCAGCGCGGACGCCTTGGCCGGGTTGTACGCCGGATCGGACGACGAGTCGTGGAACGGGTTGCCCTTGGGGAACAGGTTGTACGCGGCCGTGCCGAGTCCGTCGGTCGTCAGCTTGGCGATCTCCGTCCGGTTCAGCGCCATCGAGACCGCCTGACGCATCGACAGGTTGTTGAACGGCGGCTGCGCGAAGTTGAGGATGATGCTGTCCTCGTTCGCGGAGCTGTCACCCATCACGACCCGTACCTTGCCGTTGCTCTTGGCGGCCTGCAGCACGCTCGGGTCCTCCGTACCCATGAGGTCGAGATTCCCGGCCTGGACCGACTGGTAGGCGGTCTCGTCAGCCGGGGAGTTGATGATCACGACCTTGTTGAGATAGACCTTCTGCTGCGCCTTGTCCCAGTAATTGGGGTTGCGCACCAGCACCGTCTGGCCATCCGGCGACCACGACTGGACCTTGAACGGCCCGATGCCCGAGGCGTGAGCGGAGTAGTTCTTACCCCACTTCGTCACCGCCGCCGGTGAGGCGATGAAACCGGCCGTTCCCGACCCGTCGTACGCGAAGACGTCAGGGAACGACGAGTACGGCGTCTTCATGTGGAAGACGACGGTCGTCGCATTCGGTGCCGACACCGACTTCACCGATGAGAGCAGCGCAGCAGCCGACGAACTCGGTGCCATGTCCCGCTTCATGTTGAACACCACGGCACCCGCGTTGAACGCGGTGCCGTCGCTGAACTTGACGCCGGTCGGGAGCTTCATCGTCCAGGTGAGGCCGTTCTTGCTCGCCGTCATCGACGTGGCGATGTTCGGCTGCGCCGGGTCTCCGAGCTTCGGGATCGTCATCAGCGAGTCATAGATGGCCTCGCCACCCTCGGACATCGCGTTGGCCGAGCCCACGGACGGATCCAGCGTCGGGATCGGCCCACCGTCGACGGTGAGCGTGCCGCCACTCTTGGGCTTGGCCGCCGCGACGGTGGCCTTGCCCGCGTGCGCGTGACCGGTCAACGCGTACGCGGCGGTGGCGCTGCTGGCCGCTGCCACGGCCACGAGCAGAACGGCGGCGCGGCGCATCGAGCGCCACCTCCTGTCCTGGCCCGACGAACCATTCACTGCTTCCTGCCCCTCGGACGAGGCACCTGCTCTTTGCATGTCACTCTCCTCTGTTTGACGACAGCTCTGTCTTGAGCGTCGGGTCCGCTGACGTCTCTTTGATGACCCGATCTGGGGGCGATCCGTGCGGGGTCCCGGCGGTCAGCGGATGGCAACACGCCACCCGGTGATCGGGACCCAATTCCGTAAGTTCTGGGAAGCGCTCCGTGCAGACCTCGGTGACGAGCGGGCAGAGCGAAGCGAAGCGGCACCCCGGCAGCAGCCGGGCGTCGACGTCATCCACCGGCTCCACGATCGTCAACCGCGGCTGCTCCTTGGGAGCGGCCGGATCGGCCGGCTCGGAGTCATGCAGGACCGCCGTGTAGGGATGCCGCGCCGCGCGGGCCACTGCCTGCGTCGCCCCCTGCTCGACGATCCGCCCGGCATACATGACCGCCGTGCGGTCGCAGAGGGCGGCGACCACACTGAGGTCGTGCGAGATGAACAGCATCGACACCCCGAGCTCCTGCCGCAGCTCGGCGAGGAGCTCGATGATCTGAGCCTGGATCGAGACGTCGAGTGCCGATACGGGCTCGTCAGAGACCAGCACGTCCGGCCGCAGGATCGTGGCCCGGGCGATGGCGGCGCGCTGGCACTGCCCGCCCGAGACGTTGCGTGGGCGCATGCGTGCGACGTGCTCGGTGATCCCGACGCGGTCGAGCTCCTCGAGCGCGCGCCGCTCGCGCTCGCGCTTGTCGCCCTGACCATGGACGCGCAGCGGCTCCGCGACCGAATCGAGCAGCGAACGCTTGGGATTGAACGAGGCGATCGGGTTCTGGAAGATCGCCTGGACCGAGGCACGCAGCGCCCGCCGGTCCTTGCCCACCCGCTCACCGCGCAACCGCAGCTCACCGCTCGACAGCGGCAGCAACCCCAGCAGAGCCCGTGCCGTCGTCGACTTGCCACACCCCGACTCGCCCACGAGCCCGAGGATCTCGTTGCGGCGCAGCTCCACGGTGACATCGGTGATCAGCTCCCGGCCGTGCGCTCCGGCACCACGCACCGTCACCGACCCCTGGCGCAGCTCCAGCACGGGAGCCGTGTCCGCACCGCTCATCGCAGCACCTCGCTCACGGGGGTGGCGGTCTGGCAGGCCGGCGTACCCGCGGGATGCCAGCACGCGAATAGCCGCTGCGGATCACCGGGCATCTCCGTGAGCTCGGGCGCGCTGGCGCGGCAGTCCTCGCCCGCGTAGGCACAGCGGGGCGCGAACCGGCATCCGGGGGGCGGATCGAGCAGGTTGGGCGGCACGCCGGGAATCGCCCGGGGCAGCGCTTCGCCTCCGGCCGCCTTGGCCGGCATCGCGTGCAGCAGCGCCTCCGTGTATCGCATCATCGGGCGCTGGAAGACGCTCCGAGCGGGGCCCAGCTCGGCGATCCGGCCGGCGTACATGACCGCGACCCGGTCGGTGTGCGCGCTGACCACGCGCAGGTCATGGCTGACCAGGATCAGGCCGATCTGGAACTGCGCGCAGAGCTGGTCGAAGAGCTCGAGGATGCGCGCCTGCACGGTGACGTCGAGCGCGGTGGTGGGCTCGTCCGCGATCAGCAGCGATGGCCTGCAGGCCATCGCCATCGCGATCATCACGCGCTGCCGCATGCCTCCCGAGAGCTCGCCCGCGCGACCGGCGGCGACCCTTGTCGCCGTCGGTATGCCGACCAACTCGAGCAGTTCGATCGCCCTCGCCTTGGCGGCTGTACGCGAGACCTCGGGGTCGCGGCGCACGGCCTCCGCGATCTGGTCGCCGATGCGGGTGATCGGATGCAGGGCGCTCATCGGGTCCTGGAACACCATCGCGACCTCGCGTCCCCACAGCTCGCGCCGCTGGCGTTCCTGCAACGCCAGGATCGAGCGGCCGGCCAGGGTGACCTCACCGCTCACATGCGCGTCGGCGGAACGTGTCAGTCCCATCACCGTCCTCGAGAGAACGCTCTTGCCCGAACCCGACTCACCGACGAGCCCGAGGCGCTCGCCCGGCGCCAGCTCGAGGCTGACGCCGTCCACGGCGCGGACGGTTCCCGCCCGTGTCGGGAACTCGACCACGAGGTTGCGCACGCTCAGCAGCGAGTCGGTCATCGTCCGCTCCGCTGATCCGAGAGGAAGCGATCGGCCAGCAGGTTGAGGCTGAGCACCGTCAGCAGCAGGAAGACGGCCGGCACGATGATCATCTGCGGACCGCTCGTGAGGTACTGCTGACCGTCGCTGATCATCCCGCCCCAGGTGGGCTGGGGCGGTGGCACGCCGAGGCCCAGGAAGGCGAGCCCGCTCTCGATCATGATCGCGCCGCCGACGCTGACGAGCGCGAACGAGATCATCGACTCGGCGATGTTCGGGAGCACGTCGCGCCAGAGGATCGAGAACGTGGACGTGCCGATGACCGTGCTCGCCTCGATGTACTCACGCTGCAGGACGGAGGTCGTCTGTGCTCTGGAGAGGCGGATGAAGATCGGCGTCAGCGGCACGGTGATGGCGATCAGCACGCTGCTGAACGAGGCCCCGATGAAGGTGGCGAGCACGAGCGCCAGGATCAGACCCGGGAAGGCAAGGATCGCGTCGACGAGGAACAGCACGGTGGCGCTGAAGGCGCCACGCCAGTAGGCCGACAGCATGCCCAGCGGAATCCCGATGGCCGAGGCGATCGCGACCGATCCGAAGCCGATCGCGAGCGAGATGTGAGCACCCGACAGCACCCTGGCCAGCAGGTCTCGGCCGAGGTCGTCCGTTCCCAGGATGTGGCCGGACGTGGGCCCGACGAGCACCGCGTTCGTGTCGAAGTTCTGCGCGTTGAGGCCGAGGATCGGCGGCAGCGCGAACATCCCCACGATCAGGATCGCCAACCATGCGATCGACAGGCGCTCGGGCCAGCGCAGGCGGCGACGGCTCACTCGACTCCGCTTCATCGACGCCGCATCGGGGCTGAGCCGCGGCTGCGATGTGATCACCGCGCTCATCGGCTGCTCTCCACCATGCGCGCGCCCACGCTCCGCAGGCGCGGGTCGACCAGCGTGTAGGCGACGTCGATGATCGTGTTGACGACCACGTAGAACGCGCACATCACGAGCACGATGCCCTGGACCTGCACGTAGTCTCGAGCACTGACCGCGGTTGCAAGCTCGGCACCGAGCCCCGGCAGCGCGAACAGCGTCTCGATGATGATGCAGCCACCCAGCAGCGCGCCGATCGAGGCGCCCACCGTGGTGGTCACGCCGAGCAGGCTCGGTCGCAGCGCGTGCCGGAGGGCCGCGCGAGCCGTGGACACGCCCTTGGCGCGCGCCACCTCCATGAACTCCGTGTCGTAGGTCTCGATCAGGTCGGCCCGCAACACCCGCTGATACAGCGCCATCGGCCCGAGCGCCATGCAGATCGACGGCATCAGCATCGATTCGATGTTCTGCCAGACCCCTCCGGAGAACGATGTATAGCCGCTCGCGGGAAGGATCCCGAGGATCACCGCGAGCACCCAGATCAGGATGAAGCCCGCCACGAAGGCGGGCGTCGACAGCAGCCCGAAGACGACCACGCTGATGCTGCGGTCGGCGAGCCCTCCGCGCCTCATCGCGGCGGCGAAGGCGAGCGGCACGGCGCCGACCAGCGCCAGCAGCTGGCTGAAGATCAGGAGCTCCAGCGTGATGCCGGCGTGCTGCCTGACCAGCTCCCAGACGGGCAGGCCGGTGGTGTACGAGGTCCCCAGGTTGCCGTGCAGCACATGCCACAGCCACGTGCCGAGACGATCGAGCACCGGATGGTTGAGCCCGAGTTGGACGTCCAGCGCATGCACCGCCTTCGGCGAGGAGCCGGCAACGCCGAGGATCGCGGTGGCGGGATTTCCGGGCAACAGGTTGAGACTGAAGAAGCACAGCACGGCGACCACCACGAGCAGCGCCACCATCCGCAGCAGCTTCAGCGCGAGCAGCCGCGCCACTCCCCAGCCGGGGCTCATCGTGCCCCCGGCTCGATCACGAGCACGTGCCTGCCGGGACCGACGACCGTCGAGCGCTCGCCACCATCGGCAGCGTCGCGGATCGACCATCCGGCCGGCACCTCGAGCCGTGCCACGGCGCAGCCGGGCACCTCGAGCTCGTGGCACAGCCGATCCCCGTCCCAGCGCCAGTGGCTGACGATCGCACCGCCCGGCGACCGGTAGGAGGCGCGCGCCCAGTCGAGCGAGCGGGTGTAGTTGGCACGCACCCGGATCTGACCGTCCCAGGCGGTGGTCGAGGCATCGAGGCCCGCCACGCCCTCGAACAGGAAGCGCCCCACCGCGCCGAGCGCACAGTGGTTGAAGGAGTTCATCTGAGCGGTGGCGAGCGTGCCGTCGGGCCTGATCCCGTCCCACTTCTCCCAGACCGTCGTGCCGCCGTTGGCGACCATGTACAGCCAGCTCGGCATCTGGTCGCGCAGCAGCAGCTCGAGTGCCAGATCCGCATGGCCGTGCGCGCAGAGGACGGGCAGCACGTGCTCGACCCCGTGGATCCCGGTCGTCAGGTGGCCGGTGCGTTCGATCATCGCCCGCAGATGCGCGGCGGCGCGATCGGCGTCGTCGCCATCGAGCAGGCCGAAGCCGATCGCCTGCGCATACGCGGTCTGGGTCTCCTCGGCGAAGCTGAGATCGTCGGCGAGGAAGGCAGCACGGTAGGCGGCGCCGATCTCGGCGGCGCGGTCGGCGTAGCGTCGGGCCTCGGCGTCGCGGCCGAGCCGGGCGCTGATCTCGGACATCTGTACGAACGAGCGGTAGCTGTGGGCGGTATCGACGACCGGCCGCGGCGTCGTCGAGTAGGCGCCGGTCCAGGAGTAGCCCGGGTGCAGCTCGAGCCCCTCGCGGTCTGGCAGCGAGAGCCAGTCCCCGAAGTCAGCTCCCACCTCGCGCGTGCGCAGGCCGTCGGGATTGGCGCGATCGATGTGGTCCAGGAAGGCCGCCATCGAGTCGAACAGCCGTTCAGCGGTGCAGAGATCGGCGTAGCGCTCGACCAGCAGATGCACGATGCGGATGAATCCGTCCGCCCAGCCGGGGGCGCCGGGGGCCGTGTTGGCCGGTGAGGTCGCGGGCACCCAGTTGCGGATCTCACCGTCCGGCCCCTGACTGTCGGCGGCGTCCTGGGCGAACTTCGCGGCGAAGGCGGAGATGTCGAACATGTAGGCGGCCGTCGGGCTGATCACACCGGCGTCGCCGAGCCAGCCGTGGCGCTCCTCGCGCTGCGGACAGTCGGTCATCACCTCCAGGAAGTTGTCCCGCACGGTCCAGGCGATGTTCTGGCCGAGCTTGGTCAGCCGCTCGTCGGAGCAGGAGAACTCTCCGACCTCGTCGAGCAGCCCGGTGACCGACACCGCCTCGACCGAGGTGCTCGGCAGCAACTGCAGCGAGGCATGTGGGTTGACGCTCGGCAGTCCCCAGATCTCGGCGTAGCGGAAGCCGTGGAATCCGAAGGCGGGCTCGAGCGTGCGCAGGTCGCCGTCGGGCACCACGTAGCGGTCCTCCTGGAACGCGCCGCGGAGGTTGTCCCGGTAGACGAGATCTTCGGGCGTGAGGATCTCCCCGTGACGCACGATCAGCTCGACCGAGGGCAGGTATTCGGAGGTCACCCTGACCCAGCCGACGAGGTTCTGCCCGAAGTCGAAGATCGCCGGACCGCGTGCGTGCTCGCTCACGAGACGCCCGGGATGGACCTGATGGACGGCGATCGAGTCGTGCGGCTGCGGCTCGACTGCGCCCCCGTGACCGGCCAGCACATCTGCCGGCTGCCAGCCGGACGTGTCGAAGCCGGATAGCCGCCAGCCCTCCGGCTCCTGGCGCAGGTCCTGGAACTCACCGCGCAGCAGGTCCGAGGCGAGGATCGCACCGTGCGAGGTCAGCCACTCCCCGTCGCTTGCGACCACGACGCCGGCACCGGCCGCGTCCCGAGCCTCGAGCTGCACCATCAGCGCCGTGCGGTCCCCGTAGAAGCCCGGCTCCCGCAGGAGTCCCAGGCGGCCGGCGTACCAGCCCTTGGCCACGGTGGCGGCAAGCGTGTTGCGTCCCGGACGCAGGGCCGCGGTGCAGTCGTAGGTCTGGTGGTACACACGCGTGCCGTAGTCGGTCCAGCCCGGCCGGAAGAGCGCGTCCGCGGTGAGCTCGACGCCGTTGAGCCAGAGCCGGTAGAGGCCAAGGGCGGTCACGTAGACGCGGCCACGCTCAACCTCCGTGAACGGCAGCTCGAACTCATGGCGTACGAGCGTCGCCGGATCCCAGCTCTCACGCCGATACGGCAGCGGTGGCGAGGCGATCCAGCGAGCCGACCACTCGTCGGCGTCCGCCAGGCCCGTCTCGAAGCTCGACGTCGCCGAACGCTGCAGGCCGTCTGCGCCGGCACCGGTCACGCGCCAGTCGTAGCGGGCGCGTGACTCGAGACCCGCACCATCCCAGACGGCCCAGGGCCGGGCGCTGCGCGTGCCCCAGAGCGCCTCCTGCGAACCGGCTCGATTCACCGTCAACTCGAAGCCGTGCTGAGAGTCGCTGTCGCCGGGGGCGGCCCACGAGAACCGCATTCCGCGGACGGGAATCCCAAGCGGTGCGTGGCGACCCGCTGCGCGCAAATCCGTATATCCAGCAGCCGATTCAGGCCGCAGAGAATTGTCCGCAACCTCAGGTTGCGGTCGACCCGTCAACGACAAGACGTGACCTCTCTCTGCCTCTCTCGAACAACTGCCCGGGCTGTTCCCCAAGCCAGCCCATAGTGCTACAACTCTGCGCAGGTTGTCAAGTATGAGAACCACAGTTCATATTTGTGAACCCACTTCAGCTGAGGTAGATGCGAGGTGGGCTGAGGTAGATACGAGGTGAGGGGGTAGCGATGGCGAGCGAACAGGCGCAGGCCGTCTGGCGCGCCTATATCGAGCGCAAGACGCAACTGGCCGGCCACGAGCCGACGCTCGAGGAGCAGCGCGCCAGCGGTGAGCTGCTGGCCCAGGCCGGACCGGCGCTGCCGGGCGTCACGTACCGGTCGCAGGACGCAGGCGGCGTCCCCGCGGAGTGGCTGTTCCCCGCGGATTGCGACCGGGACCGCGTGATCTTCTTCCTCCACGGCGGTGGCTACGTGCTGGGCTCGATCGCATCCCATCGCCGGCTGCTCGGACACCTGGCGCAGGCCGCTGGCTGCGGCGCCCTCAGCGTCGGCTACCGGCTGGCGCCCGAGCACCGCCATCCGGCCGCCGTGAACGACGCCGTCACCGCGTATCGCTGGCTGCTCGACAGCGGCGTCGGTCCGGCATCGATCGCGTTCGCGGGCGACTCGGCCGGCGGCGGCCTGGCCGCCGCGACGCTGCTCAAGGCTCGCGACGAGGGGCTGCCGATGCCGGCCGCAGCCGCGCTGCTGTCACCGTGGACCGACCTGGCGATGACCGGCGAGAGCGCGACCGCAAACGCGGAACTCGACCTGATCATCCCCGTCGTCCCCCCGGAGAGCACCGTTACACGCTTCCTCGGCGACGGCGACCGCCGTGACCCGTACGCATCGCCGCTCTACGGCGATCTCAGCGGGCTTCCGCCTCTATACCTGCAGGTCGGCAGCCACGAGATGCTGCTGGACGACTCGACGCGGTTCATGCAGAAGGCGGTGAGCGCCGGCGTCGACGCGCGACTCGACATCTTCCCGGAGATGCAGCACGTCCACCAGCACTATGTGGGCAACATGCCCGAGGCCGACGATGCGGTTGCGCGCGTCGGCGCCTTCCTGCGCGCGCGGATGGCAGGATGGGGACATGGCGATTGATCGATTGGCAGTGCTCGGAGCCGGCTTCATGGGCTCCGGGATCGCGGAGTCGGCCGCCGCGGCGGGTGTGACAGTGACGCTGTACGAGCCCGAGCAGGCCGCGCTGGAGCGCTCGCGCCAGCGGCTGCGCGACTCGCTCGCGCGCGCCGTCGACGGTGGCAAGCGCAGCACCGAGGAGGCCGACGCGCTGATCGCGCGGATCTCCCACACCACCTCATTCGACGACCTCGCCGGTGCCGAAGCCGTGGTCGAGGCCGTGTTCGAGGACCCGCGCGTGAAGGGCGAGATCTTCAAGCAGCTCGACGAGCGGCTCCCCGGCGCGCGCTTCCTGGCCTCCAACACATCGTCGATCCCGATCGCCGAACTCGCGGCGTTCACCACCCGCCCCGAGCGCGTCGTCGGCCTGCACTTCTTCTCACCGGTGCCGGTGATGAAGCTGGTCGAGGTGGTGGTCGCGCTCGACTCCAGCGCCGACGCGGTGCAGAGCGCCGAGGCATTCGCCAAACAGATCGCCAAGCAGCCGATCCGCACCAAGGACCGTGCGGGCTTCGTCGTCAACATGCTGCTGGTGCCCTACCTGATGGCCGGCGTACGCATGTTCGAGGAGGGCTTTGCCAGCCGCGAGGACATCGACACCGGCATGAAGCTCGGCTGCGGACACCCGATGGGACCGCTGACGCTCTGTGACTTCATCGGCCTCGACGTGCTGCAGGCCGTCTGCGACTCGCTCTTTGAGGAGTTCAAGCGTCCCGAGTACGCGGCCCCGCCGCTGCTCAAGCGGATGGTCGTCTCCGGCCACCTGGGCCGCAAGAGCGGACGCGGCTTCTACGCCTACGACGGTTAGAAGTCGCCGGCGTCGCGGCGCAGCGGCTCGAGCGCATCGAACAGCCGCTCACACTGCGGTGCCTCGAGTGGCGCGATCGCGAACTCCGCCGCGTTCAGAACCTGTGTTGCCTGCTCGGCCACCTGCCGCCCGCGGTCACCGATGCGCGCGAGGATCGTGCGACGGTCGCGCTCGTGCGCGATGCGCGTTACGTAGCCGCTGGCCTCGAGCTTGTCGATCACGTTGGTGACGCTCGCGCGGTGCACCTGTAGGCGATCGGAGAGCTTGCCGAGCGGCAGCTCGCCCTGGCGACTGTAATACAGGACCATCAGCGTCTCATAGCGCGGGAAGGTCAGCTCGAACGGCTCGAGCAGCGCGTTCAGGCGCATCAACAGGATCTGCTGCGCGCGCATGATCGAGGTCACGGCGACCATCTGCGGCGCCGCCTGCGAGCGCCAGTGCTGGTCCCACTGGCGCCGCGCCTCGGCGATCGGGTCGAATGCGAGCTGGTGGCCAGGCATGGCAGGCGTGAAGGCTAGCCCTTGGCAGCTCGCGGTCATTTTCACAGTGGCCGTGGAGAAACCTAGGGCACCGGGGAGACATGCCTCAGGGCCGGCGCCCGACTCGGCATCGCGGCCGGCAACCGGCTCAGTTGAACTGGATCACGCTGCGGATCCCGTCCTGGTGCTCCATCAGCTCGAATCCACGATTGACCTCGTCGAGTGTGATCCGGTGCGAGATGAACGCCTCGACATCGATGTCGCCGGCCATGTAGCGGTCGATCAGCTCGGGCACCTGATCGCGACCCCTGACGCCGCCGAACGACGATCCCGCGATGCGCCTGCCCTGGATCAGCCAGCGTGGAATCAGGTCAAGCGTCTCCCCCTTGCCGGCGACACCGGCGACAGTGCAGAGGCCCCAGCCCATGCGCGCCGCTTCAGCCGCCTGCCCCATCACGTCAACGCGGCCGGTTGCCTCGAAGGTGTAGTCGGCTCCGAAGCCACGGGTCTCGGCCTGGATGCGCTGCACGATCTCCGGACCGGCCTGCCAGAGGTCGGTGGCGCCCTGCGCCTGCGCCATCTGCAGGCGGTCGTCAGAGAGGTCCACGCAGATGATCCGTTCGGCGCCCTGCAGCCGGCAGCCCGCCACCGCACCGAGGCCGACCATACCGGCGCCGAAGACCACGCAGGTCGACCCGGATTGCACCTGGGCGGTGAACATCGCCGCGCCAAGCCCGGTCGAGAGGCCGCAGGCGAACAGACACGCCGCCTCGAGCGGGGCGTCGCTACGAACCCTGGCGAGGGCGATCTCAGGCATGACCGTGTACTCGGCGAAGGTCGAGGTGCCCATGAAGTGGCGGATCGGTTCGCCCTCACGGGACAGGCGCGTGGTGCCATCGGGGAGGTACCCCTTGTTCTGCTGCTCGCGAATCGCCAGGCAGAGGTTGGTGCGCCCGCTGCGGCAGTGCTCGCACTCGCGACACTGAGGCGAGAACAGCGTGACGACGTGGTCACCTGGTTGCAGCGAGTCGACCCCCGGGCCGATCGCCTCGACCACGCCGGCGCCCTCGTGCCCAAGCACGGTCGGCGCGTAGCCCGACGGGTCGACACCGGACGCGGTGTAGAGGTCGGTGTGGCAGACGCCGCAGGCGACGAGACGCACCAGCACCTCACCCTGCCTGGGCTCGGCGAGGTCGACCTCGGTGACGTTCAGCGGCTCGCCGAACTGCTCGAGAACTGCCGCCTTGATCTTCACGCTAGGCGCGTGGGTTCTCGTCGAACCGGGGCGCGCCGTCGCCGATCGACTCCCACGGCGCCTTGTACGCGACCTGGAGGTGGAAGCTCGGCGAGAGATCCAGCTCGCGCATCAGTCCCGCGGCGACGAAGTGCGCGCCGGCGCCGGGGTCGACATCCACGATCGAGCCGCGGTGGCTGCAGAAGTGGCGCGGCGCAAACTCACTCTCGTAGCGCTGGCAGTGGCAGTAACCCATGTCTCCCGGCTGCGTCGGCCCGTACTGGATACCGCCACACAGGCACGCACCCTGCAGAGTCCCGGCCATGTGCTCCTCCTTATGAGGTCCGTGTGATGCCTCCCGACCGTATCCCAACGATCCGATGGCGAGCATTAATTCGGCGAGACCTGCGCGTTGGCGGCCGCCTGAGGCCTGAGCCTCACGTGCCCAAGCGGGGCACGTGAGGCTCAGGTGATCTCCAACATCAGGTCCTTGGCCTCGACGTGCTGGGTCTCGCGCAGCAGCACCCGTGTGACCGTGCCCGCGATCGGGGTGGTGATGGTGGCCTCCATCTTCATCGCCTCGATCATCGCGACCGGCTGACCGGCTTCGACGTGCTCGCCCTCGAGCACCTTGACGGTGGCGCTGCCGGCAAACGGCGCGGGAATCTGGCCCGGCTTCTCGGGGTTGGCCTTCTCGGCCTCCTTGATGTCGACCTGCACGCTCTCATCCCGTAGGTTGATCGGCCGCAGCTGGCCGTTGAGCGTGACCATCACGGTGCGGTAGCCGTGGTCGTCGGGTTCGGAGATCGCCTCGAGCCCAACGTAGAGCTGCACGCCGCGGGCGACGGTGACCGAGGCCTCGACACCGGGCGTCAGGCCGTACAGGTAGTCGATCGTTTCCAGCGGCGAGAGGTCGCCGTAGCACTTGACGAACTCCGCGCGCTGCTTGGCCGGCCCGGCGAACAGCAGCCGGTTGAGGGTGTTGCGTCGCGTCGCCCGGTCGGCGTCGGGCGCGATCGCGGTTTGATCGTCGGGTTCGAGCGGGGTCTCGCCGATATGGATCTCCCGCCCGCTCAGCACCTTGGTGCGGAACGGCTCGGGCCACCCGCCTGGGAGGTCGCCGAGCTCGCCGGCGAGGAAGCCGATCACGGAGTCCGGGATGTCGTAGCGCTCGGGGTGCGCCTCAAAGTCGGCGGGGTCGGCGTCGGCCGCTACCAGCTGCAGAGCAAGGTCGCCGACAGCCTTGGAGGACGGGGTCACCTTGGTCGGCCGTCCCAGGATCCGGTTGGCGGCCGCATACCAGTCCTCGATCTTCTCGAAGTGGTCGCCGAGCCCGAGTGAGATCGCCTGCTGGCGCAGGTTCGAGAGCTGGCCGCCGGGGATCTCATGCTTGTAGACGCGACCGGTCGGCGCCGGCAGCCCGGACTCGAACGGCCGGTAGACGGCACGGACCGCCTCCCAGTAGGGCTCCAGGTCGCCGACCGCATTGAGGCTCAGGCCGGTGTCGAGCCCGGTGTTGGCCGTGGCGGCGACGAGCGCGGACAGCGAGGGCTGGCTGGTGGTGCCCGACATCGGCGCGCTGGCTGCGTCGACCGCATCGGCGCCGGCGTGCGCTGCCGCGAGCAGCGTCGCCAGCTGACCGCCGGGAGTGTCGTGCGTGTGCACGTGGATCGGGAGCTCCGGAAAGCGCTCGCGCAGCGCCCCGACCAGCTTGTGGGCGGCGCCGGCGCGCAGCAGTCCGGCCATGTCCTTGATCGCCAGGATGTGTGCACCGGTATCGACGATGCGCTCGGCCAGGCCGAGGTAATAGTCGAGCGTGTAGAGATCCTCGACGGGATCGAGCAGGTCGCCCGAGTAACACATCGCGACCTCCGCGACGGCCGTGCCGGTCTCGAGCACGGCATCGATCGCGGGACGCATCTGGGTGACGTCGTTGAGCGCGTCGAAGATGCGGAAGATGTCGATCCCGGAGCCTGCCGCCTCCTGTACAAAGGCGCTGCTGACAGCCTCGGGATAGGGCGTGTAGCCGACGGTGTTGCGCCCGCGCAGCAGCATCTGGATGCAGATGTTCGGGAGCGCCTGGCGGATCGCATCGAGCCGCTCCCAGGGATCCTCGCCGAGGAAGCGCAGGGTGACGTCGTAGGTCGCGCCGCCCCAGGCTTCGATCGAAAGCAGCTCGGGTGTCAGGCGCGCGACGTGCGGCAGCACCTGCACCAGGTCACGGGTGCGAACCCGCGTCGCGAGCAGGCTCTGGTGCGCGTCGCGGAAGGTCGTCTCGGTGACCCCGAGGCGCTGCTGGGTGCGCAGCGCGGCGGCGAAGCCGGCGGGGCCGAGCTCGAGCAGGCGCTGGCGCGAGCCGTCGGGCACCGGCGCCTCGAGGTCGATCGCCGGCAGCTTCTCCGCCGGATCGATCGCCCCGGGGTTGGGCCCGTAGGGCTGGTTGACGGTGACGTTGGCAAGCCAGGTGATGACCTTGGTTCCGCGGTCCGCCGACTCGCGCGGCTCGAGCAGCTGCGGGCGTTCCTCGATGAACGCGGTCGAGAGGTCACCTGCGACGAAGGCCGGGTCCTCGAGCACGGCCTGGATGAACGGGATGTTGGTCGCCAGGCCGCGGATGCGGAATTCTGCCAACCCACGCTTGGCGCGGCTCACCGCGGTCGGGAAGTCGGAGCCGCGGGCGGTCATCTTGGCGAGCATCGAGTCAAAGTGCGAGCCGATGTAGACGCCGGCGTTGACGGTGCCGCCGTCGAGCCGGATGCCGGCACCGCCGGGGGAGCGGTACGTCGTGATCCGGCCGGTGTCGGGCCGGAAGTCGTGCCACGGATCCTCGGTGGTGATGCGGCACTGCAAGGCGGCGCCGCGCACGTGCACGCCCGCCTGCGTCAACCCGAGCTCGGCCAGCGTCTCGCCGGCCGCGATCCGCATCTGCGACTGCACCAGGTCGACGTCTGTCACCTCCTCGGTCACCGTGTGTTCGACTTGGATACGCGGGTTCATCTCGATCAGCACGTGCCGGCCCGTGCGTGGACCCGCGGTGTCGAGCAGGAACTCGACCGTGCCTGCATTGACGTAACCGATCGACTTGGCAAAGGCCACCGCGTCGTCAAGGATCGCCTGCCGGACCTGCGGGTCGAGGTTGGGCGCGGGCGCAATCTCCACGACCTTCTGGTGGCGGCGCTGCACCGAGCAGTCGCGCTCATACAGGTGCATGGTCTCGCCGCGCTCGTCGGCGAGGATCTGAACCTCGATGTGACGCGGACGTAGCACCGCCTGCTCGATGAACATCGACGCGTCACCGAAGGCGCCCTCGGCCTCGCGCATCGCCGACTCGAGCGCCGGCTCGAGCTCCTCGCGTGTCTCCACCCGCCGCATGCCGCGACCGCCGCCGCCGGCGACGGCCTTGGCGAAGACCGGGAAGCCGATCTCATCGGCGGCGTCGAGCAGGGTTCGCATGTCGGTTGTGGCGGGACTCGACGTGAGCACCGGGACGCCGGCCGCGATCGCGTGCTCTTTGGCGGTCACCTTGTTGCCGGCGCGCTCGAGCACCTCCGCGCTCGGCCCGATGAAGGTGATGCCCGCGGCGGCCGACGCACGCGCCAGGTCCGGGCTCTCGGCGAGGAAGCCGTAGCCGGGGTAGATCGCGTCGGCCCCCGCCGCCCTGGCGACGCGGATGATCTCCTCAATGTCGAGGTGCGCCCGCACAGGGTGCCCCCGCTCCCCGATCAGATACGCCTCATCGGCCTTCTGTCGGTGCAGCGAGGCGCGGTCCTCCCAGGTGTAGACCGCGACCGTTCGTGCGCCCAGTTCGAAGGCGGCCCGGAACGCCCGGATCGCGATCTCGCCGCGGTTCGCCACCAAGATCTTGCTGAACATTCACCGATTCCTTGCTGGATTCCGCGGAGTCGCGTCCACGCCCGACGCTCGGCACAGAGTCTGCGCGTTCGCTTGCTGCTTCCCCGACTTATACCCGTCTGTGCGCGCAGGCATAAGCTAGAGCCAGGCGCGGCGACAGCGCTCGGCGCACTTGGGAGGCGTTTGCCGCACGACGCGGCTTTTCTCGCCCGGCGCAGCGGCACACCGTGGCGCTCGTGGCGACCATCGCCTCGACTGGTCAGCCGATCGCGTTCAGGAACCTCGCGATGATCGGCCCGTTGACAGGTCCGCCGTCGCCCCCGCCCGTGTCGTGGGTGACGATCGCGAAGGCGACGTTGCCGCGGTAGCCCATCAGCCAGCCATCGATCTTGAGCTTTGAAGCAGGACCGGTCCCGTACTCGGCCGTGCCGGTCTTGGCGTGCGTCCCGGCCGGCAGGCCCTGGCCGGAGGCGGTTCCGCTGGCGACGACCGACGCCATCATCGCGCGCAGGTCGTTGACGATCGTGCCCGGCAATGGCGAGGAGGGGATCGTGTCATCGGGTGCGCCGGCGACCAGGCGCGGTGCACGCACGATCCCCGAATCGATCGCCGCCGCCACGGTCGCCATCCCGAGCGCGGAGAAGGTGACGGCGCCCTGGCCGATCGCGTCGGCCGCCAGTTCCGTCTCACCGGTCGGCTTGGGGATGTTGTCCATGAACGCCGGCACGCCGAGCTGGGGCGTGCGCTGCAGCCCATAGAGCCGCGCGATCGCGGGGAAATCCGGGGGCGTCAGGTGCTGCGTGGCGAGCCCGATGAAGGCCGTGTTGCACGACTCCGTGAAGGCCTGCGCCATGGTCGAGACCGGGGCGTCGCCCTCGGCGTTGTGGAAGACCTCGCCGTCGATCGTGATCGTCTGCGGGCAACTTGCCGCAGACGCCGGGTTGAGTCCGCCCCTGATCAGCGCGGAGGACGTCAGCACCTTGAACGTCGACCCGGGCGGGTAGGCGCCCTGGAAGGCGGTGTCGTAGGTGCTGAGTGGATCCGAGACGGCCGCCAACACCTGCCCGGTGGACGCCTTGATCGCGACCATCGAGACGTCGTGGTGCGTGGCGCTTGCCAGCGCGGCCTCCGCGGCGCGCTGGATCCTCGGGTCGATGCTGGTCGTGACCGCAGTGCCGTTCTTGCCGGGGAAGGTTGCAAGGCGCAGGAGCGGCGTGCCGAGCTGGTTGACGATGTCAATCGCGGTCGTCGGCGTTCCCGCCAGCGTCTTCTCCTCGGCCGCCTGGATCCCCGACTGACCGACGCTGCTGGAGGCGTCGTAGGGCGGACCCAGAGCCTTCAGCTGCTCGGCCGTGATCGGCCCGACGGTCCCGATGAGATGAGCGGTCAGCTGCTTGGTGATCGCCACCATCTGCCCCGACGCTTCGAACTGCGTGCCCGGAACGTTGTAGACATTGGCGGGACCCGGCTGGGCCTTGAGCTTGACGAAGCGTGCCTGTGAAATCGTGAAGATCGGCTCGAAGTAATTTGGGTGCTGCTTGGCCGCCGCCAGAGCAGTGCTGACCTGGACGCGCGGTGCTCCGGCGGCCAGCAGATCGCTGCGCACCGCCACAGCTGACTTGATCCGTTCGCCGACGACACCGACCGTCACCTGTTGCGCGAGCCTGCTGAGCTTGGCGCCTCCGGCGCCGAGGATCGGCGCGCGGGCCGGCCACTGGTGGCTGACGATGATGGCGTCGCCGCTGGTGAGCTTGGGGTCGATCGTTGTCGGCGTCCAGCTCACGTGCCATCGGTTGCGGCGCTTGACGAGGTGGAGCGCACTGGTGATCTGCCAGCCGCCGACTTGCGCCAGTTGGTAGTGCTCGGTGATCGACGCGCTGGCGGTGGTGCCCGATTTTGAAGTCCTCAGCTTGCCGGTGGTGATGATCGCGTGGGAGACGCCGAGGTTGCTGAAGACCGCCGCGTTCATCGACACGAAGTCCTTCGGGGGGTTGACCACCTGGGCGCGCATCGTCGACCAGTCTCCGATCGCCCACGCGCTGACAAATGTGTCCAGGGTGGTGCGCGGATTGGGTGGCGGGCTGCCACCACAGCCGCTGACGAGCACTGCCACGACCACCGCTGCGCTGGCCCAGAGCCTGGTACGCGAGCCACTACGCATATCTGCGGGACGCTCGAGCACCACGCACCGAGGATAAAGCCGGGCACCGACGCGTCCGTGTATCAGCGACCGAACCACCAGATACGGACGTCTTCGGAAACCAGAACGGCCGCCGGGCGCGTACCGTGTCTGCATGCCCAGGATCGATCGACGACCCGCCATCGCCGAGCACATGCCCGAGAACGCGATGGACGAGTCGGACGAGATCACCCGCTTCTACGACCGCTGCAGCGAGCTCATGCGTGAGCTGCTCGACGGACTCGCCGTGGCACCGGACGAGCCGCGCCCGTTTCCCGACATCGAGGCTGCGATCGGCTGGCCGCGCCGCCGGATCGCGAGCGTCCTGGGCGGCGTCTGGCACATGCGCACCGCCGAGTTCGGGGGCCGCCGCCCCTACCGCTTCTTCGACGAGCAGCAGTCGGCGTCCGGGCGCTGGGAGATCTGGTGCGACCGCGAACAGGCGGGCGCGATCCGCGCGGCGCAAGAGCTTGATCACCGCTGAGGGCGACGAGCGGTGCGAGACGGAGCGGCTCGAGTGAGCGTCAGCTCGGTGTCGAGCGCTTCAGCGCATCCAACCCGGCACGCAGGAAGAGCAGCCCGCGCGCGGTTTCTGCGAGCGGATCGAAACCGTCGGGGCGCTGGACCGCCTTCGCCGCCATCGTCATGAACAGTCCCGTGACCGCCGCCGCGAAGACGCGCGGACCGGAGTCATCTTCCGGAAGACCGAGGTCGGCCGCGAGACTGGCGGAGATCAGCCGCTCCGCCTCATCGAGCTTGCCGCGCAGCACCCGCCGTAGATAGGGGTCCGTCCAGATCGCCCGCATCTTCAGGCGTTCCAGCTCCGCGTTCTCCTGGCCCGCCGCGACCCGCGCCTGCACGAACCGTGCGAGCCGCTCGACGAGGTCATCGTCAGTGCCGTTGATCCACTCACGGAAGGCGTCAACTCCCTCCTTGCGGCCGAAGAGGATCGCCTCCTTGTTGGGGTAGCGCACGTAAATCGTGCGGGGGGCGACGTCGGCGCGCTCGGCGATCTGGTCGACTGTGGCGTGGTCGTAGCCCTGCTCGAGCGCCAGCTCCGCGGCCGCCCGCTCGATCGCGTCGCGAGTGCGCGCGTTCTTGCGTTCCCTGAGTCCAGGTCCTTCGGTCATACACACATCATAGTTAAAGCGACATTTATCCGCAACTTTGCAGAGCCCTGCATTTTTGCGCTAGGCTGTCGCGCCATGAGAAACCTCGCTACCTGGTGCGTCAGGCACCGCAAGACCGTCATTGCCGGCTGGCTGGTTGCCCTGATCGCGCTCGGCGGCGCCCTCTCCAGCATCGGCTCCGGCTACCAGAACAGCTTCGGCCTGAAGGGCACCCAGAGCTTCGAAGCCCAGCAGCTGCTCAAGCAGGCCGCGCCGAAGGCGGCAGGGGACCGTGAGCAGATCGTGATCGCGGTCAACTCCGGCACGCTGCGCAGCAAGACGGCGGAGCGGCGGGCCGAGCGGATGCTCGCGCGCATCGCGAAGCTGCCCGAGGTAGCCTCGGTTGCCTCCCCCTACGCCCCCGGCGGCGCCGGCCAGATCTCGGAGTCCGGCCAGGTGGCCTTCGCCAACGTGACGATGACGAAGCTCGCCCCGAGCTTCACGACCACGCAGGCAGAACAGTTTGTCGATACCGCACGGGCCGGCGCCGGCCATGGCCTGCAGGTGGCCGTCGCGGGTCAGGTCGCCGAGCAGAGCGAGCCGGCCGGCGACTCGAGTGCCGGCCTGGGCGCGATCGCAGCGCTGGTCATCTTGCTCGTGGTCTTCGGCTCGGTGCTCGCCGCACTGCTGCCGCTCCTCACCGCGGGCCTCGCACTCGGGGTCGGTGTCTCCGTGATCGGCTTGCTCTCCAACGCGATCACCATGGCCAGCTTCAGCTCGCAGCTCTCGCTGCTGATCGGCCTCGGCGTGGGCGTCGACTATGCGCTGTTCATCGTCACCCGCCACCGCCAGGGCCTGGAGCAGGGCAAGCCGATCGAGGAGGCAATCGTCGATGCGATCGACACCTCTGGGCGCGCCGTGATGTTCGCGGGGATCACCGTCTGCATCGCCCTGCTCGGCATGTTCGCGCTCGGGGTGAGCTTCCTCTACGGCGTCGCAATCGCCGCCGCCGTGGTCGTGTCGTTCACGGTCCTGGCCTCGCTGACGCTGCTGCCGGCGCTGCTCGCGCTGATGGGCCCGCGCGTGCTCAGTCGCCGCACCAGGCGCAGGCTCGCGGCCAGCGGCCCCGTACCGTCCACCCGGAGCGGCGGCTTCTGGGCACGCTGGACCGGTGCCCTGCAGGCCCGCCCCGCCGCCTTTGCGCTCGTCGCCGTGGTTGTGATGGGCGCGCTCGCGGTCCCCTTCCTCTCGATGCGCCTCGGCTCCTCCGACGCCGGCTCGGACCCCGCGGGAAGCACCACCCGCCAGGCCTACGAGCTGCTCGTCAAGGGCTTCGGCCCCGGCTACAACGGTCCGCTGCAGCTGGTCGCAGAGGTACGCGACGCCAACCAGCAGCAGGCCTTCCAGAAGACCCTGACTGCGGTCGCTCACACGGCCGGTGTTGCCGCTGCTACACCGGCCGTGACCCTGCCGGGTTCCAGTGATGGCAAGCAGGTCGTGTTCGCGAACGTGTACCCGACTGGCTCACCGCAGGCGGCATCCACCAGCAGCCTGCTCACCCGCCTGCGCGATCACGTGATCCCGGCGAGCACCAAGGGCAGCGGCGTCAGGGTGCTGGTCGGGGGCCAGACCGCGATCTTCGCCGACTTCGCGACGGTCCTCTCCAGCAAGCTGCCGCTCTTCATCGGCGTCGTCGTGCTGCTCTCGTTCCTGCTGCTCGCCGCGGTCTTCCGCAGCATCGCGATTCCGCTGATGGCAGCGCTGATGAACATGCTCTCGGCCGGCGCCGCTTTCGGCGTGCTCGTGGCTGTCTTCCAGTGGGGCTGGGCCGCCTCACTGCTGGGCGTCAGCACGACCGGGCCGATCGAGGCGTTCGTGCCGGTGATGATGTTCGCGATCCTCTTCGGGCTCTCGATGGACTACGAGGTGTTCCTCGTCAGCCGCATCTACGAGGAGTGGCACCGCACCGGTGACAACCGCCTGGCGGTGACCCGCGGGCTGCAGGCGACCGGACGCACGATCACCGCAGCGGCATCGATCATGGTGCTCGTCTTCGGCTCCTTCCTGCTGGGCGGGCAGGTCGTGATCAAGATGTTCGGGCTCGGCCTGGCCGGCGCGGTCCTGCTTGACGCGCTGATCGTGCGGATGGCACTGGTGCCCGCGTTGATGCTGCTGCTCGGCAAGCTCAACTGGAGGCTGCCGGGCGCGCTCGATCGCGCCCTGCCGCACCTCAACGTCGAGGGGTCGGTCGAGCACCCGCCGCACGAGCGGCCGCACCTCCCGCGCCCGCACGTCAACCTGGGGCCTGACCTTCAGACGGATTCCTAGGGGTCGACCACCGCGGAGTTCACTGCCGCGCGCTGCTCGTGGTTGAGCGGTTCCACGAGCGGCGCGGCGGCTCGATGCAGTTGCTCCAGCGCCGCGTCGATCTCGGTCCCCATGTCTGCGTGTGCACCTTCGGCGGCGACTCGCAGCACCCTGAACAGCCGTCCGGCCATCTGCTGTGCGGCTTCCAGAAAGGCCCGTGAAGCCTTGGCGTCGATCAGCACCGGTGAGCTTGTGAGCAGCATCTGCACAAGCGTCCGGAGCTTCCTGTGAGGACTCATCGCGCGCATCATCGGACTGCGAACCGCGTCTCACCGCCTCGGCGGCCCGCTCGGCCTGAGCGACGATCACCGCGGCCTGCACGCCGATCGCGCGCGACTGCCCTTTGATCTGGCGGCTGCGGTTCACGCGATCGACGACCAGCACGGTAAGCAGCAGCACCAACAGGCCGGCCACGACCGAGGACGTGAACGAGTGCCGGTACCAGAACTCGCGGACCGTGCTGTCGGCGATGTCGAGCACGACCGCGCCGGCGGTCAGCAGCAGTACGGCCAAGGCTGCGATCCATTCGCGGTAGCGCTCGAGCATCAGCGCGTAATTGTGCAGCCGTCCGAGGTCGTGGCGGACAACGCCCCGCTGGCCGGGGGGTCTGAGTGGGGAGCGGGCGGGCTAGCTGAGATGGATCCGGGATCCACACCCCAGCGCCGGCTCCCGGGAAGCGCCCGGTCGCACAACCATGCAGGGAGCAGACCACCCACACGATCGACGGCAACTACTGCCGCACCAACCAAGGTAGCCCGCCCACCGGACAAGACCACACCAACCTGTAAAACACCCACCCCACCCCAACCCCGGATCAGGGCAACAAAAAACGGTCCGGGGGCTGCGACTCCGCCTGCTCCCGCGCGTAGCCTGCGCACGAAATAAGCCTTGTCGTTTGCCTTTGAGAGCCACCCTCCGCTTTGGCTTTCGCGAAGTCCTGCTCCCTCCCGAACCGCACCAACCACACTAATCAGCCACCCCACACCAACACAACCCCACCCCAACCACAAACCCGCAATTTGAAAGAAAAACAACCGCGCAGTGGATGGCGGTCGTTGTGGAATGCTTAGCGCCGTGTTCGAGCGCTTCACCGTAGCGGCGAGACAGGTGATCGTCGGGGCCCAGGGGGCGGCCCGCGAGCTGGAGCACGACTACATCGGGACCGAGCACATTCTGCTGGGCCTGGTCTGGGACCCCGCGCAGCTACCGGCGCAGCTTTTGGCTCCGCTCGGGGTGGATCGCGCGTCCGTGCGTGCGAAGGTTCTTGAGCACACCGGTCAGGGCAAGCACCCGACGAGCGGCCAGATCCCGTTCACTCCGCGGGCGAAGAAGACGCTCGAGCTCGCGCTGCGCGAGACCTTGAGGCTCGGTCACAGCGACATCGATTCCGGGCACCTGCTGCTCGGGCTGCTGAGCGAGCGTGAGGGCCTCGGCGCACGGATCCTGCTGGTGGACTTCAACGTGTCCGCAGCAGAGCTGGGCAAGCTGGTTGCCCAGCGCCTCGGGAACGAGCAGCGACCCAGCGGCATCGTGCAAGCTCTCCAGCAGACGTCCGAGTTCGGCTTCGTGGCCCGCCCCGACACCGATCTGCGGCGCCTGCTGATGCGTGCTGCCGCGCTGGCCCTGGCCGACGGACGCGAGCAGATCACGCTCGCCGACGTGCGCGCGGCGCTTTGCGAGCTGCCGGACGAGTAGCCCCGACTGGGGACCTCCTGTGTCCTCTGGCTCGTAACAGGGGAGGATGTATGCAAGCCATGTCAGTCCCTGGTCCGCCGGTGTCGAGCGCTGCTGACAGTTTCGCCGTCAGCGCTCCGGTGTCGCGCGTGAGGATGCGTCGCCCGCGCAGTGATCGGTCGCTGATCGCCGGTGCTCTGGCCGGAGTCGAGGCCGACCTCGAGCTGCTCTTTCGCCGGCACTGGCCGCGGGCATACCGAGCGGCTTTTCTGATCGTGCACGACCACGCCGCGGCCGAGGACGTGGCCCAGGAGGCGTTCGTCGCAGCGATCCGACACCTCGACGGCTTCGATCGCCGCCGTCCGTTCGCCCCGTGGCTTGGCGCGATCGTCGCCAACCGCGCGATCGATTGGCTCCGGGCTCGCAACATCCGGCGAGAGATCGCCGACCCCGAGCTTGCCCAGCCTTCACCGTCAGCCGTACCGCTCGGCCGCTACTCGGAGGAGCTCCTGGCAGCGCTCGCGGCGCTGTCGCCGGAGCAGCGCATGGTGGTCGTGATGCGCTATGTCCTCGAGTACACACCCGGTGAGATCGCACACGCGCTGGAGCTTCCGAGGGGCACGGTCAACTCGCGGCTGCGCCGTGGGCTTGACACGTTGGAAGCGTCTCTGAGAGGGACGGCGCGGTGAGTACCAAGCGAGACCTCAGCCGCTTCCGCGCCCCGGGCGAGCGCGCGGCCGAAGCGCGGGCATGGAGCGCGGTACGCTCCGCTTACCGCGAGCGGCCACCGCTCCAGCGCAGTCGCGCGTCGCGCCGGCCGGCGGGCGTGTTGGCGGCTTCAGCGGTCCTGATCGCCGCCGCGGTGCTGGTCTCGCACCTGCGTACACCACAGCACCGCTCGGCGCCCGGCGCCATCTCCACGAGTGCGGCGCGCGCACCTGCGCGATCGCAGGCTCTGGTCACCGACGAGGAGCAGAACCGTCTGCTCGTGGTCGATCTCCCCAGCGGGCGGATCGCGCGCTCGGTACCGGTGCCGGCGGACCCCGAGGACGTCGCCGCAAGCGGCAATGGAGGCGTGGTGATCGTCGTCAGCTCAGCGGCTGGAGAGGTGACCGTCCTCAACCGCGACACGCTGCATGTGATCAAGACGTTCGGTGGCTTTGACGAGCCGCACATCGTCGAGATCTCGCCCGACGGCGCCTATGCGTATGTCAGCGACGACGCCAGCGGAACGCTCACCGTGATCCGGCTCAGTGACATGCGGGTCACGGCCACGATCCCCGTCGGGGTGGGGGCACACCACCTCGCCTTCAGTCCCACCGAGCGCACCGTCTGGGTCGCGCTTGGCGAGGACGCGCAGGAGATCACCACCCTCAGCACGGTCGTGGGCAGGCAGGCCGGCTCAAGTCCCGTGCTGAACACTGGCCACCCGCACGTGACCGGCCGGTTCACGCCGGGCTTCGCCGCGCACGACCTCGGCTTCAGTCCCGACGGACGCACGATCTGGATCACCTCCGCCAACGGGCCCGACGTCACCGCCTTCAGCGCACGCACCCACCGTGCGCTGTTCCGCGTGCCGGTTGGGGCGCCGCCACAGCACCTCGTGTTCGCGGGCCGCTACGCATACCTCACGAGTGGCTACGGGAGCACGATCGAAAAGGTCAGCGCCGCTACCGGGAGGGTCATCGCCCGCGCAAGCGCGCCGTACGGATCGTTCGAGCTCGACGCCGCCGACGGCTACGTGGTCTCGGCGTCCCTGCTCAAGGGGACACTCGCGGTCTACACCCCGGACCTGAAGCTGGTCCGCGTCGTGACACTCGCGCCAGCGACCCGGGAGGTCGCGATCTCACGCCCGTGATGCGTCGGCTGCAGCTCGGCGTTGCTGTAGAACTCGCAGCACGTGCTGACGATCGACAGACTCCGACCCGAGGACCGGGACGCCTGGGAGCGTCTCTTCCGCGCCTACATCGACTTCTACCAGCGGGCGCTGCCCGCCGAGGAGTACGAACGGGCCTGGGGGCGCTTCCAAGCCGGCACCGAAATCCACGGACTCGGAGCCCGCGACGGCGACCAGCTGGTCGGGATCGCGCACTTCCTCACCCACGCCCACACCAACGCTGCCGATGTCTGCTACCTGCAGGATCTGTTCACCGACCCGGCCGCGCGCGGTCGCGGCGTCGGCCACGCCCTGATCGAGCAGGTCGCGGCCTGGGGGCGCAAACATGGCTGCAGCCAGCTCTACTGGCGCACCCATGCATCCAACGCCACCGCCCGCGCGCTCTACGACCGCGCTGCCGAGCACCGCGGTTTCATCGTCTACCAGCGGGATCTGTGATTCAGGATGCGAGATTCTCGCAGGGGCGTCTATGTCCTCGGCGTGTATTCTTTCGGCGCCAACGCCGGCAGTGCGCTCCATGGGAACTCGATCCAGCGGTCGGTCCGCCGCCAGACGTAGTCGCACTTCACCGCCGAGTGCGGCTTTTCGTAGAGCGTCGCGATCCGGACCTCACCGACGCGCGGACCGCAGAACTCCTTCACTAGTGCGAGCGTGGCCCCGGTGTCGGCAACGTCGTCGGCGATCAGGATCTTCGCCTCCTCGAGATCCACGAGCTCGGGAACGGGCGGAAGGATGATCGGGAGGTCGAGCCGCTCGTCGACGCCGGTATAGAACTCCACGTTCATCGTCCACGTGTTCTTGACCCCGAGCGCATACCCCAGGCTCGCGGCGACGATCAGGCCGCCGCGCGCGATCGCGAGGATCACGTCGGGCTGGAATCCGGCATCGTTGATCGACTCGGCGAGCTTGCGGGTGGCGGGACCGACGTCCGCCCACTCAAGGATCTCGCGCTGCTCGCTCATCGGCGCAAAGGTACCGGGCCTCGGCCGCCCGCGCCCGGCATCTGACGACCAACATCCTGGCGTTCGCCGACTGCCTACACGCGCGACGCGCCAACCGAGCGGCGGAACAGATGCAGGGCTTGATCCACGCCCTGCTCCAGTTCTCGCGCGTGACCAGCAAACCGCGGCAGTTCTCGCACCTGGATCTCAGCGAGAGCACGCGCGAGTTGCCGGACGACATCTCAGTTGAGATCGAAGCAGCCGGGGCGAAGGTGGCGGTCGGGCGTTGCCAACGATCGGCGCGGACCCACTGCAGATGCGTCAACGGCTTCAAGGTCTGCGAGCGGCTCGACGGTCGCGTTGAGTACGCGGGCGCGGGCATCGGCCCTGCCCTCTGCATCGGCCTTGCCCTCTGTCACAAGATCGCGGGCCCGCCGTGATCGGGGCTGTTGCCGTCGGCGAGTTGTCGGTCGGCGCGACGCTCACCGTGACGCCCGATTTACCATGCCGTCTCAGAGCCGGACGGACCGACGGATCTCGACTTTGCTTTCGACGATGTCAAGGAGCAGACAGATGCCATCAAATGCCCGCAACGCAACACCGATCGTGATTCTGATGGCGGATGACGACGAGGAAGATCGCGAGCTCACCAGAGATGCGCTGGCGGCCGCGCACCTCGCCAACGACGTCCGGTTTGTCGGCGACGGCCAGGAGCTGCTGGACTACCTGCGCAGCGAAGGCAAGTACCGCGGAACCGCCGACGTGGCTCCGCGCCCCGGCATCATCCTGCTTGACCTCAACATGCCCAAGAAGGATGGTCGCGAGGCCCTGGCGGAGATCAAGGCCGATGAGTCTTTGCGCCAGATTCCGGTGGTGGTTCTGACCACGTCCAGTGACGAGGAGGATGTCGTCAGGTCCTACGACCTCGGTGTCAACTCCTTCATCACCAAGCCCGTCACCTTCGCAGCGTTGGTGGAGGTCATGGGCGCCTGGACCCGCTACTGGTTTGAAATCGTCGAGCTCCCCGGTAATGGGTGAGCCGGTGCGTGAGAGCTGCCGAGTTCTGCTGGTCGAGGACGACGAGGACGATTATCTGATCACTCGGGACCTGCTGGCTTCGCAGACGCGTGTCCGGTTCGACGTTGATTGGTGCGCCGGCTACGAGCAGGCACTGGCAGAGATTCAGGCTCGTCGTCACGACGTTTATCTGATCGACTACCGGCTCGGTCAGCGCACCGGCCTGGACTTGGTGCGCGAGGCGTTCGGGGCCGGCGCGCGCGCACCGGTCATCCTTCTGACCGGCCAGGATGATTACGAGATCGACCTGGAGGCGACCGAGCTGGGCGTCGCTGATTACATCACCAAGCAGGCACTGGACTCGATCGGCCTGGAGCGTGCGATTCGGTACGCGATCTCGCGCGACACTGCGCTAAGCGACCTCGCACGCAGCGAGGAGCGGTACGCGCTCGCCACTCGCGCGGCATACGGCGGGATCTGGGACTGGGACCTCGCCAGCGAGCGGATCTACCTCTCGGAGCGTTGGCTGGCGATCCTCGGACGCGACCACCCCGCGGGAGAGCATCCGCTTGAGCGCTGGTTTGAACTGGTGCACTCAGACGATCTCCTGCCACTGCGAGAAGCGATTGACAGCCATCTCGCGGGCGAAACCGACCAGCTCGAGCTCGAATGCCGGATGCGACATGCTGACGGGAGCTGGCTGTGGGTGCTGTGCCGCGGGATCACAATCCGGGACGGTGGAGGCCGGCCGACCCGGATGGCGGGATCGATCGCCGACATCACCACGCGCAAGCAGGCCGAACTCGCGCTCAGTGAGAGTGAAGGTCGGTGGCGAACCCTCCTCGACCACCTCCAGGAGATCGTCGTGCTCGCCGATCGCGAGGGGCGGCTCACGTACACGACCCCGTCGATGCAGCGCTGGCTTGGATATGACGCCGATGAGCTGCTTGGGACGCGTCTGGTCGAAACCAACCACCCCGATGACCGGGACAACATGAGCCGCGCATTCGCCGAGGTGAGGCCCGGTGAACCGAGGTTGGTCACGCATCGCGTCGCGCATCGCGACGGCTCGTGGCACACATTGCAATCGACCTTGATCTGCCTGCGTGAGGATCCGGTGGTCCAGGCCGTGCTGATCGCGTCGATCGACATCACCGAGCACGTCGCGATCGCGGAGGAACGCGAGCGACGAGAACTGGAACGTCGGGTGTCGCAGCGACTCGAGGCCGTTGGTCAGCTCGCCGCCGGGGTCGCCCATGAAATCAACACGCCGCTTCAATTCGTCGGTGACTCGTTCAGCTTCCTGAAGGATGCCGTCAACGAGCTGCTGAGGCTAACCGCTCGCTACCACGAGCTGATGTTCGCCGACGCGCCGATGGACCTGGATGATCGCCGGTCGCTGATCATCGACGCCGAGGAGAGGGCGGACATCGACTATCTGAACGAGCGGATCCCGGCGGCGTTTGAACGCACTGCAGAGGGTGTCGCACGGGTCCGCTCGATCGTCCAGGCGATGAAGCGCTTCTCCCATGACTCGGGCGTCGAACTCGCGCCTGCGGATCTCAACGACGCGATCGAAACGACGCTTGAGGTCTGCCGCAACGAGTACAAATACGTCGCGAGGATCGAGTTGGAATTGGGCGATCTGCCGCTCGTCACGTGCAACATCGGAGAGATCAACCAGGTGCTGCTCAACCTGATCATCAACGCCGCGCAAGCCATTGAGGAGAACCACCGCGACGGCGGCGAGCTCGGCGAGATCAGAGTCCGCACGGCTGTTGAGGGCGAGCGCGTGGTGATCACCATCGCTGACGATGGCGCGGGGATCCCGCTGGGTCTCCAGGATCGCATCTACGAACCGTTCTTCACCACCAAGGAGGTAGGGAGAGGCACCGGTCAGGGCTTGGCCCTGGCCCACACCACCATCGACCGCCACTACGGTTCGCTCCACTGCGACAGCGAACCAGGTCACGGCACCACCTTCACGATTACGCTGCCGCTCCACCCTCCCACCACCGCGAGCGCCGCCGCTCCGGGACCCGCGGCCGGACGGCGGGATGCGACACGAAGCTCACCGGCGACGCAGACCTCGACCGGCGCGGGGCGATGACCGACTCTCGGAGCGGCCATCGGCAGGCCGCGCCTGAAGCCTCGGTGCTGGAGGGTCGGCCCGTCGTCCTGTGCGTCGACGATGAGCCCCACGTCCTCGAAGGCATGCGCGACGTGCTACGCCGAACCTTCGACGTGCGGACCGCAACCGCCGGCGTCGAGGGATTAGAGATGCTGCGTGCCGATCCGGGAGCCTTCGCGTTGGTCATCTCAGACATGCGAATGCCGGTGATGGCGGGCGACGCTTTCCTGCGTGAAGCGCGGATCGTCGCCCCGGACGCCGTCCGCATACTGCTCACCGGCCACGCAGACATGGACGCCGCGGTCCGCGCCGTCAACCACGCACATCTGTTTCGCTTCCTGACCAAGCCATGCGCTGCCGAGGAACTGCTGCGCGCCTGCGCAGCCGGTGTCGGTCAACACCGGCTCGTGACCGCCGAAAGAGTGCTCCTCGAGCAGACGCTCCGCGGCAGCATCGACGCGCTTGCAAGCACCCTCGCGCTGGCTAACCCTGCCGCTTTCGGTCGCGGAGCCCGCCTGAAGGAGCTCGCCAGCGGGCTGGCCGAGACTGCGGGCTTGACGAAGCGCTGGGAGATCGAGGTGGCGGCGATGCTTGCGCACATTGGCGCGGTCACACTTCCGCAGCCGACCGCCGAGAAGCTCTACGCCGGCGAGCCCCTGGCGCACGACGAACAGGCGATGGTCGACCGCATCCCCGAGGTCACACGCGGGCTGCTGGCAAAGATCCCACGCCTCGAGGGTGTCCTCGCAATCCTCGACGGCTACGCTCAGGATCTCGAGCCCGGCGACCTGATTGCCCTGGAGGCGCTGCCGGAGGGCGCTCGAGCACTGCGCATAGCGACCGACTACGACGAGCTCGAGTCGGAAGGCCTGACGGCCGCGGTCGCCCTGGGCACGATGAACAGTCGCCAGATCTACGATCGGTCCTACCTCGACGCGCTCGCGGCCGTCGTCGGCGTCGGTGACAGAGCCCCGACCGTCAGTGAGATCCCACTCGCCCGACTCGATTCCGGAATGACGCTCGCCGACGATGTACGCACCATCAACGGCGGTCTGCTGGTCGCCCGCGGACAGGCCGTCACCTGGCAGATGATCGAGCGACTCACCAACGTTGGCGACGACGGCATCCGCCAACCACTTCGAGTGTTCGAGCGCTGATGCTTGTTGAACGCACCACCGCCCATGAGTGTTTACCCCGAGACCAAGCGGATTCTGTTCGTCGACGACGAGCAATTCGTGCTTGACGGCATCCGCGACGCACTACGCCCGTACCGCCAGAAATGGACGATGCGGTTCGTCTCCAGCGGCGAGGAGGCGCTCGGGGCCCTCACCGGCGAGCACTATGACGTGATCGTCTCGGACCTGATGATGCCCGTCATGGACGGAGCGACCCTGCTCAATCATGCCCGCACCGTCTCTCCCGACGCCGCCAGGATCATCCTGTCCGGCCACGCTGAGCTACGGGTAATCGCCCAAGCCGCCGGCGTCGCCCACCAACTGCTGGCCAAACCCTGCGAGACACACCGTCTGGTCAACGTGATCGAACGCTGCTGCCAGATCAACGACACGATCGCCCGCGTCCACCTGAACGGCAGTGCACTCAGCGCGACCGTCCTGCCCTCGACACCTCGGCTGTACCTGGAACTGTGCGACGCGCTCTCCTCAGAGGACACGAGCCTCGAGGAAATCGGCTCGATCGTTGAGCAGGACATAGGAATCTCAGCGAAGATCCTGCAACTCGCCAACTCCGAATACTTCGGACAACGAGGTCCAGTGACGAGCATCGCCGACGCGGTCCTGCACCTGGGACTCGAGACGCTCCAGGCCCTCGTCCTGCAAGCCGGCGCCTTCCAGCAATTCGTGATCGCCCCGCCGATCGTGGGCTTTGACCTCGACGGCCTTGAACGCCATTGCTACCGGGTCGGTCACCTCGCCCGAGCGCTTCTCGCCGCTGGTGACCCCTGCCGGGACGCTTTCACCGCCGGCCTGTTGCACGATATTGGGCTGCTCGTACTGGCATCCCAGAAGCGCGACGAGCTGACCAACATCCTTGACACCTCACGCGAGCAGGGACGGACAACCTTCGAGGTCGAGCGCGAGCTCTGCGATGTCACCCACGCCGAAATCGGCGCGTACCTTCTAACCCTCTGGGGGGTGCCGTTCCCAATCGCCGGCGCCGTCCTCACCCACCACGACCCGCCGCCGCGCGACACGCCGCTGGACGAGGTCACCGCGACTTACATCGCCAACGTCCTGGTCGAGGAGATCGAGGCGAAAGAGGGTACATGCGGACTTCCCCCTTCAAAGCTCGACCCCGAGCACCTGGAAGCTTGCGGGTTCGCCGACCGCCTGCCGCGCTGGCGAGAGCTGGCAGCAAACGATATCGAGCAGCTGCCATGAACAGAGCGACCGAGACCTCGCCTGCAGCGCCCCTCGGCCGCTCGCCCGCCCGACGAGTGCACGCGTTGCTGCAGTGATGGCCGACGGATCGGCCAGACAAGGCGCTTCTGCGTCCTCGACCAAGATCCTGTGGAGGTGGAGGCCGGCGACGTCATGTGGCTAGGAGCCTGCTGCCCACAATCGTGTTGCGCCGCAGGGCCGGAGCCCTTCCGCTCCCTGCTCTACAAGGACGTCAATCGGCATCCTTCGCCATAGCCGTTCGAGGGCCGCGAGTTAGTCGAGGTCGAGGTTGCGGGTGATGCGCGTGCCGTCCCGGCCGAACGCATCGAGGTACTCACGGATCCGAGCCTCGCCGATCGCGAGGTCGCTGTTGTTGGTGTTGATGTTGAGCAGATCGATGTACCAGGGCGCCTTAGCCGGCTCGAGCACATAGGCCCTGACGATCGCACGGGCGAGCGGAAGCGTCGTCGCCTTGGAGTCCTCGTGGACGTCCTGGTCGGAGGCCTCCAGCAGCTTGGTGTACTCCTCCTCGAGCAGGCGCAGGAACAGCTCCTGCGTGAGCGGGTCGCCGGCACGAACGCCAGTCTGCTCGTCGTCGGCCGTGAACCGGCCGGACTTGTGCAGCCACTCCCACAAGACAGACAGCCGGATCTCACCGGTCGCGGCGTCCTCCATCAGATAGAGCACGTCGTCATCACCGAAGAAGTCGGCGGGTTTGAGTGCCGCCGCCTGAAAGCCCTGCCCGAAGGCGTTGCCGTACTGCAGTCCAACGCTGAGCAGGTCACGTGCCCCACGCACGGTGCGCGGAGCGTCCTCGAGCAACGTGAGCGCTCGTGCGTCGGTTTCGGTGTAGGTCAGAGGCGGGAACTCCCGGCCGAGCTGGTTGTCCTGCCCGACACGCTCCCACACGGGCCGCATGACGCGCACCATCTTCCAATGGGCGACCCATTTGCCAGAGGCGCCCTCACGCTGCTCGCGCTCACCGCCGGCAACCGCCTTCTGCATCGCCGCCTGCACGCCCGCCTCGCTCCCAACGGGGATGTTCGGCTCCATCCCGCCCTGCCACAGCGCGAAGTTGCCATTGACGTCGGGCGTGTTGACCGCCCGGCGGACGCGGTCCTCATACACCCGCATATACCCGTAGGTCATCGTCACCTGATCGATGTTCGGGTTGATGAACCCGGCGTCCCACGCATAGGCGTCCGAGACCGAGTTGATGTAGTCCCAGCGACCCGTGTTGAAGCCGACGAAGTGGCCTCCCAGCGCGGCACGGATCTCCATCAGCTGGAAACACGCCTCGACCTGCTCGACAAGCACGTAACACAGGATCGTTCCTCGCATCAGGCCGAGATGGTCCTCCAGCCTGTCCAGCAGGAGGCTCCAGTAGGCCGCCTCTCCGGCGGTCTGGATCTTCGGCAGGTAGAGCACGATCGACCGTCGCTGCTCGAGCAGCTCCGCGTGGTTGTTCGTGACGTACAGAACAAGATCGGCGATGGACGCCGAGAACCCACGTCCGTCCACATGCACAACGTGGCGGTCGTCGAGGTGCAGGCCGCGTGCGCGGAAGATACGGGTCGTCGCGCGGATCTGCTCGCGCCAATCCATGATCGTCGCGTGGCCGAAGAACGCCACCGCCCAGGTGTTCACCTCGACCGCGACCTGCTCGGCCACCGCCAGGAACTGCGGTTCCTCGGCGATCATCAACTTCAGATTGCGCTGGTTATCCAGGGACATCGTCTGGATCTGCCCGAGCGCATCCTCGCCGTCGAACATCCAGCCGTCGGCCCCTGACAGCATTGCGTACGCGACGTTCCGCAACCCCGACGCCGTACTCGAGTGTGGCTTGGTCGCCGGGCCCGTCCCTTGTATCCACTGCCGCTGGAGATCGTGCGGGATGACGGCGCCCTCGAATCGTCCCGCTCTTGCGTCAGCAACGGCGATTGAGGTTCCGTCTATGACGGTGTCCTCCGACAGAAACTCGATCGGCCTGCGCTCAGCGGCGCGTCGGCCACGTCGCGCGATCCGCTCGGCCATCAACTCGTACCGGCGCGAGTCGAGACCGCTCAACGCCTCCAGCGCCGCAAGCGCCTCGGGTGTGTAGATATCCTGATAGGCCGCGCGCACGTCCCCAGCTAACTTGATCGAGCTCACAGGTCCAAGCTACCGGTTGCGCGCGTCGCGGGACGTCTGAATTTGTCTGCTTCGCTCACGCTGAAGGCCCGGGCCACGTGATAGCTTCGGCGCCCGCGTCCAACAGAGGGTGAGGTCATGGCGGTGCTCAATCAAGAGAGTGGGGTCATCGCCGAGGTTCGAGACGGTGTCTATGGTGACGCTGTCGCGACGGTTGAGCCCGGTGGCGCCGAGTTCATTGCGCTGTCTGAGCGGCACGGAGAAGCCCGCACCCTGTTTGGGACCTGGACATCGCCGAACCTGGAGTTCGCGACTGTGTTCGTCGGGGTTATTGCGGTCTCGTTCTTCGGCCAGTCGTTCTGGGATGCGGTCCTGGCGATCGTTGTTGGAACCGGGCTCGGCGCGCTCGCGCAGGGCTTCCTGTGCAGCCGCGGCCCAGGATTCGGCGTCCCGCAGATGATCCAGAGCCGGATCTCGTTCGGTTTCATCGGCAACATCCTGCCGGCGGGGCTGAACTCGGTGACGGCCGGGATCGGCTGGTTCGCCGTCAACAGCGTCAGCGGCGCGCTCGCGCTGAATGCCCTGCTGGGAGTCAACGAGTGGGTGTGCCTCGTATTCGTCGCGATCGCGCAGACGACGCTCGCCTTCTACGGTCACAACCTCATACAGCTGTTCGAGCGCTGGATGTTGCCCGTCCTCGGTGTGGCATTCGTGATCGCCTCGGTCGCGATCCTCTCCAAGAGCCGCCCTGGGGCCGTGCATACCACCCAGGGCTTCGGCGGCTTCCTGCTGAGCGTCGGCGCTGCCTTTGGCTACGCCTGCGGCTGGAACCCTTTCGCCTCAGATTTCACCCGCTATTTCAAGCCTGACATGGGCCGCAGCGCCGGTTGGTGGTCTGGAGCGGGCGTGTTCGTGTCGTGCGTCGCGCTCGAGATCGTGGGCGCGGCGTCGGCGACCATCCCAGGGTCGAACTCGAACCCCACCGCACTCTTCACCTCGCACATGTCGACCGCGGTCGCTGACATCACGCTGATCGCGATCGCGTTCGGGGCGATCTGCGCAAACGCCCTGAACGTCTATTCGGGCGTCATGTCCTTCCTGTCGACAGGCATCCGAATGCCGTTGAAGTGGCGTCGCGCGATCGTTGCGCTCGGCTTCGGATCGATCGGCTTCGTCGTGGCCGGCACCGGGCTGCACAACGCGGGTACCGACTACGAGAACTTCCTGCTCGTGATCGCCTATTGGATCGGCCCGTGGCTGGGCGTGTTCTTCACCGACTGGGTACTGCGTCGCGGCGAGCGTGTCGACGGGTTCCTCTTCGACCGCAAGCACAACCCGTGGGCCGGGGTGGCGGCGATGCTGATCGGCATGGCCGTCTCGATCACGCTCTTCTCCAACCAGACCGAGTTCGTGGGGTTCATCGCCCGGAAGAACCCGGGGATCGGCGACCTGACGTTTGAGGTTGGCTTCGTGCTGAGCGCGCTCCTGTATTGGCTCTTCTTCTCGATCAGCCACGACAAGCGCGCAGAAGCGCTGGTGATCCCCGACGCAGCCGTCTGAGATGCCGGCACGGCGGCGCATCGGTGTCACGGGGCGCAGCTCGCCGGCGCCCATGAGCGGCGGCCGATGGTCGATCTGATCGTTCGCAACGCACGGCTGCTCGACGGCCGGCTTCTGGACTTAGCGGTGGAGGGCGCGCGCTTCGTGCGGATCGCCCCGGCGCTCGATCTCGACTCAAGCGTCGTGATCGACGCCGAAGGCCGACTGGTGACGGCGCCGCTCGTCGACTGCCACCTGCATCTCGATGCGTCGCTCACCGCGGGGCGTCCGCGGTTCAACGAGAGCGGGACGCTGATCGAGGGGATCCACGTGTGGGGCGAGTTGAAGCCGACGCTGACCGCGCAGGACGTCTTTGACCGAGCCAGCGAAATCGTTCGCTGGTCGGCCGCTCAGGGGACGCTTTGGATCCGCGCGCACGCGGACATCTCCGGAGACAACGACGCAATGCTCCGCGGGCTCCTGCAGGCGCGCGACGAGCTCGGTGAGCTGTGCACGATCCAGGTGACGGCGTTCTCGCAGGACGGGCTCTACGCCAACGAGGGGGACGCGCAGCGACTCGAGCACGCGATCCGCCTCGGTGTCGACTGCGTCGGCGGCATTCCCCACTACGAACCGACGGCGGAGCTCGGCCTGCGCGAGGTGCACCGTGTCTTCGAGCTCGCCAAGGCACACAACCGTCGGATCGACATCCACTGCGACGAGACCGATGACCCGAGCTCGCGTTACCTCGAGGTGATGGCCGACAACACGGTCAAGAGCGGCCTCGCCGGCCGTGTGACCGCGAGCCACTGCACCGCGATGGGCTCCTACGAGCCGTACTACTCCTCGAAGCTGCGCGGGTTCCTGCGCCGCGCGGGGATCAACATCGTCGTCAACCCGTACGCCAACTCGCTGATTCAGGGCCGCCTCGACCCCTACCCGAAGCGGCGCGGCTTCGCGCAGTTGAAGGAGCTGCTCGCCGAGGGTGTCAACGTGTCGCTCGGCAATGACGTGATCATCGATCCGTGGTACCCGATGGGCAAGGCGGACCTGATCGACGCCGCCCATCTCGCGCTGCATTTCACCTACATGAGCGGCCGCGAGGAGATCACCGAGATGCTCCGGCTCGCGACCGAACGTGGCGCACGGACCCTCGGCGTCGAGGATGAGTACGGGATCGAGGAGGGAAAGCCCGCCGACTGTGTGATCTTCGATGCCGCCACCCCGATCGACGTCATCAGCCTGCGTGCGACCCGCCGTTACGTCATCCGCCGCGGTCGCGTGATCGCCGAGACAACCCCGGCGCGCACGACGCTGCTCGGGGATCCCGTCAACTTCGCGGTGGCCGGCGAGCGGTAGCCACCGTTCAAGGGCCCCTCTGGTCCGCTGGTCGGTCAGGCGTCGCCAGCAAGATCGCACCCGCGCTCACCGCGACATACGCGAGGATCCGCAACGGACCCCAGATGCCCGGTGGCACAGACTCATTGAGCACGACGGTTCCAAAGACGATCGGCACAGCGTTCGTGAGCAGAGTGGCCAAGCCGGCGACGGTCAGTGCGTTGCCGTGTTGGTAGCCCATCTGGATCAGTGACGTGCCGAGCAGGTAGCCAAGGATCAGCGTCGCGATGAACGCGGTCCGCTCGCCACCCTCGGTGGCGAGCTTGGTGGAGATGTCACCGATCGAGAACAGCAGACCGCCCGCGATCCCCTGCGCCACTGCCGGCGGACCGGAGCGTCGGCCGGTCGACAGCACCGCGAGTGCAACTAAAGCCGTCGCTCCCAGCCATACCAGGATCCCGACATAACTGCCATGAACGCCCTCAGTGCTGCCCCTGCTCAGCGACACCGCAAGAGCTAGCAGTCCCAGGGTCGACAGAAGCACCCCGGTGAGCCGCCGCGGGCCAAGGCCAAGGCCGGTCATCCGCGAGGACACGAATGCCAGCACGCCAATGCCGCCCGCCGCGATGCTCTGCACCAGCGCAAGAGATGCCAACGCGAGCGCGCCGGCATAGAGCAAGAACCCTCCGGTCTCCAACGAAAACCCGCGAAGCCAGCCGTGATCACCGAGCAGCAGACGCACGGAATGCCACGGTCGACGCATCGACAAAACGGGCAGTTTCGCCGCGGCATCGCGCTCCTGCAGGTAGGCGAGATTCGTGAGCGTCGTCGATATGGCCGCGAGGCAAAGCGCCGCTACGGTCCCGCCGGTCACACGCGCTACCGCGGGAGATTGGCACCAACCGTGAACATTCGGCGAGCCTATCGCGCGCCCGGTGTCAACCGGTCAGATGCCCGGATTGCCGGCAAAGCTCAAACGATGGGCGGCATGCCTCCTCGAGGTTGGGTGAGCGCCGCATCTTCAGTGTTGCCCGGTTGATCCTGTGCTGCTGCGCGAGCGACTGCTCGACTGCCGTTGGGACCAGCCGAGTCTGTCCAGTTGAGCAGGGACTGACCGCTCATCGCTGGTGCCTGCGCGATGCTCAGCAGTGCCAGGATGGTTGGCGCGACATCGGCGAGACTGCCCTGGGCCACGAGGCCGATGCCCCGTGCAGTAACGATCAGCGGCACGGGGTTGAGCGAGTGCGCGGTGCTGGGGTTGCCGTCGGGTGTCAGCATCCGTTCGGCGTTTCCATGGTCGGCGGTGATCACGCAGGCTCCGCCAGCCAGATGTACTGCTGAGACGACCTGGCGCAGACAGTCATCGACGGTTTCCACCGCCACGATCGTTGCGGGGATCACGCCGGTATGGCCGACCATGTCGGCGTTTGCGAAGTTGATTACCGAGAATCGTGGATGATCGGCGGCGAATGCGGCCTGGAACGCATCAGCCACTCCGTGCGCGCTCATCTGCGGTTTGAGGTTGTAGGTGGCGACGTCGCGCTGTGATGGGACCAGTTCCCGGCGCTCGCCGGCCAGGGGGTGCTCCTCACCGCCGTTGAAGAAGTAGGTGACATGCGCGTACTTCTCGGTCTCGGCTACGTGCAACTGCTGCACTCCTGCTCGCGAGAGCACCGCGCCTAGCGTGTCGCTCGGATGGGCGGAGCGGAACGCGACCGGGTAGGGAAAGTCCTGCTGGTACTCGGTCATCGTTGCGAGCCGACCTACGGGCTCGGCACCCCCGCGGCCGCGCCAGCCGGGCAGTTCCCCTGCTTCGTCTTCCAGGCGCGGGTCAGCCAGAGCGCGGACGAGCTGGCGCATCCGGTCGGGGCGGAAGTTGAAGCAGAGCACGCTGTCGCCGCTGCGGATCCGTCCCTCCTTGCCGACGGTCGTGGCGGTGATGAACTCGTCGGTCTCGCCACGAGCGTAGGCCTCGCGGGCGGCGGCCGGGGCGTCCTGCGCGTGATGCTCGCCACGACCGTGCACCATCAGGTCGTACGCGGCCTGCGTGCGCTGCCAGCGGCGATCGCGGTCCATCGCGTAGAAGCGGCCGATGACCGTCGCGACGCGGCCAACGCCAGCATCGGTGCACCACTGTTCGAGCGTATGCAGGTAGTGCACTCCGGCGGTTGGGGAGGTGTCGCGCCCGTCGGTGAAGCAGTGCAGCACGAGGTCAGGGGTGCCGAGCTCACCGGCGAGTTTGATCAGTGCGTGGAGATGCTCGAAGCCGGAATGGACGCCGCCGTCGGACACCATGCCGATCAGGTGCACCCGCTCGCCGCTGATCAGTGCGGTGCGCACCACTTCGTTTGCCGCCAGCCCGCCTGTGGCCACGGCGTCGTTGATCAGAGTGAGCGTTTGCGGCACGGCCGCGCCGGCACCCAGCGTCAGGTGGCCCACCTCGGAGTTGCCCATTTGGCCTTCCGGCAGGCCGACGCTGCGGCCGCTGGCTGTCAGTTCAGCGTGTGGGTAGCGGGCCCACAGCTCGTCGAACGTCGGCGTGTCCGCCAGCGCGATCGCGTTGCCGGGACCGGACGGCGCCGATCCCCAACCGTCCATCACGATCAGGCACACCGATGCGATCGCGGGCCACTCTGGACCGGGCGGGAGTGTCATTCGCTCTCACGCGCTTTCAGTAGCGCCTGCAGACCGGGGAGTGCTCGGCCCTCCAGCAATTCGAGCGTGGCGCCGCCACCGGTGGATATGTGGGTGATGGTGTCCTGAAGCCCGAAGCTGCGCACCGCGGCGACGGTCTCGCCGCCGCCAACGACGGTCGTTGCGCTGGCAGCGCCAAGCGCTTCGGCAACGGCCCGGGTGCCGGCGGCGAATCGCTGTAGCTCGAAGCGCCCCATCGGACCGTTCCAGAAGACGGTTCCCGCGCAAGCGACCTCGCCGGCGTAGTTAGCCGCGGTGCGTGGTCCGATGTCCAGGCCGATCCACCCGTCTGGCACGTCTACACCGTCCAGAGGCTGAGGCGCAGCGTCGGGGTCCGCATGCTTCGCGATCACGAGATCAACGGGCAGCATCAGTCGGCAACGCGCGGTTGCGGCGCTGTCAAGCGTGCGGCGCGCGACGTCGACGTCGGCGGCTGCGCATAGGGACGCGCCGATCCCGTGCCCCTGAGCCGCGAGGAAGGGAAAGCACATGGCGCCGCCGATGCAGAGCACGTCGGCGATCTGCAGGAAGCGCTCGATCACGCCGATCTTGTCGCTGACCTTCGCGCCACCGAGGATGGTTGCCAGTGGGCGCCGTGGATCCTCGACGATCGCGCTCAGCATTCGCACCTCTCGCTCCATCAGCCGTCCGGCGCCGCTCGGAAGCCGGTGGGCGATCCCTTCGGTGCTGGCGTGCGCCCGGTGCGCGGTGCCGAACGCGTCGTTGACGTAGACGTCGGCAAGCTCGGCGAGTGCCGAGACCAGCGCGGGGTCGTTGCGGGTCTCGCCCTGCTCGTAGCGGACGTTCTCCAGCATGAGGACATCGCCCGGCGCCAGAGCCTCGGTCATCCGCCGCACCTGCGCACCGACAACGGCGGGTGCGAGCTTGACCTCGGTGCCGATCAACTCGGCGACGCGCTCGGCCACCGGACGCATCGAGAGCCGTGGGTCGCGGTCAACCGGGCGGCCCAGATGCGAGACAAGCACCAAGCGCCCGTGGCGTCGGCGAAGCTCCGCGATCGTTTCAAGCGCCGCGCGGATCCGGGTGTCGTCGCCCACCTGGGTTGGTGTGTCGAGCGATGTCTGCTCAAGCGGTACGTTGAGGTCGGCCCGCAGCAGTACCCGTTGGTTCTCGACATCGAGATCATCGAGCGTCACAAGACCACCGTCGGCGGGCGTTGGGAAAGCGAGAGGCGTATGCGCGTTGGCCATGACTTGACCGTATGGGTTGAGCGGGTGCAAGCAATCGGGGACAAACGCGCTGCGCATGCGTACTTACCCGCCGTTTGCCCCGCGCCGCGACACCGGCAGCACGGCTTCTGCGTCAGTTGGTCGCGGTTCGGTACAGGCGCAGGGCGATCACCAGGAACACGATCGTCATTCCGGCCGACCAGGCGAGTGATTGCCAGACCCAATGGCCGGCCGGACCGCCTTCGAGCAGCGCCCGAACTGCGGCGACCGTGACACTGAGCGGCTGGTTGCGGGCGAACCCCTGTAGCCAGCTCGGCATTGTTGAGACTGGCACGATCGCGTTTGAGGCGAACATCAGGATGAAGAACGGCAGGATGCCTGCGACCTGTGCGGTCTCGGGGTCTTTCGTGGCAAGGCCGATCGCCGCATAGACCCAGGAGAACGCGTAGCCGAACGCGACGATCAACGCGATCCCGGCGATGATCGAGCCGGCGTCGTTGTGGAAGCGAAAGCCCACAAGCAGGCCGAGTCCGATCATGATCGCGAGCGAGACGAGGCTGCGGCTGATGTCGGCAAGGGTGCGGCCAGCGAGTACGGCGGAGCGCGCCATCGGCAGGCTGCGGAAGCGGTCGATGATGCCGCTGTGGAGGTCCTGCGCGAGCCCGATCGATGTCGTCATGCCACCGATCAGCACGGCCTCAAGGAACACGGCGGGCACGACGTAATCAACGTAGCGTCCACCGGGCACCTGGATCGCCCCGCCGAGCACGTAGCGGAAGAGAACGAGCATCATCGCGGGTTGAAGCGCGCCGATCACGAGCATCTGCGGGGTGCGGGCGATCCGCAACAGGTTCCGTTTAGCGACCCCACCAATGTCGCGAAGCGCGAGCGCGGGGGTCATCGCGACGTGCCTGGGTGGGCGGATCGGTTGTGCGTCGCTCATGCCGTTGTGCCCGTTGGCACGGGTTGATCGTCGCCAGCGACGGTCGTGGGGGAGCCGGTGAGCGCGAGGAACACGTCGTCCAACGACGGGTGCCGGATCCCGAGGTCGTCGAGCACGATCCCTGCCTCTTCGAACTGCAGCCCAGCCGCGATCAGCTGTCTGGTGCCGCCGGTGGTCGGGACGCTCACCCGCTGCCGATCGGCATCGATGCGGGGCCGGCCACCGGTGAGGTCTTGCAGCACCTCGGCGGAACGTGGCAGATCCGATCGGTCGGTCACCCGCGCCTCCAGCGTATCGCCGCCCATGTGCTCCTTGAGCTGCGCAGCGGTCCCGTTCGCGATCACGACACCTTGGTCGATCACGACGATCCGCTGCGCAAGGCGTTCGGCCTCCTCCATGTATTGCGTCGTCAACAGGACGGTCGTCCCGGCGGCGACGAGTTCCTCGATGAACTCCCATACGTCGTTGCGGGTCCGCGGGTCCAGACCAGTTGTCGGCTCGTCGAGAAACAGCACCGGCGGCCGGGCTATCAGGCTCGCGCCGATATCGAGGCGGCGGCGCATCCCACCCGAGTAGGTTTTGACGAGCCTGTCGGCGGCGGCGGTCAAGCCGAAGCGCTCGAGCACCTCTCGTGCACGGCGGCGGTACTCATGCTTCTCGAGGTGGTACCAGAGCCCTACGAGCTCGAGGTTCTCGCGGCCCGTCAGCAGCTCGTCGACCGCCGCGTACTGGCCCGCCAAGCCGATCGCGCCACGTAGTGATGCGGCCTCGGTCACGACGTCATAGCCGGCGATACGTGCCGTGCCGCTGTCAGGGTGAAGCAACGTCGTCAGGATCCGCACCAGCGTCGTCTTGCCGGCGCCATTTGGGCCCAGCAGCGCAAGCACATCTCCCTGCTCGGCGCACAAATCAACGGCGGCAAGCGCCCGTGTCTTGCCGAACCGCTTACTGACTGCCTCAACCTCGATCATCGTCTCTGACATGACACCCACCACAAGGGTTCAAGCGGTGTGTGAGTGGACATGACAGAAAGCATGGGCCACTCTGGTGATCTGACCATCCGGGCTGTTCCGCAGCTCAGCGCGTATAAAGCTCCGCGTCCCATCGCTATGAGGTCAGCTGACTGCGCGAGGGGATGCCGGCCGCGGCGTAGGCGTCTGCTTCGTCCAGCGTCTCGCGTTGAAGCAGCGTCCGTGCCAGGCCGTCGAGCTGCTCGCGATGCTCGCTGAGTGTCTGAAGCGCCTGCTGGAAGCATTCATCGGTGATCCGTTTGACCTCCTTGTCGATGGTCGCGAGCGTCTCTGGCGATGCGGCGCCGGCTGAGCCAGGGAACACGAATGCTTCCTCCCCGGGGCGTGGCAGTGCTGATATCAGCCCGACGGCTTCGGACATACCCCAGCGCCCGACCATCTGGCGGGCGAGTGCGGTTGCCTGCTCGAGGTCTGACTCGGCACCTGTTGTGATGTCGTCAAAGGCGATCTGCTCGGCTGCGCGGCCGCCGAG
Source organism: uncultured Actinomycetota bacterium (assembly GCA_963706725.1). GTDB lineage: Bacteria > Actinomycetota > Thermoleophilia > Solirubrobacterales > Solirubrobacteraceae > Palsa-465. The sequence goes on along the minus strand of OY970167.1, from coordinate 1,335,023 downwards.
CAATCCGATCAGACGTCCGAGCAGGTACTTGGAGGCGTATCCGTAGCGATCTGATTCCGGACTCTGAAAGGTGACGCCGAGCGCCCGCCCGCGCGGGATGATCGATACCTTGCGCACCGGGTCGGCCCCGGCTTGCAACATGCCGAGCAGGGCGTGGCCGGACTCGTGGTATGCCGTTCGGCGACGTTCGTCTTCGGAAATCAGGACGCGCCTGGCAGCACCGAGCACGATTCGCTCGAGCGCGTTGGTGAAGTCTTCGTTGCGAACGGCATCGGCGCCTTGGCGAGCAGCGCTGAGCGCAGCTTCGTTGACGAGGTTGCGCAGGTCAGCGCCGACCATTCCGGGTGTGCTCGACGCGATTGCGGCCAGATCGACGTTCGCTGCGAGCGGCACGCTGCGGGTATGGACCTGGAGGATCTTCAGGCGTCCGTCCTGGTCGGGCGCGTTGACGGTGATCCGGCGGTCAAACCGTCCGGCGCGTAGCAGCGCTGGGTCGAGGATCTCCGGCCGGTTGGTCGCCGCGAGCACGATCACACCTTCGTTGCCGGTGAAGCCGTCCATCTCGGTGAGGATCTGGTTGAGCGTCTGTTCGCGCTCGTCGTTGGCGCCGCTCATCGCTCCCGCGCCGCGGGCGCGGCCAATCGCGTCGAGCTCATCGATGAAGATGATTGCGGGTGCGTCCTTCTTGGCCTGATCGAACAGGTCACGGACACGGCTTGCGCCGACTCCGACGATCATCTCAACGAACTCCGATGCCGAGAGCGAGAAAAACGGTACGTTCGCTTCGCCGGCCACCGCTCTTGCCAGCAGCGTTTTGCCGGTCCCTGGCTCACCGCTGAGCAGCACCCCCTTTGGGATCATCCCTCCTAGCCGCAGGTAGCGGTCTGGACGCTTGAGGAAGTCCACGACCTCCTCCAGCTCTTCGGTGGCCTCGTCGATTCCGGCGACGTCCGCGAAGCTGGTGCGCTGCTCGTCAGCTTCGTATTTCCGGGCCTTCGAGCGTCCCATTCCACCGAACATTCCGCCGCCGGCATTCATTGCCCCGGCGGCGCGACGCATCATCCAGATGAACAAGCCGACAATCAGGATCGTTGGCAGGAACCCGACGAGGATCGTGACCAGCACCGACTGCCCGGAGCTGATCGCCTTCGCTGTAACCGTCGCTCCCTCTCGCTCAAGGCGGCCGAGGAGGTTGTCGTTGGCGAACGTGGGGCGCTCAGTGCTGAACTCGGCTGTTGTCGTGCCGTTCTTGCCCGCCGGATACGTGACCTTGTGGCGGAAGGCTCCCTGTATTGCCGAGCCCTGTGCGTCAACTGACGCGACGTTGCCGGCGGTTACCTGAGCGTTGAAATACGTGTATGGCACCGTGACTCGCGCGACGGTCTGTGTCGAACCGAGGCTGAGCGCGAGCAGCCAGTTCAGCGCGAGCAGGCCGCCAAGCACCAGCCAGATGCTCGGTCGCTTGTGTGGCGGGGGTGGTCCCGTGGGCCCGGCCTCGGGTGAACGCGCGCCCTCCACGCGCCATGGCTGATGTTGGTGCCCAGCGGGTGGTTGCGACGGTGTACTGGCCTCGTCGGTCATCAACTCAACGTCGAGTCGATCCGGACTCAAGCTTGCCTGTCGTGCTCATCTGTCGCATCGCGGGTGTGGGTGCGGCGACGAGCAACCTCCGCTGAGGGCACGACGATTACGGCTCTGTCGGCGTGCTGGATGACTCCGTGCGACACGCTTCCGATCAGCAGCGATTGGAGCCCCGTGAGACCCCGGGATCCCATCAGGATCGCGGTGGCTTCAAGCGTCTCGGCGGTGGAGAGGATCGCCTCCGCGACCGTGCTCTGGATCGCGCTGGAGGCTGGAACTGCGTCGAATCCGGCCTGGCGAGCCAGCTCGACGCCTTCCTGCGCGCGCTCACGTGCCGCATCGGCGCTGGCTTCGTCGATCTCCTCGACGTTGGGGATAACGACCATGCCGAAGCCGCCCGGTGTTCCGGCTGCGACCGAGCGGAACGGGGACCATACGGTTAGCACCGTCGCCTTCTGGCCGTTGAGAAATTGGGCCCCGCGCTCAATCGCCGCTTTGGCGTCGGCAGAGCCGTCGTAGCAGATCAGAATCACGCCGACGCCTCCGAAGCGAGGCTCGAAAGCGGACGCTGCAGCTCGAGGTACGGCGCGAGGTACTTGGCCGCGATCTTGGCCCCTGCGGGCCAGTTGGCATAGTCCTCGACGACGGAGGTCGAGCCGTGCGTTCCGGTTATGCGTGCACTGAAGTACAGCGGCTTGGCTCCACCGAGCAGCATTCCGTGAACCTCCGCCTTGAACTGGCTTGGCTCGATTGCCACACCGGCGAGCTTGGCGATTCCCTCGGCGGCAACGTCAGCCTGCTGGGCGGCGATGCCGCCGTGCTTGAGCAAGAAGTCCGTCGCGTCGCCTGCGGCGAACACGTTGTCCAGGCCTCGTACCCGACAGTGGCTGTCGATCGGGATGAAGCCGTGCGCGCCGTCCCCGCCGTCATGCTTGGGCACCCCGGGCGTTGAAGGCCCGAAAAGCTCAGGCAGGGCCACGATCTGGTCGACGTGCAGGCTGCCGCCCTGCGGGAAGAGGTCGACCTGACCCTGCTTCGGGGTCTCGGCGTGGGTCCCACAGACAACGTCGATTCCGGCGGCGTCCAAAGTCTTCTGAACCGCCTCGCTGACGACGCTCCCAAAGACCGCCAGCGGGGCGTCCTCCGGGGTGATGATCGTGATCGACACGGTCTCGCTCATTGTGTATGCCCGCCGGGCGGACATCAGGGCAAGCTCATAGAGCGGCAGCGCCCACGGTGCCGGCTCCGGGATGATGAACGCGAGCCTGTGGATGTAGCCGCTCTCGACGTCCTGAATCAGGCCGTGCAACTGTTGGTCGAGCTTGCGGTCGTCGATCGTGAGTGCATGCTTGAAGCGAGGCTGAAGCCGTGCCCCCATCGCCAGCATCAGCGCGTCGTAGCGGAGCTGCTGACCGGCGGCCGTGTGAACCGTTTGCTCGGAGACGTCGAGCCACTTGAAGGCGTCTTGCTTGAGCTCCACACCGATGTCGACGGCGATCTCCGCCAACGAGTAGCGGTTGGCGGTTGGGCCTGCGAACGGTTCGCGAACGCGCAGCGGGCGGTATACGAACTCCGGCTCCGGGGTCAGCATTGTCATGGTGACACGGCCGCCTGCGAGATCGCGCAGAGCCAGCGCTGTCTCCAGCCCGGCGACGCCGCCGCCGGCGATAAGCACATTGAATGGACGGCTGTCGTTACTCATTGCCCCAACGTACGCCGAGCTCAAAGTCAGTTCAGCCGCAGCGGCGTGCAGCTTCCCTGTGGTGAACTACTGACGGAGCCGCAGCCCAACGGGGTGACGATCTTCCGGTATGGACACTCGTGCAAGAAGCCCCCGGTCACCGCACCGGAATCCTGAGAGGCGCGCCTGATGGCGACGTTCGGCGTCCTCACCGGCGGAGGCGACTGTCCGGGCCTGAACGCCGTGATCCGCGCGGTCGTGCGGCGCGGACTCGTCGATGGTCATCGCTTCGTCGGCTTCCACGGCGGATGGCTGGGAATACGCAATGACGATGCGGTCGAACTGACACACGAGAACACGGCTGGTCTCGTCACTCGCGGAGGCACCATTCTCGGCACCTCTCGCAGCGACCCGCTGGCTGAAGGCCGGCGGGGACTGCGAGCGCTGAAGTCCACGCTCGAGCGTCACTCGATAACTGCGTTGGCGGTGATTGGCGGCGACGGCACACTCGGCGCTGCACGCGATCTCTGGCGGGAGGGCATCCCGCTAGTGGCGATACCCAAAACGATCGACAACGACGTTGGGGGCACCGATTTCAGCGTCGGCTTCCACACCGCCGTGCAGACCGCCACGGATGCGATCGACCGGTTGCACACGACCGCGGAATCCCACAATCGGGTGATGGTGATCGAGGTGATGGGCCGGCACGCCGGCTGGATTGCCACCTGTGCGGGGCTCGCAGGCGGCGCCGACATGATTCTCGTGCCGGAGCGCCCCGTGAGCGTCGATGATGTCTGTGAGCACCTGCGACGCCGCCATGAGGGGCCGCTCAGATTCTCGATCGTCGTCGTTGCCGAGGGTGCGACGGTCACCGATCGAGCGCCGAGGCTCATCGAGGACGGCTTGGAGCCCACCAGCAGGCCCCCCGTCGCGGGCCCACACCCGCACAGCGCGTATGTGCAAACCGGGGTAGGGCTCCTGCTTCGGGACGAGATACAGGCACGTACCGGCTTCGACACTCGGGTGACGATCCTTGGGCATGTCCAGCGTGGCGGGACACCCGTGGCCTTTGACCGGATCCTGGCCACGAGGTTCGGCATCGCAGCCACCGAGGCGATGCTGGACGGCCGGCTCGGGATGATGATGGCGTTGCACGCTGAGCAGGTGGTTGAGGTCAGCCTCGAGGAGGCGCTCACCGCTCCGAAGCCACTGGATCCGGACCTTTACCACGCAGGGTCGGTCTTCTTCGGCTGAGATCCTCTCCCGGCGCGGGTTTACCGAGGGGTACCCGCCGATCTGCACGGATTCCATACAGGCGGCGGCGCAAGAGACTCGTGGTATGACTACCACCACCTCCATCACTGAGCCGGTAAGGACTTTTTCACAGCTACGGGTTACAGACGTCTCCTACGCCGGCGGGAAGGGCGCAAACCTGGGCGAGCTGACCTCTGCGGGCGTTCCCGTCCCCCCTGGGTTCGTAATCGGAGCACCGGCGTACGGTGCGTTCTGTGAGGAGACGGGGCTGCGCGAGCGGCTCACCGACGCACTGCAAGGCGTGGACGAGGAGGACACCGCAGCGCTCGCAGCGGCCGCATCCGTGGCGCGCGAGGCGCTTGACGCGAGTCCGATGCCCGAGTGGCTCGAGCGGTCGATCCGGTCTGCCTATGACGACCTCTGCGCAAACGACGGTGAGGTTTCCGTCGCGGTACGCTCCTCCGCCACCGCAGAGGACACCGCGGCGGCATCGTTTGCGGGCATGAACGAGACGTTCCTCAACGTCCGCGGCGCAGACGCCGTGATCGACGCGGTGCGCCGCTGCTGGCGCTCGCTGTTCGGGACCCGGACCGTCTACTACCGTGCCTCACGCGGGTTTGATCAGGCGGGTATGGACATCGCCGTCGTCGTGCAGAAGCAGATTGCGTCGACGCGGTCAGGCGTGATGTTCACCGCCGACCCGTCGACAGGTGACCTGGGCAAGTTGGTGATCGAGGGCTCGTTCGGACTGGGGGAGGCGGTTGTCTCCGGCCAGGTGTCCCCGGACCGCTACATCGTTGACAAGGCGACGCTGCGTGTGCTCGCGCGTGAGGTCCACAACAAGGAGCTGGTGATCGAGCCCTCAGCTGACGGTGGAACCTCCACCCGCCCGACCACTGAGAAGGAGGCGCACCAGGCGGTGCTCTCCGATGACGAGGTGCTCGCGGTTGCCAGCCAGGGTCGTACGATCGAACAGCACTACCGTTCGCCACAGGACACGGAGTGGGCTTTTGACCCCGAGGGCAACCTCTGGATGTTGCAGAGCCGGCCGATCACCACGCTCGGCCCGCATCCCGCCGAAACGGCGCCGCAAGCCAAAGCCGATGGCACGGCGGCCGTGCAGACCGGAAACGTGCTGCTACACGGGCTCGGTGGCGCACCGGGCTCCGGCAGCGGGGCGGTGCGAATTCTGAGCACGTTGACCGATGCCGGCAAGCTTGCCGGCGGCGACGTACTCGTGACGCACATGACCTCGCCGGATTGGGTGCCGCTGATGCGACGCGCGGCGGCGATCGTCACCGATAGCGGCGGCATGACCTGCCATGCAGCGATCGTCTCACGCGAGCTCGGAATCCCGTGTGTCGTCGGAACCGGCGAGGCCACGCGCAAGCTCCGCGACGGAGAGCTCGTCACCGTCGACGCGACCCATGGCGTCGTGATCGAGGGGATCGCGGTCACGACGCCTGGCCCGGCCCCGGGACAGGCCGCCTCCGCAACGCAGGGCGCCGGCCGGATGGTCACCGCAACCAAGCTGCTGGTAAACCTCTCCGAGCCCTCACAGGTGGCAAAGGCCGCCGCACTCCAGGTCGACGGCGTCGGCCTGCTGCGCGCCGAGCTGATGCTGATCGAAGCGCTCGAGGGAAAGCACCCCAAGCTGCTGATCGAGCAGGACCGCCAGGGTGAGGTCGTTGACCGTCTGGCCGACGCCCTGACCACCTTCGCCAGCGGGTTCGCGCCACGACCGATCACCTACCGCACCTACGACTTCCGCACCAACGAGTTCCGTGGTCTGGAGGGCGGTGAGCGTTTCGAGCCCGAGGAGAACAATCCGATGATCGGCTTCCGTGGCGCACTGCGCTACACGGTCGAGCCCGAGATCTTCGAGCTCGAGCTGACCGCTCTGAAGCGCGTCTGGGACGCCGGTCACACGAACCTGCATGTCATGCTGCCGTTCGTCCGCACCGCGGACGAGCTGGCCCGGTGCCGCTCGCTGATCCGTGACGCCGGCTTGCTCGATCGCCCCGGCTTCGAGCTGTGGGTGATGGCCGAGGTTCCCTCGGTGCTGTTCAACCTCGAGTCCTACGCACAGCTGGGGGTCGCTGGGATCTCGATCGGTTCCAACGACCTGACGCAGCTGCTGCTCGGCGCCGACCGGGATTCGGAGCTGCTGGCAGCGACCTTCGACGAGCGTGACCAGGCCGTCGTGTCCTACCTGCAGCAGTTGATTCCGAAGGCGCGGGCGCTCGGTCTGCGCACCTCAATCTGTGGCCAGGCTCCGTCGGTTCACCCCGAATATGCCGAGCTGCTCGTCCGCGCCGGGATCGACGCGATCTCGGTGAACATGGACGTCGTCGAGCGCACGCGCGGGCTGATCGCTTCAGCCGAGGCGCGGGTACTGCTCGACGCGGCGCGGTCACAGCAGGGATGAGCACCTCCGCCCCCAAAGGGCTGCGCGGGTGGTGGATGACTCCACCGCGGACCGGGATGCGACGCATCATCGCGCCGTGGGAGTACCGCCACCTGCGCACCTGGGCGAGGGTGCGCATCGTCGCCGGTGTCGTCCTGCTCGGCCTTGGGTTCGTCACGCTCGCCCTCGGCGGGTCCGACTCGACGACCTACATCTGGGCAGCGGCATTCCTGGCCGCCGGCGTGGCTCAGTTCGGTGTCGCCTCGTGGCTACTGAGCGTCGCACGCTCGATCGGCGATCGCCGCTAGCGCGCCGATCAGGCGGCAGGAGCGCCAGGCCACGAAAGACTCGAGCCCGGCAGATGCCGGGCTCGAAGCTTTCGTGGCTGTCGTCCGCGGCTGCCGACCGCGGTATCGATCACGCGCCAAGCGCGACCGGCACCAGCACCCGCTGAGCCAGGTCGACCAGGCGGCTCGAGTAGCCGTACTCGTTGTCATACCAGGCGATCACCTTGACCAGGGTCCCGCCCTCCCCGTCCTCGATGCTGGTCAAACCAGAGTCAAAGATCGACGAGTAGGGTGACCCGACGATGTCTGAGGACACGATCGGATCGGTCTCATAGGCGAGGATCCCGAGCATGGCGCCCTCATCGGCGGCGTCGGAGAAGATCGAGTTGATCTCCTCGCGGCTGGTCGGGCGCTCGGTCTCGATCGTGAGATCCACCAGCGAGCCCGTCGGCGTCGGAACACGCAGCGCGAACCCGTTCAGCTTGCCCGCGAGGCTCGGGATCACGAGCCCGAGGGCCTTCGCCGCGCCGGTTGAGGTCGGGACGATGTTGATCGCCGCCGAGCGGGCACGACGCGCGTCCTTGTGCGGGCCGTCGAGCAGCATCTGATCCCCGGTGTAGGAGTGCACGGTCGTCATCAGGCCGTGCTTGATCCCAACCGAGTCCTGGATCACCTTCGCGACCGGCGCCAAACAGTTGGTCGTGCACGACGCGTTGGAGATGATGTGATGGCGCTCAGGGTCATAGACCTCGTCGAAGTTGACCCCGAGGACGACGGTCGCGTCCGGTGGCTCGCTGCCCTTTGCCGGAGCCGAGATGATCACCTTCGAGGCGCCGGCCTGCAGGTGCTGGGCCGCGGCGGCCCGCGTGCGGAAGTACCCGGTCGATTCGATCACGACCTCGACGCCGAGCTGTCCCCACGGCAACTTGCTCGGGTCGGTCAGACCAAAGACCTGGATCTCATGACCGTCGACCACGATCGCGTCGCCCTCGATACTGACGTCGGCGGGAAAGCGGCCGTACGTGGAGTCGTACTTCAACAGCTGCGCGAGCGTCCTGGCGTCGGCCAGATCGTTGATTGCGACCACGGTGATGTCGGCGTGGCGTTCGATCGCCGAGCGCAGGAATGCTCGCCCGGTGCGGCCGAACCCGTTGATGGCTACCTGGACTGGCATTTCTTACCTCCTGGATGGGGTGCTAGATCAACTCGGGCTGCATCTCGATCGCGCCACAGGGACATTCCTGCGCGCAAAGACCGCAGCCCTTGCAGAAGTCGAGGTCGAACGCGTACGCGTATGCGCCCGGCGGGTCGAGCTTGATCACGGCGTTATCGGGGCAGACGCCGTAGCAGTTGTCGCATGCCAGGCAGTTGCCGCAGGACATACAGCGCCTCGCCTCAAACAACGCGTTTGACTCATCGAGCCCGAGAACGACCTCATCGAAGGTGGAGGAGCGGCGGACCCGGTCGAGCTCCGGCCGGACAGTCTTGGGCGCGTCGGCGTAGTACCAGGTGTTGAGGGCCTCGAACGGGACCTCTTCCAGGGCCGGTGTGGGGCCTACCCCGGTCACACTCGCGGAGTCGTGCACGCCCCACTCGGCGATTCCCGCCTCGCCCAGCAGCCAGCGATCGATGCCGTGCGCCGCGCGGCGGCCGTGCCCGATCGCGACCGTGACGGTACGCTCCGCGGGGACCATGTCGCCGCCGGCGAAGATGCCGGCGTGTCCGGTCATCAGGTTCTGGTCGACATTGACGACGCCGTCGTCCTGCTCGATCCCGGCGACGCCGTCGAGCAGTGAGAGGTCGGTCTGCTGACCGGTGGCCAGCACCAGCGTGTCGGCGTCGAGCTCTTCGAATTCACCGGTTGGCCGTGGGTAGCCGTCGGCGTCGAGCTCCATCCGTTCGATCGTCAGCTTGCCCTCGTCGGCATGCTTGATCGTGGTCAGCCACTTGACCTGGATTCCCTCCTGCAGTGCCTCTTGGAGTTCGGATTCGTGCGCGGGCATGCGGTCGCGGGTGCGGCGGTAGACGATGATCGACTCGTCTGCGCCAAGGCGCTTGGCGGTCCGGGCGGCGTCCATCGCGGTGTTGCCGCCGCCGTAGACGGCGACCCGCCGGCCCAGCAGCGGCGGGCCGGCGGACCCATCCTCCATGTCGCGCAGCAGCGCGATCGCGTCGAGCACCTTCGCCGCCGACCCGGCGGGGACGTAGGCACGCTGGGGTAGCTGGGCGCCGACGGCCAGAAAGACCGCGTCGAAGTGGCCCGCGAGCTGCTCAGCGATCACGTCGGAGACGTGCTGCCCGAGCTGGAACTTCACGCCCAGGTTGGCGATCCGCCGTACCTCTTGGTCGAGGACCTCGCGGGGAAGCCGGTACTTCGGGATCCCGTAGCGCATCATCCCGCCGGCGACGGGCGCGGCGTCTCTGATCGTTACGTCGTGTCCGAGCAGTGCCAGGTGATAGGCGGCAGACAGCCCCGACGGCCCCGCGCCGATCACGAGCACGCGCTTGCCGCTGGGCGCCGCTGCCCGCTGTGGCTGCCAGCCCTCGCTGATGCCCCGGTCTCCGAGGAAGCGCTCGACCGAGTTGATGCCGACGGTCTCATCGAGTTGGGCGCGATTGCAGGCCGTCTCGCACGGGTGGTAACAGACGCGCCCACAGATCGCCGGGAACGGATTGCGTTCCATGATCTTGCGCCACGCCTGCTCGTAGCCGCCCTCCTCGGTATGGAAGAGCCACTGCTGCACGTCCTCACCGGCCGGGCAGGCGCCGCCGCACGGAGCCGTTCCGCGTACGTATTCGGGGCGCTCTGTCCGCCAGGACCCGGTGTGATTGGCGCGGCTCGAACCGACCTCGAGCGTGATCGCAAACGGCTTCTCGTGCGAGCTCACGACGCTCCCTCCACGTGCAGTGTCCGGTCCTCGTAGTCGAGCAGCCCGAAGCGCTTGATATTGCGGTCAGCGCGTGCCTGGATCCGGGCGATCACGTCGTCGCGGCGGGAGGGCGAGAACAGGTGGCGGTAGCGCGTCTGCAGCTTCAGGTACTCCTCCACCGGGACCCGGCGGCGGATCTTCGTGACCTCGGTGACGTCGCCGTGCGCCCCCTCCCAGACCGGGAAGATGCCTGTCTCGGCCGCCAGGCGAGCTAGCTTTATCGAGTCTCCGGAGGCGGCGCCCCAGCCCAGCGGGCAGGTGACAAGGATGTGGATGTAGCGCGGTCCGTGGATCGCCATCGCCTTCTGCACCTTGGCCTCGAGGTCGCGCAGGTCGGCGATCGTCGCGGTGGCGACGTATGGGATCTCGTGGGCGAGCGCGATCAGCGGCGCGCTCTTGCCCTGCCCCCACGGAGCACCGGGTTCGTCACCGACCGCCTGCGTGGTGCTCGTTCGCGCCGCCGGCGGCGTGGCGCCGGAGCGCTGCACCCCGGTGTTCATGTAGCCCTCGTTGTCGTAACAGATGTAGAGCACGTCATCGCCGCGCTCGAACATCCCCGACAGGCAGGCGAAGCCAATGTCGACCGTGCCGCCATCGCCGCCCTGCCCAATGACGCGCGTATGCGTGTTGCCCTTGGCCCGCAGGGCTGCCGCGATGCCGGTGGAGACGGCCGCCGCGTTGCCGAACAACGAATGGATCCATGGCAGCTGCCATGAGCTCTCCGGATATGGCGTCGAGAAGACCTCGAGGCATCCGGTTGCGTTGGCGGCGATCAGATCGCCGACGGTGGCGCGGATCGCTGTGTCGAGTGCGTAACGGGCGCCGAGTGCCTCGCCGCAGCCCTGGCAGGCCCGGTGCCCACATGTGATCGAATTGGCACGCGCAGCCGCGGACTGGACCGATCGTGCGTCGGCGTCGACGAGCCGGTTGCCGGCTGCGAAGCTGCCGGTCTGGAAGTACTTGAGTCGCGTGTCGGTCATTCGGATTCGCCTCTCACACCGAGTTCGCGCCGACGATCCCGAGATCACGGAGCATGTTCTCCGCGTGCGGACCCGAGCGACGCGCAGCCAGCATCCGCTGCAGTTCGCGATCGACCATTGAGCGGTCGAGATCGACGAAGGTCGTGCCCGGCAGGGTCCCGGCGATGCCGTCCTCAAACAGGCGCCGCAGCGAGCTCTTCGTGATCGGCCGTCCACCGAGCCCCGCGATCGCGGTGTACACAGGAATCTGCAGTCCCTCGAGGGCTCCCTGGACGTTCTGGGAGACGATCCCGCCGATCCCGACCGAGAGTGCCTTCTCGAGCACGATCACGCGCTTGGCACGCTCGAGTGCCCGGCGAACCTCTTGCGCGGGCCATGGCCGGAAGGTCTTGATCGCGACGGCGCCGATCCGCTCGCCATCGTCGCGCAGCGCGTCGACGACATCCTCGATCGTGCCGAGCACCGAGCCGAGTGCAACGATGATCGTCTCCGCATCGGCTGAGCGGTAGTCGCGCACGAGCCCTCCCGCAGGCCGGCCGAAGGATTGCTCGAACGCGTTCGCGATCTCGGGAATCAGGTCGAGCGCCTGCATCTGCTTGTAGTGGGCGAGGTAGCGGACCTCCGTGTAGGCCTCCGGTCCGACCATCGCACCGATCGTCAGAGGCTCCTGCGGGTCCAGCAGCTGTCGTGGCTCGAACGTGGGCAGGAAGGCATCGACCTGGCCCTGCTCCGGGAGCTCAACGCTCTCGACCGCGTGCGTGAGGATGAAGCCGTCCATGCAGACCATCACGGGTAACGACAGCGTCTCCGCAATCCGAAACGCCTGCATGTGCACGTCGACAGCCTCCTGGTTTGACTCGACGTACAGCTGGATCCAGCCCGAGTCGCGCTGTGACATCGAGTCGGAGTGGTCGTTCCAGATGTTGATCGGCGCGCCGAGCGCACGATTGGCGACCGTCATCACGATCGGCAGCCCGAGACCGGAAGCGTTGTAGAGCGCCTCGCTCATGTACAGCAGTCCCTGGCTGGCGGTCGCGGTGTAGCTGCGGGCGCCGGTGGCACTCGCCCCGATCGCGACCGACATCGCTGCGTATTCGGACTCCACGTTGACAAACTCACAGGGGCTGAGCGCGCCAGACTTGACCAGCCGCGAGAGCCCTTCGACGATGTGCGTCTGCGGCGAGATCGGGTAGGCGCAGATCACCTCCGGGCGGCATGCGGCGACGGTGCGGGCGACGGCCTGCGAACCTTCGATCTGCTCACGCACAGGGGGCCTCCTCTTGGGTCGTCTTTCCGCTGAAAGGCGATTCCTGTGTCGCCTTCCCGCTGGAAGGCGACACGAGCCGGGCCGCCGCCTCAGCCGCGCGCACGTTGCCCTCGCCGACCTCGCCGTGGAAGCGTTCGCGGATCGCGGCGGCGACCGATTCGACAGTCACCATTCCGGTGAGCGCTGCGAACGCTCCGAGCAGCGCCGCATTCGGTAATGGTCGGCCAAGGTGCTCGCGCGCCAGTTCTGTCGCGGGGACGGTGCTCATCCGCTCTGGACGGAAGCTCATGCAGAGATCCCCGAGGCGCATCTCATCAAAGCCGTGTGAGCTGTTGATGAGCACATAGCCGTCGGCTCTCAGCCCGCCGAAGACGTCGACGTGGTGCAGCAGCGTGGGGTCGACGATGATCACGGCGTCCGGCTGGCTGATCGGCTCGCGCGTGCGAATCACGCGGTCGTCGATGCGACAGAACGAGATCACCGGCGCGCCGGTGCGTTCAGAGCCGAAACTCGGGAACGCCTGCGCCTCATGGCCCTCACGGAACGCGGCGACCGACAAGAGCTCCGCTGAGGTGACAACGCCCTGGCCGCCGCGTCCGTGGATCCGTGTCTCGAACATGCCTATTGCTGGCTGTGGGCCACGGTCGGGCGGTTGTCGTTCTTGTTCTCGCGAAGCAGTGAGCAGATCTCCTCGTCCGAGACGGGCCGGACGGCCTCCGGGCATCGCGGGGACGAGTGCCTGGCTGACACGGTCTCAAGGCACACGATCTGGTCGACCCAGTCCCCCACCGCGAGCGCGGTTGCAAGCCGCAGCTGCGGAGCGGCGTAGATGACCTTGGCGGCACCGCGATCGCGTACGGCGCAGGCGGCGGCGGCGATCTCCTCGTCCTCGAGGGCCTCGCCGACGAGCACGACCGCGCGCCCGTTGAGTGAGTGGCGTCGGCATCCCCGATGCCAGGCTGCCTGATGGCGCTCCAAGCGCCGCTGAGTTCCGATCAATGCCGCGTCAACAGCCTCCGGTTGGGCGTCGATCTGGCGGACGTGCGCGTCGTCAAAGAGCGCGATTCCGCCATCGGCGGCGGTACCGAAACGGTCCTTCTGGGTGTCACCGATCATCAGCGGCGCCACCGCAACGGTGTCAAGCGGTGCCCCGAGCCAGTGAGCGATCTCGGCGGCGATCGGCATGCCGTTCGGAGCGACGCCCGCCACGACCGGGTTCAGCTGGCGGATGTCGCCGAGGCGCTGGGCCAGTTGCCGCCCGGCGTCGCGGCGATCAGCGAATCGGGAAGGATCACTTGGTTTGAGGAAGCTCGCCATAGCCCCATGATCTGCTAATGCATTCGCCTCGGCATCGGCGGTAAGCGCGGATCTGGCTACGGGCTTCTACTCAGGCTTGCCTGAGCGCCACAACGACTGGCATGTGACGATCAGCGAGGAGCCGCCGTCGGCCACCGACGTCTCGCCGGCACCGTCGAGCAGGACACGCGCAATCGTCCCCACGCGCAATCGTCCCCCATCGACGTGATCCGGTGACCATCACGTCGACGCACTCTGACACCTGTCTTAGTACAAGGCCCGGTCCGCCAACCCCTGCGTCGACGTTTGAACTCACGTCAGGCACCTTTCCGTGCGGCTTACCGATGCTGACGTAAGCCTCAACCGCGAGCCGCAATCCAACATCCGTGGCCGCTGCTGACTGCCGCGGCGGAGATCTACGGTTCCGGCCGGGGCTGCGTGACCGTAGCTTGAGGACATGACCTCAACCTCTATCGCCCCGTCTGCGGAGCCGCCTGTTGACGTCGCGCTTCGCGATGGCTCAACCGTGCATGTGCGGTCGGTGGCCGCCGATGATCGTGATGCGCTGGCCACTTTCCTGCGCGCGATGTCACCTGACTCGCTCTATTTCCGCGGCTGCGGCCAGATCAACGTGGAGTGGCTGTCGGACTGGTCGGCCCAGATCGACCCGAGCAACCGCTACGGGTTGGTGGTCACCTCTGGCACGCCTGCCCGCATCGTCGCCCATGCCTCATACATCAGGATCGATGAGCGCCGAGCTGAGGTGGCGTTTGAGGTGGCCGACACCCTGCATGGCCACGGCATCGGCACCCTGCTCCTGGGTCAGCTTGCCGGGATCGCCGCGAAGCACGGAATTGAGGTCTTGGTGGCTGACGTGATGGCAACGAACCGCAAGATGCTCGACGTCTTGTCGCAGAGCGGGTTTCCGATCACCGAGCGGAGCAACGCGAACATGGTCGAGGTTTCGTTTCCCACGACGATCTCCGAGCAGGTGCTGGCGGCCTTTGACCAGCGGCAACACGCCGCCTCCTTTAGCGCCGTCAGCAGCTTCCTGCGCCCAGCCTCAGTCGCGGTGGTCGGTGCTTCGCGCAACCCGGAGTCGATCGGCGGAACGCTTCTGCGCAACATCGTCGAAGGTGGCTTCGCCGGCCACGTGTACCCGGTCAACCCGCATGCAAGCGAGATTCTCGGTCTGCCCGCCTACCGTTCGGTCCTCGACCTTCCCGAAGCCGCCGAACTGGCGGTGATCGCCGTTCCTGCTGCCGGCGTCATCAACGTCGCAGCTGATTGCGTCAAACGTGGCGTGCGAGCGCTGCTCGTGATCTCATCGGGCTTTTCCGAGGTTGGAGGCGAGGGGACCAGACGCCAACGAGAGTTGCTCGAGATCTGTCGCGCCGCCGGTATGCGGCTGATCGGGCCCAACTGCCTGGGTGTTCTCAACACTGATCCGCAGGTGAAACTCAACGCGACCTTCGCCAGAAGGGTCCCGCCCGCCGGTCCGATCGCGATCATGTCGCAGAGCGGCGGCGTAGCGATCGCGCTGATGGATGTCGCGACCGAGCTGGGCATCGGCGTCTCCTCTTTCGCCTCGGTGGGCAACAAGTCCGACATCTCGGGCAACGATCTTCTCGAGTACTGGGAGGAGGATCCCGGCACCAAGCTGATTGCGATCTACCTGGAGTCGTTCGGGAATCCGCGCAGATTCGCGCGCATCGCCCGGCGCGTGGGTGCGCGCAAGCCAATCCTCGCAGTCAAGTCCGGGAGGACCCCGGCCGGATCGCGCGCGGCCTCCTCCCACACCGCCGCACTGCTGTCAGCCGCGGACGTGACCGTGGACGCACTCTTCCGGCAGGCGGGAGTCCTTCGTGCCGAGACGCTCGGCGAGCTGCTTGACACCGCCGCACTGATCGGCACCCAGCCGCTTCCGCGCGGGGCGCGGGTGGCCATCGTCACAAACGGCGGCGGCCCGGGCATCATGTGCGCCGACAGCTGCCAGGCGGCCGGCCTGGAG
Source organism: uncultured Actinomycetota bacterium (assembly GCA_963706725.1). Classification (GTDB taxonomy): domain Bacteria; phylum Actinomycetota; class Thermoleophilia; order Solirubrobacterales; family Solirubrobacteraceae; genus Palsa-465. The sequence goes on along the minus strand of OY970167.1, from coordinate 1,319,329 downwards.
GTCGCCGAGCTCCCCGATGAGCTCCGCCGAACGCTGACCCGGCTGGTCCCCGAGCACGCGGCCGTCGGCAATCCGATCGATATGACCGCGGCTGCGACAGCGCAGGACTACTGCAACGTGATCGAGTCGCTGCTGTCCAGCGATGCTTGCGACGCGATCATCACGCTGTTCGTCCCGGCACTCGGCACGAGTCCAGTGGAGATCGCGAAGGCGATCGACCGTGCAGCCGTCAATGCTCGCATCCCGATCGCATCGGTCTCAATGGGCGCCCAGCTCGACCTCGGCGCCGACCCGCAGCGATCGGGAGGCGCGGCACGATTCCGCCTTCCCGAGGATGCCGTGCGCGCGCTGGCTCAGGCTGTCGAGCATCAACGCTGGCTGTCATCGCCTGCCGGCGTTGATGTCGAGCCGTCGGGCTGCCGGCCCGATGAGGCCAAGCAGATCATTGCCTCCGCCATGGCAGTCGGGCCCGGGTGGATGCCGGCGGCCGATGTCCTGGCGCTGATTGATTGCTACGGGATCCCGTTCCTGCGCACGGAGATCGCCGCGACGGCCGCTGATGCGGTGGTCGTCGCCGCCCGGCTCGGCGGTCCGGTTGCGCTCAAGGCGATTGCCCCCGGGCTTGTGCACAAGAGCGATGTGGGCGGGGTGATCCTCAATCTCGACGGGCCTGACGCCGTATTCGCCGCCACTGGGAAAATTCAGAGCTCGCTTGCCTCGGCGGGCTATGAGCTCGAAAGTCTGATCGTCCAACAGATGGCTCCGAGCGGAGTCGAGTTGATCGTCGGCGTTGTCCACGATCCGAGCTTCGGTCCGGTCGTCGCCTGCGGCGCGGGCGGCACGGCCGCGGAGCTGCTCGGTGACGTGGCCGTGCGGATCACGCCGCTGACCGACCTCGATGCCTCCGAGCTCGTGCGCTCCCTGCGCACGTTTCCGCTCCTGGACGGTTACCGCGGCGCCCCGCGCCTTGCCGTTGCCGATGTCGAGGATGTGTTGCTGCGAGTGAGCGCGATGGTTGACCGTCATCCCGAGATCGCCGAGTTGGACCTCAACCCGCTGATCGTGACCGCTGATGGGGTGTATGTCAGCGACGCCCGGCTCCGACTGCAGCCGCCCGTGCCGGAGCGTCCGATCGGCGCGCTCTAGCGTGGCCGTATAAACCCCGTGGGCGCTGCGTAAATCGCCCGGATGAGCCGAGCTCTTCTCGGTGAGATCGTGTGGCTATGGGAGTACGGCTCCCACGCGAAGCGGCTCTAGGAGACTCAAAGATGGCACTTACAACAGAAGAGACATACGTCGCCGACACAGTTCCCGCGACATATCACGCTGCGGTGGTTCACAGCTTCGACCACCCTCTCGTTATGGAGTCTGTCCGCGCGCGTCCCCTTGAAACAGGACAGGTTCGCGTCAGCGTGCAGGCCTGCGGCCTCTGTCACACGGACATTCATGCGGCCCACGGGGACTGGCCGATCAAGCCAAATCCGCCGTTCGTGCCCGGGCACGAAGGTGTTGGCGTGGTCGTCGAGCTCGGACCGGAGGTTACGGAGGTGCGTATCGGGGAACGCGTCGCGATGCCATGGCTTGGCTACGCATGCGGGATGTGTGACTACTGCGTGTCCGGTCAGGAGACCCTGTGCGAATCCCAGCAGAACATGGGCTACTCGATCGACGGCGGCTTTGCGCAATACGCAACCGCCTACGCGCGCTTCGTAGTTCCCGTACCCGAGGGCATAAATTCGTTTGAGGCCGCACCGCTGACTTGTGCGGGTGTCACCACCTACAAGGCGGTGAAGGTGGCCGGCACACGGCCATCCGATCTGGTGGCCGTCTTCGGCGTCGGCGGCCTTGGCCATCTCGCGATCCAATACGCCGCGATTGCCGGCGGCCGGGTGGCTGCCGTCGACCTCTTCGATCGCAAGCTCGAGCTCGCCCGCGAACTGGGGGCCGAGTACACGGTGAACGCATCGACGGAGGACCCGGTAGCGGCGATTCAGCGTCTCGGAGGAGCGGATCAGGCGATCGCGCTGGCCGTATCGCCGAAGGCGTTTGAGCAGGCGTTCCAGTCGCTCAAGCGCGGCGGCACGCTCGTGTGCGTTGGCCTGCCGGCCGACAACGAGATGAAGCTGCCGATCTTCGAGACGGTCCTCGGCGGGATCACGGTTGTGGGCTCGATCGTGGGTACTCGCACCGATCTGCGGGAGGTCTTTGAGCTGCACGACGCGGGCAGGACCCGCGTCATTTACGAATGCATCCCCCTATCCCAGGTGAACCAGGCGATCACCGATGTCGAGGCCGGCGAAGTTGATGCTCGAGTCGTCCTGACGGTCTGAACCGCACGTTCACTGCTCGCTCTGAGTGAGCCGCCTCGCCCCCGGGCACACGAGGCGGCTCCTCTGACGAGCCGCACCGTGTGTCGGCTCAAAGCAGCTTGTGGTCCAGCGCGTAGCGCACCAGCTCGGCCCGGTCCGTCAGGCCGAGCTTCTGTTGAATGTGCGCTCGGTGGGTTTCGACTGTTCTGACCGACAGGAAGAGCGTCTCAGCGATCTGTCCGTTGGTGTTCCCCAGTGCGATCAGGCGCAGGACCCCAAGCTCGCGGTCAGACAGTCCGTCGGGCGGGCCCGGCGGCGGTTCCGCAGCAACCTTTGCGCCAAGGCGCGGGTTCAGGTACATCTCGCCGTCAACCGCCGCGCGAACCGCGTCGATGAGTTCCGTATCGGCCGATTCCTTGAGTACATAACCCAGCACGCCGGCGCTGAGCGCGGCACGCGCGTAGGCCGGCTCGTTTTGCATTGTCAGCACCACGATCTGCGTTTCAGGGAACTCCTCGCGCAGGCCGGGGATCGCGTCGATGCTCGCCTCACCCGGCATGTTCAGGTCAAGCACGAGCACGTCGGGGTGGTGACCGCGCACATAACGCCGTGCGCCCTCGATGTTTTCGGCCTCGGCGAGGACCTCGAACCCCGCCTGGGTTTCGAGCAACTGTCGCAGTCCGCGGCGGACGATCGCATGATCGTCTGCCAGAACAATGGTGATGCGGTCGGCCACGGGCTGCAAGCTACAGGTGCCGACCGTGCTGGCGCAACTCGGTCTGCGACTCGGTTGGCGTGTTTGATCACCGCCGCGTCCCGCCGATCCGCAGCAGCGAGCGTGCCTGTCGGGCCAGCTCGAGATCTTCGCGTGCGCGTATGCAAACCGTGCGTGCGCCTAAGAACTCAAGTCCTGTCGATGCCTCTGCACGGATTGCCGGCGCGTTCTCCCCGACTCCTCCGGTGAAGGCGATCACGTCAACGCCTCCGAGCGCTGCGGCCATCGCGCCGATCCCGGCTCGCAGGCTGTGGAGGTAGACGCCGATCGCCAGTTCCGCCCGCTCATCACCGCCCTCCCGAGCTTCCAGGACAAGCCGCATGTCACCGGTGCCGGCCAGGGCGATCAGTCCGGACTCGTGCTCCAGCGCCACCCCCATCTCGGCCTCGCTCATCCCGGTCTGTTCCAGCAGCCAGATGATCAGGCCGGGATCGATACTGCCGGAGCGTGTCGCCATGACGAGCCCGTCCAGAGGAGTGAAGCCCATGGTCGTGTCGACGGAGGTACCGTCTGCGATTGCGCAGAGCGATGCGCCGGACCCGAGGTGGCAGCTGACAATTCGCAGGCCATCGCCGAGTGTTGCCGCAACCTCGCGCGCAATGTGGGCGTGTGAGAGACCGTGAAATCCGTAACGTCGAAGCCCCCAACGCTCACGCCACTGGGCGGGGAGCGCCAACGTTGCGGCCGCGGCGGGAAGCGTTGCATGGAATGCCGTGTCAAAGCATGCGACGGCCGGGATCCCAGGCAGCGCGTCGGCTACGGCGTCGAGGGCTGCCAGCGACTTCGGTTGATGAAGCGGCGCAAGTACCGTCAGCGCTTCAAGTTCGTCACGCACGTCGGCGTCGACGAACACGGCAGCGCGGAAACGCGAGCCGCCGTGCACGATCCGGTGGGCGACAACATCCGCTTCCTGCAGCGCTCCTGAGAGTGCGTCGCGCAACTGGACCGCGTCGCCGGTGGCGGGCAGCGCGGGTATCTCCGTCTGCGCGACAGGTTCCGCTGAGCCTTCATCGAGCAGCGACAGCTTCAGTGAGCTTGACCCGGCGTTGACTGCGAGCACGCGGGTCATGCAGCACCGCAACCGGGCCAGGTCCAGTCGCGCACTTCAGGCAGATCGTCACCGTGCTCGCGGGTGTATGCGCGCGCCCTCAGGCGTGCGTCGGCCATGTCCTGCCGCAGATGCGCAGCGGAATCACTGAGGCCCGGAACGCGGTCGATGACGTCCATCACCAGGTGGAAGCGATCGAGGTCGTTGAGCATCACCATGTCGAACGGTGTGGTGGTGGTCCCTTCTTCCTTGTAGCCGCGAACGTGGATGCTGTGATGGTTGGCACGCCGGTAGGTGAGGCGATGAATCAGCCATGGGTAGCCGTGGTAGGCAAAGATCACGGGCGCTGATGCGGTGAAGAGCGCATCGAACTCGTGGTCTGAGAGTCCGTGCGGATGCTCGCTCTCGGGCTGCAGACGCATCAGGTCGACGACGTTGACGACCCGGACCTTCAGCTCCGGCAGGCGCTCGCGCAGGATCGCAGCGGCTGCCATGATTTCCAGGGTCGGTATGTCACCAGCGCAGGCGAGCACGACGTCCGGGTCTGAGCCGGCGTCGTTTGACGCCCACTCCCAGATTCCGATCCCGCGCGTGCAGTGAGCAATCGCCTCGCCGATCGTCAGGTAGTTGAGCGCGGGTTGCTTGCCGGCGACGATCACATTGACGTAGTTACGGCTGCGCAGGCAGTGGTCTGCGACCGACAGCAGACAGTTGGCGTCGGGCGGGAGGTAGACCCGCACGATCTCCGCTTTCTTGTTGACCACGTGGTCGATGAAGCCGGGGTCCTGATGTGAGAACCCGTTGTGATCCTGACGCCAGACGTGGCTGGAGAGCAGGTAGTTCAGCGACGGCAACGGGGCCCGCCACGGGATTCCGCGTGTCACCTTCAGCCATTTGGCGTGCTGGTTGAGCATCGAGTCAACGATGTGGATGAACGCCTCATAGCAATTGAACAAACCGTGCCGGCCGGTGAGCAGATAGCCCTCGAGCCACCCTTGGCAGAGATGCTCTGAGAGGACTTCCATCACCTGGCCATGAGGCGCCAGGTGATCGTCACCGTCACGCCTCTGCGCGTCCCATTGACGGTCGGTCGCCTGGAACACAGGCGACAGGCGATTGGACGCAGTTTCGTCAGGGCCGACGATCCTGAAGTTGCTGGGGTTCGCGGCGATCACATCGCGCAGCCAGGTACCCAGAACGCGGGTCGCCTCACTTGTACAGGTAACGGGTGAGGGAACCTCGACGGCGTAGTTGCGGAAGTCGGGCAGCTCGAGGTCACGGGTCAGCAGGCCGCCGTTGGTATGCGGGTTGGCGCTCATCCGCCGCTCACCGTCTGGCGCCAGTGCGGTGATCTCACCCAAGACTGCACCGTCGGCGGTGAACAGCTCCCCCGGCTTGTAGGAGCGCAGCCATTGCTCGAGCTGGGCAAGGTGCTCTGCGTTGGTGCGGACATCCCCGATCGGGACCTGATGGGAGCGGAACGTCCCCTCGGCCGGTAGCCCGTCGACCTCTTTCGGTCCGGTCCAGCCCTTGGGCGTGCGCAGCACGATCATCGGCCATGCTGGCCGCTCACTGTCGGTGCCTGCGCGTGCCTGCTCCTGAATGCTGTTGATTTCATCGAGCGCCCAATCGAGCGCCTCGGCCATCAGTTGGTGCATCAGAGCTGGTTCTGAGCCGCTGACAAATCGCGGCGTGTAACCGTAACCACGCAACAGCGATTCGAGCTCTGCTTCCGGGATCCGTGCGAGCACGGTCGGGTTTGCGATCTTGTAGCCGTTCAGATGCAATACCGGTAGCACCGCGCCGTCATTGGCGGGGTTCAGGAACTTGTTGGAGTGCCAGCTTGCCGCCAGCGGTCCGGTTTCCGCCTCGCCGTCACCGACAACGCACAGTGCCACCAGATCCGGGTTGTCGAGCACCGCTCCATAGGCGTGCAGCAGGCTGTAGCCGAGCTCACCACCCTCGTGAATCGATCCCGGCGTCTCCGGTGCCACGTGGCTTGGGATGCCCCCGGGGAACGAGAATTGCCGAAAGAGGCGCCTGAGACCCTCGGTGTCGTGTCCGACGTGGGGGTAGACCTCGCTGTAGGTCCCGTCGAGGTATGCGCTCGCAACGAGCCCCGGGCCGCCGTGCCCGGGGCCGGTGATGTAGATCACGTTCAGTTCGCGCTGGCGAATCGCACGGTTCATGTGGGCGTAAACGAAGTTCAGTCCTGGAGTCGTGCCCCAGTGGCCGAGGAGACGGGGCTTCACGTGCTCGGGACGAAGCGGCTCGCCGAGCAGCGGGTTGTCGAGCAAATAGATCTGGCCGACAGACAGGTAGTTGGCGGCTCGCCACCAGGCGTCGAGTTGTTGCAACTCGCCCTGGTTGAGCGGCTGCACTGAGCTCGCGGTGGTCACCCCTTGAGTAGATCGCAGCACGGCCGAGCGAGCATCGGGGCTGAGTGCGCGCTGCGATGCGGCCAACTACGCACCGCCGCGTGTCTCAGGTGTTACCGACTGCCATGCGGCACCGGGCGCCTCGCCGAGGAGCACCGATGCCTCCAGATGCAGCGAGTCCCAGCTCCGTTGCCATGCGCCCACTCGTGGGGTCGCGAATGCGATTCTTCTCACGAGGCTGAGCATTTTCGTGGCGCGAGCCAGTTGACTGTTTAGCTGCATGCGCTGAGCGGCGTAAACAGAAGCGTCCACCCACTCGACCGTGCGCCACACGCAGACGCCCAGACACGGTTGCATCGCGTCGATCGCACCGCAGTCCTCGCATCGCCAGACGACGATCGGTTGCGCCGGTGTGGCCAGTTGCAAATCCGATGCTTGGAGACCGGCCAGACACAGCGCGTTGCGTGCGGCCGATTGGACCGCGTGATATGCCGAGTGAAGCTCGTCAGGTCCCGGATTGGCCCGATCGAGGAGCCGTACGGGGGACATCAGTGTCTCGGTGCCCACACGGAGGATGGATGCGGCGTTGATCAGCTCGTCGAGCTGATCACCCCCTACCAGTTCACACCGCCGCTCGTGACAGCCAGCTTCGCACGTCTCGTATTCGCGCAGCGAATGACACCCGACACAGGTCGGGATGATCAAGCGACCCGCGCCGGCGCTTTGATCTACCGGCTGGGGCATCGATCCCCTCGCGCGCCGAATGTACCCTGCACGACCTGCGGCCTCGACGGCTGGGCCTTTAGGAAACACCGTTCACTCGGTCTGCGGCCGGCCAGGTTGACATCGTGACTTTGGTGAGCGGACCGTCGGTAGTCATCGTGGTCTGAAATCCGCTCGTGCGAATGAGATCGAGCATCGCGCTATTCGAGGTCGAGATGAGCGCGACGAGCTCGGTGATGTGGTGCTGCCGGGCGGCCCAGGCGAGGGCGTAGAGCATCATCGTGCCGATGCCCTGGCCCTGCAGGTGGTCGGCGACCGCCAGGATGGCTTCGGCCCGTTGCGCGCTGGTTCGTAGGTACGCTGCGTGCGCGACGACGCTTCGGGCTGGCCCGGCGGTAGCGACGATTCCGTATGTGTCGCGCGTGCCGGTGTGCGTCGCCCAGGTGGCGAGCTTCTCGATGTTGGCGATGCCATGGGAGCGCAGGTACAGCGGCTCCGGAGACATCGAGCGTAAGAACGCGAGGATCGCGTCCTGGTCACCGGTCCGGACCGGCCGGAGATGCGCTGTTGCGCCGTCACGAAGCTCCACCTCGAGCTCTCCCCCATCAATCCGCGGCATCTGTGTCTGCACGACGGGCCGGCTCGGCGAGCGCCTCGCACTTATTGGTAACCGCGCGACCAGCGTCTGCGCGCGCGGCCACCCGTGGATCAGGCGCTGAAGATCGTGGGAATCTAAACGGTGCCTTGCCATGAGCCGTCCCGGTCCGGGCCCACTGCCGTATGTGCAGAAGTCACGTCGCTGGACGCGGCCGCGCAGCCAGGCGAGCCACCCTCCACTGTCGCTGCTGCCCGTTGATGTGGGCGGCGATCGCAACGCCAGCGGACCTGCGTGCCGGCGACCCCCGCGAGCATCCCGGCGGCCTCTTCGAGCAGTCCGATCGCCGCCAGCCCGCCGTGCTGCTCTACGAAGTCGGCTGCCGCCAACGCCTTTGGTCGGATTGAGCCGGCCGCAAGCGGAATTCTTCGCAGGCGAAATGGCGTGATCTCTGCGAGCGTGCGCGCGTGGTCTGTGCCGAAGTCGAGCTGAATACCTGGGACGTCGGTCAGCAGCAGCAGGGCGTCGGCGCCGAGCTCTCTAGCCAGCATCGCGGCGGACAGGTCTTCGTCGATCACGCCTTCTACTCCTCGGAGGTTCCCGTCCTGTTGGCGGATCACGGGGACGCCACCGCCACCGACGCAGGTCACGATGATGTCTTGGGCCACCAGTGCTCGAATTGCCGCCAGCTCGAGTATGCGTAGCGGCTTTGGCGAGGCCACGACACGTCGCCAGTTCTGGCCGTCGGGCGCGAGCGTCCAACCGCGTTCACGTTGCAGTCGTTCTGCTTCGTCGCGCGCGTAGGCCCGGCCGACCGGTTTGTCGGGCATTGAGAATCCGGGGTCGTCGGCGTCGACGAGCACCTGGGCGAGTAGGGATGCGGTCTCTCTGCCGGGAATGGCGTTGCGGATGCCCTGTTCGATGAGGTAGCCGATCATCCCCTCAGATTCCGCGCCGAGCACGTCGAGCGGGTAGGAGCAAACGTCCCCATATGCCTCTGATTGCAGTGCCAGCATTCCGATCTGTGGCCCGATGCCATGCGTGATCACGAGCTGATGGTCAGTGGCGATCCGGGCGAGCACGCATGCGGCGGCTTGGACGTTATGGCGCTGGGCGTTTGCGTCGGTGGGCTCGCCCCGGCGCAGCAGCGCGTTGCCACCGAGTGCGACAACGACGAGCATCAGCGTCCCGGGGTGCTGGTCAGCGCCCCAAGAGGCGCATTGTTGCTCGCACCGGTGCCTGCGCCGATGAAGCCGGCGCCAGTGCCGGAGCGGGAGGCACCCTCGGCGACAGCAGCGCTGCGCCCCGGCCTCCGCTTGGCAGCTCTGAGATGAAACGACGGCATGGTGACTCCTTGATGGGGCAGAAGTGTCTAACCCGAAGCTATGCCCGCCGGTAGAGGTGCTCATCAGCCGCGCACCGCAATCGCGTGTCGCTATTGCGGCAGGGTCAGTCGGTATTTCGCCACGCAGTAATCCACCACAAGCTCTGCGGTTGCGGATCTACCCAAACGGGGAGTCGGGGTTTTCCCGCGCCAGTCTGCGGCGTATACCGTTGGTAACTCTCGCATGTGAACCTAGGCTGGATCGGGCAGAAAGATCGGTCGAATGTCCATCGACGAACAGCCACCAATCACATGTGCTCACTGCGGTGGGCGGATCGGCGCGTACGAGCCCCTGAGGGTCGAACAGGCCGATGGCAGTGTGGGCTCGTCCTCCTACCTGAATCTGAGCTCAGGGGAACTTGAAACGGGTCCCCGGCTTTGGCACACGTGGTGCTTCGTCGACGCGCAACCCACGAGCTAGGCGGGTGAACCCCACCGACCTGTCGGATCGCGATACCTAACGCGGATTTCCTGGAGGGGAGGGGCCGCTAGTACTATGGCTGGCGGCCTGAGATGAACGACCGCGAACGTCCCCCGCAGGATGGCCTGACCACGCCGGACCGACATGTGGAGGCCGTGCTGAATGTCGTCAGGAGCCTTCTATCCGATCTGGACCTCGGTGTGGCGTTGCACCGCGTCGTCGAGTCTGCGGCGGAGCTCTGCGCAGCCAGGTACGCGGCCTTGGGGGTGCTGAATCCGTCGCGCACCTCGCTCGAGCGATTCATCACGACTGGAATTGATGAGGCGACCCGCCAGAGGATCGGGAATCTACCGGTCGGTCTGGGCGTGCTCGGGGAGCTGATCACCAACCCCAAGCCGCTGCGCCTCGATGACGTCGGCAGCCACCCCCGCTCTTACGGATTCCCTCCACGGCATCCCGCGATGACCTCATTCCTCGGAGCTCCAGTGCTGATCGACGGCCAGCCGTTCGGCAATCTGTATCTGACCAACAAGGTCGGTGGGGGCTCGTTCACCGACGAGGACGAGCGCGCACTCGTGCTGATGGCCGAGTTCGCGGGGATCGCGATCGACCACGCTCGCCGCTACTCCACCACCGAGTCGCAACGTGCAGAGCTCCAGAATGCTGTGAGCGCGCTCGACGCAACCGTGCAGATCGCTCAGGCGGTGGGCGACGAAACCGACCTCGATGTCGTCCTTCAGCTCGTCGCCAAGCGTGGGCGGGCGCTCGTCTCCGCGCGGGCGCTCGTGATCGAGTGCGAACGCAATGGCCAGACGATCGTGGCGGCAGCGGCCGGTGAGCTCCCAGCCGACATCCTTGGGCGCGAGGTCGATTCCGCCGACAGCGTCGCGGCCAGCGCGCTCCGTGAGCTTCGTACGCTGCGGCTCGAGGAGGCCGCCAATCGCGAGCGGTTTCAGGAATACGGCCTGGGGCGGTTCGGGCTCAAGGCGGAGTGCGGTCTGGTCGTGCCGCTGATGTTTCGCGGGCGCGGCTATGGGGTGCTGATCGCGATCGACCGCCTTGATGGTGGTACCGCCTCTAGTCGTGATGACCAGCGCCTCTTGGAAGCGTTTGCGGCTAGCGCGGCCACAGCGGTCGCGACGGCCGTTTCGGCCGAGAAGGAACGTGACAGCCAGCGCATCGCTGCGGCCGAGCAGGAACGCACACGCTGGGCCCGCGAGCTGCATGATGAGACGCTGCAGAATCTCGCGGCGCTGCGACTTTCGCTCGCCGCCCAGCTCCGGGGCGACGATCAAGAGGCCACCGAAACAGTCATGCGCGACGCAATCGAGCAGCTTGATGTTGAGATCGGCTCGTTGCGATCGCTGATAGCGGACGTCCGCCCCACGACCCTGGACGATTTGGGTCTCGAGGCCGCGCTGGAGGTGCTCGCAGACCGCTCGCGGCGGCAGGAGCTGAACGTCGAGCTACGCATCGACCTGGGGTATGAGCAGGGTCGCAGACCGGACCGGCTCGCCGCTGATGTTGAGACAGCCTTTTACCGGATCATTCAGGAGGCGCTGACCAACGCCCGCAAGCACGGCGCCGCAAAGCGTGTAATTGTGCGCGTGCGAGACGACGACACATGCGTGGAGGCGTCGATCACCGACGACGGCACGGGCTTTGACGTGACGAAGAGGGCCGACGGCTTCGGTCTGATCGGGATCCGCGAGCGCGCCGAATTGCTTGACGGCCAACTGCGGGTTGAGTCGAGCCCAGGCCACGGCACGACGGTGACCGTGACGATTCCTGCTCGGCGTCTCAGCGCTCCGCGGTCAGCCGATGCTGGGCCTGCGCAACCCGCCGTCACACCGTAAACCGAGCCGGCCCGCCGCTGCTGGGCCGGCTCGACCCTACGTGACCGGTGCGCCGCTGCCGTGCGGGCTGAGCCGACCGTCGCGAAGCTCGTAGATCTCCTCGAAGCCCGCCACCTCACGGAGGCGGTGCGTAATCACCAAGAGGCCGCGCTCACCGGCAGCCGCTGCGACGGAGTTGATCAGCGCGCTCGCCGTGTCGTCGTCGAGCTGCGCCGTCGGCTCGTCGAGCACGATGAAGCGCGCGTCGGCGACCAACGCGCGTGCGACCGTGAGCCGCTGCCGCTGGCCACCGGAGAGCTGACCCCCGTCCTCGCCGACGAGCGTGTCGATCCCGAGCGGCAGCACGCGCACAAACTCCTCAAGGCGCACGGCACGCAGTGCCGCCCACAGCTCATGCTCCGTCGCCGAGCGGCGCGCGAGCAGTAGGTTCTCGCGGACGCTGGTGGTGAACACGTGCGCATCCTGGGCCGCCAGGACCACGCTCCGTCGCACGTCGTCGAGCGTCAGCCGGCGGATATCGGTGTCCCCGAGCTTGATCGCCCCCGACGAGGGGTCGGCGAAGCGCACGAGCAGCTCCGAGAGCGTTGACTTGCCGGCGCCGCTGGGTCCCGTGAGTGCGACCCGGCATCCGGGCGCAAGCGTGAGGTTGACGTCGTCGAGCACACGCTCCCCATCTGTGAAGGCAAGGCTGACGTGCTCGAGACTGAGCGCCGTTGGCTCCTTGCTCAGCGCGCGAGGATCGGCGGGATCGCTTACCGCCGGCACCAGGGCTGTCAGATCGTCCAGACGGTTGGCGGCCTCGGCACAGCCTCGCAGCCTGCGCGCCGCGAGCGGCAGTGGCTGCAGCCCCTCAAACGCGCCCAGCGCGAGCATCACGAGCGCCGCGATCAACACGACGCTGAGCCTGCCAGCGCGCGCGGCGGGAATCGCGACCAGCAGCACCGCCAGCACGGTTGCGCCGACGCAGAGCGTCTGCAGCGTCGTCGCGCCCGCGCCGGCCACGGCATCGCGCACTGAAAGCCTGGTCAGCCTGCGGCTGGCGCCGTCGATCCGTGCGACGCGCTCCCGCGCGCGACCGGCGAGGGCGAGCTCGACGGAGCCCTCGAGCGCCTCGAGCAGCTCCTCGGTCAGGCGCGCGCGGGCACCCGCCTGCCGGCGGCCGCAGTTGGCCGCCAACGCCGCCGCCAGCAGCGGCACCACAAGCGCGGCGCCCAGCAGGCATACGGTCAGCACCACTCCCGCGAGCGGCAGCATGATCGCCGCCGTGATACCGGCCGCGGCGATCACCAGCAGTGCGACCAGCGGCGGCGCCAGCGCCCGCAGGTAGAAGTCCTGCAGCGAGTCGACGTCGGCGACGAAGCGGGCCAGCAGATCGCCGCGGCGCCGCTCGCCGAGCGCAGCAATCCCGAGCGGGGCGAGCGCGGCGTAGAAGCCCGTGCGCAACCGAGCGAGCACCCGCAGGGCAAGGTCGTGCGAGACCAGACGCTCGGCGTAACGGAACGCCGCGCGGGCAACTCCAAACCCGCGGACGGCGGTGATCGCCGCGGTTAGCGAGAGGATCTCCGGCCGCTGCGCCGCGCGCGAGATCAAAAAGCCCGAGGTGGCCAGCAGCCCGATCCCGGCCACGACCGTCGCCCAGCCCAGGAGCACCGAGAGCCCCAGTCGCCGGTGCTCGCCGTGCTGCAGGCTCGCGGCACGCGCGAGCGTGCGCCAGCTTCCGTCCTGCGCGCTCACGCCGCGACCGCCATGACCGGCGGCGGGGCAACCCGGCCGGCGCTCAGTTCGACGACGCGATCGGCGCGCGCGGCGAGCCTCAGATCGTGGGTGATCAGCAACACGGTGCGGTCCCGGGCGAGCGCGACGATGCTGTGCCCGATCTGCTCGGCAACCGAGTCATCAAGGTTCGCAGTCGGCTCGTCGAGTACGACCAGCGGCGAGTCGGCCAGGAAGGCCCGGGCGAGCGCGACGCGCTGGGCCTCACCGGCGGACAGTCGTCGTCCTCCGTCACCGATGCGGGTCGTGAGCCCGGCGGGCAGTGACGCAACCAGTTCAGCGAGCCCAGCAGCCACCACGGCCCGGCCCACGTTCTCGACGCCGGCGTCAGGTGCCGCCAGCGCGATGTTGGCGGCGAGCGTGTCGGCGAACAGCTTCGCTCGCTGCGGCACCCACGCCGTCTGCGATCGCCAGGCGTCGACCGCGACCGTGCGCAGGTCGGTATTGCCGCAGCGGACGGCGCCGACAGTCGGATCGGCGAGGCGCAGCGCCAGCGCGGCAAGCGTCGACTTGCCGGCGCCACTCGGGCCGGTGATCGCGACGAACTCCCCGGCCGCGAGTGTCAGGTTCAGGTCGTGCAGCACCTCGGCGTCACTGCCGGGATAGGTGAACGACACGCGATCAAAACGCAGGGGCATGCGGGACGGGCAGGGCGTGCCGGCTCCGGCAGCGGCCGCGCCGGGCGAGCGCGAGAGCAGCGCGGGCTCATCCAACACCTCGAGCAGCCGTCCGGCCGCGGCCAGACCGTCGGCGGTGGCATGGAACTGCTGGCCCACCTGCCGCAGTGGGCCGTACAGCTCCGGCGCCAACAGCAACACGGTCAGCCCGGCATCGAGCTCGAGGTGGCCACCGACCAGCTGCACGCCGACCGTGGCGGCGGCCAGGCCGGTGCCGAGCATCGCGCAGAGTTCGAGCACGAGCGCCGAGAGGAACGCGAGCCTGAGCGTGCCCATAGTCTCCTCGCGGTAGCGCTCCCCCACCCCGGCAAGGATCTCGACCTGGACGCCTTCGCGGCGGTGTGCCCGCAACGTCTCCAGCCCGCTGACGACATCGAGGAAGTGGCTCGACAGCAGGCTCAGAGCCTGCCAGCGCCGGCGCGTCCGGGACTGGGCGCCGACGCCGATCAGGATCATGAAAGTGATCAGCACCGGGATCGTCACGGCAAAGATCAGCGCCACGATCGGATCGAGCGGCACCACCCAGATCAGCACCGCGACCGGGACCATGACCGCGAGCATCAGCGCCGGTAGGTAGCCGGCAAAGTACGCCTCGAGGCCATCGACGCCCTGCACCGCCGCCGCCGCGAGCTCGCCCGTGCGCTCGCCCCGGGCACGCCCCGGCCGGACGATCAGGAGCTGCTGTGCGACTCTGTGGCGGAGCTCGGCGAGCACCCGCGCGGCGGCAAGCCGGCCCGAGAACTCAAAGCCGCCCGCGACCAGTGAGCGCGCGACGAACACGGCGGCGAGCGCGATCAGGGAGTCGCGGACGCGAGAGAGCCCCGCGTGTGAGATCGCCACCTCCGAGATCACCTGGGCCAGCAGCGCGGCCTGCGCCACGACCAGCGCCGCGGTCGCGAGCCCGAGCACGCCGGCCACCGCGAAATGGGGCCGGGCCGCCGTGCTCTCCTTGGCAAGGCGTCTATCGACACGGGGGGCCAGCGGGCCCCCCGTGGAGCTGTCAGCCGTTCTCGCCACCGTGGAGATGGTCGAACACTGCGACCGGGGTCAGTGGACCCTCATAGTCATCACGGCCGAGACGGTGACGGAAGACCCAGTAGGTCCAGGACTGGTAGGCGAGCACGATCGGGACGAAGATCGCCGCCACGACCGTCATCACCACCAGCGTGTAGTGGCCCGAGGACGCCACGCGCAGGGTGAGGTCGTTGGCGGCGCTGGTCGTTGACGGCAGCGCGTTGGGATAGAGCGCGCAGCAGAGGGTCGCGGTCAGCAGCGCGATCGAGAGTGAGCTCACCGCAAAGCCCACCCCGGCGCGGCGGGTGTGGCCGATGACGGCAGTCGCGATCACGGCGGCGATCGCGAGGACCGCGGGTATCACTGCCTGTGCGGTCCAGCCCTGGTCGGCCATCGTCCAGCTCAGGAAGGCGGTCGTCACGAGCGCCGCGACAGGGGCCGCAAGATCGGCCAGCGCCACGGCCCGCTCCTGCAGCTCACCGCGGACGCGAAGCGCCAGGAAACCACAGCCGTGCGCGAAGAACAGTGAAAGCGTCGTGACACCGCCGAGCAGGGCGTAGGGGTTCAGCAGATTCAGCAGCGTGGCGTGGACCACATGCTGCGGTCCCATCGGCACCCCATGGATGAAGTTCGCCCACGCGACACCGAAGAGCAGCGCCGCAGCGCCGCTGGCTATCGCCATCGCCCACTCCCAGCTCGAGCGCCAGCGATGGGAGTCGACCTTGCCCCAGAACTCGAAGGAGACCCCGCGCACGATCAGCGCCGCAAGGACGAGGAAGAGCGCCAGGTAGAAGCCGGAGAAGGTGCTCGCATACCAACCCGGGAAGGCCGCAAACGTGGCGCCGCCTGCGACCAGCAGCCAAACCTCGTTGCCGTCCCAGACGGGGCCGATCGTATGAATGGTCATGCGCTTCTCGACAGAGTCGCGCGGAAGCACCTTGACGAGCATGCCGACACCGAAGTCAAAGCCCTCGAGGATGAAGTAGCCGGTCCAGAGGATGCCGATCAGGGCGAACCAGAGAATCTGGAGGAAGCTGGGGTCACTGTGCATGTGATTGCTCCGTGTGTCGCGCTAGTAGGCGAGGACGAGGTCGGGTTTGTCTGACTTGGGCGACGCCGGTCCGCCATCCGCATCGGGCCCCTCGGGCCCGTGCTGGACCTCGCGCCACATCAGCCAACCGCCGAGGACGATCAGCACGCTGTAGATCACGATGTAGCCACCCAGCGTGATCGCGATGCTGACGGCGCCCACATCGGGCGAGTTCGCCTGCGAGGTCTTGAGCAGCCCGAACACGACCCAGGGCTGGCGTCCGACCTCGGTGAAGATCCAGCCGCACCAGTTGGCGATGATCGGAAGCACCACGCCGAGCAGCGCGGCCCTCCCGAACCATTTGGAGCGTTCGAGCCGACGCCGACGCGCCAGCAGCATGCCCGCCAGCGGGATCAGGAACATCAGCATCCCGGCGCCGATCATCAGGCGGAAGGTCCAGTACTCGACCCCGACGGGCGGAACGTAGTTCCCCGGGCCGTACTGCTTGCGCTCGGCGGACTGGATCTGGTCGATGCCGCTGATGTTGCCGCTCCAGCTGAGATCCTCGATCAGGCTCAGGAGGTGCGGGATCCGGACCGACGTGATGTCGTTCGGACACGGGTTGGTGGTGAAACCGGCGACCGAGAAAATCGAGAAGCTCTGGCCGTGCCCGGAGTTGCAGACGGCCTCGGCGGCGGCCATCTTCATCGGCTGCTGTTTCACCATCAGGCGGCCCTGGCCATCGCCAAAGGCCATCGTCGCGATCACCGCGAGGAGCGTGAATGGCAGCGCCATTTTCAGCGACTTTGAGGCGACGTCGCCGTGGCGGCCGCGCAGCATCAGGTAGCCGCAGACGGCGATCACGAGCATCCCGCCGGTGGTGAACGCACCAAGGATCGTGTGCGGGAATGCCAGCAGCACCGTGCTGTTGAAGAGCACGGAGAAGATGTTCGTGAGCTGCGCGTGCCCGGTGGCGTGATTGACGATGTAGCCGACTGGGTGCTGCATCCAGGAGTTCGCCGCCAGGATGAAGTAGGCGGAAAGCGTCGTGCCCAGCGCCGTGAGCCAGATCGTGAGCAGGTGCAGGCGCGGAGACAGCCGCCCCCAACCGAAGATCCAGAGTCCGACGAAGGTCGACTCGAGGAAGAAGGCGATCAGGCCCTCCATCGCGAGCGGTGCACCGAAGATGTCGCCCACGTAGCGGGAGTAGAGCGACCAGTTCATGCCGAACTGGAACTCCTGGACGATGCCGGTGACCACGCCGATCGCCATCGAGATCAGCAGAAACTTGCCCCAGAACCTGGTCGCGCGCAACCAGACCTCATCACCACTGCGATGCCACCGCGTCTGACAGATCGCCACCCAGAGGGCCAATCCGATCGACATCGGTACGAAGATGAAATGAAACAGCGTGGTGATCATGAACTGGATGCGTGCGAAATCCAGCGCGTTCATGCGGGTTCCTCCAGGGCCGTGGTTGTGAAGACGAGGCTAGGTTTCGGAACGCCCCAACGGAACCCGCAGGAGACCGCAGCGCCCCGGCGGTGCATACGTGTTCCTGGTGCGGTGTTCAGACCGACGGCTGCGGCCTTCTACTGACCCGTCTCAGCCATGCGCTCGCGTACCGTGAAATGGTGTCGGGACCCGAAAAAGGCTGGGAGCTTTGATGATTCTGATTGCGTACGACGGCTCCGCTGACGCCAAGGCGGCGATCGAGCAGTCCAGCAAGCTGTTCGCCGGCGAGACCGTGACCGTGCTCAACGTCTGGCAGCGATTCATCGACACGATGGCCCGGGTTGGGGGCGGTTACAGCATCGTCTTCGACTACGACGGGATCGATGTCGAGAGCGAAAAGGGCGCTCGCAAGACGGCCGATGAGGGCGCGGCCCTCGCACGTGAGGCGGGGCTCGATGCGAGCTCGCGCACCGCCGTGGTCCAGTCCACAGCGGCCGACGCGATCCTCGCCGAGGCAGCGGCGCTTGAGGCAGACGCGGTGGTCTGCGGCAGCCGGGGTTACAGCGGCGTCAAGTCGCTGATGCTCGGCAGCACCTCCCATCACCTGCTGCAGCACGCCGATCTGCCGGTGGTTGTGGTGCCGTCGCCCGCGATTGCTGCGGCGCGAGCCGAGCATCGCGAGAGCCTCAAGTGAGGGTCATTGCCGTTGCTGCGTGGGTGATCGGAGCAGCCGTTGGCCATGTGGTCACCCATGATTCGCCGCTGCCCAAGGGCCGAAGATGACGGCAAGGGACGCCCCTGCGAGCAGGTCATCGCGATGAGCCAACCGGCACGAGCGAGACCACGATCGATACACCGGTTGCCAACCACGAGCAGAGCAATTCCCGACACATGACCGCCGAAGCAGTGATCGCGACCCGCGAGCTGTCAAAGGATTACGGTGCGGGGCGAGGTCTGTTCGATCTCGATCTGGACGTTTGCCCGGGCGAGGTGTTCGGCTTCCTCGGCCCAAACGGGGCGGGCAAGTCCACGACCCTGCGGTTGCTTCTTGGGCTCATTCGCCCGACATCGGGCAGCGCTCGAATCCTCGGGCTCGACACCGTCGAGGAGAGCCTCGCCATCCGCCGCCGCGTCGGTTTCCTACCCGGTGACCTCGCGCTCTACCCCAAACTGACGGGGCGCGCGATGCTGGACCACCTGGCGGCCCTGCGAGGCGGCGTTGACCGAGCTTTCCGGGACTCCTTGGTTGAACGCTTTGGTGCCGAACTCGACCGGCCGGTCGGTCAGCTCTCGACCGGCAACAGACAGAAGCTGGGCCTCGTTCAGGCGTTCATGCACCAGCCCGAACTGCTGATCCTCGACGAGCCGACCGCCGGGCTGGACCCCCTCGTTCAGCAGAGTTTCCATTCGTTGCTCGCCGAACTGAGCGCCCAAGGCAAGACCGTGCTTCTGTCCTCGCACACCCTGTCTGAGATCGAGCGCGTCACGCATCGGATCGCCATCCTGCGACGCGGGCGCTTGGTCGTGGTCGATTCGATGGAGAACCTGCGCCGGGTCGCAACCCAGCGCCTTGAGATCGAGTTCGTCCGACCCGTCGCCGCCGCTGAGTTCACCTCCCTCCAAGGCGTCTCAACGGTAACCACCGGCGGACCGGTAATGACAGTCACCTTCGAAGGCTCAGCCGATGCCGTGATCAAGGCCGCGGCCAAGCACGAGGTGCGCGCGATCCGCCCCCGTGAAGATGACTTGGAAGAGATCTTCCTGCGCTACTACCGCGAGGATCCAGCGTGAGCGGCCCGGTGTTCAAACTCGCCGTCCGCCTGCGGATGGCATCGACCTTCGTGGCCGGTACTGGGCTGATCGCGGTGATGCTGGCCGTTGGCGCCCTGTTTCCTGCGGTGGGTCACTCGATTGGCGCGTTGCACGTACCAAGGAGCGTCGCGAACCTTCTCGGTGGCGCAGACTACGGCACCGTCACCGGGTGGTTCCGTAGCGAGATCGGAGCGATCTACGGACCGCTGCTGGCCGGTGGATTGGCGATTGCGGGTGCCTGCGCGACAGTTGCCGGCGAGGAAGAGCGTGGGATCCTCGCGGTCGTTCTGTCCTGCCCGCTTGGACGCAAATCCCTGGTCGTCTCGAAGGCCGCGGCGATTGCCGTGGTCGTGGCGACGATTTCCTTTGCTGCTTGGCTCGGGCTGATCGTCGGGGTCGCTGCCGCCGGTGGCGGGATCCCGATCACCCATATGGCTGCGCTGGCGGTGGCGCTCGCGTTCTTCGGATTCGCCACGGGCGCGGTCGCCATCGCATTCGCTGCCACCACCGGCAATCGTGCGCTGGCGACCGGCGCGGCGTCGACGATCGCGATCCTTGGGTGGTTGATCAACAGCTTCGCGCCGCTGCTCAGCGCCCTCGGCTGGCTGAAGTATCTCTCTCTGTACTACTACTACGCGGGACGCGATCCGCTCAGCAACGGGGCTTGGCTCGCCGGACTCGTGGTTCTCGCATGCGTGGCCATCGTCTGCATCGCGATCGGTGCTTACGGCTTCGATCGCCGTGATTTACGCGGGTAGAAGACACCGATCAGACTTGCGTGTTGGCAGCAGCAACAGCACTTCGACCTACGGATTGCGGGACGCCTGCACGCGCCTAGCCTCGATGGCACCGGCCGCTTCCGAGCGACATCGACAGCGAAACTGAGGAAGCGATGTTCAACAAAGTCCTGATTGCGATCGACAAGCAAACAAGCGGACGCGACGCAATCGCGCTTGCCAGGCGACTCGTCAGCCCAACCGGGAAGGTGATCCTCGCCACCGTCCACCCACGGTCCGGCGCTCGCGACAAGGGTGACAGCGAGACCCTTGACGGCGTCGAACGCGACGTGGCGCTCGGCTTCCTGGATTCGGTCAACCGCGAGCTCGGGCTCAATGCCGAGGTTTGCAGCATCGGCTCCAACCGCGTCGGTGCCGGTCTACATCGTCTTGCCGACCGCACTCAGGCAGACCTGCTCGTGCTCGGGTCCTCGTTTGGAGGTCGCCACGGTCGAGTCCTACTCAACGACGAGACCCGGCACGCGATCAACGGAGCGCCGTGCGCCGTCGCGGTTGCACCACTGGGCTACGCCGACAGCGGCAGCCCGATCATGGAGATTGGTGTCGCTTACAACGGCTCGGAGGAGAGCCGCTCGACGATCGTGGTCGCGCGCGCCCTGGCGCATCAGACCGGAGCCGCGCTGACCGCATTTGAGGCCTTGCCACTTCCGATCTATGACATCAGCCCAGGTGTCTGGAGCACGTTGGAGGAAATCATCCGCGACCGGCAGAGGGCCGCCTGCGACCGGATTGCCGAGGAGACGGGGCTGCGCGCTTCCGCAGCTTGCGGAGACACTGTCAATGAACTCGCCATGTTCAGCGGCATAGTCGACCTGCTGGTCGTCGGGTCCCGGAGTTACGGGCCGTTTGGGCGCCTCGTACACGGCAGCACCACCCTGCGTCTGCTGCGTTACGCACGCTCACCGCTTCTGATCCTGACCCGTGGCGCGCGGCTGCGGGGTACCAGCCCCGCGCCGCAAGACGTGGCCGAGCTCGCGACCACCAACACCTAGCAGGGGTTCCGCGTCGTGTCTCAGCGCATGGCAACCCGCCGGCATCACCGGACCGCATCAGGCACCGATCGGGGCCGCGACGCGGCGCCGCATATCCCGCGCAGCACGCCAACCTGACGTTACGCCAGCCCGCGTGAGCGCTCTTCTCTGACCCGACCACCTCGCCTGACAGACGATGCGCCGCGCTGATCTCGGTAGTCCCCCGAGTGGCCAATCAGTGGTAGGCGGCGCGGGCATCCGTTGTTTCACCGCGTCGGTGCCCGGCATCACTCCGTAGCGGTCCGCACCATCTACCCGATGGCCTGGCACACGCCTCGCACCAGACTTGATGCCAGCAGTCAACACGAACCGGGAGGTGCCAGATGAGCCGGGCGCCAAGCAGGAGGCGTGAGCAGAGCAGCCGTGGCTCTGGATCCCGGTGGATCAGGGCGAGCGTCCGCTTGAGCTGTTCAACCACCCGTACTACGCCCCATCACTCGGCCTGATTTGCCGCCCAGCTGCGCACCAACAATGCCTCAAGGAGAAAGCCATGTCAGTCCTAGTCTGTTACGACGGCTCCCCCAGCGCCAAGCTTGCGGTGATTCGCACCGCGACGACTCTCGCCCGAGCGATGTTCCCGCGCCACGATGTCACGCTGCTGCATGTTTGGAACGAGCCGCTGCCAGCAACCGATTCGTTCAACTACAGGGAAGACCCGGACGCCCCGTCTGCCGAACTATTGATCGACAAGGCGAAGAGCAGCGCGCAGCAGAAGGTCGAGGAGGGTTACCGTCTCGCGGCCGAGCACGGCCTGATGCCAAGGCCACTGATCGCGCGTAATGAGGTGTCGGTGCCCGCAACGATTCTGCGTGTTGCGGAGGAGCAGGACAGCTCGCTGATCGTCCTCGGCGCCCATCGGCACGGGACCCCTGGCCCGACGCTCGACAGCATCTCGACCGCCGTGATTGCCGCCAGCAAGCGGCCCGTCCTGGTCATACCGATGACCAGCGTCGAGGAGGCCGCTCTGCTGAACACCGCTGACCCTGAGGCAGCCCGAGGCGAGGCACCGCGGACCATCGCGACGGCGTGGGAGAAATAGGCGTGTAGACGCGCGCGGGTTCGGGCGCTCGGGATGGCGCCCGTCTCCTGGCGCCCGGGCCATGATTCACCGGCTGATCGCGGGGGGTCTGATCGCGGGGCTGCTCATCGTCCCGACCACCAGCAAACCTGATCCGAGTCGGCCAGGGTGCCGCCCTCCGATGCTCACTGCTCCCGTCGCGGATCCTGTCGACCGTCGTTCCCCGGCGAGAT
Source organism: uncultured Actinomycetota bacterium (assembly GCA_963706725.1). Classification (GTDB taxonomy): domain Bacteria; phylum Actinomycetota; class Thermoleophilia; order Solirubrobacterales; family Solirubrobacteraceae; genus Palsa-465. The sequence continues at coordinate 1,297,000 of OY970167.1, read as the reverse complement.
GCGACCGCGCTCCCCTGCGGTCCTGCCGAGTGAGCCAGCCGCGGCTGCCACCAGCCAAGGCTGGCCGGCTGACTGAGGCGTGGGGTGGTACGCGCCGAACCGCGGCGAGCTCGGCTCGCAATCACCCGCGGAAACTACGTAGTCGCCGGCTCGCAACTACGGGCTCGCCGGTTCCTGACTACGCACTCCGGAAACAGGGGCATCCCACCCCCGGAAGCGTGCTTGGCCCCGATCCCCGAGCACCGCCGTGAGAGCAGTATCCGTCGTGCAACCCGGAGGACTAAAGGACCCCAAATAAAGAGGAGGAACCCGGAATGCAACGCAAGGTATTTGACAAGATCACGTCGGGTGTTGGTGCCGCACTGGTCGCGATTCTGTTGGTGACTGGTGGTCTGCTGGTTTGGGGCCATAGTTTCGCGCAGAGCAACGTGCACAACCAGCTCGCGCAGCAGCAGGTCTATTTCCCGAAGCAGAGCGAGATCAACGCGGTCAAGGCACAGTACGCCAAGGGCGGCCAGAAGGCCGTCACCGATCCCGAGTTCCCGAACGCCAAGTTGATGATCGGTGCACTCGAGCCCTATGCCGGCAAGCAGGTCCTGACCGGCAAGGAGGCGCAGGTCTACGCCAACGATTTCATCGGCCAGCACCTGTATGCGATGCCGGACCATGGCGTGTATTCGGTGATCAGCGGTGCTGCGATGGCCGCCAAGCCCGGTAGCAAGGCGTACACCGAGTTCAGTGCACTGAAGACGACGACCTTCATGGGCACGACACTGCGCGGCATGCTGCTGGAGGCCTATGCCTTCGGCACGATCGGCACGGTCATGCTGTGGGGCGCCGTCGCCGCCTTCGCCGGTGCCGCACTGCTTGCAGTGCTGACCGCGCTCGGCCTCTGGCACGCGGCCCGCACCTCCGCCGAGGAGCGGCTCTTCGAGCAGCTCGAGCAGAGCGACTCGACCAGCACCGCACCGGTCGCGTAACGACAAGAACTTCGGCTCGCGGCCCAGATCGACCCTCACCAGGGAGCCGGGGCCGCGAATCGAGAGCGCCGGGGTCCTCCGTCATAACCCCGAACGGACGCCCGCGCTGGGAAGCCAGCGCGGGCGTTGCGCGTTTGTCCCTCTGCAGCCGCGCACCCCGCGGAGCACTGATCGAGCTAGGTCGCTTGGGCGCGGGCGATGGGGCGAGCAGTGGTACCGGCATGGCTGCCGTGAGTGTTGCTGGCGCCGAGCTCACGCGGCGCTTAGCTGCTGACGCGGCGCCTGCCCTCCGGGTGGATTAACCCGCACAGCAGAAGTGGGCAGACCCTACCCCCGCCTCATCAAAGCCGCACGCAAACACCGGCCGTCCACGGGTGTATGCGCGGTAAGGGCGGTTTAGCTTGAAGTCACACTCATTAGGAGGGCTTTCGATGTTTCACAAGGTGTTGGTGGGAATTGACGGTCATGGTGGTGGCCTCGACGCCGCTGCCCTCGCTCGCCAGCTGGTCGCTTCTGACGGCGAGCTCGTACTTGTGCACATCGTTGCGGGATATCCCATTGCCGCCAAGGGCGAGACGGGTGACTATGACCGCGTCCGCCATGTCGACTCGCAGGCTATCCTGGAGCAGGCATCCGAGCAGACCGGGATTCGGTCCCACGTCGCACACGATGCAGCCACGGTAGGTCACGGTCTTCAGGAGCTGGCTCAGCGCGAGTCCGCTGACCTGGTGGTCGTCGGCGCCACGCGTCGCGGTCCCGCGGCACGCATATTCATCGGCGACGACACCCGCGACACGCTGAGGGCCGTACGCGGGGCCGTTGCGGTGGCGCCCGTGGGATATGCGGACAAGGCATCCGCGATCGGCAAGATCGGCCTTGCATACGACGGCTCAAGTGCGAGCCGCGCGGCAGCAACTGTCGCCCGCGATCTGGCGATGGCGCTGAATGCCGAGCTGGCCACAGCCGAGTTGGTGGATGTTCCGGCGTACCTCCGCCATGCAGGAACGACACACGAGGGATCGCCGGCTCCGGAGCCGATGAACGCTGTCACGAACCAGATCGCGGCGCTTGCCGGGTCTGAGCCGCACGTCAGCGTCGAAGACGCCAACGAGCAGCTGATCGCTGCCGGTGGCACCGTCGATCTCCTGATAGTCGGATCCCGGTCGGTCGGGCTCGTGAGACGTCTCCTGCATGGCGGCACGAACCAAGACCTCGTGCGTGTCTCTCATTGCCCGGTCCTGGTGGTGCCCGAGGCGGCGAGCGAAGCGCACGGAAGCCATGACCACGCCGATCAACCTGTCGCAAGCAGCTCCTGATTGGCGAAACACGGCCACCTGACCGTGAAGAGAGATGATCCTATGCCTGGCACAACGCTCACCAACGACCGTGACGCGCAAGTTGCTCCGCTGCTTTCGCTGCGGGATCTCCACAAGAAGTTCGGAGCCGTCAGCGTGTTGCACGGAGTTGATCTCGATATCTACCCCGGCACGGTAACTGCGCTCTGTGGGGATAACGGCGCCGGCAAGTCCGTCCTGATCAAAACCATCGCGGGCCTCTGGCAACCGAACTCAGGAACGATCGTGTGGGAGGGGCGCGAGATTCACCTGCGCAGCCCGCACGAAGCTGAGGCGCTTGGCATCACCACGATCTACCAGGACCTATCGCTCTGCAACAACCTCGATGTGGTGCAGAACCTGTTCCTTGGCCATGAGGAGCTCCGTCACGGGATCCTCGACGAGGACAAAATGGAGAACTTCGCGCACAATACGCTCGCCGATCTGTCGGTCACGACGATCAATTCGGTGCGTCAGCACGTTGGTTCGCTGTCTGGCGGTCAGCGCCAGTCGGTCGCGGTCGCCAGGGCCGTGAGGGGCAACGCCAAGCTCGTGATCATGGACGAGCCCACGGCGGCGCTCGGGATCACCCAAACGCACGTGGTGCTCGAGTTGATCGAGCGCCTCTCCTCAACCGGTGTCGCGGTGCTGATGGTCTCCCACAACCTGAACGATGTCTTTCAGGTCGCAGATCGCATCGCGGTCATGTACCTGGGACGGATCGTCGCCAACGGTCCGGCAAGCGAATTTGACCTCACACGTGTTGTCTCCGACATGACCTTCGGTGGGACCGAGCCGCCAGCGGAGCTACCGTCCGCGACGGAGGAAGCAACCGCATCTGCACCGGCGACAGCGGGCGTCTGAGCCAGCGCCGCTAATGCTGAGCCGACGCAGGTCGTGTGAACCGCGCCGAGTCGCCACCGCGGGCCTCACTCGGAGCAACTGATCTCCGGTGCCCTGAGGGTGCCGACAACTACTGAGCAGCAATGCGGTTGCGGCCCGATTCGGTGCCACCGACGCGATCGTAGGCTTTGCGGCACAGGTCAAAAGCGTCCTTCAGACGGGAGCCTCTGATGCCGATCCATGATCCACTTCTCAGCCATATTCGTGTGTCTTCGGTGATGCACACAGGCATCCTCACCACAGATCCATCAGTCCCGCTTCAGGTTGTCGCGCGCCTTATGTCAGATCAGCGCGTGCACGCCGTGGCGGTGGCCGATCCAGATCAGGCGCGTCGCCCGTTTGGGTTCGTCACGATGGCAGCAATACTGCGAGGCGCAGCGAACGCCAGCGACGAAACCGCCGGTGAAGTCGCCACGGAGGTCGCCACGGTGCTCTCCACCGACTCGCTTGACGAGGCTGCGAGCGAAATGCTCGAACACGGAACCGAGCATCTGATCGTGATCGATGCCGCCACCGGCTACGCCAGCGGCATCCTGTCCGCGCTGGATATTGCCGCGGCTTACGCGGACTTCTGAGAAACCAACGTTTGGCGAGCTTCCACCGCCGCCATGCCTCGCGCTCGCAGAGCAGGAGGGCAAAACTGCGGGCCCAACCTGGCCGTCGGCTTCGCTCAGCTGCTCGTCCAGTCAGGACTTGAGCAACGTCTCGCGAGCTTCACGGACCGCGTAGAACACGAGTACGAAGGCGGCAGCCGGATCGGCCCACCACCACCCCGCGATGGCGTTCAAGGCCAGCCCGACCAGCACAGCCACCGCGAGGATCCCGTCCACAACAGTCACCCGCGCCTCAGTCTCCAGCACCGGGTTGCCCAGCGCGCGGCCGGTCACACCCTTGCCATAAGCCAGGGCGAACATGACCACAGCCGTGATCCCCGTCCAGACCATCCCGGCGAGGCTCGAATGGGCGTGATAGCCGGCGATCAGCACCCAGGTCGACTGGACCGTGAGGTACACGGCCAGCACGGCGAACGCGCCTCCGATCCATCGCATCGCACGCTCCTGGCGGTCCTCGTTGGTACCGGCGAGTTCCCAAATCACTACGGTCGATGCGCCGATTTCAATCAACGAGTCGAGCCCAAAGCCGGCGAGTGCCACCGAGCGGGCGGCGATCGCCGCGAGCGCCAGGACGACAACACCGACGACATTCCAAGCGAGCGTCGCGCCCTCGAGCGCAAAACCGCGACGACGCAATCGAGCGCGGTCCGGAAGCGAATCGTCGTCACCCGCCTCCCCGGTCATGACTGCGATGCGAGGCGGGCCTTGCTGCGACATGGGACCCAGTCTCCCAGATCCCGCGTCGCGCCCGCGCGCCCGCGAACCCGCTGCCACGCATCGCGAAGCATGCCAGACCGGGCGGAAGCACCCGTCCGTGTCTGCCCGGTCGGTCGTCGGCTGTGCACTTCCTGACTGGGTTATCCGCCACCGAGTTGTATGGCCTTGATCAGCAGGAGGATGATCGCGATGATGAGATAGCCGCGAAGTGTGAGCATCGCGATCTTGCGTCCGGTGGACCACTGCGGCCGCGCGAGCAGGGCCAGCGGGGGCATCGTCCATTGCTCTTTTGGGATCCGAGTCGAGGTCGCGGGCACGGGCGCTGCGATGGCGCCGCGTTGTGAGCGAAGGGTGAGGAGCCCGAATGCGAGGAGCCCAACGGCCAGTAGCGCGCCGCCGATCAGGGCGACCGCCGTGACGTCGATGTTGGGGAAGACGGTGGTCGCCATCAGGACCAGCGAGAGCAGTACGAGGATCGCGACGATTACGCTGGCGAGAATGTTCAACCAGCCTGGGTTACGCCATGGCCCGAGGATTTCAGGGTCGTTGCAGAGCAGCAGGAGGAACACGCTGGCGCTCGGTAGCAGGACCCCGGCGAGGGCTTGAACCGATTCGGTGATCACGCCTAGTGGTGCGCCGGGTATGAGGACGATGCCGCCAGCCGCGGCGATCATCGCGGCGAATATTCCGTAGAACTGCTTGGCGTCGGCGAACCTGCGATGCAGTGAGCTGTGGCTGCCGAATACGTCACCGACGGCGTAGCTGGTAGAGAGCGTCAGCGCGCCGGCGCCGATCAGAGAGGCGTTGAGCAGCACGATCGCGAACAGGGCACCGGCGGGTGAACCGAGGTGGCGCTCGAGGCCGGTGGCGGTCGCGCCGGCGTCACTGAAGTGACCGGCGGCCGGGGTGCCGTGGAACGCGAAGGCCGAGATGCAGATGAGCGCAGCGGCGCCTAGGACCACGACGACGGCACCGATCCACGTGTCGAGGCGCTCGTAGTTGATCCAGCGCGGTGTGATGCGCTTGTCGATGATGTTGGACTGCTGGAAGAACAGCTGCCACGGAGCGACCGTCGTGCCAACGATCGCGATGATCAGCAGCACCGAGCTGGAGTTCGCGCCCCCCTGAATGCCTGGGACGAAGAAGTTGTGGGCGATGTCAGACCCGTTGGGATGAGCCATGAAGAAGAGCGGAATCACGAAGAGGTTGGCGAAGACGAATATGAACATCGACCGCTCCCATGAGCGGAAGCTGCCGGTGACCGTGATCGCGACGAGTCCTGCTGCAGCGAGCGGAACGGCGACGAACTTCGAGACTCCGAGGTAGCTGAGCGCAAGGCTGACCCCGATGAACTCGGTGACGATGGTGAGGAAGTTCAATAGGAACAGGTCGCCGACGGAGAACCACCCCCAGAACTTGCCGAAGCGCTCATTGATCAGCCGGGCGTGACCGACGCCGGTGACGGCACCAAGTCGGACGACCATCTCCTGGTTGACGATCAGCACGGGGATCAGCAGCAGCAGCACCCAGAGGAGGCTCGTGCCGTAGTTCTGGCCCGCCTGGGAGTAAGTCGCGACCCCGCCTGCGTCGTTGTCGCCCACCATCACGATGAGTCCTGGGCCCATGATCGCGAGCAGTGCCAGCGCCCGTGCGTGTAGCCCGCGGCGACGGCCCTCATGCTGGCTGATGGTGCCGAACGCGCCCTCGATGTCACCTACGTGAGCGGCGTCGAGCACGAAGCGCTCGCGCACTCGCGAGGTCGGGTCGGAGCCCGCGGCCTCAGGTGCGGCGGGGCTATCTTCGGGCGCCATCAGCGCCCGTGCCGTCCGTGTCAGAACCGGTCATCCGCGTGCGTCTCCACCACGTCGACGCCATTCGTCCGGGAGGAGGAGTTCCATTACGTCGTCGAACGCGACGACGCCGATCGGCTTCTCCCCGCTGTCAACGACCGGGATCGCGAGCAGGTCGAAATCGGCCATGAGGCGAGCGACCTCGGGAAGCTCCGTTTCCGGAGAGACAGTCGGGATTCGAGTCTCGATGAGCGTGGTGATGATCGCGCCCGGCTGGGCGCGAATCGAGCTCGGAGGCGAGGACACACCCGACAAGCTGCTCTTGCGTGTCGAGGACCCATAGCGCCAGCAGTTGGCCCGGGGCGAGTCCGCTGTCACGCACGAGCGCGAGGGCCTGCTCGACGGTGGCGGTGGCCGGCACGGACCTGAAGTCGGGGTTCATCAGCCCGCCCGCGGTGGACGGGTTGTAGCCAAGCAGGCGTTTGATCTTCAGCTGCTTGGCGGCCGGCAGCAGCTGAAGCACGGGAACACGGCGGTCCTGCTCGATCTCAAGAAGCAGGTCGGCTGCGTCGTCGCTGGCCATACGAGCGAGGACGTCCGCGATCTCCGCGTCGGAGCGCTCCTTCAGGAACTCGACTTGGTGCTCATCGTCGAGCTCTTCGAAAACATCCGCCTCGAGCTCCTTATCGCGCCCGACCGCCTCGAGAATCTCCGCCCCCTCAGCGTGTGACGCGGCCTCCACGAGATCGGCGATCTGCGCCGGGTGCAGGCGCCTGAGGCGACGGGACCCAAGCCGCAGCCGGGACGTAGGGACGTGCCCGACGAGCAACTCCACCTCCGGCCACGGCACGAACTCCGCATGATCGTGCTCGTGGCCACGGAAGTAGCGGGGCAACAACCGCCTGATCCCAGGTCCACGGCTGGTATGGATCCCTGCAACGCGCCACGTATCGCCATCATTCACCAGCTCAACCTCGCGGGCCTTGACCAGCCGGGCAGTCGCGTGGTTGATCAAACTCCGCCCGAGGACGTCCGCCCGCAGCAGAACCTCTCCCGGTCGGCGCTCAAACTGTGCCAGGTCCAGCTTCGTCGTCGTCGTTTGGACAGTGTCGGGCTCGAGCTGCCGAATGCTGCTGATCGGAACGAACATCTCCCGGCCACCGATCCGTACCTCGGCACCGGTAACCGGCGGCAACTCGTGATCGCTACCGAGATGGACGATCAGATCCTCGACCCGCCCGAGCCGCTCACCCGCCGAGTCGAGCAGCGGGCTACCGGCGACCGAGGACAGGTGCAGCCGAGCGTCGGGCATCACGCGCTCGCCTCAATCATGCTGAAGGCACTGCCGGGGAGATCGGGCGCGCCGGGGTGCTGGACTGCTGTCGGTCAAAGCTGCTCCCTTTCGATGTGGCCATCTCGCGCCGTCAGTCAGCCGTAGTGGAGCTCCGCTGGCGGCGCCCGCGTCCGTCGGCAAGCACATCTCACCCTACCGATGTAACGGGCGGATCAAGTCCCTAACCAGGTCACTCACAGACACGGAAGGATCGTGCCCGAAGAGATCCCACTCGGTAGTTGGCCGGGACCAGGATTCGGATGAAGCACGATGCTGAACAGACGCGGTTGGGACATCGTTACTACATGGTCGAGCAAGCAGCGGGGCTGGTTGATCAGCTGTCGGAGATCCGCTCCGAGTTGCTGGAGGTGGCAGAGCGCTGGACGCCGTGGACTTCCGAGTGCCAATCGGACACCGACGCGAGCGCCCGCAACCTGCTGCAGTACCTGGCACTCCGTCGACACGACCTGCGCGACGCCCAATACACCCTGATAGAGCTGGGCCTCTCGTCGCTGGGAGGCAATGAGGGCCACGTGCAGGCGAGCGTCGACGCCGTCCTCGGCGCACTGCTGGCGCTCACCGAGCACTCCCCGCACTCGTTCGCCGAGCCGGCGCCGATTGGTTTTGCCGGGAGTAGGCAACTCCTCGAGCAGCGTGCCGTCGCCCTGTTTGGCTCGGCACGACGCAAACGACCGACGCGGATCATGGTGACGATGCCCTCGGAGGCCGCGACCGACGCGAGCCTGGTGCGTGAGCTGCTCGATGCCGGAATGGACTGCGTGCGCATCAACTGCGCTCACGACGAACGCGAGCACTGGGCGCGATGTGCGAACACCTACGGGAGGTGGAGCAGCGAACAGGTAAGCACGCGCGGATCTTCGTCGATCTGCCCGGTCCAAAGCTGCGTACCGGATTGCTGTCCGCACAGACGACAAGGGACGCCAAGGGCTTCTACCTGCGGCTGCGCGTTGGGGACTCGCTGCTGCTCACACGTGCCGGGACGGGCGGGAAGGCCACAACGAGTGAAGGTGAGCCGCCTCGGGTGATCTGCTCGCTCGACGAGGCGTTCATCGGGACGATGCCAGGTCACCATGTCTGGTTCGACGACGGCAAGCTCGGCGGGATCGTTGACGCCGTCAGCACCGACACGATCGAGCTGCGGATCACCGCGGCCGGCCACAACGGCTCGAAGCTCCGTCCGGACAAGGGCATCAATTTGCCTGATGCGGCACTCGACATCGATCTGCTCGGTACTCACAGCCAGGATGCCCTGCGCTTCGCCACCGACTACGCAGATGTCGTGGAGTTGTCGTTCATCAGTCACGCCGGGGACGTGAAACGCGTCGGCGAGTATCTGGACGAGCACTCGCGAGCAGGTGTGGGAATGATCCTGAAAGTCGAGACGCAGCGGGCGTTCGAGCATCTGCCGGCCATGCTGCTGGCGGCCCTCGGCAGCGGTCGGCCATCGGGTGTGATGATCGCGCGTGGAGACCTTGCGATCGAATGCGGCTACGAGCGGCTTGCGGAGGTCCAGGAGGAGATCCTCTGGCTGTGTCAGGCGGCGCACGTGCCGGTCATCTGGGCCACGCAGGTCCTCGACCAACTCGCCAAGACTGGACGACCGACACGCGCGGAGATAACAGACGCTGCGATGGCAGGCGGCGCGGAGTGCGTGATGCTGAACAAGGGCCCGCAGATCCTTGAAGCGATCCGCGTGCTCGACGACATCCTGCGGCGGATGGAGCGCCACCACCGAAAACAGCGCCGGCTGCTTCCGCAGCTCAGGGCCGCGGACTACGATCACAGCCTTGTCTCAGCGCGACCACGCTGAAGCTCGGCCTACGCGAGACCCGCCGCCGCGCCCGCGACGTTGACGGCCCGGATCGCGCGTTCGTTTGCGGCCAGGAGGCTTCTCGCCGAGCGCGGCGAGAGGCGGTCGCAGACGAAGTCCCAGTGCAATGAGACACGGTCCCCCGGTTGGGGCTCAGTGACGAAGGCGAGGCCGTCGGTCTGCCAGCGGACCGCGCGCGCTGCCGGCTCTCCGAGGAACAGCCGCCCGCCGGCCCAGCCGAGCGGTCGGGCGAGGACCGTCAGTGTGTCGTGCGGCCCAACTGAATCCACCACCGCGGGAGTGATCCGGCATTGGTCGAGGATGTGCAGCGGCTGATCGACCACGCCGGTACGCAGCAGTCCCAGCCACGGGTACACGGCGAAGACGTGGAAGCAGTGGTGAGGAACGGCGCCGGCGGCGATCGTGTCGTCGATGTGCTCCCGGGCGCGCCCGATCCGTCCGCTGAACCTGTCCGCGATATTGCGTGCGAGGTCGCTCGGGCTCACGCTTCCGAGCAGCTCGTTGCCGACCCAATAGGCCTCGACCACGCGTGCGTCGAGTGGATCGCCGATGCCGTTGGCGCCGGCGATCAGCTCGAGGTAAGGCCATGCGCCGTCAAACGTCCGCGCGACCTCTGCCAGGCCGAGATCGGACACGTGCGCATCCCCGTATTCGAGCAGCTCGCGCGGGCCGTCAGCTCCGCACAGTCCCAGCGCGTTAGGCGGGTATGCGTATCGCGCGAACAGCAGCGGCCCGGGAGCGGTGGGTAGCTGCGCCGCGACGTTCATGATGGGCTCGCAGATCGGGCATCAGTGCCGCGCAGTGGCGACCAGGCGATGATCCCGCAACCCGCGATCACCAACAGCAGGGCTGGGGCGTTGACCGACGCCGACCCGGACGCGCCTGACAGCAGCGCGGTGATGACTGCGCCGAATACGAGCACTGCGGTCACGTCTACCGCGGGAGCACACGCCAGCGCCGCATACCATGTGCCCACGTAGCCGGCCAGGAGCACGCCCGTGAGCAGCACCCAGCGCCACTCCACGCCGCTGAGCGCAAGCAGCTGACCGGCCTTGCCCGTGATCAGCACCCAGGCGATCAGCAGTACCGCGCCGAGCGCCATCCTGGCGGTGGCGAGCAGCCGCGGATCGAAGCTGTCCATCAGTCGTTTGACGTAGACGATCTCCACGGCCCACATCAGGGTGGCCGCGAGGATCATCGCCTCGCCGCTGCCGAACGCGATATGGCCGGCCTTACCGGCAAGCCATGCCTCTCCACCGAGCAGCAGCGCGATCGCCAGCGCGTGCGGCCAGCGGAGGCGCTCCTTCAACAGGGGGACCGCCAGGATCGCCACCCAGATCACCAGCGTCTTCTGGATGAACGCGGCCTGCGTCGATTGCGCCCGGGCGAGACCCTCGAAGAAGAGGATGAACGGCACGCTACCCCCGATGACCGCCACAGCGAGCAGCGGCAGAGCCGCCCGTCGTCTCGGCCTTGGAAGGGGGCGCCGTGAGGGCACGGCAACGAGTGCGACGAGCAGGAGCAGCCCAGCGACGCCATTCTTGGCGGTTGTGTAGACGCTCGCGTCGGGAAAGTGCTTGACGCCCAACCCGTTGACGTAGATCGACACGCCGCTGATGACGGCGCTGACAAACGCCAACGCGATACCTGTCTTACGGATGCTCACCGTTGATCGCCTCCCGGCTCTGTGCTCGCTCCACGCAGGGCCAACGCCTCCTCAGCCGCGTCGGGGTCGAGGACCTCGACTGGGATGCCCAGATGCAGCAACAGCCGATCTCCAACGCGCGCCTGCGGAACGAACGACAGTGGAACCTCACACCCATCCTCCAGCCGCCCGACAGCCACGCCGGCATCGTTGCGAATGGCGACTATCCGTGCGATCGATCCGAGACACATCAACTTGCCTTCCGATCTGGAACCTCGAGTTCGACGCTCTCCACCATGACATCAGCGGCCTCCGAGGAGGTGATGTCGGTATCGAGCGTCGCGACAACCTCGGCCCCTTCGGCGACGGTGCCGCGCGTGGCCTCCACGAAGTGCTCCTCGAAGTGCTCCGGAGTGAAGTGGGAGAGGGCGCCGAGGTGCACGACGACCCGGGTCACTCGGTTCGCGCCCGCCTCCGCCGCGGTCTGCTCCAGTTTTCGGGTCACATCGGCCATCAGTGCGTGCTCATGCACGGTCCGCTCCTTTCGCTCGGGCAGCTTGCTGGACTGACACTGCAAGGTCATCGAGAATCCGGGCGGCGACGGCATCAGCCGCTTTTGCGACGCTCGGGCTCAGCCCCTCTCCGGCGTCGAAGTCCTCGCCGGTGATGCCGTAGACGAGAACACGGCCGTGAAGCCTCCCGAGGGTCCTGGCCAGCTCGATTGTCTCGCCGAGGCCGAAGGCATGCGACGAGGTGCCGAACACGCTCCCGGGCACGGGTTCGACGGTCGCATCGAACCGGTGGATCACTCCGGGCGCGGCGGCGGCTGCTACGGCGTCCACCAGGATCGCGAGCTCTGAGCCGGCGAAGATGTCCAGCAACGTGGTCGGTTCGCCCTCCAGGGTGAGAACCTCGACTCCCTCGGGCACCAACTCCCGGAGTCCGTCTGCGACGTGCAACCCGACGCTGTCGTCGCGTCGAAAGCGGTTTCCAACGCAGACCACGACGTGCCGCGGATCAGTCATCGGCCGCTGACCTCCAGTCGGAGGAAATGCGTGGCGCAGGAGATGCATGGGTCGTAGTTTCGGATGGTCTGCTCGCACAGCGATCGCAGACGTTCGTCCTCGAGCTCGAGGTTGCGCTGGACCACGTCCTTCAGGTCATCCTCGATCGCCTGCTGGTTTTGCGAGGTTGGCGGCACGATCTGCGCTTCGAGGATCGTGCCGGTGGAGTCGATCCTGTAGCGGTGGTAGAGCATCCCGCGCGGAGCTTCGCTGGCGCCATGCCCACTCCCGGCCCGCGGTGAGACATCGACCCCCGAGAATCCCGGCTCCTCGTAGGCGTCGATCAGCCTCAGAGCCTCGTCACATGCGTAGACGAGCTCGACGCTGCGCACGACGATGCTCCGGAACGGATTGCGACAGGTCTCACCGAGCCCGGCCTCACGCGCGAGCTCGAGCGCAAGTGGCGAGAGCTGCGCGTGGTTCAACGAGTACCGCGCCAGTGGGCCGCACAGGTAGGTTCCGCGCTCCCGCAGATGCGAGTGCAGCGCTGTCGAACGCTCGACGTGCTCCTCCTCGAAATGCTCGGTGTACTCCGGGACGGTGATGTCGAGGCCGCGGTCTGACCGGATCCGGCCGCGCTCGATCGCGTAGTCCTCCGGATGGGAGAGCGCGACCAGTTCGCACTCGACCTCGCGCTCTGGAAAGTCGAATCCGGCGGTCCAACGAACGGTCTCGACGGCCTCATCGCGCGCGCGACGCAGCGGCTCCACCAACGTCGACAGCTCTCGTCTGGACGGTGCCCGGTAGAAGCCGCCGACCCGGACGTTGATCGGGTGGATCTCGCGACCGCCGATGAGCCGCATCAACTCGTTGCCGGCCTTCTTCAGCCGCAGCCCGCGCTCCACGATCTGCGGGGCGTCGCGCGCCAGTTCGACCGCGCCCGCGTAGCCGAGAAAGTCAGGCGCGTGCAGCATGTACACATGAAGCGCGTGGCTCTCGATCCACTCGCCGCAGTAGAGCATCCGTCGCAGCATGCGAACCGGCTCCGGTACCTCGACGTCACAGAGGTTCTCCATGGCGTTCATCGAGCTCGTCTGATAGGCCACCGGGCAGATCCCGCAGATGCGGGCGGTGATGTCGGGCGCCTCCGTGAACAGGCGTCCGCGCAGCAGCGCCTCGAAGAACCGTGGCGGCTCGAAGATCCGCAGTTCCGCGTGCTCGACGCGCCCGTGCTCGATCTGGACGGTGAACGAGCCCTCACCCTCGACGCGCGCCAGGTAGTCCGTCCGGATTGTGCGCCGTTCACCCATCGCTCACGGCTCTACGGAACGGCTCAGCGGCCGCGTTGAACGTCTGGAAGACCCGCCGCACACCGTCGTCGTCGAGACCTCGAGCGCGCAGCAGCGGCAGCAGCGCGTCGGTATTTGGCGTTTCCATGGGGCCGTAGCAGCCGAAGCAGCCGCGGTTGTAAGCGGGGCAGAGTGCACCACAGCCGGCGTGTGTCACCGGGCCGAGGCAGGGGGTGCCGTGCGCCACGGTGACGCACACGATCCCGCGGCGCTTGCACTCGGTGCAGACACTGGTGGAAGCGATCGCGGGCCGGCGTCCGTTGAGCAGAGCACTGATGACCTCAAACAGCTGGTGCTTGTCGATCGGGCAACCGTGCAGTTCGTAGTCCACATCGACGTGCGCGGCGATTGGGGTGGAGGTGGACAGCGTCGAGATGTACTGCGGCGATGCGTAGACCGCGGCTGCAAACTCGGCCACGTCACCGAAGTTCCGCAGTGCCTGGATGCCACCGGAGGTCGCGCAGGCGCCGATCGTCACCAGCGCTCGGGACCTGCGGCGCACCTCCTGGATGCGCCGCAGGTCATGCTCGGTGGTGATGGAGCCCTCGACCAGCGACAGGTCGTACGGGCCGGCGACGTTGTGGCTCGTGGCCTCGTGGAACTCCGCGATCTCGACCGCGCCCGCGAGCGTCAACAGCTCGTCCTCGAGGTCGAGCAGGCTCAGTTGGCAGCCGTCGCAGGATGCGAACTTCCAAACCGCCAGCGTCGGCTTGTCTGTCGGGCTCACAGCTCACGCACCCGCATCAACGATGCGATCTCGGCGTGGCTATAGATGGCGCCGTCACGGCAGATCAGGGTCGGACCGAGCTGGCAGTGCCCGCACAGCCCGACCCCGCAGTCCATGTGGCGCTCCATCGAGAGGTGGATCTGCTCCGGGGGAACGCCACGTTTGAGCAGAGCCTGGGCCGTGAAGTCCATCATGATCTCGGGGCCGCAGACGAAGGCGTGGGCGGACCTGCCGGCAAAGCGCGCAGCGCTGACCAGCTTCGGAACCACACCCACCTGGCCCGTCCAGTCGGCGTCCGCGGCGTCGACCGTGACGGCCACATCCGCAGCCTGACGCCAGCCCGCGATCTCGTTCATGTAGAGCAGGTCCCCCGGCGTGCGCGCGCCATAGAGAAGGCAGAAAGCTGAAAAGTCGCCGCGGTTGCCGATCACCTGCCGGATCAGCATGCGCAGCGGGGCCAGACCGATGCCGCCCGCCACCACGATCACGTCAGTGCCGGCGGCGCTTGCGATCGGCCACGAATTTCCGAACGGACCGCGCATCCCGAGCATGCTGCCGACCGGCGCACGGCAGATCGCGTTCGACACCGCGCCGACCGCACGGACTGTGAGCACGACCTCTGTTGCTGACGCCCCGCTCACTGAGATCGGCACCTCGCCGATCCCGAACGCGTAGACCATCATGAACTGACCCGGGGCGATCGGCGGCGCCTCGCCGGCCTGCGGCTCGAGCGCCAGCGTGAACGTGTCGGCCGTGTCCTGCCGACGGGCGCTGAGGTTGAATGCTCGAGGCACCATCACGCCCGGGGTGAGCTGCTCAGCGATGCTCATGGTCACCGTAGACGTCGAGGAGTCGGAGCCGTGTCCACTGCAGGCGCTCGATCAGGACCTGTGCGAAGCGGGACATCAGCGCATAGCCGAGTGCTGGGTCGTGCTCACATTTGCCGCGCAGGCATGCGCCGTCGAAGGCGGTCGCACGCACGGCGGTCAGCGCCCGCGCATCCAGGTGCCATCGGTATGGCGGAAATAGCCAGGACCAGCCGAGCACCTCGCCGCTCTCGAGCGTCTCGATCGTGACCGGCCCGCGACCGGGCACGTACGTTTCAAGGGTCACGCTGCCGTGACGGATCAGGTAGAAGTCGTCCGCCTGGTCTCCCCGCCGGATCACCGTCGAATCCTGATCGAAGTGGACGTTCCTGGCGCATCCTGCCAGCAGCGCGAGCGTGTCCGCGTCGAGGCCCTCAAACAGCGGGGTGTCGACCAGCAAGGTCTCAAGCGATCGTTGCACTGGAACCCTCCGTCGCGCGGATCGCGTTGACTTCCTGCGTGATGTCGATCGCGACCGGGCACCAGGTGATGCAACGTCCGCAGCCGACACACCCCGAAGTCCCGAACTGGTCGATCCAGGTGCCCAGCTTGTGTGTCATCCACTGCCGGTAGCGCGAACGGGACGAGGGGCGGATGCTGCCCCCGTGGATATGGGAGTACTCGACGGAGAAGCAGGTGTCCCAGACGCGCGTGCGCGTCGCCGTGCCGCCACTGAGGTCGCTGCTGTCCTCGACAGAGGAACAGAAGCAAGTGGGGCAAACCTGTGTGCAGTTTCCGCAGCTCAGGCAGCGGGCGGCAACGTCGTCCCAGCGCGGATGCTCGAGGTTGCGCGCCAGCAGGTCACGAATGTCGCTGACCTCCATCGTGCGTCCCATCTGTGCGGCGGCGGCGTCGGTTGCTGCTCCGGCGCAGGACAGATCCGCGTCGCTGGCGGGTCGTCCCGGAAGTGCCGCCAGCACGGATGCGCCACGCTCTGTCCCGGCCTCGGCCAGGAACCGGTGATCTCCGACGAGCAGTTCCGTCAGCGCAATGTCATATCCGGCGTCGACCTTGGGTCCTGTGCCCATCGACGTGCAGAAGCAGGTCCCGCCGGGGGTTATGCAGTTGACCGCGACCAGGAATGCGCCCTCACGCTGGGCCGCGTAGTCGCGGTCCACGTGATGCCCGCCCATGAAGACACGGTCCTGGATCTGGATCGCGTGCAGCTCACAGGAGCGCACCCCGATGAAGGCCATCCGCTGGTCTGAGGTGGACTCCTCCTCGACGACCATTTCGCCCGAGCCGGATCGCCGCGCCTGCCAGAGTCGTAGCTCAGGTCGGAAAAGGAATCGCTTCCACGAGTGGGGGCCGACCGCGTAGCCGAAGCGGGCGTCATCGTCGCGGCGCACCAGCCGGTAGCTGCCGCCGTCCTGCTCGTCAGTCCAGCCGGCTGGCAACTGTGCCGCGCTCTGGATGTCGTCATAGACGATCGCACCGTCGCGCAGCGTTGGGCCGAGCACCCGGAACCCGCCAGACCGCAGCGTTGCGATCAGCAGGTCAAGTGCCTCCGGCCCAATCACCATTGGCGTCAACTCCTGGTGCTGCATGTCGACCCTCGCTCTGATCGCTGTCCGCGAAGTCTGACGCCTCCGACAAGCCCGGCAATCAGGGCTTCCCCACATCCCGATTGTGTGTCTAACCCGAGATGTGTCTCATCCTGGTTTGGGGGGAGGTCTCCGGCGGTCGTTGCGGAGCCCAGCGCCGGGCTGTGGCGCAGCAGCGATCGCCGGGCAAGGCTCCCGCGCCATCTGCCGTGCTGATCTGTGTCTCCCGATCAAGGCTATGGGTAGCCTCTTGATCCGTAGCCGATGGCGGCCATCAGGTGCTGACAAGTGTGCATTGCGCTGCCGGCGTCGGTCGTGGTGCATTACCACAATCGGTGTTCGCATCGGGTCGTTGGGGGTTCGCCTGCGGAGGTGTGGGCTGTGGCGGTTGCGGCACACAAGACAGCGGCTCGGGTTGTGCGCGAGACCATTGGTCTAGCGGTACGTTTGGTGGGTCCGCGTGTCGCAGGTCTGCGCGGTGTTGCTGAAGGCCGACGAGTACGCGTTGATTGAGGGCGGGATGTCGATCCACCAGCCCGGCCCGCCTCCCCAAGCTGTCCCGCGGACCTTGCCCGGTTGGGGGCTGCCGGGGGTCGGATCAGGGAGCTGCGGGTACCCGCTGTGACGCATGCACTTCGCCCATCTGATCAGCTGCGCGTTATACCGCGCCTGCTGCTGCGGGGTGGCGCTTGCCGAGTTGGGGATGGTCTTCACCGGTACCAGGTTCGCGCACGCTCTTTGTGCTGACTTGAACGCAGGTGAGCTGGTGGAGCCACTGAAGGAGTAGCCCCCGGCGGGGCTCGGGTCGGGGAAGTTCGTTACGCCGTGGGAGCGCATGCAGCGGGAGTAGGCAAGCCCCCTCGGCACGCGCGTCGAGCCCTTTCCGGGCGTTGAGGTTTGTGCGCGGCTGGACGAGGGGCTGCCGCCACAGGCTGCCACCAGCACCCCCAGGGCTGAGGTGGCCATCGCTACTGCCGCGGTTCTGGTGATCGGGTGCTGTGTCTTCACAGGCCCGTTGGTCTATCAGTCTGCCCATGACACCCCTCGTACAGCGCCTGTTACACGGATGTCATCCGGGTGGGTGCATGATGTGCGCATGCGAGTGTTGGTCGTGGAGGATCACGTCGCGCTGGCAGAGCGCATCGGCGAGGGGCTGCGCGACGCGGGCTTTGCCGTGGATGTCGTATACGACGGCGCGGCCGCCCTGCAGCAGACGACCAGCACCGGTTACGACGTGGTGGTGCTGGACCGCGACCTACCGAACGTGCACGGTGACAGCGTCTGCCGCCGGCTGGTGCGCGACGACTCGCTCAGCAGGATCCTGATGCTGACGGCGGCCGATGATGTCGAGGACCGGGTCGACGGGCTGGAGCTCGGAGCGGACGACTACCTCTGCAAGCCGTTCGCGTTCAACGAGCTGGTCGCGCGGATCCGTGCGCTGGGGCGCCGAGGGCCGGGCTCACCCGCCGTGGTGACTCGCGGTGACCTGATCGTCGATCGCGCGCGCCACCGCGCCAGCCGGGCCGGGATACCCCTGACGCTAACGCGCAAAGAGTTCGGGGTGCTGGAGTGCCTGGCCGACGCGGACGGCGCTGCGCTCAGCGCTGAGCACCTGCTTGAGCACGTCTGGGACGCCCACGCTGACCCATTCAGCAACACGGTCGCCGTGACCGTCGCCCGGCTGCGACGCAAACTCGGCGACCCGCCGCTGATCGAGACGATCATCGGCGTCGGCTACCGGCTATGAGGATCGACCTCAGCGCCCGCTCGCGGCTGACGCTGCTCTACATGTCGCTGTTCGCGCTGGGCGGCGCAGCGCTGGTGGCGATCACCTATGTGCTGGTCGTGCACAGCCTGCATCCGTCTGCAACCACCGCGATCCCGCGTGCTACCAGACGCGCGATCGCAGGTTGCATCACAGCGGTGCACCGCCACGGCAGCCCCGGGTCAATGCAGAAGTGCGCGGCGCTGTATGTCATCGGTGTCCGGACCGGCGTGGCCGCGCAGCGCAACACCACCGCCAACCACCTGCTGAGCTACTCACTGTTCGGCCTGGCAGGCATGACGCTGCTGGCCGCCGTCGCCGGCTGGGGGCTAGCAGGACGGATCCTACGGCCGGTGCAGCGGCTGACAGCGGCCGCTCGCGCTGCCAGTGAGCAGGACCTCTCGCAGCGCATCGGTCTGCAGGGCCCACGCGATGAGCTGCGTGAGCTCGCCGACACCTTCGACAACATGCTGGCGCGGCTGGATCGCGCGTTCGCTAGCCAGCGGCAGTTCATCGCCAACGCAAGCCACGAGCTGCGCACGCCCTTGACCGTGATGCGAACCGCGATTGACGTGGTGCTGGGCAAACCGCAGCCAACTCTCGAGGAGCTGTTGTCGATGGCCGGTGAGGTCCGCCAGGCCGTCAATCACTCCGAACGCCTGATCGAGGTGCTGCTGATCCTCGCGCGTGGCGAGCAGGCGCGCGAGTTCCGCGAGCCGCTCGATCTGGCGGCCGTCGTGGAGGATGCGCTCGACGGACGCACGGCCAACGGCATCACCCGCACCGTCACACTCGACGAAGCTCCCGTAACCGGCGACGGCGTGCTGCTCGAACGGCTGGTGGCGAACCTGCTGGACAACGCTGAGCTCTACAACGTCGCGGGAGGCACCGTGGAAGTCTCGACCTCCACCGACAACGGAGCGTCTCTGGTCCGAATCAGTAACACCGGTCAGGTCATCCCACCCGATCAGGTCGAGCGCCTGCTTCTGCCGTTCACCCGACTGGATGACCGCACCCGCCACCGTGGTTTCGGCCTCGGCCTCGCCCTGGTCTCATCGATCGCCACCGTCCACAACGGAACTGTGCACGCCACCGCCGTCACCACCGGAGGCCTTGAAATCACCGTCCGCCTTCCCCGGCGCCACTAAGGATGCACCACCTACGCACAAGATGCCTCAACGTGCCCAGGGGACGCAGAGGCTTGACCATCCGCCACGGCGGACGGATGCACCACCTCGGCATCGGACGCGACCACACCGGCAAAGGCGTCCTCGCGCTCGCCGACGACACCCACATCACCGTCATCGAGCTGCACACCGGCGAGGTCCTCTCAACCCACCTCATCGAACCCAACAAGACCTACTGGCGCAACCAACACAAAGAGCCCGGCCGCTGGCCGAGCTCTTCGAAATGAGACACATGCCGCGACTCATAAAATAGCGGAGGGGGCGGGATTCGAACCAGCGCCCTTCGGGTTGGTCGGCTATGCCGCGCACCAGAATCAGGTCGTGCTTGACGGCGTGTCGTGACGTGCGGATGCTCTCATCGAATGAACCGCCGCTCGCGTTTGGGCGACAAGCTCTTCCAGGTGTGCGCCGCTGTACTTGGCTGGCCGCTTAGTCATGACGTCCGCGAGCATGTCGCCGCGAACCCACCCCACCTTCTCCTGTTCCACGGATCCTTGGTCGAAATCAGCCCACAAGACCACCACGGGTTGAACCCACGCCCCTGACCCTGGTCCGCTGATCCGGTTACGCAGTTGAAAGGCCGTCCCCTTTGCCCGCGCCGAGATCGAGTCGTTCTCATAACCGTCCTCAGGATCCTCATGCCATCTGACGATCAGCGTCCCGGCGCTAACTCTAACTTTGCCAGCTAACCGCTTTGACTTAAGTAGGAACACCCCGGGCGGGCCGACCAGAACGTGATCGATGTTTCCGTGACCAGTATCGATGTCGTTGAAAAGCACCCAGCCATTGCGCAGCAGCGGACGTAATGCCCTGGCGGTTGCCTTCTCGCCTTCAGCCCCGGTTCGCCAGTTCTCGACGCGAGCGGGCGGCGAATCAAACAGGATCAGAACAGTCGCCATCCCGGCGCCCAACCCAAACCCAAAAATGAAGCCCAAATCCCTGTTGATGAGCAGCGCAACAGGCGCCTCAACCGCAACCGGTAGTAGCCCGGTGGGAACGATGACCCACCACACGCGCCGACGCCACGCTCGGCGTCGAGCCAGGAAGCGCTCGCGCGCAAACCCGCCGGCAGAGCCCCGATCATGGGTGGTACTACTCACAACCACTACTTCGGTCGCCGTTGCCAAGTGCTCAAGTCCGTGTCGTCGCGCTGCAAACGCAGCCGTGATGTCGCCGCCAATCCGATCGCGTGAGTTCGGACGCCCGGACCCTGGCAGCGCTCGTGCCGTGGCGCTTGTCATACGCTGTACGATTGTCTGTATGACGATGCTTAGTTTTCGTGTCCCGGATGATGAGGCCGACGCCGTTCAGCATTGGGCCGACGCACTGGGCGTTGACCGCTCCGAGATTCTGCGTGACGCGCTTCACCGCCACCTCGTGGTTCTGAGCGGCGAAGCCGACGCCGAGCGTTGGCAGCAACTGCCGGCTACGGAGACGGAACGGTCGCTGGAGTCGATTGCTGATTGGGGACCAGCCGAGGACTGGTCGGATTGGGACGATGCAGCGAGGTGAGATCTGGTTCGCCGCTACACCGGGTGGGGATCGGCCGGTGCTCGTGCTTACCCGCGATCCGGTCGCCGACCGCATCGGCAGTGTGGTCGTCGCGGCACTGACCAGAACGAGACGTGGGCTCGTCAGCGAGCTCGTGCTTACGGCGGCGGAAGACGGCGTGCCCAGCGATTGCGTCGTGAACTTCGACAACGTCCACACCCTCCCCCGATCCACTTTCCGCCGTCAGGTCGTCCAGTTGTCGTCGCGTCGCATGGCCCAGGCGTGCCGAACGATGCGTGACTCCACAGGCTGCTGACGCCCGAAGACGATCTGTCGCCGATGCACTCGCGATCGGCTAGACGTGCAGGCAGGTGAAAGATGTCATGTCCCGGTTGGCGTGATCTGGTGGTGAAGGTGGCCGGTCCTCCGCGTCGAACGGCGTTGTAGGCGCGCGCGGATTGCGGCCGCGCGGCCGGCCAATCGAAGCGGAGGCACCGACCGCGAGTCACGGTAGGCGATGTGCTGCCCGCTGGACGAGCGAGAGCCGAGCGCCTCTGAGGAGGTGACGTCATGGCGTGTGTGATGGGCCTTGATCAGCACCGCGCGCAGATCGCGGCGGAGTGGATCGACACGATGACCGGTGAGACCGCGCGCAGTCGGTCGCGCCGGCAGACCGGACCGCTGTCAGGGAGTTCCTTGAGCCGTTTGCAGACAGTGGTCTTGAGGTCGCGTTAGAGGCCACCACGGGCTGGCGGTTCATCGTCGATGAGCTCGAGCGTGTCGGCGCGGAGGTGCATTTGGCGGAGTCGGCCGGGGCCAGCGCGCTGCGTGGCAAGAAGCAGCGAGCGAAGACCGATTTCGCTGATGCCCGGCATCTGCGCGAGCTGTTGTTGATCGGGCGGATCCCGGACTCGTGGATCCCGCCGGCGCACCTGCTTGAGCTCCGCGCCAGGGTCCGGACCTGAGCTTCGTGAACGTCTTCCGGTCCCGCCACGTCCACCGGTTCCGCTCGAGTCACCCTCGTTCTCGCATCCTGCGGGGAGATAGAGATAGGTGGTGTGTGTGTAGTCCCAGGGCTCGGTGTGGAGTCGGAAGCTCCTAGACCTGCTGAAGCGGCCGAGCCAGGCTTTGGCAATGAGACGCAGACTTGCTTCGCCGCCGAGCCTGGTGGCGAGACACGCACCGGAGCCGCTAGTTGCCGCGGTGATGCCGAAATCGGCGATGACGGGCTTGAGCTGGCCTGACACCCCGGCGATCACACCGGCCGCGTGGGTTCCAGCCCCAGGACCGACCGTGAACTCGCCGCCGAGAGTTGCCGAGATCGTTCCCGCAGAATTTGCCGCCAAGCTGCGATCCACTGCCGCGGAGACGCTAGGACGCTGTGCCTTGAAGCTGTTACTGGAGCCGAACGTCCCGTCCGCGCCGAATTTGAGGGTCATGCTGGCATCTACGCCGTCGATGCCTGCTTTGCCGTCGATGTCGATCTGCGCGCCGGGAGCGAAAACCATGCTCATCGGAACCGGGTGGGTGGGCAGGTTCCAGATCATCTTCCGAAACGGGAGGTGGCATTTGATGGCGGACGTGGATTCGGTGCTGATAACAGGGGCGATCGAAAGCTTTGCGCTTGCGTTGAATGAGAACTTTGCGCCCTTGGGAATGCCGCCCTTGCGCTTGGTCAGGAGCGAGACGGCGAGCTTTGAGCCGCCGAAGCTCAATGACGGGTTGAGATCGAACTTACTCCCGCCGTCGCCTTTTCGACTGCAGCCTCTGCTCCGCGAGCTGGCGCGACCGGACCGACCATTGCTGATCTCGCTGTTTGGGACAGCCAGCTGGGGATCTGACTTAGGCAAGGTGACGTTCAAGTCATACTGAGTGAATACATCTGCAAGGCCGGCCGGAGTGAGAGTCACGGCCCGGCCGTTGGCTGAAATCGATGTGACGGTCCCGAGGAACCCGCCGCTCAGCGTCGTCGAGATCGGCAGCACAAACCCGGTCCCTAGAACCGGGGTTGGCTGGCCTGAGGGCAGCGTAACGGTGACGATGCCATCGATCAGGTGCGGCACGAACTGCCCACCCGCATGCACAATGACGGTCGAGGCCGGCGTGGCGTAGGCGGCGACCGCGACGGCCGCGCCCGGCTTGGACGCGGTCCCGGCGGTGAGAGTCACGGGTCCCGCCCACTGCCCTTTCCGTCTGGTGAAGAGCGCATAGCTGTATTCTCTGCCTGGAGCGAGTCCGGCGTCGACCGCAGAACCGTTCCCGACCCGAACAGCCGTGCCAGCCTCAACCGTTTGCGGTGCTGAGCCGCCGCGCATACGACGCAACTCCACTTCCGACCCCTTGGGTGCCGACCAGGCCAGTGTAATCGCGTCCGTAGAGACGATCGTCGCCCTCAATGCGTCAGCAATCGTCACCTCGCGGTAACGGAGAACCAACGGCACTGTCTGACCTGCGCGGACCACAACCACAGTTGTGTGGCCCTCAGGTGCGAAGAGCGACCCTCCAAACACGACTGTAGGGGCGTCAATCCGGACGCTGCCATCAGGAACTCGCGCTTCGAATATCGCTGAGCGAGCCTTCGGCGGTTTCGTCAAGACCCGCACATATCCTTTGTTACTTAGCGACACGTCTACAGGAATACCGGCTGGAGTCACGACCTCGACTGCCACTCGGCCAGACTGAGACGCTGTCTGAGAGCGAGTGTGGCGCCGTACATGCGCGACCGATGAACTAGCAACCGCCGGCGGCGCGCAAACGTTGGGGAGAGTCACGGCGAGCGCGGCAGCGACGAGCCAGGAACGCCGACTCACGGTGCTGTAACTCGCACCCAAACTGAGCAGTAGAACTCCAGCGACTCGCGTCGCCACACGAAGCACCAAGCTCATGCGACACGCTTACGAGCGTTCGCGACAATCTGCCTGGCGCATCCAACGAGCGCGAGACTCTGGTCAACTAAACACTTAGCTGACCCGTCGGCGCAGTGCGGGCGCGTCGACAGCATTACGTTGCACGCTACACCAAAGAAACCGGCGACACGAAAAGCTCGACACGGCCGCTAGAGGATGTCAAGACTCCCTGCTCACAACTCCAGGATCCCATGGGCCTGGCCCGGACAACACGGCAACGGAGTTGATTGACAAGCAGTCCATCTCCGAGCTCACGATTGCTGGGGCACGCGCGACACCAGGTCGCGTCACCGGACAACTAACCGGAATTCGCGATCCACAGAAGATGAGTCGAACGGTGCTTCCAGGTCCGTGCTGGGCCTGTCCCTGCCCTGGCCCGCGTCGTCCCGCTCTTGGTCGGCCGGCTGGCCGCCCCAAGACCGCAACGCCACCCGACACACGCCTGCGATTGTGCGCCGCGCTGAACGCGAGAGTTGACTGGATAGGCAAGTCCCTCCTCCTTGTCAAATCCGGGCATCTGAAGCGGGATGAATCGTCGCCAAGGCAATCGCATCGATCTAGCAGCTTCGACGGCGAGACGGATAGTGAATTGCGCCTGGGGAGAGCGGGACGCCTGGCCAATAGCTTGTACGGGCTGGTGGCCGGCCCGAAGCGTTCGCGGTAATCGGCGGGAGAAACGCCGATGTGCCTGTGGAATGCGCGACGCAGGACCTCGGCGCTTGCGAACCCTGCGGACCGGGCCACGCCGTTCAGTGACGGTGCGCCGGTTTCGAGCAGGGCGCGTGCGTGCTCGATCCGCAGCGCTTCGACATAGGCCGCGGGCGTCTGTCCCACCTCACGTCTGAACGCACGGGCGAATGAGCGCTCGCTCATGATCGCGCGGTCCGCGAGCGCGCCCACAGACAGGTGTTCGTCGAGGTGGCCGACAATCCTCGCCTGAAGCTCCCGCAGTTCCGGTCGCGCGGCCTGCTGGGCAGAGAGAGCGCTGCTGAACTGCGACTGCCCGCCGGGGCGCTTTAGGAACACGACGAGCTGCCGTGCGACGGCGAGTGTGACATCGGGGCCGAGGTCGTCCTCGACGAGCGCGAGGGTGAGGTCGATCCCGGCGGTGATCCCCGCGGAGGTCCACACATCCCCGTCACGGATGAACACCGGATCGCTCTCCACCTGAACGTTGCCGTAGGTCGCGGCCAGGCTGTCGCAGTACTCCCAGTGCGTGGTCGCGCGACGACTGTCCAGGACCCCGGCAGCCGCGAGCAGGTAAGCGCCGGTGCAGATCGACACGGTCCGCCGCGCTCGTCGCGATGCTCGCGCGATCCAATCCACAGCGTCTCGTCGGTGATTCCCTCCCGTGCTCCGGCGCCACCGGCGATGACGAGCGTGTCGTGGCGCGGAGGAGGCTCGGGCAGCGGTGCGACACCGAGCCGTATTCCGCTGCTCATCGTGACCGTGTCCTTGTCCGTCGGTGCGATCAGCTCGACGCGATAAGCACCGGGAACCTCGATCTGCGCGTGGTCGAAGACCTCAATCGGGCCGAGGACATCGAGTGACTGGCACCCGTCGAGCGCCAGCACAAGGATGTGACGAGTCGTGCATGGGCACATCTTGACGTGACCGGGAGGTGGCAGCCAAGGTCCAACAGCCCACGCTTCCGGCCACGAAGGGTTCATCGGGGGGCGGCTCGGTCAGCGACCGCGGCCCGACGCGGTGTTGGCGGGATCGGTGGGGTATCGGACCTGGGCGCCACGCCCGGTTGGAGCGAGTATTCGTTCATCGCTTGGGTCTGCTGACTTCGGTCACCAGCTGCCGCGGTACCAACCAAACCGCCTATCGAAGGGACCGCCATGAATGCTGTTGCCGGGGATTCAGTTATGAACGGTCGTGCCGGGCTGGGAGCCGGCGACGTCCCCGTGCCGTGGGCGCGGCGAGTGCTCTGGGTCGGCGGACTGACGCAATGCGGCTTTGGCGGTTTCTGGGTCGCACGAGGCAGCACCGCGCTCGGCGGAGTTGTCGGGGTCGCGTTGCTCGCCGTCTCTGCGCTCTTCCTGGTCGGCCTGTTCACCTACGCACGCCAGACCGCCGCTGGTACAGCTCCGCGTCCGTCGGCCACCCGGCAGGACAAGAGGATTGAGATCCAGATCACGATCGCGACCGCGGTCGAGTTCGCTGCGGCCATCGTCCTGCCGCTGGTCGTGAGCCGGGCGGGTCATGCCGACTGGACGCTGCCCGCGATCGCGGTCACGGTCGGGCCCCTGCTGCTCTGGCTCGACCACCGCGTCCGGATCCCCCGCTACCGGCCGGTCGGCTGGGCGCTCACCATCGGCCCGCTGATCCTCGTCGCAGCGATGTCAGGGAAGGCGCTTGTGGCCACTACCGGCCTGAGCGCCGGCGTGCTCCTGCTCGCCACCGCCCTGGCCGGCTTTCGCGACCTCTCAGCCGCGTAAGTCGCGCCCCTCCGCGATCGCAGTCAACACAACCTCCGAAGGAGCTACAGCAATGCATGACCGTGAACTCCATGTGGTGTTCGGCGCCGGGCAGGTCGGACGGACTCTCGCCACGCAGCTGGCCGAGCGTGGCCTGGCCGTGCGGGTCGTCTCACGAACCCGTCCTGACGCCCTCGACGCAAAGATCCAATGGCGCGCGGCCGACGCCACCGCGCCTGGGGCCGCCGCAGCCGCCGCCGTTGGCGCGTCGGTGATCTATCAGTGCCTAAACGCGCCATACACGGATTGGCAAGCCAGCTTCCCGCCGCTCCAGCGCGGCGTCATCGACGCCGCGGAGCGCACCGATGCCCTGCTCGTGAGCCTTGAGAACCTCTACGGCTACGGTCCGGTGACGGCGCCGATGACCGAGGATCTGCCACTCGCCGCCACCACCGTCAAGGGCCGCACCCGGGCACTGATGACCCAGGAACTCCTGGATGCCGCGACGGGCGGGCGCATTCGATACGCGATCGCTCGCGCTTCGGACTTCTTCGGTCCCGGCGTAACCGAATCGTCGCTCGGAGCGCGAGTGTTCGCCAACGCCGTGAAGGGCAAGCCGGCGGACTTCGTGGGCAACCCCAGCCTGCCGCACACCTACAGCTACGTGCCGGACATCGCGGCCGGTCTGGTAACGCTCGGCACCGACGAGCGAGCGATAGGCGGCACCTGGCATCTTCCCGGACCGGAAACCGTCACCACGAAAGCGCTACTTGAACTGATCGCCGCCCACCTGGAGCACCCGGTCGGCGCTCGTGTGCTTCCCAAAATAGCTGTACGCGCGCTCGGCCTATTCAATCCCACGATCCGTGAGCTCATCGAACTGGCCTACGAATTCGATGCGCCGTTCGTGCTCGACACCACCAAGTTCGAGTCGACCTTCGGAACGGTCGGGACGCCGCTCCCCAGGGCGCTCCAGACAACCCTGGCGTGGTACCAGCAACGTGACGACCAGCACTCGAACAGCCGCGCCGCAAACACCACACAGGGTTTGGCCGTTACATGAGCTCCCGCACCTGAGAGGATCGGTGTCCCGGCGGGTCGCAGCGGCCAACGGGTGGCTGCGCTTGCCCTGCGGTTCGCCGCGCGCCACGCCGGCCCTCACATCCTGCGAATCCTGGTTCCTATCCAACCTAGTTCCGCGCGGAAGCATGGCTGGCGGCGAGATTTGAATTGGATCCCCCCGGCCTGGAGGTATGCGCCGCTGTGGTTCTGCTCTTCCTCAACGGTAAGCTCGCGTTGGCACCGCGGCTCGCGTCGTGTGCCGATGCTCACGCCGGCCAGTTGAGGTCAAGCCCGATGTGGCTGTGTGTCGCTGGTCGGGTGTTGCTCAACCCAGGTGATCGCATCGTCGAGGACGTGCTCCCAGCC
The DNA here is from genome assembly GCA_963706725.1 of uncultured Actinomycetota bacterium. Taxonomy (GTDB): domain Bacteria; phylum Actinomycetota; class Thermoleophilia; order Solirubrobacterales; family Solirubrobacteraceae; genus Palsa-465. Next base: position 1,269,142 of record OY970167.1, on the reverse strand, counting down.
GGGTTCTCCGACGGTGAAGTGGGAGCGGTCGGGGTAGTGCTTGAGTTCGACGATCCCGGTTTTGTAGCGGTGGGCGTTCTCTTTCACGACTGACGATGGCACCGTGCGATCGAGGCCGCCCGACACGAACAGCAGGGGGCGCGGTTCTGCTTGTGGTAGTCGACCTTCGTGACCGCTCGCGGGGTGAAGTTCGCAAGCCCTGCCTGGAACAGCGGGCGCGCTGGGGCGGGGACGTGAAAGGTTTGCCAGGCCTTCAGCGCGTCTGCTTCGGTGAGCGCGTTGGCAAATCCCCAGTGAAACTGTTTGGCCGTGAGCGGGATGCCCTTGTTGAGGTTGAAGGGGTTCCCGAGTGCGGGCCAGGCGGCCTTGAGCTGCTTTGGCGGCAGGCCGTAAACCCGCTTGGTTTGGCCGGGATGGACGGCAACTCCGGCCCTGCCGGCCCCGCGGTCGAGCAGCAGTTGGGTGACCAGCCCACCGACCGAGTGACCGATGATCACAGGGCTTTCGTCAAGCGACTCGATGAAGCGCTGATGATCGTCGGTGATCTCCTGGATCCCTAGTCCGCCGACGATCCCGGGATCCGCGCGGAGCTCATCAATCGAACGGTCCATCCGCGGCCATGACGGCGTGTGGACCGTATGCCCGAGCTCGCGTAACCGCTCGGCCCACTGCTCCCAGCTGAGCGGGGTCATCCACAGGCCGTGGATGAGGACAACATGCGATTTCATGGCAAGCCACCTCAAAGTAGAACGATCGGTCTTTCTGCATCCTACAGCAGAAAGACCGATCGGTATCGTTGGCTGCCGTGGGTAGCTCAATCCATCACTCCCAACGTCAGGCCCCGCGCGAGCGGCTGTTGGACACCGCGGCCCGGCTTTTCTACATCGACGGGATCCGGGCGGTCGGGGTCGATCGGCTCGTAGCTGAGGCAAACATCACCCGCGCGACGTTCTATCGCCACTTCGCAAGCAAGGACGAGCTGGTGGCCGCCTACATCCAGTCGCGAGATCAAGAGCTTCGCGCCCGCTTCGAAGCCGTCAGCCAAATGACCACCGAACCTGCAGATCTGCTCCGCGCGGTCGCGATCGATATCGCGCAAACGATCTGTGGCGAGGCGTTCCGGGGCTGCCCGTTCATTAACGCCGCCGTTGAGTTCCCCGACCCGAACAGCCCGATCCACCAGGCAGTCACCAACCACCGAGCGTGGTTTCACGACACCCTTCTCGCGCTCTTCGTTGCCCTCGGGCACCCCGAACCCCACCACGCGACCCGGCGCCTGATCCTGCAGCGCGACGGCGCCATGATCGGCGGCTACCTCGGAGCACCCGACGAGTCCATCGAAGCCCTCAACACCGGCCTGGAGAGACTGATCGCCGACGCGTAGCACCCAACCGGAGACCGATGCGGTCGTACCGGTCTCGGACATCAACCCATCCATCGACCACGAGCACCGCAACTCCCGGCCCCGTCACGTCGTTAGACCCGGCTCATTGAAAGACGAACGGCCGGAGCCGTCGCCGATCCACCAACGAGGTTTCGTCGCCGAAGTAGAAGTCTCCCCAAATCGGTCATAGGACGGAGGCTGTCGCGCAATTCCTGGGGGCGAGTGTCGGTCGTGAAGCGTGAATCGCCGTCGGCGGTGTCAACTGCTGAGGGCCTGGTCAGACCCCGACGGCGAGTTGGTGGCGGTGGAGTTTGGTGAGGTTGTGGGTGGCCATCAGCAGCCGCCACTCGGTCCGCACTGCGATCCTGCCTCTTCGGTGGAAGCGGTTGATCCGCCGGTTGTGTTTGGTGTGCGCGAACACGGGCTCGATCATCTGGATCCGCCGGCGGTAGAGCTGTCGGCCGTGCTCTGAGGCCAGCACCGCTCGCATCCAGGCGTAGCGGCCGCCGGTCCAGCCGGGTCTCGGTTGGCTGCGACCCCCGCGGTCTGGTGGGGTCAGCACCTGGATGTGCTTGTTGGCGATGACCTCGTCGAAGTGCAGCTCATTCCAGTAGCCAGCGTCGGCCAAGGCGACCTGCGGGCGTTCGGTGACACCTGCCTGCTCGAGCTCGAGCAGCGCGGTGGTGATCATCGGGTCCAACTGGGAGAAATCGGTCGGGTTGTTGGTGATCTCCGCGGCGAGCACGATCTGGCCCTCGTCAACGACGGCTTGGGCGTTGTATCCCTGCACATACCCACGGCTTGCCTTCATCCTCTGGCTATCAGGGTCACTGACACTGACCACGTCGTCGGGCAGCTCAGGCGCGGCCCATGGGTTCGGGCGCTTGCCGAGCCTGCGGCCGTCCTTGGCACGCCCGTTGGTGCGGTAGTCCTCATAGGCACGGTTCGCCGCGAGCTTCATGTCAAGCTGCTGCTCCAACCGCTCAGCGGCGAGCAGCAGTCGCTCCTCACGGCCCCGCGGGATCGGCTGCCCTAGCTCCCAGCGGCGCTGCTCAAGTTGCCGGCGGCCCTCACGGGTCCAGCCCTGGCGTCCCTGGTGACGGGCGATGATCTGTGCCACGTCGAATCGAAAGTCCTCATCGGGCTGGTCAGGCTCCGGGACCAGCTCGGGCTCGTCACAGGCCTGCTCGGCGGCCTGCTGCTCGCGAACCTTGCGGAAGAACTCGGCGCGCCCCTCACGGGTGCGCAGCTGCTCAGGCAGCTCATCACCACGCGCCTCACCGTAGAGCTCATCCTCAGCGGCGTCCGTCGCGATCGCCTCAGCGATGATTTGCCGGGCGATCTCAGAGAAATCCCGGTTGGACTCCCGGCTCGCGTTCCCGGCCATCTTCGTCCCGTCGATCGCCACGACCTCCGGACGCACCAGCCCCGCCTGTGCGCACAGCCCGAGCACCTGGCTGAACAGCCCGGCCAGCGCGAGCTCGTGGCGCTCGACGAACCTCGCGATCGTGGCGTGATCCGGGGTCTCCATCATCGCGATCGTCTTGAACGCGACGTCCTCCCAGCACGCGCGCTCGATCGCCCGCGCCGAGCGCACCCCACGCGAGTAGCCGTAAAGCAGTAGGGCCACCATCATCGCGGGGTCGTAAGCGCGGCGGCCGACACCATCAGCCCGGTAGGAGCCATAGAAGCCGGACAGGTCCATGCCGGCAACCGCGTCCAAAACGAACCACGCGAGATGCCCCTCAGGCAGCCAATCCCTCACATCCGGCGGCAACAAGAACGACTGCTCACGATCACAACCAATGAAGTTCTGAGCCATCCGGAAATGGTCTTAAACCCGCCGGACGACACGGTAATTACGCGACAGCCTCGACGGAAAGATGACATGAGCAGCCTGGCTCGTAGCGGCCTGGTGGGGCTGGCGGCAGGTGGTCGGTCCCCCGCGTCGAACGACATTGGTTAAGGCGTTCGCGGTTGCAGCCCGCGCTCGCCGGTCATTCGAAGGTGGAGGTACCGACCGTGCTTGACGGTATGTCATCGGTCGGGCGTGAGACCGTGCAGACGGTGCTGTGCGCCCCGTTCCCGCTGGGTGTTGAGCCTGGGGTGATCGTCGCTGGGTTTGATGTGCACCGACGGCAGATCACCTTCGATGCGCTGGACACGGTGACCGGTGAGATGTGGCGCGGTCAGCTGGAGTCGAGCACCGTGGCGGTTGAGGAGTGGGTCGGACGGTTCGCTGGCCGGGAGATCCATGTTGCGGTCGAGGCGTGCACCGGCTGGCTGTTCGTTTCCAGGGCGTTAGAGCGCACCGGTGCTGTGGCGCATCTGGCTGAGCCGGTGGAAACGAGCGCGCTGCGTGGCCGCAATCGCCGCGCGAAGACCGACCGCACCGATGCCAGGTGGTTGCGGCAGTTGTTGTGTGAGGGACGGTTGCCGGAGGCGTGGCGTCCGCCGGAGCATGTGCGCCAATGGCGCTCGCGCACCCGGTTGCGCAACGCGCTGCTGTCAGAGCGCACCGGCTGGATCCAGCGGATCCGCGCGACGCTCTATCACCACGGCATCCCCGGCGCCCCGGATGATCTGCGCACCCTCGCCGGCCGTGAGTTCCTCGCCGGCCTCGAGCTGTCGGCCGATGCCGCGGAGCGGATCCGGGTGGCGTTGGAGATCATCGACATGCTCGACATTCAGCTCGCCACGATCGAGGCTGACCTGCGCAAGCTCGCGCGTCACCAGCCCGGCTGCCAGGCGCTGATGACCCTCTATGGGATGGGCGAGCTCTCAGCGTTGGTGACGCTCGTCGAGCTCGGCGATGTCGGGCGCATGCACGCCTCCCGTCAGGCGGTGCGGATGGCCGGCTTGGACATCGGTGTTCACCGCTCAGATCGTCACGCGCGGCTGGGCAAGCTCACCCGCCAAGGCTCGGCACCATTGCGGTGGGCGCTGTTCGAGGCCGCGCAGTCCGCGTGCCGGCTGTCGAGCCCTGACTACCAGGACTACCACGCGCTCAAGGACCGCGGACTGTCACACAACCGGGCATGCATGACGATCGCCCGCAAACTCGCGCGCCGCTCCTACCACCTGCTCAGGGCGCTCGGCCCCGCCGCGCTCGCCGAACCTGCCACCCCAACGGGCAAAGCTCCGACCAAGCCCCCACGTCAACGATGCGACACAAGCATGCGGCCAGCTCCAGAAGCTATCGAGGCACCCACACCACCAAGTCGTGGCGGCCCACGAAAGACAGAGCGGCCGCAGTCGATCCACCGGAACGACCGATCAACCATCTCGTCACCGACCGCCACCGCCGGCAGTCGCGGGCCCAGATAAGGCAGGGCGTCCACGGAGCCAAACCCACCCTGGAGGTGCTTGACCACACAAACCAGCTCAGATAAGCAATAGTCGACCGGGTTGCACCCGAGCAGGATCAGGAGCGAGCGCCGCGTGGTTTGGTGACCGGACAGCCGGAGGTGGCTCCGGCCGAGGGTGAGCAGGCGGAATCTGGACCCCGCGATCAGCGAGGGAGGCCGTCGAGGAAGCTGAAGCGGGCATTCATCGCGACGCTTCGGACATCGATCAGCTGCTGGTATTCGGGCGAGCTGTACCACTTGATGACCGACTCACGGTCTGGGAACCGCATGAGTGCCCCTGAAGTGAGCGAGCCATCCCCGTGCAGGATCTCCCAGTTACCGGCGGCTAGAGGCTCCGCTCCGTACTCCTTGGCCATTCCCCCGGCCTTGGCCGCGTACTGCTCACGGTAAACGTCCGGGTCCTTGACGGTGAATTCGACAATCAGATATGCGCTCATGTGGATACTCCTAATTAGTTGGTCTGCGTCAACAATCTGGGTCTTCACACTTCGATGCCGCGGGCGGAGGGGCCTGGTGATCAGACGAAGCGGGGGATGGTGATGAAAACCCGCTCCCTCGCCTGTCAGATCGCGGTGCGGCCGCCGTCGACGTGGATGGTCGCGCCGTTGATGTAGCCGGCCGCGGCGGTCGCGAGGAACGTGATGACGTCGGACAGCTCGTGTACTTTCGCGAGACGGCCGAGTGGAAGTGTCTTGGCAAACTCTTGGGCCATCGCCAACATCGGCTCCACTGACGGCGTCAATGTCGGACCGGGAGCGACGGCGTTGACGCGGACGTTCTGCGGCCCGTATTCGGCGGCCCACGCCTTGGTGAGCAGTTCGATCGCGGCCCGCGAGGCGCCGTAGGCAACCAAGCCTGGCTGCCCGTAGCTCGCGACCATCGTGGAGACGTTGATGATCGATCCGCCGCCGCGAGCGGCGATCTGCGGGGCGAGTGCAGCGACGAGGAAGAACGGCGCCTTGACGTTGATCTGGAACGTCACGTCGAACGCCGGCTCGTCGGTGTCAGCCGTCGACGCCCGGACGGCAACACCGGCACAGTTGACCAGGACATCGATCTCACCTGCCGCATCGGCGACGCGTCTCACCTCGGACATGTCCGAGAAATCAGCGGCGATGAACTCGGCATCGCCCCCGTTCGCCCGGATCCCCTCTGCGGCGCTTACACCGCGGGTCTCATCTCGGCCGGTGATGATCACCGACGCGCCCTTCTCGGCCATCGAATATGCGGACGCGATCCCTATCCCGGACGTACCGCCGGTAATCAGAGCCCGTTTGTCTTGCAGATCCATTGTCGACATCCCTTTAGGTAGCTGGAACAAGCAATCCACTTTTGCTGGGCCGACTGTAACAGGACTGGCTTGGTTAATCCAATCTAGGTGGGGTGTAATGAGTTCGCCTCCCCAGAGGTCGGCCGCGACGGCCTGATCGCCGGGCTCCGCGCGCTCGCCCTCGTGTCCGCCCCGCGAGGTTGGCGGCATCGCGGGGATCGTGTGTGTTCTCTGGGAGTTGGTGCGGGCCGCGTCCGCCGCGACGGGTTGGTCATCGCGACGCAGGCCCGCCTAGAACTTCGATCGACGCGAATGGGCCGTGCGGTGCGCATCGCGCACCGACGACGTCGCTCAGTTAGCTCAGCTGTTGAGCGAAGTGCTCGGGGTGCTGCTGAGCGTGGCGATGAGCATGAGCATCGCGTCGAGCGCGGCCGCGAGCGGCTCGGTGTCACGGTGGACCTGGGCGAGCAGAAGACCGCCCTCGAGCGCGGCGAGTGTGGCCAGCGCAAGCTGCCGCGGATCGGCCTCGGGTGCGAGTCGCCCCAGAGCGTGCATCCGCAGAAAACCAGCCATGATGCTGGCTTCCCAGCGTTTGAACGACGCGGCAACGATCGCCCTGGCCTCGGGCTCGGTTTCGGCGAGCGCCGAACCGAGCGAGCCGACCGGACAACCACCGAGACTGCCGGTGTCTCGGTTGTGATCGACCACGAAGTCGCGCCACTCGCGTAATCCGTCGAGGGTGCTGAGGTCAAACTGCTCCTGCACGCCGATGGCCCTCTCGGCCTGGCGCTCGATAACTGCGCGGACCAGTGCCGGCTTGTCGTCGAAGTAGTGGTAGAGCTGCGAGCTGCTCACCTGGGCGCCATCGCGCACTTCCTCGATCGTCGTACCGGCAACGCCCTGCTGAAAGATCAGCTCTGCCGCCGCGTCAACGATCCGTGCGCGTGTCTCGGCGCCCTTGCGGGTCAGCCGTGGTCGATCAGAGCTGGCTGAAGACACCAACATAAGTATAGCCACCAGAATGGCTTTGACAATCCAGAGCTTGTCTGCCAGACTGGATTACAAAGTCCAGTAATTTAGTTCAGTCCTCGGGCCTGCTGCCGCCGGGCGGACCTACGAAAGATGAGAGGCAATTCTGATGAGCACAACCACAGGAAAGACCGCGTTGGTCACGGGCGCCAACGCCGGGCTCGGCAAGGACATCGCCCGGCAATTGGCACTACGTCCCGAGATCGCCAACATCTATCTGGCGTGCCGGAACCGAGATAAGGCGATAGTGGCGAGGACCGAGCTTGAAGCGCAGACTGGCCGACGGATCTTCGACATCGTGGTCATGGACGTTTCTGATCCGGACTCGGTTCGCGCCGGCCTGGCGGGCATCGACGGCTCGATCGACGCTGTAGTCATGAACGCCGGTGGGATGGGCGGCAAGACGCCGATGGCCCTGACCGCCGACGGGGTCACCTACATGTTCGCTCAGAACCTTCTCGGCCATGTCGTCCTGCTCGAGACTCTCCTGGCCGAGGACCGGGTTGGCGAGGTGGCGGTACTGGCCGGAAGCGAAGCGGCCAGAGGGCTTCCGAGGATGGGGTTCAAACGGCCGTCGTTTGCCTCAAAGTCCGCCGACGAGCTCGCCACGGTCATCGATGGCAGCTTCTTCGCCGGCAAACCTGACGTCAATTTGGCCTACGGGCAGGCCAAATTGCTCGGGGCCCTCTGGATGGCCTACCTGGCCCGCCGATACCCCGAACGGCGATTCATCACCATGAGCCCCGGCAACACCACCGGCACCAATGCACCCGATGACCTCGCAGCGCCGTTCCGGTTCGCTGCCAAGCACATCATGCCTCACCTGGGCATCTCCCACAGCCTGGACGTGGGCGCAAAGCGACTGGTCGACGCAGCCACCGACCCGACCCTGTCAAGCGGCAAGTTCTACGCCAGCGCGGCCGGAAAGATGAAGGGGCCCATCGTTGACCAGACCGACATCTACCCCGACCTGGCCGACCCATCGTTTCAGGACCACGCCAACGAAGCCATCCACCGGTTCATCATCTCGAGAACAGTCGCGTGAGATCCGCCGACTAGCTTCCAGCAAGTCGAGCCGGCCCGCGCAGCGCGACCGACATTTGGTCGCCAATGCAGTAGCGGCGGCAGGAGCACATTGAACGCGAGAGCAATAGACGCCCGCGAGAGTGTGGAACTCCCACCGCTGCTCAGACGATGTCGCTGCTCCCGGGCTCAACGGGGTGCTACTGATAGGACCGGTCCTGGTAGCGCTCAGCAGTTGATGCTGTGATTGACGGGCGCCAAGCTAACCGAGGCCGACTCGATGTCGCTTGGCTTGTAAGCGAATTTGCCGTTTGCGGTCGCAGTGCTGAACTCAATGCTCATGACGCCGGCGGCGTCACCAATCTTCTTGCCGGAGAACCATTTGCCCAGCGTCCGGCTTTGAATGTTCACGATCAGCACAAGTGACCAAAGCGCCGCGGCCATTGAACCCTTACCGCCGTACACGCTGAGGCCACCGAGGAATGCAACCGTGACGACATTGAGCGCTACGCGACCTAGCCCCCAGATCCGTCTAGCGCACTTCCCACCCCAAGCTGGTGCGCCTTCCACGCGAGATGCCCGCACAGACCTGGCTTGCTTCGCCAGATTGCGCAGTCTTGCTTAATCGGGCGCCATGTTCGCCTGGCTCCGCGGTCAGCGCGTACCGCCGCCCACGCGCGGGTGCCCGCTCGCCCGCCCTCTCTCGCGGATGCTGTAGCGCATCCCACCGCCTCGCTTCGCTTCGTACATAGCGGCATCGGCCCGACGGACAGCGGACACGAGCTCTTCGTCAGCATCGGATTTGGTGAAACCGATGCTGACGCGAGGGGCCAAAGGGCAATCGAGCGGGTGCGTCAACGCTGCGAGGATGCGTTCCGCGACCCGTGCGCCGTCCTGCTCGTCTGCGTCGAACAGGACGGAGACGAATTCGTCGCCGCCGATTCGTGCAACCACGTCCCCGGTGCGCGACGTTGAGCTGATCACGCCTGCCACGTGCAGGAGGAGCAGATCTCCGGCGCCATGTCCGTAGGTGTCGTTGACGCGCTTGAGGTTGTCGATGTCAATTGCCAGCACGGTGAGCGGGCGGCGCCCGCGGCGCTCCAAGACCACCTGTTCCATCCCACGACGGTTGGCCAGCGAGGTCAGGGCGTCGGTGCGCGCGGCATGCTGCGTGTGCTCGTGCGCTAGGGCGTTTTCAAGGGCCAGCTCAAGGATTCGAACGATTGCCACGCAGCGCTCAACCTCGCGCTCTGAAACCGCCCTATTGCGTCCTGCGACGGCGAGCACCCCGTGCACCTGACCATTCACGCTAACCGGCACCCAGGCTCCATGTCCAACCTGCTGCTCATGTGCCAGCTGACGGACCCGAGGGCCGAGGCTGGCCGGGTCGAGCACGCCGAATGTCGGCTCGCGATCACGCACGGCCCTGGCAAGCAGCGGGTGCTCTGACAGCGGCCAGGTCGCGCCGATGTAATCACCGTCCGCATCGAACTCGGCGTCCACTCGGACCGCGTCTCCCAGCAGTCGACAGTAGTTCGCACGCCTGGGCAGTAAGCCCGGGGGTGAGGCGATCTCGGCGGCAAGCCTGACGGCGGCCCCGAGGACTCGCTGGGGATCGAGCGTCGAGTTCAGCTCGTGCGCGACTTCACCGAGCAGCTCCACCTGTCGGAGAGCCTCATCGCGCTGTGTGCTCGCTGTGACGGCGACCTGTTTGAGTTTGCGGGCGCAGATAGCGGTGACAGCGGCGAGGACTACGCTCGCCCAGAGCAACAGAAGGCGCAGCGCCAATGAGGCAGCGTGCCCGCTCTCCAGGACGCACACCGCCACCAGCGCGACGGGCGCGCCGATGAGCAAACGCTCGACCCAGCGGCACGCTGCTCTGCCGCGTGCACGTTCCGCCGTGTCGGAGTCGCTAGGCCCTCCTGGAACCGAACGAAAATCGCTTCTGCTCATCCTCATATCTTGATCGGCAGCCGATCGCTGAACTGCACCCGCCGATCGGTGGATCGATTTGCGGGCCTTGCCACGTCGACAGCTTGCGCACCCCGAAGGCGGGCTCGAACTCATGGCTGCGTTCATTCTCCAGGATCACGCTACGGGCGGCGGCGCTGCGACGCGGCTCGGGAAGTGGGCCATGGACGCGAAACAGCGAGGCGCCGCGCTGCACAAAATCGCCCATCGCCCTCTCGGTGATGTCCACGAGCACCCGGTACGGGAGCATGGTCACCAGGCCGTAGGCGGGCGCTGTCACCACGCTCCGCTTCTCCTCGAGCTCGGGCATGGCCGGGTAGACAATCTCCTCGCGCGTCGCGCCGGCGACCCAGCCGATCAGGCCTCTGGCCCGAATCGACTGCGCAGTCTGGTGCGCTAAGCACGACGAGCATTCCTCCCGACGCGAGGGTGGCCTCCGACACTACTGCTTCCGGTAAGTAGTCAGTCGCGAAGCCGTCGCAGCTAGATACCCGCGTGAGCACGGATGCGGGTGTCCCCCTTAGTCGGTTCCGGGCACCGTTCATCGCCAACACCAAGGCGCCGCACTCACTGCCGGCATGAGGCGTATGCCTATGCAACGCACCAGGAGCGCCGCGCGAGTGCCGGGATGCGGAAACCGGCCCGCCTCATCGCAAACGCCATAAGTCGCCAATGCGATCGTCCGACGATTAGATCCGGATGTGCGGAAGCAATAGTGGTCAGCGCGGGATCGATGACATCTGCTCGCGTTAGACCCAGCCAGCGCGGGTGACGATTTCGAGGGCGACCTCTCGTACCGGACGGACACCGTTGTCGACGGTGAAGTCTTCGACCTGTCGCGAATCGAGGACTGCTTCCAGCTCTGCGGTTCGTCGCAGATGCCAGTCACGCGATTCTCCTGCTGGCATCCTCGCCCCTACGCGTTCGCGGCGAAGTTCCTCGGGGGCCAAGAGGCGACAGACGCTGATCGCGGCGTCCGGTATCGCTGCTCGATAACGGTCGAGCTCGTCGCGGTGCTCGAGTACGCGAGCGAGCACGAGATGTGTCGCCCCGTGGGACCGGTAGTTTTGCCAGAGCGCGGCCAGGTTGTCGAACGCAAGATCCTCGTTCCACTGACTCGATGACGGCCACTGCCACACGAGCGCGTCGAGATCAACCGCGGCGTTCGGGACTTCGAGTAGCGCGAGCACGTCGTTGATCTCGGTTGTCACGGTCGACTTCCCAGCACCGACGGTTCCGGTGATCAGCAACGTAGGCACAGTCATGACCTGGAGTCTCACGCGTCCTCGACAACGACGCACTGTCGCCAAACGAATCACGAGATCAGAGCGGCGTCGCATACTCACAGCGATCGCGACGGGAACGCATGGCCAGCGGCAGACTGGGCGAGACGCTGCAGCACTGCCTCGGCGATGGCTCGGTCCTGGCGGTGAGGCTTAGACCGCTGCGAGCGAACGCTAAGGCCTCGCGAGGAGCTCCGGCCCGCGGTTACGAACAAGCGGCTCCACGGGCCACGCCGCGACACAATCCCGATCCGATCGCGTTGCGTCATGCAACACCAACTGACGCTTTAGTTGACAGCTTGTTGGCTATCGACTACCGTCACACTCATCAATGACTGGCGTTGATTCAAGCAACGAGCCGCTAGCCTCCCTCGCCGAGCTAATCACTCGCGCTCGCGGCGAGCTCTCAATGCGCGAATTGGCTCGACGGAGTGGTCTCTCGGCGGCCCAGATCAGTCGCGTAGAAAGCGGGGACATCCTCGAGCCGGCTATCGAAACGCTGGGCAAGCTCGCGGACGGTCTCGATCGCGACGGGCGCTGGCTCCTCGTCGGGTTGGGACGTATGCCGTTCCCGATAGCAATAGACATCGTCTGCGACGCGCTGCGCACGCTGCCGCCCGGTCAGGCGGGCCGCCTTGCTGGCGCGTATTGGGGGATCAAAGACCAGGAGAAGGTAGTCAACGACCTTCAGATGAAGCGACTGTGGCTCGACAGCGAAGCCGCGACAGTCTTCGACGTGCGTTCGACCTGGCGGCTAGAGCGCGAGGGCGCGAAGGCGCACGTCGCGGACACCATGCCGTCCCACCACCCCGGGAAGGAACGGGAGCATGCCGAAGCTCTTGCTGCTCTAAGGCGCGCAACGTCCGAAGTCGAGGCAGCCGAAGCGAGACTCGCAGATATCCGCGAGCAGGTGAACAAACTGCAGCCGGCGCTCGACGTCGAGTCCGAGCGTCTAGAGCATCTCGTGAGCCGAGTTGCCGGCGAGTTGTTCATGCGCCCTCGGTGGCAGCCACTCGCGATCGAGCCATCGCCACCTCGAACTCCTGTCATCAGGGGGTTGTCCCGGGAGGCGTCGGTGGCTGCATTTGACCGCCTTGAAGCCGATGCCGGATTTGAGGAGGCTCACGCCCGCCTCCTCGACTGGCCGACAGACCGCGGGTTCCGCGGGCTGGCCCGAGCTTGGATTGATCTCACCGACGAGCGCCGCAGCAAAGTCCTCGATTACGTCGCCGACCAGCAGCGCCTATCAACCTACGACAAGGTCAAAGCCCTCGACACGGATGAGGTCGCACCTACGACACCAGCAGCGTCGTAGAACGGCGCGGCGCACTCTGTACGCGAGAAGGCTCGCCGTTGCGAGGCGAGCCCCCTCAGCCGGCTCCGAGCGAGACCCGAATCCGCGGACAACGAGTCCGCCTCGGAATCGTCGCCACCTCAGACGCCCGACACGGCATCCAGACAGAACCGATTCATCATGACAACCGCCATCCCGCTCCCCCCGCAGTCCGTTACCACCGACGGAACGCGCGTCTATATCAACAGTCTCAGCGTCGAGGACCAAGATCTCGTCGGCCTGGTGCGAGAGGCACCCGATCTGCCTCGCGTCGCCGCGACATGCGCCTCCAGTTCTGTGCCTTATTGTGAGCAGACGCGCTCTACTGAGAGTTATCTGCGCTTATTGATAAAAAGACTGCACTGATGACACAGCTCAACGACGATCAGGTGCAGCGCAGACTGCTCATGCTGGGCGAGGTTTTCCGCCCAAGCGCCCCTATCGACGATGCTGAGCTCTTCGCGGGCCGCAACCACGAACTCTTTAGCGTCGTGGAGGCGATGCAATCCGCTGGTCAGCATGCGGTCATCTACGGAGAACGAGGCGTTGGAAAAACCAGTTTGGCTCGCGTAGCAATGCAAACGGTCCGCGGGACTTTGACTCTCCGCATCAACTGCGACAGCAACGACACCTACGACGCGCTTTGGCTCAAGGTATTGGACGAACTTGAGATCTATGCAGCAGAGGCAGACGACGAGGGGCGAGGCTACCTCGAAGCAGCCCTCGAAGAATGCGCAGAACTGTTTTCGCGAGGAGAGCTGACGCCCAGCACAGTCCGTCTCGGGCTCCGCAAATTCATCCAAACCGGGCCCGTTGCCCTCTTCTTCGATGAGTTCAACGAGGTTGCCGACCCTCGGACTATCGGACTCGTGTCTAACACCATCAAGGCGCTTTCTGACCACATAGAGCCGATCACGCTATGCCCGGTGGGCGTTGCGGAAGATCTCGATGCGCTGCTTGAGGGCCATCTTTCAGCGGTTCGGGCCATCGTCCAGATCCGGATGCCTCGGATGACTCGAGAGGAACTCGAAGACGTAGTGAAGCGGGGCTTGGACATGCTTCAGATGTCGATCACTGAAGATGCGCTCAACCTCGTGCGGGTCATCCCTCGCGGGCTACCGCAGTACGCGCACCTGCTTGCGCAGGAAGGCGCAAGACACGCGCTGTTGAACCAGCGTGGCGAGATCTCGTCGCCCGACATCATGGCTGGGCTGAAGGTAGGGCTCCTCAAGCTAGATCGGAGTCTTAGCCACGGCTACGAGCAGGCCACCTATAGCCCACGGCGGACTCGGCTTAAGGAAGTGTTGCTCGCGTGCGCGATATCCAAGCTCGGGGACATGGGCGACTTCTCGCCGAGTGATGTGCGCGAGTCTTACTCCAAGATCATCGGGGAGGAAGTAAATGTAGACAGGTTCAACCCCCAGCTCACGTCTTTGGCGACATCACGCGAGATTCTCATCAGAGAAGGGCAAGAGAGGCGTTGGCGCTATCGGTTTCGTGATCCCCTCATGGAACCGTACGTGCTGCTTGAGGGCTTAAAGTCCGGCGCAATCGCCCCCGAGGACTTTCCGCATCTCTAGCTAGCGCAAGCTTGAGAAGTCACGCTATTTCGTCGACGGTATGAATCGTTAGGGTTTTCGTATGGGGTTGGGGAGAAGCGGCGTGAAGCATGCATGATCTAAACGAGCTGCAAGCGTTCCTGGTCGGACTCATAGGAGGGGTGCTGCCGGAGTTCTTGGCGCTCTACAAGATCCGTCGGGACGGGCACCTTCCTCAGTGGGCCAAAACAAAGGTCTACTGGAGCCTGACGATCGCCATGATCTTGGTTGGTGGAGGCCTGTCCTACGCATACGTCGCGAATGGCCAATCGGTGAACTGGTTCCTCGCGCTCAACATCGGGGCGTCGGCGCCGCTGATCCTGGGAGCACTCACCTCGTCCGCGCCGGACGTCGATGTCGGAAAGATCGGCTAAGCGAGTCGCTACGAGAGCGGCTTCGCTACGACAGCTTGTGCGAGCGCAAGGCGCTCTCGTCCGCTGACTGGACGCGCCTTACGCGTGAATAGTTCTTCGCCTTTTGGGCCTGGAGCTGGTGACAGACGAATATCTTCGCTCTTTATAAGCCGCTTGAGAGCGTCCCGGACTCGATTCTCATCGAGCTTCAGTTCTTGTGCCAGCCCGCTGACTGTCCGGAAATCGAAGCGCTCATCAGCGAAGGCTCTCAGGACCCGCGTATCCGTGTTATTCAGATTCTTGCGACGCGGCAGCTTGCCATCGGCTACGGCCATTGTGAATCGCTTTCTGCTCGCAGTCCATCAAGATTCGGGATAGCGACGCAGCGTGGTGGTCGTTCGGACTATTTGAGGATAGCCCTGTTATCGGCATCTGGCCAACTCCCGACAGCTCTTGGGCTTGATCTGTCAATGGCCATCGAGAACTCCCCATCCGCGGCCACTTTTTCTCCCCACTGGTGGCCATCTTTTCTCCCCGCTGGTGGCCACGAAGCTCCCCACCGTCAGGGTTGATTTGGCTGGTGGCCACGAAGCTCCCCACCAGCTGGTAGGTGTCGGTTAGGCCAGTGGCTTGACCCCCTTGCCGGCGGTTGCTTGCGCGAGGCGGTAGCTGTCGGCGCCGTCGGTGATGAGGATGTGGGCGTGGTGCATGAGCCGGTCGACGGTCGCGGTGGCGATCGTTTTGGGCATCAGCTCGTCGAACCCGGATGGGTGGATGTTCGATGAGATCGCGATCGAGCGTTTCTCATAAGCGGCGTCGATCACGCGGAACAGCGCCTCGGCCGCGTCGTTGGAGACCGGAAGCAGGCCGACGTCATCAATGAGGATGAGGTCGGCGCGGATCAGTTTCGCGATCGCCTTGTTGATCGAGTCATCAGCACGGTGGCGGCGGACCAGCACCGCGAGGGTCTCGAGTGTGTGCCACGCGACGGTGCGTCCTTTGTCGATCGCGAGGTGCCCGAGCGCTTCGATTAGATGCGACTTCCCGGTGCCGCTCGGGCCGCAGACCACAAGGACTTCGTGGCGGTCGACCCATTCCAGCGTGCGCAGCGCGTTCTGTGTTGCTGCCGGGACCGCGGAGGCGTCGGGGTCCCATGCGTCGAACGTTTTGCCGGCCGGCAGCCCGGACTGCTTGCGGCGCATCGAGGTGGTCGCTTGGTCGCGGCCGGCGGCCTCCTCGGTGAGCAGCACCCGCAGCACTTCGGCTGCTTCCCAGCGTTGTGAGGCGGCTGTGGCGATCACCTCGGGCGCGGCTCGTCTGACATAGGGCAGCCGCAAGCGGCGCAGCAGGCGGTCGAGCTCGTCGGGCAGTGCTGGCGGCTCCGGGGTGCGGACCGTCATCGCCCGAACCCTTCCCATGCGCGGGTTGAGGCCTGCAGCGAGCTTTCCTCACGCGCGGGGAACAGCAGCAGCTCCCCGCCACCGGTCCGTGCCTGGTGCGCGAGCACCGAGGCAAGGTCACCATCGGCGAACCGGCCCGCCCGAGCGCAGGTCTGAAGCGCATCGTTGACCAGGTCAGGGCCGTGCAGCTTGGCGAGGTCGACCGCTTCGGCCATCTTGCGCCTGACTCTGGAGGTGCCGGCTGCTGCTGCCTTGACAAGCCAGCCCTCGGCGGCAGGCCCGATCCGCAGGAACGCCTGCTCCTCGCTTGAGCGTGCCCGCGGCCGCCGCTCAAGCGCCCCAGCTGGCCGGGGCGGGTAGTGCTGGTCGTTGATGCTCGGCCGACCGGGTGTCGTCAGCTGATGTCTGGCGACCTCGCGTGGCCCGTCGATTCCATCGGCGTGCACGACGATCAGCTGCTCACCATCGACGCGGGCCCAGACCCGCTGATCAACCAGCGTGTGTGGGACCGAGTAGAGCGCCCCGCCAACCGAGATCGTGGACTGCCAGCTGACCTTGCGCGTCTCCCCGAAGCACACCGTGTGCGGGATCCCGGGCAGGCGGTGAAGCCGCTCGTGCTCTGCGGCCAGCCGGATCACCGGCGGCTCCTGCGTTGAGCGGTGCGGACGGGTGTTCACGTCCGCCATCCACTGCTGGCAGGCCTCCTCGAGCTCGGCGAAGCTCTCATAGTCCGGGCGGAGGTTGAGATCGGAGGGCAGTAGGTCAGCCTTCGCGATCTTCACCGTCGCCTCACTGCCGCCCTTGGACTGCGGGTCAGCCGGAACACAGGTCTGGATCGTCAGCCCGTAATGCCGGGCGACCGAGACGATCTGGGGGTTGCGGACCGCGATCCCGCAGACGTGATCGACGCTCACGGTCTTCTCGTTGTCGGTCAGCAGATAGGTCGGTGCGCCACCGAATGCGCGCAGCGCACGGTCGATCCCGATCACGACCGACGGCAGCGTCTTGTCGCGCAACGGGACCACGACCCGGAACCTCGACCACGCCAGCCACGCGCAGAACAACACGCTCTTGCGACCATCGACGACCGGGCCGTCCCCGTAGTCGAACTGCGCCCACAAACCGGGCTCGGGTGTCCACGGCCGGGTGACCCGGCCGTTCTCACGCCGCCACCGGCGCTTGGATTCCGCCACCCACCGCCTGGTCGTGCGCGACGACCCGAGATAGCCGAGGTCGACGAGCTTGCCGTGTGCGACATCCGCCCGGATCTTCCCGCTCGAGCGGTCCACCAGCTCGTCGATCTTGCGCTGATAGTCGGCCGCCATCACCGGCCGCCGGCGCTCCGTTCTCGGCACCAGCCCGAGATCACGCTGCTCGACCCAGTGCGCGACCGTCTTGTGATCACACCCGGCCAACACCGCTGCGCCACGCAGCGTGCCAGCCAGGTCATAGGCCTCCAGGATCTCCATCACTTCCTCCGGTTTCTTCACGCGGCCTCCACACCCCGAGCTCGAGTTCGAGCGCCGAAGCGTGGCTAACCGACAGATTCAGGAAAACCGTGGGGAGAAAACATGGCCGCCCACGGGGAGAAATCCTGGCCGTCAGTGGGGAATTTCAGTGGCCGCCCGTGGGGAGGTTCTCATGGCCGCCGTCATTGATCTGGCCAGTTGCTCGACTGCGCTCCGCGGCAGCTGAACGCGAGTCGGACGTAAATCCGCCCTGCGGGGTTTGTCGTGTCCGGCCGCCTGATCTATCGCTGAGCCTGGCGCAGCTGACAACCGCGGAACGGCGCTGGCGACAGCAGATTGCTCATTCCAGAAGCCTCTCCGGTTCGCTGCGTCACGCCGCTATTCCTTTCGTCTGACCAAGACGACCATTGGCGCTATCGAAAAGGCGACGAGTGGTCGCGCTCAGGCAGGAGGAAGGCCGAGGGGCCCTGGGGTGAAGATGGTGCGCACATGACCAAACGCACCAAGCAGGATCGGCAACAAGTGCGGAATCGCTGCCGTGACAGCGACCGTCACCATCACGCCGATGAACATGATCAGCCAGTCCTTCCGGCCCATGTGTTGGCTGTCGTCGATCAACTGGGCCACGCCAGCGTCAAGCAGCCTTATGGAGTCGCTCGTGAGCGCGAACGAACCCTTGACCTCGGCGGTGAGCTCCGTAAGGACCCTGGCGAGCTCATCTCGCTCAAGTTTCGTGAAGGGGGTGTTCTCGACCGTGGGGTCAGCGACGGCGACGAATACGGCGCGGTCGTTGTGGCCAAGATCGGCCCACAGGTCTGGGACTTCAAGCTCACTCAGAAGGTGATCGAGCCGACCGCCGAATCCCTCGATCTGCTTTGGCCAGCCGCGGATCTCATTGATCCGTGGGACACCTGGTTGGTCGCCGCCCGCAATCACGATCGTGGTTGCGGGCGCTCCGAACTCGCCCGGCTGGCTCTCGAATGTGAAGCGTGTGCCGGTTGCGTTGTGAACTAGCAGTTCCCGTTCAACCGGGCCAACCCCCATCCGTTCGCCGCTTGTCCCATCGCGCCAGCTGAAATCGCCTCGTGACAACCCCCGCGCTTCGATGTAGAGCAGGACTTCGTTCCGCTGATTCCTCGAGAGAGCCATTACTTGGTCGGCCTCAGTCGGGCGCGCAGTTGATCTGGCGACAGAGGCGGATCGGTGCGGTGAAGCATTCGATGGCAGTTGGCGCACACCACGATCACGTCGGTCTCAGGATTGACGCGTACCGCTTTTCGAAGAGCGCCAAGAGGCTTCAGGTGGTGGACTTCGGCAAAGCCGACCCCGGGCGATCCGTAACGCTCGGCGTACGAGAAGTCGCAAATCCTGCAGGCGGTCCCCTGAATTGCGAGTGCCGCGATGCGCACCGACGACGATCGTTCCGTGGCGATATGCCGACGCTCGCTCTTTGAGCCTTCCTCGAAGGTCCGATCAAGCTCGACGTGGATCAACTCTCCGAGCACGTGGTCCAGCAAAGCAGCCGAGGCAGCCGTGATCCGTCCGGTCGTTCGCAGCGACTGAGGGTCAATCCGGTAGCGCTGCGGATCGATCTTGACTGGTTTCCCGCTCTCACGTCGGATCTCGCGCACGATGCCTTCGGGTACGACGCGGTCGAGATCAAGGCGCGTGCCGCTTCCGAGCAGGTGATCTGGCGCTTCGTAGACCTCGTGGCCCCGGAAGTGTCGGTCGGCTACGTCCTGATCGACGAGCCGCTCGACGGTCAACCGTCCGAGCAGGAGGAGCTGTCGATTTCGTGTCGCCACGACATACACACGATCCCCGCGCTTGACGCCCCGCGCACGAAATTGGCGGCTAGCGGCGTGGCCGAGGGTATCGCCGAAACCCGCGAGGGCGCGCCGCTCGATTTCGACCTGGGGTTGATCCCAAAGCGCGATATAGGCCGAGTTCATTTCTAAAACCTAACGTCGAGCTGCTCACGGTGCCACCCTCGAGGCGAAGTCGCGAGTGCTTTCGCCGCTGAAACCGCGTCGGACGGACTATCGCTTAGGCGAGAGGCTGTCGCGTAATTACCGTGTCGTCCGGCGGGTTTAAGACCATTTCCGGATGGCTCAGAACTTCATTGGTTGTGATCGTGAGCAGTCGTTCTTGTTGCCGCCGGATGTGAGGGATTGGCTGCCTGAGGGGCATCTCGCGTGGTTCGTTTTGGACGCGGTTGCCGGCATGGACCTGTCCGGCTTCTATGGCTCCTACCGGGCTGATGGTGTCGGCCGCCGCGCTTACGACCCCGCGATGATGGTGGCCCTACTGCTTTACGGCTACTCGCGTGGGGTGCGCTCGGCGCGGGCGATCGAGCGCGCGTGCTGGGAGGACGTCGCGTTCAAGACGATCGCGATGATGGAGACCCCGGATCACGCCACGATCGCGAGGTTCGTCGAGCGCCACGAGCTCGCGCTGGCCGGGCTGTTCAGCCAGGTGCTCGGGCTGTGCGCACAGGCGGGGCTGGTGCGTCCGGAGGTCGTGGCGATCGACGGGACGAAGATGGCCGGGAACGCGAGCCGGGAGTCCAACCGGGATTTCTCTGAGATCGCCCGGCAAATCATCGCTGAGGCGATCGCGACGGACGCCGCTGAGGATGAGCTCTACGGTGAGGCGCGTGGTGATGAGCTGCCTGAGCAGCTGCGCACCCGTGAGGGGCGCGCCGAGTTCTTCCGCAAGGTTCGCGAGCAGCAGGCCGCCGAGCAGGCCTGTGACGAGCCCGAGCTGGTCCCGGAGCCTGACCAGCCCGATGAGGACTTTCGATTCGACGTGGCACAGATCATCGCCCGTCACCAGGGACGCCAGGGCTGGACCCGTGAGGGCCGCCGGCAACTTGAGCAGCGCCGCTGGGAGCTAGGGCAGCCGATCCCGCGGGGCCGTGAGGAGCGACTGCTGCTCGCCGCTGAGCGGTTGGAGCAGCAGCTTGACATGAAGCTCGCGGCGAACCGTGCCTATGAGGACTACCGCACCAACGGGCGTGCCAAGGACGGCCGCAGGCTCGGCAAGCGCCCGAACCCATGGGCCGCGCCTGAGCTGCCCGACGACGTGGTCAGTGTCAGTGACCCTGATAGCCAGAGGATGAAGGCAAGCCGTGGGTATGTGCAGGGATACAACGCCCAAGCCGTCGTTGACGAGGGCCAGATCGTGCTCGCCGCGGAGATCACCAACAACCCGACCGATTTCTCCCAGTTGGACCCGATGATCACCACCGCGCTGCTCGAGCTCGAGCAGGCAGGTGTCACCGAACGCCCGCAGGTCGCCTTGGCCGACGCTGGCTACTGGAATGAGCTGCACTTCGACGAGGTCATCGCCAACAAGCACATCCAGGTGCTGACCCCACCAGACCGCGGGGGTCGCAGCCAACCGAGACCCGGCTGGACCGGCGGCCGCTACGCCTGGATGCGAGCGGTGCTGGCCTCAGAGCACGGCCGACAGCTCTACCGCCGGCGGATCCAGATGATCGAGCCCGTGTTCGCGCACACCAAACACAACCGGCGGATCAACCGCTTCCACCGAAGAGGCAGGATCGCAGTGCGGACCGAGTGGCGGCTGCTGATGGCCACCCACAACCTCACCAAACTCCACCGCCACCAACTCGCCGTCGGGGTCTGACCAGGCCCTCAGCAGTTGACACCGCCGACGGCGATTCACGCTTCACGACCGACACTCGCCCCCAGGAATTGCGCGACAGCCTCGCGACGTTGCGTCATCGAGGCGGTCGCGACGTTGCATCTCTCGCAAGAGAATGACCCGTGCTCCTAGAGCGACGGTATCGCTCCTCTCAACTCGGTGAGCCGCTCAACCCTCGAGCGGACGCCTTATCTCAATCTGGCGCACGAGATCCGGGCTCATGCTGGCGGTCTGATAGCCGCGGAACAGGAGTCGGCACTGGCTCCAACAGCGGTGTTTCGAGTTGCGCCTCAAGCCGCCGGTTGCCAATTTGTTGCCAATTGCAGCATCCTGAGACCCGGTCGAGCCCTCGGCAGACGGCTGCTCGTCGGCAGATTAGGCTGCAAATCGTCCACTTTCGAGGCGAAGCCGACGCGGGGACTCGAACCCCGGACCCCTTCATTACGAGTGAAGTGCTCTACCAGCTGAGCTACGTCGGCGTTTGCACGACTCTCCCGGGATTCCATCACCCGAGACTGATCGGTGCAGCGCGGGTGCAGCAAAATCCTGGACGGCCGCTGCTGACGGCAAGCGTAGCCGACGTTCGTGGCGCTCGCTGTGTGACGTCGGCAGCGCCCTGGCCGGGGTTTGCAACGGTTCAGGCGACCTCACGGCCGTCGTCGGCGAGCGCCTGTGTCGGCGGACGAGCTAGTGTGTCGCTGGACGGTTGAGGCGTCGCCGAGATGAGGGGATAAGGATGACAGCGGTTGTGCAGGCCGAGTCGCTGACGAAGCGCTTTGGCGAAGTGTCAGCGGTGACCGATCTGTCGTTTGCGCTGGAGGCCGGGACGATCACCGGGTTCCTGGGACCCAACGGCGCGGGCAAGACGACGACGCTGCGGATGGTGCTGGGCCTGGCGGCGCCAACGAGCGGCCGGGCGCTGGTGTTCGACCGGCCATATCACGAGCTTGAACGGCCCGCCCTGCGAATCGGCGCGGTGCTGGAGGCAACCGATTTTCACCCTGGCCGCTCAGGTCGCGACCACCTGCGGATGCTCGGGCACGCCGTTGATGTTCCGGATTCGCGCACGGATGAGGTCTTGCGCCTGGTGGAGCTCGACTCGGCAGCGCGGCGCCGTGTGAAGGGGTATTCACTGGGTATGCGCCAGCGGCTCGGACTCGCTGCCGCCTTGCTCGGCGACCCGGAGCTGCTGATTCTCGATGAGCCCGCGAACGGGCTCGACCCCGAGGGCGTTCGCTGGCTGCGTGACTTCCTGCGCCGGCTGGCCTCCGAGGGTCGCACGGTGCTCGTCTCAAGCCACGTACTGGCGGAGGTCGCGCAAACCGTTGATCAGGTATTGATCATCAGTCGCGGACGGCTCGTGATCGAGTCCTCGCTGGCTGAGCTGACGGCCCGCGCGGGAGGCGCCGTAAGAGTCCGCGGCGCCGATCAAGAGCGGCTGGCGGCGGCGCTGAAAGCGAGCGACCTACAGGTCACCGCCGGCAGCGATCACGCGCTGCTCGTCCACGGAGCTTCGAGCGAGCAGGTAGGAGAGATCGCTTTTGCTGCCGGCGTGCCCGTGCACGAGCTGCTCACCGACGGTGGCTCGCTCGAGGAGATCTTCCTCGAGCTGACCTCAGAGGTGGCGGCATGATCGCGCAGATCCGAGCCGAGCTACTCAAGATTCGCTCGACCCGTACCACGGTTGGACTGCTGCTCGGGATGGTCGCTCTGATCCTGCTGTTCACGCTGCTGACCGGGCTGCTCAGCCACGCACCTGGGCTGATGGGCAAGGAGAACCAGCGCCAACTGCTGAGCCTGGGCAGCCTGGCAGGAGTGTTCTCCGCACTCGCCGGCGTGCTGCTCGTGACCAGCGAGTACCGCTACGGCACGATCCGCCCCACGATCCTGTTCAACCCGGCGCGCTCGCAGGTCCTCGCCGCCAAGATCGTCGCCGGCGCGCTCGCCGGAATCGCGTTCGGAGTGCTCGGCGAGGCGATCGGCTGGGCGATCGGCTACGTGATCCTCGACGGGCGCGGTATCACGATCGTGCTCAGCAGCAGCGACATCCTGCTGCTCGCGCTCGGAGGACTCGCCGGCGTGGCCCTCTGGGGAGCGATCGGCACGGCCCTCGGCACGATCGTTCGCAACCAGGTCGGCGCCGTCATCACCCTGCTCGCCTGGGGCTTCGTCGTTGACAACCTGCTGTTCGGTCTGGTGCCATCGGTGGGCCGCTACACGCCAACACGTGCGCTGGACGCGCTGATGGGCCTCAGGGTCCAGCATCTGCTCTCACCGGGCGTCGGCGCGATCATCCTGGTCGCGTGGGCGATTCTGCTGGCCGTGATCGGCATCGGCCTGACCCGCCAGCGCGACATCAACTAGCAGCTGGCGCTCCGCGCGCCGCTTGGACCGGCCGGCACGCCGATGCTTGGCGGTAAGGTCCAGACAATGACTGAGAGCGGAGCGATCCCGGTCGGCGCAGCGGAACCCGAGGGACTTGACCGCGACACGCTCGTGGTCGCCGGCGTGGTTCTGCTCGGCGCGGTGATGTCGATCCTTGACACGACTGTCGTAAACGTCGCAATCGACCATCTGGCCGTCGACTTCAAATCCTCACTCACCACCATCCAGTGGGTCGTCACCGGTTACACGCTGGCGCTGGCCGCCGTGATTCCCGTCACCGGCTGGGCGGCAGACCGCTTTGGCACCAAGCGGATCTACATGACCTCACTGGTGCTGTTCACGCTCGGTTCGGCAGCGTCGGGCCTCTCCTGGAGTGCCGACTCGATGATCGTCTTCCGCATCCTGCAGGGCATCGGCGGCGGCATGATCATGCCGTCGGTCATGACGATCATGACCAAGAAGGCCGGCCCTCACCGGATGGGACGTGTGATGGGTGTGCTCGGCGTGCCGATGCTGCTGGCGCCGATCCTCGGCCCGATCCTGGGCGGATACCTGGTGGACGACGTCTCCTGGCGCTGGATCTTCTTCATCAACCTGCCGATCGGTGTCGTCGCCTTCATCCTCGCACTGATCAAGTTGGAGCCAGATACCTCGCAGCCGTCACACAGCTTCGACTGGCTCGGAATGCTGCTGCTCTCCCCCGGCCTGGCCGTGTTCATCTACGGGCTCGCCGAGTCCTCGAGCTACGGGTTCGGCTCGCTGCACTCATGGGGGCCGACGTTGCTCGGCGTGCTGCTGATCGGGGGGTTCTTTGCACACAGCTGGCGTCAGCAGGCGGCCCTCATAGACATCCGCCTGTTCGTACACAGCCCCGCCGGGGCTGCCGCAATCACCTTCCTGCTGTTCGCGATCTCCGTATTCGGCGGCATGCTGCTCTCGCCGCTCTACTACCAGACAGTGCGGGGCGCGTCGGCGCTCTCGGCG
Source organism: uncultured Actinomycetota bacterium (assembly GCA_963706725.1). Classification (GTDB taxonomy): domain Bacteria; phylum Actinomycetota; class Thermoleophilia; order Solirubrobacterales; family Solirubrobacteraceae; genus Palsa-465. Next base: position 1,244,623 of record OY970167.1, on the reverse strand, counting down.
GGTCTGCTGATCGCGCCGGGCGGCGTCGGCGCCATGCTGACGATGCCGATCGCCGGGCGCCTGACAGATCGCTACGGACCAACCTGGATGCCCGTGCTCGGCCTGCCCTTTGTGCTCATCGGGTTACTGCCGTTCGCGTTCGTCGGGGCGCACACCTCATACGTGCTGCTCTGCTCGGCGAGCTTCGTACAGGGTCTTGGCATGGGTCTCGCGATGATGCCGACGATGACCGCGGCGATGCAGGCCGTTCCACTGGCCGCGATCGCGCGTACCAGCACCGCGATGAACATCATCCGTCAGGCCGGCGCCTCGATCGGCACGGCCGTGCTCTCGGTGATCCTCGCCACCCAGATCAAAGACAGCATCGGCGCCGCCCGTGGGTCAGGCGGCGGGATCTCCGCGCTCCAGCACCTGCCCGCCGCCAAGCAGGCACTGATCGACGCGCCGCTGGCGCACGCCTTCGCGCACACCTTCGTCTGGGCGAACCTGCTGGTCGCGGTGGCGTTGGTGCCGGCACTCGCGCTGGCGATCCTGCGGCGGCGCCAGGCGGCCGCGGTCGCGATGCAGTCAGCTGACGACCAACAGCGGATCACCGTCGCGCTCGAGTAACCACCCGCCGCGTGACCGCGACGCCAGCGCGCGGTTCGGGAGCTCAGGCGCGACCGTGAATGTCACGCCATTCCTCGGCCAACATGACCCAGTGCTCGTGGTCACGCCAATCTCCATCCACTCGGAGATAGCGCCGGGACGTGCCCTCGCAGGTGAATCCAACGCCCCTTACCAGAGCAATCGAGGCGGCGTTCCCGGGTTGAATGTTCGCCTCCAGGCGGTGGAGGCCGAGCTCCCCGAAGGCTCGCTCCAGCATCAGCCGAAGCCCCTCGCTCATCAGGCCCTGGCGCTCGTAGCCACTGACCACGGCATACGACAGGAAGGCGCTCTGGAAGGCGCCGCGCACGATCTCACTGAGGTTGATCAGGCCGACGATCGCCCCACCCTCGATCAGGCAGACGAGCCTGGCGTCGTGGTGGTCATCCTCGACCCGGTCGAGCAGGCGATCGAAGTAGACGTCGGTCGCGACGTCATTGATCCAGGGCTGGTGCAGCGACTCGGAGCGCTGCATCGCGGCCAGGAACTGCTCGCGGTCGGATTCTCTCGGGGGCCTGAGCAGCACGCGCACGCTGGCGAAGTCAAGCAGCCTCGCCGGGCTCCGGGTAAGGTCGCAAGCATGCGGCGGGTCGCGGCGCTCTACGACATTCACGGCAACCTGCCGGCACTCAACGTGGTGCTGGCGGAGCTCGAGCGGGAGAACGTCGACCGGATCGTGATCGGCGGCGACGTGGTCAACGGCCCGCTGCCGGTGGCGACGCTCGACGCGCTCACCGCACTCGGGACCGATGTCTCCTACGTGATGGGCAACGGCGACCTCGAGGTCGCGGCCGCCTACGACGGCGAGGAGCTCGCCGCCTCAGTGCTGGCCGAGAGCCCGGCAGCCCGTTCCTCGCTATTTGCGGCCGGCTGCATCTCAGCCCGGCAACGTGCGCTGATCGGCTCCTTCCAGCCCACCGTGACGCTCGAGATCGACGGGCTCGGCACCGTGCTCTTCTGCCACGGCTCGCCGCGCAGCGATACCGAGATCATCACCACAGCGACCCCCGACGAACGGCTCGGTGAGATCCTCGCGGCGGACGACAACCCGCCGACGATCGTCGGCGGCCACACCCATCGCCAGTTCGACCGCACCGCCTACCGCTGGCGCTTCATCAACGCGGGCAGCGTTGGCATGCCCTACGAGGGCAGGGTCGGGGCCTTCTGGGCGCTGCTCGGACCCGAGGTCGAGCTGCGGCGCAGCGATTACGACGTCCTCAGCGCGATCGAGGAGCTCCGGGCCGGCGGCTTTGACGACGTCGACGAGATGTTCGAGGAGAGCCTGCTCGATCCGATGGACGCCGACCAGGTGGCAGAGCTATTCGAACAGGGCGTGACGAGCTGATGGCGTCGAACCGCGACCCCAGATCAAACCGCACGCAGCCGATGCAAAGTAATTCTATTGATACAGTTGGCTTCGTGCCGCCGCGACCGCTCCCGCAGAGCCCCTCGCCCAAGACGCGGCGAGCGCCGCTGGCGGAGCTCGCCGACTCGCTGACCGAGGTGCCGCTGGTCGACGGCACGAGCACGCGCTTCGTCAACTTCGACTACGCGGCCAGCGCGCCGCCGCTGGCGAGCGTGCAACGCGTCGTCGCGACCACGCTCACCCGATACGCGAGCATCCACCGCGGCCAGAGCTACCTCTCGCGCCTCAGCACCGCCGCCTACGAGCGCGCCCGCGACGTCATCTCGGAGCTCACCGGCGCCCGCGCAGACGAGGACGTCACGGTCTTCACGCGCAACACCACCGATGCGCTCAACCTGCTGCAGAGCGCGACCCCGGGTCGCGTCGTCCACTTCGACTGTGAGCACCACGCGAACCTGCTGCCGTGGCGTCGAGGCGTCTGCACCGCGCTGCCGGTCGCCGCCAGCATCGCCGGCAGCCTGGCGGCGCTCGAGCTCGAGCTCGAACACGAGCAGACCGCGCTGGTCACGGTCACAGGCGCCTCCAACGTCACCGGCGAATGCCTGCCGCTGGCCGCGATCGCGCAGATCGCGCACCGCTACGGCGCACGGCTAGCGGTCGACGGCGCGCAACTGGCGCCCCACCGGCCGGTCGACATCGACGCTTCGGGCGTCGACTATCTCGCGGTTTCCGGGCACAAGCTCTACGCACCCTTCGGCGCTGGCGCGCTGATCGGGCGCCGCGACTGGCTCGACGCCGCGCGCCCACACCAGTACGGCGGCGGCGCCGTGATCGCGGTCACGCTCGAGGAGGTGGAGTGGAAGCCGAGTCCCGCCCGGCACGAGGGCGGTACCCCCAACCTGGTCGGCGCGGTGGCCCTCGCGGCCGCCCTCGAGGCGCTGCACGAGATCGGCTTCGACACGATCGGTGCGCATGAGCTGGCGCTCCACGAGCAGCTGCTGGACGGCCTCGATCGCCTGGGCATCGCCCCGCTGCGCTTGTGGCCCGATCACCACGATCTGGTCGGTGTCGCCAGCTTCAACGTCCCCGGCTACCGCGCCGACCTCGTCGCCGCCTACCTGTCGGCGGAGCACGGCATCGGCGTGCGCGGCGGCAAGTTCTGCGCGCACCCGCTGCTGCAGCGCTTCGGCCTCGGCGACAGCGGCGCGGTGCGCGTCAGCATCGGCCTCGGCACGAGCAGCGAGGACGTCGACGTGCTCCTGCACGCGCTCGACCGCCTGATCGGCAGCGGCCCGGCCTGGACCTACGCCGCCGTCGACGGTTACCTCTCACCGGTGCCGGACCCGCGCCCGTCGCTTGACGAACTGCCCGGCTGACCCGAGCGCGCCACTGGCCCGTTAAGCGGAGCGAGCGCCACCGGCTCTGCCGGTGGCGCTCGCGGCCCCTCTCCCTCCCCTCAAGGCTTCAGGGCAGGTCTCTGGCCGCGGCCGCGGCAACGATCAGACGGCGTGCTCAATCTCCTTGATCACGACGCCCTTGCTGTTCGCCTGCGACTGGATCGCACCAAGGCCACCGTCGACCGCGCCGACCGCGTTTAGGTTCCCACCGGTGATCGCCGACTTCAGCGAGTCGAGCTTGGTGATCACGGCGGCGATTGGCGCTGTCAGGAACGACAGCAGCTTGCTGCCCTTGACGTCGCCCGCCATCAGCTTGACCTCGTGGTACACGAACAGCGCGGCGACGGCCGCCTTGGCGATCGTGAACGCGTGTGTGAAGCCGTGCAGATCGCCGGCCTTCCACGGCTTCCAGATGTAGTGGTCAAAGACGTAGTAGGCGATGCCCGCGTGCAGCAGGAACTTGGTGACCGCCAGCGCGGTCGCGGGCTGCGCGACCGCGTCGACACGCACGATCGCAAGCGGCTTGCTGTGCGGTGCCGCCGCGGACGCCGAGGAGGCGATCGCGAACACGCCCGCACAGGCGGCCAGCGCGATCAGCAGTTGCAGACGTCTGGCCATCGGCGGCACACGCTACTGCTGGCGCCGGCTCTACGGAAGGCCGATCGTGTCAATCGCAACCGATCCCTAACTGGGAGGCTCCGTATCCCGGCCCCGTCGGTTGTGAGCCGGGTTGAGGTCACTTTTGCCCGTTCTACGGGCCTTTCCGACCTCGATCAGCTCAGAAGCAGCCGCCGGGAAGCTCAGAAACCCCCGTCGGGTCGAACCGGCCGCGCTAGTTCAAGCCGTGGGCGCGACGCCAATCGTCCGCCAACAGGGCCCAGCGCTCGTGGTCGCGCCAGCGGCCGCTGATCTTCAGGTAGCGCGGCGAGAAGCCCTCACGCTGGAAGCCGGCGCCCCGCGCCAGCGCGATCGAAGCCGCGTTACCGGGCTGGATGTTGGCCTCGAGCCGGTGCAGTCGCAGCTCCAGGAAGGCCGCCCGCAGCACCAGTTCGATGCCCTCGCGCATGTAGCCCTGGCGCGCGAACTGCTCGGCGGCGGCATAGCCGAGGTAGGCGCTCTGCATCGAGCCGCGCGTGATCTGAGAGACGTTGAAGAAGCCGACCAGCCGGTCGTCCTCGATGCGGCAGACGAGGAACGCCTCGAAGTCCGGCCGGCCCGCGTCCTCAAGGTAGGAGGCGAACCGCGCCGCATCGGTCGGCGCGCTCGCCCAGGGCTTGTGGAAGGCGCGGCTGTCACGCATCAGCTCCACGAACTCGTACTCATCCGCCTGCCGTGGTGGGCGCACGTACACCCGCGTGACGGACCGGTCGACCGGTGCCGGGACGGTCCTGCGCGGCGCACGGTTGAAGAGGCCGGCCACTACCCCGCCAGGACGTGCTCGAGCCGATAGGTCAGGGCCTCGAGCGCGAGGTCCTCTGAGACGTTGAGCTGGAAGCGCTGGCGCGTGTCCTCGACCAGTTCGATCGCGCGTCGCAGCGCCCCCGGATCGGCACCCCGCCCGGTGCCGGCGTCGGAGCGCAGCTCGCCCAGCCGGTCGCAGTTGCGCACCAGCTCGGCCGCGTCGTGCGCGAGCGCGATGAGGTCGAGCAGCCAGGTCTCAACGAGGTCGAGCGCCAGTTCGAGCGCGCCGGTCTCGACCCGGCGCCGCAGCCGGCGCACGCGCTCACCCCACTCGGTCTCGGCGCGTTTGCGGTCGCGGCTCGGCAGCAGCTCGAGCTCGGCTTGCTGGCGCTCAGCGAGCTCGACGCCCAGCAGCTCACCGCGCGCGCGCACCGCGCCGATCAGCCCGTCCCACGGAGTCGTGCTCCCGACCTCACCGGCGAGCGCACGGCGCACAAGCTCCTGCGCGCGGGCACGCAGCTCGATGCCCTCGGGCCCGGCGAGCTCGCGCGCGCGTCCGGCGTCGCCGAGGCTGAGCCGCGCGTAGGCCGCCGCGGCGGCCGGCTCGGCGCCGGCCACCACCAGTTCGCCCGCCAGCTCCTCGACGCCCGGCGCATCGAAGCGCACCATCTGACAGCGCGAGCGGATCGTCGGCAGCACGTCCGCGAGCCGGTCGCTGATCAGGATCAGGTGCACGTAGGCGGGCGGCTCCTCGAGCGTCTTCAGCAGGCGGTTGGCGGACTCGTCGCCGAGCTGGTCGGCGCCCTCGATCACGAACACGCGCCGCGTGGACTCAAACGGCGTCCTGCTGGCGGCGGCGACCACCGGCTCGTCGATGTCGGACACGAGGACCTCATGGGCGCCGCTGGGGACCACCCAGGTCAGGTCCGGGTGTGCCCCGGCCAGCGCGCGCGCTTGCGCGCTGGCCGGATCGGGCGCGCCACGGGCCAGCAGCCGCGCGGCGAACTCGCGCGCCAGCGTGCGCTTGCCGGCCCCGCCGGGGCCATGGAACAGATACGCGTGCGAGGGCCGCCCGTCGGGCGCAAGCGCGGGTCCGAGCACGGCGCGGGCGTTGGGGTGGCGTTCCAGCGTTTCCAGCATGTGAAGAAGGCTAGTGGCGGACCCTCTGCAGTTACAGTCTCGACGATGAGTGAACGTGGCCGCCTGATCACGATCGAGGGCGTCGACGGCGCCGGCAAGACGACGCTCGCCACCGGCCTGCGTGAGGCGCTGGCGGTCGCGGGCGTGCGGGCCACGCTGCTGCGCGAGCCAGGCGGGGTGCAGACCTCCGAGGCGGTGCGCGCGCTCGTCAAGGACGCACGGCTGACGGTCGGCGCGCGCGCCGAGGCGCTGCTCTATGCGGCCGCCCGCGCGCAGCTGGTCGAGGAGGCGCTCGAGCCGACGCTGGCCGGCGGGGAGTGGGTGCTGCTCGACCGCTTCGTCGACTCCTCGCTGGCCTACCAGGGCGGTGGCCGTGGCCTCGGGATCGATCAGGTGCGCGAGCTCAACCTGTTCGCCACCGGCGGCCTGACGCCCGACCGCACCCTGCTGCTGACGCTCGACCCGGCATCCGCGCAAGCGCGCGCGGATGCCCGGGGGGAGGCGCCCGACCGGCTCGAGCTGGCCGGCGCCGACTTCTTCGCCCGGATCGCCGCGGCCTACCAGCAGCTCGCCGTGGCCGAGCCGCAGCGGATCCGGGTGCTCGACGCGACGCTCCCGCCCGAGCAGGTGGTGGCGCAGGCGCTCGACGCGCTTGCCGATCTGCTCCCGCGCTGAGGCGCGGCTCAGCCGCCGCGGTAGCCGTGCGGATGCGCCTGGGCAAAGCCCCAGGCGTCGGCGATCATCGTCTCGAGCTCGGGTTTCTGCGGCGTCCAGCCGAGCTCCGCACGAATCTTCTGGCCGGCCGCCACCAGGCGTGGCGGGTCGCCGGGACGGCGCGGCGCCGCCTGTGTGGCGATCGTGCTGCCGGTGACCTGCTCGACGGCGGCGATCACGTCGCGCACCGAGAAGCCGTTGCCGTTGCCGAGGTTGAAGATCCTGTGCTCGCCCGCGCGCGCGTGCTCGAGTGCCAGCACGTGGGCGGCGGCGAGGTCGTCGATGTGGATGTAGTCGCGCACGGCGGTGCCGTCATCTGTCGGGTAGTCGGTGCCGAAGATCTGGACCGTGTCGCGCTGACCGAGTGGCACCTTGAGGATGTTCGGGATCAGATGCGTCTCGGGCTCGTGGTCCTCACCGGCCTCGCCGTGGGCGCCGGCCACGTTGAAGTAACGCAGGCTGACGGCGCCGAGTTGGTGGGCGACGCAGAAGTCGCCGATCAGGTAGTCGGCGGCGAGCTTGGAGGCACCGTAAGCGTTCTGCGGGCGCGGCGTCGCGTCCTCTGAGATCGGCACCGCGTCGGGCTGGCCGTAGACGGCACAGGTCGAGCTGAACACGAGCCGCGACACATCGTGGGCGAGCATCGCCTCGAGCAGGTTGAGCGTGCCGGCGACGTTCGTGCGGTAGTACAGCTCAGGATGCTCCACCGACTCCCCCACCAGCGCCAGCGCGGCGAAGTGCAGCACGCCATCGAAGCCGCCGGCGCGCAGCACGCCACGCGGATCCTCGGGATTGCGCAGGTCACCGACGACCAGCTGTGCCTCCGCCGGAACGGCCTCCCGGTGGCCGCGCTCGAGGTTGTCGAGCACCACGATCTCATGGCCCTGCTCGATCAGCACGCGAGCGACGATCGAGCCGATGTAGCCGGCGCCGCCCGTGACAAGAAGCTTCATATGGCGCTGGAGCATAGAATGGCTGCGCCGTGACCGAGGCAGAGGCGCAATTCGAGCTGGTGGAGTTCGAGCAGGTTGAGGCAGCCCCCGACACTGCGCTGCTGCGCGTGGCTGGGCGGCCCACGCCGGACATGCTCGCGGGGCAGCTGACGCTGGTGATCGACGACCACGGCAGCGAGCACCGCCACGAGCAGCTGCCGGCCCTGCCGGGACCGGCAGGGCTGATCCGCGCGGCCTTCTCAGCGCCGCTCGAGCACGTCGGCCCGGGCGCGACCTACGCGCTGGCGCTGCCCGACGGACGGCTCGTGCGGCTGCCGGCACCGGCGCGCCGGCGCGCGGCCCTGAGCGCGATCCCGCCCCCCGCTCCTGCAGCGACATCGCCGGTCAGCGGATCGGCGGCGGAGGAAGCCGGCCATGAGCCCTCGCGGCTGATCGAGGCCGAACGCCGCGCCGAGTCACGCCGGTTGGCGATCGCCGAGCTGGAGCGGCGCCTGCAGAGCGAGCGCGAACGGCGCTCGGCCGCGGAGTCAGACCTCGCCCACCTGCGCACCGAGCGCGACGAGGCGCGGGCCGAGCGCGACTCCGCCCTGGCCGACCGCGACGAGGCGATCGCCGACCGCGACCAGGCCGAGGCGCGGGCGCGGGCGGCCGCCGCCAACGCGGGCACGCTCGAGGGCCAGATCCGCGCCGGCGCCGACGCCGCCACGCGCGTCGAGGCGACGCTCGAGGCACAGTTGGCAGACCGCGTCTCAGAGCTCGAGCGCATGCGCTCGGCGGCCGAGGTCGCACAGGCGCGCGCGGCCGCGAGCCGGCGGGAAGTGACGGCGCTCGATGAGCAGCTCGCACACGCGCAGGCGCAGAACACGGTGCTGCAGCAGTCGCTCGATCAGCGCGAGGCCGAGCATCTGTCGGCGCGCGCGGCGATGGACGATGAGATCGCCGCCGCCCGCGCCGAGACCGCCGGCGCACGGGAGCGCGTAGCGGCACTCGAGGACGAGATCGGCTCGCTGCGCGAGCTCGCCGCCCGCACCGACTCACAGCACACCTACGACCTCGACACCGCACAGTCACGGATCGACGCCGCGCACGCGGAGACCGACGCGGTACGCACCGAGATGGAGGCGCTGCGTCACCGCAGCGCCGAGCTCGAGGCGACGCTGGCGGAGCTCGACGCGGCGCTGGCCAAGCGCGCGGCCGAGATCGAGCTGCTGCGCGGCGCGCTCGACGGCAGCGTCGCGCGCGCGGACATCGGCGCCGGCGTTGGCGGGCTCAGCGAGGGCGAGCTCGAGCAGCGATTGGCGGAGGCGCGCTCCGAGGCCTCATCGGTGCTGGTCGCCGAGGTCGAGCTGCTGCGCGCACAGGTGCAGGAGCACCGACACAACTTCGAGCAGGCGCAGAGCGCGCTGCGGGCGGCGGTCACGCGCGCGGAGAGCGCCGAGGCGGTGGCCAACAAGCGCGCCGGCGAGCTCGAGGAGTTCGGCGCGAAGGTGCGCGAGCAGATCACCGAGGTGCAGCGCAGCCGTCACGAGCTGGTGACCGCGGCCGAGGCGACGCAGCACGCGCTCGAGACCGAGAAGGCCCGTGCGGACACCGCCGAGGCGCGCGTGCGCCAGCTTTCGGAGGCCGTCAGGTTCGAGGCCGAGCAGCGCGTACGCGCCGAAGAGGCGCTGCTCGACGCCGACGGCTGACTCGCTCCTGGCGCGTCCTTGACGCGGCGTTGACATGGGCCCCTGGCGTCAATGAAAGCGGCCTTGCGCCGCTAAAATTCGTTTTGCGCGCAACCACCGGGGTTTTCGGTTGCGGGGTGTCTGTGGAAGGTGTTTTCCGTCCGACCTAAGCGGGATGCTTCTCGACCCCTCAGCCACCCCCTCAGCGAGCCGAGGCAACGGTTTTCAGGCAGCGCGACGCGAACGCGAAGGAGACGTAAAGGCATGGCGAAGACACCGCAGGCGCCAATCACGGATAGCAGCACAGGGCAGGGCCTCTCGATCGAGCGGTACTTCACCACGGCCGGCCAGGATCCGTTCGCGACCGTCGAGTGGGAGCGGCGCGACGCGCGCATCGGCCATGGTGGCAAGGTGTCCTTTGAACAGACCGACGTCGAGTTCCCGCGCTCTTGGTCGCAGAACTCGACCAACATCGTCGCCCAGAAGTACTTTCGCGGGCGGCTCGGCTCCGAGGAGCGCGAGCGCTCCGTCAAGCAGATGCTCACGCGCGTCGCGGGCACGATCGCAGGCTGGGGCGCCAAGCGCGGTTACTTCGCCAGCGACGCTGACGCGCAGGCCTTCCAGGACGAGCTGACCTACATCCTGCTGCACCAGATGGCGGCGTTCAACTCGCCGGTCTGGTTCAACGTAGGCTGGCACCCCGAGGGCAGCCCGAAGATGCAGGCCAGCGCCTGCTTCATCCTCTCGGTCGAGGACACGATGGAGTCGATCCTCGAGTGGAACACCAAGGAGGGCATGATCTTCCGCGGCGGCTCCGGCTCGGGCATCAACCTCTCCCGCATCCGCGGCTCGATGGAGCATCTGAGCAAGGGCGGCACCGCCTCCGGTCCGGTCTCGTTCATGCGCGGCGCCGACGCGTGGGCCGGCTCGATCAAGTCCGGCGGCGGTACCCGCCGAGCGGCCAAGATGGTCGTGCTCGACATCGACCACCCGGACATCCGTGAGTTCATCTGGTGCAAGGCCAAGGAGGAGGACAAGGCCGCGGCCCTGCGTGACGCCGGCTTCGACATGTCGATCGACGGCGACGGCTTCCACTCGATCCAGTACCAGAACGCCAACAACTCGGTGCGCGTCACCGATGAGTTCATGCGCGCCGCCGAGGCCGACGAGGACTGGCACCTGATCGCCCGCACCGACGGCTCGACGGTCGGCGAGCCGATCAAGGCGCGCGAGCTGCTGCGCGAGATCTCCGAGGCAGCCTGGCGCTGCGCCGATCCCGGCGTCCAGTACGACACCGTCATCAACCAGTGGCATACCTGCCCGAACTCCGGCCGCATCAACGCCTCGAACCCGTGCTCGGAGTACATGCACGTCGACAACTCGGCCTGCAACCTGGCGTCGCTGAACCTGATGAAGTTCCGCCGCCAGGACGGCAGCTTCGACGTCGAGTCGTTCGAGAAGGCGGTCGATGTGGTCTTCCTCGCACAGGAGATCGTGGTCTCGCCATCGAGCTACCCGACGCCGGAGATCGCGGAGAACGCCCGTGCCTTCCGCCAGCTCGGCATGGGCTACGCCAACCTCGGCGCCTACCTGATGGCCAATGGCCTGCCCTACGACTCCGATGAGGGTCGCGGCATCGCCGCCGGGATCACCGCGCTGATGACCGGCCGCGGCTACCTGCGCTCGGCCGAGGTGGCGGGGGCGATCGGCCCCTACGAGCGCTACGCGGAGAACGCCGAGCCGCACCTCGCCGTGATGCGTATGCACCGCGACGCCGCTTACGCACTCGAGGATCAGCGCTGCTCTGACAGCGCGCTGCTCGAGGCAGCGCGCAGCACCTGGGATGAGGCGGTCGCGCTCGGCGAGCAGCACGGCTACCGCAACGCGCAGGCGACGGTGCTCGCGCCGACCGGCACGATCAGCTTCCTGATGGACTGCGACACGACCGGGGTCGAGCCCGACTTCTCGCTGGTCAAGTTCAAGGAACTGGTCGGCGGCGGGCAGATGACGATCGTCAACAAGACGGTGCCGCTGGCGCTCGAGACGCTGGGCTACAACGACCAGCAGATCGAGCAGATCGTCGCGCATGTCAACGAGCACGGCACGATCGTCGGCGCGCCCGGCCTGGCTGTCGAGCACCTGCCGGTGTTTGATGTGGCCGTCGGTGAGCGCGCGATCTCACACATGGGCCACATCAAGATGATGGGTGCGATCCAGCCGTTCATCTCGGGCGCGATCTCAAAGACGGTCAACATGCCCAACGAGGTCAGTGCGGATGACATCGCCGATGCCTACACGCAGGCGTGGCGGCTCGGGGTCAAGGCACTGGCGATCTACCGCGACGGCTCCAAGACAGCGCAGGCACTGCGCACCGATGCGCAGCAGGAGGCGCCTGTGGCGGTCGACGTCGATGCCGCGATCCAGAAGGCGGTGGCCGAGGCGGTCGCCTCCGTGGCACCGCGGCGCAACCGCATGCCGCGCGAGCGCGAGTCGATCACGCACAAGTTCTCGGTCGGCGGCCACGAGGGCTACATCACCGCCGGCAAGTACGAGGACGGCACGGTCGGTGAGATCTTCCTGACCGACATCGGCAAGGAAGGCTCGACGATGCGCGGCATGATGAACGCGTTCGCGACCTCGATCTCGATCGCGCTGCAGTACGGCGTGCCGCTCGAGACGCTGGTCCGCAAGTTCAGCTACATGCGCTTCGAGCCCGAGGGCATGACGACGAATCCGGAGATCCCGTTCGCGAAGTCGATGCCGGACTACATCATGCGTTGGCTGGCCTCGCGCTTCCTCGACGCGGACACGCAGGAGGATCTCGGCATCCTCACCCCGGCGGTGCGGGCGCGCAAGGCCGCCGAGGACGCGATGAGCTCACACTCGAGCGACACCTCGGTGCCGGCGGTCGATATCCACCAGCACGAGCACCGGCACGAGCCCGAGGGCAACGGCAAGGCGGCGTCCGCGGCGTCCGCTGCGTCGTCGGCCAAGCCGGCCGCATCCGCGTCGAAGCCGGCCGCATCAGCGCTCACGGACTCACCGCCGGTGGTTCCGGCCGCCTCCGCGCGCAGCCCGTTCGGCCTGGACCTCGGGCCCGCCTGCCAGCAGTGCGGAGGCATGATGCAGCGCACCGGTGCCTGCTACACGTGCTCGAGCTGCGGGTTCAACACCGGCTGCGGTTGATGAGCGCTGGTGTCGGGCGACGCCGTACCGGTTGGTTTGAGAAGGGCCCCGACTCTGGGGCCCTTCTTGTGTTTGCGGCTCGCGTGATTCCGCCGGCGCCGATGCGGACGCCGGTAGGCTCCAGCGAATGAGTGGAGAGGCCGAAACCACCGAGACCGCGGGCGTGATCGCTCCGCCACCACTGATCTTCCTGTCAGCGCTCGGGGCCGGATTCGTGCTCAACCAGAACATCGGGAGAGCCTCGCTGCCGCTGAAGCTCAGGGTGTCTGTGGGAGCCACCGCGCTGGTCGCGGGCGCCGCGCTGATGCGTTCATTCGTGCAGGCATTTGCACGAGCCGGCACGCCCCTGGATCCATACAGGCCATCGCGGGCGATCGTCACCGACGGGCCGTACCGGCTGAGCCGTAATCCTGGCTACCTCGGCATGACCCTCGTCTACGCGGGGATCTCGCTGCTGAGCAATTCGCCCTGGGGGCTCGTGCCGCTGCCGATCGCCGTCGCGATCGTGGACCGCGGCGTGATCGCCCGCGAGGAGCGCTACCTGGAGCGCAGGTTCGGCGCGCCGTACCTGGAGTACAAGCAGCGCGTGCGTCGATGGATCTGACTCGCCGATCCGGTCGCGCGCGCGTGATCACGCGACACTCGCCGGGCCGGTGACCATCGCCTCGCAACCCACCTCGATGAACCTGGGGCGGGTTCAGGAGCTTGCCGCGATGGCGATCCCAACCGGCACGAAGGGGCTGCCGCTTGACGCTCCCGGATTGACACTCGGCGACGCCGCGAGCTCGCGCTGGCACGTGCTGAACGGGGAGCTGCCGATGCCCTCGCTGGTGCTCAGGGAGAGCGCGCTTGCCAACAACCTGGCGGCGATGGCAGCCTATGCCGAGAGCACGGGGGCGCTGCTCTGCCCGCACGGAAAGACGACGATGGCGCCGCAACTGTTCGCTCGGCAGATCGGAGCGGGCGCCTGGGGATTGACGGCAGCGACACCTGCCCACCTGGCCGTCTACCGCGACTACGGGGTGCAGCGGATCCTGTATGCGAACCAACTCGTCGAGCCGGCCGTGATCAGCTGGCTCGACCGGGAACTGGCGCGCGATCCGGGCTTTGAGTTCTACTGCCTGGTTGACTCCCCCACCGCCGTCGAGGTATTGGTCGGCGGTTTGCGCTCCAGCAAGAATGCGATCAACGTGCTGCTTGAAGTCGGTCACCTGGGTGGCCGATGCGGAGTGCGCGACCTGGAGAGCGCACGGCGACTCGCCGATCTGGTCGAAGCCTCGCCACGCCTGGCGCTCAGAGGGATCGAGTGCTTCGAGGGTCTGATTGCGCGCCCAGAACTGGGCGAAACGCTTCAGGCAGTGGACGAGTTCCTTGCCTTCACCGATGGCGTTGCGCGCGATCTGGTCGCGCGGACCAGCCTGCGGGACGCGGAGACGGTGCTGATCAGCGCAGGTGGCAGCGCCTACTTCGACCGCGTGACAGCGGCATTCGCAACCGGCAACTCGACGATTGGCGGCACGCGCCTGATCCTGCGAAGCGGCTGTTATCTCACGCAGGACGGGGGCTTCTACCAGGAGGTCTCGCCGCTGGCAGGGCGCGCCGACCCACCGGTTCTACGGGACGCCATCGAAGTCTGGTCGGCCGTGCTTTCCCGTCCCGAGCCGGAGCTGGTGATCACCAGCCTGGGCAGACGTGACGTCCCCTACGACATGGGCCTGCCCAGGGCAGTCCAAGTCGCGGCCGTGGGCGGTGCGCCGCGCGCACTGGAGGGCGCAAGGGTCAGGGGCCTCAATGACCAGCATGCGCACATCGCCGTTCCGGCGCAGTCAACCCTGGCTCCTGGCGACCTGGTCGGGTGCGCGATCTCGCATCCGTGCGGCGCCTTTGACCGCTGGCGCGTGATTCTCGTCGTGGACGACGACTACCGCGTCACCGACGCGATCGCGACCTGCTTCTAATCGCGTCCCTCGTGCGTGAACGGAGGGGGCCCGCTGATCGGCATCTGCACGAAATCACTCGCTCGTTGGAGCTTGACGGCCCACGGCTCGCGATCGGGTGCGGTGCTGCTTCGATCGCCGACCAGGCCCTGCTGCGCAGCCGAGGCGTGGATCCATGGTGCCGGTAGGTCGGCCGCCTCGGCGGGCAGCACCGCTCCGGCCACGATCGTCGCCTCGCAGGTCAACAGATCCGCGATCCGCCGCTCGCGCAGATACGAATCGAACAGCGCCAGCTCATCGCTCCGTGGGCGCAGCACGGCGATGTCTGCCCGACGGCCCGGCGCCAGGGCACCGCAGCGATCCTCGCGCCCGATCGCCAGCGCTGCGCGCGAGGTTGTCGCAGCGATCACCTCCATCAGCGGCGTCCCGACGGCGAGCAGCTTTGACATCGTCGTGGGCAGGTCGAAGCCGGGCCCGAGCACGCTCAGCTGATGCAGGTCGCTGGAGATCACATCGGGGATCAGTCCCTCAACCACCAGTGCCTCCGCGACCGCGAACGAGAACGCCCCGGAGCCGTGCCCGACGTCGAACAGCACGCCCCGTGCCTTCGCATCGCGAACCGAAGGCAGCACGTGACCGTTGTCGTCGACCAGGGCCATGTTCTGCCCCGTCGTGCAGTGCGTCACGATGTCAGCGGGCCGGAGCATTGCCAGCACCTCGGGCAGCGACGGCGGCCCCTGTCCGATATGGACCATCACCGGCACCTGCGCGAGCTGCGCCGCCTCGATCGCGGCGCGGAGTCCATGCACTGAGCCACCGGCCGTTGAGCGGTGATCGAGCCGGCACTTGACGCCGACGAGTTGCCCGCGGTTGTCGTCGATGGTGGCCGCGCACAGCGCTGCGTCGCAGTGCTCGTCAACGGCGAGCTCGCCGGTCTGACCGACCAGGCCGATGCCACTGATGTTGAGGAAGCCGTAGACCCCAACGGGCCGGTAGCTCGGCACGAGCTTCAAGAATTGCGGCAGGTTGTAGACCCCGGCAGAGCCGGCGTCCACCCAGGTGGTCACCCCGGTTCGCCAGGCGACCGGGGTCGGCCGGATACCCCAGAAGCTGCCCCCCGCGAGCAGGTGCGTGTGGATGTCAACGAGCCCCGGGACGACCAGGCAACCGCGGGCGTCGATCGTGGTCCTCGCCGCCGGCAGCGGGCCCTGCGCGATGCATGCGATCCGCCCGTCGAGCACACCGACATCGAGACGGTCATCTGTCCGCGTCGCGGGATCGATCACGCGCCCGCCACTGACGATCAGATCAAGTTCATCCGGCACCGCGGCAGCAGCCGATGAAACACCGGAACCCGCGCTGCAGGCCATCACGGCTGCAGCTCACGCTCAATCGCTGCGTGCAGTTTCCCAAGCATTGCGAGTGCCCTGTCCTTGTCGCGGTCGGTCAGGGTCGACATCAGCTCACGCTCGCGCGTCGCGCCGCGGTTCACGTAGTCGTCGAGTCGAGATTCGCCGAGCGTCGTGAGGGTCAGCAGCACCCCTCTGCGATCGTCCGGATCCGGCGTCCTGGCCAGAAGCCCACGGCGCTCGAGCTTGTCAAGTCGATTTGTCATCGTGCCGGTCGACACGCCGAGCTCCCGGCAGAGCGCGCCGTGCGGCTTGGTTGCCAGGCGCAGCGAGCACAGCACCTTGAACTCCTCACGAGTAAGCCCGGCCGCGCGCAGATTGACGTCTGCGGCCCGCTCGATGAGCTCGTTGATCTTTGCGATCCGCGCGACGATCGCCTCGACCGTGGGGTCGATCTGGGGCCACCTGCCAAGCGCCAGGCGCAGGTGGGCGTCGAGTTGGTCCTCACCGGCCACCGTGTGAGATTACTTCACGAACAGCTACTTCAGAAAAAGCTGTATACACAGTGACTCGAGTCACAGGGAAAGCACGAGCATCTCGGCACAGGAGGCAAGGCATGAGGTATCGCAGTCTGGGCGCGACCGGCATGAGGGTCAGCGCCTACTGCCTCGGAACCATGATGTTCGGGGCGGTCGGTAACGGCGATCGACGCCGGCATCAACTTCCTCGACACCGCCGACATGTATTCGGCGGGAGAGGCCGAGCTGATCGTCGGCAAAGCACTCAAGGGCCGGCGCGACGACGTGATTCTGGCGTCCAAGTGCCACTTCCAAATGGGCGACGGGCTGAATCGCAGTGGAAACTCGCGGCGCTGGATCCTGAGGGCGCTCGACGAGAGTCTCGAGCGATTGCAGACCGATTGGATCGATCTGTACCAGATCCACCGCCCCGACGATGAGACCGACATCGAGGAGACGCTCTCGGCGCTGAGCGATCTGCAAGCCTCCGGCAAGATCCGCAGCTTCGGGTGTTCAACCTTCCCGGCCGAGCGGATCGTCGACGCGCACTACGTCGCCGAGCGGCGCGGGCTGGGGCGGTTCCGCAGCGAACAGGCGCCGTACTCGATCCTCGCGCGAGCGGTCGAGACGGCGGTCCTTCCGGTGTGCGAGCGACACGGGATGGCGGTCATCACCTGGGGACCGCTCGGCTCCGGCTTCCTCACGGGCCGCTATCGCCGTGACCAGCGTGTGGACCTCAGCATCGGGCGGGCGGCGGTTCAACCGCACAGATTTGACCCATCAGCAGCACAGAACGCCGCCAAGCTCGAGGCGGTCGAGCGCTTGACGGAGCTGTCGGAGGGCCTGGGCTGCACGCTGCCACAACTCGCTGTGGCGTTCCCGCTGGCGCACCGAGCGGTGACCTCGGTGATCATCGGCCCGCGCACGATGGTCCAGCTGGAGCAGACCCTCGCCGGCGCGGGCGTGACGCTGGAGGATGCCGTGCTCGACCAGATCGACCAGATCGTCGAGCCTGGCAACAACCTCTACGACGTGGAATGGCGGCCGCCGGCCCTCAGAGAACCGACGCGCAGAAGGCGCGCCACCGAGGATCGCCCGGCGGCTGTCGGTGGCGGCGAGGACAACTGACGTGGTGTGCGTCACGCTCGTGGTTCGAGTGACGCTGCTGCGGGCGGATGCGCGGTCGCATTGCCGGTGGCAAGCCGCATCAGGTCGCTGTCGAGGTCGATCGCCAACTCCTCGCCGCCGTTGGAGCCGAGCTCGTGCTGGTATCGGCTCCAGGCGGCGCCGCGGATGCGGCCCTGGATGTCGGCTTCGGCCAGTGCGGTGAGCTCCTGTGCCGCGCGTTCGATCCTGTCGCTGAGAGCCGGGTCGCCCCAGTCCTCGGATGCGGCGAACACGGCGGTCGGGAGCGTGACCGCGCGGAGGTAGGTGAAGAGCGCGCGCAGCGCCTCGTCGACCACGAGCGCGTGGCGAGCGGTCCCGGCGGTGGCGGCGAGCAGAACCGGTTTGGCGATCAGCAGGTCGTTGTCCAGCAGGTCGGCGAAGGACTTGAACAGCCCGCTGATGCCTGCCTTGTACACCGGTGTTGCGGCGATGATGGCGTCGGCCGCACGTAGCGCCCGGGTCGCGTCCTCGAGACCAGGGCCCTTCAGGCCCGACACCAGGCCGGTGGCGATCTCATTCGCGAGGCTGCGCAGCTCGATCACGGTCACGTCGACTGTGGTGCCTCGTTCGGCCGCGAGCTGGGCGGCCTTCTGGCTCAGCCTGCTGGCGAGCATTCCGGTCGACGACGGGTCGGAGACGCCACCGTTGATCACGACGAGCTTCATGCGTCCACCTCCAATGTGTCATTGAGCCGCCGGCAGATCCGCGCGAGCGCATCCAGGTCCTCGCGGTCCAGGCGAGCGCTCAGGGCTCGGGCCACGTCACTGCCGTGGGCCATACCCACCCGTCGCTGACGCTCTACCCCGGCGGCGGACAGCGAGAGTCTCACGCTGCGCCCGTCATCCAATGAGCGTTCCCGCTGCACGAGACCGCGTCCGACCAGACGATCGACCATGCGTGACAGCGCCGGTTGCGAGAGCAGCAGGTGGCGGTTGAGCTCTCGCAAGGAGATCGGCTCCGCACACTTGGACAGTGCGTAGAGCACGTCGTACTCGCGCATGCTGACCTCTCCCCAGACGTCCCGCGCCGCGAACTGGCGCATGAGCGAGGCGTGAGCGCCGAGTAGCGCCTCCCAGGCGTCATTGGCACGGTGGGCGCGGCTGATGGACGGGGTGGCCGGAGCGGAGCCCTTCATCGCGCCGCCTCTGTCTTCTCGGCCTCCGCAACTGCCGCCAGCTCGGCGGTGTCCTGGTAGGGCGAGCTGCCGGTCACGTTGTCACCACGGTTGGCGTTCGGTCGCGGCTGGCGAGCCGGCTGATCCCCATACTTGGCACGAACGAGATCGGCATGCGTGGGCGGGCTCGCCGGAGCTTCGGGGTCGCGAAGCGACTCGAATTCACGACGCAGCACCGGCACCACCTCAGAGCCGAGCAACTCGATCTGGTTCAGCACCGTCTTCAGCGGCAGACCGGCGTGATCCATCAGGAACAGCTGGCGCTGGTAATCGCCGAAGTGCTCACGGAAGGTCAGTGTCTTCTCGATCACCTCCTGCGGGCTGCCGACGACCAGCGGCGTCATCCGCTCGAACTCCTCAAGCGAGGGGCCGTGTCCGTAGACGGGCGCCTCATTGAAGTAGGCACGGAACTCGCGCTTGGCTTCCTGGGAGTTCTTGGCGATGTAGGCCTGACCGCCGAGCCCGACGATCGCCTGCTTCTCGCTGCCGTGCCCGTAGTGGGCGAAGCGCTGGCGGTAGAAGCCGATCAGGCGCTGGTAGTGCTCCTTTGGCCAGAAGATGTTGTTGGCGAAGAAACCGTCGCCGTAGAAGGCCGCCTGCTCGGCGATCTCCGGCGTGCGGATCGAGCCGTGCCAGACGAAAGGCGGGACGTCGTCAAGCGGACGCGGAGTCGCGGTGAACCCCTGCAGCGGCGACCGGAACCTGCCCTCGAAGTCGACCACATCCTCGCGCCAGAGGCGGTGCAACAGGTTGTAGTTCTCCAGCGCCAGCGGCAAGGACTGGCGGATGTCCTGACCGAACCAGGGATACACCGGCGCGGTGTTTCCGCGACCGAGCATCAGGTCCATGCGACCCTTGCTCAAATGCTGCAGCATCGCGTAGTCCTCGGCGATCTTCACCGGGTCGTTGGTGGTGATCAGGGTCGTGCCAGTGCTCACGATCAGCGCGTGAGTCTGCGCCGCGATCGACGCCAAAAGCGTCGTCGGAGACGAGGAGAAGAACGGCGGGTTGTGATGCTCGCCGATCGCGAACACATCGAGCCCGACCTCGTCCGCCTTCTTGGCGATCTGCACGACCGCGTCGATCCGCTCGGCCTCTGACGGCGTAACTCCCGAAACCGGATCGCGGGTGATGTCTGAAACTGAAAGAAGTCCGAATTGCATGCTCAGCACTCCAAAAGATATATGCGTTTGCATGTATCGTAGCAATATCTACTTGCGGACGCAACTATCTCGGGCTGCCCGCTGTCCGACCCAATCGGCTTGATCCTGCGGCAAGTCCAGAGCCGATCAGCGTTACTCCCGGCGCGCGTTCGCACTGCCTGTGTCGTAGTCTGCGTGCAGATCACCTGATCCGGCGTAACCGCAGATCGCATGCAGAACTCAACTGCCTCCGAGCCCCAGGCCGTACTCACGCCGATCGCACCGGCGGCGATCTTTCTGACGCTCACGATCGATCGTGGAGCCGAGGATGCGGTGCGTGACGCGCTCGCCAACGTCAGCGGCCTGAGACGCTCGGTCGGCTTCCGCATCCCCGAAGCGGAGCTGAGCTGCATCACAGGTGTCGGCGCGGACGTCTGGGAGCGGCTCTTCGGGCTGCCGCGCCCCGCCGGCCTGCATCCCTTCCGCGAGTTGCACGGTTCGAGGCACACGGCGCCCGCAACGCCGGGCGACCTCCTGTTTCACATCCGCGCCCAGCGACTCGATCTGTGCTTCGAGCTCGCGCACCTGCTCGTCGACCAGCTCGGGCCGTATGCACGGGTTGTTGACGAGGTGCACGGCTTCAGGTCCTTCGATGAGCGCGACCTGTTGGGCTTCGTGGACGGAACCGAGAACCCCGCGGGAATCGCGGCGCAGACGGCGGCCGTAATCGGCGACGAGGATCCGGACTTTGCCGGCGGGAGCTACGTGATCGTTCAGAAATACCTGCACGACCTCCAATCCTGGAATGAACTCACGACCGAGGATCAGGAGGCGGCCTTCGGACGGACAAAGCTGGACGACGTCGAGTTTGCGGATGAGGACAAGGCCTCTGATTCCCATCTCGTGCTCAACACGATCCTCGACGAGGACGGCGTTCAACACCAGATCGTCCGCCTCAACATGCCCTTCGGACGGGTCGGCGCAGCCGAGTTCGGAACCTACTTCATCGGCTACGCACGCACCCCCGATGTGATCGAACAGATGCTCCAGAACATGTTCATCGGCAAGCCCCATGGCAACACCGATCGCATCCTCGACTTCTCCACCGCGGTCACGGGCAACCTCTTCTTCGTCCCCACCGTTGGCTTCCTAGACGATCCGCCGGTCCCACGGAACTCCGACGCGTCCGCGGGCGGGAACGAGCCGGCCGCAGCCGTCACGCCCGAGCTTGCCGCCGGCACCCATCGCCCATTCCCGCCTGACGGCTCGCTCGGGATCGGGGACCTGAAAGGAGTTGAGCCATGAACCATCTGCTCCGAGAGCTAGCACCGATCAGCGACATCGGCTGGGAGGCGCTCGACAGCGAGGCCAAACAGCGGCTCGTCCCGGCGCTCGGCGCCAGACGGCTGGTGGACTTTTCGGGACCGCATGGCTGGCGGCACTCGGCAACCAACCTCGGGCACATCGAGAGCCTCGACGCCGCGCCCAACGCGGGCGTATCAGCGGCAAGGCGGAGCGTCCTGCCGCTGGTGGAGCTGCGGGCGGAGTTCGAGCTCTCGCTCGCCGAGCTGCGCAGCATCGACCGTGGCGCCGACGACACCGACCTGACTCCACTTGACGACGCCGCCCACAAGCTCGCAGTCGCCGAGAACGTCTCCATGCTCGAGGGTTGGGATGGTGTGGTAGGTGGGATCGCCAAGGTATCGCCACATAAGCCGATCGCGCTCAAGGAGCTTCCGAACGGGTATGCCGCAGCCGTCGCCGGCGCCCTCGAGCAGCTGCAGGGAAGCGGCGTCGCCGGGCCGTTCGCGCTGGCGCTCTCCCCCGATCACCACCGACTCGTGATCGAGTCGGCCAAGTCAGGCGGCTACCTGCTGGCCGATCACCTGCGCGAGATGCTTGGCGGCCCGCTCGTGTCGGTGCCCGGTATCAGCGGGGCAATCGTCATCAGCCAGCGCGGGGGCGACTTCATCATGGACGCGGGCCAGGACGTGGCGATCGGCTACGACCACCACGACGGTGACGCCGTCGGGCTCTATCTCGTCGAGAGCTTCAGCTTCCACGTGGCCACCCCGGAGGCGGCCGTCGTACTGCGCAAATAGGCCGGTGCAGGGACGCGCAAACTACGCGTGGGATCGCAATCAGCCGCTTGAGCGAAGCCCCAGAAATGGGGCTTCGGCCAGCTCTGGGTACAAACGCGGCGCGACCAGACGGCGGACTTCAGCTCGACGTGCGCTGCACGTCGCTGTCTTGCTCGCGCTGATGGTGTGGGTTCTCGGCGCGGCCGGGGCGCGAGCGCTTGCTGCACCGGCGCCACCGCCGTCAGGCCTGGCGCAGCTCGTGGACACCCGGACCGGGACATCCGGCGGAGGCCACACCTTCCCCGGCGCCGAGGTGCCGTTCGGAATGGTGCAGTGGAGTCCCGACACCAAGCCCACATATACCGAGGGCGGCGAGTACGAGTACTCCGACAAGCGGCTCTGGGGCTACAGCCTGACGCACCTTTCCGGCCCTGGCTGTCCGGCGGCCGGCGACGTGCCGATGTTGCCGACAACGGGGGCGCTGCCCAGCGGCAATCCAAACCGGATCACGACCCTGTTCAGCCACACCAATGAGGTCGCCCAGGCCGGCTACTACTCGGCCCAGAGCAACCAGCCGAACACGGTCACCTCCGAGTTCACGGCGACGCCGCACAGCTCGATGGCGCGCCTCACCTACCCGGCCACCACCCGGGCCGACTTCCTTATCAAGCTGATGGCCAGCCAGAACGGCGACTTCGGCGACAGCGCCGCGGTGATCAACAAGCACGAGATCCAGGGATCGGAGACCAGCGGTGACTTCTGCAAGGAGCTCATCAACGGCGGGCAGCAGCAGCGCTACACGCTGTACTTCGACATCACCTTCGATCGTCCGTTCACTGCCTCCACAGTCCTCACCACACCAGGTCAGAGCTCCTCTGCAGCGGTGGCCCTGACGTTCAACACGACCAAGGACCAGGTGCTCCGGGCCAAGGTCGGGATCTCCTACGTCAGCGCCGCCAACGCCAAGCTCAACTGGCAGACCGAGAATCCGGGCTGGAACTTCGATGCGGTACGCCAGCGTGCGCAGTCAGCCTGGGACCGGCTGCTCGGCAGGATCCAGGTCTCGGGCGGCAGCTACGCGCAGACACAGGAGTTCTACAGCCTGCTCTACAAGGCGTTCCTGCAGCCGAACATCACCAGCGACGTGAACGGGCAGTTCATGGGTGCGGATCTCAAGATCCACAGCCTGGCGCCGGGCCAGCGAAACCAGTACGGGATGTTCTCGGGCTGGGACATCTACCACTCGCTCTCACAGCTGCAGGCAATGCTGGACCCCGGGCCCGCCGCGGACATGGCGCAGTCCCAGCTCAACTACTACAGCGAGGACAAAGTGCTGCAGCAGTGGGGCTACGGCAACCTCAACAACTACGTGATGGTCGGTGACCCGGCCGACGCGATCATCAGCGACATCTATGCCTTCGGTGCCCACAACTTCAACACCAAGCAGGCGCTGAGCGACATGCTCACCCAGGCCACGACGGTCAACGACGTGCGCCCGGGCGAGGCACTCGAGCAGCAATACGGCTACCTGCCCGAGGACGGAGCCTACGGTTGCTGCCGTGCCCACGGGTTCATGTCGGCGCTGCTCGAGTACGACACCGCGGACTTCGCGCTGGCGCAGTTCGCCGCAGCGCTCGGCGACCGCACTGACGCCGCCACGCTCACCGCACGGGCGAACAACTGGGAGAACCTGTTTGACCCGAACACCGATCTGCTGACCTCGCGGCTTGCGAACGGCCTGTTCGAAGCGGGCGTGACGCCGACGTTCAACGGCACCTTCCCGACCGACTACGAGCCCTACGTCGAGGGCGACCCGTACGAGTACCTGTGGGACGTCCCCAACGACTACTCGGCACTGTTCTCGCTGCTCGGGGGCAGAGCCACGGCCAGTGACATGCTCACGCCCTATCTCGCGAGACCCAACGGCGGCGGCATGTACGCCGATCTCAGCAACGAGTTCGACTTCGGCGAGCAGTTCGCACTCGACTACGCCCAGGATCCCGCGGGCACGCAGAGCGTGGTTGCCAACATCCGCAACACGCTGTACCCCCCCGGACCCGCCGCGCTGGTGAACAACGACGATCTGGGCGCCAACAGCTCCACCTTCGTCTGGGAGATGCTGGGGATGTATCCGGAGAACCCGGGCAGCGGCACGCTCGTGTTTGCAAGCCCCGGATTCCCACAGGAGACGATCCACCTGGCGAACGGCAGGTCGATCAGGATCGAGGCACCAGCGGCCTCGCCCAGCACCTATTACGTCCGCTCGCTGCTGTTGAACGGGAAGCCGTACACGAACCTCTGGGTGGACTACAACCGGCTGGCTCGTGGCGCCACACTCGACTGGACGCTTGGCAGCACGCCGACCGCCTGGGGCTCTGCCCCGACCGACACGCCGCCGTCGTACGGCTACGGTCTGCGACCGGTGGTCGGCTTCCTGTCGCACCAGCGTCTGGTGCTGTCACCGTCGAGCAGCACGACGCTTGAAGCCGGTGCGCAGAACGCCACCCGCAGCCGTCAACTCGTGCACATCGAGCTCACAACTCCGGCCGCCAACGACATTCTGATCGCACCGGCGCAACGCACGGTCTCGGTTCCGCCCAACGGGCGCGCGTCGTTCAGGCTCTCCCTCAGGGCGGGTGCCTCGGCTCCAGCTGGGACCGACTGGATCACCTCGCAGATGCTCATGCCCGGCGGCCGAAGCGAGACGGTCAAGCTCGAGCTCCGCGTCGGCTGACTCAGCGAAGCTGGGTTGGCGGTTGCAGGTGCGCGGGCAGCGGCGATCGCAGGAACTCGAACGCCTGCTGCGCGGGAACCGGGCGCCCGATGAAAAATCCCTGGGCGAAGTCGCACCCGATCGCCTCGACCGCGGCCAGCGCCTCCGCATCCTCGATCCCTTCGGCGGTCACGCGCAACCCGTAGGCCGCCGCGATCTCACTGATCGCGCGGACCACGGTCCGGGCGGCCGAGTCGGCCGCGAGTCTGGCGATGAAGCCGCGGTCAATCTTCAGGCTCGTGACCGCGAGATCACCGAGGCGCGCGAGTGACGAGTAGCCCGTTCCAAAGTCATCGATGCCGGCGCAGATTCCAGCCTCGTGCAGACGCATGAGCGTGCGATGGGTCGACTGCAGACCCTCGATCAGGGCCGACTCAGTGACCTCGATCGCCACCGCGTCCGGGCTCAGGCCGGCGTCGGCGATCAGCTCGAGCAACTCATCCGCGAACAGCGGATCGGTCAGCTGCATCGGTGCGACGTTGGCGGCGATTCGTACCCGAGGCAGCACCGTCCGCCATTCCCGCGCCTGCTCGACCACCATCTCCAGCACACGCTTGCCCAGCGGCACGATCAGGCCGGCCTCCTCGGCAAGCGGGATGAAGTCGGCCGGTCCGACCAGACCCCGTGTCGGATGTCGCCAGCGGACCAGCGCCTCCACCTCAGTGCAGCTCCACTGCGTCAGATCGAGCAGCGGCTGGTAGTGCAGCTCGAGCTCGTGCCGCTGCAGCGCGGTGCGCAGCTCCGATTCCTGGCTGACGCGTTGCACGAGCTTGACGCGCAACTCGCGGTCATACACCTTCATCCGTCGCAGGCCGTCGCGCTGGGCGGCGTGCATTGCGGTCAGGGCGCTTGACACCAAGCCGTACGCATCGCTGCGTCCGTCACTGAAGGCGATGCCGATCAGCGGCAGCAGGAAGAACTCGCCGCCGCTCAGCTTGACGCTCTCATCGAACAGCTTCAACACGCGCTCGCCGAGATGCTCGACGGCGTCTGGGCTGTCGGCGGGGATCAGTGCGACAAAGACGTCCTCGTTACCGAACCGGGCGAGCAGCTCGTCGCCAACCACGGGGCGCAGCCTGTCGGCGATCACCGCGAGGATGCGTTCACCGGCGAGGTAGCCGACCTGGTCGAGCAGCGGCTTGAACCGCTCGATGTCGAGATAGAGCACCGCCCATCTGGCATCCTCCTGGTCGATCTCGGCGTTTGCCAGCTCCATGAAGCGGGTGCGGTTCAACAGTCCGGTGAGCGGGTCGATGCTCGCGGCGGGCTGCTGGGCGCCGTCCATGAAGTCGCGATCGATGGCCACCGCGGCCAGGTTGGCGATCCTCGAGACCCATTGGATCTCCTGCTGGGAGGGCCGGTGCGGCACCGGCCGGTACACCGCGAAGGTGCCGATGACCTCACCGTTGGGACGGTTCAGCGGCAGCGCCCACGCGCCGGCGATGCCCAGCTCTTTGATGATGGTTACGAAGTCCACCATCGGTGAGGCGCGCATGTCCTCGACGATCTGCAGCTCGCCGGTGGCCGCCGCCTGAGCGGAGGCACCAACCCCCTCACCGAGCGGGACGTTGTCGATGAAGCCGGCGAACTCAGATGGCATCGTCGGCGCGGCTCCGTAGCGCAGCACCCCGTTGACGCGATCCAGCAGCGAGACCGAACAGCGCACGGACGGTATCTGCCGCTCGACCTGTCGGCAGAGGGACGCGAGGATGGCCTCCAGCGGTTCGCCGCACGCGATCCGTCGCAGTGCCTCGTGCTGATGATTGAGCTCGCGCTGCACCCGCCGATGCCGTTGCTCGGAGCGCTTGAGCGCGGTCACGTCCTGGGTGTAGCCGACAACCCGGATCGGCGCGCCGTCACGGCGCTCCGTCACCTCGGCCACAAGCCGCAGCCAGCGCGTGGCGCGGCCCGATCCCAGCTTGTATTCGAACTCGCAGCCCTCGCCACTGCCGCGCACCAGCGCGACGAATCGCTGGGCGCGGCCGCCGTCGTTCTCCGGCAGCAGGCCGAGCCACTGCTGAAGCGGGAGTCGAAGCCCAGCGCCCGGGCCCGCGGTCGGAGGTTCGAGCCCGTGCATGGCAAACAGGCTCGGGCTGCAGTGGATGACGTCCGCCTCGAGGTCCCAGGTCCACTGGCTCAAGCGCGCCTGGCGCTCGACCTCGCGAAACTTGCGCGGCCCCAGACTACGCACGACAAAAGCTTCCGGCTCTTCGGGCACGAGTCACGTTCCCATGGAGTTTGCCGATCCTGACGCAAGAACGTGATGCAGGTCAACGTTCGGCTTGTCCGGTTTGAGCAACCGCCATCGTTCTAGATAACCGATCGGCCCACAGCGCTGCGGCTCGGCGCGGCGGCCCGGGTTCAGACGGGCGCTGAGCCCGACAGGTGCTCCTCGACGAGCGCCGCCACCTGATCGGGACGCTCACGCGCCACCGCATGGGTCCCGCCCGCCAGCACGTGGAGCCTGCTGCGGGCGAGCTTGTCGTTGAGCGCTACGCCGACCGCGACCGGACTGATCGGATCGGCATCACCCCAGATCAGGCAAACCGGCAGCGCAACGGCTCTCAGGCCGGCGCTGTGGTCGAGCTGATCGCCGGTGACCCAGGCCTGCGCCTGCGGGAACTCGGAGCGGTACTGCTCGCGCCAGTCGCCGCCGCCCATCGCGCCGACGTCAAGCCCACCCGAGGTGGCGACCAGCACCAGTCGCCGGAGCTTTCGCGGCCGCGCCAGCGCTAGACCGATCGCTATCGCCCCGCCCATCGACTGCGCCACCACATCGCTGCCGTCCGGCACCTCGGCCGCCGCCAGCTCAATCAGATCCAGGTAGCCGGTGATCCCGGCCGCGGCCGGAACGGTGCCGGCACCGGGCCAGCTCAGCAACTTGGTTTCCCACTCGTCGGGCAACAGGTCGGCGACCGGTGACCAGAAGTCCCCGGCACCGCTTGCCCCGGGGAAGAACACGACCGTTGGCGGCATGGGCAAACGATGCCATGAGCACGCGCTCCCGTACGGTTAGCTGCATGTCAGCCACCGCCGAGGGATCGCAGTCAGCCGGCCAGGCCTACACCCGCAGCCAACGGCTGACGCTGCTCGCCTGCATCCTCGGCTCATCCGCCGCCTTCCTCGATGGCACGATCGTCAACGTTGCCCTGCCCGCGATCAGGGCCAGCGTCCACGGCGGCCTGCAGACGCAGGAGTGGGTCGTCGATGCGTACCTGCTGACCCTCGGGGCGCTGCTGCTGGTGGGCGGCTCGCTCGGCGATGTGTACGGGCGCCGGCGGATCTTCGCGCTCGGCGTCAGCGGCTTCGGCGCCGCCTCGCTGGTTTGCGCGATCGCGCCCGACGCCGCGCTGCTGATCGCCGCACGTGCCGTCCAGGGTATCGCCGCGGCATTGCTCGTTCCCAGCAACC
This sequence comes from uncultured Actinomycetota bacterium, assembly GCA_963706725.1. Classification (GTDB taxonomy): domain Bacteria; phylum Actinomycetota; class Thermoleophilia; order Solirubrobacterales; family Solirubrobacteraceae; genus Palsa-465. The sequence continues at coordinate 1,216,602 of OY970167.1, read as the reverse complement.
TGGCGCTGATCATGGACACCTTCCCCGCGCGTCAGCGGGCTGCGGCGATCGGAACCTGGACGGCCTGGACCGGGATCGCGACCGTCGCCGGACCGCTGCTCGGCGGGCTGCTGGTGCAGGCCGCCTCCTGGCGCTGGGTGTTCGTGATCAACCTGCCGATCGTGCTGGTCACGCTCTGGCTCGCACGCTCGATCCCGGTTCGGCAGCGCGACCCGGAGGCGAAGGTCGACTGGGTCGGCGGTGGGCTCGGGGCACTCGGATTGGCGGGCCCGATCTTCGCGTTGATCGAGCAGCCCAGCTACGGCTGGAGCAACGCACGGGTCGCGGGGGCGATGGTCGCCGGGTGCCTGCTGCTGGCGATCTTCGCCTGGTGGGAGAAGCGCTGCAGCGCCCCGATGCTTCCCTTCGCGATCTTCCGCGCGCGCAACTTCGCGATCGGCAACCTCACGACCTTCCTGCTCTACGGCGGGCTCAGCGTTGCGCTGTTCTTCCTCGTCGTCTTCCTCCAGCAGGTCGGCGGTTACCGGCCACTGGTCGCCGGACTCTCGACGCTGCCCGCCTCGATCCTGCTGTTCCTGCTGGCGCGCCGCTTCGGCGCGCTCGCGGACCGCTTCGGGCCCCAGCTGTTCATGGGCATCGGGCCGATCGTCGCCGGCGTCGGCCTGCTTGCGCTGGTGCGGGTCGGCACGCATCCCAGCTACCTTGCCGGGGTGTTCCCGGGGGTCGCGCTGTTCGGCCTGGGCATGAGCATCACCGTGGCGCCGCTGACCTCGACGGTGCTGTCGGCCGCGCCGGCGGCGCACTCCGGCATCGCGTCCGGGGTCAACAACGCGATCTCACGCGTGTCCGGCCTGATCACGATCGCCGTCGGCGGCGCGATCGTCGCCGGACACTTCTCAGCCCAGGTCGAGCACGCACTGGCGCACACCGGGTCCACAGCGCGGGCCGTGGCGCGAGCCGCGGCCGCGAGCCTGCAGGTCCACGTGCCGGCGGGCTTTGCGCCGGGCGTGCACGCTCACGTCCACGCGGTGCTCGTCAACGCCTCGATCGGCGCGTTTCATCTGGCGATGCTGCTGGCGGCCGCGCTGGCGATCGTCTCCGGGTTGCTCAGCCTGGCCTGGATCAGGAACCCGACTCGGCAAGACTGATCGCGGCCCGCTGCCTGTCAGCCGCACCCGCGAGCCAGCGCGGCGCCCACCAGTTCCAACGGTCGAACAGGAACATCAGCGCCGGTACGACGATCAGCCGGATCACGCTGGCGTCGATCAGCACACTGAAGCCGAGCCCCAGGGCCAGCATCTTGATATCGACCTTGGTCGAAAGCAGGAACGCGAAGAAGACACTCGCCATGATCAGCGCCGCACACGTGATCACGCGCGCCGTCTGGGAAAGGCCGGCGGCGACGCTCGCACGGTTGTCGCCACCACGCAGCCAGTGCTCACGGATGCGTGAGACGAGGAAGACCTCGTAGTCCATCGACAGGCCGAAGACGATCGCGAAGACGATCATCGGCACGTAGGACTCCAGTGGGACGGTGCCCTGCACACCGAGCAGGCTCGAACCCCAGCCCCACTGGAACACGGCCACCAGCACTCCATAGGTGGCGCCGATCGACAGCAGGTTGAGCAGCACCGCCTTGAGCGCCACCACCGGGCTGCGGAAGGCAGCGAGCAGCAACACGAACGCGGCCAGCAGCACGACCGCGATGATCAGCCCCAGTCGCGAGGAGACGGTGCTGACGAAGTCAACCGTGGCGGCGGTGGTGCCGGTCACGTAGCCCGTGGCGCCCGCATGGGAGAGAGCGGCCGGCAGCACCTGGTCCTGGAGCCGGCGCACGAGCGCGGCTGTGGCCGAGGATCCCGGCCCGCTCTCCGGCAGGACCTTGCCGACGATCAGCTTGCCGTCGCTCGTCGCGCGCATCTTCGTCACGGCGCTGACATCAGGCGCCGACGCGAGCGCCGAGGTCAGCTTGCGCTGGAGCTGTACAGCGTCGCCGCGGGTCGGCTTGGAGTGCAGCTGCACGACGATCGTCAGTGGGCCGTCGGCACCCGGCCCCCAGCCTTGCTCGAGCGCCACGTAGGCCTGGTGGTCGCCGAAGCTGCTTGGCTCCGCCGTCGGCTCGACGTGCCCGAGCCGCATCGACAGCAGCGGGATCGCCAGCACCAGCAGCAGCGTGATGCCGCCGATGGCAAAGCGCCACGGATGGCGTTCGATCGCGCCGACGTAGGTATGCATCAACGAGTCGGTGGCCAGCGGCTCGGCGACCGGCCGGCGAACGGCATGTCTGTCGATGCTCTGCCCGGCAAAGCCGAGCAGAGCGGGGACCAGCGTGAGCGCGGCCACAGCCGCCACCGCGACCGTGATCGCAGCTGCGAGCCCGAGCTTGCCGATGAAGGAGATCCCCGAGGCGTACAGGCCCAGCATCGCGATCACGACAGTCGTCGCGGCGGTCAAGACCGCGTGGCCGCTGCCCGTGACGGTCGTGCGGATCGCGTCCTCCAGCTGCTCACCATCGAGCATCCGCTGGCGGAAACGGGTCGTCATGAACAGCGCGTAATCAATCCCGACACCGAGCCCCATCATCGTTGCGAGCGTCGGTGCGCTGGTGCCGAAGGAGACGGCGCCGGCGACGATCCCCAGTGTCCCGACACCGGTGATCACGGCGAGGATCGCGCTCAGCAACGGCAGCCCCGCGGCGTACACCGAGCCGAAGCCGGCGAGCAGCACGACAAGCGCCACGATCAGCCCGATCAGCTCCGAGCTCATGTCCTTGGCCTTGGGCTCGGCCGCCTGCCCGAGCGCGCCGCCGAATAGCACTCGCACACCTGCCTGGCGTGCCGGCAGCACGGCGGCGTTGACACGATTCAGGTAGCGCTGCCCGAGCTTCTGCGGGCTCTGGTCGAAGTTGATCGCGGTGTATGCGACCTCGCCGTTGGCCGACAGCGTCGCGGGTGTGAGCGGGTTGTTGACCGCGAGTACGTGTGGCAGCCTGGCCAGCTGCGCGATCGCCGCGCTGATCTCCCGGGCGTGCGCCGAGAGCTTGCCAGTCGCCGACTCAAACACGATCTGCCCACCCTGCCCGCCGGCCTTGGGGTCGTGTGCCCGCAGGATGTTCAGCCCGTTCTGCGCTGCACTGCCGGGGATCGACAAGGTGTCGCTGTAGGTGCTTGCGACCGCGCGGTGCGCGAGCGTCGCCGCGACCAGCAGCGCGATCCAGAGACCGAGTACGAGGCGACGGTTGCGTGCGGCCCAGACCCCGATCGAGCCGGGAGAAAAAGAAGCTGTCATACCTGACACTTTATCCTACAATCTGTCAGGTATGACAGATTGTCCAGATATGAATCCACGCGATCACGACGGGTTGCTCGACGCGGTGTCCGCCGAGGCCGTCGACAGCGCACAGCTCGGACGTCGTGAAGCGCACAAGCGGGCCACCAGGGCGGCGATCAGCGCCGCCGCGGAAGAGCTGATCGCCAGGCAGGGGTTCGCGGCGACGACCGTTCGCCAGATCGCCGACGCAGCGCAGGTGACCGAGCGAACGTTCTACCGCTACTTCGACGGCAAGGAGGGACTGGTCGCCGCCGAGATGAGCGCCTGGATGCAGGCGCTGCACGACGCAATCCTCGCCCGACCGCTCGACGAGCCCGCGGCGCGCGCCGTGCGCTGCGCGCTGATCTCTCTGGTGGAAGCGGTGACAGCAACTCCGCGCGCCCGGTTGCTGTGGGCGTTCAGCGACAACCCGGGTGCGCTCAAATCGATGCGCCGCGCGGGCACGCGGCCGCTGCTGCGGCTCGAGGGGCTGATCACGCAGGCGCTGCTCGCTCGCACAGATCGGGCCGCAGCCGACCAGCCGGATCGTTTCACGTGCGAGCTGATCGCGCGGACAGCGGTCGCCGTGCTGCGCACGATCGGATCCGAGCGCCGGCGCGGTCAGGAAACACTCGATCCGGCCGTCCTGATCGCGCGGGCATTCGACGCCGTGGCCGATCTGTTCGCGGATGGCGGCGCGGGCGCAAACGCCCATTCGTCGAACTGACAGGCACAGTCGCGTTGATTCTGGGAAGCTGCACAGAGGACCACCATGGCAGCACCCGCGGAGCCGCATCAAGCAATCACCGCGCCGTTCAGCGACGCACAGCGCCGACGGCTCAAGGTCATCGGCGAGTTGGGCCTGCTCGATCGCGTCGGCGACCCTGTGCTGACCGCGCTCACGCGCCTGGCACAGTCGATCACCGGCGCTGCCGCCGCAGCAGTGCACATCTTCGACGCTGACTTCCAACACCGGATCGCGGGCGTCGGCGCGCCGCTGGGCGAGCACCCCGCGCCGGATGCCATGTGCCGGCTGGTGGTCGAGAGCGAGACTCGCATCGTCACGCACGACGCGACCACCGACCCACGCTTCGCGTACTCGTCGTTCGTCTCAGACCCGATCGCGCCGGTCCGCTTCTACGCGTCGCTGCCGCTGCGCGGCGACGACGGCGTGGTGGTCGGCGCGCTCTGCGCCTTCGACACGGCAGCGCTACAGCTGAGCGAAGAGCAGCTCGCACGACTCGAGGACATCGCTCAGCTTGCCTGCTCGCACCTCGAGCTGATCCGGATCGCGACCGAGCTCGGCAAGGCGGCGACGCTTGACCCACTCACAGGCACGGTCAACCGCGTGATCTTCGACGACCGCCTGGCGCAGGCGCTCGCCCGCCGCCGGCGTCGCGGGACACCGGTGGTCGCCGCGGTGATCGACCTCGACGACTTCAAGGCGCTCAACGACGCGCAGGGGCACGGATGCGGCGACGCGGCGCTGCGGTGGGTGGCGCGTCGGCTGCGCGAGGCGGTGCGCAGCGAGGACACGGTCGGCCGCATCGGCGGCGACGAGTTCGCCGTAGTGGCGGAGGTGTCCGAGGCCGAGTTCGATCGGCTGCTGCAGAAGCTGCACGGGGCCGCTGAGGGCTTTGAGCCGGCAATCAGCGTCAGCGTCGGGGCCGTGATCGCCGATGACCAGGACGACGTCGAGGCGCTGCTGCAGCGCGCCGACCAGGCGATGTACGCCAACAAGCTGCATCGCGGGCGTTCGCGCCGCAGCGGCGACAAGCCGCTTTAGCCCGGTTCAGACGCCGCCCGTGAAGGCGATCACCTGCTCGGCGAAGCTGGTGCTCTTCGTCAGCGGATAGAGGTGTCCGCTCTCGATCAGCTCGAAGCGCGCCCCGGGGATCCCGGCGGCCATGTCCTCGGCCAGCCGGTAGGGCACGATGTGATCGCGCCGCCCGTGCACGACCAGCGTCGGCACCCGCAGCTCAGACAGATCGCCGGTACGGTCATAGCCGACGCTCGCTGCACGCTGACGTCTGAAGGCGTAGCGCGGCTGCGGGTAGCGGCCCCTGAAGACCAGGGACACGAGCCCCAGCAGCCCGATCGTCCAGCGGCGCTCGACCCGCGCCGAGGTCGACACCAAGGTCAGGCTGCGGACGCGCTCGGGGTACTCGAGCGCGAGGTCCAGCGCGATCCGCCCGCCCAGCGACATCCCCACGACGTGCGCACGCTCGATCCCGAGCGCCTGCATCAGGCCCGCCGTGTCGGTGGCCATCTGCTCGACGGTGTATGGCTCATCGGGCTTGTCGGTGCGGCCGGCGCCGCGGTTGTCAAAGGCCAGCACGCGGTACCGGGTGGCGAGCGCGTCGATCAGCGGGCCGCACTCCGACAGGTCCAGCCCGAGCCCAGCGATCAGCACGAGCGGCTGGCCCGCGCCGGCGAGCTCGTAATACATCCGTAGGCCGTCGACGCTGACTGTGGGCACCGCTGTCACTCTGCCAGCAGCCCGGCACGCACGCCACAAGCGCCCCGACGGATACAGTTTCGACATGGATCCGAACCTCGTCTGGCTGCGTGCCTTCGTGGCCGTGGCGGAGGAGCTCCACTTCGGGCGCGCGGCCCTGCGGCTCGGCATCTCACAGCCGCAGGTGAGCCGGCAGGTGCGCCTGCTCGAGCATGCGCTCGGGGTACAGCTGTTCGTCCGCAGCGCGCGACACACCGAGCTGAGCGATGCAGGCGCCGCGCTGCTCGAGGATGCCCGTGAGGCCCTGGCGGCGGCCGACCGTTTGCGCAGCAACGCCCTCGCCCAGCGTCGCGGGGTACGGGGCCACGTGTCGGTGGCGTTCCTCTGGAGCACGCTGGGCGGGTACCTGGCGCCGTTGGTCGCAGCCGCCGCAGCGAACCATCCGGAGATCGAGCTGAGCGTCTCGCAGATCACTTACCTCGAGCTGATCCCGGCGTTGCGCCGCGGCGACATCGACCTTGCGATCACGCGCCCGACCCATCAGGAATCGGAGATGGTCGAGCTCGAGCTGCGCCCGGAGCCGTCCCTGATCGCGGTCTCACCCGAGCATCCGTTCGCGGCCCTGGAGGAGGTCGAGATCACACAGCTTTCGGGGCAGCCGATGATCTCGCTGAGCCGCAAGCTGGTGCCGTCCGCCTACGACGCGGTGCTACGGCGCGCGAGTGAGCGCGGGATCGAGCTGAACATCGTGCGCGATGCGCGGTCGGCCTCGGAGGCGCTCGCCCTGGTCAGCGCGGGCATCGGCATCTACCGCCTTCCGGCCACGGCGGCTGTACCCATGCGCGGCGTCGTCTTCCGCCCGCTCGCCGGTACCAGCAGCCGCCTGCTGCTCCTGCACAGGCCATTTCCGCGACCTTCGGTGATGCGCATCGTCGAGCTGGTGGCCGAGCGCTTTGGTGATGCGGAACCCGCATCGAATGATGTCCTCATGGCCTTGGACGAGCGCCTCGTGATGCCCTAGCGTCGGGCGAGTGTCAGGCCGCCTGCTCGTGCGCATCCGCAGCTCGCCCCGCACCCGCGCACTGCAGCTGCTGTGGCGTGCGTCGCCGTCGCACTTCATCGGCGCCGTCGTCTTCATCATCGCCGAGGGCGTGCTGCCGGTGCTCGTGCTGGTGCTGATGGGCCGGGTCGTCGCCGCGATCCCGAACGCTGCGATCGACGGGCTCTCCTCCACTGCCGGCCACCGCCTGATCGTCGACCTCGCGGAGGCCGGCGTCAGCTACACGATCTCACTGCTGCGGGGACCGGCCGAGGACGCGCTCACGGCGGCGGCAGCCGCGCGCGTCGACGCGCTCATGCAACGTCGGCTGGTACGCGCGGTCTGCGCCCCGATCGGGATCAGCCACCTCGAGAACCGCGAGGTGCTCAACCAGCTGGCGTCAGCCCGCGGAGAGCTACTCAGTGCCGGCGACCCGGCGGGCGCGCCGATGGCCCTGATCTCGCAGCTCGGCGACCGGCTCACCGGCGTGCTCGCCTGCATCGTGCTGTGCGTCTTCAGGTGGTGGGTCGGGCTCGAGCTGCTGGCCGTGTGGATGCTCGTCCGGCGCCCGCTGGCTGCCGGACTTCGGCTGCAGGCTCGGCGCGGGCGGGCGGCGGCCGAGCCGCTGCGTCGCAGCTGGTACCTGCTGGGGCTGGCCTGGCGCCCACCGGCGGCCAAGGAGGTGCGCGTCTTCGGCCTCGGCGACTGGATCACGGCGCGCCACCGAGTCGAGTGGCTCGAGGGCACGGAGCCGGCGTGGGATGCGATGCGGGGGCTGACCAACACCGCCCTGCTGGCCGGCGGCGCGGTGCTGGCCGCCTACGCCGTTGCCGCCGCTGAGCTCGGCTTCGCGGCCTACCACCACGAGGTCTCGCTGCGGACGCTGGCGACGATGCTGACGATGCTCCCGACCAGCATGTCCGCCGGCACGATCAGCTTTGGGGACATCCGCCTGGAACAGCAGCTCGCCTCGATCCCCGACCTCGACGCGCTCACCGGAGGGCTGAGCGGCAGCGCTGAGCAGGCGCTGCGAGGAGCGCCGGCGGCGGGCATGCCCAGGCGATCGATCCGGCTCGAGCAGCTCAGCTTCAGCTACCCCGGAGGCGAGCGGCCGGTGCTCGAGCGGCTCGACCTCGAGCTGCCACTGGGACACTCGCTCGGCCTCGTCGGTGTCAACGGCGCGGGCAAGACGACGCTGGTCACGCTGCTGGCGCGCATGCGCGATCCAACGGGGGGGCGCATCCTCGCCGACGGGCGGCCGCTGAGCGAGCTGAGCGCCCGCGAGTGGCAACGCCAGGTGGCGGTCGTCTACCAGGATTTCACGCGCCTGCCGCTCAGCGCGCGGGAGAACGTCGGCATGTTCGGGCGCGGGCACAGCTCCGACCCGGCGCTGCTCGAGCGCGCCGCCAAGCGGGCGGGCGCGCTCGCAGTGATCGAATCGCTGCCGCACGGCTGGGATACGGTGCTCTCGCCACAGTTCAGCGGCGGCGTCGACCTGAGCGGCGGGCAGTGGCAGCGGATCGCGCTGGCACGGGCGCTGTATGCGGTCGAAACCGGCGCGCGCGTGCTGGTGCTGGACGAGCCGACCGCGCAGCTCGACATCCGCGGCGAGGCCGCCTTCTATGAGCGCTTCCTGGATCTGACCGCGGGGGTGACCAGCATCGTCATCTCGCACCGCTTCGCCAGCGTGCGCCGCGCCGATCGGATCGCGGTGCTCGACGGCGGCGCGATCACCGAGCTCGGCAGCCACCAGCAACTGCTGAGCCTCAATGGCACATATGCACGCATGTTCAAGCTTCAGGCTGAGCGGTTCCGCGAGGCAGGAGCGCGGCCGCGATGAGGACTCAGCGGCGCCTGTTCGGGGTGCTGATCGGCAGCGGCTTCCGGGCGGCACCGCTGGCGGCGGTGCTGTTGCTGGCGCTCAACCTCATCGCCGCCGCCGCCTCGGTCTGCTACAGCCTCGGCTACAAGCTGATGGTCGACGGCGCGCTCGCGCACGCGGGCGGTCGGATCGTGCTCGGCGCGGTGCTAGTGGCGGTGCTGTTCTCGATCTCCTGGTCGATCGCGATCGTCACCGGCACGCAGGGCTCGCAGCTGACCGACCGCGCCAACCTCGCGCTCAGCGTGCGCATCGCGCGACTGATCGCGCGCCTGCCGACGCTCGAGCACTTCGAGCGCCCCGAGCTGCTCGCGCGCGTCGAGCAGCTGACCGGCGACCGGCGCACGCTGGCCGGCGCCACGCGGCAGATCTTTGGGCTGTTCGGCCAGCTCGTGCGCTCGATCGGGATCGTGGTGCTGCTCGCCACCGTCTACCTGCCGGTACTGGTGGTACCGCTGCTGGCGCTGGCACCGGCCCTGTCTGACCGCCTCGCCGCCCGCCTCCAACAGCGGACCGACAATGCGATCGCCGAGGACCGGCGACTGCTGGCCGCGCTCTTCAACATCGCGACCAGCGCCGAGTCGGCGCGGGAGCTGCGCACCTACGGGCTCACCGACGCGCTGGTTGAGCGCCACGACGCGCTGGTCGAGAGCGTCCGCCACCGTTCGGTCCGCGCCGCGCTGTTGAGCGCGCTGCTCGAGGGGATCGGCTGGGTGATCTTCGCGCTCGGCGTCGTCGGTGCGATCGTCGTGCTGGTGCTGCGCGCCGCCCACGGGCACGTGAGCCCCGGCGACGTGGTGATGGCGGTCTCGCTGATGCGCCGTGCCCAGACCCAGATCTCGCGCTCGACCGACACGGCCTCAGCCTTCAACACGGCGATGCTCGCCGCCCGGCAGCTGCTGTGGCTCGAGGACTACGCGGCCGAGCGCGAGCAGGCGCCCGCCGAGCCGGCGATGGTTCCCGAGCGGCTGCGCGCGGGCATCCGCTTCGAGTCCGTCGAGTTCGCGTATGCGGGGGCCGCGGCGCCCGCCCTGGGACCACTCGAGCTGGAGCTGCCGGCCGGCTCGACGATCGCCCTGGTCGGTGAGAACGGCGCCGGCAAGACAACGCTGGTGAAGCTGCTGACCGCCATGTACAGCCCCGGTGCCGGACGCATCACGATCGACGGCGTCGACCTCGCGGGGCTGCCGGTGCGCAACTGGCGCGAGCGTGTCAGCGCCGCCTTCCAGGACTTCCAGCGGTTGCAGTTCATCCTTGGTGAGAGCGTCGGGCTCGGCGACATACCCCAGATCGAGAACCACGAACGCGTGCGCGACGCGCTCGTCCGGGCCGACGCGAGCGCGATCGAGAAGTCGCTTCCCGACGGCATGCTGACGCGCGTGGGCACCGGCTTCACCGGCGGTCGCGAGCTCTCGGGCGGCCAGTGGCAGCGACTGGCGCTGGCGCGCGGGCTGATGCGCGGCGCACCGCTGCTGGTGGTGCTGGATGAGCCGACCGCGAGCCTCGACGCGCCCACCGAGACGGCGCTGTTTGACCGCTACATCGCGGCGGCCCGCGAGCTCGGCGCCGCACACGGGACGATCACGCTGCTTGTCTCGCACCGTTTCTCGACGGTGCGCGGGGCGGACCTGATTGTCGTGCTCGAACGGGGGCGCGTGGTCGAGCGTGGCACCCACGAGCAGCTGATGGCCGCCGGCGGTGGCTACGCCGAGCTGTTCCAGCTGCAGGCCAGCGCCTACGCCTAAGGCTCAGTCCCGCAGCCGATCGATGCCCGGGGTGGTGAGGACGGTGTCGTCGTCACTGATCAGAACCGCATCGTATGCGTCAAGGCCGGCGCAGAACTTGGCGGCGCGTGCGGCGCCCATCGCAAAGGCGGCGGTGGCGTAGGCATCGGCGGTGGCGATGTCCGCTCCGACGATCGTCACCGACAGCAGACCCGACGGAGCAGCGCCGGCGAGCGGGTCGATGATGTGGGCTCCGCGCACATACGTGCCCGAGGTCGCGATCGCCATGTCACGCAGGCCGAGCGTCAGCGCGATCCCGCGCGCGGAGCGCGGATGCTGGATCCCAACGCGCCAGCTCGCGTCACCGTCCGGGTGACCGGACAGCAGCGCATCACCGCCGGCGTTGACCGAGAAGTTGCTCGCGCCCCGATCGCGCAGCTGCCGTACGGCGCCGGCGATCGCCCAGCCCTTGACCAGGCCGGATGGCTCGATCGAGCCCGGCCCGCCGTAACCGCTCGCGGGCCCGGTGCGTGAACGGTAAGGGGCGGTGATGTCGAAGTAGCCATCGGTCTCACGCCGCAGCTCCTGGCTGCGCTCGAGCACCTCGCGCACGTCGCGGTGCAGCTCGTCGTGCGTCAGCTCGCCATGGTTCAGGCGGCTGATCTGGCTATCGCGGCGGTACGTCGAGAAGGTCGCGTCGACCCAGTGCAGCCACTCGATCACCGCGCGTAGCGCCCCGAGCCCGACGGTGGTGTCGCAGATATCGAACATCCAAGGCATGCCCATCACGTGCTCCACGTGGCGCACGCCGCCTTGGGTTGTGGGCAGGAAGCCCGACGGCGCCGGGGCGATCGGAGTCTGCGAGCTGCGGGCTCCCGGCGGGGGAAAGCTGCCTGGGCTCACACCAGGTGGCCGTGGTGCATCGCCGAGTACAGCGATTGGATGAAGGCGTCGCTGGTGGTGGTCACACCGCTGATCGTGTGGATCTTGTAGCTCTGGGCCTTGAGCGCCTCCGTGCGCAGCAGCGGCAATGCATACGACTCGCGCTGGTAGGACTGCTGATCCTGCGGATTGGCGTTGACCGACAGCGACTTGATCTTCCGGCCGCTGACGGTGATAGACACCTGTACGTCGCTGTAGTGGGTGCGCTCGAGCGCGCCCTTGTAGGTCCTGGTGGTGGCCGCCGCGGCCGTCGCGGGTAGCGCGACCGGGGTGAGCGCCGCCACGGCGGCGGCACCGAGGCCGACATTGGTGAGTGTTCTGGATTTCATCGTGCTGCTAAGGACACCAGCGAGGACTAAGGCTGCTGTAAGAAGCGAGCCTCCTCCAACAGGCGACCACATGGTTGACGAACGTTGAAGATCGGGCAGCAAGCTGCCGAGAAGTGCTTGAGCACGTGAGCGCGCTGGGATCTTCACCAACCGCCGTGTATCGGGGGCCCTTCACCGAGGAGCAGGCCACCCGGCTGCTTTGGCGTGCCGGTTTTGGGCCCAGGCCGGGCGATGCGGAGCACTTCGCGAGGCTCGGCCTCGATGCAGCGGTGGCGGCACTCACCCGCCCTCAGGGCAAGGCACAGCTGATCGGCAAGCCGCCGCACGACGACAAGGGGCGACCGCTCGACCCGATCAACGTGTGGGGCGATGACCACTGCTGGTGGCTGGATCGCATGGTCCGCTCAAACCGCCCACTGATAGAGCGCATGACGCTCATCTGGCACAGCTGGTTCGCAACCTCCGAGGAGGCATCGAACGCGCGGCTGATGATCAACCAGAACTGGACGCTGCGTCGCAACGCGCTCGGCAACTTCAAGCAGCTGCTCGCGGACGTCACGATCGACCCGGCGATGTTGCTGTGGCTCAACGGCAACACCAACAACAAGTACTCGCCCAACGAGAACTACGGCCGCGAGATGCTGGAGCTGTTCACGCTCGGCCAGGGACGTGGTTACGGGCAGGACGACGTCCACCAGAACGCGCGGGCGCTCACCGGCTGGACCAACGACTGGAGCGAGACCCGCGGCCCGATCAACTTCCGCTTCGAGCCGACGCTGCACGACGACGGGGTCAAGAAGATCCTCGGACACGCCGGGCGCTTCAACTGGCAGGACAGTGTCAACCTGGCCGTTCACCACAACACGCACCCGTCCTTCTTCGTGCAGAAGCTGTGGGGTTATTTCGTCGGCGCCGAGCTGCCCGCGCGCGCGGGGCGCGAGCTGGAGTCGGCGTACGTCCGCGGTGGCTTCGAGATCCGCCCGATCGTCGAGGCGATACTCCGCCATCCGCTGTTCTACGAGGGCCCGCGGCTGGTGACGCCGCCAGTCGTGTGGACCGCCGGGATGCTGCGCGCGAGCAGCCAGTCGATCGTCACCACCGACTGGGCATGGGTCGCCAGCCTGACCGGCCAGGTGCTGTTCCAGCCGCCGAACGTCTCCGGCTGGAATTACGCCCAGTGGCTCGACACCTCACGCTGGGCCGGACGGCTGCAGGCTGTCAACACGGCGCTGGGCAAGAAGACGCTCGACGGCAAGACCTACCCGTTCGGACTCGAGGAGAACGCCGCCGACGCGTATGACCACGCGATCACGTTCTGGGGCGGGCAACCGCTCTCCGAGCTGGCGCGCGGGCACCTGCTCGAGCTCGGCCGGCGGATCCAGCACGGCCAGGATCAGACGTGGGAGCAGGTCGGATTCCGCAACCTCCGCCAGAACGCGTTGCGCGCCCTGATTCCGATGAGCCCAGACTGGATGACCGCATGACCGACCGACATACGCCTGCTCCCGCGAGTCATTGCGACGGTTTCACGCGCTCGCAGGCGATCCGCCGCGCGCTGGCCAGCGGCATGCGCCCGGTGGAGCGCGAGTGGGATCCGCGCATGCCGATCCCAGCCGGGGTCGGCATCGACCGGCGCCGCTTCATCGCCGGCGCCGTTGGCGGCCTTGCGCTGGTCTACGGCGCCGGACGGGCGGGGCTCACCGACGGGATGCTCGGCGACGGCATCGCACGTGCCGCGACGCTGCAGCGGGCCAACAGCCCGATCCTGATCTCGCTGTTTTTGCAGGGAGGGCTCGACTCGCTCTCGCTGCTCGCGCCGGCGGGCGACCCGCTGTATGAGAAGCTGCGCCCGACGCTTGCGGTCGCTCCCGGATCAGGCGCGCAACTCCGCGAGGACACGAGCCTGACCTGGCATCCGGCGGCGGCGTCGATCGCGAACATGCACAACGAGGGCAAGGTGCTGGTCTTCCCCGGCATCGGCTACGCCGACGAGGACATGTCGCACTTCACCTCGCGCCACTACTGGGAGGTCGGCACCACCGACGCGTCGCTGACCACCGGCTGGCTCGGCCGTTATCTCGACCTCGCCGGCGACCCCGCCAACCCCTTCCAGGGGCTGTCGCTCGACGGTCAGATGAATCCCACGATCGCCACCGCGAAGAACCCGGTGGCCGCGATCGATCAGCCCAACAACTTCGCGGTGTGGGTCAACGGTCTCTGGGGCGACACCCAGGAATGGGCGCTCGAGTCCGCCTCCTCGCTCGGCGACCTGCAACGCCACTCGGCCGATGCCGCGATCAAGCAGGTCGCGAGCGCCGCTTCGGAAGTCGGCATCGTGCGCCGCACGCTGAAGCCCTGGTCCAAGGATCAGAGCAGCTCCAACACGCCCACCAATCCCGGCGCCGTCTACCGCTCGAGCGTCAGCTATCCGAGCTCGACCAGTGACGACCTGCCCGCGCGGCTCGCGGGGCTCGCGTCGATGATCGCCGCGGGGATTCCGCTCAAGTGCGTGGCACTGACCACCGATGTGCAGTTCGACACGCACTCGGGCCAGGCCACCACCTTCGACTCCGGGGTGCAGCTGGTGTCCGACTCGCTGGCGGCATTCCAGGCCGACCTCGAGGCGCGCGGTGTCGCCGACCGGGTGCTGGTACACGTCTGGTCGGAGTTTGGTCGACGTGCGCTCGAGAACGGCTCCGACGGCACCGACCACGGCGCGGCCGGCACCTCGCTGCTGATCGGTACGCGCGTCAACGGCGGCATGATCGGCGAGTTCCCGGCCCTCAGCAAGCTCGACGTGAACGGCAACCAGGTGGTCAACGTCGACTTCCGCGGCGTCTACGCGTCGCTGCTCGAGCAGTGGTTCGACCACGACGCCGGCGCGATCATCCCCGCGGCTGCCCGCTTCCCCCGCTACCAGCTGCTCGCGTGAGGCGCCCGCTCGCAGCCATCGTCGGCGCGCTGCTGGCCCTGGCCGCCGGCGCCGTCGTCGCCTCCGGCGCTGCGACCGCGACGAGCAAGAAACACGCGCCCGCGAACCTGCTGATCAACGCGCAGGAGTGGTCGCTGTGGCCGTCGCGCAGCAGCGTGCCGGCCGGCACCGTCTACGTCGAGCTCTGGAACCGCGGGCAGGACATGCATGACACCGTGATCCGGCACCTCAACGCCGCCGGCCAGATGGTGGGTCCGATCGACGGACGCGTGCCGGTCACGTTGCCGGGTCACGTGAGCGACGCGACCTGGCACCTGAAGGCAGGGCATTATGAGCTCTACTGCTCGATGCCGGGTCACCTGAAGCTCGGCATGCATGCCAGGCTGACGGTCACGCGCGCGTAGCCGCGGCGTCACGATCGAAGTTCGCGGCGCGGCGGGCGACCCCGCAGGTGCGCGCAGGTGTGCTGAAGATCCTGGCGACGCTGCCCGACGTCACCGTCACGCAGGGCACCGCCGACGGCCAGCCGAGACTGGTGATGACCGGCGGCGCCGACGAGGTCGGAGCGGGCACAGCGACCACGGTCGACTACCAGGTGCAGCGCGTCACGCTGTCCGACGTCGCCGCCGGTCGGCTGCCGTCCTTCTGCACCGGAGCTGGCGCGAGCTTTGGGCGGGCGGCGGTCAAGCGGACCGCCGCCCGCAGCGCAATCGCTCGGGTCAGGCGACGACGGCCTCGCGCAGCAGCACGTCGATCTGTCCGAGGGCCATGCCCATGCCCTCCTGCATGCCCATGCCGAGCATGCGTTCCATCTGCTCGACGTCGAGGAACTGGGTGCGCACGAGCATGCGCGTGCCGTTGCCGGTGGCTTCGAGCTCGACGATCCCGCCGGCCGGAGCGAGATCGGGGACGGGCTCGCCGTCGGCACCGGCGAAGCCGTTGGCGAACTCGAGGTGGCGTGGATCGTCGAGTGCGCCGATCCGCCACCAGCCGTAGTGCTTCTCACCCTCGGGGCCGGTCATGTAGTAGCGGGACTGGCCGCCGACCTCGAACTCATGGCGAGTGAAGGTCGCCGGGTATCCGGGAGGTCCCCACCAGCGCTCGAGCTTGCGCGGGTTCTCCCAGACCTCCCAGACGCGCGCGGGCGGTGCGTCGAATTCGGCGACCAGGTCGAGCGTCAGCCGCTCGGCGTCGGTGTTGCTGCTGATGATGGTCATCGTGCTTCTCCTTCCTCGGTGAGAATCTCGGCGATGCGGTTGGCGCGGTCGATCCACAGCTGCTCAAACGCCTCGAGCAGCGTGTTCGCCTGGCGCAGCGTCTCGGGGTTGGCGACCACGAGTTGCTCCCTTCCGCTTCTGTTCTTGGTCACGAGCGCGGCGCGCTCGAGCACCGCAACGTGCTTCTGTACGGCCGTGAGACTGATCTCGTAGTGCCGTGCCAGAGCCGACACCGACTGCTCACGCTGGATTGCGCGAGCGAGGATGTCGCGCCGGGTCGAGTCGGCCAGTGCGTGAAACACGTGGTCGGCATCGACCTCGGAGAGCCCGCCACACGAGAACAGACCTACAACCATTTGGTTGTAGGTTAGCACCGTGTCAAGTCGCGCTGCGGCGGCGCGCCGAGCAACCCCCGCTGGCACCCGATCTGTGCGCAGATTGCCTGGCAAACTGACACCCATGCTCGCGCTCGCCACCGACTGGGCCACACTCTCTTCGCTGGCGACCGCGCTGGGGACGCTGGTGCTGGCGATCGCGACGTTCGCGGCGGTGCGCTCCTCAAACCGCTCGGCACTGATCGCGGAGGTTGCGCTGCAGGAGCAGCGCCGCCCGATCCTGGTGCCGTCGGCGCTCGATGACCCGCTACAGAAGCTGAACTTCTCAGACGGTGTCTGGATCAGCGCGACAGGTGCGCATGCGATCGCGCTCGTGGATGCGGACCGGGTCTATCTCGGGATCAGCCTGCGCAACGTCGGCAACGGCATCGGCGTGCTCCAGGGCTGGGCCGTCAGGGCCGGCCAGTCACTGACCAGCCAGCAGCCCGTGCACATTCCCGAGGACCAGTTCCGCCGGCAGGCGCGCGATCTGTACATCCCCGGCAATGGCATCGGCATGTGGCAGGGCGCCATCCGCAGCGCGGAGGACCCGATGCGCCGGGCGCTGGCCGCCGCGATCGAGCAGGACGAGCCGATCACGGTCGAGCTGCTCTACACGGACCTGACCGGCCGGCAACGCGCGATCACCCGCTTCGGCCTGCTCCCACTCGAGCAGAAGCGGATCGAGGGCGACCGGCTGGGTACGATGAGCCGGCTCTGGTTCCTGGACTTCGACGGGCCACGCCCCGACAGCGAAGAGCTCCAGGACGCGATCGCGGCTGTGATCGCCCAGGCCGGCTCGGAACCCGCCGCCGGCTAGCAGCTAGCCACTGGATCTCACCCCCGGGCTCAAGCGACCGGCCCTTGCTGCCGATCCACAGGATGTCGTGGCACGAAGCCTCCGACAAGTAAGCTGATCCGCCTTCATGGCTGTCACTCACGAGCCCAACACCAAACCGCACGCCGCTGCCCCGGGCGGCGTCGCCCACGAGCCACCTGCGCCCGAGCTCTCGCCACTACGAGTGTTGGTCCTTCTGCTCGTCCTTGCCGCCGCCGCATTCGGTGGCTGGCGCCTGGTCGCGGCAAGGACCGCAGCAGCCGACGCAAAGTCCACGGCGACGCCGGTCTTCGCCCCGTACGTCGACGTCACGCTGACGCCCACCTACCAGTTCCAGCTGCCGTCCGAGAACCCGGTCTCGAGTGCCTACCTCGGCTTCATCGTCAGCGCCTCTTCAGCTTCTCCCTGCACGCCGAGCTGGGGTGGCTACTACACGCTCGCGCAGGCCGACCAGACGCTCAACCTCGGCGCGCGAATCGCGCAGCTCGTCAAACAGGGCGGGAGCGCACGGATCTCCTTCGGCGGGCGCGACAACAACGAGCTCGCCGTCGCCTGCACGAGCACATCTGCGCTGACGCAGGCCTACCTCGCACCGATCCAGCGCTACAACGTCAACACCGTCGACTTTGACATTGAGGGCGCCGCCCTCGGCAACCGCGCCGCGAACGTGAGACGCGCCGACGCCGTCGCGGCGATCCAGCACCGGCTGAGCCAGAGGCACAGGTCGCTGAAGGTCTGGGTCACGCTGCCGGTCTCGACGCAGGGGCTCACACCGCAGGGCATCGGTGTCGTGCAAGCGATGCTGGCCGCACACGTTCGACTCGCTGGCGTGAACATCATGGCGATGGACTTCGGCGACGGCAGCGGTGCCTCCGCCGATATGTTCAAGGCGATCCGCGGCTCGCTCTACGCCTCCCACGCACAGCTGCAGGCGCTGCTGCGCCAGGCCGGCCTGCGCAGCACTCCCGCCGCCGCCTGGGAGCAACTCGGCGTAACGGTGATGCTCGGCGTCAACGACGACAGCAACGAACATTTCACGGTCGCCGACGCGCGTCTGCTGGCGACGTTCGCCAACCGCCAGGGCATCAGTCGCGTCTCCGCCTGGTCGCTGAACCGCGACAGCGAATGCGGGTCGGCCTACCCGGTCACGGGCATCGTCTCCAACACCTGCAGCGGCGTGGACCAGACCCCGCTCGAGTTCACGAAGATCCTGAGCCGCCTGCGCGGCACCAAGACGGCGCGCTCGCAGAGCCAGAACGCGGCCGCCCAGGCGCTGCAGCAGACGGCCACGACCGACAACCCGGCCACCAGCCCCTACCCGATCTGGCAGGCCAGCGCGGCCTACGTCACCGGCTACAAGGTCGTCTGGCAGGGCGAGATCTATCAGGCCAACTGGTGGAGCCAGGGCACCGCACCAGGCTCGACCGCGGCCGACGCGACCACCACCGACCCGTGGCTGCTGATCGGCCCGGTGCCGGCCGGGAGCAGGGCCTACACGCCGAGCCTGCTCGCCTCCGCGGACCAGCCCGTGTGGTTACCGGGCACCGTCTACCACGAGGGCCAGCGCGTGAGCTTCCACGGACTTCCGTACCAGGCGCGTTTCTACACCAAGGGCAACCAGCCGCTCGACGAGCTGCCCAGCAACCCGAGCTCGCCCTGGGCGCCGCTGTTCACGGCACCCGGTGAGCCGACCGACACCGGTATCGGATCAGGAACGAGCCAGTAATGCAGCTGCGCGCGAAGGGGCCCGACGGCAAGCACCGCCAGTGGGGCGCCGATTCACACCAGAACCCGATGCCGGTGGTTCCCAGGATCGCCGGCGAATGGTCGATGTTCTTCGGCCGCAGCGCCGTGGTCGTGACCGTCGCCGCTTGGCTGGCATTGGTCGTCACGGTGCTCGACCGCAGCTCCCCGACCGCGACCCGGCACACGCCGCTGATCGAGACGATCGGCTTCCTGGTGGCGGTGACGATGCTCGCCGCGTCGGCGATCGCCTACCTCGTCGGCCGCCTCGGCTTCTATTACCGGGCCAGCCGCCATCGCCGCGTCCCGCGGGCGATGATCGACGAGTACTTCTACAGCAACCAGCCGAAGCTCACCGCACTGGTGCCCTCCTATCAGGAGGAGCCCGGCGTGATCCTGATGACGCTGCTCTCGATCGCACTGCAGGAGTACCCCGACCTGCGTGTCGTGCTACTGGTGGATGACCCGCCGGAGCCGCGCTACACCGAGCCGCGCCGCCTGCTGGAGAGCGCGATCGCGCTGCCCGCCGAGCTCGAGCACCTGCTGTCGGAGCCGCGTGCACGACTTGACCGCTCGCTCGAGCAGTTCCTGGTGAACGCCGACTGGGACGATGCGCCGCTCGCCGAGGAGGTGCTGGCAGTCGCCGGCGACTACGAGTACGCCGCCGACTGGCTGCGGTCACTGATCGAGCGCTATCAGCCCGCGGATCACAACGAGCGTTTCTTCTCGAACCACATCCTCGGTCAGCTGACCTCAGACCTGGCGGTCACCGCAGCGGCCCTGCGCGCCGCCGCCGCCGACGATCCCGAGCGGATCGGTTTCGCGCGGCTGGCACAGCTGCAGCAGCGGCTCGCCTGGATCTTCCGTGCCGAGATCTCGAGCTTCCAGCGCAAGCGCTATTCGTCGCTGTCGGCCGACGCCAACAAGGCCATGAATCTCAACAGCTACATCGGCCTGATCGGCGACAGCTACCGGGAGCTGGAGACGCCCGCGGGGCGCATCCTCGTTCCCGTCAAGGGCGACGAGCAGCCCGATCTGGTCGTGCCCGACTGTGACTACGTGCTCACCGTCGACGCCGACAGCGTGATCCTGCCCGAGTACTGCCTGCGCCTGGTCTACCTGCTCGAGCAGGAGGAGCATCGCAGCGTCGCCGTCGCACAGTCGCCGTACAGCGCCTTCCCCGGTGCGGCAACCCGCATCGAGCGGATCGCCGGCGCAACCACCGATCTGCAACACATCATCCACCAGGGGATGACCTACCACGGCGCCGCCTTCTGGGTCGGCGCCAACGCGATCCTGCGCAAGAAGGCGCTCGACGACATTGTCGAGACCGACTATCAGGGCGGCTTCCCGATCCACCGTTACATCTCAGACCGCACCGTGATCGAGGACACCGAGTCCACGATCGACCTTGCGGCCAACGGCTGGATCCTGCACAACTACCCCGAGCGCCTCGCCTACAGCGCGACGCCGCCGGACTTCGGCTCGCTCTGCATCCAGCGCAACCGCTGGGCCAACGGCGGCCTGCTGATCATCCCGAAGCTGATGCGCTGCGTACGCCGGCGCCGCGAGCGCGGCGAGCGCACAGGCATCAGCGAGCTGCTGCTGCGGCTCAACTACATGGCCTCGGTCTTCTGGAGCTCGCTGTTCGTGCTCTGCCTGATGGTGATCCCGTTCAGCGGGCATCTCGTATCGCCGCTCACCTACGTGATCGCGATCCCGTACTTCCTGGCGATGGCCGTCGACCTGCGCTACTGCGGCTACAAGGCACTTGACGCGCTCCGCATCTACGGCTTCAACCTGCTGCTGCTTCCGGTCAACCTCGCCGGCTCGCTGAGCTCGGTTGTGCAGGCACTGACCGGCTCCAAGGGCCGCTTCATGCGCACGCCGAAGGTCCGCAACCGCACCGTACCGGCATTCATCTACGTGGTCCTGCCGTACGCGCTGGTGGCCTTCTCCGCCTACACGTTCTGGCGCGCATATAACGATCACCAGTGGACCAGCGTCGTCTTTGCCGGCGTCAACGCGATCCTCGGCTTCTACGCGATCCTCGCCTTCATCGGAATCCGCCACTCAGTGGCCGACATCTGGATCAATGTCGTCTCCTGGCTCTACAAGCCACAACGGCACGCACCGGCCCCCGCCCGGCGCCCCGCGGCCGCCCAGATCGGCGGCTTCGACGGCGAGCCGGCCAACTGGGAGCTAGTGCTCTACCTGGGCTTCGCCGATCGCCGGCGCTCCGCACGCGTCAAGCCCCCGGTCGTGACCGCCGATCCGGATCACCCCGTGGTCGCGCTGCCGCTGACGGCGCCCGTGAGCAGCGACACACCTGAACGCTAGTGCGTCAATGGGCGACCGCTGCGGGGCCCACGTGAACGCCGGTCGGCGTCGCCGTCACGGCGTCGCTGCCGTCGCTCGCGCAGCTGCTGGGCGCTGAGCTGCGGCTCACCGCGGATCTCACGCTCGATCTGCTCGAGGTTGCGGTTCTTGGTCTCGGGCACCCGCCACGCGAACACGAGGTTGACCAGCCCGATCAACACCGCCTGCGCGATCGAGCTCGAGATCGACAGTCCGGTGGAGCCGAGGATCGTGGCGCCGCAATAGATCACGGTGTTGATGCCGATCAGCTGCTGCATCACCGCCGTTCCTTACACGAGCGTCAGCTACGCGGTCCGACGCTTATCGGTGGAGCCCGCCGGTCGACGCCGGCGCCGAGCGTCTCGGCCAAGCTCGCCCAAAGCTGAGGCATCACGGCGAGACCTGGCGATAACCTGCGGATCTGATTTGAGTGCGTTGTTTGCATCCAATGCCGACCAGATGACGGCGGCCCGGCGCAACGTTACGCACGAGCTGGGTAGGTCGGGTAGAAGTACGCCATGAGCAACCAGACCTTCGTGATCGTCGGTGCCAGTCTCGCGGGCGCCAAGGCTGCAATCGAACTGCGAGAGCACGGGTTCGAAGGACGCGTGCTGCTGATCGGCCGCGAATCGGAGCTGCCGTACGAGCGCCCGCCGCTGAGCAAGGACTACCTGCGCGGCGAGTCCGACCGCGATGGTCTGTTCGTCGAGGACCAACCCTTCTACGACGAGCAGCAGATCGAGCTGCTGCTCGGCCACGGCGTCACGGCGATCGATCCGCGCGCCAAGCGGGTGCAGCTGGAGCGCCACGGTGCCGACATCACCTTCGATGCGCTGCTGATCGCCACCGGCTCGAGCCCGCGGCGGCTGCAGCTGCCCGGCGCCGAGCTCGACGGCATCCACTACCTGCGCACGATCGCCGACAGCGACGCGATCCGTGAGCGGCTCGACGCCGGCGGTCACGTGGCCGTGATCGGCAGTGGCTGGATCGGCTCGGAGATTGCCGCCAGCGCCCGCCAGCGCGGCCTCGACGTGACGCTGATCTCGGATCAGGAGCTGCCGATGCAGATGCTCGGGCGCGAGCTCGGCGAGTTCTATCGTGGCGTCCACGCACGCCACGGAGTGGAGCTGGTGCTCGGCGACGGGCTGGCGGCGTTTGAGGGCGACGGATCGGCGGTGCAGCGTGTGCGCACCGAATCCGGGCACATCGTCGAGTGCGACTTCGTCGTGGTCGGCGCGGGCGCGAGACCCAACGTCGAGCTCGCCGAGCAAGCCGGGATCGAGACGCAGAACGGCATCCTGGCCAACGAGTACCTGCAGACATCGGTCGCGGACATTTTCGCCGCCGGTGACGTGGCCAATCACATGCATCCCTTCTACGAGCGCCGCGTGCGTGTCGAGCACTGGTCCAACGCGCTCCACCAGGGGCCGGCCGCGGCCCGTGCGATGCTCGGCAATCAGCGCGCCTACAAGGACCTCCCCTACTTCTTCTCCGACCAGTACGACGTCGGCATGGAGTACTCCGGGCTGCCGGCAGCGGAGGACCTGGTCGTCTTCCGTGGCGACCGCGACAGCGGCGAGTTCATCGCCTTCTGGTTGCACGGCAGGGTCGTGACGGCCGGGATGAACGTCAACGTCTGGGACGTCAACGAACACGTCCAGGAGCTGATCCGCTCACGAACCGAGGTGGACGTGGCGCAGCTGACCGACGTCGACACGCCGCTCGAGTCGCTGGTCTGAGGATCAGGGGATCAGAACGATCTTGCCGCGCGTGTGGCGCTGCTCGAGCTCGGCAAAGGCGTCACGCACGCGCTCGAGCGGGTAGGTGGCGGCGATCGGAACCTCGAGCCGACCGCTCGCCGCAAGCTCAGCCAGGGAGCTCATCACCTCGCGGGTGGAACCCGCGGCGCTTCCCTCCGTCTGGGCACCCACCTCGGCCGCGCGCTGGAAGGCGATGATCGTGTCGATCCGTTGCGGCGCGACGCCGAGCGCGAGCGCGAGGTCGACGTACTGCGGGCCGAAGGTGTCGATCAGGGCGTCGACGCCATCGGGAGCGGCCGCACGCACCCGTGCCTCGAGCCCGTCGCCGTAGGCGACCGGGGTGATGCCGTGGCCAAGCAGCCAGGGGTGGTTCGCCTCCGAGGCGATCCCGATCACCTTTGCATCGCGCATGCGCAGAAGCTGTACGGCGATCGAGCCGACCCCGCCGGCGGCGGCGGAGACGGCCACCATCTCCCCCTGTTTGGGATCGACGGCGGCGACAGCCGCCCAGGCCGTGGCACCCGCGACGTTGAGCGCGCCCGCCACCTCCCAGGCGAGCGCGGCCGGTCTACGTACGAGCTGGGTCACCGGCACGGTCACGTACTCGGCGTGGCTCGAGCGCCGCCACGACCAGCCCAGGACCTCATCCCCTGGGGCGAGCTCGGTGACGCCGTCACCGACGGCGCTGATGATGCCGGCCAGATCGGTGCCCTCGCCCGACGGGAACGTCGCCGGGAAACGGTCGTGGGTGAGCCCCTTGCGGATGCTCGCCTCGCCAGGGTTGATCGATGCAGCCTTGACCTTGACAAGCGCCTCGCCGGGCGCGGGCATCGGGACCTCGACGTCGGCGATGTACAACACATCGCGGTCTCCGTACCGATCGAATCTGACCGCTCTCATGCCCATGGCAGCATCAGTCCTCGGCGGCGATCCGCCCGGGATCGGCGACGCCGCTCTCGACCGCCGCCTGGCGCACGGCCTCGGTGACGACCTCATGCACCTTGCGGTCGAGCACCTCCGGGATCAGCTCCGAGGAGACCGTCAGGCCGGCCAGTGCCCAGGCTGCGGCGCGCTTCATCTCGAGATTGATCTCGCTGGCGCCGGCCAGCAGCGCGCCCTTGAAGATTCCCGGATAGCCGAGCACGTTGTTGATGCTGGTGCCGTCGGCGGCGAACGCGGCGCCCGCCGCGATCGCGACCTCTGGGTCGATCTCGGCAGCGGGGTTGGTGAGCGCGAAGATCACCTGGCCGCGGCGCACCATCTCGGGCCTGATCAGTCCCGGCCTGCCGCTGGTGGCGACGACCACGTCGGCCTCCCGCATCAGCGTGTCAATGTCGGTGATCTCAATCCCACGGGCGCGGGCATGCTCCTGGGCGGCGGGGTTTGGGTCGGAGGCGAGCACGCGCCTGACCCCGGCGTCATGGATCAGCGTCGCGATCCCGAAGCCGGCGGCGCCCAGCCCGATCTGCCCGACGACGGCCTCGTCGAGACGGATGTCAGCCTGGCGGCAGGCGGCGATCAGCGCCGCCAGCGTGACCACGGCGGTGCCGTGGACGTCGTCGTGCATCACCGGCTGCGGCAGCGCCTCGATCAGGCGGCGCTCGATCTCGAAGCAGGCGGGCGTGGAGATGTCCTCCAGGTGGATGCCGCCGAAGCCCGGCGCGATGCGGATCACGGTCTCGACGAACTCATCGACGTCCTTGGTGTCGATCAGGATCGGGACCGCGGCGATGTCCACGAACTGCGAGTAGAACATCGCCTTGCCCTCCATCACCGGCATCGCCGCCACCGGGCCTATGTCACCGAGCCCGAGCACGCGGCTGCCGTTGGTGCAGATCGCGACACTGCGCCCGATCATCGTGAAGCGCGGCGCCAGCTGCGGGTACTCGTGGATCGCCTCGGAGACGCGTGCCACGCCCGGAGTGTAGACGTCGCGCACCTCCTGATTGGTGGTGACCGGCCGGCGCGGGCGCACCTCGAGCTTGCCGCCCATGTGGGCGATGAAGGCGCGGTCGTGGTACCAGACGACACGGACCCCCGGCAGCTCGCCGAGCGCCACCGCGAGGCGGTCGGCGTGATCCTTGTCGATCAGCTCGACGGTGATCTCACGGATCGCCTCGAGGCGCGCGACGGTGATCGTGTGCACGTCCCCGATCAGCCCACCCTCCTCGCTGATCTTGAGCGCCACCTGCGCGAGTTGTCCCGCCTGATGGGGGATGCGCAGGCGGTAGGTGCAGTCCATTGACATCACAGGCATCCTACGCATCGGTGACCAGATGACGGCTTCCGGCAATGCCCTGCGCACTGGCTGGTTCCTACGCAGACGCTGAGCGGCGGGTTAGACTGCGGTCGGACCGGGGGGTCTCTGTTTCTGGATGAAATGGTTGAGGGCTCCAGTTGGTCTGCAGTTACCGCGGCGCTGACGGACGCAGGGCGCGATGAGCACATGGTCGGCGATGCGCGTCCGGACGCTGGTCGGCCTGAACAGGCCTGCGAGCACAGGGGTCTAGGTGCAGGATCTGCTCGTTCGCTGCCGGGCGGGTGACCGGAGCGCCTGGACGGCGGTCGTGGAAGACCACGCGGGTCTGGTCAACGGGCTGCTGCGTGGCGCCTACCGGCTTTCGGCACACGACGCCGAGGATGCGTTCCAGGAGGTGTTCACCCGGCTTTACCTACGACTCGCTGACCTGCGCGAGGACCGGGCGCTGCCGGGCTGGATCGCGCAGGTGACTCGAAACATCGCCATTGACCTGATCCGCAGCCGCCGCCGTGAGTCGGCCAGCGACGAACTCGATGAGGGGTCGTTCGACGAGTCCTATGAGGACGTGCTCGAGGCAATGTCCGTACGCCAGGCGCTGCAGCGGCTTCCCGACCAGCAGCGGGAGATGCTCGAGCGGTTCTTCGTTGAGGATCAGAGCTATCGGACGATCGCCACGGAGCTGTCGATCCCGGCGGGAACGATCGCCAGCCGGATCTCCAGGGCGCTGGTGATGCTGCGCGACGAACTCAGGGAAGAAAAGCCACCAGGCCAACGTCCTTCCCTACATGAGTGATTCCCTCGGAGACGACGAGCGCCTGGTCGAGGCGCTGCGACTGACGGGAAATCCTCCGCAGCCATGGATCGACGCGGCCGCGCTGATCCCGGTGACGCTCGGAGACCTGGCGTCGATCGAGCGCGTCATCGCAAGCCGGGAGTTCCGTTCGCGGTTCCTCGCGAGTCCGGCATCTGCGCTCGAGGCCGCCGGACTGCCGGCGACCCCGGCGCTGCTCGCAGCGCTGCGCGCCGAACTCGGCTGAGCCAGCCGCACGGGGCTTGAGCTCATCCCGCCGCGAGAACCCGGCGGGCAGTCGTAGCCGCCTGTTCGGCGGCCGTCTCCAGTTCGGCGATCTCTCGGCGGCGCAGGTCACCGAGTCCGAGCGCGAGGTTGACGTCGACGAGATGCCGCACGCAACGCACCGCGCCGAGCGCGAGCTCTGCCGTGCCGGCGGCGTCGGGCCGGCGGCTCGGTTCGACAAGCTCCGCCAATCCCGCGGCGAGCACAGCGGTGTCGGCGCCGACCACCGCCAGCGCGATAAGACTCTCGAGCGCGTCGTTGAGCGCTCGGTGCAGAGTCGCGTCGCGGCCGGTCACGTGGGGAGCCGTCCGGCTGAGCGCAATGTCCAGTTGTTGTCTTGCGCGGCGATAGGTATGTGAGCTCGCTTCGAGCGCTTCGCTCGCACGTGCACGCAAACGTCGCGTCTGCAGCACGGCCCCATTCCGCTGCGGTGAGTTGCCGATCGCCTCAAGCGCAAGCGACTCGCAGACCGCGAGCGACAGGAGCACCGTGCGACCAGCGGCGACACCTGCTCCGTCCGCTCCTGTGTTGAGCTCAGACACCGCCATCAACAGAAAAGGCTACGCGACCGTCCTGGCCGCGTAGCCGATCCCTCGCCTGAGCTGAAGCGATGTGAACTTCCCCCAATCCTGCGCCTCAGCGCGGCCAGATGTGACCCTCGACGTCGGGCCCGTCCTCGGTCGCCGCGATCCTGACCTCCTCGGCACCGGCCTCATGCGCGAGCCGGATGTGACCCTCGACGTCGGGCCCGTCCTCGGTCGCCGCGATCCTGACCTCCTCGGCACCGAGCTCGTGCGCGGCGTGCGCGGGGCGGATGTGACCCTCGACTTCAGGCCCCTCCTCGCCGCGCAGGCGAGGCATTTCGAGGAAACCGCCTGCGTCGTTCTGATCGGGCATAACAACTCTCCTAGAAGCTGTGGGGCCGGCCCCTCGCCGGCCACCTTTGATTGGAGGACGGTGCAGCCACGCGAAATCTTCCATCCAGATCAGGGTTTCTCGGCGCGGCGCGCATAGGATCTACGCCGATGGCTGAGACGAACGTCGATCTCCCGGCGTGGTCAATCGAGCGCGAGGCCGTGCGGTCGGAGCCGCTGGCGGCGCTCTGGCCGCTCGAGGACCCGCGCGACTGGGCCTGGGCCGGTTCAACCGGCGCCGGTGTGCGCGTCTGCATAGTCGACAGCGGCGTGGATTCCAACCACCCGCTCGTCGGTGCCATCCAGGGCAGCACCATGGTCACGCAGTCCGACGGCGAGCTTCACGTGAGCAGCGATGACACGGGCGATCTGTTCGGTCACGGGACCGCCTGTGCGGGGATCATCCGCCGCCTGGCGCCGGATTGCGAAGTGCACTCAGTGCGCGTGCTCGGCGGCGAGTTGACGGGCACCGGGGATGTACTCGTGCGGGGTCTGCGCTGGGCGATCGATCAGCGCTTTGACCTGATCAACCTGAGTCTCTCGACGACCAAGCAGCACGTCGCCGCGCAGCTGCGCGAGCTTGCCGAGCTCGCGTACTTCCGTAACGTCTCGATCGTGGCCTCAGCGCACAACATGCCGGTCGAGTCCTATCCGTGGCGCTTCTCCTCGGTGCTCTCGGTCGGAAGCCACGATGGCCGCGATCCGCACGAGTACTACAGCCACCCCAGTCCCCCGGTCGAGTTCGTCGCGCCCGGTGTCGACCTCGAACTCGCGTGGTCCGAGGGCGCAACGATCGTCGCCACCGGCAACTCGTTCGCCGCTCCTCACATCACCGGGATCGCCGCGCTGATCCTCGCAAAACACCACGAGCTGCGGCCCTACGAGCTGAAGGCCGTGTTGCGAGCAGCCGCCAGCAACAGGGCGCAAGCATGAGCACCACGGCCGAGGGCACTGACCAGCGACGGCTCCTGCAGTCGATCGTCGAGCTCAGCCGCGGGATATTTGGAGCGCGTGCATGCTCGATCATGAGTCACGACCCCAGCGCGCACGAGCTCGTCTTCGAGGCTGTCGCCGGCGAGGGTGCCGAGACTCTGGTCGGGCGCCGACTGCCGGCCGCGACCGGACTGGCGGGATGGGCCCTGGCCAGCGAAGAACCGATCTCGGTGGCCGACGTTCGCAAGGACCCGCGATTTGCCAGGGACGTCGCCGAATCGACCGGGTTCGTCCCGACGGCGATCACCGTGTTTCCGCTGCTTGCTCGCGAGCGGGCGATCGGCGTATTCAGTCTGCTCGACCAAGCGGCGTTGCCCAGTGTCGGCATTGCCGAGATGAGCGTGCTCGCCACGCTCGCCGATCATGCCGCCACGATCCTGCAGCTCGTGCTCGACGCACGGCTGCGACCGGCCGACGAGTCCGCTGACGTGCTCGCTGCGCTGCGGCGCACCGTGGATACGGCTGGGGAGTCGAAGCGCCGGGCGCTGCTGGCGATCGTCGAGAGCCTCACGGGGCTCGCACGCGGCGACTGATCCCAGAGCGGTTCGGCGCCCCCGCCAGCACGCCGTTGAAAGCCGGCGGGTAACGCTGGACTCCGTCTCGAGCCTCGCACCAAACGGCTGAACGCCGTCAGCCGCCCAGTGCGCGCACCAGCTGCTCCGGCACCGGGGCGCCGAGCACCGGCGCGATCAGCTCGGGCGGGCCGGGGCGGCAGAGGTGGTAGCCCTGCGCGAAGTCACAGCCGAGTGCCGCGATCTCAGCGAGCGTGCGCTCGTCCTCGATGCCCTCGGCGACGATCAGCAGGCCGTGAGCGCGGACGATCTGGGCGATCGCCTCGAAGATCGCGCGTGCCTTGTCATCGTTGCCGAGCCCGGCGACGAACGCGCGGTCGATCTTCACACCTGTGATCGGCAGCTCGCCCAGCCGCGCCAGGGACGAGTAGCCGGTGCCGAAGTCATCGATGGCGGTGCGGATGCCGGACTCGCGCAGCTTGGTGATGGTCGTCCGCGCCGCGCCGATGTCCTGCAGGATCGCGGACTCGGTCACCTCGAACAGCAGCGTCGCGGGCGGCAGCCCGGCGGCGCTGAGCAACTCGAGCACACGGTCGCCGAAGTTAGACCGACCGAGCTGGATCCCCGAGACGTTGACAGAGAGCTGGATGCCTGGCAGCGACCGTGTCCAGAGCTTCGCCTGCGCGATCACCAGCTCGAGCACACGCTCGCCGAGCGCGACCATCAGCCCGGCCTGTTCGGCCAGCGGGATGAACTCGCCCGGCGCGATCAGACCGCGTGTCGGATGCTGCCAGCGCACCAGCGTCTCAGCGCGATCCCAGACGCGGTCCGCCAGCCGCAGCAGCGGCTGGTAGTGGATCACGAACTGGTCCTCCGACAGCGCGTGACGAAGCTCAGCCTCGCGCGTCACGCGGTCGCGCAGCCGGGTTGCGATGCCGCCGTCATAGACACGCTGGCGCCCGGCGCCCTCGTCGCGTGCGGCGTGCATCGCCGCCGCCGCGTCGCGGATCAGGCCGTAGGCGCCGGTCGGCCCGTCGCTGTAGGCGATACCAAGCGAGACGCTGAGGAAGAACTCGGTGTCCTCGGGCACCACCGGTGACCTGAAGCTCTCACGGATCGCATCGGTGACGGTCGCGACCGCCTGCTCGCTGGAGGCGTCGACCATCAACGCGAACTCATCGGCGCTGAAGTGGCCGACCAGCCCGGTCGGGCCGGCCGCCCTGATCAGCCTTCGGCCGACCTCAGCCAGCAGCTGGTCGCCTGCATGCTGGCCCAGCGTCAGCCGCAGCGGCTTGAAGCGATCGATCTCCAGGCAGATCACCGCCACCGGCGAGCCGGCGGCTCGCTCGTTGATCAGCTCCATCAGGCGAACCCGGTTCAGGGCTCCGGTCAGCGGGTCGACGTTGGTGGCCCGGCGGACGCGCTCGGCCACCGAATCGTGCTCGATCGCCAGCGCCAGAACCTGTCCCATGCCGGCGACGAGCGCCAGCTCCTGCTCACTCGGATGCGCCACCACGGACTGATACAGCGCGATCACCGCGACCACCTCGTCGCCACCGGTGCGGTACAGCGGCGAGACCCAGAGCGAACGCACACCGAGCTGCCCGAGCGACTGGGCGAAGCCGTTGAGCCGCGCCTGCTCGCGCTCGACGTCGGCGACGATCACGCGCTCGCGACGAGCCGCCGCGGCACCCCAGGGACCGAAGCCCTCACCGACCCGCAGCCCGTCGACCAGCTCGGCGAATCCAGCTGCCAGCGCCGGCCCGGCAACCTGCCGCATCAGGCCCACCTGGCGATCGAGCAGCAGGATCGCGCAGCCGAGCGCCGGGATCTGCACGTCGATCCAGGCGGCGCCGGCGGCGAGAATCTCATACAGCGGCTTGCCGTGAGCGATGCTCTCGAGCACCGCACGGTAGGCGCTGAGCGACTCACTGTCGGCCAGGCGGTGACCCTCGAGCCGCTTGCGCGCCGTGATATCGAAGGTGTAGCCGCAGACGCGCTTGAGCTGATCGCCGTCACAGGCGCCGGCCGTCATCACGGTCGAGAGCCATCTGGAGCCGTGGCCGTCTCGCACCTGGTATTCGATCTGACCGCCGCGCCCGGTGTTGACGACCTGTGCGCGCAACGCCCTCAGCGCCTGCTGGTCCTGCTCCGGCAGCAGCTGCAACCAGCGCTCGAATGCAGTCGGCGCCGGACCGTCGGCGACCATCGCACCGTGCATGGCGAACAGCTCCGGCGAGCAGCTCAGCAGATCGCTCGCGAGGTCGACGCTCCAGGAGCTGAGGCCCTCGACGCGCTCTGCGTTATCTGCCTGCCCCGGCTCGGATCTCACGGCCGTCTCCCCCGACTTTGCGGGCGCATCTCAGTGCACAGCTCCCCGGAAGCGCCCATTTTGGCCGCTGTTTGCGAGTAAATCACGGGGTGAAGACCAAAGGGGAAAGCTGTCGAGGCCGCCGATTCTTGTGTGCCGCGACCGTCCGTTGCATGCAGCTTCCGGTAACTTGGGAACATGCCCACCCACCCGACCCCCAGCGAGCGTGCGCGTCTGCTCGTGAGTGGCGGCTACGACATGCATGTCCACATCGATCCGGACTTCGTGCCGCGCATCATCGACGACATCGGCCTCGCGCGCCGCTGCCTTGAGCTGGGGCTCGCCGGCTTTCAGATGAAGTCGCACTACAACTCGACCGCCGAGCGCGCGCGCACCGTCAACGCGGCGGTCCCGGGCGTGCGTGCGATCGGCGCAATCGTGCTCAACCAGGCAGTCGGGGGCATGAACGCACTGGCCGTCGAGATCGCCGCGCGCGAGGGCGCGCGCACGGTATGGATGCCGACCGTCAACTCGTTCAATGAGATGGCGGAGGTCCACAGCTTCGCGCCCGGCGCACCGATGCCGGTGTGGATGAAGTTCGAGGTCTCGCTGCGCGAGGCCGGGGTCGAGCCAGAACCCGTGGCAGTCCTCGACGCTGCCGGCGCGCTGCTGCCCTCGGTGCTGAAGGTGCTGGAGGTCTCCGCCCGCCACCAGCTGGTGCTGGGGACCGGCCACCTGGCCCGCGATGAGATCTTTGCCGTCGTCGACGGCGCGCGCGCCGCCGGCATCCGCGACGTGGTCGTCACGCATCCGGAGTTTCCCTCGCAGAACCTGAGCCTCGAGGATCAGACCGAACTCGCGCGCCGCGGCGTACTGCTCGAGCGCTGCTTCACCACCCCCTACACCGGCAAGGTGAGCTGGGAGCACGTGTTCGACGGGGTGCGCGCCACCGGCGTGGAGCACAACGTGCTCTCGACCGACCTGGGGCAGGTGTTCAATCCGCCGGTGGAGGACGGTCTGGCACTGTTCGCAGACAGGTTCCTCGAGGCCGGATTCAGCGAGGAGGAGGTTCACACGATGGCCGTCAGCAACACCCGCAGGCTCGCCGGAGGGGCGCAGTGAGCCGGCGTCTTCAGGTCATCGGCGCCCACGCGGCCGACTTCGTCTGGCGTGCCGGTGGCGCGATCGCCAAGACGGTGGAGCGCGGCGGCGTGGCCGAGGTCGTGGCCCTCTCCTACGGAGAGCGCGGCGAGTCCGGCGAGCTCTGGAAGGAGCATGGCCAGACCATTGAGAACGTCAAGCAGATCCGCCACGCCGAGGCCGAGGCGGCCGCGGGCGAGCTCGGGGCGAGCTTCAAGGCACTCGATCTCGGCGACTACCCGCTGCAGATCGGCGGCGACGAGCTCAACCTGATCGCCGAGACGATCCGCCAGTTCGCCCCTGACGTGCTCGTCACCCACACCGACACCGATCCCTTCAATCCCGACCACCCGGTGGCCCACCACGCCGTTGACCGCGCGCGCTCGCTGGCCGCCGGCGCCGGCGTGCAGAGCGCCTTCAAGACGGTGCGGCCGCCGCAGCTGTTCCTGTTCGAGCCCCACCAGCCCGAGCTCTGCAACTTCACGCCGACGACCTTCGTCGACATCACCTCCGTGTTCGAAAAGAAGCAGAAGGCGATGGCGCAGATGAAAGCGCAGGCCTACCTGCAGACCTACTACGCAGAGCGCGCCGAGCACCGCGCAAACCATGCGCGCCGCGCCAGCGGCAACGCCGAGGTGCGCCAGGCCGAGGCCTTCCAGCGCACGATCCCGCAGGTGGTGAGCGAGCTGTGAGCGATGCGCTTTCCGAGCTCGCGCGTCTGGGCTCGGCGACCGTCTATGAGGCCGGCGGCCGCGGCGGCTACGTCGATGCCGACCTGTTCCAGGCGGTGCCCGGCAGCCGCGCCGCCGGTCCCGCACGGACCGTCGTCTGCGGCCAGGACGACAACCTGATGGTGCACGCGGTAATGGCCGAAGCGCAGCCGGGCGAGGTGCTGGTGCTGACAATGCCCGAACCGCGGCCGGTGGCGCTCGTCGGTGACCTGCTGGCCACGCAGGCGCAGGTCGCAGGCGTCGCCGCGATCCTCGTCGACGCATCCATCCGCGACGTCGAGGAGCTGGCCGAGATGGGCCTGCCGATCTGGGCGCGCTGGGTGCGCGTGAACGGTGCGCGCAAGGACACCGCCGGTCAGATCAACGTGCCGGTGACCGTCGGTGGGGCGACCATCAACCCCGGCGACGTGCTTGTGCTCGATGCCGACGGCGTCGCCGTGGTATCGGCCACGCGAGTCAGCGCCGTGCTCGAGGCGTCGCTGGCCCGTGAGCAGAAGGAGCGTGTCAAGCGCGCCCAACTACAGGCCGGCGAGAAGTCATACGAGCTCGATGGCCTGCGGGCCGTCGTGGAGGGCAGCAGAGATGAGTGAGCTGACGCCGCCGGACATCGCCCACCTGGGTCCGATCGAGCTGCTGACCCCCAAACCCCAGGAGAGCCTCGAGTTCTTCATCGAGATGATGGGCATGGAGCTCCAGCATCAGGAGGGTCAGTCGGCCTACCTGCGCGGCTGGGACGACTACCAGATCTGGTCGCTGAAGCTGACCGAGGCGGCGCAGTCCGGCATGGGCTACTGCGGCTTCCGCAGCTGGAGCCCTGAGGCGCTCGAGCGTCGCGTCGCGCTGATCCAGCAGGCCGGATCCGGTCTCGGCTGGGAGGATCAGGGTGACTTCGGCATCGGCCGCGCCTACCGGTTCGAGGACCCCGACGGCCATCGCTTCAAGATCTACAGCGACGTCGAGCGGTATCTGAAGCCGGTGGCGACCGACTACAAGAACGTCCACGGCAAGCAGCCCAACAAGGCGATCGCGGTCAAGCGCTTCGACCACCTGAACATCCTCGCCGGCGACATCCGCGCCCAGCGCGACTTCTGCGTGAACACGCTCGGCTACCGCGAGTACGAGCGCATCGAGCTCGACGACGGTTCGCTGGGTGGGTCATGGATGTCGGTGACGATTGCCGCGCACGAGCTGATCTACACCAAGGACGCGTTCGCACCGCAGGGCGCCCACGGGCGCCTCCATCATGCAGCCTTCTGGGTCGACACGCGCGAGGAGTGTCTGCGCGCGGCCGACATCTGGGTCGAGAACGAGGTCTTTATCGAGTTCGCCCCGTCCAAGCACAACGTCGCCCAGGGCTTCTTCCTGTACGGCTACGAGCCCGGCGGCAATCGTGTCGAGATCACCTCGGGCGGGCGCCTCGTCTACGCCCCCGACGAGCCTTGCGTGATCTGGAACCAGGCGGACCGCGCCAAGGGACAGGCCTGGCACAACGAGACCGTGCACACGTTCCACACCTACGGCACGCCGCCGTTTGAGGTCGCGCAGCAGGTCTGAGGTGGCCGGTCGAGCTGCCGCTGGCGCTACGCGCCGGCCCCGGGTGGTGCTGATGTGCGGAATCGCCGGCGCCGGCAAGACGACGTACGCCCAGCAACTCGAGGCCGGCGGGTACGTGCGCCTCTCGATCGACGAGGAGGTCTGGGAGCGCTTCGGGCGCTACGGGATCGACTATGACCAGTCGCTCTACGCGCAGCACTCGGCCGCGGCGGATCAGGTGTTGCGCGAGCGCCTGGCCCAGCTGCTCGCCGCCGGAATGGACGTCGTAGTCGACAACGCCTTCTGGCAGCGCACGCGGCGCGAGCAGTACAAGGCGATTGTGGAGGCGGCCGGAGGGGATTGGGAGCTGATCTACCTCAAGGCGACGCCCGCGCTTCTGCGTGAGCGCCTGGCCGCGCGGCGCTCACGCTTTGATGCAAACGCTGCCTTCCCGATCACCGACGCGCTGCTCGAGCACTTCCTGACGGTCTTCGAGGAGCCAAGCGGGGAGGGCGAGACGGTGCTCTACGTCAGCGACGCGGCGGCCGGCGGGCCGAACCAGGTTGCCAACGCGTCGACGAGGCCGGCGCCGGCAGCGGGCCCCTCGACCCAGGCCACGTAGCCATCGGGGCGCACGAGCACGGCCGCCGCCGCGTCGACCTGACCGATCACCGGCAGCACCCAGTCGCCCTCATAGCTGGCCTCGACCAATCGCACCCGGTCGGCCCAGTGACCAAGCTCGAACCGCGCCGACTCGCCGAGGTTGATCAGCAGTGGCTTGCCCGCGCGCAGCAGCTCGAACACGCGGCCGCCGCCGCCCGCGGTCGCGAGCAACAGGTCGGGCATCCGCCGACCCAGCAGCGGATGACCATCACCCAGCTCGTAATGGATGTCGAGCCCGGAGGTGATCCCCGCCAGCTCGATCCGCGCCTCGTCGATCTGCGCCAGGCGCGCGGCGACCTCGGCGAGCGCGCGGCTGCGCTCGTCCCCGCGCTGCAACGCGGTCTGGGCCATCGTGTGCCTGAGCGCTCGCGCGGTCACCGGATGGCGCTCGGCCTGGTAGCTGTCGAGCAGCTCCTCGGCTGAGATGCCCTTGACGACCTGGGCGAGCTTCCAGCCGAGGTTGACGGCGTCGTGCACGCCGAGGCTGACGCCCTGGCCACCGGCGGGATAGTGGATGTGCGCGGCGTCGCCGGCGAGCAACACGCGGCGGTCACGGTAGCGGGCCGCTTGGCGGGTCATGTCGGTGAAACGTGAGATCCAGGTCGGGTGATGGACGCCGAAGTCAGTCCCGAAGGCGTCGGTGAGCGCCGCCCTGAGATCGTCGAGGGTCGGCTCGCTATCGGGCCCGATCTCGCGCTCGGCCGTCACGACCCGGACCGTCTTGCCGTCCTCCATCAGGTGCAGACCGTGCACACCGATGCCGTCGTGGCGGATTCCGGTCGGAGTCTCCTGGGTGACCTCGACCTCGGCGATCAGGCTGCTCTTGGACGGGTCCCAACCGGGGAACTCGATCCCGGCCAGCTTGCGGATCAGGCTGCGACCGCCGTCGCAGCCGACCAGGTACTGCGCGCGCACGGACTCGCCGTCGGCGAGCCGCAGCTCAACGCCGGTCCCGTCCTGGGCAAAGCCGACGACCTCGCGGCCATACTCGATCTGAACCGGCAGCTCCGCGATCCACGCAGCCATGATCCGCTCGATCTTGTTCTGAAAGATCCCGAGCGCGTACGGGTGCGGTGTCGGAAAGTCACTCATGTCAAGGATCGTCGTTGCGAAGATCGCCGCCTGTGCGGTCTTGCCCTCCTCGAGGAAGCGCTCGGCGACACCACGCTGGTCAAACAGCTCGATCGTGCGCGCGTGAAACCCGCCGGCGCGGGAGCCGATCAGCTCGTGATCGGCTCGCCGCTCGAAGATCACTACCTCAACGTTCTGAAGCGCCAGCTCGGCCGCCAGCATCATCCCGGCCGGACCCGCCCCGGCGATCGCGACAGCATGCTCTGCGTTCGTCATGAACCTGCTCCTTTCAGCTTGTTGCGTTTCGCGGCGGGCGATTATGCGGCAAGGGTCAAGGCCTCATGAGCGGCAGATTT
Organism: uncultured Actinomycetota bacterium; assembly: GCA_963706725.1. Taxonomy (GTDB): domain Bacteria; phylum Actinomycetota; class Thermoleophilia; order Solirubrobacterales; family Solirubrobacteraceae; genus Palsa-465. The sequence continues at coordinate 1,180,141 of OY970167.1, read as the reverse complement.
TCGGTATAAATTGACAGTGGAGGGAGGCGTCGAGTCTTCCGACTCGTCCGCGTCAGGCAGCAGTCTCCGACGTGTGGCGGAGCAGGCATGCGACCCGGGTCGGATGTGGCGTGAGCAAGTTCATCCTGCGTGCGATAGGCGTCGCAGGCCGTGGATCGGACAATCGGAGCTGTCGCCCGGTCGCCGCCGCAGGCGTACGACCATCAGGAGTACGACCGTCAGGAGCCGTTGACAGGTGAGTTCTGAAAGTGGTCGCTCTCGGAGCGAGGGCGCCGGCACAGTGAGCGTCTGGCGGCGCCCCGACGGCCAGCTGCCGCTCGTCGGGAAGATCTTCCCCACGCCGATCGCGGTCAAGGTCCCCGAGATCATCGTGCTCTTCTGGGTCGTGAAGATCCTCACGACCGCCGGCGGCGAGGTGACCTCGGACTACCTGAAGAAGTACGGCAATTTCGGCGGTGGCGGTACCGAGGTGGCGTTGTTCGTGATCGCGCTCGTGCTGCAGTTCGCGACGCGCCGTTACCGAGCCCTGGCGTATTGGTCACTCGCGTACGCGATCGCGATCGCCGGAACCGGCCTATCGGACTTCCTGCACCTCGATGTCCACATCCCCTACGCCGGCACATCGTTGATGTGGGCGGTGATCCTGGCGGTCGTGTTCTGGGTCTGGTACCGCTCCGAGGGCACGCTCTCGATCCACAGCATCACGACGCAGCGGCGCGAGGCGTTCTACTGGGCGACCGTGTTCGTCACCTTCGCGCTGGGCACGGCGCTCGGGGATTTCACCGCCGACTCGTTGAAGCTGGGGTACCTGGACTCCGGCTTCTTCTTCCTCGGAGTCTTCCTGCTGCCGGCGATCGGCTGGCGCTGGCTTCATGTCAACAGCGTCGGGGCGTTCTGGGCCGCCTACGTCGTCACCCGCCCGCTGGGGGCGTCGTTCTCGGACTGGATCAGCAAGCCGGTCAGCATCACCGGCCTCAACTTCGGCAACGGGCGCACGGCGATTGTGTTTGCGGTCGTGGTGGTCGTGCTGGTCCTGTATCTGGCGGTCGCCCGGCCGGACGTGCAAACGGCCGCCGAGCCGGGGATCCCACTGCGGACGCCGCATCGCTCGCCCGGCGCCGACTACGGCTCGGGCGTCCTCGAGGCGGACATCGAGTAGTCCGCGGGTTAAAGACGCCGCGGCGGCCATCATGGCCGCCGCGATGCCTTTCTCGGGAGAGGAGGGTCGAGAAGCCTCAGGAGAAACCCGAGCCACCGGAGCCCCAGCCACCGCCGCCGTAACCGCTACCGCCGTAGCTGCCCGCGCCGGGATCGGTCCCGGTCGGATCAGTGCTCGTCGGCGCAGTCGTCGTTGGGGTGGTTGTGGTGGGGGTCGTCGTCGTGGGCGTGGTCGTCGTTGGGGTGGTGGTGGTCGGCGTGGTCGTGGTGGTGGTCGTGATCGTGGGGGGCGGGACCGCGGTCACGGTCAGCGCGAGCACCAGCCGAGGTTGGGTGATGTACGTCACCGCGACCGAGTCGCCCTTGGCCACCCGGCCGTTGAGCAACGCCCGCGTCAGCTGGCCGGTCGCCGGCAGCGTCAGGATCGGGCCGCTGTTGCGGTGGATCGTGAAGCTCGTGCCGTCCGGCGCGATGTGCGTGACCCTGCCGGTCACGTTCTGCTCGCCGACCGGTGTCACCGACTGGGCCACCATCGTGCCCTGGTTGGTGGTCTTGTAGACGACGCGCACCTTGGTCCCGGCGGGCAGCGCCGGGGCGCTTACGCTGGCGCCGCCCTGGAAGGCAAGCGTGTAGCCGGCGTCAGTCGTGGCCTTCAGCGCCGACGGCACAAAGTGGTAGCGGTGGAAACGGGGGCTGTGCGCATCCCAGGCGGCATCGTCGAGCCAGCCCGGGCCGCCGCGGCGGTCGCCGCCGCCACCACCGTCGGAGGTGCCGAAGAAGCGACCGTTGATGTTCATGAAGATGTGGACCCCGGGATCGTCATAGAGCGTCACCGCATCGATGCCGCCGCCCGCTCCGGGAACGATCTCCCCGTGCTGACGCAGGTACTGGATGACGCCAGCGTCGTTGGGGACACCGGCGCCCGCCGGCCACAGCCCCGCGCCGGCGAGCACGGCCGCGACGGAGCCCGAACAGTCGTAGCCGCGGCGCTTGCCGTTGTAGCCCGGCCCCTTCTCACCGACGCTGGCGATTCCCGCCTGACCGTGGCCACCACCCCAGACGTAGGGGTAATCCTCGGCCGTGATCTTGTTCGCGGCGGCCGCGAGCGCGGCGAGCACGCCCCTGGCGCGGCCCGGGGTCTGAACCATGAATGAGTAAGCGCCCCCCGATGTCAACTTGCCGGTCACCTGGTGGGATCGCGGCGGCAGGAGGGTCGCCAACGCTGCGGTTGGCACGGCCAGAACGATTCCGGCCAGGACAGAACTGAACAACAGACGGCGCACTGCGAGTGACTATCGGCGTGCCGCGCCCAGAACTTCAGCCCGGCGCCAGCCGGGCTCAATCGGTCAGAAAGCCTGACCGCTGTCGGGGTTATGAATATCCGCACCTATGCACGCGCGAGCGCGGCTAGACGTTTGTCCTAACGGCGAGGACGCTCAGGCCGGTTTGATCGAGGCGGAGTCTTCCCACAGATTGAGATGCCCCTCCTCGGCGTAACCGTCGATCTCGGCCAGCTCCTCGGAGCTGAAGGCGAGGTTGTTGAGCGCCTGCAGGTTGTCCTCCAGCTGCCCGATGCTCGAGACACCGACCAGCGTCGAGGTCACACGCGGGTCGCGTAGCGTCCACGCGAGCGCCATCTGCGCGAGCGTCTGGCCGCGCCGCGAGGCGATCTCATTCAGCGCCCGCACCCGGTTCAGGTTCTGCTCGCTGAGCAGCGACTCGTCAAAGCCGACACCGGTGCGCACGCGCGAGTCGTCCGGGACGCCGTTCAGATACTTGGTCGTCAGCAGCCCCTGCGCGAGCGGACCGAAGCTGATGCAGCCGACGCCCTCCTGGTCGAGCACGTCCAGCAGTCCGCGCTCGATCCAGCGGTTGAGCAACGAGTACGAGGGCTGGTGGATCAGCAGCGGCGTCCCCAGGTCACGCAGGATCTGGACGGCGTCGCGGGTCATCTCCGGGCCGTAGGAGCTGATCCCCACATACAGCGCCTTGCCCTGCCGCACCGCGGTGTCGAGCGCGCCCATCGTCTCCTCCAGCGGCGTCTGGGGATCGGCACGGTGTGAATAGAAGATGTCGACGTAGTCGAGCCCCATGCGCTTGAGGCTCTGGTCGAGGCTCGCGAGCATGTACTTGCGCGAGCCGAACTCGCCGTATGGCCCGGGCCACATGTCCCAGCCGGCCTTGGTCGAGATCACGAGCTCATCGCGTAGGGCGGCAAAGTCCTCGCGGAAGATGCGCCCGAAGTTGCTCTCGGCCGACCCGTACGGCTGTCCGTAGTTGTTGGCCAGGTCAAAGTGCGTGACGCCGGCGTCGAACGCCCGGCGGAGGATCGCCCGGCTCTGCGCTATCGGCTGTGAATCCCCGAAGTTCTGCCAGAGACCGAGGGAGATCGGAGGTAGCAGCAGACCGCTGCGCCCGGTGCGGCGATACTGCACCGAGTCGTAGCGGTCTGCGCGCGGGATGAAGTGTTCGAGCGGCGGCATCGCGTACCTATCAGCAGGAGATCAGGCCTCAGAGGCCTCGCTGGTCTCCTCCACCGCTACCTCCTCCGCGGGGGTCTCGGCGACCGGCGCCGAGGCGACGGGATCGGTGCCGTTGGAGGAGCCGGCCGCAGCAGCGCCCTCCGAGGCGACAACCGCCGGGGTCGAGCGTGACTCAGCCAGGAAGTGCGCCCCGGCAGCACCCGCGGTACCCAGTGCCAACGAGACGATCCCCCAGATGGGGCCCGACTTCTCCTTGCCACGCAGCGCATCGAGCGACAGCGTGCCCGGGCCCGACTCGGCCAGCGAGACGGCAGCGGCGATCAGCACCGCGTTGTACTCGTAGCCACCCTTGGCTGCCCACGGGCCGTTCTTCAGATGTACGCGGTTGATCGCGGTCAACATCACCGAGACGATGCTCGCCGATGCCAGCGGCATGCGATAGCCGAGCAGCAGACCCGCGCCACCCAGCGTCTCGGCGGCACCGGCCGCGCTCGCGTGGACGATCCCGGGCTTCAGGCCCATCGATTCAAAGCCTTCCGCCTGGCTCTTCAGACCAGACCCACCGAACCAACCAAAAAGCTTCTGGGTGCCATGACCGATGAAGAAGCCCCCCACCGCGGCACGCAGCAATAGACGCCCGACCTTCATGTCTCCACCTCCGATTCCGCCATTGTCAGTCAGACATCACGGTAACTGGTTCCGCCGGCACAAGTGGTGAACGCCGCGCGACCTCGTCGCGAACGAGCGGAGCGACCCGCGTCCCGAACAGCTCGATCGCGTGCATCACGTCCGCATGCGCGACCGCACCGACGCTGATCTGGCCTACATAGCGCTGGTTCTGGAAGAGCTCGTGCTCCATCAGGATCTTCTCCGCGACTTCCTCCGGTGAACCCAGGGCGACAGCGCCATCGGCTGCGGTGAGCGCCTCGTACTGCTCGCGCCCGGAGGGGGGCCACCCGCGCTCGCGCCCGATCTTGTTCATGATCGTCAGATACGGATGCGCGAACGCCGCGTCGGCCGCTGCTCGCGTGTCACCCACAAAGGCGTGGGTGTTGATCGCCAGGCGCCGATCCTCAGGCGCGTGCCCGCTCTCGAGCCAGACGCGGTCGTAGAGCTCGACCAGCGGCTTGAAGCGCGCCGGCTGCCCGCCGATGATCGCGATCGTCAGCGGCAGCCCCAGCACGGCGGCGCGGACGACCGACTGGGGCGTGCCCCCGACCGCGACCCAGATCGGTAGCGGATCCTGCAGCGGCCGCGGATAGATCTCGGCGTCCTCGAGCGCCGGCCGGTGCTTGCCCCTCCAGGTCACCGGATTGCCGGCGCGCAGGGCCAGCAGCAGCTCGAGCTTCTCGGCATAGAGCTCGTTGTAATCGTCGAGGTCGTAACCGAACAGCGGGAAGGACTCGATGAAGGAGCCGCGCCCGGCCATGATCTCGGCGCGCCCTCCGGAGATCAGGTCGAGCTCCGCGAACTGCTGGAAGACGCGCACGGGGTCCTCGGAGCTGAGCACCGTCACGGCGCTCGAGAGGCGGATGCGCGCTGTCTGTGCGGCGATCGCGGCGAGCGCCACGGTCGGGGCGGAGATCAGATAGTCGGGGCGGTGGTGCTCGCCCACGGCAAAAACGTCGAGTCCGAGCTCATCGGCCAAGCGCGCCTCCTCGAGCAGCTCGCGCATGCGCTGCTCGGGAGCGACACCCGGACCGAGGTCGGCGAAGGTGGCAAGGCCGAGTTCAAGGTTCATGCACCCAGCATAGCAGATAGTTGTGTGCGCAACTACCTCCCGTAGAGCGCGTTATCCAACCACTCGATCGAGCGCTCGAGCTGCTCGATCGTCGCCCTGTCCACGGAGTCGATGCCGATCGCCCGGTTGACCTCGGCATTGACGTCGCTGTGCCGTGTGCGGCGATCGCGAGCGAGCTCACCCACCAGCTTGTGGCGCCTGGCGCGCAGCTGCGCGCGGCGTTCGAACAGCGGCACCGACTCCTGCGCAACCGGCAGCGGCACCGGTGGCGGCTCGGGCGTGCGCGTCATCACCGGCGCGGGCATGTCCGGCGCGGGGCCGAAGAGCGTCATCTGCGGCGCGACGTCGGCGCTCAACGGCTCGAAGTCGAGCACCTCGCCCTTCTCGGTCTCGCGCCGCTCGACCTCGTCGAGCTCGGCGAGATCCTCATCCGGCCGCTGACGCACGAGGTAGCGCAGCTCGGTCTCAACGGCCGCGGCGTGGTCGCGCAGGATCGTGTCGGCGGGGATGTAGAGCCAGCTCGGTTCAGGCTCGCGCGCGGCGACCGTGCGCACGAAGCGTCCGACGATCTGACGGAAGATCAACGGTGTCTTGGCCGCGGTCGCGTACACACCGACACGCAGGCGCGGGATGTCAACGCCCTCAGAGACCATGTTGACCGCCACGATCCAGGGGTCGGTCGAGTTGGTAAAGGCTGCCAGCTTGGAGGCCGCCTTGGCGTCCTGATGCAGGACCACCACCGGCGAGACGCCGCTGACCTCACGCAGGCGCGCGGCGATCTTGCGCGCGTGCTCGGAGTCGGCGGCGACGACCAGGCCACCGGCGTCGGGGTGGCCGCCGGCGCGCAGCGCCCGCAGGCGGATGTCGGCCTCGCCGAGGATCCGCGGCAGCCCGTCGGGCAGTTCGGTTGAGATCGCGGTGCGGTAGCGGCGGCTGGCCTCACGCGAGGTGAGCACCGTGTCGAAGCTGGTCTCGATCACGTCATCACCACTGCGCCAGGAGAGCGTGCCGTCGTAGGTCACGAACACAACCGGCCGGCAGACCTTGTCGCGCACGGCGTCCGCGTAGCTGTAGGAGATGTCGGGTTCGGCCAGCCCGGCCGAGTCATAGGCGACGCCCGGGATCGGCGTCGCGTCCGAGCGGAACGGAGTGCCGCTCAAGAGCAACCAGCGTGACGCCGCCGCAAACGCCTCGGCGAAGCCGACACCCCAGGCGAGCTCCTCGCCGAGGTGGTGAGCCTCGTCGGCGATGATCAGCGTGCGCTCACGCGTGCCGCCCGCCCAGACCCGCGGCGAGTTGGCAATGCGCGCGTAGGTGACGACGACGCCGTGGAAGCCGCGCGGTGGGCGCGGCGAGTCGGCGTCGGGCGCGAGCTCGAGCCCGAGCGCGTGTGCGGCCCGCGCCCACTGACGCGTCAGCGGCGCCGTCGGGCAGGCGATCACGACCCCGTCGGCGGCACGGGCCGTCAGCTCGCGGCGGGCGAACTCGAGCGCCGGACGCGTCTTGCCGGCACCGGGGGCGGCGGAGATCAGAAACGAGCCCTGATTCCACTGCTCCATCGCTGCAAGTGCGCGCTGTTGCCAACTGCGCAGCCCGCTGCCACCGCCCGTCCCTGGTCGCTCTGTCGTCGTCGCTGACACGAGTCCGGCATGCTGCCGAGCCGATCGGACGGCTCGCCATTGAGGTCAGAAAGGCCCGTACGAGGGGCAAAAGTGACATCGGCGCCCCGTACCATGATCACCGTGATCGGTCCCTTCGTCGACGCCGCCTGGCTCACCGAGCACCGTGACGAGGTGGTGCTGGCCGACGTGCGCTTCTATCTCGACGGGCGCTCGGGCCGCGCAGCGTACGAGGCAGGACACATCCCCGGGGCGGTCTTCGTCGACATGGACACAGTGCTCTCGGAGCCGCACTCAGATGACGGCCACGGACGCCATCCGCTGCCCACGCCGGAACGCTTCGCGGAGGGTCTCGCCGCGCTCGGCATCGGCGACGAGCACACGGTCGTCGCCTACGACGACGCCGGCGGCGTGATCGCGGCGCGCCTGGTCTGGCTGCTGCGCGCGACCGGCCATCAGGCCGCGCTGCTCGACGGCGGGCTCGCGGCCTGGCCGGCAGCGACTCTGCATCACGACTACCCGCAACCGCGGCCGGCGGCGCACTTCACCCCGACGCCGTGGCCAACCCATCGGCTCGCCACGATCGACGAGGTCGCCGCCACCGACGAGGTGCTGATCGACGCGCGCGATCGTGGTCGCTTCGGCGGTGGGCCGGACCCGGTCGACCCCCGCTCCGGACACATCCCCGGCGCCCGCAGCGTGCCGACGCGCGAGCACCTCGACGCCGACTCCCGCATCGCCGGCCCCGAGCAGCTGCGCGCGACCTTCGCGCAGGCGGGCATCGGCCCGGGCACCGGGGTGATCTCCTACTGCGGCTCGGGTGTCACCGCCTGCCATAACCTGCTCGCGCTGGAGCACGCCGGCCTGGGCCCGGGACGGCTGTACCCGGGCTCCTGGTCGGAGTGGAGCCGCGACCCCGCGCGCCCGGTCGCGACAGTTGAGCACTGACACCGGGTTGCGCGCGCTCTGCGAGCGCGTCCTGACCAGCAACTGGCGCGAGGGCACGACCACCGCCGGGGTCGAGTTCGCCTACACCTCGCCGAACCCCGCGCACTATCCCTGGCAGTGGTACTGGGACTCCTGCTTCGCCGCGATCGCAAGACGCCATTTCGATCCCGCCCGCGCGCGCCGCGAACTCGAGTCGCTGCTCGCCGCGGCGACGCCCGAGGGGTTCATCGGTCACACGATCTTCTGGGGCCTGCCGCTTCGCGGGCTGCGACGGCAGATCTACAACGTGACGGAGCCGGACGCGACGATGACCGCAAGCATCCAGCCGCCGCTGCTGGCCTGGGCCTGGAGTCTGGTGGTCGGCGATCCCGCGCAGGAGCCGCGGATCGCGCAGCACCTTGACTGGTTCGAGCACAACCGCGACCTCGACGGCGACGGGCTGATCTGGATCGTGCAGCCCGACGAGTCGGGGCTGGACGCGTCGCCGCAGTTCGACCCCGTCTGGCGCTGGCGGGCGCACGACCTACCCGGCTTCCTCACGCTCGTGCGCCACAACCGCCGGCTGCGCTACGACCTGCGCGCCGTCGCGAACTCCGGCTGGCCGATCATGTGCGAGCTCGTCACAAACGTCCTGTACTCGCTGTCACGCACCGCCGCCGGACGCTCCTCGCTGACCGCGGCGCTGGTCGAGCGCTGCTACGACGAACGCTCCGGGCTCTTCCAGCCACTCGTGCGGCCCGAGATCCGCAGCCGCATCCCGGTGACCTGGGCGGCCCTGGCGCCACTGGCGCTGCCCGATCTGCCGGAGGAGATCGGGCGGCGGCTGGTCGAGGAGCACCTGCTCGACCCGGCCCGCTTCTGGCTCCCGACGGGCGTGCCGTCGGTCGCCGCCGATGAGGCGAGCTTCCGCCCCGACGACCGGGGACGGTTCGTCCGGCACCGCTACTGGCGGGGTCCCGCGTGGGTCAACACCGCCTGGCTCGTCTGGCTCGGACTCATGCGCCTCGGCTATCACAGCCACGCCGACGAGCTCGCCCAGCGCATCAGCGGCGCGGTCCATCGGGCCGGCCTGCGCGAGTACTACGACCCCTTCGATGGAGCCGGCATGGGCCAGCAGGACTTTGCCTGGTCGGCGCTGGTGCTCGATCTGCTCGAGCACCCGGCGGGCAGCCGCTAACGTGATTTGCATGGATACCGACCGCACCACTCCGCAGGACGCCGCGGAGCTGACCGACGAGCAGTGGCGGGAGCGTCTCAGCCCCGAGGCCTACGAGGTCCTGCGCCACGCCGCGACCGAGCGCCCGTTCACCGGCGCCTTCGTCGACAACAAGGACACCGGCATGTACCACTGCGCCGGCTGCGGCGCGCCGCTGTTCACCTCCGAGACCAAGTTCGACTCCGGCTGTGGTTGGCCGAGCTTCTTCGAGCCGGTGACGAGCGAGAACGTCATCAACCGCCTCGACACGAGCCACGGCATGATCCGCACCGAGGTGCTGTGCAAGAACTGCGGTGGCCACCTCGGCCACGTCTTCGAGGACGGCCCCGAGCCGACGGGCCTGCGCTACTGCATCAACTCGGTGGCGCTGGGCTTCGACCCTAACGCGTAGAGCCTTCGGTCTGCCGGTGGTCCCGCTGGCCCACCGGCATGTCCCGGGCGCTCAGCGCTGCGACCGCCCGGCGACGGGCGCGCCGCTCGCGGACCCGAGCGAGCACGAGTCCACCGACGATGACGACCGCCAGCACGATCGCCGCGACGATGCCGATGCTCTCGGCGACGTTGACGACCGCCTGTCCGCCGTAATAGCCGAGCAGGCCGTAGGTCAGCGCCCAGGTGATGCCGCCGAGTGCGTTCCAGGGGATGAAGGTTCGCAGGGGCATGTGGTTGATCCCGGCGAGCCAGGCGGTGGCGAAGCGGATCCAGGCGATCCAGCGGCCGATGAACACGGTCTTGGCACCGTGGCGCTCGAAGTACCTGTCGCCGATCTCCACCACACGACCGCGCTGCGCGTGGAACGGCCCGCGACTGACCAGCACCTCGCGCCCGAGCTTGCGACCGAGCAGGTAGCCGATGTTGTCGCCGAGGATCGCCGAGGTCGCGCCGATCAGGATCACCAGCCAGATCTTGAGATGACCCTGGCTGGCGAGCACCGCGGCGGCAACCAGCGCCGTCTCACCCGGCGAGGGCACGCCCATCGACTCGAGCCCGATGATCGCCGGAAGCAGGTAGCCGAGCCCGCTCGAGACGCTGAAGATCGCGGCGACTTGAAGCATCAGCGCGACCCTGGTCCCATGCAGCAAATCCTAAAGAAGCGCCGCCGCCGGCCGGGGTGGGCGGGTACGGATCAGACGCCGGCGGTGCTGGCGAGCTGGTCTGAGGAGGGCGCCTCGGTCGGCTGCAGGCGCAGCGTGAAGGTCGCGCCCGGGCCCTCGCTGTCGGTCAGCACCAGCGAGCCTCCCATCCGCTGAGCGAGCTCGCGGCCAATCGCCAGGCCGAGCCCGAAGCCGGCCTCACCGCCGGTCTCGCGACCGCGCTTGAAGCGCTCGAAGATCAGCGCGCGCTCCTCCTGCGCGACGCCCGGACCTTGATCGCTGACGATCAGCATCGGCTCGGGGGTCGAGCGCACGGACACGCGGATCTCACTGCCCTCGGGCGCGACACGCAGGCCGTTGTCGAGCAGGATCCGCAGGATCCGCGCCACGCTGCCGGGGTCGGCGAGCGCCCAGGTCGGCTTGCCGTCGTCCACCAGCGAGATGACGACGCCGCGGTTGGCGCTCGGCAGCTCGAACTCGGCCGTCACCGCGCGGCCCAGCTCACCGAGCTCGATCGGCTCCGAACGGAGACTGACCTCGGCGTCGATGCGGCTCAGGTCCAGGAGATCGGCGGCCAGGCGCGCGAGCCGCCGTGACTGCACCCGCGCCCGGTCGAGCAACGCCGCCGCGTCCTCAAGGTCCGGCTGCTCACCCTGGAGGTCGTCGGCCAGCAGCTCGAGCATGCCCTCGAGCGACGCCAGCGGCGTGCGCAGCTCGTGCGATGCGGTCGCGACGAAGGCACGGCGTGCCTCCTCCTGCTGGCGCAGGCGCCGCTGCATGATCGAGAAGGAGCGCGAGAGGTCGCCGACCTCATCGCGGGCCCGGTCAACCGGGATGCCGGCGACGTTCCCGCCGATTGCGAGCTGCAGCGCCGCCGCGCGCAGCCGCTGCAGGCGGCTGACCAGCCGGCCGGCGAGCGGGATCGCTACCAGCACGGTGAGCAGGAGCGCGACGCCGGCCGCGATCTCAAGGGCCTGCTCGACAGCGCTGACCGCGTAGGGAATCTCGCCGATCGACTTGCGCACCAGCAGCACGGCCCTGGCCTTGGGCAGGAAGACCGCGGCGGCAACGGTTGACCTGGTGGACGGCAGCGAGATGTACGGCCCGACGGTGTCGTAGGCATGCGACTGGTCGTTGGAGGGCGCAGCCGCCGCGATGTAGGCCAGCGCGTTCGGATCGGTCTGGCTCGTCGACGGGATCACCGGATTGCAGTACCCCTGCTCATCGATCGGCCCGCAGAGCACGATGTACTGGGCGCCCAGGTTGGTGCCGAGCGTGGATTCCCAGCGGATCAGGGCGTGCACCGCCGCGAAGGCCTGCCTGGACACCTGGCTCTTCGGGGCGGCGGCCGAGTATGCCGGGATCAGCTCATAGCCGGTCCCGATGCTGTTGAGCAGGCCGCTGTTGGCCTTGAGCGTCTGTGACAGCGTCCGTTTCGCCGAGTTGCGGAAGACCGTCTGCAGGCGGGGCAGCAGCACGATCGCGGCGACGCCGAGGGTGATCGCGGTCGTCGCGAGCACGGCGCCGACGATCCGGCCACGGAGCCCAAAGGCGCTCCAACGCAGCCGCGCCAGCAACATGGCGTTTTACCCGCTGCCGAGCCTGTAGCCGGCGCCGCGTACGGTGAGAATGTACTTGGGCTTGTCCGGCTCGGGCTCGAGCTTCTCGCGCAGGTGGCGGATGTGCACGTCGATCGCGCGGGGATCGCGGTAGGCGCTGTCCCCCCAGATCGCGCGCAGCAGCTCCTGGCGGTTCAGCAGGCGGCCCGGATCGGTCATCAGCGCATCGAGCAGCTCGAACTCACTGAAGGTGAGGCGCACCGGCTCGCCGTCGATGTTGACCTCGCGGCGCGAGCGGTCGAGCGTGATCGCGCCGACGGTCAGCACATCGGAGCCGATCGAGCCGCCGCGCGTGCCGGTGCGGCGCAGCACCGCCCGGATGCGGCTGCGGAGCTCCGCCAGGCCGAACGGCTTGGTGACGTAGTCGTCGCCGCCGGCCTCGAGCCCTAGCACGGCGTCGGCCTCCGAGTCGAGCGCGGTCAGCATGATGATCGGCACGACGTTGCGGCGCGCGCGCAACGTGCGGCAGACCTCGTAGCCGTCCGGTCCGGGGCCGAGCGCGATGTCGAGCAGCACGATGTCAAAGTGCTCCGCGCCGGCGCGGTCGATCGCCTCCCGCCCGTTGGAAACGGCGGTGACGTTGTGGCCCTCACGTGAGAACGAGCGGGTCAGCATCTCACGCAGATCCGCCTCGTCGTCGACCACGAGGATGCTCAGCGACGCGTCGCTCTCGCCTGAGCCGTTACCGGTCAGCTGGCTGGAACGCTCCGTGACCATTCGGCCACGATCGTAGCGATTGCTTCTTCGTTTTCCACCGCTGCGGGGTCGCCGATGCGGCCTTCGACGGCCACGGCCCAGAGCGCCACGAGCCAGGTGATGGTTGCGAGCACGACGTGAACCCAGACCATCTCACCCGGCAGCTTGAGCTCGTACTGGACGGAGCCGACCAGACCCTGAGCGGCGATCATGATCCCGAGCACGGTCAGCGGCTCGAGCGGATCGAGTGGGCCAGCGGTGCGGCTGCGCTTGAGCAGCCAGACGAGGATCGTGCAAACGCCGAGGATCGCGGCGATGGTCGCGTGCTGATGCACCGCCCACTCGAGCGTGTCCGGGCCCTCGATCGTCAGGCGCTTGATGTGCTGGCCCACGAGCCCGCCCGAGTGCGGACCGGCGGCGGTCGCGGCGGTCCCGGCGAACAGCGTGATCGCGGTCAGCACCGCGAGGCCGCGCACCGACCAGACCAGCAGCTTGTCGGTGGTCCGCGGCCGTGCGCCCTTGGGGAAGGTGGCCCGCCAGGCGAGCCAGACGGCGAAGATCAGGATCACCATCGAGAGCAGGAAGTGGCTCATCACGAACCCCGGGGCGAGCTTCTCGCGCACGGTGAAGCCGCCGAGCACCGCCTGCGCGATGACGCCGCCGGGCAGCGCCGCCGAGATCCAGGCGAGGTCCTTGCGGAACGGCTTGCGCACACAGGCGGCGACGAACACCACACCCGTGATCACGCCGACCAAGCCCGAGAGCGCCCGGTTGCCGAACTCGATCAGCGGGTGCAGGGCGACCGGCGGGTAGATGTGTCCGTAGCAGCGCGGCCAGGTCGGGCAGCCCAGCCCCGAATCGGTCAGCCGCACGAGCGCGCCGGTGAAGACGATCACCGCGAGCGCGGCAAGCGCCAGGTAACTGAGCTTGCGGAATCGTTCTTCGTTTACGGCGAACCGCCCCATCTGACTAAATCCTATGCGTCTATGAAAAATAAAGCGACCCCGCCGCTTCGGCGAGCGTCGGTGCGTTGACATCCCGGGCCGAGGCGATCAGCCGATCGGCCGGAATCGGCCATTCGATGCCGACCTCGGGGTCGTCGAAGCGGAAGCCTCCCTCGGCAGCCGCATCGTAATAGCTGGAGACCTTGTAGGCCACATCGGCGACCTCGCTGAGCACACAGAAGCCGTGCGCGAAACCATCGGGCACCAACAGCTGATGGTGGCTCTCGTCGTCGAGCTCGTACCCCTTCCACAGCCCGAAGCTGGCTGACCCGGGCCGGATGTCGACGATCACATCAAAGACCGCTCCGCGCGCACAGCGGACGAGCTTCATCTGCCCCGGCTGAAAGTGCATCCCGCGCACGATTCCGTAAGCGGAACGCGAGTGGTTGTCCTGCACGAACGGCGCGTCGATCCCCGCAGCGGCGAGCGCGTCGGAGCGAAAGCTCTCGAGAAAGAAGCCACGCTCGTCACCATGGACACGTGGCTTGATCAGCTTGGCGCCACCCAGGCCAGCGTCGACGATCTCCACGGCCGAGAATCTAGAGCAAACCCTGCACGATGCGCTCCAATCCATCGCGCAGCGTGACGGACGGTTCCCAGCCGAGCTCGTCTCGCGCGCGCGAGACGTCCAGCCTGCTGCGGCTGACCTCGCCCGGGCGCTCGGGCAGGAACTCCGGCTCGGCCAGCCTCAGGCCGTGCTCGGCTCCGACCGCGCGCAGCGCCTCGACCAGGTCGAGCACCGAGGTCTCCGTGCCGCCACCGATGTTGATCGGACCGCTCAGCTCGGAGTCGCCGGCGAGCACGTTGGCCCGAACCACGTCCGCAACGTCGACCCAGTCGCGTGTCTGGTGGCCATTACCGAACACCTGCGGCACCCGCCCTTCGAGCAGGCAGCCGCAGAAGATCGCGACCACCCCCGCCTCCCCGTGCACGTCCTGGCGCGGGCCGAAGACGTTGCCGTAGCGCAGCGACACGGTCGAGACCCCGTAGAGCCGGTCGTACAGCTCGAAGTAACCCTCGGCGGCGTGCTTGCTCTGCCCGTAGGGCGCCAGCGGCCGGATCGGATAGTCCTCCGGGGTCGGCAGCAGCTCGGCGTCGCCGTAGAGCCCGCCCCCGGTCGATGTGTTGACGACGCGCCTGACGCCCTGCCGGTGCGCCGCGCTCAGTACGTTGATCGCGCCCAGCACGTTGGCGCGAGCGTCGGCTGCCGGATCGCTCACGGAGTGACGCACGTCGATCTGTGCCGCCAGATGAAAGACGAGCTGCGGGCGCAGCTGCGCGACCACCGCATCGAGCTCGACCGCGTCACGGACGTCGACTTCGCGCAGCTCCGCGCCGGCGGCCAGCGCGCCGGTCAGGTTCTCGCGCTTGCCGGTCGAGAGGTTGTCGACCACCACCACGCGATCGCCGCGGGCGACGAGCGCGTCGACGATGTTCGATCCGATGAAGCCGGCGCCGCCGGTGACCAGACAGTCCATGCTCAAACCCCGCAGGTCAGCCCAGATCAGTTGTTCTTGAACGCGTAGAAGTCCGGTTTGCGCATGCCGTTGCGCTGGATCAGCCCGCACGAGTTGACCGGCAGGTCGTCATGCACCTCGACCCAGCCGAGCGCCGAGATGTAGCCGGCGTGGCGGGCGGTGACGAGCGCGTCCTTGACCCACTTGGCCGCCACCGACGGTGGCGAGATGTAGAAGTTGAAGGTCTGATCGGCGGCGGTCGGCACGCAGAACTCCGACAGGAACAACGGCTTGGCATGACCGAGGTAGGTCTTGGTCCAGGACTCGAGCCGCGGCAAGTCGGAGAACTGCACCTCACCATATCCAGATGGCGCCGCGCCGAAGACCGGCACCGTGTAGCTGAACGGGTTGTGCCCGTACATGTCCATACGCGGCCGCCGGCCGTCGGGCAGCACCAGGTTCGCGATCCACTGCTGCGGGTCGATCAGGCCGGCGGTGTAGGTGTTGCCGCCGATCACGATGTTGCCGGGGTTGATGCCCTTCAGCACCCCGTAGGCGTCGTCGAGCAGGCGCGCATATAGATGCGGCGCGCGCTTCTGCGCGGGCGTCAGCTTCCTCTCCGTGTACTTGGCCGGAACCTCGGGTCTGAAGTCGTCCTTGCGGTTGGGCTCACCCCAGATCATCCACATGTGCACGCCCGGGTACTCGCGCGCCGCCGCCTTGATGAACTCCGCGTAATCGAGCGGGTTCTTCGGCGCCCAGCCAGGACCGCTGTGGCCGCCGTTGGCCCAGGCGGGGGCGTTGCCGACCTGGATCAGCACGCGCATGCCGTAGCGCTTGGCTGCCGCGATCTCCTTGCTCAGGATCACCGGCCAGACATAGGCGGGATCGGATGGAAGGGTCGGCTGCAGCGGCTTGTGCGGCGCGACCGTGTTCCAGTCGAGCTCGGTCTCATAGATCTTCACCCCGAGCGAGCGGTACAGCGGGAACTGGTTCACCCCGGCGTATGTCAGTGGCCCCCAGACCGCCTTCTGAAAGGCGCTTGCGCCAGCGGGCGCCAGCGCCGCCAAGAGAGCTATGAGCACGGCCGCCATCCATGCGCCGCGCGTGAGCCGGGTTCGCATCGCCAGCGATCTTAGACAGCGGTTCTTAAAGCGGTCCGCTGGCGGCGCAGGGTATAGAGTCGCATCAGCAGCCCATGAACCTTGCGTTCGACAGCCGCGCCGGTAAGGACAGCAGGGGAGTGGGGCGCTATGCCCGCTCCTTGCTGACCGCACTGATTGCGTGCGAACGTGGCGGCGTGACCGAGACGCACACGCCGGGGCGCGGTCGCGTCGACGTGTATCACTCACCGTGGCTCGACGGGGCGCTGCTGCATTCACCGGTGCCGATGGTCGTGACGATCCACGATCTGATCGCGCTGAAGACCCCAAGCGAGCTGCTGCGGCGCGGTTTGCGCGCACGCCTGCGCTACATGGCCGCACAGCGCGCGGTGCGGCTGATCGTGCCGACACGCGTGGTGGCCGACGACCTGATGCAGGCGCTGCAGATCCCCAGCGAGCGGATCCACGTGATCCCCGAGGCGGCCGCGCCGGCGTTCCGCCCGCGCGGCGCGCTCGAGCTGCAGGCGGTGCGCGAGCGCTACGGCCTGCCCGAGCGGTACCTGCTGTGGGTCGGGGGGCTGAAGACGCCGGACCCACACAAGCGCATCGTCCAGATGGCCCGCGCCCGGCGCACGCTGCCGCTCGTACTGGTCGGTCCGAGCGCACCCTGGGCGCACAACCTGCCCGACGTGACGCTCACCGGTGAGGTGCCCGATGAGGACCTCGCGGCGATCTACACGGGCGCCCACGCGCTCGCCTTTCCGAGCAGCGACGAGGGTTTCGGACTGACGCCGGTCGAGGCACTGGCGTGTGGGACGCCGGTGGTCGCCTGCGACGTGCCGGCGGTGCGCGAGGTACTCGGAGAACGGGCCGAGTTGCTGCCGCCCGACAATCTCGACGCACTGGTGCGCGCCGCCGAGGCGGCGCGGCGGCCGGCGCCGGCGCCGCAGCTCTGGAGCTGGGATGACGCCGCCGACGCGACCTGGAGCGTGCTCGAGGCCGCCGCCAAGGCTCCCGCCGGGCGTATCTGTCACGCGGGTCTGCCGGAGCTGCACGCCCGCCGTTTGCGCGTGCGGGCCTAGCCTACGGGTCTAGCTAGGTCCGGCTCCTGCCTAGGTCCGGGTCCTGCCTAGGTCCGGGTCCTGCCGCGGCTCCGTGGGCGGGAATTCGAGCAGCAGCGTCACGGGCCCGTCATTGACCAGCTCGACCTGCATGTCGGCTCCGAACACGCCGCGCTTGGCGGCGGCACGGTCGCAGAAGAGCTCATACAGCGGCTCGGCTTGCCCGCCGGGCGCAGCGGCGGTGTAGCTCGGGCGGTTACCGCGGCGGGTGTCGCCGTAGAGCGTGAACTGGCTCACGCAGAGGACCTCGCGATCGCCCAGCGGCTCGTTCATGCGAGCCTCGGGATCGGGGAAGATGCGCAGCGCCCTGACTTTGTCGGCCAGCCGTTCGGCATCGCTGGCGGTGTCGCCCTGGGTCACCCCGAGCAGCACGAGCAGCCCCGCCCCGATCTCACTGACCGTCTCACCATCGACCGTGACCGAGGCGCGCAGTACGCGCTGGACTAGTGCCCGCATCCGCGGGTGCTAGTCCAGCGGTGCCCGCATCCGCGGGTGCGCCGGCGTTCGGGTGGGCTCAGAGCAGCTTCTCCATCGCGATGTGCTCGATGTCGGCCTCGACGAACTCGCGCCCGCGGGGAACGTACCCGGCCTGGTCGTAGAGCGCCCGCGCGTACGTCTGGGCGTGCAGCACAATGCGGTTGGCGCCCTGTGCGCGGCTCTCGGCGTCGGTCGCGCGCAGCAGCGCGCTTGCGATCCCCTGGCGCCGCGCGCTGCGCTTGACGGCAAGCCGGCTGAACTGCACGGTGTTGCCGACGAACACGAGCCGGCAGGTGGCCACCAGCTCGCCATCCTGGAGGGCGATCAGGTGCAGTCCGCTGCGGTCGCGTCCGTCGCGCTCCTCGTTGGCGGGAACGCCCTGCTCGACGCAGAACACCTCGTGGCGCAGCGCCAGCGCCGCCTCGAACTCGCCTTCAGTCCGAAGCCGCCGAATCTCAAAGCCGAGCGTGGTGTCGGCAGGACGCATTTCCACAGGCGAAAGCTTGGCATAAGCCGCCCACGTGAACGCAATTTGCACAACCGTCGGAGCCCCGTCATCGCCCTCAGAGCAGTTCCGTCCGCCGGTCTGCTTAAATAACCGTTATCCTCCAAGTCTCAGCGGAGCGGAGAGGATGCGACTGCTCTGAGGAGATGTCTTACCAGCTCTCAACGAGTACTGAGAGCGTCATTTGGGTCGTGCACATCTGGTTCTGCGGCCCCCTCTTTCCACATTACCTTTTCCAATTGCTCGTAGATGGGTGATTCCACCCCCCTTCCGAGCTCTGCCGCGATTAAGCGTGCGGAGCAACTGACCCGCGAGCGCTTCGTCTTCGAAGGCGAGACGCCGGCGGAAGCACTCGCGCCCGGAAGTCCTCGTCGGCGCGCGCTCGACGCTGCGTTGATCGAAGTCGAGGCGAAACTCAAGGTCCCGTCGCTCGAGTGGCGCCAGCAGTACTCGCTGCTGCTCGGGCTCGAGCGCGTGCTCTCGGAGGAGGAGCCCAAGCTCGTCGACGGCACCGTGCTCTCGGCCCACCAGGTCGATGCGCTCTCAGGCACGCTGACCGCGCTGCTGGCCGGCGTCACCACCGAGGTCAGTGACACCGGCGAGCAGGTCGAGGAGTTCGACGACGCCGAGGAGTTCGAGCCGGACGTGCTCGAGGTCACGATCGCGATCGAGGAGGCCGACGAAGCAGACGACGATTCCGAGGACCCGGCCGCCGAGGATGAAGAGCCGCTCGGCGAGCAGTTCGAGGACGAGGAGGACGAGGAGCCCGAGGAGGACGAGGAGCCCGAGGAGCCCGAGGACGAGGAGCCGCAGGACTGGCAGCACGACGACGCGGCACTCGACGAGGACATCTCGGAGGAGCAGCTGCTCGCCGAGGACCCCGGCGCCGCACGGCGCTTCTGGTTCGAGCACGCCACCGGCGCCGGCAAGACCGTGGCGGCGGTCGGCTTCGTCGAGGCCTCCCGCACCGGCGGCGTCCTGATCCTCACCCATCGCCGCAACCTGGTCGACCAGTTCATCGGCGAGCTCAAGGACCGCGGCTACCGCGAGCGCCTGTGCAAGCCCTTGCTGATCGGCGAGGATGCCGCCAACGGTCCGGTCACGGTCGAGACCTACCAGTGGTTCGTACGCAACGCCGGCAAGATCTCGGGCGCCTACACAATCGTGATCTGCGACGAGGCGCACACCGCGCTCGGCGAGAAGACCTCCGCGGCGATCCGCAGGTGGCACCAGCCGATCTGGATCGGCATGACCGCAACCGGCGCGCTGATCGCCCGTCACGTCACCGACCTGTTCCCGACGCAAACCTCGCGCTTCGATCTGGCGCAGGCCGCACGGCGCGGCGTGATCGCGCCGCTGCGCTGCATCCGCATCCCGCCCGGGCCGGGCGTGCGCACGATCGCCAAGGTGCCGCTGCGCCGCGGCGAGGTGGACACCGAATTCGACCAGGAGATGCTGGCCGAGCTGCTCGACCAGACGCCCTTCAACCTGGCGATCGCCGACCTCTACAAGACGCGGTTCAACGGCGTCCCCGGTGTCGTGTACGCGGCGGGCGTGAAGCACGCCTACAACGTCGCCGAATCGTTCCGCGCGCTCGGCATGAAGGCGATGGCGGTCTCCGGCGAGACCCCCAAGCGCGAGCTGGCGAAGATCCTCGCGGACTACGAGGCCGGCAAGGTCGACGTGCTCGTCAACGCGCAGCTGCTGGCCGAGGGCTGGAACAGCCCGCGCGCAACGATCTGTATGCACCTGGCTCCGACCGCCTCCAAGCGCATCTATCAGCAGCGCGTCGGACGCGTGACCCGCCGCCACCCGGGCAAGGAGGCGGGCATCGTCATCGACTTCGTGCATCCCGCCACCAAGCACGACGATCCGGTCGTGACGCTGCACTCGCTGCTGGATCGCGACGTCTATCGCGGCGGCGCGATCGTGGTCGGCCCGGTGCGACGCGGACGCGGACGCCGGATCCGCGTCGAGCGCCGAGTGCTACCGGTGACGCCCGATCCGGAGCGGCGGGCCGAGGTCTTCGAGCGCGAGCTCTGGCGGATCGCGGTCGAGCACCTGGACTACGGAGAGCAGCGCGTCTGGGCACAGCTGGCCGGCGCGCGTGTCGCCCCCAACGCCTGGCGGCGCGCCAAGGCGATGCTGCACTTCGACCGCCAGGGCGAGCTCCGGCGCCTGTTCCTGGTCACCGCGCTGCAGCGCAACCGCAGCGCCCCGCTGCGCCTGCGGGCGTTGCAGGAGATCTCGGTCTCACGCGATGCCGAGGCCTTTGACACCGCGATCGACATCATGGCCGGCTGGCCGCGCGACGAGCGACGCGAGGGCGTCAAGATCATGCTGCAAGCGCTTGCCGAGCGCCGCATCGGCCGCCGTGACCAGGCCAACAACTGGATCTGGCGGATGGCTGAGTACACGCGCGAGGTGCACGAGGAGTACGCGGTGCAGCGCTGGCCCGAGACCAAGCGCCTGCTCGGCCTGCTGGTCAACTCCAGCGGCGCCGCCCACGCACGCAACGCGCGCCGGCTCGTGCACGCGACGCGCAAGGAGGACCGCCGACTGTCGGCGGCGCTGCTCGCGGCGGCGCTCGCGCACACGCCGGAGGCGGCCGACGCGATCAACAGCGCCCGCACGCGGATGGCGCGCAAACCGGCTGCGCTCGCGCGCGAGCTGCTGCGCAACTTCCCCAAGGGCCGCCGCAGCAAGAGCCGCCGGCGCTCACGCAAGTCAGGAGACGCGACCGCGGCCGCGGGAGCCGTGGTGTCGGCGATCAACGGCGCCGAGACCGGGAACGAGCCGATCGAGCTCGAGGACAAGCTGGAAGTCGGCTCGCCCCGCGCCACGTCGCGCAGGCGCCGGACCAAGGCAGCGGAGGACAAGCACGACGGCGCCGATCGCGACCAGGACGACGATGACGATCGCGACGACGACGAGGACGAGCCCGAGGACGATATCGATGTCGATGACGACGACGACGACGACGATGTCGATGACGATGACGATGACGATGACGACGATCCGGACGACGCCGACGCCGATGATGACGACGACGCCGAATTCGATCGGCACGCCGCCTGAGCTGATCAGAGCCCAGCGCAGTTGACGGCTCGACATGTGTACTAGTACACATGCTCGGCCGTACTAGACGGAACAGCTGCCGGGCTGAAGATCGGCCGCCCTCCTGCCGATACCGCACACGTGAGGCCTCTCGTGAACACGCGTGCGCTGGCAGCGGTCGCGGCAGCCCTGGCGCTGTCGGGGGTGTGGGCAGGCATCGCCCAGGCGCGCGATCAGCTCGGATACGTGACCAACGAGCAGGCCGGCACGGTCACTCAGGTCGACCTCGTCACGGGCACCGCCGGAGCGCCGATCAAGGTCGGCTCAGAGCCTGTGGCGATCGCCATCGCACCGAACGGCGCGATGGCCTACGTGGCCGATTACGGCTCCTCACAGATCGTTCCGATCGTCCTGGCCACCGGCCAGGCCGAAGCGCCGATCACGCTCAGCGCCGCCCCCAACGCGATCGCGATCACA
This sequence comes from uncultured Actinomycetota bacterium, assembly GCA_963706725.1. GTDB lineage: Bacteria > Actinomycetota > Thermoleophilia > Solirubrobacterales > Solirubrobacteraceae > Palsa-465. The sequence goes on along the minus strand of OY970167.1, from coordinate 1,158,366 downwards.
CCCGACGGCAGGACCGCCTACGTGATCGCCGACAACGGACGCGAGTGGCCGATCACACTCGCGACCGGACAGGTCGGAAAGCCCACCCGGATCCCCGCCAACTCCGACGCGATCGCGATCCTGCCGAGCGGCGGCACCGCCTACTTCACGAACGTCGCTGACGGCACGCTGACGCCGTTCACGCTGGGCAGCAACAGCGTCGGCCGGCCGATCAACCTCTCGAGCGCCACCCCCGACGCCGTCGCGATCACGCCCGACGGCTCCACGGCCTATATCGCCAGCAACGGCGCCGGCACGATCACCCCGCTGGACCTCTCGAGCGGCGCCAGCGGCACGCCGATCGCGCTCGGCGCCGGCACGAGGCCGACCTCGATCGCGATCACGCCCGACGGCAGCACCGCCTACGTCACAGACTTCGGTACCGGACAGGTCACGCCCGTCACGCTCGCCACCGGCACCGTCGGCACGCCGATCAAGGTCGGCGGGCAACCGAGCGCGATCGCCGTGGTCCCGGCGGGCGGCATCACCGCCGCACCGCGCCCGGCCTGCGGCGCCGTAAAGCTGGATACGACCAGGCTGGGCAACCAGCGGCTCACGCTCAAGGTGACACCGAAACAGATCGCCGACGCACGCGCCTGCTGCAGCTCAGGTCCGATCGTCGCCGTCAGGCTGCAGCGTCGCACGCTGCGCCATGCGGCCAAGCTCAGCTTCCGCTACGTCAGGTTCACGCTCGGCAAGCAGAAGAAGCGCTCGACTCGCTTCCCGGCAACTGCGCGCTTCAAGCTCCGCGGGCTGCACAAGGGCAAGCACACGATCACGGTGCGCGCCTTCTTCACCGAGTCTCTCGCGCGCGCCAGTCACAGCGGCGGTCACAAGCTGACGGTCACGCTCCGCAAGACGCTGACGGCAGCCGTCAACGTCTGCTGAGCCGCCGAAACCCCGAACAGCACCGGGCCGCTGTACATTCGACGGTCTGATGCTGAAGAAATCGATCCTTGCAACGGTCGTGCCGGCGTTGGCCGTGAGCGTCGCGCTCACCGCCGCCGGCAGCACCGCCGCGGCGGCCAGGTCCGCCACCACCGCAGCTGCCTCGTGCGCACCCTCGAAGCTGGCACTGCATACGCCAGGCCAGCTCACAGTCGCCACCGATGCGCCGGCCTACCCGCCCTATTTCGATAACAACAAGCCCGCCAACGGCAAGGGCTTCGAGAGCGCCGTCGCCTACGCGGTCGCCAAGCAGCTCGGCTTCGGGCCGAGCCGGGTCAAATGGGTGGTCGAGCCGTTCGACGACTCCTACGCCCCCGGACCCAAGGGCTTCGACTTTGACATCAACGAGATCTCGATCACACCGCCGCGGGCCAAGGTGGTGACGTTCTCATCGCCCTACTACACCAACCCGCAGGCGATCATCGTCTACAAGAACTCGCCGCTGGCCCACGCCAAGTCGCTGTCCGCCTTCAAGAACGCCACGATCGGCGTGCAGGTTGGCACCACCAGCCTCGCAGCGGCCCAGCAGAAGATCGATCCCAGCCAGCAGATTCAGGTCTTCAACACCTCGAGCGATGTGGTGGAGGCGTTCAAGATCCACCGCGTCCAGGCGATCATCGTCGACTACGCGACCGCGCTCTATCTGACCTCGGCGGAGATCAGCAAGACGACGATCGCGGGCCAGTTCAGTGCGCCCGGCGGTGACAACTGGGGGCTGCTGATGAAGAAGGGCTCGGCGCTGGCTCCGTGCATCGACAAGGCGATCTCAACGCTCACGGCGAACGGAACGCTGAAGAAGCTGACCAAGCAGTGGATGTCTTCGAAGGTGGCAGTCCCGGTCCTCAAGTAGGACCGGGAACGCCCGCGCGCGTGCCGTGAGCACGCAGTACCAGCTCACGACGCGCGAAGATCGGGCGCTGGCCCGGCGCCGCCGCCGGCGCCGTGATATGGCGATCTCCGCGATCGCAACGGTGGTGGTGCTGGGCGGCTTGACCGCGCGGATCGTGACGGCGTCAGGCTGGCACAGCTTCAGGACGCAGTTTCTGTCGGCGAGCTGGTTCGGCAAGTCGATCGGTGGCGTCGCGTCCGGCTTCTGGCTCGACGTGCGCATGTTCCTGATCGTCGAGGTCTGCGTGCTGGTGCTGGCGCTCGTGATCGCCCTGATCCGCACCTTCGACTATCCCCTGCTCTACCCGGTGCGGCTGCTCTGCGCCGTCTACGTCGATGTGATGCGCGGGATCCCGACGATCCTGCTCGTCTACATCGTCGGCTTCGGCGTGCCCGCTCTCGCGCTCAAGGGCGTGCCCAGTGGGGCGGTCTTCCTCGGTGAGGCGGCGCTGGCGATGAACTACTCGGCATACGTCTCGGAGGTCATCCGGGCCGGCCTGATGTCGATCCATCCCAGCCAGGGCCAGGCGGCGCTGGCGCTCGGGTTGACGCCCAGACAGGCGCTCCGCGACGTGATCGTGCCGCAGGCCGTGCGGCGCGTGATCCCGCCGCTGCTGAACGACTTCATCGCGCTGCAGAAGGACGTGGCGCTGGTCTCGATCCTCGGGCCACAGGAGGCGTTTCGTGCGGCCCAGATCTTTCAGGAGGCGAACTTCAACTACACACCGCTGCTCGCCGCCGCCGCGATGTACCTGTGCGTGACGATCCCGATGACGCGCTTCGTCGACCGCATGCAGTGGCGCGCGATCCGCGCCCAGGGGTCGGCGATCGCACTGGGGCCACGATGAGCGGATTGGCGACCTCACCTGATACCACGGGCGCTCCCGCTGCAGCGCCGGTACTCGAGCTCCGCGGCGTGACCAAGTGCTACGGCGATCAGGAGGTGCTGAAAGGCATCGATCTGACCATCGGCGAGCACCAGGCATTCGCGCTGATCGGCGCCTCGGGTTCGGGCAAGTCGACGCTGCTGCGCTGCATCGATCTGCTCGAGGAGATCGACGACGGCGACATCTTCCTCGATGGCGAGCCGATCACGGTCCCGGGTGTGAACCCGGTCCCGACCCGCCGCAGGCTCGGGCTGGTGTTCCAGTCGTTCAACCTGTTCCCGCACATGCGCGTGATTGACAACGTCACGCTCGGTGCCACGCGCGCCCAGAAGATGCCGGCGGCGAAGGCGCGTGAGGCCGGACTGGAGTTGCTCGGCCGCTTCGGCCTGCAGGACCGCGCCCGCGACTACCCGGACAAGCTCTCCGGCGGTCAGCAGCAGCGCGTCGCGATCGCCCGAGCGATGCTCACCCGCCCGCGCGCACTGCTGCTCGACGAGGTGACCTCGGCGCTGGACCCGGAGCTCGTCTGGGAGGTGCTCGAGCTGATCCGCGAGCTCAAGGCCGAGGGCATGACGATGATCCTCGCCACCCACGAGATGTCGTTCGCCCGTGACGTCGCCGATCAGATCTGCTTCCTCGAGGACGGGCGGATCATCGAGCAGGGCCCACCCGAGCAGCTGCTAAGCGCCCCGCGCGAGGCGACAACCCAGCGCTTCCTCCGGCGCCTGGTCGACGCTCACCGGCTGTGACGCCGATCGGGGCTGCTTGAACTCGACTGACAGGAGGAGATTCCCAACAGGTCCGATCCGCCGTGCAGCGCATCCTTGACCGCATCAACGCGCCCGCCGCGGTGAGCTACCGGCGCCAACAGCGCGAAGCGCTCCTGGCCCCGGCACATCCCATCAACGGGCATAGCTGCCCAAGCCGCGCGATATGCCGCCCGCACCGGCCACGCGACAGACCGTCTCAACACCCAACCTGAGCCCCTGCGTTGCGTGGACCGGGCTACTCACGACCCACGATCTCAACGTCGGTGGGCAGCGCGTCCTGGTCAAACGCAAGCGCTGCCACGCGGAAGCTCGGGGTCCAGCGCCGCCCACAGCTCGCCGAGCAGCTCATTCGGGGTCGCGGCGGCTGTCGTGATGTCAAGCGGCGCTCGAGCGGTGCTGACCCGGGTCGCGGTGCCGTCATAGGTGGTCATCAGGATGCCCTCGCCTGCAGCGAGCTCACCTGCCACCCACGCCACCCGGTCCGTGCCCATTGATGGACGGCCACTGCGGACTGCATACCCGAGCACGGACGGACCGTTCTGGTTGACAGTCGTCGCGATCCAGATTCTCGGCGTAAAGATCGGCTCGTCGGGCTCAACATCAAACCGCGCAAACGCGGTCAACGGCTCGCTGCCCCCAGCGAGATCCTCCGCCAGCGGCAGAACCTGGGTCCCGTTGCCGACAACGATCACATCCCCACGCCGGGCCACCGCCGTGTAATGCCGCAACTCATCCGGCGTGCCCCCAGCCGACCGATCTTGCACCTCGACATCCCCGCCGGCTGCGACCACCAGCTCCCGCTGAAGCGACGCACTGCTACGACCCGTCAAGAAATACGCCAGGCACCGACTGCCAGTCAGCGTGCGCACCATGAGCAGACCTCGCCCCGGATAGGCGCGAGCGATCAAGGCCTCATCCAACCTCAACGCTGACACCGCCGCGAGACTACGCACTCGAGCCGCCCGGCACCGACCTCGACTCCACGACAGGCATGCCCGGAAGACGGCCCATGGCCACGGTGCGCCGAGCGATCGGATTCAGCTAGGGGCGTCTCCCTGAGCCAGCTCAGCCACCGGCTGCCACTCCCGCCATGTCGCCAAGCGGCTCTCGTAATCCGCCTCGGCGATACCCAGCGGTCCGGAGCCGAAGAACACCCGTAGCGGCGGAGGATCGGCGTCGACGACGCGCATAATCGCCGCGGCCGAGGCGGCCGGGTCACCCGGCACGTTGCTGGCGCGCCATTGCTGCTGGCGCTCGCGGAGTTCGTCGTAGACGGGGTTGGGCTCGGAACGCTTCGACGACGGACCACTCCAATCGGTCGAAAACCCTCCGGGCTCGACCAGCGTGACGTGGATCCCGAACTCTTTGACCTCCTGGGCCAGCGCCTGACTGATCCCCTCGAGACCCCACTTCGAGGCGTGGTAGATGCCGACACTCGGGAACGCCGAGATGCCGCCGATCGACGACACCTGGACGATGTGGCCGCTTCGCTGCTCCCGCAGGAACGGAAGCGCAGCCTGTGTCACCCACAGCGCACCAAAGAGGTTGGTCTCGATCTGTGCCCGTGCCTCCTGCTCAGAGATCTCTTCGACCATCCCAAAGTGGCCGTAGCCCGCATTGTTGACGACGATGTCCAGCCGCCCGAAATGCTCGTGGGCCCGTTTGACGGCTGCAAACGCAGCCTCACGGCTCGTGACATCCAGAGTCAGCGGCAGCAGCGCGTCGCCGTGCTCGGTCTTGAGATCATCCAGCGTGCTCGGGTCACGCGCGGTGCCGGCAACGCGGTCTCCGCGCTCCAGCGCTGCCTTCGTCCATTCGCGACCGAAACCGCGCGAGGTACCCGTTATGAACCATGTCTTGTTTGCCATGGAACGATCCTAACCGGCGGCTGATCGGACCAGCTTCCGGTGTCGGCGACCCGCAGGTCGCGCTGGAGTTGACATACCATCCGGGGGCGGTGACAAATGAGGAGCTGACCGACCGATGGGAGCGGCACGGCATTTCCGGAGGTGTGAGCCATGCGCAACGCCGACGGATTGCCTGGGTCCTCCGCCGGCGCGGCCCGCTTGGCAGCACTGACCGGTCGGAATTCCGCTGATGTTCGTCCGGCTGTATATCGGTACTGGACCCAGCTGATGTCGGTCGCCTCGATCGATCGGGAACCGAATCGATGGGCGGTCCTTGCGCTGCTGGGCGTCGCGCAATTGATGGTGGTGCTGGACGCGACGATCGTGACGATCGCGATTCCCTCGGCACAGACCGCGTTGCATTTCTCCACGCAGAATCGGCAGTGGATCGTCACAGCCTATGCGCTGGCGTTCGGGAGTCTGCTGCTGTTGGGTGGCAAGCTGGGTGATCTGTTCGGGCGCAAGTGGACGCTGGTCGCCGGCCTGGTTGGGTTCTCGGTCGCCTCGGCGATCGGCGGGCTGGCCCAGTCCTTCGGCGTGCTCGTCGCCGCGCGAACGCTGCAGGGGGCGTTCGGCGCGGTGCTCGCGCCGTCGGCGCTGGGGTTGCTAACGGTGACGTTCGAAGGGTCTCCCGACCGGGCAAAAGCGTTCGGGATCTTTGGTGCGATCGCCGGCGGTGGCGCATCGCTCGGGTTGATACTGGGCGGGGCGCTAACACAGGTCCTGTCCTGGCGCTGGTGCCTATACGTCAACCTTGTGATCGCTGTGCCGACGACGCTCGTCGCGTTGCGGCTGCTGATCAATCGTCGTGCACCCGTGCGGGATCCGATCGACATACCCGGCGTGCTCACCTCGGCACTGGGCCTGTTCGCGCTGGTCTATGGGTTCTCTAACGCCGAGACCCACTCCTGGGGTGCCACAGCCACGATCGTGGCGCTCGTCGCGAGCCCGCTGCTGCTGACGGCCTTCGTCCTGATCGAGCGCCGAGCCGAGCACCCGTTGCTGCCTCTGCACATCATCTGGGACCGAGCGCGTGGCGGCGCCTACACGACGATCGCTCTCGCCGGCGCGGGCGTCTTTGCCGTATTCCTGTTTCTCACCTACTTCCTGCAGCAGCAGCTCCGTCTTTCGCCAGTCACCACAGGACTCGCGTTCATGCCCCTGACCGGCATTCTTGTGGTGACCTCGACCACCGTGCAGACCCGAGTTATCCAGCACACCGGGGTCAAGCCGCTGGTCCTCACCGGCACGACACTCGGGGCGATTGCGATGTTCCTCTTCACGCGCCTGACGCCCGGCTCGAGCTACGCCGCCGACGTGCTCCCCGGTCTGCTCATCCTTGGCGTCGGGATGGGGTGCATCTTCGCGCCCGCGTTCTCGACGGCGACCCTCGGTGTCCAGGGCCGTGAAGCAGGAGTCGCCTCAGCGATGGTCAACACCTCCCAGCAGGTCGGCGGCTCGGTCGGCACCTCACTGCTGAGCACGATCTTCGCCAGCGCAGTCGCCAGCTACGCAGCCGGCCATGCCCACACCACCGCCGCGGCCAGCGCCGCCGCTGTTCACGGCTACACCACGGCGTTCGCGTGGGCCGTCGGGATATTTGTCCTCGGATTCCTGCTCGCGACCGTGATCCTGTCCGGCCGCGTCAAGCCTCGCGCGCCCACCGTCAGGGCCGCGCTCGCCCGGCACGCGGTCGGCAACTGCCACCACTTCGAGGCCGCGGACGGCGCCCCGTATGAACCTGGCGCTACGGGTGCTGGGGCGCGATGAGCAAGGGCCGCCTGGTGTGGGCCGCGAGTGCGTGGGACACGCTCCCCAGGAGAGCGCTGCCGATTGCGCCCCGGCCGCGCTGACCGCAGACAACCAATCCGGCGTCAATCTCCTGAGCGATCTCATCGATCGTCTTGGCCACCGATTCGTTGGCTTGCGCGATTCGTGCGGTCGCGTTGTAGCCGCGCCCGCGGGCACCTGCCGCTCCCTCCTCAGCGATCTGTTGCGCAATCATGGCTTCCTGATCGTCGATCTCACCCTCGTTCGGTACCGCGACCACGAACGAACCGGCACGTGCCAACTGCACCGCTGCCGGCATCCACACAACGAGCACCACGGCATCCGCCGGCTTGATCAGCTCGACCGCCGCAGCCAGGGCGGTCTTCGATCCATCCGATCCGTCGTAGCAAAACAACACAGGCTTATTCACCGCTCAGCCTCCTATCGCGAGCCTCACGCAGTCCCGCGTCAAGCTGCTGCGCGGACGGATTCAAAGCATATGACCATCCGCGAGCCGGCCTCTGCGGTCAGCGACTTGCGCTCACACGGCGCTCTCATCCGCTGCTCAGCAGGGGACGGAACCTGGGGAGTGGATTGCCAAGGCGCGGTCACAGCCCAAGACCTGCATCGCTCACGGAAGGAGTCCGAGATGTCGTGTCGACGCCCCCATCGCTTCCTGTTTCGACGACGATGTTCGCGCCGACGGGCAAGATCCAAGCCTAACTACGCGGCTCAACGGACGCGGACGCGTGGTGCCCCCTCGCCCTTGCTATCGCCAGGTCGGGCAGCAGCGACTGGTTGGCTCGGTCTCGATGCGGGGCCAATGATCTATCGCTAGGACCGCAGGCTGAACGGCGGGTAGCGGTCGGTGATCAGTAGGAAGGCGTAGGCAGCGACGCGGTTGTGCCAGCGGAACACGCCCTCGATGAAGTTGAACAGCGACCGCGGATAGCTCCCCGTGAAGAGGATCGCGAACCAGGCGATCACCGCGACGAACAGCGCCGCGATCGTGAGAAAGATGAGCGCGACGTAGTGCGGGATCGCGAGCAGCCACTTAACCAGCGGCATGCCACGGCTAAGGTCGTTCTCGGCGTCAGGGTAGGGAAAATTCAGATGGACGGCCTGCTCCTCGTCGGTGGAGGGATAGCGATCGTCCATCAGCGCGAAGTAGACGGCGATTCGGTTCGTAAAGCGGGTCAGCTGCAAGTTCCAGTCATACCACCAATGCGGATACTTCTTGCGGAATACCAGCATCAGCAGGACGGGGATGACGAGTATCGCGATGCCGCCTCCGGCGTAGCGGGCACCGCCGCCTCCGACGCGGGAGAAGCTGCCGCCCTCAATCGTGGCGGCAAGAATCGCGATCGGGATGATCGTCAAGATCCGGAAGCCGGTTGTGAACCGGTTGAGTTTGCGGTTGGGGTAGTCGACGGTGAAGGTCAACGGATAGTCGTGGCCGCCGGGCGGCACACCGTTACCGAGCGGCGATGCCGGCGGTGCCGGCGGTTGTCCTGAGCTTCTCCATCTGGTGGTTCCTCTCTTGCTACCCGGTGTACGGCGTACACTCTGGAGTGGACTGTAGGTGTACGCCGTACACTTGTCAAGCCTTATGACAAAAGCGACGACAAATAGCGGCCGCAGACGCCTGAATAGATCGTCCGTGCTCCAGGCTGCCGTAGCGCTCGGAGACGCCAACGGGCTCGACGGGTTCAGCATGCGCCAACTTGCGCACGAGCTCGGGGTCGTTCCGATGGCGCTCTACAAGCATGTGGCGAACAAGGACGAGCTCCTCGATGGCATGGTCGACACAGTCTTCAGCGAGATCGAGTCACCGCCGATCGATCATGACTGGAAGTCGGCCATGCGACGCCGGGCGATCTCAGTCCGCGCGGCACTGAACCGCCATCCCTGGGCGATTGGGCTAATGGAAACGAGGAACCCTGGCCCCTCCAACCTGCGAAACCACAACGCCGTGATGGGCTGCCTGCGTGAAGCGGGCTTCTCCTTCGAGGCGGCGATCCACGCCTACTCGGTCCAGGACGCCTACGTATACGGCTTCGCGCTGCAGGAGAAGACGCTCGGATTCCAAGCACCGGGAGACGCCGGAGCCGCCGCGCAGAGAAGGGCGCAGACGATCGGCGCGCTCGAGGACTTCCCCTATCTGGCAGAGATCGCCGCCAAGCTTCCCGAGACCGGTTACGACAACGCAGGCGAGTTCGCTTGGGGACTTGACCTGATCCTCGACAGCCTTGACCGCCACCGCGATAGACCGTGACCCCCCGATCGTCGCTAACGCGATAGCGACGCAGCTCCGGTCGCGTGAAAGCGATCCGTAACCCGCACGACCGCGTTAGGAATTCGCGAGCTTCTCGAGCCGCGCCAGGCTTTCCAGCGTGAGTGCGCAGGCGCGTGCGACCTCGGCGCCTTTCTGCTCGAAGTGGGAAGCGAAGAAGTCCGAATGCACTCCGTGGTCGTGGAAGTGGTGCGGTGTAAGAACCAACGAGAGAACTGGCACGTCGGTTTCGAGTTGCACTTGCATGAGCCCACTGACGACGGCCTCGGCCACGAACTCGTGCCGGTAGATGCCGCCGTCCACCACCAGCGCCGCACCGACGATCGCGGAATACCGACCCGTCCTCGCGAGCCGCCGGACATGTAGCGGCAGCTCGAACGCACCGGGAACGCGGACGACATCCACATCGTCGGCGGCCAAGCCGTGGTCATCGAGCGCAGTGAGGAACGCGGCCTGTCCGCGATCGAGAATCTCGTCGTGCCATGAAGCCTGGACGTAAGCGATCCGGCTGGGCTGCGCATCCATGTGACGACCTCCGGTTCGTGAGAACCTAAGTCTAAGGAGCCGATCAGCAACGAGAAGTCGCCGAGGTGGTCACACGGTCCGAGAGCTGCGCCCTAATGAAGGAATCGTGCTGCGGTACGCCTCATCACGGATGTCAGCTTGATCACTCACTCGTTTCGATCTGCGGCGGCTCAGGCTTCCCAGGGCCGACCTCGGCTCTGAGCTGAGTGAGCTCGTCATCCACCGCGCTCTTAGCGCCGAGCTGATCAAGCTGCTTGTCGATGTCATCCTGCGGCGGACCCAGCGAGGTGAGATCGTCGAACGTCCCGGCAGCCTGGAGCTCCTGCACGGCGGACGCGCGGGCCTGCATCTGATCGGTCTTGTCGATCGCTCGCTGCATGGCCTCGCCAAGGTCGGCCATATGATCACCGATGCCGGTCGCGGCCTCTGAGATTTGCACCTGCGCCTCCGACGCCGAGTATTGCGCCTTGATCACCTCTTTCTTGGTCCGAAACTCCTGGATCTTGGTCTGCAGGTTGCCCTCCGCGTCGATCAGCTTTTCCTGCTGTGACTCCAGATCGGCGACCTGCTGATCCAGCGAGCTCGTCTCCTGAACGATCAGCTGTTTGCGCTCGATCGCAGCGCGAGCCAGATCCTCCCGGCCGGCAGACATTGCCTCGCGGGCCTGCCCGTCGAGCTTGCCGGCCTGCTGCTTGAGCTGTTCCTCCTGGAGCTGCAGACGCTTCTTGGAGGCAACGACCTCGACGATCCCCTGCTTCACCTTCTGGAGGTCTTCCATCTGCTGTTCGTAGACGTAGTCCAACGTCTCAGCCGGATCCTCCGCTCGGTCAAGCAGATGCGAGACCTTCGCCTTCGTCAGCGTCTCGATTCGGCCTCCAAGTCCAGGCATCGATTCCTCCAATCAGCGGGCAAGCGGACGCGCGCCTCGCGATTGCCAGCCTGGCACGTGCACCTCGTGTCAGTCAAGCGTTGGGCACTGACCCGCTCGCCGTGACGATCGCGGGTCAACGACGTAGCGTCGATCAACGTCCGCAGGGAGGACGTCATGAAACCAGCATCATCGCTGGATGACAGGAGTCAGGCCTCAGTCCGGTCTGTTCCAGCCGTCTTCTCCATGTGACCATGGGACGGCGGAGTCGCAGACGAAGATCAGGCCGTTCTCATCGAACTCTCCTGGCCAGACTCCGACTTTGTTGCTGTCGGGGTACACCGAAACCGCCGGCCCGTGCTCGATCGAGAGCAGGAGCGTGCGCGCTGGCGAGTCGGTCCGATTCATGATCTTGTGCGCTCCGTCTGGCCCCGCCTGAAACCGCACCAGAGCGCCGGGCTCGAGCGTGCGTTCCCCGTCAGGCGTCCGAACCGCAACCGACCCCGAGATAACCAGCAACCACTCATCGACGTACTCGTAGTGATACGGACACGAGCTCGTGCCCGGATCGATGTCGTACAGGTACATGCGGGCCCCGCTCCCGCCAGCGATGCGGGCTACGTCGACCCGCCCCTCTGCGATGACCGCTTCAAAGACGTTGACGGCATCAATCATGCCCTGCCCCTACCTGAGCGTTGCCTGCTGCTCGCACGGTGACCTCCTCGCGTTATCGGCTGGTACGGGCGGATCCTCCCACGTAGGAGCTCGCCGCAAGCCGGCCGCGAACGACCACGCTGGAGCTCGACGCACCAATGCACTCGCCAGTCCAGTGGTGAGGTGCGGGTGCGCTACGCTCATGTGGTCAGATAGCGAGGGCAACAAGAGGGCGAGACCTTCATCTGAATGTCCCCTTCCCGCGAAAGCCGCCTGATCTTCTGATGGCCGAGAGTCCACTTACGGGTGGGCTTTCCGCGTTAACGGTCCGAAGGCAGCTCCGCTCCTCGCCAGGCGCGGCTCAACACTTGATGCGTGATGCGTCGATCGAGGCCGTCCAAGCGCTGCAGTCGGTGAGCTACAAGAGTGTCCAGGCGCCGCGTTTCACGGCAGGATGTCGATCAGAGTTGCCTTGAACTGCCCGGCCGAGTCCTCAAGTTCACCCTCGATGTGCAGGCGTGCCGGCCCGCTCTCGGTCCAGAGGTCAAGGAAGTAAGCCCAGCCCGGCCGGTCAGGATCCTCGGACTTGGTGATCGCCTCGACCTGGTAGCTCTCACGTGGCGCCAGCACCAGCGACTCCGGACAGTCATCCTCGACACGACGGCGCAGGTCCTCGACGCTGAGGCGGTTGTCAGACGAGGCGCGCAGATCCTCGTACTCGCCGTCGACCACGAAGCCCACGATCTGCTCAAGTGCGCGGTACATCGGCTCGGGCATCGTCTCGAGCGTCTCAAGCAACTCTCCGCGTCCACCCAACTTGTGGTTTGGTGTCAGGTCAAGCCGGCTGTAGAAGTAGTCCTCGCACGCCGCGCGCGCCTGACGATGGACGCTCTTGGGCAGCCCGGCGGCGGAGAGGCCAAACACTGCAGCATCGATTGCCTCCTCGAGCGTTCCGTGACGGCGGGTCAGCTGCGCAGTGACCGCGCGACCATGCTCGGAGCTGGTCGCCAAAGACGAGCCGTCCAGCAGGATCGATGGAGCGTCATGGCGGCTATAGCCCGGGCAACCCCGCACCGCAGAGTGAAAGACAATCAGGTGGTCGCCCATTAGGCCCGCGCTGATCGCCGGTCACCGCAGGCGAGCCGGCTCGGCCAGCACGCCGGACGCGTTGGTTGCAGTGCTAACACCGCTCCCATCCTACGAACAACCACCCAGGCGCGGCCCGCTGACCATCTCCGAATCTGCCGTTCGGCTCATCTGGGTTGCAGGTCGTCGGCCAAGCGCTCACCTCCGCTCGGCACATTCGTGGCCGAGGCGATAGTGGCCCCAGCAGCGGGCGACTGCGCACGTGTCCGTGCCACTGGCGGCCGTCTCCCAGACTCAGGTGACATCGGCCATCACGGCTGACGGGTCAAGGCGCAGCGTCCGCAGGACGGCTCGGGCGGCGTTCCTACCAGGCCAGCCTGACACGGAGCCGCCGGGGTGGCTCATCGAGCCTGTTAGGAACAGGCCGGGGATGTCTGTCGTGTGGCGCCAGCCCGGCACGACCTCGCCCGAAGGCAGCTCGTACTCACCGCCATGGCAGGACCCACCGACGTTGGAAGGATTGCGATGGGCTAGCCCGGTCGGCGTTTCAGCGCGCATCGCCTGAACATTCTCCGGCTCAAGCCCTCCAAGTTGACGCCCGGCGAGCCGTATCAGGTGCTCGGCGTACTCGGGTCCGTACTGATCCCATGATCGTCGGTCGGCGAGCGTCAACGGCGCCGCGGTGAGGATCTTGAAGGTCCCGCCGGGCGCTCGCTGGGGGTCAGCCACCGTCGAGGAGACCATCAGCATGAATGGGTCTTCAAGCGCTGGCTGACCAGTCAGCAAGCACCCTTCCGCTTGGCGCAGGATGCCCTCCGGCGAGCCCAGGCCGCCTGCGGTCGACCGCAACGGGCCGCCGGTCGGTGAGCGGTATGTGACGTCGCGCGTCAGCGCGACGTGGACCGCGAACAGCGCGAACCCTGGCCTCCACGCGCGAGCAGCAGCCTCAATCTCAGCGCTCTGCTCGAGGCCTAACATCGCCTGTGTTGCCAGGATGTGAGCGGAGGACACGACGGCCTGCCTGGCCAAGATCCGCCGGCCGTCATCAGCGGCGACACCGACGACGCGCCCGTTCACGACCTGAATCTTTGAGACCGTGAAACCGGCGAGCACGGTCCCACCACGCTCACGGATGAGCCGCACGAGCCGGTTCGGGAGCGCTCCCGAGCCACCCAGCGGCGTCGCCCAGCCGAACTCGAGCCTGCCGTTGAGAATGCTGATCGGCAGGGTCCCAGTACCCGCTCGTTTCGGCGGCTGAAACGTTGCAAAGCCCATCCATGACAGCACGTGGCGGGTAACAGGGTGCTCGAAGTTTTCGGCCACGACATCCCAGGCACTGCGGGATCGCAGCGCTCGATACGCGCGCCCAGCCTCGGTGTCCGACGGCTCAAGGCCGGTGTTCCAGCGACGATGCTCCCCCTTGAGAGTCCTCCACTCATCGAGCATCTCGGCCAACCGCCGCGCGTCCTTCGAAGAGAACCTCGCGACCTCTTCGACTGTCTGCTCTGCCGAGCGATGAACCACAACCGCGTCGTCGTCGCCGAGCGGAAATACCGTGGCGGGATCGGTGTAGGCGTACTGCAAGCCATAGTCCGAGATCAGCCCGAGCTCATCGTCACGCAGCACCGGGTTGGACTGGATCAGCGCGTGGGCGCTGGAACACGAGTCATGCTGCCAACCGGGAAGCGTCAACTCTTCAGTCACAGTGTTTCCACCGATCCGCGACGACGCCTCCAGAACAACGACCTCTAGCCCCGCCTTAGCGAGGTACGCCGCACAGATCAGCGCATTGTGGCCCGCGCCGATGACAACCACGTCCCCTGAGAGCTCGGCTTGATCAGCCACGAGGGCGCAGGCTACGGAACCCTGCAAACGATTGCAACCAACGGGGTGTGTGTGCACCCACGCCCCGACGGGCCGACGGGCCGACGGTGGTGCTGCTCCCGACGACAAGCCGGGGCGACAACACAACCTGTTCCGGCCCTTGATGGTCTCCGGCGAGCCTGCTCAGGGGCAAGCTCTAGACAGGGTCCTCCGACCATCGCGAAGTCTTGTGAGATGGTCGGTAGCAGCGGTGTGAAAAAGCCGACTCGGCGATGTCGTCGAAGCCGACCACGCTGACATATGCTGACGCGGCGGCGCGGAAGCGAGCCGGTCCTGACCTGGCGGCCCCTACGAGCAGTGGAGTTTCGCGTCGAGCATGGAGTTCACGTGTGCTCGCTGGTGCTGAAGACTGGCCAGCCGATTTCGGTTCGCCACGCGGTGCTGTCAGGGGTGTCGATGTCGGCGACCGTGTAGTACTCCCGGATTGGTCCGTCGACGCCGATCTCGTGGCGGGCGACGTGGGCGGCCAGCGCCCCGTAGGCCAGGTCAAGCCCGTCGATAGTTCCGTGATGTGTCACGAGCGCGAGCTCGACCGCCGGTATGACAGTGAACTTCACGCGCCCCACAGCCTCGATCTCCCCGACGCAGGGGATGAACACGGTTGCTTTCCCGCGTTCGTTGGTAAAGAGGTCGTCGTCGTAGATTCCGCCGGCGGGACCGGCGATGAGGACGTCCTGGGCGGCGAGGCTCGCGCGCAGCTCGCCAAGGGCGCCGCGCAACCATAGCCCGAGCCCCGCGACCTCAACTGGCTCACTGATCGCGGCGGCCGGTGCCGTCGCGACAGTCCTGATCGTGACTGAGAGCCCCTGATCCTCTGGGCCACCTTCCAGCAGGTTGCGCAGTGAGGCGACCGCGGTCTGCGTTTCGGCGAGGCTGGCCTGGAGCGCGTCTAGATGCGTGGCGATCAGAGCGTTGCGGGTCGCCGGATCGGGTGCGTCCAGGACGTCACGGATCTGTTCGAGTGGCATCTGCAGGTCGCGGAAGCGGCGGATTACCTGTGCGGTGGGGATCTGCTCGGGGGCGTAGCTGCGGTAGCCGGTATGAGGGTCGATGTCGGCGGGCTCGAGCAGCCCGATCTGGTGGTAGTGGCGCAGCATCTTCACGCTCATGTGGGTCGCGCGTGAGAAGTCGCCGATGGAGAGAGCGGCTGTTGTCATGCCGTTAGCTTGAACCCTCCCACAGTGGGAGAGTCAAGCACGGATTTGGGGCTTGACTCTCCCACAGAGGCATGACTGAAGCTCTCCTGCAGCCGGCAAAGCGCCGGGCAACAAAGCAAAGGAGCAGCAACATGTCCCAGACCGGCGTGCAGCAGCAGGAGATGGACGCGGTGGTGATCCAGGCGAGCGGGCCACCGGTTCAGTCGCTTGCCTATCGCCCCGAACCGGTTCCGCAGCCCGGTCCCGGAGAGGTGCTCGTCGAAGTACACGCGACAGCGGTGAACCCGCTTGAAATCGCCGTTGCAGCAGGTGCGCTCGGCGCGCCGTGGCCGCTGATCCCCGGCAGTGACTTCGCCGGCATCGTCGTATCCGACGGCGACCACGCCGGTCAGGAGGTATGGGGCAGCGGCCCGCAGCTGGGCCTGGCGCTGGGCACAAAGCGACAGGGCACGCACGCACGCTATGCGGCAATCCCTGAGGCGTGGCTGTCACGCAAACCCGAGGTTCTGACGATGGCGCAGGCCGCCGCCGTCGGGCGCTCACATTGGGCGGCGTGGGAGACGGTGATCAACATCATGGAGATCGTGCCCGGTGAGACGATCCTGATCACAGGCGGAGCCGGGATGGTCGGCCAGGCCGCCGCCGCGATCGCTCGCTGGCGGGGCGCGCAGGCGATCATCGCCGACCAGCGCCGCCCCGACGGTGTCGAACAGTTCATCGACACCGACTCAACCGACATCCACGAGTCGGTGCTGGCACTCACCGACGGACGCGGCGTCGACCTGGTGCTCGACACGGTCGGGGGTGTGCTGTTTGGCCCAGCTCTCAGGAGCCTGCGGTTCGACGGCAGGATGGTCGGGCTTCACGGCGGTGCCGAGCCGATCCAGCTCGACCTCAACGAGATCTACAACCGGCAGATCCACGTCACCGGACTCGCCAGCGTGTTCACGGACGGAGTGCACGTCGCAGGGATCTTCGACCAACTCGGTGCCCTGTTCGACCACGGCATCCTTGCTCCACCCGCCCTGAAAACATGGTCGCTCGCGGACAGCACCGAGGCGTATCAGACGGTGATGCGCGGGTCTAACGGGATCAAGCAGGTACTGCTGCCGACCGGCGGCGTGCAGTAACGACGTCCGCAATCAGCGCAGGCAGCTGCACTTGCCACCGAGCGAGTGTCGCTGCCGAGCCCCACTCCGGCCGCGTACTCAACGGACGGACTGGGGCTACCCCCAAAACGTGCCCACGATAGGAGAACGGATGCTTGACCATGTCGGATTCAGCGTTGGCGATTATGAGCAGAGCAAGGCGTTTTACGCAAAGACGCTCGCCCCGCTCGGACTCACTCTCCTGATGGAGTTCGGGAACTACGCAGGCTTCGGTGCAGATCCGAAACCCTTCTTTTGGATCGATGACCGCAAGGACAGGGTGCGGGGCGGAGTCCATCTCGCGTTCGCCGCCGATCAGCGTGAGACAGTCGATGCCTTCCACGCGGCGGGTCTTGCGGCGGGTGGGATCGACAACGGCGCGCCCGGTGTACGAGAGGACTACCACCCCGGTTACTACGGCGCCTACCTCATAGACCCAGACGGCAACAACATCGAGGCGGTCTGCCACGAGCTGGTGTAGACGCAGCCAACAGCACACCCGCTGGCGGCGGCATCGCCTCGAGCACCGATTGCAGGAGCCTTGCGAGGCTCCTGCAATCGGGATCGCGGCTCTCTCGCGCGGCGTGTCAGCCGTCGCCAACCGCCAGCGGCGAGAGCAGTATCGCGTCGCTGCTCGGGTGCGAGTGCGATCGTCGCAGCCACTCTCGGTCTGTGACCCGCGCCTGGTGTCTTGAGGCCAATCCGATGCCGCATCTGCGCTCCCAACGCCGACAGTCTTTGTCGCCATGCAGCTCTGATGACAGAAACGTTGACGACCAGAAGCGATCGTGTGACCGGAGCGTTGGACGGAAACGCTCGGCGCCCTTAGTCGCTCGGGGCCGATCGTCGGGATCCGGGTCAGTCAGGCCGAGGCGGCTGGGAGAATCAGCGTGTGTCCAATCATTTTGCGCCTCCGCCGCTTGCGCACACAGATGTCTGGTGCGAGCGGCGCCGCGTCCGCCCCATGGTCACGGGCGCCCATGTCGTCGCGATTGGCTCCGGTCCGCGGCTCACCGCGGCGGCGATGCTGTTCCGGAGCGGGTGAGCAACGCGAGCAGGCTCGGGCGCACCGCGCTCGGTCTGGCCAAGGGCTGTCACCCGGGGCCCGTGGCCGTGGTCACAACCGCCTCGATCGGGATGGCCCGGGTGTTCGGTGGGCAGCGGCGCGACGCACTCCGGGTCGGGGCAGCGGTGCTTGCCGGCCAACTGGCGATCGGCTGGCAGAACGACTGGATCGACTCCGAGCGGGACCGGCTGGCGGCGCGCTCGGACAAGCCGATCGCGTCGGCCCTCATCGGACGGCGGACGGTCGGAACCGCAGCTGTCCTCGCTGCCGCGGCCTGCGTCCCAGCATCAGCCGCCCTCGGCAGGCGGAGCGCCCTCGCCCACCTCGTCGCCGTGGCGAGTGCCGTCTCCTACAACGCCGGGCTGAAGCGGACCGTCCTGTCGATCCTCACCTACGGCGTTTCATTCGGGCTCTTGCCTGTCGTCGCATACGATGCTTCCCGCCGCGAGGACACCACGCCGGGATGGGCCATAGCGGCAGGTGCCCAGCTGGGCATGGCCGCCCACTTGGTGAACGTGCTCCCGGACCGCGACGCCGACCGCAACATGGGGGTGTTGGGCGTACCTCAGCGCCTCTCTCCTGATGCGTCCCTCGCCCTGGCGACGGCACTGTTGCTCGGAGCGAGCGGGAGCATCGCGTTCGGCGCCGGCGGGCTTTCCCGGCACACCGTGGGCACCTTTGGAGCATCGTGCGCGGTCAGTGGCGCAACGCTTCTCGCCGGACGGCACGCCGGTGGGCGGATGCCATTCCGGCTGCTCCTCGTCAATGTGCTGGTCCAGATCGCGCTGGTGTCACGAACCCGCCGCGGTGACGCGCGATCGCACAGCGGTCCCCTCCGCGACATCCAATCTCGGCGGCCCGCCGTAGTGCCACGTGGCCCTAAAGTCGGAGGTGGCGTTTGACCTTGTACGTGTACTACGAGGCTCGCGTCTGACAGTCCGCCGCGTCGCGGCGATGATGACGGTGCCCCTCAGTGGCAACGACCGGCCTGCTCATCACCCACCGGCATGCAGGGCCGCGCCCGCAGTCGCCAGCGGAGTAGTCATGTCGGAGTGATTCGACACGCGCAAGCGATCATCAACCAATTTGACCGCTGCGCCCAGGGGTGCGCTGTCGCGAGTCGCAGGCTTCAGGTCGCGGCCGGATCGTCGAGCTCATAGATCGCCGCCAGGTCCTGGTCGCCGAGCTCTTGGCTTGCGGCCGCGAAGCGCGCAAGGACCGCGTCGAGCAGCGGCATCGTGACTCGAGAGCTTTCCTGAACTTCTTGGACCAGCTCGAGGTCCTTGAGCGCTAGCCGGACTGGAAATCCGGCTGGGTATTGATGCTGTTGCATCTCGTTGAGCTTCTGGACCGCGTAGGCGGAGCCGAGCGGTCCGCCGTCCAGTAGCGCGATGAACTGTTGCCGGTCAAGCCCCATGGCCTCGCAGAGGTGCATCGACTCCGCAAGCACGGCGACGCTGGTAATCATCCAGTGGTTGGTCACCAGTTTCAGCCGCGAGCCCATCCCGGCTTCGCCGACCCACAACACTCGCGAGGCCAGCGCGTCAAACACCGGCTGCACAACACCACGCGCAGAGTCAGGACCAGAAGCAAGGATCGTCAGCTGCCCCTCCTCCGCCGGATGCGTGCTGCCCGAGACCGGCGCGTCGACAAGCGTGATCGCATGCGCCTCGGCCACGCGCGTCAGCTGGTCGGCCTCGGCCGCGCCGACGCTGCTCATCTGTAACCAGACGGTGCCCTCGGGCCAATCTTCAAGCAGCGGTTCGACCACATCGAGGATCACCGATGCGGTTGGGAGCATCGTGATCACCACACCGACGCGGCCCACCACATCGCTCGGCCCATCGGCCGGTTCAGCTCCATGACCCTCGAGAGCGCGAGCATGCTCAGCGTCGCGGTCCCACGCGACCACCCCGATGCCCTGATCAAGAAGCCGATGGGCCATCGCGGACCCCATCAGGCCTATGCCCAGCAGCCCGACGCGGGCCTGCTCTTGATCGGCTTCAGCGTTCATCCGCTACTTCGATCATCCCACAACGGCTCGGCGGTGTGGGAGGCTTTGCGCAAACAGATACTGGCGGCGACTCGAAAGGAACCGGGTGGTGGTGACGGTTGCTGATGTTGTCGTTTCGACGTTGCGGGCATCGGGCGTTGAGCGCGTTTATGGTGTGCCGGGCGATTCGCTGAATGGCTTTACCGATGCGCTGAGGCGGGATGGGGCGCTTGTATGGGAGCACGTTCGGCATGAGGAGTCGGCGGCTTTCGCTGCGTCGGGAGAAGCGAGCGTGACCGGACGGTTGGCGGTCTGCGTGGGGAGCTGCGGCCCGGGGAACCTGCACCTGATCAATGGTCTGTTCGAGGCGCAGCGCAGCCGCGTGCCAGTGCTGGCGATCGCCGCTCAAATCCCGAGGGTTGAGATCGGCGGGGGTTACTTTCAGGAGACTCATCCGGCCGAGCTGTTTCGTGAATGCAGTGTGTATGTCGAGTTGGTGAGCGTCGCTGAGCAGATGCCGCGTCTGCTTGAGATCGCGATCCGCTCAGCGGTGTCTCAGCGTGGGACGGCTGTGCTCGTAGTTCCGGGCGAGGTGTTTCTGGAGCAGGCGGTGGGCCCGGTTCGGGGGCGGGCGATCCTGCCAACGTCCTCAGCGGTGTGCCCTGATGATGCTGCGCTTGCCGCTGCGGCGGACGTCCTGAACGCGGCCGAGCGGGTGACGATTCTGGCCGGGGCTGGATGCGAGGGTGCACACGACGAGGTCGTCTCACTCGCCGGTGCGCTCCAGTCGCCGGTGGTTCACGCGCTGCGGGGCAAGGCGTTCGTGGAGTACGACAACCCGTTCGATGTAGGGATGACGGGACTACTTGGCTTTAGCTCGGGGTATCGCGCGATGGAGCACTGCGATGCCCTGGTGATGCTCGGGACTGACTTCCCGTACCGACAGTTCTATCCGCCGGTGGGTGTGCCGATCGTTCAGGTCGATCTGCGAGGAGAGCACATCGGCCGCCGGGCGCCCGTCGACGTTCCGCTCATCGGAACCGTAAGAGATACGGTCGCCGCGCTCCTGCCTCGACTCACCCCGAAAGAGGACACGGGGCATTTGGTGCAGATGCGGGATCATTATGGGAGAGCTCGCGAACGTCTCGATGCGCTTGCGAGCACCAATGGTGACGGCACGCCGTTGCATCCGCAGACGGTCGGGGCGGCGATCGACCGGCTCGCCAGCGCCGATGCGGTATTCCTACCCGATGTCGGATCACCGGTTGTCTGGGCTGCGCGCTATCTGACGATGAACGGTCGGCGACGGCTGGTGGGATCGTTCAACCATGGGACGATGGCCAACGCGCTCCCTCAGGCGATAGGCGTGCAGGCCTCGTATCCGGCGCGGCAGGTCGTGACCTTGTCGGGCGACGGAGGTATCGCGATGATGTTCGGGGAGCTGCTCACGCTTCGTCAGCTGAACTTGCCCGTGAAGGTCGTAGTGTTCAACAACGGATCGTTGGCCTTCGTGGATCTGGAGATGAAAGCGGCGGGGATCGTCAACTACGCGACCGACCTCGACAACCCGAATTTCGCCGAGGTCGCCCGCGCGATCGGGCTGCACGGCGTGCGGGTTGAGCGACCAAGCGAACTCGACGATGCGCTACGCGCCGCCTTCGCCCACGACGGGCCGGCGGTGATTGACGTCGTCACCGCCCGCCAAGAGCTGTCGATGCCGCCAAAGCTCACCCTCGAGCAGATCAAAGGTTTCACTCTCTATGCCACCCGCACGATCCTCTCCGGCCGCGGCGATGAAATCGTCGAGCTGGCGAAGACGAACCTCCGAGACCTCCGGCACGAGTGAGATCGTCGTCCGTGGCTTGGCGCTCGGCATAGCTTGCCTGGCCAGCTACGAGGCAGCCGCCCACCTGCTACAAGGCGTACATTCAGTCGCGTCCTCCGATGACCTCCTCGGCGGCATGTGGGCAGTGATCGCGACCCTGTTCGTTTACCGTGACACGCAGAGCGACAGCGTGGCAGCAGCCGCCTCACGGATCGCCGCGACCATCGTCAGCCTCGCACTCTGTCTCGGCTACCTTCTGATCGCCCCATCGCACCCCTGGGCGATGGGATTGCTGATCGCGCTCGGCATGATCCTCGTAACGCTTGCCGGCAGGCCCGGCGACTCGATCACCACCGGCATCACGATCGCGGTGGTCATGGTCGTCGCCGAACTGGAACCCCGCAACGCTTGGGAACAGCCGATTCTGCGGCTTGCCGACACCATCGTCGGAGTGCTCATTGGACTTGCAGCGGCGTGGCTTGTCCACCGCACGAACCGCCACGACCACGGCATTCATGCCTCGGACCGCTCCCGCAACCGCGGTTGATTTCAGGTCCGGCCAGGCGAGCCCAAAAGCAGTAGCCCGTCGCGCCTCCTGCTTCCCGCGCGTTGCGCGTCTCTCGTTCGCGAGGGTTGCGCTTGTGAGAGATGTGCTTAGACCGCGCCCACGGGAACGGCAGCGGCTGCGTTGCTGCGGGCTGCCTGTGAGTGCCGGTGGCTGTCGCGCGAGGAGATCAGCACGGCGGCGAGGATCGCTCCAGCGATGGCGAAGCCGGCGCCGATGAGGAACGCGCGGTCAAAGCCTTTGGTTAGTGCGATGGCGGTGTTGTGGACGCCGTGGTGGAACAGGCTTTGGGTGCGGCTGTTGGCGATGGTGGCGAGGATCGCGAGTCCGAGCGCGCCGCCGATCTGTTGGGAGGTGTTGATCAGGCCGGAGGCGAGGCCTGCCTCGTGTGGCTTGGTTCCGGTCACGGCGGCGATCGTCACGGGGACGAACGCAAAGCCGAGCCCGAGGGCGGCGAGGATCGACGGGCCGAGCACGTCGGCGGCGAACGAGCCGCCCGTCGCGGGCGCTTGTGAGAACCACAGCAGGCCGCCTGCGACGAGCAGCATGCCGGCGATCAATGGTGCTTTGAACCCGAGTCGGGTGACGAGCTGAGAGGCGACACCGGCGGCGATGATGATCCCGACCGCGAGCGGTAGATAGGCGATCCCGGTATGGATTGGCGTGTAGCCCTTCACGTCCTGGAGGTAGAGCGAGATGAAGAAGAACATCGAGAACAGCGACATGCCGATCAGCAGCCCGACGACGTTGGCGCCACGCAAGGTCCGCAGCCGGAAGATCGAGAACGGCATCAGCGGATCACGCTGGCGCAGCTCGATCACTACGAACGCGATCAGCAGCACCACGGCCGCGGCGAGGCACACGATCGTGCGGGTCGCGCCCCAGCCGACGTTGACCGCGTCGACGACGGCGTAGACAAGCAGCGCCAAGCCCGCGGTGACGGCAACCGCTCCGGGAATGTCGACCGAGCTATCGGCCGCTTCACGGCGGCTCTCGCCGAGGATGCGGGGCGCGAGCGCGGCGGCGATCAGCGCGATCGGGACGTTTACGAACAGCACCCAGCGCCAGTTCAGCCCGCTGGTCAGGATCCCGCCGAGCAGCACCCCGGCGGCGCCGCCGGCGCCCGCCACTGCGCCCCAGATCCCGAGCGCGCGGTTGCGCTCGGCCCCGTCAGCGAACGTGGTGGTGATGATCGACAACGCCGCGGGCGACACGATCGCCGCCCCCAGGCCCTGGACCGCGCGGGTGGCGATCAGCCACGTCTCAGACTGCGCCAGGCCCCCGGCCAGCGACGCCAGCGAGAACACGACCAGCCCGAGCATGAACATCCGCCGGCGCCCGAGCAGGTCGGCCATCCGCCCGCCGAGCAGCAGGAAGCCACCGAACGTCAGCGTGTAGGCGTTCACGACCCAGGTCAGATCGTCACGGGAGAAGTGCAGGTGCGCGCCGATCGACGGCAGCGCGACATTGACGATTGACGCGTCGATCACGATCACGAACTGCGTCATCGCGAGAAGCGCGAGCGCGAGATTCTTTGCGCGGGGCGTTTGCGCGCTCACAGGCTCATCCCCAACATCCGGCCCAGGCCCGACAGTGACGCGAATGCAAATCGCTGCAGGCCCGACATGCGGATCGCGGTGGGGTGGGCCTGGAACAGCATCGCTGCATAGATCGCTTGACGCGGACTACGCGGTACGCCGGAGCCCATCCTTCCGGTCGAGGCCAGCGATGCCATGTCGCGGAAGAACCCCTCGAAGTCGGCGGCGGGGCGGTGGCGATTGATGAGCCTCACCGGCTCGTCGTGACTGTTTCGCAGCGTGTGCTTGTGCCCTGGAGGTGCTGCGGCGAGCTCTCCCGGACCATAGGTACGCCAGGTGCCGTCGAGCTTGACGTCAAGGCGGCCCTCGAGGACCTCGAAGCTGTCCTCGGCGTTGTCGTGCACATGCACAGGTGGACTCGCGGTGTGAGGCCCGAGCCAGGTGTTTGCCTCGAGGACTTCGCCATCGGTGTCCTGACCGTTGCGCACGATGTCCCAAACCATGCTCTGACCGGGTCGGAAGTCGACGTGCCGGTCTGCGCTACGGCGGTTGTTTGTGGGGTCAAAAGAAGTAGTCATAGGGGTTCCATTGGATCCTTGATGTTCGGTTCGTTGCGGTGGGTGCAGCGGGTTGTGTCTGCGTTTAGGCGACGCTCAGCGATCAGGTCTATTTCCGCGAGATGATCGGCGCCTCGTGTATGTAGGTGTTGTCGTCGATGACGTCGACGGCGAAATGGGCGACAGACGCTCGGCTGATCGAAAAAGACGGCTTGGGGCCGTGAACGTCACTAACCGCGATATCCCCGGCCTCCAGCTTCTTGTTGAACGCGGCCGGCCGAAGGAGCGTCCAGTCTGTGTCTGTGTTGCGGATCTCCGCGTCCACGAGGTTGTGATCGGCGTAGGTGTATTTGAGGTTGGTGCGCGTGAACATCCAACGCAGCGGCAGCGAAGCGGTTGAGAGCGAGTCGCCGGCACCAAACGCGGATAGGACAACGATGCGTCGGATCCCATGGGTGGCCATCGCGGCTGTCGCGTTAGCGACGGAGTCGGCCATCAGTCGTGGGGGGCTGACCGGCTTGGCCCACGGCGTATCAGAGCGGCGCGAGTTGTTGAGCGCGACTATTACGGCATCAGCGCCGCCGATCGCTCGGTTCACATCGCCGCGGCTGGTCGGGGTTCCCCCAACGACGGTCAGCCCAGGCCTTGGGGTCAGCTTGCTGGGGTCACGGACCAGGGCGGTGAGAGTGTGGCCCTTGCTAAGGGCGTAATCGATGACGTGCCCGCCGGTGCGCCCGGAGCCGCCAAGTAGGAAGAAGTGGCTCACGGCGTCAGCTGCCCTTGGTGCGAGATGGCGCGGCTGTGGAGCGGGTCCACCAGTTTTCGGTGGTCATTGGATACCTCCCGGTAGCGGTGCTAATTTTGTCAGGCAGCCTTGTAAGGCTCCCAGACCGTAAGGCTACCTTATCAGGAGTCCTGACCACATGCCAAAAGATTTTCCCGACATCACTCGCCAGCCCCTCATCCGGCTACTCGACATAGCCTTCACCGAGTACGACGCCGAGGTCCTGCGGCGACTCGCCAGCACCGACTACTCCGACATCCGCCCCGCCCACGGATGCGTATTCGGCAACGTCGACCCCGAAGGCACCCGCCTCACCGACCTCTCCGACCGCGCACACATGACCAAGCAATCCGTCGGCGAGGTCGTCGACGATCTGCAGCAGCGCGGCTACGTCGAGCGAGTCCCCGATCCCAACGACGGCCGCGCGAAGATCATTCGCCTAACCGCGCGCGGGCACGAAGCGCAGGAATTAGGCTGGAAACTGATCAACGACATAGAGCAAGAATGGGCCGAGCGTTTCGGCACCGAGCGCATCGCCGCACTCCGTGACGCCCTGGAGGCAGTCACTGCAGAGCACCTCGGCGCGATCACCGCCTAAAGCGGCCACCGCGCACCGTCGATGCTGCCCTATCGAAACCACGAACGCGGCTGATAGGCGTGCCAACACAGAGGCAGGTGTTAGCCCGGGGATCCGCCAGGGACTTGCCTTTCGCTGAAGAACGCCAAGCCGTATGCAGAACGCCTCTTCGACTAACGGTCGATCGAAGGACTTCCGCGCGCGACGCTGCGACTGCTCTCACGGTCCCACCGCAGCGCGCGCAGGTCAAGTTCGATCAGGACGTGCTCGATCTCATCCTCGACCGCTCCGACGGGTACCCGTACTTTCTCCAGCAGTGGGGCGAGATCGTCTGGCGAGAAGCCAAGGGTCCCACAATTACGCTGCGTGATGCCGAGGTAGCCGAGGACTTGTCAACGACGAACTGGACCGCCGGTTCTTCCAGACAGGTACGACAGGGCCACCGAGGCTGAGCGGGTCTATATGCCCGCAATCGCCGACCTGGGTGACGGCCGCCACAGCTCGAGCGAGATCGCGCAGCACTTGGGAATGACCCCGAAGGAACTATCGGTCCGGCGAGCCCGACTCATCGAGAAGGGTCTCATCTTCAATCCCGTCGGTACGTAGCTGGACTTCACTGTTCCGCAGTTCGCCCGCTATCTGCGGCGTGTCCACCCGTTTGATGCCGCAGAACATCCCACTCGCGGCCGCCCACAACGAGCGTGAGCTCGGCACTAACCGGTCTAAAGCTGCGCTTAGACTCGCTTAGAACGTACGATCGGCGGACCTACCCAGACGTTCGCTCGCGAGCCGACCAAGCACGGTCGCAAGAGCAAAGGGATCGTCCGGCCGTCGACCCTTGAGCCTCTGGATCCGTGGCCGAGCGATAGTCATGACCCGAGCGGTTCAGACGAGCGCCATTCCCTTCCAAGCGACAGCCAGGCCGGAAGCTACGGCGGGCACCCGTCCCCAAGACGGCACTTTTGAACCGATACCGCCGAGATATCGCCAGCGATACCGATTCAAAATCGACGGTAGATCCATGGGTTGGTCCCGTCGTGCTCGCTGGGCGCCCAGACGACCCCACACCTCGCTGCCGGTGCCGTGACAAGGCACTCGTGACGGACCGGCCTGCTCGGACTAGCCCTATCGCAGGGCAACGCTCAATCGTGGCGACCGGTCCGTGGCTGCCGCTTAATGCACATCTCGTGACCGGCCAGCCGCGGAGGATCGCTGCCGGCTTCCCGTTGGCAGACAGCACTCCGGAGATCAAGACGTTTACGTCAACGACCGCGCGCACCAGGTGTACGTCGGCGCGGCCTGGTCGCGTGTTGGGCTTCGAGAGCCAGCATCACGATGCCGTGACGCATCACGGCAGGGCGGGCTCACGCTGGCGGGCGCCGCTATCGCTTCCACTCCGCAGGCCAATCGGCGTTCGCTGTCGCGTTGGCGACCAGACGCGTATCAGCGCGACCGAGTCGGTCGCCGCGGCGCTACTCCGGCTGCCGCGTCGGCGAGGCCGGCCAGAGCAGCGCTTGACCTACGATTACCCGCTCTCCGTCGAATGTCGCTACAGGAGAGCCGTAAAGCTGATAGCCGACGGCGAGCGCCTCACTGACTCGCCGGCAAAACGAGTCGTCGTCCGGGCCGGTGAGCAATCGGTACTGCGGTAGCCCGTCGGGCGGATCGTCCGGCATCGGGAGATCGTCTCACAGGTAGTGAGGAAACGGTCGCGAGCGCTTTCTCCTTCTGCCGCCCCGCCCAACGCACGCGCTTCGGCGACGACCCAGGAGTCGCAGCCCTCGCGGATCAGCCGGAGTCAGCCTGCGATGTCGTGGAGCGTCTCGGCGACCTGGTCGGGGGCGGAGAACATCGCCCAGTGACCGGTCGGAAGTTCACGCAGGTCCCAGTCCGGATCAGCAAACGGGGCGACCCGAGGATCTCCCTGTGTAATCAGCTCTCTCGCCCTGGCGACGGTCATACCGGCTGCCGTGCAGAAGATCACCGAGCGTCGCACACCTGGCGGACTCGTGTGCTCCAGCCGAAGCGGTGAGGTGAAAGTCGCATAGGGTTGTGGCGTGCCGCGTTCCGCGATTGCGGCGAAGTGTTCGTCGGTCAGTCCTGCGGTACTGCCGAATTGTCCGGTCTCAAGGGTCGTGCGGTCAGGGACGGGCCAGCGCCAGCCATCGCCGCTCCCGACGGCGGACCGTTGCGCCTCTCGTTGCTCAGGGGCTTGTACGTCGCTGATGGCCATGCCGTCCGGTAACGGCGAGCAGTCCAGGTACACGACGGCGTTGAGTCGCTGCGGCCGGCGGTCCGTCGCGCCGGCGACCACTAGTCCGGCGTAGCTGTGGCCGACCAGGACAGCGTCGCTCAAGTCCTCGTAGTCGAGCACACCGAGCACATCCGCGATGTGGGTGTCGAGGTCGACGCCCGCATTCGCTAGGTGAACGCGTTCGCCAAGGCCAGTGAGCGTGACCGGATAGACATCGTGACCGCGAGCACGCAGCTGGCGGGCGACGTCGCGCCATGCCCAGCCTCCCAAACATGCGCCCGGGACCAGCACTAATGGACGGGGACTCATCGACTAACAGCATTCCATACTCGACCATTCCGGCGGACTAATGGGTCGGGGCTCCGTGCGCGCGCCGCATCACGATTGCATTGGCCGCCAGGCGAGCACCGAACCAGCATCAGCCTTCCACTGAGCGAAGTTGGGACTCTGCGAAGTTGGGACTCTGGTTGCCTCGACAGCGGGAGCGAATCGCCCGGCGGCTTCGTCCCGATTTCTGTGAATTACAACGGGGCCGGCTGGCCGGGTGTGTCTGCTTCGGCGATGGCCTCGCGCAACGCCTGCTTGAAGGATCGTGGTTGGAAGTCAAAGAGCGCCATTCCGGACGGGTCGGTGACCGTCGTGTCAGTAGAGAGCCCTTCGATCAGGGGTCTCGCGACGCCCGCGTCGACCGGTGTGATCAGGCCAATCCAGTGCGATGACAGCCACGGTGTGAGCAGCGGAACCGGGATGCGTGGGCGTCGTCGCAATCCCAACACATCGGCCATCTCGTCGAGCATCTGACCGTAGGTAAGCACCTCCGGCGATCCGATCTGAATCTCACGGGAGCGCGTCTCGGGTAGGCCAGGACACTCGACCAGATACCGCACCACATCGTTGATCGCGATCGCCTGAGTGGGTGTAGCCAGCCAGGACGGGGCGAGCATCACCGGTAGCCGCTGCACAAGTGCGCGCAAGGTTCGGTAGCTCTCGGAGCCGGCGCCGACGACCATGCCGGAACGAAACCAAGTTAGCGGTGGTCCCTCGTCACGCAGGATCTCACCGACACGCAGCCGGGAGCGCAGATGCTGAGATCCGGGCCGATCGCCAAGCCCACCGAGGTACACGACCTGATCGACGCCGCTGGCGATCGCGAACCGGGCAAAGTTCGACGCGGCGCTCGCGTCGCGTCGTTCATAGTCCGAGCCGCCTCCTCGACCCATCGAGTGAACGAGGTAGTAAGCCGTCGTATAGGCATCGCCGATCGCACTCAGAGAGCTCGAGTCGAGCATATCCGCGTGATGTACCGTGACGGCTGGATCGAAGCTAACCCGACTCGGGTCGCGCACGACGCAACCCACCGGCTCGCCGAGTGCACGAAGCTCGCGCACCAGCCGGCTGCCTATGTAACCGGAGGCTCCGGTAACGAGCGCGCGAACCATGCAGAGCACCGAGCATACGCCGCAGCGCCGGCAACAACGGCAAACAGCCGAGGGTCCCACCAGCCCGGATGCACGACCTCTTGGGCCGTCACGATCTCCTCACTCGCCGGGGGCTGACGCAGTCGCCGCCGAACAGAAAGCCAACGGCCTGCTTGGCCAGATCGAAGCCTGCCGAGAGCTTTCCTCCAATCTTGCCCACGACGGCGCACGCGCCGCCGCCTGAGCACAATCACCCAACCGAAAAGGACCGCACCGTGAAGATCGTCCGCAGCAGCAACGACACGATGAAGGGCCCGGCCGACTGGTTCACCGGCGACGTCTACATCGACATGATTCCCGCCACCTCCGCGCCCTCCCACATCGGAGCGGCGAACGTGCACTTCACACCCGGCGCGCGCACAGCCTGGCACACCCATCCGCTGGGCCAGACCATCTTCGTCGTCGAGGGCGTCGGCCGGTGCCAGCGTGAGGGCGGCCCTGTTGAGACCATCCTCCCCGGCGACAGCGTGTACTTCGAGCCCAACGAGAACCACTGGCACGGCGCGGCCCCCAACCGCTTCATGCTCCACACAGCCATGCAGGAGAGCGACGATTCCGGAATCCAGGTGACCTGGGGCGACCACGTCACCGACGAGCAATACAACGCCGAGCCCAGCGCCTGACCACCGCCTTCAGCGATCGTGGTCACAATGGTCGGTGCATCCCGATGCAGGTAGGCCAGAGGGACCTCGCTGTTGTCTTGCCGGCCCCCGCCGCCATTGCCAACGTCGTCGGGATTCTCGCCGTTTGTGACGCGTGCGACACGCGGGCCGGTCCGCTCGGGTTCGCCGCTGCCAATGCTTGGGCCGCGTGTTCAGCCCGCACTTCGTCGGGACCGTGGGTGAACCTGGGGCGGCTTGAGCCCGGGAACCGCGTACCCCGGTTCGTCGATCCGGTGTTGCTCGGGCTAGCGCAGCACTCGCGGCAGGCCGAACGCTGGCAGGATTCCTGTGTCCGCGAATCGGGTCAAGCGCGAGATCCGGTTCCCGTCGAGGGTCAGCACCAGCACGCAGTTGAAGTGGGCGGCTGCCGTTTGCGAGTGGCCGATGTATCGCGCGAACGCGGGCTGCCCGTTCGCCCTCGTCGGCACGAGCCGCGTTGAGCGGTCGACGGCGAGGGAGAATTGACGGTGCAGGTATGCGGAGATCGCCTGCTTGCCGTGGCACTCGCCCGGTTCGGGCGGCATTGTCAACAGCGCTTGGTCGGTCAGCAGGGCCACGATCCGGTCGACGTCGCCGTTCTCGAACGCGCCGGCGAACTCCCCGAGGAGATCACGTTCGACGGCCGAGCCTGGCAGCGGCGCGCGCTCCAACGCGCCGACGCCTAGCGGCGTTCGTGACTCGAGCGTCGCCCGTGCACGCTGCAGGGCGCTGCTGACCGACGCTTCGCTCGTATCGAGCATGCTCGCAACCTCGCTGGCGGGGAAGCCGAGGACGTCGCGCAGCACCAGCACCGCTCGCTGGTGTGGCACGAGGTGCTGCAGGAAGGTGATGAACGCGAGCCCGACGGCCTCCTTGGTCTCGTAGCGCACATCCGGCCCCGGCGACGGGTCCGCGATCCCCTCAAGCAGCACGTCCGGGTAAGGCTCGAGCCACAGCGGCTCGATGATGCGTGCCGCGGTCGCCAGGTCGGTCCGTGAGCCGAGTGCGCGGTGGCCGCTATCGCGCCTGGCGTTCAGGCAACGGTTGGTCGCGATTCGGTAAAGCCAGGAACGCATGGATGCCCGTCCCTCGAACTTGTCAAGGCCACGCCAGGCCGCCAGCAACGTTTCCTGGAGCAGGTCCTCGGCGTCCTGCAGCGAGCCGACGATCCGGTAGCAGTGGAGCTGCAGCTCCCGCCGGTACGGCTCGACCAAGGAGCGAAATGCCTGCTCGTCGCCGGCGCGGGCTCGTATCAGCGCGCTTGATTGCGTCATCACCTCAGCAAGGACACCAGACGTGCCGGAAATTCATCGCTCAATTCTCGCCCTCCCCCGGTGTCTGACCAGATAACACAACTCAAGCCTCTCGGTCTCGGACCTGATCGATAGGAGCTCAAGGGAACACGATGAACCCGAACTTGATGCACCAGATGGCCCAGGCTCACCGGGCTGACCTGCTGCGCGAGGCCGAGGGCCAGCGCCGCGCCAGACCACTAACGTGCCCGACGGTCCCGATCCGCCTCACCGCCCGGATCAGACACCTCCCCAGCGGGAGCCGCTCGCGGGTGGCCATGTCATCGACATGCAAGCCGCCGGATCCGGGCAGAGCCGCATAGACAGGGTGTCCTTTGGCAAGACATTGTTGCCGGCTCCGGCGAGAAGCAGCCGACGCGCTCCGGCCTCCGCCGTCCTTGCAACGGCAGGACGGCACAGCTGACCACGCCTTTCGTCCTTCGGCGTCCGAGATCGCCGCTATCGCGTTGGCGGCAACCGGTGCCCAGTGACGTTTGAGGCAGCGGATCGCTTCCTGGGTGGTTCCGAGCGCCAGAGGTCTCGTGGCGAGTAGCTTTGTTCGACGCCTGCCAAGGCGGAGGATCAACGACCGGGAAAGGACCAGCATGCCGTTCGTCAAGGTCGGAACCGAAAACAGCGCCGATATCGAGATTCATTACAACGACCGTGGAGCGGGCAAGCCCATCGTCCTAATCCATGGCTATCCGCTCGACGGCAACTCGTGGGAGCGTCAGGAGCGGGTGCTGCTCGAGAACGGGTACCGCTGCATTAGCTATGACCGTCGGGGCTTCGGTCTGTCAAGTCAGCCAACAACCGGCTATGACTACGACACGTTCGCGGCAGATCTGAAGGCGCTGCTTGATCATCTGGCACTCGATCAGGACGCGGTGCTGGCGGGCTTCTCGATGGGTACCGGCGAAGTAACGCGGTATCTGGGCACGCATGGCTCAGGCGGAGTCAGCAAAGCGGTGATGTTCGGCGTTATCCCACCATTCCTGCTGCAGACTGACGACAATCCCAAGGGCGTCCCGGCCGAAGTCTTTGACGACATCAAGCAGCAGGTAGTTGCGGACCGTTACAAGTGGTTCGATGACTTCTTCGCGAACTTCTACAACACCGATGCGCTCGCGCCCGATCGCATTGGAGATGCAGCGCTCCGCGCGAGCTTCCAAGTTGCAGCCGGCGCCTCGCCGTACGCGTCCTATGCCTGCGTCGATACCTGGCTAACTGACTTCCGCGAAGACCTTCCAAAGATCGACATCCCGACGCTGGTCGTCCACGGCACCGCGGATCGAATCCTGCCATTCGATGCGACCGCCAAGAGGTTGCGCGACGAACAGCTGATTGCAGATCTGACCGTAGTCGAGGTCGAGAACGGGCCACACAACGTTGGCTGGACCTACCCGGACGAGACCAACGCTGCTCTTCTGCGGTTTCTCGATCGCTAAGAGCCAAGTCGCACAGCCTTTGCCCGGACCGCTGCGCTGGAGCGTCATCGGTCCGGGCTGTTGCGGTGCAAGCGCCGGAGAAGCTGTCGCGCGTTGAAGACCTGACCAAGCACCGCTCAGGCGGAGGCTTTGCTCTCTGCCCGCGGCGCCAGCCAGTGGGTGACCTTGGTGGGCCGGTCCGGGTCGGTCATGGCATCGATCTCGTCGAGGCGCTGCTGGTCGTGGACGCTGACGCGTTCATGTTGCCGTAGGTGCTCCTCAGTGGAGCCGACGACGAACTGCTCAAGGATGTGTCCTGAGTCAGTTGCGTCGCGCCACATACGCCAGCTCGTCGCACCGGTCCGACGGCGGGCGCGGCGGCCGCTATAGAGCGCGTCCGCGAGCTCTTGTTCGCGTCCCGGCTTGGGCCAGTACTCGACGGTGACCAGCACGGGCCCACCGGTTCCTGTCGCGATGAGTTGGGGGTCTGGCCAGTCGCCGGCGGGCAGCAGGTCGGCGGGCGAGATCCCCTTGAACGGCAATCTCAGGCCAGCGAGCGCGGTAACCCCAAGCCCGCCAGCCGCGATAAGGAGCGCTGCGGTCAGCCCTGCGTGCTGTGCGAGCGCACCGAACCCGGCGGCGCCGATCGCGCCGCCACCCTGGAAGACGACCAGGTAGTAGGACATCCCGCGCGCCTTGGCCCATCCGGGCAGCGTCGATTGGTATTGGGAGTTGAGCGTTGAGAGCACGAGGATCCAAGCGACGCCACCGATCACGAGTGCCAAGCCGGCCAGTGCACTGACGTGTATGTAGGCGAGCGCGAGCGTGACCGCCGCAAAGACCACCGTGCCGGCGCTCATCAGCACCGCTGGACTCACACGCGCGCGCACGCGCGGGAGTGCGGCCGCGCCCGCGACCGCTCCGATGCCCACGCCCCCCAGCAACAGTCCGTAACCGCCGGAGCCGAGATGCAGCCGCGTGTGCGCAACCACGGGCAGCAGCGCCCAGATGGAGTTGGCGAACAACATGAACAACCCGGCACGCAACAGGATGACGCGTAGCGCCGGGCTTCCGGCGACATACCGCGCTCCCGCGCGGATCGCCTCACCCACCCGTTCAGGAGCGACCGCGCTCGGCGGGC
This sequence comes from uncultured Actinomycetota bacterium, assembly GCA_963706725.1. Taxonomy (GTDB): domain Bacteria; phylum Actinomycetota; class Thermoleophilia; order Solirubrobacterales; family Solirubrobacteraceae; genus Palsa-465. The sequence continues at coordinate 1,124,404 of OY970167.1, read as the reverse complement.
GACCGCCTCCGCGCCAGCGGGTGACCGCTCCGATAACGGGCACAAAGCTCACCGCGTTAACCACGAACAGCGCTCCGGCGCTGGTCGCCGCATACAACGCCCCGCCGATGGCCGGGCCGATCGCCCGGCTCAGGTTCTGGTTCACGGCACCCAGCGCGATCGCCTGCGTCCGGTCCTCTGGCTTGACCAGCTCCGGCTGGAGCGTCTGCCACGTCGGCGAAGTCAGCGTCTGCCCGACGCCAACCGCGAAGATCAGCGCCAGCAGAACGACAGGCGTTATCAACCCGGCGAGAGCCAGCCCGGCCAGCACACCGGCCGCAAGCAGCATGAACGACTGTGAGGCGATCAGTAGCCGACGACGATCGACCAGATCACCGATCGCACCCGCCGGCACCGCCAACAGCACAACCGGAAGGCCCGACGCCGTCTGGATCAGCGCCACCAGCGTCGCCGACGTCGTCAGCGTCAGCATCAGCTCCTGGGCGCCGACAGTTTGCATCCAACTGCCGACGTTGCTCACGAACTGCGCAGAGGCCATCCTCGCGAAATCCGGGGAGCGGAACGGCGCCCACGGCGACGAACGAGTCGCGGACCCAGCGTCGCCGCGCAGCGTCGAATCGTCGGGTGCGGGCATCGCCCGCATTATCCCCTCGGCGGCCGGGCCCGCCGGGCACGGTTGCAGAAGACCTCTGCTTACGTGCCTGCTGTGGATTCCGCAGTCGCGCTGCCGAGCGATCCATCGCACGATCGCATCGCGGCGAACGCGATCGTCACTGCTTCTGTTGCGCTAGTTCGGCTATCTCGGCGCGGGCGGCGTTGATTAGCTCGGGGTTTGTGTGGGCGTGGCCGTACAGCCCCCAGCCGCCGTCGACGGCTTCGGTCAGCAGCACCCAGGTCCGCTTTGACAGCGATCGGTCGGTGGCTGCGGCGGTGATCAGCTCGGTGAACTGGCTGACGACCGCGAGCTGCTTATCACGATCCAGTGCGCCGGCATTGGTCAACACCTGCACTCTGACACAGGCGCTATCACCGTCCACGTTTGAGATGGCGCCGTGATCGGCGGTGTGGATGAACGCGGCGGTGTTTTGCCTGAACATGGGGATGTCGGGGACACCTTCGATCCTCATCAGGGTCCCTGCGAGGTCACGAGCGAGGCCATGCGGGTTGCTGAAGGTGCCTGAAGGCGCCCACACGTCGATCATTGGCATGTCGGTCTCCTTTGGATGGCTGCGAGCGCTTTGCGGGTCAACCCGGGCCGCAACCTTGGGCTTGGCGATGAGCGCGTCGTGTGAGCCGTTCATCGATTCAGTGCCGGCGCTCCAGCTCGAGCTCGACAGGTCTCGACCGCGTTCTGGAGCGATCGCTCCAGAGTTTTTAGAGCATTTGCTCTAGTAAAGTCAAGTGGGTGGTTCGAGAGCGTGATTCCCGCGCCGAGTTGGTCGCGACGATGGCGCGGTTGTTGCGCGATCAGGGCTACACCGCTACCGGATTGGCACAGGTCCTGGCAGAGAGCGGTGTGTCGAATGGCTCTCTGTACCACCACTTCCCAGGCGGTTTGGAGGAACTCGCCGAGACGGCCCTCGAGGCGTCAGGCCAAGCCGTCGCCAACGCACTGCGGGAAGCCCTGGAAGCCGCGCCCAGCACCACAGTAGGCCTAACGCGATTCCTCGAAATGGCCGGCCGACCAGATGGCGATGAGCCCTGCCCAGGATGTCCCATAGCCCCAACCGCACTCGAATCACCGATCATCAGCCCCCGGCTGCGGGCCGCCGCCGCACGGAGCTTCGATGCCTGGACAGCACTCATCGCGCAGAGCCTGCGAAACGAGGGCTGGCCTGAGGGTCTGCTCACACAGACCGCGTCCTCCACACTCGCGCTCATCGAGGGCGCCTTGCTGCTCGCCAAGGTCAGCGGTGACGTCAGTGCTTTAGATCACGCCGAGCTGACGATCGCATCGCTGCTCGCAAATGGCACTGACAGGGGCCAACGACGATCGAGAACGAACCGCTGACGAGCACCGACGCGCGCCGCAATCGGTTTCACCGACACCAACCACCGAACCCGACGACTGCTGCGGCGACCAGGCGATCGTTACGCCGACCTGGGCTTGGCGCAAGAGATGACTCACAGTACGCTCCTCCGATCAGCGAGCGGAAGGTCATCTTTCAGGTCCCGCGTGGCAGCGCCATAGAGCGTCAGCTTCGTGAGCAGCCACCTTCGGCGCTGGAGCAGGACGACGTGCTTGTCGAGATAGGGCCCACGGACAAGCAGGGCAACCTTGAGGCGTTGGCAGGCGAGACCGTTCTCGCGGTCCCGTCGTTTGAGGAGCTTGAGCGTAAGACCGGTGAGCTGCGGCATCTCCTGCAGCAGGCGGGAGGGGGCGCGCAACCATTGGTCATCGTCGTCGGAGCGGCCGAGGAGATCGACGATCGGCTGGCAGGTGCCGTGGTCGATGCTGCGCGTTCCGCCTCGCGTCCGGTGTTCGTCCGAGTTCTCCGACCCTCCGAGCGCTAGCCAGTCGGGGATTGAGGCAGGCGCGCCTCAAGTTCGCCGATTCGCTCGAGGAGTTCAACCACGAGCACGGCACCGGCGTAGTTGAGGTCGAGGTCGCGGCGCAGCCGCTCAGCTCTGGCGACCCGAGCGGCGCTGGAGGGTTGAAACCGGGTAGTGGGCGCCGGCCGCGCCGGCTGCGGATTCTCGGGCTCAAGTAAGCCGAACTCTAGGTAGCGACGCACCTGCACGATCCGGACCCCAGCAAGGCGGGCGAGAACCGCCAACTCCACCGGCTCCTCGGCGATGTGGTCGGATGGCTCTGGCGAGGGATCCTCAACCATTCTCACGCCTCCTCCTGATCCTTTGTCGAAGTCTCGGAGAGTTGCTCGTAGAGGCTGCGCTCGTGGTCTGAGAGCGCTTTTGGCACCACGATCTTCACCACTGCGTGCAGGTCGCCACTCTCGCCGCCACGTTTTGGAAGTCCGCGCCCGCGAAGGCGCAGACGCCGCCCGCTTGATGAGCCCGGGGGCACCCGGATCTGGGCGTCACCTCTTGGTGTCTCGACGCTGACGGTGTCCCCGAGCGCCGCCTGAGATGGAGTGATCGGTAGCTCGACGTCGAGGTCGTGATCTCCGCGCCGGTGAAAGCGGGGATGCAGCTTGAGCAACACGCGCAGGAAGAGATCGCCGCGCGGGCCCCCGTCATATCCCGCACCGCCCTGCCCGGCCAGTCGTATGAGTTGGCCGTCGCGAACTCCAGCGGGAAAGTTCACGTTGACCTCGCGTCCATCTAGCGTGAGTCGTCGGCGCCCGCCGGCAAGCGCATCCTCCAATGAGAGCTCCAGCAGAGCCTCCCGGTCGCGACCTCGGAGCGACCCGCCTGTGCGTTGCCCGCGGGCTCCGAAGAGCGCCTCGAATAGGTCCCCACCGAACTCCATGTTGCGCTCCCCGCCCCATCCCTGGTTGGTGAAGAACTCGTTGAAGCTCTCGTCCGGTGCTTCGCGTTCGGCCTGCCGCCAGTTCTCACCGAGGCGGTCGTAGCGCTCCCGCTTTTCCGGGTCAGACAGCACTTCGTACGCCTCGCCGATCTCCTTGAAGCGCTCCTCGGCATCGTCGTCTGAGTTGAGGTCCGGGTGGTACTCCCGCGCCAACTTCCGATACGCCCTACGGATCGCGTCCTGATCCGCGTCGCGCGGGACATTGAGAACCTCGTAGTAATCCGTGTAGCTGAGGGCCATGTCAGATGGAGTCGTCGCGACCGCTGCCGTCTAGTTGCCAAACATAGGGGTTGCGAGAGGTCGGCGGCACCATCCAAGGTCCACCATGCTCGGCCCAGAGTCATCCGATGGTCAGTGCGCATCCAATGTGATGGCAAGCCTCATCGTTCACCATGGCCTCGCGCTCGGGCGACCAGTGAAGACCGGAGACAGCTCGCCTTGATGTGTCTTCAGGCCATGACCCAGACGTCGTTGCGCAGAATCGCTGTGGCGTTGCCGTCGCGATCGAGGCCATCCACGGCCACATCCGGCCCGCCGATCATCACATCCTGATGCACGCTCGAGACGTTGAAGCCAAGTTCTGCTCTGACGTCCGGGTCCGATGGCAGGTCGGGCCGTATCAGATGCAGAAGCGGAGCTGGGCATGCCACGGAACCTATAACACGCGATCCGCTTTGCTCAACCGACTTCTGGAGCGATCGTGTTGACGCCGGCCGATCCCGGCCTTCGCGCATGAACAACGATCCGGTGCCTCAGCCCCGACCAGCGAGACACCAGACGCCTAGGCCATCGCGCGCCAAACGCGCCTCCTGGGGAGCGCCGCCCGGCAGGCGCGACCGCTTCCGAGCTTCGGAGGTGCGGAGGTGCGGACGGGCACGTTTGCATTTCGGCGACGATTCCCTGGGCAGTCCTACCGTCATGACCCGTACCTCTGAGTTGGACTCCGGCGGCCCGGTCGCGAGCGACCCGTATGCGCGACGGCAGACGGTGGCCCATGTCCTGGAGCATCTGATCGCGTTGTCACGCAGCACATCCGGATGGGGTCGGCAATTACCGGCGCGCGCCGTCCGCGCGGGTGCTCTTAGTCGCCGAGGGTCGCGGCCGCGGCAGCGCGGGCGGGATGTTTGGGGTCTGGGGACTGGTTCATCGTCGAGCGCGCGGCGTCGGTGCTGATCAGCGTCCATGCCAGCACGCAGCCGATGGCGCAGAGGACCGCGCCTGTCAGGTACGCATCGTGGAACGCCATCAGGCCGCCGCCAGCGCCGGCAACGACCGTCGTCAGCACGGCGATGTCAAGTGCGATCGCCGATTGCCGAACCGTGTTGTAGATCGCCGACGCGTGCCCGGTGTCCTGGCTGGAGATGTGGGTGAACATCGAGGTCTGGATCGACAGGAACGTGCCGGCATTGCCGACCCCGCCAAAGAACATCAGCGCCCGCACCAGCCACATGTTCACGCCGGGGGACACGAGCAGGAACAGCGCCATGTATGCGGTCAGCGTTACCGCGCCGATCGCGGTCAGCACCCTCGGCCCGAGCCGCGGATAGAGCCGGCCGAGGGTCTGGGAGCCGACGGCAACCCCGATTACCTCAACGAACGTCGTTGTGCCCGATCCGATCGGCGACTGGTGCAACACCTGCTGTAGAAAGAGCGGCGTCAGGTAGAGGCTGGCGAGAAACACACCGGTCGTCAGCACCAGCACCGTGTTGGTCGCGCGCAGCAACGGCTCCCTCAGCAGTCGCAGCCGTAAGATCGGCTCAGGGACGCGCAGCGCCCCTCGAGCGAACGCCCACAGCAGCGCGATCCCGCCGACACCACTAACGAGGATCTGCGGCGCCGCCCAGCCGACCACCGAACCTTCGCTGATCGCGTACAGCAGCGCGCTCAGGCCGACGCCGGACAGCAGCATCCCGCGTACATCGAGCCGGCCGGTATACGTCTCCCGATGCTCAGGCAGATAGAGGTAGGCGAACGCGCTCATCGCGATGCCGATCGGCACGTTGATCAGGAACACCCAGCGCCATGACAGCGTCTGGGTCAGGACACCACCGAGGATCGGTGCCGCGCCGGGCCCGACCAGGATCGGCAAGATCAGCGTCCGTGCCACCTGCGCCCGTTGAGCGGGCCCATAGGCCCGGTACAGCATCGCGGTTCCGGTCGGCGTCAACATGCCGCCGCCGATGCCTTGCAGGGCACGGGCTGCGATCAGCTCAGGCAGGCTGTTGGCTGCACCGCACAGTGCCGATGCGGCGGTGAATAGAGCCAGCGCAAAGATGAACGTACGCTTCGTTCCGACCCGGTCTCCGATCCACCCCGAGGCGGGGATCACGATCGCGAGCGTGAGCAGATAGGCGATCACCGTCCACTGCACGTCTGGCAGCCGCGCACCGAACACCCGGCTCAACGTCGGCAGCGCAACGTTGACGATCTGCATATCGATGCCGGTCATGAAGATCGCGGTCACGTACACGACCGCAATCGCACGCTGCGCCGAAGGCCGCCGACCCGGCGAGCGCATCGATCGGAAAGCGGGCGGATGAACCTGGCTGCTTTGAGGACTCACACTCCTAAACTACTCAGCCCGCCGCCACCCGCGAGCCAATCTCATCGATCGGACGTAGCCGGTTTGGAACACAGACAACGGCCGACACTCCGCTCAGCACGCTCACGCGAGCGTGTCCGGTCGTTGCTCTGGCTGGCGTCAGCCGACGTTGGGGACATGACCGCTCTCAGCGGGCCGTGATGACGGCGGCGTTGTGAGCTGGACGCCAGTGGCAAGCAGCGTGGGGTGAGGCCGGTCCAATTGGGCATGGTCAGCCGGTAGCCTCGCTGGCATGGATGTTGTGAATATCCATGATCTGGAGCGCCAGGCGGAGGCGCTGCTGGATCCCGGCGTGTTCGGCTACTTCGCCGGTGGGTCCTGCGATGAGCTGACCCTGAAGGAGAACGTGGCTGCGTTCTCCCGTCTGCGACTGCTCCCACGGGTGCTGGTCGACGTCTCATCCGTCGATACCTCCACGACCGTGCTGGGCGTGCCGTTGGCGATGCCGGTCATCGTCGCTCCGGTGGCCTTTCAGCGCCTGGTAAGCCCGGATGGTGAACCGGGGACGGCTCGCGCCGCACAAGCGGCGGGGACGATCTTCACGCTCTCGACGATCGCGAGCTCGCGGCCGAATGAGGTTCTGGCCGGGAACCGCTGGATGCAGGTCTACGTGTTCCGTGACCGGGCCCTCACGCGGGCGATCGTTGACGAGGCGGTGGAGGCCGGGTTCGAGGCGCTTGTGCTGACCGTCGATGCGCCCCGTGCCGGTCGCCGCGAGCGGGACCACTACTCCGGCTTCGCCGTGCCTGCCGATCTAGGGGTGCCCGCACTTGGCGAACGCACGATGACCGTCGCCGCGGCGTTCGATCTGCTCGACCGGAGCCTCACCTGGAACGACTTTGCTGAGATCGTGTCAGAGAGCCCTCTTCCCGTTCTGCTGAAAGGCATCCACACGCCCGAGGATGCACTGCTTGCTGTGGAACATGGTGCAGCCGGCGTCGTGGTCTCCAACCATGGCGGCCGCCAACTCGACGGCGTGCCGGCGACGATTGAGATGCTGCCGGCGATAGCCGATGCGCTGGGTGGCAGGGCCACGGTGCTTTTGGACGGCGGGATACGCCGCGGCACCGACGTGCTGAAGGCCGTCGCGCTCGGCGCAGACGCCGTGATGGCAGGCCGTGCCGTGCTGTGGGGGCTCGCGTGCGGCGGCCAGGCAGGCGCCGAGACGGCCCTGCGGATCCTCGCTGACGAGGTCGAACTGGGAATGACGCTACTTGGTGTGACACGCGTCTCGGAACTCAACTCCGCGTACATCTGCCACTCCCGTTGGCCGCGTACTGCGGAGCGCCGCGACCGCTTTTGACGATGCGGCTAGCTCCAGAGAACCGATGCTGGGGCGAATAACTGCTCGTCCCGAGCTGAAGACCTGACCGCCACTATCTGGTGCGCATCAGGAACTTCGTCGGCTCGACACGCGCGACATACAGTCCTTCTCGCTTGTAAAACGCGCGGGCCCTCGGGTTGGTGCGCAATACGTGCAGCGCGAGCGGCTTGTTCGACCTCCTGGCCTGTGCGATGACCGAGCGCAGGAGGTCCGTCCCGATGCCCTTGCCTTGCCAGGGCGGGCTGAGTTCGAGCAGCGCGAGATACAGCTCCTCAGGGCGGTCATCGATCTCAAGCACACCGACGCGTTCTCCGTCGACCTCGACGACCTGCCGGGATTGCACCACGAAGCGCTCGGAGAACATCCTTCGCTGCGTCTCGGGATCCCAGCCCCAGATCTCATTCACGTAATCCCCGAGCGCGTCGCGGTGAAGCGCGAAGGACCATTCGAAATCAGCGTCAGAAATTGGTCGCAGACGCCAGCTGAGCTCCCCGAGACCAGTCACTGCTTGGACGGTACAGGGACCGCTGTCTGCCACGGCTGTGATCGCTTCCGCGTCTGCCATCAGATCACCGTGCGATCCGCGGTCATGGCCACTCGCGGCTCGCATGAGATGCCCGGTTCTGGCGCGAAAGGCATGTGCTTGAAGCCGTAGCTGAAGCCACCCGCATGCGTATCGGCACTGGCCTGCAGACCATTCGGCAACCCTCGTCTCGGTGCCCTCGACCAGCCAGCCTGATGCGTCGGGGGGCGGCGTAGCGCTCACGCGCCTTCGGTACCGTGGTCGGTCTGTGTCCGTTTCGCTTCGTGCTGTGGACCCTGCTGATCTGCCGCTGCTGACCGGTGCAGATGCTCCGTTCCTTGAGTTCGGGCCGCGAGCGCCACGCACGAAGGTGCCGGCGGCGGGACTTGAAGACTCCGGTGGACTGACTGTGGTCGACCAGGACGGCGCCGTCCTGGGATTCGTGTCCTGGCACTGGAGCAGCCAGTGGGGCCCTGGGGCGGCGTCACGTTGTCCGATGATCGGCATTTGGTTGCAAGCCGCCGCCCGCGGTCGAGGGATCGGCCGGTTGGCGCAGCGACAACTCGCTGAGCTGTTCTTTCGCCACACGACCACCAACCGCGTCGAGGCCGCCACCGACGTCGAGAACATCGCCGAACAGGCTGCGCTCGACGCGGCAGGATTCCATCGGGAAGGCCTGATCCGCGGCTGCCAGTGGCGCGATGGCGCATATCGCGACGGATATCTCTACGCGATCACACGCCCAGACATTGGTGGCGGCGCAGGTCTCGGCTAGCGATGAGGATCGTGGCGTTGTGCTCGTGTGGGTGCGTGGCGTCCGGCAGCCGGCGGTGCGCGATGCTTAGACTGCGCCGCGCATGTTCGGTGCCGCATTGGCTCTCGGGTCCTCACTCGGTTACGGGCTCGGGGATTTTCTCGGCGGCACGACGTCGCGGCGCATCGGCACGCTGCGGTTCATTTTCTGCGCCCAGATCATCGGGGTCGTGCTCGCCGGTGGCTGGGTGGCGTTCGCTGCAGAACCGATACCGCCCTTTGGGACCGTCGCAGCGGCCGCCGGCGCGGGTCTTGGCATAACGGTCGGCCTCTCCGCCTTCTTCCAGGCGATGGCCGTTGGAAAGATGAGCCTCGTGGCCCCGATCAGCGCGACCGGTGTCGCGCTTCCCGTCGCGGTGGGGATACTCCGTGGCGAGCATCCGAGTGCGGCGCAGGTGCTCGGCATCTTCGCCGCCATAGCTGGGGTTGTGCTTGTGACGCGCACCCGGGGCGAACGGCGGGCTGATCGCACCGACGCTGGTCTCGGGCTGGCGTTGCTGGCCGCCCTCGGGACAGGGGTGTTCTTGTGGCTGATGGCACCGGCCAGCGCGCATGGCGTTGCCTGGGCGATCTTCATCTGCCGTGCGGTTCCCGCGGTAGTGCTGAGCGTCGTGTTCGGCATCCGGCGGCCGACGTTGCGTCCGGCGCTGCAGCCGCGAACGGCCAGCAGGATCCTCGCCCAGGCGATCCTCGGATTCGTCGCCACGACGCTGTACGCGTTCGCGACCATTCATGGCCAATTGGCGATCGTGTCGGTGCTCGGATCGCTGTATCCGGCCGTGACGATATTGCTGGCCTATCGGCTGCTGGGCGAGCGCCTGGGTGGCGTCCAGCAGCTCGGGATCCTGGCCGTGCTCGGTGCGGTCGTGCTGCTGTCCGTATAGGCGCCCGGGCGCGCCCCGAGATGGCCATCTCACCGCGACCGGCCGTGGGTGACAGCCCTCGGTCCAGGCGATCGCGATGGCACGGTTTCGCATGCCGCGCGAGCACGGCTCGAGGCCGCGAGGCTCGAGCCTCGCCCGCCGCCGCAGAGCCGCTCGTCGGCAGGGAGCTCCACGGGGCGATCCCTCCCGACCGTCGGGGCTTGCGCCGCGGCCGTGCAACCAATCAAGTTCAGCAATCTGGACGTCCAAAGCGCAATGAACTACGTTCGCTTGTCGTGGACAGCCACACCGAGTTGGGCTAACCGAAAGGAACCAAAGTTCATGAACGGCGACCAGACGACGAGCTCCGGCGTTCAGCAAGCGGGGTCGCCGGGCTCCGTAGACGCTCGGCACCTTCTGTTGGTCGGAGCCGGACCTGGCCTCGGGCTCGCGATCGCACGACGCTTCGCAACCGACGGCTATCACATCACGCTGATCGCCCGCGGCAGCGATGGTCTGGACAAGCTGGCAGACAGCTTGGCGAACACCGGCGCTGTGATCGACACGATCAGCGCCGACGCCAGCGACCCCGACGCTCTCGGCGACCAGATCACAACCCTGTACAGCGCAGAAGCTGCGCCGGGAGTGATCGTCTACAACGCCGTGGTCGGGGCTCCCGACCAGCTGCTGAGCTCCACCGTCGCTCACCTCCAGATGGCCTACGCGGTCGACGTGATCGGGGCGATCGTCGTTGTCCAGCGCGCGGCCCCGGCGATGCGAAACGCTGGTTCGGGCACGATCCTCGTCACCGGCGGAGGGTTCGCCGATCATCCGATCTCAGCACTTGCCACCGTCTCACTGGGCAAGGCTGCATTGCGGTCAGCCGCGACGATGCTCGGAGCCGACCTGAAAGCCGACGGCATCCGTGTCGCGACCCTGACGATCGCCGGACAGATCGTTGCCGGCACTGCGTTTGACCCCGAGCTCATCGCCGAACGCTATTGGGAGGTCACGCACACCGAGGCCGGCGCCTGGCGGGATGAATTCCGCTTCACCGGCACCTGAATGAGCTCAGGTACGACCTCCGGGCATCGGCCTTGGCCAGGACTGCGCGCCGAGGCCGAGGTGGACCTCGCCGGCGTCGAGCGCGACGCGCGAGCCGTCGGCGAGCGCCACCAGCAGCCGGCCGGATTCATCGATCCCGGCGCCGGTGCCATCGCCGCCCTCCCAGCGGACCGGCTTGCCATGCAGCGCGTCACGGGCGCGCACGGCCTGCAGCACCTGTGTGTCGGCCGCCGACAGCCAGCGCTCGAGGATCTCGCCGAGGCGCTCAAGCGTCGGTTCCAGCTCCGCCGGAGTCAGCCCCAGCGTGGCGGCGTGATCGCGCAGCTCCGCCGGTAGTTGCTCGAGCCGGAGTGCGACGTTGACGCCGATGCCGAGCACGGCCCAGCGCTCCCGCGGGCGCCCCTCGACCAGGATCCCGGACAGCTTGCGGCGATCGAGCAGCACGTCGTTCGGCCACTTCACGAGCGCCCGTTCGCCCGCCAGTTCCGCGACTGCGATCCCCGCCGCCAGTGAAAGCAGCGGGCCGGGATCGCGGATCACCCACGAGCACAGCAGCGACGCCCCGGGCGGGGCGCTCCAGGCACGCCCCTGCCGTCCTCTGCCGGCCGTCTGGCGATCGGCGGTGACCAGCGTTCCATGCGGGGCGCCGCGGGCCGCGAGCTCGCGCGCGACGGTGTTGGTCGAGTCGGTCTCACGCAGGTGCACCCGCGGCCTGCCCAGCGCGCTCACTGCTCGGGCACCGCGCTGATCCACAGGCGGTCACCGCCACGCAGGCCAAGGCGGGCGGCGGCGCTGCCGCGGTTGCAGCCCAGCGCGAGCTGCTGCGAGGCATCGCCGAACACGAGCAGCTCGCTGTCACCGACATCGGCGAACGTGCGTGCGTGGATCGCGAGGTGGGTCTCACCGGACCCGAGCGTCAGCCGCAGCTGCTCGCCGAGCGCGACCCCGAGGTTGGTGACGTCATCCTGATGGGCGCCGAGCTGCACGTTGCCGAAGCGGTCGTTGCCGATCACGGTCGCGACCAGCGCGCCGTCCTTGATCCACGCCCGAGGCAGCTCCAGCCGCACCAGCGCAGACACCTCGAGCGGCACTCCGCCCTGCTCGAGCGGCCCGCCCGCGGCCAGATGCGCGGCCACCGGAGCGAAGATGTCGCGGCCGTGGAAGGTCGCCGCCAGCGGCTCAAGCCGCCACGGCGAAGCCGAGATCTCGACCGCCTGCGTGACACCCCCGCCGGCCTGTGCCGCCGGCCACAGCAGCCCGTTGTCCGGTCCGACGAGCAGCCGCCCGTCGCCCAGTGCCAGCGCGACCGCGCGGCGCTCGCTGCCGACCGTCGGATCGACGATCGCCACGTGTACACCGACCGGCATGTACGGCAACGCGCGCAGCAGCAGCGCGGCACCGGCGCAGAGATCCTGAGGTGGCACGCCATGGCTCAGATCGATCACCTGCGCCCCGGGGCAGATGCGCGCGATCACGCCATGCAGCACGCCCGCGAACTCATCGGCGACGCCGTAGTCGGTCAGCAGCGTGATGACCGGCCGGGTGCTGTCGACGCTCACGCGCCGATGATCGCAGCGATCAGGCCGTCGATGTCGTGTTCTTCTGCCTCGACGTCAGGCTCGAGCCCGTGAAGCCGCAGCTCGTCGCTGGTGACCGGCCCGATGCTGACCGCGCGCGGACGCGATTGACCGCGCGCCAGCCACGCCTCGGCCCCACCGACGGCGGCGAGGAAGTTGCGCACGGTCGAGGCGGAGGTGAAGGTGATGAAGTCGGCACCGGCGACAAGTGAGGTCTGCTCCGGACTCAGCTGCTCGATCACGGTCTCATAGACGGGCACGACGTCGACCTCGGCGCCGCGCTCGCGCAGCGCCTCGGGAACGACATCGCGGGCCTCACGGGCGCGGGCCACCAGCGCGTGCGTTACGGGCACGTGCCCGAGTGCCTCCGCGAGCGCCTCGCCCACCGCCCTGGTGGGCATCACATCGGTGACGATCCCGCGCTGTTTTAGGGCGCGCGCCGTGGCCGGGCCGATCGCCGCGACCCGTGCCTGCGCACGGCTGGGGAACGCGCGGGCGTCGAGGCCCTGGGCATCGAGCCGCTCAAACAGGGCGTCGACGCCGTTGGGGCTGGTGAAGCAGATCAGGTCGTAGCGATCGAGCTCCGGCGCCGGCCCGGGAAGCGTTTGGGTGCTGATCACGGGCGCCACGATCACCTCGGCGCCGAGGCCGCGCAGCCGCTGCGCCAGACGTGAGGCCTGCTCGCGCGCGCGGGAGACCGCGATCGTGACGCCGTGCAGCGGCCGGCGCTCGAGCCAGCCGAGCCTGTCGTGCAGCGCCGCGACCGGGCCGAAGACCGCGATCGCCGGCGCCTTGATCTGATTGTCGGCCGCGATCGTCGCGAGCGTCGCGAGCGTTCCCTGGACCGATCGCTGCCCCGGGAAGGTGCCGCGCTCGATCAGCGCCGCGGGCTCGTCGGGCGGCGCGGCCGCCCGTCGATCAGGCGCGCGCTGATCGCTTCCAGCTGGCGCACGCCCATGTAGACGATCAGCGTCCCCGGGAAGGCTGCGAGCGCGGTCCAGTCGAGCGCCGAGTCGGGCTTGTCGGGATCCTCGTGCCCGGTCAGGAAGGCGACCGAGCTGGCGGCATCACGGTGTGTCACCGGAATGCCCGCGTATGCCGGTGCGGCGATCCCGGCGGTTACGCCGGGCACCACCTCGAACGCGATGCCGGCGTCGATCAGCGCCTCGGCCTCCTCGCCGCCGCGTCCGAACACGAACGGGTCACCGCCCTTGAGCCGGACGACCACCCCGGCATTGCGGCCGTGCTCGACCAGCAGCCGTGTGATCTCGGTCTGCGGCACCTGCTCGCCGCCACCCTCCTTGCCGGCGTAGATCAGCTGCGCGTCGGCGCGGGCGCCCTCCAGCGCGGCGGCGGGGATCAGCCGGTCATGGATGATCACGTCGGCGCGGGCGATCAGCTCGAGTGAGCGAGCGGTCATCAGACCCGGGTCCCCGGGCCCGGCCCCAACCAGGTAGACGGTCATGCGGCCGCCATCTCCTCGGCCCGGGCCAACAGCTCACGCGCGCCGGCGGACGTCATCCGCTCGGCAACCGCTGCGGCCACCGCGTTTGCTTCGCCGGTCAGCTCATCTTCGATCCAGTGGGAACCGTCTGGAAGGCCGATCCAGGCTGCGGAGCGTTACGTCAGTGCCGGACGCGGGCACTGCGCTCGCTCCTAAGGGGGTGTTGCACGTTGCGTTCAAGTGGCTCGCGAGTGCCCTTTCGGCAATGACGCAACGCTCCGCTTCGGGATCGTTGACTGATCTGGCTCGCTGGTCGCCGGCTCGGGCCTGGACGAGCAGTGCGCCCTGGCCGGGGGCGGGAACGAACTGGTCGATGACGCCGCCGATTTCACTCTCGCGGCCGAGGCGCTTGAGGCCCGCGTAGGCGAGCACCAGGGCGTCCACCTCGCCGTCTGCCAGCTTGCGAAGGCGGGTGTCGACGTTGCCGCGGACCTCGACGAGCTCGATGTCGTCGTGCAGCGCACGAATCTGGGCAGCGCGGCGGATGCTGCTCGTCCCCACACGAGCACCAGATCCGAGCGACGCGAAATCGGCGATGCCGCATAGAGCGTCGCGCGGATCCTGGCGCTCGGGTAGGGCAGCGATCCAAGTTCCGTCAGCCAGCTCACCCGGAACATCCTTGGCGGAGTGCACGGCGATGTCGACCTCGCCCGCGAGCAGGGCCGCCTCCAGAGCGGAGGTCCAGCGGGCCTTGTCGCCCACGGCCTCGCCGCGGTCGCCGACGGTTGTGATCACGACGATCTCGATGCTCGCCCGAGCTGACGTCGCCGACGAGCTTGGCCTGCGCGAGCGCGAGCGCGCTACCGCGCGTCCCGATCCTGATCACCGCTTGCGCTCGGGCAGCTTGCGGATCTCGGCGAGGTCCTCCGCCTCGACGGGAGCGCCGCGGAGCGCCTCGTCCGTCGTCCACGCTCAGTCCGAACAGATCCTGGACCAGCGCCATGCGCGCGTGCACGCGGTCATCGCGCAGCTCCTTGATCCGCAGCGTCGGATGGTGCAGCAGCCGGTTGACGATCGCGCGCGAGATCGCCTGGACGCGCTCGAGATCCTGCTCCGAGGCGGTGTCCCACTTGCCCTCGTTCTCCGCCAGCACGCTGCGTCGCGATCTCCGTCGCGTGGCTGCGCAGCGCCGCGAGCGTCGGCAGGACCTCGAGCGACCCGAGCCAGGTGGCGAAGCTCTGGATCTCCTCCTCGACGATGCCCTCGGCCTTGCGCGCCTCGCTCTGGCGCACGCGGCGGTTGCGCGCGACCACGGCCTCGAGGTCGTCGACGTCGAACAGCGAGACGCCCTCGACCCCGGCGCAGGCCGCCTCGACGTCGCGCGGGACGGCGAGGTCGATGATCAGCAGCGGTCGCGCCGCCGACGCTGCGCCTGGACCTGGTGGAGCTCCTCGACCTCGATCAGCAGATGCGGCGAGGAGGTCGCCGAGACCACGATGTCGGCAGCGATCAGCACCTCGGGCAGCTCGTCGAAGGCGACGCTGCGGGCGTCGAAGCGACTGCGCCAGGCTGACCGCGCGGTCACGCCGGCGGGTGGCGACGAACACCAGCTCGGCGCCGGCGTCGGCGAGCGCGCGAGCGGCCAGCTCGCTGCTCTCGCCGGTGCCGATGATCACCACGCGGCGGCCGTCGAGCTCGCCGAACACCTCCCTGGCGAGCATCGCCGAGACCGATGGCAGGCTCACGTGCCCCTCGCCGATCGCGGTCTCGGTGCGGACCCGCTTGCCGGTGGCGAGCGCCGCCTTGAACAGGTGGTTGGTGAACGGACCGGTGGTCTCGCGCTCGAGCGCGGCGTCGTAGGCGCGCCGCACCTGACCCTGGATCTGGTCCTCGCCGATGATCATCGACTCGAGCCCGGCAGCTGACGCGGTAGAGGTGGCGGGCGGCATCGCAGTTGCGGTGTGAGTAGATCGCGGGGGCGAGTGCCGTCGGCTGGATCCCCGCCTGCTTGGCGAGCATCCCCAGCACCGTGCTCTCGGCCTCGACCGGATCGTCGACGACGAGGTAGAGCTCGGTGCGGTTGCAGGTGGAGATCGCCACGACCTCCTGGATCTCGGCGACGCCGTGCAGGTCGCGCACGAACTCGATCGCGCGGGCATCGGTCAGCGCCAGGCGCTCGCGCACCTCGACCGGCGCGGTCTTGTGCGAGATCCCGATCGCCAGCAGCTCACTCATGTGCGGCGTGCTCCAACGACTCCCCGGCTGCCTCGGGTACGGGGGCAGGCCCAGCGGGGCCGGCCTCCGTGTGCTGGCGCTCCTCGAGCCGCGCGCGCAGCTCGCCAGCTCACGATTGTTCCTGAACAGCTTGCGGGCCATGATCCCGACATAGATCAGGACGATCAGCAGGAAGACGATGTAGGCGGCGGCGACGTAGGGGCCGGCGGTGTGCAGCGGCAGCGCGGGCGCCTCGGCGAAGAGGGCGATCATGACGGTGAGGCAGTCCTTCCGAGCGGGTCGGACCGCGTCGTCGCCCAGCAGTGCGCGGCGCAGCCGGCGGGTCTCGATACGCAGCTCCTTGGCGGCCATCTCGTACTTCATCAGCGTCGCGAACAGCAGCGCGATGCCGAGCAGCGAGATGTAGAAGGTGAGCTTCATCGACCCCGGCAGCGCGCCGCCCTCGAGGTTGAGGATGCGGGGGTGCACGTAGGCGACCGAGAGCCGTACGACGATGAAGTTGATCGGCACGAACGCGCCGGCGACGACCGAGAAGACGGCCGCGTAGCGGGCCTGGCGCTCGGGGTCCTCGATCGAGAAGCGCAGCGGCTGGTAGGTGCAGAACAGCAGGATCACGATCAGATAGGAGACGAGCGTCGGCTCCGACCACAGCCACCAGTGGCCCCAGGAGGCCTTGGCCCAGATCGAGCCGGCGATGATCCCGCCGATCGAGAAGATCAGCGACATGTGGATCGCGCAGTACGAGCGCATGTCCCAGACGCGTTTGCCGGTACGCAGGTAGCCGATCCCGAAGATGCCGCCGAGACAGTACCCGACCAACGAGACGATCGCCAGCGGCACGTGGATGTAGAAGATCTTCTGGACGAAGCCCTGCTCGGCGTCGAGCGGCGCGTAGAAGAAGACGAGGGCCAGTGCCGCCGTCACCGTTACGGCGGTGGCGATCGTGAGGCCGCGCAGATGCCGGACGTGTGTGGTCATACGATCCTTCGGAAAGCTCACTCCTCGAGCAGGAAGTCGAACAGGCCAATCGGCGAGGAGCGCGTTCACCAGATCATAGAGCGCGAGCACCGCCAGCCACTTCGCGGGCGGCGAGCCGCTCGCGCCGTGGACCAGCAGCGGGGCGATCCCGCGCGCCGTCGCGATCAGCGCGGGCAGCAGCAGCGGCAGGCCGATGATCGGACCGATCAGATCGCGAGCGCGGGTGTGAATGGCGATCGCGGAGACGAACGTGCCGATCACCGCGAACGCCAGATCGGCCAGCAACAGGAAGAGCAGCAGGGCCGGCAGCGAGTGCCCGAGGCAGGGGGGATCGAGCAGCAGCGCAAAGGCCGGAACCGCGACGAGCTCGAGCGCTGACCATGAAGATGAACAGCGCGCCGGCCTTGGCGAACAGCATCGCGGTGCGGTCGACCGGCGCGAGCAGGAAGGCGTCGAAGCCACCCTGCTCGCGCTCGGCGACGAACAGCCGATTGACCGCGAGCATCGCCGCGAACAGCAGCGTCACGGTCAGCACGCCCGCGGCCAGCTGGCCCTGCAGCGTGTCCCGGTTGAGGCCGAAGTGGAAGATCACGATAGGTGATCACCGAGAGCAGCCACATCGACGGTACGGTCTCGAGCGTGCGCAGCTCGATCAGCAGGTCCTTGCGCAGGATCGCGCCGGCGGTTCTCATGCGTAGAGGCTCTTGAGCATGGTGTCGTCGAGCCCGGCGGGGGCGCCGAGGTAGGCCGCACGCCCGCCCGCCAGTGCGAGCACCAGGTCGGCCTCAGCCAGCGCCGCCTGCGGATCGTGGCTGGTGAGCACGCGCGTGATCCCGGAGCTGCGGCCGATCAGCGGCTCGACCAGCTCACCGGCGGCGGGGTCGAGGTTCGAGCGCGGCTCGTCGAGCAGCAGCAGCTGCGGCTCGTGCAGCACCGCGCGGGCGACCGTCAGCCGCTGAACCATGCCGCGGCTCAGCGAGCGCACGGGATCGTCGGCGCGCTCATGCATCCCGACCGCCGCGAGTACCTCCTCGACGCGCGCGACTGCGACGCGGTGCAGGCGCGCGTGGTACACGAGGTTCTCACGGCCGGTGAGGTCGCGGTAGAGCAACGGCTCGTGTCCGAGCAGCCCGAGGCGCCCGCGCACCTTCCAGCCCGCCCGCGGCAGCGCCTCGCCGAACAGCTTGACGCTGCCCGCGTGCGGGCGCAAGCAGCGTCGCCAGGATCCGCAGCAGCGTCGACTTGCCGGCGCCGTTGCGCCCGAGCACGGCGAGCGTCTGGCCTGGTTCGAGCGTCAGCGAGACGTCGCGCAGCACGGTGCGCTCGCCGAAGTGGCGCGTCAGGCCCTCAAGCTCCACCACCGGGACCCCGTCCCCTGGGCCAGCGCCGGCAGCCGCTGGCCCAGCGGGGCCAGCGGCCGCACGACTAATGACTTCTGCCTCTGCCTTTTCCATTTTCCCGGTGCAGTGTCGCAACTGCGTGCTTCAGCACCGGCTCGATCACCGGAAAGAGCTGCGCGATCGCCTTCGGACTACCGGGAAAGTTGATGATCAGCGACCCGCCGGCCGTGCCCGCCACGGCACGCGAGAGCATCGACATCGGCGTGTGGCGCAGCGATTCGGCACGCATCGCCTCCGCCAGTCCGGGGACCTCGCGGTCGATCACCGCGAGCGTCGCCTGCGGCGTGACATCGTCAGGCGTCAGCCCGGTCCCGCCGGTCGTGAGGAGCAGCTCGATGCCGCTTTGCACCTGCCGGCGCAGCCACGCCTCGATCTCGGCGGCATCGTCGGAGACGACGTCCCGGGCCGCGACCTCGAAGCCGGCCGCTGCCGAGGCTTCGGCAAGCGCCGGCCCGGACAGGTCCTCGCTTTGGCCGTCGGCGGTGGACGTCGAGACGGTCAGGATCGCGCAGCGCATCGCCCGGCGAGCTTAGAGCTCAGCATGTTCAAAGTGACAAATTGACCAGCCATCTGGAACTGTGTCTCCAGAGTGCGAGTTTTCGTGCGTCTGGGAGCAATCTGGCGGTTCGAGCGGAAGAATGTCACTTTCGACAGGTCCGGGGTCGCCGGCGGCCGCAGGTGAAGCGCCAGGTCGCGGCCGCGGTCAAGGACTGCACGTCAGGGCTCCAGGTCGAGGGAGCGCCGGCTAGATCCCCTCGGCACGCAACCAGTCGAGGGTCGCCTCGAGGCCGGTCGCGTAGTCGACGCGCGGCTCCCAGGCGAGCAGCTCGCGGGCCTTGCGGTTGCTGAAGCTCTGGTCCGTTCCCATGACGTGGACCGCCTGGCGGGAGAGCAGCGGCCGCGTGGTCAGCCGGGTGGTGCGCCGCAGGGCGCGGTAGCCGTGCTCAAGCGCGAAGCCGACGCCCTCGGCGAGCTTGTAGGGCATGCTCCAGCGCACCTTGGCGCAGCCGAGGCCGTCGGCGAGACCGTCGGCGAGCTGCCGCCAGGTCGCCTCAACACCGTCGGTGACGTTGAAGGCCTCGCCGGGCGCGTGCTCGTGGTGCATCGCGATCAGCGCCGCGTCGATCAGGTTCTCGATGAAGCAGAGGCCGGCGATCGCGCGTCCGCGGTCGATCAGCACCATGTTGCCGCCGCGGATGGCGCGGGCGATCTCCAGCACCACCTCGCGCGAGCGCGGTCCGTAGACGGTCGAAGGTCGCAGGATCACGGTGTCTAGTCCGTGTGTGACGGCCGCGCGGCGGACCTCGGCCTCGGCGGCCAGCTTGGTCTGTGCGTACCAGTTGCTGAAGCCCGTGCCAACGTAGGACTCGTCGACGTCCACGCCGCCCGGATAGCCGTACACGTCGGTGCTCGAGAAGTGCACGAAGCGCTCGACCGAGCCGCCCGTGCAGGCGTCGAGCAGCCGGCGCGTGCCGGCCACGTTGACGGCCGCTACCTCGGCCGGGGTGGCCCAGTCGGAGACCATCGCGCCGCAGTGGAAGACGTAGCGGCAGCCGTCGGCGAGCCGCCCGAGCCCGGCGGTGCCGGCCAGGTCACCGGTCGCCAGCTCGACGCCCAGCCGTTCGAGCGCGGCCGTATCGCTGCTCGGGCGCACCAGGCAGCGCACCTGGTAGCCGTCCTGCACCAGCCGCTGGGCCAGGTGACCACCGATGAAGCCGGTGGCGCCGGTGAGCAGGCAGACGTTGTCCCGCGAGACGTCAACGCGCCTGCCACGCAGCTGCGTGCTGGTGAGGGCCGCCGTCGGCTGCTGCTCGCGCCGGCGCAATGTCGAGACGGCGATCTCACGGACCACCGACCAGTTCTTGCCACTTTCGGTCTCACAGTCGCTGAGCACCTGATCGAGCGCGCCGAGGAACGTCCGCGCCTCCGTTTCGGAGAGCGTCAGTGGCGGCAAGAGCTTGACGACGTCGTTCTTGCCGGCGGCCATCGTGATCACACCGTGGTCGCGATGCAGCGGGATCACGATCAGCTGCGGGAACAGGCCCTCGCTCGCCAGCCGCATCAGGCGCACGCCGAGCTGGCCCTTGCGTGAGCGCGGCGCCTGCAGTTCGATGCCGATCATCAGTCCGGCGCCGCGCACCTCCTTGATCAGCTCGTGGCGCTGCTGCAGCTCACGCAAGCCATCGCTCAGGAGCGTCCCGATCTCCGCCGCGCGCTGCACCAGCCCGTCGCGCTCGATCACACGGATCGACGCGAGCCCGGCCGCCATCGACAGCCGGTTGCGGCCGTAGGTCGACTGGTGCACGTAGCTGCGCTCGAGCGTGCCGACCGCGCGCTGGAAGATCTCACGGCGCGTGACCATCGCCGCCACCGGCATGTAGCCGCCGCTCAGCGCCTTGCCGACGGTGACGATGTCGGGCTCGAGGCCGCAGTGATCGAGCGCGAACCACTCGCCGGTGCGCCCCAGCCCGGTCTGGATCTCATCGATCACCAACAGCGTGCCGTAACGCCGGCAGAGCTCCTGAGCGGCCTGCAGGTAGCCCGGCGGCGGCAGCGTCACCAGTCGCCCCTGGATCGGCTCGACGATGAAGGCGGCGACATCCTTCGAGCGCAGCTCCGCCTCGAGCCGCCCCAGATCACCAAACGGCACGCGCGCACAGCCCGGCAGCAGGGGCCCGAAGCCCTCCTTGAAGAAGTCGTCACCGACGATCGACAGCGGCCCGAGCGTGACGCCATGGAAGCTTGAGTCGCAGGAGAGCAGGCGCGGGCGCCCGGTGGCGGCGCGGGCGAACTTGATCGCGGTGTCGACCGCCTCGGCGCCGGTACTGGTGAAGAAGCTCGCCTCGAGCCCGTCCGGGAGCCGCTCCGCGAGCGCCTCGGCGAGCATCCCAGCGAGCACCGAGTAGTGCAGCTGCACGCCGTCGATCAGGTCGGAGTCAAGCATCGCCTGCAGCACGGCACGGACGTCGGGGTGGCCGTGGCCGAGGCTGGCGAAGCCCTCGCCGCTGTGCATGTCGAGGTAGGCGCGCCCGGCTTCGTCGTGCAGGTAGGAGCCGGCGGCCGAGCGGTACGCCTTGTCGAAGCCGAGGATCCGCAGCACCTCGACCAGCGACGGGTCGAGGTAGCGCGCCGCCAGCTCGAGCGCCTCGCCGGCGCGCGCCTGGGCGTCGCCGACTACGCCGAGCGGGTCCAATGTCCCGACCTGCCGCCGGCCTTCTCGATCAGCTCGAGGCGCTCGATCGCGGCGCCGCGCTCAACGCCCTTGACCATGTCGTAGACCGTCAGGGCGGCGACCGAGGCGGCCGTCAGCGCCTCCATCTCGACCCCGGTACGGGCGGTCGTGCGCGCCTCGGCCACGAGCTCGATCACACCGGCCTGCTGGTCGATCGTGGCCTCGACGCCGACGAACGTGAGCGGCAGCTGATGACACAGCGGGATCAGCTCGTGCGTGCGCTTGGCCGCCTGGATCCCGGCGATCCGGGCGACACCGATGACGTCGCCCTTGGGCGCGTTGCCGGCGGCGACCAGCTGCGCCGTGTGCGGCGTCACCCGCACCAGCGCCCGTGCTACGGCCATGCGCTGACTCACGTCCTTGGCGGAGACATCCACCATCTCCGCGCGCCCGTCGGCGCCCAGATGGGTGAGCTCGCCCATGCCGCCTCAGGCCGGCTGGTAGGGGCGCTGGGCGGCCGCGATCAGATCCTTGACCGCGGCGACGTCGCCGTCGCGCAGCAGCGCGATCGGGTCGGGCTCGCCGTTGACGATGCCCTCGAAGAACTGCTTGCGGTCCTGGTAGGTGGGCAGCGTGCCCTTGGCCCAGCCGCGCACATCGTTGAGCAGGATCGCGAGCGTCGCGTAGGGATCGCCGAAGAGCTCGCCGATCTCACGCTTCATGCGCTTGGCCAGCGCCGGCGAGGCGCCCGCGGTCGAGATCGCGACGGCCAGCGGGCCGGTGCGCACGATCGCCGGCAGGATGAAGTTGCACAGCGGCGGCACGTCGACGACGTTCACCAGCATCGCGCGCTGCTCGGCGTCGTTGAAGACCTGGATGTTGACGTCGGTGTCGTCGGTCGCGGCGATCGCGATCAGGCAGCCATCGAGGTCGGCGGCGGCGTACCCGCGCCGGTGCCACGTGATCGAGCCCTCGACCGCGAGCTCCTCGAGTGCCGGGATCGCGTCGGGAGCGACCAGCACAACGTCGGCGTCGCAGGCGAGCAGGCCCTCGACCTTCTCGAGCCCGATGTCACCGCCGCCGACGACCAGCGCGCGGCGCCCGCTGAGGCGCAGGCAGGCGATGTAGAACGGCGTCGCCAGCATGTCGCGCACGCAGGACTGGTCGCAGATCCCCTTGCGGAACTGGCACACACACTCCTTGCCGCTGTAGGCCTGGGCCGGCATCGCCTCAACGTTAGCGTCCGCGCGCCTTACGAATCGCCGCCAGGCGGTCCCGCTGGACCGCCTCGACGTCATCGGGTTGGTAGAAGGACGCGCCGGCGACGGCAGGTGGCAGCAGCTCCTGCGGGGAGACGTGCCCGGGGCGCTCGTGCGGGTAGTCGTAGTTGCCCTCGGTGCGGTTGGCCGAGCGCAGGTAGCCGGGTGGCGATTGCGCGCCGTGGCTCTTGACGTAGCCACGGGCGGCCTTGATCGCGCGCTTGGCGCCGTCGGACTTGGGCGCGAGTGCGAGGTAGATCGCGCACTGCGCGAGCGCGTACTCGGCCTCTGGCAGGCCGACGTGCTCGACCGCAGCGGCGGCGGCGGTGGCGACCACCAGCGCTTGCGGATCGGCGTTACCGATGTCCTCGGAGGCGAGGATCACCATGCGTCGCACGATGAAGCGCGGGTCCTCACCGCCTTCGAGCATCACCGCCAGGTAGTACAGCGAGGCGTCGGGATCGGAGCCGCGCGTGGCCTTGATCCAGGCGGAGATCGTGTCGTAATGGTTGTCGGCCGCGCGGTCGTAGCTGATCAGGCGGCCCTGCAGCGCGTCCGCGATCCCCTCGACGGTCACCCGGCCTGCGCCGCCGGCGGCTTCGGCGGCGAGCTCGAGCCCGTTGAGGGCCGCCCGTGCGTCGCCCTGAGTCCACTCGGCGGCGTAGGCGAGCGCCTCGGGGTCGATCCGCTGCGCAGCGCCGACCTGCCCCTGGGCGACGGCACGGTCGAGCAGCGCCCGCACGTCCTGCAGCGCGAGCGGCTCGAGCTCGTAGACGCGGGTGCGCGACAGCAGCGCCGAGTTGACCTCGAAGTAGGGGTTCTCGGTGGTGGCGCCGATCAGCGTCACGAGCCCCTCCTCCACGGCCGGCAGCAGCGCGTCCTGCTGGGCCTTGTTGAAGCGGTGGATCTCATCCAGGAAGAAGACCGTCGCCTTCCCCAGCTTGCGGCGCTCACGTGCGCGCTCGATCACCGCGCGCACCTCGGCGCGCCCGGCCTGTACGGCGCTCTCCTCCTCAAAGGCCGCCCCCGAGGCGCTGGCGACGATCCGCGCCAACGTGGTCTTGCCGGTGCCGGGCGGCCCGTGCAGGATCATCGAGTGCGGGTGGCCGCTCTCGATCGCGCGCCGCAGCGCCGAGTGCTCGCCCAGCAGCTGGCGTTGGCCGACGAAGTCCGCGAGCGTCTTGGGGCGCATGCGGGTCGAGAGCGGAGCGCCGGCAGTCGCGCCGGTCGGGGTTGCGTAGTTGCGGGCCAGCGGGCCCGCAACCGCGGGATCAGCGCTGGAGTCCTCGAAGAGACTGTCCACCCTGCCCATTAAACGCCTGCGGCCCGCTGTTGAGGGCGGGCCGCAGGGCGAGGCTCTTGTGCGGGTGGCTTACGCCGCCAGGCGCAGAGCGGCCAGATCGGGGTTGCGAGCCAGCGTCGTCAGCGCGCGCCGCTCGAGCTCACCGGCCTGCGAGGTGGTGATGCCGAGCTCGGCGCCGGTCTGGCGGACCGTGCGGGGCTCGTCGCCGCCGAGACCGAAGCGCAGCTCGATCACGTTGCGCTCGAGCTCCGGCAGCTTCGCCAGAACCTCGGCGACCTGAGCGTCACGCCAGTTGTCGGCGGCATGCTCATCGGGGCCACGCTCATCGCTGCGCAGCAGATCGCCGAGCGCCGTCTCACCGTCGTCGCCGACGGGCTGATCGAGGCTGGTGATCGCCGCGGCCAGCTCGCGCACCTCGGTGACCTGCTCGATCGGCAGGTCGGCCACGGCCGCGATCTCCTCGTCGGTGGCCTCACGGCCGAGCTTGAGCGCGAGCTCGCTCTCGACCTTGCGGACCTTGACCTGACGCTGCGCGACGTGCACCGGGACGCGGATCGTGCGCCCGGAGTTCTGCAATCCGCGCTGGATCGCCTGACGGATCCACAGCGTGCCGTACGTGGAGAACTTGAAGCCCTTGCGCCAGTCGAACTTCTCGACTGCGCGGATCAGGCCGAGCATGCCCTCCTGCACCAGGTCCTCCAGCGGAAGACCGTGGCCCTGGTAGCGGCGCGCCTGCGCCACGACCAGTCGCAGGTTCGCGTTGATCATGCGGGTCTTGGCCTCAAGGTCACCGCGCTCGATGCGCTGCGCCAGCTCGATTTCCTCGGCGGCCGTCAGTAGTTCATGGGTGCGGGCTTCACGAAAGAAGATCTCGAGCGCTTCCATCGAACCGTCCAGCACCGGCGTCGCGGCGCGGCGGCGGGGTGTCCGCGCCGTCAGCGCGGAACCGCGCCGCTCACGCTGCGTGGTCGCAGCAGTGCTGCGGCGCGTGGTGCGGACGGGATGGGCCACTTCCTTCTCGGTGTGGTCGCCCCGTGTGCGGGTTTTAGGGTTCATGTGAGGCGTCTTTTCGTTCGCTAATTTGAAGATGATCGAATTATACGTCTACGTAAAGTTCTGTCAAGGTCCCCAGGCCCCTGCAGGACCCTCTGTGAGCAACGACACAGAGGCTTGGCGAGGGAGCGTCGGAGGCGTCTGGGTTATGAGTTCCCTGTACGCCATTCCAGAACACTCCACGCCCCGTAGGGATGCGTAAGAGCTGGTTAAGAAGTCACGAAGACGGGCCTGCAGGACCGAATCGTGAGGATGAGAGGGCGGCGTGTTCCGGATCCCGCGGCGTCCGATGCGCCCGCGGCTCTGAAGCCACCCGGAGAAGATACCCGGAAACGCGCGCGCGGTTACGCGCTGAGCTCTGCGAAGGAGATCCGCGGACGGGCCTGGTCCAGGACGCAGGTGAGCAGACCGGGGAAGCGGGCCTCGAGCTCGTCGCGCCGCAGCGACACCAGCCGCTGCACACCCTCGCTGCGGGTGTGGGTGAGGCCGGCGTCGCGCAGCACCCGCAGGTGATGGGTGAGCGTCGACTTCGACACCGAAACCTCCAGCCGCCCGCAGGAGAGCTCGTCGTGGATCCCCAGCAGCCTCACGATCTCGAGTCGCACGGGGTCGCTGAGTGCGTGCAGCACGTCGGTGAGGTGCAGCTGCTCGAGGTCGGGATGCGGGATCACGCGCATGGGGTGCTCACCGGCGAGACCTCGGTTGCAGACACGCGGGGCGAGGATAGCGGAGCCCCTGAGGTTGCCCTGACGGTTCCGTCCCAGAGCCATGGCGCTGCGACGGCCGCGCGACGGCGGGTGCCGCGAGCGCCGCGGCGTTTCAGCGACCGAGCGCGGCGAGCGCCTCGGCGTGCAGCGGCCCGTTGCTCGCCAGCCCGCTGCCGGCTCCCGGACCGTCGCTGCCGTCGAGGCCGGTGAAGCGGCCGCCGGCCTCCTGCACCACAATCGAGACGGCGGCGAGGTCCCAGAGCGTCGCCTCGGGGTCGGTGGCCACCTCGGCGGCCCCCTCGGCCACCAGCATGTACTGCCAGGAGTCGCCGACACCGCGGGTGCGCCAGCAGCGGCGGCCGAAGTCGACGACCTTGTGGAACTCACCGATCGCGTCCCACTCCTCGATCCCGCTCCAGACGAACTGTGCGGCCCCGAGCTCGGTGATCTTTGAGACATGGATGCGGCGGCCGTCGGCGTAGGCCCCCTGACCGCGAACGGCCCACCAGCGCTTCTTGAGCGCCGGCATCGAGACGACGCCGAGCTTGACCTCGCCGTCCTCGAGCAGCGCGATCAGCGTGGTCCAGGTGTCCATGCCGCGCACATAGCTCTTGGTGCCGTCGATCGGGTCGATCACCCATGCGCGACCGGGCGCGGTCGTCAGCTCGACACCGCCGAACTCTTCCCCGATGATGCGGTCATCCGGCCTGACGTCGCCGAGCCGCTCGCGCAATGCGAGCTCGGCGCGCCTGTCCGACTCGGATACGGGAGTGTGATCGGACTTGATCACGACCTCGAGGTCCGGCGAGCGGTAGCGCATCATCGTGATGCCGTCGGCCATGTCGGCCAGTTCGAGTGCAAGCTTGAGATCGTCGTCGTAGCTGGTGGTCACGGGCGGCCATCCTACTTGGAGTACGCTGCGCCCGATGGCTGATGCTCGCGTCGCGGCCGACGACCTCCAGGCTGAAACCGTAGAGGTGCTGCAGCGACTGATCCGCTTCAACACGGTCAACCCGCCGGGCAACGAGCGCGCCGCGATCGAGTACCTCGAGGCCTACGTGCGCGAGGCCGGCTTCGAAACCGAGCTGCTCGCCGCCACTCCCGAGCGTCCGAACCTGATCGCGACGCTGCGCGGCCGGTCCGAGGACGGCCCGACGCTGGTCTACCTCGGGCACGTTGACACGGTGCTGGCGGCCGCCGAGGACTGGCGGCACGATCCCTGGGGCGGCGAGCTGGTCGACGGCTTCCTCTGGGGCCGCGGCGCGCTCGACATGAAGAACCAGGTTGCGGCCGAGACGGTCGCGGCCGTGTCGCTCGCCCGCGCCGGTTGGCGGCCGCGGCGCGGCACGCTGAAGCTCGTGTTCGTCGCCGACGAGGAGACCGGCGGCGAGGTCGGTGCGCGCTGGTTGACGACCCGGCATCCCGACAAGGTGCGCTGCGACTTCCTGATCAACGAGGGCGCCGGCGCGCCCTTCGAGTTCGAGGGCAACCGCTATTACGGCGTCTGCTGTGGCGAGAAGGGCATCTTCCGCTTCAAGCTGACCGCCAAGGGCATGGCCGGACACGCTTCGATGCCGCGACTCGGGGACAACGCGCTGCTGAAGTTGGCGCCGGTGATCGCGGCATTGCGACCCGGCTTCTCGGGCTACGACACGACTGAGGCGCCGCTGCTGATGCTCGCGGGCCTGGGGCTTGACCCGGACGACATCCCCGGCGCGATCGAGCGGCTGGGCGCGGGCGATCCGTTGCTGCCGGTGGTCGTCGAGCCGATGCTGAGCGTGACGCTCACGCCGACCATGATCTCCGCCTCTGAGAAGATGAACGTGATCCCGGCGCGCGCCTCCTTGAAGGTCGATTGCCGCGTGCCGCCCGGGCTGGGAGAGGACATTGCGCTGCAGCGGTTGCACGAGCTGCTGGGGGAGGCCGGCGCCGGCCTTGAGATCGAGTTCACGGAGAAGGTCTACGGCTATCAGTCGCCGGCACGGAGCGTGCTGATGGACACGATCGAGCGCTGGCTCGGCGACACGGCACCGGGGGCGCGGGCGATTCCGGTGCTGCTGCCGGGCTACTCGGACTCGAGCCATTTCCGTGCGGCCTTCCCGGACCTGATCGCCTACGGCTTCTTCCCGCACCGCCACCAGACGGTGGCCGAGAGCGAGCCGCTGATGCATAACGCCGACGAGCGGATCGACGTGCGCGACCTTGGCTACGCGGCGGGCTTCTACGCCGCGCTCGCGTCCGAGCTACTCGGTTGAGAGCAGCGCCGTCTCGGCGCTCAGCTCCCTTGTGGACCGCGGGATCAGCGTCAGCAGCGAGGCCACCACGCCGATCGCACCGCCGACGCCCAGCACGGTGCGAGCACCAAAGACGGTCGCCAGCGGGCCGGCTGTGACGAAGCCGACCGGCAACAGCGCCAACGAACCCATCCAGTCGTAGGAGCTCACCCGTGAGAGCGCCGCCGGCGGGATGTGTCGTGCCAGCGCCGTCTCCCAGGTGACCATGAAGAGCCCGTTCTGCACGCCGGCAACGACCATCCAGCCGCCGGCCAGGCCGCGCGGGATTCCGAGTGCGAGCACGATCGACATCGCCGGCCAGACCGCGGCCAGCAGCAGCGTGTCGCGCAGCGGCCTGGCCGAGCGCCAGACGGTCGCGAGCACGGTCCCGACCACGCAGCCGACCCCGTACAGGGCGACGAACACGCCGTACAGGCCGACCTCGCCGTAGACATCGCGCGTGACGGCCGGACCCAGCGACATCCAGGTCGCGTAGGCGCACATCAAAGTCACGCTGAAGGCGCTGATCGTGACCCACACCCAGGGCCGGGAAGCGACCTCACGGAAGCCGACACGCAGCTCGTGAAGGACGCTCTCGCCGGGTTCGACCGATGCGCCGCCACGCACGCGCGGGTTCATCGGCAGCAGCGTCAGTGCGCTCACCACGAATGTCAGCGCGTCGAGTGCGAACGCCTCACCGGCTCCGACCGTGAGCACCAGCACGGTCGCGAGCGTCGGACCGAGCACCAGCGACAGGTTCCAGGAGACCTCCATCAGCGCACGCGCGCCCTGGATCTCATCCTCTGGCACGGTCTGCGGCATCAGGCCCGTCTCCGCCGGCTGGAAGAACGCCCACGCAACCCCGAACATCGCCTCGATCAGGGCGATCTGCCAGATGCGGGCCGAGCCGGTCAGGATCAGCAGCGCCAGCAGCGCGTGGATCGCCGCACGCACGACGTCGCTGACGATCATCACCCGGTGGCGCGGCAGCCGGTCGGCCCAGACGCCGCCGAACAACAGCAGCAGCACGAACGGCACCGTCTGTGCGGCCAGGATCAGACCCAGATCGGTGGGCGAGCCGGTCGTACGCGTGACATAGATCGCCATCGCGACGGCCACCGCGTTGCTGCCGAAGTTGCTGGCCGTCTGACCCCAGAACAGCAGCCGGAAGTCACGGTGGCGCAGGACACCTGCTCGGATCAGCCGCATCGGGGCGACGTTAGGGCACGCGACGGAATTGGCGCTGGGCCTGACGAGCCGGCCAGCCGGTCGTGTGCCCTCAGCTGCCCGTCGGCGCCGACCCGCGGGTCAGTTGGGCACGAGCCGGCCGATCGAGCTTGCGAGCTCGGAGCGTTCGCCGGGTGAGAGCGGCTCGAGCATCGCGCTCAGGTCCTGAGCGAGCAGCGCCGAGACCTGCTCGGTCAGCTCGCGACCCGCGCGCGTCAGCCTGACCCGCACCGCGCGCCGGTCAAGCTGCGAGGGCACGCGCCGCACGAGCCCGCTGCGCTGCGCACGATCGACCAACCCCGAGGTGCTCGACTTGTCGAGCCCGAGCAGCGCGGCGAGTTCATTGATCGTCGGCGCACGATCGCCGAGCAGCCGCAGCATGCGCGCCTGCGCGGGTGAGATACCGCGCGCCCCCGCGCAACGATCGAGCGCCCGCTGGACCAGCGCCGCGATGCGGATCAGTGCCTCGCCGGGGTCGACCGTGTCGCCGCTCACCACGGTTGGAGAGTACTCCAAGCTGGTACGTAGCACCTACTACTTCATTTAGCACGTATTACGAACTATTACTCGGCGCCCCGCCGGGAGCCGAGCCCATAGACTCGCCATCCATGTCACTGCCGTCGAGGGTGCGTCTCGAGCCCGACGTCTTCCGCCTGCCGGTGCAGCGGCTGCGCGAGGGGTACTACGCGGACGCCTACTTCGTGTACACCAAGCAGCTGCTCGAGGACGTCGGCCACCACCCCCGGGTGCTGTTGCAGGTCTTCCAGAAGCAGAGTCGCTGCTCGGGGGGATCGACGAGTCGATCGCGATGCTGAAGCTCGCCGCCGGCCACATCGGCGACGACGGCGAATGGGTATCGGGCTGGGATCAGCTGGAGGTGCACGCGCTGTACGAGGGCGAGGCGATCTCACCCTGGGAGACGGTGATGACGATCGAGGGCGACTACAGCCTGTTCGCGCACCTCGAGACGGTCTATCTGGGCTCGCTTGCACGTCGCTCGCTGATCATGCGCAACGTCGCCGCGGTGGTGCGCGCCGCTCGCGGCAAGCCGATCCTCTACTTCCCCGCCCGCCACGACCACTGGCACGTGCAGACCGGCGACGGCTGGGCCGCGCACGTGGCCGGGGCGATCGGCGTCTCGACCGACGCGCAGGCGTCGTGGTGGGGCGGCCGCGGGGTCGGCACCGTGCCCCACGGCCTGATCGCCGCGTACGGCGGCGACACCGTGAAGGCGGCCGAGGTCTTCGCCGACCGCTTCCACGAAGAGATGAACATCACCGTGCTGGTCGACTTCGAGAACGACTCGCCCGGCACCGCGGTCGAGGTCGCCGAGGCGCTCGGACCGAAGCTCTGGGGGGTGCGACTCGACACCTCGGAGCTGATGGTCGATCGATCGCTGCTTGACTCGATGGGCGGCTTTGATCCGCGTGGCGTCAACCCGCAGCTCGTGCACAACGTGCGCCTGGCGCTCGACCGGGCCGGCTACCCGGGGGTGAAGATCGTCGCCAGCGGTGGCTTCAACGCGGAGAAGATCGAGCAGTTCGAGGCGCTCGGCGTGGCCGTCGACGCGTACGGCGTCGGCTCGTCCCTGATCCGCGGGCAGAACGACTACACCGCCGATGTGGTGATCACCGACGGCGTGCCCTGCGCCAAGGCCGGGCGCGAATACCGGCCGAACCCGCGGCTCGAGCGCGTCACCTGAGATGTTGGGAGCGATCGATCACACAGGCCTGGCGGTCACCGACCTCGATCGGGCGACCGCCTTCTACCGCGACGTCCTGGAACTCCCCGTGATCCACCGTGAGACGCTCGTCGAGCAGGGGGTCGAGGCCGTGCTGCTCGCCATCGGCGACGCACATCTGGAGCTGATCGCGCCGCTCGGGCCGGACACCGCGGTCGCGGGCTTCCTGGCGCAGCGCGGCCCCGGCCTGCACCATCTGGCCTACCGAGTCGACGACATAGAGGCGACGCTGGCTAGTCTGTCGGCGGCAGGTGTGCGGTTGATAGATGAGCGGCCGCGCACCGGCATCCGCGGCTCGCGCGTGGCCTTCCTGCATCCGGCGGCCACGGGCGGCGTACTCACGGAGATCGTCGAACCCGCCAATCATCATTGACCATCCGAGGAGCTTCGATATGAGCAGTGACGACAAGCCCCAGAAGATCAGCATCGGCTTTCACGGCGGCCAGACGCTGGTCGCACGCGTCCGACCGGAGGAGCTGGCCAAACTGCGCGACGTGCTAGGCAAGAGCGGCGGTTGGCACAACCTGAGCGCGGAGGACGGCGTCGTGACCTTCGACCTGACGCGCGTCGATTACGTGCTGGTTGACAGCGAAGATCACCGGGTCGGGTTCTGAGTCTCGACGAGCTCCACGCCGGGTCCGGCTCAGCGGCTGGACCTCGGACTGCTGCGACTGATGCGCGAGCGAGGCCACGGCGATCCTGCTCTGGTCCGCGCAATCGCGAGCTTCTCACGCACCGGCGAGCACGCCGCCTGCTGGTTCGCGCTGGGCGCACTCGGGATCGCAACCAGCAGGCGCGGGTCGCGCCGCCGCCAGGCATTCGCGCGCGGGGTCGCCGCGACCGGACTCGCCTACGGGCTCAACACCGCGGTCAAGTTCAGCGTCAAGCGCCCACGCCCGCAGCTCGATGATCTGCCACCGCTGACGGCGGTGGTCACCGGGCTCTCGTTCCCGAGCGCGCACGCCACCACCTCGTTCGCCGCGGCCGCCGCCTACAGCCGCGCGCTGCCGTTTGCCTCGCCGCTGCTCTACGGTGCAGCGACGATGTTCGCGCTCAGCCGCCCCTACCTCGGCGTTCACTACCCCAGTGACGTGCTCGCCGGTGCCGCACTCGGCACCGTGACCGGAAGGCTGCTGCGATGCCGATGAAGGTCGGCATCGTCGGCATGCCGAACGCCGGAAAGTCCTCACTGTTCAGCGCGCTCACCGGCGTGGCCGCCGAGGCGGCCAACTATCCGTTCACCACGATCGAGCCGAACGTCGCCGTCGTGCCCGTCGAGGACGAACGCATGCAACAGGTCGCGGACACGGTCAAGGCTTCGAAGATCGTCTGGGACACAATCGCCTTCCATGACATCGCCGGCCTGGTGGCAGGCGCGCACAAGGGCGAGGGCCTCGGCAACCAGTTCCTCGCCAACATCCGCGAGACCGATGCGCTGCTGCATGTCGTGCGGGCGCATACGGACAGCGGCATCGTCCACTCCGAGGGCAGCGTCGACCCGCTGCGCGACATCGCGACGATCGAGACCGAGCTGATCTACGCCGACCTCGAGCAGGCCGAGCGCCGCCTCGACCGCGTCGTCCGGCAGGCGCGCGGCGGCGACAAGCACGCGATCGCGGAGCAGCGCTGGCTCGAGCAGGTGATCGCAGCCCTGCAGGAGGGCAAGCCCGTGCGCACCGTGCCGATGCCCGATGAGGCCCCCGACGCGGCGGTGCTACTCGGCTCGCTCACCTCCAAGCCGGTGCTGTTCGTCGCCAACGTCAACGAGGGTGACATCGAGGTGCCGCCGGCGATCGCGGAATATGCGGGCGCCCACGGCGCCCGCGCGGTCGCGGTTTCAGCGCGCCTCGAGGCGGAGCTCGGCGCACTCAACCCCGCAGATGCCGCGGAGATGCGCGCCGACCTGGGACTCGCCGAGTCGGGGCTGCAGACGGTGGTGCGCGGCGCCTTCGAGCTGCTCGACCTGATCGCGTTCTTCACCGCCGGCGAGGACAAGCCGGCCCAGACCTGGCATCTGCGGCGCGGGCTCAGCGCCTGGCACGCCGCCGGTCAGATCCACTCGGACATCCAGAGAGGCTTTGTCCGTGCGGAGGTCGTCGCCTGGGACGCGCTGGTGCGCTATGGCGGCTATGGCGGTGCCCGTGAGAACGCGGCGCTGCGGCTAGAGGGCCGCGATTACGTCATGCACGACGGTGACGTGCTGACCGTCAAGTTCACCCCCTGACGTTCTCACCGTCGCTCACCGAGCAGCTGCCGACGGCGCAATCAGAGCTCGGCCAGCGACCTGGCAGCCGCGAGTCGTGCTGCGAGCGCCCCCATGCCCAGCTCTGACGCCGCGCTTGCGCCGCCGGCCAGATTGGTGGCGGCATCGGCAGGACGCGTGACCTCGACCGGACGCAGCAGCGCGATCTCCCGGTAGGCGCGGAGCGCATCGACGTTGTCACGCACCGCAGCTGCAATGCGTGGGCGTTCGCCCGCATCGCCCTCGGCAACCGCGTCGATCAGCGCCTCCAACGTCCCGTGGCGCTGGAGCAGCGTCGCGGCGGTCTTCTCACCGATCCCCGGAGCACCGGGCAGCCCGTCGGAGGGGTCCCCGCGCAGCGCGATGAAGTCGGGCACGGCCGCGGGCCCGATGCCGTAGCGGCGCTCCACCTCGGCCGGGTCGATGGTCTCGAAGCCACTCGATCCCTGCTTCAGGTAGAGCACGCGCGTGCGCCCGGTGACGCACTGATACATGTCACGGTCGCCGGTCAGCAGCAGCGTCTCGCCGCCGGCGGCCGCCTCGAGCTCGGCGTGGGCACCGAGCAGGTCGTCGGCCTCGAGCTCATCAGCGTCCGCGACGTGCCAGTCGAGCGCCGCGAAGAGGACCGGCGCAGTGGCGAACTGCCAGGCCAGGTCCGCGGGCATCGGTGGGCGCTGCGCGTGGTAGCCGGCGTAGAGCTCGACGCGATACGGCGCCTGCTCGGCGCCGAAGCAGATGACGACCGCACGCGGCTCAACCTCGGCGGCGATTCGCAGCAGCAGATTGGTCGCGCCGAGCATCGCGTTGACAGGTTTGCCGGCGGCGCCGCGAATCGAGTCGGGCAGCGCAAAGAAGGAACGGTAGAGCACGAAGGGGGCATCCACCACCAGCAGCGGTCCGGGCATGCCCGAACCCTAACCGACGGAGACTGCAGGACCGGTGGTGCCGTTCAGGCGCACCCGGTAGTTGCCCGGGCCGCGGACGGCGATCGCGTAGCGGCCACCCGCCGCGGTCCAGCCCGAGGCGACGTCGCGCCAGCGCTCGCCGGTCTCGCGCTGGACCGTGAGCCGTGTTCGCCGGCCCCCCGGGAACACGCTGCCGGTGACGAGATACCTGGTGGTGGGTGGCCGCAGCGCCGCGAAGATCCGCTCGATGAAGCTTGCGGCCTGCGCGATCGAGGCCGCAAGCCCACTGCTCGCGGCCCGCGCGATGCGAATCCGCGCGGCCCGAGCGGGCAGCACCCGCGCCCGCCCGACGCTCGCCCCCAATCCGCCTCCCCCGCTGGGGACCGTGGTCGTTGACGTGGTGGTGTCGGCACCGGTTGTGGTCGGCGTCGTCGTGGTGTCCGCGGGCGTGGTGCTGGTCTCCACGCCGTGGCTGCTGACGGTGGTGAACGACATCCACGTGCTCGGCGTGCCGAGTGCCTTGCGCAGCTGCACGCCGGTGACGGTGACCGACCCCCTGGTGCCCACCACCTTGGCCTTGATGATGCGCGGCGAGACGCCGCGCTCGAGCACCCGGATACCCACCAGTGAACCCTCGACGAGCGCGCCCAGCCGGCGCTCTGCCGTTCTCAGCGTGAAGCTCACCTTCCAGCGGTGGTAGGGGTTGTTGAAGGAGTCGTCGTAGGGGTCGGGGCGACCCACCAGCCAGGCCGCCGGCGCGAGCGGAAAGACGTTCTGGTCACTCTCGGTCTCACCGCCTGAGCTGGCAAAGAAATAGGTGACGACCGGCGCGCCGGCGTACTCCACGACCTGACCACTGGTCGCCGCCACCGCGGCATCTGTCGCGGGCGTCTCGGCCTTGACCCCCTGGTACATCTGCGAGCGAGTGTTGTCGTAGACGTCGAAGTTCGCACCGATCGGCTTTGATGTGATCACGTAGGTGCGCGCCGCGACCGCCTGCGCAGCGAGCGCCTGGGCCGGCCAAGTCGACGGCATCTCCGCCGAGACCACGCCGCGCACGTAGTCATCCAGTCCGACGGCGTTGACCGTCATCACGCCGTTGCCGCTGGGGCTCGGCCGGAACACGAACGCGCCGCGAAAGGCGCCGAGGCCGATCAGCTTCAGCGGCCCCGGGCCACCGACCTGTAGCGGTGCGGTGAAGACCCCGAGCGATTTTCCGGCCAGCTTGATCCGCAGCCGGTCCCCGAACACGCGCACAACACTGTAGGTGGCGAGCGGGTTCAGCTTGCGCGCGGCACCCCTGATCGTGCTCGCGCCACTGAAGACGGCCGAGCCGCTGGGCCGCATCAGCACCGTCACCGTGCGGCTGGGGTCGACGTGACCGAGCGTCGTACCGGCGTAGTAATCGTGCAGGATCTGCCGGTAGCTGGCGCCGTGCAGGGCATAGCCGGCGGCTCCGTACTGGCTCATGCCGACGCCGTGGCCGTTGCCGGCTCCGCGCAGGTAGAGACCGCCGGCGCTGGTCGCGGCGACCGCGGGCGCGGCCGCCACCAGCGCTGCCAGCAGCGCAGCGGTCACAGCCTGCAGCGTGCGCCTGCTTGTCACCGCGATGTTTGGCACCTGATCGTCAGCCTTAACGCATCGGATGGCGGATAGTTCCGCCATCGGGCCGACCGCGTTACACGGTCAGCTCAGATTCCCCTGCGCCATCTTGCGCAGATCCATCGCGCGATTGTATGTGTCCTCGTCGACGCCCTTTTCGTAGGCCACCTCCCGCAGCATCCGCCCGGAGCTCGCCGCTTCCTTGACGATCTCTGCCGCCCTGTCGTAGCCGATGTACGGGTTCAGTGCGGTGGCGGCCGCCAGCGTCGACTCGGCCGACCGCTCGCAGCCGGGGAGGTTGGCCTCGATCCCGGAGACGCACTTGTCCTCGAGCACACGCGCGGTGGCGCCAAGCAGGCTGATCGACTCGAGCAGGTTGCGGGCGATCAGCGGCACGCGCACATTGAGCTCGAAGTTCCCCTGGCTGCCGGCGAGCGTGATCGCGGCATCGTTGCCGACGACCTGGGCGGCCACCTGCAGCGTGACCTCCGGGATTACCGGGTTGACCTTGCCCGGCATGATCGAGGAGCCCTTCTGCAACTCGGGCAGGAGGATCTCGCCGATGCCGGCACGGGGCCCCGAGCCCAGCAGCGCCAGGTCGTTCGCGATCTTCGTGAAGGAGACGGCGACCACCTTGAGCGCGCCCGAGAGCTCGACCAGCGCGTCCCGGTTGCCCTGTGCCTCGAACGGGTCCTCGGGTGCAGAGATCTCAAGCCCGGTCGCGTCGCTGAGCTTGGCGCGCACGCGCGCGGCGAACTCCGGATGCGTATTCAGGCCGGTGCCGGTGGCGGTGCCGCCCAGCGGGATCTGCGCGACCTGCGGGAGCGCGTTGCGGATCCGGCGCGCCCCCAGGCGGACCTGGGCGGCGTAGCCACTGAACTCCTGCCCGAGCGTGACCGGCACGGCGTCCATCAGATGCGTGCGCCCGGACTTGACGATGTCGTGGAACTCGGTCGCCTTGGCGGCGAATGCCCGCTCGAGCGCGTCGAGTGCCGGCAGCAGATCGTTGCTCGCCACGTCGAGCGCCGCGAGGTGCACGGCCGACGGGAAGACATCATTCGAGGACTGGCCCATGTTGACGTGATCGTTGGGATGGGTCGCCGGCGTGGCGGGCGGGATCAGATTCGCGAGGTTGGCGATGACCTCGTTGGCGTTCATGTTCGAGGACGTGCCCGAGCCCGTCTGGAAGACGTCGATCGGGAACTGGTCGTCGAACTCACCCGCGGCGACGCGGTCAGCGGCGGCGGCGATGCGCTCGGCGTGGCCGACATCCAGCAACCCGAGCTCGGCGTTGACACGTGCGGCGGCACCCTTGATGCGGCCCAGCCAGCGGATCACGGGAACGGGGATCGGCTCACCCGAAATGGGGAAGTTGGCCACCGCCTTGCTGGTCTCGCCACCCCACAGCTGCTGATCTTGAGTCGTGCCCACGCTCGTCCTTTCACCGCGTCAACGCTTGAGATATCAAGGTACCGCGCAGGGTCTCGAAGCGGATCCGAGGGTAAGCTTGACAGAGGCTACCTAATAGTATTAGGGTTATCCCTAAGTGACGTAGTCAAGCGAACCGGAGACACGATGAGGAGCACACAGATCACCCCCAGCCTGCTGCAGCTGACGAAGTTCGGATTCATGAACGCCTACCTGGTGTGCGAGGACGACGGCCTGACCCTCGTCGACACAACCATGAACGCGGCCGACGAGCTGATCGCCGCCGCCCAAAAGCTGGGTGCCCCGATCCGCCGGATCGCGCTCACGCACGGTCACGGCGACCACGTCGGCTCCGTCGACGCGCTGCGCCAGAGGCTGGGCGACGATGTACCGGTGCTGATCTCCGAGACCGATGCGCGCGCGCTCGCCGGCGAGGCCGTCGACTTCGGGGAGAAGAAGCGCGGCAGCTGGCCGAAGGTCAACTTCAAGCCCGACGTGCTGCTGGCGCCCGGCGATCGAGTCGGCAGCCTCGAGGTGATCGCGAGCCCCGGCCACACGCCCGGGCACCTGGCGTTCCTGGACACCCGTGACCGCAGCCTGATCGCCGGCGATGCCTTCCACACCGTCGGCGGGCTCGATGTCCCGAACCGCCCGCGCCTGCCCTTCCCGCTCGTCTGGATCGGTACCTGTGACCGCCATCGAGCCGTCAGCTCGGCGGTGGCGCTGCGTGCGCTCGAGCCGCAGATGCTGGTGCTGGGCCACGGCAGGGCAACCGCCTCACCGGCGGCGGCGATGGACGCGGCGATCGCTCGCGCGCAGCGGACAGCCTGATGCCGCGCGCCGGATTGGATGCCGCCGCGGTGGTCGAGGCCGCGGGTGCGATCGCCGACGCCGCCGGGCTGCAGGCGGTCACCCTCAGCTCGGTGGCGGCGAAGCTGGGCATCAAGCCCCCCTCGCTGTATGCGCACGTCGCCGGACTGCCGGATCTCAGGCGGCGGTTGGCGGCGGCAGCCGCGGATCAGCTCGCCGACGCGCTCACCCCAGCCGTCGCCGGTCGTGCCTCCGGTGACGCGCTGCGTGAGACCGGGCGTGCGTACCGCCGCTGGGCGCTCGCCCACCCCGGCCGTCACGCGGCGCTGCAGTTCGTCCAGCTGCAGGACGAGCCGGCCGCTGCCCGCGCGGTCGAGCTGATGGTCTCGGTGATGCGCGGCTACGCCATCGAGGGCGATGCCGCGATCCATGCGGTGCGGGCGATGCGCGCCGCTATCTACGGCTTCGTCACGCTCGAGGCGGGCGGGGGCTTCGGGATCCCGCTGTCCACCGATGCATCGTTCGAATGGCTCCTGACGCTGCTCGACCGCGGGCTCTCCGAGCAGCAGACCTGAGCGAGCCGGGGCGCGTCTTCGAGCCGATCGCACACGCACACGCACACGCACCGCACGCGGGCACCCGGTTCCGATCCGGAGGGCGTGCAACGCCCGCATCGACGGCCGTCAGCCGCAGAAGCTGATCAGCTCACGGGCGAGCACCACCGGGTCGTCATAGGCGACGAGGAAGCCGGCACCGGGGATCGTGCGCAGCTGCGCGCCGGGGATCAGGTCGAGCGCCTCCTGGGCCCACTCGAGCGGCGCCGCCGGATCCTCATCGGCCCACAGCAGCAGCACCGGCAGCGCGAGCGACGGGTAGGCGTCGAGCAGATCGCGCTGCGCCTCAAACGGCCAGCGGCGCGAGAACTTCGCCCACGACCGCGCGCGGTTGGTGTTGCCCCGTACGTCGGCGAAGGCGTGCCGGACGACGTCACGGCTCTCCGGGTTGCGCTGCGCGCTGAGGTGCTCGCCGAAGCTCGGGCGGAACACCACCACCGCGGCGTGTGAGAGCGCCAGGTCGAGCACCGGGAGCGTCGCCGCGCCGGTGACCAGCCGCCAGAGCGTGCGGCGTCCGCGCAGCGGCGCCGGGCGGTGCAGGCGGTTGCCCATCAGCACCAGCCGCGACGGCATGTAGCCGCCGTCGACGATCGTGCGCAGCGCCAGCTCGGCACCGAAGTCATGGCCGACGATCGCGGCGCGCGGCCCGCCGACGTCGGCGCAGAAGCCGGCCATCACCTCGGTCAACCACTCGGGTGTGTACGGGTGCCGCGGCCGGTCCTCGGAGTCGCCGTGCAGCGGCAGATCGGGCAGCACCACGCGAAAGCGCGACGACAGCGCCTCGACGATCGGCGCCCATTCGCGATGCGAGAGCCCCAACGAGTGCAGCAGCACGATCGCCGGACCGGTGCCGGTCTCCCAGTACGCGACACGAGCACCATCGCGGTGGTGGTACAGGCGCAGGCGCATAGCGGGAGTATCGTGCACCCATCTCAAGCTGGGATGACGTCCGCCGCATCGCCCTCTCGCTGCCGGAGACCAGTGAGGTGAGCAACCACGGCCACATCCGCGGCCTGGGCTGGAAGGTCAAGGACAAGATCTTCGTCTGGCAGCGGCCGCTGGGCCGAAACGACCTCAGGGCGCTCGGCAGCGACGCGCCAACCGGTGAGATCCTGGGCGCCCGCGTCGAGCACGAGGGCGCCAAGCTCGCGCTGATCGAGTCCGATCCGGCGGTCTACTTCACGATCCCGCACTTCGACGGGTTCACGGCCGTGCTCGTGCGGCTCGAGCGGATCGGCGGCGAGGAACTCAGGGAACTGACCGTCGACGCCTGGCTCGCGCGGGCGCCCAAGCGGCTTGCCGCCGCCTATCTGGCCGAGCACCAGCGCTGAGCGCCGCTCGCGACCGGTGCTCAGCGGGCCACGAGCGCACGCCGCCTAGAATCCGGCGTCCTGATGGCCACGCCCCACCGCCCAGTCGACCCCCGCGCCTCCTTCCCGCAGCTCGAGGAGGGCATCCTCGAGCGCTGGCGCGAGCATGACGTCTTCAGGCAGTCGATCGCGCGCCGCCAGGGCGGTCCGCGTTGGGGCTTCTTCGAGGGCCCGCCGACCGCCAACGGGCGCCCTGGATCGCATCACGTTCTCGCCCGCGTGTTCAAGGACATCTTCACCCGCTACCGCACGATGTGCGGCTACCTGGTCGAGCGCAAGGGCGGCTGGGACTGTCACGGCCTGCCGGTCGAGCTGGCCGTCGAGAAGGAACTCGGCATGAAGCAGAAGGCCGACATCGAGGAGTACGGGATCGACCGATTCAACGCGCGCTGTCGCGAGGTCGTGCTCAGCCACATCGATGACTGGACCCGCCTCACGGAGCGGATCGGCTTCTGGGTCGACACCGAACACGCCTACAAAACGCTCGACTCAAGCTACGTCGAGTCGGTCTGGTGGGCGCTGAAGACGATCTACGAGAAGGACCTGCTGTTCGAGCGGCTCAAGGTCGTGCCCTACTGCCCGCGCTGCGGCACCGCGCTCTCGAGTCACGAGCTCGGCCAGCCCGGCGTCTACCAGGACGTCGTCGACCCCTCCGCCTACGTCATCCTCCCGAGCGCGCGAGGCAAGCTCGTCGTCTGGACCACGACGCCCTGGACGCTCGTCTCCAACGCGGCCGTCGCGGTCGACCCCGAGCTGATCTACGTGCGCACCGGCGAGGACTACATCGTCGCCGCGGCGCTCGCCGAGAAGCTGTTCGGCGAGGGCGTCGAGATCGCCGAGCGCTTCCCCGGTGCCGAGCTCGTGGGCCTGAGTTACGAACCGCCCTTCGACTTCATCGCCGGCTCCGAGTACGGCGAAAAGGGCCACACCGTGCTGGCCGCCGACTTCGTCACCGCCGAGGACGGCACCGGCCTCGTGCACACGGCGATCGCCTTTGGCGAGGACGACTTCCGCCTGGGCGAGGCAAACGGCCTGGCGCCGATCAACCCGGTGCTGCCCGACGGCACCTACGACAAGCGCATCACGCGGTGGGCTGGCGTCAACGTCAAGGCCGCCGACGAGGGCATCCTCGAGGACCTCCGCAACCGCGGCAAGCTGCTCAAGGCCGAGCCCTACGAGCACTCCTATCCACACTGCTGGCGCTGCAACACGCCGCTGCTCTACTACGCCAAGCCCTCCTGGTACATCGCCACCAGCCAGATCAAGGATCAGCTGCTGGCGGCCAACGAGACGATCAACTGGCAGCCGCCGCATGTCAAGCACGGGCGCTTCGGCAACTGGCTCGAGGGCAACGTCGACTGGGCGCTCTCGCGCGAGCGCTACTGGGGTACGCCGCTGCCTGTATGGAGGTGTCCCGCTGGACACCTCCATGTGGTCGGCTCACTGGCCGAGCTCGAGTCGCTGTCCGGTGTCGCCCTGCGCGACCCGCACCGCCCGTTCGTCGACGACGTCAGCTTCGCGTGCGCCGAGTCCGGTTGCGCGGAGCCGATGCAGCGCGTGCCGGACGTGATCGACGTCTGGTTCGACTCGGGGTCGATGCCGTTCGCGTCCTTCGGCGCGATGCCGACGGTCGACGGGCACGCGGGCAACGATGAGTTCGAGGCACACTTCCCGGCCGACTACATCTGCGAGGCGCTCGATCAGACGCGCGGCTGGTTCTACTCGATGCTGGCGGTCTCGACGCTGCTGTTCGGCGAGAGCTCGTACCGCAACGTCGTCTGCCTGGGCCTGCTGCTCGACGAGAACGGCCAGAAGATGAGCAAGTCCAAGGGCAACATCGTCGAGCCCTGGGACGTGCTGAACAGCTACGGCGCCGACGCCTTCCGCTGGTACTTCTTCACCTCCAAGTACCCCTGGGACGGCTACCGCTTCTCGCTGGACTCACTCGGCGAGGCGGTGCGCCAGTTCATGTTGCAGCTGTGGAACACCTACGGCTTCTACGTGCTCTACGCGAACGCCAACGGCGTCGCCGCCGAGTCGCTGTCGCTCGGTTCCGTGGAGCTCACCGAGCTTGACCGGTGGGCGCTCTCACGCCTGCACGAGACGGTCGAGACGGTCCGCAACGGACTCGACAACTTCGACGCGACCGGCTCGGGACGGGCGATCGCCGAGTACGTCGACGACCTCTCCAACTGGTACGTGCGCCGCTCCCGGCGCCGCTTCTGGGACGGCGAGCCGGCGGCGATGGCGACCTTGCACCACGCGCTGGTCACGGTTGCGAAGCTGCTCGCACCGTTCACGCCGTTCATCGCGGATGAGATCTACGGAAACCTCGACGGCTCGGAGCCGAGCGTGCACCTGTGCGACTTCCCGGGTCTGATCGCACCCACCCATCACGATGCTGAGCTCGAACAGGCGATGGCGATCGCGCGTGAGACGGTCCGTCTCGGGCTCGCGGCCCGCAGCCAGGCGAAGGTCAAGCTGCGCCAGCCGCTGCACGCTGCCGTGGTCGTCGCCGCCGGCGCCGAGCGCGAGGCGATCGAGCGCCTCGCGGAGATCGTGCGCGACGAGCTCAACGTGCGCGAGCTGCGCTTCGTCTCCGAGGCCGATGAGCTCGGTGAGGTTGAGATCAAGCCCAACTACCGCACGCTG
Source organism: uncultured Actinomycetota bacterium (assembly GCA_963706725.1). Taxonomy (GTDB): domain Bacteria; phylum Actinomycetota; class Thermoleophilia; order Solirubrobacterales; family Solirubrobacteraceae; genus Palsa-465. The sequence goes on along the minus strand of OY970167.1, from coordinate 1,081,732 downwards.
GGGCCGCGCTTCGGCAAGGACATGCCTCTGGTCGCGGCCGCGGTCGCTGGGCTGGACGCATCGCGGGCGGCCGTCACGCTCCGTGACGGCGGAAAGGTCGCGATCGGCATCAACGGCACCGAGCACGCTCTATCGGCGGACGATCTGCCGGTCTCGATGAAGCCGCTCGAGGGCTACCAGGTCGAGCGCGAGGGCTCACATGCGGTTGCGCTTGAGCTCGTGATCGACGAGTCGCTGCGGGTCGAGGGTTGGGCGCGTGAGATCGTGCACGCGGTGCAGGCCGCGCGCCGTGCCGCGGGCTTCGAGATATCCGACCGCATCGTGCTGACGCTCGACGGCGATCCGCAGCTGCTGGCCGCCGCCCGCGAGCACGAGCAGTACATCGCCGGCGAGGTGCTGGCGATCGAGGTCAGGTATACGGCGCTGGACGTGGCCCCGACGATGATCGACGGACTCGAGCTGCGGATCGAGGTCCGCAAGGTCTAGAGCCGTTGCCGGCACCGCAGATCGACCTGAATGCGGACGTCGGCGAGCGGCCCGGCGCCGAGGGCATCGCCGCCGACGCCGAGATCATCGCCGCTTTCTCAAGCCTGAACGTCGCCTGCGGCTTCCACGCCGGTGACGCCGCGACGATGCGCGCCATCTGTGCCGAGGCCGTGCTGCGGCACAAGCGCATCGGGGCCCACGTCTCGTTCATGGACCGGGAGGGATTCGGCAGGCGCGATCTGGAGGTCGAGCCCGAGGAGCTGCGCCGGGAGCTCGTCCAGCAGATCGCGGCATTGCGGATCGAGGCCGGGCTCGAGCACGGGCGCGTCGGATACGTCAAGCCGCACGGCGCGCTCTACAACCGCGCCGCCGTCGATCGCATCTACGCCGATGTTGTGGCGTCGGCGGTCGCAGCCGTCGATCACCACCTGAAGCTGCTGGCTCCGCCGGACTCGGAGCTGCTCCGCGCCGCCCAGGCGCACGGGATCGAGGGTGTTGCCGAGGGCTTTGCCGATCGCGCCTACCGAGCCGACGGGACGCTCGTGCCGCGCGGCGAAACCGATGCGGTGCTCACCGCTACCGACGCCGTCGTTGCCCAGGCCGAGCAGCTCGCCGGCAGCGGCCGCTTCCGCTCGCTGTGCCTGCACAGCGACACGCCGGGCGCGGCCGAGCTCGCCGTCGCTGTCCGCAACCGCCTGATCGGGGCCGGTTTCGAGATCCGGCCGTTCTCCTGAATAGGATCTGCGCATGCGTAAAGCGACAGTGGCGTTCACAACACTTGCAGTGGTCCTCGCTTCACCCGTGGCGGCGCTTGCGCACAGCGCAGCAGGCGTGGGGAGCTACGTCGAGGGACGTGACAGCGCCGACGGGTATCTCGGTTTCGCCTTCGACGTGCTCACTCATGGCTCCTACAACGACAACGACTCGCCGATCGTCGGTGCCTACATGTACTCGTTGGGCGATACGTTCAACTGCAGGGCCAGCAGTGGCGGCAAGCCGCAGTACGCCTTCAACACCTTTGGTCCACCGCACTCGCCCAAGTTCGCGCAGAACATCATCCAGCCGTTCCCGGCGGTCAACCACGCCTACCAGTCGTTCCACTACATCTTCCAGATCAAATACCAGGCGGTCACCAAGGCGACCAAGCAGATTGTTCTGACCGCCAGCAAGAGCCTCGGGACTGCCACGGTGTCGATCACCGGGCGGATCAAGCAGATCAGCGGCCCGGTCGGCGGCCCCGGCAAGGCGATCGCCAACGGCACGATTGGCATCCGCGCGAGCAGCTCCTGCCACACGGGGACGCTGACGTGGTCAGCCGCGGGCCCGATCACCAACCCCAATCCCTGATCCACGCCGGCGCCGATCTTCGGTCGTGCTCATGAGGCGGGTCGGGGATCGCGCGGCGCTGTTGGAGCTGCCCGACAATGCCTCGGTCCACGCGGCCGCGCGGCTCGCACGCGAGCGTCTCGGTGAGTCGCTGGCCGACGTCGTTCCCGGTCACCGGACGGTATTACTGGTTTGGTCTGACGGAAGCGTCATACCTGATATGTCGGAACTCGGACTGGAGCAGGCGCGTCCGGAAATGTGCGATGACGAAGCCGGCAGTCCGCAGGCGATAAGCATCCCGACGCGCTATGACGGAGCCGATCTGCAGGCGATCGCGGCGAGCCTCGGGGCGAGCAGCGAGGCCGTGGTGGAGCTGCACAGCGGCGCGGAATACACGGTGGCGTTCATGGGCTTCGCCCCGGGGTTTCCGTACCTGATCGGCCTGCCGCCCGAGCTCGAGCTGCCGCGTCTTGCGACTCCGCGGACGCAGGTGCCGGCGGGGTCGGTGGCGGTGGCGGCGGGCTACTGCGGAATCTATCCGCGCAGCTCACCGGGCGGCTGGAACCTGCTGGGGCGCACCGACGTGGTGTTGTTCGACGCGGAGCAGAGCCCGCCGGCGCTGCTCGCGCCGGGCACACGCGTGCGTTTCGAGCCGGTGTGAGATGACGCAGGTGGAGGTGCTCGCGCCGGGGGCGCTGACGACGATCCAGGATCTTGGACGGCCGGGCTGGGCACACATCGGGGTGCCACGCTCGGGCGCGGCCGACCGCTCGGCGCTGCGGCGTGCCAACCATCTGGTTGGCAACGACGTCGGCGCGGCCGCGCTGGAGACCACGCTCGCCGGCCCGCGGCTGCGCTTCGCTGCTCGCGCCGAACTGGCGCTCACCGGGGCGCCGGTGCGCGCGCGCGTGGGCGAGCGGGTGGTGCCGATGAACCAGCTCTTCGAGGTGGCCGCGGGCGACCAGCTGCGCGTCGGAAACGCCACGGCGGGGCTGCGCACCTATCTGGCCTTCGGCGGCGGGCTCGCCGTGCCGCTGGTGCTGGGAAGCGCCGCCACCGATTTGCTGACAGGACTCGGGCCCGATCCACTCGCGCGCGGGGACCTACTGACCCTCGGCAACAATGGGGGCGGACGGACGATCCGTCCGCCCGCCCCTGAACCGCCCCCACAATCAGAACTACCCAATTTTGTCGTATTGCGCGTCATCGTCGGTCCGCGTAGTGACTGGTTCACCGCGGAGTCGGTCGAACGGCTACTCAGGGAGCCGTTCGTTGTCAGCCAGGCGTCCAATCGGATCGGAATTCGGCTGCACGGCCCGGAGCTCGCGCGCGTCAGCGCCGACGAGCCCTTGTCAGAAGGTCTGGTCCCCGGTGCAATTCAGGTGCCGCCGGATGGGCAGCCGATCCTGTTGCTGGCCGACCACCCGACCACGGGCGGATATCCCGTGATCGGCGTGGTCCACAGCGACGACCTGGCGCTTGCCGCTCAGCTCAGGCCAGAGCAGCGGCTGCAGTTCACGACCTGCGGCGTCAGCTGAGCGCCGGTTCGATCTCGGCCTCGAGCCGCTTCTTCGGGTAGGCGCCGGTGACGCGCTTGACCTCCTGGCCGTTCTTGAAGACGATCAGGGTCGGGATCGAAAGCACGTTGTATTGGATCGCGGTCTGCTGGTTCTCGTCGGTGTTGAGCTTCGAGACCTTCAGCTGACCCGCCTTCTCGGTCGCGATCTCCTCAACCACCGGAGCGACCATCCGGCAGGGACCGCACCAGGGAGCCCAGAAGTCGACCAGCACCGGCACGTCGGACTCGAGCACCTCTGCCTGGAAGTTGTTGTCTGTTACCTCGGAAACGTTGCCCGCCATCACGGCTCCTCTAAGACGAATTAGTTACTTCAAAAAGTATAGCGGCGCCGTTTGGTGGGTTTGCCGCATCCGTGGCGCGCACACGTCATCCTGTCACCGTGACCGGCACGCGCGCGCCAGCATCTGGAATCGTCGCACTCTCCGGCCGCCGAGTGCGGACACACGGACGCCGCTCGCTGTGGCTCCAGCACGCGCTCGCCGGAAATGACCCGTACGAGCACCCGAGCTTCGCGGGCCACGCCCTCACCGACGTGTGCATCGTCGGCGGCGGCTTCACCGGGCTCTGGACCGCGCTGGAGCTCAAGCGCCGCGCTCCGGGCACCGAGGTCACGCTCGTCGAAGCAGACATCTGCGGCGCCGGCGCAAGCGGCCGCAATGGCGGCTTCGCGCTGACCTGGTGGGCGCACTTTGAACACCTGGTCTCACTGTGCGGACCCGAGCTGGCGGTCGCGCTCGCACGGCGCGCCGAGCAGGCCGTGCGCAGCATCGGCGAGTTCTGCCGCGAGCGCGGAATCGAGGATGCCTTCACGATGAACGGTTGGTTATGGGCCGCCACCAACCCTGAGCAGGTGGGCGGCTGGGAGCAGACGCTGCGCCTGCTCGAGCAGTTCGGAGTCCATCCCTACCAGCAGCTGACGCGACAGGAGCTCACCCAGCTGAGCGGCTCCCAGCAACACCTCGATGGGCTGTTCGAGCCGATCTCAGCCGCGGTTCAACCCGCAAGGCTCGCGCGCGAGCTCGCCCGCGCCGCGCGTCAGGCCGGCGTGCAGATCTACGAGCATTCACAGGTGCGCGCGATCGAGTACGGGCCGCACACCAGCGTCGTGCTCGAGCAGGGCTCGATCGTGGCCGACCAGGTGGTGCTTGCTGTCAACGCATGGGCGGCGCAGATCAGGGAGATCGGTGCCGGGCTGGTGGTGGTCGCCAGCGACGTGATCGCGACCGCGGCCGCCCCCGAGCGGCTGGCCGAGGCCGGAATCCGTGCCGGCGTCTGCATCTCGGACGGCCGCCGACTCGTGAACTACTACCACGCCACCGCCGAGGGTCGGATGATCTTCGGCAAGGGCGGTGGCACGCTCGCGTACGCCAACAGGATCACGGCGGGTTTCGACCACCCGGGGCGCCGCGAAGCGGCGATCCGCGGCCAGCTGCTGCGCACCTACCCGGCGCTCTGGGATATCCCGGTGGCGGAACGCTGGAGCGGGCCGATCGACTATTCGCTGAGCGGCCTGCCGTTCTTCGTGCGCCTGCGTGAGGCGCCGAGCGTGCTGGTCTGCGCCGGCTTCTCCGGCGACGGCGTGGGGCCCTCGCGGCTGGCGGGTGAGATCCTCGCCGAGCTTGCCGCCGACGGCGGCAGCGCCGGCCTGCCCGGCGCGCTGCGCTCGGTGCCGACCCGCCAGCTTCCGCCCGAGCCGTTTCGTTACCTCGGGGGACGGCTGGTGCGCACCGCGATCGCACGCAAGGAGCGGAGTGAGGATCTGGGGCGCAGGCCACGCAAGAGTGACCGCTTGCTGGCAGCGCTCGACCCCACCGGCTATGAATACAAGGGGCCGAAGCGCAGTGACTGAGACCAGAAACACGTCGCCGACCAACAGCGAGATCGCCGCCGCCTTCGACGAGCTCGGAGACCTCTACGAGCTCGACGGCGCCACTATCCACCGGATCGTCGCCTACCGCAACGGCGCACGTGCCGTACGCGAGGCGTCCAAGCAGGTGGCTCAGCTGGCGCTCGACGGACAGGCGACCACGCTCCCGGGGATCGGCGCGACGCTGCAGGAGAAGATCGTCGCGCTGGCGAGGACCGGGGAGATCCCGGCGCTCGTCAAGCTGCGCTCGAAGTTCCCGCCGGGGTTGGTCGAGATGACCAAGCTTCCCGGGCTCGGGCCCAAGCGGGCACGGCGCCTGTATGAGGAGCTCGGGCTGGATTCGCTGGAGGCGCTGCAGGAGGCGGCCGGCGCGGGTCGCATCAGTGAGCTCAAGGGGTTCGGCCCCAAGGCCGAGCAGGCGCTGCTTGAGGCCGTCGCCGATTACGCACAGGCCGGCCCCGCCCAGCGCGTCGTGCTGAGCCGCGCGCTCGCCGTCGGCGAGGAGCTGCTGGCCGAGATCCGGGCGCTGGCGGTGACCGAGCGGGCCGAGCTCGCCGGCTCCGCGCGGCGCATGGCCGAGAGCGTCAAGGACCTCGACATCGTCGCGACCGCGAGCGACCCCGGCGCACTGGCCGCCGCCGTCGCGGCGCTGCCGCAGGTCGAAGCCGCGTCGACGCCCGGGAGCAACGCGGTACGCATCCGCACCCACAGTGGGCTGGGCGTCGACGTACGCATCGTCGAGCCCGACCAGTTCGGCAATGTGCTCCAGCACCTGACGGGCTCCAAGCAGCACAACGTGGCGCTGCGGGACTTCGCGGTGCGCCGCGGGATGCACATCTCTGAATACGGGGTGCTCGACGACAACACGCAGATCACGCATCGCTGCGCCAGCGAAGCCGAGGTCTACGCGCTGCTCGGGATGGACTACATCGAGCCCGAGCTGCGCGAGGATCGCGGCGAGCTCGAGGCTGCGCTCAAGCACACGTTGCCGGCACTGGTCAGGGCCGCCGACCTCAGGGGCGACCTCCACTGCCACACCACCGCATCGGATGGCACCGCCTCGATCGAGGAGATGGCGCAAGCCGCGATCGAGGCCGGTTACGAGTACCTGGTGATCACCGACCACTCCGCCTCGATGGGCTTCGGAGCAGACGTCTCGGCAGATCAGCTGCGGTTTCAGATCGAGCGCGTGCGCGAGGTCGATGCGACGCTTGACGACTTCACGCTGCTCGTCGGATCCGAGGTCAATGTGCTCCCGGACGGGTCACTCGACTATCCCGACGAGGTGCTGGCCGAGCTTGACTGGATCGTGGCCAGCGTGCACACGTCGTTCCGCATGCCCGAAGCAGAGATGACGGCTCGCATCGTGCGCGCGATCGAGCACCCCTACGTGGACTGCATGGGCCATCTCAGCGGGCGCAAGATCCTGCAGCGCGCGCCTTATGAGTTCGACTTCGAGGCGGTGCTCGAGGCCGCGCTGCGCACCGGCACGATGCTCGAGATCAACGCCAATCCGGATCGCCGCGATCTCAATGAGCTGCACGCGCGCGATGCGGCGGCGGCGGGAATCCCACTGGTGATCAACTGCGACGCCCACCGCACGGGCGGCTTCGAGGTGGTGCGCTACGGGATCGCGACCGCGCGCCGCGCGTGGCTCACGTCGTCCCAGATCGCGAATACTCAAGCCTGGGCGGATCTGTCGGCTCAGCGCCGCCGTCCGCGGTCTGCTTGAACTGGATCCGCGCGAACCACAGCAATCCACCGACGGTTCCGATCAGCGCGACCCAGAAGTTCAAGCGCATGCCGAGGATGTACTGCGAGTAATCGATGCGCAGCGTCTCCTCGAAGATCCGGAAGGCCGAATAGCCGGCGACGTAGAGCGGGAACAGTCCCGGCGCCTTGACCTTGCGGCGGTTGTCGAGCCACACCAGCGCGGCGGCCAGCAGCAGGTTCCAGATGATCTCGTAGAGGAACGTCGGCTGGAAGGTCGCGTAGTGCACGAAGCCGGGCGGCCGGTGTGCCGCGGAGATCTTGAGCGCCCAGGGCAGGGTCGAGGGCTTGCCGAACAGCTCCTGGTTGAAGTAGTTGCCGATCCGCCCAATTGACTGCGCGACCAGCAACCCCGGCGTGGCGGCATTGATGAAGCGGTAGACGTCCGACCAGCTCAGGCTCCTGCGCAGGTACCAGACTCCGACCGCGACTCCGGCCGCGATACCGCCCCAGATCCCCAGGCCACCGTCCCAGATCGCGAACGGCCCCCACCAGTGATCGGGCATCTGGCTAGGTGTCGTGATGTCGAAATAAATCCGGCCACCGATCAAACCGGCGGGGAATCCCCACCACGCCACGCTGTAGACGATGTCGGGATCGCCACCGCGGTTGGCCCAGCGCCGGCGCGCGATGTAGATCGCCGCCGCAACGGCGAAGACGTAACAGATCCCGTACGCATGGAAGTACAGCGGCCCGATCGAGAAGCCGCTGCTCGAAGGGCTGGGGATGTAGGCGAACGCCGGCATCCGTTGCTGGCTCAGGCGTGGCGCCCGGCGACCGGGGTCGCGCGTTTGGCGTGGATGATCTCGGTCAGGTTCGAGCGGAAGCCGGGAGTGCGGACGAGCTTGATCGGCTGCAGCGGCGAGGTGCGCTCGACGTAGAAGCGCGCGCCGTCGCGCTCCTCGATCGCGGTTACCGCCGCCGACTGCCGCCTCCAGGCGAGCGCCCAGATGATCGCGAAGCCGGTCGCGATCGCCGGCACCTGCGGGTACGCGAAGGCAACCGCGCCGGCGCCGACCGTGCAGACGATGATCGGCCACAGTCGGTTGAGGACGATGCGACCGGGGTTGATCTCGGGGAGCATCGTCTGCGTCCTGGCGCTGGCCAGCAGGACCGCAATCTCGCGCGAGGTCGAATTCCGACGCCCGATCCACCCGCCGGCAATCGCGGCAACCAGCCACCAGCCCGCCGCGACCGGTACCAGTAGCGCGTTGCCGTTCTCATTGGCGCCGGCCACCGTCACAACCGCCAGCAGCGTCGCCGCCGCGGCACAGAGCATGACCGTCGTGCGTAGGAACTCGGTGAAACGCATGCCGCCGGCGGCAGCCTACTCGGCCGCCAACGCGGCCAAGAGCTCCCGCACTCCCTCGGTCCCCGCCACGACAACGTCAGCCTCCTCCTCGATCGCCGGCGGCCCGTCGCTCGAATGCACACCGACGCAGATCGCACGCTCGACGACACCCTCCTTGACGAGGTCATGCAGCGCGTGAAATGCGTCGAGGTCGGTGGTGTCATCGCCGACGTAGAGCGCCGCCGAGAAGTGGCGATCGCCCAGTAGCGTGCGCACGCCGAGGCCCTTGTCGATCCGCACCGGAGGCCGCACCTCCATGACCTTGCGGCCCCAGTGCACATCGAGCCCGGATTCCTGGGCATGGGCCGCAACTGCGTCGATCGCGGCGCGTGCGTCCTGCTCGTCGACGGCGCCGCGCCAGTGGTAGGCGATGATCGGCCCCTTGTCCTCGATCCGCACCCGCCGGCGGCGCAGCTCAGGTGTGTCGGACTCACGCCGGAACTCGTCGATGCGCGGGGCCCACTGCGCGAGCGCCGGGTCGATCTGCGCCTCGGTCCAACCGGAGCGCAACAGCTCGGCGCCGTGCGATCCGAGGTAGGCGATCGTGCCGACCGAGACCATCGCCCGCGCCTCCGATGCGCGCCGGCCGCTGATGCACGCGACCTGCGAGTAGCGACGCGAGATCGCGATGATCAGCTGCCGGGTGGATTCCGGCACGCTGGCGTCGGCCGCGTGTTCGACGATCGGGGCAAGGGTGCCATCGATGTCGAGCAACACGGCAGAGGTGGACGGGTTCGCTCGCAGCGGCGCAAGCGACTCGCTGAAGAGCGCTGACGTCACGACCATCAGTATGGCGTGTCCGATTCAGGTCGGCCGCACACGCATGGGTTGGTGCGGAAGCGAAGCCCCGTACACCCGGGTATAGGATCCGTCGATGGCTGTTCGGGAGCGCGATTCCCGAGGTGTGCTGGTCGTCTTCACGGGCCTGATGCTCGTGATGTTGATGGCGGCACTCGACCAGACAATCGTCTCCACCGCGCTACCGACGATCGTCGGTGACCTCGGCGGGCTCAACCACATCTCCTGGGTGGTCACCGCCTACCTGCTGGCGCAGACGGCGGTGATGCCGGTCTACGGCAAGCTCGGCGACATGTACGGCCGCAAGGTCGTGCTGCAGTTCGCGCTGGTCGTGTTTCTGATCGGCTCGGCGCTCTGTGGATTGGCGACCAACCTGACCGAGCTGGTCGCGTTCCGGGCGATCCAGGGCCTTGGTGGTGGCGGCCTGCAGGTCGGGGCGATGGCGGCCATCGGCGACGTTGTCACGCCGCGCGAACGCGGCCGCTATCAGGGGCTGTTCGGCGCCGTGTTCGGACTAGCCAGCGTGATCGGGCCGCTGCTCGGAGGCTTCTTCACGAGCTCGCTGTCGTGGCGCTGGATCTTCTATGTGAACCTGCCGATCGGCGTGCTGGCCTTCGCGGTGCTCGCCGCGACGCTGCCCAACGTCAGCGAGCGCGTGCGCCGCCGCATCGATTATCCCGGCGCGGTGTTGCTGGCACTGGCGCTGGTGGCGCTGGTGCTGATGTGCACGCTCGGGGGCGTCGACTACCGCTGGCTCTCGGGCGTGATCATCGGGCTCGGCGTGGCCACGATCGTCCTGATCGGCGCCTTCCTGCTGGTCGAGCGCCGCGCCGCCGAGCCCGTGCTGCCTCCGCGCCTGTTCCGCAACTCGGTCTTCAGCGTGACCAGCGCGATCGGCTTCGTGGTCGGCTTTGCGCTGTTCGGTTCGGTCACCTACCTGGCGCTGTTCCTGCAGGTCGTGAACGGCGCGAGCCCGACCGGATCGGGTCTCCAAATCCTGCCGTTGATGGGTGGGCTGCTGATCACCTCGATCGGATCCGGGCAGGCGATCACGCGCACCGGCAGATACAAGCCGTTCCCGATCGCCGGCACGTTCGTGATGATCATCGGCCTGTATCTGTTGTCGCGCATGGACGCATCGACGAGCCGGCTCAGCTCGTCCCTGTTCATGTTCGTGCTCGGGCTCGGGCTCGGGCTGGTGATGCAGGTGCTGGTGCTGGCGGTGCAGAACGCGGTCGACTACTCCGACCTGGGCGTCGCCACCTCGGGCGCGACCCTGTTCCGCTCGATCGGCGGCTCCGTCGGCACGGCGATCCTCGGCTCGATCTTCGCCAGCCGGCTGGCGTCACAGCTCAGCGCGGGGCTGCGGACGCATCCCAGCGTGCCCGCCTCCGAGGTCGCCAGGCTGTCGAGCGCGGGCAGCGATCCGGCCGCACTCAAGCTGCTTCCCAAGCCGGTCCATGACCTCTACGTGAGCGCCTTCACACGCTCGCTCGACCGCGTCTTCCTGATCGCAGCATGCGTCGCGGCGGCGGCGTTCCTGATGAGCTGGCTGCTCGAGCAGCGGCCACTCCGAGACACCGCCGAAGCGAGCAGCGGCATCGGGGAAGCCTTCGCGGTGCCCAAGCCCGCTGACTCGTTTGCCGAGATCGCACGCGCGCTCACCGTGCTGATCGGCCAAGAGCGCCGCCGCCAGCTGGTCGAGCAGATCACGGCGCGGGCGGGTGTCGAGCTCTCACCGGCCGCCGCCTGGTTGCTCGTGCGGACGTATTGCGAGCCGGACGTGCCGATCGTGCAGCAAGCGAGCGACTGGAACGTGCCGCTCGAGCGCGCCGACGCGGGACTCGCCGAACTGGCACAGCGGGGCATGGTCGAGCCTGACACGGCCGTGAGGCGGGATTTGACGGCGCTCGGCCAGGAGACTGCGGAGCGCTTGATCGCGGCGCGGCGCGAAGCGTTCGCGCGGCTGCTGGATGGCTGGGAGCCCGACCGCCACGCCGACGTCGCGAGCCTGCTGACCAAGCTCGCACGTGAGCTACAGGTCGCGCGGCCTGGCCTCGTCGAAACGGGGTAGGCCGTCGTCCGGGATCGCCTCCCAGCCGGCGGCGTAGGCGACAAACTGCCGCGAGCTCGGGCGCACGCCAGGATCGCCGTCAAAGGCTGCCATGCGGATGCCGACGCGCGAGCCGTCACGGCTGCGCGAGTAGAGATGCGCGCCGCACTCGCCGCAGAAGCACTTCTCCGCACCATCGGTGGGCGGCAGCCAACCGCGGATCAGCTCCTCCCCCTGCAGCCAATGGAGCGCACCCGGCTCGACGAACGCTGAGACCGAGAATCCGGTCCCGGTGCGCCGCTGGCAGCGGGTGCAGTGACAGTACCCGGCGGAGAACGGCGGCGTGGTCAACTCAAAGCGCACAGCCCCGCACAGACAACCGCCCTGAACTGAATAGCCTGGTTGCGCGCTCATCGTCGGTACCTTTCGTTTGCCATCCCCGACCTGTCCTTGCCGTCCACGCGAAAGGTACGACAGTGGCGATTGATACCGACCGCATCCACGTGATCGCCGACGAGGCCGAGCTGCGCGCGGTCATCGGCAGCCCCGTCGAGAGCGTGCTGCTGAAGCTCTACGACCGCCTCAACCAGCTGACGCGGCAGTTCATCGAGCGCTCGCCCTTCGTGTGCGTCGCAACCGTCGACCCCGACGGCGGGCTCGATCTCTCCCCGCGCGGGGACCCAGCGGGCTTCGTCCGGGTGCTCGACGAGCACACGCTGCTGATCCCCGAGCGACCCGGCAACAAGATCGCCGACACGCTGCGGAATCTGCTGGCCGATCCACGCATAGCGTTGCTGTTCATGATCCCTGGCATCGGTGACACGTTCCGCGTCAACGGCCGCGCGGTGATCACCGATGATGCCGAGCTGCTCGCGCCCTGCGCGATCGACGGAAAGACGCCGAAGCTGGGTCTGCTGGTCTCGATCGAGGAGGCCTACACCCACTGCCCGAAGGCGTTCATCCGCGCGCAGCTGTGGAACCCCGAGCGCCACATCGAGCGCAGCCGGCTCCCGAGCTCCGGTGCGATCCTGCGATCGTTCTCAACACCCGAGTTCGACGCGGAGGGATACGACAGCGAACGGGCCGAGCGCTATGCGCGCGGCGAGGGGCTCTACTGAGTGAAACGCCGGGCGTCCGTGCCCGGCACTCCCACTTCAATCAGGTTTCATCGGCAGACCGGTCTCGGAGCTTTAGCCCAATTCGCCAATCTGGACGAATGTATGAGAAGCTGCTCAGTCGACCGAGACCTCGTGCAACTGGTGTGTGTCGACGTCGTAGACGAAGCCGCGCACGACCTCACGGTGCGGCACAAACTCCGAGCGCCGCACGCGCAGGATCGATTGGCGCACATCGACGACGGCGTCGGTGAAGGACTCGATCGCAAAGGCCGGCGCCACCCCGGTCGCCTCCTGCAGCTCGGCGCGGAAGCTGTCATCGGTCAGCGTCTGCATCCCGCAGTCGGTGTGGTGGATCAGCATCACCTCGCGCGTGCCCAGCTTCCGCTGTGAGATCGCGAGCGAGCGGATCACGTCGTCGGTGATCACGCCGCCGGCGTTGCGGAGGATGTGCGCCTCGCCGTCACCGAGCCCGAGCGCGGCGAAGGTGTCGATGCGCGAATCCATGCAGGTGACAATCGCGAGCCGCCTGCTGGGCCGCACATCGAGGTGGTTGGTCCGGGTGCCCTGGGCGTAGGCCCGGTTGTTTGCGAGCAGCTCGTCGATCGTGGTCATGAGATCGAAGGTGTCACAGCAGCGCGAGACTCGCGCAACTCAGAGCTCCGAGGCGTTCACGAGCTTTTCGAGATCGATCGGCACCTCGTGCAACACCAGCCTGCTGCGCACCTCGCGTACGCCGTGGTCACGCTTGAGACGGTCCAACACCTGCTCGAACTCCTCGGGGTCGACGCACGCGACCTGCAGCAGATAGTCGTAATCGCCGGTCAACCGCACGGCACCGATCACCTGCTCGACGTCGACCAAGCCGCGCTCGAACTCCGCGCGGTCGACGGCCTCGCGTAGCCGCACGTCGCTCATCAGCCTCAGACCCCGGCCGAGCATCGGCAGACTCAGTTGCGCGTGGTAGCCGCTGATCACGCCCGAGCTGCGGAGCCGCCGCACGCGGTCGGCGACCGTGTTGGCGGACAGGCGCGCCGTGCGTCCCAGCTCCTGATAGCTCACGCGGGCGTCCCGCAGGAGCTCGCGAATCAGCACGCGATCGATCGCATCCATCGGACATCAGCCTCGCATATCTCACGGATATCACCCAATCGCCGAAGAATTCACGGCCGTGCACGGCCCGGATGCCTGAATTTCGCGAAATATTCGGCGCTTTCTTGCCGACTATATGAGTCGTGGCGATCCTCCTACGCATCGGACTCACCCCGATCGCCTTCGCGCTCGTCTCGAAGGCCCAATCGCGCTTCGGCGACTGGATCGGCGGCCGTTTGATCGGCCTGCCGCTGACGACCGGCCCCTTCCTGTTGACGGTCTGCATGACCAGCAGCCGCACAACCGCGGCGCATGCCGCGGCCGGTGTCACCAGCGGACAGATGGCGGTGGTCATGTTCTGCAGCACCTATGCCTGGGCGGCGTGGCGCATGCGCCCGCTGCGAGCCACGTTCACGTCGTTGGCGCTGGCCCTCACGGCGGTGGTGGCGTTGAGCTCGGTTGCCGGGATCTGGTCGGCTGCCAGTGCTGTCTGGCTCATGATCGCCGCGAGCCTCGTGCTGTGGCCCTGGGCCGACGCCCAGAACCGTGACGCTCAGACCGCCGCCCCGGCCAGCTCGGCGACGATGCTCCAGCGCGCGCTGATCTCCACCTGCGTGGTCGCGACGATGTCGACGCTTGTGCCGATCCTCGGCGCCCGCCCGGCCGGAGTGATCTCCTCCGCGCCGGTGCTGCTGTCGATAATGCTGCCCGGCACGCACCGCCAGACAGGCGCCGCCGGCGCGGCCGCGATGGCGCGTGGAACGATCGTCTCGATGGCGGCGACGGTCGCGTTCTCGGCGACGCTCGCGACGACGCTGCCGCAGATGTCGGTGTGGGCCGCACTGTTGGTATCGGCAGGCGTGCTCTGCGCGCTGCTGGCAACGACGCCGCTGCTTGATCGGCTCGTGAGCCAGCTCAGTCCTGGGCTGGCCCAAGCCCATGCTCCAGCGCGCCCTTGACGCTCGCGTCGAGCGCATTGACGCGGTAGAGCGCGAGCGCCTCGGGCGAGCCAAAGCGGCCGCCGGGGACACCGGTCGGCCCATGATGGGCGAGCACGCAATGCAGGAGCGCCAACCGGCGCGGCCGGTCGAGCGCTTCGTCGAGCGCGACGAAGCGCTCGCTGAGCAGCTGCTGCCCGAGCGTCAGGTGCCCGAGCAGGCGCCCCTCGTCGGTCAGCCCGATCTCGGCGGCGTATGTGAACTCCCGCATGCGCCCGAGGTCATGGACGATCGCGGCGGTCAGCAGCAGGTCGCTGTTGAGGCGACGATGCAGGTCGCAGAGCTCGCGGGCCAGCGTCGCCACCGCGACCGTGTGCTCGAGCAGTCCGCCGAGGTAGGCGTGGTGGCCGTTGCGCGTGCAGGGAGTGCGCCTGAAGGCGGCGCGGATGTCGGCGTCGCCCAGCAGCGAGTCCAGCAGCGACTTGTAGCCAGGGTCGTAGACCTCTGAGGCGAGATGATCGAGAAAGCCGTCGAGCTCGTCCATGTCGCGGTAGGCCACCGGCAGGAATGACTCGACCGCGGCCTCCCCACCGTCGGTGGCAAGGTCCTGGTCGGCCCTGCGGATATCGCTGACCTCGACGACGAGGTCGTCGCGGAAGCGCTCAACGCGCCCCACGACCGACACCAGATCGCCGCGCTCGAAGCGGCCGGCCAGGGAATCGGCGTCGCGGAATGCACGCGCCTGGACGCTGCCGGTGCGGTCGCGCAGCTCGAGCGCCAGATATGGGCTGCCGGTGCGCGTCTTCAACCGGTCCTTGCGCACGCACGCGTATAGGCCGCGCACCTCATCGCCCGCGCGCAGGGAGCTGATCGTCGGTTCGGCCGTCACACCGCCATGATGTACGGTGATTCGGATGCAGCCCTTGCGATGGAACTACCGTCCCGACGGTCTCCGCGCTCCGGCCCTGATCTGTGGCTTCCAGGGTTGGAATGATGCGGGCGACGCAGCCTCCTCCGCGGTCAGCTTCGTCGGCGACGCGCTGGGTGCCCGCGAGTTCGCCACGATCGACCCCGAGGACTTCTACGACTTTCAGGCAACCAGGCCGCGGATCAAGCTCATCGAGTCGCAGGCGCGGGCGATCGAATGGCCCGAGGTGCACCTCTATGAGGTGCGCATCCCGCGCGCGCCGCGCGACCTGATTCTGCTGACCGGGCACGAGCCGTCGTTTCGCTGGCGCACCTTCACGGGCCTGATCGTCGAGCTCGCCGAGGCGATCGGCGTGCAGATGGTCGTGACCCTGGGAGCGCTACTGGCCGACGTGCCGCACACGCGCCCGGTCTCGGTGACCGGCTTCGCGACCGACCCCACGCTGGTCTCGCGGCTGGGCCTCTCGCAGTCCTCGTATGAGGGGCCGACCGGCATCGTCGGCGTGATCCACGACGCCTGCCGCACGGCCGGGCTGCCCTCGGCCAGCCTCTGGGCGGCGGTCCCACACTACATCGCCGCCTCGCCGAATCCGAAGGCATCACTGGCGCTGATCCGCAAGCTCGAGGGTCTGGTCGGCGTGGTGGTCGACGCCGGTGAGCTCGAGTCAGCCGTGAGCGAGTACGAGCGCCAGGTCAACCTCGCGGTCCAGCACGATCCCGACATCCAGGCGTTCGTCGAGAAGCTCGAGGCTGCCACGGGCGACGATGAAGCTGACACGTTCGATCTGCCATCGGGCGACTCGATCGAGCGTGACCTGCAGCGCTTCCTGCGCCAGCGTGGCCAGGAACCGCCGGGCTGAGCTGTCAATCAATCAACCAGGAGGGCGCGGGATGAGCACCACAGCAACCGGGATCCGCGGGATCAGCCTGATCTGCCTGGCGACGCCAGATCAGAACCGTGCGATCGAGTTCTACGAGTCGATCGGCTTTGAGAAGCGCACCGACACGCCGTTCGGCGGGCGCTACCGCTGGGTCGAGGTGTACCCGGCCGAGGGTACGACCGGGATCGCGCTGGCGCCGCCGCCGCCCGGGCAGGAGGAGGTCGAGGGGATCAATACGGGCGTCACGCTGACGACCGATGACATCGACTCGACCCATGCGGCGATGAGGGCCGCCGGCGTCGACGTCGACGCCGAGGTCTCGCGCATGGGAGACCCCGTCCCGCCGATGTTCTGGTTCCGCGACCCGACCGGCCACACGCTGATGGTCGTCGAGCAGCAGTAGGGTCGTCTGCCGGGGCCGCCGCGCCGCGTATGCGGCGGCCCGGCTCAGCGCTGCGCCCGCATCAGCGCTCGGCGGCCGGGCACACGAGCCGGTAGTCGCAGAGCTTGCAGGCTCGCGGTGAGGGCGTTGGCTCGAACTCCTGCGCCTTGATGCCATCGGCGACGTTGGTCGCCACGCCACGGATCCACTCGGCGCGCTCATCGTCGCCCGCGATCACCACCTTCTCGTCGTCGAGCAGGTAGTGATAGGCGCCACGGTTGGCCTCGAGCCCCCAGGCCTCACGCGCGGCGATCGCATACAACGACAGCTGCACGTCGCCCGCCAGCTGCTCGGCGGACTTGGGCCGGCCGGTCTTGTAGTCGATCAGCTCGTAGCCGCCCGAGGGCAGCCGGTCGACACGGTCGACCCGACCACGCACCAGATGTGGCCCGAGCTTGAAGCTGAACTGACGCTCGAACCAGACCGGCGCCGCCTCATCGGCCTGGGCGCGCTCGTGGTAGCGCGTCAGCGCCGAGACCGCCTTCTGGTGCAGCTGACGCTCCTCGTCGGAATCGCCGAAGCCACCCCGCCGCCAGCTGGCCTCAAGCAGCGTCAGCAGCCCGGTCAGCGAGCCGCACGCCGTGGAGCCGTCGGCGCTCTGCTCCGAATCCTGGGCGTGATAGCGCTCGAGCACCTGGTGCACCGCGATCCCGAAGCGCTGGTGCAGCGTCGGCTCCTGCGGAATGCGGAAGACGCGCGCGAACTTGTAGCGCAGCGGGCAGGCACGGTAGATCTCGATGTCGCTCGCCGACAGCAGCACGCCGCCGCCGCGCATCGGCAGGAAGCGCTCGAGCGAGGGCTCGTCGCGCGCCGCGATCACGCGTGCGCGACGGCCCACGGCACGCTCGTCGTCGAGCAGGTAGTCATCGAGCGGCGAGCTAGCGAAGATCTCCCGCTGGTCGGCGGTCACGGCCTGCTCGATGCGCGCGTTGATGTCGCGCAGCGCGTCGCTGAGACCCTGCCCGTGCGAGCCCTCGTCGCGCGCGATCAGCGCCGCGAGCTTCAGCATCTCCAGGTAGCGCACGACCGCGTGGGAGATGTCGAGGTCGGTGTCGAGCCGCAGCTCCGCCAGGCGTCCGGCCGCACGCTTGGTCCCGTCCGTGAGCTCGTCGCGCAGCAGCCGGTAGGTCGAGTGCAGCGTCTCTGCGGGGCCGAACAGGTCCTCGGTCAGCTCGAGCCACTCACCGCCGACAGCGACCCGCGCGGCCTCGATCCCCGGCAGCGGCTTGGCACGTGCGCCGCGCTCGCCACCGGCGGCATGCACGAGCACGGCCCGTTCGCGAGCGCGCGTGATCGCCACATACAGACGCTGGCGCAGGCGAGACTCGCGCGCGGCCTCATCGTCGGCCGGCAGGCGCTCGTGCAGCAGTGCGTCGGGCACCGGCTCACAATCGAGCGTGCCGGCGCCCTGCAGGGTCGCCCGCAGCCCGAGCACAAAGACGTGATCGACCTCGAGCCCACCTGCCATCTCGAGCGCCATCACCTGCACCGTGTCGGCATCGACGAGCTGTGGCTGCTCGCGCTCGCTGAGCCCCCACTCGGCGACGGCCGCGATCGAGCGTGCGAACTCACGCGCCGTCGCCTGCGGCGATCGCACCACGTGCGCGGCGGCGAGCTCACCGAAGCGCGCCAGCGCCCGCAGCCGCTCGACCACGTCCGTCTGCGCCGCGAACAATTGCTGCCGGCGCAGGCCCAGCCGCTCGATCAGGCGGTGCACGTAGAGGTCGGGGCGCATCGTGTCAATCGGCGCCGCGCAGGCTCGATAGAGCTTCAGGAAGACCCGGATCCGCTCGCGCGCCTCGGGCGGCACCTGCGGCGACTCGGTCGCGGCGGCCAGCGCGGCAACCATGTCGAGCTTGCGCCGCCGCGCGATCTGCGTACAGCGGGCGATGTCGACCGAGCGCAGCTCGATCGGTGCCCGAGCCAGCGCGCGCACGACAGCGGGCGCGTCCCCAGGGTCGGCCAGCAGCCGCAGCCAGGCGAGCAGGTCGCGCACCTCGGCACGCTGGAAGAAGCCGGCGTCGCCGACCACCCGGTGCGGCACCGCGCGCTCCTCGAGCGCCACCGCCACCGTCTGCCCGTCCCGCACGATGTCGCCGACGATCACCGCCACCCTGCCGGGCCCGACCTGCTCGCGCGAGACCAGCCGCTCGATCTCGGCCGCGACGGCCTGCGCCTGCGAGCGCTCGTTCTCACAGCGCCAGAACAGGACTTCTGATGCCGGGCTGGCCTCGCCGCTGCTTCGGCCAGCCACCTCGCCGCTGCTTCGTGCGCCCTCCGAGGTTCCGTCCGGGGGTGGGTGGGCGGGAGCAAATCGCAAGCCCGCTGCAGCGAACGCGGCGTCGCGTACTTCCGGCGCGCAGCGGTAGGAGGTCAGCAGCCGCGCGACCTGAGTCCCGGGTGTCTCGAACCAATCGAGTCGCGACGCACCGGCGCCGCGGAAGCGCCAGACGGCGGCGAGCGGGTCGCCGGCGGCGGTGAGCGCGCCGGCGGCGAGCGTGCGTGCGAGCAACGCCGGCCCGAGGGCGAGCTCCTGGGCATCGTCGACCAGCACGTGCTGGAACGGCTGGCGCGCGGAGGGGTGGTCCTCGAGCAGCCTGATCGCAAGCCGTACCAGGTCGCCGTCGTCGCAGGCGCCGAGCTCGCGCACCATGCGATCGTGCGTCTGGAAGATCGCCGCGAACTCGCGCTCACGCGGGCTCTCCTGCTGCTCGGCCCAGGCGGCGAACTCGGTCGCGGTGATCAGCTCGGCCTTGAGCCGGTCGATGCGTCGCACGAACCCGCCGAGCAGCGCCCCGGCATTTCCGCCGATGTCGTGATGTTGGAGCGGCAGCTCATCGATCCGCTCAGCCAGCATCGCCAGGCGGTCACCGGCGCTGAGCGTCGTCTCGAGCAGGTCATGGCGGCTGGCCGAGCGGCGCAGCACGGCGGCCGCCAGCTGCGTGGGGGTGACGATCACCAGCTCGCTGTAGCCGTCCCGCAGCTCCGTTTCCAGCACCGCGCGGGCAGCATCGGCGCGGGCGGCCGAGGGCAGCAGCAGGGCGATGCGCTCCGGCAGCGTCCCCTGCTCGATCAGCCATAGGAAGCGATCGAGGATCAGACGCGTCTTGCCGCTGCCGGCCGCGCCCAACACCAGCAGCGAGCCGCCGCCGTGGCTTACAAGCGCGGCCGGATCGTGGACAGTCGGAGCGAGCTCGGGCACCTGGTCTGACAGCATAGGCTGGCGATGGGCGACTCAGGAGCGGTGACACACGCGGATTGGCTGGAGGCCTGCCGCCGCGCCACCGAGGCGATCGGCGCGATGCTCGCCGAGCGTTCGACCACCGCCCAGCGTGCGGCCGAGACCGGCACCACCGGCAGCGGCGGTGACCATACGCTCGAGATCGACGATGCGGCCGAGACGCTCGTCTTCGACCAGCTCGAGGCCGTGCACCGGGCGGGCCTGCGCTTCAGCGCGATCTCCGAGGAGCGCGGCGCCGTCGACTTCGGGGGTGCGCAGCCGCTGGTTGTGATCGACCCGATCGACGGGTCGTTGAACGCCAAGCGCGGGCTCTCCCATCACGCGCTCTCGGTCGCGGTCGCGAACGGTGCGACGATGGCCGATGTGCGCTTCGGCTTCGTCCACGACTTCGGACCCGGCGAGGAGTGGTGGGCGGCCAGTGGCGAGGGTGCCTTCCTCAACGGCCGTCGCCTGGATCCGACCGTCGGCGAGCGGCGCGGGCCCGACGGCCGCATTGAGATCGTGGGCATCGAGTCTGCCGACCCGCGCTGGCTGAAGGGCCCGATCGACATCCTGATCGAGCGCGCCTACCGTCTGCGGGCGCTGGGCGCGATCGCGCCATCCCTGTGCCAGGTTGCGGCCGGGCGCTTTGACGGACTGGTCTCGCTGCGCGGGTGCCGCGCGGTCGATGCGGCGGCCGCGCAGCTGATCGTGCGCGAGGCCGGTGGCCTCGTCAGCTTCCCGAAGTTCGAGCAGCCCCTGGCGGCACCGCTTGATCTGGTTCCCCATTCGCCGGTCGTCGCGGCCCGCAGCGCCACGACGCTGGCCGAGCTGGAGGCGGTATGCCTGCCCCTGTGATCGACTGGATCGTGGCCGAGTGGATCGCTGCGAAGCTCGCCGGCGAGGGCCGTGCGGCGTCGCCGCAGATCGACCTGACACCGATCGCGGAGGATGCCGAGCGGCGTGTCGTCGCCTACACCGGACTCGTGCCCGCGGGCCCGCTGCCAGCGCCCGAGGGCGTCAGCCGCCGCGAGTGGGTTGCCGCCAACATTGCGTCGACAAGGAGCCTGATCGAGCCGATGCTCGAACGGCTCACCGGACAGCTGGGGCCGGTCAAGCCCGCGGCGCAGCTGTGGCTTGGTGTGACCGGCTCGAGCGAGGTCGGGCTGCTGGTCGGCTACCTCGCGCAGCGGGTGCTCGGGCAGTACGAACTGGTGCTGCTGCGCGAGCGCGCCGACGGCCGTCCGCCGCGGCTGCTGTTCGTGATGCCCAACCTCGGTGACGCGATCAAACGCTTCGACGCCGACGAGCGTGAGTTCGTCACCTGGGTGGCGCTGCATGAGGTGACGCATGCCGTGCAGTTCGGTGGCGTTCCCTGGCTGCAGGATCACCTCGCCGGACTGATCCGTGAGCTGCTCGACAGCGCGGAGACGCGCATGACCCGCCGCCGGCGACTGCATCTGCCCGACCGTGCAACGGTGGAGCGCGTGGGACGGGCGGCACTGAGGGCAGATCTGCTGGGGATGATCGCCTCGGAGCCCGAGCGTGCGGTGATGGACCGCGCCCAGGCGGTGATGGCCGTGATCGAAGGACACGCCGAGCACGTGATGGATGCGGTCGCGCCCGAGCTCTTGCCGTCGCTCCCGGAGCTGCGCCGCGCACTCGACGAGCGCCGCAGCGTGCAGTCTCCATTCGGCCGCTTGATCAGCCGGCTGCTGGGGCTCGAGATGAAGCTCAAGCAGTATGAGCGCGGCAAGATCTTCTGCGATGAGATCGTCCGCGTCGGCGGGCTCGACGCGCTGCGCCAGCTCTTCTCGGCGCCCCAGGCGCTGCCGACACTGGCCGAGATCGACGAGCCTGCGGCGTGGCTGCAGAGGGTGCAGTCGCAGCTCTGAACCGCACGCCGAGCGGGCCCTGCAACTTCTCTTGCAGGGCTTCTACCGGCCGCCGTGGGCGCCGACGTGGTCTACACCATTGACGCCGAGATATTGACGGTTTTCGACACCTCGTCGTGAGGAATTATTTACTTACGAGCAAAAGTCGATGGGCTATATTTGCTCACGCAACGACTTCCCCCGCGGCGCGACAAGGAGATCGCAGCCGATGGGACGGGTTCGCCGGCCTCATATCCTCGCCGGCGGATGCAGCACCCTCTCCTCCCTCAACCGCCGGGGTGCCACTTTCGAGTGGCGCCCCGTCGGTCCTTAACCGGGCGTGCGCGGCGCGCCCCGATCACCGCTGCGAGCCGGCATTGCGACGGCAAGCTGCCAGAACTCAACTGATCGCCGGGCGGCGCCGATTATGGGCGCGTGTCCAACACATGGCAACTTGTGCTCGAGCCTGAGGTGGTCGCGTTGGGGATGGAGGCCGTCAGCCAGTGCGGTCAACTTCCGGTGATGGATCGCGCCGTTCAGCGCGTCCTGACACTGACGCAGGACCCGCAGTGCGAGCTCGGCGAGCTGGTGACGGCGCTTGAGGCCGATCCGGCACTCGCGGTCAACCTCCTGCGTTACGCCAACTCCGCCTATGTCGGGCGACCGATTCAGGCCAAGACGGTGCGCCAGGCGGTGGTGATGATCGGCCGTCAGGCCACACGCCAGCTCTGCCTCGAGGCGGTTACGTTCAGGTTCTTCGAGTCCGCTCCCGGCAACGGCGGCATGTCGCGCGGTCAGATGCATGTGCATGCCGTGACCGTCGCGCGCGTGGCCGCGGCGACCGCGGCGATGGCATCGCTCGCAACCGACCTCCCCCACCTCGCCGGCCTGCTGCACGACTGCGGCAAGCTCGTGATGCCGATCGCCTTCGGCGAGGAGGCGATGGATGAGATCGCCGCCGAGCACCCCTCCGGCGTGGCCCGCTCCAGCGCCGAGTGGGAGCGCTTCGGCATCGACCACGCCCACGCGGGCGCGCTGCTGGCCGAGAGGTCGGGCCTCGACGATGACCTCGTCGAGGCGATTGCGTGGCATCACGGCGGCAGGCGCGGGTGTGTGGCGCCGAGCCCGGAGATCGCCTGCCTGCAGCTCGCCAACACGGTCGTCGGCATGCTCGCCGGCGAGCACCCGGATGAGGCGCTGCTGGCGGAGATGCTCGGCACGCTCGAGCTCAGTGTCGAGGCGCTGGATGAGCTGGCCGAAGCCGCCGGCTCGAGTGACCCGGCTCCCGCCCAGTCTGGGCTTGGAGAGCGAGTCTCGGAAGCTCGAGCGTCTGGCCAGTACCGACGAGCTCACCGGCCTCGCCAACCGGCGCCATTGGATGGCGCTGATCGGTGAGACGATCGAGTCCGGTGCCAGCGGCAACGTGCTGCTGTGCGATCTCGACCACTTCAAGCAGATCAACGACACGCACGGCCATTCGACCGGCGACCTGGTGCTCATGGAGGTCTCACGGATCCTCGAGCGACATGGCCTCGCCGGACGCATCGGCGGCGACGAGTTCGCGCTGTGGGTCGCCGGCGACGGCGGCGACGAGGTCGCCGATCGGCTCGTCACCGAGGTGGCGGCTGCCTTCGGCAACCACGACCAGCTCAGCGTCAGCGTCTCGGTCGGTGTCGCCCCCAAGCTGACCGACCTGTCGGCGGCGCTGGAGGTGGCCGACCGCGCGCTGTACAGCGCCAAGGCCGCGGGCCGCGGCCGTGCACACCGCTCCAACCCAACGGCGACGCTGGCCGTCTGAGCCCGGCGAACGCGGGCCACCTATTCGGCGCCCAGCGCCTCCGGACAGATCTGCGGCACGCGCGCCCGCCAAGGGCCTGGCCGGTCTACCCGTTGGCCGACGGGTCGTAGCGCGCGACGTCGGCGGGCGGCGCTGCCGGTAGCGCGCCCTCTTCAAGCAGTCGCTCGTAAATGCGCATGCGCTTGGAGACGCGGCCGCCCATCGCCTCGAGCCCGCGGTTCATGCTGTGGTTGGTCTCGAGGATCCACCCCGGCTCGCCCCACTTGATCCGAGACTCGGCCGCCATCTCAAAGTTCTCCATGTAGAGCTGAGCGGCGACACCGGTGTGCTGGTACTCGGGGAGAACGCCGAGAAAGCCGACGCGGCAGCGCGTGATGATGCGCTTGCGGTTGAGGTAGTGCAGCCAGCCGAACGGCAGCAGCCGGCCCTTCATCTTCTTCAACACCTGATTGATGTCGGGGATCGTGATCGCCGAGGCGACGACCTCCTTGTCGTTTTCGGCGAGCATGAACCAGCGCTTGTCGAAGACCAGGCGGTAGAGCATCGCCATGTCGGCGATGTCGTGTGCATCGAGTGGCTGGAACGACCAGTTCTTCGACCAGGCGGCGTTGTAGATCTTCTGGAACTCCTTGAGATCCTGGCCCAGCTTCCAGAACGACATCTTGCGGATGCTGATGCCATGGCGCTCGTGCGAGCGCTGCGCGATCCGCGGCAGCGCCTCGAGCATGCGCGTGTCGCGATCGTCCAAGCGCAGATTCCAGTGGAACACGTCCATCGCCTTGACCAGGCCGGCCGCCTCGAGGCGCTCGCGGTAATACGGCGGATGCCAGGGCTGGTGGATCATCGGCTCCAGCTCGTAGCCCTCGATCAGGACGCCGCACTCCTCGTTGATCGTGAGGTCGAACGGACCGATCATGCGGTCCCGGCCCTGGGCCTTGAGCCACTCGCCGGCGGCAGCCAGCAGCCCGTCGAGGACCTCCTGATCGTTCTCGAACTCGAGCATTCCGTAAAAGCCCCAGCGGTTGCCGTGGAAGCTGTTGAAGTTCCGGTCAAACTGGGCGCTGATGCGCCCGACCACGCGGCCGTCGCGGCGCGCGAGGAACAGCTGCGCCTCACCGTGCTTGAAGAACGGATTCAGCGGTTTGGTGAGGAACGCGTAGCGCTCGAGCCTGAGCGGAGGGATCCAGGGCGTGCCGGCGTGAAGTCGGTAGGGCAGGTCGACAAAGCGTTTCAGGTCCGCCCTGCCCCGGACCGGCGTGATAGCGAGCGGCATGAGCCGGGAAAGTACCATGGGCTGTATGCCAACGAGAGACCAGGTGATGGAAGCGCTGCGCGCGGTCATCGACCCAGAACTGCACAAGGACATCGTCACGCTCGAGATGGTTCGCGCGATCGATGTGCACCCAAACGGGGTCGTAGACGTGACCGTTTCGCTCACGACTCCCGGCTGCCCCATCCGTGACCACTTCCAGAACGGGGTCGATCAGGCGGTGCGCGAGCTCGACGGTGTCGTCGGCGTGAACATCAGCTTCGACGTCCTGTCCGATGGCGAGAAGCAGGCGTTGCGATCGAAGCTCGGGCGTGGCTCGCTGCCGGAGGGCGCACTCGCGCAGGTGGCGAACGTGATCTGCATCGGCTCCGGCAAGGGCGGCGTCGGCAAGTCGAGCGTGACCGCCAACCTCGCCGCTGCACTGGCCGCGGCCGGCAAGCAGGTGGGCGTGATGGACGCCGATGTCTGGGGCTACTCGCAGCCGCGCATGTTCGGCCTCAGCGGCGAGCGCGCGAAGGTCAACGCGAGTCGTAAGATCATGCCGCTCGACGGCGCCGACGGCGTCAAGGTCGTCTCGATCGGCTTCTTCATCGAACAGGACGCGGCCGTCGTCTGGCGCGGGCCGATGCTGCACAAGGCGCTCCAGCAGTTCCTCGAGGACGTCGAGTGGGGTGCGCTCGACTACCTGCTGATCGACCTCCCGCCCGGCACCGGTGACGTCTCGATGACGCTCTCACAGCTGCTGCCCGAGGCGAAGTTCCTGATCGTCACCACGCCCCAGGCGGTGGCGCAGAAGGTCGCCAAGCGCTCAGCCGACATGGCCGGCAAACTGAAGCTCGAGATCGCCGGCGTGATCGAGAACATGGCTGGCTTCACCACGCCCGCGGGCGAGAACTTCGCGATCTTCGGCGAGGGCGGCGGCAAGCTGCTCGCCGAGGAGCTCGACGTGCCGCTGCTCGGTCAGGTGCCGCTGACGATGTCCCTACGCGAGCAGTCCGACGGCGGGCTGCCGGTGGTGCTCGCCAACCCGCAGGATGGCGCCGCGCAGGCGATCACAGAGATCGCACGGCGGCTGATCGCGATGACCCCGGTGGCGCTGCCGATGATGGAGGCCGAGCCGGAGCCGGTCGCGGCACCCAAGCCGGTGGGCATGTCGCTGCCGATGGCCTAGCGGCCCCGCGGCAGCGGCGCGTTCAGCGGGTCCGGTAGCGCGCCGCGGTGCGGCCCGCGAGTACCAGATGGATGGCGACGAACAGCAGCAGCGCCAGCCCCCACCAAATTCCGCGGGCACACAGCACCGCGGTGACGACGCAGAGCCAGACGGCGACGGCCAGCCGCACGCGAATCACGACGAGCGGGTGACGAACGGCCAGGCGCTGGTGCTCGACGGCGCCACGCATCTCCCACCAGTAGCGCGTGTGCACCAGGAATGCGCCGCGCACCAGGTCGAGCGCCGCGGCCAGCCGGGGGCGACTCCTATGCTCAGCTGAGTCGGTCATCAGCACGCCGAGCATGTCCTCGCCGTGCTGGTCGCGATAGCGGCGCGGGTAGAGGCCCAGCAGTCGGCGGTAGCGCCGTTCGAGCCTCGCGTTCGAGTCGGTCATGCGGTCGTCCCTCCACTCGGGTTCAGTCTTGAAAGCGCCGTACGCACGTGCGAGCTGAGGCGCTCGGCTTCGGCCGTCAGCGTGGCGCTGCCGCCCGTTGTCAGGCGGTAGTAGCGCCGCAGGCGACTGTCGACTATCTCCTCGCGGTCGACCTCGATCAGCCCGTCATCCCGTAGCCGGTCGAGCGCCGCATACAACGTGCCCGCCTGCAGCCGCACGCGCCGCTCAGAGATCTGCTCGACGTCGGCGATGATGCCGTAGCCGTGCTGGGCACCACCGGCGAGCGCCGTCAGGATCAGGAACGTCGCCTCCTGCATCCCTCTCTTAGCCATGCAAACAACATATACCGATGAACTAACTATGTCAAGCGCACGGTCAAACCAAGCACGTGCCGTGGCCAAGGACATGCCGTGGCGACCCTGCAGCCAGGCGCGTCCCGGCGCCGCGAGTACTACCTGTTCCGGTAGTACTCCGCGTTGACGACCGTGAAGCGCTGCCATTCGTCGGGCAGCTGGTCCTCGGCGAAGCAGGCGTCAACCGGGCAGGCCTCCACGCACGCATCGCAGTCAATGCACTCCTCGGCGTCGATGTAGAGCATCTCCACCGTGTCGTAATCGGGCTCGTCGGGCGTCGGGTGGATGCAGTCGACCGGGCACACCTCAACGCACGAGTTGTCCTTGGTCCCGATGCACGGCTCGGCGATTACGTAGGCCATCTGGTTCTTATTCCTCTCTGCGGGTACCTGGCGAAGGAGCGCGGAGTTTAGTGAACTATGGGTCTATGCCCGTCTACGATGAAGTTCAGTCAGGCCTCGAAGGCATCGTCGCATTCGCGACCGAGATCGCGGAGCCCGATCGCGACGGTGACGCCCTGCGCTACCGCGGGGTCGATATCGAGGAGCTGGTAGGCAAGGTGCCGTTCGAGCAGGTCTGGGGCCTGCTCGTGGATGACAGCCTGCTGCCCGGTCTGCAGCCGGCCGCGCCCTACCCGCTCGCCGTCCACAGCGGCGACCCGCGCGCCGATATGCAGGCAGCACTCGCGGCACTCGGCCCGCAGTGGGGGTTCAAGCCGGTGCTCGACATCGACGACGCCACGGCGCGCGACAACCTCGCGCTGGCCTCGGTGATGGCGCTTTCATTCGTCGCCCAGTCGGCGCGTGGCTTCGGCAAGCCGCCGGTCGCGCAGCGGGAGATCGACACCTCGCAATCGATCGCCGAGCGCTTCCTGGTGCGCTGGCGTGGCGAAGCCGACCCGCGCCATGCCCGCGCCATCGACGCCTACTGGACCGCGGCCGCCGAGCACGGCGTCAGCTCCTCGACCTTCACCGCGCGCGTGATCACCTCCACCGGCGCGGACGTGGCCGCCGCGCTCTCGGCCGCGGTGGGCGCGCTCTCTGGCCCGCTGCACGGCGGCGCGCCGGCGCGTGTGCTGCAGATGCTCGACGAGGTCGAGGCCGCCGGCGACGCCACGAGCTGGGTCAAGCAAAAGCTCGATCGCGGTGAGCGGATCATGGGCTTTGGCCACCGCGTCTACCGTGCCGAGGATCCACGCGCCCGGGTGCTACGGCGAGTCATGCACGAGCTTGACGCGCCCCGCATCGAGGTCGCCGAGGCGCTAGAGCGCGCAGCGCTCGAGGAGCTGCAGGCACGCAGGCCTGAGCGCATCCTCGCCACCAACATCGAGCTCTGGGCGGCGGTCGTGCTCGACTTCGCCGAGGTGCCATCGGAGCTGTACACGCCGATGTTCGGCTGTGCGCGCGTGGCCGGCTGGTCGGCCCACATCCTCGAGCAGAAGCGTGAGGGTCGCATGATCCGACCGAGCGCCAAGTACGTGGGCTCGCCTCCGCGCCCGCTCTCGAGCCTGCCGCGCTGAGCATGCGCGTGCTGGTCTTCTCCTGGGAGTACCCGCCGGTGATCGAGGGCGGACTCGGCCGCCATGTGCGTAAGCTCTCCGAGCGGCTCGTGGCCGGAGGCGCCGAGGTTCACGTCGTGACCCGCGGCGGCGGCCAGCTGCCGGCGCAGGAGTGCCGTCACGGCGTGCGCCTGCATCGTGTCACTGAGCCGCCATTCCCGCGCGAGGTCGAGCAGTTCCTGCGCTGGGTCACGCAGATGAACCGGGACATGGCAAGGCTCGGCTTCGAGCTCGCTGCGAGCTTCGAGTTCGACCTCGTGCACTCGCATGACTGGCTTGTGGCGGATGCGGCCGAGCGCGTGGCGCGGGCCGCCGGCACGCCATGGCTGGTCACGATCCATGCCACCGAATACGGTCGCCACCAGGGCTGGGTCAGGAGCCACCCGCAGTCGAAGATCCATGCCGCCGAGCGGCGCATGGCCCGGCGTGCCGAACACGTGATCACCTGCTCTGACTACATGGCCGGTCACGTGCGGCAGATCTTCGCGGTTCCAGCTGAGCGGATCAGCGCGATCCCCAACGGAATCGATGCCGCCGATCTGGTGGCGGCCCCGGAGGCTGAGCTCGCACAGCTGCGCGCCCGTTTCGCCGGGCCGGATCAACGTCTGGTGCTGATGGTCGGCCGGCTCGTTTACGAGAAGGGCTTCCATCTCGCGCTCGAAGCGCTCGCGCCGATCGTGCACCGCGAGCGAGACGTGCGCTTCATCGTCGCCGGGACCGGCACAGCCGAGGCGGAGTTGAAGGCACAGGCCAGGCAGCTGCGGCTGAGTCGCCATGGCGCGTTCATCGGCTGGGCCGGTGATGATCTGCTGCACTCGCTCTACAGGGTGGCCGACCTCTGCATCGTGCCCTCGATCTACGAACCCTTCGGGCTGGTCGCACTCGAGGCGATGGCCTCGGGCTGCCTGTGCGTCGTCGCCGATACAGGTGGCCTGCGTGAGGTCGTGCCCGCCGACGGCACCGCCGGCCTGCGCTTCCGCTCAAACGACGCCGATGCCCTGCGCGAGATCCTGCTGCGCGTGCTGACCGACGACGACGTCCGCGCACGCCTGACCATGGCCGCGCGTGAGCACGTGCTGCGGTTCGACTGGACCGAGGTCGCACGGCAGACGGGGCGCATCTACGACGCGCTGCTGGCGCGCCAGCCGACGCTGCCGCGCAAGGTTTAGCGGGGCGACCTGGCCGCAGTCTCAGACCGAACCAGATCGCCCACGCCACCCGCGGCCTGCGACCGCGGAAACCTCACATCCGATCGCTACCGCGCCATGTGCGGGTCAACGTACAGATTCAGGATCTGCGCGTTTCCGAGCGTGATGTCACTTGAGACCGTGACGTCGATGGCGTTCCAGACGACGCTCTCCCCGGGGAGCACATTGCTGCCAACCGGCAGCGTGATGTCGTAGCCCTGGGTGCCGAGCACAGGAAGCTCCTGACCAAGGACGCTCGTACCCTGCAGCGTCGCAAAGATCGTCGTGGAGTCGGTCGCGGCCGATGCGGAGGCAGCCGGAACGGCCGCAAGCGCGCCTGCCACGATCAGTGCGAGGACCGTCCTAGAGCTGAAAAGGTACTGCTTCATTGTGACGCACCATCCTTGGTGTGCACTGGCGGCCGAGCTATCTCAGGACGGCCTGAGACCTCTAGCTTTGCGTCCCCGACTCGCACCGGGTTTGCCCTTTTCAGTTGTTCGTATTACCTGGCGCCAATCGGCCGCGTGGGCGCCTGGCTTTAGCGCCTTCCCAGAAACCTGGTCGATCGTTAGACAGAAGTTCGGTCGGTGGCCGATCTAACGACCGCCGCCGCGATGCCGATTACACGGGTACATGTCGTTCAATCCGGACTTCGAGCAGCAGGAGCTGATCGCCGAGTCGATGCGTCGCTCGGGCTTCGCGCTGACCCAACGTGAGCGGCTGGCCGAGCTGATCGTCGGCAGCACGTTCCTCGCCGCGGTCGCGGCGCTGCTCATCTTTGCGCCGCCGCACGGGCTCAGCCTGCTGCCGGCGCTGCTCTGTATCGCGCTGCTGGCCGTTGCCGCGCGGGTTGAATTCGACACCCCCTTTGGCTTCACGGTCGCCACGCAGCTGGCATACGTGCCGCTGGTCTTCGCGCTGCCGGTGTCGCTGGCGCCGCCGGCCGTCGTACTCGGGCTGGCGCTGGCCGGCATGCCCGCGGTGCTCAGGGGCACGACGCGCCCGGCCCGGCTCGTGACGAAGATCGGCAACGCCTGGTTCGCGGTCGGGCCCGCCGCCGTGTTCGCGATCGCGGGCACAGCGCCGCGCAATGCCGGGCCGCCGCTGCTGATCGCGGCGCTCGCGGCGCAGTTTTTGGTCGACCTCGTGGTTCCAGCCACGCGCTACTGGATCTCCCAGGCGGCATCGCCGCGCGAGTTGCTGCGCGCGAGCTGGGTGTATCTGATCGATCTCTCGCTCTGCGGCGTCGGATTGGCGGTCGCCGAGGAGGTGCACAGCGCCGGCTACGCACCGCTGGCGGTACTGCCGCTGCTCGGGTTGCTGGCGGTGTTCGCGCATGAGCGCGAGGCTCGCCTCAACAACCTGATCGAGCTCAACGAGGCCTACCACGGGACCGCCCTCGTGCTCGGCGATGTGGTCGAGGCCGACGACGGCTACACCGGAGCGCACAGCCGCGGCGTGGTCCGCCTCTGCCTCGAGGTCGCCGCGCAGCTCGGCCTCACCGCCGAACGCAAGCGCAACCTCGAGTTCGGCGCGCTGCTGCACGACGTTGGCAAGATCGCGATCTCCAAGGAGATCATCAACAAGCCGGGCAAGCTCAACGAGCACGAGTGGACGGTGATCAAGACCCACACACTCGAGGGGCAGAAGCTGCTCGACACGGTCGGCGGCTTCATGCGCGAGGTCGGCATGATCGTGCGCTCGCACCACGAGCGCTGGGATGGTGGCGGCTACCCGGACGGGCTGGCCGGCGAGCAGATCCCGCTGGAGTCACGCATCGTCTCCGCCTGCGACACCTGGAACGCGATGCGGACCGATCGCTCGTACCGCAACGCCCTGTCCTTTGAGGTGGCCGCGACCGAGATGCGGGCGATTGCCGGCACGCAGCTCGACCCGCAGGTAGTCGCAGCGCTGCTGGTCGTAGTCGAGGGCGAGCGCCTGGATCACCCAGGGCCCGGACAGAGCCGGGCCCTGGTCACATCCTGAATCCAGCGAAAAGGGCCCGCCTGGCGGGCGGGCCCTTTTGTGTGCTCACCAAGCCGGCGAGCACCGATGTCACCTAGACGGTGTGTCCTACATCATCCCCGACATGTCGGGCATGCCGCCGCCGGCACCTGCACCGTTGTCCTTGTCCGGAACCTCGGCGATGATCGCCTCGGTGGTGAGGATGTTCTTGGCGATCGAGGCTGCGTTCTGCAGCGCCGAGCGGGTGACCATGGCCGGGTCGATGATGCCTTCGGAGATGAGATTCACGATCTCACCGTTGGCGGCGTTGAGGCCGTGGTCCTTCTTGGCCTTGCGCACCTCGTTGACGATGACCGAGCCTTCGAGGCCGGCGTTCTCCGAGATCTGACGCAGCGGCTCCTCGAGCGCGCGGTACACGATCTTCGCGCCGGTCTGCTCGTCGGCGTCGCCTACCGCCTCGATGTTCAGCGCCTTCTGGGCGACCAGCAGCGCGGTACCGCCGCCCGCGACGATGCCCTCCTCGAGGGCGGCGCGGGTTGCCTGCAGCGCGTCCTCGACGCGGTGCTTCTTCTCCTTCATCTCGGTCTCGGTGGCGGCGCCGACCTTGACCACCGCGACACCGCCGGACAGCTTGGCGAGGCGCTCCTGGAGCTTCTCACGGTCGAAGTCCGAATCGGTGTTCTCGACCTCGGTCTTGATCTGGTTGATGCGACCCTTGATCGCCTTCGGATCACCGCTGCCGTCGACGATCGTGGTGGTGTCCTTGGCGACGACGACACGACGCGCGCGACCGAGCTGCGAGATCTGGGTGTTCTCGAGCTTGAGACCCATCTCCTCGGTGATGACCTCGCCGCCGGTGAGGATCGCGATGTCCTCGAGCATGCGCTTGCGGCGGTCGCCGAAGCCCGGAGCCTTGACGGCGACGCCCGTGAAGGTGCCGCGCAGCTTGTTGACGACCAGCGTCGCCAGCGACTCGCCCTCGACGTCCTCGGAGATGATCAACAGCGGCTTGCCGCTCTGGATCGTCTGCTCGAGGATCGGGAGGATGTCACGGACGGAGCCGATCTTCTGGTTGGCGATCAGGATGTAGGGGTCCTCGAGGACGGCTTCCATGCGGTCCTGGTCGGTGACCATGTAGGGCGAGATGTAGCCCTTGTCGAACTGCATGCCCTCGGTGAACTCGAGGTCCATGCCGAAGGTCTGACCCTCCTCGACGTTGACGACGCCGTCCTTGCCGACCTTGTCGATCGCGTCGGCGATCACATCGCCGATCTCCTCATCGCCGGCCGAGATCGTCGCGACGCGCGCGATCTGATCCTTACCCGAGACGGGCGTGGACTGCTTGGCGATGTTCTCGACGACCTGCTCGACAGCCTTCTCGATGCCGCGCTTGAGCGCGAGCGGGTTGGCGCCGGCCGCAACGTTCTTCAGACCCTGGCGGACGATCGCCTGGGCGAGCACCGTCGCGGTCGTGGTGCCGTCGCCGGCCACGTCGTTGGTCGCGGTTGCGACCTCGCGGACGAGCTGTGCGCCCTGGTTCTGGAAGACGTCCTCGACCTCGATCTCACGGGCGATGGTGACGCCGTCGTTGGTGATCGTGGGGGCGCCGAACTTCTTGTCGATCACGACGTAGCGGCCCTTGGGGCCGAGCGTGACCTTGACCGCGTTGGCAACGGCGTCTACGCCTGCCTGGAGCGCATTGCGCGCGTCGGCCTCGTACTTCAGTTCCTTGTGAGCCATGTGTCTCTGGTTCTCCTAAGAGTTGGTCTTACTGGACCTTGGCCAGCACGTCGGACTCGCGCAGGACGAGCAGCTCTTCGCCGTCGACCTTGATCTCGGTGCCGCCGTACTTGCTGTAGAGGACCTCGTCGCCGACCTCGACGTCGAGCGGCGTGCGCTTGCCGGTGTCTTCATTGATCTTGCCGTCGCCGACGGCAAGAACCTTGCCCTTCTGGGGCTTCTCCTTGGCGGTGTCGGGGAGCACGATGCCGCTTGCGGTCGTCTCCTCCTCCTCGATCGCGCGAACGATCACGCGGTCGCCAAGGGGCTTGAGCTTAAGAGCCATCTATCTAGCCTCCGGGTTGTATCCCTTGAGATTGATGCGTCCGGGCCACAATGGCCCGCTTCTTGGCACTCTCAGCGTCTGAGTGCCAACTGGACGGCACTATAGCTAGTTTTCAGCTCGATTTGGCACTCTCGTGTGAAGAGTGCCAAATAAGTTCAGCCGCACGGGAAGACGCCGGCGCTGAGCGCGCCGAGAGTTTCAGTTGTTGGCGCCGCCGAGACCGTGGATGCGGTCGCGCAGCTCGGGCGGGTTCTCGATGATCTGCGAGAAGCGCACGACCGTGACGGTGTCCTCCATCGACACCTTGCGGCCGTAGATCTGCTCGAGGAAGTGGACCATCTCATCGACACGACGGAACTCAGGATTGTCGTGTTCGATGTCCCGCGGCGAGAGCTCCTGGACGCGCTTGACCTCAACCTGGTCGATCACGGCGTTGAAGATCTTCTCGCGCGGCGAGTGCTGGTAGCCGATGGTGACCACCACACAATCGTTCTTGCGGTACTTGTGGGATTTGTCGCCGAGTCGGATCGTGGCCGTCTTGCGACCGCGGCGCAGCTGGTCGGCGAACACGGACGAGTAAAAGTTGAGCACGCGCACCGCCAGCAGCCTACCGATCAGAAGCGCGACGCGACAAGGCGCGTGCGACGACCTCCCGCTCGCCAGGATAGGTGAGCGCCGTCGCAGCCTCGGCGAGCGGCATCCAGCGGGCGTGCTCGACCTCGTGGTCATGATCGGCAGGGTCACCCTCGCGGTACTCGATCAGGAAGAACTCAACCCGCTTGGCGATGCGTCGATGCCGGCGCTCGTAGGTGTACTCGACCACCCCGAGCGACTCGAGCAGCTCGCCGGAGACACCTGCCTCCTCGCGCACCTCACGCATCGCGCCCTCGGCCGCCGACTCGCCCGCTTCCGGGTGTCCCTTCGGCAGGCCAAGCACCTTGGCACCGCCGGGCCCGCGTCGGGTCGGCACGATCACGACAACATCGTCGCCGCGCACGACGACGCCGCCTGCAGAGAACTCAGGTTCTGGGCCGCTGGTGTTCACCGGTTCAGTAGACATACCCCTCCAGCGCACTCGGGTCATGCACCGTCAGGCGGCCACGCCCCTGCGTTATCACTCCCGAGCGCTCGAGCGTCGCCAGGAAGCGGCTTGCCGATTCGCGCGAGGAGCCGGCCAACTTTGCCAGGTCGGCCTGGGTGAGCGCTATGACGATGTCGCTCTCGCCCTCACCGCCGCTGCGCGCCGCGGCGACCATCTGCGCGAGCACGGTGGCCACGCGACTCTGCACGGTTTGAAACGACTGGCGGGCGAGCCGCTCGTTGGTGGCACGCAGGCGCTGCGCGAGCGCCGCGTTCAGCTTCACCGCGATGTCCGGGTATTCACGCATCAGGCGCTGCATGTCGCGTCCCGGAATCGCGACGACCTCGACCTCCTCAATCACGTCCACCGTCGCCGAGCGCGGCTCCTCGTCGAACATCGCCAGCTCGCCGAAGATGTCACCGGCGCCGAAGTGGGCGAGCGTGATCGAGCGCCCGTCGGAGTGCTGGCGCACCGCGCGCGCCAGGCCCGAACGCACGATGTAACAGGTGTCACCGCCGTCGCCCTCACGGAAGACGACCTCGCCGGCGCGGTAGCGGCGTGAGATCGATACCTCCGCGATCGCCGTCAGATCCTGCTCCGACAGCCCGGCGAACACGCGCACGTGGCGCAGCAGCGTGACGCGGTCCCAGGCATCACCAGGCTCGGGGCTCATAGCCGGGAGCCTATAGGCGATCACGCGGCCAGCGCGAGCGCGTGATCGAAGCGCCGCTTCAGCTGGTGCTGTCGAGGGCGTGCTCGCGGCGCCGCTGACGTAGCCACACCCATAGCCACATCAGCAGCGCCGCGACCAGGCCGACCGGGATCATCACGGCCAGCGCGATCAGCGCCACGCCCGCGGAGACGACCAGCACGTGCAGCGCATCATGTCCGGCACGGGCGATCGTG
The DNA here is from genome assembly GCA_963706725.1 of uncultured Actinomycetota bacterium. GTDB lineage: Bacteria > Actinomycetota > Thermoleophilia > Solirubrobacterales > Solirubrobacteraceae > Palsa-465. The sequence goes on along the minus strand of OY970167.1, from coordinate 1,046,226 downwards.
AAGCCGCTGGTGCTGTGATGGTGCCGCCTCACAGGCAGGATCGGCAGCCCGTTCTCATTGACCTCGACACTGACGTTGCTGTAGCTGATGCGGTGCTGCAGCGAGCCGAGCGTCGATTGCCAGCTCGAGATCTGCTGCTCGGCGAGCTTCAGCTGCGCCTTGATGCTGTCAATCTGCTGCTCGGTGACGGCGGCCGCGAGCTGCTTCAGCAGCGAGCTCCGCAGCGCCTTGGCGTCGGCCAGCTGACGTTGGTCGTTGTCGTACTGGTGGCTGACGTTCTGGCTGCCGTCGTCGCGCGAGATCACGGCCGCGTAGTGCAGCCGCGAAAGCTCGGTGATCGTCGCCTGCAGGTTGCCGGTTGGGACGCTCAGCGAGAACGAGGCGTAGCCGCCGCCGGAGCCACTGGTGGCCGTCGTGATGTGCGAGCTCTGCACCGTGCCGTGCTCGAGACCGACCACCATGAAGACCTCCTGCGCCACCTGCTCGACGTGCACGTTGGCCGTCGAGAGGCTGATCTGCGCCGACTGGATCTGCCTGGCGCCGGGCGCGACCGGCGCCGTCGCGGTCAGGTTGATGCTCGGCGTCGCGAGCGCCTGGGCGCCACTCGAGCCCGCCGCGTTCGAGGTTCCGAAGCGCGCAGCCCCCGAGCCGCTGCTCCGCGGCGCCGAGGCGGGCGAGTGGCGCTGGTAGGCGCCGTTGACGACCGGGCCGGAATGCGCGGGCCTGAAGACCACGGGCGGATTGCCTGTGTTGTTGCCGGAGTTGAGGCCACCGCTCGAGATCACAACGGCCACCGCGACAGCCCCGGCCACCAGCGCCACGGCGGGGCCGGCAGCCCAGCGGGGCAGCCGGCCCCGGGCAGACCGACGAGCGGCGGTTGCCGGCTCGGGCGCGAACCGCCGCGCGACGCTCGCATCGAGCTCGCGCGCGAAGTCATCGGCGGGCCACTCGCGCACGCTCGCGACCATCAGCGCGACGTCCGAGTAGTCGCCCTCCTCCAGCGGAATGTCGTCAAACGGGCGCATTGACTGCCCTCCTCAGCTTCTGAACGGCGCGGTGCAACATCGTGCCGGCGTTGGATTCACTGACGCCGAGCACGGATGCGAGCTCCGCGTTGGTCAGGCCGGCGTGGAACTTGAGCGCGATCAGCTCGCGCTCACGCGGGGCAAGTGCCGCCAGCGCCTCGCGGACGGCCGTGCGGCGCACGACCTCGTCCTGCTCGCTGTCATCGACCAGCGCATCCTCCGAGAGATCCTCTGGTTCGACCACCAGTGTGGCCGTGCGCCGCCGACGACGTAGCTCGTCGAGCGCGGCGTTGCGCGCGATCCCGAACAGCCAGCCGCGTTCGTCGCCGCGTCGGCGATCGAACGTACGACGCCGCCGGTATGCGCGCTCAAACGCGATCGCGGTGGCGTCCTCGGCCGCCGCGCGGTCGCGCAGCAGCGTCAGCACGTAGGCGTAGATGTCATCACGGCTGGAGCGGTAGAGCGCCTCGAAGCGATCCCAACTCTCAGCGTCGGTTCCCGTCTGGCGCATTGCGACTCCGAGCCTCACACCCGTACTACGTCGCCGCTTTGGCTTTGTCACACACTTCTTATCGCTGGCAGTTGGGGCACCAGTAGGTGGTGCGGTTCTCATCGCCCTGGCCGCGTGCGACGATCGCGGTGCCACAACGCGGGCAGGGCTCACCGCCGTGGCGATAGATGCGATGCCAGACGGCGCCGTGACCCTGCGTGCCCGAGAGCAACATGCGCGGCCGGATCCCGTCGACGAGGCCCCGCAGTTGCTCGTCGCTGAGCGAGTGCAGCGGCCGCCAGGGGTCGAGCTGCGCCTGCCAGCAGCTCTCGGCCTTCCAGATGTTTCCGATGCCCGCCAGGATGCGCTGATCGAGCAGCGCGTCGCCGAGCTGCCGCTGCTGGTCGGTCGCGCGCAGCCGCTTGAGGAAGCGTTCGGCATCGAATTCGGCGGCGAGGATGTCCGGTCCGAGCGCGGCGAGCCGCTGATCGAAGCGCCGCCGCCCGGCGCTCATCACTTCCAGCACCGGACCGTCGTACTGGACCACCTCCTGTTCGCAGGCGCCCAGCACCAGCCAGGCCCGGCTCGGTGCGCGCCGCCAGCGCCCACCCCGCGGCCGCACGTCCCAGAGGCCGGTCATGCGCAGGTGCGAGTGCAGCAACAGACCGTGATCGAAGACGACGAACAGGTTCTTGCCGTGGGTCTCGATCGCCGTCACCGTGTGGCCGCCGAGCCGCTCTTGCCAGCGGTCGTGGGCGAAGCGCGGATGCGTATGGGTGAGCTCGATCTGCTGCGCTTCGAGCACCGGGCGCATGCGTGTCGCCGCCCACAGGATCGTGTCGCCCTCAGGCACTGAGCGTCAGCCGCCGCGGCCCCTCTTGGAAGCCGTGAGCGCGCAGCTGCGGCCCGAGCGGCGAGGAGATCGCCGGCTCGCCGTCGACCCGCTCGAGGCCGAGCTTGCGGATCGCGCCGCGGCCGGTCCGCACGTGCTCTGCCAGCGTCTGGAGCGCGAGCTCGAGGCGCTCACCGCCGAGCTGATCGTCGGCGTCGACGAGCGTCTGCAGCCCCTTGCCGCCACGCTCGAGGTAGAGCACAGGTTCGCCGCCGACCAGCACCACCTGCGCGCCGGCGACGCGCGCCGGGCGCTTCGCGCCCTCGCGCCTTGGCCACTGCAGCGCCGCCCCGTAGGGCTGGGCCGGATCGACGGCGCTGAGCACCACGGCCTGCTCGGTTCCCGTCTGCCGCTCGCGCAGCCGCTCGACCGCACCGGGGACGGCGAACTGGGCGCCGCCGAGCCCTTCGACGAAGTAACCACGGCGGGCGATGCCGAGCACCTCGAGCTGCGTCAGCTCCGAGTAGATCCCGCTGAAGCCGCCGGGGACGCCCTCGGCGAGCACCTGCTCGCGCGTCAGCACGCCGTAGCGCTCGAGTAGCAGCTCGGCCCGCGCGCGCCGTCGCGCCGCCGGGTCGGCGTCGCTGCGCAGCAGCCCCGCGGTCAGCGACCAGCGGCCCTGCACCTGCGCGGAAGCGCCACCACGACCACGTCCCGAGAAGCGGCCTCCGCGGTTGCCGAGCCGCCGGGGGTGGGTGGCGGAAGCCGATCCACCGACCTGCTTTGCCGCCACGGTCAGCCGCTGTGCCCGCAGCGGCGCGAAGGCGTCGTTTGTCACCTCGCCGGCCCAGACCAGGTCCCAGAGGGCCTGCTGCAACTCACTCGTGTGAATCTCGGCAGCAACGTCGACGAGCAGGTCGCTGTAGAAGGCCGCGCCTCGGGACAGGTGCTCGCGCAGCGCCCGATGCAGCGGCTCGTCCGGTGGCTCAGCCGTCGCCGGCGCGCCGAGCAGTGCGACGTCGTCACGGAAGTACAGTGCCACCCGGCCCGAGCGTCCGAGCGCGCCGGCCCCCAGCCAGACGACCTCACCGGAAGCACAGAGCTGATCCATCCATGCCGGCGAATAGGCGCCGATGCGCCGGGGCAGCACCTCCCGCTCCCACAGCTCGGCCGGTAGCGCCAGCCCCTGCAGCGGCACCAGCACATCGCGCAGGCGATCGATTCCGGCGCCGGCGGGGGGATGCCGGTCCACGCCCTGCCAGCTCGGCAGGAAGCGCGCGAGCGCACCCGCCTCGACCGGCTCGACCTCCTTGCGCAGCGCCGCCAGCGAGGCGCGGCGCAGACGCCGCAGCACCTCGCGGTGACACCACTCACGGCCGCTGCCACCGGGGCGCAGCTCACCCTGGACCAGATCACCCTCGCGCTCCAGAGCGCTCAGCACCGCCCCGCAGTCGACGCTGTAGCGCTCGCGCAGCGCTGCTGACACGAAGGGCCCATGCGTCATCGAGTAACGCGCGACGACCCGCGTCAGGGCAGCGGGCACATCCTCGAGGAACACCTCCGGCAGACCGCCCGGGGGCACCACGCCGAGCGCGTCGCGATACATGCCGGCGTCGGCCGCGTCGACCCAGCGTTGCTCTCCGCCGAGCCTGACCTTGACCGCGCGACGCTCGCCACGCAGCGCCTCGAGCATCGGCGCGAGCGCCACTCCCTCGACGACGCGAGCGGCGAGCTCGAGCTCGCTCAGGTCGCCGAGCGCGCGCAGCATGTCGTGGAGCTGATCGCGCGTGGCGACGCGGCGTTCCTCGGAGAGCCACTGCAGGTCGGCCTCGACCGACGCCAGTGCGCCGGCGTCGATCAGGTCGCGCAGCTCCTCCTGGCCGAGCAGCTCACGCAGCAGGTCGCGGTCCAGCGAGAGCGCCGCCGCGCGGCGCTCAGCGTTGGGCGTGTCGCCCTCATACATGTAGGTGGCGACGTAGTCGAACAGCAGTGATGAGGCCATCGGCGAGGCGACCGCGGTCTCGACCTCGACCAGCGAGATCTCGCGGCGTTGTAGCTGCGCGAGCAGCTTCGCCAGCGCCGGCAGGTCAAAGACGTCGCGCAGGCATTCCCGGAACGTCTCCAGCACGATCGGGAACTCGCCGTACTTGGCCGCCACCTCGAGCAATGATTGGGACTTCAGTCGCTGCTGCCAGAGCGGCGTCCGGCGGCCCGGGTAGGCGCGCGGGATCAGCAGCGCCCGGCCGGCGTTCTCACGGAAGCGTGCACCGAACAGCGCGCTGCCGGAGAGCTCGCTGACGACCATGTCCTCGACCTCCTGGGGGTCGATCAGGATCATGTCGGTGAGCCGCGCCATGTCGAGCTCCTCGGCGTCGGGCAGGTGCACGATGATGCCGTCGTCGGACCAGATGGCGTCGGCCTCGAGCCCCAGCTCGTCGCGGATCCGGGCGCTGAGCGCCAATCCCCAGGCGGCGTGGACGCGCCCGCCATACGGACTCAGAACACACAGCCGCCAGTCGCCGATCTCGTCGCGGAAGCGCTCGACCACGATCGCCGTGTCGCTCGGCACCACCCGCGTCGCGTCGCGCTGCTCCTGCAGGAACTGAACGAGATTGCGGGCGGCACGCGCGTCAAGGTCGTAATCGGCCTCGAGTACCGCCGGGTCCTGATCGACGGCCCAGCGGCTGAAGGCGCCGATCGCCTGGCCGAGCTCGCTCGGCCGTCCGACGCTGTCGCCCTTCCAGAACGGCACCGCGCCCGGCATCCCCGGCGCCGGTGTGACGATCACGCGGTCGCGGCCGATCTCCTCGATCCGCCAGGTCGAGGCGCCGAGCAGGAACGTCTGCCCCGGCCGCGCCTCATACACCATCTCCTCGTCGAACTCGCCCACGCGGCGACCGTCGGGCAGGGTGACGAGATAGTTCCCGCGGTCGGGGATCGTGCCGGCGTTGGTGACCGCCAGCTGGCGTGCGCCCTTGCGGGCACGCAGCGTTCCGGCGATCCGGTCCCACACGATCCGGGGCCGCAGCTCCGCGAACTCCTGTGAGGGGTAGCGCCCGTCGAGCATGTCGAGCACGTTCTCAAACGAGCCGCGCGTGAGCTCGGCGTAGCTGTGGGTGCGGGTGACGAGCGCGTAGAGCTCGTCGACGGCCACCGTCTCCTCGGTGGCGGCGGCGATCGAGACGATCTGCTGGGCGAGCACGTCGAGCGGGTTGCGCGGCACGACCGTGGTCTCGATCTTGCCCTCGCGCATGCGCCGGGCGACGACCGCGCATTCGAGCAGATCGGCACGGAACTTGGGGAAGATACGGCCGCGGCTGACGTCGCCGACGTTGTGCCCGGCGCGGCCGATGCGCTGCAGCCCGCGCGCGACCGACTTGGGCGACTCGACCTGGATCACGAGGTCGACGGCACCCATGTCGATGCCGAGCTCGAGCGATGAGGTCGCGACCAGGCATGGCAGCTCACCGGCCTTCAGCAGCTCCTCGACGACGGTCCGCTCCTCGCGCGCGAGTGAGCCGTGGTGGGCGCGCGCGAGCTCGCGGACCGGCCGCCCGGCGCCATCATCCTCGGCGGCGGCCAGCTCGTTGAGCCGCAGCGCCAGCCGCTCGGCGCTGCGCCGCGCGTTGACGAAGATGATCGTCGAGTGGTGCTCGCGCACGAGCGCCAGCAGCTCCGGATACATCGCCGGCCAGATCGAGTTGATCGTCGGCTCGCTGCCGCCGGCGAGCGGGTCGATCTCGGCGCCCGCTGTCTCCCCGGGTGCGGCCATCGACTCGACCGGCACCTGGATCCTGAGGTCGAGCTGCTTGCGCACGCCGGCATCGACAATCCGGCATTCGCGGCTCGGGCCGACCATGAAACGCCCGACCTCCGCGAGCGGGTTCTGGGTCGCGCTCAGTCCGATCCGCTGCGGCTCCGGTCCGCCGCCGCGCTGGGCCACCTCCGACAGCCGCTCGAGCGTCAGCGCCAGGTGCGCGCCGCGCTTGGTGGAGGCCACCGCGTGGATCTCATCGACAATGCACCAGCGCGTGTGCTCAAACAGCCTCTGCGCCTGCCCGGTCAGCATCAGATAGAGCGACTCGGGCGTGGTGATGAGGATGTCCGGCGGGTGGCGCAGCATCTCCTGACGCTCACGTTGCGGCGTGTCACCGGAGCGCACCGCCACGCTCAACTCGGCGCCGATCCCGCGCAGCGGCACGCGCAGGTTGCGGTCGATGTCATAGGAGAGCGCCTTCAGCGGCGAGATATAGACGAGTGAGACCCCTGGTGTCGCCGTGGCGGGCTCGCCGCTGCTTCGCCCGCCCCCAACCGCCTCGCCGCCGCGAAACGCCATCGCATCGATCGCCCAGAGGAAGGCCGCGAGCGTCTTGCCCGAGCCGGTCGGGGCCGAGATCAGAACGTGCTCATCCGAGGCGATCGCCGGCCACGCCCGCTCCTGGGCGGCGGTCGGGGCGGCGAAGGCACGCGTGAACCACTCCCGCGTCGCGGGGCTGAAGCCCTCAAGCGCTGAGCTCTGTGGGTTGGCTGCCACCTCAACGCGAGGCTAGCGCCAGCGGTGACGGCCCCTAACATGCGCCGCCAGTGATTACCGGACGGCGCGCATACCCAAGGTGGTTGGTTCGTGGACTGCTGATCTTCGCGATCGGCATGACGGTGTTCGCCGCAGTCGCCTCACGCGAGCACCACGGCGCCGAGAACGCCCGCAACGCGGCGCTCTCGCGGCTGGTGGCGCTCGAGTCTCGCGACCTCCAGAACCGTGACCCCGCGCTGGCGATCCAGCTGGCGCTGGTCGCCTACCGGCTCTCGCAGACGACCGAGGCGCGCTCGGCGCTGCTCGACGCGACCGCCGGTGAGATGCCGACGCGGCTGCTCGGGCGCCCCGGGCAGACCGACCTCGCGCTCGGTGATGACGGTCACCGGGTCGCGATCGCCTACCAGGGCGGCAACAGCATCGCGCTCTACGGGCTGCGCTACTGGCAGCTGACACCGCTCGCGACGCTCCCCGGTGCGCCGCGCACGGCCGCGGTCGACGCGATCGCGCTGAGCGACAACGGGCAACTGCTCGCGCTCGGCGACAGCACCGGTCACATCACCCTCTGGAGCCTGCGCTCGGCCGCGCACCCGAAGCGGCTCGCCACCTTGCGCGCGGGGTCCGGCGCGGTGCGTGGACTCAGCTTCAGCCCCGGCGGCGGGGCGCTGGCCGCGGCCGACACCACGGGCGAGGTGCAGCGCTGGTCGCTCGTCAGCCCGGCGCAGCCGGGGCTGGCCCCCGCGCTGGCGGCACCCGCGGGCGTCAAGCTCGAGGCACTCAGTTACAGCCCCAACGGCAGGACGCTGGCCGCGGTCGGCAGCCACGGGACGCTGATCCTCTGGCCGGCGCACGGCGGCACCGCGCCGCTGGCCCACGACACACTCGGGCCGGCGGCGCTCAGCTCCGTGACCTTCAGCCCCGATGGACGAACGCTGGCGGCGGGCGGAGCGGGCGGCCTCGTCTTCCTCTGCACGGTTAGGGCCGACGGCCGGATCGAACCGCAAGCCAGCCACCCGGCGGTGAGCGCCGGCGCCGGTGTCAGCTCGCTCGCGTTCAGCCGCGACGGTCGCTACCTCGCCGCGGGCACCTTCGGCAAGGCCGTGCCCGTCTGGTCGACCTACGACTGGGTGCGGGTGGCGAGCCTGCCGCATCCCGCCAATGTCACCGGGGTGGGGTTCACCGATCGTGACCGGCGGCTGATCTCGACCGACGCGGCCGGCACGACCCTGATCTGGCAGTTCCCCGCACCCAGCACCTACACCTTCGCCTCGGCGCTGACGGGCGTCAGCTACTCGCGAGCCAAGCCACAGCTCGCCGTCACCCTGCAGTCCGGCCACACCGATCGGTGGGACGTCGTCGACGAGTGGGCCGCCGCCCCCGAGGGCGCGTGGTACGCGGCTGCACTATCCGCTGCGCCACCAAATTCGTACTGGACCAAGCCTCCCAGCACGACCACATCGACGAGCACCACCGCGAGTGGAGCGAGCACCACCGGGACGACCGCGCTCGCGGTCAGCCCGCGAGCCGGCGATCAGGCACTCCGGCGCACGCTCGCGCAGACGGCCGTCCGCAGCTCGGCGCTCAGCACCGACGGGCAGCTGTTCGCCGCGGCGGGCGCCGACCACCTGGTCTGGCTCTGGGATGTGTCCGATCCGGCCAGCCCACAGCTGCTCGCCAAGCTCGGGGGCTTCACGGGCGCGGTGACGGGGGTGGTGTTCTCGCGTAACGGCCAGACCCTGTTCGCGGGCAGCGCCGATCACACCGTCCGCATCTGGAGCCTGGCCAAGCCGACGCAGCCGAAGGAGCTTCCCAGCAGTCCACTGATCGGGCCGAGCACAGCGCTCACGAGGCTCGTGCTCAGCCCCGACGGCCACACGCTCGCGGGCGCGACCGTCGATGGGCACGTCTGGCTGTGGTCGGTGGCGAACCCGTCCAAGGCCAGCCTCGACGCCAGCCTGACCGCCGCGCGGGACCGACTCACGGCGCTCGCCTTCAGCCCCAGCGACAACGTGCTCGTGGCCGGCGGTCTGAACCGGCGCCTGACCTTCTGGCATTACCGCCCGTTCGAGGCTGTCAACCGGATCTGCGCGCTTGCGGGAACGCCGATCACCGCCAATGAATGGACGCTGTATGTTCCCGGCGCTCCGTACAAGCCGCCGTGCGCCAAGTGGACGCCGCCGGTGATCAGGACCGTCACCACGTCCGCGCCCTGAGCGGGCGAGCGCAGCAGCGCGGTGCGCGGGTGAGCCGGCCTACGGCGGCTCGGGACTCATGAACGCAAGCGGCACAGAGATCCCCGCATCCGCCCGCAGCGTCGCTATGCGCCGGCCCGGCTGAACCGCCTGCTTGATCGGCCCCAGGCGCTCGCCCATCCGCTCGCTCAGCTCCTCGATGCTGATCACGACAACGGCGAGACCCCAGAAACGCGCCTCATCCGATTCGAGCTCGTCGCGCTGCACGACCTCGAGCACCGCCGACCCGAGCCGCCGGAACCCCATACGACCGCGCTCGGACTCCTGGGTGCGCTTGAGCTCGATGCCCGCGCGTGAGAGCGCTGCCATCGTGCGATCGAGGCTCGAGCTGACGATCACGAGGTGATCGATCCCGGTCGCGCCGTTGGGATGGGTCTTGAACGGAGGCGGGTACAGCACCCGCGGCACCGGGCTCGGCAGGCCGTCGATCGATCCCATCGCGTTGACCCGCAGCAGCGACCAGGCGGTGATCCCGCCGCCGTGACCACCGAGCCGCATGCGCACTCCGCCGATGTCCAGGTGGCCGTGCTCGTCGACCTCGAATCCCAGCTCACGCCAGGCATCGGGCGGATCGGCGATGACGAGTTCGGCCAGCTCAGGTTCGCGCGGGATGTACACGTCCGGGCGAAGCGTAAGGGCTACGCTGCCAGCGCGGACCTGAGCAGCGTCTCGACCGCGGCACGCTGGGCCGCCGGCACCTCGGCGTCGCGCTCGATCTTGGCGCTCTCCGCGCCACCGCTGTAGAGCAGCTGCAGCTGCCAGGCGAGCAGATCCGGCTGCTCGGCGCCCGCCCTCATGCAGAGCTCGCGGAAGATCTCGCGCATCTCCGCGCGGTAGGCCCTGGCGGCGGCATCGACAGGCCCGCCGGCCGGCTCCTCGGCACGCGCTCCGGAGAAGGCGCAGCCGTTGTAGTCCGGGCGTTGGTAGTCGCGCGCGAGCGAGTCGAAGACCGCCAGGATCGCCGCCACCGGGTCCGGCGCGGACTCGGCCGCCGCCCGCCGGCGTGAGATCACGCGCTCGTGGTACTCCTCCAGATACGCGCGCACCAGGCCCTCCTTGGACCCGAAGCTCGAGTACAGCGACGCCTTGGCCACACCCGCCCGTTCGATCACACGGTCGATCCCGACGGTGTGCACACCCTCGGCGTAGAACAGCTCGCGAGCCGCCTGCAACAGCCGCTCCCTGGGTGGGCGGCGAAGCTCTTGGTCGACTGGCATGGCCACCTCAGTTTGACTGATCGGACGGCCGACCTCGACACGGTCGGCCGGGAGATCAAACGGCAGCGCATACCGCATCGCGGCGCGCCTCCTTCCAAAGCGTCCAGGCCAGGCCGGCCGCGGTCAAGGTTGCCAACACGATCACCGCTGCGCCGAGCTCCTCAGCGACCTGCGAGAGGCTCGAGTGCACGACCAGCGTGCCCGCGATGATTGCCGGAAGACCCAGTGAGAGGTACGAGATCACATAGACAACGGAGATCACGCCCGAGCGCTGGTGTGGCTCAGCCTTGGTCACGACGGTCCTCAAGCCTCCCTGAAACCCGGCCCCGAAGCCCGCACCGGCGGGGAAGATGCCGAGCGTGAAGAGCAGCAGCGAGTGGTCCGCAACGCCCGCCAGCAGCAGCGCCGAGCCGGCGATGATCGCCAGTGCCCCGAACAGGGCCAGACGGCGTGCCTCGATGTGATGGAGGCGGAGCACGGTCAGCGAGCCGCTTCCAGCCAGCAGGAACAGCGCGGCTCCGCCGAGGATCATCGAGCGGTTGCCGGCGACCAGCTGCGCCAGCGACGGGCCGAGTGAGGCGTAGAACCCGCCGAGAGTCCAAACGGCGATCAGGATCGGCGCGGCCACGAGCAACGCGCCGCGCACCTGTTGGGGCAGTGCCAACTTCGGTGCGAGCGCCCTACGGGCGCCGGGGACGCGGGCCGAGGTCTCGGTGATCAGCGCGACGCCGACCGCCTGCAGCAGGAACACGCCGGACAGGAAGAGGTAGACGAGCTGCGTCGGCGCCGGCAGCAGCTGCACGAACAGCGCCGAGAGCAGCGAGCCGCTGGCCGTCCCCGCCATCAGCGCCGAGGCGTTTGCGACGGGACCACGGGTCGGATGCAGGTCAACGAGCCCCGCGCCGATTGCGCCGAGCGCCGATCCGGTCGCGAGTCCCTGCAGGACCCTGGCGGCCAGCAGCACATCGAGATTGCCGGCGAAGGCGAACAGCAGCATCACGGGCACCTGCATCCCAAGACCGGCGAGCAGCAGGGGCCGGCGGCCGATGTGATCCGAGAGCGAGCCGAACACGAGCAACGAAGCGAGCACCGCGACGGCGTAGACGCCGAAGATCACGGTGACGGTCAGGTCCGAGAAGTCCCACTTCGCCTGGTAGGTGGCGTAGAGCGGGGTTGGGACGCTGGAGGACGCCAGCAGCGTCAACGCCGCTGAGGCCAACAGCGCGAAGGCTGCGCGCTCGCCGAGGCGGGGCCGGACGCTGAGTCTTGCTGGGCGGGGCAGAAGCGCGGTGGGGTAGTTCATTCTCGGAGCTCCTAAACAGAACGGTCTGTCTGGTATCAGAGGCCAGAGTAGCACCATACAGACAGGTCTGTCTAGACCTCGCGCCGAACGTTTGACGTACGCCCCCGATGACGGTGGGTGCACATCGGAGGTTCGCCACTTGAGGGAGGCTCAGCCGGCTGCCAGCTCGCGTGCGCGTGCGAACACCTGGTCAAGCATGGGCTCGGTGAGCCTGCCGGTGAAGGTGTTCTGCTGCGAGACGTGGTAGCTGCCCAGCAGCGTAAGACCGCCGACCGGCGCCTCCACGCCGTGGCCGAAGCTGCGGCGAGGCCGCGGCGCCGACAGCTGCACCATGGCCGCATCCCAGGCGAACTTTCCGAGGCAGACGATCACGCGCACCTTGCTCAGCAGCGCGAGCTCGGCGCGCAGCCAGGCCGCGCAGTTGTCGCGCTCCACCGGAGTGGGCTTGTTGGCCGGCGGCGCACAGCGCACCGCTGCGGTGATCCAGCAGTCGCTCAGCGTGAGGCCGTCGTCGCGCGAGACCGAGGTCGGCTGGTTGGCGATGCCGGCACGCCACAGCGCCGCGAACAGCCAGTCGCCGGAGCGGTCGCCGGTGAAGATCCGGCCGGTGCGGTTGCCCCCGTGGGCGGCGGGCGCGAGCCCCAGGATCAGGATCCGGGCCACCGGGTCACCGAAGCCGGGCACGGGGCGCCCCCAGTATTCCTGATCGATGAAGGCGCGGCGGCGGACGTGGGCCACCTCCTCGCGCCATGCGACCAGCCGCGGGCAGCGCCGGCAGTCGGTGATCTCCACCTCGAGCTGCTCGAGCGCGTCAACCACGGCGGCTAGCGACCCAGGACCTGGTACTTGGCCTCGGTCGCGTGCTTCTGCGGCTGCCACCAGGCGGGGTTGTCCCGGTACCACGCGATGGTCGCCGCCAGCCCGGCCTCAAAGTCCTGGTAGCGCGGCACCCAGCCCAGCTCGTCACGCAGCTTGCTCGCGTCGATCGCGTAGCGAAGGTCGTGGCCGGGGCGATCGTTGACGTGCTCAAAGTCGCCCGGGTCGCGGCCCATCAGCGTCAGGATCAGCTCGACCACGCGGCGATTCGAGAGCTCACCGTCGGCGCCGATCAGATAGGTCTCGCCCACGCGTCCTTGCTCGAGGATCGCGAGCACGCCCGAGGAATGGTCCTCGGTGTGGATCCAGTCGCGCACGTTCTCGCCGGCGCCATAGAGCTTCGGTCGGCGCCCCTCGATCAGCTCGGTGATCTGACGCGGGATGAACTTCTCGACGTGCTGGTAGGGGCCGTAGTTGTTGGAGCAGTTGCTGATCGTCGCGCGCACGCCGAAGCTGCGGACCCAGGCGCGCACGAGCAGGTCGGAGCCGGCCTTGGTGCTCGAGTAGGGGCTCGAAGGGTTGTAAGGCGTCTCCGGGGTGAACTTGGCCGGATCGTCGAGCTCGAGGTCGCCGTAGACCTCATCGGTCGAGATGTGATGCAGGCGCTTGTCGTGGCGGCGCACCGCCTCGAGCAGCTGGTAGGTCCCGATCAGGTTCGTCTGCACGAACGGCCAGGGCGAGTGCAGCGAGTTGTCGTTGTGGGATTCGGCCGCGAAGTGCACGACCGCGTCGCAGCCGGCGACGGCCCCGTCGATCGCCGCCTCATCGCAGATGTCGGCCTGCAGCAGGGTCGCGCGCTCGAGCCCGTCGACGTTACGGCGGTCGCCTGCGTAGGTGAGGAGGTCATAGACCACGAGCTCCCATGCCGGCCGCTCGCGATGCACGTGGCGGACGAAGTTCGAACCGATGAAGCCGGCCCCGCCCGTGACGAGCAGCTTCATGCCGCCACCCGCGCGGCGAGGTAGGCAGCCAGCCCCTGCTGCCAGCTGGGCAGCAGCGGCGCCCCCGGGCGCTCGGACCGCAGCACGCTGTAGGCGGGTCGCCGTGCCGGCGTGGGGAATTCCTCGGTGGTGATCGGCCGCAGGTCGACGGATGTGCCGGTTGCGCGCATGATCTCGGCGGCGAACCGATACCAGGAGCACTCATTGGCGGCCGCCAGGTGCAGGACGCCGGGAATGCGAGCGCAGGTGGCCAGCTCGACCAGCGCCGGCGCGAGGTGCCCGGTGAAGGTCGGGCAGCCAACCTGATCGTCGACGACGGTGAGCACGTCACGCTCGGCGGCCAGCCGCAGCATCGTCGCCGGAAAGCTACGGCCAGCGGTACCGAACAGCCACGAGCTTCGCACCACCGTGTGGCGCTCCGGAGCCGCGAGCGCGACGGCGCGCTCGCCAAGTAGCTTCGTCGAGCCATAGATCGAGCGCGGGCTGGTGGGGTCGGACTCCACGTACGGGGAGGTCTTGGTGCCGTCGAACACATAGTCGGTCGAGACGTGCACCAACCAGGCACCGGCGGCGTTGGCGGCATCCGCGAGCACGCCGGGGCCGGTGGCGTTGACCGCGGCGGCGGCGTCGGGCTCGGACTCGGCGCCGTCGACATTGGTGTAGGCGGCGCAGTTCAGCACGGCATCGGGGCGCGCCTGCGCGACCGCGGCCAGGGCGGCGGCGCGGTCGCTGATATCCAGCTGCGCCCGCGACAGCGCCACGACCTCGTGCCCGGCGGCAGCTGCCGCCGCCTGCACGTCGGTGCCGAGCATCCCGGCGGCGCCCGTGATCAAAAGCCTCATCGCCCCCGAAGATTAGTGACGGGCCGGCGGCAGCGGGCGGACCGGTAGAAGGCGACAGCGGGACCCCGTTCGGCGCGAGCGGCCGAAGCGCTGCTGTCCAGGTGGACAAAGGGGCGAGACGGGTATTGGCCGTAGGAAACTGGCGACGGCCCATTTCTCGGGCATATGCTGGCGCGATGGCGACTGATGCGCTGATCAACGGCTACCTGATCCCGGACGGCTGCTGCGACGAGCTGCTCGAGTCCGATGGCAGCCCAAAGCCGCACGTGCAGTCATTGGTGGCGACCCTGCAGCGACTGGGGCCGGGGGCACTGACCGATGCCGGTCGGCGGCGCGACGCGATCTTCATGCAGCAGGGCATCACCTTCGAGGTGTCTGGGACAAACGGCCAGCGCCGCGACCGACCGTTCCCGCTCGACCTGGTCCCGCGGGTGCTGACCGCGTCGGAATGGACGGGGATCAAACGCGGCCTCGCACAGCGGATCCGCGCGCTCAACGCGTTCGTCGACGACGTCTACCACGGACGCGAGATCGTGCGCGCCGGGATCATCCCCTGGTCGCTGATCGTCAGCCGCCCGAGCTTCGCGCGCACGGTTCACGGGGTCCGGGCCCCCGGCGGGGTCTACACCCACGTCTCCGGCTGTGACCTCGTGCGTGGCGGTGATGGCAGCTGGCGCGTGCTCGAGGACAACGTGCGCACACCATCGGGGATCTCCTACGTGCTCGAGAACCGGCTGGCGATGACACGGCTGGTGCCGGAGCTGTTCGCGGGCCAGCGGGTACGCCCGGTCGAGCACTATCCGTCGCTGCTGCTGGAGGCGCTGCAGGCCGTCGCGCCCTCCCCCGAAACCGACCCGACGGTCGTCGTCTGGACTCCTGGTCCGCTCAACGGCGCCTATTTCGAGCACGCGTTCCTGGCTCGGGCGATGGGCATCGAGCTGGTCGAGGCCTCCGACCTGGTCGTGCGCGACTCGATCTGTTACATGCGGACCACGGCCGGGCTGCGGCGCGTGCACACGATCTACCGACGGCTCGACGACGACTTCATAGACCCGCTCGAGTTCCGCCCCGATTCGGTGCTCGGCGTGCCGGGCCTGGTGCGCGCCTACCGGGCGGGAACGGTCGCGATCGCCAACGCGATCGGCACCGGCGTCGCCGACGACAAGGCGATCTACCACTACGTGCCGGAGATGGTGCGCTTCTACCTCGGCGAGGAGCCGATCCTTGAGAACGTCCCGACATACCTGTTGAGCGACGCGCAGGTGCGGCGCTGGATTCTCGGCCGCCTGCACGAGGTGGTGGTCAAGCCGACCTCCGAGTCCGGTGGCAAGGGCGTGTTCATCGGACCACAGGCCAGCAGCGAGGATCTCGCCGAGGAGGCGGCGCTGATCGAAGCGCATCCGGAGCAGTTCATCGCCCAGGAGCTCGTCAACCTGTCCACCGCACCCACCGAGAGTGGCGACGGTAGACTGGCGCCGCGCCACGTCGACCTGCGGCCTTTCGCGGTGTTTGGCGAGGAGATCCGGATCGTGCCCGGGGGGCTCACGCGGGTCGCGCTGCGGGAAGGCTCGATGATCGTCAACTCCTCGCAGGGCGGCGGCTCGAAAGACACCTGGGTGCTCGACGACGGCGAGCTCGCCGAGGGACTTCCGGCCGGCCTCGCGGCGCGCGAGCCGCCGCGACTGCCCGATGTCCGCTACGGCGGCTGGCACGGCCAGGCCCAGCAGCAGCAGCAGCAGGCGCTTGACCCGCCACGACCCAGGTAGATGCTTGCCCGGATCGCCCAGGAGCTGTTCTGGCTGGGGCGTGACCTGACGCGCGCGGAGCACACCGCACGCATGCTCGACGGCGCCTTCCACGCCGACGTCGCCGGCGGTGCCGGCGGGCGCGGAGCAACGCACGCGGGGATCGCGCTCAGTTGGAACGGCGTGCTGGCGGTTATCGGTGCGAAACCCCCCGCCCCCGGCGAGGAGGCCGCCGAAGGCGCCGCCGCCGAGGCCGCCGGCTACGCCCCGCCAGGCGTGCTCGGGCGCCATGAGATCGCACCCCTGCTGACGCTCGACACCGACAGTCCCGCCTCGGTTGTCTCGTGCGTCTACCGTGCCCGCGAGCGCGCACGGACGCTGCGCGACGTGATCTCGACGGAGATGTGGGAGGCGCTCAACTCGTTCTACCTGTCACTCGGGCGCTACGACCTCGCGGCGGCCCTGGCGACCGGGCCCTACTCGGTATACCAGGAGGTAAAGGAACGCTGCGCACTGTTCTGGGGGCTGCTGGACAAGACGATGTTGCGCGACGAGGCGCGCTCGTTTCTGGACGCCGGCGGTCACATCGAACAGGCCGACATGGTGTTGCGGATGCTGCGCGTCGCAAGCCCCGTGGGCGACGGCGCCGGCGATTCGGACCAGCCGCCCCAGAACCACGAGGCCGAGGCGCTCGCGCTGCTGCAGGCGGTCGGTGGCTTTCAGGCATTCCGCCGTCACCTGCGACAGGTGCCGACGCTCACGAGCGTCGGTCGCTTCCTGCTGTATGAGAGCCAGTACCCGGGGTCGGTGCTCGCCTCGCTGGAGGAGCTGCGAGAGGCTCTGGAGACCGCCGATCCAATCCCGCGCTCGGCGCCGCCGGTGCTGCGGCTCGGGCGGCTGATCGCCGACCTTGAGCTGCGGCAGCGCACTGGGCTCGACACCGACACGCTCGTCGAGCAGCTCGCCCGCGTGCAGGATGAGCTCGAGGTGATCGACCACGAGATCGACGAGCGTTACTTTGCCGTTGCGGCATTGGCCACGGTTCGTTCCGGGGCGTGAGCTAGAACAATGCGCCAGGCCCCCGACCAGACCCAGCAGATGCACTTCTCAATCCGCTACCTGAGCCGCTACCGCTATGACGGCGAGGTCGTCGACAACATCAACGCCCTGCGCATCCGCCCCGCCACGGGCAGTCGGCAGCAGGTCGACGACTTCACCGTGCGGCTGATCCCGGAGGTCCGTCAACACCGGCACGAGGACTACTTTGGCACCGACGTCATCGAGTTCGAGGTCACGCGTCCGCACCGCGAGCTCGTGATCGACGCCCACGCACACGTGACGACCGAGCCGCAGCCCGCGCCGCCGATCGGCGACTGGTCGGAGCTCGACACCGCCGCCTACCGTGAGGCCGGAGCCGAGTTCCTGATGCAGACCGACGAGGCCCCCGACCACCCCCTGCTGCTCGAGCTGGAGGCCGAGCTGGCCAGTGCTACAAGCCCGCTGGCGGCGGTGCTGCGGATTTCCGAGGTGATCCCGGATCGCTTCGAATACCGCAAGGGCGCCACCTACGTCGACTCGACGCTCGCCGACGTCCTCGATGTTCGCGCAGGGGTCTGCCAGGACTTTGTGCATCTGGGCTTGAACCTGCTGCGCAGCCAGGGCATCGCCGCCCGCTACGTGTCCGGTTACCTGTACACGCGCGGCGATGGCGAAGCGGGCAGCCCCGAGACCGAGCTCGCCTCAGTCGAGGTCGACACCCATGCCTGGATCGAGGCGCTGCTGCCCGGTAGCGGCGGCGAGACGCGCTGGGTAAGCGTCGACCCGACCAACCGCGGATTGACCGGTGAGTGCCACGTCAAGATCGGACACGGCCGGAATTATGCGGACGTGCCACCGATCAAGGGCGTCTACCGCGGCAGCGCCAACTCCGCCATCCAGGCGAGCGTGACCATGACGCGCACCGAGCCAATCAGCTGAACGCCAGCCCGGAGCTGACTCAGAGCGGGAAACGCGTGTCCGTCAGTTGCTCGCTGATCTCCCATAGGCGCTTAGCCGTCTGCTCGTCCTGGGCACGCCTGCTGCGCGCCACGACCCGCGGTGCCCCGCGCATGCCCTGCATGCCACCGGGTCCGACGAAGCTGCCGCCGGGGAGCTCGGCGACGGCGCCGTACAGCGTCGGGAGCGCTCCGGCGCTCTCGCCCTGGGCGAACAGCGGGTTGCCGAGCCTGCCCATCAGCAACTCCCAGAAGCCACTGTCCGAGTGTGACTGCAGGTTGGTGGCGACGTAGCCGGGATGCACCGCAACCGACAGCAGCGCAGATCCGGCGGCGGTCAGGCGGCGCTGTAGCTCGGAGCTGAACAGGAGGTTGGCGAGCTTCGACTGTCCGTACGCCGCCCAGCGGCGGTAGCTGCGCCGCTCCCAGTTGAGGTCGTCGAAGTCGATCCTGCCAAGCCGGTGCGCGCTCGAGGAGACGGTCACGACACGCCCGCTGATGTGCGGCAGTAGCAGGTTGGTGAGCGCGAAGTGCCCCAGGTGGTTGGTGCCGAACTGCAACTCGAAGCCATCGGCCGTACGGCTGAGCGGCGGGATCATGATCCCGGCGTTGTTGATCAGCAGGTGGATCTCACCGTCCCACGCGGCCGCGAACGCGCGCACCGAGGCGAGGCTCGCGAGGTCGAGCTCACGCACCTCGGTCTTGCCGGCGATGTCCGCGGCCGCCGCCTGCCCCTTCTCGAGGTTGCGCACGGCCAGCGTCACCTGCGCCCCGGCCGCGGCCAGAACCCGCGCCGCGACCCGGCCGATGCCGCTGTTGGCGCCGGTGACGATCACGCGCTTGCCGGGAATATCGGGAACGTCTGCAGTCGAAAAGCTCGTCATCTGCACATCCTCTCGTAAGAATGCGCGCATGACCACATTTCCCCATTCACACGCCGAGTTCCTCGACTTCCCGGTCGCGGTACTGACAACCATCGGTGACGACGGTTTCCCGCAGTCCACCCTGATCTGGTTCCTGCACGACGATGGCGAGCTGAAGATCTCGCTCAACAAGACGCGCTTGAAGGTCAAGAACCTGCGCAGGCGTCCGCAGGTGAGCCTGCTGATTCCGGATCTGAGCGACCAGATGAGGTATCTCGAGGTGCGCGGCAACGCCAGACTCGAAGACGACGCCGACGGGAGCTTCGCGCAGAAGGTCGGCGCCAAGTACGGTGCCGACCTGGCCGCGTACGACGCGCCCGGCGACGAGCGTGTCGTGGCCACGATCGAGCCAGCCCACATGCGCGCCGTGGACATGCATGGCTAAAACATGGTGATGCCGCCGTCGCTCGCCCGCTGGTCGGGATGAGTGCCGCTGCTCCCGCTGGTGGCCCGCTGGGCCCCAGCGGCCTTGGGTCGATAACGTGCGCCGGCGCATGAACATCCGGCTCTCGATGCTGCGGCGGTTCGCCGCCGACCCGCTGCTGCAGACCGCGCAGCTGATGGCCGAGGATCAGCGCAACCACCCAGTCGTCGAGCTGATCCGGCGACGGCGCGAGCAGGGCTCGTTGCCAGGCGCGCGTGAGGACGGTCGGCGCGTAGCGCTGGTGATCGAGGGTGGCGGCATGCGCGGCGTCGTCTCCGCCGGAATGAGCGCGGCGATCGAGCAGCTCGGCTTCAGCAACGCATTCGATGAAGTGCATGGCGCCTCGGCCGGAGCGTTCAACGCCGCCTTCCTGATCGCCGGTCAGGCCTCGTACCTCACCGGCCTCTACCAGCACGGGTTCGGAAACCCGACGTTCGTCAGCGTGCGGCGGGTGCTGCGCGGCCGGTCCCTGTTCAACATGGACTACGTCGTCAACGAGGTCTGGCGGACGCAGCGGCCACTGCACACCGAACGCATCCTCGCGAGCGAGATCAAGCTGCACTGCACCGCCACCGACGTGGAGACGGCCGAGGTCGTCGACCTCACGGACCTCCGCGACGACAGCGAGATCCGCACCGCGATGCTGGCATCCGCGCGCCTGCCCTGGCTCTCGGGAGCACCCGTGCCGTTCCGCGGGCGGGCGCTGTTCGACGCGACGCTCGCGGAGTCGGTGCCCGTGCACGTCGCGCGCCGAACCGCCACCGACATGCTGGTGCTGCAGACGCGCCCGCACGGAATCACGCACACGCCGCTCTCGAGCGGCGTCGCGAATCTCACCGACCGCTACCTGGTCAAGTTCAACCCGGCGCTGGTGGAGCTCCGCCGTACGCGCTCTGCCCGCTACGACGCGCTGATCGGCGAGCTCTCGCGGCAGTCGCGCGACCCGCAGGCGGCCCCGCGAGTGGGCGTGATCCGGCCGCCCGCGGGCTCACCGATGATCGGTCAGATGGAGAATCGTGCGGCCGCGATGGCTGCCGCCGCGGGCCACGGCTTCCGCGCTGCCTGGATGGCGCTCGAGGGCAGCGACCCGGAAGTGATCAGCGTGCCCCGTGCCTTTCATTGATCCAACGCTGCTGATTTCAGTCCCGCACCCGAGCGGGGACGCTCGTTAACAAGTTGCTCCCTCTGTAACAGGTGTCACCCGGGGGGGTAACAAGCTCGTGCCGTCGTTTCGCCGCCAGACGACAACTGAATCGCCGTTGAAGGACCGTGTGCGCGATGCCGCCGTCGAGGCGGCGCGTGAGAGCCAGCAGCGAATCGTCGTAGCCGCACGCGAGGTGGCCGAGCAGGCACCGGAGCGCGCGCAGCAGTTGCGCGTCGCGGTCGAGCGACTGGATGTCCGCTGGGCCCGCTCGGTGCCGGCGCAGTGGGTCCGCGAACGTTTCATGCAGTTCGTGATGAACCCGATCCTCGATCACTACGCGGCGCGACGCGCGTCGGGCTTCGAGGCGCTGCAGCAACTCAAGGGCCCGGTGATACTCGTCGCCAACCACGCCAGCCACATGGACACGCCGATCATCCTCTCGGCGCTGCCGCGCAAGCTGCGCAAGCGCACGGCCGTGGCCGCCGCCGCCGACTACTTCTACCGCTACCGGGTCACGGCCTGGCTGGCCTCGCTGCTGTTCAACACGGTGCCGGTCGACCGCAAGGGCGGAGGTGGCGGCACCAAGGGCGCAAGCCACCTCGACAAGCTGCTCGACGACGGCTGGAACCTGCTGCTGTACCCCGAGGGCAGCCGTAAGCACGCCAACGCTCCGAGTCGTGTTCGCCGCGGCGCGGCGGTGCTGGCCTCACACCACCATCTCTCGATCGTGCCGATCCGCGTTACCGGCACGGCCGCGGCGATGCCCCCCGGAGCGCTCTGGCCCAAACGCCTACGCGGCCGCCTGTTCACCCGCCGGCACCGTGTTGAGGTCACCTTCGGCGAGCCGATCCCGCCGCTGGGGGACACGGCTGCACTGATCGAGCGCGTCCAGGACTTCTTCGAGTCCGGTGAGTCCGGATCGCCTTCGGTCTCCCCTTACCGCCGCCGCATCACCGGGCGCGGCAGCGACGAAGACTCCGAGTAGCGCACAGCCATCAGGCCCGTAGCTGCCGTGACCACGCGTCGAGACCGACCGCGAGCAGCATGATCGCGCCCAGCGTGATCTGCTCGTAGAGCGGGTTGAGACTGAGTAGACCGTAGCCGTTGCCGATCAGCGCGATCAGCAGGACGCCGATGGCCGTGCGCCAGACGGCGCCCTCGCCGCCGAGGATGCTGGTACCGCCGACGACGATGCCCGCGACAACGGTGAACGTCAGGGTCGTGTTGTTGGTCGAGTTGCCCTCGAGCACGCGTGCGGAGTCGAGGATTCCGCCCAGCGCGGCGGCGCCACCGCTGAGCGCGAAGGCGATCACTCGCACCAGGTTCACGCGGACGCCGGCGAAGCGGGCCGCTTCGGCGTTGCCGCCGGCGGCGTAGACGTAGCGGCCGTAGGTGGTGCGAGCAAGCACCAGCCCGAGCACGACCACAACAATCACCATCACCCAGGTCGACATGTTGACGCCGAGGAACTGGGAGCTGGAGACGTCGGAGGCGGCGTGGTTGTTGATCAACACGAGGTTGCCCGCGGTCACGAGCGAGGCAAGACCGGCCACGACGTAGGACGTCGCGAGCGTGGCGATCAGCGAGTTGATCTTGAAGAAGGTCGAGACGACGCCGTTGAGGGTGCCGACCAGCACACCGCTGAGCACGCCGGCGATGATCGCGAGCGTCGGGTTCCAGCCGTGGGCGGCGAGCTCGCCGAAGACCACCGAGGAGAGCCCGTAGACCGCTCCGACCGAGAGATCGATCCCGCCCGAGATCAGCACGAAGGTGCCGGCCACGGCGATGATCAGCGTCGCGGACTGCTGGTCGACGATGTTGAGCAGGTTGGTCTTCGACAGGAACGGGCCCGAACCGATCGAGAGCGCGATGAAGAGAGCCAGGAACGGGATCAAGATCCCCGAGCGGCGCCACGGCGCGGCCGTCAGTCGCGATCGGACCGTCGACCCCTCTGTGGGCACGGCGGTCTCCGCGGCCGCTTCCGGTGCCGGCGCGGTTGCCGCCGGGCCCTGCTCTTGATCGGCGCTCATGCCGCCTCCGTGATCGTGTTTTCGGAGAACGCCGCGGCCAGGATCGCCGACTCGCTCATCTCCTCGCTCGACAGTTCCTTTGCGATCCGCCCGCGGCGCATGACCAGCACCCGCTGGGCAAGACCGAGGACCTCCTCGAGCTCCGAGGAGATCAGCAGCACGGCCGTGCCCCCGGCGGCGAGCGCGACGATCAGGTCATAGATCGCGCGCTTGGCGCCGACGTCCACCCCGCGCGTGGGCTCATCGGCGATCAGCACCCGCGGCCGGCACATCAGCATGCGCGCGAACAACACCTTCTGCTGGTTGCCGCCGGAGAGTGTCCCGACGATCGAATCCGCGCCGGCACGCGTGAGCGCCACGCGGCTCAGCAGCTCGCGCGCTGCGGCGCGCTCGGAGCGGCGATCGACTACGCCCATGCGGCTGTGATCAGCCAGACTCGAGAGCGAGACGTTCTCAACCGCTGAGCGGCTGTAGAGCAGGCCGAGTTCGCGGCGCGATTCGGGGACCATCGCCAGTCCGCGCCGCAGGCTCGTCAGCGGGCCGCTGCCGGGCAGCGGCTCACCGGCGAGGTCGACGGCGCCGCCGAGCCGTCGGTCGGCTCCGAAGATCGCCCGTGCCAGCTCCGATCGGCCGGCGCCGACCAGCCCCGCAAGAGCGAGAATCTCACCCGCGCGCAACTCCAGCGACACGCCCGCAACGCCGGGCGCGACCAGATCTCGCACGGCAAGTGCGACCGGCGCATCGGCGGGGCGCGGCGCCTTGGTTGGATAGACGGCGTTGAGCGGCCGTCCGAGCATGCCCTGGATCAGCGTCGCCTCGGTCTCGGCGCTCGCCGGGCCGGTGCGCACGATGCGGCCGTCGCGCATCACCGTGATCGTGTCGGCGAGCTCGAGCACCTCGCGCAGGAAATGTGAGACCAACAGCACGGTCCGCCCCTGGGCGGCGAGCGAGCGGATGATCCCATGCAGTCGCCCGACGTCGGTTCCGGCGAGCGCCTGTGACGGTTCGTCCATCACGATCATGCGGGCGTCGCGCGCGAGCGCGCGCATGATCTCAACCTGCTGCTGCTCCGCGACGCGTAGCCCGCCGACGAGCCGATCGGCCCCGAGCGTAAAGCCCGCACGCGCGGCCAGCTCCTCGTAGCGCTGATTCAGGCGCCGGCGGTTGATCCAGCCACTGCTGCGCGGCTCCACGCCGAGAAAGACGTTCTGGGCGACGGTCAGATGTGGAACCACCAGCAGTTCCTGGGCCATCATCGCGATCCCCCGCCCGAGCCCCTCGCGCGGGGCGCGCAGCGAGACCTCCTGACCATCGATGAGCATGCTGCCACCGTCGTGCTGCAGCGCGCCCGCGATGATCTTGCCGACCGTCGACTTGCCCGCGCCGTTCTCCCCCACAAGCGCGTGAATGGCACTGGAGGGGATCTCCAGGCAGATCCCCTCCAGTGCCTGAACGCCGCCGAAGTGCTTGGAGACGTCGCGGAGCTCGACGAGCGGGACGCCCGTCGAGCTCCGAGGTGTGGCGTCTAGCCCGCCCATTCACCCTTGAACTGGCCGGCGTCGCCCTTGGTGACAACGCCGTTGTCGGGCAGTGAGTCCAGCGGGTTCTGGCCCGGGTAGCTGAGGTTGTTGCGGATCGCGTTGATCAGCGTCAGCACCCCGTCCTTACCCTCCGTCGCCGGATCCTGCGCGACGGTCCCATACCAGCGGCCCGACTTGACACCGGCGATGCCCGCCTTCGACGCGCCGAAGCCGACAAGCACGGCTTTGGCTGCGGAGCTTGCAGCCGCCGCACCCTCCATGCCCTGATCGGAACCGGCGAGCAGGTTGATCTCCGGATGCGCTGACATCATCGTCTGCACAGCCGTCTCACCCGTCGTCGGGGTGAAGAAGTCCTGCCCGGTGTCGACGATCTTCGCGTGCGGATCCTTCTTCAGCGCCGTCACGAAGGCCGAGTGCAGCGCCACGTCGAGCGTGGACTGCTGGATGTCATAGAGGTAGCCGATGTTGCAGGGCTTGAGGTGCTTGGCCTCACATGCCTGCACGGTCAGCTGGCCCCAGAGCGTGCCGAGCTCCCACGGGTCGAACGTGACGTTGCCCGAGAGGCCCTTGACCTGTACGGCCGAGGTCTTGTAGCTGGTGCCCATCACCTGGTCGACGTTGACGACCTTGATGCCCTTCTTGACGGCCTTGCCCACCAGCGGGATCAGGTTCGTCGACTCGATCGGCTGTGTGATGATGCCCTGGACTCCGCCCTCGGTGAGCGCGTCCTGGAAATCCGAATACTGCTTGGTGGGACTGTTCTGTGCGTCATAGACCTGCAGCGACGCGTTGAGCTTCGATGCCTCCGCCTTGGCGGCGGCGAGCATCGGAGCGTCGTAGCTGTTGTTGGTCGCGGCGAACGACAGGAACACGAGCTTCAGATGCCCGCTCGTGCCCTTCGCGCTGGCGGCCGTGGTCGAGGCGACCATGCCGACCGCGACCGCGACCGCGGCGACGAGTACGCCGATGATCCCGATTCGGAATCGGTTCACCGACCTGAGCCGAACGCATTTCTCAATCAACTGCACTCCCTCCTCTACGGTTCTCTCCAACCGCTGTCGGTCCCGGCTCCCGCTTACGCGGTCACGCGAGTCCGCCCGCAGAGTGCCGTACGGATCGACGGCACTGTGCGACGATCATAAACAGAGGCTGGACGGGGCGTCAAGCCTCACTTCCCGATCTTTACGACAGCCCCGATCCGTCGCAATGTCGTGCAATGCCCTTCTACCGCGGGCCGGTTTTTGACAAGCTAGGGCCCATGTGCGAGGGTGCTCGCCCTCGGAAGACGTTTACTCACAGTCGACACAGAGGGAGTGGAGACTTGACAACTGGGAACCTGACAGAACCGACACCGGAGCAGATCGCCGCGGCACCGGCCGTCGTATTCCGCAATGGCCTGGTCCTCACGATGGACGACGCGCATTCGGTAATCGAGGGCGGCGACGTCGTGATCGTCGGCAACGACATCGCCGCGGTCGGTCACGGCCTCGAGGTGCCCGAGGGGACCGTCGAGATCGACTCCGGCGGCGGCATCGTCATGCCGGGCATGATCGATACGCATCGGCACATGTGGCAGACCGCGATGCGCGGCTACGGCGCCGATTGGACGCTGACGCAATACTTCGTCTGGAACTACCTCGAGCACGGCAGGAAGTTCCGCCCGGAGGACTACTACGCGGGCAACCTGCTGTCGGCGATCGAGGCGATCGACTCTGGCGTCACGACCAGCGTCGACTGGTCCCACGGGCTGGCGTCGATCGACCACGCCGAGGCCGCGGTCGATGCGCTCGAGGAGATCCCGGGGCGCTTCGTGTTCGGCTACGGGAACATCCACGCGGCACCGTGGGAGTGGTCGAACTCGGCTGACTTCCGCTCGTTCGTAGAACGGCGCATGAAGCGCTCCGAGATGCTCGGCTTCCAGCTCGCCTTCGACGTGACCGGCGACCCCGCGTTCCCGGAGAGGGGTGCATTCGAGGCGGCACGCGAGCTCGACGTCAAGGTCACCACCCACGCCGGTGTGTGGGGCGCGACCAATGACAACGGCATCCGGCTGATGCACGAGCACGGCTTCATGACGCCCGGAACCGTGTATGTCCACGCCGCCACGTTGGCCGAGGACTCCTACCAGCGGATCGCAGCCACCGGCGGGCACGCGTCGGTCTCAGCCGAGAGCGAGTGCTCCTGCGGCCAGGGCTATCCGTCGAGCTGGGTGCTGCGCCGGCACGGGATCCCGATCTCATTGTCGGTCGACACCTCTGTCTGGTTCAGCGCCGATCCGTTCGCGGCGATGCGCGCGACGCTCGCGACCGATCGCGCCCGCGAGCATCGCGAAGCACACGCACTCGGCGAAACTGTGACACACCTCGGACTGCGCGCCGAGCAGGTGGTCGAATGGGGCACACGCGGCGGCGCCAGGGCGCTCGGCCTCGACAGGATCATCGGCAGCCTCGAGCCGGGCAAGCGCGGCGACGTGATGCTGCTCAAGAACGACCGGTCACCGGCCATGTTCCCGATTCTGCACCCCTATGGGCACGTCGTCTTCCAGGCCCAGCGCGGCGACGTGCATACGGTGCTCGTGAACGGCAGGGTCGTCAAGCACGCCGGCCGGCTCGTGGACATCGACCTCGAGAAGGCCCGCAGGGCGATCACGGGAACCGTCGAATACCTGCGCGGTGCACTCGGTGAAGAGGAGTGGCACAACGGCATGCACCCGGAGATCCCGGAATCGAAGGTGCTCGACAACCCCTACACGTACACCGAGTTCGCCGACTCGTCCACGCATACCGCCTGAGCCGCAGGCGTTCAGTACTGATTGACAAGGAGAGAGCATGACGCCAGGAACGGTGGTGATCGTCGGCGGGACGCAGGGTCTCGGCCGGCGTTTGGCTGAGCGGTTTGCGGAGGATGGGCACCGGGTGGTGCTAACCGGCCGCGATGCCACACGCGCCCAGGGCGTGGCTGAGGAGATCGGGGGTGGGGCGCGGGGCTGTGCACTCGACCTCTCCGAGCCGCACGCCATCAACCTCTGCCTGCAGGGAATCGAGAACGTCGACCACGTCGTGCTCGCCGCGATCGAGCGTGACGCCAACTCGATCCGCGATTACGACGTCGCGCGCGCCGTACGCCTGGCCACGCTCAAGCTCGTCGGCTACACCGAGGTGCTGCATTCGCTGCACCACACCCTGCACCACAACAGCTCGGTGCTGCTCTACGGCGGCCTCGCCAAGGAGCGGCCGTATCCGGGCTCGACCACGGTCACGGCCATCAATGGTGCCGTGGCGACCATGGTCCGCACCTTCGCGCTCGAGCTCGCGCCGGTGCGCGTCAACGCCATCCACCCGGGGATCGTCGGTGACAGCCCGTACTGGGAGGACAACGCGGCGGTGATAGAGGCGGTGATCAAACGCACACCGACGGGGCGCACGATCACAACCGACGAGGTCACCGACGCGGCGCTTTTCCTACTGCGCAACGGCGCGATGAACGGCGTCAACCTGAACGTCGACGGCGGCTGGGTCCTGAGCTGATGCGCGTGGCCGTGCTCGGTCTCGGGCGCATGGGCGCCCCGATCGCCGAGCGTCTCGAGCGGGCCGGGCACGAGCTCGCCGTTTGGAACCGATCGCCAGCAGCCATCGAGCCCTTCGTGGCGCGCGGGGCGACTCGCCTGGAGCATCCGCGCCGCGCCTGGGAGCACGCCGAGCTGGTGATCACGATGCTCGCCGACGACACCGCTGTGAAGGCGGTGACGCTCGGCGCGGAGACCGGACTGCTCGCGGCTCCGCCTGCCCAGGAGCGGGACGCAGGCACCCGCACGCTCGTCGACATGAGCACGATCTCGGCCGCGACCTCGGCGGAGATCGCGGCGGTGACCGACCGCGACGGCGTCAGCTATCTGCGCGCGCCTGTCAGCGGCAACCCGTCGGTGGTGGTCGCGGGCAACCTCGCGATCATCGTCTCCGGGTCCGCCGAGGAGTTCGAACGCCTCAGCCCGACGCTCAAGGACATCGGCCCGAACCTCTTCCACGTCGGCACCGGCGAGCAGGCGCGGATCGTCAAGCTTGCGCTCAACCTGATGATCGGCGGAACCACACAGCTCCTCGCCGAGGCTTTGGTCCTGGCGCAGCAGCATGGCCTCGAGCGCCAGAAGATGCTCGAGGTGATCGCCGGTTCGGCGATCGGCAGCCCGTATGTCAAGTACAAGCAGGAAACGCTTCTGTCGGGCGACTACACCTCGACGTTCACCGCCTCACTGCTGCACAAGGACCTCGATTTGGCGCTCAGCGCCGGTCACGCCGCCTCGGTGCCGCTGCCGGTAACCACCGTGGTTCAGCAGCTCGTTGAGGACTGCATCGCCAAGGGCATGGGCGACCTCGATCTGGCCGTACTCGTGCCGCGGCTCGAGCGAGCGGTCGTGGACGCCAGGTCATCATGATCGCCTTGGCCGTCCACGCTCACTTGACGTTCTGCAGGATACGGGAAGGGATCTGTGCAGTGCAACTTGACGGCGTTAAATCCTCGGCGGTACTCTCTCGGCGATGAGCGAACCGCAGCCGCAGTATCACGTCGCGCGCGCAGGCGACATCGCACTGGCGGCACCGAGCGGCCCTGCGGGGGATCACAGCAGTGGCCTCAGCCGTGCACCGCTCGTCGGCCGCGCCGTCGGCGCCGTGCACACCGGCCTGGCGCTCGCCGAGATCGCACCGGGCGGCCACGTCGGCACTCACCTGCACTCGACCGAGCAGAGCTTCTACGTGCTCAGCGGCCATCCGACACTGATCACCGAGGGCCACAGCCACCGGCTCTCAGCCGACGAATGCGGGCTGCTCCCGGTCGGCGTCGCCCATGCCTATCGCAACGAGACCGACGAGCCCGCGCTACTGCTCGAGGCGAACTCTCCGGTGCCGCGCACCAGCGGCCCGGCCGACACCTTCTGGACCGGCGAGCCGCTGCCGGACACCCCCGGCACACAGCCGGACATCCGCGACCCGCGCACGCGCAAGCTGTTCCGTCTCGGCCCCGGGCAGATGGATGTCGACAACCTCAAGATCGGCGCTGCGGTCGACGCTCCCACGGTCTCCGCGAGCATGGCGACGGCGCTCCTGGCCTACAGCGGGATCGCCGTGAAGATGCTCGTCGACCAGCGCCTCGGCGCGGTCCTGCACTCGTTGTTCATGGTCGAGTACCAGCCCGGCGGCTCGGCACTTCCCCACGACCACCCGCTCGAGGAGAGCTACTACATCCTCGAGGGCGAGGTCGTGGCTACGGCCAACGACGACGAGTTCACGCTGCGCGCCGGCGACGTCTTCTGGACCGGCGTCGGTTGCATCCACGCCTTCTACAACCGCTCGAACGAGCGTGTGCGCTGGCTGGAGACACAGGCGCCGCAGTTGCCGAGCAACTACTCGTACCGGTTCAACAGAGACTGGGATTACCTGGAAGAGCAAATTGGGGGTACGTCATGATTGCGTCGCGTGGAGCCACGATGGCGGTCGACTGGGAGCAGCGCGTCGATTTCGTGCGACTGCGATCCGATCGCCTGCGCAAGGCCCGGGAGGCGCTCGAGGCATCAGACCTCGGGGCCCTGCTGCTGTTTGACCAGAACAACATCCGCTACGTCACGAGCACGCATATCGGTGAATGGGCGCGCGACAAGAGCGCGCGCTGCGTGCTCTTGCCGCGCCGCGGTGACCCGGTGCTGTGGGACTTCGGTTCCGCTGCCCGCCACCACCAGCTCTACGCACCCTGGCTGCCCGAGTCGAGCTGGCGCGCGGGTGTGTCAAGCATGCGCGGCGCGATGCCCGAGCAGACGGGCGTACCGGACATGCTCGCCGGCCACATCCACGAGGTGCTACGCGAGCACGGGCTCGAGCGTGAGCCGCTCGGCATCGACCTCACCGATATGGAGACACTGGCCTCGCTGCACCGTCGCCAGATTCCGACCGCCAACGCCCAGCCGGTGATGCTGAGCGCGCGCAGGCTCAAGACCGAGGATGAGATCGCGCTGCTCGACCACGCTGCGGCGATCGTCGACGCGGTCTACGAGAAGATCTACGAGCTGCTGCGCCCCGGTGCCCGCGAGCACGAGATCGTCGCCGAGGCCCAGAAGCTGCTGTTCGAACTCGGATCCGAGCAGGTCGAAGCGATCAACGCCGTCTCCGGCGACCGCTGCAACCCGCATCCGCACGTGTTCTCCGACCGGCTGCTGCGCCCGGGCGACCAGGCCTTCTTCGACATCATCCACTCGTTCATGGGCTACCGGACGTGTTATTACCGCACGTTCTGCGTGGGCGGGGCGACGCGCTCGCAGCTCGACGCCTACAAGCAGTGCCGCGAGTGGCTGGACAACGCGATCAATCTCGTCCGCCCCGGGGTCACGACCGACAAGATCGCCGCCGTCTGGCCCTCCGCAGATGAGCTCGGCTTCCCAAGCGAGGAGGCCTGCTTCGGGTTGCAGTTCGGGCACGGGCTCGGCGTCGGCCTGTACGAGTCGCCGATGATCTCGCGCCTGCACTCATTCGCGGATCCCGTGGAGATCGAGGAGGGCATGGTCTTCGCGCTCGAGACCTACTGTCCAGCCAGTGATGGACGCTCGGCGGCCCGGATCGAGGAAGAGGTGCTGGTCACCGCCCAGGGTCCGGAGATCCTGACCCGCTTTCCCGGCGAGGAGCTACTGGTCGCCGGACGTCAGTACGTGCGTGGCGCCGACCTGGTCGCCGAGGCCGAGCAGCTGAGCGCCGAGTAGCCCCGCAGTAGAGTCAGTTGAGGACGATTGGGAGTGAAACGGTGACACCAGAAGCAACGGCGGCGGCCGCCAATGGCAGCAGCAACGGCGAGGCAGGGACCGGGGCTGCCAACAGCACGGGTGCGCTGGATATCGTCGGCAGCCGCGTGCGCGAGGAGCGCCTGCGACAGAAGATCGGCGTGCGCGAGCTCGCCCGCCGGGTCGGTGTCTCCGCCAGCCTGATCTCGCAAGTCGAGCTCGGCAAGGCCTCGCCCTCAGTCGGCACGCTTTACGCGATCGTCAACGAGCTCAGCCTTTCACTCGACGAGCTCTTCTTCCAGCACTCGAACGACCGCGCCGCACGCGGCCGGGGTGGCAGCGACGCGGCCGAAACGCACGGTGAGGCCTCGCACTCGGCGGCCGAGCACCCGGGTACAGCGGCCGCCGATCCCGGCCACGAGCTCGGCCAGCATTGGGGCGTCGAGCTGCTCGGGCACAGGGTCGATCCGGTCGTGCGGCGTGGCACCGGCAAAGTGATCCAGCTGGCCACGGGCGTGCGCTGGGAGCGGCTCGCGCCACCGACACCGCAGGACGTCGACTTTCTTGAGGTGGCCTAC
The DNA here is from genome assembly GCA_963706725.1 of uncultured Actinomycetota bacterium. GTDB lineage: Bacteria > Actinomycetota > Thermoleophilia > Solirubrobacterales > Solirubrobacteraceae > Palsa-465. The sequence continues at coordinate 1,014,775 of OY970167.1, read as the reverse complement.
CAGCCCGGCAGCGAGTCCTGTCCGCCGGACTCACTGATGCGCCACTCCGGCCACGAGTACGGCCACGTCATCCGCGGACGCATGGGCGTGACCATCGGCTTCGACACCTATGAGCTCGGGCCGGGCGACTCGGTCGCCTTCGACTCGACCATGCCGCACCGGCTGTTCACGATCGGCGATGAGCCGGTCGAGGCGATCTGGGTGGTCGTCGGGCGCCGCGGCGACGGACGCCTCGGCCATTAGGCCGCGGAAGCGGCGCCACTCCTGTTCGCCGCGGCGCCCTACTCGTCGTCCTCATCGAGCCAGCCGGTGGCACGCTCGACCGCCTTGCGCCACTTGCGGTAGCCGCGCTCACGGCGCTCAGGCTCCATGTTCGGCAGCCACTGAGCGGCGATGTGCCAGTTCGTGCGCAGCTGCTCGCGACTCTCCCAGAAGCCAACCGCAAGGCCCGCGGCGTAGGCCGCGCCCAGCGAGACGTTCTCGGCGACGATCGGCCGCACGACGCTGACGTCGAGCACGTCGGCCAGGAACTGCATCAGCAGGTTGTTGGCGGTCATGCCGCCGTCGACGCGCAGCGTCTGCAGCTCGATGCCGGCGTCGGAGGTCATCGCGTCGAGCACCTCGCGGCTCTGCCAGGCGGTCGCCTCGAGCACCGCGCGGGCAAGGTGGCCCTTGGTGATATAGCCGGTCAGGCCGGTGATCACACCGCGCGCATCGTTGCGCCAGTGCGGGGCGTAGAGCCCGGAGAACGCGGGCACGAAGTAGCAGCCACCGCTGTCCGCGACGCTCCGTGCGAGCGTCTCGATCTCCGGTGCCGAGCCGATCAGCTCGAGCTTGTCGCGGACCCACTGGACGAGCGCGCCGGTGACCGCAATCGAGCCCTCGAGCGCGTACGTCGGCGCCTCTGATCCGACCTGCGGGCAGACCGTCGTCAGCAGACCGTGTCCCGACTGCACGGGACGTGCGCCGGTGTTCAGCAGCATGAAGCTACCGGTGCCATAGGTGCACTTGGCGTCGCCGACCTCAAAGCAGGCCTGACCGAACAGCGCCGCCTGCTGGTCGCCGATGGCGGCCGCCACGGGGACCCCGGCGAGCTCACCGCGAGCCTCGCCATAGACCTCGGCCGACGGGCGGATCTCGGGCAGCATCACCCGCGGGACGCCCATCAGCTCGATCAGCTGATCGTCCCAGGCGAGCGTGTGAAGGTTCATCAGCAGCGTGCGGCTGGCGTTCGTGACGTCGGTCAGATGCCGGCCTGTGAGTCGCCAGATCAGCCACGAGTCCATCGTCCCGAACAGCAGCTCCCCGGCCTCGGCGCGCACACGCAGGCCGGCGACGTTGTCCAGCAGCCAGCGCAGCTTGGGGCCGGAGAAATAGCTCGCCAGCGGCAGGCCGGCGAGCTCGCGCGTGCGCGCGGCGCCGGGGCTGAGCGCGAGCTGGCGCAGCAGCCCGTCGGTGCGCGTGTCCTGCCAGTTGATCGCCTGGTGCACCGGGCGACCGGTCTCACGCTCCCACACGATCGTGGTCTCGCGCTGGTTGGCGATGCCAAGCGCCGCGAGGTCACTCGGCTGCAGGTCCGCGTCGCGCAGCGCCTGCCGTATCACCTGCTGGACGTTGGCCCAGATCTCCTCGGGGTCGTGCTCCACCCAGCCCGGCCGCGGATAGATGTGGCGATGCTCCTTCTGCGCAACCGACACGATCCGACCGGAGTGGTCAAAGACCAGGCAGCGCGACGAGGCGGTGCCCTGGTCGATCCCTGCGATGTAGCGCTCTCTCATCGCGGCGGCCCTCCGAGCCCGCTTACCACGGGATCGCTCCGAGCTCGTGCGAGACGGCGCGGGCGTGCTCACGCACGTGGGTGAGCAGCTCGGGTCGCGGCAGCTGCGCGGTGAACAGCCGTTGGGGGGAGCCGAAGATGCCCATCGCGCCGGCGGTACGGCCGGTGCGGTCGATGATCGGCGCCGCGATCGAGCCGCGCAGCAGCTCGAGCTCACCGGCGTCACACGCCCAGCCGCGCTCGCGCACCCGCTCAAGCTCGCGCCGGAGCCTGTCAGGGTCGGCGATCGTCATCTCGGTGTAGCTCGAGAGGCCCGCATCGATCAGCTCCTCCGCGACGTGTGGATGCGCCGCGAGCAGGACCTTACCGAGCGACGTCGCGTGCGCCGGCAGCAGCGTGCCGACGTCGAGCGTCTGCAGGCTGTCGTCGGGCCGGAAGACGTGATGCACGATCAGCACGCGGCCCTCATGCAGAGTGCCGAGGCGCACCTCCTCCTGCGTCCGCGAGGCGAGCGAGTCCGACCAGTTGAGCGCGCGCGTGCGCAGCTCGTTGCCGTCGAGGTAGGTCGAGCCCATGTGCAACAGCGCGGCCCCGAGCCGGTACTTCCCCGACTGTGGATCCTGTTCGACGAAGCCGACGTGCTGGAGCGTGCGCAGGATGCCGTGCACGGTGCCCTTCGGCAAGCGCAGCTCCTCGGCCAGGTCGACGACGCCGATCTGGCGCGAGCGCCCCGACAGCAGCCGCAGGATTGCGGCGGCTCGCTCGATCGACTGGATCCTCCCGGGCACCGCTTATGGATGATCGCCGACGACGAGGTCAGCTGGGGTTCTGATTATCGGAACGTGCGTCGGTCGCGCCGAACTGAGTTTGACAATGTCGTACGCACGGGTATAGCTTGCCCGTCGTGACCGGCGGAGTGACGGCCGACGGTCGCTGAGGAGAGAGCGGGCTCACCGAGCGCGCGGGCGCCGTGCGCCTCGAAGCCACGGCCGCTTCCCAGCGGCGGTGCCGCAGTCCGCGTCGAGCCACGTCAGTTCGATCAACCTTTAAGGAGGTCGTGTGGCAACCGTAAGCGAGGCGGGACACCGCCCGGTTCCGTCGTGGCGCAAGGGCGTGCTCGGCGAGCTGTGGGCCGAGTTCTTCGGCACGTTCATCCTGATTGCATTCGGCGACGGCGTGGTCGCGATGCTCTGGGGCCTGTTCGGATCGGGCCGCACCACCAGCGCCGGCGGCCTCCAGTCCGGCGGCGACTGGCTGCTGATCGGCTGGGGCTGGGCGATGGCCGTGACGTTCGCCGTCTACACGGTGGGCGGCATCACCGGTGCGCACATCAACCCCGCCGTGACCTTCGGCGCGGCGATCCGCAAGCAGCTTCCGTGGAACAAGGTCCCGAGCTACTGGGCGGCACAGGTGCTCGGCGCATTCGTCGGCGCTGCGCTGGTGTTCCTGGTCTACAACAACGCGATCAACAGCTACGACCAGGTCCACCACATAGTCAAGGGAACCCTGAACTCGGTGGCCACGTACAGCACGTTCGCCACCTTCCCGGCGAACTACTTCTCCAGCGTCTGGGGACCGCTGATCGACCAGATCGTCGGCACGTTCTTCCTGGTGCTGTTCGTGTGGGCCATAAGCGACGAGTTCAACTTGCCGGTCGGCAGCAATCTGGCCCCGTTCATGGTCGGCATGATCGTGTTGGCCGTCGGCATCTCGTTCGGTGCCAACGCCGGGTATGCGATCAACCCCGCCCGCGACTTCGGGCCGCGCATGTTCGCTTGGATCGCCGGCTGGGGCAAGGTCGCCTTCCCCGGTGACTACCTGCACATCAAGGACTATTTCTGGATACCGATTGTCGGGCCGCTGATCGGCGGCGGACTCGCCTCGGTCGTCTACGACCGCGGTATCCGGGACATCCTCAAGGCTCGTTTCGAGCCGAAGGCAGGCGTCAAGGCCGAGGGCGAGACCGTCTGGGAGGACCGGCCGCCCGCCGATTGACGGACGGCCGTGATCAGTACGAGCGGCGGGATCCGGGCCTGACAGCGCCCTCGCCGTCCCGTCGCTCTTCCGGGTAGGCGTCATACCGACCAAAGCGAGACCTGAAGATGAAGAAACTGATCAATGCGCCGGATCGGGTTGTGTCCGACGCGCTGCGAGGACTGCAGGCCGCACACGCGGAGCGCGTGCGCGTCAGCCTCGATCCGTACATGGTCGTGCGCGCCGACGCGCCCATCATGGGCAAGGTCGGCCTGGTCTCCGGCGGTGGCTCGGGTCACGAGCCGATGCACGGCGGCTATGTCGGACGCGGGATGCTCGACGCCGCCTGCCCCGGCGAGGTCTTCACCTCGCCCACACCGGACCAGATGCTGGCGGCTACCAAGGCCGTCGATGGTGGGGCCGGAGTCGTGCACATCGTCAAGAACTACACCGGTGACGTGCTCAACTTCGAGATGGCTGCCGACCTCGCAAAGGCCGAGGAGATCGAGGTCGAGACCGTGCTGACCAACGATGATGTGGCGGTCGAGGACTCGCTTTACACGGCCGGCCGGCGTGGCGTCGGCGCCACCGTGCTGGTCGAGAAGATCGCCGGCGCAGCGGCGGAGGTGGGTCGATCGCTGCAGGAGGTCACTGAGCTCGGCCGGCGCGTGAACGCGCAGGGCCGTTCGATGGGCATGGCGCTGACGCCGTGCATCACCCCTGCCTCCGGCGAGCCAAGCTTCGAGCTGGCCGACGACGAGGTTGAGATCGGGATCGGGATCCACGGCGAGCCCGGGCGTTTCCGCGAGCACGCGGGCCCGGCCTCCCAGGTTGCTGAGCGGCTGCTGACACCGATCATCGAGGACCTGCCGTTCACACGTGGGGACCGCGTGCTGGCGTTCGTCAACGGCATGGGCGGCACACCGCTGCTCGAGCTCTACATCGTCTACGCCGAGGTCGCCAAGCTGGCTCGAGAACACGGCCTCAGGATCGAGCGCAACCTGATCGGCAACTACATCACGTCGCTGGAGATGCAGGGCTGCTCGATCACGCTGCTGAAGCTCGACGATGAGCTGCTGCAGTACTGGGATGCGCCGGTCGACACGCCGGCGCTGCGCTGGGGAGGATGAGCGTGGCGATTGACCGGGTGAGCGTGCAGCGCTGGATCGAGCTGTTCTCGCAGGCGATCGCCGAGCACCGTCAGGAGCTCGTCCGCCTCGATACCGCGATCGGCGACGGCGACCATGGGACCAACATGGACCGCGGCATGCAGAAAGCGGTCGAGAAGCTCCAGGCCGCGCCGCAAGCCGATCCCGGCGCGGTGCTGAAGACGGTCGCGATGACGCTGATCGCGACCGTCGGCGGCGCCGCCGGGCCGCTCTACGGGACGCTGTTCCTGCAGCTCGGCGGCGGGCTCAGCGACCATCCCGAGGGCGACATCAAGGCCTACGCCGCCGCCTGGCGCCGGGCGCTCGACGGCGTCCAGGCACGCGGCAAGGCACAGGCCGGTGACAAGACGATGGTGGACGCGCTGATACCCGCCGTCGAGGCTCTCGAGCAGGCGCGCGAGCTCGACGCGGGGCTGCGGGCCGCCGCGGAGGCGGCGCGTCAGGGGATGCTCGCCACCACGCCCCTCGTTGCCCGCCGGGGCCGTGCCAGCTACCTCGGCGAGCGCAGCGCCGGCCACCAGGATCCGGGCGCGACCTCGACCCACTACTTGTTCGAGAGCGCCGCGCAGGCGCTCGCAGACTGACGTCGCTCCAAGCGAACTCGAAAGGACATTGAAATGCCCAAGTACACAATTGCAATCGATTCAGGCACCACCAGCTCACGGGCGATGATCTTCGACCACTCGGGGCGGGTGGTCTCGGTCTCCCAGAAGGAGCACGAACAGATCTATCCAAGGCCCGGCTGGGTCGAGCACGACCCCGGGGAGATCTGGGATCGCACCCTGGAGGTGGTCGCGGAGGCGATCTCCAAGGCCGACGCCTCAAAGGACGACATAGCTGCGCTCGGCATCACCAACCAGCGCGAGACCGCGGTGGTCTGGGACCGCAACACCGGCGAGCCCGTCTACAACGCGATCGTCTGGCAGGACACGCGCACCGACAAGATCGTCGACGAGCTGGCCAAGTCCGGCGGTCAGGATCGCTTCCGCGACAAGTCCGGGCTGCCGCTCGCGACCTACTTCTCAGGTCCGAAGGTGCGCTGGATCCTCGAGAACGTCGACGGCGCCAGGGACAGGGCCGACGCCGGTGACCTGATCTTCGGCAACATCGACTCCTGGCTGATCTGGAACCTCACCGGCGGCACCGACGGCGGCCTGCACATCACCGACGTGACCAACGCCAGCCGCACACTGATGATGGACCTACGCACGCTCGCCTGGGACCACGCGACGGCGCAGACGATCGGCGTACCGGAATCGATGCTGCCCGAGATCCATTCCTCCAGCGAGGTCTACGGCGAGGTCAAGAGCGGGCCGCTCGCCGGCATCCAGATCGCCGGCGACCTGGGCGACCAGCAGGCCGCGACCTTCGGCCAGACGTGCTTTGCCGTCGGCGAGGCCAAGAACACATACGGCACCGGCAACTTCATGCTGATCAACACGGGCGAGGAGCTCGTGCACTCGAAGTCTGGGCTGCTGACAACCCCGTGCTACCGGGTCGGCGATCAGAAGCCGGTCTACGCGCTCGAAGGCTCGATCGCGATCACCGGCGCCCTGGTCCAGTGGCTGAGAGACAACCTCAAGATGATCAAGGCCGCGCCCGAGGTCGAGGAACTGGCGGCGACCGTCGAGGACAACGGCGGCCTCTACATCGTTCCGGCGTTCTCAGGGCTCTACGCCCCGTACTGGAAGTCCGACGCGCGCGGCGTGTTCGCCGGTCTCACCCGCTACGTCAACGCCGGCCACATCGCGCGCGCAACGCTCGAGGCGACCGCCTACCAGTCGGCCGAGATCGTCGAGGCGATGCGCACCGACTCCGGAGTCGAGCTCGACTCGCTCAAGGTCGACGGCGGCATGGTCGCCAACGACACGCTGATGCAATTCCAGGCCGACATCCTCGGCGTGCCCGTGATCCGGCCCGAGGTGGCCGAGACCACGGCGCTAGGCGCCGCCTACGCGGCGGGCCTCGCCACCGGCTTCTGGGACAACCAGGAGGACCTGCGCGAGAACTGGGCCGAGGACAAGCGCTGGCAGCCGCAGATGGACGATGAGGCACGCAAGCAGAACATGCACTACTGGAAGAAGGCCGTCACCCGGACCTTCGACTGGGTCGAGTGAGAGCGTGAGCCCCGGCTCGCGCCTCCGGCCCACAGCGTGGCGGCGGTAGGCTGAGCAAATGCTCTCTCTAACCACCGAGGTGCTGATCATCGGTGGGGGCGCCACCGGCGTCGGAGTCGCCTGGGACGCGTCACTCCGCGGGCTCGATGTGATTCTCGTCGACCGCTTGGACCTGGCCGAGGGCACGAGTGGCCGCTTCCACGGGCTGCTGCATTCGGGCGGGCGCTACGTCGTCAAGGACGCGCCCGCCGCGCGTGAGTGCATCGCCGAGAACCGCATCCTGCGGCGGGTGGCGGCCGATTGCGTCGAGGACACCGGCGGCATCTTCCTCACCACGCCATGGGACGACCCGGCCTACGCCGACCGCTTTGTTACCGCCTGCGCCCAGACCGACGTCGACTGCGAGGAGATCAGCGTCGCGCAGGCGCTGCGCGACGAACCACGCCTGCATCCCAAGATCGCCCGTGCCTTCCGCGTGCCCGACGCGAACATGGACATCTGGAAGACGGTCTGGGCGATGGCGCACGGCGCCGAGCAGCGCGGCGCGCGCATGCTCCCATACCACCGGGTGACCGCGATCCGGCGCGACGGTGAGCAGATCACCGGCGCGCGCGTGCAGGACGTGCGCGCCGGCGAGGAGCTCGAGATCGAGGCCCGCGTGACCGTCAATGCCACCGGCGCCTGGGCCGGCCAGGTCGCGGCGCTGGCCGGGATCGAGGGCGTCCGCGTGTTCCCCGGCCGCGGAATCATGATCGCGATGAACCACCGGCTGGTGAACACGGTGATCAACCGCTGCCAGCTACCGACCGATGGCGACATCATCGTGCCGATCCGGACCGTCTCGGTGATCGGCACCACCGATCAGCACACCGAGGACCCTGATGACCACACGGTTGCGCAGTCCGAGGTCGACCAGATGCTCGACAATGGCGAAAAGCTCATTCCCGGCTTCCGCCAGGCTCGGGCCCTGCGCGTCTGGACCGGCGTGCGGCCGCTGTTCGAGGACGCCAAGGCCTCCGACACCGAGACCCGCGACGTCACGCGCGCACACGCGTTGCTCGATCACCGCGAACGCGACGGCGTCGGCGGCTTCGTGACGATCACCGGCGGCAAGGTCACCACGTTCCGCCTGATGGCCGAGGAGACGGTCGACGCCGTCTGCGACATGCTCGGCCGGCCGACGCCCTGCAGCACCGCGACGCAGCCGCTGCCGGGATCCGAGCATGGCACCAACTACCGGCTCGGCGAGCGGCTCGCGCGCAAGGAACATGGGCTACGCGAGGAGCAGATCATCTGCGAATGCGAGCTGGTGCCGCGCCACAAGCTCGAGCACGCGCTGAAGACCAGCGGCTCGACCAACCTCGACGACATCCGCCGCCGCCTGCGCCTGGGGATGGGACCCTGCCAGGGCGGCTTCTGCATCTACCGCGCCGCCGGGATCATGCACGGCGCCGGTGGGCTCGGCGCCGCCCAGGCCGACGCCTCGCTGCAGGACTTCCTGGAGGAGCGCTGGAAGGGTGTCTGGCCGATCCTCTACGGCGACCAGCTGCGGCAGATGCGCTTCGACGAGTGGGTCTATCACGGAATACTCAATATTTCTGCTCTTCGGCCCGGCCCGCAAACGCCCGCCGGCCCGCTGGCGCCCGCCGGCCCGCTGGCGCCCGCCGGCCCGCAAACACCCGCCGGCCCGCTGGCCGGCGGGGCAGATCCTGAGCGCATCACGTGAGACGCCGCCGCTATGACGTCGTCGTGGTCGGCGCCGGGACCGCCGGACTGGTCGCCGCCACCCGCCTGGCAGAGGCCGGCGCGGACGTCTGCATGGTCGCCAAGGGTGTCGGCTCGACGCATCTGGCCCCGGGCACGATCGACGTACTCGGCTACGCGCCCGAGTTCGTGCAGTCCCCGCTTCCGGCGATCGCGACGCTGCGTCCCGACCATCCCTACGCGCTGGTCGGCTCCGTCATCGGTGAGGCCGCCGACTGGTTCCTGGCAACCGCCGCCCGCGGCCCGCTGCCGGGTTACAACTACCTCGGCTCGCTGGAGCACAACCTGCTGCTGCCCACCGCGATCGGCGCGCTGAAGCCATCTGCGCTGGTCCCCGAAACCTTCGCCGCCGGCGACTCGCGCCAGCTGGGCCGGGTGGCAGTTGTCGGCACGGCGCTGCTGCGCGACTTCCATCCGAGCCTCTGCGCCGAGAACCTGCGAGCGGGCGGCGTCGATGCGACCGCGGTCAGCGTCGAGCTCGACGCAGACCGTGCCGACGCCAGCACGCTCGGCCTCGCGCGGCGCTTTGACGACCCGGCCTGGCGGGCCGCCTTCTGCGCGCGCCTGGCACCACTGGTTGGGTCGACCGACCATGTCGGGCTACCGGCGATGCTCGGCTACAGCGACCCGCACGCGGTGCTGACTGAGCTCGAATCGCGCCTCGGCCGCCGGGTGTTCGAGATCCCGACGCTTCCGCCCTCGGTACCGGGAATGCGCCTGTTTGAGATCCTGCGCCAGGCGCTGCTGAGCGCAGGCGGACGGCTGGCGCTCGGCGCGGGCGTCGTCGCACATGAGCGTGAGGGCGAGCGCGTGACCTCGATCGCGACGGCCACCGCGGGCTCGAACACGAGCTATGAGGCTGCGGCCTACGTGCTCGCCTCGGGCGGTTTTCACTCGGGCGCAATCACGCTCGATTCGCACTGGCAGGCACACGAGCAGCTGCTGGGCCTGCCGCTGCGCGGGATACCCAGCGAGGGCGAGCCAAGGTTCGTGCGCTCGTACTTCGACGAGCAGCCACTGGCCAGAGCCGGGATTGCCGTCGATCTCGAGCTGCGCGCCGCCGGCACCGCCAACGTGTTCGTCGCCGGTGCCTCGCTGCCCGGGGCCGTCTCCTGGCGTGAGGCGTCGGGCGAGGGGATCGCGCTGGCGAGCGGATATCGGGCGGCCCAGCTCGCCGCTGCTCAGCTTGGTCAGAGGGTGGCCGCATGAGTGACCTCGCCGAGCTAGAGGTGCTGCGCGGCTCACTCGACCACTGCGTCAAGTGCACGATCTGTGAGACCGCCTGCCCGGTCTCGAACGCGAGCCCGCTCTTCCCGGGCCCCAAATACGCCGGCCCTCAATCCGAGCGTTACCGCGTCGCCGGTGAGCCGAGCGTCGACGCTTCAGTCGACTACTGCTCGGGCTGCGGCATCTGCTCGCAGGTCTGCCCGCAGGGGGTGAAAATCGCCGAGATCAACGCGCAGGCCCGCCATCAGCTGAAGTCGCAGAAGGGCATCCCGCTACGCGACCGGATCATCACGCGGCCCACCTGGCTGGGCCGTGCCGGCACGCCTGTCGCGCCACTCGCCAACTGGACGCTGCACTCCAAGCCACTGCGGCTTCTGGCCGAGAAGGCGCTGGGCGTGCATCGCGACGCGCCGGCACCGCGCTTTGCCGGCAGGCGCTTCTCGCGCTGGGCACGCGGCCATACGAGCCCTGCGGCAGCCCGTCGCGTCATCTACTTCCACGGCTGTGGCACCGAGTATTACGAGCCGTGGGAGGGCGAGCGCGTGGTTGCCGTGCTCGAGCACAACGGCTTTGAGGTGGCCGTCCCCAAGCAGGACTGCTGCGGGTTGCCGCTGCAGTCAAGCGGCCTGTTTGACGAAGCGCGCAGCGCCGTCAAACGCCTGGCCCAGGCGCTCGCCGCGCAGTTGAGCGACGAGCAGACGCTGATCGTCGGCAACGCGACCAGCTGCACGCTGATGCTCAAGCGCGAGGCACGCGAGGTCCTCTCGCTCGAGGACGACCCCGAGCTGCGGCGGGTGGCCGAGCACACCTACGACATCTGCGAGTTGCTGCTCGAGTGCCACCGGCGCGGCGAGCTGCGCACCGACTTCAAGCCCCTGCCCGAGCGCGTCGCCTACCACGCGCCCTGCCAGCAACAGGGCCACTGGATCGGCAAGCCCGCGCTGGAGTTGCTGGCACTGATCCCGGAGCTCGACGTGCGCGAGATGAACGCGCGCTGCTGCGGCATCGCCGGCACCTACGGGCTCAAGGCCGAGAAGTATGAGGTCGCGATGGCGGTCGGCGCCGCCCTGTTCGAGCAGGTCGATTGCTCCGGAGCGGCGAGCGTCGCCTGCGACAGCGAGACCTGCCGCTGGCAGATCACGCACGGAACGCACCTGCCATCGGTGCACCCGATCGACTACCTGTACCGAGCCTACGGGCTCGACGGCGGCTAGCGCCAACGCGCATGGTCGGGATCGTTGTCGTCTCGCACAGCGATGCGCTCGCCCAGGGCGCGGTCAGGCTGGCTCGTGAGATGGCGCCGCCCGAGCTGCTGCTCGAGGCGGCCGGCGGCATCGGTGAGGACGGCGTGCTGGGCACGAGCGCGGAGCTGGTCGGTGCGGCGATCGAGCGGGCGATGTCAGCGGATGGAGTGCTGGTGCTGATGGACCTCGGCAGCGCGCTGATGAGTGCCGAGCTTGCCGTCGAGCTGCTCGGGCGTACGACCGGCCCGGTGCGGCTGAGCGCCGCACCGCTGGTCGAGGGCACGGTCGCTGCAGCCGCCGCGGCGGGCGGGGGCGCCTCGCTCGATCAGGTCGCCGCCGAGGCAGGCCGCGCGCTGGCGATGAAGGCAGCGCAGATCGCGACCGAGGAGCCCCCGGCCGCCGATCCGGCTGCAACGGCAAGCAGCGCCGAGGTCGAGGTCGAGCTGCTCGTCGCCAATCCGATCGGACTACACGCCCGTCCGGCGGCACGCTTGGTAGAGACCGTGCGTGCGTTCGACGCCGAGATCATGATCGCCAAGGCGGGGACCAAGGCGCCGCCGGTCAGCGCCCTCAGCCTCACGAACGTCGTCGCGCTCGGCGCCCGCCGCGGTGACAGCTTGCGCGTGCTCGCCAGCGGCCCGCAGGCACGCGAGGCCGTCGTCGCCCTTCAGGAGCTGGCCGCCGAAGGCTTCGGAGACGGCGCGCCGGTGCCGCCGCCGGGCACGGTGTTGCAGGGTGTGGCCGCCTCCGCCGGCACCGCAAACGGCCCCGCTGAGCTGCTCAAACCGGTGGCCGACGCGGCCGTCGCGCGGGTTGCCGGCAGCCCCGAGCAGGAGCGGGCGCTGCTTGAGCAGGGCCTGTCGGCGGCGCGCGCTGCGATCACCGCCGACCGTGAGCGGCTGAAGACCAGGGCCGGCGCGGGTGAGGCCGCGATCTTCGACGCACACCTTGCGCTGCTCGACGATCCAGCGCTGCTCGAGCCGGCGCGCGCGGCGACCGCGGCCGGTGCCGGCGCCGGGCCGGCGATCGCCGAAGCCGCCCGGCAGGTTGCGGGCCTCCATCGCGGCCTCGGAAATCCGCTGCTGGCCGAGCGGGCCACCGACGTGCTCGACGTCGCGGGCCGTATCGCCGTGGGGATCGGCGCGGCGGCCCCCGCGCCCGCCGAGCGCGGTTCCGACCATGCCCAGGCCCCGATTCTGGTCGCCGACGAGCTCACTCCTTCGCAGACGGCCGGGCTTGACCGCGTGCGGATCGCCGGGATCGCGACCGCGCGCGGCTCGGCCACGGCACACGCCGCGATCATCGCCCGCGCGCTCGGGATCCCGGCCGTGGTCGGGCTCGGCGACGCGCTTCTGGCGCTGCCGGCCGGCACGCCGCTGCTGCTCGACGGGAGCGAGGGCACGGTCGTGGTGGCACCCGCGCAGGAGCTGCTCGCAGCCACGCGGGAGCGTGACCGGCGCGATCAGGCAAACGCTGCGGCAGCGCGTGAGCGTGCCGACGTGCCCGCGCGGCTGGCGAGCGGCGAGCGCGTAGAGGTGTTCGCCAACATCGGCGGCGTCGCCGACGCGCAGCGCGCGGTCGAGCACGGCGCCGAGGGCGTCGGGCTGCTGCGCACCGAGTTCCTATTCCTCGAACGAGCCGAGCTGCCGAGCGAGGACGAGCAGGTCGAGACGCTGCGCCGGATCGCGGCCGCGCTGGACGGCAGGCCGCTGATCGTACGCACGCTCGACGCCGGCGCCGACAAGCCGCTGCCCGCACTGCCGACGGCGTCCGAGGCAAACCCGTTCCTCGGCGTGCGCGGCATTCGCCTGGGCCTGCACCGCCCCGAGCTGCTGGTCACCCAGATGCGCGCCGTGCTGCGCGTAGCCGCGGAGCATCCGCTCAAGCTGATGCTGCCGATGATCGCCTCGCTCGCCGAACTCAAGGCCGCCCGCGCGCTGCTCGAGCGGGCCCGCCAGCTGACCGGCGTGAGCGCCGAGCTGGAGCTGGGGATCATGGTCGAGGTTCCGGCCGCGGCGCTGATGGCCGATGCGCTCGCCCGCCACGTCGACTTCTTCTCACTCGGCACCAACGACCTGACCCAGTACACGATGGCGGCCGAGCGCGGAAACGCGCGCCTCGAGCCGCTGCTGGCCGGACCGCAGCCGGCGGTGCTGCGCCTGGTGCAGACGACCGTCGCGGCCGCGAGCCGGCATCGCTGCTGGGTCGGTGTCTGCGGCGAGCTGGCCGGTGACCCCGCGGCCGCGGTGCTGCTCACCGGCCTCGGCGTCACCGAGCTGAGCGCGACGCCCCGCCTAGTTCCGGCGCTCAAACAGGCGCTGCGCAGGGTGACGCTCGCGCAGGCGCGCGCGGCCGCCGAGCTCGCGCTGCAGGCCACCGCGGCCGAGCAGGCGCGCGAGCACGCGCTCGCACTGCTGCGCTGATGCCGGGTGCGAGCCACGTCAGTAGGCTGCGCAGCGTGGAGGCCGGTACCTTTGGCGCGTTGCGATCTTCCCGCGCGCTAGCGGTCGGCACCAGTGTGCGGATCGCGGCCTCTCCCGTCATTCTCGCCCTGCTGCTCGGCCACGATTGGACGGTTGCGGCCGTGGTCTTCCTGGTCGCCGCCGCGACCGATTTCATCGACGGCCGGCTGGCGCGCCGCTGGCAGGTCACAACCAAGCTGGGCTCGTTCCTCGATACGACCGCCGACAAGCTGCTGGTCTCAACGACGCTGCTGGGGCTGGTGGCGGTCGACCGCGCCTCCGCCTGGGTCGCGTTCGTGATCATCGCCCGTGAGTTCGTGATCCTCGGCCTGCGCGCGGCGGTGGCCGCCGGCGGCGCCAACCTCGAGACCTCGATGTTCGGGAAGTGGAAGGCCGCGTGTCAGTTCGCGGTGATCGCGGTCGCGATTCTGCGCCCCCACGTGATCATCGACGGCGCCTACCTCGATCAGTGGCTGATGATCGTGATCGCTGCGATCACCGCCTGGTCCGGGTTCGAATACCTGCGCGCCTCCGCCGACGCACTCAAGAGCTGACGCTGTGGCGCGCGTGTTTCTGACCGGCGGTAGCGGGCTGCTCGGCACGGCACTCGTCAGCGCCCTGCTCGAGCGTGGCGAGGAGGTCGTGGCACTGGCGCGGTCGCAGGAGAGCGGCGCCAAGCTCGCCGCGCGCGGCGTCGAGGTCAGACATGGCGAGGTTTACGACGAGCAGGCGCTGACAGCGGCGATGGCCGGCTGTGTGCTGGCCTTCAATGTCGCCGGGATCAACAAGTTCTGCATCAGCGACCCCGCGGAGATGATGCGCGCCAACGTCGACGGCGCGGTCGCGGCCGTGCGCGCCGCCAAGGCCGCCGGCGTGCCACGGCTAGTGCACACCTCGTCGGCGGCGACGATCGGCGAGGCACCCGGCACGGTCGCCGATGAATCGGTGCCCCACCGCGGTTGGTACCTCTCGCACTACGAGGAGAGCAAGACCCTCGGTGAGCGGGCGGCGCGCGCAGCGGCCGCCGAGCTCGACCAGGACCTGGTCTGCGTCAACCCCTCGTCGGTACAGGGGCCCGGGCGCGCGGGTGGGACCGGGCGCTTCCTGATCGCCTTCCTCGACGGCCGGCTCAAGGTCTTCATCGACACCTGGGTGAGTCTCGTCGACATCCAGGACTGCGTCAGCGGTCACCTGCTGGCGGCCGAGCGCGGCCGCAGCGGCGAGCGCTACCTGCTCAGCGGCATCCGCATGCACGTCACCGAGCTGCTCGAACTGGCGGCCGGTGTGGCCGGCGTCAACGCCACGCCCCGGCTGCTGCCGCGTCCGCTTGCCACGGTTGGCGGCGCCGCTGCCGAGCTTGCCTTCCGCGCTCGCGGCAAGCATCCGCCGGTCTGCCGCGAGATGGTGCGCACGCTGCTGCACGGTCACCGCTACGACGGCAGCCGCGCCGAGCGCGAGCTGGGCCTGACCTACACGCCGGCGGATGAGACGATCCGCCGCACGGTCGACTGGGCGCGGGGCGAGGGCCTGCTGCGCTCGCCCTAGCCGCGCCGGCGACCGGATCTCAGCCCGCCAGAACCGACAGATCAACGACCGCGCGGCGATTTGTCGGAAGAGGTTCTGTGGCCTCAGGGACGTAACCGCAGCAGCACCTGGCGGCCCGCTTGATTGTCGGTTGGAGCCGGCTGGTCGAAGCTGGCCGTCAGGCACGCGGGCCGTGCGCGCTCGGTCGCTCGGACTCCCTGCGAGCCGCCCGCGCGCGGCGCGCCCTGCGCACGCGCAGAGCGATGTAGGCGATCAGCGCGACGCCGACGACGATCCCGAAGATCAGGCTGTAATGCGTGGCGGTGTTATAGATCGAGGTGATGTGGCTGCCGGAGAAATAGCCGACCGACGCCCACAGCCCCACCCAGAGCGCCGCTCCGACCGCGTTGAAGGCCAGGAAGCGGGCCCAGTGCATGCCGGTCGTGCCGGCGATGATGCCGTTGGCCTGGCGCAGCCCTTCGACGAAGCGTGCGACGATGATGATGCTTGCGCCGCGGCGCTCGAAGAAGCCGGTGGCCTTGTCGAGCCGCTCCGGTGTGAGCAGGATGTAGCGGCCGAAACGCTCGACCAGCGGGCGCCCGCCGAAGCGGCCGATCGCGAAGCCGATGTTGTCGCCGGTCACCGCTGCCAGGAACCCGAGCAGCGCGACCAGCACGATGTTCAGGCGCCCGGTCCCGGCGTACACCGCACCGAGGATCAGCACCGTCTCACCCGGGACGGGCACGCCGAAGTCCTCAAGCAGCACGAGCCCGGCGACCGCCAGGTAGCCGTAGTGGTTGAGCGTCGGCTGGAGGGTGTGGAGTACCCCCGGCAGTTGGGGCTCTGCGCCGGTCATGGCAGTCCGATCCTATTTCGATTGCCGAATTAACGACCCGCGGACTCGCGGCTGGCGTCCGCGGGAGCAACTACCTTTGCCCGCAAATGTCAAGTGCTTCAGTCCGCACCGTGGAGCAAATGGAGCAGGATCTGCGCGAGCTGATTGCGACCGTGCAGAGCGCGCATCTGAGCATGCTGCTCGAGCGGCTGCTGGGGCGCGACACGCAGACCTGGGCCCGCTTCCGCGAGGCGCCAGCGGCCAAGCGCTACCACCATGCCTACCGTCACGGCCTGCTCGACCACAGCCTCACGGTGGCGCAGGCGGTCAGCGCGCTGTCGGCGATCTTCGGCGGCGTCAGCCGTGACCTCGCGCTGACGGGCGCGTTGCTGCACGACATCGGCAAGCTCGACGCCTATCAGCGCGCCGGTGAGGAAATCGAGATGTCCGACGCCGGGCGGCTGCACGGTGAGATCGCGCTGGGCTACGCCAGGGTGCGTGATGCGATCACAGCGATCGGGGACTTCCCGCTTGAGCTCAGCCAGGCACTGCTGCACATCATCCTCAGCCACCACGGCGCGCTCGAGCACGGTTCGCCCGTGGTGCCGTGCACGCGTGAGGCGACGCTCGTGCACATGGCCGACAACCTCGGGTCGAAGCTCGGCAGCTTCGATCGGGTCGAGCGGGCGCTCGACGCCGGAGCGCAGTGGGGCAGCTACGACAACGGCATCGGCGCCGTTGCCTACTTCGGCGCCGACGGTGCCGAGCCGCAGAGCGGGCGCCTCGCGGCTTAGGTCGGCAACCTTCGCGCCGACCTGATTGGGGATTCGCGCAATCTCGCGCCCGGATCGAGGGCCGGAGAAAGGCGCAAATTGCGGGCAGCCCAGAGGCCCGGCCGCGCGCGGCCCTCTGACCCCCGTTTAAAGTGGATGCGATGGCCAAGGACACCGAGAAGCTGATCCGCCAGCTGTCGCTGATCTCATATCTGATGGCAGAGCGGCGGCCTGTGACGGCGCCCGAGATCCGACGCGACGTCGAGGGCTACAGCGTGATGAACGAGGACGCGTTCGCGCGGCGCTTCTACGCGGACCGTTCCGAGCTCGAGGCGCTGGGGATTGTGCTGTCGGTCGAGAAGCCGCAGGACGGCCAGGTCGAGCAGGAGCAGTACTCGCTGCCACCGGAGAACTTTCACCTGCCGCCGATCGAGTTCAACGACAACGAACTCGCCGCGCTGTGGACCGCGCTGCAGCTGCTTGACGGCAAGTTCGCCTACGCCGAGCCGCTGCGGCTCGCCCTGCAGCAGATCTCGTGGGGGCGACCGAGCCCGCTGGACTCGCCGGTGCAGCAGACGATCGCACTCGGCATCACCGGCGCCGCCGACGGTCACGAGATCTCGCAGCGGCTGGCCAAGATCGAGACGGCGATCTTCCGCCGCAAGACGATCGTCTTCGAGTACTACACGATGGAGCGCGACTCGCTCGAGCAGCGCAAGGTCGACCCCTACCAGCTGCTCTTCCAGGGCGGCCAGTTCTACGTCGTCGGGCGCTCCCAGGAGCGCGACGCGATCCGCGTCTTCCGGCTCTCACGCATTCGCGGCAAGGTCGGCTATGCGACCAAGGCCGAACACGACTTCCAGCGTCCGTCCGACTTCGATCCGCGCGCCTACGCGGATCGCATCCAGTGGCAGTTCGGCGAGCCGATCGGCAGCGCCGAGATCTGGATCTCCAGCAAGATCGCCTGGCAGGTCGAGCGTCACTTCGGGCGCTACGGCGAGCTGCGCCCCGCCGATGATGGCCAGGGCAGCATCTTCACAACCTCCTACTCGAACTCCCGCCAGCTGATCGCCTGGGTTCTTGGCCTGAGCGACAACGCCCACATCGTCGGCCCCGCCGAGCTGGCGGGCGAGCTGCGCGAGCGCGTGCAGATGCTCGCGGCGCGCCACCGCGGCGATGCCGAGGAGCTGCCGGTGGCGGTCTATCACGCCCCGACGGACACGCCGGGCGACTCCTCCGCTGCCGCCGAGGACGAGGCCTCCGAGCCCGAGAGCCTCGGTGCCGATGCCGTCATCCGGCCCGAGCGCTTCGCGCGGCTGGTGACGCTGGCTAGCATCCTGATCGATTCGGGGCGCTCCGGGCGCACGCTTCACGCCGACGACCTGCGCGAGCGGCTGAAGCTCTCCGAGCAGGAGCTGCAGGAGGACATCGCGGTGCTGAACGTCGTCAACTTCGGCGCCGGCACCTACGTGCTCTACGCCGAGATCCTGGCCGACGGTACCGTCGAGGTCGACCCCGAGCCCTATGGCGACGCCTTCGCGCGGCCCGCGCGGCTGCTGCCGGTCGAGGCCAAGGCGCTGATCGCGGCGATCGATCTGATCGGCGAGCACATCCCCGAGGGCTCGCTGTCCTCGGTGCGCCAGAAGGTGGTCGCGGCGCTTGGCGAGGATCCCGCGCACGAGGGCCTGCAGATCGCGGCGCTCGGTGGCGACGACGCAGAGATCGCGGAGAAGGCGCGTGAGGCGATCTCAACTCGGCGGCTGCTGTCGTTCGAATACTTCAAGGAGAACGAGGGTGTCTTCAGCACCCGCGTGGTCGAGCCCTACCAGCTGGTCAACGGGCTCGAGGGCTGGTATGTCGCCAGCTACGACCCCGAGCGCGAGGCCGTGCGCCACTTCCGCCTGGACCGCATCAAGTCGGCCCAGGTCAGCGACACGACCTTCGCGCCCCGGCTCGAGCTCGACTTCTCGACCGGCGTCGACGGTTGGCTGCGCACCGGCGAGGTGCCGGCCTCCAACCGCGCGCGGGTCTGGATCTCGCCCGAGCGGGCGCGCTGGGTGCGAGAGGACCGGACCGTGATCAGCGAGGGCGATGACGGCTCGGTCGTGGTCGACTTCGGCTACGCGGGACTCGATTGGCTGGTGCGCAACGTGCTCAAGGAGGCGGGGGACGCGGTCGTGCTCGAGCCCGCCGAGGCGCGCGACGCGGTGCGCGCGGCCGCCGCCGAAATTGAAGCCGCCGTTCCGGTCTGAAGCGCGAAGCACTACGGTTCCGGAGCGGCGGTGCCGCAACGAAAGAGGTGAGGCTTGAAGGGAATCGTTCTGGCAGGTGGCAAGGCAACGCGGCTGCGACCGTTGACCAAGGTCACCAACAAGCATCTGCTGCCGATCTACGACAAGCCGCTGATCTATTACCCGCTCCAGGCGATGGCCAAGGCGGGTGTGCATGACGTGCTGGTGATCACCAACCCCGAGCACGCCGGCCACTTCATCCAGCTGCTCGGATCCGGTAAGGGGTTCGGGCTGAAGCTCGCCTACGAGCTGCAGGAGGAGGCCGGTGGGCTGGCGCAGGCGGTCAGCCTGGCGGAGTCGTTCGTCGGCAACGAGAAGATGCTGGTACTGCTCGGCGACAACATCTTCACGCACGATCTGCGGCCGTCGGTCGAGCGCTTCTCGCGCGAGCCGCGCGGCGCGGTGATCTTCGGCGTCGAGATGGAGCATCCCGAGCAGTACGGCGTGATCGAGATGGACGGCGAGCGCGTGCTGGGGATCGAGGAGAAGCCTTCGGCGCCCAAGTCACATCTGATCCAGACCGGCATCTACATGTACGACGAGCACGTCTGGGACCAGCTCAAGGGGCTCACGCCCTCGGCGCGCGGTGAGCTCGAGATCACCGACCTCAACAACGTCTACGTGAGCGAGGGCACGATGCGCTGCGAGACGCTCGGCGGCTACTGGATCGACGCCGGCACCTCACACGACGAGCTGCTGGCCGCGAACATCGCGGTCGCCGAGCTGCGCGCCAAGGGTCAGCTCTGAGGCGACAGCCTCAGAGCCGCTTCTCGCCGAAGAACGTGGCCACCGGGTTGCCGTTGAAGTTGGGGATCGCGGAGTAGCCGGCCGACTCGTAGAGATGTTGAGCGCCCTGCTGCTTCGGTCCGGTGTCGAGCCGTGCGATCACGTACCCGAGCTCGCGAGCCCTGTCCTCGAGTGCCGCGAGCAGGATCCTGGCCACACCGCGGCCGCGGGCCTCGGGGACCACATACATGCGCTTCAGCTCGCACGACTCGGTGTCAAGCCGCTTGACCCCCCCGCAGCAGATCGCGACGCCGTGCTCGTAGCCGACGATGAACGACCCGTTCGGAGCGTTCAGCTCCTCGGGCCCGGCCTTTGGCATCTTCGGGCTCCGCAGGTCGAGGCCGGCGTACATCTGGCCGACCTCCTCGCGCATCGCCGCCTCGAGCCGGCCGCCATCACCCGCATCGACCCTGCCGTCGCGAAACTCGATCACCCTCCGCATGCTAAGAGATGACGTGAGGCATGTCTGTTGACGCGCTTGCAAGCGATGCAAACCTGTGGGGGCGGCGACCGTCGGGACGCCGGGGTCAGTGCGACGCCAGGTAATCGACGATGTCCTGCTCGGTGAAGCCCGAGCCGGGGAACCGCGCGAGCCGGTTGACGGGAACGGTCGCGAGCATCTTGCCGAGGTGCGTGCCGATCACGCGCTCGCCCAGCGGCGCGCGCAACAAGGTTTCGTGCAGCCATGCGGCGGCATCTGGGCGCGCGAGGAACTCGCCGTAGGTCGAGTTCACGGCAAGCGGTGCGGAGACGTCGCCACCGCTGAGCATGATCGTCTCGCTGAGACGGATGTCACGGCTCGAGGCGCCGATCCGTAGCTGGAACTCGCCGCCCTCGACGACCCACTCGCCGCGAGCGGTGTGCCAGTAGGCGAAGGCGCGCGTGTCGAGCTCGAGCGTGATGCGGGCACTCGCCCCCGGCGCGAGCTTGACCTTGTCGAAGGCACGCAGCTCCTGGGCCGGGCGGTAGACGCTCGCGACCGGGTCGCCGACGTAGATCTGAACGACCTCGGCGCCGGCGCGCTCACCCGTGTTGGTGACGGTCAGCGACACCTCGACCCGCGGCTGCGCGCCGACATCGAGCACCTCGACCGCAAGGTCGGAGTACTCGAAGCTGGTGTACGAGAGGCCATGCCCGAACGGGTAGGAGACGGCGAGCTCGTGCGCGTCATACCAGCGGTAGCCGATCAGCAGGCCCTCGCCGTAGCGGACGATCAGGTTCTCCCCCGGGAAGTTGCCGACGGTCGGGTTGTCGCTGAGCTTCACCGGGATCGTCTCGGCGAGCTTGCCCGACGGGTTGGCGCTGCCGAGCAGCAGGTCCGCGAGTGCGCGGCCACCGGCCTGCCCGAGCAACCAGCCCTCGAGCACCGCATCCGCGTGCCGCTCCCAGCCCGATGTGACCACCGCGGAGCCATTTGAGAGCACGACCACGATCCTGTCGTTGACCGCGGCGAGCTGCTCGAGCAGCTCGAGCTGCAGGGCCGGAAGATCCATGTGCTCGCGGTCCCAGCCCTCGGACTCGTAAGAGGGCGGCAACCCCAGGAAGACCACCGCGATCTCCGCGCCGGCCGCCGCCTGCACGGCCTCGGCGACGAGCTGCGGATCGGCCCGCTCAGCCTCGATCTCGTAGCCCGGCGCAAACACGAGCTCGCGCTTGCCGGCGAGATCAGCGCGCAGCGCGTCGAGCGCGTTCTCAAGCTTGGTCGGATTCACCTGTGAGGAGCCGGCGCCCTGGTAGCGCGGGGTGCGCGCGAACTCACCGATCACGGCGATCGTGCCGCCCTGCTCGGGGTCGAGCGGCAGCAGGCCGTGCTCGTTCTTGAGCAACACGGCGCTGGCGGCCGCGGCCTCACGTGCCAGCTCATGGTGGGCGGCCTGGTCGTAGCTCTCCAGGCGCTCGCGCTGACCGGCGCGCTCGACCAGCTCGAGCACCCGCGCGACGGCGACATCGACCTGTGCCTCGCTCAGCGTGCCGGCGGCAACGGCGGCGAGGATCGCCTCCGTGCCGACCCCACCGGAGGAGGGCATCTCCAGGTCTGTGCCTGCGGCGAGCGCCGCGGCACGATCATCGACAGCCGCCCAATCGGAGACGACCAGACCCTCGAAGCCCCACTCGTTGCGCAGCACCTCAGCCAGCAGCCAGTGGTTCTCGCAAGCGTAGGTGCCGTTGATCTTGTTGTACGAGCTCATGATCGTCCACGGCTGCGTCTCCCTGACCACCCGCTCGAAGGCCGCCAGGTAGATCTCACGCAACGTGCGCTCGTCGACCTCGGCGGAGACACGTAGGCGCTCGGCCTCCTGATTGTTGGCGGCGAAGTGCTTGAGTGAGGTGCCGACGCCGTGGCTCTGCACGCCGGTCACCCAGGCCGTGGCGAGCACGCCCGCCAGCAGCGGATCCTCGGAGAAGTATTCGAAGTTGCGCCCGCACAGCGGCGAGCGCTTCATGTTGACGCCGGGCCCGAGGATCACCGCCACGCCTGCCATGCGGCACTCCCTGCCGAGCGCCTGGCCGATCCGCAGCGCCAGCTCGGGATCCCACGACGACCCCAGGCCCGCCGCCGGCGGGAAGCAGGTGGCCTCGTCGGAATGCTCGATCGAGGCGTCGTCGGGAGCGGCCACCTTGCGCAGACCGTGAGGCCCGTCGGTGACAAGAATCGTCGGGACGCCGAGGCGCTCGACGGGCTCGGTGTGCCAGAAGTCCGACCCGTCGAGCAGCGACGCCTTCTCCTCCAGGCTCAGCTGCGTCAGGACGGCCTGCGCGTCGATTCCCACCTGCGTCTGCATTGCACTCCGTTCTCCGCTCATACCGACCCGGTTGCCCCGCGAGCGGGCCACCTTACTCCAGTAACACGTTTCAGCAAATGACACGCCGTTGCATCGCAATCCAGTACGCAGAGCGAGCACTGAATTGCGGAATTTCGGCTGTCAGGCGCGGGCGGTTGTGCCGTAGCCGGCGGGCTGGTTGTTGAGCAGGTCGGCGGCAAGTTCGGAGACGCCGCCCTCGATCTCAAAGCGGGGCAGCAGATACGGGTCGGCGCTGGTCGCGTAGGCGTCGCCCTCGGTCACGGCATTGGTGTAGCCGGCCCGCTTGACGGCCGCGATCACGGCAGCGTTATATCGGCTCGACGGGTAGCAGAAGCTGTTGGAGGGGATGTGGAAGGTCTTCTGCAGGTAGACGCGCGACTGGTGCACCTGGGCCCACAGCTCCGCCGGTGTGGCGGTGGTCAGATCGGGGTGCGTGAGCGAGTGCGAGTCGACCTCCCAGCCCATGTGGATGACCGGCCAGATGTAGCTCGGCGGCAGGTGGTTCTCGGTGATCTCGTTGAGCACTCCGGGCCAGCCGTACTTGGCCATCACGTGCGGCGCGAACCTGACCTGCTCGGGATAGCCGTTGTCGAAGGTGATCACGATCGGCTTGGCCGGCAGCGTGCCGCCGTGGTACCAGGCCTTCATCACCTCATCGATCGTGACGGCCTGATAGCCGTGTGCGTGCAGCCACGCCATCTCGGCCTTGAAGTCGCCGTAGGAGACGTACAGGCCGGGGAACGGGGCGCCCGCCGGCGCCGGGCCCAGTGCGTGATAGACGAGGAACGGCACCGGGCCGTTGTACTTTTTCCAGCTCGGCTGCGGGGTCGCGTTGCGGACCAGCTTCGAGCCGGCCCGCTGCTTGGCGGCCGTCGTCGTGGTCCGCACCGGGTCGTTGACCTGAGCATCGGGCCGGTTCGGCGGTGAGGAGCCACCGCTGTTCAGCGCGATCACAACCACCACCGCGGCCGCGATCACTGTGATCACGGCCCCCAGCCTGATCAGGCCGAGCGTGCGGTTGCGCCTGCGCCTACGCATTCGACGTGCGAGCTTATCCGGAGGGGTGGCAGAGCGCCGCCACCCGGCGGCGGCCAGCCGGCCACCACCGGACCTGTGACCGTGTGTCAGGCGGTGGCGCCCGCGAGCTCGTCGCTGTAGGGCTCGCCGCCACGGCTGCGCTCGACCAGCGAGGCGGGCGGCTCGAAGCGCTCGCCGTAGGTCGCGGCCAGCTCGCGGGCGCGGGCGACGAAGCCGGCCAGGCCGCCCTCATAGCCGTTGATGTACTGGAGCGCGCCGCCGGTCCAGGGTGGGTAGCCGATGCCCATGATCGAGCCGATGTTGGCGTCGGCGACCGACTCGATCACGCCCTCGTCAAAGCACCTGACCGACTCGAGCGCCTCGATGAAGAGCATCCGCTCTTCCAGGTCACGCAGCGACAGCGACGCCGGATCGGCGACCTGCTGGAAGGCGTCGCGCAATCCCGGCCAGAGAGCGGTGCGCTTACCCTCGGCGTACTCGTAGAAGCCCCTGCCCTCGAGCCGGCCGGGACGGTCGTACTCGTCGAGCATGCGATCGATCACGCCCTCGGCCGGGTGTGCCACCCAGGTGCCACCATCCGTCTCGAAGGCATCGCGGGCGGCCTTGGCGATCTTGCGCATCAGCTTCATGTTGAGCTCGTCGGAGAGCTGCAGCACCGGGGCCGGATAGCCGGCCTGCGAGGACGCCTGCTCGATCGTGGGCGCGGGAACGCCCTCGGCCAGCATCGAGATGCCCTCGTTGATGAAGGTGCCGATCACGCGGCTCGTGTAGAAGCCGCGGCTGTCATTGACGACGATCGGTGTCTTCTTGATCTGCTTGACGAAGTCCAGCGCCTTGAAGGTCGCCTCCTCGCTGGTGTGCTCACCCTTGATCAGCTCCACCAGCGGCATCTTGTCCACGGGCGAGAAGAAGTGGATCCCGATGAAGTCCTCGGGTCGGGTGACGTAATCAGCGAGCCCGGTGATCGGCAGCGTCGAGGTGTTGGAGCCGAGCAACGCGTCGGGCGCGACGTGTGGCTCGATCTCCTTCCAGACCTGCTGCTTGATGTTCGGATCCTCGAACACCGCCTCGACCACGAGGTCGGCGCCGGCGGCATCCTCCGGCCGGTCGCTGGGGGTGATCAAGGCCAGCAGCGCGTCGGCCTCTGCTTGGGTCGAGCGTCCGCGTTCGACGGCCTTGGCGACGAGCCTCTCGGAGTAGCCCTTGCCGCGCTGGGCCGCCTCGAGCGAGACGTCCTTGAGCACGACCTCGATCCCGGCCCTGGCGCTGACGTAGGCGATCGCGGCGCCCATCATGCCGGCGCCGAGGATCACGAGCTTCTTGGCCCTGTAGGGCTCGATGTCGGCCGGCCGGCCGCGGTCGCCGCCCACCCGGTTGAGGTCAAACCAGAACGCCTGGATCATGTTCTTGGAGACCTGCCCGGTGGCGAGCTCGATGAAGTAGCAGCTCTCGATCTCCAGCGCATGGTCGAAGTCGACCTGCGCGCCCTCAACGGCCGCCGCCATGATCTTCAGCGGCGCCGGCAGGTTCGCGCCCTTGATCTGCTTGCGCAGGTTGGCCGGGAAGGCCGGGAGGTTGGCGGCGAACGCGGGCGTCGAGGGCGTGCCGCCGGGGATCTTGTACTTGGGATCGGCGTCCCAGGGCTGCTTGGCCTCCGGATGCTCGGCGATCCACTGCTTGGCGGCCGGGAGCAGGTCGGCGACGCTCGGCACGATCTCATCCACCAGTCCGAGCTCCTTGGCCTCGGCGGGCTTGAAGCGCTTCTGCCCCTGCAGCAGCACCCCCATCAGCGCCTGGCCGATGCCGAGCATGCGCACCGTGCGGGTGACGCCGCCGGCGCCGGGCAGCAGCCCGAGCACCACCTCGGGGAAGCCGACCACGGCCCTGGAGTCGTCGACGATCACGCGGTGGTGCGCCGCCAGCGCGATCTCCAGCCCGCCACCGAGGGCGGCGCCGTTGAGCGCGGCCACGACCGGCACGCCGAGTGTCTCGATCGTGCGCAGCTGCGCCTTGGCCTCGCGCAGGAACTCACCGAACTCCTTGGCGTTCTCCCGATTCACCAGCCGCAGCGTGTTGAGGTCGCCGCCGGCGAAGAAGGTGCTCTTGGCCGAGGTGATGATCACGCCCTTGATCTGCTCCCGCTCCTGCTGCAGGCGCGCGACCGTGTCACGCATCGATTCCGCATACGCGGCGTTCATCGTGTTGGCCGACTGGGCCGGGTCATCGAGCGTCAGCACGACGATGCCGTCGCTGGGATCGAGCTCCCAGCCAATCGTTGACTCGTTGGACATCTAGAGCGCCTCCACGATCGTTGCGATTCCCATGCCGCCACCGATGCAGAGCGTGGCCAGCCCGTACCTGCCGCCGGTACGCTGCAGCTCGTCGACCAGCGTCCCGAGGATCATGCCGCCGGTCGCGCCGAGCGGGTGGCCCATGGCGATCGCGCCACCGTTGACATTGACCTTCTCCAGCAGCGCCTGCTCGTCGTCCTTGCCCGCCATGTCGCGAGCGAAGCGCAGCACGACCGCGGCGAAGGCCTCGTTCATCTCGATCAGGTCGATCTCATCGAGGCTCAGCCCGGCCTTGGCCAGCGCCTTCTTGCTGGCGGGCGCGGGACCGGTGAGCATGATCGTCGGCTCGCTACCGGTGACGGCCGTGGCCACGATCCGGGCGCGTGGCTTCAGTCCCAACTCGGCGCCGATCTTCTCGTTGCCGACGGCCACGAGGCTCGCGCCGTCGACGATGCCCGAGGAGTTTCCGGGTGTGTGGACGTGATCGATCTTCTCGACCCAGTGGTACTTCTGCAGCGCCACCGCGTCGAAGCCGCCGAAGTCACCCATCATCGCGAACGAGGGCTTGAGCTGACCCAACGTGTCGACCGTCGTCTCGGCACGGATGAACTCGTCGTGGTCGAGCACGACGTTGTCATTGATGTCGAGCACCGGCACTAGCGAGTCCCTGAAGCGACCCTCGGCCTGTGCGCTGGCGGCGCGCGCCTGCGAGCGGGCCGCGTAGGCGTCGACGTCCTCACGGGTGAAGCCCTCGATCGTGGCGATCAGATCGGCACTGATCCCCTGCGGCACGAACGAGTTCTCGTAGGCGGTCTCAGGGTCCATCGCCCAGGCGCCGCCGTCGGAGCCCATCGGCACACGCGACATCGACTCGACGCCGCCGGCGAAGACGAGGTCCTCCCAGCCGGAGGCGACCTTCTGCGCGGCGACGTTGACGGCCTCGAGCCCGGAGGCGCAGAAGCGGTTGAGCTGCACGCCCGCGACGCTGTGCGGGAGCCCAGCCTTGGCGGCGGCCGCCTTGGCGATGTCACCGCCCTGGTCTCCGATCGGGGTGACGCAGCCGAGTACGAGATCCTCGATGCAAGCGGGGTCGAGGTCCGGGTTGCGGCTCAGCGTCTCGTGGATCAGCCCGACGACGAGGTCGATCGGCTTGGTCGTGTACAGCGACCC
The DNA here is from genome assembly GCA_963706725.1 of uncultured Actinomycetota bacterium. Classification (GTDB taxonomy): domain Bacteria; phylum Actinomycetota; class Thermoleophilia; order Solirubrobacterales; family Solirubrobacteraceae; genus Palsa-465. The sequence goes on along the minus strand of OY970167.1, from coordinate 987,529 downwards.
GCTCGACTTGCCACGCCCGCGCGGCGTGCGGATCGCATCGAATATCAGCGGCTCAGTGGCTGGCATACAGAGGCTCCTTGAACGGGGGGCTGGTTCGGCTCACCTAGAACTAACCGACACCTATGTCGGATAATACCCAGTGTGCACAATTCCCCCCAGGGGAATCCCGTGAGTTACGCGATGGCAACCGACGCTCCCAAGACCAGGTTGAAGGGCTCCCAGCGGCGTGAGCTGATCGTTCAGGCCGCCCTGCCCGAGTTCGCCCAGCGCGGCTACGAGGCCGCCTCCGTCGGACGGATCGCCCGCGCAGCCGGCGTCGCGCGCACCGTGCTCTATGACCACTTCCCGTCAAAGCACGCATTATTCGTCGAGGTGCTCGACGTCGAGCAGGGCGAGATGCTCTCCTACCTGCGCGCGGCACTCGGCTCGGAGGGCACGACCGAGGAGCGTTGGCGCGCGACCTTCGACGCGTTCTTCAGCTTCGTCGAGGCCCACCCACTGGGCTGGCGCCTGCTGTTCCCGCACCATCCGCCGCTGAGCCCCGAGGGTGCCAACGAATACAAGCGCATCCGCGCCGAGTCCAACCGCGTGCTCGCCGACCTGCTTGCGGCCGACGCGCACCGCGCCGGCCTGGAGCCCGAGACCGTGCGCGCACGGGCGCTGTTCGCAATGCACCGCGACAGCCTGATCGCGGCCGCGCGCTGGTGGGCCGGCCACCCCAACGTCACCCGCCCCGAGGTCGTGGATGCGGCGATGGCCGCGCTCTGGACCGGCTTCGGCGGACTGCAACCGCCCGCCTGAGCCCTGGTCCACGCCGCCCGGCCCGCTGGCCACGCGGCTGACCCGGCGCGGGCGCCCGCCGCGGGCCTCAGAGCCGCGCCGCGTGCTGCCTGAGGCGCTCGGCATCGAGCACCACCATGCGCTTGCGCTGGGTCTCGATCAGGCCGAGCTCACGCAGCGTCCGCAGCGCACGCGCGGTCGACTCCCGTGAGGCTGCCGCCCAGGACGCGAGCTCCTCCTGGCTGATCGGCATCTCGACCGCGAGCGCGCCGTCCTCGGCTTCGACGCCGAAGCGTTCCGCCAGCTCGAGCAGGCGGCTGGTCACGCGCGGCAGGCTCTCCGCGGTGGCAAATTCGAGCCGCCGCTCATCGGCCAGGCACAGGCGCCCGAGCACCAGCTCGAGCAGCACCAGCGCGATCCGTGGATGCTGCGTGAGCAGGGCACGCAGGTCGGCGACCGGCACCGCCACCGCCTCGACGTCCTGCAGCGCGACCACATCTGCCGAGCGCCTCGCGCCCTGCACGGCGGTGACCTCACCCAGCAGGTCGCCGGGGCCGCAGAGCGACAGGATCAGCTCATCGCCACCGGGCCCGCGTTTGTAGATCTTGACCAGGCCGCTGACGATCAGCAGCGCGCTGCCCGCTGTGTCCCCCTCACGAAACAGCACCTCCGCCGCCGACCAGCGACGCAGATGCCCGGCCGCCAGCAGGGCGGCCCGTTCAGGCTCGGTGAGCGATTCCAGAAAGGTGGGGGCCGAAGGTGTCATATGACGTGGTTGGGCAACTGCACCACACGTAAGTTTCCCCTCATCGAGCGACGCAGGGGGCGTCGCTCACAGCGGCAAGCAGGCGGGACTCACGGATGTGCACCAACGAAATGATCCATCGGGCAACGCTCGAACACCAGGCCGGCCCGGAGCGGCCGGCGTGCGAGCGCTTGTTTGAGGACATGTCTGCGCTTGAACCTGCTCGGCCGGCGGCTAGGAAGGCCGCCGGCTGGGCGTCCGCCCGGCACGGGGCTCCGGCAGCCGGATGCCGCAACGGTGGCGGCAGAGGCCGGTAAGGCCCACCGCACAGGGGACCACCGAGGAAGCACCGCAACGGGCGGGTTCGCATGGACGTGAACCCGCCCTTGTGTTGGCTCGACCGCGATCGGCGGGCGAGCCGATCGACGCCGACCATCTACAGTGGCGGGCGCAATGGCCAGCCGCACAGACATCCGCAACCTCGCGATCGTCGCCCACGTCGATCACGGCAAGACCACGCTGGTCGACGCCCTGCTGTGGCAGTCCGGCGCGTTCCGCGCCAACCAGGACGTGGCCGACCGCGTGATGGACTCGATGGACCTCGAGCGTGAGAAGGGCATCACGATCCTCGCCAAGAACACGGCCGTGCGCCACGGCGAGATCACGCTCAACATCATCGACACCCCCGGGCACGCCGACTTTGGCGGCGAGGTCGAGCGCGGGCTGACGATGGTCGACGGAGTGCTGCTGCTGGTCGACGCCTCCGAGGGGCCGCTGCCGCAGACCCGCTTCGTGCTGCGCAAGGCGCTCGAGGGACGCCTGCCGGTGATCCTCGTGATCAACAAGATCGACCGTCCTGATGCGCGCATCAACGAGGTCATCGATGAGACCTATGAGCTGTTCCTGGACCTCGAGGCCGACGACTCGCAGATCGATTTCCCGATCGTCTTCACCAACGCCAAGGCCGGCACCGCGACGCTCGACCTGGAGCAGCCGGGTACCGACCTGCAGCCGCTGCTCGATCTGCTGGTCGAGCACATCCCCGCCCCCCAGTATGAGGAGGGCGCGCCGCTGCAGGCGCACGTCACCAACCTCGACGCCTCGCCCTACGTCGGGCGCATCGCCATCTGCCGCGTGCACCAGGGCACGATCCGCAAGGGTGAATCGGTCGCCTGGTGCCGTGCCGAGGGCACGATCGAGCGGGTCAAGGTCACCGAGCTCTACATCACCGAGGCATTGGAGCGCGTGAGCGCCGAGCAGGCGAGCGCCGGTGACATCATCGCCGTCGCCGGCATCCCCGAGATCACGATCGGCGACACGCTCGCGGATCCCGAAGACCCCAAGCCGCTGCCACCGATCACCGTCGATGAGCCCTCGCTCTCGGTCACAGTCGGCATCAACGACTCGCCGCTGGCGGGCCAGGACGGCGACAAGCTCACCGCCTCGCAGCTCAAGGCCCGGCTCGAGCGCGAGCTGATCGGCAACGTCTCGCTGCGGGTGAATCCGACCGAGCGTCCCGAGGTCTGGGAGGTCCAGGGGCGGGGCGAGCTGGCCCTGGCGGTGCTCGTCGAGGTCATGCGCCGCGAGGGCTTCGAGATGACCGTCGGCAAGCCCCAGGTCGTGACGCGCGTGATCAAGGACAAGGTCAACGAACCGATGGAGCGCATGAGCGTCGACACGCCCGAGGAATACGTCGGCGTGATCACGCAGATGCTGGCCCTGCGCAAGGGCCGCATGGAGCAGATGATCAACCACGGCACCGGCTGGGTCAGGATGGAGTACATCATCCCCGCGCGCGGGCTGATCGGCTTCCGCACCGAGTTCCTGACGGAGACGCGCGGCACCGGGCTGGTGCATCACGTGTTTGACCGCTGGGAGCCGTGGCAGGGTGAGATCCGCACGCGCGGCACGGGCTCGCTCGTGGCCGACCGTCGCGGCAAGGTGGCGGCCTTCGCGCTCTTCAACCTGCAGGAGCGCGGCTCATTGTTCGTCGGCCCCGGCGAGGAGGTTTACGAGGGCATGGTCGTGGGCGAGAACTCGCGTGCCGAGGACCTCGACGTCAACGCGGTCAAGGAGAAGCACCTCACCAACATGCGCTCCTCCACCGCCGATGAGCTCGTGCGTCTGGTGCCCAAGCGCGAGCTCTCCTTGGACGCCGCGCTGGAGTTCCTGCGGGAGGACGAGTCGGTCGAGGTGACACCGCTCAACGTGCGGTTGCGCAAGACGATTCTCGATCAGACCGCACGTGTGAAGGCGGCGCGTGTGCGCAAGCGCAGCGACACCTGACACGGCCCTGAAGCCGCTGGTAATCAGCACTTAATCGTCGCTACCGGTTACATCGATCGAGTAATTCCTGCATTTTGCAGGATCTCTTGCACGCAGCTCGCTTTAGTTGGCATCAAGGGAGGGGCCGGTAAGGTAGGCGCGGCCGACGCCCGGTATGGCGTTTTTAGGAGTGACGGAGATTCAAGAGTGCCTTTCCGTCAGCTCGACGACAGATCTCTGCCTGGATGCATATTCCCCGCCACTTCAAGCGCCTAACGCTTGCTTCAGCGTCTGTTGCCGCAATCCTCGGCGGCGTCGTGATCGCGTCGAGCTCGGCCGACCTGTCCAGCCAGATCAATGCCGACAAGCAGGCCGCCAGCAGCCTGCAGTCGCAGATCAATGCCGAGAGCGCGCAGATCAGCAAGACCGCGGGCGGCGTCGCCGACGCCAGGGCGCAACTGGAGATGGCGCAGGCACGGCTGGTGGCGCAGGATCAGCAGCTGACGCACGTCCAGAACGAGCTGATGGCCGCACGCGACCAGCTGCTCGCGCTCGAGCAGAAGCTGCACCTCGCCTCCGACTACCTGGCCGCCAACCTGCGTGCCGACTACGAGACCGGCGCGCCCAACATCGTCGACGTGATCCTCAACGCGCATGGCTTCTCGAGCCTGCTCGAGCAGGTCAACTACATGAAGGACGCGCAGCACCAGAACGCGGAGATCCTGCGCATCACCAGGATCGCCCGCACGCGCGTCGTGCACGAGGCGGTCAGCCTCGGCAGGCTCGAGCTCAAGGATCAGCAGCTGACCCGCCAGATCGAGGCGCAGCGCAACCATGTGGCGGCGATCGAGGGCGCCCTGCTCAAACAGGAGATCGGCGAGGAGTCGCTGCGCTCGCACAAGCGCGCACACCTTGCCAGCGTCAACGCGCAGGCCGCTGCGGACCAGAAGAAGCTCGACGAGATCGAGGCGCAGGCGGCGGCCGCCGCAAAGCAGACGCAGCAGCAGCAGGACCAGCAGGTCAACCAGCAGGTCGGCGGCCTCGCGATCGACACCGGCGGGATGGTCCAGCCCGTGGCCGGCGCCCCGGCCGCGGTCAACGAGATGATCGCCGCGGGCAACGCGATCGCCACCCTGCCCTACATCTGGGGCGGCGGCCACGCCTCCTTCCAGGCGCTCGGCTACGACTGCTCCGGCTCGGTCAGCTACGTGCTCGCCGCCGCCGGGCTGCTCAGCGCCCCGGAGGTATCGGGCGACTTTGAAAGCTATGGCGACCCCGGCCCCGGCCAGTGGGTCACGATCTACGCCAACCCCACCCACGTGTGGATGCAGATCGCCGGCTGGCGCTTTGACACCGTCGCCCTGGCCGAGGGCGGCACCCGCTGGTCACAGGGTGGCGGCGAGTTCGCCGGCTTCGTCGTCCGCCACCCCGTCGGCCTCTAGCGCCTCAGGTCGTCGTCGTTGTCAGGATCTCCCGGTCCTGGCTGAGGCGCATGGTCGCGAAGACGAGCGCCGCGGCGATCACGACCGCTGCGTAGAAGCCAAAGCCGAACAGGCTGAAATGGATGTTCAGCACGAACTTGAGCGCGACGAAGGCCGCCGCGATCACCGCCAACCGGAAACGGGTGGCGGTGCGACTGCCACCGAGGTTCGGCACCGTCGTCTGCGGTGAGAGTCGCTCGATCAGCAGATCAGCGACGATCGCGACGGAGATCAGCATGGCGATGATCCCGGCCCATCCGTCGGGTGCGTCGGTCGCGCTGAGGCTGAAGACGTAGTAGGAGAACCACGGCAGCAATAAGAGATCGATCGCAAGCAGCAGCGCCGAGCCCCCGACGATCCAGTCGTTACGTGAAAGCGCATCAAAGCGCATATTTACCCCCCGGTCCCAGAGGGCCCCGCGCAAGAGGACGTGACGCCGGTTGCGCAAGGCTCTAATTGGTGTGTGCGCGCAAGGTACCCGATCAGGCAGCGGATTCGTGTTCTTTGTCGGCCAACTGCGCCCACACGGCGAGCGCCGCGCACACCACGGTGACCGCGATCAGCTCGAGCAGGCGCGAGCCGCCGGCGGCGGCAACGCCCGCAGCCGCCAGCGCAACCACCCCGAACAGCGGCCAGCGGTGCGCACCATGCCCGAGCCAGCGCTTGGAGAGCGCGAGACCGCACAGGAACAGCGCCGGCCCGCCGACGCAGATTGCCGCGAAGCCCGGTCCGAGCGCCTGTGACGGCGCCTCGATCGCCTTGTGGATCGCGACCGCGACCACCAGCACACCGCCGATCATCGCCGCGTGTGCGTACATGAACGCGGAGCGCGCGAGCCGCGCGGCATCCTCGCCGGCCCGCTCGATCGAGCGCGCTCCCGGCTCGGCGTGGTGCTGGAAGTAGATGCTCCACAGGCACGCGACCCAGACGAACCCGAGCACGAACGCACAGTCGGCCGCAAACGTCCCGTCGCGATGCGTCCAGGCCTCGCCGATCCGCATCACCGACTCGCCGAAGGCGATCATCAGCAGTAGCTGACAGCGCTCGGCGAGGTGACCTCCGGCCACGCTCCAGTCCGAGATCGCGGTCGCGCCCGCACCGGGCAGGCGGAAGCCGAGCGCCGGTGCGAGCAGATCCACGGCCGCCGCGCCGGTCCAGACGAGCAGCCGCGCGTGCGGGTCGTGGAGCTCCCCGCCGAGGATCCAGACGACCCCGCTCAGCGCCGACCAACCGAGCAGCTGTCGGTAATTGCGGCCCATCGGGTCACGCTGGCCGAAGGCTCGTGCCATGACCCCGCCACGCAGCAGCTGCATCGCCACGTAGGCGAGCGCAAAGGGCTCGCCGCGCTGGGCGAAGCTGTCGAGGATCGACGCCGCCATCACCAGGCTCGCGACCATCAGCAACGCCAGCAGCACGACCACGGGGATGCGTTCGGGGTCGATCCAGCCGGTGGCCCAGGCGGTGTAGGTCCAGGCGTACCAGAGCGCGACGAAGATCACCGCCATCTCAGCGCCGCCGAGCCAGCTGAGGCGTTCGTACAGGAGCTCCGACAGCTGCGTGAACGCGAACACGTAGACGAGGTCGAAGAACAGCTCCATGTTCGTGACGTGCACCGGGCGTCCGTCGCGGCGGTCACGCAGCAGTCTGCTTCGAGCTCCGGCGGGCGAAGACACGCTCACAGAACACTAACTATTGTCTGGGAGGCGGTACCTGAACTGAACTGAAGTGCCCTGAAACCGATTTGCACTGAACCTGAGACCGAGGAGACTGAAATGTCAGCCAACAGCTTCGGAGCGAAGGCCGAACTTAACGTCGATGGACGCAGCTACGACATCTTCCGGATCGACGCGCTGCAGGCGTCCTACGACGTCGCACGGCTGCCGTTCTCGCTGAAGATTCTGCTCGAGAACCTGCTGCGCAACGAGGACGGCGAGTCGATTCGCGGCGCCGACATCGAGGCGCTGGCAAGGTGGAACGCCAAGGCCGAGCCCAGCGAGGAGATCGCCTTCACGCCCGCCCGCGTCGTCATGCAGGACTTCACCGGCGTGCCCGCGATCGTCGACCTTGCCGCGATGCGCGATGCGATGCAGGCGATGGGCGGCGATCCGGGCAAGATCAACCCGCTGGTGCCGGCCGAGCTCGTGATCGACCACTCGGTGCAGGTCGACGTATTCGGCACAGCGCAGGCCTTCCAGCGCAACGCCGAGCTCGAGTTCGAGCGCAACAAGGAACGCTACTCGTTCCTGCGCTGGGGCCAGACGGCCTTCGACAACTTCAAGGTGGTGCCGCCGGACACCGGCATCGTGCACCAGGTCAATCTCGAGTACCTCTCGCGCGTCGTGTTCGTCAAGCACGGAGGCGCCGGCGAGCATGCTGTCGCCTACCCCGACACGCTCGTCGGCACCGACTCGCACACGACGATGGTCAACGGCCTCGGCGTGCTCGGCTGGGGCGTCGGCGGCATCGAGGCCGAGGCGGCGATGCTGGGCCAGCCGATGTCGATGCTGATCCCGCAGGTGATCGGCTTCAAGCTCGAGGGCCAGCTGCCCGAGGGCTCGACCGCCACGGACCTGGTCCTGACGGTCACCGAGATGCTGCGCAAACGCGGTGTCGTCGGCAAGTTTGTCGAGTTCTACGGTGCCGGCCTGGCGCGCCTGCCGCTCGCCGACCGCGCCACGATCGGCAACATGTCGCCCGAGTTCGGGTCGACCTGTGCGATCTTCCCGATCGACGCAGAGACCCTGCGCTACCTCGCCTTCAGCGGGCGCCCGCAGCAGCAGATCGAGCTGGTCGAGGCCTACGCCAAGACCAACGGCCTGTGGCACGACGAGCACTCCGAGGAGCCCACCTACAGCGACGTCCTGGCGCTCGATCTCTCGACCGTGGTGCCGAGCATCGCCGGACCGAAGCGCCCGCAGGATCGCGTCCAGCTCTCGAACTCGAAGTCGGCGTTCGAGCATGCGGTGCAGGACTACCTGCCGGCCAACGGCGAGGAGGACGAGGCGCTGGCAGACTCCTTCCCGGCCAGCGACCCGGTGGCAACGCACATCAACGGCGGCGTGTCCACCAAGGCCAAGCTGACGCTCGCCGACGGCACCGAGACCGAGCTCGACAACGGCCACGTGGTGATCGCCGCGATCACCAGCTGCACGAACACCTCCAACCCGTCGGTGATGCTCGGGGCCGGCCTGCTGGCGCGCAACGCCGTGCACAGGGGGCTCAAGGTCAAGCCGTGGGTCAAGACCTCGCTGGCACCGGGCTCCAAGGTGGTCACCGAGTACCTCGACCGTGCCGGGCTGAGCGAGTACCTCGACGAGCTCGGCTTCAATCTCGTCGGCTACGGCTGCACGACCTGCATCGGCAACAGCGGCCCGCTGCCGCCGGAGGTCTCCAAGGTCGTGGGCGACGCCGACCTCGCGGTCGTCTCGGTGCTCTCGGGCAACCGCAACTTCGAGGGGCGGATCAACCCCGACGTGAAGATGAACTACCTGGCCTCGCCGCCGTTGTGCGTCGCCTACGCGATCGCCGGGTCGATGGACGTCGACCTCTACAACGAGCCGCTCGGCACCGACGACCACGGCAACGACGTCTTCCTCAAGGACATATGGCCGAGCTCCGCTGAGATCGCGGAGGTCGTCCAGGAGGCCGTCCAGTCAGACATGTTCCACAAGAGCTACGGCGAGGTGTTCGACGGCGACGAGCGTTGGAACAGCCTCGAGGTGCCGAGCGGCGAGCTATTTGAGTGGGACGAGCGCTCCACCTACGTGCGGCGCCCGCCGTTCTTCGAGGATCTGCCGCGCGAGCCCGAGGCGCTCGAGGACATCGTCGACGCGCGCGTGCTGGCGGTGCTGGGCGACAGTGTCACCACCGACCACATCTCCCCTGCAGGGTCGATAAAGAAGGGCGGTCCGGCCGCGCAATACCTCAACTCCAACCACGTCGAGGTCGCCGACTTCAACTCGTTCGGCTCACGGCGCGGCAACCACGAGGTGATGATGCGCGGTACCTTCGCCAACATCCGCCTGCGCAACCGGCTGGGTGGTGGGGACCCGCTGCCGGAGGGTGGCGTCACCCGTTACCTGGCCGACGGCTCCGACGAGCAGACCTCGATCTACGACGCGGCCATGCGCTACATCGAGCACGGCGTGCCGCTGATCGTGGTCGCCGGCAAGGAGTACGGCTCGGGCTCCTCGCGCGACTGGGCCGCCAAGGGCACGCGCCTGCTCGGCGTACGCGCCGTGATCGCCGAGAGCTTTGAGCGCATCCACCGCTCCAACCTGGTCGGAATGGGCGTGCTGCCACTGCAGTTCAAGGACGGTCAGAACGCAGAATCGCTGGGCCTGACCGGCCAGGAGAAGTTCAGCATCGCCGGGATCGCAGGAGGCGCGGACATCCCGCGCGAGCTGGCGGTCACGGCCGACGACAAAGAGTTCACTGTCACCGTGCGTATCGACACTCCCAAGGAGCAGAAGTACTTCCGGCACGGAGGCATCCTGCAGTTTGTCCTGCGCCAGTTGCTGGCGTCATGAGAGGAGACCTTCCGAATGTCAATCCCTGAGATGCTCGACACGCTGCTGCGGATTCCGGGGCCATCCGGCCAGGAGGCCCGCGCCGCGGCCGCCTGGCGCGGGCTCTGTGAGCCGTTCGCGGCCGAGGTCGACGTAGACGTCAACGGCTCCTCATGGGCGCGGGTCGCGGGCACCGCTGCGGGACGGGCACTGGCGGTGGTCGGCCACATCGACGAGATCGGCGTGCACATCACGCACATCGACGATGACGGCTTCCTGCGCTTCGGCAACGTCGGCGGCTGGGACCCGATCCAGCTGGTCGGCCAGCGGATCGTGTTCGAGACGCGTAACGGCGAGGTGCGCGGTGTGATCGGCCGCCGAGCGATCCACCAGCTCGACGAGGAGGAGCGCAAGCGCGCACCGGAGCTCAAGCGCCTGCACATCGACATCGGCGCCAGCGACGGCGATGACGCGCGCAGGCTGGTCCGGATCGGCGATATGGGCGTGATCGATGTGCAGCCGCTCGAGCTGCCCAATGACCGCGTCGTCTCGCGCTCGCTCGACAACCGTGTCGGCTGCTACGTGGCGGCCCGTGCCGCGCAGCTGGTCGCCGACGGCGGCGGCGCGCCCGGCGACGTGCTGGCGATGGCCGTCGTCCAGGAGGAGATCGGCCTCAACGGCGCGCGCACGGCGGCCTACCGCCATCAACCCGATGTGGCGATCGCGATCGACGTCACGCACTCCAACGACACGCCGGGCGTCGAGCTCGGCACCGACACGAGTCACAAGCTCGGCTCCGGTCCCGTGATTGAGCGCGGCGCGATCATTCACCCACGCGTCTCCGAGCTGCTCTGGGAGGCCGCCGAGGCCGAGTCGATCCCGTACACGCTGGCCTCGAGCGGGCGTTTCACCGGCACCGATGCAGACGAGCTCCATGTGAGCCGTGCCGGTATCGCGACCGGCCTGGTCTCGGTGCCGCTGCGCTACATGCACTCCGCGGTCGAGATGATCAGCATCGACGACCTCGAGAACGCGGCGAAGCTGGTCGCGGCGTTTGCCAAGCGACTCGATCCGGGAGAGAAGTTCGCCCGGTGACACCTCCGTGGCGCCCGAGGCGGCCTGCACCGACACCACTGCCAGAGCCTCCTCGGGCGCGGCCGCCGACACGGCGCCCCACGGCCGCGCAACGCTGATCCGCGGCCCGGGAACACCACTGCCCGGGTCTACGATAATCGTGCGATGCGCCACAGCGTACGTGCACGCTTTCTGCAGACGCTCGCCTGCGCCGGCTGCGCGCTGGCGCTGCCGGCACCGGCCCCTGCCGCCGGTGGCTCGCCACTTCATATCGATCCCTCGAGCCCCGTCGCCAAGGAGTACGCGCTGCCGCTGGCGATCGCGCGTGGTGCCTCCCCGCGTCGCTGGCAGAGCGACGAGCTGTTCGGCTCGGGCATCACGCACGCCGCCGCGACAACCACCGTGACGCCGCCCGCGCAGACGCCGACGCCGACGAGCTCACCGAGCGAGCGGCCGGCCACGACCAGCACCGCTGCCGCACCGAGCACGACCACGGCGACGCGCAGGCGATCGCGCCGCCGGCGACCGCGCCGCAGGCGACAGCGCCCTGAGGACGTGATCACCGCGACCTTGACCTCCACGACGGTCTCCGCGCAGTCCGCCGCCCGAGCAGCACCCGCGGCCTACCGGGTGCTGCGTCCAGGATCGGGCTCGGGGCTGCTGTGGATGGCGCTCGCCGCGGTGGTGGTGGTCGCGCTCGGCAGTGCCGGTGGATTGGCGCTGCGCCGCAGGCGATGAGCACCGAGCTGATCGCGCCGGTGATCGAACCGGCGGTGCATGTGCCGCGCTTCTGGCGGAGGCAGAGCGAACGGCGCCCACACCCGATCGTGCTGCTTGTTGCCGCCACACTTGCCTGCTCACCGCTTGCCTTCGGGTACTACGACTTCACCACGTGGGCACCGCTGGGGACCGGGGCGGTCGTGCTGCTGGTGATGCTCAGCTTCGGGCCAACGCCGGCGCTCGGCCGCTACGGACGTACCGTGGCGCTCGGACTTGGCCTGCTGCTGGGGTTGAGCTTCGCCTCGATGCTGTGGGCCGAGTCACGCGACTCGGCCTGGACCAGCGCCAACCAGATTGGGATCTACGCGGTTGTGTTCGCGATCGGGCTGATCGCGATCCGGGAGCGCACCACCGCGCGTGCGGCGATGCTGATACTGGGTTTGCCGGCGCTGTTGAGCGCCCTCATCCTGGCGGCTCAGTTCATCGCCGGGGGCGGCAGCAGCGATTTCCTGCAGGGCCGCCTGGAGAGCCCGATGGGCTACATCAACGGCACCGCCGGGCTGTTCGTGATGGGCATCTGGCCATGGTTCGGGCTGGCCGAGAGCTTCGGCTCGCGCCGGCTGCGAGCGGCGGCGGTGGGCGCCGCGGCGCTGATCGCCACGACCGCGGTGCTCACCCAGACACGCGCGATCGTGCTCGCGAGCGTGGCCGCGACCGTGCTCGTCCTGATCGCGGCGCCGGGGCGCACGCGCCGTGCGATCAACCTGTCGATCGTGCTCCTCGCCGTGACGGCGACGGCGCATTGGACACTCCGCGTGTACGGCTCGACCGGCCGCTCACAGCAGCTCGCCCCCGGCACTGACGCGATCCGCGACGCCGGTCTGGCGCTGCTCGCCGCAGCCCTGATCGGCTTCTGCTTGAAGACGCTGACGAGCACGCTCGGCGCGCGCCTGCCGGTGCCGCAGCGCGAGCGCCTGGGCGCGCAGCTCGGTCGCGGGCTGCTTGGCCTCGCGGTGCTGATGGTGCTCGCCGGCGGCCTTGCCGAGCACCGCTGGCTCGCCAAGCAGTGGCACGACTTCACCACGCTCAAGGCGGAGCAGGCGGCCGGAAACCGCTTCCTTGCGCTCGGTGGCGGCTACCCCTACGACCTCTGGCGGATTGCGCTCGACGAGTTCACCCAGGCGCCCATCGGCGGAGTAGGCGCGGGCAACTACTCCGACCAGTACTACCAGCGCCGCCACCAGTTGAAGGACGTGACGGTGCCACACAGCCTCGAGCTGCAGATGCTGGCCGAGCTGGGTGTCGGCGGCGCCATCGGACTGGCGCTGCTGCTCTGGGGGGTGTTCGCAGCGGGTTTGACGAGACGGCGATCCACGCTTGCCGGAGGCGATGCTGCGCTGAAGGTCGCGGCGCTCGGGCTGTTCACCGCGTGGCTCGCGGGCACGAGTGTCGACTGGCTCTACGACATACCCGGCCTCGCCTGCATGGCGATGCTCGCCGCCGCAGTCCTGGTGGCACCCGCCGAGCAGCGCCCGACCGGGAACCGCCGGCGAAGCCAGGCAGCTCGCGGTCGGCGCGCGCAGTTGACGATGATCGCGATGCTCGGCTCGCTGGCGTTGCTCGCAGCGAGCCTCGGACGCCAATATGTGGGGGTGCTCTACAGCGACTCGGGCAAGGGGCTCGTCTCCCAACACCCGCTGCAGGCACTGCAGACGCTGCGGACCGCCGAACAGCTCGACCCCTGGTCACTGCAGACCCAGTACGCGGTGGCCTCGGCCTACGCCCGCCTGAACAACTATCCGGCGGCGCGCGCGGCCCTGCTGCGCGCCGCGCGGCTCGAGCCTGACAACTACGTTCCCGCGGCCCTGCTGGGCGACATCGCGACCCGCGCCGGCGATCCCGCCGCCGCGCTCGCCGCCTACCGCGAGGCGCTGCGGCTCGACCCGCTCGAGCCCGCGCTGCAGGAGGCGGTCAAGCGGCTTGTTGCCAGCTAGCCAAGCATGAATAATCTCCCGATGGGCCAGCTGGGGAAGGAGCTGCTGCCACAGGAGATCGCGCGGAGCACGGATCCAGGGGGGCTGCTCGAGTTCGCGTGGGCGTGCGAGCCCGCGCTGCGGCTGAGCGAGCGCTATGCCGCGCTTGACCGTCTCGAGCAGCTGCTGGAGGCGCGGGACGGTCAACCGGCGGCGCCGCCGGGCCGCGATTGGGCAATGGAGCTCGTCGCCGAGCGTGCGATCGATGCAGTGTCGAACGTGCAGCTGAAGCAGGGCCTCGACCTGGCCGAGCGGGTGCTGGCCGGGGCTGACCCGTCCTGCCGGATCGCGATCGCGCGGGCCTCGTTGGCGCGCGCACGCGCCTGGGCATGGGAGGGCACCGAGGAGACTCGGCGGCGCGCTGACGTGCTGCTCGCGGAGGCGGCGGCGCTGTTCGGCGCGCTCGGCCACAGCGACTGGCACGGGTACGCGGTCTATTGGCGTGGCTATGCGGTCCACTTCGAGGCGGGCCACGTGCGCCGGGCCGTTGCGCTGATGGAGGAGGCACTGACGATCCTCGCGCCCGACAGCCCACGGCGGGGAACCGTGCTGAACTTCTACGCGGATGCGCTGATCGACCTGGGACGGTTGGATGAGGCCGATGCGGCGCTGGCGGAATCGCAGCGGCTCGCCGAACGCGATCGCAACCAGATGCAGCGCGGGTACTACACGTGGACGCGCGCCCACGTCGCCGCCGCCAGAAGCGACGCCTACGCCGCCGAGCGTCTGCTGCGCGAGGTCGAGCGCGACGCCAACGACTGGTTCGAGACGCACATCGGGGTCGCATTCCTCACCGACGCGGCGATCCTGCTGAACACGCTGGGGCTCGACGCCCAGGCCGAGGCCTATCTCGACAAGGCAATGATGCGCCTGCCGACCGACGAGACCGTCCGCCAGGCGCGGGCGATGATGCTCGCACGGGGCGGCGACCCTTGGGAGGGTCTCGAGGCGCTGCAGGCACTGGTGCGTGGCAACTGGCTCGACAAGCGCTGGATCTGGCGTCACTCGCTGCTGAGCGCCTGGGCCACGTTCCGTGGCGGCCGCGAGGGAGCCGGAGAGCTCGCCGCACGCGCATTCGCACAGGCGGACGAGACCGCGGGGATCACCACCGCGCTGATGCACGAGCCGGACGTGACGATGATGCTGGCGCCGCTGGCGGAGCGCAGCGGCTCGGAGCTCGCCCGCCGGCTGCTGCTCGCGACCGATGCAGAGCCGACGGCCCCGGCCGGGTCCGCGCCCGCGGGGCGACGACTGTTGGTGCGCCTGTTTGGCGCGCCCAGCGTGACGACCAGCGATGGTGCCACGATCGAGTTGCCGCCCGGGATGCCGGGTGAGCTCGTGCGCATGCTCGCGCTGCATCCGCTGGGCCTGCCGACGGACGTGGTGCTCGAGCAGTTCTTCCCCGACGCCCCCGCCGACGCCGCACGCCAGCGCCTGCGTCAGGTGCTCACCCGGCTGCGTTCGAGCACGGGCGAGGAGCTCGCGCTGCGCGCTGGTGACCAGCTGCTGCTCGCACCGGCATGGGTCGACGTCCGCGAGTTCATGGCAGCGGCCGACGGAGCGCGCGCGGCCAGCGGGCCGCGCGCTGTGCAGCGCGCCTACGGAGCCCTGGCGCTGTGGCGCGAACGGCTGCTTCCGACCGATCCGTACGCAGGCTGGGCGGAGACCGTGCGCAGCGAGGTCGAGCACCGCCATCTGGTGCTGCTCGACCTGGTCGCCGCCGACGCGATCAGGCGCCGCTCACACCGGGAGGCGCTGACCGCGCTCGAGGCGGCGATGCGGGCGGACCCCGACGACATCAGCCGGCCCACGCGCGCGGCCGAGCAGCTGCGCGAGCTCGGCCACCAGTCAGCGGCCGAGTCGCTCAGCCCCCGGTTCTCAGCGAGCTCGGACTGAGCGGGCCGTCACAGCGTGCGACCGAGCAGATCGAAGAGCGCCTCGAAGTGGCGCTCAGCACCCGCCTCCTGGTAGGCGGCATGGTCGGCCATCGTGTAGCCGTGTGGAGCTCCCGGGTACACCTCGGTGGTGTAGGAGATACCGGCGTCGTCCATTGCCAGGTTGAGCGTCGCGATGTTCTCCGGCGTCATGCTCTGGTCGTTGTCCGCGTGCCCCCAGTAGACAGTGGCCTTGACTTCCGGAGCGCGTAGATGTGGACTGTCGCTGGCATCGGTGACCATCTGCCCGGTGTGAAACCCACCGAAGGCGGCAACACGCTCCGGGTATGAGGCGGCGATCTGCCAGCCGTGGCGGCCGCCCATGCAGTAGCCGGTGAGGCCGACCTTGCCCTGCGTGAACTCGGCGAGCTTCGCCAGGTAGGCACCGCCATCCGAGCCCATCGCGGCAGGCGTGAGCGCCGAGGAGATCGGGTGCAGGGTCTTGAAGAATTCGGCGCGGTCGTCTGGGTTGGCGAAGTTCACCTCCGGCCAGATCGGCGCGCGGCCGGCACGGTAGAAGATGTTGGGCGCGAGCACGATGTAACCGTGCGCGGCGATGCGGTCGGCCATGTCCTTGATCTGCTGGCGCAGACCGAACGCGTCCATGACGAACAGTACGCCGGGATGGGCGTCGTCGTCGGCGCGGGCTAGGTAGCAGTCGGCGACCCCGTCAGGGGTCTCGACATCGATCATTGAACTGTTCACAACCGGAGCTTCGCAGACCGACGAGGCCAAAGCGCCATTTGAGCCGCTCAGAGCGTCAGGCCGGCCTCGGGTCGAAGCTTGGTGGCGATGTCGTACGGATACACGTACAGCAGCAGGTTGCCGGCACGCGTTTCCGCCAGCGGCGCGCCAAAGGCCGCCTCCACCCTGCGAACCTGCCGTGCCTTGGGATTGATGACGAGCATGCTGCGGACGCTGCCGTGCGGCTTGTCCCAGTTCGACATCGAGATCTCGCTGAAGGTGCAGAGGGCGTGTCTGTCGGTCTTGCAGCGCTGGATCGGATAGACGTCGACCTTGAAGTCGGACTCCCACATCAGATCGATCGAGTTCCAGTAGTAGCCGTAGCCCACCGCCACGTGCTCCTGCTTGGCAAAGCTGGCCACCGCCCGGGCGGTGCCCGCGGTCTCATAGCCCTGCGCCATCTCCTTGATGCCTGTGCTGAACTGATACAGCGCGCTGAATGCGAACAGCGATACCCCCGCCGTGACGATCAGCTTCCAGCCGAGTCCGCGCTCGAGCATCAGCGGCAGCAGCGCCGCGACCGCCACGTAGGGGCCGAGCAGGTAGCGACCGTCTGTCGTCCACGGGTTCGGGGAACCGACCATGAAGACCAATAGCCCGGCGGCCAGCACCGTGATCCAGAAGGTCGTGTGCACGAAGCGGGCACCGACGACATCGCCACCGCCGGCGGCGCGCGGTAGTGAATTGGCGACGCGTCGGCGCACAGACCAGATCACCGCGACCAGCGCCGCAAACAGCAGGGCGGCGCTCATGATCTCGAGCTCGGAACGGCTGGTGACCGTGCTGCCGTAGAAGTCGCCGGCCGTCAGCGAGGGCAGTGCGCGTAACAGCGTGCCGAAGTTCTTGATCAGGCCGGCGGGGGTCGTGAAG
Source organism: uncultured Actinomycetota bacterium (assembly GCA_963706725.1). Taxonomy (GTDB): domain Bacteria; phylum Actinomycetota; class Thermoleophilia; order Solirubrobacterales; family Solirubrobacteraceae; genus Palsa-465. The sequence goes on along the minus strand of OY970167.1, from coordinate 970,375 downwards.
GTCAGGAACGAGTGGTAGGAGGGGCTGAACCCGCGAATACCCTGCGCGCGCATGATCGCGGCAAAGGTCAACGAGGTCAGCAGCGTGGCCGCGAGCGTGCCGAGACCGAACAGCAGCACGCGTCCCGCGCCGTCCTCCGGACCCCGCCATGCAGCCAGCGTCGTGACGACCAGTAGCGGCGCCAGCCCCCAGGCCAGATAGAGACTGTCGCCTGCGAGCGGCAGGCCGCCGACAACGCCGATCACCAGCGCCGCGATGACGAGCTGCCGCGTGGTGAGCCCAGCGACACGCGGCACCACCCAGACCAGAGCCGCGCCGACGAGCGCGGCACTGATCAACGTGTTGGCGTGCGCGTCCAGCGCGAAGACCGTGGCAAGGCCGCCGGCCAGGAGCGCGGCGACGCCACCGCCGCCGAAGCACACCAGGGCCGAGCCGACGATCGCCGCCGGCCAGCGCCCGAAAGCACGCAGCGTCGACCAGAGCACCGCGGCCATGCCGACGGCTGCAAAGAACGGGGGCGCGAGCACCCAGAGCACTCGGTACAGCGGCCAGGAGCGCGTCAGCAACGTGAACGCCATCGTCTCGTAGTGCGGGTAGTCGCCGGTGGTCAGCAACGTCCCGGGAGGGGCGTGCATGCTCATGTGCGCGAGCACGCCGTCGATGTCGCTGTCGCTGCTCAGCCAGACGCTGTCGAGAATCGTCCGTAGGTGCGTGAGGATCGCAGCGACGTAGAGCACGCCCAGCAGGACCGGCAACCACCAGAGCAACTGCGGAGAGAGCTTCGAGAGGTTGACGGCGAGGGGCTCACGCTCGGTGATATCGGCCCGTTGCTTGAAGGGTGTGGTGCTCATACGCTGTGTTTGTGCCCCGGTCCGTTGCGGGCGGGTAGTCTGGCCCCTGCCCACCTGCACCCCAACTGGTCCGGGCGCTGCAAATTTACTCAGTAGCTCTAATTTCCGTTAAGGCCGATGCTGATTCTCTTCGACATCGACGGCACTCTGATGAAAGGTGCTTCAGGCGCTCACGCTGACGCGCTCCGTCAGGCGCTGAAGAACGTACACAACGTGGACGTCGGAGCGACCGAGTTGACGATCTCGGCAGCCGGCAGAACAGACGGTGAGATCGCTCGCCTGTATCTGCTCGAGGCGGGAGTCTCAGCGGAGAGAATCGACGCACGGGCCGCAGACGTCCGCGAGGAGTGCTGCCGGTTGTACGCGGGTCTCTGTCCCGCCGACCTGACCTCGATGGTAGTGCGGGGCATGCCCGAGTTGCTGACCTCGCTGAGCGCCGAGGACGGCACCCGGCTATCGCTCGTGACCGGCAACTTCGAGCCGGTCGCCCGCATGAAGCTCAAGGCCGGCGGGATCGGCAGATGGTTCGCGCGTGGGCAAGGCGGGTTCGGCTCCGACTCCGAGGACCGCACGATGCTGCCGCCGATCGCGCGCCGGCGCGCCGGCGAGGCCGCCGGAATGAACAGCTCATGGCCACGCGAGCGCACCGTGGTGATCGGCGACACTCCGCGGGATATCGCCTGCGCGCACGCCGACGACCTGCGCTGCATCGCGGTGACGACCGGGCCCCACCGGCGCCAAGCGCTCGCCGGTGCCGACTTCATTGTCGACACCGCCACCGAGCTGCACGACGCGATTCAGGCCGTGGGCGCCGCGACCAGCGCCTGAGCACCCGGGCGACCGCTAAGTTAGCGTCGCCGATGAGGGCGCGCCGCCGGAGCCGGCGACAGCGCCCTCGGGCTCCGGCGTCTGCAGCGGGAAGTGGCAGGCCGCCTGGTGGCTTGGCCCGAAGCGGCGCATCGGCGGCTCGACCTGCGCGCAGATCTCCTGCGCGAGTGGGCAACGCGTGCGGAAGCGGCAGCCGGAGGGCGGATCGATCGGGCTTGGCAGCTCGCCGCGGATACCGACGTCGGTCTTGGCCTTTTCGACCGCCGGGTCCGGCACCGGAATCGTCTTGATCAGCGCCTGCGTGTAGGGGTGCGCCGGGCTACGGTAGATGTCGTCGCCCGTGCCCAGCTCTACGAGCTTGCCGAGGTACATGACGCCGATCCGATCGGCGAGGTACTTGACGACCGCGAGGTCATGGGAGATCACGACCGAGGCCATGTTGTGCTCTGCCTGCAGGCGCTTCATCAGGTTCAGGACCTGCGAGCGGATCGACACGTCGAGCGCACTCACGGGCTCGTCCGCGACCATGATCTTGGGCTCGAGCATGAGCGCACGAGCCAAAGCGATGCGCTGGCGCTGGCCGCCGGAGAACTCGTGCGGATAGCGCTCGAGCGCGTTGGCCGGCAGTCCGACCTCATCTAGGCGGCTGCGCACGCGCTGGTCCTGCTCGCGGCTCGAGCCGATCCCCTGGATCTGCAGCGGCTCGCGCAGGATCGCGCGCACACGCATGCGCGGATCGAGCGACCCGTACGGGTCCTGGAACATCATCTGCACGACCCGGCGCGACCTGCGCAGGTCGCCACCCCGCAGCTTGAAGATCTCCTTGCCTGCGACCTTCACGTGGCCGGAGTCGGGCTTCTCGATCCCGACGATCAGCTTGCCCAATGAGGTCTTGCCGCAGCCCGACTCACCAACGAGGCCGAGCGCCTCACCCGAGTTGACATGCAGGTCGATGTTGGAGACCGCCTTGACGGAGTTGACCTTGCGACGCATGATCGCGCCGGCCGTGACGGGATACTCGCGGACCACATTGACAACCTCGAGCAGCGGCGCGGTGCCGTTGGCGGCGGGAGCCGCGGCGGCGGGAGCCGGCTCGCTTACGACCGAGACCTCGACGGTGGGCGCGGTAGGCTGCGACGCCGGCGCGGCTTCGGGCTTCACGGCCGCCGACGCGGCGCTCGGCGTCGAGCTGATCAGCGGCTTGATCACGATGGCGGGCCCGTCTACCGGGTGCCAGCAGGAGAACTGGTGGTCGCCATCGCCCTCCAGCGGCGGCTCCTCGGCCAGGCACTGCTCGGTCGCGAACTGGCAGCGCGCGGCGAAGCGGCAGCCCTTGGGCGGATTCGTCAGGTCCGGCGGCAGACCGGGGATCGACAGCAGCGGCTTGCTCGCATCCGATTCCAGGCGCGGGATCGAGCCGAGCAGCGCCTGCGTGTACGGGTGCCGCATCGACGTGAACAGCTCCTCGCTCGAGGCGGTCTCGACCAGGCGGCCGGCGTACATGACGTTGATGCGCTTGGAGCGGCCGGCGACGACACCCATGTCGTGGGTGACCAACAGCGTGGCCATGCCGAGGCGCTGCTCAAGGTCGTCGAGCACCTTCAGGATCTGCGCCTGGATCGTCACGTCGAGCGCGGTCGTCGGCTCATCCGCCAGCAGCACCTTGGGCTCGCAGGAGAGTGCGATCGCGATCATCACGCGCTGACGCAGGCCGCCGGAGAGCTGGTGTGGGAAATCACCGAGACGCTCCTTGGGTCGCGGCAGGCCGACGAGCTCCAGCACCTCGAGCGCGCGGTCGTAGGCCTCCTTGCGGCTGGCGCCGCGGTGCAGGCGCACCGGCTCGGCGACCTGCTCGCCGATCGACTTGGTCGGGTTCAGCGAGGAGAGCGAGTCCTGGAAAATCATCGCGATCTCATTGCCACGGATGCCGCGCAGGTCGCGCTCGCTGAGTCCCACCAGCTCGCGGTCGTAGAGCTTGATCGAGCCGCCGGTGACGTGGCCGCCGTTGGGCAGCAGCCCGAGGATCGAGAGCCCGAGCATCGATTTGCCCGAGCCCGATTCGCCGACGAGGCCGAGCGTCTCACCCTGAGCGATCTCGAGCCCCACGTTGCCGACCGCGTGCACGGTCGCGCGCGAGAGCTGGATCTCAGTCGTGAGGTCCTCGACCTTGAGCGCTGGTGAAGCCATGACTTGGTGAATCTCCTTGATCAGCGCCGGCGCAGGCGCACGTCGACGGCGTCACGCAGGGCGTCGCCGATCAGGTTGCAGCAGAGCACAACGACCACCAGGCAGCCGCCGACCGGGTACACGAGCCACCACTGACCGTTCTGCACGTACTGCTGGGCGTTGCCGAGCATGTCGCCCCACGAGGTGTTGGGAAACTCGAGCCCGAAGCCGAGGTAGCCGAGCAGCGCCAGGTAGAGGATCGAGTCGGCGATCAGGAAGGTGATGTTGACGATCGTGACCGACATCGCGTTGGGGATCAGATGGCGGTAGATCAGGCGAGCACGACTGGAGCCCATCGTCTGCGCGGCAACGACGAAGTCGCGCTCGCGTAGCGTCAGCACCTCGCCGCGGACGAGGCGCGCGGGAGCCAGCCACGAGAACACGCCCAGCACGAGGCTGATGTCCAGGACGGTGCCGTTGTACTTGGTCGCGAGCACGAGCACGATCAGCAGGAACGGAATCGAGAGCAGGATGTCGACGAAGCGCATCATGATCCCGTCCACGAAACCGCCGATGAGTCCCGAGACCGCACCGTAGAGGGTCCCGATCACGATCGCGACGAGTGAGGCGAAGGCACCGATCTCGAGCGCGGACTGGCCACCGAGCATGATCCGGCCGAACTCATCGAAGCCGCTCTCGTCGGTGCCGAGCAGGTGCGAGGCGCCTCCGATTGGCGGCGCCTGCCCCGGGGCGAGGGTCGAGTTGAGCGGGTTGGCGTTGGTCTGGTTGGAGTGATAGAAGACCGGGCCGAGGAAGCAGAAGAGGATGATCAGGATCAGCAGCACGAGCGCGATCACGGCGAGCCTGTTGCTGGCGAACTCGCGAAGCGTCAGGCGCCAGCCGCTGGCGATGACCTGCACCTCGCCACCCTCAGGTGTGGTCAGCTCGTGCAGGCCGCCACTGGGCGCGGGCACGAACAGCGCAGCGCGCCCGAGCTCCTCGAGGCGCTGCTCCGGTGCGATGTTCCGTGGTTCAGTCAAGGCGCACCCTCGGGTCGGCGGTGGCAATCGCGACGTCCGCGAACAGGTTGCCGAGCACCGTCAGCAGCGCACCGAGCAGCGTATAGGCGAGCATCACGTTGTAATCCTCGTTCTGGAGCGCGTTGTAGAACAGCAGCCCCAGCCCCGGATAGTTGAACAGCACCTCGATCAGCAGGTTGCCGGCAACCAGATAGGGGATCGAGAGGCCGACGAGCGTGATCACCGGCAGGCAGGCGTTGCGCAGCAGATGGCGTAGCAACACGACTCTCTCGGACAGGCCCTTGGCCCGCGCCAGACGGATGTAGTCCTGCGCCAGCTCATCGAGCGCGGATGAGCGCATGTAGCGGCTGTAGCTGGCGACGTTGAGCAGCGCCAGCGTGACGATCGGGAGGCAGAGCTGCTCCGGGTGCGTGAACGCCTGCCAGACGCTGGTGACCGAGTCGCTCACGCCGGGCGGCAGGATGCCCCAATCCAGCGCGAACAGCTGGATCAGGATCAGGCCCAGGAAGAACGACGGCATCGAGTAGAGCGTGAAGTTGATGGCGGTGGCCGCGTAATCGCCGGGGCTGTTGCGCTTGACGGCCTGGGCGATGCCGAGCGGCACCGCGATGATCAGCGACAGGACCAGCGCGGCGCCGGAGAGGTAGGCGCTGCGCCCGGCGTCCTCGTGGAACAGCGCGCTGACCGACTGGTTGAGCTTGTAGCTGTAGCCGAAATTGAAATGGAAGGCGATGTTCCCGAGGTAGCTCAGGAACTGCGCCAGCTCGGAGCGGTCGTAACCGTGCAGCTTGTCCCACGACGCGACGGCGACCGCCGATGCCTTGGTACCGAGCACGACGTACGCGGGCGTCGGCGAGAGGTAATGCAGAATCGCGAACGTGATGGCGGCGACGCCGATCAAAACGATGACGGCGACACCCAGCCTACGGATTATGTAGCCAAGCATGTCTGGACGATCTTAGGTACTGGCGCGAGCCTCAGCGGCAAGACGGTCACGGCTGGAGACGGGCGTGACACCCGCCTCCAACCGCAGATACAACCGTCAGCTTGTGCTGCTAGCTGCCTACTTGTTGACCCAGAGTAGCGTGGCGACGAGCTGCTGCTGCGTCATCTGCAGGAACCCGTTCTTCTCACCGCCGACCTTCTTGCTCACGGCGGTGATCCAGTCCTGGACCGGCATGTAGAGCACCGGCTCCTGCGTGGCGAAGTACTTGACCTCGTTCTGGATCGCCGACAGGCTCGGGCTGGTGGTCGACTTCAGCATCAGCTTGTTGGCCTTGGTGCTGTTGTAGTACCCCATGTTGAGGCCGCCGGTCGTGTTGATCACGCCTTCCTCGGTCGGGTAGTAGTCGGTGAAGACACCGCCGTAACCGTTGGCGCCCCAGTCGTTGTAGTACTTCTTCGCGGCCGGGTTCTGGTCGTTGTAGTTGGACGTCAGGAAGCTGAACGCCTTGTACTGGAGCGTGACATCGATGCCCAGCTTCTTGGCCTGGGACTCAAACGCCTCGGCCTCGATCACGCCTGTGGCAGCGGCCGACTCGGGCTGGGTTGCCCAGACGAACTTGATCGGGGTGCCCTTGGGGATGCCGGCACCGCACTCGCTGGCGCCGGTACCGGGCTTGGCGCAGGTCGTCTCGCCGCCTGGCTTGACGTTCCAGCCGTGGGCCTTCAGCTGAGCTTCGGCCTTGGCCGGGTCATACGACCAGACCGGCTTTGTCGATGCGGCCGAGAGGTACGGCGACTTCGGCGCGCTGGCGACCGGTCCGTAGGCCGGCACGGCCCAACCGTGATAGGCGCCCGCGACGATCGCCTGCTGGTTGACCAGCTCGGCGAACACACCGCGCATGTAGGGCTGTGCGACGACGTTGTTGAAGTCGTCGGTCTTGTCCTTGTAGTTCAGGAACGGACCCCACCAACCCCACTGCGGAGCACCGAATACGTCGAAGCCGTCGCGGTTGAGCGTCGGGATCGAGCCGAGCTGCGTGCCGGCATCGATCTGCCCGATCTCGACCGAGCCGGACTCCATCGCGTCGAGCAACGCGGTCTCACTCGTATAGGTGTTGTCCTCAAATGTGAAGGTCGGCTTCGGCGAGAGGCCATAGCTCTTGTTCGGGACCATCACAAAGGAGCTGTTGGTGGTGTTGAAGCTCTGCAGCTTGAAGCCACCGTCGACGACCTTCCACAGCGGGCTGGTCGCGAACTGCGCGGGCGAGTCAGCACCGTTGGTGTTGTTCAGGTTCTGGTAGATCGCCAGTGCGTCCTTGGGGTTGGTCGCCCAGTCGGTCAGCTTCTGGCCGCTGGAGTTGACGTCCCAATCGGTTGCCGGCAGCGGGTAGACGCCGCCGTTGGTGTCCTGCAGCTGGTTGTCGGTGAACCAGGTCGGGTTCACGCTGTTCGTCAGGTGGAAGACCACCGTGTTGCCGCTGTAGGAGACGCTCTTGACGTTGTAGGGGAACTGCGTGGAAGTCGAGTACTGGCACCAGTTGGCGGGCGACGCTGTGGTCGCGGCCTTGACCAGGTAGTAGTAGAAGGCGACGTCCTGGCCGTCCACCGGCGTGCCGTCGGACCACTTGAGGCCCGGCTTGATGTTGATCGTGACGGTCTTGTCGCCGTTTGAGTACTTCGGCGGCTCGGCCGCGCTCATGCTCTCGTCGATGTTCGGCGTGGCGCCGTTGGGCCCGTAGTAGAGCGGGATGTACATGTCGGCCACGAACTGGAACGTGTCAGTCGAGCAGGTGGCGCCGTTGATGATCGGGTCGATGTCGGTCGGCGTCTGGCCGGTGAGCTGGCCGGCGACGATCGTGCCGCCGTTGGCCGGCGAGCCGCTGCTCGGCAACGTGCCGGCGAGCAGCGTGCCGTCGACCGCCTTGGGGGTCACGGTCGCTACCGCCTGGTGTCCGACGGCCCCGTGCGGGGTCCTCGCGCTGCCGGCGCCGGTCACGCTGACGACGACCGCGGCGAGCGCCGCGACGACGACCATCAGGCCCATGAGCCGCGGCTGCCAGAGACGACCGCGTCCTGAGCGCGATGAAGGGTTGAACCTCATTTACAGCTTCCCCTCTATGAGTTTGGGATGAAATGGACGCCACCGGCCATGACGACTAGCCAAAGCGTGGCGCACGATGCTGCAGTTTTTACAGAATTTTTCGCCGCCTAACATGCACTTAATCGCTGGCGTTAGTAAGTCGTTAGCACGACGCAGCGTTCGCGGAGCTTTGATGCGCGGTGCGTTAGGGCCCGAGGACACTGGGCTTGCGCACGAAACGTCCAAACTTCGGGCGCAGGCTTATCCAGGTCTTACAGGCGCAACGAACGCTGCAGGGCGCCCGCGACCCGGGGCCGATCGCATCGCTATTTGCGACGAACGCGATACAGGAACTGGAACGGGTCCTGCTGCTGGGTCATCGCCCGGAAGGCGCTCGCCGGGCCGCCGAGCTTGTTGCTCACGGCCGTGATCCAGTCCTGGTCGGGCATGTAGAGCACCGGATAGAGGCGACTCAGGTAGCTGATCTCGTCACTGATCGCCAGCGGGCTGCGGCTCGTGACTGAGGCGGCCATCAGGCGGTTGGCCTCGGCGTCGACATAGCCGCCCAGATTGAGCGAGCCGCCCAGGCTCAACAGGCCCTCCTGCGTTGGGTAGTAGTCGGTGTAGACGCCACCGAAGTTGTTCACGCCCCAATCGTTGACGTAGCGGCTCGCCGCCGGGTTCTGGTCGTTGTAGTCGGCGGTGAGGAAGCCGAACTTGCCATTGACGAAGCTGACGTCGATCCCCGCCGCATGCTGGGCGTCGGCGGCGAAGATGCGCGATTCGAGCGTGCCGACGCGCGAGCCCGCGACGTTCGCCCAGACCAGCTTGATCGGCGTGCCCTTCGGGATCCCCGCGCCACACTGGCCGGCGGCGGTCCCCGGCTTGCGGCAGAACGTCTGGCCGCCGGGCTTCACCTCCCAGCCGTGCGCGCGAAGGGTCGCCGCCGCTCGCGTCGGGTCATACGGCCACGGAGCCCTGGCGGCTGCCGCCGCGACGTATGGTGAATGCGGCTCGGAGGGCACCGGGCCGTGCGCCGCAACCGCCCAGCCGCCGTAGACGCGCTTGATCATCGTGGCCTGATCGACGAGCTCGGCAAAGACGCCCCGCATATACGGCTGGGCGATCACGGAGCCGAAGTCATCGGTCCTGTCGCGGTAGTTGATGACGCCGCCGAACCAGCCCCACTGAGGGCCACCAAAGACGCTGAACCCGTGGCGTCGCAGCTTGGGGATCGCGCGCAGCTGCGTTCCTGGGTCGACCGCGGCGATCTCGAGCGCGCCCGACCGCAGCGCGCTCAGCATCGCTGCGGAATCGGCATAGGTGCTCACAGCGATCGCGCTCGCGCGCGGCCTGGCGGCGAGGCCGTAGGACGGGTTCGGCACCAGCTCGTACGAGCCGTTCGAGGCGTCGAAGCGCTTCAGCGTGAACGGCCCGTCGACGACCCTCCAGAGTGGGCGCGAGGCGAAGTCCGCGGCGTTGCGACCCTGAGCGTGGAGGTAGTTGTAGATCTTGAGCGCATCGGCGGGGTTCGTGGCCCAATCTGTGATGTGCGCGCCGCCCGGGGCGACGACGTTCCAATCCTGGCTGGGAAGCGGGTAGATCCCCGCGCCCACGTCCTGCAGCTGGTCGCTGGTGAACCAGCGTGGGTTGACCCCGTGGGTCAGGTGCAGGATCAGCGTGCGCGTGCCGACCGTCGTCCAGCTCGAGACATTCTCAGGAAACTCGCCGGGCGAGTACTGGCACCAGTTGCTGGAGGTCTCGTTCAACGCGGCCTTCAGCAGATCGAGGTAGAAGACCACATCCTGTACCTGCACCGGCTTGCCGTCCGACCACTTCAGGCCGGGCTTGAGCCTGATCGTGACGATCGTGTCGCCATGCGAGTACCGCGGAGGCTCGGCAGCGCTGAGACTCTCATCGATCGCCGGCGACGAGCCATCCGGACCGGCATACAGCGGGACGTACTGGTTCTGCACGAAGTTCAGCGTCGGCGTCGTGCAGCTGAGGCTGTCGACCAGTGGAAAGATGTCGCTCGGCGTCTGCTTTGCGAGCTGCCCGACGGTGATCGTGCCGCCCCGCGCCGGCCTGCCGGGGGCAGGTGGGGAGCCGGTGATCCCGTCGCCTATCGCGGCGATCGGGCGCTTGCCATGCGAGCCGCCACCGCAGGCAGCCAACAGCGGTGCGGCAACCGCCGCCGCGAGCGCCGCCGGCAGCCATCGCCGCCAGCGGACCCGAGCGCGCCGGCGCGCGACTCCCGGCCCGGTCTGCACCTTCCTATCCTCGGACCAGCTTCTTGTAGGTCAGGCGGTGTGGCCGGTCGGCCTCGGCGCCGAGCTGTTCGTGGCGGAAGCTCTCATACGCTTCGAAGTTGCCCTCGAACCAGCGCACCTGGGAATCGCCCTCGAAGGCGAGCACGTGCGTGGCGATGCGGTCCAGGAACCAGCGATCGTGGGAGACCACGACCGCGCACCCGGCAAAGGCCAGCAGCGCCTCCTCGAGTGCGCGCAGCGTGTCGGTGTCGAGATCGTTGGTGGGCTCATCGAGGATCAGCAGGTTGCCGCCGCTGGCCAGGAGCTTGGCCATGTGCAGGCGGTTGCGCTCGCCACCGGAGAGGCTCCCGACCTTCTTCTGCTGGTCTGAGCCCTTGAAGTTGAAGCCCGAGACATACGCGCGACTGGCGATCGAGCGCTCGCCGAGCACCATCTGGTCAAGGCCGCCGGAGATCTCCTCCCAGACGTTCTTGTCGGGGTCGAGCGCCTCACGCGACTGATCGACGTAGGCGAGCTTGACCGTTTCACCGACGCGGAAGCTGCCCTCATCGGCCTGCTCGTCGCCTGTGATCATGCGCATCAGCGTCGTCTTGCCGGCGCCGTTGGGGCCGATCACGCCGACGATCGCCGCCGGCGGTAGGTTGAAGTTGAGATCGTCGATCAGCAGCTTGTCCCCGAACGACTTGCGCACGTGCTTGGCCTCGACCACCAGATCACCGAGGCGTGGCCCGGCGGGGATGTGGATCTGCACCTGGTCGAGCTTGACGTTGCGTTCCTCGGCGAGCAGTGCCTCGTAGGCGTTCAGGCGCGCCTTGGGCTTGGCACGGCGGGCGCTGGCGTTCATCCGCACCCACTCGAGCTCCTCCTTGATCGTGCGCTGGCGGGCGACGTCGGTGCGCGCCTCCTGCGCGAGCCGCTTCTCCTTCTGCTCGAGCCAGCCGGAGTAGTTGCCCTGGTACGGGATCCCGCGACCACGGTCGAGCTCGAGGATCCAGCCGGCGACGTTGTCAAGGAAGTAGCGGTCGTGGGTGACCGCCACGATCGTGCCCTTGTAATCCTGCAGATGGCGTTCGAGCCACCCCACCGATTCGGCGTCGAGGTGGTTGGTGGGCTCGTCGAGCAGCAGCAGATCGGGCTCTGAGAGCAGCAGCCGGCAGAGCGCTACGCGTCGGCGTTCACCGCCTGAGAGCGTGGTCACATCGGCGTCGGCGGGCGGGCAGCGCAAGGCATCCATCGCGTAGTCGAGCTTGGTGTCGAGGTTCCAGGCGTCGGCCGCGTCGATCTGCTCCTGCAGCCGCGCAAACTCGGCGGCGGTGTCATCGGAGTAGTTCATCGCCAGCTCGTTGAAACGATCGAGCAGCGCCTTGGTCTCCCGGACGCCGTCCTCGACGTTGCCGCGCACATCCTTGCTCGGATCCAGCTCCGGCTCCTGCTCGAGCAGTCCGACGGTCGCGTTCGGTGCCAGTTGCGCCTGCCCGTCGAAGTCCGGGTCGCGGCCCGCCATGATCCGTAGCAGCGTCGACTTGCCGGCGCCGTTGTAACCGAGCACGCCGATCTTGGCACCGGGCATGAACGAGAGCGAGACGTCGGTCAGGACCTGCTTGTCCGGCGGGTGCCGGCGGGAGAGCTTGTAGGTGGTGTAGATGTACTGGGAGGACACAGCGCTTGAGACTAGCGACCGCCGGTAAGTGCGCCTTCACAGTCCCGCCGGATGGCGCACGACGAAGCCGGCGTCGCTGCGCACGAGTGGATGCCAACCGATCCCATCGCCCCCGTCCCCCGCGCCCGCGGCGTCCCACGTATCCCAGCGCAGACCGGCGACGTACATGAAGACGTGCGTAGCGCTCGCGTAGATCGTGACCCAGCGACCCGGCCCGGGAAGCCCCCAGGACTCGAACTCACCCGAGGTCATGTCGGCGTCGACGGGCAGCAGGCCGCCGCCGTAGAGCAGGTGCGCGACGCTGCTCGAGCAGTCGTAGGCGCCGGCCACGACGTTCAACGGCAGCCCGTGCGCCGCACCGTAGACGTATGGCTTGCCGGCGATCTGGTTGCCGGCGGCGATGATCTCGGCCACCGCGGCGGGCGCCGAGGCCGGGGCGGCGGCAGCGCCGTTGGCCTGCAGCTGGGCCCGCACGCCGGTGGCAACGGGCGCCGCCGTGCCGCCGGCGCAGGCGCCGGCCAGCGGCGCGACTCTGACCGTTCCGGACCAGCGTCCGTCGTCGTAGGGGATGCCCAGGCTGCGGGCCAGCTGCCACCAGAGGTCGATCGCGCGCGGCCGGCCGTCGATCGGGCCGCCGCCGAGACCGATGTCCTGCTTGTAGGCGATCACCGTCCGCCTGCCAGCGCTGATCTGAAGCGGTGTTCCATAGGCCAGGCCGCCGAGCGCGACCGCCGTCGTGAAGCTCGCCCCGCCGAGCTCGGCGAAGCTGTCTGGCTGCGCGACCAGGCTGACGCCGGAGGCACCGACGGTGCCGCTTGAGGGATCCCCGGGGCCGCCGTATTCGGTGGCGCCAACCGTCCGCGAGCCGCCGCATGCCACGCCGAGCGACGCCACGCCGCCGCTGACGCCGCCGAGCGCGCCGAGCACCGCCAGGCAGAGGCCGCAGCAGAAGCCGATGGCGAGCATCGCCGCACCGAGCAAGGCGCCTCCCGAGCGCTTGGTTCCCGATCGCACACGGCCAACCTAAGCCCGGCAGGCCGTCACTGCGCGCGATTGGCACACAGTCGTCACAGAGCGTTCGATCGGCGGGCGAAATGCTCCCGGATGGTCACCGGATACCCGATCAAGCTCGCTTCACGGCCGCTAACTTAAGTGACGATGGCTCGCGTCCTTGATCTCGAACAATCGCTTCTACTGCTGGAGCTCGAGGCGCCGTTTGACAAGCGTCAGGTCCAGCTTGCGCGCCGCCGGATGGCCAAGCGCTGGCACCCTGATATCGCTCCCCCGGGCCGCCAGCACGAGCACCAGCGACACCTCCAGGCCATCAATGAGGCGGCCGATGAGCTCGAGCGCCTGGCGGAGACCTCGCGCACCGGCACGGTCAGCCGTAACGCCGTCAAGGTCTCGGCGGCGGCCGCGCGCAAGGCGCGCGAGGAGGAGGGCCGCCGCGCCTATGAGGCCGAGCAGCGCGCCCGCGCGCACGCCGCCGATCGCGCCAAGTACGACCCCTTCGGCGCACGCGTCCCAGATCACTCGGTCGTGCACCGCTACGCCCGCTGCATCTCCTACCCGGAGTGGGGCGTCGGCACCGTCAGCGGCATCTACTTCTCCGGCGAGGGCGACGACGTACAGCAGTGGGCGCGCATGAACTTCTCGGTCGGCGTGCGCACCGTGCCCGCCGGCTCGCTGCAGTTCGTCGACTTCTCCCGGCCCGACCCCGGTGCCGAACGCGTCGAGCGCTTCATGACCGCCGCGCAGCACGCGCTGGCCGAGGGCGACCCCGCACTCGCCGCCCAGCGTCTGATCTACGCCCGCGACGCCGACCCGAGCAACCCGGCCGTGCTGCGGCTGCTGACCGTCGCCTTTTGGCAGTCCGGCAACCTGCCCGCCGCAGGCCGAGCCGTGCGCGACTGGGGTCGCGTCGAGACCGATCGCCCGACCGCCGAGCGCTACGCCTCACGCATCTACGAGGACATGGGCGCGATCGACCTCGCGGCCGAATCGGCGCAGCGCGTCACCCAACGCATGCCCGAGGAAGCATCCGCCTGGGCACGACTCGGCCGCCTGCGCCTGCGACTGCTGCAGCGAGATGCCGCGATCGACGCGCTCGAGCGCGCACGTCTGATCGAACCATCGCTCGAGGTGATGCTCGACCTGGCGCTGGCGAACCACCTGACCGGCGACGTCGGCGCCGAGGTATCGGCGGCGGAGGCGGCGACGGTGATCGCGCCGGACTCGCCCCAGGCGTGGTCCGCCTACGCACATGCGCTGGCGCGCACGGACAGGCTGCAGGAGTGCATCGCGGCCTGCGAGCACGCGCTCGGGCTGAGCGACGATCCCGAGGTCAAGGACCTGCTGGAGCGGGCCAAGGCGGCACTCCCGCACGAGCTCTCGAGCCGCACCGCAGCCTAGGCCGGCGCGTCGGGCAGCTCGGCGAGCACTCCCAGCAGCTCGCCGACGCGACAGACCAGCAACCGCTCCTCGTCGACCTCGACCCAGGCTCCCGCCGAGGCCGGAAAGACGACGTGGTCACCACGGCTTACCGGCATCTTCACGCCGACGTGGTCCCACCAGTCGAGCCCGGGTCCGACCGCCAGCACGATCCCGTGCTGCGGTGGCGGCTCGTCGTTGCCGGGCGGGACGAGCAGGCCGGAGCGGCGTACGCGATCGGGGTCGAGCCTCCTTGATCACCACGCGGTCGAACAGAGGGCGCAGTTCGTGACGCATGCGAGGCGATGCTAGGGCTTACGCCAAAATGCCGTCATGGCCCCCGCCACCTTCGCCGACGACATCCCCAGCTTCCTGGAGCCGCTGACGACCGCCGGTCCGATCACGATCGCCGTGATGGTGACCTCGGTGGACGGCCGCGCGACCGTCGGCGGTCGCGTCGGCGAGCTCACCGGCGGCCCCGATCAGCAGGTGCTGCTCGGCGCCCGTGAGCACGCCGGGGCCGTGGTCGTGGGCGGCACGACGATCAGCGCCGAGGGCTACGACGGCCTGCTCGGAGACGACGCCAAGGCCAGGCGTGAGGCCAGGGGACTGCAGCCCGAGCCCGAGTTGATCGCAGTCAGGCGCGACGGCCCGACGCTGCCGGAGCTGTGGCGAGATCTGCGTGCACGCCACCCCAATGAGCTGATCGTGTGCGAGGGCGGCCCGACGGTGCTGGGGCTGGTCCTCGAGCACGCGCTGCTCGATCAACTGGTCTTGTGCGTCTCGCCACGGATCGTCGGCGACGACTCACAGAAACGGCTCGTGGAGCACAGGAGCCCATTCGACATCCAACTGCAGCTGCTCACGGTCGCCGCCGCCGAGGACTTCCTGTTCCTCAGGTACGGTCTGCGCTGATGCGACTGCAGCTACCGCAGACCACGCTCGAGCTGCGCGCGGGCGAGCCGGTCGTGATGGGCATCCTCAACATCGGCCGTGACTCGGTGGCGGACTCGCAGACGTTCGCGAACGTCGAGCAGCAGCTGCAGCGCGGGCTCGAGCTCATCGCCGCCGGCGCCGGGATCATCGACATCGGCGTGCTCTCCGGCCGTACCGATACCGCCCCGATCTCGGTGCAGGAGGAGATCGAACAGCTCTGTCCGCTGGTGCGCGCGCTAGCCGACCACGGCGTGCTGGTCTCGATCGACACGTGGCGCGCGCACACGATCGCGGCCGCCGTCGACGCCGGTGCGGCGCTGATCAACGACACCAGCGGCCTGCTCGACCCGAGCGTGGCCGAGATCGCAGCGAGCTCGGGGGCCGGATTGGTGCTGATGCACACGCGCGCCGCGCCCAAGCAGGTGCACTTCCCCGGTTACGAGGATCCCGTCCGGGACGTCATCGACTTCCTGCGCGAGCGCATCACGCTGGCGACCGACCGCGGCGTCGCCTTCGAGCAGATCCTGCTCGATCCGGGACTTGACTACGCCAAGGCGCCGCAGGAGAGCATCGCGGTGCTGCGGCGCCTGGGCGACCTGTCGGCGCTCGAGCGCCCGGTGCTGCTGGCGGTCTCACGCAAGTACTTCATCGGCATGCTGACCGACGCCCTGCCCGAGGAGCGACTCGCCGGCACGATCGCCGCGCTCGAGTTCGGCGTCAGCGTCGGCGCGCAGATCGTGCGCGTGCACGACGTCGCCCAGGTCTCTCAGTACCTGCGCCTGCGCAACGCGCTGCACGGTGAGGGCGAGGCCGAGATGCTCGGTCAGCGTGACGACGACCGGCTCAAGTGGATCGCGCCGAAGTAGCCCGGCGAAGGTTCCCGCCCTCCCAAACCCCCTCCCGGCCGAGCCGGCCGCACCGCCAGCGCCTCATCGGTCCCAGCGGAAGAACCTGACCGCGATCCGCAGCAGCACGACCGTGTAGGCCGCCAGCACCAGCAGGTGGGTGGTCCCCGGCCACTGGCCGAACTGCGAGTTGGTGATCGACGGGACCGCGGCGCCGAGCGGGGTGTACTGGCTGATCGTGCGCAGCACGTGGCCCATAGACTGCTGAGGCACCCACAGCCCCGCGAAGAACATCAGCGGGAAGAAGAGGATGCCGCCGACGGCGCCGGCGACGCGCTGGCTGGTCGCGAGCGAGGCGATCAGCAGCCCGAGCGACGCCATCGCTGACATCGTCAGCAGGATCGCGAGGACGAAGCCACCGGCCTCGCTCGGCAGCGGCACGTGGTAGGCGAAGCGCGCCACCAGCATGATCAGAATCACGACCGTGCCGGTCAGCGCGAAGACCAGCGCGAGCTGCGCAGCCAGCAGTCGCGCGGCGCCGATCGGCGTGGTCGAGAGCCGCTTCAGATAGCCCTTGTCGCGGTAGGAGGCGAGCGTCGCCGGCATCGCGCTGAGCGCCAGCAGCGTCAGCGTGAAGGTCATCAGCACCGGCGTGTAGACGACGATGAAGCGCAAGCCCCCGAACGCGCGCTGGGGCTTGCTCGAGGTGCTCGAGCCGAGCACGATCAGCAGCCCGAGCGGGAACAGCAGCGCCCAGAAGAGGATCATCGGCTCACGCCGCAGCAACGCCCACTCGGTGGCGACCAGCCTCGGGAATCCGCCGCGCCGCTGCCGCGCCGGCTTGCCTGCGGTGGGCGGAGCGAGCGCGCTCACGCAGCCTCCACCGCGGGCGCGGCGGCGAGCTCGGCGTCGGCCTCGGCGGTGAGCGCGACGAACGCATCATCGAGCGTCGACTGCTCGACGCGCGTCTGCTCGGGCACGAACCGCTCGGCGACGAGGTAGGCGATCACGGCGGCGACCAGATCGCCGCTGCCCTCGATGGTGATGCGACCGCCCTGTTCATTGACGGCACGGACCTCGGGCAGGGCTTTGAGCTGCTCGAGCTCGAGGCCCGGCGCCGAGCGGAAGCTGATCCGCTGGCCGAGCCCGGCACCGAGGTTGGCGGGCGTGTCGATCGCGCGGATGCGGCCATGGTGCAGCAGCGCGACACGGTCGCAGAGGTACTCAGCCTCCTCCATGAAGTGGGTGACGAGGATCACGGTCAGGCCCTGCTCGCGGATGCTCTCGATCAGCTTCCAGGTCTCGCGCCGCGACTGCGGGTCGAGACCGGTGGTGAGCTCGTCGAGGATCGCCAGCTCTGGACGTCCGATCAACGCGAGCGCGATTGAGAGCCGCTGACGCTGGCCGCCGGAGAGGTTGACGTAGCGCGTGCTCGCCTTCTCCTCGAGCCGCAGCTGCTGGAGCAGCTCGTCGGGGTCGCGCGGGTTGGCGTAGAAGGAGGCGAACAGCTCGAGCGCCTCAAGCACGCAGAGCTTGTCCGGCAGCTCCGAGCTTCTGTAGCTGCACGCCGACCCGCTCGCGCAGTTCCTTGGCGTCGCGGTCGATGTCGAGCCCGAGCACGCTGATCGAGCCCGAATCGGGCTTGCGCAGGCCGCCGATGCACTCGACGGTGGTGGTCTTGCCGGCACCGTTGGGTCCGAGGATGCCGAAGATCTCGCCCCGGTTGATCGCGAACGAGACGTCGTCGACCGCGACCGTGTCGCCGTAGCGCACCTTGAGGTTCTGGACCGCGACGACCTCGGTGGCGACCGCCTCTGTGAGCATCAGTTCCGCGGCTCCGTGTCGGTGACCCCGACGCCGTCGAGCAGCACCGTCCAGAATCTGATCGAGGCGATCGAGAGCATCCGGTTCCTGTGCCACGGATCCCCGTCGAGCCGCTCGCGCACCTCCTGCTCGGAGGCAGCCTTGATCACCAGCAACACCTCGCGATCGAGCGCCAGCGGGCCACCCAGCAGCACGAAGCCGTCGTCGACGAGCGCATCCATGAAACGCCCGTGCTGCTCGAAACCGTCCTGGTCGCGGAGGCCGCAAGACCAATTCCAGGGGCCGCCGCGTGCGAGTGTCACAGCGAAGATCACGGTGGCACCAGAGCCTAACGCGAGCCCGGACCGACGCTCAACCTGCGGCGATAGGCTGTTGGCAGCAAACCGGTTCCTGAGCAGAAAGCGAGGCCCGATGACCACCCTGGCAAACCGCCCGAACACCGCGCTGCTGGTGATCGACGTCCAGAACGGCGTGGTCGAGGGGGCCCATCAGCGCGACGCCGTGGTCTCGCGGATCGGGACGTTGGTGGAGCATGCGAGGCGAGCCGCCGTGCCGGTGATCTGGGTCCAGCACGTCGACGAGGACCTGCCCGAGGGCTCGGAGGCGTGGGAGTACGTGCCCGAGCTGCAGCGCGACGAAAGCGAGCCGCTCGTCGCCAAGCACTACGGCGACTCGTTCGAGGACACCGAGCTCGAGCAGCTGCTCGCCGAGCGCGCGGTCGGACACCTCGTGGTCGCGGGCGCGCAGACCGATCAGTGCATCCGGTCGACCCTGCATGGGGCCTTCGCGCGGGGCTACGACGCCACGCTGGTCGGTGACGCGCACACAACGGTCGACTTCACCGCGCACGGCGCGCCGGCGCCCGAGCAGGTCATCGCGCACACGAACCTCTACTGGCAGTATCAGGTCGCACCGGGCCGCGCGGGCGCGGTCGTCGAGGCCGCCAAGGTCGTGTTCGAGACGGACGCGGCCGGATAAAGGGGGCCACGGGACCACCACAGGACTGAGCAAGCGCTCAGTAATTATGTTAGAGTGCGGCCCGCGCCGTGTAGCGGTAGAGGCGGATCTACCGCGGCGCGCCCAAATACGCCCTTCTAATCTCTCCTCGAGGAGGCGCTACGCATGATCGGACTGAGTCGCTGGTGCATGGCCAACAGACGCTGGGTGGTCGTCGCCTGGCTGGTTATCGCGGTTGGGGCAAACGTGATCGCGTCGGCTGTCGGGCGCGACTACTCCACGAACTTCACGCTGCCGGGCACCCAATCGCAGCACGTCGCCAACCTGCTGACCAGCCAGTTCAAGACACAGAGTGGCGACGTCGACACGATCGTCTTCCACAACGCCAATGGCCGCTTCGACGCGCCGGCCGTGAAGGCGGCGATCGCGCCGCTGCTTGCCAAGGTCAAAAACGATCCGAACGTGGTCAGCGTGCTCAACCCGTTCACCCCGCAGGGCGCGCAGGAGGTCTCCAAGGACGGTCACACCGCGTTCGCGACGATCGAGTACACCAAGCGTGCCAACCTGCTGCCCGACAACACCGGAAAGCCGGTCCTGAACCAGATCAAGGCGATCCACGTGCCGGGCCTGCAGATCGCGGCCGGGGGGCAGGTGATCGAGCAGGCCGAGGGCTTCAACATCGGCCCGGCGACATTCGTCGGCGTGATCGCCGCGATGGTGATCCTGCTGATGACCTTCGGTTCGCTGATCGCCGCCGGCCTGCCCCTGGTGACCGCCGGCTTCGGGCTGATCACCGGTATCGCGCTGGTGGGACTCGCGACGCGGGTCACGAGCATGTCCAACGTCGCGCCGGAGCTGGCGCTGATGATCGGCCTCGGCGTCGGTGTCGACTACGCGCTCTTCATCGTCACCAGGTTCCGGGAGAGCTATCACCGGCTCGGCGACGTCGAGGCCGCGGTGAACGAGGCGATGGACACCTCGGGCAGGGCGATCCTGCTCGCGGGCAGCACGGTGATCATCGCCCTGTTGGGCATGTTCGCCACCGGGGTCGCGTTCATGTACGGGCTCTCGATCGCATCGATCATCGCCGTGCTCCTGGTGCTGGGCGCGTCGTTGACGCTGACACCTGCGTTGCTCTCGCGCTTTGGCCACAGAGTCGTGCGGCCCTCTCGCTCCGAGCGCAGGCACGCCGCGAGCGGTCGCCCGCACGAGTCGGCATGGCGGCGCTGGAGCGTGACGGTTCAGGCCCGGCCGGTACCCCTGGCGCTGCTCTCGCTGGCTGTGATGCTGGCCTGCCTGGTCCCGTTCTTCTCGCTGCGACTGGACAGCTCGGACGCCGGCAACGATCCCTCCGGCACGAGCAGCTACCTGGCCTTCAACATGCTCTCGCACGGCTTTGGCGCGGGCTTCAACGGCCCGCTGCTGGTGGCCGTGGAGCTGCCATCAAGCTCCGATCAGACAGCGCTGCCGCAGGTCCGAGCAGCACTCGCCGGCACGGCCGACGTGGTCACGGTCACGCCACCGCGGCTCTCGCCCTCCGGCAAGGTCGCGGTGATGGAGGCATATCCACGCTCCGCGCCGCAGGCTCCGGCCACAACCAACCTGGTCAACAAGTTGCGAGATCAGGTGTTCCCGCCATTGCGGCGCAAGCTCGGAGTGACGGCTTCGATCGGCGGATTCACGGCCGGCTCGATCGACTTCTCGCACGTGCTCTCGGCCAAGCTGCCGCTGTTCATCGCGATTGTGGTGGTGCTCTCGGCGCTGCTGCTGCTGGTGATCTTCCGCTCAGTCGTGATCCCGATCCAGGCCGCGGTGATGAACCTGCTGAGCATCGGCGGCGCGCTGGGCGCGACCGTGGCCGTGTTCCAGTGGGGCTGGCTCGGCAGCGTGCTCGGAGTCTCCGGGGGCCCGATCGAGCCGTGGATACCGGTGCTGATGTTCGCGGTCGTGTTCGGGCTCTCGATGGACTACGAGGTGTTCCTGATCTCACGTGTGCGTGAGGAGTGGGTGCACCGTGGCGACGCCCACGGTGCGGTGGCCGACGGCATCGCGTTCACCGGGCGCGTGATCACGGCGGCGGCGGCGATCATGGTCTGCGTCTTCCTGTCGTTCATGCTCGGTGACGAGCGCGCCATCAAGGAGTTCGGCTTCGGGCTCGCGATCGCCGTCTTCCTCGACGCGCTGGTCGTGCGCTGCGTGATGCTGCCGGCCGTGCTGCAGCTGCTGGGCGGGCTGACCTGGAAGCTGCCGAAGTGGTTGGACGATCGCCTGCCGGAGCTGAACATTGAGGGCAGCTCGCCGGCGTACGTGATGCCGGCGGATCCGCTGGAGCCCGAGGCCGAGCCGGTTGCGGGGGCTTAGCTGTCGCTGAAGCTGTGGGCGTTATGGCTCAGTTCTGAGCCATAACGCCCAAGCCCTCGGCTCTGGCGCGACCGAGGGGCAACTGTCACCGCTTCATCCGGCTACGCAAACGGCCCGGCGGCTTCCTAGTCTTGGCGGCCGATGGGTACGCACGGAGTCCTGGACGCAATCCGCAGGCATGCAGGCCTGCTGCTGTGCGGGCTGGGTGTGCTTGCGGTCGCGATCGCGCTGGCGCTCACCCCGGCTGACACGCGCGCGGCGGCGGGACAGGACTGGCCGCCGTTCGTGCTGGTCTCAGGGCTGCTGCTGGTCGGCCTCGTCAGTGAGCGTGACGGGCTCTTTCTGGCGGCGGGGCAACTGCTGGCGCGGCGCGCCCGCAACGGCGTGCTGCTCTACACCGGGGCGGTGGCGATGGTCGCTGTCGTGACCGCGCTGCTGAACCTCGACACGTCAGTGGCGTTTCTCACTCCGGTGTTCATCTACACGGCACGGAGCCGCGGCGAGGGTGAGGCGCCGCTGCTCTACGCCTGCATCCTGCTATCCAACGCCGGCTCGCTGATCCTTCCCGGGTCGAACCTCACCAACCTGATCGTGCTCGGCCACGCACACATGAGCGGTGGCGACTTCTTCCGCCGCATGGCGCCCGCCGGTGTCGCCGCCGTGATCGTGACCGCCACCGTGATCGCACTCTGGCACCACCGCGAGTTGCGCACCACGGTCTCCCCCGATGGCCGCGTGGAGCGCCCGCGGCTCGGCATCGGGCTGGCGGCGGTGGCCGCCGCCACTGTGCTGGTGGTGGTGTTGCCCGACGCCGCGCTGCCCGTCGCCGTCGTCGGCGTGCTCGCCGTGGCGCTGCGCATGCGCCCGTGGCGATCGGCTCTGGACGGTGCTCGCGAAGTGCTCGGCCTGCCGGTGCTGGTCGGGCTGTTCGGGGTCGCCGTCGGACTCGGCGCGCTCGGCCGGGCGTGGTCGGGACCGGCCTCGTTGCTCACGCACCTCGGCCCCTGGGCGACCGCCGGTGTGGCCGCCGGCGCCACGGTCGTGGTCAACAACCTGCCGGCCGCCTCGCTGCTCTCGGCGCGCGCGCTGTCGCACCCGTTCTCATTGCTGGTCGGTTTGAACATCGGGCCGAACCTGTTTGTGAGCGGCTCGCTTGCGTGGATCCTCTGGTGGCGCTCAGCCCGCACCACGGACGCGCGCCCGTCGCTTGCGGCAGCGGTCCGGCTCGGCCTGATCTCGGCACCACTGGCGATTGCCGCGGCGATGGTGATCCTGACCGCGTCCGGCACGCGTTGATCGCGGCTATAGGATCGCTTTCGATGCCGAGTGTCGACCGACTGCTTCTGTTCTCGCTCACGTCGGCCGTGGTGATCGCGATCCCCGGCCCGAGCGTGATCTTCCTCGTCTCCCGCGCGCTCTCGAGCGGACAGCGCGTGGCGATCTTCAGCGTTGTCGGAAACGCGATCGGCGAGTACGTGCAGGTGCTGGCGGTGGCCTTCGGCATCGGCACGCTCGTCGAGGGCTCGGTGCTGGCCTTCAACGGCCTGCGGCTGCTGGGCGGGCTCTACCTGATCTATCTCGGCGCGCGGACCTTCCGCGAGCGCCGCTCACTCGCGCAGGCGATCGGCGCCGCCGCCGCACCACGATCGGGCCGGCGTTCGTTTGCCGAGGCGTCCGCCGTCGGCGCGACCAACCCCAAGACGATCGTCTTCCTGGCCGCGATGCTGCCCCAGTTCGTCGCGCGCAGCTCCGGCTCGGTGCCGTTGCAGATCATGGTGCTCGGCGCCATCTTCGCCGGCATCGCCGTGATCTCAGACAGCATCTGGGTGCTGCTCGCCGCCCGCTTCCGCGCGTGGTTCGGACGCTCGCCGCGGCGGCTCGAGCTGATCGGTGGAACCGGCGGGCTCGCGATCGCCGCCGTCGGCACCGGCCTGCTGGTCACGGGCCGCAAGAACTAGCGTCGTCGTGCTCGGACCGCCTGGCGTCCTAACGGCGACGGGCGCGGCTCATCGCGTCGGCCGACGGCTGCTCGCCACTGTCGCGCAGTCCCGCAATCACGCCGTCGATGTCGGCGCTCGGCTCGCCCTGTTCGAGCTTGGCCTTGGCCTCGATCCTGCTGATGCGCAGCTCGACACCGACGATCGCCTTGAGCTGGGCTTCGACATAGGGGCGCGGTGCATCATCGACGCTCCACGGAGCATCTCGCTCGGCCTCGTGGCGGTCGGTCAGCGAGCGCACCACCCATTCCAGCCAAACCGCATCGTCGTGCACGATCAGCTCGCCGTAGATGTGCGCGGTGACGTAGTTCCAGGTCGGGACGACCCTGCCGGTCGTGGCCTTGGTCTCATACCAGGAAGGCGATATGTAGGCGTCGGGTCCGTGGGCGATCACCAGCGACTCGCCGATCGGCTCCAGGCGCCAGTGGTCGTTCTTGCGCGCGACGTGCCCGATCAGCCGACCGAACTCACCGCCCGACGAGTCGTGGATCAACGGCAAAAAGGTCGCGTACAGCCCCTCGACGGTGGCCGAAACCAGGTCGGCGGCCCGCAGTCCTGCGAGCAGCATCGCCGTCTCGCGATCGTCGGCGCGCATGTGCTTGGGCACGTACATCAGGACTGGAACGCTAGCCACGCTCGCCGTATCGATCAGTAGCGTTCTCAGCCGACGGCTTGGACAACGTGGCCACGATCAACCGACGACCAGGGGTGCCGTGCCAGTTCTCGTAGTCGCAGCGGTAGCGAGTGAGCTGATCGAGATCCGTGGCGCCGACACGCTCTGCTGCGGGATCGGGCCGGTCGAGGCGACGGCCGCGACGGCGCTGAGGCTTCGTGATCGGCCTTACGCCGCCGTGCTGCAGGTCGGGATCGCCGGCGCGCGAACACTTACGCCCGGCACCGTGATCATCGGCTCAGAGTCGGTCTACGCGGATGTGCTCGCACCACAGACAACAGGCCCGCGGGTGGCGCGACTGGGCGCAGATCCAGCGCTGCTGGGAGCGGCGATGCGCGCGCTGCCCGAGGCCTCGGTGCTGCCGATCGCGACCTCCGGCAGGGTGGGCGGCGGCCTCGAGCACGAGGTCGAGGCGATGGAGGGCTTCGGCGCGCTGCGGGCGGCCTCCCTCTGCGCCGTCCCGGCGCTCGAGCTCCGCGCGATCTCAAATGCGGTCGACGAGCGCGACCGCTCCCGCTGGCAGATCACCGAAGCGCTGGCGGCGCTGCACGACGCCACCACGAGGGTGGTCGAGGCGATGCTGCAGCTGGCGCCCACCGGTGCAGCTAGTGACGCGACGATCTCCTCGTGAGCGCAGACCGAGGTTCACTGCGTCGCGCTCGGTCAGGCCGCCAATACCGGTAGCGGGCGGATGTCGGGCTCCACAACGCCCGCGCGTGCCGCGTCGCTCAACAGCGCGCCGCGAGAGAAGTGCCGCTCGAGCAGCCCGGTATCGAGCAGCTCAGCGTTGAGCTCGATGAACTCGCCGAAGGTCTCCGCCGGCCACCGTTGACGGTGAACCGCGACACACCGCACCCACGCTCCGGTGATCGTCGCGTGGAACTTTCCGGGTGTGCCGTGGGCGGTGGCGACGCTGCGAATCGCGTCGGCGACGAGCACCGCCGCCGTGTCTGGATCGTTGTGCTCGAGGCAGCGCCAGGTGAGCTCCACGTGCTGGCGGTGGCCGAAGCCCTCGCCCCGCCCGAGAATCTCCTGCAGGATCGCTTTGCCGCTCATCAGGATCCAGAGCGTACGACCTTTAGACTGACCCGATGCCGGTCGGAGCAGCCCTTCCTCAGTCGTTGACGTGGGAGACCCGTCCCCATCAGCCAGATGAGCCGGCCCGGCACGTGGCCAAGCTCAGCGATCTGCTGGGTGCCACGCAGGTGCGCTCGAATCTCTGGCGCTACGAAGCGGGCGCACGTGGAAAGCGCCACGTCCACGCCATCCAGGAGGAGACGTTCGTCGTCATCAGCGGGACGCTGACGATCGCCGTCGGCGAGCCTCCCGAGCAGCTGGAAATCCCCGTCGGCGGAGCCGTCACGGTGCCCAGCGGCGTCGCGCTGCAGAGCGCCAACCTCGGCGACGAAGATCTGCTCGTATACGCATATGGCTATCCGCCAGATCACGGCGCGGAAGTCCTCGACCCTGTCCTCTGACCCGAGATGACCGCCGAACCGCTCGGCCCGCCGATCGCGATCAGATCGGTCGGGCCGGATGATCTCGAGCTGATCTGCCGCCACCGCGAGGAGATGTTCAGGGATGCCGGCTCCGACGAGCAGCTGCTGCCGGTGATGACCCAGAACTTCCGCCCGTGGCTCGAGCCGCGACTGGCGGACGGGTCCTACTTCGGCTTCATCGCAAGCTGCGCGGGAGAGCCGGCCGGCGGCGTCGGCCTGATGCTGATCGATTGGCCCCCCCATCCTCTGCACCCGGCAAACGACCAGCGCGGTTACGTCCTCAACCTGTTCGTCGAGAGCGCGCATCGCCGCAAGGGTCTCGCCCGCAGACTGATGCAGCTCGCCGAAGACGAGCTCACCCGACGCGGGGCCTCGCTGCTGATCCTGCATGCGACCGAGAAGGGTCGCCCGCTCTACTCGCAACTCGGTTGGGTCGCCGGCTCGGCCGAGATGATCAAGCAGGCTTAGTTTGGACGCCGCCAGCGGTGGCGGATCGCCGGCGCGTGTTCCTCGCTGTCGTCGCTGGCGGGACCGTCCTGAGAAACCAGTTTGCCTCGTAGAAGCGCTGCGTGCCCAGATTGAGGCTCGTGATGCCACAGCTAGACGAGACTGGATCTGATCTCGCCTGCACGTGTGCGGGCAGCGGAGCGTGTGCTGGTGAAAGCCGGACTCGACTCGCCGAGTGATTAGCGCGATCAGATCGACCTTCGCCGAAATTCGGCCTGCGCCGAGGCGCTCCTCCCAGTAGGGTTCTGCTGCGCGGGGACTGCGAGACCAATGTTGGATTTCCGCATTCTGGGACCGTTCGAGGTGGTCGACGGTGACCGCCCCGTTGCCCTGGGCGGACGACAGCAGCGGGCCCTCCTGGCGGCCCTGGTACTGCGTCACGGCGAGCCCGTCTCCAGCGATCGGCTGACCGATGAACTGTGGAATGGGCGTCCACCGCCCACCGCGACCAAGATCGTCCAAGGCTATGTCTCGCACCTGCGAAAGAAGCTTGGCGACGACGTACTGCTCACGCGGGGTGGTGGCTATCAGTTCGCGGCGGCGCCCGAACAGATCGACGCGTGGCGGTTCGCACGCCTGGCCGCCGATGGCCGGCGCGCGCTGTCGGCGGGTGACGCGGGCGGCGCCCAGCAACTGCTGAGCGCCGCGCTCGCGCTCTGGCGGGGAGACGCTCTCGCCGACCTCGCGTATGAGCCCTTTGCGCAGGAGGCGATCGCCCGGCTGCAGGAAGAGCGCCTGACGGCGATGGAGGACCGCATCGACGCCGATCTGAGCCTCGGCGGCCATCACGACCTCGCGGCGGAGCTTCACGCGCTTGCGAGGCAGTATCCGAACCGCGAGCGGCTGCTCGGTCAGCTGATGCTCGCCCTCTATCGCAGTGGCCGCCAGGCCGATGCGCTCGATGCCTTCCGCCGCGGCCGGCAATGGCTTCGGGATGAGCTCGGGCTGGAACCGGGCCCAGAGCTGCGCAGGCTCGAGCACCAGATCCTCGAGCAGGATCCGGCGCTCGACCCACCCGCCCGCGGCGTTCGGACGGCTGCGCTGCCTGATCCGCACCCGAAGACCACGAGCGGACCGCGGACAGTACGAGGGAGTCACCTGCTGGTCGGCGGCGCCATCCTCCTGCTCGCCGCTGCGATCGCCGCGGCTATCACGCAGCTCGCGAGCGGGCACGGACCAACGGCGCGCGTTGCCGGCAACTCCGTGGCCGGAATCGGCTTGCGCACGAACCAGGTCAATGCTGCAGTTGCCGTCGGCGCGCAGCCAAGTGCGATCGCGTACGGGGCCGGCTCGCTGTGGGTCGCCAACGTCGAAGACCAAACGATCTCACGCGTGAACCCGGACACGCTCCAGACGTTGCGCACGATCGCGTTGAAGCAGCAGCCGACCGGGATCGCGGCGGCGGGCGGTGCCGTCTGGGCAGTGACCTCGAATGCCACGCAGGATTACGTCTCCGCAAGCCAGATCGATCCCCGCTTCGACACGATCGACCGGACCGTGCGCGTCGGAAACGTCGACCCCACGACCGCTGCCGCCGTCGCGCCACAGGGTGACGATCTCTGGGTGGCACCCTTCTCGGGTGACCTGACGCGACTCAACTCGGCCACTGGCGACGTCATTCAAAGGATCGACCCGAGCTCCTCTCCCGCCGGGCTCGCCGTCGGTGGCGGCGCGGAGTGGATGACCGACAGTGAGGGCGACAACGTGGTGCGGATCGACCAGACCGGGCTCGCCACGACGATCGACGTCGGCCATCAGCCAAATGGAATCGCAGTCGGCGACGGCGCGGTCTGGGTCGCTGACACGGGTGACGACGCGGTCGTGAAGATCAACCCTGGCACAAACGCGGTGACCGCGACGATTCGAGTCGGCGACGATCCACTTGGCGTGACCGCCGGGGCGGGCTCGATCTGGGTTGCAAACAGCGGCGACGGCACGGTCAGTCGCATAGACCCGCAGACCGATCGCGTAACCGCCACCATCGTGGTGGGCGGGAGCCCGCAGGAGATCGCGGTCGCCGACGGGAGGGCCTGGGTGACCGTCGATGCGCCGGCACTTTCACAAGCCAAGGCCGCGTCGGGCCGGACACTGAGAGTTGTCTCGTCATACGACGTCGACTACATGGACCCGGCGCTTGCGTATGAACCTCTGTCTGGGCAGCTGCTGTACGCCAGCTGCGCGACCCTCCTCACCTATCCCGAGGAGTCCGGCCCGGCGTCGACCGAGCTGGTTCCTGAGGTGGCGGCTTCGCTGCCAACGGTCTCACAAGGAGGCCGGACCTACACCTTCACGATCCGCAAGGGGTTTGAGTTCGCTCCGCCTTCAAACCAACCCGTCACGGCACAGACGTTCAAATACACGATCGAGCGCACGCTCAGCCCGATCATGAAGAACCCGGTGGTCTCCGAGTTCGAAGACATCGTCGGCGCGAAGGCCTACATCGCCGGGAAGGCCAAGCACCTCGCCGGAGTCGTGGTCAACGGCGACAAGCTGATCATCCATCTGATCGTGCCGCAGGCCGATCTGCCGATGCTGCTCGCGCAGCCGTTCTTCTGCTCGGTGCCGATGGACACCCCGCTCAACCCCGGCGGCGTTCGTGTCATTCCGTCGGCGGGTCCATACACCACGGCGTCCTACGTTCCAGGTGAGGGCATCGTGCTGGTCCGGAACCCCAACTACCACGGTGACCGCGCGCACCGCTTTGCCCGCATCGAAGTGTCCGTGAACGTGCCGTCCGCACGCGCCGTCTCGGAAGTTGAGCACGGCAAAGCCGACTATGCGGTCGACGGGGAGATAACGGCTGCCGAGGCGCCGGGGCTCGCTGCCAGGTATGGCCCCGGCAGCCCCGCTGCCAGACACGGGCACCAGCAGTACTTCGTCATGCCCGAGTCGCAGCTCGACTTCTACTTGCTGAACACACATCAGCCGCTGTTCTCCCACCGGCGACTGCGTCTGGCCGTCAGCTACGCGATCAATCGGGATGCTCTCGCCCGCCTGGGTGACATGCACACAACGCTTGCGGACAGACCAACCGACACATATCTGCCGCCGGGCATCCCGGGTCATCGAGACGGAAACGTGCTGCCCTTGACTCCGGATCTGGCCAAGGCGAGGCAGCTCGCGAAGGGCTTCGCCGGTTCCAAGGTGGTGCTATTCACGTGTGACCGCGATGCCTGCGGCGACCAGGCTCACGTCATCAGCACGGACCTGGCCGCGATCGGATTGCGGGTCGTTGTCAGGACGTTCTCCGTGCCGGAGATCTACAAGCTGTACAACCTCCCTGGCGAGCACTACGACATGGGCCTCGTCTGGTGGGGAGCCGACTACCCAGACCCATATGACTTCCTCAACCTGCTGCTCGAGGGAGACAGCGATCTTCCATCGTTCAGGGATCCAGCCTTCCGGAGGCGACTCTCCGCGGCCGCCAGGTTGAGTGGTGTGGATCGTTATCTCGTTTACGCGAAGCTCGACCAGCAGCTTGTTGCCAAGGCCGCACCATGGGTGGCGTTCGGCAACTCATCCACACACGAGCTCTTCTCTGCCAGGGTCGGCTGCGAGGTGCATTCACAGATCTACGGCACGGATCTGGGTGCGCTCTGCGTCCGGAAACCCACGGGCTCACAGCGTTCCCACTGACGCTTTTACCGGGTTTTGACCAGCATCAACCGCTGCTGAACCACCGAAGCGCAGAGTGCCCGCCGATCGGTCGCGTCTGGCGACCGCGGGCATCAGGAGGAAGTAGGGCATGACCATCAACCGTCGCATCATCGCCGCCCTCTCCGCGGCGATCGTGTTCGCAGCCGGCGCCGGCCCTGCCTGGGCCGGCGAGTTCAACCTCAACGGAAGCGGTTCCTACGTCCAGGTTCCGCCGACCACCCGCGTGGCGCTCGAGCAGTCGCGCCACCAGGGCGTTTCGCCGACCATCGTCCATGTCACCGCCGGCAGCGGCGGCTTCGACTGGGGCGATGCAGGCATCGGCGCAGGCGCGGGCATCGCCATCTCTGTACTCGTGCTCGGCGGCCTTACCGTCTCGGGACGCGATACCGGGCGTCACATCCACCACGCCTGAACCGCCCTAGCTTGGCGCGCCCATGGGTTAGAGCAAGCAGCGCGTCAACGCTGAAGGCCCGTCCGTCGGGACTCAGGGTAGGGGCTGTCACCTCGGGGTCGTACAGCCGCGCCCTGAAGCGCGTTCGGACGGGCCTTCGGCACGCAACGGAAAGGACCAGTCGCCGGGGCCGAATCGCGGACCGCGCAACCCTCCGCGCGGCCGCCTAGCATTGTCGGCCATGCGCCTGATCGTCGCCCGCTGCTCGGCCATCTACTCCGGTCGCCTCGACACGATCCTCCCCGAAGCCCTGCGGCTGCTCATGATCAAGGAGGACGGCAGCATCCTGATCCATGCCGACAGCGGCGGTTACAAGCCTTTGAACTGGATGACACCGCCGACGGTGGTCGAGGTGGAGGGCGAGCCGCCGGCACGGATCGTGGTGCGCAAGCACGCCGGCAAGACCGAGGACCGGCTCGAGATCACGCTGATCGAGGTGCTCTCCGATGTCACGCACGACATGGGCCTGCCGACCGACGGCGCCGGCCTGGCGAAGGATGGCGTCGAGGCGCACCTGCAGGAGCTGCTGGCCGAGCAGCCGCACTGGTGCGGGGAGGGGCTGCGGCTCGTCAGGAGGGAATGGCCGACGGACATCGGGCCCGTGGATCTGATGTGCCGCGACCAAGAGGACGAGTGGGTGGCGGTGGAGATCAAGCGTGTGGCGACGATCGAATCGGTCGAGCAGATCACGCGCTACCTCGAGCGGCTGCGCACCGATCCGCAGTTCGCCAGCTGTCGTGGGGTGCTCGCGGCACAGTCGATCAAGCCGCAGGCAAGGGTGCTCGCCGAGTCGCGCGGGATCGCATGCGTCGAGGTTGACCTTGCGGTTCTACGTGGCGAGCGCGAGCCGGAGCTGCGACTGTTCGCAGCATGAGCGATCAAGCAGCCGTCCTCACCGAGCGCCGCGAGCGCGTCCTTGTAATCACGATCAACCGCCCCGACCAGCGCAACGCGATCAACGGCAGTGTCGCGAGTGGCATCGCGGCCGCGCTCGACGAGCTCGAAGCCGACGCGTCGCTGTCGGTCGGGATCGTCACCGGCGCGGGTGGCTACTTCTGCGCCGGCATGGATCTGAAGGCGTTCGCGGCCGGGGAGAGGCCCTGGGTCGATGGGCGCGGCTTCGGCGGCATCGTCGAGCGCTCCTCCGACAAGCCGCTGATCGCTGCGATCGAGGGCTTCGCCGTCGCCGGCGGGCTCGAGGTTGCGCTGGCCTGCGATCTGATCGTGGCAGCAACCGGCGCCAAGCTCGGCATCCCAGAGGTCAAACGCTCGCTGGTGGCCGCGGGCGGCGGACTGCTGCGCCTGCCGCGCATGCTGCCACGCAACATCGCCAACGAGCTGGCGTTGACGGGCGACCCGATCAGCGCCGAGCGTGGCCACGAGCTAGGCCTCGTCAACCGCCTCAGCGAGCAGGGCGCAGCGCTCGATCTGGCGCTCGAGCTGGCAGAGACGATCGCCGCCAATGGGCCGCTCGCGCTGGCCGGCAGCAAGCGCATCCTGCGTGAGTCGCTCGACTGGACCCAGGGCGAGGCATTTGCGCGCCAGCAGCCGATCTGGGGACCGATCTTCGCCTCAGAGGATGCCCGCGAGGGCGCGACGGCATTTGCCGAGAAGCGCGCGCCGGTCTGGCAGGGGCAGTAGCCGTCGCATCCGGCCGCTCGCTCCGCTGAGCGGCGGCCGGCAGCCGCGCTCAGGCCTCGCCGAAGGCGGTCGCGACGACCGCGCGCGGGCCGCCGTGGTCGCGGTGCTCGCACAGGTAGATGCCCTGCCAGGTCCCGAGCGCCGGACGTCCCCCGGCCAGCGGCAGCGAAAGCGTCGGGCCGAGCAGTGAGGCCTTGATGTGCGCCGGCATGTCATCGGCGCCCTCGAGCGTGTGCGTCCAGATGCCGGCGCGCTCGGGAACGGCATCGTCGAACCACGACTCAAAGTCCCGGCGGACGTCGGGCGACGCGTTCTCATTGAGCGTCAACGACGCTGAGGTGTGCTGGATCAAGAGGTGCAGCAGACCCACGCGGATGTGACTCAGGCCGTCGATACCGTCGAGGATCTCACGCGTGATCAGATGAAATCCACGCGGTCGCGGAGCGAGCGTGATCCGTCCCTGGACCCAGATCATCACCTCAGCATATGCGCGAGCGCGCTAATCTCGCACGGTCGGTCGTCCGCGTGCCGGGGAAGATGCGGCTGACCGGCTCTATGACTGAGGCGAGAAGACGACACCGATGGCGCATCTTCGCGGCCGCAGCCGTGGTGTCAGCCTGCGCCGTGGCCGCCGGCAGCGCAACCGGCGACAGCGTCACCCAGTTGCAGGACAAGCTCGGCAACACCCAGTCACAGCTGAACAGCAACAAGACGCGCGAGCAGGACCTGGCCAGCCGTGTCAGCGAGCTGAACGGTCAGGTGAGCGCGATGAGCAGCCAGCTGCAGCTGGTGCAGTCACGTGAGGCCGCCGCGCAGGACCAGCTCACAAGCTACGAGGACGAGCTCGCCGCGGCCAAGGTGGCGGTAGCGCGCGAGAAGCTGCATCTCAGGCATGTGCGCCACATCCTCCTGCGTGCACGCCGGGCCCTGGCGGCCGAGCTCCGCGGCCAGTACGAGCAGCCGCAGGAGTCGCTCGTCTCGGTGCTGGTCGACGCCAAGGGCATGCAGCAGCTGCTCGACACACTTCAGTACGAGTCGGCCTTCAAACATCAGGAGCAGTCGGTGATAACCGCCACGCGCATCGCCCGCCACCAGGCGATGGCCGCCGCGGCGCGCCTGCAGCGACTCCAGCAGGGCGACGCGCAGGCGGCCAGCGCCGCACAGACGCAGACCAACGCGCTGGCCGGCATGAACGCCCTGCTCACCTCGCAGCAGTCGGCGCTGAGCGACGAGCGCGCAGCCCAGAGCACGGCGCTCGCCGCCAGCCAGACACGCGGCGCGCAGTTGCAGGCCGCAGTCGCGACGATTCAGAAACAGGAGCAGGCGGCGGTCGAGGCCGAGCAGACGATCAGCTACAGCGACACGAGCAGCGGCGGCGGAGCTGCGCTCAGCGCCACCGCCGGCTGGGCGATCCCCTACAAGATCGTGCTGTGCGAGTCGGGCGGCCAGAACCTGCCGCCCAACAGCGCCGGCGCCTCCGGCTACTACCAGATCGTGCCGGGCACCTGGCGTGACTTCGGAGGCAGCGGCGCCGCCGCCTACCTCGCCTCCAAGTCCGAGCAGGACGCCGTCGCGGCCCGCATCTGGAATGGCGGCGCGGGCGCATCGAATTGGGCCTGCGCCGCGATCACCGGCGTCACCTGAGCCGGCGCGCGTACTCGCTCGCGCGGCGGTTGCTCAGCGGTCGCCGGGGTTGGCCAGCGGGTACTGGGAGATCGGGCGCGCCAGATCCAGCGCCGTGACCACGATCCGGTTCTGCTCGCGCGCGTGCGCGGCCGGATAGCCCTCCCCGGAGGCGGCCCGCTCGGGCCGCCCGACGTAGCCGAAGCTGAGGTTCGCCGGGAGGATCTGCTGCAGGCGCGGCGACATGTGTGCGCGGCCGCCCATGTTGCGCGGCTCCTCCTGCACCCAGACGACCTCCGTGAGGTTCGGGTAGCTAGAGATCAGCGTGAGGATCTCCTCCTCGGGGAACGGATACAGCAGCTCGACCCGGCCGATCGCGACCGACGGCGTCTCCGCACGCAGCGGGTTGCCGATGATGTCGTAGTAGATCTTGCCGCTGCAGAGCAGCAGTCGGGTGACCTGCTGCGGATCGACCCCGGGCTCGGACAGCACGGGCTGGAAGCGGCCACTGGCCAGGTCCTCGACGTGTGAGGCGGCGGCCGGCAGGCGCAACAGGCTCTTGGGGGTCATGATCACGAGCGGCCGCTGCTGGGCGATCCGCGCCTGGCGGCGCAGCAGGTGGAAGTACTGACCCGGGGTCGTCAGGTTGGCGACGCGGATATTGCTCTCGGCCGCGAGCTGCAGGAAGCGCTCGAGCCGCGCCGAGGAGTGCTCCGGCCCGGCGCCCTCGTAGCCGTGCGGTAGCAGCAGCGTCAGGCGCGAGGTCAGGCCCCACTTGGCCAGGCCGGCGACGATGAACTGATCGATCATCACCTGGGCGCCGTTGACGAAATCGCCGAACTGCGCCTCCCACATCACCAGCGTCTCCGGCGCCTCCTGCGAGTAGCCGTACTCGAAGCCGATGCAGGCCATCTCCGACAGCGGGCTGTTGTGCAGCTCCATCGTCGCGAGCGCCCCCGGCAGGTGCTGTATCGCGCTGTGCTCCTGACCGGTCTTTGAGTCGTGCAGCACCAGGTGACGCTGGCTGAAGGTTCCACGCTCGGTGTCCTGGCCGGTGAGCCGCAGCGGGATGCCCTCGCCGAGCAGCGTCGCGAAGGCGAGCGCCTCGGCGTGCGCCCAGTTGATCCCGGCGTGCTCGGGACCGAAGGCCTTGCGCCGCTCGGCGAGCTGGTTGGCGAGCTTACGGTTTACCTCGAAGCCCTCGGGGACGGCGAGCAGCTCCTCGTTGAGGATCTGCAGCTTCTCCTCGTCGACGGCGGTGTTGACCTCGGGAGTGATGCCGCTGTCTAGCCGGTACTCGCCGGTCGCATGCTCACCGACGTGCTCGCGGGCGGCGGCAAGCCGCTCCTTGAGACGGTTGTGATGATCGGTCAACAGCGCCCAGGCGGCGTCGGTCATCTCCTTGTCCTGGCGCTCGTCGATCACGCCGGTGTCGCGCAGCAGCTTGGCGAAGAGCTCGCGCACGGGCTCATGCTCCTTGACCATCACGTACATCTCGGGCTGCGTGTAGAGCGGCTCGTCGCCCTCGTTGTGGCCGTGACGGCGGTAGCCGATCAGGTCGATCATGACGTCGTGGCCGAACTCGCGCCGGAACGCGAAACCGAGCCGCACGGCGGTGATGCAAGCCTCCACGTCGTCGGCGTTGACGTGGATGATCGGCACGTCGAAGCCCTTCGCCATATCCGAGGCGTAGGTCGTCGAGCGCGAATCCTCGGGATCGGTTGTGAAGCCGACCTGGTTGTTCTGAATGATGTGGATCGTGCCACCGACGGTGTAGCCGTCGAGCGCCTGCAGGTTCAGCGTCTCGGCAACCACGCCCTGGCCCGGGAAGGAGGCGTCCCCGTGCAGCACGATCGGCACTGCCGCGTTGGTGTCCTGGCTGGCGTGCGCACCCTGACGGTTGGTCTGCGCGGCGCGGGTGGCGCCGGATACGACCGGGGCAACGAACTCGAGGTGGCTCGGATTCGACTCCAGGCGCACGACCACCGACTCGCCGTCGGGCAGCGTGTAGCTGCCGGAGGCGCCGTGGTGGTACTTGACATCGCCGGTGCCGCCGTCGGGGATAGTCGTGATCGCATCGAGCGTCTGGGCGCCCTCGAACTCAGCGAACAGCGACTCATACGAGCGCCCGAGGTTGTGAGCGAGCACGTTGACGCGACCACGGTGGGCCATGCCGACGACGACCTCACGGGCGCCACCCTCGCCGGAGAGCTTGATGATCTCGTCGATCATCGGCACGGTCATGTCGACACCCTCGACCGAGAAGCGTTTGGCGCCGAGGTAGGCGCGGCCCATGAAGCGCTCGAACGAGTCGACCGCCGTCAGCCGCGCGAGCAGCGCCTTCTGCTCATCGGGTGAGAGCGGCTTGCGATAGGTGCCGGACTCGATCGCCTCACGCAGCCACAGGCGCTGGCGGTGCGACGCGATGTGCTCGATCTCGTAGGCGATCGAGCCGCAGTAGGTCTCCTTCAGGTACGGGATCGCCTCGGCCAGCGTGGCCCCGGGCACGTACAGGCGCAGGATGTGCGCCGGGATCTGCGCCATCAGCTCGGGCGTCAGCCCGACGTTGGCGGGGTCGAGCGCCGGATCGCCGCCGGGCGCGCGCCCCAGCGGGTCGAGCTTGGCGGCCAGATGGCCGTGCATGCGGTAGGCCTTGAGCACCGAGGTAGAGGCCTGCACGGCCTGCAGCAGCTCCTCGTTCGGTGCCGCGGCTGCCACAGCCGGGGCGGCGGGTGGGAGCAGGTCCGCTGGCGCAGCGGCAACCGGCGAAGCAGTTGCTGGCGGACGGGCCGGCAGCGGCGGCAGGCTCGCACCGAGCGCGCTGAAGACCGCCTCGTAGAAGCCGTGCTCGCCCTGCAGGTACTCCTCGACGACCTTCAGGAAGCGGCCGGACTCGGCGCCCTGGATGATGCGATGGTCATAGGTCGAGGTCATCGTCATGACCTTGTCGGCGCCGATCTGCGCGCCGATCGCCTCGAGCCCGACCGGGTAGGAGATCGAGCCGGTGGCGACGATCGTGCCCTGGCCAACCATCAGCCGTGGTACCGAGGCGACGGTGCCGATACCGCCGGGGTTGGTCAGCGAGACGTTGCTGCCGGTGAGATCGTCGGCGCTCAGCGTGTTGGTGCGGGCCTTTTCGACGAGCGCGTTGTAGGCGTCGAGGAAGCGGCGGAAGTCGAGCCGGCCGGCATCACGGATGACCGGCACCATCAGCGTGCGACTACCGTCCTTCTTCTCGACGTCGACGGCGAGGCCGAGGTTGACCTGGCCATCGTCGACGCGGTAGGGCGTGCCGCCGGACTCGACGAAGTGGTGCGCCATGACCGGCATCTCATCGGTCGCCGCCTTGGCGATGGCGTAGGCGATCAGATGCGTGAAGGAGACCTTCTGGCCGGCGTCCTTGAGCTGCTTGCGGCGCGCATCGAGCGCCGTCACGGCGAGTGTGCGGAATGAGGTCGCGGTCGGGATCGAGCGGCTCTCGTCCATGTAGCGGGCGAGCGCCGCGCCACCACCCTTGATCTTCTGAGCGCCCGCGGGCAGCTCGACGACGCCCGAGGCGGCGTACAGCACGTCGTCCTTGGTGACACGCCCGCCGCGGGCGGTGCCGGCAACGCCCTGCAGGTTGACGCCGAGCGCCGCGGCGGCGCGCTGCGCGATCGGGGTCGCGGCCTTGGCGGACTCGGCGGGCGCAGAGGACGGGGTCGGGGTGGGTTGGGGCGGGGGTGCGACAGCGGGAGCAACCCCCGGGGCGGCGCCTGCTCCAACTGACATACGGGCGATGACCTCGCCGACGCCGACCGTCGCGCCTTCCTCGTAGAGCAGCTCCGTGATTCTGCCGTTGGCCGGGGCGGGCAGCTCCATGTCGACCTTGTCGGTCGAGATCTCAACGACGGTGTCGCCGTCGCTGACGCTGTCACCGACCTTCACCGACCATTCGAGGATCGTGCCCTCGGTGACGCTCTCGCTGCCACCGGGCGTGACGATGTCGACAATCTGGGCTGGCTCGTCGCCGGGTGCCTCGGCCGCCGGCGGCGCGGCACCGTTGCCATTCCCATTGCCGTTGTCGGACAGGGCGATCTCGGCGAGCGGAGCGCCGACGGCGATCGTGTCGCCCTCGGCGGCGTAGACCTTGACGATCGTGCCGGAGACGGGCGAGGGAACCTCGGCGTCAACCTTGTCGGTCGAGATCTCGACGAGGGTCTCGTCGGCGCCGATCGGGTCGCCCTCCTGCTTGTGCCATTCCAGGATCGTTCCTTCGACGACGGAGTCCCCCATCGCCGGCATCACAACCTGGTAAGTGCCTGTCTCAACGGCCATTGACTTCTGTCCTCGTAGGTTAGCCAGTCGGTGTGGCTTGCGCCCGCCGATGCGTTTCGTAGATGAATCCGGCGCTGCCGAAGAACGGTCCGAGCCCGCCGAGCACCGCCACCGTCACCGCCAGCCAAAAAGGAATAACACGCCAGCGCACGGCGGCGATGCAAACCAGGGACATCGCGATCCACAGCAGCCCGTGGGAGAGGCCGAGGATGAAGGTCTCCGGCTCCGGGTTGCCGAGCACAAACGCGCAGATCAAGAGGGACAGATACACGCACGAGTGGAAGAACGAGACCGCCTCGAGGCGCCGGAAGGTGATGATGCGCGTGAACATTGTGTGCTCCCGGATGGTCGTTCTTCCCGGCTCAGACGTCGCCCAGCAGTGCGCCGATGCTGCGCAGCGGCGAGTCGGCCTCGTCCGGCCAGCGATCCACCTCCGCGGGCCACCAGGCGAACTCGTCGTGCTCCTCATCGGGCCGCACGGTCGCGCCGTCCGGAAGCCAGGCCTGTCCGACGAGCAGCACCATGCCGGTGTCCAAGCGGATCAGCGCCTCGACCTGCAGGCGCTCGGGCCGCACGCCCCACTCCTCCTCGAGCTCGCGGGCGAGCGTGTCGGTCGGGTTCTCGTCGACCTCGACCGAGCCCCCCGCACCCAGCGCCCAGCGCCCAGCCCAGGACGCGACCCAGGCGGCGCGCCGGCCAGCCAGCCAGCTGCCGGCCGCGTCACGCACGACGCACAGCGCCGAGATGCTGCCACCGGCGTCGGTTGCGAGCAGCCGCAGCGCCCAGCGGATCGGCTGAAGCTCGATCCGCAGTCCCGCCGGTGTCTGCTCGAAGCTGACCATCCGCGCCGCAAGGCCGTCGTAGCTGGGCGAGCCGCGCTGACGCAGCTGCTCGAGCAGGCGATCGGCCTCGGCACTGGCGGCGGCGTCGGGTTTGAACGGCTCGGGACGCCAGGCGATCTTGATGTCGCTCGGCGCCCACGGACCACGGGCCAGGAGTTCAGCGTTTACGGCCACGCGCACAAAGTTAGAGCGCGTGGCCGCCGTGAGCGCTCAGCCCTTCTTCTTGGGTGCCGTGCACCAGGGGTTCCCGGGCACCCCCTTGCAGGGATTGGACATGCTCGGCAGGCTGTGCGGCAGCGGGTGCATGACCACCTTGGTGACGCGCGGATAGCCGGGCGTTCCGGGGACGCAGCCGATGCCCGCGCCGAGCGCCTCGGTATCGCACGCCGCCTGCAGCAGGAAGGTGGTGTTGCCGTCGCCGCCTGAGTTGCTGGCGGTGACCTGGCCGCACTGGCCGTTGGTCTGCTCGAGGTTGGCCGGCGAGCTGGTGAACGTGCCACCGGTATCGGTGTTGCCCGAGTAGCAGTTGATCGGCTCGCCGCCGAGCAGCGTCAGCTCGGCCGCGTCGCCGTTGCTCGGGTTGCCGTAGTACCCGTCGTGGGTGAAGGTGTTGCCGATCAGCGCGTTGCCCCAATCGTCGTACAGGCAGCGCACCGTCTGGAAGCCGAGCAGGTTGTAGTTCATGGTGCCGCCGTGGCAGTCCATACCCGCGGCGATCACGTTCGCGGGCGGCGTGCTGTCGTCGGGATAGGGTTGGAAGACGACACCCCAGGCGCCATCGTTCTCGAACGTGTTGTCCATGACGGTGTCATCGCGGCCCTCGAGTGAGGCGCCCGTGCCGAGGGGACCGGCCGCCGCCGAGCCCTGCGCCGGGACGTTTGGGTTGTCGTTGTTCTTGAAGACGTTGTCGTAGAGGATCCAGCAGGTCGGCGCGCCCGCGATCTGCGGCTTGACGCCTGCCGGGCAGGCACCGTCCTGCGGCGAGGGCCAGTCACTGTTGTTCTGCGCGTTGGTGTCGAACCCGTCCTGGTTGTTGTCAAAGACGTTGTGCTCGATCAGCATCGAGCCACCCGAGTTGGTACCCGAGTAGCCGAGCGCGTTGTACTCGGCCTGGCTGTTCTCGAGTGTCTGGTCGCAGCGCGTGTTGCAGCCGCCGATGTAGAAGCCCGAGTCGTTGAAGTTGGAGGCGTAGTCGTGGTCGAACACGCCACCGCTGAAGTCGCTGGAGAAGATGCCGTATGTCGCGGCGGTCTTCTCGCCGTTGAAGAAGGTCGAGGTCGCGCTCAGGTAGGAGCCGACGTAGTCCTTGCCGTGGATCACACCACCGCCGGCGCCGCCGTTCCACCAGATCTCATTACCGGTGTCACCGGTGCCGCCCGTGAAATTGCAGGTGGTCAGGTTCTGGACCCAAACGTTGTTGGCCTCCCACACCTCGATTCCGTTAAGACCGGCGTGGCCGCCGCCATAGGAGGGGCCGTAGTTCTGGGCCGAGGGCTTGCTGCTGCACGGCGGCGTGCCCGGCTTGGTGCCGTCGATGATCACCTTGCTGCGGCTCATCCCGCGCACGAACACGAACGACCTCTTCAGCAGGATCGCGGCGGGCACGCTCGGACGACCCTTGGGCGCCTCATAGGAGCTGGTCTTGTAGTCGCCCGGGGCGATCAGGATCCAGTCACCGGACTTGGCCGCGTTGGCCGCTGCCTGGATCGTCTTGTACTGGCCGGGAATCCCCTTGTAGGTGCCGACGCGCAGCACCTTGGCGCTCGCCGCGCTCGCCAACAGCGTGCATGCGAGCACCACGCCCGCGAGCGTGGTGCCCATCAGACCGAACCTCGTGAACCTGCGCATCTCTCCTCCTCCAGTCCTGCTTGACCTTGCTACTTCACGACCCGACCGGTCGGCGCGAGCGCATACCAGTTCCCACCGAACTGCTTGATCCCGATGTTCATCACAGAGCTCTGCGCGCTGTAGGCGAACTTATACGTGTGCAGCGGCCAGCCTGCGTAGGTGACCTCGCGCAGCCCGCCGCGGTAGGGGATCGTGCCCAGCAGTTTGGGATCGACGCCCGAGCCGGCCCGCGGGCGGCCGGTCGTCGTCAACGGCGGCCAGTCGCTCATGCAAGGCTTGCTGCTGATGCACCGCGCGAGGCTGTGGCCCTCCCTGGGGAAGATCATCAGCGCATAGCCGCCGCCGTTGGTGAGCACCGTGCCGGCCAGCGTGTTGCTCGCGCGGACCTCGGCGACGCCCGCATCGGCGCCCGCGGCGCAGAGCAGCGTGGCGCACGCGACCGCGAGCGCCGCAGCGCAGGTCCTCTTGGTCCTCCCTCCGTACATCCGCGCGGTAGCTTAGCCCCCACGTCTGATGAGCCCTGAGCCACCGAGCCATAGCGAGTTGCTGACGCGCCGGCGGTTGCTGATCGCTGCGGGCGCGCTCGGCGCGGGCGCGTTGTACGCCGGGGTCGCCCCACGTCGTGCCCTCGCCGCTGCGGACTTACCGCCCGTGACGCTGGGGACGCAGCCTGCCGGCCTGCCCGCTCGCCAGCATGCCTGGGTGCAGACGCTGCACCGCGACAAGTACGGCAACCCGCTCGCGCCGCGCTTCGACAGGCTGCTGTTCCTGGACGTGCGCGGGCGGCCGACGCCTGCTTACGCGCTGTTACTCGAGTCCCACCTGCGAACGCTCGAGCGGAGGTTCGCCTGGGGGCCCGAGGGGCTGCTGTTCATGGTCGGCTACGGGCCTGATTACTTCACCGAGGTACTCGGGATCGGCGCGCCGCTGCCGCGCGCCACCAGCCTCTCGAGCTTCGAATCGCCGGCGATCGATCGCTATCACCTGTGCCTGCACCTCGCCTGTGACGACGAGCGACGGCTGGCGGATGTCGAGGCCGCCCTGGTCCGCGGGCGTCCGCTTGCCGGTGTCGCGGGGTCGCTCTCACTCGCGGCGATCCTCAGCTGGCGTGAGACCCGCACCGGCTTCAGCGGCCGCGGGTTGCCGCACGCGCACGAGCGCGTCGCCGGCCTGCGCTCGGGCGCGGTGCCCAGCGACGCACCGCTGTTCATGGGCTTCCAGTCCGGTCTACGCAAGAACCAGGCGAGCGAGGATGACGTCACGATCCCCGCCGGTGGCTTCGCCGAGGGCACGACGATGCAGGTCAGCCAGATGCGCCTGCGGCTGGCCGAGTGGTACGACGATCTGTCCCCCGGCGAGCGCGTCGCCCGCATGTACTCGCCGCAGACGACCGTCGCAGCCGCGCGCCGTTTCACCACCGACGCCGCGGGCGAGCCGAACCGCATCACCGAGGCCATCACCCGCTACGGCATCATCGGCCACGCGCAGGCCGCGGCGCAGGCGCGCCGGCACAACCGCCCAGTGATCATCCGCCGCGACTTTGACACCGTCGACGGTGGCCGCGCCGGCGTGCACTTCGTCTCGCTGCAGCGCTCGATCCAGGACTTCATCGCCACCCGTAACGCGATGAATGCGACCGGCGCCCACACGATCAACCCCAGGATCACCGCCACCCGCAACAACGGCATCAACGCCTTCATCGACGTGCACCGCCGCGCGAACTACATCCTGCCGTCGCGGGCGCGGCGGTCGTTCCCACAGCTCGGCTAGCGCCGCGTCCCGATCGGCGAGGCCTGCACTAGGGACGCGGGCTGGAGGTGCGCGGCAGCGCACCGATCCGCCGCACCAGGCCGCTGTTCACGTAGGCCATCTCCGCGTAGGAGGATGGGAGCTTCGGGCTGCTGCTCACGGTTCGCTGGATCGTGTCCAGCAGCGCGAAGCTCCTGGGGTCAAACAGCAGCTCCCACTGCAGACGCAGCTTGCCGCGCTGCGCGGGAGCGACCGGAAGCCGGTAGTCAAGCTCGAGCGCCGGCCTGCCGAGCGTGTCCCTCACCCGGCCTCTCAGACTGGCGCCCGGCATCGTCGCCAGCAGCCGGTAGAGGCCGGAGAGCATCCGTGCCGGTACGCGCGGCTGACTCAGGATGCCGCTGATACCCGCAAACATGAGCTGCTCGGTCTCCCAACGCGGCAAGGGCCTCGTGATGTGGGCCGCCGGCAGGTGCAGCATCAGCCAACGCAGCGAGCCAAGGCTGGTCGACGTGGTCAGCATCCGGCCGTAGTGAAGGAGCTGGTCATAACCGGCGCCGACCCCGCTCCAGCGCGGGCTGTAGCGCGCGGGGATCATCGGCCTGTTGGGCGGGGCGCTTCTGATCCTGTGCAGCCTCGCCGAACGCGAGGTCACGTACTGGTGCATCGAATACCTGCTCGGGCCCACCCACCAGCGGATCACCCGCGTCTCGTAGCAGTCGCTCATGCAGCTCGCGGGGTGCTGGGTGGTCTGCCCGGCCCAGACCTGCTCGACGTACCAGACCTGGTGTGGCCCGAGGTGCACCGGCGTGACAAGCGACGGCGCCCTGGCGGCGCGCTCGAGGACAGCCGCAACCGCCGAGGCCGGCTGCACCGCCGCACCGTGAGCGAGCACGACCACCGCCGCGGTGATCGCTGCCGCCAGGCCCGAGAAGGCGCCGAGACCCCACGCGGGCAGCGGCAGCCGCGGGCGACGCTTCAGGACCCGTGGGCGGATGGCGCCCCGTGCCGAGGCGCCATGCTCGATCAACGCCAGCAGCTCGGCGCGGGCACTCTCCCGGAGCGCGGAGTCAGGATCCCCATCGGCCGCCGCTACCGCACGGATCGCCTCCAGCTCAAACTCCTCACCAATCATGCGCAGTCGCTCCTCTCCGGTTCCAGCCGTCGTTGCAGTTCGCCGCGCACGAGCCGGCGGGCGCGGTTCAGCCGCGAGCGCACCGTCCCGATCGGAACGCCGGTCGCGATCGCGATCCCCTCGTAGCCGAGCTCGGTGAGTGCCAGCAACAGCAGGGCATCGCGGTCCGGAGGTTCCAGCCCGGCAAGCCCGGCGGCAACCGCGGGCGCCAGCAGCTCGGCATCGAGCCTGCCGTCCACATCCTCGTAGACGGAACTCTCGACCAGTGGTTGCGCGACGCGCGCGTAGGCTCGCATCTGACGTTGCTCACGGCGTGCCTGCTCACGCAGCAGGTTGGTCGCGATTCCGTACAGCCACGGACGCGGGCCCAGCGGGCTGGGCGCGTAGCCCCCACGCTTCACGAAGGCGCGCAGGAACGACTCACCGGCAAGATCGTCGGCGCCGGTCGGGCCGATGCGGCGGCAGAGATAGCGCCAGATCGCGTCGTAGTGCCGATCGAACAGCACCGCGAAGGCCTGCGGGCGTGTCAGCGAGGCGCGCACCGCCGCGTTGTCCTGGTCGGCTGTCGCAGCTTCGTCAGCACCCATCACCCGCATATGGCCGATCGTCGCAGGGCGGTTCATGGACCGCTCGCACCATCACCCCATCTGTCCGCGCTCGCGCCCGAAGGTTCGGACTCAGCTGACGAGCGGGCGCGCGACCTCAAGCTCGCCGTGCTCCACCAGCCAGCGCACGGCCTCCAACACCGCCTGAGCCGACTCGTAACGCGGGGCATAGCCCAGGACGGTGCTGGCCTTCTCGATCGCGACGCAATGGCTGCGGAACAGGTGCTCCCAGCTTGCGTCGGCATGCTCCGGCACCGTGCTCTGGCGGAACTCATCCCAGCTGACCGACTCGAGCTGCGCCTGCTGACCGAACCAGCCGGCGGCCTGGTGAGCGAACCCGCGCACGTTCAGCGCATCGGGCGCGACGACGTTGAAGTCCTCGCCGGCGGCAGCCTCGCGGCCAGCGATCGCGAGCTCGAACAGCTGCGC
Organism: uncultured Actinomycetota bacterium; assembly: GCA_963706725.1. GTDB lineage: Bacteria > Actinomycetota > Thermoleophilia > Solirubrobacterales > Solirubrobacteraceae > Palsa-465. The sequence goes on along the minus strand of OY970167.1, from coordinate 926,212 downwards.
GATGTCATCGGCGTGCACGTGGTGCATCGTCTCTGTTCCGAGCCCCGGGATCCTCAAGGTCTCACCGGCCGACAGCAAGCGCCAGACGGCAGGATCGAGGTTGCCGAGCGGACCGATCGGGTGCCAGCCGGGGCCGACGATGTGGCCGGGGTGGATCGAGGTCGTCACCAGGCCGCCCGCCGCCGTCTCCTGCTTGAGCAGCTCGGCGATCAGGTGCTTGCCGGTCCCGTAGTCGCCAACCGGCGGGGTGCCCCCGGCGACCTCGGTGATCGGCAGCCGCTCGCTGGGGCCGTAGCGCCAGATCGAGCCGCAGTGCAGCAGGTGACCGAGCTCGCCGCGGAACCGCTCGACCAGGGCCGTGGCCGACTCGACGGTGAAGCAGATCAGATCGACGACCACGTCCGGCTGGAGCTCGGCGACGCGATCAGCGAACACTCCGGCCCGATCCTCCTGCTGCCGGTCGGCGCTGATCGAGCGCACCGCGCTCCATTCGTCCGCCTGCACGTAGGCGGCGCGCGCGCCGCGGCTGATGTTCACGACCGAATGCCCAGCGCGGACCAGCCGCGGGACCAGGAAGCTGCCGATGTGCCCACTGCCACCGATCACGACCACTCGCATGCGCCCAACGCTACCGGAGCTCGGTCAGCGCGCCACCGAGCGCACCGTGCAGCGAACGCCAGATCAGAACGGCGGGCGCAGCGGCGGCGGGTAATCCTGGTCACCCTCGCGACCACCGCCGGGACGCACCACCTCGAGCTCGCGGGCCTCCTCGGCGACCGCGTCGATGACCTCTTCCTCGGCCTCTTCTTCCTCGCGACCGTGGTCGCCGTCGCAGAGCACGCGGAACGCGCCGGTGACGCCGCCGTCGGCCTGCAGGATGATGCCGGGGAGGATCTGCTCGCCCTCCTCGAGGCCGAGACGCTCGATGTCGAAGTGGGCCATGCCAATGCCCCAGGTGTGATGGCCGGGGTTCTCGCGGTCGTGCGCCGCGACACCCTGTGCGAGGCGCTCGAGCAGGTAAGCGATCTTGCTGCGTCCCTCTTCGGCCATCTCTACGACTAAGCCTACCCCACCTCGGCTGATTTCCAGCCAGGGGGTCCCCGCCGCAACCGATCGTTCACAACGGGCGCCACCGGCAGCAGCCGCAACGGCAAGTCCCGCGCAGCCAAGCGGTTACGCTCTGAGGTTGTGATCCTCGAGCGTTCAATGAGCAGCGGCTGGCTGTCCAACACCTATCTGGTGGCGGATGCGCCCGGCGGCGTCGCGGTGATGATCGACGCGGGCGGTCCGGTCGAGCCGTTGCTCGAGCAGCTCGAGCGCAGGAACTACCGGCTCTCGCACGTGCTGCTGACCCATCATCACCATGACCACGTGGCGGAGCTCGAGCAGGTGATCGCGCGCCACCCCGAAGCGCCGGTGCTGATCCATCCGCTCGAGCGCGAGCTCGTGCCGCTGGCGACCGGCAACCTGATTCCCGGCGAGACGCTCACCGTCGGCGGGCTCAGGATCCAGCTGCTGCACACCCCCGGGCACACCGCCGGAATGGTTTCGCTGTTGATCGATGGCAGCGATCTGTTCACCGGCGACACGCTGTTCAGGGGCTCGGTCGGCGGGGTCCGCGCCCCCGGCCACACGACCTATGGCGACCTCAGGTCCTCGATCATGGAAACGCTGTTGACGCTGCCGCCGGAGACCCGCATCCACCCGGGTCACACCGAGCCGACGACGGTCGGCGACGAGCTCGAGTCCAATCGCTTCGTCAGGCTTTGGCGTGGCCTGGATCCCGAGGGTGACCGGCCCTGCACCGCGCTTGGCGAGCCCGCGACGCTGATCCTCCTGGGCGACGACTACGACGGCGGCCACAAGGCGTGGGTGCGCTGGCCCGACGGCAGCGATGACATCGTTCCCGGGTCACGCGTCGAGCTCGACGTCACCTAGCGGCGCGGCCGGCCACGAGAGCGCGCGATGGCGGACAGCAGCAAGATCCCCCAGTCGAGGGTCCGCAGGACGGCCAAGATCGGCGGCCTCGCGGCCGGCCAGGCGATCCGCCAGGCGGGCACCGTCGCAACCAATGTGGTGCGTAGCAAGGAGGGTCGCGACGCGGCGCTCGAGCGCCGCAACCTCGAGGCCGCCGAGCAGATAGTGACGGCGCTGGGAACGATGAAGGGCGCCGCGATGAAGGTCGGGCAGGTGCTCTCGTTCCTCGACACGGGGTTGATCCCACCCGAGCACCGCGACGAATTCCAACGCAAGCTCGCGCGGTTGCGCGACTCGGCGCCGACGGTGACCTTCAAGGAGATGCGCAAGGTGATCGAGCGCGAGCTCGACGAACCGCTCAGAGAGACGTTTGCCGAGTTCCAGGAGGAGCCGATCGCGGCCGCCTCGATCGGACAGGTCTACCGGGCGCGCCTGCACGACGGTCGCGACGTCGCCGTTAAGGTCCAGTACCCCGGCGTCGCTGCCGCGGTGCGGGCCGACCTGCAGAACCTGGGGATGATCCTGCGGCTCGCCAAGCGCATCGCCCCGGGGCTCGACCCCAAGACCGTCGGTGAGGAGATCCGCCACCGAATCGAGGAGGAGCTCGACTACGAGCTCGAGGCGCAGAACCAGCGCACGCTCGCACGGCTCTACCGCGACCACCCGTTCATCCTCGTCCCCGACGTCGTCACGTCGCTCTCACGCGAGCGTGTGCTCGTCACCGAGTTCGTCGAGGGCATCGGTTTCGAGGAGATCAAGGGCTACTCGCAGGACGAACGCGACCGCGTCGGTGAGATCCTCTTCCGCTTCTACTTCGGCTGCATGTATCGCAACCACCAGTTCTCGGGCGACCCGCATCCTGGCAACTCGATGCTGCTCGCCGACGGCCGCCTGGCGTTCTTCGACTTCGGCCTGTTCAAGCGCATGCCGGCCGGCGCCGTCGAGCTCGAGATGGAGATCGCCCGCGCCACGATCGAGGGCGATACCGCGACGATCATGCGCCTCGGAACCGAGATCGGGTTCTTCCCCGACCCCGAGAAGTTCGATCCGGACCGGGTGCTCGAGCACTTCCGCGCAGCGACCTCCTGGTACACGGTCGACCAGGCGATCGAGCTCACACCCGAGTACGCCACCCAGGTGCTGATCGACATGAGCGACCCGCGCTCCGAGTACTTCGGACAGCTGCGGCACGAGTCGGCGCCGCCCGATCACATCTTCGGCCGGCGCATGGAGGTGCTGACGCTGGCGGTGATCGCCCAGCTGCACTCACGCGGCAACTTCCACCGGATCGCGCGCGAGTGGTACTACGGCGACGCGCCGGCAACCGGCCTGGGGGAGCAGGAGGCAGCGTTCTACGCCGCGCACGGCGGCCGCCACGCCTGAGCCTGCTGACGCGTCGTTATTCCCGCGTCAGCGCCAGCGCCGCGTTGGAGTCCATCAGCGTGAAGAGGCTGCTGTAGGCCGCCTCGCTGAGGTTCGGATTCGACGCCAGCTCATCGACCAGCGACGCCGCCGCAGCGAGGTTCGGGGGGATGCTCGCCTCGTACTGCTCGAGCGTGATGCTGGATGCTCCCGAGAGGTGGACGAGCGCCGCGGCCCCCAGCTGGGCCGACGCGGCATACGGAGTCGCCCCCTGCCGCAACGCCTCGACGCCGACGCCGAGGACCCCGGGAGCACTGACCGCGAGCTGATTTGAGAGATCGAACGACGACATAACACTCACTAGCCTGGCCCTCCCCTCGCGCAACTTGCCAGAAAACGGACGGATGTCCGATCGCGCGCTTCCGGGCTCAGGCGACGGGCGCTGCCGCCGCCTCTGCCTCACACGCGCTGAATCTGCAGCAGGCTGGTGGTGCCGGGGCGACCGCTGGGTAGACCGGCGGTGATCGCCACGCGCTGGCCCGGCTTGACCCAGCCGAGCTCCACCACGCGCCGCGCCGCGTCAGCGATCAGCGCCTCGGTCACCTCGTGGCGACGGATCGAGGCCGCGCGTACACCCCACATCAGACCGCAGCGCCGCACGGTCTCGCGGCCCGGCGATAGCGCGTAGATCGGCACGTTGGGACGGTGCGAGGCGACGAGGCGGGCCGAGCGTCCCGAGAGCGTCGGCGTCACGATCGCCGCCAGGTGCAGCTCACGCGCGGCGGCGCAGGCGCTGTAGGCGACTGTGTAGGCGGGGTCGCGCGCATCGCGCCGCACCCGCTCCTCGTTCCAAACCCGGTAGGGCAGACCGGCCTCGGTGTGCACGGCGATCGATGCCATCATCGCGATCGTCTCGACCGGGTACTGGCCGACGGCGGTCTCCTGCGAGAGCATCACCGCGTCGGTGCCATCGAAGATCGCGTTGGCGACGTCGGTCGCCTCGGCGCGCGTCGGCCGCGGTGAGGAGACCATCGAGTCGAGCATCTGCGTCGCCGTGATCGACGGTCGCGCGAGCTGGCCGGCGAGCTTCAGCAGCCGCTTCTGGGCGAGCGGCACTTCCTCGATCGGCAGCTCGATGCCAAGGTCGCCACGTGCGACCATCACGCAGTCGGCCGCGCGGATGATGTCCTCCGCGGCCTCCATCGCCTGCGGCTTCTCGATCTTGGCGATCAGCGGCAGACGCGTGTGCCGGCGCACGCTCGTGATGTCCTCGGCCGTGCGCACGAACGAGAGCGCCACCAGGTCGACACCCAGCTCCTCGCCGAAGCGCAGCATCTCGAGGTCCTCCGCCGGGACAGCCTCGAGACCGCGGGTGGAGCCGGGAATGTTCAGGCCCTGGCGCGATGCCACAGCGCCACCGACCTCGACGCTCGTCTCGACCTCGCCGTCACCCACGCGCACCGCGCTCACGCGCAGGCGGATCTTGCCGTCGGCCAGATAGATCACGTCGCCGGCGTCGACCGCATCTGCCAGCCCCGGCCAGCTGACGGAGAGCTGACGCTCGTTGCCGACCTCCGTCGAGCCGCACATCAGCACGAGCGTCTCGCCCGGCTTGAGGTCGGCAAGGTCGTTCTCGATCGCGCCGACGCGCAGCTTCGGGCCCGGCAGGTCCTGCAGGATCGCGACCTGACGGCCAGCGGCATTGGCGGCCGCGCGGACCCGCTCGGCGTTCTCGGCGTGGAGCTCGAGGTCGCCGTGCGAGAAGTTCAGCCGGGCGACGTCCATGCCAGCCTCGACCATGCGCGCCAGCACCTCGGGATCACGCGAGGCGGGACCGATGGTGGCGACGATCTTGGTGCGGCGCATCTATCTACCGCGCTCCGGAGTTTTGATCGTCAACACGCAAAACACCCTACTGAAAAGTCGCCGAACAGCACCCGGCCGAGCACCCCTGTTCACCCGACGAACACTCCGTCCTCGATCAGCGTCTCACCATCGAGGCTGACGCGCCCGCCCTTGCGCAGGTCGCAGATCAGGTCCCAATGCACCGCCGATTGGTTGGTTGCCCCGGTCTCGGGGTACGAGCGCCCCAGCGCGAGATGCACGGTGCCGGCCATCTTCTCGTCGAGCAGGGTCGAGCCGGTGGCGCGGTCGATACCGGTGTTGGTCCCGATCCCGAGCTCGCCGAGGAAGCGGGCGCCGGCGTCGGTCGCGAGCGCCGCCTGCAGGTGTGCGTCGCCGACATGCGCGTGCGCGGCGACGACCTCCCCGTCCTTGAAGGTGAGATCGACGCCCACGACATCGACGCCACGGGTGCTGGACGGAACATCGAAGTGGATGCGACCGTTGGCCGATTGCTCGCGCGGGCCGGTGAAGACCTCGCCGCTGGGCATGTTGCGCCGTCCGTCGGAGTTGATCCAGGTGCGTCCCTCGACGTTCAGCCGGAGGTCGGTTCCGGCCGTCTCGATATGCACCTCACGGGCGGGCGTGAGCCGTTCGATCACCCGCGCCTGCCGGTCGCGCAGCTTCGTCCAGGCGGTGACCGGATCGGGCCGGTCGAGGAACAGCGCGCGCTGCACGAAGTCCGCGTACTCCTGCTCGGTCATGCCGGCCTGCTCGGCCAGGGCCGCTGTGGGCCAGATCGTCAGCGCCCAGCGCTTCTGCGAAGACGCCTCGCGCACCGGCATCTGCGCCCGCGCGCGGCGCGCGACCAGTGCCGGGTCGATCCCGGCCAGCGGGTTGCTGCTGGCCGGCGCCATGATCCGCACGCTGGCGTCGGCCAGCTGGGCCTCGGCCAGTTCGATCGGCGCCGCTGAGTCGAGCTGTTGATCACGTGCGTGCCGATAGAAGTCGGCCTCGAGCCCGCCGGGTGAGATCCGCAGCAGCGGGTAGCCGCCGCGCTCGAGCACCGCCCGGTGCAGCGCGATCGCAGCCTCCTCGGCCAGCGTCGTGGTCGAGATCAGGACCTGCTGAGCGGGTTGCACGTCGATGCACCACTCGGCGATCAGCACGGCAAAGGCGTCGGCGTCGATCACGGCGCCTGCACCTCGGGGAAGTTGTCGGCGAGGTGTGCGCGCAGACTGTCGCGTACAAATTGTCGCTCGGCAGCGCTCGCCATCCGGTAGCGCCCGAGCAGCTCCCTCTGCTTCTCGGTGCGGACGCCGGCGACCGTCCAGGCGACGGCGAGCCGCTCGAACAACAGCTCGGTGGCACGCTGCCAGGCATCGTCGCGATCGTGCCCGCCGCTGAGCGTGGCCGCATATTCCGAGCGCGCCCTGAGCGTCAGCGAACCACGCAGCTCAAGCTCGCCCGCCTCCGGGTCGGTGTAGGTCGTCGTCGCAGCCGCGATGCCGGGGTTACCGGAATCGGTCCCGCCCGCCCCGGCGACCCCGCTGGAACGCTTGCGTGCACGCTTTCCCATCTCAGCGACTGAGACTAGACCGCGACCGACGCGGCGCGCTGCAGCTGCAGCTCTACGTCGTCCCCCGCCACCGGCTTGGCGTGTCCCGCCCAGACCACCTTCGGGCCGATCGCCGCCAGCCGCCGGATTGCCTCACGCGCCTGGTTGGTGTCGAGATTGAAGGCGGGGTGGGGCACGTGTGGGGCATTGCCGATCCCGGTCTCCGGGTTGAGCGTGTAGAGCAGGTCGGAGACCAGCGCCAGCCCGTCATCCTCGCGGTAGAGCGAGATCAGCCCCGGAGCGTGCCCGGGCATATGCAGCACACGGAAGCCGGCGATCGCGTCGCCCTCCTCGAGCGTGCCGGCCACCGGCAGCGCACCCCCATCCCAGGACGCATGCAGGCGCGGGTAGATCGGCCGCGCCCAGGCGCTCAGCAGGCTGTAGTTCCAGTAGTCGCGGTAGGGCGATGGCGACTCCACCGCCGAACGCTCGAGCGGGTGGCAATAGACGGGCGCGTCGAGCCCGGCGGCGCCGCCGCGATGGTCGCTGTCGGCGTGGCCGAGCACGATCCGGCGGACGCCGCCAAAGCGCACGGCCGCGGCACGGATCGCGCTGCCCATCTGCAGCGTGCCCGCGTCGAACACGGTCACGCCGCCGTCGTCCTCGATCAGGTAGACGTTCATGTGGCGCCCGAGCCCGCCGCCGCGCAGCAGCCACACTCCGGCGGCGATCGCCTCCGGCTCGGCCCCATAGACGGCCCGCTGCAGGTACGTTCGCGCATTGGCCAGCGCCGTCAGGCGACCCTCAGCCCTGGAGCCGGCCGGTGGCAAAAAGCCGAGCTGCCGGGCGACCTCGCTGCCGTCGACGTAGGCGGTGTTGGCGACGATCTGGTCCTCAACGACCTCGACGACGTCACAGCCCTCGATCGTGATCCGCTCGCCGTTGGGGGCGAACCCCTGGAAGCGACCGGGGCCGGTGAAGGTCCCCGTGGCGCGCCAGCGAACCGAGCAACGCTCGCGCTGCGTCGTCGTGTCGAGCACCTCGAAGCTGAAGTCCGGGAAGGCCGCGAACAGCCCGGTGAAGTACTCGCGGACACCGTCGGGCGCGGTCAGCTCACCCTGACCGATCAGGCGCTCCAGCCCGCCGGGCTTCCAGCAGGCGACCGCAGCGTCGACGTCGCGCTTGGCGAGCGCGTCGAAGTAACGCTTTGCGATAACGCCGCTCGAGGCCATCGTGAGCGCGCAGTCTAAGGGCCCCAAAGGGGCGGCGCTACTGGCCGAGCAAGCCGACGGTGCAGCTCGCGCAGCCCGACGCTGGCGCGCAACCACTCCGCCGCCAGCTCGGCGGCGCGGGCCTCGTAGCCGCGACCGCGCCGCTGCGTGACCACCCAGACCCTGAGCGTGGCGCTGCCGCGCTCCCAGTCGATCTCGCTGACCTCGACGCGGCCCCGGCAGTCGTTGCTGCCGGGCTCGACGATCGTCAGCTTCACGCCGGTGCCGGCCTTGTGCGTGGCCTGTGCATTGTCGACCTCGCTGCCCAGCTGCGCCCCGGTCGGCGGGCGTGACAGACCCAGCTGGCGATGCAGCTCGGGATCGTCCTGATACGCGATCAGCACCTCGGGGATGTCCCATTCGGCGATCGGGCGCAGCTCGATCAGGGGGTCGATGATGCGCTCGGGTGGCTCGGGGATCGAAGGCATGTCGCGACTGGACCGTACCCTTTCCGAGCGTGTCCTCGCGATCTGATCCGGCTTCGCTGCTGTCCTACTCGGTGCGGCGCTCCACGCGCGCACGGCGCGTGCGCGTGACCGTCGACCGCGCGGGCGCGATCGAGGTTGTGCTGCCACAGCGGATGCCGCTGCACGCGGCCGAGGACGCCGTGCGCGAGCTGCGCCCGTGGATCGACCGACGCCTGGCCGACGCCCGACGCCAGCGCGCGGCCGTGCTCGCACGCGGAGACACGCTTCCGTACCTCGGGCAGACGCTGCTGGTGCGCGCCGAGCGCGGCCGCGCTCGCGTCACGCGGCGTGGCGAGACGCTGCTCGTGCCCGACGGCGCCGAGCGGTCCGAGGCGATCGAGCGCTGGTACCGGCGCATGGCACGCGAGGAGTTCCGCTCGCGACTCGACCGTGCCTGCGCGATCGGGGGCTTCAGCTACACGCGGCTGACGGTCCGCGACCAGCGCACGCGCTGGGGCAGCTGCTCCCGCGGCGGCGCGGTCAGCTTCAACTGGCGGCTGCTGCTCGCGCCCGAGGCGGTGCTCGACTACGTCGTCTGGCACGAGGTCTGCCACCTCGCCTTCATGGACCATTCGCCGCGCTTCTGGGGGCTGGTCGCGCGCTACTGCCCAGAGCACCGTGAGCACGCTGCCTGGCTGCGGCGCAACGCCGGCACGCTCGTGCTGTGAGCGCCGCTGCCCGACAGATCATCGCCGCGATCGACGATTGGCGGGCCACGCCGGCCGGGCCGCTGGTGGTGGCGATCGACGGCCACGGTGCCGCCGGCAAGACCACGATCGCCGCCGAGGTCGCAGCTGCGCTGCGGGCAATCGTCGTGCACACCGACGACTACTTCTATCCGTCAGAGGGCACCAGCGACCCGCGTCCGATGGCGCAGTACTACGCGTGGCCGGCGCTGCGCGAGGACGCGCTCGAGCCGGCGATCGGCAGACTGCGCGAGCACCCGGCGCCCGCCCAGGTGATTCTGCTCGAGGGGGTCTCCTCCGCAGCACCGGCGCTGTCGGACCTGGTCTCGCGTGCGGTGTTCGTGGCGACGCCCGAGCCGCTGCGTCTGCAGCGGCTGCACGGGCGCATCAGTGACGAGGAGTGGGATGAGGAGTGGCTCTACGCCGAGCGCCTGTACTTCGCCAGCCGCCCTCCCGATTCGTTCGATCTGGTCGTGTCGGGCACCGATTGACCCGCTCAGCCCGGTGGCAGGTCGTAGACTTTTCGTTCACAAACGCGGGAGCCCCTTGGGCTGAGAGGGCGCCGGACGGCGCCGACCGTAGAACCTGATCCGGGTCATGCCGGCGGAGGGAGTCAGCAGTGATGCGCAATTGGCGGGTTGTATCGGCGGCGTTGATCGCCGCCTCGGTGCTTGCCGCATGCGGCGGTTCCGGCGCAGGCACCGGAGCCCTTGGCACGGGCAGCGGCCACGTGATCGCGAGCACCGGCACCCCGGTGCGAGGCGGCACCGCCTACTGGGCCGAGCAACCACTCTCCCCGCCCGACTACATCTTTCCGTTGATCTCGGGCGCCTACTACACCAATGAGAACGTCTACGACTTCCAGACGCTCATGTACAGGCCGCTGTACTGGTACGGCGACCACGACACACCCGGGGTCAACTACGCGCTCTCGCTCGGCGACCGACCCGCGTACAGCGACCACGACCGCATGGTCACGATCACGCTCAAGCACGCCGTGTGGTCCGACGGTGAGGCCGTGAGCGCGCGCGACGTGATCTTCTGGATCAACCTGCTGAAGGCCAACAGGGCGGACTGGGCTTCGTACGTACCCGGTGGATTCCCCGACAACGTGACCTCGTGGAGGGCGGTCGGGGGACGGACCGTTCAGCTGCGGCTCAACCGCTCCTACAACCCGATCTGGTTCACCGACAACGAGCTATCGCAGATCACGCCGCTGCCGATGCGCTGGGACACCTCCTGCGCGCCGGGCATGTCGTGCACGCTCCAGATCAGTCCGCCGGACGAGACCACGATTGGAGCCAGGGCTGTGTACGCGATGCTCAACGCTCAGGCCAAGCAGGTCTCCGGCTACGCCAGGAGCCCGATCTGGTCGATCGTCGACGGGCCCTGGAGGCTGCAGTCACTGACCAACTCGGGCCAGGCCACATTCGTGCCCAATCCGCGCTACGACGGGCCCAGCCGACCGCGACTTGCGAAGTTCGTCGAGCTGCCATTCACCAGCGAGACGGCGGAGTTCTCGGTGCTCCGCGCCGGAACCGCGAAGGGCGACGGCGGCGGCTCGGCGCCACAGATCTCGGTCGGCTACGTGCCCGACACCGATGTCCCCCAGGAGCCGACGCTGAGGTCGCAGGGCTACAGGTTGAGCGCCTTCTACCCCTACGGCTTCGACTATTTCGAGCCCAACTTCAACAACCCGGCGGTGGGGCCGATCCTGCGCCAGCTGTACTTCCGCCGGGCCTTTCAGCACCTGGTCAACCAGCGCGGGTGGATCCACGCCTACTACGAAGGCCTGGGCGTGCCGACCTACAGCCCGGTGCCGGCCGCGCCGGCAAATCGGTACGCCGACCGTGAGGCACACAGCAATCCCTACCCGTTCAGCGTCGCGGCCGCGAGACGGCTGCTGACGTCCCACGGCTGGAGGGTCGAGCCGAACGGCACCACCAGTTGTGCGCACGCCGGCAGCGGGGCGGGCGACTGTGGTGCGGGCATCGCCGCAGGCAAGCAGCTGCGCTTCACGCTGATGTACCCAAGCGGCATGTCATCGACCGACGCGGCGATGGTCGATCTGCAGTCGGTCGCGCGTCAGGTCGGCATCCAGCTCATGCTCAAGCAGGTGACGAACGCGACGATCACCGCCGAGGTGGAGCGGTGCTCGACCCGCAGCGCGGCGTGCAGCTGGCAGCTCGGCCAGTACGGCACCGCCTGGGTATTCGCCCCCGATCACTACCCGACCGGCGAAGAGATCTTCCAGACCGGCGCGCTCGGGAACGTCAACAACTATTCCGATCCCGCGGTCGACACCCTGATCCGGGCCACCACGACCAGCACGGCGCGCGGCGCCCAGCGCGCGCTCGATGCCTACGCCAACACTGTGCGGGAGCAGCTTCCCGACTTCTGGCAACCGTCACCCGGAACGCTGGTCAGCTTCCAGTCGAACCTCGCGGGCGCGACGCCCAACGCCTACGGTTACCTCAACCCGGAGGAGTGGTACTTCACCAGGTGAGCGGCTTCGTGCTCAGGCGTGTCGGCCAGGCGCTCGCCGTGTTGCTCGGGGTCACGCTCGTGGTCTTCATCCTCGAGCGACTGACCCCGGGCAGCCTGGCGCACGCGATCCTCGGCCCGCGCGCAAGCCGCCAGGCGGTGGCCGCCTTCAATTCCGCGAACGGGCTCGACCATCCGGTCGTGGTCCAGTATCTGGCCTTCCTCTGGCGCCTGTTGCAGGGCAACCTCGGGTTCTCCTACAGACTCAACCGCAGCGTCGGCTCGCTGGTTGCAAGCGAGCTCCCCAACGATGTGATCCTGGTGGGCCTCGGGTTCGCCTTCGCGCTGCTGATCGCGCTGCCGCTGGGCATCATCCAGGCTGTCCACCGCAACCGCCCGCTGGACCAGGTGACGAGTGGCGCGGCGCTGGCGCTGTACTCGATGCCGACCTACTGGCTCGCGCTGCTGCTGATCGCCGGGCTCAGCATCGGCACGCATCTGTTGCCCCCGGAGGCCGGCCAGTCGGGTGCCACCGCCGGAATCCTCGCCGACCCGCGCGGGCTGGTGCTGCCAGTGCTCACGCTGACGCTCATCAACGTCGCCTGGTTCAGCCGCTACATGCGCTCGGCGGCGATCGACACGCTGGCGCAGGACTACATACAGCTCGCACGCGCCAAGGGCCTGCCCGAGCGGCTCGTGCTCCTGCGTCATGTGCTGCGCAACTCGCTGCTGGCGATCGTGACGCTGCTGGGCATGTCGGTGCCGATGCTGCTGAGCGCTGGGCTGGTCGTCGAGTACGTCTTCAACATCCCCGGCCTGGGGTTGAGCTATTGGGTCGCGGCCGCCAACGCCGACTACCCGGTCGAGCTCGGCGTGACCGTGGTCGTCGGCGTGGCGACGGTGCTCGGCAGCCTGCTCGCCGACCTCTGCTACGCAGCCTTGGATCCGCGCGTGAGGCTGCGGTGAGCCTGACCTTCACCCGCGACTTCGCGCGGCACCGGCTCGGCGTGGCCGGGCTGGTGGTGATCGTTGCGCTGCTCGCGTTCTGCTTCGTCGGTCCGCTGCTGCACCCGACCGATCAGTTACACGCCAACGTCGACCTCACCAACGTCGGCCCGAGCGGCGGCCACCCGCTCGGCACCGACGCAGAGGGCTACGACGTGCTCGGACGGCTCATGGTCGGCGGCCGCGCGTCGCTTGAGATCGGCTTCGCGGTGGCCCTGCTTGCAACGCTGCTGGGAGCGCTCTGGGGCGCAATCGCGGGCTTCACCGGCGGCGCGCTGGACGCGCTGATGATGCGCGTGGTCGACACGCTGCTGGCGCTGCCGGCGATCTTCGTGTTGATCTACCTGGCGACGATCGCGCAGCCGACGGTACCGCTGCTGATCGGTGTAATCGCGCTGCTCTCGTGGCTCGGGCCGGCGCGGCTGATCCGCGCCGAGACACTCTCGCTACGCACGCGCGAGTTCATCCAGGCGACGCGTGCGCTCGGTGCGGGACGCACGCGCACGATCGCGCGACACGTGCTGCCGAACACGGCAGGGACGCTGATCGTGAACGCGACCTTCCAGGTGGCCGACGCGATCATCTTGCTGGCGACGCTCAGCTTTCTCGGCTTCGGCCTGCCGCCACCGGCCGCGACCTGGGGCGGGATGCTCTACCAGGGGACCGCGTACCTGCTGGACGGCTACTGGTGGGAGGTGTATCCCGCGGGGATCATGATCATGGTGACCGTGATCGCCTTCAACCTGCTCGGCGATGCGCTGCGGGAGACGATCGACGCGCGGCTCAGCCGCCGCTAACCGGCGACTCGGTCGCCTCGATCAGGTCTTCGCGCAGGCGCCGGAGGAGCGCACGCAGCTGCTCGGCCTGCTCGCTGCCGAGCATCGCCTGCAGGCGCGCATCGATCTCGGCCTCAAGTGCCGTGCCCCTGGCGAGCATCTCCCTGCCGAGGTCGGTGGCATGCAAGCCGACGCCGCGCCCCGACCCCAGGCGGCGCTCGACGTAGCCGAGGCGCTCGAGCCTGCTCGTGACCTGGCTCACGGCCTGCTGGGTCTTGAACGCCTGACGCGCCAGCTCGGATGCGGTGATCCCCGGATACGCCGCGATCCGCTCGAGTGCGCCCATCGATGGGAGGCTGAGCTGAAGCCCGGCGAGCAGCGGCTCGGCCAGCAGCACGACGCGTGCCGACGATTCCCACAGCAGGTGCCCGATGCGCTCGTTGCCGGGGAGCTCACCGGAAAAATCGCCAGTGCCGGCCGGTTTACGCGCGGTCGTCATCGCTCCGAGCCTATCCAGTCGCGCGCACATTCACAAGTTACTTGTATCCACAAGGACTTGTGGTTACCCTTGCCCCAATGAACCAAGAGAACGAACTGCACAAGAACTGGACCTTGTTCGCAGCCTGCCTCGGCACCTTCATGCTGCTGATCGACGTGACCATCGTGATCGTCGCGCTGCCGAGCATCCGTGGCGCGCTGCACACGAGCTTCTCCGACGTCCAGTGGACGATCGACGCCTACTCCCTGACGCTGGCGGCGCTGTTGCTGATGATGGGGTCGCTCGGCGACATCCTCGGACGCCGCCGCGTGTTCGTCTTTGGCCTCGCCGTTTTCACGCTCGGCTCGCTGCTCTGCGGCGTCGCGCAGTCGGGCCTGATGCTGGTGCTCTGTCGCGCCTTCCAGGGCATCGGCGGCGCAACCATCTTCCCCACCTCGCTGGCGCTGCTCGCCCAGACCTTTCACGGCAAGGAGCGCGGCTATGCGTTCGGCGTGTGGGGTGCCGTATCGGGTGCTGCCACCGGCATCGGACCGCTGCTGGGCGGGCTGCTGACCAGCGACCTCAGCTGGCGCTGGATCTTCTACGTGAACCTGCCGATCGGGGCACTCGCGATCCTCGTCACGCTCACGCGCGTGCACGAGTTCCGCCCGGCTCATGCCCGCCGCATAGACATCCCCGGCGTGATCGTGTTCACCGGCGCGCTGTTCGCCCTCGTCTACGGCCTGATCGAATCGAGCCGCAGCAGCTGGGGCAGCACCAAGGTGATCGTCTCACTGGCGATCGCGGTGGTGCTGCTGGCCGCCTTCCCGCTGCTCGAACGTGCACGCCGCGAGCCGATGTTCGACCTCTCGCTGTTCCGCAAACCGACGTTCGTCGGCGGCTCGTTCGCGGCCTTCGGGATGAACGCGTCGCTCTACGCGATGTTCCTCTACCTGACCCTGTATCTGCAGAACGTGCAGCACCTGTCGCCACTCGGTGCCGGCCTGCGACTGGCGATCATCACCTTCGCGGCGACGCTGACGGCCGTGCCGGCCGGCCGGGTCTCAGCCCACGTCCCCGTCCGCTGGCTGATCGGCCCGGGACTGCTGCTGGTAGGAGTTGGCCTGCTGCTGATGCGCGGGATCGCGCCCGACAGCGGCTGGACGCACCTGCTCGCGGGCTTCCTGATCGCGGGCTTCGGCTCGGGCATGGTCAACCCGCCGCTGGCCTCGACGGCCGTGGGAGTCGTGCAGCCCAAGGACACCGGCATGGCCTCCGGGATCAGTGCGACCTGCCGCCAGGTCGGGATCGCAACCGCGATCGCGGCGCTCGGCTCGATCTTCGCACACGGCCTCGCGGGCTCGAGCGGCGCGACGATCGCGAGCCACTACGCCTCGACGATGAACGAGCTGCTACTGATCGCGGCCGTGACGGCGTTCGTGGCCGGCGGCCTCGCACTCGGCCTGATCCGGCGCAAGGACTTCATCCCGCACAGCGCGCCCGAGCCCCAGCCGACCAGCAGCTGAGGCGAACTTGTGACGTGCAGGGCGCAGAATGAACGGCGTACGTCAATGGTTCGGGTCCGGCAGCGCAGGCGCTCCGGTCGGCCGAGCCAGAGTATGTTCCCGTCGCGGGGTGCGGCCGGCCCGCTGGCCGGCCGCTTCCGAGCTCAGGCCAGTTCCGCAGCAGGCAGGTCCTCGGGCACCGGCACGGTCTGCGGTGTGCCCGGCTCGGTCTCGTCCCAGTCGCTGAACGCCTCGGCGTCGCGTGGCTCGTGCTGGTGGTCGGCAACACCGCCGAGTGCGAGTAGGCGCAGTGCTCCGGGGCCGCGGTTGACGAGCTGCCGGCGGACCTCGGGCGCGACCCGCACGACGTCACCGACCACGTAGTCAAAGCGCTCGCCCTCGACGATCAGCGTCAGGGTGCCCTCGAGCACGACGTAGACCTCCTCCTGGCGCGCGTGCCGATGAATGCGGTTGCGCTGCCCGGCTTCGAAGGTGAGCACGTTGATTCCGAACGAGTTCACGCCCAGCGGCGTGCGCAGACGCGCAAATCGCTGTTCGGGCGGCTGGTCGATGCGGACGCTGGTGACGCCGTCAGGCATGACTCAGGAACGCTGCTCGATCGGCACGTAGTCGATCCCGCGGCCGCCCGTGTAGATCTGGCGCGGGCGCGCGATCTTCTGCTCCTCGTCGTCGATCATCTCGAGCCACTGGGCGATCCAGCCGCTGGTGCGGCCGATCGCGAACAGGACCGGGAACATCTCGACCGGCATGCCCAGCGCCTCGTAGATCAGGCCCGAGTAGAAGTCGACGTTCGGATACAGCTTGCGCGAGATGAAGTATTCGTCCTCGAGCGCGATCTTCTCGAGCTCGGTGGCGATGTTCAGCAGCGGGTTCTTACCCGTTACCTCGAACACGTCGTCGACGGCCTTCTTGATGATCTTGGCGCGCGGATCGAAGTTCTTGTAGACGCGGTGGCCGAAGCCCATCAGCTTCTCATTGCCGGCCTTCACGCCCTCGATGAACCCGGGGATGTTGTCCTGGCGTGCCGATGCGGCGGAGCATCCGCAGCACGGCCTCGTTGGCGCCGCCGTGCAGCGGTCCGTAGAGCGCGGCGATGCCGGCGGCCGTCGCCGAGTATGGGTCGACCTGCGAGGAGCCGACGCTGCGCACGGCGCTGGTCGAGCAGTTCTGCTCGTGGTCGGCGTGCAGGATGAAGAGCACGTCGAGCGCGCGCTCCAGCCGCGGATCGGGCTGGTACTTGAGCTCCGCGATCTTGTAGAGCATCGACAGGAAGTTGCCGGCGTAGCTCAGATCGTTGTCCGGGTACACGTACGGCATGCCGCGGTTATGACGGTATGCGAAGGCGCTGAGCGTCGGCATCTTCGCGACCAGGCGCACGACCTGCATCATCCGCAGCTCGTGGTCCTTGATCTGGTTGGCCTCCGGGTAGAAGGTCGAGAGCGCCCCGACCGCCGCCAGCAGCATCCCCATCGGGTGCGCGTCGTAGCGGAAGCCCTGCATGAAGTCCTTGATGTTCTCGTGGACGAACGTGTGCGTCGTGATCAGGTGGGTCCAGTCGTCGAGCTCGGCGCTGGCTCGGCAGCTGGCCGTGGATCAGCAGGTAGGCGACCTCCAGGTAGCTGGACTTCTCGGCCAGCTGCTCGATCGGGTAGCCGCGGTACTCGAGGATGCCCTTGTCACCATCGATGTAGGTGATCGACGAGCGACAGGAGGCGGTATTCATGAACGCCGGGTCGTAGGTCATCAGACCGAAGTCGTCGTCGTTGACCTTGATCTTGCGCAGCTCGGTGGCGCGGATCGTCTCGTCCTGGATCGGGACCTCGTAGGTCTTGCCGGTGCGGTTGTCGACGATCGTCAGCGTGTCCGCGCCGGATACGCCCGCGTCGCCATGGTTCTGCGCGGTCTCAGTGGTCATGGTTTCCTCTCAAGCTCTAGGGCTCGCGTCGGGAGTCCTCATTGTGTGGTCGCTGTTGGCCAGCACACCCCTCGTCTGAGAATCGGCCCCGCGTGGGCGCGTACTGCATTGGAATGTAGTACTCACGCGCCGCTCCGCTCCCCGCTCTCGGAGCTCTTGCTCTCCGCCGGCCCGCCCTCGTACCGGCTCTCGGTCGCGGCCCGCTGCCCCTGATAGTGGCTGCCAAGCCCCGGGCTTCCGTATGGCCTCTGCGCCGCGCGGTCGAGTGTCATGAATGAGAGCTGCGCAATCGGCAGCCCCGGGTACAAGCGGATGGGCACGCGCGTGAGGTTGTTCAGCTCAAGCGTCAGGGTTCCCTCAAACCCCGGATCGCAAAAGCCGGCGGTCGCGTGCACGATCAGTCCGAGCCGCCCGAGGCTCGACTTGCCTTCGATGCGCGCGACGATGTCATTCGGGATCTGGATCCACTCGAGCGTGCGCCCGAGGCAGAACTCGCCCGGATGGATGACAAACGCCTCGCCCTCGGCCATCACGACTTCCTCGGTGAGATTCGAGGGTGGGTCGCGCAGATCGATCGCCGTGACCTTGTGGTTGTGGAAGACCCGGAACGAATCTCCCAACCGCAGATCGATGCTGGCGGGTTGCACCATCCTCGGATCCCACGGATCGACCTTGATCCGTCCCTCCCGCAGGAACTGCAGGATCGTTCCGTCGGACAGGACAGAGGCGGGCGTGTTGCTCATCGGCGCAGCAGTTTGTCAGCAGATCGCGTCGGGTGGCTCGCCGGCCGCCCAACACACCCCGAGCCGTTCGCAAACGAGCGATTCTGACCGGTGCGTCACAAAGCGCTGGTGTATAAGGCGCGACTCATATACCTTCATGGCTGCGCACCGCGCAAACGGGTCGCGCATAGACCAGGGGAAGGTGGCCGTGAAACTCGAGGCGCTCAGATCAGGAGTCGATGCCGGCGAGATCGAGACGGTCGTGCTCGCTCTGACCGACATGCAGGGCCGGCTCCAGGGCAAGCGCCTTACGGCACGCTACTTCCTCGACGAGGTGCTCGAGCACGGAGCCGAGGGCTGCAACTACCTGCTGGCGGTCGACGTCGACATGAACACCGTCGACGGGTATGCGATGTCCTCGTGGGAAAAGGGCTACGGCGACTTCGTGATGCGCCCTGACCTGGCGACGCTGCGACCTATGCCGTGGGAGATCGGCACCGCCCTCTGCCTGGCGGACCTCGCCTGGGCCGACGGCGGCGACGTGCTCGCTTCACCGCGCCAGGTGCTGCGCGCGCAGCTCGCGCGCCTGGCGCAGCGCGGCTGGACGGCGAACGCCTCGACCGAGCTCGAGTTCATGGTGTTCCGCGATAGCTACGAGCAGGCCTGGCGCCAGAACTACCGTGACCTCGAGCCGGGCAACCTCTACAACGTCGACTACTCGCTGCTCGGCACCTCACGCGTGGAGCCACTGATCCGCCGGCTCCGCAACTCGATGACGGAGGCCGAGCTGGAGGTGGAGAACTCCAAGGGCGAGTGCAACTACGGCCAGCACGAGATCAACTTCCGCTACGCCGACGCCCTGCGCTGCGCCGATCACCACGTGGTCTACAAGAACGGCGCGAAGGAGATCGCCGCCCAGGAGGGCATGTCGATCAGCTTCATGGCGAAGTACAACGAGCGCGAGGGCAACTCGTGCCACATTCACTTCTCGCTGGCCGACGCCGACGGCCCGCTGTTCGAGCGCGAGCGGGGCACGTTCGAGTCGTTCCTGGCCGGTCAGCTCGCCTACGCACGCGAGCTGACGCTGCTGCTCGCCCCCAACATCAACTCCTACAAGCGCTACGCGGTCGGCTCGTTCGCACCGACGACGGTCGCCTGGGGCAAGGACAACCGTACATGTGCGCTGCGGGTCGTGGGACACGGCCCGGCGCTGCGCTTCGAGAACCGCTCGGGCGGCGCCGACCTCAACCCGTACATGGCGCTCGCGGCGCTGATCGCTGCGGGCCTCGAGGGCGTCGAGCAGGGGCTGGCGCTGGAGCCGGCGTTCGAGGGCAACGCGTATGCCGCGACCGGCAAGCCAAGGTTGCCCGCAACCCTGCGCGACGCCCGTGATCTGTTTGCCGGCAGCGCGCTCGCAGGCAGGGCGTTCGGTGCTGAGGTCGTGGCTCACTACACCAACGCGGCCGACATCGAGCTTGCCGCGTTCGAGTCGGCGGTCACCGACTGGGAACGCGTGCGCGGCTTCGAGCGGCTCTGACCGTCTGATCCGATGAGCACCACGAGCGACCCACCACGAACTCTCGACTCGGCGGCGTCGCTCGAGTCGGTCTTCGCACCGGTGCGCTCACAGACTGCCTTCGAGGAGGCTGTCGATCGCATCGGCACCGCGATCCGCCTGGGACTGCTGCCGCCCGGCACCCGCCTGCCAGCCGAGCGTGAGCTCTGTGCGAAGCTCGGGATCGCGCGCTCGACCCTGCGCCAGGCGCTCGTGGCGCTCGGCCAGAGCGGCCACCTGCATGCCGTGCGCGGACGCGGCGGCGGCACCTTCGTCGTTGACGAGCTGCCGCCCGCGCCACCGCCGCCGTCCGAGCTGATCGACCGCTGGCCGGAGATGTGGGACCACCGCGTCGCGGTCGAGGTCGGGTATGCGGTGCTCGCCTGCCGGCGCGCCCGCAAGGCCGCCGTCAGCGGCCTCGGTGAGCTGCTCGCGGCGATGGAGGAGGCGACCGAGGACTTCAGCACCTACCGCCAGCTGGACGTCCGCTTCCACATCGGCCTGGCCGAGGCCACCGGCAACCCTCGGCTGGTGACGATGGCGACCGAGATCCAGGGCGACGCCACCCGCCTGATCGCGCTGATCGCACACCCGCCCGAGGTGCTCAACTCCTCAAACGTGCAGCACCGGCGCGTCCTTGCGGCGGTCGCGAGCGGCGACGAGGGCGTCACCGCGCATGAGATGGCCGAGCATCTGCGCGGCACCGAGCACGTGCTCGCCGGGCTGCTGCCCAGAGTCTGAGTCGCAGCGGAGCGGCTCGGCCACCGTCGTGGCGGGGCTTATCCGAATGTACAAAATTGCCGGCGCGAGCTTGACTTGGGATGAGCGGACGATCAGGATCGCGCCCTAAGGGCCGACCGCCGATCCTTTTGGCGGATGCGAGGGCCGCAAACGCTGAGACGAGGGGAACGGCATGGCGACGGGATCGTTAACCGCGGACGAACGGAAGCTCGCGGAACTGGGTTACAAGCAGGAGCTGAATCGTGGTTGGAGCGGGTTCTCCAACTTCGCCATCTCGCTGACGATCATCTGCATCCTCAGTGGTTGCTTCACGACCTACTCGCAGGCGTGGAACGACGGTGGTCCGGTCGTGATCTCGATCGGCTGGCCGTTGATCAGCATTCTCGTGCTGTTCGTCGGCCTGTCGATGGCGGAGCTCGCCTCCAAGTACCCGACCGCGGGCGGCATCTACTACTGGGCCTACAGCCTCGGCGGCGTGCGCTGGGCGTGGTTCACCGGCTGGTTCAACCTGCTCGGCCTGGTCGCCGTCACGGCCGCGGTCGATTACGGCGCCGCCTCGTTCCTGAACGCGGTGTTGCAGCTCTACGGGCTGCATTTCATCCTCAACTTCGCGACGACGACGCCGTCGACGATCCTCGTGCACACGTTCGTGCTGTTCTTCCTGATCCTCGCGGCGCACGCGGTGCTGAACGTCTTCTCCTCGCACATGATCTCGCTGCTGAACCGGATCTCCGCCTGGTGGATGCTGTTCGGCGTGATCGCGATCGTGGCGCTGATGATCTTCGGCCCGTCCTCGCACCAGAGCTTCTCCTGGGTGTTCGGGCACACCAACAACGCCAGCGGCTTCTCGCATGGCATGTACTGGTTCTACGTGCTGCCGCTCGGCTTCCTGCTGACGATGTACACGTTCACCGGGTATGACGCCTCGGCCCACCTCTCTGAGGAGACGCACGACGCCGAACGGGCGGCCCCGCGTGGGCTCTACCGCTCAATCCTCTACTCGGCGATCGGCGGCTGGGCGGTGCTGCTGGCGATCACCTTCGCAGCCACGCACGTGCACGCGATCAGCGGTGCCGGTGGCACCTCCGTCGCGGTGATCGAGACCGCGCTCGCCGCGCACCCATGGATGGCGAAGGCGGTGCTCGACATCGCCACCGTGGCGCAGCTGTTCTGCGGCATGGGCTGCGTCGCCGCCTCGTCGCGGATGGTGTTCGCGTTCTCACGTGACGGCGCGGTGCCCGGGCACAGCCTGTGGCGGCGCCTGAGCGCCAACCGGACCCCGACCTGGTCGGTGCTGTTCGTGGTCGGCTTCGCGCTGCTGATCACGATCCCGGCGCTGTTCGGGGACAAGGCCGGCACGCCCGTCGCGTTCTACGCGGTGACCTCGATCGCCACGATCGGCCTGTACATCGCCTACGTGCTGCCGGTGTTCCTTCGCTGGAAGCAGGGTGACAAGTTCCAGACAGGCCCTTGGAACCTTGGCCGGCACTACCGCTGGATCAATCCGATCGCATTCATCTGGGTGGCGCTCTGCGTGGTCATCTTCTGCCTACCCGCGGGACCGACGGCGGTGCCGTGGAACAAGGGCTTCACGTTCAGCGCGGTCAACTACGCCCCGATCGTTACGATCGTGCTCATGGTCGCCGTATGGATCGCCTGGGAAGCAGGTGCCAAGTACACGTTCAAGGGCCCGATCCGAACAGCTGACGAGCCGGACACAGGGACGCCGGAGGATCCGGCGCTGCTCCCGGCCTAGCTGTGGGCGAGACACTGACGGTGCTCGAGCCCGCCACCGAGGCGGTGCTCGAGCGGGTATCCAGCGCGGGCATGGATGAGGTCGACGAGGCGGTGGCCCGGGCCCGGGCCGCCCTGCCCGCGTGGCGCGGACTCGCGCCCGCAGCGCGCGCGGCTCAGCTGCGCGCGCTCGCCGACACGATCGAGCGGAACCTCGAGCAGCTGGCGCTGCTCGAGGCCCGTAATGCCGGCAAGCCGCTGGCCTCGGCGCGCGGCGAGATGGGAATGGTCGTGGACACCTTCCGTTACTACGCCGGCGCGCCCGAGCGGCTGCTCGGCGACACCATCCCCGTCGCCGGTGGCCAGGCGTTCACCGTGCGCGAACCGCTCGGTGTCGTCGGCCTGATCGTGCCCTGGAACTTCCCGCTGACGATCGCGGCCTGGAAGCTCGGGCCGGCGCTGGCGGCGGGCAACACGGTCGTGCTCAAGCCGGCCGAGCTGACGCCGCTGACGGCGCTGCGCTTCGAGCAGCTGGTGCTCGAAGCGGGGATCGCTCCGGGAGTCGTCAACGTCGTAGCCGGTTACGGACCGGTGGCGGGCGCGCGGCTGGTGGAACACCCCGACGTCGCCAAGATCGCCTTCACCGGATCCACTGCGGTGGGGCGGCAGATCGCGGCGGCCGCAGCGCAGACGATCAAGCGCGTGACGCTCGAGCTGGGCGGCAAGTCGGCGAACATCATCTTCGCCGACGCCGACCTTGAAAAGGCGGCCGCCGCGGCCCCATGGGCGGTCTTTGACAACGCCGGCCAGGACTGCTGCGCGCGTTCGCGGATCCTTGTCGAGCACGGCGCCGTGGACAAATTCCTCGGTCTGCTGCAGCCCCACGTTGAGGGCTTCAAGGTCGGCGACCCACTCGACCCCGACTCGATGATGGGGCCGCTGATCTCCGCCAAGCAGCGCGATCGTGTCGCCTCGTTCGTGGGGGCCGATGCGCCGGTCGCGTTCCGCGGCAGCGCACCCGAGGGACCCGGTTTCTGGTTCCCGCCGACGGTGCTCGCGCCGGTCGATCCGCGGTCCGCCGCGGTGCGCGAGGAGATCTTCGGTCCAGTCGTCGCGGTCGTCCCCTTCCAGGACGAGGAGGAGGCGGTGCGGATCGCCAACGACACGATCTACGGCCTGTCAGGATCGATCTGGACCCGCGACGGGGGACGCGCGCTGCGCGTCGCGCGCGCGGTCGAGAGTGGCGTGCTGTCGATCAACTCCAACTCTTCGGTGCGTGTGAGCACGCCGTTCGGGGGCTTCAAGCAGTCCGGGTACGGACGCGAGCTCGGGCCGCACGCCACCGATGCCTACACAGAGACAAAGACCATCTATTACGCAACCACATGAGCAACCGTCTACAAGACAAAGTCGCAGTCATCACGGGGGCCGCCGGCGGGATCGGCCTGGCCACAGCAGAGCTGTTCGAGGCCGAGGGCGCACACGTCGTCGGCGCCGATCTGAAAGCACACGCGGTCGGTGAGCTGTCGCTACAGCTCGACATCACCGACGAGCAGGCCGTCAAGGACATGTATCAGCAGACGCGGGACAGGTTCGGAACGGTCGACATCCTCTTCAACAACGCCGGGATCTCGCCGACCGACGACGACTCGATCCTCGTAACCGAGTACGACGCCTGGCAGCGCGTGCAGGACGCCAACCTCAAGAGCGTCTTCTTCTGCTGCAAGTACGGGATCCAGCATCTGCTGGAGACCGGCGGCGGCTCGGTCATCAACACCGCATCGTTCGTGGCGGTGCTGGGCGCCGCCACCTCGCAGATCTCCTACACCGCCTCCAAGGGCGGCGTGCTGGCGATGTCGCGGGAGCTGGGCGTCGAGTTCGCCCGCAGCGGCGTGCGCGTGAACGCGATCTGCCCCGGCCCGGTGGCGACGCCGCTGCTGATGGAGCTGTTCGCCAAGGACCCGGAGCGGGCCGCGCGGCGGCTGGTGCACGTGCCGATGGGTCGCTTCGGTGAGGCCGAGGAGATCGCCAAGGCGGTGCTCTTCCTCGCCAGCGACGACTCGTCGTTCATGACCGCCTCGTCGCTGCTCGTCGACGGCGGAATCAACGGCGCGTACACAACGCCGCTCTGACCCACACCGTAAGGTGTTGAGGACCGTATCAACGGTCCCGGTTTCCGCATCTATCCTGTTCCGCCGCGCCCGCGCCCTGTCCGGTTGCGGCGGAACCGTCTAAAACTCCGTTTAAGCATGACCGCCGTAACTCACCCGCGGACGAAACTGCCCGAGCTTCTCGATGTTTCGCGGCGCACGTCTATACCTCTGGCTGACAGGGCTTGCGCTGATCCTCGCGGTCGCGTCCCTGCACTGGCCCTCGACGCCGAGCTACGACCCGTGGTCGTGGTTGATCTGGGGCCGGGAGATCTTCCAGGCGGTCACGGGCTCGGGGCCGCACGTCGACGCGCAGCTGCACATCGCCGGCGGCTCCAGCTGGAAACCGCTGCCGGTGATCTTCACCACCGTGTTCGCGGCGTTCGGCTCGGCGCAGCCGGATCTGTGGCTGGTGGTCGCGCGTGCCGGTGCCGCACTGACCGTGCTGATGGCGGTCAAGCTCACCCTGCGCACGACCTGGGGTCTGGTCTCGCAGAGCCACGCCGGTGCGGTTTTGACAGAGCAGTCGCGTTTCGGCAACGCGGTAGCGGTTGCGCCGGTGGTGTTCGCCGGCGCGGCCGCATTGATCTGCACGACCTTCACCAAGAGCTTCGGGATCAACATGCTGCTCGGTTACTCCGAGGGGGTGATGACGGCGGTCTTCCTGATCGCCGTCGAGCGCGCGTGGGACGGTCACCACCGGCAGGCGTTCGCGCTCGGGATCGTGCCCTGCCTCGACCGCCCAGAGGCCTGGCCGATCTGGGGACTGTACGGCCTGTGGTTGCTCTGGAAGGAGCGGCGCGCGTGGCCGCTGGTGATCGGGCTCGGGCTGCTGATGCTGGCGCTCTGGGGCGTGCCGCAGAAGCTGGGCGGCGCGAGCCTCACCGGCCTCGCCACCCACGCCCAGAACAACCACTCGCTGAAGAGTGCTGTCAACGCCTCATTCCCATTCTGGGCAGAGCTCTCGAACAAACTCTGGCCACTGGAGATCGAGCGGCTCGAGGTCGCCTCACTGATCCTGATCGCGGGCACCGCGTATCTGCTGTTCCGGACCCGCCGCCGGCTCGGCAGCTGGGACGCTGCCGCACGGCGCTATCCGGCCGCACTGGCGGCCGCTCTCGCAGGGTTGTTCGGCTTCCTCTGGTGGCTCGGCGTCGCCGTCGAGACCCAGGCTGGGTTCGCCGGCAACCCGCGCTACGCGGTGATCGGTGCGATGTTCGTGTGCATCAGCGGCTGCTCCGCCTACGGCTGGGGCTGCCTCGGGCTCGCCACGCTCGTCGATCGCGTCGTGCGCCGGGTTGGACGCCGCTCCCGCTATGACCTTGGCTCGTCAGAGGGCCGCTTTGTCTGGCTGGCGGCGGGCGCCACGCTCGTGGCACTGGTCGTGTTCGCGCTCGTGCCCGATCGCTTCACGAGCAGCATGCCGACGGTCGGGTCAATGCGCTACCAGCTGCGCTACCAGGCCGAGCTGCGCGAGCGCTTCGCCTCGCTGATCAAGCGCGGTGGCGGCGCCCAGAAGGTCATCGGCTGCGGCAGCGTGATGACCAACAACTATCAGGTGACGATGCTCGCCTGGGACCTCCACGTGCCGATCTTCTACGTGCAGGCGCTGAACAAGAAGTTCTCCACACGTCAGGGACCCAACGTCGTCTTCCAGGCAGCCGCCAGCAGCGGCGCACACATCTTCCCGGGCAGCTCCCAGATGCAGGCCTGGCAGCAGGGCTGGAAGCACAAGGACGGCTCCCAGTACAGGATCATGGCGGCGAGCCCCGTCACGATGTTCATGGACTGCTCGACGTACAGCCCGACCTAGTCCGCGCGCGCATGTACCTGCCCAAGCACTTCACGGCGGACGAGCAGCAGACCCGTGACCTGCTCGACGGCATCCACGCGGCCGACCTGGTGACTCCCACCGGCGTAGGCCTGTACGCGACCTTCCTGCCGCTGATCTACGACGCCTCACCGGGCGAGTACGGCGCGCTGCTCGGGCATGTGGCGCGCAAGAACGAGCACTGGAGGCTCGAGCCGGTGGGCGAGTCGATGGTGATCGTGCACGGCCCCGACGCCTACATCAGCCCCGGTTGGTATGAGTCAAAGCGCGAACACGGGCGCGTGGTTCCGACCTGGAACTACCTCACCGCCCACGTCCATGGCGAGCTGCTCATCCACGATGACCAGACCTGGCTCGAAGCTCTGGTGCGGCGGCTCACCGCCCGGCACGAGCGGCCACGACCGCAGCCGTGGTCGGTGGACGACGCCCCGCGCGACTACATTGACAGCCAGCTGCGTGCGATCGTCGGGGTTGAATTGCGGATTACGCGCGTCGAGGCCAAGGCCAAACTCGGACAGAACCGCTCGAGCGCGGACATCGACGCTGTGATCGAGGGCCTGCGTACGGGCGGCAACGAGCGGCTCGCCAACGCTACCGCCAGTGCCCGCCGCGACCTTTAGATGGTTGCGGCGGTGGATCTACTACCCTGCCTGCGATATGTCCGCCGTCAAGGTCGCGGTGGCCTGTGGCTTGGTTGCGCTCCTGATCAGCGCCTGCGGCATTGCGCAGAAACCCGAGGCAGGCACCGCCCATCTGAACAAGCAACGTGGCTTCTACGGCCACACCGACGATCCGCGGATCCCGCAGGTCAAGTGCCTGAGGAGCGACAAGCTGCCATTCCGCGAGTACTATGCCGACGGCGCCCAGCACCTGCCTGCGATCCAGGTCGGCTCGCGACCACAGGGACCAACCATCATCTTCTACGCGACGGCCGGCATCGCCCAGGGCGAGCAGATCCAGGGCGAGGAGGGGGGCGCCGAGGTGATCGGCAGCCTGCTCGTCTACCCGAATCGCTCCGGTCACAAGGTGCTGACCAAGGTCGAGAGCTGCGCGGCGATCGGCGTCCTGGGCTGAGGTAGCGGAATATGGCGACGACAACCATCACCGACAAGATTCTCACTCCAGAGTCGGAGGGCTCGGGCTTCATCCGCGAGTTCGCGGTACCGCTGCCCCGTTTCATCAGGGAGCTGCCCGAGTGGGCGCGGGTCGCGTTGATCCTGCTGATCCTGCTGATCGCCTCGCTCTACATCCGCACGCGCGTGGTCGGCCAGCAGTTCTGGATGGACGAGGCGATCACCGTCGGGATCTCCTCCCACCACCTGTCGGCGATCCCCGGCATCCTGCGCCAGGACGGCTCCCCGCCGCTGTTCTATCTGCTCCTGCACTTCTGGATGCTGATGGTCGGCAACGGCGAGGCCGCGACGCACTGGCTGTCGGAGATCTGCGCCGCGCTTACGATCCCCGTCGGCTATTGGGGCGGTCTCAAGATCGCCGGCAAGCGCGCCGGGCTGATGACGGCGACGCTGATGGCGTCCAGCGCCTTCCTCGACTACTACAGCCAAGAGACCCGCATGTATGCGCTGATGACGCTGCTGGGCCTGCTTGGCACGATCGGCTTCGTCCGCGGCTTCGTGTTCCGCGAGCGGCGCTACGTGATCGTCTTCTCGCTGTCTCAGGCGGCGATGCTCTACACGCACAACTGGGCGCTCTTCTTCGGCGCCGGGTCGGCGCTGTCGCTGGTCGTCCTCTATTACATCGCCGGCGCAGAGATCCGCGAGCACCTGATCCGCGACGCGATCTGCGCCTACCTCGGGGCTGGCATCCTGTTCGCTCCGTGGGTTCCCAACTTCATCTTCCAGTCGCTGCACACCGCGGCTCCGTGGAACACGTCGCCACGCTTCGGGGCGCCGGTTCAGATCGCCCAGAGCGTGTACGGCGGCTCCACGGTCGCCGCGATCCTGCTGATCGGCATGGCGGTTGGCTACGCGGGCCTGTTCGCAAGGGCGGAGCGTGCCAGCACCCAGGCCAAGGTCGCCCTGATGCTGTTCACGCTCGTGTTCTTCACGCTCATGTTCGGCTGGATCGCGTCGCAGATCACGCCCGCCTGGAACCCGCGCTACTTCGCGCCGATCATCGCCGCGATCATGATGCTGACCGCGATCGGCATGTCACGGGCCGGCGTGATCGGCGCCGTGATGCTGCTCGTCGGGCTCATCTTCCTCGCGCGGCCGAGCGTCTATGCGCCCGCCCACAAGAGCGACATGCAGGACATCTCCGGTGAGATGAAGTCGCTGCTGCACAAGGGCGACCTGGTGATCGTCGGTCAGCCGGAGGAGACGCCGCTGGCGTACTACTACCTGCCCGGCGGCCTGCGCTATTCCAACACGATCGGCCCGGTCAAGAACCCGTCCTGGATGAACTGGATCAACGCGATGGCGCGCTACCGCGCCGCCGACCCTTGGAAGGTTCTGCCGGCCGAGCTGCAGGCTCTCAAGCCCGGGCAGCAGGTCCTGTACATCCGCCCGCTCACCGAGGGCGTGGCCGGCTGGAAGGCGCCATGGACCGCTGAGATCCGCACCCGCTCGGCGCAGTGGGGGGAGATTCTCTGGAAGGACAAGCAGTTCAAGATGGAGGCGGTGGCGCCCCATAACTACCGCGGCGCCTGCTGCGTCGCGGACTCCGCCATTCTCTACGTCAAGAAATAGGTTTTAGATACGTGCCTGAAAGCTCGGTTCCAGCGGCCGCGGCCGCAGCGCCCACACGCGGCGCCGACATCACCCCAGAGAAGCCCGTCGTCGTCCTCGGTGGTGGCCCCGCCGGGCTGACCGCCGCCTACCTGCTGGCCAAGCAGGGCAAGCCGGTGATCGTGCTCGAGGCCACGGACATGCTCGGCGGCATCGCGCGCACCGAGGTCCGGGACGGCTACCGCTTCGACCTCGGCGGTCACCGCTTCTTCACCAAGGTGAAGGAGGTCGACGACCTCTGGCACGAGATCATGAAGGAGGAGTTCCTCAAGCGTCCGCGCCAGAGCCGCATCTACTGGAACGACAAGTTCCTCGAATATCCGCTGCAGGGCGTCGACGTGATCAAGAAGCTCGGCCCGCTCGAGCTGACGCGCTGTGGACTCTCCTACCTGTGGGCGGCGGTCAAGCCCAGGGGCCGCGAGGACACGTTCGAGGAGTGGGTCTCGAACCGGTTCGGCAAGCGGCTCTATGGCCACTTCTTCAAGACCTACACCGAGAAGCTGTGGGGAGTGCCGGCGAATGAGATTCGCGCCGAGTGGGCCGCGCAGCGGATCAAGGGCCTGTCCTTCTTCAGTGCCGCCAAGGCCGCCTTCTTCGGCAACACGGGCAACATCAAATCGCTCATCTCCGAGTTCAACTATCCCCGCTTCGGCCCCGGCCAGATGTGGGAGCAGATGGCCAAGGACATCCAGGAGCACGGCGGTGAGATCCGCATGAGCGCCCCGGTGACCAAGCTCGTCACCGATCAGGCGGGCAAGGTCGTGGAGGTGCACGCGGGCGGGCAGGTGCTGACCCCGTCGCACGTGATCTCCTCGCTGCCGCTGCGCACCACCGTCGGCATCGCCGAGCCGGAGGCTCCGGTTGACGTCCGTGACGCCGCGCGTGGTCTGCGCTACCGCGAGTTCCTCACCGTGCTGCTGGTAATAGAGGGCCAGGACCTATTCCCCGACAACTGGATCTACATCCACCAGCCCGGGGTGCGCGTGCTGCGCATCCAGAACTTCAAGTCCTGGAGCCCCTGGATGGTCCCCAACGAGAGCGACGCCTCGATCGGCATGGAGTACTTCTGCTTCGAGGGCGACGAGCTCTGGAACATGGATGACGACAAGCTCGTCAAGATGGCCGGCCAGGAGATCGAGAAGCTCAACCTCGCGAAGGCCGCGAATGTCAAGTTCGGCTTCGTCGCGCGTGTGCACAAGGCCTACCCGATCTACGACGAGAAGTATGCCGAGCGGGTCGCCACGATCCGCCGCTGGCTCGAGTCGGAGATGACCAACCTCGCACAGGTCGGCCGCAACGGCCTGCACCGGTACAACAACTCCGATCACTCGATGCTGACGGCCATGCGCGCTGTCGACAACATCCTGCTCGGCACCAACCACGACATCTGGTCGGTGAACGTTGAGAGCGTCTACCACGAAGAGATCCACGACAACGAGAACCCGTACGCGAACGACCCCGAGCCGCCGGCGATGGACGGGCCGCTGGCGTCGGAGCACTAGCTTGCCCATGCGTCGCTCGCTTGCGCTCTGGCTGCTGATCTCATCGATCGCTTGCGGTTGCGCCGCCGGGCTTGCTGCTCCGGCGGCGCTTGCGACCGGCTCCCCGGGGTCGCTGACCAGCGCCTCGAGCAACTCGCCGGGCTTCGGCATCACCAGCGGAGGTGCCGCGACGACGCCGCAGGTGCAGACGCAGACCGCGAGTACGGTGCCCGTGCCCTCGACCAGTGGCGGGCTGTCGGGAACCGACGGGATCATCATCGCGGTGATCGCGGCGATGGTCCTCGGCGGTATCTGCTTCTTCATCTGGTACGACGCCCGCGGGCACGCCTCGAGTGCCGGTCGCGGCGGGGGCGACGAGGCGCTCTTCGGAGCGCGGGCCCACGCCGGCTCCAAGACGCCGCAGAAGCCGCGCAAGCTCAAGCCGGCCGAGCGCAAGCGCCGCAAGCGCGGCCGCGCGCGCTGATACCT
The DNA here is from genome assembly GCA_963706725.1 of uncultured Actinomycetota bacterium. Lineage (GTDB taxonomy): Bacteria > Actinomycetota > Thermoleophilia > Solirubrobacterales > Solirubrobacteraceae > Palsa-465. The sequence goes on along the minus strand of OY970167.1, from coordinate 895,418 downwards.
CCGCTCCGGGAAGCGGTTAAGCGCTTTCAGAGTGCGCTTAGGCTGCGTTGACACCGCGGCCCCTACACTCCCGCGCCGCATGAGCACAAGAACTTCCACACTGAAGCCCGGCCGCGTCGACTGGCGCCGCGCCGAGTTCATCCTGACGGGACTCGCGTTCCTCGGCTTCGCCACAATCGGCATCCGCCTGCAGACGATCTCCCCCGGGCTTCCGGCCCACCCGCTGTTCATCCACGTGCCGGTGGTGCTGATCCCGCTGAGCATCCTCGGCGCGTTTGCCTGCATCGCCCGCCCGCACTGGTTTGACCGCTACGGCGTGCTCCTCTGCCTCTGCTCGATCGTGGCGATGTCCTCGATCTTCCTGGCGATGGAGGCCGGCGCGGCGCTGGAGGGTGCGCTGCACCTGACCGGACAGGCGGCGGTGCTGATCGGCGAGCACTCGCACGCCGCCCACATCCTGGCGATCGGCTTCGTGCTGTTCACGGCCACGCTGATCCTGACCTTCGCTGGCCACCGGATCTCCGGCGGGATGCCGACCGGGCTCGGAATCGCCGACTCGGTGCTCGGCTCTGAGGCCGTCTACCTACTGCTGCGCGTCGGCCTGGTGCTGCTGGCGCTGGTGTGCGCCTACTACGTCTACCGAGTTGGCGACCTCGGCGCCAAGGCCGTCTGGCTCGGCCGCCTGCACGGCGGCTGAGCGGCTCGCCTCAGCGCTCGTCCGCCGGGCGCAACAGCCGCTGGCGGGCGCGCATCAGCTGACGCGCCACTGTCCGTGGCGTGTCACCCGTGACCGCGGCGATCTCGTCGTACTCGTACCCAAAGCCGTGGAGCATGACCAGGCGCTGCTGACGTACCGGCAGCCGCCGGATCTCGGCTAAGCGCTCGCGCACCTCGACCTGTCGCTCGACGCCGGGCTCGGGGACACGCAGGCAGCCCAGGCTGGCACGGACCGCCGGATCGTCATCCGGCTTCCCGGCGCGCTCGCGCCGCAGCAGGTGTAGCGCCGACCGCGTGGCGGTCGTCGACAGCCACCCCAGCTCGCCGCCGCGCGCCACCGCGCCACGGTGCTCGAGCAACGAGCTCCAGGCCGTCTGGCAGGCCTCGTCGATCACCCAGTCCGGAGGCTGCAGGTTGCGAGACAGGATGCGGACGAGCTGCGGCTGCAGGTCGCTGTAGAGGTCACCCACGACTCTGCTGCTTGCTGCTGTTGTCATCTCATTCTCCAATTGAGTCTAATTTGACACAAACCACACTAGCAACAGTTCGATTAGATGGCTAGTGTTTAGTCTGAATTTGACTCAAATAGAGAGGAGCAATGAGGTGGTCACCTCCTTTGCCGATGTCAGCGCGCATCCGAACGCAGCCGGCCTTCCGGGCAGCAACATCCTGCAGCAGCTCGTCAATGCCGCTGACGCTTGGGCGCTGGCGATCACCCTCCTGGGAGCTTTCATCGGCGCCGCCCTGTGGGCGGTCGCCTCGCACACGAACAGCCACCACTACGCCGCCCGCGGTCGTATGGCGGCGCTCGTGTCGGCCGGGTCGGCGCTCGTGATCGGTGCCGGTCCGGGACTCGTCAACTTCTTCGCGCACCTGGGGGCGACGGCCAAATGAGCATCATCGACAGCTTCGAGGGGGCAGCCGGCGGGATCGTCAGCCCGATCGTCGCTCCAGTCGGCGGGCTAGTGTCGGGGATCGCCGGCAGCGCCGCCGGATTAGTGCTCAAGAGCATCTCGTCCTGGGTGCTGAACGGGACCAAGAGCGCGCTGGAGGAGGTTGCCGGCGCGATCAGCGCCGGCACCGCACCGAACCTCGACAGCACCTGGTTCTCATCGACCTACTGGCGCGTCGCAGCGCTGGCGGCAATGCTGACGATCCCCTTCCTCTGCGCCGCCGCCGTGCAGGCGATCGCCCGCGGAGATCTCAGCCTGCTCGCGCGCGTCACCTTCGGCTACCTGCCGTTGTCGCTCCTCGGCGTCAGCCTGGCGGCACCGCTGACGATGCTGGCGCTGGCCGCTACCGACCAGATGTCGGCAACGGTCTCACACAGTGCCGCCGGTGGTGGAGCTCGCTTTCTCGACAGCGCCGCTGTGGTCGCGGGAGGTCTGGCCACCGTCGCCGGAGGTTCTCCGTTCTTCGCCGTGGTGGTCGGGCTCTTGGCCCTGATGGCCGCGATGGCGCTCGCGATAGAGCTGCTGGTGCGCGCCGCTGCCGTCTATGTAGTGGTACTGATGTTGCCGCTCGCCTTCGCCGCGATGGTCTGGCCGGCGCGCCGCATCTGGGCGGTCAGGCTGGTTGAACTGCTCGCCTCGCTGGTGCTCTCGAAGTTCGTGATCGTCGCCGTCCTGTCGCTGGCGGCGGCAGCCTTTACCCAGGGCATCCCAGGCATCGGAGAGCTGCTGGTGGCGATGTCGCTGATGCTGCTCTCGACGTTTGCGCCCTGGGCGTTGATGCGCATCCTGCCCTTCACCGAGCTCGCCTCTGGGGCCGCAGGGATCATGCGCAATGAGCTCCCGCACTCGCAGGCGCGCGCCGCCGCCGCCGAGCTCACGGCCGGTGCCGGCGAGCTGGCGACGGATCTGCCCGCCCGCCTACGCGCCCAGGCGCGGACGATGTACGCCGACAGCGGCGGCAGCGAACCAGCGCCGGCGACCGCTTCCTCACGAGCGCGAAACGACTCTGCGCGCTCCGGCCCAGCCGCGGCTGCCGCGCTGGACAGCACACCCGCGCCTGACCAGCCCGCACCCACCGACAGTGGCGAGCCGTTCGTCCTGGCCGAGCCCTGGCGGCGCAGCGAGCCGCTGCGGCTCGACGAGCGACTGATGCAGCAGCCGCGCTCGGACCAGCCCGAAGCTCCGCAATGAACCGTGAGCGGCTCAGCTACCGCTTTGGACCACTCGAGCGCCGCGGGCTGCTCGGCCCGTTGCGGCTCGGGCAGGTCGCCACGATCGGCGCCGCGCTGCTGCTGGGCATCGAGCTGCTCGATCGCATCGGCGGAGGGGTGGGCGTCTTGGCCGCGATCCTGCTGCTGGTCGGCGCGGTCGGATTCACGACGGCGCCGATCGGTGGCCGCTCGCTCGATGAGTGGGCGCCTGTGGCGTGCGGATTCGGCGGCCGCTCGCTCCTCCGCGGGCGACGCTTCCGCGCCGGCGCTCCGACCCTCGGACATACCGCGGGCGCCGCTCCCGCCCTGTCGCTGCCGAGAAGCTTGCGTGGCGTTGAGCTCGTTACCGTCGGGCATCAGGGTCGCGCCTTGGGCGCGCTGGCAGAACGCCACGGCCGGTTGCTGACTCCGGTGCTCGCGTGCCAGGCACTGTCGTTCGCGCTGCTCGATCCTGAGATCCAGGAGCGGCGGCTCGCGCAGTGGGGCGCCGTGCTGGCGACCGCAGCGGCGACGCCGATCAGACGCCTGCAGTGGATCGAGCGCACCGCGCCCGCCCAGGGCGACGAGCTCGCGCGCTGGCTGCACACGGCACGCGACCCATCGATGCCCGCCCGGGGCACGCCGGTAGTCGAGTCCTACCTCGAGCTGATCGGCCAGAGCACACAGGTGACGCATGACCACGAGATCCTGCTCGCGATCCAACTCGACATGGCGCGTCTGCAGGTTCGCCGCGAGCTGGCGCCGGAACAGGTGCTCGAGCAGGTCGCGCAGATCGTGCGTGGACTCGAGGCGGCCGAGATCAGGGTGCTCGGCGCGCTCAGCACCAACCAGCTCGCGCGCGTGCTGCGTACCGGCTTCGATCCCTACGCGCGTGCCCAGCTTGCGCCGCTCGACGCATTGGCCGGCGGAGCGCACCCGCTCGCCGAGCGCGACGCGGGACCGCTGGCGGTGGTCGAGACCTGGGATCACTACCGCTGCGACGGCGCCCTGCACGCCACGCACTGGATCAGCGGCTGGCCGCGCATCGACGTCTCACCGATGTTCATGGATGCCCTGCTGGCGGACTCCGACACCGTCCGCACGGTGGCGCTGACGTTTGAACCGGTGGCGCCCGAGCGCTCGGCCCGCGAGGTCGAGGCGGCGATCACCCGTGACCGCGCCGACAGCGAGCTGCGACGCCGCTTCGGCCAGTCGGAGACGGCTCGCCAACGCCAGGCCCAGGAGGCCGCCGGCCGGCGCGAGGCGGAGCTCGCCGCCGGCCACGGTGAGGTCCGCTTCAGCGGCTTTGTCACCGTCAGCGGCCGCGACGAGCGCGAGCTGCGCCTGGCCTGCGCCGAGATTCACCGACACGCGGCGCGGGCGCGACTCGAGCTGCGTCGCATGTATGGCCAGCAGGCCGAGGCGTTCAGTTTTACGCTGCCGCTCGCCCGGGGGTTGCGATGAGCGCTGCCCGCCCCGGCCACCGTGTGACGACGCGCCACGCGCAGGCGATCTATCCATTTACCGCAAGTGGTGGGCTGGGTGGCCGCGGAGCATTCATCGGGCGTGACACCAGCGGTGGCGCCTTCTGCTTCGACCCGTGGGTGCTCTACGACGACGGCGTGCTCGATGACCCCAACGCGATCGTGATCGGCAAGCTGGGCCAGGGCAAGAGCGCGCTGGTCAAGACGCTGCTGTGGCGGATGCTGGTGTTCGGGCGCCGGGCCTTCGTGCTCGACGTGAAGAGCGAATACGGACCGCTCTGCGCGAGCGTCGGGGTGAGACCGATCGCACTCGCCCCGGGCGCCGGTGTGAGACTCAATCCGCTGTCTGCGCGCCCCGAGGAGCACGCGCAGATCGAGCTGCTGCGGGCGATCGCCACCACAGCGATCGGTCAGCCGCTGGACCAAATCGAGGCGGCCGCCCTGCGCGAGGGGCTGCGCACGGTCCGCGAGCGCGTGCGCGAGCCGACACTGCCACAGATCGGTGCGGTGATGTTCGATCCGCCGGCGGAGATGGCAGGCCGGCTGCAGACCACACCCGCGCGGCTGGCCCAGGACGTCCGTCGCGCGGCGCTCGCCCTGCAAGATCTCTGCGAAGGTCCGCTCAAGGGCATCTTCGACGGCCCCACGAGCCCGGGGATCGACCTCGACGCGCAACTGCTGGTCCTCGACCTGCACGCCGTGCGCGATTCTCCCGCGGTCGGGATCCTGATGGCCTGCGCAACCGCCTGGATGAGCGCGCAGCTCGCGCGCACGGCCGACCCATCCTCGGCCGCCCGCGGACGGCTGATCAACGTCGCGGACGAGTCGTGGAAGATCATCCAGCACGGTGGTCTGGGCGAGTGGTTCCAGTCGAACTTCAAGCTCGCCAGGCAGTTCGGCGTGCTGAATCTGGTTGTGCTGCACAAGCTCGGCGACCTGCAGGCCGCCGGCGACGCGGGCTCCCGTGCCGCGCGGATCGCCGAAGGGCTGATCGCCGACGCCTCAACCCGTGTGATCTACCACCAGGACGAGAGCCAGATCGGACTGACCAGGGAGCTGCTCGGGCTGTCGGCGACCGAGGCGCAGATACTCACGCAGCTGACCCCGGGGCAAGCGCTGTGGCGAGTCGGCTCGCGCTCGTTCGTGGTGCAGCACTATCGCTCGCGGATCGAGCAGCAGCTCACCGACACCGACATGGGGATGCGGATCGATGCCGGCTGAGCTGGTCTCACTCGCGGCGATCGCCTTGGCGCTGCTGCTGTTCACGCTCGCCGGCGACAGGTCTCGATCGAGCCACCGGGACACCGGCGCGCGCTGGGCCGGCAGGCGTGACCTCGCGGTGCTAAGCGGACGTGATCGCCCGGCGCGCGCCGAGCGCGACGGGCGCCAGGCAGGCCGCCTGGCCCTCGGCTATCACGGCGGTCGTCTGCTGCGTGCCGAGCGGCGCCACGCGCTGGTCGCCTTCGGGCCGCCGCAGTCGGGCAAGTCGGCCGGCCTGGCGATCCCGGCGCTGCTCGAGTGGGACGGCCCGGCGGTCGCATCGTCGATCAAGACCGACCTCCTCGGCGCCACGCAACGGCGCCGGCGTCAGCTGGGCGAGGCGTTCGTGTTCGATCCGTTCGAGCTTTCCGGCGCTCCCGGGCAGACCTGGTCGCCGCTGCGCAAGGCCGCCAGCTGGGACGGCGCGCTGGAGGTCGCCTGGCGCCTGGCGGCGGCCGGCGAGCTCGACCAGCACGGGGTCGAAGGCGGCGACTTCTGGGCGGTCGCGGCCGAGCAGCGGCTGGCGCCGCTGCTGTACGTCGCGGCCCGCTCGGGCGACGGCATCGACCAGGTGGTGGCGTGGGTCTACGGTCAGGGGCGGCGCAGACTCGATTCCGCGCTCGACAGCCTGCTCGCGGCGGCAGCGAGCGAGCGGGAGCAACTCGACGCGCGCGCGGCCTACGACGCCCTGCGTGCATTCGACGCGCAGGCGGACCGCACCCGCACATCGATCGAGGCGACCGCGCAGGCGCTGCTGCGGGCCTACCGCTTCACCCGCGTCGCGCACTCGGCCGCTGGTTGCGAGATCACTCCCGAGCGGCTGCTCAGCTCCAGCGCGACGCTCTATCTGATCGGCGACGCCAAGGCTTCGAAGCTGCTGCGGCCGATCTTTTTGGCGCTGTTATCCGAGGTCGTCGATGACGCCTACGAGCTGGCCAACCGCAGCGGTGGGCGGCTTGAGCGGCCGCTGCTCGTGTGCCTCGACGAGGCCGGCAACGTCGCGCCGCTTCCCAACCTCGCTGAGATCGCGTCGACCGCGCCGAGCCACAACATCCAGTTGATCTCGATCTTCCACGACATGGCACAGGCGCGCAGCCGCTACCGCCAGCAGGCGGAGACGGTGGTCAACAGCCATCGCGCACGGATGCTGCTGCCGGGCGTCGCGGACCTCGACACGCTGCGCTACTTCTCCGGGCTTGTCGGCGAGCACGACCGCACCGAGTTGACGCGGACCAGCGGCCGCGACGGCACCAGCCGCTCGTATGGCCACCGGCGCGCAGCGCTGATCTCACCTGAGGCGTTGCGCCAGCTGCCCGACGGGCACGCGCTGCTGCTCTACGGCCGCCTAGCGCCGGTGCGGGTCAGGCTACGGACATGGTTCGCCAACCGGCGTCTGCGCCGGTTGGCGGGCCCACCAGCCGAAGCAGCGGCGAGGCGGCTGCGATGAGGCCCCCACTCGAGGACCCGGCGCTGTGCCGCGAGTGGTTCGAAGACCTCTGGCTCGACGTCTGCCGCCTGCGCGAGCGCTACATGCTGCCGGTGCGCACGCGCTGGTGGGAGAACCCGCTGCAGGTCGAGGCGCTGGCGGCGCTGGCCGCCTGGGTCGAGCGCTACGACAGCGGCGCCTGGGACGACCCGCCGGGCAAGCTCGCGCTGCTGTATGACCTGGAAAGGGTGGCGGGGATGCTGCGCGATGGGAACGATCCCTTCTACCCAGACCGCGACCGGCCCACGTTCACGCAGTTCCTTGGCATGCTGAGCGGGCAGCACGATCCTGACCTTGGCGACCCGCAGGAGGAGTGATGGCACTTTCCACCCACCGAACAGGCGGTCACCACAGGCACCCGCCGGCCGCATCTGTGCACCATGCCGAGCCCGAGCTGCAGATTCCTCATCATTCGCTCCTGGAGCACGGGCTCGGCGAGCAGCTGAGCTACGAGCTGCTGACCAACGAGCTGCTGCTCGACGGCCAGGCGCGGCTCAACCTGGCAACGTTTGTCACTACCTGGATGCCGTCGCTCGCGGCGCGGCTGATGGACGAGACCGCCGACAAGAACATCATCGACAAGGACGAGTACCCGCAGACCGCCGAGATCGAGGCGCGCTGCGTGAACATCCTCGCCGAGCTCTGGCACGCCGACGAATGCGACCAGGCGACCGGCTGCTCGACGACCGGCTCGAGCGAGGCCGCGATGCTCGCCGGCTTGGCGATGAAGTGGCGCTGGCGCGAGCGCATGAGCGCAGCCGGGAAGCCGACGGATAAGCCGAACCTGGTGACCGGCATCAACGTCCAGGTCTGCTGGGAGAAGTTCATGCGCTACTGGGACGTGGAGCCGAGGCTGCTGCCGATGGAGGGCGACCGCCTTCACCTCGACGCCGCGGGCGCGGTCTCGCTGTGTGACGAGAACACGATCGGTGTGGTCGGTGTGCTGGGCTCGACCTTCGACGGCAGCTACGAGCCGATCAAGGAGATCGCGGAGGCACTCGATGATCTGCAGGCGCGCACGGGCCTTGACATCCCGCTGCACGTCGACGGCGCCAGCGGCGGCTTTGTGGCGCCCTTCCTGCAGCCCGAGCTGGAATGGGACTTCCGGCTGCCCCGGGTCTGCTCGATCAACGCCTCGGGGCACAAGTACGGGCTGGTGTACCCGGGCGTCGGCTGGGCGATCTGGCGCGACAAGGAGGCGCTGCCGGAGGATCTGATCTTTGACGTCAACTATCTCGGCGGCCACATGCCGACCTTCGCGCTCAACTTCTCGCGGCCGGGGAGCGAGGTCATCGCCCAGTACTTCATGTTCACCAGTCTCGGCCACGAGGGCTACCGCCGGGTTATGCAGAACGCTCAGGACGTGGCGACGAAGATCTCCTCGGGGATCGCCGAGCTCGGGCCCTACCGGCTGCTGACCCGTGGCGATGAGCTGCCGGTCTTTGCCTTCACGCTGAACGACGACGTCAAGAACTACTCGGTCTTTGACGTGTCCGCGCACATGCGTCAGCGCGGCTGGCTGATCCCGGCCTATGCGTTCCCGGAGAACCGTGAGGACCTGAACGTGCTGCGGATCGTCGTGCGCGCCGGCATGAGCCTCGACATGGCCGAGCTGCTGCTTCAGCACATCCGCGAGGAGACCGAGGTGCTCCAGTCACTCGACGGGCCGCTGCCGCACAGGAAGGGCGGGCCGCTGCAGGCCTTCGCGCACTGAGCGGGCGCTAGGCGCCCTTGGCGTCCTCGGCCAGGAGCGCGGCGCCGAGCTGCGCTCCGGCCGACTCGAGCTCTGCGAGCGTGCTCGCCTCGAGCACCAGCTGCAGGTCGAGGATGCGCATGTCAAACAGGTCGAGTGCGTTGACGCCGACGACCGCATGGCAGGGGACGCCGGCCTGGCGTGCGCGCGTGGCCACCTCCGAGACGAGCTTGCCGACGAGGCTCTGGCGGTCAAGCCGGCCCTCACCGGTCACAACCGCGCGCGCGGCGCGCATGCGCGCGTCGTAGCCGACCGCCGAGAGCACGAATGACGCGCCGCCGACGAGCTCGGCGTCGAACTCCGCCCAGAGCCCGCCCGCGAGGCCGCCCGCGGCACCGGTCATCGGCACCCCGCGAGGATCGCGCGGGAGCTCCGCGGCGATGCGCTCCAGACGTCGCTCGAGCGTCCGAACCTGCTCGCGCGAGGCGCCCTTCTGCGGCGCGAACGTCGCCGCCGCGAGCTCGAAGGGCGTGCGCACGTCGCACAGCACCACGAGCCGCGCCCCGCCGAGGCCACCGTGTTCGTTGACGGCCCTGATCGCGCCCGTGCCGCCGTCGCTGGTCGCGCTGCCCCCGGCGGCGATGTAAACGGTGCGGGCGCCGGCTGCGAGCGCCGCCGCGATCAGCTCGCCGGTCCCGAAGCTGGAGGCGGCAACGGCATCGCGCTCGCCCTCGGCGACGAGGGTCAGGCCGCTGGCGGATGCCAGCTCGACGACGGCCGCGCCATCCGGCGCCAGCCCGAGGCTCGCCTCGATCTGACGGCCGAGCGGGTCACTGACGCGCGCATTCAGCTGCCGCAGTCCGAGAGCGTCCACCAGTGCGACCAGGGTGCCCTCGCCGCCGTCGGCGACCGGACACAGCTGGGCCGACCGCCCACTCGCCGCCAGCCCACGCTGCAACGCCTCGGCGACCGTCGCTGCGGAAAATGTGCCTTTGAAGGCGTCGGGTGCGACGAGCACCTCGGTTGGGACGCCGATTGCGCGCTTGCCTGCCATTCACGGCATGCTGTCAGGCACGATGGCTGAGCAGGCGGTAGAGCTCGAGGTCGCAGGACGGGCGGTCAGGGTCACGAGCCCTGGCCGGGTCATCTACGAGGCCACGCAGCGCACTCCGGCGTTCACCAAGCTCGACGTTTGCGAGTACTTCGCAACGCTCGCCGAGCCGTTGATGCGGGCGGTCGGCGAGCGACCGACGACGATGGAGCGCTGGCCGAAGGGTTACCGCGAAGGCATGCGACTGTCGACAGGCTACGGGGATGACGGCGATGGCTTCTATCAGAAGCGCCTGCCCAAGGGCGCGCCGGACTGGGTCCAGACGGCGATGATCACGTTTCCCAGCGGCCGCACCGCCGCCGAGCTCTGCCCCACCGAACCGGCCGCGCTGGTGTGGGCGGCGCAGATGGGCAGCCTGACGCTGCACCCCTGGCCGGTCCGCACGCCCGACGTCGATCACCCCGACGAGCTGCGGCTCGACCTGGACCCCCAGCCCGGGACCAGCTTCAGCGACGCCCGGCGGGTCGCCGGCGTCGCCCGCGAGCTGCTCGAGGAACTGGGATTGCGCGGCTACCCGAAGACCAGCGGCAACCGCGGCATCCACATCTATCTGCGGATCCAGCCACGTTGGACCTTCGAGGAGGTGCGGCATGCAGCGATCGGCTTCGGACGCGAGCTGGAGCGCCGCGACGCGGGTGCCACGACCAACTGGTGGAAGGAGGAGCGGGGGGAGCGCATCTTCCTGGATTACAACCAGAACAACCGGGATCGCACGATCGCGAGCGCGTGGAGCCTGCGTCCCCGGCCGGGCGCGCCGGTCAGCACACCGATGAGCTGGGAGCGGCTGCTGACGGTCGAGAACCCTGCCGACTTCAATCTGAAGTCGGTTCCCGGCTATCTCGCCGACGGCAACCCTTGGGCCGACATGGACGACGTCGCCTTTTCGCTCGATCCGTTGCTCGAGCTCTGGGAGACGCTGCCCGGCGGGGAGCTCAACTTCCCGCCCGATTACCCAAAGATGCCGGGTGAGCCGCCGCGAGTGCAGCCGTCACGAAAGGTCGCGGAAAATTGGCAGTGAGCCGGTCAGGATGCACTAGATTGCCCAAACTATTCTTTCCGAACATCTGCCGAGCTGACGGGACCTTTGAGCGGCGAGCCCGATATCCGTGTCCTCCTTGTGAGCACCAATGCGGTGCTGATCAAGGAGCTGCGCGACGCGCTGATCGCAAGCGGTAGCGGCGGCCTTCAGCTGGAGGTCGCCGCCGATGCGCGCGAGGCGATCGTGGCGCTGCGACGGCTGCCCTCGGAGGTGACGCTGGTCGACATCGGCGACGGCGACGTCGCGGGCCTGCACGAGCTGCAGCTGGTCGGCTCGACAACCGCCGATACCGCGCTGATCGCGGTCACCTCGAGCACCGCTCAGCACGTCGCCGAGGCGGTCTTCGAGTGCGGCGCACAGGACTGCCTGATCAGCGACACCGACGACCTCGCGCCGGCGCGCCTCGCGCGCGCCGTACACCATGCGCTGGCTCGCAGCGCACACGACGGCAGCCGCCCGCTGGCGACGCTGGTCGAGCTCTCCTCGGACGCGATCGTGACGATCAATCGCGACCGGTTGATCACGAGGTTCAATGCGGCGGCGGAGCAGCTGTACGGCTGGCGGGCGAGCGAAGTGCTGGGCCAGCCGGCGCGCAAGCTCGTCTCCGACCACGACCCGCATCTGCAGGTTGCGTTCGTCGACCGGGTGCTTGCGGGCGAGAGTGTGGAAGCGTTCGAGGTCGCACGAACGATGCGGGATGGGCGCCAGGTGATCATGTCGATGGCCGGCTCGCCGATCGTCGACGTCTTCGGCGACGTGCTCGAGGCCTGCATGATCATCCGCGACGTGACCGAGGAGGTGAACGCCCGCCTGCGCGTGGTCGAACAGCAGCATCTGCTCGAGAGCTCGCAGACGGCGGGCCACATCGGGAGCTGGGCCGTCGATCGACTGACGGGGCGGATCGACTGGTCGGCGGAGCATTTCCGCCTGCTCAAGCGCGACCCGCAGCTCGGGCCGGCAACGCTCGACGAGCTGCTCGATGTGGTGCATCCCGAAGATCGCGAGCTCGTGCGCGGTTCGTTCTACCGGGAGGCGGGCTTTACCTTCGAGGCGCGCTTCATCGCCGACCCACGGGATGTCCGTGTCCTGCGGGTGCTCGGCGAGTACATCCCACGGGATGACGGGCAGCCTGGCAGGCTGCTCGGGATCACTCAGGACGTGACCGAGGAGCGCGCCGAGCAGGAGGCCCGCCACCACGCCGAGGAGCAGCTCCGGCGCTCCTTCGACGACGCGCTGATCGGCATGGCGATCATCGACATGGACACGCGGCCGCTACAGGTCAACAGCGCCCTCTGCGACGTCTTCGGGCTGACCCGCCAGGAGCTGCTGGCAAAGACCTTCCAGGAGCTGACGCATCCGGATGACCGCGGTGACGACGGGCCCGTGATGGAGGTGCTGCTGTCGGGGCTGCAAAAGCATCACGTGCGTGAGAAGCGCTACATCCACGCCGACGGCCACACGATCTGGGCCGAGGTCGCCGTGTCGCTCGTCACCGCTGCCGATGGCAGCCCGCTGCACTTGATCGCGCAGATCCAGAACATCGGCGAGCGCCGCGCGCACCTCGAGCACCTGCGCCACATGGCCGATCACGATCCACTGACCGGCCTGCTCAACCGTCGCGCCTTCGGCCGTGAGCTAAGCGCGCACATCGCCCGCAGCCAGCGCTATGGCGTCTCCGGAGCGCTGCTGATGCTCGACCTCGACAACTTCAAGCAGCACAACGACACCCACGGCCACGGCGCCGGCGATCACCTGCTGGTGGCGCTGGCGGAGGGACTGCGCGGGCGGCTGCGCGCGACCGATGTCACCGGACGCCTGGGCGGCGACGAGTTCGCGGCCTTGCTCCCGCATGCCGACCGCACGCACGCACAGGCGGTCAGCGAGTCGTTGCTCAAACACATCCGCGGAATCGCCGGGGTTGCCGGCAACGGTAACGGGCCGGTGACCGCCAGCGTCGGCATGGTCTGCCTCGCGCGGCTCGAAGCGCTCACATCCGAGGGCGTGATGCGGGCGGCAGATCAGGCGATGTATGAGGCCAAACGCCGCGGCCGGGACCGCTTCGCCGAGTGGCTGCCGACCTTCGGCCTCAGTCCTGCATCTGACTGAACGCGCACTCGCGCGGCGGCTTGTCCTCGCGCCAGCGCAGCAGCTTGGTGCCGTGGCGGATGCGGCCACCGCTCGACTGGTCGAAGCTCACCTCGACCACCAGCTCGGGCCGCAGCGCGACCCACTCGAGCTCCTTCTCGCTCTTCCAGCGGCTGGCGTCACCGCGGCCACGATCGCCGCTCTCATACTCGGCCAGGCGCTCGCGCAAGGCGTGTTTCTCCGCGGCCTTGATGCCCGAGCAGTGGCCGACGATGCGCAGCTCACCCGCGGGGTCGTAGAGCCCGAGGATCAGCGACCCGACCGTGCCCTGCTCCTTGCCCGGCCGGTAACCGGCGACGACCGCGTCGATCGTGCGGTTGCGCTTGACCTTGACCATTGCCGTGCGCTTGCCCGGCGCGTAGGCGGCCTCCAGGCTCTTGGCGACAACCCCCTCGGCATGGCGCAACCAGCCCTCGGCCTGCGCCGTGGTGGTGACGCTCGGCGCCAGTGTGACCGCACCGAGCGCGAGCTGCTCGAGCCGGCGACGGCGCTGCGCAAACGGGTCGTCGAGCAGCGACCGATCGTCGAGCGCGAGCAGGTCGAAGGCAACGTAGCGCGCGGGCGTCTGCTGGGACAGCAGCTCGATCCGCGAGGCCGCCGGGTGGATGCGCTGCGAGAGCGCGTCGAAGTCCTCGGGCTCGTCGGAGTCGGCGTGGGCGTCGATCACGATCTCACCATCGAGCACGTAGCGCCCGGGCGCGAACTGCAGTTCGGGGAAGTAGCGTTGCAGTGGCTTGCCGCCTCGTGACTGCAGATACAGCTCCTCACCGTCGACGAAGGCGAGCGCGCGGAAGCCGTCGTACTTCGGCTCGTAGGCCCAGCCGTCATCGCTGGGCAGCTCGGGTTTGCCGCGTGCCAGCTGGGGCTCGATCGGCGGCTGAAGTGGCAGTGTCATCGGCACCGATCGTAACGGGAGCCCCAGTAGTAGCTACGATCCCCGGCCATGCTCCCGGACAGGCCGCAGATCACAGACGCCGAGGAGGAGTACCTCCAGACGCTGTTCTGGTTGTTCGAGGCGGGGCTGCCGATGACCGCCGCCAACGTCGGCCGCGCGATGCGGCTCTCCGCACCCACCGTCTCGGAGATGATCGGCAGGCTCGAGCGCGACGGCTACATCAGCCGCGACGCGGAGCGGACGATCAGCTTCAGCGATTCGGGGCGCGCGGACGCTGAGCGCATCGTCAGCCGCCACCGCATGATCGAGCGCTTCCTCACCGACGTCGTGGGCGTGCCCTGGGATGAGGTTCACGAGGAAGCCGAGCATCTGGAACATGCGATGACGGCGCGCTTTGAGGCCTACGTGCGCGCGAGCGTCGGCGATGCGCTGACCTGTCCGCACGGCCATCCGATCCGCGTCGGCGAACGCATCAGCGGGGTGCCGCTGGCCGATTGTCAGCTCGGTGCTCAGGTCACGATCCTGCGGCTCGAGAACGAGGCCGAGGACCTGCTTCATTACCTCAAGGACACCGGCATCGCTCCCGGGCTTGCCGGCGAGATCACCGAGAAGGATGGCGAGCACATCACCGTCACCGGTGCCGGCGGCCCAGCGACCGTCACGATCAGCGTGGCGGAGACGGTCTCAGTGACGGCCGATCCCTCACCGCCGCCGCGGATCGCGCTGCCTGACCAGCTGGTGCTGGGTCAGGGCCGTTACGGGCGTTAGCTTCCGCCGGAGAACCGGCTGTTCTCAGGCGACTGCCGCGGCGCCGAGCTCGCGGTAGGCGTCGGCCAGCAGCGCGATGCCCTGCTCGATCTCCGCCGGGGTGACTCCCGAAAAGGCGAGGCGCAGCGAGGACTCATAGCCTTCGAGCACGAAGTCGCTGCCCTTGACGAACTGCACGCCACGCCGCGCAGCCGCGTCGAAGAGCGCATCGACATCGGTGCCGCGCGGCATCTCCAGCCACATGAAGTAGCCGCCGTCGGGCTTGATGAAGCGGGCGTCCGGGAGCTCGCGCTCGAGCGCCGCAGCGAGCGTGTCGACGCGCTCACGCAGGGCGTTTTTGACGGTCGCGATCGACCGGTCGATCGCGCCGGAACGCGCGAACTGGTTGACGATCCCCTGGGCGACCATGTTCGGCGAGATGTAGGCGCTGGTCGCGAGCTTCTCGACCCTTGCGATCAGCTCGCGCGGACCGACCAGGTAACCGACGCGGATGCCGGGGGCCACGGTCTTTGAGAACGACGAGGCGTAGACGACGGTCTCGGGGTCCATCGAGAGCATCGTCGGCAGCCGTTCGCCGCTGAAGCGCAGCTCCACGTACGGGTCGTCCTCGAAGATCACGAATCCGTACTCGCGAGCGAGCTCGAGCAGCCGCTCGCGCTTGGCCAGGGAGAGTGTGTAGCCCGCCGGGTTCTGGAAGTTGGGGATGATGTGCGCGAGCTTCGGGCGCGCGCCCGTGACGAGCACGCGCTCGAGCGCGGCCACGTCGATGCCGTCGACCTCGAGCTCGACCAGGCGCACGTCGGCGCCCCGGTTGCGCAGCGACAGCAGCGTGCGATCGTAGGTCGGCAGCTCGACGACGACGGTGTCGCCCGCCGCCACCAGCGCGTCGAACAGGAAGGCGTCGGCCTGCATCGAGCCGTTGGTGACCACGACGTTCTCCGCGGCAACACCGTGCTTGTCTGCGATCCACTGGCGCAGCGGCAGGTAGCCGACGGACGTGCCGTAGGCGGTCAGCCCGCCGGGGTCGGCCGTGAAGGCCGCCTCGGCTGCCGCCTTCAGCCCTTCGATGTCGATGATGTCGAGCGAGGGCGCGCCCCGCGCGAAGGAGATCGGCTTGCGGTCGGTCATCGGCTGGCCCCCGGGCTCATGGCTGTCACGGCTTCCCCAGCTTACCCATTGCGATTTCCGCGACCTGGGTCGGGGTGCGCCCGACCTGCACGCCCCTGGCCTCGAGCGCGGCGGCCTTGGCCGCGGCACCACCGGATGAGCCTGAGACGATCGCGCCCGCGTGGCCCATCTGCTTGCCGGGGGGTGCGGTGAAACCGGCGATGTAGGCCACAACCGGCTTGGTCACGTGCTCGGCGATGAAGTCCGCGGCGCGCTCCTCGGCGTCGCCGCCGATCTCACCGCACATGACGATCAGCTCGGTCTCAGGGTCGTCCTGGAAGAGGCGCAGCACGTCGATGAAGTCGGTACCGGGAACCGGGTCGCCGCCGATGCCGACGATCGAGCTGTTGCCGAAGCCCTGCTGGGCGAGCTCGTTGCCGACCTGGTAGGTGAGCGTGCCCGAACGTGAGACCAGCCCGACGTTGCCCTCCTTGAAGAAGGCGGCCGGGATGATGCCGACGTTGGCCTTGCCGGGCGAGAGGATCCCGGGGCAGTTCGGGCCGATCAGCCTGGAGCGGCCGTTCTTCCTGATGACCTGATAGGCACGCAGCTCGTCGTGCGCGGGGATGCCCTCGGTGATCGCGATGATCAGCTCGATCCCGGCCTCCTCGGCCTCGAGGATCGAGTCGGCGGCGAACCGCGGCGGCACGAAGATCATCGCCGTGTTGGCGCCCTGCCTGTCCACAGCCTCGGCGATCGCGTTGAACACCGGGATCCCGTCGACGTTCTGACCGCCCTTGCCCGGGGTCACACCGGCGACGACCTGGGTGCCGTAATCACGATTGCGCAGCGTGTGAAAAGTGCCCTCTGAGCCGGTGATACCGGTCGTGACCAGGCGCGTGTTCTTGTCAACCAGGATGCTCATGCCGCCAGCTCCACCACTCTTGCGGCGGCCCCGTCCATGGTCGCCTCTGCGTACACACCGGGAAGCTTCGCCTCGGCGAGGATCGCCCTTCCCTCCTTGTCGTTGGTGCCATCCAGTCGCACCACAAACGGCACCGTCGGCTTGACGATCTCAAACGCCTCGACGAGGCCACGGGCGACCTCATCACAGCGGGTGATGCCGCCGAAGATGTTGAACAGCACGGCCTTCACCTTGGGATCGGAGAGAATCACCTCGACGGCGCTGACGATCGCGTCGGCCTTTGAGCCACCGCCTGCATCGAGGAAGTTCGCCGGCTCCCCGCCGGCTCCCTTGACGACGTCCAATGTCGACATCACCAGTCCGGCGCCGTTGCCGAGAATGCCGATGTTGCCGTCGAGCTTGACGTAGGTCAGGCCGCGGTCGTGTGCCATCCGCTCCTGCGGATCCTCGGCCGAGAGGTCACGCAGCTCGGCGTTGTCCGGGTGACGGAACAGCGAGTTGTTATCGAGCGTGACCTTGGCGTCCAATGCCTTGACCTGGCGGTCGGGAGTGACGATCAGCGGGTTGACCTCGACCAGCGTCGCCTCCTCGGCGACAAAGACGTTGTAGAGCTTCGCGAGCATCTCCCCCACCGGGCGCACGACATCGGCGTCAACACCCGCCTCGAACGCCAGTCGCCGGCCGTGGAAGGGTTGAAAGCCAAGCAACGGATCAACATGCAGGCGCGCAATCGCATCAGGATCCTCATCCGCCACGGCCTCGATGTCCATGCCCCCCTTGGTCGAGAGCATGACCAACGGCGCCTTGGCGCTGCGGTCGAACACCACCGACGCGTAGTACTCCGATGCGATCTCAGAAGCACCCTCGATCCACACCTCGTAGACCGTCAAACCACGGATGTCCATGCCGAGGATCGCGCCGGCATGCTCGCGAGCCTCCTGCGAGTTGTTGGCGATCTTGATGCCGCCGAGCTTTCCGCGCCCGCCGATCTGCACCTGCGCCTTGATCGCGCAGGGATAACCGATCTCATCCGCGGCAGCCACCGCTTCCTCCACAGTCCGCGCGGGCTTTCCCTGAGGCACCGGGACGCCGTGGCGCGCGAACAGAAGCTTCCCTTGATATTCGAGCAGGTCCATTCCTTGAATCTATTGAAAAGCCGTTCCCGCGGACCCGCGCCCCGAGCAGACCCGGGCCTCGTGCCGTACCGCTGTGGATTCGCACTCACCCACCCAGCGGCTGGATGGGGAGCAAAAAGCCCCTGGGAAAGCGCTCTCAGCGGTTCAGGGAAGCCGAAAAAATGGCATCATGGCCGGTCCATGGCCATTCCCAAGCAGATCACTTTCGTCACCTTCGACGTATACGGCACGCTGATCGACTGGGAGACCGGCGCAGCTGATGCTTTCGTCAAGGAGGCCGCTCGCGACGGCTTCACACTTGACCCCGCGGAAATCATTCCGCTCTTCCACTCGGTGCAGCAGCAGATCCAGGCCGGCTCCTACGAGCTCTATGCCGAGGTCCTGCGCCGCACCGCGGTGCAGATCGCCAAGGACCTCGGCTGGCCGCTCGAGCCCTCGCGCGCCGGTTTCCTGCCCGAATCGGTGCAGCGCTGGCCGGCTTTCAAGGAGACCAACCCGGTCCTCACCAAGGTCGCCAAGAAGTACAGCATCGGGCTGATCTCCAACATCGACGACAAGCTGCTGGGGCAGACGCGCCGGCACATCCCGCATGACTTCGATCTGGTCGTGACCGCGCAGCAGGTGCGTTCCTACAAGCCGGATCCCGCCCACTTCACCGAGTGCGAGCGGCGCATCGGCGGCAAGAAGGGCTGGGTGCACATCGCCGCCAGCTACTACCACGACATCGAGCCCTGCATCAAGAAGAAGATCCCGGTGATCTGGGTCAATCGCCACGGCGAGGTGCTCGAGGCCAACCAGAAGAAGCCGGACTTTGAGGTCAAGAACCTCCGCGAAGCCGTGAAGCTGATCGACGTCGCGTAGGTTTCATAACCCACACGCACCCGCCTGGCCGCTCGTGCCGATGCTCGGCGGCGTCGGGCCGCTGCGCACGATCCCCGGCGTCGCGACCGAGCGCAGTGGTGAGGTCGGCTACGAGGACGATGCCATGTTGCGCTCGTGAATCTGCCTCTGCGTCGCTGAGCGCCGGCGCTCGGGGAGCGACACCTCGCCGCCGCCGGCGAGCGCATCGAGATACGCGAGGTCCTCGGCCAGGACCTCCAGTGCGCGCTCACGCGTCAGCGGCGCTCCGTGCCCGGGGATCACGGTCGCCGCCCTGTTGACCATCGGCGCGAGCCGGAACAGCGTCTCACGGTATGCCTCCAGCGTGCCGCCGCTCTCGTGCGAGATCATCGGGATCTCGACCGGTGAGAGGTAGTCACCGCAGATCAGCACATCGGCCCACGGCACCCAGTAGGCGGCCCCGTCCTGTGTATGGCCGTCGGCTGGGTAGAGCTCGAGCTCGTTGACCGTCTCCGAGCCGATTGAGATCCGCCCCGGCACCGGCAGCGCCTGGAATTCCCCCAACCCGAGCGGCCTGCGGCCGTCGACATACCACTCGGCGTCGAACTCGCGCAAGCGCCGCTGCGGCGCACCGAGCTCCGCGCCCAGCCGCGCGGCCGTCGCCTCGGGCACGCCCAACGAACTCTGCGGGAACGCCAGCTTGGCCAGCAGGTGATCCCAATCTCCGTGGGTCGCCAGCAGGCCACTGACGGGGAAGCCCGCCTGCTCGAGCAGCGTCGGCAGCGCCTCAAGCTCCTCTGGCAGCAGCGGCGAGTCGATCACGAAACCCTCGTCGCCGGAGCGCACCGCGGTGCAGGTCGTCTGCCAGACCCCGGAGACGATGACGATCACGTCGGCGTGAACCGCCAGGGCGCGCACGGACCGCCAGCCTCACTCGGAGGAGATCACGGCGAGCGTGTCGCCGATCGCGACAGCCGAGCCAACGGCTACGCCGAGCTCGGTGACGACGCCCGCCTTGTGGGCGGTGATCTCGTTCTCCATCTTCATCGCCTCGATCACGCAGATCAGGTCGCCCTCCTGCACGGTCGCACCCTTCTCGGCCACGACCTTGAAGACCGTGCCCTGCAGCGGCGATGCGAGCCTGTCGCCGTGACCGTTGCCGTTGCCGTGGGCGGCCGAAGTGGCACGTGCACGCCTCGGCGCTGAGCGAGCCGGTGTAGCGACGCTGCTGGTTAGCGGACCAGCAGCGGAGGAGGCGCCCATGACCTTGACATCAAAGCGCTTGCCGGAGACCTCGACCGTGTACTGCTGCTCGGCCTTGGCCGGCTCGCCCTCGGCGGGCTTCTCGGCCTTCGGGAAGGCGAGCGTCTTGAGCCAGGCGCGGTCCTCGATCAAGTCGCGGGCGGTCTCGGCGTTGGCCCACTGCGGCGTCTGCAGGATCGCCTCGTGGAACGGCAGCAGCGTCTTCAGCCCCTCGATCTCGTACTCGCCCAGGGCGCGCACCATGCGGCTGGTCGCGGCCGTACGGTCGGCGTCCCAGACGATCAGCTTGCCGATCATCGGGTCATACATCGGCGAGACCTCGGAGCCGGGACCGACCCCGGAGTCGACCCTCACGCCCGGCCCGGCCGGTTCGCGGTAGGCGCCGATCCTCCCCGGTGCGGGGGCGAAGTTCTTGGCGGCGTCCTCGGCGTTGATGCGGCACTCGATCGCATGGCCGCGCAGCACCACGTCGTCCTGGGTGATTGAGAGCGGCTCGCCGGCCGCAACCCTGATCCCCTCCTTGACGATGTCGATGCCGGTCACCATCTCGGTCACGCAGTGCTCGACCTGCACGCGTGTGTTCATCTCGAGGAAGAAGTACTCGCCATCCTGCAGCAGGCCCTCGATCGTGCCGGCGCCCGAGTAGGCGACCGCCGCGGCCGCGTCGGTGCCGATCTTGCCGATCTTCTCACGCAACCCCGGGACCCGCTCAACCGCGGGCGCAGGGGCCTCCTCGATCAGCTTCTGATGGCGGCGCTGCAGCGAGCAGTCGCGCTCGCCCAGATGGATCACGTTGCCGTGCTTGTCGGCGAGGATCTGAACCTCGACGTGACGCGGGTCCGGCAGGTAGCGCTCGAGGTAGACGGTCGCGTCGGAGAAGAACTTCTCACCCTCGCGCGCGGCGCCCTCGAACGCCTCCTCGAGCCCGTCCTCGCCGAGCGCAACGCGGAAGCCCTTGCCGCCACCACCACCGGCGGCCTTGACGGCAACCGGGTAGCCGATCTGCTCGGAGATGATCCGCCGCGCATCCCCGACAGTCTCGACCGGCTCCGTGGTCCCGGGAACGATCGGGACCCCCGCGGCGGCCATCAGCTGACGGGCGCGGGTCTTCGAGCCCATCGCCTCGATCGCGCTCGCCGACGGGCCGATGAAGTTGATCCCGAGCTGCTCCAGCCGCGCCGCAAAGCCGCTGTTCTCCGCCAGGAAGCCGTAGCCCGGATGCACCGCCTCGGCACCCGAGACCGCGATCACCTCGAGCAGCCTCTCGACGTTCAGGTAGCTCTCGCCGGCGGGCCCGGGGCCGAGCAGGAATGCCTCATCGGCCCGCTTTACGTGGAGCGCGTCGCGATCAAGCTCCGAGTACACCGCGACGGTCGCAACCCCAAGCTCCTCGCACGCCCGGATGATGCGCACCGCGATCTCGCCGCGGTTCGCAATCAGAATCTTTGTGAACATGCGTCGCCGCACTTTAGCGGCCTAATATCTGCTGCGTGACGACGCTTCAGGAGGCGCATCCGCCCCAGGCGCGCCGCGTGGTCCTCGAGGCGATAAGAGCCGGGCTGAGGGACAGCTCGCGCGTCCGCTACACGGTCTACATGTACCTCGCATCGCGGGTCCTCTACCTGGTGATCGCGGCACTCTCGATGGCCGTGGTCCACATCTTCGCCGCGCACACCGGGCTCGCGGGAGCGCACAACTGGGAGGGCGACCCGCTGGGTCAGTCCACGCTCGGTACGGAGATGTCCAACTGGGACGGCAAGTGGTACCTGCTGACGACCCAGACCTGGTACTACCACCACGTCGTGCGGTTGCCGGGCGCCTACACGACGCTCGGGTTCATGCCGGGCTATCCGCTGCTGATGTGGGTGCTGGCGCACGTGATCGGCTACTTCGGCGCCGGCCTGCTGATCTCGATGGTCGGTGGCGCCGTCGCGACGATCCTGGTCTCGCAGCTGGCCGAGGAGTGGTGGGGTCCGGAGCGCGCCCGCCGCGCGATCACGTTCTGGTGCTTCTTCCCCGGGACGATCGTGTTCTCGATGATCTACAGCGAGGGCCTGACCGTGGCGCTGGTCGCCGGGGCGATCATCCTGATGCAGCGCCGGCAGTGGCTGCTGGCCGGCGTCTGCGCGGGGTTCGCGACTTCAGTTGCACCGACGGCGCTCGCAGCCGTGCCGATGTGCGCAGTCGCGGCGCTGCTCGAGATCTACCGCAGCGGCTCGCGCGGCCTGCAGGCGCCCCGCTCGTTGCTCGAGCTCCGCGCGCGGCCGCTGATCGCGATCGCCCGCCGCGGCCTGCGTGACCGCGAGGGGCGGCGCTCGTTGCTCGCGCCGATCCTGGCGCCCGCCGGCGCGATTGGCTTCGGCATCTACCTGTGGATCTGGACCGGCTCACCGCTCTCGGACTACACCGCGCAGCGGATCGAGTGGTCCGAGTCGACCACGCTGCTGGCGGTGCCACGCGTCGCGCTGCAGTTCATCCGCCAGCTCTACGTCGCCGGTGTCGGTTCGCACGGACCGGGCGGGGTCGACCTCAACGACGCCCTCGCGTTGCTCGGCACCGCCTTCCTGCTGTGCGCATTCAAGCTCCTTTGGGACCATCGCGCGCGCGTGCCGCTGACGGCCTGGGTGTGGACCGTGTGTGTCTCGGCGCTGGCGCTCACGTCGGCCAAGACGCCGCCGAATCCGCGGCTGCTGGTGCTGGCCTTCCCGCTGGTGCTGGTCGTCGGCGCGGGACTCGGCAGGACCGGCTACCGCCGCGCGATGTGGTGGTCGGTGTTCGCGACGGTCGTGCTGTCGCCGATCACCTACGTGGGCATGTGGCTGCGGCCCTGACGGTGGCTACCAGTAGCGGTACACGTGGATCGGCGAGGCCCAGCCGAACGTGCGCAGCCGGCTGTGGCCGTAGTCGCGTGAGAACCCGCGCTCCAGTGCCTCGTAGCGCTGCAGGTTGAGCAATGACTGACGTGTGGCATTGGCCTGGCCGGAGTGGCTCGCGATCAGCCACAGCTGCGGGCAGAGGCTGGTGATCGCCGCCTCCTGGGCCGGATCCAGCGTGGAGTAACGCTCGACGTAGGGCTTGATCGAGCGCCACGGGAGGCTTGGAAGTATTGGCCGCAGATTCGGTGCCGGATCGTTGTGCGACGGTCTCAGCGTCTTGAGGTAGTAGTCGAACGACTCGCGGCCGTCCTGCGCGTAGAAGACAACGCAGGCGCGCTGGGTGGCGGGCGTTGACCTCAGCACGTAGGCGGTGGCCGCGTTCCATGGCTCCGGGGAGACGCCGTAGTTGGGGATCACCTGCAGCAGCCGCAGGACCAGGATCACGGCAACCGCGAGGATGCCGAGCACGGTCCTGACCTGTGGTCGCAGCAACAGCCACGCGAGCAGCAGCGCGAGCGGCGGCAGTTCGAGGATCGTCACGCGGGGCAGCTCGATCGGCTCACCACCGGCGTAGGCGACCAGCGTCAGCAGCGCCGGCACAAGCGTCCAGGAAAGGATGAACAGCAGTGGCCACTCATGCTCGCGCCGATGCGCGCTGCGCAGCACCGTTCGCGTGGCCAGGACCAGTCCGGTGACGACCGCAAGCCCCATCACGATCACGGTCGGCGCGGTGGTCGCCGTGCGATGGAAGTTCGGCACGAACGCCGCCGAGAACAGCGCCAGCACGGCCTGTCCCGCGATCCGCCAGCCGAGCGGCGTGACCCAGAACAGCTGGCCGGAGCCACGTTCGACGGCGAGCACCAGCAGCGGCACGCTGAGCAGCGCCACCAGTGCCAGACAGGCGATCACCAGCCGGGCACGCTCGCGATAGACCAGCAGCAGCCCAAGCTGGGCCGGGATCAGCAGCGCGACGTCATAGCCGATGTACAGCGCCGCCAGGGTGGTGAGCACGTAGGCGGCGAGCGCGCGCCTCGTCGGCGTCTGGCCGGGCCCGGTCTGCAGGATCGCGACGAGCGCCAGGAACGAGCCGACGCTGAATGTCACCAGCCAGGCGTAGCCGCGCACGTTCTGCCCCCAGAAGACGAGCGGCAGGCTGACGACCGCGAGCAGGCCGGCAGCGGTCGCGAGCCGCCGGTTGCCTGGGAACAGCCGCAGCGCCAGCGCCGCCACGAGCGCTCCCGTGACGCCGTTGGCGATCACGGAGGGCAGGCGCATCACCCACACGGCGTCACCGAACCAGGCGACGATCACGTGCATGACCACGTAGTACAAGAGCATGTTGCCGCCGTCGTGCGCGATCCCGTGCCAGAGCGAGGCCCCATGCTGGGCGACGATCGCGAAGGTCGAGCCCTCGTCCAGCCAGAGGCTGCGGGTGCCGAGGTCGATCGCCGCCAGCAGTGCCCCCACGGCCGCGGCGATCGCGATCGGAATCATGTCGGACCGGACGCTGTGGGACTCTTGCACCCCTACGGTGCCTTTCTCCCCCGGTGTCGACGCATCTGTCTCGGTCGGCTGCCTCACCGGCGTGAAGCTAGCGTCAGTCGCGGATCAGCGGCGGGTGGAGCCGCTCGGCTAGCGACAGTCGCAGCTCACGCTCAGCGCGAGGAGCGGATCATGCCGGCGCCAACGGTGTCGTTGGTCGTCTCATCGATCAGGATGAAGCTGCCGGTGGTGCGGTTGCGCGAGTACGGATCGACGACCAGTGGCGTCGAGCTGCGCAGGTGCACGCGACCGATCTCGTTGAGCGCGAGCTCAGTGGCCTCGGGATCGCGGTCGAGCGAGTTCACATCGACGCGGTACTCGAGCTTGTCGATGATCGCCTTGGCCGAGCGAGTCGTGTGATGGATCACGTAGCGCCCGCCCGGCCGCATCGGTTCCTCGCTCATCCAACAGACCATCGCCTCGAACTCGCGGGCGACGGTCGGAGCCTCGTCGGCGTCGACAATCATGTCGCCGCGGGAGATGTCGATGTCGTCCTCCAGGCGCACCGTCACCGACATGCTCGGGAAGGCGACGTCGAGCTCGCCGTCGTAGGTGTCGATCGCCTTGATCTTGGTCTTGCGGCCGCTCGGCAGGACGACGACTTCGGTGCCGGGGCGGATCAAGCCCGCTGCCACCTGTCCGGCATAGCCGCGGTAGTCGTGGTGCTCGTCGCTCATCGGCCGCACGACCCACTGCACCGGGAAGCGAACCTCATCCATGTCGCGGTCGGTGGCGATCACGACGTGCTCGAGGTGGTAGAGCAACGAGGAGCCCTGGTACCAGGGCGTGCGCTCGGAGCGCTCGACGACGTTGTCACCCTGCAGCGCCGAGATCGGGATGAAGACGACATCGGAGAGTTGCAGGCGCGTGGCCCAGTCTGTGAAGTCGGCCACGATCTCGTTGAAGACCTGCTCCGAGTAGTCGACCAGATCCATCTTGTTGATCGCGACCACCAGATGCGGGATCCGCAGCAAGGAGGTGATGAACGCGTGCCGGCGGGTCTGCTCGCTGACGCCGTGGCGGGCATCGACCAGGACGACCGAGAGGTCGGCGGTGGAGGCGCCGGTGACCATGTTGCGCGTGTACTGCTCGTGCCCGGGCGTGTCGGCGATGATGAACTTGCGCCCGCCCCTGAAGCCGCCCTCGAGCGTCGCCGCGCCGTTGCCGTTGGCGGTCGCGGCGGCCTTCGCGCCCGCGGCGGCGCCGGTCTGGAAGTAGCGGTAGGCGACGTCGATCGTGATTCCTTGCTCGCGCTCGGCGCGCAGGCCGTCAGTCAGCAGTGCGAGGTTGAGGTAGCCGTCGCCGCGACGCGCGGACGTCTGCGCGACGTGCTCGAGCTGGTCCTCGAGGATCGACTTGGTGTCGTGCAGGAGACGCCCGATCAGGGTCGACTTGCCATCGTCCACGGATCCGGCGGTCGCGATCCGCAGCAGCTCACTCACGGGTGCCATCTCTAGAAATAACCCTCGCGCTTGCGGTCTTCCATCGCGGCCTCGGTGACGCGGTCATCGGCGCGGGTCTCGCCGCGCTCGGTGATGCGCGTGGCGGCGATCTCGGCCACTACCGCCTCGAGCGTCAGGGCGGTGGAGCGCACCGCGCCGGTGCAGGTCATGTCGCCGACGGTGCGGTAGCGCACTGACGCCTCGAACGGGACCTCGCCATCGATCAGCTCGATGTGCGGGTTCAGCGCGTAGAGCATGTTGTCACGCTCGAACACCTGACGCGTGTGTGCGTAATAGATCGAGGGGACGGCCAGGTTCTCCTGGGCGATGTACTGCCAGACATCCATCTCGGTCCAGTTCGAGATCGGGAAGGAACGCACGTGCTCACCCTTGCGGATGCGCCCGTTGTAAAGCGACCACAGCTCGGGGCGCTGGTTCTTTGGGTCCCACTGGCCGAAGTCGTCGCGGAACGAGAAGACGCGCTCCTTGGCGCGGGCGCGCTCCTCGTCGCGCCGGGCACCGCCGAAGGCCGCGTCGAAGCCGTGCTCGGCGATTGCGTCGAGCAGCGTCACCGTCTGCAGGCGGTTGCGGGAGGCACGCGGCCCGGTCTCCTCACGCACGCGACCCTTGTCGATCGATTCCTGGACGCTGGCGACGATCAGGCGCTCGCCGAGCTGCTCGACCAGCTGGTCGCGGAACTCGATCACCTCAGCGAAGTTGTGGCCCGTGTCGACGTGCATCACAGGGAAGGGGAAGCGTCCCGGCCGGAACGCCTTCTCGGCGAGGCGCATGAGCACGATCGAGTCCTTGCCGCCGCTGAAGAGCAGCACCGGGTGCTCGAACTGTGCCGCCACCTCGCGGAAGATGTAGATCGATTCGGCCTCGAGCGTCTGGAGGTGGGAGAAGCTCGTATTTGGCGCGTATGGTCACGTCTGGGTCAGCCTGAGTTGTCATGGTCGCGGGTGTGGGTCGCGCCTAGATGTGCAGACCGCATTCGGTCTTGTCCTCGCCGGCCCAGCGGCCGTCGCGGCCACTGCCGGGGAGCGTGCACGGGGCGCAACCGATCGAATCGTAGCCGTGATCGTGCAACGGGTTGTACGGCAGATCGTGCTTGAAGATGTAGCTCCACACGTCCTTGGTGCTCCAGCCGGCCAGCGGGTTGAGCTTCCAGATACCCCGCTTCTCATCGCGCTCAAGCTTGGCCGCGTCGGC
Organism: uncultured Actinomycetota bacterium; assembly: GCA_963706725.1. Taxonomy (GTDB): domain Bacteria; phylum Actinomycetota; class Thermoleophilia; order Solirubrobacterales; family Solirubrobacteraceae; genus Palsa-465. The sequence continues at coordinate 868,334 of OY970167.1, read as the reverse complement.
GCGAGTCGCTGACTGCTCGCGACGGATCCCCGTGATCCATGCCTCGACGCCCGCGAGCGCCTGTTCGAGCCCGTCGACCTTGGCCTGACCGCAGCAGTTCTCGCGCGTCCACGGCGCGCCCGGACTGGACGCGTCGATCACCTCGATCTCGAGGCCGAAGCGCTCCTCGAAACGCTTCCAGGTCGCGAGCGTCTCGGGGAACAGCACGCCGGTGTCGATCGTGAACAGCTTCGCGTCGGGCGCGATCTCGCTCAGCATGTGTGCCAGCACCGTCTCCTCCTTCTGGAAGGAGCAGGCGGTCTTCAGCTGCGGGTGGAAGTGCTCGATCGCGTAGGCGAGCACCTCCTGGGCGCTTGCCTGTTCCAGATCGGGAGTGGTGGCGGACATGCGGGCTTCTTCAGCGTAGCGATCGAATTACAGGAGAGCTTCGCTCATGGCGAGCCTTGCACAGGCCAGGGCGAGGATCAAACCGCGCACTCGCCCTCGCCTCGCTCAACCTGGAAGGGCTGGTTCTTGGTCCAGTCGATGAAGAGGTTCATGTTCTCCAGCGAGAACTCCACCGGCATCGCGAGGTCCCTGACCCGATCTTCGAACGCCGGCACGCCAACACGCGCGACAAACGCGTTGAACTCCTCGCCATCCGTCCGTTCAGCCTCATAGAACCGTATCCAGCGTTCGATCGCGTCGGGGACGCGCTTGGCTGGCAGCCGGCTCTTCAGTCGCGCGCCGAAGCGCACGTCGCCGTTCTCATAGCTGCCGCCGATGTGCGGGATGTAGGCCGGGATCGTGTGGTCGCCGACCTTGATCGAGGCGCCGTAGAAGCCGATTGTCGCGAGGTGATGCTGGCTGCAGCCGTTGGGGCAGCCGCTCATCTTGATGTGGATCTGTCGAGTCAGCGGATCGGTTATCTGCATCTCCCGCAGACGCTCTGAGACGGCGCGGTTCAGCCCCATCGAGCTGGTGATTCCAAGCTTGCACGAGTCGGTTCCGGGGCAGCTGACGACGTCGGTGATCTCGTCCGCGCCGGCGGCGCCGAGCTCGAGCTCATCCAGTCGCTTCCAGACGTCGTACGCCGCCTCGTCTCGGACCCAGCGCAGAACCAGGTTCTGTTGAACGGTGGTGCGGGCAAAACCACCACTGAAATCGCGCATGATTTGCGCGATGCCGCGGATCTGCTCGGGTGTCAGGTCGCCACGTTCGATCGTGACCTCCACCGTCGAGAAGCCCGGCTGGCGCTGGGGGCGGACATTGCTCTCAAGGAAGCGGTCGAAGCGACGCTGGTCGCCGTTGGGCGAGCCGAAGCTGTGCGGCTTGGCGGGAGCGTTGGTCTGCTCATCGAGCTCGTACAGCAGACCCGCGATCGAGAAGTCGCGGTCGTCGACCCAATCGCCTCGGAGCTCCTCGTCGACCAGCTCACGGAACGCGTCCATGCCGATCTTGTCGACCAGCACCTTGATCCGGGCGCGAGCGCGGTTGACACGCAGGAAGTCTTGGCGGTCGAAGATCCGGAAGACGGCCTCTGCGACCTTCAGATAGTCGCCGTTGTCGAGCCCGACGAACTCGTACAGGACGGGTGCGAGACGCGGCATGATCGCCGTTCCACCGCCGACGCGGATCTCGACCCCGCGCACACCGTCGCGCATCCGCGGGGTGAAGGCGATGTCGTGGATCTGCGTGATCGCGTTGTCCTCGTCGGTCGCGGTGAATGCCGTCTTGATCTTGCGCGGCATCAGCTGCGTCGTCGGGTGACGCACGAAGTAACGCACGTAGGCACCGGCATATGGGGTGATGTCAAAGAGTTCGCCGGGGAGCGTGCCCGCACGCGGATCGCCGGTGACATTGCGAACAGTGTTCCCGCAGCCCTCGCGACTGGAGAGGCCCGCGTCGCTGAGCTCGCGGATCAGGTCCGCCGCTTGAGGAAGCGGGATGTGGTGCATCTGAATGTTCTGGCGAGTTGTCACGTGCCCCTTGCGCAGCGGCACATGCTTCTCGATCCCATCGGCGAAGGCATCGAGCTGATCCGGGGTGACGCCGCCCATCGGCAGCTTGACCCGCACCATCTGCACATCGGGCTGGCGCTGGCCATACACGCCCTGACGCAGCCGGAACTTGATGAAGTCGTCCTCCTGCAGTTCACCACGGAGGAACTTCGCAGCCTCCGTATCGAAGTCATCGAACTCGCTCTGGAGGATCGGGATCACGTGCCCGGGAACGTTCTGCAGCAGCTCCGGGTTCTCGAGCGAGCCCTCCTTCGGCTTGGCGTGTCCGTGCTCTTCAGCTTCCAGCGAGGCGTGCGGTGCCATCTGTCTTCCTCTGGATGGGGGGCTCGAGTGGGTGTCCCGGTGGTGGCAGACCGGGCGGAAAGGACAAAATACCAAATCCAGACCGGCTTATAGGTATTTCGGCTCGGCGGGGCGACTCTTGACCCCATGCGGGGCTCGACGATCCGGGGCCGCGCTCTCAGAGCGCCGGATCGGGCTGGCGCGAGACGCCCTCAGCGAGCGCAGCGCGCTTCCACGCGGTGGGTTCGGGCAGCGCCGGCGAAGCGGGTTCGGGCGCGGTGTCGCGCACGAACCGCTCGACCGCGGCAACGATCGCGGCCGCCTCCTCCAGCGACGCCGTGGAAGGCAGCTGAAGCGTTCCCACCCGCCCGCTTCCAGCCGCCGAGCCTGCCGTACTACAGCGGGATGTTTCCATGCTTACAGCGGGATGTTTCCATGCTTGCGCCGCGGCCCGGGCTGGCGTTTGGTCTCGAGCATCCGCAGCGCTTCGATCAGCTTCGGACGCGTCTCGTGCGGGATGATGACGTCGTCGATGTAGCCGCGCTCGGCCGCGATATAGGGGTTGGCGAAGTGCGCCTTGTACTCCTCGATCCGCTCCGCTCGAGCGGCCTCCGGATCGCCGGCGCCGGCGATCTCGCGGCGGTACACGAGGCTGACCGCGCCCTCGGCGCCCATCACCGCGATCTCCGCGGTCGGCCAGGCGAAGTTCATGTCGGCACCGAGCTGCTTGGAGCCCATCACGAGGTGGGCGCCGCCGTAGGACTTGCGGGTGACGACAGTCAGCTTCGGCACCGTCGCCTCGGCGTAGGCGTACAGCAGCTTGGCGCCGTGGCGGATGATCCCGTTCCACTCCTGGGTCGTTCCCGGCAGAAATCCGGGCACGTCGCAGAAGGTGAGGATCGGGATGTTGAAGGCATCGCAGGTCCGCACGAAGCGCGAGCCCTTCTCCGACGATTCGATGTCGAGCACCCCCGAGAGCTGCGCCGGCTGGTTGCCGACCACTCCCACGACCTGCCCGTCGAGCCGCGCGAAGCCGCAGATGATGTTGCGCGCAAACAGCTCCTGGACCTCGAGGAACTCAGCGTCGTCGACCACGTGCTGCACGACCGCACGCATGTCGTAGGGCCGGTTCGGGTTGTCGGGGACGATCGTGTCGAGCTCCGCGTCCGCGCGTTGCGGATCGTCGGTGCTGATCACCCGGGGTGGCGTCTCAAGGTTGTTCTGAGGCAGGAACGAGAGCAGGTAGCGCGCGTCCTGGAGGCACTGGTCCTCATCCTCAGAGGCGAAGTGGGCGACGCCCGACCTGGTGTTGTGCGCGATCGCCCCACCGAGCTCCTCGAAGCCGACCTCCTCGCCGGTCACCGTACGGACCACGTCGGGGCCGGTGATGAACATGTGCGAGGTCTCCTTGACCATGAAGATGAAGTCAGTGATCGCGGGCGAATAGACCGCGCCGCCGGCGCACGGGCCCATGATCAGGCTGATCTGCGGGATCACGCCGCTGGCCCGCACGTTGCGGAAGAACACATCGCCGTAGCCGCCGAGCGCGACCACTCCCTCCTGGATGCGTGCGCCACCCGAGTCGTTGATGCCGACGATCGGACAGCCGACCTTCTCGGCCAGCTCCATGACCTTCACCATCTTCTCGGCGACGACCTCCCCCAGCGAGCCGCCGATCACCGTGAAGTCCTGCGAGAACACACACACCCGCCGGCCATCGATCGTGCCGTGACCGGTGACAACGGCGTCCGCGTATGGGCGGTTGCCCTGCATCCCGAAGTCCGTCGTGCGGTGGCGTACGAAGACGTCCAGCTCCTGGAACGAGCCCGGGTCGAGCAGCTTCTCGATGCGCTCCCGGGCCGTGTACTTACCCTTGGCGTGCTGCTTCTCAACGGCCGCGGCGCTCCCAGCGTGGATCGCCTCGTACTTGAGCAGTTCCAGCTGCCGAAGCTTCTCCGCATAGGTCTCGGGCGCGTGCTCCTGTGTCTCAGGATGGACGTCGGTCATGGCTCCCGGGACTGTACCTGCGGGGGCCCCGCTGGGCCCCCGCGATCCGTGTTCGCACGGATCGCGGGCGCTCAGCGAGAGAAGGGCCGGTGATGGGCCTGTCCGAGGCTGTCCAGCACCGCATCGAGCGCATCGCTCGAATCCGCGGTAACGGTCACCTTGGTGCCCCATCCCGACGGCTCGATCCGCACCGTGCCGCTCGCGCGCTCGCCCTCCCAGGCGACGGTGGTCTCCGGTTCGAGCCGGGTGATGCGGATCTCACCAAACGCGCCGAGGTGCTGGGCGAGCGAGTCCGCATCACTGCAGACGGCCCACAGCTCCGGCGCGGACTTGACGAGGGTCCGGACGGCTGTCAGTTCAGTCATCGCTACGGGTTTCGCGCTGCAGCCGTGAGACTCCTGCGCGCGGCCGTAGACCTGCAGCGCCCGTCAATCGGCCAATGCCGCCTCACCCTCGGCACGCGCGACCCTGGGCAGCAGTGGCGTCAGCGCCAGCAGCAGCACGAGCCCCCCAACCTGCCACCAGAGCGAATCCCGCAGCCCGCCGAGGAAGCCAACGTGCGGCAGCGCCGAGAAGAACACGGTGCCGAGGCCGGCCACGCCGATCGCGCCGCCGAGCTGCTGGATCGCGTTGAGCGCGCCGGCGGCGGAGCCGAGCTCGGCATCGCTGACGGCGGCGACCACGGTGTCGAACACCGGGACGATGAACAGGCCCATGCCGAGTCCGACCACGAGCAGCGGTCCGACCAGGCCCCAGGTAGAGATCGACCTGACCGACTCGAGCACGAGCACCAGCAGCACGTACCCGGCCAGCGAGACGAGCGCGCCGGCCTGGATCAGCGGGCGGCCGCCCACTCGCTGCATCATCCCCGCAGCCACCGGGGCGGTCACCGCGGTCCCCAGCGAGAACGGGATCACGGTCAGGCCGGCGTGAATTGCGCTGAAGTGCTCGCCGAGCTGCATGAACAGTGTCAGGCCGAGCATCGAGCCGACCATGCCGCCGAAGTAGAGCATCAGCACGAGCGCGCCGGCGCTGTACCCGCGGTGAGCGAAGATGCTGGGCTCGATCAGCGGGTCGCGCCGGTTGCGCTTGCGGTGCGCGAGATGCGCGGCGAACACCACGAACAGCACCGCGCTCGCGCCGATCATCACGAAGCACCAGCTGGGCCAGCCGAGCGACCGGCCCTGGATCAGCGGGTAGATCAGGGCCGCCGAGGCGCACGTCGCGAGCACCGCACCGACCAGATCCAGCTCGCGCGCATGCCGCCCGTGCACGCGTGGCAGCAGCCGCGCGGCGGAAACCGTCGCGGCCAGACCGACGGGAAGGTTGATGAGGAAGACCGGGCGCCAGGCGTCGTGGACGATGTGCAGCGCGATCAGCCCGCCGCCGACGATCGGGCCGACCATCGCCGCCGAGCCCATCACCGGGCCAAACAGGCCGAAGGCCTTCTTCAGGTCCGCGGGCTGGAAGACCTCCCGCATCAAACCGAGCCCCTGTGGGATCATCATCGCCCCGGCGAGGCCCTGGCAGAGCCGCGCGCCGATCAGCACCGCCGTGCTGGGAGCGAGGCCGCAGATCGTCGAGGCGAGGGTGAAGCCGCTGACACCGATCAGAAACATGCTGCGGCGTCCGAAGAGATCGCCGAGGCGCCCACCGACGAGCAGCCCGACGGCGAGCGCCAGCGGATAGCCGCCAATGATCCATTGCAGCGCCGTGCTCGAGGTGTGCAGCGTGTGATGGATCGTCGGGGCGGCGACGTTGACGACGGTGCCGTCCAGCAGGTCCATGCACTCCGCTGCGAGCACCACCCCAAGCACCAGCCACGGGTTGGCGCTCGCGCTCGACTCAGCCGGAGGGCGAGATGGAGTCGTGCCCAGGGGCACGAGGCGGGCTTCGTCTGAGTGCATGATTCGGTCCTTTGTGAACGTTGATCGCGAACGGTGTTTGTGTACACGAACAATGTTCCAGAACCGCGTCCCGCCTGTCAAGTACGCTGTCGCCATGGACTCCCGGAATCTGCCTCCTGCGCCGCGGCTTCCGAGCCGTGGCGGGTCGGCCCGACAGCCGCGGCAACGTGGTCTCTCGCAGGAGGCGATCGTCGATGCCGCGCTCCAGATCGTCGACCGCGAGGGGCTCGATGCGCTGACGATGCGGACCGTCGCCCACTCGCTCGGGACGGGGCCGGCGTCGCTCTATGCGCACGTCGCCAACAAGGAGCAGCTGATCGAGCTGCTGGTGGAGCGTGTGATCGGGGAGGTCGAGATCGGCGAGCAGCCCGACCCGGCGCGCTGGACCGAGCAGCTCAAGCAGACCGCGCGCAACATGCGTCGGGTGTTCGCCGCGCACGGCGACCTTGCACGCGCCTCGTTCGGGCGCATCCCGATCGGTGAGAACGCGCTGAACGGCGCCGAGTGGATGATGGCGGTGCTGCGCGCGGGCGGTATCTCAGACAGCGTCGCCGGGCTCGCCGTCGACCTGATGGCGGCCTACGTGATGGCGATCGCCTATGAGGACGGGCTCGGTGTCGCGCGCGGGAGCTCCGAGGCGGAGATCATCGAGTTCATCGCGCAGCTGCGTGCGTATTACGAGAGCCTTCCGCGCGACCGCTTCCCAAACCTCGTCGCGCTCGCCGGCGAGCTCACCGCCGGCGACGGCGACTCGCGCTTCGAGTTCGGGCTCGAGGTTTTGGTGCGCGGGATCCAGGCGATCTCCAGCGAGCGCTGAGCGCTACTGCACGACCATCAGGAAGATCGTCACCACCACCAGCACCGCCAGCAGCGCGTTGATTTGATCGTGACGTGTCCGGGCCGCCAGATAGTCGCTGCTCCAGACCACATCGCCGGTGGGCGGAGAGGCGCTGATGTCGCGCGCGGCCAGCTCTGCCAGCTTGCCCGACTGCCTGACGACGAAGGCGCCCTCGAGCGCGCCGATCGCCAGCACGGCGCCGATTCCCCACTGCACGTAGAACTGGCCCCATTGGTGCTGGTCGGCGGCGAGGTACACGCCCGCGATCACGACGATCAGCAGCCCCGGATTCACGAGGCTGCGCCCGAGCAGCTGGCGCACTCTCAGCATCACCGGCACAGAACGGCGGTCGAAGCGCTCGACCGCGATCACGATGAACGGGTAGGCGAGCAGCAGCCCGAACGCGGCGACGACGAAGACGACGTGGACAGCGAGTGCGATCTGCCAGAAGAAGACGGCTGGGGCGAGCAACGAAGGTCCTTTGATCAGTGTCAGTTGGTCGGTTGGTAGCGGCCGAAGACCTCACGCATCGCACCGCAGACCTCGCCGAGCGTGCAACGATCCTTGAGCGCCTGGCGCAGCGGCGGGAGCATATTCCCGGTTCCACGCGCGGCTTCGCGGACCTGCTCGAGGGCGGTCACGACCAGCGTTTGATCGCGGCTCTGCTTGAACTCCGTCAGCCGCGCCAACTGCTCGCGCTCGGCGGCCGGATCGACGCGCATGATGTCCGGAACCTCGACCTCAGCTTCGACGAAGCGGTTGACGCCGACGACGATGTCCTGCTCGGTGCGGTAGCGCTCGTGATAACCAAAGGCCGACTCCTCGATCTCAGCCTTGATGAAATCGATCGCCTGCACCGCGCCTCCGAGCTCGTCGACCTTGGCGATCAGCTCAAGCGCCCGGGCCTCGATCTCATCGGTCAGTGCCTCGACGAAGTACGAGCCCGCGAACGGATCGACCGTGTCCGCCACCCCTGATTCGTAGGCGAGGATCTGCTGCGTCCGCACGGCGATCTTCGCGGCGCGCTCGGTCGGCAGTGCGAGCGCCTCATCGAAGCCGTTGGCGTGCAGCGACTGGGTCCCGCCGCAGACCGCGGCAAAGGCCTGCAGGGCGACGCGCACGATGTTGTTCTCGGGCTGCTGCGCGGTCAAGGTCACGCCCCCCGTCTGGGTGTGGAAGCGCAACTTCATCGATCGCTCGTCACGGGCGCCGAAGCGCTCGCGCATGATCCGCGCCCACATCCGGCGCGCCGCACGGAACTTCGCGACCTCCTGAAAGACATTGTTGTGGGCGTTGAAGAAGAACGCCAGCCGCGGCGCGAAGTGATCGACCGCCAGCCCGGCATCGATCGCCGCCTGCACGTAGGCGATCCCGTTGGACAGGGTGAACGCGACCTCCTGCACCGCGGACGCCCCCTTCTCACGGAAGTGGTAGCCGGAGATCGAGATCGTGTTCCACTTCGGGATGTTCTCGCGGCAGTAGGAGAAGAGGTCGGTGGTCAGCCTGACCGCACCCGCGGGCGGGTAGATGAAGTTCCCGCGCGCGATGTACTCCTTGAGAATGTCGTTCTGGACGGTGCCGCGCAGCTCAGCGGGGGGCACGCCCTGCTCCTCGCCGACCAGCTCGTAGAGCAGCAGCAGCACCGCAGCCGGGGCGTTGATCGTCATCGAGGTCGAGACCTGGTCCAGCGGGATCCCGTCGAACGCCGTGCGCATGTCATCGATCGTGTCGATCGCGACGCCGGTGCGGCCGACCTCCCCCAGGCATCGCGGGTCGTCGGAGTCGAGACCGAGCTGGGTCGGCAGATCGAACGCCATGCTGAGGCCGGTCGAGCCGTGCCCGAGCAGATAGCGGTAGCGCTGGTTCGATTCCTGCGCGCTGGCATAACCGGCGTACTGACGGATCGTCCACAGCTGCTGGCGATACATCTCGGCGTGCACGCCACGGGTAAACGGATACTCCCCCGGTTCACCGAGCTGTTCGACGAGGTCGGAGCGGAGATCGGACTGCGCGTACACCGGGCTCAGCTCGATGCCGGAGTCCGTGAAGCGGCGAGGATCGTCGGGGCCGACGATCGGCGCGACAGATTGATGATCCCTCTCTGCCATAGGGGCCAGCTTAGGGCCCGCGCTCAGAGAACCTTCGACAGGAACAACTTGGTGCGCTCATGCTTGGGCGCACCGAGCACCTCGGCGGGCGGTCCTGCTTCGACCACGACGCCGGCATCCATGAAGACCACGGTGTCGGCCACCTCTCGGGCAAATCCGATCTCGTGCGTGACCACGATCATCGTCATGCCGCTCCTGGCGAGGTCGCGCATGACGTCGAGCACCTCACCCACCAGCTCGGGATCGAGTGCAGAGGTGGGCTCATCGAACAGCATCAGCTTCGGGTCCATCGCGAGCGCTCGCGCGATCGCGACACGCTGCTGTTGACCGCCTGACAGCGCGACAGGGTGCTGGTCGCATTTGTCGGTCAGGCCGACGCGGTCGAGCAGCTCGCGCGCCCGGCGTTCAGCCTCCCCGCGGCTGCGTTTGAGCACTCGCATCGGTGCGAGCGTGACGTTCTCCAACGCGGTCATATGCGGAAACAGGTTGAAGCTCTGGAAGACCATGCCGATCTCCTGACGCTTACGCGCAACGTCGCGCTCGTGCAGCTCGTAGAGCTTGCCATTGGCCTCTCGGTAGCCGACCAGCTCGCCGTCGACCGAGAGCCGACCCGAGTTGATCTGCTCGAGGTGATTGATGCAACGCAGGAATGTCGATTTGCCGGAGCCGGACGGACCGAGCAGGCACATCACCTGCCCGCGGTCGACGCTGAGGGTGATGCCCCTCAGGACCTCATTGACGCCGAAGCGCTTGTGGACGCCCTCCGCCCTGACCATGACGTCGGTCATCGCCTGCCGCTCCCCACCGACAGCCAGCGCTCCTTCATCGTCGCCTGCTCAGCGCGCGAGAAACCCTGTCCGACCTTACGCTCGAGGAAGTACTGACCGACATACGCGACGCTCGTCAGCGCCAGGTACCAGATCGAGATGACGATCAGCAGCTGTGGCACGTCGAAGTTCACGGACGCGATGTCCTCCGCGACGAAGTAGAGCTCTGCGTAGGCGATCACCTGCGCGAGCGAGGTGTTCTTCAGCATCGAGATGAACTCATTGCCGGTCGGCGGCAGGATCACGCGCATCGCCTGGGGGAGCACGATCCGGCGCATGATCTGCAGGCGCCCCATGCCGAGCGAGGCGGCGGCCTCGGTCTGCCCCTCGGGCACCGAGATGATCCCGGCGCGGACGATCTCCGCCATGTAGGCGCCCTCGTTGAAGCCGAGCCCGAGCAGCGCGGCGACAAAGATCGTGATCAGGACGTTGGCGTTCGGGTGGACCAGCGCCGGACCGAACGGGATTCCGATGTCGATCAGGTGGTGTGCTCCGGGGAACAGCGCGGCGATGTTGTACCAGAAGGTGATCTGCACCAGCAGCGGAGTTCCGCGGAAGACAAAGATGTAGATCCAGCTGACCGCCTTCAGGATCGGGCTCGGCGAGAGCCGCATGACTGCCAAGATCACACCGAGGACGACCCCGATCAGCATTGAGAGCGCCGCGAGGTACATGACCCGCACGACCGCGGCGGTGATGCGCGGGTCGAACAGGTACTGGCCGATGACCTGCCACTTCATCGCCGAGTCGGCGATCACGAAGCGGGCGAACGACGCGGAGAACAGCAGCACGATGAATGCCGCTATCCAGCGACCGTAGCGGCGCACCGGAACGGCCTTGATGTCGTCAGGCCGCTCCGGTGTGCTTGGAGTTAGCTCCGTCTGGTCCATCGCGGTGCCAACTCTCTCCGATCCCTCACTGCTTCGCTGCTGAACTTCGAGCGACTTAGCTGGTCGCGCCGTCGACCTTCATCCCGGAAGCCGAGACCTCGATGCCCGTCAGACCCCACTTCTTGAAGATCTGCTGGTAGGTGCCGTGCTTCTGCAGATACAGCAGCGCTGCATGGACGGCGTTGGTGAGCCCGCTGCTCTTCGCGACCGCAAGTCCGTATGGGGCGGGCGCGTAGGCGGCGCCGACGATCTTGAACTTGCCACCGGACTGCTTCACCTGATAGTCGGCAACGGGGGTATCGGCGAAACCGAGCTGCGCGCGGCCGGCGGACACCGCCAGGTTGGCCTGGCTCTGTGTCGGATACGGCGTCACCGACACGGCCTTCTTGCCGGCCTTGGTGCACTTGCTGCTCTGCGTCTTGGCATCGGTCTCTTCCGTCGTACCCGTCTCGACGGAGACCGTCATCCCGCAGATCGAGCTGATGCCCATGATGTTCGCCCCACCGCTCTTGAGCGTGTAGAACGACTCGCCGACGTCGGCGTAGTCGACGAAGCTGACCTGCTTCTCGCGAGCCTTGGTGTCGGTGAACGACGATGCGCCGATGTTGTAGCGCCCGGCCACCATGCCGGAGATGATGTCATCGAATGTGACGTTGGTGATGGTCACCTTCAGCCCCATCACCTTGCCCAACGCGTTCACCAGATCCGGGTCCATACCGACGATCTTGGTGCCTTGAACAAACTCGTCCGGCGCATAGGTCGCATCGGATGCGACCGTCAGGCCCTTGGCCTTGGCCGATGCCGGAACGAGCTTCTCGATCGAGGCGACCCCACCTGAAGCGACGTGTCCGCGTGAGGACGCGACGGCCGGTGCGCTCGCGAGCACGGCCACGGCTACCGATGCGCCCGCCATGGCAAGCGCCCTTCCAATCATGTTGCGACTTCCCATCAGTGCTCCTCCAAGTAGACGGGCTCGGCAGTCGGCACGAGCCATGCGCGCAGCATACGAGAAGCCAGAAGGTTTGGTCTCTATACAAATGTCTGCTTAACGCGCTGATCGAGCGCCTCGATGGCACATGCCACCTCGGCCGGTCACACGCCAGCTGGACCTCCGTGCCAGGCGCCGAGAACGCGTCCTGTGCGTCTACGCTTGCCCGATGCGCGTGCAAGTACGGCTCTTCGCTTCGCTGCGGGAGCGCGCGGGCGCCAGCGAGTTGTCGCTCGAGCTTCCCGAGGGGGCGCTTGTCGGCGACGCGCTCGAGCAGCTGCGCTGGCTCACCGGCGACCTGCGGGCGGTGCTCGCCGTGAACCGTGACTACGCCTCGCCTTCCACGCCGCTTGAGCCCGGCGACGAGCTCGCGTTGATCCCGCCGGTGTCCGGCGGGGCACCGCAGACAGCGATCCACGTCGCGATCCGCGCCGAACCGCTCGCCGGCGACGGGATCACCGCGCGCGTCACCGATCCCAGGGCGGGCGCGGTCGTCACCTTTCAGGGCGTGACGCGGGAGGTGCCGACACTCGAGTACGAGGCCTACACCGAGATGGCGGAGGCCAAGATCACAGAGATCGCCATGGCCGCGGCAGAGCGCCACGGGCTCTGCGCGGTGGCGGTCGAGCACCGCATCGGCAGCGTCGCCCTGTCGGAGCCATCGGTGGTGATCGCGGTTTCGGCACCGCACCGCGGTGAGGCATTTGCGGGAGCGCGCGAGATCATCGACACGCTCAAACAGCAGGTTCCGATCTGGAAGCGCGAGGAGGGCCAGTGGGTGGCAGGCCACTCACCACAGTGAGCAAACCGGCGTTGGGGTAGATTGCCGCCCAATGCCTACCTCACTCGTCACCGGCGGCGCCGGCTTCCTGGGGTCGCACCTGTGCGACGCGCTGTTGGGCAACGGTCACCGCGTGATCTGCGTCGACAACCTCGAGACCGGCACGCTCAAGAACATCGAGCACCTGCGGGGCGAGAAGTTCGTGCACCTGAATATCGACATCATCGAGCCCTATTTCATCGATGAGCCGATCGACTTCGTGTATCACTTCGCCTCTCCAGCATCGCCGATCGACTACCTGCGGATCCCGTTGCAGACGCTCAAGGTTGGGTCCTACGGGACGCACCACACGCTCGGGCTCGCGAAGCGGCATCGCGCGCGCTTTCTGACGGCGTCGACCAGTGAGGTCTACGGCGACCCGCAGGTTCACCCGCAGCCTGAGAGCTACTGGGGGCACGTCAACCCGATCGGTCCTCGCGGCGTCTACGACGAGGCCAAGCGCTTCTCCGAGGCGCTGGCCATGGCCTACCATCGGCAGCAGGGTGTGGACACGGCGATCGTGCGGATCTTCAACACCTACGGTCCGCGCATGCGCCCGCGTGACGGTCGCGCGATCCCAACGTTCTTGCGTCAGGCACTGCAGAATCAGCCGATCACCGTCTTCGGCGACGGTTCTCAGACACGCTCCTTCTGTTACGTCGATGACCTCGTACGCGGCATCATCCTGCTCGCCGAATCCGGTCATCATGACCCGGTGAACGTCGGCAACCCGAAGGAGTTCACACTGCTGGAGCTCGCCGAGGCCGTAATCGACGCAACCGGCTCGACGTCGCCGATCGTGCACGAGGAGCTGCCAACGGACGATCCCCAGGTGCGCCAGCCGGACATCTCAAAGGCACGCGAGCTGCTCGGCTGGGAGCCCACGGTTGAGCTGCGCGACGGGCTTGAGCGCACCATTGTCAACGCCGGCCGCGACGCCTTGATAGGAGCGCCCTCCTGATGCCGCCCACAGACCGTTTTGTCATCAGCTTCGCCGCCGAGCCTCCTCAGCAGTCGCTGCCGTACGGGCGCTGGGCAGACGTGCTGCGCGAGCAGTTCCTGGCCGCCTGCGCCGATATCGACGCCGACGGTGAGGAGATCGGAACCCCAGGCGAGATCCGCTGGTTCCCCGACCGCACCTTCTACGGCCGCAGCTATGTGCCCGCAGCCGCACGCACCGAGGTCGGTTACGAAGTCTTCGGCTACGTGTCGTTCAACGACGAGGGCGATGCCGGACCTGATCATTTCGAGGCACGTGCGGACTTCACCGGCGACGTGGCCGAGGCCAATCCGGACTGGAAGCTCGACCTCAATGAGATGGTGCTCGGCAGCTGGCGCGGTGAGGCCGGCAGCAGCGCCGAGATGACGCTGATCTGGGGCGTGCCGCTGATCCCCGGGGGCGCGGTCGTGACCGCGGAGCTGGCCGACCACGCTGTCGATCAGTGTGAGCTCGTGGAACAGCGCTTCACGCTCGTGGCGCCCGACAACTACCGCGGTGACTTCCTGGACATCAAGCTGTGGGGAAAGCGCGGTGATGAGCTCGCGACGGAGTCGCTCTACGCCGCAGAGGACGAGTCCGATGCGGAGCCGGCCGACGACGAAACCCCGGCCGACGACGACGGACCACAGACCGGCGAGCCGTGAACCGGCGATGAGCCCGAGCACGGACGGCGCCGCTACGCTGGGCGCGCCGTGGCAGCCAGGCCCTCGTAGCTCAATGGATAGAGCACGCGCCTCCTAAGCGCGGGATGCAGGTTCGATTCCTGCCGGGGGCATTACCGACCAGTGCGCCCATCTCGAAGCTAGGCCGCGAGCTTGGGCTGCCCTGCGCATCGAAAATGCACAATGATCCGATGCTGTCCGTAGTTATCCCCGTCAAGAACGGCGGCTCACAACTCGAGCGCTGCCTGGGCGCGATTCGCGCTCAGCAGCTAGACGATCAGGTCGAGATCATCGTCGTCGACTCCGGATCTACGGATCAGAGTGTCGCCGTTGCGCAAAACCACGGTGCGGTCGTGATCGAGATCGCAGCGAGCTCCTTTACCCACGGCGGCTCCCGCAATCTTGGCGCATCCAAGGCAGCCGGCGACCTGCTGGTATTCATCAGCCAGGACGCGGTTCCGGTCGGGGAGAAATGGCTCGCGCGGCTGGCTGCGCCGCTGCGCGCCGACATGACACTCGCCGGTGTCTACGGTCGTCAGATTGCGCATCCCGGCGCGGCGCCGCCCGAGATCTATTTCCTCGACTTCCTCTACGGGCCGCACAGTCGACGCCAATCGATCACCGGCGCCGGCGAGCTGAGCATGGACGCAACCCTCTTCTCAAACGTCAACTCCGCGATCCGGCGGACCGCGTGGGAGCAGTTCCCGTTCGCCGACCACATCGTGATGAGCGAGGATCAGGAATGGAGCCGGCGCGCGCTGCTGGCCGGCTATGCGCTGCAGTACGAGGCCGAGGCGGTCGTGCGGCACTCACACGAGTACACGCTCAAGGCAGCCTTCCAGCGCTTCTTCGACTCGGGCATGTCATCCGAACATGCCTACATGGGGAATAACGCCGAGTCCAAGAAGGTCCTACGACGCCGCTCGATTGCCTATGCGATCGGGGAGATCGCGTGGCTGTGGCACACGCGCCGACTCAAGTGGCTCCCGTATACCGTCGCGTACGAGACGGCAAAGATGCTGGGGCTGCTGCTTGGTATCAACCATGCGCGACTGCCCCGCGGCCTCGAGCGGCGACTGAGCGGCATCCCGGCCGCTTGGAGCGAGCCGCACACGCCTCCCGGTTAGTGGCGATCGGTCCGGCGCAGGCCGAGGATCGACAGCAGGAACGATGTAAAGAAGATCTGCACGCCGACGATGATCAGGCTGGTTGCAACCAGCGCCTGCTCCTCCTGGGCCAGCGCGCCGAAGCCATTGTTGATCCAGCGCGCGACGACGCCCGCTCCGAGCCCGACGCCGACGAGCGCCACCACGGCGCCCAGCAGAAGCCCGTGCTCGAGCCGGAAGCGCCTGCGCATCGCGCTGAACCAGCGACCGCCTTCGGACATGAAGTAGGTCGCATAGGCCTGTGCGCAGAGTCCGAGACCGATCACCTGAACGCCGAGGATCTCAAGCAGCGAGCCGGCGATCAGCGTGTGGACGTCCCACTCGCGCCCGAAGAGCGCGGCGTGGCTGAGCGTGATCCCGGAGGCGATCACGCCGAGCACGAGCATCACCAGGCCGGGGATCACGAAGAGGTGCATCGGGCTATGCACGAGCAGGAAGCGGAGATGGCGCCAACCATCGCGGAAGCTCGAGAGCTTCGATTCGCCTTCGCGAGGGTGGTACGCGATCGGGATCTGCTCGATGCGCAGGTGCGCCTTTGAAGCCCGGATCACCATCTCGGAGGCGAACTCCATACCGGTCGTGCGCAGATCCAGCATCGGCAGGATGCTGCGACGGAAGGCGCGCATGCCACAGTGCGCGTCGCGCACGCCCGTGCGGAACAGCAGGTTGAGGAAGCCGCTCAGCAGCGGGTTGCCGATGTACCGGTGCAGCCACGGCATTGCTCCCGGCTGGATGTTGTTCATGCGATCACCCATGACGACGTCTGCGCCCTGGTTGATGCGCTGAATAAAGCGCGGAATATCACCGAAGTCGTAAGTGAGGTCGGCATCCGCCATCACGACCGACTCTCCGCGGGCGGCGGCGAATCCAGCCATGTATGCACTGCCGTATCCGCGACGCGGTTCGGAGATGATCAATGCACCGGCGGCTGCTGCGAGCTCGGCGCTGCGATCCTCCGACGCGTTGTCGACGACGATGACCTCACCCAGCAGTTGCGCATCGGCGAGGGCTGTGATCGCGGCGGTCACGCATGCGCCGATGCTCCCCTCCTCATTCAGGCACGGGATCACGACCGAAACGGTCGGAGTGCCCGGCTGCGCCTCGCGGGCCGCTGGGGTTGTTGTTGCAAGACGGCTCACCTGGATTAAGAGACACCTGAGAGGATGCGTTGTTGCGCCATCCGCCGGTTCACGGCCGAGCATAGCGGCGTCGAAGGAGCCAGCGAAGGTACCGATCGCGACCGCGAGCAGTTAAGCCGGCACTGCAACCCAGAGCAGTCATGCGCTGCCGATAACGCTCATCAGTGTGCGTGCCTCATCAGGATAGAACCGACACACGAACAGCCCGTAGAGCAGTGTCGCCGCAGCCGCCGCGGCCACCTCTCCCAGCGTGTCGCCAAGACCCGCCGCCTTGACCACGGTCGCGATCACACCGAAGGTGATCACCACCGCCGGGCAGACCGTCAGCACCTGCCGGAGCAGCGGCGCCGCCGCCCCCGGTGCGACTCTGAGCTGGCCGAAGAAGACGAACATGATCGGTGCCGCAGCCATCGCCACGACGATGCCGTCGAAGCCGAACACGGCTCTGCCAATGAGGGTGGTAAGCACGTGGACCACGACGAGCACTAAGACCGCTGCGAAGAGCCGGCGGCGGGTCAACAGGTCGGGCACCGAGAGCACGGCAGGCAGGGTCGCCCACACACCGAGGTTCGCAACCAGCAGGGGGCCCAGCAGCGCCATATCGGTCCCAAACTGAACACCCGACGCGCCCACTTTGGCGCGCATCACCGCGCTCACCAAGGGCCCACCCGCGACCACGGCGACGGCGGCGCCCGGAGCAGCCAGGAGCAGCGAGTAGCGGAACGCGCGCAGAATGACCCGCCGGCGCAGCTCGCTGTCCTCTGGCCGCGATCGCGAAAGCGCCACCACCTCCGACATCGACAACGCCTGCGCGGTGAAGCCCGCCAGGTATGAGCAACCGGTGAACGCGAGCCCGAAGAGAGTCACCCGTCCGGGCGGCCCCGCAGGCACCAGCGCGAGCGTCAGAGGGTACATGAGAATGAAGCTCGCGGGCAACGGCAAGCTGTGGAAAAGGGCCGAGGCTGAAGCGAGCAGCCGGCGCGCGGCGGGCGGAGCCGCCGGCACGATCCGCAGCGACGTGACCAGCACCGCAACGATCACTAACGCGGAGACCACGTTGGTCCATGCCAGCACCTGGACACCGGTCCCGCTCTCGAGCACCGCGTAACCAACCACCCCGAGGATCCCGGAAGCAGCATATCCCAGAGCCACGACGTTCAGCCGGCCACGAACTGCGCCTACGACCGAGAGCGTCGCACCGGCGATCTGCAGGCCGATGGCGGTGGACATGATGCGTAGTGCCGTGGTGGCGACGCTGACGCCATGAGCGCCGGCCGATCCGGCGACAATATGCGCCAGCGGCGCGGCGGCCGCGAAGCACAAGACCGTCACCGCCAACGCCGTGACCGCCATAGTCCAACCGAACGCGGCGGTGCTCACGATCTGCCGCTCACCCGAGATCAGCGGCACCGCCGAGGTGCGCAGCAATTGAGCGACCGTGGTGACGAAGGAGTACACCGCCACCGCGGCAATCATGCCGTCGGTGAAGTGTGTGGCCCCGAAGTCGTGAAGGTACAGCGCGACCTGAACAGCAGAACCGACCGCGACCGCGGCGAGCGCTACACCGTTGAGCGCGGCGCTCCGCGTCGCAGATTCTCCGTCATGCACTGCGCGGCCTATTATGCCCCGGATGCCGGGCGGGTCTCAGCTCCGTAGCCACGCGATCAAGCTCGGTCGCCGGTACCTCGGCATCCGCCAACTCAACCATCTGGTGCGGTTTGAACCGATCCTCACACACCTGCTGGAACTCAATCCCGAGCGGCGCGCGATGAGCGTGCTCGACGTCGGCGCCGGCTCGGCCGGGGTCACGACGCTGTTGCCGGCCGAGTGGCGGAGTACAGCGCTTGACGCCGACTTCGAGGATTACTCGAAGGACGAGCGGGTTTCCAGCTTGCACTCCGACCAGGTCCTTGGCGACGTGCGCGACCTGCAGTTTCCGGACAGCTCCTTTGATGCGGTGGTGGCCCTCGACGTGCTCGAGCACCTACACCCGGACGATCGCTCCCAGGCCGTCCGCGAGATCTGCCGCGTGGCCCGAGCCAGGGCGGTTATCGCCTGCCCCGCCGGGAAGGCGGCGCTCGCGGCCGACAGGCGCATCGCCGAGGACTTCGCAGCGCAGGGAACCAAATGCCCCGGATGGCTCACCGAACACCTTGAGAACGGATTTCCCGAAGCGGACGAGCTTGCAGCCACGGCCCGCGGCTACGGCAGCGTGCAGGTTCAAGGCAATGAGAACATCGCGGCGCACGAGCGTCTCATCCTTGCCGAGCACAAGCTGCTGCCTGCGCTCGCCCTGCGCCTAAGCTGCCGTCCGCTCGAGCGGATGCTGCGGAGTCAGCGGCCGCGAACGCGCCGGCTCGCGGAGCGCCTTCTGGCCGCCGCCAGGGGACAGGATCGGGATCCCGTCTATCGCTGTGTGCTGGTGGTCGACCGCAGCCCCCTGAACGCGCCGGCGGCCCCCCAGACAAGCGCGTAAGCGTTGTCCTCAGCCCACGCGGGCCACGGGCGCTCACCCCAGATCCAGCGGTAAATCAGGCGTTCCGCGAGGCTGATGTGAGACGCTCTTCGCAGTGCAGGAAGGTCGCCATACAGGCGCGCATGCTTGCCACGCAGCTCCCGGTTGGCCTGACGGAAGTTGGTGCGGAAGCTGGTCACCCGTGACGCACCGTGCTTTCGATAAAGATGGCCAGGCCGCTCGATCTTGACACCGTGCATCCCGTGCGCGAGCGCATGCACCCATAGCTCCCAGTCTTCGTAGTACTTGAAGTCGGGGTCGTATCCGCCGGTCGCCTCGATCAGCTCGCGGCGCACCAGTGCCGTGGGGCCGACGATGTGCCTGAAGGCAAGGCGCCAGGGGTCGTACGGAGGAAAGCGCATCTCACCGGCCCACTTGCCGACGTACATGATCTGCCCATATGCGTACATCGCCTTGGGATGCTCGGCGAGCGCCGCCCGGAGCGCCTGCAGCGCCCCGGGCGCGAGCATGTCGTCGGCGTCCAGTGCCATCACCAACGGTGTTGTGGCACGCCCCAGGCCGGTATTACGCGCACGTGCAACACCACCGTTCGTCTGCCGGGCGACCACCACCGCCGGATCGCCGTCGAGCTCGCGCAGCACGCGCTGGGTCTCAGCATCGGTGGAGCCGTCATCAACGACGATGATCTGCGGGCTGCCGCCGTCCTGCGACTTCAGCGACCCGATCGCATCCTGCAGGTATGCCCCATAGTTGAAGCAAGAGACCACCACCGTCACTGCATCGTGGTTGCTCTCGAGGGCAGCGGTCAAAGCGGCCATCACGTTATCGAATCGCCTGGAACACGCGCCGGCGGGGGCCTCGCTCTCTGTCTCTGCGCCGTCTGGTGCGGCCCACCCCCGCTAATCTTCGGGTCCGGCTCGCCGCTCGGAGCCCTTGCCAACGGCTCGCTGGTCCGGGGCGCCAGCCGAAGGCGCCCCCCCACGCGAACCACGAACACGCCGATGTCCCAAGCCACCCATGCCCCGTCGGCGCGCACGTCGAGAGCGATCACGGCGTTGAACATAGTTCCCAGCCGCTCGCTCGAGCTGCGTGACGTACGGCGAATCGGCATTGGCGTCCTGACGATTCAGCTGGTCGTGCTGTTGGTGTGGAGCGGCTTTGAGGCGGCGCGTCACGTCCAGGGCGCGGACTTCGTCGGCTTCTACCAGGCCTGGTATCTGATCTCCCACGGCGTGCTCAACCCGCCTGGATGGTGGGATGCCCAGGGCATCTTCATCCAATGGCCATTAGCCATCCTCGGCTTGGTCTATGCCCACCCGATCACGCTCCTGGTGGTTCAGGACTTCGCGATCGTCGGCGCAGAGCTGGTCGCCTTCCTCTGGATCTGCGAGCTAGTGGCGGCCCGTGAGACGATCCCGCTGCGCGGATACGCCCTGACCGGCCTCGCGCTGCTGGTCCTGAATCCGTGGATCTACTGGTCGGCCTCCTGGGACTACCACTCCGAGCCGCTCGGAACCCTGTTTGCGATCCTCGCCGCACGCGAGCTGCATCGCGGCCGTCGGATCGCGGTGATCTGGTGTGTTCTGACGCTGCTCGCCGGAATGATCCCAGCGACATATTTGGCAGGGATGGGGATCAGCCTGCTACTCACTCGGCACCGGCGGCGCGCCGGCTTGGCAGCCGCCGGAGTCAGCGCCATCTGGTTTCTGACTCTGACATTGCTCGGGGCGGGGCGAACCATCGGGCAGGGCAAGACCGCCAAAGTCGGCGCGCACGGAACCGTGTCTTCCTCGCTGGCGATCTCAGCGCGACTATCGACCGTGGTCCCGTCACTGGTTCACCACTCCGCGGACTTCTTCGCAAACCTTGCCCCGATGGGTTTCATCGGCGCATTCGCGAGCCCGGTGATCGGGCTCGCCGGGGTGGTCGTCGGCGAGAACTTCAGCCAGGGCAACCGCAACTCACTCGTCCCTTCGTTCCAGGGACTACCGCTCTATGTGTTCGTGCCGGTGGGCACGGTGATCGCACTAATGTGGCTGAATCGCCGCCTGGGCAAGCGGTTCGCACATGTGCTTGCGGCGCTGCTTGTCCTCAACGTCGTGGGCTGGGGCGTTATCTGGGTGCCAAAGGTGGTACCGACCTGGCTGCGCGTAAGCGCCAAGGACGCCGCCGCGATAGGCCACGTGCAGGCGATGATCCCGCAACGCGACGGAGTCATCGCCTCTCAGGGGATCGTCGGTGCGTTTGCCAACCATCCACTGGACAAGGCGTTCGCTTTCACACCAGATCGACTGCACACCATCGGTCCCTATACGTGGGTCGTGGTCGCACCGCAGGCGGGCATCGAAGTTGCCACCGTCCAGCAGTCGGCCGAGCTCCTGCTCGCGCTGCTCAGGGACTCGCGCGCGAAGCTCGAATATTCGAGCCCGGGTATCTGGGCGTTCCGGCTCCGTGTTCCCGGGCAGCGTGGACTGTTCTCCGACGAGAAGACCGAGACGAAGTTCCCGGCGGCTTTGTTCTCGACCTCCGGCATCGCTGTCAGAAACGGCAAAGTCAATTCCTGGTACATGGCCGGATCAAACCGCGCCGGCGGGCCGATTCTCTGGGGCGATTATTACCTCGAACAGGTTGGTGGCTACGTCGCCAGCGTGAGGCTCGAGGGCTCCGGACCCGCCACCGTGCAGGCCTGGAACGACACTACAAACAGGCTGCTGGCATCGCGACAGTTGCTCGTCTCCGGCTCGGCCACGGTCAGCCTGCCCGTGTCGGTCAGCCGCTCCGACCCGAGGCGCTCAGGGACCGCCGAGCACGGTTTCGGCCCCTTCCAGATCGACCCCGTTCCCGCCTACGTCGGAAACAAACTCGAGGTCAAGGTGTACTCAACCTCCGGCGCGGTCCTGAAGGTCAAGTGGGTGGACGTTCGGCGCTCCGGTCGATCTGACGGGTGACGGCGCTCAGCGCCGGCTGGGCGAGCGGGCTTCTTCTTCACTCGAGCCGAGGACCTAGCTGTTGCGCCAGGGTCCCCTATAGAGGTAGATGCCTCCTACATGAAGCGCGTTCGTCAAACCGGCGGCCCGCAGCGCACGCTTCCAGGTGGCCATGTCACCGGGTTCCACAACGACATCGTCGACGTGATGCTGCTCCAGGATCGTTCTCAGGCCTGGCCCGTCGCCCGCCTGCGGAACGTTATTCCACAGGTCATCGACGGTCTGCGTGGCTGTCCATCCGGGCGGGAAGTTGAGCGTGAAGTAGCCGCTGGCCAGGTTGTAATAGAACTCATCGTCGGCCTGCCACATCAGCGACGGGCTCGAGAAACCCCAGTTGATCGGGAGGATCGTCGCCCCGCGCTTGATGTAGCCGCGATACGTGTCGCTTGCGAAGAACGTCGGAATCGAGCGTTCGGACTGGAGACGGGGATCGATATCCACCGGATTTGGGATCAGGAAGATGGCCGCAAGCAAAGCCACTGCCCATTTGATGCGACGCCTGGTGCCGACCGTGCGTTTGCGATCGGCCAACCACAGCGTGAGGACCAGAGCGGCCAGCAGCTCGGTGTAGACAGCCACGCGACTCTCGAGGATCAGCTTGATGAACGGTAGCCCTGATACCAGTCTGTAGGGCAGCCAGATCGTTGGCTTGCCATCCACATACAGCGTCGGGCCGAGCGTCCAGAGGACACTGATGGCCAAGGCCGGGGCCAGAAAACGGCCCCGGGGGGCTCGCCAGCGCGTGCCGAGCCAGCGCAGGGAGATCAGAATCAGCGGCAGACCGAGGTACGCGTCGCTCTCCGCACTGTTCCAATCGAACCGTGCATACACCGAGGCGAATTGCGACCCGCCGATCCATGTCAGGTTCGTCGGCACCACGTACCCCATGACATCGGTCGGAAACCCGGACCCGATCCCGGCCGCATATGCCGGTGTCCCCTTTAGGAGCCAATACAGATAGTCAGCCGCGAGCAGCAGCGTGACACCGTAGGACAGCGCAAGCGGGATGATCAGACTCCTGATGCCGGCGCGGATACCGCTCGCTCCGAACAAGTAGCCGAGCAGCAACAGAACGCCGCCAAACAACGTCATCGTGGCGAATATCTCCGTGCTGATGAACATCTGGCCGACGAGACACAGCGCCAGCTCGGCAGTCACGCGCCTACGGCTGATTGCGCCGTCCAGGTACCTGAGCACAGCGAGTGCGGCGAACTGAGGGCAGAAGAAGATCGTCATCAGCGCGTGCCCCGCCCACATCTGGAGCAGGACATAGGAGCCGAATCCGACGGTCGCCCCGCCGACGAGGGCGGCCGCTCGGTCCTTGCTCACGTACCTGCAGAGCAGGTACGTGGCCCAGGCTGTGACCACGGTGGCACCGAGATTCACCAGGTTCGCGGCGACGACAGGACCCCAGATCAAGGTGACCGGCGTGAACACCAGTGCGAGCAGCGGGAACGAGGTAGCAGCCGCCACATTGAGACCCGTCGGGGCCCACTGCGCGTGCGTGTACCAAGGGTTGAGTCCGTGGGTCAGGGCGTACGGGAACCACGCAAACGGCCAGTTGAGCTCCCAGGAGTCCGGCATGTTGGTGCCCGAAAAGACCGAGCCCAGGTGCGCGATCGTGTGCCGACCGAGCACGAGCGCCACCACCGAGTAGATGATGACGGCCTCCCAGCCCGCGACGCTCCCTCTCAGGCGACCGAGCGCCGGTCTGATCCACCGGGGTCGCGGCCGCCGCCCGAACTCCAATTCAGCAGCGTCGGTCAAACTCATGGATCTCGAAACCGGCGCCGGCCGCGGAAGTCGCGGTCGGTCGGCTAACACCTCGGTGATTGGCAAGGGGTAGAACGCAACTTTCGAGCGCAGTTACCCCTGCTGACCGCTGATCAACCGCGGGCGCCCATCACGGACGCCCGAACCCGCAACCGTCTGACCGCCGCGCTCAGCGCGGAGTCTTGCGGTAAGACGCGGACGGCTCCGCCATGCAAACGAACTGATAACCGAACAACGTCGGCCGCAGCGTCACCAGCAGGCGATCGATGGTCCGCAGAACCCGCCGCAAGGGTCCGGTGCCACCACTGGTGAGAACGTCGAGCGGCAGGCCGGTAGCCTCCTGCCGGACGACGCTGAAGCCGGCATTCCGCAGGCGCCGCAACAGACCGCGTCGGGTGAAGAAGCGCACGTGCCCATTGTCGAGCACGCCACGCTGGTCGTAGTCGAACAGGCCCAGCACCGTGCGCATGCGGGCATACCAGTGACCGAAGTTAGGGACCGAGCAGATCAGGGCCCCACCGGGCCCGAGCAGCTCGCGAATGGACTCGAGCAGCTTCTCGGGCTGGCGAACATGCTCGAGGATGTCCCCACACACCACCACGTCGTAGGGACCGCGAGCAACCACCTCAGTCGGCAGATCACGATCGAGGTCGGTCTGAATGAAATGATCGACGCGGTCGCGGACGCCCTCGATCTCGAGCACGTCCACACCGGTGACCGTGTGCCCAAGCGCCCGAATGCGATCTGAGAGCACTCCCCCGGAACAGCCGAGGTCGAGCAGGTTCGCCGGCGGATGGTGTTCCAGCCAGCGGAGGATCGTCGCGTGTGAACTGTCGTTCTGCTTCAGCGCGTACTCATCGCCGACCCCGCCGAATTCGCCGGAAGCGAAGCCCATCTTGCCCAGCCGGTACCGAACGACATCACCCGCGACATCCCGCGCATACTTGAGGCCGTCGACATAACAGATCTCGTCGCCGTAATACGTCGGGATCGGGACCTCAACGATGCGCATGCCGGCGTCGACCAGCTGGATGATGATCTGGGTGTCGAAGTTGAAGCCATCGGAGTTGCGTTCGAACGGAAGCGCGCTCAGCGTGTGTACGTTGTACGCGCGGTACCCGGAGTGGAACTCGCTGAGGTTCGTGCCCAGCACCCTGTTCTCAAAGAGCGTGAGGATGCGGTTGCCAACGTACTTGTACAGCGGCATGCCACCGCGCCGCGCGGCGCCCTGCTCCATCATGCGGGAGCCCATCACGGCGTCGGCCTCGCCGCGTTCCAGTGGCGCGACGATCTCTGGTAGGCACTCGGGTGCATATTGGCCGTCGCCGTGGAGCATCACGACGATGTCCAGCCCCTCGTCGATTGCCATCCGGTAACCGGCCTTCTGATTGCCGCCATAACCCAAGTTGTGGGGATGGCGAACGATCTTCAATGGCAAGTCGGCCGAGAGCTGCTGGTAGCCGAGCGCCACCAGATGCGTCGAATCGCCGCTCGCGTCGTCACAGACGAACACCTGTGAGATCCGCGAGCGAAAATCCTTCGGCACACGATCGAGCACGTTCGCGAGCGTGGACTCGGCGTTGTAGGCGACGACGAGAATTCCGATTCGCGGAAGCGCGGTTGCGGGATGGTCGCCCGCGGCGTCGCTGCTCTGTCCCTCGGTGCGAGCTGGGGTCGCGGTCCCCACCAGTGTCTGATCCATCGTCAGCCGATGATACGCACGCGCTCGGGATTGCTTCGTCTGCGGTCGGAGCAGCCCTGACCCTTCGAGCCATTGGTCCTGGGTCTGACGCGGGCCGATCAACCCGCGTCCCGTTGAGTCTAAGCAGTTTGCAGTTACGGTAGGAAGTGGTTCCTGTAGACGATCGACCGCGAAGCCTCGTCCATCTCGAGATCAACCTTGTCCCGGACAACAGCTCGACGCCCAAGACGCCGAAGATCAGCAATGGCTTGCCCAAGATCCCCCGTTCGTTCCGCTCTCCACACCCGCCGGCGGCCCTTGGATCACACTTCTCGAACACTGGTTCGGTAACTGACCACCAAGTTGCCGCACCGCGGCACACCACCGTCCGAGCGCTGAACTCCGATGTCCGCTCGTGGATCGACTCATGGACCGAGAACCCGCGCCCGTACGTCCGGATCAAGTCCGCCGAACAGATCATTGAATCGATCGCCCGCCACTGCCAACGAGTCAACCGAAGGGGACGACTAGCATGAAGTCGCGGTCGGATGCACCACCGGCGTTCAACGCAGCTGGCTGCGCCAGCCGAACGCTGTCGCCGCCAAACACATCCGCGCGTAGCTACTTCGAGTCTAAAGCTTAACCACCACCGATGAACGTCGTCTCAGATACACCTGGACGCGCCAATGCCGAGCGTCCGGCGTCGACGCTCGCGACCAATGGCGGCCAGATCAGGCGTCTGCGCGCGCGCTGGGAGCAGTTCGAGGGCTTCGGCTACCCGCCCCGAAGCAACTGGCCGGCGGCCCTTGGCCGGGTACGCATCGCCGGATTCGTGCTCCTCGCTGTCGAGTTGATCCTGCTGTGCTGGTGGAGCTCGGTGCTGGTCGGGCGGTTCGCGCTGACAAAGGACTTCGGGGCCTACCAGCAGGCCGCGTTCCTGATCGGCCACGGGCACCTGAACCCCTACTCCACGGTGCTGCGCCTGCAGTTCTGGCGCAACGACACGGAGCTGCTGCTCTGGCCGCTGGCCGTGTTCGTCCGGATCTGGCCGCATCTGACAGCGCTGCCATGGCTCCAGGACCTTGCCCTGGTCGGCGCGCAGGCGGTGGCGTTCAACTGGATCTGTGACATTGCGGCGGCACGCGCCGTGCGCGAGCGCGAGACGAAGCTCTCGGTCGCGCTGGCGGCGGTCGGCTTCGTGCTGCTCGTGGGCAACCCGTGGACAGCGTGGACCGCCTCCTTCGACGTCCACCTCGAGCCGTTCGTGACGCTGTTCACGCTGTGCGCGGCCAAGGACATCTACAGCGGCCGTAAACGTGCTTGGTGCTGGGTCGTGCTCGCACTGATGTGCGGCTCCGTCGGAGCGAGTTACATGCTCGGGCTTGGTCTGTCGGCGACGCTCGTCGGACGGCGGCTGTGGCGCCGCGGTACGGTGCTGGCAGCAGTTGGCGCGCTCTGGGTCGTCTTCCTGCAGGCGATCCACGGCGCCGCGGCAGCCGGAGTGCTCGAGTACAACTACCTGTACACGGGCCGCTGGGGCGGGAAGCTCGCCCACTACCTCTCGGGCGGCAATATCGCGATCAAGGCACTCGAGCATCCGTGGCGGATCGCGAGCGCGCTGTGGCGCAACAAGGTCAACATCTGGGCCAATATCGGCCCCGGCGGCGTGATTGGCCTGCTGTGGTTACCGCTGCTGCTGCCGTGTGTGCTGGTCGCCGCCGAGGGCGGATTGAGCACCCCGCTGTTCAGCCGCCCGGGCTTTCAGAGCATCGCGCTCGGCACGCTCATCGCGCTCGGGAGCGTCGCCATGCTTGCGGCCTTCCGGGTAGGTCAGAGCAGCCGCCGCCGCTGGGCGATGGTGGCGGCGATCGTCCTTCTGAGCATCAACGCTTTGGCCTGGTCGGTGATCTGGCTGCCCGAGGTCAGCAGAACCTGGCTGCTGGTCGACAAGGGCGCCGCGGGCGTCCTGCAGCGCCTGCGCGCCAGGATCGGGCCAAACGACGAGGTGCTAGCCAGCCAGGGCGTCGTCGGGGCATTCGCGAACCGCGTCGACGATTACGTCCTGGAGCCCAACTCGATGACCGTGCCGGTGCACTCACGGACGATCTGGATCATCGTCACCCCCAAGCAGGGAGTCGAGCCAAACGGCGCTCACGGCTTCTACTCGGAGATGCAACGCTTCGCCGCCAACCCGCGCATCAAGCTGGTGGCCGCAGCGGATGGTGTCTGGGCCTACAAATTCACGCCGGCGATCGGTCAGCGGAGGTTCCGGATCAGTTTCCAGGCGAAGACAGCTCAACCGGCCTGGACACTCACAGGCAGCGCGGCCAAGCGCGTGAGCAGGGGCCCGAGCCGCGACTGGTACCTGCTGAGCACGGCGCGCCCGGGCTACCTGCTCGACGAGTCCTATTGGCGCGAGCCACGGGGAACGTATCGCGCGACAGCATCGCTGCAGGTGTCCGGCACGGTCTACTTCGAGATCTGGAACGACGACACCAACACACTGCTCAAGCGACGGGCGATCAGCAACACACACGGCGTCGAGCGGGTCGCGATCGTCGCCAGGTTGCAGACGGTGCTGCCTGAACACGAATCCTCCGGTTGGGGCATCTGGCGCACGACGCCGGTGGAGCCGGCCGGTGACGACCTCGAGCTCCGCATCTGGAGTCCCGGCGGCAAGACGCGCGCGCGCCTCTACAACGTGGCTCTGGAGAAGACGTAGCGCCGAGCCACCGGCACTCAGTGAATGAAGGTGACGTTCAGGTAGCCGCTGGACGCGTACACGTACTGCCGCTTCTTCAACAGATGCGCCGAGAAGCTGATCGTGGCGGGCCTGGTGCCGACGATCCGGAAGGTGGCGATGCCCTGCGCGTTGGTGAGGGCGTAGCTGCGATGTTGCCCATCGATCAGCGCGGTGGCCTTCCGCGCCCCAAAGCCAGCGTAGATCTGCTGGCCCATGCTCACGTGGATCCCGGCCTGCCTCACCGGCGAATTGAAATGGTCGAGCACCTGCACCTGCAGCGTGATCACCTTGCCGATCTTCACCGCCTGGTCCACGGCCTGCGGGATCATTGCCGTCCGCCAGAGGTTGGTCAGGAAGCGGTCGCTGACACTGACCGCCTCCGGGCGATCGGTGAACGCCAGCACTGACCACCCGTCGCTGAGGCCAGGCTCGGCCGGGTAGTTGCGCTCCTCCAGGTGCACGACCGCGGTCGTCCCGGGCCCGATCGTCTCGGGACCCTCGGCGACGCGCCAGAAGGTCGAGTCGCCATGCGACGTCTGGATCGTGTAGCTGGGGGTCAGCGGACCGCTCGTGTTGTTGTGCACCCTGACCGTGATGAAGCGGATCCCACCGAGGTAGCCGGTGGTGTTCACCTTGGTGATCGTGACCGTCAGCGGCGAGCTCGCGCTCAGCGCGAAGACGATCACAGCGATGGTGACCGTCGCCAACCCGGCGGTGATCCGCAACCACACGCGGCTGCGCAAGACCGGCCCCAGGCGCGCACCGACGCCGACCGCACGCCGCGCCGCCGGCGGCCCTGCCGTGACCGCACCGACGATCGCAACCGGAATCAGTGGGATCAGGTAGTTGGTCTGCGAGCGCGCCGCGAAGAAGTAGAAGATCGAGGGCAGGATGAACGTCGCCGGGCGCAGCAGCGGGTAGGTGCCGACGAACAGCACCACCAGCAGCAGCGCGACCAGCACCATCACTGCGGTGTAGGCCTGCAGCGAGCCGCCGCCGAGGTGGGCGAACATCGTCAGCGAGATCAGGCCCTGACCGGTCGGCACCATCTGCGCCGTGAACGGCTGGAAGACGCCCTTGAACCACGCCGACGGCGAGGCGATCAGGTACGGCAGGTTCGGGACCAGGAAGACGCCGACGACGACGGCCAGGTAACGGCCGGCGCGTCGCAGCGCCTGCTCGACGTTGCCGTGCCGGTCATACTCGTCCCAGGCCAGCGCACAGAGCACGAAGGCGACCACCGGCCATGGCGTCTGCTTGATCGACATCGCCAGCCCGACCGCGATCGGATTTATGTAGCTGAGGCGACTCTCCCCGAAGCGATCCCATCTGTAGGCGGCGATCACCAGCAGCGGGATGTAGAGCATGTCCGTCACCCCGCCCGCGGCGAACGAGAGGTAGACGTCGACGCTCGCGAGCAGCAGCACCGCCGGGCGCAGG
Source organism: uncultured Actinomycetota bacterium (assembly GCA_963706725.1). Taxonomy (GTDB): domain Bacteria; phylum Actinomycetota; class Thermoleophilia; order Solirubrobacterales; family Solirubrobacteraceae; genus Palsa-465. The sequence continues at coordinate 838,600 of OY970167.1, read as the reverse complement.
TGGCGCGGCATCAGCCAGAACATCAACAGGATCGCGCCCATCCAGCCGGCGACGTTGAGCGCCGAGCCGAGCTCGTTGCTCCAGCCGAGCAACAGGAACGGCACGTAGACCAGGAACGACAGCGACGGATAGGACATCGCCAGCACCGGCGTGCCCCTGATCGTGTAGGTGTAGCCGTCGGGGGAGAGCCGGAACATCGGCCCCGCCGGCGCCATCGAGTGCACGTAGGGGTTGTGCAAGCCGTGCGCGACCAACTGCCCTGCGTACTGGTCGAAGGACAGCTCGTCGGTCGAGTAGGCGGGGTTGTTGTGGAACTGGATGATGGTCCAGGCGGCGACCAGGCCGACCAGCAGCAGTGCGTTGGCCCAGCAGAACAGGTTGCCCCAGCGCGCGATCGAGAAGTAGTCGTCGAGGTCGAGCAGGCTGCCGACGATCACGGCCAGTCCCCAGAACCCGGCGAACACGTCGAGCAGCGTCAGCCATGAGTAGATCGAGGCCGGACCGTAGAGCGTCACCGACCAGTTCAGGATCATCACGCCGACCAGCGCCCAGAGAAGCCGCTGAGCCCAGGACCGCCCTTGCGGGTTCCGCGATGGGTCCCCTAGCGAGAGAGCCGGCGGCGACGTATCAGGAGCAATGCTGGACAGAGGAAATCACCGGTTTGTCGCCGTGGCGAGCAAATATAGGCGACGCTGGAACCCGGAATTTGGTTCTTGCGCTGAGGCTAACCGCGATCGGGGCGCGCGGGATAGACCTCGTCGATCGTGGTCAGCGCCACGTACGGAGCGTGCGCGGCCGCGCGGATCGCCTCCCCGCCGCCGGCCAGGCGGTCGCAGATCGCGAGCACGCCGACGACCTCGAGGCCCTCGCCGCGCACCGCCTCGAGTGCCCGGATCGTCGATCCGCCGGTGGTGACCACGTCCTCGACGAGCATGCAGCGGTCGACGCCCGGCTCGAGCAGCGGCCCCTCGATCCGTCGTGAGAGGCCGTGTCTCTTGGCCTCCTTGCGCACGAAGAACGCCTTCAGCTCGGCGCCACCGGCGAGCGCCGAGCAGGCGATCGGATCTGCGCCCATGGTCATCCCGCCGACGGCCGTCGCGCCCCAGGCGGTCGCCTGGGCTGCAACCAGCTCAGCGAGCGCGAGGAAGCCCTCACGCAGCAGGATCGCGCGCTTGGCGTCGACCAGGTACTGCGCGGTGGCGCCGCTGGTGAGCACCACCTCACCGATCACGAGCGCCTCGTCACGCAGCACGCGCAACAGCCGCTCGCGCGCGTCCCCCGGCGCCGCCCCCATCAGGTGTAGTAGGTGTCGACCCAGTCGCCCATCTGGATCCAGTCGTAGGCGGGGATCGCATCGACGATCGGCAGTCGCAGGCAGCCGTGGCTGGCGGGATAGTCGGGGGCGGGGTCGTAACCGTGGATCGCGTAGCCGCTGATGAAGAAGTCCGAGAAGTACATACCGTCGGGCAGGTAGCCCGGCTGCTTGCGGTAGACCTGGTATTCGCCCAGGATCGTCGGGGTCGAGGGCTTGCCCGAGCTGATCGGGAACAGCCACTTGACCTCGGAGCCGTCGGTCAGCGCCAGCACCTGGTCGGACAGGTCGCCCTCGGCGTGCGAGCCCTGCTTGGGGTAGCGCACATGGAAGCTGCCGACGCCGTCCAGCAGATCGGTCAGGGTTGCCGGATCGAGTGTCATGTGGCCCTCGCCCTTGCCCAGCAGACGATGGTAGGCGTCGAGTGCGAGCTCGGTGCCCTGATCGAAGACCCCCGTCTGCGGGATATACAGATGCAACGCCGCGAGCCGTTGCTGCACCAGCTGCACGAAGCGGCCGGTCGCGCCCGGCCCGACACTGTTGTCGAGCACGGTGTAGCCGTCCGAGCGCACGAAGCTGAGCATCCTGCTGTTGCGCACATGCCGCAGCTCGACGCGAACATGACCCGCGCGCGGGGCCAGCAGCGTCGTCTGGAAATGGCCGCGGCCGGCGCGATGCCCGACGCTCAGCACGCGGCGCAGGAACACGCGGCCGTCGACGCTGGCGATGAGCTGCAGGCGCTGGCCCGGAACGTAGTGCGCGAGCGTGCCACTGACGAGCACCGCACGCCTGGGCACGGTGACACTCATGCGGTGCACCGAGAAGAGCCCGGCGAGCGTGAGCTTCACGGGTGTGGCGGCGACCGGCGAGCCCGCTGCCAGGGCGCCCGCTGGTGCACCGGCAGCGCCCAACGCCAGCGCTGCGGCGAGCAGAACGGTGCGGACGCGCAATTTCATGGGACGCAGTAAATCAGCAGCCGGTTACAGCTCGGATACCGCGGGCGGGCGAGTGGCGCAGAGCGGGCCGGTGACGAGCGCGATGACCGCCAGCGCACCGACCGTCAGGGCGACGATCTCACCCGCGTTCCAGCTGAGCTCGTTGACCCCGAGCGCGATGCAGTTGTTGATCGCGTGCAGCGCCATGCACGGGTAGAGCGAGCCCGTGCGCCACCGCACGATGCAGAGCACGAAGCCGAGGAAGCCGAGCGGGATCAGGAACTCGGGCTGGGCGGAGTCGTAGTGCGCGAGGCCGAACAGCAGACCGACGAACACAGCCGCAAGCCACGGCCCGAGCTCGAAGCCACCGACGCGCACGTGCATGCGCCGCAGCACACCGAAGAGGAAGCCGCGGAAGAAGAACTCCTCCGCCATCGGCGCCACCGCGCACACGAACAGCGCGGTGAAGGCCGCGGCCCAGGTGCTGGTCTTGACGCCGAGGTCGGTGGGCAGGCGATCGGTCCCATGCAGGTTGAAGACGGCCGAGTAGGCGAGCGTCACAACGTAGTAGGCGATCCCCGCCAGCACCACCGCCCCGGCACCGAGCCCCACCGGGATGCGGTTGTAACCAAAGTCCCTGCGCCCCATCCAGCGGCCGGTCACGGTGAAGTAGAGCGCCGAGCCGACGAACGCCCCGTCGAACAGGAAGTTGCTGACGATGTTGACGGCCGGCGTCGGATGCGCCGACGGTGAGCCGAACGCCGTACCGACCACCTCGGCGAGCACCGAGACGAAGACGCCAGCGGCAAACCCGACCAGTACCGCGCCAAGCGCGAGCCAGTAGGGCGGGTGGGCGCGGTCCTCAGCTGCGTCGCTGCTCATCGGCGCCGAGGTTACTTCGCGCGGCGCTCAGACACCGAGCATCGCGGGCAGCTCGGTGAGCCGCTGGATCACGAGCAGCTCCGGGATCGTCGGCGCGCCGGGCCCGTACTCGACCTCGCCCGCGCCGCCGTCACGCGCGAGCAGCAGTGGGCGCACGCCGGCGCCGAGCGCGGCGCCGACGTCCTCGCGGAAGCCGTCGCCGACATGCAGGCTGCGCTGCGGCGCGGCGCCCGCCAGCAGCAGCGCTGCCCCGAGCAGCCGCGGGTCGGGCTTGGCGTGGCCGACCGAGGCCGAGTCAACGACGCCGTCGACCGCGGCCAGCAGCCCGACGCGGTCGAGCACAGTGTTCAGCGAGGCGTCCCAGTTGCTCGCCACCACCAGCCGCAGCCCGCTCGCGCGCAGCCGCGCGAGCGCCTCCGGCACCTCGGCAAAGACGTGGAAGCGCAGCGACTCGAGCAGCACGTCGGTCATCAGCGCCGGCGAAGCGGCAGTGAGCTCGGGGGCCGGCGGCAGCGCCTGGCGCAGCACCTCGGCGCAGCGGCCGTGCAGCTGCGCCACGCGCTCGAGGTCGACGCCCTCCTGCAGGTGAGCGCGGTAGTACCCGACCTCGGCGCGCATCGCCGCGGCGGCCTGCGCCTCGCTCACCTCGACGCCGAGTCGCTCGACCAGCAGCGCCTGCAGCAGCGGTCCGGGCGGCTCGAGGGTGACGAGCGTGCCGAAGGCGTCGAGCAATACGGCGTCCACGTCCGCGCGGATCGGACGCGGGCCGCCCCTGCGCCCGCGCCGGCTCAGGCGACCCATCGCCAGGTGGCGAACTCGACCGTGAACAGCCCGAGCAGCACGGCCAGGGCGGGGATCGCATAGGCCGCCAGCCGCAGGCGCGTCAGCCAGCGCGCTCCCCAGATGAACAGCGGGAAGATGATCAGCTCGTAGCGTGGCAACGAGGCCAGCGGCTGCAGGCTGACCGGATCGGCCAGCGCCAGCACCAGCAGCGCCAGCGTGTAGAGCCCGTAGGCGGCACCCAGGTGCCAGAGCACGCAGACCACGCCGATCACACCGAGGACCAGGAACAGGAACAGGTAGATGTCCTGCAGCGCCGCGCTGATCACGCCCTGGGCATAGTCGGGCACGCGGTAGGGCGGCACCGGCCCCTGCACAAGCTGGCGCAGGCCATCCCAGGCCTGCTTGGCGCCCTGCCAGAGGGTGTTCAGCGGGAAGCTCGAGTGCCGGTACCAGATCGACTCCACGCGGAACGGCGCAAGCGTGTCGCCGTATCTGATCCCGAGGTAGGCGAGGTAGGCGCAGAGGCCGGCGGGGATCAGCAACAGCCAGAGGGCCCCAGGGCGCAGCCGGTGGCGCGGCAGCAGCCGCCAGAGACCGTGCGCGGCCGCGCTGCCCCAGCGCGTGAGTGGCGCCTCGCGCGGGCCGTAGAGGTAGATGATCGCCGCCGGGATGATCAGCGCGATGCCACCGTTGCGTGAGAGCGCGGCGAGGAAGCCGAGCACTCCGCAGAGCGCCCAGCGCTCGCGACGGGCGGCGTAGATCGTGCCGACCGAGAGCGCCAGGAAGAGCGACTCGGTGTAGACCGCCGAGAAGAAGAAGGCGACCGGGCAGAAGGCGATCAGCAACACCGTGACGCTGGCGACCTCCTCGTCGAAGTCGAGAGCCACGAGCCGCTGAAGCAGCGTCAGCGCGACCATCAACGACGCCAGCGAGATCAGCACGCCGGCCACCAGATCGGAGCGCACGACCCAGGCGAGCACGTGAATCAACGCCGGGTAGAGCGGGAAGAACGCCATCCGCTCGCGGATGTGCGCGTAGCCGTAGCGGGCGATCGTCAGGTACCAGACCGAGTCCCAGCGCGCCAGCGGCGCGACCAGGGCGTTGCCGAGGTAGCCGAACGGGGCGGTCAGATTGGTCGGGTCATAAGCGCTGGTGGCACCGGCCGGGATGCCGATCTGAAGCACGCCGGCGAGCCCCGAGAAGATGATCACCAGCCGCGAGGTCCAAACCGCGCGCCAGACGGTCGGCATCGAGCTTTGCGTGCGGCCCGTCACCGCGTCAGTGTTCCACGCGCGCAGGATCGCGGGTATCCGGAACGAAGAAGGCTCGGAAGTAAACTCACGGAACACGGGCATTCCCGGCACCGCCCGTGTTCCTCGGTGGCCTCGAGACACTGCTGATGACGCGACGCGAACGACAGCGGCGACGCCGCAAACACGCACATCCCGTACGCCGGGCCGTGCTGCTGACCGCGTTTCTGCTGAGCGCCGGCGTGGCCACGGCGGTCGTGATCTTCGCGCTCTGGGTCGTGTCGACCGCCAACAGCGCGCCCAACATCGACCAGCTTTCCCCGCGCGTGCCCGGACAGACCTCGGAGATCTTCGCCAGCAACGGCAAGCACCTCACGCGCCTGAGCTACATGGCCTCCGACGTGCTGCGCACGGCGCTCACACAGGCGCAGGAGCCGCGGCTGTTGCGCGAGGCCACGGTCGCGATCGAGGATCGCCGCTTCTACCACCACGGCGGCGTCGACTACGAGGGCCTGCTGCGAGCGGCGATCAGGGACGTGCTGCATGGCGGCGGCGAGGGCATCCAGGGCGGCTCGACCCTGACCATGCAGCTGGTCACGAACATCTACCTGCCCAAGAACATCGCGGCCTCGCACAACCTCCGCTACAAGATCGTGCAGGCGAAGCTGGCCACCGAGCTCGAGGACAAGTACGGCAAGAACTGGATCCTGACGCAGTACCTCAACGACGTGCCCTACGGCACGACCTACGGGCAGACCGCGATCGGCGTCGCCGCCGCCTCGCAGATGTTCTTCGACAAGCCCGTCGGCAAGCTCGATCTGGCGCAGTACGCGCTGCTCGCGGGCCTCCCCCAGGCGCCCTCGGAGTACAACCCCTTCCTCTACAGGGCCGCAGCGCTCAACCGCCGCACGCAGGTCCTGAACGCGATGGCCACCTCGCACTACATCACCCGCGCGCAGGCAAGGCAGGCCAACGCCGAGGGCCTGCAGGTCAAGGCCAACGACATCTACCAGGACGTCCACCAGCCCTACGTCGTCGACTACGTCAAGCAGCAGCTGGTCAAGATCCTCGGCCAGAAGAAGGTCGACGGGGGCGGGCTCAAGGTCTACACGACGATCAACCTCGCCGATCAGAAATACGCCGAGCAGGCGATTCAGGCGAACGAGGGCCATGCGGGCGACCCGGCCGCGTCGCTGGTCTCGATCGACCCCAGCACGGGCGACATCCTGGCGCTGCAGAACTCGACCAGGTATGGCACCGCTGCGGGCGAGACGACCTTCGATTACGCCACGCAGGCGGAGCGACAGACCGGCTCCTCGTTCAAGACCTTCGCCTTGATGACCCTGATCAAGGACGACGACGGCGATCCCAACGCGACCTATTACGTTTCCAAGTTCCTCGCCCCGGGGTGGCTTCCCGGTTACCCGAGCTACTCGGTCCGCACGGCCGAGTACAGCTACCTGGGCACGATCAACGTGACCAAGGCCACCGCCCTCTCCGACAACACCGTCTACGCGCAGCTCGGAATCGACCTGGGGATGCAGAACGTCGACCAGATCGCGCACGCGATGGGAATCACCGCCAAGCTGTGCGGTAATCCGTCGGAGGTGATCGGCGGCCTCTGCGTGGGGGTCGACACGCTGCAGATGTCGGACGCATACGCGACGCTGGCCAACGGCGGCGACCACGTCGCCCCGACGATCATCTCCAAGGTCGTCGGCCCCAAGGGCTACACGATCTACACGGCCAACCCGCACAAGACGCAGGTCTTCACGCAGGGTCAGGCCTACGCCGGCACGCAGACGCTCGAGACGGTAATGCAGTACGGCACCGGCACGTCGGCCAGCTACGGCTGCCCGGCGGCCGGCAAGACCGGCACCACCAGCAACTACACGGACGCCTGGTTCGTCGGCTACACGCCCAAGCTGTCGACCGCCGTCTGGGTCGGCTATCCGAACTCGACGGTCTACATGAACGACGTCAACGGCCTCGGCCCCGGTTACGGCGGCACGCTGGCGGCGCCGATCTGGAAACAGTTCATGCAGAGCGCCTCTGGCGGATACTGCGGCGACTTCCCGCAGCCGGCCCAGTACTGGCACGGGGTCGAATACTTCGGCAAGCACGCGGTCTCCGCCTACGTGCCGCCGCCCGTCACCACGACCGCCACCAGCACGACCACGACCGGCTCCAACACAACGGGTGCCAACACCAGCGGTGGCGGCGGGCTCAACAGCACCACCACCGACGCCGCCACCACCAACCCGACCGGAAATCCGAACGCAAATCAGCCGGGCAACCCTTCGGACTCGTCGACCGGCAACCTCGGCGGCACGCCACCACCGGCGAACTGACATAGAATCACCAGCCGATGCCAAAGGAAGAAAAGGTCGAGTTCGAGGGCGAGGTCGTCGAGGCCCTGCCCAATGCGATGTTCCGTGTGAAGCTCGACAACATGGACCGCGTGGTCCTTGGTCACGTAGCCGGCAAGATGCGCCGCTTTCGCATCCGGATCCTTCCGGGCGACCGCGTGCGGGTCGAGTTGTCCCCGTATGACCTCGATCGCGCTCGGATCGTTTACCGCCACCGGTAGTTCAAACCGGTAGTGGCGTGATTCTCACGCGGAGCTGAAACAGTGAAGGAGCTCGAGCTCATAGCCGAGCTGCGGTCGCTGCTCGCCAACAGAGATCCGCGCGTCGTGCGTGGACTCGGCGACGATGCCGCGGTCGTATCTGGCGGCGGCTATGCCGTCACCTCGGTCGACACGATGGTCGACGGCGTGCACTTTCGCAGCCGGCAGCTGAGTCCGGCTGAGATCGGGCACCGCGCGCTGGCAGGCGCGCTCTCAGATCTCGCCGCGATGGGCGTCGAGTGCGGCTCGGTTGGGCGCCCCGGCGTGCAGGCCTACCTGGCGCTCGGCCTCCCGAGCGGCTCCGAGCTCGAGCACTCGCGCGCGCTGATCGCCGGCGCCGCCGCGCTCGCCGAGCGACTCGGGGTGACGATCGCCGGCGGCGACGTGACAACCACGCCCGCGCTCTTACTGTCCTTCACCGTGGTCGGCTGGAGCGACGACCCCGGCCTGCTGGTCGGACGGGACGGCGCGCGCGTCGGCGACCTCGTCGGCGTCACCGGGTCGCTGGGCGGCTCGGCGGCCGGACTGGCGCTGATCGACGGCGCGGTCGCGGACCTCGCGGCTGAGATCGCGGAGGCGCTGCGCGCGCGTTACGCGACCCCGATCCCGCGCCTGGCGGCCGGGCGGGCCTTGGCCGCCGCCGGCGTCAGCGCGATGCTCGACATCTCTGACGGGCTGGCAACCGACGCCGAGCACCTCGCCCGCGCCAGCGACGTGGCGATCGAGCTCGAGCTGGCGGCGATCCCGCTGACACCCGGCAGCGCCGCGGTGGCCACCACCCTGGGACAGGACCCGGCCATCTTCGCCGCGCGTGGCGGCGAGGACTACGAGCTGTGCTTCTGCGCCAGCCCGGCCGCGCGCTCGGCGCTCGAGGCGGCACTCGCCCCCGAGACCGCGATCAGCTGGATCGGCGAGGTCGTCGCTGCGAGCCCCGTGGGCGCTCGCTTCCGCGACCTATCGGATTCAGGTGCCGGCGTGGCCGGTTACGAGCACAGTTTCTGATCCTGAGCCCTGCTGCTCGCAAAGAGCAGCAGCCAGAGCGGGTTGCGCACGATCGCATCGGCGACCTTCTTGGCGTCGACGTCGTACCGGCCCTGTTCAAGCTGTTCCTTCAGCGTCATAACATTGGACTCCGCATCCGTGGTCATCCTGGACTCCTGATCGGCAGAAAACACGTGCTGCCTTTACCCAAATAAGTCTGGATCAACCAACGGTCCATGCTCCGGTGAATCGGGGATCGATCAGCGCAGCGGGACGCACTCGCGCAAGTCGGGCAAAGACGGCGATTCTCTGACTCGCGCTGTAGAGCGGATTGCAGGCCGACAGGACCAGACGCTCATATCCCACGTTGCGCGTGATCCACCAGGCGCTCGGTGAGACGATCCGCTGGCCCTGCACGACGTAGGTGAAGGTGCCGTAGGGCATCTGCAAGACGATCCGGTCGCCGCGCTGCAGCTGGTTGAGATTGCGGAACGGAGCGAGGTACGTGGTGCGGTGCCCGGCGATCGCGACGGTGCGGCCCTCGCCGGGCAGCCCGGTGCTCTCGTAGTGGCCGGGACCGCGCTCCAGATCGGCTCCCTGAGTGCCCTGAATCACGTCGTAGACGACGCCCAGCTTTGCGATCTCCAGACGGCCGATGGCGGCCCCCTGCGGCACGCTGCGCTGCTCCTGGCGCGCGAGGTAGGCGACGCGTGCCTCGGCGGCGCCGAGCTTGGCGAGCGCGGACCGCTGCCCGGCGCTGAGTGGCATCGTCCTGTAGCTGAGGTAGCGCGTATCGGTGTCGGCGCGCTTGAGCAGCGCGACCAGCGCGGTCACCGGCTCCTGCCAGACGAGCGTCGCCGCGACATCGGCCAGCAGCAGAGCGCCGGCCACGATCAGCAGCAGCGACAGCGCTCGCGAGAGGCGCTGAGCTGAACGCCGGTGCGCGCCCCCGGTCCAGCGGGACCGGGGGCGGCGGCGCAGCGCAGACGCGTTGCCCGTGTTCATCGCCGCAGCGCCGATTTGGTTCCGCCCAGCGAACCGGGGCCGGCGTAGCTGGCGGGACCGCGGACCGTCACCACCTGGCCGGCGACCATCGCGCCTGCGCGGACCGCGCGCAGGCCGATGATCACGGCGCTGGCGGCACAGCCCAGCGCGAGCGCCCAGCACAGCGCGGTCACGATCGGCATCGCACCGCCGGGCAGCAGCGCCAGGCTCCAGGCGAGCGCGACCGGCGAGAGCCCGTAGGCGTTGGCGTAGTAGAAGAGCACGAGCACGATCGGCACGAGGCCGACGATGAGCAGCAACGCCATCGACCAGCGGTGACCGCGGGCACCGGCCTGGGCCAGCCACAGCCACATGTGCAGCGCCGGCACCAGCAGCAGCGCCGCGAACGGGTTGAGCACCCAGACGACCAGCGTCAGCAGGCACAGCACGACGCTCAGTGCGACGGCCGCCGCATCGGCGGCCGGACTCTCCGGCCGGCGGCCGCTCTCGGGCAGCTGCCGGGCCAGCATGCGCAGGCACAGGGGCCGCACGAACACGAAGCCCGCGATCACCAGCGCCAGGGCGACGAGCAGCACGGCCGTGTCGCCGCCGGTCATCGTCACCCCCGACCCGGCGGCCGCGCCCGGCGGCGTGAAGGAGAAGATCCCGGCGGCACGCGCGATCAGCAGCGCGACCAGCCCGATCACGAACGGCACCGCGCCGCTCAGCACCCAGCCCAGCCAGCGCATCAGCGTGTGTCCGCGGCGGCGCGTGCGGGCGACGGCATCGAGCGTGCAGGCGGCCACCGGCAGGATCAGCGCCAGCACCAGCAGCCGCACCGCCCACAGCGGCACCAGCTGGCCGCTGATCACCAGGTAGGCGCTCGGGGAGCCGACGGCCTGGCCACGATCGAGCGCGTTGACGGTCTGCAGCACCGCCGTGCCGAGGTTCGCGATGCGGCTCGCGGATGCCAGCCGTTCGCGACCACCGATCGGGCGATCACCCGACAGCGACAGCAGCACCGCCGGGATCCCGCTCGCGGCGAACGGTGCCTGCTCGGTGGTCGCCAGCGGGAAGGCCAGCCGCGCGACCTGACCCGCGAGGCCGCCGCTCTGGTGCGGGATGCCGGTCTCGGAGCCGACGTAGGTGGAGAGTGTCCTGGTCAGCAGCGGCGGCGCCAGCAGGTCGGTGTCAGACCACGGCACGACCACCGGATTGCGCACCGCCCGCGCGGCGAGGTCGCCGAGCACGACCACCGCATCGACCGGCTGACCGCTGAGCGAGCGCGCCAGCTGCGTCGCGCCCGCCATGCCGATCTGACCACTGGTGGATACCAGCGTGACCGAGCGGCTGAGCGTCTCGCCCGCGAGCGCGTGGGCGAGCCCCAGCAGCACCGCGGTGCCGGACAGATCCGCGACACTCGCGCCGACGGCGTCGCGGTGGCTGACGACCACGATCGTGCCGCTGCCCAGCCCCGGGCGGGTGGCCACGACGTTCTCGAGCAGCTGCTTGCCGGTGGTGGTGTCGGCCATGAACCCGTCCGTCCGCACGCTGAAGCCGCCCACCTGGCGCAGCTGGCGGGCGACATCTGCGGCCAGGTTACGGTCCGCCTGCGACCCGGGCGCACGGTCGGGATAGGACGCCGCCAGCGAATGCATCGTCGCGTCCACGCCGGCGAAGAACTGGCCGGGCGCGATCGTCGTGCCAAGGCTCGGTGGCTGGTCCTCGAGCGAGAAGCCAAAGACGATCACCGCGAACGCGACGAGCACCAGGAAGCCTCGATAGATGCGCGGGTCGACCATGACTGCCAGGGTACCCCGGCATAAAGGTGGGTGGTCAGCGGGCCACCCACCGGAACGCCCTCAATGCCTGGGCGGCACCTCGCGGTCGTAGTACTCGATGTGGGCGTCGGCTCCCCGGAACCGCCAGTGGTCATGCTCGTCACCGGTCCAGACGCCGACCTTGTCGCCGTCGGGGTAGACACATACCGATGGGACCGCCGCGGACGAGAACATCACCACGCGCGCGGCCACATCCCGCTCGTTCCAGATGTTGTGCCCGCCTGCGGGCCCGGACGGGAAGCAGACCAGGTCGCCGGCGCGGGCGGGGGCGACGCCCGCCGGCGTGCGCACCTGCACCTCACCGGTCATCACCAGCAGCCACTCCTCGACGTATTCGTAGTGATACGGGCACAGCGTCTGGCCCTTGGGCAGCTCGAACAGGCGCACCGCCAGCTCCTTGCCCGCCACCGCCTTGCCGAACGGGGCCTCTCCACAGCGATAGCCGTCGGGGTCCTCGTCCTGGTAGCCGCCCGAGCAGTCGGCGTCGAATGCATTTGGTCGTGTCATGCCGCGATGATCGCACTGGCGACAGGCGTCCCGCGGACGTGACAACCTGCAGGGCCGCGGATGCAGCACCGATCCCATGAGCGACGAGCTTTCCCATCAGGAACTGGTACTGGCGCTGGCCCGCCGCCTGCGGGAGGTGGTGCTGCCCGAGCTGGGTTCACACGCCGGACGGGTCCAGCTCGGTGGCGGGGCCGGCGGTGACGTGACCTTCTCGGTCGACGAGATCGCCGAGCGCACGCCCGCCGAATTCGTCGCCGAGCGCGCGCCGCGGTTCGCCTTCTATTCGGAGGATCGCGGCCTGGTCGCGCCCAGCGGCGACGAGACGCACGTGCTGGTGGTCGACCCGATCGACGGCACCCGCCCGGCGATGGCCGGGCTCGAGTCGGCCTGCGTGGCGATCGCCCTGGCGCCGCTGGACATCGATCCGAAGATGTCGGACGTCACGATCGGCTGCGTGCTGGAGATCAAGAGCGGCGACTGGTTCCTGGCGCGCAAGGGCGAGGGCGTGCTCTCGACGCGGCCGACGCAGCTGTCGGAGAACACCGACCTCGGCTCGATGTTCTGGGCCTACGGCTTCCGCGGCCGCCCGGCGCGCGCCACCACCGAGCTGCTGGCGGAGCTGATCGACGCCTCCTCGGTCGGCGGCGGCACCTTCGAGCTGGGCTCGCAGGCGTTTGTGATGACGCGTGTCGTCACGGGACAGCTCGACGCCGTGCTCGAGGTCGGCTCGCGCATGATCGACGAGGTCCCTGGAATGGAAGAGGAGTTCCTGCGCGTCGGCCGCGGCGCCGTGCTCAACAACTCGCCTTACGACCTCGCAGCGGCCTGGCTCTGCCTGGTAGAGGCGGGCGGGATCGTCAGCGACGGTTGGGGACGGCCGCTCGACGACCGCCCGCTGCTCGGTACCGGCCACGACTTTCAGATGTCCTCGATCTCAGCTGCCAACCCTGAACTACACGAACAGCTCGTGCGCGAAGTCGACAACGGCATCTCGCGCCTGCGAGCGATGGCGAGGTGACAAGTGGCCCGCAACGGCATGTCTGACCCGCTGATCCTGGTATCCAACCGCGGCCCGGTCACCTTCCAGGCTGGCGGCGAGGCCAAGCGCGGCACCGGCGGGCTGGTGACAGCGCTGATGGGCCTCGCCAAGCATCGCGAGGTGACATGGATCGCCTCGGCGATGAGCGAGGCCGACGTCGCGATGACCGGACGCCACGGCGGCCGCCCCTTCCCCGTGACGAGCCCCGATGGCAGCGAGTACAGGGTCAAGCTGGTGGCTTCGGACCCCGAGGCCTACTACCGCTTCTACAGCATCATCGCCAACCCGATGCTGTGGTTCATCCAGCACTACCTCTGGGACCTCTCCAACGCGCCGGACATCCGCCGTAACGAGACCGAGGCCTTCGAGTTCGGTTACAACGTCGTCAACGAGGATCTGGCGCGCGCCGTGCTCGAGGAGATCGAGGGCATCGAGCGGCCGGTCGTGATGATCCACGACTACCACCTCTACACGCTGCCGGCGCTGATCCGCCGAGCCCGGCCTGATGCCTTCATGACGCACTTCGTGCACATCCCCTGGAGCCAGTCGGACTCCTGGCGGGTGTTGCCCTCGGTGATCCGCGAAGAACTCTACCACGGGATCCTGGCCAATGACATCGTCGGCTTCCACACACGCCACTACCGCCAGAACTTCCTGCAGTGCTGCGAGGACCTGCTCGACCTCGAGGTCGACCATGGCGCCGGCGTGGTCCGCGTCGATGACCGCGAGGTGTGGGTGCGGGCCTATCCGCTGCCGATCGACACCGATGCGGTCAAGAGCGTGGCCGAGCGCCCGCGCGTGCGCGAGTTCGAACAGGAGATCCTGCGCCGCCGCCGCGACCATCTGATCCTGCGCGTCGACCGCGCCGACCTCTCCAAGAACGTGCTGCGCGGCTTCTCCGCCTTTGACCTGTTCCTCGAGCAGCATCCCGAGTTCCGCGAGCGCGTGACCTTCATCGCGCAGCTGATGCCGTCCCGAACCGACGTCGCCGAGTACGCCGAGTACCTCGAGCGCATCGAGGCGGTCGTGGCGCTGGTCAACCACCGTCACGGCTCGCCCGACTGGATGCCGATCCAGCTGAAGCTGCGCGATGACCTCGAGGAGGCCGTCGCCGCCTACAAGCACTACGACGTGCTGATGGTCAACGCGATGTTCGACGGCATGAACCTGGTCGCCAAGGAGGGGCCGATGGTCAATACCCGCGCGGGGGTTTCGATCCTCAGCGAGAACACCGGCGCCCACGAGGAGCTCGGCGAGTACGCGCTATCGGTCAACCCCTTCGACATCCAGGAGCTGGCCGACTCGATTCATGCCGCGCTGACGATGCCCGTCGAGGAGCGGCGGCGGCGGCTGGCGGGGCTGCAGCAGCAGATCACCGCGCGCAATCCGGGGGACTGGATCGACGACCAGCTGCGCGACATCCACGACAAGGAAGAGCGCACCTCACAGTCTCGCTAGTCCTCGGTTGTGGGCGCGCTTCGCCCACAACCTCGCCGGCACGCGTCCGGAGCTCAGTGCCCGATCAGCTTCGCGTCTTGGCGCTCGGGCGCGATTCTGATCACGTTCCAGGCAAGTCCGAGCTTCTCCATCACGCGGATGATGCCCGCCGAGATGTCAAGCTCCCACCACTTCAGCCCGTGCTCGGCCGAGCGCGGGAAGGCGTGGTGGTTGTGGTGCCAGGACTCACCGAGCGAGAACGGCGCCAGCCACCAGACGTTGGTCGACCTGTCTTCGATGTCGAAGCGGCGGCGACCGAAGATGTGGCAGATCGAGTTCACCGACCAGGTCACGTGATGGACGAAGAAGATCCTGACCAGGCCGCCCCAGATGTAGCCCTCGAGCGCACCCTTCCAGCTGAAGCCACTCAGCACGAAGCCGGCGAGCGTCGGGATCAGCAGCGAGAGCGCCGCCCAGTACGGGAACAGCCGGCCGATCCTGCGCATCGCCCGATCCTCGTAGAGGTCGGCGGCGTACTTCTTCCAGTCCGCCTGCCCCTGGGTCTCCATCAGCCAGCCCGCGTGCGCGTGCCAGAAACCGCTGAGACCGTGGCCATGACCAACGTGTGGGCTGTGCGGATCGCCGTCGACGTCGGTATGCGCGTGGTGCTTGCGATGGTCGGCGACCCAGTCGAGCACCGATCCCTGCACCGACAGCGAGCCGAGCAGCGCGAACGTGCGCTCGATCCACGGGTAGGTCTGGAAGGCGCGGTGCGTGAGCATGCGGTGGAAACCGACGGTCACGCCGGCCGCGGTCAGCAGGTACATCGCGATCATGATCGCGATCTGGGTCCAGTTGACCATGCTGTTCCAGAGCAGCACGATCGCCGCCAACACCCCCGCGAACGGCACCACCACCCCGGCGAGGTTGGCGTTGCGCTCGAGACGGGTCATGCCGGCGCCGCGGGGCTCGGCATCGGGCTGGGGGGCTGGGCGTGCGGTCGTGGTCATGGCTTGAGGTTTGCAGCAGTCGCGCGTGGGTTCTTGTCGCTATCGCACGTTGCTTGACGGCCAAACTTGTGCGTTACGTACAAGTTTGGCTAGTTGAGCGTATTGCGTTCGGCCAGCAATGCAACGAACTGCTCGATCCTGCGCGCCCGCGTCTCAGGTCGCTTGGCGTCCTGGATCCGGTACAGGAAGGAGTAGCGCCGGGCGCCGGTGAGCGTTGCGAAGAACGCCTCGGCCACCGGGTTGGCGGCCAGCGCCTGCGCAAAGTCGGGCGGCACGGTCGCGCTCGATTGCGGCTCGTAGGCCGCCTGCCAACGACCGTCGGCCTTGGCCAGCTCGACCTCTGCGAGCCCGGGCGGTTGCATCAGCCCGCCGGCGATCAGCTCGGTCGCGCGCCGGCAATTGAGCTGCGACCAGGTGCTGCGCGGGCGTCGGTGGGTGAAGCGCTGCTTGTAGAAGTGCTCGTCGTGACGGCCGACCTGACCGTCGATCCAGCCGAAGCAGAGCGCCGCCTCGATCGCCTGCGCCTGCGTGACGGTCGCGCGCGGAGCCAGCTTCTTGGCGAGCAGCAGCCACACCCCAGGCGAGCTGTCGTGGTGCTCATGCAGCCACTCCTCCCAGGCGGCACGGTCGGCGAATTCGATCAGTGGCAGCTGGGTAGCGACCGGGCGCTGTTCATTGTCCATTGCTATATTCGCGTCTCGCCCGTCATCCGGTGAAACCATCACCGTCGAGCGGGCTCCTCACTATGTCTAAAGATCCCATCCTTTATGACCTCGTGCTTCTGCTCTCCGCGGAGGTTGACGAGGACACACGCACCAATCTGGTCGGCGAGGTCGAGGCCATGATCGCCGCCGCCGGTGGCAGCGTCTCCCGCAAGCAGGCGTGGGGCCAGCGCCCCACCACCTATCGCATCAACCACCAGAGCGAGGCCGACTACCACCTCCTGCAGTTTACGGGGCCGACCTCACTGCTGGAGTCGCTCTCGCACATGCTGCGGATCGCCGACACCGTGCTGCGCTTCCGGATCATCAAGGTCGTGCCCGGCACGCCCGAGGCTCCCGAGAGCGCACCGCCGATCCTGGCCGGTGCCGCTGGCGTGACCGCCGCCGTCGAGGGCGAAGCCGCCTAGCGGCCGCCCTCCGAGTCCGGCCTCCTCTCGGTCATTTGCGGTCTGCGCCGCGCTCGCGGGCGCGGCGCTCGCCGTTGGACGCCGCGCCGCGCCGCGCCGCGTGCCGGCGGTACGGGTGGATGCCCGCTTGGCCGCTGCGGTGCCCGTCTGGCGCGGCGTCCTCCCATGCTCAAACATGGGTTCGCGGATGTCACGGCTCTGTGTCGAGGCGTGACGAATGTGTGCCAGTTTGCGGGGTCCTCCTGGCGCCCGTCCGGGCCATGCTTAGACTCGAACCCAGGCACAGAACTTGTCGAAAGGAGCCCCGAAATGGCGGGCAACATCAACCGGGTGATCATCACCGGCAACCTCACACGTGACCCTGAGATCCGCAATCTGCCCAGCGGCACAAGCGTCTGCGAGCTCCGCGTGGCCTGCAACGGACGCCGCCGGAACGCTGAGGGAAACTGGGAAGACGACCCCAATTACTTCAACGTTTCGGTCTGGGGGCCGCAGGGAGAGAACTGCAAGCGCTATCTTTCCAAGGGTCGCGGTGTTGCGATCGACGGGCGTCTGCGCTGGCGTGAATGGGAAACCGAAGGACAAAAGCGCCAGGCTGTCGATATCATCGCTGAGACCGTGCAGTTCCTGGGCGGTGGCGGTGACGCTCCGAACGGTAGTAACGGGAATGGCTTCTCCAGTAGCGCGAGCGCTGCGGCGAGTGACATTCCGGTCGATACCGCGGACTTTGTCCCGACCTCCGTGGGCTCCGGTGTCGCCGACGACGACATTCCGTTCTGAGGCGACAGACCAGCAAAAAGACTTCGATAGGTGATGCCAAGTGGCGAAGCAACGTAGACGGCCGGTTCGCCGGCGCGACAGGAAGGGCGGCCCCTCGTCGGGTCGGCGGAAGCCCTGCCCGTACTGCCGCGACAAGGTCGAGCAGGTTGACTACAAGGATGTCTCGGCCCTGCGGCGGTTCATCTCAGATCGCGGCAAGATTCGGTCGCGTCGGATCACCGGCGCGTGCCGTCGGCACCAGAACCAGATCGCACGCGCGGTGAAGCGCGCGCGTGAGGTGGCTCTGCTTCCGTACGTGGCCGAGGGCGGCAGCGATCATCGCGAGGGCCGCGGCGGTCGTGACCGCGACCGTGACCGCGACCGTTAGCCCCGGGAGGTAGAGATGCCACAGGCAATCCTGCTCGAGGACGTCGAGGCGCTGGGTGAGAAGGGCGCGATCGTCGATGTTTCCAACGGCTACCTGCGCAACTATCTGCTGCCGCGCAAGCTCGCGGAGGCTGCGACCCGGGGCTCGATCGAGGCCGCTGCTCAGCGTCGTGCGGCCGCCGAGCGCGAGGCCCGCGAGGCCGTCGACCGTGCACGCGAGAACGCTGAGCTGCTCGGCAAGACCGTGCTGACGATTCCGCAGCAGGCGGGCGATGACGGCCGTCTGTTCGGTTCGGTGACCACCCAGGACATCGTCGATGCGATCCAGGAGGCTCGCGGGATCCACATCGACAAGCGCAAGGTCCAGCTCGACGAGCCGATCAAGAGCGTCGGCACGCACATGGTCACGGTCGAGGTCGTGGACGGCGTCACGGCGACCGTCAAGACCATGGTCGTCGCCGCCTGACGGCGGCACAGGCCACCTGACTGATCTCTTTGAGGCCCGCGCAAGCGGGCCTCGTTGCCGTCAGCGCGGCGCCGGTCCCGTGTAGGTCGCGCGTGGCCGAAAGCGCAGGCGGTGGGGGTACTCCTCCAGCGCGTGGGCGACCAGGCCGGCGATGCGGGCGAAGGTGAAGATCGTGCTCGCCGAGCCGGACCCCAGCTTCATCACCCGAGCGAGCGCGGCGAGGCCGAAGTCGACGTTGGGCGGCGGCAGCCCCAGGCCGCTGGCGGCCTCGATCGTCGCCTCGATCGTGAGCAGTGCCTGCTCATCGTCGGACACGGCGCGCAGCCGCGCGAGCAGATGCTCGGCGCGCGGGTCGGAACCGCGGTAGACCCGATGTCCGAAGCCGGGCACCGATCCGGCCACGACGCCCCGCTCGAGCGCTGTGAACGCACCGGCGGGCGAGCCGGCGTCGGCCAGCAACGCCTCAACGGCAAGCGCAGCGCCGCCGTGCAGGCCACCACCGAGTGGCCCAAGGCCGGCGAGCACCACCCGGTAGGGGTCGGCCCAGGCTGACGCGGCCACGCGCGCCGCCAGGGTCGAGGCGGCCAGTTCATGGTCGGCGAGTAGCACCAGCGCGGCGTTCAGCACCGCGACCTGTGCCGGCCGTGGACGGCCGCCGTCCGTTCTCAGTGCCGACCACAGCCGCGCCGCCGCGGCATGGTCGCCCGACGCGCCGTCCGAAATCAGCTCGAGCGTGCCCGCGAGCATCCGCGCGGCGGCGCGTCGCACCGCCTCCGGGCGCCGGTCGGACCGCTGCGCGTCGGTCGCGCCGAGCGCTGCGACAGCGACCGGGATCAGATCCACAGGATCGATCGTTTCCGGCAGCGTCGCCCGGAGCCGCGCGATCAGCTCACGCTCAGCGGCGCCGAGCTTCCCACGGGGAGAGCGGGTCTCCGTCCCACAGCAGGCCGGCGACATCCTCGAAGCTGCGAAAGCGTGCGAGCTCGATCACGTCACGTCCGCGGTAGTGCAGGCGACCTGCCGGGTCGAGCGCGGTCAGCTCGCTCTCGATCACCAGCTCGAGCGCGCCGGAGCGGCTCGGCCGCCGCGCACGCACGGCCAGGCGCTCGACCTCGTCGGCGGCAAACAGTGAGTTGCGGTGCGAGCTGGCGCGATCCAGGCGCAGCAGCCCGCGGCTGACATAGGCGTAGACGGTCTGCGGCTTCACGCCCAGCCGCCGTGCCACCTCACTGGTCGAGAGCAACGGTACAGATGAACGGTCCTGGGTTGACGTGATCAATATTGAAACAGGTCGCGTCCGAGCCGAATCTGTGAGCAACACACACTCTCTGCGACTCACAATCAGGAAGGAGCCTCAGATGGCCACACTCGCCGATGTACACGAAGGGCTCGAGGGCGTGCTCGCATTCGCCACCGAAATCGCCGAGCCCGACCGCGCCGGCGGCTCGTTGCGCTATCGCGGAATCGACGTCGAGCAGCTGGTCGGCGGCGTGCCGTTCGAAGCGGTCTGGGGACTGCTGGTCGCCGACCGTCTCGACGAGCCGCTGGAGCCCATCCGGGCGCAGCCGCTGCCGCTGCGCTCGGGCGACGCCCGCGTCGACCTGCAGGTCGCGATCGCCGCGCTGGCGGCCGCCTGGCGGCTGGCGCCGCTGGTGGACGTCACCGTTCCCGATGTGCGCCTGCAGCTCGCGCGGATCTCCGCCCAGGCGCTGGAGCTCACCGCCCAGTCGGCACGCGACAGCTGGTTGCCGCCGGTGCCCGATGCGGTCGTCGGTGAGGGCGCCACGCTCGCCGAGCGCTTCCTGCTGCGCTGGCGCGGCGAGGCCGACCCCCAGCAGGCCCGCGCGATCGACGCCTACTGGATCACCGCCGCCGAGCACGGGATGAACGCCTCTACCTTCACGGCGCGTGTGATCGCCTCGACCGGCGCCGACGCCGCGGCCGCCGTCAGCGGAGCCATCGGCGCGCTCTCCGGGCCCCTGCACGGCGGCGCGCCCGCGCGGGTGCTGCGGATGCTCGACGACGTCGAGCGCGGCGCTGATCCCGACGGCTATGTCGCGGACATGCTCGACCGTGGCGAGCGGATCCCCGGCTTCGGCCACCGCATCTACCGCGCCGAGGACCCTCGGGCGCGCGCCCTGCGCCGCATCGCCGAGCAGCTGGCCTCGCCGCGGCTGCAGGTCGCCGCCGAGCTCGAGCGCGCCGCCCTGGCCGCGCTCGCGGCGCGCAAGCCCGACCGCGTTCTGGCCACCAACGTCGAGTACTGGGCGGCGGTCATGCTCGACCACGCGCAGGTACCGCAAGCGCTGTTCACGTCACTGTTCGCGTGCGCTCGCAGCGCCGGCTGGTCCGCCCACATCCTCGAGCAGCGACGCGGCGGCCGCCTGGTCAGACCGGCCGCGCTCTACGTCGGCGCGGGCGAGCGTCCGCTGGCCCAAGCCGCTGGCTGACGTTGCCCCCACCCGCTGTTACCTGCCGAGCTTCCATGGTCGTGGGGTCACCTGAACCCGAACCGGACCGACGTCAGCCAGGTCGGCTTCGAGCGCGGCATCGCGGGCGGTGATGCTGGCTTCGTAGGTACCGGCTGGCAGCGCGGGCATGCGGTTGCCCGGTAGGCATTGCGGCACGTTCAGCGGCGGTTTGTGGCCGACCATGATGCACTGCCCGACCGTGGCCCGGGCCTCGAGCTGGAAGACGGTCGTTCCGGGACGGACGCTGAACGGCACCCCGGGTCGGCAGAGCTGATCGCTCCAGAGGAAGCTCGTCCTCCCGCCGCGACCGCTCAGCACGAGGGCTATGAACTGGCCGGGGCAGGCGTGGTCGAGCACGCGCACGTGGTGGGCGCTGCTGTGCAGAATCAGCTCGGCGTGCACGGTCCCGCCGCCGGGCACCGTCTGGCGCGCGAGCCGGAGCCGGCCGGTGAGCGACGGCCGGCGCGGAGAGACCGGTGCTGCCGGGGTGCTGCCGCTGGTCCGGATCTGGGCCCGTGTGCTCACACCGGTCCGGGTGCGTTTGCTCACAGCCCCTTCAAACGCCGTGCCGCCCGTGCCGCAGGCGGCCAGCGCGACCATCACGGCACCGGCAGCGAGGCCGCGGCCTGCCCAGCGGCGCGCAAATGTGTCAATCAGTCCGCAGCTCGAAATCATTCTTCCCTATATGCGGCATGTATCCAGCAAGTCCGCCTGAGGGCGCCCTATTTTTGAACATCCAGCGATGACCGCGACCACAACCATCAACGCCATCCCCCACAACCTCGTCGCGGAGAAATCGGTGCTGGGCGCCGTGCTGCTCGACGAGCAGCACCTGCACGCGCTGTTGGTGGATGAGCAGCTGCGCCCCGACCACTTCTACCTGCGTGAGCACGGCGCCGTCTTCCAGGCGATGCTCGAGCTCTACGAGGCCGACAAGAAGATCGACCATCTGACCGTCGCCGAGCAGCTGCGCGACAACAACCGCCTCGATGAGATCGGCGGGGCCGACGTGGTCGAGGAGCTGGTCGCCTGGGTGCCGTCCACCGGCCATGCGCGTGATTACGGGCGGATCGTGCGCGAGCAGGCGCAGATGCGGGCGCTGCTCGACGCCACCCGGGAGATCCAGGCCGACGTGATGAACCGCGTGGCCTCGCCGCGCGAGCTGGTCGAGCAGGCCGAGCGGGCGATGCTCGAAGTGGCCCACGACGAGCGCCAGAAGGCAATCCGCTCGATCGCCGAGGTGCTGCACGAGGAGACCGACCGGCTCCACCACCGCTCCAACCAGAAGAGCCCGCTGACCGGCACGCCCTCGGGCTTCCGTGACCTCGACGACATAACCGGCGGCTTCCAGCCCGGCAACCTGATCGTGCTGGCCGCACGCCCCTCGATGGGCAAGTCGGCACTCGTCGCCAACATCGCCGAGAACGCCGCGCTGGGTGGCTTTCCGGTCGCGCTGTTCTCGCTCGAGATGTCCGAATCTGAACTTGCGCAGCGGTTTGTCGCATCCCAGGCAAAGGTGCCCGGCGACGACCTGCGCCGCGGCCGCGTGGCGGAGTCGCGCTGGCCGAAGATCCTTGAGGCCTCTGGCCGGCTCTCGGACTCGGCGCTCTATGTCGATGACTCCAGCGACACCGGCGTGCTTGAGATCCGCGCCAAATCCCGGCGGCTGCACCACCAGCTCGAGGAACGCGGCGGACTGAAGCTGATCATCATCGACTATCTACAGCTGATGCGACACGAGGGGCGGGTCGAGAGCCGTGTCGAGCAGGTCAGCCAGGTAAGCCGCGGGCTCAAGAGCCTCGCGCGCGAGCTGCGGGTGCCGGTGATCGCGCTCTCGCAGCTGAGCCGCAACGTCGAGCAGCGCGCGGGCGACAAGAAGCCGATTCTCTCCGACCTACGCGAATCCGGCGCGATCGAGCAGGACGCGGATCTGGTGATGTTCATCTTCCGCGAGGAGTACTACAACCGCGAGTCCACGCGGCCCGGTGAGGCGGACATCATCATCGCCAAGCACCGTAACGGTGCCGTCGGTGAGATCACGCTCACGTTCCAGAGCCAGTTCCCGAAGTTCATGAACTACGCGCCGCCGCAGTTCGCGGGCTGAGCGCGGAGGGCTGATGGCAACCTGCATCCTCGGTATCTGTGACGGCTCGGGCTTCCTCTACGACGAGGAGACCAACACCGCGCGAGACTGCCGCTGCCGCCCGCAGATCATCGCGCGCAACAAGGCGCGCAGCCTCTCGGCGGTGATCCCCGAGCGCTACCGCGACGTGGCCTTCAGCCGCTTCCCGGTGACCGAGATCGACCCCAAGATCGTGGCTGCCACGCGTCGCTACGTCGAGCGCATCGACGCCAACCTCGACGCCGGACGCGGTCTCTGGTTCATGGGCCCGGTCGGCACCGGCAAGACGACACTGGCGATGCTCGTCACCAAGGCGACGCTAGAGGCCGGCCGCTCGGCCGCGCGCTACTCGCTACCGGGACTGCTCAGCCAGATCCGCAAGACCTTCGACACCGGCTCGCACAACGACCTGCTCGAGCGGCTGACGGCGGTCGACCTGCTGCACATCGATGACATCGGGGCCGAGCAGACGACCCCGTGGGTGCTCGAGGAGCTCTACTCGATCATCAACGCCCGCTACGAGGAGCGGCGTGCGATCGTGGTCACCACCAACATCCTCGATCGTGAGACGCTCTGCCAGCAGATCACGGAGCGCACGGTCTCACGGCTGACGGAGATCTGCGACGAGCTGCCGCTGTTGGGAGCCGACCATCGCATGGACCTCCGCATCGCCTGAGGAGACCGTCGCGCCGCGGCGTCCTCACGTGCCTCACGCGGGCTCGCTACATTGGAGAAGAAATGCCTGGAATCGTGATCGTCGGGGCCCAGTGGGGCGACGAAGGGAAGGGCAAGATCACCGACCTGCTCGCGGAGCGAGCGGACGCGGTCGTGCGCTTCCAGGGCGGCAACAATGCCGGCCACACGATCGTGCATGGTGGGCAGACCTACAAGCTGCACCTGATGCCCTCGGGCATCCTGCATCCCGGCAAGCTGTGCGTGATCGGAAACGGGGTCGTGATCGACCCGAAGATCCTGACCGACGAGCTGGATGACCTGCGCCGTCGCAACATCGACACCAGCTCGCTGCGGATCTCCGCCAACGCGCACCTGATCATGCCCTACCACATGCTGCTCGACCATGCGGGCGAGATCAAGCTGGGCAAGCTGCAGATCGGCACCACCCGTCGAGGCATCGGGCCCTGCTACTCAGACAAGGCGGCGCGGCTCGGCATCCGCGTACAGGACCTGCTCGACGAGAAGATCCTGAAAAAGAAGATCGTCGCCGCGATGGAGCCCAAGCGGCTCTCGCTGCGCGAGTTCGCGCGTGACCCGCGGCTCGACCTGCAGGCGATGACCGAGGAGTACCTGACCTACGGGCACCGGATCAAGCAGTACATCGCCGACACCAGCCGACTGGTGCTCGAGCGCCTCGATGAGGGCGAGCTGGTCGTCTTTGAGGGCGCGCAGGGCACGCTGCTCGACATCGACCACGGCACCTATCCGTTCGTGACCTCGTCCAACCCGATCGCCGGCTCGGCCACGATCGGCGCCGGCGTCGGTCCGCGCGACATCGACGAGGTCTGGGGCATCACCAAGGCCTACAGCACGCGGGTCGGGGCGGGCCCCTTCCCGACCGAGCTCGAGGGTCCGCTCGGCGACGAGCTGCGTGACCGCGGCGCCGAGTTCGGCACGACCACCGGGCGCGCGCGCCGCGTCGGCTGGCTGGACCTGGTCGCCCTACGCTACGCCTCGCGCCTGAACTCACTGACGGCGCTGGCGATCACCAAGCTCGACGTGCTCTCAGGCCAGGAGAAGATCTCAGTCTGCACACGCTACCGAGGCGATGAGGGGCTTGAGATCGACCACTTCCCTTACCACCAGACGGTGTTGCACCACTCGGTCGGCGAATACGAGGAGCTGCCCGGCTGGAGCGAGGACATCACCGAGTGCCGCAGCGAGGACGAGCTCCCCGACGCGGCCCGCAGCTACCTGCAGTACATCTCGGATTTCGTCAAGGTGCCGGTCGCGCTGATCAGCGTCGGCCCCGGCCGCGAGCAGGTCATCTGGACCAAGGCCGGCGAGGGCATGTACGGCTCCGGAGCCGCGGCCGCCGTCTAGCGCCGCGCCTGCGCCGACTCGCGTCCGTCGCGCTCGGACTCATCCGAGCTCGCGGGCAGGTCTGCGCTGAACGGCAGCGCCTCGAACAGCATCAGCGTGAACCCGACCGACAGCGCCGGCGCCGAGCCGTTGGCGGTGCGCGCCGCGGACTCGCGCTCGATCTCCTGCACGCGTGCCAGCCACTTCTTCGACTCCTGCGCGAGCTGCTCCCAGCCCTCGCGGTCGAGCTTCAGCGCTTCGGTCGAGATCTGCGCCTCGCTGGCGTCAAAGCCGCCGGCGGCGGCCGATCTGGTGGCGTAGTCGGTCGCCTTGGCGATCAGTGCCGTCAGCAGTCGCTGCTTGGAGATCGCGTCCAGGCCCTCCCAAGCGTCCTCGGAGGAGGTCGGGTGCCCGGTGGTCTTGTAGTAGTGCTCGGTCGCACCACGCCGCTGCCTGGTGCTGACAAGCTTCAGCAGGCCGAGGTCGTAGAGCGTGCGGACGTGGTAGGCGATCGTGCCCAGCGGCTGATTCAACTTCGCGGCGAGGATCACGGGGCTGGCGGGCTCCTCGTCCAGCATCGCCAGCAGGCGAATGCGGATCGGGTGTGAGATCGCGCGCAACCAGCGGGGATCCGTGATATTTGTGACCGGTTCGTAGTTGGGCATCGCTGAGCTGATGAGAGTCCCTAACAGGCCAGCCGATCGGATCGTTCCCGAATAGACAGCGGCGTTAAATCACTTCCCTCTCCACATATATCAACGCCATCGTTCGATCAGCTCAGTTGCGTCAACGTGACGGACCAGGCGAGCCGGAAGGCCGATCACGACCTCCCTGGAGGCGACGTCGCGGGTGACGACGGCGCCCGCTGCGACGAACGCCTCCTCACCGATCTCTACCCCGGGAACGAGCACCGCCGCACCACCCACGCGGGCGGCGCGGCGGACGACGGGAGCGTCGAGCCGCTCGCCCTTGGGGTGGCGTCCCATCGTGTTGTCATTGGTCATCAGCACGCCCGGGCCGAGGAACACGTCATCCTCTACCACGGCCCAGCTGGTCACGTACACGCCCGTCTGAATCGAGACGCGGTCGCCGACCGTCGCGTTGAAGTCAACGCATGAGGCGCGGCCGACCACCGAGCGCTCGCCGATGCGTGAGCCCTCGCGCACCTGCGCCTGATCACCGATGATCGAGCCGGCGCCAACCACTGCGCCGGCATAGACGACGGCGCCGCAGCAGACGGTCACCTCGGCGCCGAGCTCGAGCGGCCCGAGCTCAATTGCCGCCGCACTCGAGCCACGCTTGAGGCGCGGGCGCTTACCGAGCACGACCAGCTCCTCGATCAGGCAGCCGGCGCCGATCCGCACGCCCGCGTTGACAACCGTGTTGGCGCCCACGCATACACCGTCGCCGAGGACGACACCGGCAGCGATCACCGCTCCCGGCGCGATCGTCACATCGGCACCGATCGAGGCGCCGGGATCAACGTGCGCAGCGGGCGAGATCTCAGCCATCACGACGCTCGCCGGCGGAGGCCCGCCCGGAGGCCGTCAGCGAGTTCTGCAGCTCCTCCAGGACTCGGACCACACGCAGCCCACTGGCGCCGTCCGAGCGGGGCGCGCGGCCCTCTCTGATGCTGTCCAGGAACTCCTGGCACTCGACCCGCAGGGGCTCGACCGTCGGCAGGCGCGGGGAGTAGATGTCGCCGCTGCGGGTGACCCACTCGCCGTAACCGCGCGGCGCCTCGTCAAAGCCCTTGTCGTAGATCGTGATCTTGCCCTCGGTCGCCATGTCGTCGAAAGTCGCCATCTTGTGCGCGCCGACGACGGTGAAGCGCCGCTCCTTGTGCGGGTCAAGCCAGCTCAGATGCAGGTGCGCGGAGAGTCCCGACGGGAAGCGCAGGTAACAGAAGACGACGTCCTCGACACCCGGGCGCACATATGACTCACCGTGAGCCACGGCCTCGGTCGGCTCCTCGCCGGCCAGCGCCAGCAGCACCGAGACGTCATGGGCGCCGAGTGACCAGAGGGCGTTCTCGTCGGCGCGCAGCTTGCCGAGGTTCAGGCGGTTGCCGTAGATGTAGTAGATCTCACCGAGCTCACCGCTCTCGGACAGCTCTTTGAGTTTGAGCACTCCCGGGTGGTACTCGAGCAGGTGCCCGACCATCAGCAGCTTGCCGGCCCGCGCGGCGGCGGCGACGGCACGCTCGGCGTCGGCAACCGACTGCGCGAGCGGCTTCTCGACAAAGCAGTGCTTGCCGGCCTCGAGCACGCGCACGGCCAGCTCGGCGTGACTCGGCACAGGGGTTGCCAGCACAATCGCGTCAAGCTCCGGGTCTGCCAGCAGGTCATCGAGTTCGGCGGTCACACGAGCACCCGGAAACTGCAGTGCCGCCTTCACAAGCGCGGCCTCCGAGCCGTCGCAGACCCAGCGCAGCTCGCTGTCAGCGAGTCCTGCGAAGTTGCGGGCGAGGTTCGGACCCCAGTAGCCGAGGCCGACAACGCCGATCTGGATCGGTTCAGTCATGCGAGGCGCCAGTCTAGATAGCGAAGCTTGCTTCCAGCGCGGCGACCACGCGCTCGCCTGCGCGCCCGTCGCCGTAGAGCTCGGGCCGCTCACCGGGGGTGGGTGCGGCCAGTGCCGCGCGCGCCACCTCCAGCTGGAGGTCGACGAGCGTGTTCCAGCCGGTGGCGACGGTCTCCACCCACTCGGTGCTCGGACGCAGCGTCAGGCACGGCACGCCCGCCAGATAGGCCTCCTTCTGCAAGCCACCGGAGTCGGTGAGCACTGCGCGGGCGTTGCAGAGCAGCGCCGTCAGCTCCAGATAGCCGAGCGGCGGCGTCACGCGCACGGCGCCCGCGCCGGCCAGGCGCTCGAGCAGCCCGGCCCGCTCGAGCCGTGCGCGTGTGCGCGGATGCAGCGGCAGCACGAGCTGCTGCTCCACTCCGAGCAGCAGCTCGACCAGCGCCGCCAGACGCAGCGGGTCATCGACATTGCCGGCGCGATGTGCCGTGGCCAGCAGGTACTTGCCGGGCTCGACCCCGTGGGCGCGTACCAGGTCGACCCGCGCACGCGCGCGCGGCTGTGCCTCGAGCGCGACGTCGACCATCACGTCACCGACGATCACGCCCCCGACACCCTCCGCCGCGAGGTTCGTGGAGCCGACCTCCGAGGAGCACAGCAGCAGCGAGCTCAGGTGGTCGGTGAGCACGCGGTTGATCTCCTCCGGCATGGCGCGGTCATACGAGCGCATGCCCGCCTCGACGTGTGCGACCGGCACACCCTGCTGCACGGCCGCGAGCGCCCCGGCAAGCGTCGAGTTGGTGTCCCCGTAGACGAGCACGCAGTCCGGTGCCGCATCGTTGATCACCGGCTCGAGCGCGCTCAGCATGCGTGCCGTCTGCGACGTGTTGGAGCCGCCCGCGATCGCCAGCTGGATTTCAGGCGCCGGTAGTCCGAGCTCCGCGAAGAACACCGCCGAGAGCTCGTCGTCGTAGTGCTGCCCGGTGTGCACCAGCAGCTCCGAGCCGTGCGCGCGCAGGCGCGGCGAAACCGCAGCCGCCTTGACGAACTGCGGGCGGTTGCCGACCACGGTCAGGGTCTTCAGCGGCGTGTCCAGGCCTCCGCGAGCCGCACGATCACCGCGGCCGCCGCGGCCATGTCCTGCAGCGAGGCAAATTCGCGCACCGAGTGGTACTCGTGGCCGCCGTCGAAGATGTTGGGTGTCGGCAGGCCCATCTCGGAGAGCCGTGAGCCGTCGGTGCCCCCGCGGATCGGCTTGCGGATCACCTCGATGCCCTCGGTTGCCAGCGCCTCTTCGGCGGCGATCATGACCTCGGGATCGCGCTCGATGTATTTGCGCATGTTGCGGTATTGGCGAATCACCTCGAAGTCCAGCTCGGCGCCGGGATTGGCGGCGGCCACTCGCTCGCTGGTCTGGCGCAGCAGCGCCACATGCGACGCGAGCAGCGCGTCGTCGAAGTCGCGCACGATCCAGCGGGCCTCGGCCCGGTCGGTCGTGCCCTGGAGCATGGTCGGGTGGATGAAGCCCTGACGCCCGGAGGTCGTCTCCGGAGTCAAGCGGTCGGCCGGGAGTGCGGCGACGATCTGCGCCGCCACGCGCAGCGCGCTGACCAGCTTGCCGGTCGCAAATCCCGGGTGGACGCCGACGCCGGTGACCTTGATGCGAACCTCATCGGCGCTGAACGATTCATCCTGCAGCTCACCGCGCCTGGAGCCGTCAATCGTGTAGGCACAACGCGCGCCGAAACCAGGGATGTCGAACAGGGTCGCGCCGTGTCCGATCTCCTCATCCGGTGTAAAGGCGATCCGCAGCGTCGGGCGCGGTAGCTCCGGATGCGCAGCCAGGTGTGCGACCGCCGCCATGATCGCGGCGACGCCTGCCTTGTCGTCGGCGCCGAGCAGCGTGTCGCCGCTGGAGCTGATGAGGTCATGGCCGACCATCCCGGCGAGCTGCGGCATCTTCTCCGGATCGAGGCGGGTGCCGTCGTGCGGAAGCATGATCACGCTGCCGTCGTAGTCACGGTGCACGATCGGCTTGACACCGGCACCGGGGGCATCGGGGCTCGTGTCGACGTGGGCGATCACACCAATCACCGGCGTGTCCGGCACCGTCGCCGGCAGTGTGGCGTACACGTACCCGTGCTCGTCCAGTAGCGCGTCCGCGAGCCCGAGCGCCTGCAGCTCATCGACCAGCAGGCGCGACAGGTCGAGCTGCCCCGGCGTGCTCGGCGAGCGTTCACGGTCGACGCGTGATTGCGTGTTGATCTGCACGTAGCGCAGGAAGCGCTCGAGCAGATCCGGGGCCACGGCTTCGGCGACCGGCGACGTGAAGGCAGCAGGCACGCAGCCGATGAAAGCAGAAGCCGCGCGGGGCGGTCAGGCGGCGCCGAGCGCGCGGTGCAGCGTGATGCGGCCGCCGACGCGATCGACCGTCCTGATCGACACGCTGCGTGGACCGGAGAGCTTTCCGGTGACGCGCAGCGTGCCCGACGGGAACACGACCCGCACCGGCGATTGCGCCAGCGTCAGCTTGATCGTGAGCACGTTTCCGACGTAGTGGGCGGTGTGCGCCAGCGACCGACCTGAGGGGTTGAGCACCCTCACCGTGCGGGCGGCGCGCGCCGGTGTGATGCTGTGGGGCAGCGCGATCGTCACCTCGCGCAGGCCTGGCTCGTAGGCGCCCGAGCGCGCGGTGACCGTGAGCGCCGGCTTGGCGCCACCGGCGACCGCCGCGGAGACATGCGGGCGGCGCTCGACCGACCAGCCGAACTGGATCGAGCCGTAGGTCCCCGAGCCGCTCGACGCGGTGACGGTCACGGTCCGCAGCCCGGCGCGACTGACGCGACCGCTGATCACGCCGGTGGCGGCGTCGATGTGGAGACCGACGGGCAGGCGCTGCGCGCTGAAGCTGACCTGACCCGACTGGCCGGCGGCGAGCCTGGCGTGCAGCCGCAGACGCACCTGCTGGCCGTAGAAGGTGTAGACCTGACCCGGGTCGGATACTTTCACCGCCTGCGCGCAGAGCGCTGGTACCAACGCCGCCGCCTTGGGGCTACCGAGTCCGCTGGCCATGTCATAGCCGGTGCCGGCGGCGTACAGACCGGAGTCGTTGCCGCTCGGCGTGAAGTCGTTGTTGCCGGCGGTGATGTCGTTGAAGTAAGTAGCCAGCGACTGGCCGGCGAGCGCGTAGAGCGTCGGATCGGCGAAGCCGACGAGCGAGCCGCGACAGGCGCGGTTGGCATCGGCCAGCGCGAACACCGCCGCCCAGACGGGAGCCGCGCCGCTTGTGCCGCCGGTCCCCTGCCATCCCGACTCGGCACGCGTGTTGGTGCCCTGACCGTTCCAGTAGTCGAGGTAGGAGGTCAGCGGATCGGCGTCCGCAGACACGTCGGGCACCTCACGGCAATAGCTGCCCGCGGCGGCCGCGCAGGGCGTGCCCGACGACGAGCTGTCGAGAACGCCCAGCGTCGCGGGCGCCCCCAGCTGCCACGCCGGCATCGGCCACAGCGACGAGATGCCGCCGCCGCCGGCGCCCTGCTGTACGCCGAAGCGCGAGTAGTTGATCTCCGGGTTGTCGTCGTCCCACACCGACTCGGTCGGCGGTGGCCCGATTGCGCTCATCGAGGTGCCACCAACAGCGATCGCAAACGGCTGGCTCGCAGGGTCATCGACGGTCAGCGAGTTGTTGGTGTTGCCGCCGGGCGGCGGGCTCCAGCAGTCCTCCGAGCCATCGTCACCCGCGGCCGAGACGAAGGTCTGGCCCTGGGTGGCGGCTTCCTGCAGGAGGGTATCCTCGGCGCGTGCATCGGTCGCGCCCTCGAGGCTCTCGCACTCGCCCCAGGAGTTTGAGATGACCTGCACCTTGTCCTGGCCGATCATCGCAGCGAGCGTGTCGTAGGGGCCGGTGCCGGGGTTGTCGGAGTTGTTGTTGGGCCCCTGATAGACGATCAGCTTCGCCTTTGGCGCGAGCCCGATCAGCTGCTCTATGTCGAGCGCCGCCTCGCCCTGACCAATGCCCTTGCCGGCACCGCCGTCGACCTTGATGTAGTCGACCGTGGCGTCGGTCTTGTAACAGCGCTGGTAGGCGGCGATGTCGCTTGGGGCGTCCGGCTCGAGCTCGTAGGCGCCGATCGTCACGCCCTGCCCCTGGTCGCCGCTCTGATACACGCCGGAGAAGCCGTAGGCGGTGGCGACCTGATCGGCGGTGTAGGCGCCCTGTCCGGGCGCCACCTCGGAGGCCTTCAGGCACGGCTGCGGCCCGCCGGTGGCGGTGTGGGCCGAGCTGCCGCGAAAGCGGCTGGCGCCGGCTTTGGCGGTCGCCGCAGCGCCGGCGTGGCCTGTATCGAGGCGCTCCATCACCGCGAGGCTGCTGAGCCCGACCACGGCCTGGATCTTGGGCGCCACGTTCGCGTCGACAGCGGGGGCAAGGTCGTTGTAGATCGCGTCGCGCCCGTTGGCCAGGCGCACGCGCACGAGCTCGATGTCGAAGGCGTGCTCGATCGCCGCGCTGCTCGCGCGCACGTGCAGCGCCAAACCGTTGCTGGTGACCGTCCCGGGAGTGAGACCATGCCGGCGCAGCTCGCTCTCGACCTTGATCAGCGTCTGGCGGCTGGGCGCGAAGCGATCGCGGAACTGGCTCGGCGTCAGGTAGCGGCGATAGTCGGGCGATCTGGGATCGCCGACACCATCGGCGTAGTCGAGCAGGGCCGTCGGATTACGGGGCGCGAGTGCGACCGTGATCTGCATCGTCGTAAGCGAGGCGGAGCCGGCCACCAGCGTCGTTCCCGACGGCAGCTGCGGGGCGGTTCCGAGCCGAAGCTCGCGTTGGCGGGCGCTGGCCGGACCCGTGCCGAACGCAAGCATGGCCGCCAACGGTGCGGCCAGCCACACGACTTTTCTCAACCCGGCGCGGAACAAGACTTCACGAAAGTAGCGAGGCTCAATAAGAACCTTGGAAAAGCTGGTGCAAACAATCAGGGCAGCTGCGGTAGAAGCGTATCCACGGCCGCCGGCCGGCCGAGATGGTAGCCCTGCCCGTAATCGACCCCGAGCTGCCGCAGTAGCTCCACCGTCTCGTCATCACCGACGAACTCAGCGACCGTCTGGGTGCCGAGACCCCGTGCGATGTCGACCACTGCCTGCACCAGCAACTGGTCGGTGGCGGTGTTCACGAGGTTGACGATGAATTCGCCATCGATCTTCAGGTAGTCGAACTCGAGGTGCTTGAGGTAGTAGAACGACGAGAAGCCCGAACCGAAGTCGTCGAGCGCGAACAGGCAACCCATCTGGCGCAGCTGCTGTGCGAGCTCGCGCGCGCGCTCGATGTTGACGATCGCTGCGGTCTCGGTTACCTCGACCACCAGCCGCCCGGACGGAATCGGGTTCTCCTTCAGCATCTCGCCGAGGTCGCCCGCCAGCTCGAGGTCGTTCATGGTCTTGCCCGAGAGGTTCACGGAGACGCTGAAGTCGTTGCCCGCACGCGCGTGCTGGTGCAACAGCGTGATCGCCTGCCGCAGCACCCAGCGGTCGATCTCGCCGATCAGGTCGTAGCGCTCGGCGTTCAGCAGGAAGGCCCCGGGCGGGATCAGCTCGCCGGCGTCATCGAGCATGCGAATCAGCAGCTCGTAGCGGGGCAGCCCGGCGCTGGAGATCGGCACGATCGGCTGTGCGAACAAGACAAAGCGCTCCTCGTCGAGCGCGCGGCGCAGTCGGGCAAACCAGGAATCACGCTCCCCCGCACCGCGGGCACCGGCCGCGTCGGAGGAGAACAGGGCATAGCCGTTGCGGCCGTCGGCCTTGGCGTCGTACATGGCGCTGTCGGCGCTGACGGCGAGCTCATCGGCGCTGCAGTTGCAACCCGGGCGGAACTGGGCGATGCCGATCGAGGTGGTGACCCGCGCGGTTCCCTGTGGCGTGACGACCACGCCCTGGGTGCGGATCGCGTTCAGCACCTTCTCCGCCACGTCGGTGGCCTGTTTGAGCTTGCAATCGCGCAGGATGATCGCGAACTCATCACCGCCGAGCCGGGCGATGAAGTCAAGCTTGCGCACGCTGCGGCGCAGGAGCGCGCCGATGTGCGTGACGAGGTCGTCGCCGACCGAGTGGCCAAAGCGGTCGTTGACGGACTTGAAGCCGTCCAGATCGAGCACCAGCAGCGCGGCGTGCTCGTCGTGTGCGCGCGCGACCTCGACCACGCGCTCGAGCTCCGCCTCGAAGCGGCGGCGGTTGTGCAGGCCCGTGAGCGGATCGTGGTCGGCCATGTAGCGCAGCTGCTCTTCGAAGTGACGCCGCTCGCTGATGTCAAGCACCTGTGTCACCGCGTACGACGCGGGACCGCCGTGCAGACTGGGCACCGGCGTCGAGCTCACGAACGCCCAGACAAAGCTGCCGTCCTTGCGCAGGAAGCGCTTCTCGACTGCGATCGGCTGCTGGCCGCGCAGATCGTCCAGGAAGCCTTCGGTGTAGTGGCGATCCTCGGGGTGGGTGATGTCGTCGATCCGCATCCCGTCGAGCTCGCCCGGCTCGTACCCGAGGATGCGCCCAAGCGCCGGATTGGTCTGCGTCCAGCTGCCCGCCTGCGGACCCTCGAGCGAGGCGATTGCGAGGCCGATCGGCGCATGCTCGAAGGCGGTGCGGAAGCGCTCTTCGGCCTGCACACGGGCGATCTCGGCCTTCTGCATGACCGAGAGGTCGCGGCCGAACGAAAGGAAGCCCTCGATCTCGCCAAAGCGGTTGAAGTTGGCGCGGATCGTGAGCAGCACCTCGATCCGCGTCCCGTCCTTGCGGATATAGGTCCAGACGTCCTCGTCGCGCTCGCCGAGGTGCGAGCGCAGGAAGGCGCTCGCACCGCCGTTGGCCTCCTCGCGGCGCTTGATCTCGTCGGGGTCGAGCAGCACCAGCCCGTTGAGCTTGCCGACGGCCTCCTCGGCTGTGTAGCCGAGCATCTCCTCGGCTCCGCGGTTGAAGATCGTGATCAGACCGTCGCGGTCGGTGCCGACGACCGCGACCGTCTCCGTCTCCGCGGCCAATGCCGACATGTCCGCGAGCTGGCGTTCACGCAGCATCCGGCCCGAGATATCACGCGCCACACCGATCGAGCCGACGATCGCACCGTTGCCGTCGCGCAGCGGTGCGAGCGTCAGCTCCACCCCGGAAACCGCGCCGGAGGCCGTCAAGACGTGCCCGATCAGGCGTCGCGTCTCTCCGCTGTGCACGCGCTCGCGTTCGGCCTGGGCCGCCTCGGCGATCGGCGCGGGTGTCAGCAGCGCCACGCTTTGACCGACGATCTCATCGGCGCTGTAACCGTAGAGCTCCTCGGCGGCGGAGTTGAACAGCGTGATCTTGCCGTCGAGATCGGTGGCCACGACGGCATCGCCCAGCTGGTCAATCAAATCTGTTGCGTCGGGCGCAAGCCCCGACACCTCTATGGCCATACGACGTTGATCGGCCGAAATGGCTCCGTGTTTGAGCGATGCAGCCTCAGATCCGCGATTCTCGGCCCTGATGTGGCGAAAACGAGCGCTCCGCACGCGCGGAGCGGATGGAATCTGCGCACCGGTTTGCCCGACTCATGTCGCCGGCTTCCGGGTGAAGTGTTCGGTGACGGCGTGCCGCCGCTGCCAACGGGTCAGGGCAGCGGTGCGCAGGCGAGCAGCTGCCTGGCGCGGCGGTTGAGGGCGATGCGATCGCGATCGCCGACGAGAGCCCCGACGGTGGCTGTGCGTTGATCATGTCCCGGGTGGCGTGCACGGGCGTCTGGGCCGTCCGGGTCGAGTCCGAGAAGACCTGGGATTGCAGGCTCGAAGCCAGCCGCGATCCGATGGTGCCGGCGGTCAAGTCGATGCGCACCCACCAGCACAGCTACCGCTGATGCCGGCGTGGATAGTGTCGGTCAGAGACCGGCCGGGTGGAGGATCTGGTTGAAGCTGGCGAGGTATGAGGCAGAGGGGGTCGAGATCTTCTCGACCCCGCCGCCCCCGCCCCAGCTGCCCTGCTGACCACCGGACTCGTAGAACTGGCCATCGATCTCGATGATCACGTGGCCTTCCTGGCCTGGGGTGGTGCGGTCGTAGATCGTCACGTACTGGCCCGGCCCGGACTCGATCCCGGCGGCCGTGGGCAGCGTTTCGGTGTCCTGTGGGCTGGTCAGATAGCCGCCGGCGTGCAGCACGGCGGAGACGAAGCCAGAGCAGTCATAGCCGCTCTGTGGGCCGAAGTTGTTGTGCCCGCCGCCCCACACGTAGGGCTCGCCGATGAGGCTGTTGGCCTCCTGGACCATCGACTCGATGCGGGGGTCGGCGGCGCTCGTCGCGGCGCTGCCGAACGTTGCGGTGGTGGCCGTGGCGGTTGCGGTGGGCAGGGCCCCTGCGCTGGCGGTAGTGGCAGTGCCCGTGCCGTTGCTCTGGAGGGCGGATTCGATCGCCGTGAGCAGGCTCGCGGAGGAGGTCGAGCTGGGGCTTGAGCCGGCGCCGCTGGTGGCGCTCGTGGCCGACTGCAGCGCGCTCAGCAGCTGGCTGTCACCACCGCTCAGCAGATCGCTGGCGCTGGTCGCGCCGCTGGTGTCGGTGCCGCTGCCGGTCGAATCCAACACCGAGAGTGCGCTGGTGCCCTCGTCTGACTGGGCCTGTGCGAGCGCGTCGGAGAACGATGCGCCGCTTGACGCATCGCTGGAGTTCGTATCGGACGTGGTCCCGGCGGCGGCCGTGCCTGAGGACTGGGTCAGCGCCGCCGGATTGCCCAGCTGCTGCTCCCACTGAACGATCTGGTCTACCTGACCGATCGCGTCGGAAAAACTCATGCCCTCAGATGATCGACCGCTGGCGGCTCATTCTTGAACGCTATGGGTCAAGCGATTGACGCCGCGCCGACGTACTCAGCCAGATGCTGGCCCGTGAGTGTCCTACTGGCGCCAACCAACGCCTGCGGCGTTCCCTCGAAGACGATCTCACCGCCGTCGTGCCCGGCGCCCGGGCCGAGGTCGATGATCCAGTCGGCGTGGGCCATGACGGCCTGGTGGTGCTCGACCACGATCACCGATTTGCCCTGCTCGACGAGCCGGTCGAGCAGGCCGAGCAGCTGCTCGACGTCGGCGAGGTGCAGGCCGGTCGTCGGCTCGTCGAGCACGTAGATGCCGCCCTGCTCACCGATGTGGGTCGCGAGCTTGAGTCGCTGACGTTCCCCACCCGAAAGTGTCGTGAGCGGCTGGCCGAGGGTGACGTAGCCGAGTCCCACATCCGCGAGCCGGTCGAGGATCGTGTGTGCCGCCGGGATGCGCGCCGCGCCAACGGCGAAGAACTCCAGCGCCTCGGCCACAGGCATCTCCAGCACCTCCGCGATGTTGCGCCCGCCAAATTCGTACCCGAGCACGGAGGCCTGGAAGCGCCGGCCCTCACACTCCTCACAGGTGGTCGCGACGGTTGCCATCACGGCGAGGTCCGTGTAGACGACACCGGCGCCGTTGCAGTTCGGGCATGCACCCTCGGAGTTGGCGCTGAACAGCGCCGGCTTGACGCCGTTGGCCTTCGCAAACGCCTTGCGGATCGGCTCGAGCAGCCCGGTGTATGTGGCCGGATTACTGCGCCGCGAGCCGCGGATCGGCGCCTGATCGATCGTGACGACGCCGTCGCGCTGGGAGACCGAACCGTGGATCAGCGAGCTCTTGCCCGATCCGGCCACGCCGGTCACGGCCACGAGCACCCCCAGCGGGATGTCGACGTCTACATCCCGCAGGTTGTTGGTCCCGGCGCCGCGCACCTCGAGCGCACCGCGCGCCTCACGAACCGCGGACTTGAGCGTGGCGCGATCGTCGAGGTGGCGCCCGGTGGTGGTGCCGCTCTCCCGCAGCGCGGCGACCGTGCCCTCGAACACCACCTCCCCGCCACCCGCACCCGGCCCGGGCCCAAGGTCGACGACGTGGTCGGCGATCGTGATCATCTCCGGCTTGTGCTCGACGACGAGCACGGTGTTGCCCTTGTCGCGCAGCTGCTGGAGCAGCTCGTTCATGCGCTGGATGTCATGCGGGTGCAGACCGACGGACGGCTCGTCGAACACGTAGGTAACGTCGGTCAGCGACGAGCCGAGCTGGCGCACCATCTTCACGCGCTGTGACTCACCCCCTGAGAGCGTGCCCGCCGGACGCTCGAGCGCCAGATATCCGAGCCCGATCTCCACGAATGAGCCAAGCAGGCTGGCGAGCGACTCGAGCAGCGGCGCGACCGACGGCTCGTCGAGCGCCGCAATCCACTCGACCAGATCGTTGACCTGCATCGCGCAGGCCTCAGCGATGTTAATCCCCCTGATCTTCGATGACCGTGCGGCAGCGCTCAGCCGCGTGCCGCCGCATTCGGGACAGGCGGTGAACGTGACCGCCCGCTCGACGAAGGCGCGGATGTGTGGCTGCATGCCCTCGGGGTCCTTGGAGAGCATCGACTTCTGGATCCGGCCCACGAGACCCTCGTAGGTCATGTTGATCCCGGCGATCTTCATCCTGGTGGGCTCGCGGTATAGGAAGTCGTGCAACTCGGCCTTCGTGAACCCGCCGATAGGCTTGTCCGGGTCGTAGAAGCCGGACTCGCTGTACAGGCGCGAGTTCCAGCCGCCACCCTGGTACCCGGGGGCGGTGATCGCGCCCTCATGCAGTGACTTGGAGGCGTCGTAGAGCTGCGCGAGATCGATGTCCGAGACGGTGCCGCGACCCTCACAACGTGGGCACATGCCGCCGGCGCGGCTGAAACTCTTGGTGATCGTCTTACCGTCGCCGCGCTCGATCGTCATCTCGCCGCTAGCGCTGACCGATGGGACGTTAAAGGAGAAGGCGTTGGGCGACCCGATCTGCGGCTGTCCGAGCCGGCTGAAGAGGATGCGCAACATCGCGTTGGCGTCCGTCGCGGTACCGACGGTCGAACGCGGATCGGCGCCCATGCGCTGCTGGTCGACGGTGATCACGGTCGTGATGCCCTCGAGCACGTCCACGTCAGGCCGCGCGAGCGTCGGCATGAAGCCCTGCACGAATGAGCTGTAGGTCTCGTTGATCATGCGCTGGGATTCGGCGGCGATCGTGTCGAACACCAGCGAGCTCTTTCCCGACCCTGAGACGCCGGTGAACACAGTCAGGCGCCGCTTCGGGATCTCGACGTTGATGCCCTTGAGGTTGTTCTCCCGCGCCCCGTGCACGCGGATGTACTCATGACTGTCGGCCCGGTGCATGACGGGGAGCCTACCCGCGGATCGGCGGCGCACGCTTCTCCGTTCCTGCTC
Source organism: uncultured Actinomycetota bacterium (assembly GCA_963706725.1). Classification (GTDB taxonomy): domain Bacteria; phylum Actinomycetota; class Thermoleophilia; order Solirubrobacterales; family Solirubrobacteraceae; genus Palsa-465. Next base: position 799,863 of record OY970167.1, on the reverse strand, counting down.
CCGGCGTGCGACGCGCCGCCGCGCTACTCGGGGCGCCCGCTGATCGCCGCCTCGGGCTTATGCGGGTGTGCCTGTGGAGCGGGCCCGAGCCTGCGTGACGGGTATGACCCGAGCGCCGCCGAAGCGGAGGTGGGTGCCACCGTTCCGGCGCACGCCGCGAAGTCCATCAACGGCTGATGCGCTCGGCGCTGGAAAGCGTTGTGGGTCATGGACCGGGCGCTGCGACTATGGCCAGTCTGCATCACGCAGCAGCCCGGCCCCGCAGGACGGGCAGCGGCCTGTGTGGCAGACCTCGCGGTATTGCCACGAGGCCCCACAGGCCAGGCAGGTGTAGCCCGGAGCGAGTGGCGCGAGCGTCACCACGCGCGGCAGGCCGCCGCCGCGCTCAAGCGGCTGGGGAGGCAACTGCACGTCGGTGCTGGGGTGAGCATTTTCCACCTACCCCTAATTGTCAGCGGCGCGCAGTTTGTGACATGAGTCGGCGAGCGACTCACCCTCATTACCCGCGTCCGTCTGATTCCTCGAGCCATGCCGGCGCGTGTCGAGCGGCCCATGCTCGGCTGACGCGTCCACCGAGCATGGCGCGTAGCGCTTCGCGGTCGCTGAGTGCCATGGCGATGTGGCCCAAGATCAGTACCACGAAGATGACGGCCAGCCAGTTGTGCACGAAGGTGGCACCCGCGCGCCAGGAGAGCGGGAACGGCAGATACCAGCGCAGGAGTGCACCGGTTCCGAGCATGACCAACGCGCCGCCCGCGACGAAAGCGGCATTCAGCTTTTGCCCCGCATTGAACTTCCCGAGACGGGGCCGGATGGTCGCCTGCCTGCGGCCCGAGGCGGTGTCCACGAGGCCGCGCAGCCACTGCATGTCCGCCTCGGTCCAGCGGTTGACACGACTCACGTCGCGTCGCAGGCGGTGCCCCCAGCTTCCAACCAGTCCGAGCAGCAACGGCAGCGGAAGCGAGAGCCCAACGTAGAGGTGCACCTGTTCGATCAGTCGGCGCCGCCCGACGAGCGCGATCAGCGGCGTGAAGTACAACGCCGCGCCGGTGGCGATGAGAATCAAGAAGAGCGACGCGTTGACCCAGTGCACGGCACGCTCGACCCGATCAAAGCGCAGCACCACGCGTTGCTTGGACTGCTCAGTGATGGCCTTCGTCGCGCTCACGATCTCTGCGCTCAAGCAGCCTGGGCAGGAGGGTGTCCGCTGATCCACGCGTCCACCGGATAGCCGTTCTGCTCCCAGTAGCCGGGCTGTGCGTGCGCAACGAGCTCAATCCGTGAAAGCCACTTGATCGATTTGTAGCCAAACATTTCCGGTACGTAGAGCCGCACCGGACCACCATGCTCACGCGTCACCGGCGCGTCGAGCATCGAGTAGGCGGCGATCGCCCCGGTTTCGCGCGCCTGCTCGAGTGTGAGGCTCTCGGTGTATGCACCGTCAAACGACGTGAGTTGGAAGGCCGATGCCGAAGCATCGGCGCCGGCGTGCTCGGCAAGGTCGACGAGCCGTACACCGACCCAATGCACGTTGGCCACTTCCCATCCGGTGACGCATTGGAAATCACGTGTCAGCCGCGTCGCGGGAAGCGACTCGAGGTCGGCGACCGCCAGTGAGAGCGGGCGCTGAACGAGCCCGTCAACCCGCAACCTGTAGTTCGCGGGAGCCGCCGGATACCCGTCCGTGATCGTGTAGATCGTGAACTGACCGCCCCCGGGGACGAGACTTGCAACGCCGCCCGCGTGCAGCGAGTTCAGCAGGCTGGAGATCCCGGCCTGCACGTGCGAGCCGAACAATGTGCCGAGCGCACCGAGTCCGAGCACAGACAGAAGAGCACGCCGCCCGATCGGTTTGCTCCACGGCTCCCGTGCCGGCTCGCCACCCGGCGCTCCGTTCGACGACCGATCCGGGCCGGCGAAGCCGGCGGGCTCTTCAGGAGGGAAGGGTGGTCGCTCAGCCATCGGCGCGTCCAGGCAGCGCTCCGCAGAGCGATCGACGATCCTTTGCAGAGTCAGCGGTTGGAGGGGATGCGGCCAGCATGTTCAGCAATATTGTCTCTGCATCATGCCAACCCGTTACACGCCCGTTCACGATCGGTCAGCCACAGCCCGTTCTCTCGGGTCGCGTTGATCAAGTCGGTCGCGTCCGCCGGCGGTAGCTGGCGACGTTGGCCCGGTTTCCGCAGGTCGCGTACGAGCACCAGCGGCGGGTGTGGCTGCGCGTGTTGTCGTAGAAGACCCGCCGGCATCGGGCGCATGCCCCGAGCCGACTCCATCGGCCGCTTGTGATCGCCTTGGCCAGTCCGTCGAGCACGGACACGATGACCGTATCTACCGCGTTGTCATGTGCTGCGTGCAGACAGACGGTTGGGCCAGAGGCGGTCTGCAGATGCATCGGCGCAGTCCCGGCTATCTCGTTGATCGCCGTCCATGACCGAGTGTCTGCCGGATGCTCAAGGGCTGTCATGAGCGCGTCGCGCAGCCGTCTGAGGCGTGCGGCGTCTGCGTCGGTAAGCGGACGGCCGTCATAGCCCAGGGCACAGAGCGACAGAAAGCGTTCGGCGTTCGCGGAACTGTCGAAGTGCTCGGCGCGCTTGGCGCTGGCCCGGGAGTTCAGGAAGTCGATCAGACCGTGCATCTCGACCGGCGTGCCGGCGTCCTGCGCAGGAGGACCGTCGGAGGATCGGGAGCTCACACGCAGATCCTACAACAGGGTCGTCAGCCGATAGCCCTTTACGGATGTGGATCAAGTTGCTATCAACCGTAAGCGTCGTTCTGAGTTAGCCGCGTACTCCACCTGCGGAGGTCATATGTCCGGGATTTCGAATGGCCACCGCTCGAGGATCGTGCCGAGCGCAATCCGCGCCGTGCGAAGGATGCTTGGGATCGTCGCCTTCCCGGGGTCCGGGCGCTGGGCTGCAGCCTCGCTGATCAACGCCGCCGGCACCGGATCGCTGCTCCCGCTTTCGGTCCTGTACTTCACGATCCACGTCGGTCTTTCGCCGTCGTCGGTCGGGGTGGGGCTGACGATCGGTGGGCTGATCGCGCTCGCGTTCGTGCCGGTCGGCGGCATCGTGGTCGACGCGCTCGGTCCCAAGCCCGTGCTGCTCGGGTGCTGGGCCTGGGCCGCGGCAGCATACGCGGGCTACGGTGTCGTCCGCAACTGGGGTGAGTTCCTGGTGATGGCAACGGTCGCGGAGATCGCGCTGGCCGTCTCCTCGACGGCCAGCAAGGCACTGCTGGCCGAGATCGCAACCGGAGGCACTCGCGTAAGGCTGCTGGCCTCACAGCGGTCGCTGGGCAATCTTGGCTATGGCGTCGGCGGACTGCTCGCAACGGCAGCACTCGCGGTCGGTGGAATCGCGTACGAGTGCGTGGTCTATGCCGACGCGTGCACGTTTCTGGTCGCGATCGTGCTGGTCTACGGCGTGCCTGTGCCCCGCAGAGGTTCAGCGGCGAGCGTGCAGCGCGGCACTGCCGGCGGCCTGCGGCTGGTGCTCGCAGATCGCCGTTATCTGGCGCTCTCGGCGCTTGACTGCTTGACGACCTTTCAGGACGGCGCATTGGCGGTCGCGCTGCCGCTGTGGTTGGTGCTGCACACGCAGGCACCGCGAGCGTTGGCCGGAATTCTGTTCACGATCAACACCGTCGTCGTGGTCCTCTTTCAGGTGAAGGCGACCTCCGGCGTGAACTCGGTCGCTGACGTTCCCCGGAGCTATCGGCGCGGTGCCGTGCTGATGGGCCTGTGCGCGGCGGCCTACCTCTCGGCGCATTACGTCGGCGCGGCGGCAGCGGTCGCGCTGCTGGTCGTCGGGCTGTTGCTGCACACCGCAACCGAGATGTTCGTGTCCGCCGGTCAGTGGACCCTCAGCGTTGAGCTGGCCGACGATGCCCACCGCGGGAAGTACCTGTCGATCTACCGTCTCGGCTACTCGGTGCAGGACGCGCTCGCCCCCCTGATCGTCACCTCGCTGCTGGCGATCGGAACCGTCTGGTTGTGGCCCGTGCTGGCGCTGCTCGTCTGCGGCGGAGCACTCGCCAGCGCCACGATCGCCAAGCAAATCGAGCCGGGCGAGCCAGCCGCAGACGCGACGACGGCCGGCGCCTTACTCACCTAGCCTGCAACCATCGGCTAGGCCGCCGCACGGGCCGCGCGTGCCACCTGAAGCCGCACGCGGCCAAGAAAACTGCCGTCACCTCTAAACCGCACGAACAGCACAGAGTCGCCAGCTCGATCTGACGTTGCGGCGCCGGCGCGTCTCAAAGCGACCGCTTCCCTTGGCATGCCTGCCCGTCAGACACCTACGCGGTACGCAGAAGGCGTCAGATCAGATCGGCGACCAGCACCGCCATCCGCTGCGCAAGTTGTGCCGTCACCTTGGGGAACGGCTCCGCGCCAGGATCGGTCACGATCCGCGGGTTCTCGAACTTCAGATGCTTCCCGCGCCTGATCAGCTCACCGCTGTTGGCGGCCTGCAGGTTCTTGACCCACTGCGTGTTGGCGCTGTAGGGCAGCCCGATGGCCAGCTTGCCGTCGTAGAGCTGGACGGAGACTGGAGTCTTGAGGCGCCTGCCGGACTTGCGCCCGGTGTGGACGACCATCGCCAGCGGCGGGATGTACGGCGCGTAGATCCCCTGGATGCGGTTGATCACACGCCGGTTGAAAGCCGGCAGCCAAGCCGGCAGCACGGATCGGTCGGGATCCACCTGGGCCATACCGCCACCCTACTCCCAGCGGACCGACGCGAAGCGCAAAACGCCGCGCCCGTAGGTGTGTGAGTCGATGGACGTCACGGCTGGCTATAGTTTAGTGCTCAACTATCTACCGCTCAACTACCTCGCAAGGTGTCATGACTTCATCCGCCAATCTTCAGTCTGTCGACGATCCGATCGCCCTCGAGCCCGCCGCCCGGGAATTGCTCTTCACAACCGCTCGGACCGCAAACACCTTCACCGACGAGCCGGTCTCAGACGAGCAGCTCCGGGCGATCACCGAGCTCGCAAAATGGCCGCCTACGATGGCCAACACGAACCCGTTGCGGATCATGTTCGTGCGTAGCTCGGAGGGCAAGCAGCGACTAGGCCCGCTGATGAGTGAGGGCAATCGCGCCAAGACGATCAGTGCCCCGGCGGTCGCAGTGCTCGCGGTCGACACCGATTTTCATGAGAAGATCCCCGAGCTCTTGCCGTTTCGGCCCGAGCTACGTGAGAGCTTCGCGGAAGACGCTGAGAACCGGGAGCGGCTGGCGATCTTCAACGGTGCCCTGCAAGCCGGCTACTTCATCCTCGCGGTCCGTGCTGCCGGGCTAGCGGCCGGGCCGATGCTCGGCTTCGACGCCGCCGGCATAGACGCAGAGTTCTTTGCCGACCGGCCATGGAAGACGATCCTGGTGGTCAACATCGGCAAGCCGGGGACCGACCCGTGGTTCAACCGGCTCCCGCGGCTGGCTCACGACGATTACGTCCAGTACGCCTAACCAGCGAATCGCACGTTGACCAAGCGCCGCCACCGGGCGCGGCGCTTCTTCAACGTGAGAGACGAGGTCAGTCGGTCTGAAAAGAGCGATCCACGGCGCGCGCGACCTGCTCGCGCGACCGAGCCCGGACCGCGGAGCTCAGTGCCAGGCGCCAACGGTCGGGGGTTGCTGCGGCACACTGCAGCCCGAGACCGGCGAGGACCGCGTCCTGATCAACGTGAGAGGCAATCTCTTCAGCTCGGCGCTGCGCGGCGATGTGCTGGGCACGCGGCAATTGAGTCCGCCCGGCCGAGCCGGCGAGCGCAATCAGATCGTCGGCGACCATCGGCACAGCGCGTCGTGCGCACTTCTCCCACGGCGCATCGGCAGCAGAGTCGATGATCACCTGGCGGACGACTCGCCAGCCGGCATGATGCGAATCGCAACGTGCCACGAGAAACCGCGCCAGCGCCTGGGCGACCCGTTGGGCGTCCGGCTCGGACCCGTGGACGTCGAGATGCCGTAGCGCTGCGCTCACCTGGCGACCTCCGTCCACCGCCCGCGCCAGGTCACGCGCCGTGGCGCTCGCTGTGTGTCGAACGTAGTCGATCAACCCACAGTACTGCCCGGAAGATCGCGCGTATCACAACGGTTGCAGAACCGATGGTGCCCGCGCGATCGGGAGCTGCGCTTCGAGCGCGATAGGCTCGGGTTGTGGAGACTCACGCAATAGGCGCCCTCGTGAGTATCAACGGCGAGGGCGTCGCGCTCGACGGGATTGTGTTTGATAAGCCCAGCCGCAACAAGGTCGTTGTCGCCGTGGTTGATCCCGGCCGTGGTCCGGGGTTCCGGACGGTTCACCCGGCAACGCTGACCGAGCGCGAGCGGGAGGGCTCCGACGATGCGGCGCTGCGGTTGCTCATCCGCCGTACACCGTCGCCTGTCCGTGGTGGGGCGCATGGCGGCATTGGCGTTCGCAAGGGCGCAGCGGGCTTCACCCGTGGAGCGAGTCACCGCTCTACTGGCCGATAGGCCGCCCATGGCCACTCACCGAGACGCTCGGTGGGCTGCCGGCACCGGATCGTCTCAACCGCAAGAGCAGATCATCCAGCGCAGCCAGCCAGTGAAGCTCGTCCGCAGGCTCCTCCCAGAGGTTCCTGCAGCTCACTCTCCCTCCTTGCGCACCCGGCAGACGGCCTGAACGGCCAGCTCGACCCCGTCGGCGCGCGGTCCGTCAAGCGCGGGGATCCGATGTTTTCATCGCACTTTGCGGGATCAGCCGTAGCATGTTGCTGGTTGAGCGGTCCCAATCGCATACCGGCGTTCGCCCAGGGGCATCCTGACATCGAAGCGGCCATCGCCTTCGCCCGGACAGGGCATGCCGGACAACTGCTGGGCGATGGCAGACCGTTCGTCGCACACCCGCTCGAGGTCGCATCACGACTGCATCGAATGCATGCACCGGATTACCTCGTGATCGCTGGGGCGCTCCACGATCTTGTTGAGAAGGCGGGCGTGAGCAAGGCACAGATACGCCTAGCGTTCGGCGCGCGGGTCGCCCGTCTCGTCTCGGCCGTCACCGACGACGAGAGCATTGCCGGCTACGCCGAGCGGAAAGCCGCCTTGCGACATCAGGTCGCCGCTGCGGGTCACGAGGCGCTGACGTTGTTTGCGGCTGACAAGCTCTCGATGTCTCGGGAGCTGAGACGGGAGTTCAAGCGAGATCGAGACACGAACAAGACGCTCCGTGCTCGGCGGCTGACGCATTACCAGCGATCCCTGGCAATGCTGGAGGAGCGTCTACCTGAATCTCCTCTGGTCGGAGATCTTCGCCGCGAGCTGCGTGCATACGAGCAGGAACGCGCGGCACTCCGCGCCTGAACGTCTCCGTCGCGGTTGAGCGCGGAACCATGCGGACCCAGCCTGCGATGAAGGCTCGACGACGGCGCCAAGCGGGAGCCTAACCTCGTCTCTCCGCCTCGACGTTGACGGCGGCGTCCCGAGACTCCGATGAGCGGCCGTGTGCTGAGAGGCCGATGCCGCATCATGCGGGTACGGATTGGAATCGACCGCCGACGCTTGTGCAGCAGGACTCGATCGCGATGAGTCGCGGCTTGTTGCCGGGTCTGCGGATGGGCCGGGTTTGATGGCTGCGGCTCGTCGCTTGGGGCTGCCGCTGGGGGCTGCCGCTGGAGGGCGTAGTTGGCCTCGTGTCGACCTATCCTGGGCGGCGAGCACGGCGCGATCGTTGAGGACTGAACGCCGCCGTCGAGATTCGACGAACGAAAGGACGGAGACGATGGCTGACGGCCCGTTGCGATGGGGCATCCTCGGGACAGGTTGGATCGCGGATGTGTTCGCGACCGATTTGGAGCTGACAGACTCCGGCATCGTCGCCGCGGTCGGGTCGCGCAGCCAGGAAGCGGCGGACCGCTTCGCCGAGAGACTCGGGATCGACCGTGCGCATTCGAGCTACGAGGCGCTCGTTGCCGATCCGGGGATTGATGTCGTATATGTCGCCACCCCGCATCCGATGCACCGCGATAACGCGATCCTCGCGCTGGAGGCGGGCAAGCCGGTGCTTGTCGAGAAGCCGTTCACGATGAGCGCCGCTGAGGCTCGCGACATCGTCCGGGTTGCCCGCGAGAAGCGACTGTTTGCGATGGAGGCGATGTGGACGCGGTTCCTGCCGCACATCGCGGTGATCAGGGACTGGCTGTCACAGGGCGCGCTCGGTGAGATCGTCTCGGTGAGCGCCGATCATGGCCAGTGGTTCGCCGAGGATCCCGAGTTTCGGCTGTTCGCTCCGCAGCTCGGGGGCGGTGCGTTGCTTGACCTCGGGATCTATCCCGTGTCGTTCGCGTCGATGGTGCTCGGCACGCCGGACCGGCTCGTCTCGATTAGTGATCCGGCGTTTACGGGCGTTGATGCACAGACATCGATGCTTTTCGGGTACGCGAGCGGCGCTCAGGCGGTGCTGACCTGCACCCTGCGCGCCAAGAGTCCGACGACCGCGTCGATCGTCGGGGCCGACGCGCGGATCGAGATCGACGGCGACTTCTACGCCCCGACGTCAGTAAGGCTCATCCCCAGAGTGGGTGAGCCGACGCTCGTCACCCCCCAGCACGAGGGCCGCGGTCTGCGCCATCAGGCCGACGAGGTCGCGCGCCGCCTCGCGGCCGGAGACCTCGAGAGCCCGATGATGAGCCTGGAGGAGACGATCACGATCATGGAGACCATGGACGCGGTGCTCGCCCAATCCACGGCTCGCGCATGACCGGCGATGCGCAGGACCTCATCGCTCGGCTCGAGGCACAGGAGCAAGAGCTCGTATTCACCCGCTTTGACAACGCGGACGCATGGAATCTAGGCAGCGCGATGGTGGCCGCAGCCACCGAGCGCTCACTGCCGGTAACGATCGACATCCGGCGACATGGCCACCAACTCTTCCACGTCGCGCTGGTGGGCACAACAGCGGACAACGACGCCTGGATCGAACGCAAGGCGAACGTTGTCAACCGCTTCGGCTCCTCCTCCTATCTGATCGGTCGCCGGCTTGCCGCAAGCGGCACCACGCTCGATCAGTCGCTGGGGGTCGATCCTGCACGGTTCGCCGCCCACGGCGGCGCCTTTCCGATTCGAATCGCCGCCGTCGGCGTGATCGGAACCGTCACGGTTTCCGGGCTTCCCCAATCCGAGGACCACGCGTTCGTCACCGAGATGATCCGCACGTTTCTCGCCGGTCCGCCACAACCCTGAGGAATCTAATCCACGCTGGCTGGCTCCTCGCACCCGATGACCACTGCGCTGTGGATGCGACCGACCTGTCAAACCTCACCGGTTTCGCGCTCGTCGCCTGAGGAGTCGTTTCCGTTCGGCTCGGGGAGATGGAAGCGATCGTTAGGTTCTTGTGCGAGCACCGGCAATCAGCAGGACCAGTGGGATGCGTCGTCGTCGCGCGAGCTCGGCGGCGTCGTCGAAGAGTTCCCGGCGGGGTTCGCATTCCCGCAGGTTGATTAGTTCAAAGCCTGCGTCTCGAAGCTCCGACACGTACCGCTCGATAGTGCGGTGCTGCCACACAGTCCGACCACCCAGCCATAGCTGGTCTCGGGGGCCCTGCTCAAAGTAGCGGTCGACAATCCAGTCCTGTCGAGGCTCCTCAGTGCTGACGCGAGCGTCGTGGGATGTGACCAATGGGTGGGTCACCGTAAATACGAGGCGACCACCCGGCGCTAGCCACTCATGACAGCGGTGCAACACGTCACCTAGGCGTTCGATGTAATGCAGGGCCATACGGGAGATCACCAGGTCAAACGACGCGTCCACCAGGACGAGCTCTTGGATGTCCCCAAGCCGCACGTCCGCAGACGCACAGCCGCTGAGCGTCGCGCGCGCCGCATCAAGCATCCTGTGTGAGCTGTCAATCCCGAGGTAGCTTGCGCAGCCGGCCCGCAGCAGGCCAGGCCCGATCGTCGCAGCGCCGCAACCGAGGTCAAGGATCCGCAGGCCGGTGACGCGCCCGAGCTCTTCCAGGAGCGCAGGCTCTTCCATCACGACGTTGGGGTTCAGCGACCATCGGCGATGCTCCTGGTAGCGGTCGAACACTCCAGGTTCGTCGTAAAACGCGCCACCAAGCCGGGCATCCGGATCCTCGGGCATCGAATCGTCAGCTCCCATCTACATGAACGCTAACGCCCCACCTTCGCATCAACGCATTGCACCGGAAGAGAAGCGCCGGCACGCCCCACCGCCCGCAGCGGATCGCCGATGCAACCGCGGCCGCAAACTTTGGTCGGATGCGACAGGACAGCCAGCTGGTGCGAGCTTCCCGCGCGACGGATGGGAGCGACCGACAACCTCCAATGCCCGTCACACTTGCTCGGCAGGTCACGGTGGGGTGACTGCGCTGCCGCTTCACGGCTGAAGCGCGAGCAGCAATCGTCTGCAAATTCCGCCGGCAGGGGCGACGCTCAGGTCACCCAACCGACGTCACGGCGACTGGATCTTCTCGATGGCTGCGAGCAGCTCGTCACGCAGGTCCTTGATCCCGCCGTCGGTTTTGACGTTGAGCGCGTCGAGGATCTTCACTGTGTCCTCGTAGGTCTGTTCGCTTCGCGCATCCGAAGCGGCGGACTGCACTGCCTGGCCGACCATGATCACGGACAGCAGAACGAGCTGTAGGAATGTTTGCGCGATCCAAGCGATCAGGCCCTCACCGCCTGGCTTGAGGGCGGGCTTGAGCCCAAGCAACGCGATGATCGCAAACACGTACGCGCACCACATCGATCCGACGAGCCTGGTAATCAGGACGGCAATCTTTGCATTCACACCGTCGACTTCAGCCATCGCCGCCTTGATCCTCGCGGGCGTCGGGTGAACGGCTGTCACATAGTGAAGGTGCCGAACGGGCGGATGCACGTCATTCGTACTCACGAGCCCCAACAGTAGGTGCCAAGACGGACGCCACCGGTCGCTCCCATTTACAACGGTCCCGAGGCCGGCCCGCGTCAACGGACTGCTCGCCGGCCCCCGGCGTTGCGCGTGCGGTGTCGGCTGGCATCCGTACGGAGGAAGTGGATCCGTGGAGCACTGTCAATTCGCCGCAAAGAGTTTCGGCTCACGCCCGATGGTGTGCTTGCGGGTTCGCCGGCGTGCCGGGCGTGACTGCTCCTGCCAGGTCGGCGGCGGCCTCCCTGATCCGGGCCGGTAGGTCGGCGGCGTTGGGAGTGTCAACCCATCGGTCGAAGCCACTCTGGAAGATCGCGACCGCAACGTTCGCGAATAGCCTGGCGCCGAGCCTTTCCACACCGCGCTGTTGCAGCGCTTGCGTGAGTGCCTCGGCGACGTCGGCCATCTTGGTCCGGCCGCGCTCCTGCAATTCAGGGCTGCCGGCGATCACAGCGCGGCGCTGGCCTGCGTGGGGGGCGACGCGGTCGGCCAACTCCGCCCCGACCTCACTAAGGGCCGTGAGCAGCGCCTCGAACGGGGGGAGCGTCGTGTCGGCTGTGAGTAGCGCTCCGGAGAGCGCTTGCGGCAGTCGCTCGGAGCCGGCAAACAGTACGTCCCGCTTGTCGGTGAAGTAGCGAGAGAAGGTGCGGCGTGTCAGCCCGGCACGGTCGGCGATCTGTGTGACCGTGACGTTTTCGTATCCGTGCTCGAGAAACAGCTCGATTGCGGCGTTGCGTAGCCGCTCGTCCGCTTGGGGATCCCACCGAGGCATGCCCTCAGAATACTCGGATGATGTCCCAGCGGGTCATCATCTGCTACGTTCGTGATGTCGCACTGAGCCATCACGGAACTTGGAGGCATCACATGACTCTGGCTGAGCAGCGGGTAGTGGTAATCGGAGGCAGTTCGGGCATGGGTTTGGCGACGGCGCGTGCGGCGGCGCTAGAAGGCGCGGCCGTGACCGTCGCGTCGAGCAGCAGGACACGGGTTGATGCGGCGCTGGCCGAGCTTCCGGAGGGCTGCGAGGGTGCGGTCCTTGATGTCCGTGATGAAGCAGAGGTCTCCGCCCTTTTCGAGCGGTCAGGCGACGTCGACCACGTGGTGTTCACGGCCGGCGATGCGTTTACGCCACGTCCGCTCGCCGATCTGGGGATGAATGACGCTCGGGCCATTTTTGACGTCCGCTTCTGGGGCGCTGTCACCGTCGCCAAGTACGCAGCTTCACGGATCCGGCCGGCAGGGTCGATCGCGCTGACGACGGGAACCGTCGGGCAGCGACCGGTCCCAGGCGCGGCGCTAGCGGCCGCCGGTGCAGGCGCCGCAGAAGGTCTCGTCCGCGGACTGGCGGCCGAACTCGCGCCGATACGCGTCAACGCAGTCCGTGCCGGTGCCATCCGCACCCCACTGTGGGACGCGGTTCCCGAATCCCAGCGCGACGCGCTGTTCACACGGCTGGCGCAGCGCACGCTCACAGCAACGGTGGGTGAGCCCGAGGAGATCGCCATGGCGCACCTCCACCTCATGCAGAACCGGTATGTCACCGGGACCATAGTCACCGTCGACGGCGGTCTAATGCTGGCCGGCACTTGAGGCACTGCCGCTTGAGCAACTCTCCAACAGCGCGTGTCGACAATCTAGACACGGGGCGCAGGAGGTAGAACTGAGAGATGGTCAAGGGCGCTCTCAACTTTGAGGTCAGGGTCGCCGCCGGGGATGACGACATCGCGCTTGCGTACTTGCGGTCCCTGTGGACGGGCGTAGAGCCGGACGCTGTGTTCGAGAAGCGCTTGTCGGATTGGCTTGCGTCCGAGGGTGACCGCAGGACCACGTGGCTCGCGTGGGTCGGGCAGGACGTGATCGGGATGGCCTCCCTTTTTGAGTACCGGCGCATGCCGCGCCCAGGACGGGACGAGTCGCGCTGGGGATATCTCAGCAACATGTTCGTCCGCGATGAATTTCGGAACCAGGGAGTCGGATCAGCGCTGCTCTCCGAGATAGTGGCTATCGCCGAGCAACGTGGGTACGCCCGCGTGGTCCTCTCTCCAAGCGAGCGGGCGGTCCCTTTTTACCAGCGGGCCGGATTTGTTGTCCCTGACGACCCGAAGGCTGGTGATCCTCTCCTCGTTCGGCCGGCGCGGCCTACCTAACTCCGGCCGCCGACTATTTCTTCCATGCGCGACGCGGCGCCCAGCCTGCGAGTGCAACGGCGACGAGTCGTGTGCCGCCGAGTCGCTGCGGCGGTATTGCGAGTCCCGGGCTGGCCCGCGGGGCGGGCTGGGCTACGAGCTTTGATGCGCTTACTTGGTGGCTTCGAAGTCGAGCACCAGTGTGCGCGCCGAGTCAACCGAGTCCGCGAGCTCGGAGGAGACCGTAGTCAGGCTCTCGGCCGTCTGCGCAACCTCCTCCGACATCGTCGTGAGCTCACGGGAGGAACTGTTGATCGCACCGACCGCGCTCACGATCGTGCGCAGCGCCTCGGCCGTCTGGGTAACGGCGGCCTCGATCGCCTCGAAGCTCTCCCGCGCTGCCAATGTCTCAGTCTCCACCGCCTGCGCCTCCGCCGAACTCGACTCGACTGCGGCACGCACGTTGGTGATGGCCTGCAGCGACTTAGCGTTGAGCTCGTTGATGTCGCGCAGCGACGCACGAGTGCTGCCCGCCAGCCGCCGCACCTCCTCCGCGACGACCGCGAAGCCCCGGCCGTGCTCGCCCGCGCGGGCGGCCTCGATCGCGGCATTCAGCGCCAACAGGTTCGTCTGCTCCGCGATCGCGGTGATCACCGCGACAATCCGCGTGATGTCCTCGCCCTGCTGGGCAAGGACGGCGGTCTCGGTTACGATGTCGTCGACGGCTGACTTCATCTTGGCCACGGTCTGTGCCGCCCGCGCGACGACTACTCCGCCCTCGCTTGAGCTGCGCACCGACCGCTCGACCAGGTCATTGGCTGCGTCGGCCTCACCGGCCATCTCACCAGCCAGCTGACTGACGCTCGAGGCCGAGGTGTGGGCCTCCTGTGAGGCGGTGGCCAGCGCTGCGGCAACCTTGTCGAGCTCATCCTGCTGCGCGCTGAGGTGTGCGGTCTGCTGCTCGAGCCGGCCGACCAGCAGCTTTGACTTGGCCTGTGCCTCGACAAAGCGAGAATCGATGAACGTCTGCACGATGATCGCCACATCTGCGGTGAGCATCTTGCGATACGCCATCAACGCCTTGCACAACGCGACCGGATCGTCGTGGAAGCGGCTCACGAGCGCCGGATAGACATAGCGGTCGATCTGCAGCGTCGCGCCGATATAGGACATCAGGGGCACGTCGACGCGGTCGTGGACGACGCCGATGTGCGTCGAATCCTTGATCCGGTTGTCCGTGAACTTCCCATCGAAGGCCGAGGCCAGGTAGTACTCCATCGACTCGCGCAGGCGCGGAACAGAGGTCGTCTGCTCGACGATCCGCCGCAGCTCAGGATCCTTGAGGATGTTGTCGTAGAACGCCTCGGCGACCATCGGCGCCATCGGCGTGATCACCTCCTCGACGCCCTTGAGCACCTGGAGGTCGTCCTCGCGGATCATGCAGAGCGCCAGCAGGTTGGTCCAGCGCTGTTCGCTCAGGGCGAGGGCCGGGCCGTTGCTGTCGACTGCGGTCGGATCAATTTGCTCTGCGTCTGTATGGGGCACGGATGCGGTTGCCTCTCGGTAGTTGGCGTGAATCGGGGTCCCGTCGGCAGGCGAACCTGTGGGCCCACCGGGTTTCGGCCGATGCGTGATGTGTCCCTTTCTCCAGGCGGACGACATTTCCGGCTCGAGGGTGTCCACCGGGCAAGACAGCAGAGTCGACCGGCAACGGTTCCGGTGCCTCGTCCAGCGGGTGGCGGCGCCGTGCACGCGCCAGCGGTGCGCAGTCTGTGCGTCGTCCGCGAGCGCGTGGGTGGCGGCAGGGCGAGGCTTCGCCAGCGCGGCCTCGTTGCTGGGCTGCCGGCTCCGTAGTGGGTAGTACTCGAGGTGCATCGCGGGCCTGACCCTTTGGGTCCGCGAGGTGGTGGAGTACGTTCGATGCGTGAGCCGAATCGAACATCTCGCCCGCACGTACTGGCCTAACGCCGCTCTTCTACGACGGTTGCGACGCGCAATCGGCACAGCCAACCGCGAGCTGGCGTTACTGGCTGCTCGCACTGCCCAGGGAGTCGGTCGGATGCGGGGCTTCATTCGACGCCGAGGCCAGTCGGTCAATGGGGCTGGCTGGCGGGATAGCGTCGACGGTCATTGTCCACGAAGTGATGCGGCTGCGCTGCCGATTGTCCTCGTGGGGGTTGGGGAGCGTCGTTTCGCCCGAGATTCAAGCATCGGTGGTAGGCATCCGATCACGTTGGGATAACGATCGGATTGCGTCTTTGACTAACCCGTTGCATCTCGCCCATCGTGTTGATGGCGACAACCGTGTTCTGGCCGGTTTGGAGGCGATCATCGATGCCACTGCCGGTGTCCTCGCCGCGCAGTCGCTGGAGGCGACGCTGCATGCGATGGCCGACGCGCTGGCGCCGATCGTTCCTTACACGAGCCTGGTGGTATACGAAGTGGCCTGGGAGAAGCGCGTCTGCGTGCCACTGCTGGCGACCGGCAGCTACGTCGAGCAGGCCCTGAACTCCCGTCCTCCGCTCGATCGATCGGCCACCGGAACCGCCGTCCTATCCGACGAGCTCGTCTACCGCGCGCCCGAGGACGCGGTGCTCGGCAACGTGATGCCAGGCACACCGGCAAACGAGGTCGAGTCGATCCTCGTCGCACCCCTGCGCATCGGCGAGCGTGTGCAGGGAACGCTCAATATGTGGCGTGAGGCCTCGGATGCCAATTTTGCCGACGATGTGCGGTTCACGGCTGCCGAGATGCTGCTGGTCGAACGCTTCGCTTCGCTGGCAGCACTCGCCTATGCGAACGCGTCCCAGCGCGAGCAGCTCAGAACCCAAGCGCTTACCGATGAGCTGACCGGCTTGCATAACCGCCGCCATTGCGAGGCGGTGCTGCACGCTGTCCTGGCGGATGGGTGCCGCCACCATCTACCAACGTCGGTGGCGTATCTCGACATCGACGCCTTCAAATCGATCAACGACGAATTCGGTCACGCCGCGGGCGACTCGGCGCTGCGGCAATTCGCCGAGGTTCTCTGCAGCCATACGCGTGCCGGCGACACGGTCTGCCGCACCGGCGGTGAGGAGTTCACGATCCTGTTACCACGCACCGACGCCTCCCAGGCGCTGATCCTGGCCAAGCGGATCAATCACGCGGTACGGGCCGCGAGGCTCGGCCCGGGAGGCGACATGACGGTGTCGGCGGGGGTCGCGACCACTCCCGAGTCAGTGGATGACTTCGACAGCCTGATGAAGCGTGCCGACGCCGCACTACTGCACGCCAAGCGCACCGGGCGCGACCGCGTCGTCGCGGCTGACGGACCCGTCTGAACGCGGCCCCGGCCAATGGTGGTCTTCAATTCTGGTCACCTGCGTTGGCCAGATGCGGCGGGTTGGCGATCGGTGGTGCGGACACAACGCGTTGTCAGTTTGGCTTGACAAAGGATCCGATGTCAGTCTAAACTGACGACGAAATGGCCGTCGAAGACATCACATCCGCGATCACATCCAACGACCCGGCGCTGGGACTCCGCGCCGCCCTGGCTCTTCACCGACTCGCGGAACGGGTCGAGGCAGACCACGTCGCGGCGGCCCGGGAACAGGGCTGGTCGTGGCAGCAGATTGGCGACGCATTAGGCGTCACCCGCCAATCCGTGCACACCAAATACAACAGGGAGCCATCATGACCACCGGGTCCGTTGTGCCAGAGGTGCTTCACCCCTGGGCCATCTATCTACAGGCCAGTGAGGAGGCTCGTCGCCGAGGCGATCGGCGAACGGGCACCGATCACATCTTGCTCGCCTTGATGGAGCATCCGTCGATCGAAGCCCTGTTGGGCGTGAACCTTCAGCAAGCTCGCCAGGTGCATGAGTCGCTCGATCACGAAGCACTGGGTGTCCTCGGTCTGGGGTCCGGCGCCGATGCCCCGCCACTACCGATGCGCGTGGTGCCGAAGAAACCAACGATCAGAGACGTCGTGCAAAGAGACCGCCTCCGGATGACGCCCGCGGCAAAGGCAGTGCTCGAGCAAGCGGTCAAGCCCAATCGCCGGAAGACCCAGGTCACAGCCGAGCAGGTGCTGGCCCAGATCCTCACCCTCCAACCACCAGATCCCGCGGCAGTGCTGCTGGGCGCGCTGGGCGTCGATCGCGGGGTCGCGCGGCAACGTCTCGGGATCAGAGACGCCGCAGCATAGGCGGCCCAGCACCGAGTCAAAAGAGGTGAAGCCCGCCGCTGAGGCAGAGCGCCGTTCGGAGGGGAGATCGCCCACGCGGAACTGAGTCCCCGCCCCTCAGGTGCCGGCGTTGTGCTCGTTCACTAGAAGCGGTGTCTCACTAGGCGCGGGCGAAGAGCAGCTGGCCACCGCGATCGTTGCCTACGGTCACGCTGCGGAACGCGGCGGTGCGCGCGAGTTCAGCCAACTGCTCGTCCGTGTAGAAATGACTGTGGCTGGCCATCGGCTCCGGCGCAGCCGGTGTGCCACGTAACTCAGGCGCAGCTGTGTAGAGAGCCAGACGTCCGCCCTGTCGCAGAACGCGGCGACACTCTCGTAGCACGGCAAGCGGCTTGCCGAGGAAGAAGAAGACGACGGACATCGCTACCGCGCTGAACGTGTCATCGGCGAACGGCAACCGCTCCGCGTCGGCGAGCACAACCTCTGACCCCGGCGCTCGCTCGCGTGCCAGTTGAACCATCTCTTCGCTGTGATCGAGGCCGGTTGCCAGACAGCCCGTTCGGAGCGCGTCGCGAAGCAGCAGGCCGCCGCCGCAACCGATCTCAAGCAGATGGTCAGCTGGCCCAAGCCCCAGCGCATCGAGGATCGCGACGCGCGCAAAGTCATGCACATCCTCGGCCCCGTAGCTCCGGAACCGGCGAGAAGGACATCGCCGGGGGTTTGGTGGACTTCGGCGCCTCTGACGCACCGCTGTCGGCGTACCGGACCGCTCCAAGCGATCTCGTGCAGATCCCGTGGGCGTTGGGGGCGGTCGCGATCGACTTTCACATCAGCGGGATCAGCCGCCTGCGCCTCACCGGCGAGGTGATCGCTCAGATCTACCTGGGTCAGATCACAAACTGGAACGACCAGCACATCGCAGCGCTCAACAAGGGCCTGCACCTACCTGATCTCCCGATCACGGTCTTCTGGGGCAGCAACGGCTCGGGCGAGACCTACGCCTTCACCCACTACCTGTCGGACGTCAGCAGCACGTTCGCCGCCAAGGTCGGGAGCTCTGCCACCGCCAGATTCCCCGTGGGCAAGGGCGCCGATGGGGACCCTGGTATGGCCACGGCACTCCGGGGGACGAACGGCGGCATCGGGTATATCGCGCCGTCGTACCTGTCCGCCGAACGCCTGCCGGCGGCAGCGATCCAGAACGCCTCCGGGAGCTGGGAGCTGCCCAACGTGCCGAACATCGAGGCGGCCGCGGCCGTCGTGCGCCACGTACCGGCCAACAACCAGGTCACGATCGTGGATCCGCCGAAGACCGCCAGGAAGGCCTACCCGATCTCCACGTTCACATACGTGTTCGCGCCGATCAGCGCGCCGCAGGGCGCGCTGCTGCAAAGCTTCATCTCCTACGTGCTCGCCACCGGCGGGCGGGATTTCGGCCCGGCCCTGGACTTCGCTCCGCTCCCGAAGGCGGTCCTCCACGCGGATCAGGCGACGCTGCTCAGGATCAGCTGAGCTGACGCACAAAAGCCCCGGTGACCACGGGGCTTCAGGAAAGTGGGCCGTGAAGGAATCGAACCTTCAACCTTGGGATTAAGAGTCCCCTTAGAAGCCTGCGGGTCGCGCAACCTCGGGCGAAACAGGTAGCCAGAGGCCCCGTATTGGCGGCATGCGCGAGCCAGTTTGGTACCCAACGCGGCACCCGAGAGCTGCTGGTACCCATTTGGTACCCATCTTCCCATGGTCGTAGAATTGAGCCACACAGCCAACCCACGACGCCGGCCTTCGCAACCGAACTGCCTTCATGTCTACCTCCGCTCTCCCCAGAACCCACCTGCTCATCCGTGAATACGAGGAAACGCCGTTCTGGGAGGTGAAGTTCCGAGACGGCGAGCGTCAGGTCAAGCGCCGGATCGGACCCGCATGGCTCGCCAGGCCAGGCTCCGCACAAGCGAGATCAAACGGCAAGAGTTACAAGGCAGGAGCCTGGGTCCAGCGGCGAGGCCGCCCGTCCGCCGGGTTCCTCAGCTACGACGACGCGGTCACTCTCGCTTCCGGGATCGTCGGCGCCTACCGCCATGACCAAGCAGACGCCGCGGCGGCCGCCGACGCCGAGCGGCTGGAGCACGAGCGACCGCGAACGTTCAGAGAGCTCGCGCACGCCTGGCGGTCAGCGCTGGAGCGCAAAGGCACCAAGCCATCGACGCTCGTCGGTTATGACGCGATGCTCGCCGAGCCAGGAACTGCGTTCAGGCGCGGGGACCGCAGGAAGGTCGGCTACATCATCGCTGCGCTCGGTGACATCGACGCGACCGAGGTCACCGTCGGTGATGTCGAGGCGTTGATGGCGACCATTGCCGAGACGGGGGCGACCGTGCGGACGGTTGAGAAGCACAGGATCATGGTTCGCAGCATCCTGAACCACGGGATCCGGGAGACCGCGCGCGCAAGGGCCGATCGCGGCGGCAACCATGGTCACGACTACGGACTCACACTCAATGCCGCCCAGGTCGCTGAAGGCCCCCGCCAGCGACCAGGACGCGTGCTCGTCCACTACCTGCCCGAGGAGATCGAGGCGATCGCACGAGCGCTCGAGGACGGGCGCCACAGGCGTCCGCAGCAGCACCATCAGCGTAACTGCCGCCGCTTCGCCGGCGGAGCATGCGACTGCACCCCCAGATACCGGATCGGCGCCGCAGCGTTCGACAGCTTTAGCAGCGCCCAGGAATATCTTCAGACGCACCGTGACGTAGGTCAACTGCGCGCCGACTCACAAGACGCCGCCGCCGTGCGAATCTCCGCCTACACCGGTCTGCGCCTCGGCGAGCTACTCGCGCTCCGTTGGTCAGACCTCGACTGGCCAGGCTCGGCGCTCACGGTCAGCCGCGCCCTGAGCGCCGGACAAGAATCAGTCACCAAGTCAGGCAAGGTACGGCGCGTCCCGCTACCCGACCAAGCCGTCGCCGCACTCAACGATCTCTCCCAACGTGGCGACTTCACCGCAGCCGACGAACTCGTCGTGTGCAACGTAACCACTGGCCGATCCCTTGATGGCTCCGCGCTCCGTCGACGCTACAAGGACGCCCAGGCCGCCGCCGGGGTGCACGAGATGCGCTGGCACGACCTGCGACACACCTACGGGTCCCTGCTAGCCGCAAGCGGCGAGGAACTCGTCACGATCAAAGCCGCGATGGGCCACGCCAACATCGCCACGACCGAGGTCTACCTACACGCAAGACCCGCAACCGAACTAGCGGCCCGCTTCACCACGGCATTCACCTCGACCGCGCCCGCAACTACCCCGGCCACCCAGTTCCAACAGCCCCAATAACTCATCGTCACGTCTACACGGTCGGCGATTCCTGCGCCACGGCCTCACCGTGCGCAGATCAGCCGAGGAATCGCGGCTCTGTCGATCTCGCGTCGGGCCTTGAACGTACTTCTCGACCGCGAGAAGCTTTTCAAGACTGATCGAACGCTTCCGCTCAGCTACCGGCCTAGCCTGGCTCGCCGGGCTCTCCTGGCGGAAGTGATCCTCCGCCTTCCATCCTTTGCGTCCTTCAGGATCTTCCGCACGTTCAGGTTGACAGACGTAACGGACTCGCCGCGCCCGAGAGCCTCCTCGTAGGAAGCAAGCGCCTCGTCGCGACGAGCCAGCTGTTCGAGCACAAATCCGCGGGTCGTGAGCGCGCTTAGCCACATCTCGACAGAGCTGCCCCGGACAGCATCATCCTCCTCCACAGGGCAGCGTCGGATCACGTCGTCGCAAAAGACCAGGGTTTCAGGCCAGTCGGCTTGCATGATCGCGGATACTGCCTTCCATCTCAGCGCACGACCGATCGCAATCCTCTGAGTTGGAGTGTCCCCCGCGTAGCGCCGGAGCACAACATCAGCCACCTCCACCGCGGTCTCGGTCAAGCTCTCCCCGCTGTACGCCTTTCCGTGCAGAAGGTCCAGCCAATCGGCGAGAGCCAATGGCATCAGGTCCGGGACGTGCGGGTCGCTCCACTCGAGCCCGATCTTCTCGATAGCGCCTTTCAGCGCCTCATAAGCGTCATCATCGCGGTCGAGATTCATAAGCGCCGTTGCCTGCCGGGAGCACGCCAGTACCGCTAGGCCGCGATCCTGCTCAAACGGCCACAGGGTGGCTGCAGCCTCACCAAGCCGGTCCGCGCCCTCCTCAAGCTGTCCGAGACGAAGAAGATCCTCCCCCATCGTCCACAGCGCATCGCCACGCTTGCGCACCGTGCGCTCGTCTATGGCTCCGGCAGTTCCGGCGAGAATCGCGCGCTGCTCATCGAGTCGCCTCTGTAATCCTCCGACATCTGTCGGGAACGCCATGCTGTGATCCCATCACCTAGATCGTCCTAGCCCGCAAACAGGGGCAGCTGACTCCTCCACCGTAGCCGCACCGCGCGGAGATGTCAGCCACCTAGGGTTAGATACCAGGAAGGGCTCGGAAGAACCCGCTCCCATCTCGGCTCGGAACCAGCATGACGTCACCGACGCCGAATGCGCCGCTAAATTTCATCGATCCAGCCAGAGCTTTAGCGGTGGCTTCGTCCACGGGGCTGGTAGTGGGCGTCTCCCCGTGGGGGAGGTGTGAGGCCGATGCTTACTTCCAAATAGCAACTTCGCCGCCTGGCGTACACACTGCTTTGAAGCGGTACGCGCCTGAGTTCAGCACCTCAAGCTCCCACGCTTCAAAGTCCTCGCTGGGCTCAACGTTCACTTCCATCCCGCCCGAAAACCGCAGCTCTAGCGCTCCACCCGCGATGCCGCAAGCTTCAACCTGGGCCAAGCGCGTGCCTACCGCTACGGCACCTAAGTCAGATGTCGCGACTCCCGGATCGATGCGAGTAACACTGCCTTCTCGGAGACCCGTCAGCCAAAATACCCCGCCAACCGATATGACAAGCCGCTCGAGATCATCGTCCGTGATCGTCCAACCTAACCCGTGGTCCAATCTCACCTGCGTCACCGTTCCGCCAGTGAGCTTAGTCGAGTACGCGCCCGATTGCTCAATGAAACGAATCATGTTACGGGTTGCATCATAACTGCTGCGACACTGCGCCGCACTCAACTGACCGCAAGCCGGCCCTTCTAGCTATAGCTAGTGGCCTTGCCACCAACCGGGAAAGTTCTTCCATGGTCCGCCTTGTCCAGGCTCGATGTGGGTATCAGCCTGGCTTCCGGGCTTGCCCGTATACGGATCCACCGGTTGACCTTCTCCGTTGTAATACCGCACGTAACCATCTTGATTCTGCTGCGTTTCACCCATTACTCGGATGGTATTTGCGTTTCCCTCTGTGCCTGGCTCGCGTAGGATAAAGCCCTTCCCGTTGTCTGTGGGTTCGGTTTCCATACCGACGTTGTCAGCAGGCTCTGGCATCCCGAAATACTTGACGACAGTGAAGAGCGCTGCTTCTTTGTTCTGCGTGCTGGGCTGGGGCTTGGGCTTAGGCTTAGGGTGGGGCGGACACTTGTAGTACCTCGCGCAGTCGCCACTCGGGTCAGTGTTGCTGATTGGGTTGTCGTCCGCGTAGCTATAGGGCTGCCAAGTGCTTTCGACTTTGGGGTCGACGACCATAAATTGCCCTGTGATGGGGTCGTACCACCTTGCCTGGTTGTATGTAAATCCGGTCGTTGGGTCGGTGTACTGGCCGGCATAGCCAAGCAGCGAGGTTGCGGTCCCAGTGGTCCCCGCGAGCATGCCCGTGGTCGATCCGTAGGGGTTGTATGTGAAAGCACCGACAGTCGCACCGGAGGTGTTGGTGATCAGCCGGGTGGACCCGATCTCATCCTGGTGCAGATACTGGACTGCGCCGCTGCTTGAGATCTGCTCTACAGCTGAGCCGCCAGGCCCGTAGATGTAGCTTTCCCCTCCGACCTGCAGGAGCGTCGGGTCGGTGGCTGTGTCGTCCCAGGTGAACTGGGTGGTGGTGCCACCCGTGTTGCTGCTCGCCAGCTGTCCGGCGCCGTTGTAGATGTAGGACACCGAGTCGCCTGCGGGGGTGCTGGCGGATGCCAGGTCCTGGTCTTGGTTGTAGCTGTAGTTCGCTGCTGTTCCGGTCGTCGGCGTGTAGCTCGTCCGTTCCCCGAGTGTGTTGTATCCGTAGCTGCTGCCCGGCCCGCTGGTCAGCTCGCTGTCGGCGTTGTACGCCAGCGGCGTTGCGTTGCCGTCGAGCTCGGTGATGTTCTTTGCCTTGTCGTAGGCGTAGTCGATCGCGCCCTGGCCCGTCGGCGTGATGGAAGCGAGCTCGAGCGTCTTTGTGTAGGTCAGCGCCTCCGACGCGGGGCCGGGGAGTCCGGTCTGTGACTGAGCCGTGATCAGGTCGTCGGGATCACGGGTGTAGGCGAGGGTCGCGAGGTTCCCCGAGCCGCCGGCCATCGTGATGCCGGTCAGCGCATCATCCGTGTTGTAGGCATAGCTGTCCGTCTCGCCCATGCCCGTGGGGAACGTTGTGCTGCCGAGGTCCGAGTCCTTGGTGTAGCTAAACGTCGTGGTATTTCCGAGCCAGTCCTCGACGCTTCGCAGTTGATCGTCGGCGTTGAATGCTTGGGTGATCGAGTTGCCGTTGGGATACCCGATTGAGGTCTGGTCGTCATCGGCGTTGTAGCCGTAGGTGACCTGCCGCCCACCCGGGCAACCGGAAGCCGTGCTCGTCGCGTCGCCGCAAACACCGGTGAGCCGGTCAAGCGTGTCGTAGGTGTAGCCGGTCGTGCCGCTGCCATCCACCATCGTTGCCATCTGGCCGTCCGGGGTGTAGGTGTAGCTCTCGCTTGGTTGGCCGTCCGAGTAGCTCGTGCCGATCTTGCGGTCATCAGCGTCGTAGGTGTAGGTCGTGGTCTGACCGTTCGGATACCCAACCGTCGTCAGGTTGCCGTCGTAGTCATATCCGTAGGTCGTCGCGTTCCCCATCGGATCGGTGCTGCTCGCCAGCTGATCCATCGAGTCGTAGCTATAGCTATAGACCTGGCCGTCACCGTTGGTCTGGGTCAGAACGTTCCCGTCGAGGCTGTAGGTGCTCGCCTGCGTGCTGCCATCAGCAAACGTCGTCTTGGTCAGCTCCCCGTCCGCGTCGTAGGCGTAGCTGGTGGTGTTCCCGTCCGGATCCGTCGAAGTCAGCTTGAGCTGGTCAGGATCGTAGGTGTAGGTAGTCGTGTTACCGGCAGGCGTGGTCGACGAGAGGACATCACCGAGCAGGTCATAGGTCTGTGTCGCAGCACCCGAGGGTGGGGTGCTCGCGCCTACGCACGTGCCGCCCGCCGCCGTGACCCTGGGGCTGGTCGTACACGTCTGCCTTCCATCGGCGTCATACCCGTAGGTCGTCTCGTTACCAAGCGCATCAGTACTCGTAGCAAGGTCCCCGTACTGGTTATACGTGTAGCTGGTCGTATCCCCGAGATCTGTCGTCCTCGACATGAGCTCCGCGTAGGAGTTGTACGCCATCGTCGTGGCCTCGGCGGTAGTAGCTCCCGCGGCCGATGTGCCTGTCTGTGTGGCGCTGGTTGGCTCCCCTGGCGCAGCATACGTGTAGCTGGTCTTCAGCCCGGATGGAAGGATCTCGTAGTTCAGCTCACGGTTTGCGAGGTTGTAGTTCCACTGCGTCTCGTTCCCAAGCGGGTCGGTTTCGGTG
This sequence comes from uncultured Actinomycetota bacterium, assembly GCA_963706725.1. Lineage (GTDB taxonomy): Bacteria > Actinomycetota > Thermoleophilia > Solirubrobacterales > Solirubrobacteraceae > Palsa-465. The sequence goes on along the minus strand of OY970167.1, from coordinate 775,029 downwards.
ATGGTGTCGCCGATGCCGTCGTAGGTGTAGGTGGTGGTGTTGCCGTTGCCGTCCGTTGAGGAGGCTGTTTCGCCGTCGCTGTTGTAGCTGTTCTGCTCGATCGCGCCGTTTGGTTGGATCGTGAGGATTGGCTCGTCGGCGGCGTCCATGTAGTAGGTCGTGACGTTCCCAGCGGGCGAGGTTTGCACCGTCTCGGTCTCGGAGCTCGCAAGGCTCGTTGTGCTGGTGCTGGCCATCATGTACTGCCATGTCTCGGTACGGCCCAGTGGGTCGGTCACCGAGGTCACGCACCCGCCCTGGTAGGTGATCTTGGTCTCGTTGGCGTCGGCGTCCTGGATGAGCGTCAACTGATGCAAATCAGTGGTGTCGTTGGCGCTGAGACCACTATCACCGTCGTACTGGAAAGCCCACTCGGTCTGCGACGCACCAGCTGTGCCCTCCGGGGCGTTGACGCCTTGTGAGTCGCTGACGCCGATCAGGTTGTCGTTGGCGTCATAGGTGTAGCTGACCGTCAACCCCGCGGGATCGGACGCTGTTGCGACTAGGCCGGCGCCGGGTCCGACAGGCACGTACGTGAAGCTGATCGAGCGCCCCGGCACACCGGCGGCGCCTGATGGTGCCGTGACCTGGGTCAGCTGCCCCAGGCTGTTATATGTGTAGTTGGTGACCTGCCCCTGCGGGTCGGTCACGGTCTCAGGTTTGTAAGCGGTGGTCCCTGCGGGTGTGGGCTCCGGCTCGAAGACCGTCTTTGTCTGATCAGGCGCGACGTAGGTGTAGGTGGTGCCGTTGAACGTGAGGCTTGCGTCGACCCCCGGGGCCGCCGAATAGACGTCATAGCTGGGCTCCGCGAAACTCGCGGTGCTCCCGGTCGGGCCGGTCACCTCCATGCCCTCAGGGCCGCTAACCACCTGGTCGTCGAACTGGGTGCTCCACCCGTACCCGAACATGCCCGGCGAGCTCTGCGATTCGGCCAGACGCGAGCTGTAGGCGCGCGTCAACACCAACCCGCCACCCAGGCCAGCCACGCTCAGGTCGGTCTGCTTTTCGGTCTGATCGCCGGTGCCGCAGTCGGTTCCCTGGTCGCAGTCAGCGGTGACGAGATCAGGCATCGCTGGGTTACCACCGCCGTACTGAGCAGCAGCCGCATCGTTTGCACCAATACCACTGCCGCTGCCGGCAGGGTCGCTAATGATGTACGCGCTAGACACCGTGCCCGAACCGGAGTAGGGAATCGCAACAAGATCCGTTGGGCCTGTAGGGTTGCTCGTGTCCTCCAGCTGCCCGGAGGCGTCGTTGATCAGCTCTGAGGCGGGCCCGGTCGGCGGCTGCGCGAAGACGGCACTATCGGCGTTGATGATCGCGTCGTTGACGATCTGGCTGTCGTTCTCGGCCAGCAACCGCGCGCCGATCGCGATCATCCCCTGATTGTCCAGCAGCTCCTGATCGGTGACAAGCGTCGTCGTGCTAACCGTCCCATCCACCGTTGCCGTGCCGCCGCCAGACAGCGTCAGGATGTTGGCTTGGGCAGCGTCCCCACCGGCCGTCGCGACACCGATGTTGATCGGCCCGGGGGAGCCCAGGCTCAGGCCTTCTGCTGCTTTCCACTCCGTGGCGCCGAGCGAGATTCCTTCGCCGGCGGTTGCGGTGATTTGGTGCGCGGTCACGCCGCCGTCCCCGGTAAGTTGTCCTGCCGTTACGAGCGTCACGCTGCCCGTGACTGCGACCGTACCAACGAGCTGGATGTCCGCAATATTAGTCCCCTGCACTGAGAAGTTGCCGGTCGTGTCGACGCCGCCGTCCTCGTACAGTGTTCCGCCCACGGTCACCGACAGGTTCCCCGTTCCACTCACCTCGCCATCCAACAACAGCGATCCGGTGGTGGTGATGCTGGAGTTGGACGCCACATCGACTGGCCCGCTGAAGTTGACCGAACCACCGCCTGTGATTTCCTCCGTTCCCGAGAGGGTCGCGAGACCGGAATCGTTGAATCGAGAGCCGCTCGTGACCGTCAAATCAGCCGCCAACGCGCTCGACCCGACGTTGCCGGTGTAGCCAGCGGCATTGACCGTCCCGTCAACCGTCACATCACCGGCGTTTTCTAGAGTGATCGTGCCGACCGTCGTGACCGCACCCGACTGACCCACCGTCACCGCCCCTCCGTCAACTCCGATTCCGAGGCCCGGCCATTCGCCGCCCGCGACCGACAGTGATGGCGCGGTCGGCGTCGTTCCCGTCAAGGCCGATGCGGCGGCTGTTGTTGTTCCCCCGGTCGCACCTGGAGCACCGAATACCGTCACCGACGTGGAGAAGTCCGCGAGCGGGTCGCTTAGCTCGTACGCGCCGCCAGCGTAAAGGGATATGGGTGCACGTGTCCAGTTGCCGTCAATCGGCTGCGTTTCGCCTCCGAACAACGAGATCCCCAACCCGGTGTCGGTTGCCGTGGCAGTTGAATTGTTAAACTGCCAGCCCACATCGAGATTGTTGTCGGTTCCGGCGCCAGCGAGTGTGGCATTGTTTGTTAGCGTACTGGCCGCTCCGCTCTCCTGCGCGAGTTCGCAGGTTGGGCCGGTAGAGTAGATCATCATGTCATTGTCGTTAACGATTTGAGCCCCATCCTCACCCTCGATCTTGCCTGTCTCGTTTGTACCGTTTTGGTAGTAACAAACCCAGGTCAGGTCTCCCTTGTTTACGAGGGTCACGCCATCGAGAGTTCCGCCCGGCGGGGCGATCGTTGAGATGGCCGCCGCGTCGAGCGTGATCGTGCCGCCACCACTTATCGTCCCTTCACCCCAGGCGAAGCCATGCGTGATCTCCAGCTGACCCGCCACGCTCAGGTTTCCCTGGATGCCGAGCGAACCGACTACTGATCGGGTGCCTGTGCCCGTGATCGTGAGCGAACCCACCGCCAGCGCGGCCGCTGGTGCCTGCAATTCGCCCACCACTCCGTCTGCGACGGGTGCATAACCGGCGCCTCGAATACATGCGACACTGGTGGCCGTGGGCACGTTGTTAGTCCAGTTCTCATAGTCGTACCATTGCCCGCCCGTGCCGCCGATCCACTCGGTGGTACACGCTGGTCCGGTAGCGGGCTCGATCAGGGTCGACGGCGATGAGTCCACCCCGGTCTCAGAGATCCGCGACTGCGCGATGGTCACGGTCTGCTGCACCTCGATCTCCGATCCCACATCGCCGGCGCTGAGCGTGTACGTGTTAGCGGTAGCGCCCGTGATCGCGGTGCACGACGTGCCGTTTGCATTGCAGCTCATCCACTGGTAGTCATAGATCGGGGTCTCCGCGTTCTGGGGGGCGGCGCCCGGGATTGCAGCGGCGACCGCGGTGAGCGTCTGCCCGACCGCGAACCTGCCCGAGATGGTCGGTGGCCCGGCGACCGCAAACACGTCGGTAGCCGTCGATGAATTGTGCGCCGAGTCGGTCGCGTTCACGACCAGCGTGTGCCAGCCAGGCGGTAGCGCGCTTGCGAGATCCCAGGAGCAGTATCCGCCTGAGCAATCCGTGGCTGCCAAAGCGATCCCGTCGAGCGTGCCGGTGAGGTTTGTGATCGATGCGGCCGTGGAGCTCGCGGTCGCCGTCAGCTGGCTGGTCCCGTCCGCCCCAGCGAGCTGGCCGCTGGTGGTGATAGTAAGCGCTGAGGACTTGACCGCGATTGCGGCCGTAGTCACGGAGGTGGTGCCTGCAGAGTTTGTGGCAGACACGACCACTGCAACATCCTGGCCGAGGTCAGCAGCCCGAAGCTTGTAGGTGGCGGATGTTGCGCCGCCGATGTTCGCGCACTCCGCCTCAGCGGTACCGGTGCAGTCCTCCCACTGGTAGGCGTAGTTGATCGGCTGGGCGCCGATCCAGGGTCCACCCCCCACGGTAAGTGCGTCCCCGACCTCGTTACCGCCCGTGAGTGACGGGGGGGTTACGGCCGTCGGTAGCCCTGCGGCAGCCCCAGCATCCTGGTAGTGGGCAGCGATCGTCGCTGTGCTGAGTTCTCGCCCGTACACTGCGACGTCGGCAACATCACCGACCATGTACTGGTAGTCCAGCCCGCTGAACCCCACAGTGAAGTCGTACGACTGCGAATTGATTGCCATTGCGAGGCTTGCTACCTTGATCCCGTCGACGTAAAGGATCGCTGTTCCGTTATCGAATGTGAGCGCCAAATAGTGCCATTGGCCGTCGGCGATATTCACAGGGAACTGCGTCCAGGTGCTGTTGCCCCAGTCGTAGACGAGAGGCTCGCCGCCGTTGATGAATATGCCGTACGAGTACTGCTTGCCGGCCACGAACTGCCAGTGCGCGCCCGTGCTGTCGCTCTCGGTAGCGGTCGTCCGCACCCACGCCTCAAGCGTGCCGGTGGAGATCGCCAGATCCCGATAAGGCAGCGACCCATACACCCCCGAGTCCGCGCCATAGGTGGAAGCCAGCCCGACTCCGGTCGCTCCATCGGCCGTCGGACCCGCCAGACCGTACGTGGGGGCGCCAGACCAAGCCAGGTTCTCACCGCCACCGGTAGCATCGACCGCCGCGCCATTGGCATCGTCCAGTGGCCAGAACGCAAGCGGATCATCGGCCAGCACGTCCTTGGTGTACGTGCTCCCCAGCGCGACACCCACAACACCCGACGCGGGCGAGACCGCCGACCCGCCACCGCCGCCCAACAGGCTCGTGTTGCTAGCCGCGACCGCCACCTCGACCGTTGACCCGACGTCGCTACTCGCGAGCGTGTAGGTGGTTGCAGTCGCACCGGGGATAGGGGTGCAGTCAGCACCGGTGCCGTTGCAATCCTGCCACTGGTAGCTGTAGGCCATCGGCACCGACCCCGACCAACTCCCGGGGCTAGCCGTCAGCGTCTGCCCCTGCTCCGCGATACCGGCAATCGCCGGTGCTGCCGTGTTCGTCGGCGCAAGCGCCCCTGCCGAGCCAGCGAACGCCACAGTGCTCCCGAAATCATTCGTCCCGGTCACCTGGACAACCAGATATGAGCCCTGGTGCGAGCTCTGCACGGTGTAGGTCGCACCGGTCGCGCCACTGATGTTCGCACACGAACTTTGAGCCAGCGTTGAGCAATCCTGCCACTGATAGCTATAGGAGATCGGGGCAGAACCCGACCAGGTGCCCGCGCTGGCGGTCAGAACCTGCCCCTGCGCCACGGTACCGGTGATCGACGGCAACACGGTATCGATAGGTGCCGTGCTAGTCGTGATCGTGCCGCTGGCACCGACCGCGAAACAACCACCAGTAACGCACGAGACACCGTCAAGCACGCTCACAACGCCGGACGTCTCGGGGACCCAGCTCGAACCACCATCAGTCGTCGCTACGAGCACGCCGCTCACGCCGGCCGCCCGACACGAATACGACGTGCAAGAGATCGCGTTCAATTGATCGGTGGTACCCGAGGTCTGCCAAACCCACGACGACCCACCATCCGTCGTGGCCATCATCAAACCAGCGCTACCGACGGCGAAACAGTCAGAGACCGACGAGCACGCAACCCCGTACACCACGTTCGACCCGTCATACACGTCCAATGACCACGTCGACCAACTACTCGTCGTTCCCAAGATCAGGTTGCTTTGACCAACGGCGAGACAATCCGTGGTCGACGGGCAAGCAATCCCGTAGAGCACGCCCCCGACGCCACCGGACGCCTTTGGGGACGACCAGCTCGACCCACCATCCGTCGTCGCCAGAATCGTGCCGCTGCCACCAACAGCGAAACAGTCAGCGACAGACGGGCACGAAACCGCATTCAGCTGCTGCGTAGTGCCAGATGTCTGCGTAGCCCACACCAGCCCGCCATCGGTCGTTGCCAAGATCGTGCCGTTGGCACCAACCGCCACACAATCAGAGACCGACGCGCACGAGACCCCCAGCAAAGCATCCGCGACCCCGGACGTTTGCGATGACCACGACGCACCGCTGCTCGCTGTTGTCTCGATCGTGCCGTCGGCGCCGACGGCAACACAATCAGACGAAGATGGGCACGAGATGCTGTTGAGCTGCTGAGACGTGCCCGAGGCTTGCGCCGACCACGTGGCCGACAACGCCGGCCCAGCACCAAGCAGCCACACGACGAGCGCGACAAGCAGACCTACACCGACACGGACACGGACACGGCTCATAGGCGACCTTTCGTTCGGCAAGACGGTGTCGGTACAGGGAGTCGGAGCCTGCCGGTCATCGACTCAGCGCTCCGCGAGATTTCACGCCAGCCCGGCAGAGCCTCTTGGGTGCCGCGATACTCGGCGGCTTTGTGGGGTACGCAGCTGTCGCGATCAACGGAACACCAGGGCCACTGTGCAGAGTCGCGGACACAATCCTCCCCGCACCATCCACCGTCACCATCCCGTGCGGCTGATACCCATGCGCGGTGCTGACCGACCAGCCGATGGTCCGCCCCTGCAGGACGTAATGGATCGCGGCGGTGCCGCTCGGAAGGAGCATTCCGGCGATGTTCGGTAGCAAGGCAGCCGGACGCTTCGCAGCCAGAAAGCAGGCGCTGCCTTGCCGAGGCGTATACGCCTCCGCGCCGATCTCGATCAACGTCGCCTTTCGATCGACAAACGTGACAGCCCGCCCATGGGAATTGTCGACCTCATACCTGACAGGACCGCTCTGACTGGACTCGCTCAGCACCACGTACCGCGCGGCCTGAGTCTTCTGCAAGGCACGTTGAACGCTCGCCGGCGCTGGAACCGCTGCCACCGGCTTCGACTTCGACAGCGAGCGCTGCACGCTCTCTGTCGAACGCTGCTGGGATTTCGCCGCCGCCACCCACCCGGTCGCCATGCCCGCGCCAAGAACCAACACAAGCGTTGATACGCGCCGCCCCAAAACCACCGACGCGATGCTCATAGCCTCATCACCTCGACGCTGCCTCGACCGACCCGACCCCCGGGGTTCACGACACACGCTCTGATCAGCCTGCCGATCAGAACACCAGACACGTGGTTCCGACCGCTGAGCTTGCGCACCCGGCTGCGGACCCGCGCGAAACAGGCAGAAATCTTGGCTGGTGAATCTGCTCGCTGTGATTGCTTGGCCTGCGCCAGAGCCCGTGATGCCAACAGCACCTCGCTACGACTCGGCGCGTGAGCCACGCGGCGGTGCTCACGGTTGAGCCTACGCACAAGACGGGCAGCTTCTGCTCTCAATCGCAACACCGTCCGATCGGCAGACGTCGCTGGCTCTGCGCTCCGAGCCGACCGATGCGAAGTCTGCTGCGAAACAGTCCGACCGATCGTGGCGGCACGCTCGCTCGCTCGCACCGACACATCTCGAGCATGCACATTTGGCGTGCGCTGAGAGACACGGGCCCCGGTCTCCGTCCTGGAAGGCGCTCGCGCAGACACGGTTCTGGACTGGCCGCAACCGGCGGTCAAACCGGCCGTCAGACACCCCAAAACGGCGAGCATGAGACCACGCCTGTATCCCACCCCTGTCGGCACGCCGGCAACGTATATCGCTGACCGATGATCTGTCAACCAGATCAACGAAGTTCGGTTTCAGACCCGCGGGGAGGGCTCGCGCGAGTGGTTCGCATCGCTCGCCGTGCACGCTGCCAGCAGCCGGACGCCCGAGCGGCCAGGGGTGAGCGTCGGGGCGGGCGATCAAAGGCGGGAGCGAGGCGGTTTACAAACGCGCGGCAGATAGGAGCGTGCTACGCCGCAAGCGGTGCGCAATCGTCTGAAGTGATCTGTTGCGCCGCGCCGAGCACGACATTGAATTGCCGGATTCGGGCGCCTTCCAGCTTGTGTGTGTTGCGTTTGACGACGCGAGGAGGCGGTGGCGCGATCACCAGGTTCATATCTATGGACGCCTGATGAACGAGATCATGATCCAGGCCAACCATCCGGCGTTCGGGATGCTCGACGGGACCGTGTCTCAGGACGAGCGGTTGGCGGATTTTCTTGAGGTCGTGCCGTTCGCGATTGATCTGGGCGAGTACCTGTGTTTCGTCTCATCGCGCCGCCAGCAACAGGAGGTCGGGTGGACCCCGGATCCGGCCGACACTCGTCGGGCGCTGATCTTCGTGAGCGGCTGGATCGTGCGTTGGGAGATCTTCGATCGTGGCTACCCGCTTGACCGTTGGAACGAGCACGTCGAAGGGTTGCAGCCACCCACTTTGGGCAACGGCGATCAGACGGAGATTCTCAGCGTTGAAGCGTTGATGACTAATGAGATTCCCGGGTATCCGGCTCGCTGCCACCTTTACGTGTGGCTCGCCAATGTGCCGGACAGCGCTCGGGGGCCGTGGGGCAACTGGCTACCCCAAGGATTGGTCGACGCTGCCGCCGAACTGCAGGAGAACGTCCGCTTCAACCAGGTGCAGCTTTACCTGACCGGTCAGGTAAAGCTGGTCTGCGATCTCGGGTTTGAGGCCGAGGTGCTCGCGAAGGTCATCCGCCGTGGCATCGAGATAACCGATCAGCGATACCGCGACTGGGAGGCTGACGGCATCAGGCGTCGCCAGGAACTAGCACGCATCCAAGCCGAGTTTGCGCATGTGATCGACTCAGCCCAAACAGACCACGTTCTCTTCGGCGCAGTCGAGGTGACCGAGCGCGGCAGCGACGGGCAGCCCGTTGTGTGGGTCAGCCTCAACTTCGGTGAGTCCAAGTTCGAAGAGCTTGGACGGACTCACCGTTCAAGGCTTCCAAGGCGCTGGCGGGGTTCTCGCGGCCGCGGGGACGCTTCAGAATCGCGTCGTATTCGATGCGTTCGAGCTCACACCCCAGACCGAGGCGGTGCTGCGCGACGTAATCGGCCGGTGCGAAGAAATCGTTCGTCACCGGCGATCGCACTATGGGAAGCGCCGACTCGAATTCCAGCACTTCCAAAAGCGCCTTCAGTCGCTATTCCCAGCCAGAGGATCCGAGGACTGACGCTCGCGCCGTGGAGCTTCCCAGTCGCAGCGACTATGAGGGACAAGAGCTGACGCGAGTCACCCAGGAACCGCCTTCATGAGGAACTCGCGGACAAAGGCTAGCCGGAGTTCCTGGCCAATAGCCGGCAACCACGACGACGATCGCTTTCATGTTTCGGAGTGGCCGACTGGCGCTATAGCAAAGGCGAGACGAAGAGCGCGCGTTGTCCAACAGTCCGTGTGCGCCGACGCTCTTCGATAGAGCCGGTGTCAGGGCCGATAGATCTCTGCCCTAGCGAGCACGACAGGGCGTTGCGGATTGCCGGTCAGGCCGCCGATCGCTAGCACTCGTCCGTTGGGCAGTGACACCAGTTGGGCATCGACGAGACCGAACGGCATATCAGGAGCCGCTATCCAAGCGTTGGTCTTGGGATCGTAGATCTCCGTACTGGCTAGCGGGGGCGCCGTGGCATTTCCGTTGGACGGCTTGATGCTGCCATAGCCGCCCGCGACGAAAACTTCTCCGTTTGACAACTTGACGCTCATCGCGTTCGCTGTTGCGGTCGGCAGCCGGGCCGCTGATCGCCAGGTGTCGGTCGACGGGCTGTAGATCTCGCTGGTCGCCAGGAGCTTGATATCTGGATAACCGTTTGTCACGCCACCGGCTGCCAGTACGTCGCCGTCTGGTAACCCTGCCATCACCGCGCCAGCCCTCCCGGCGCCGAGCGATGTGCTTTTACGCCAGCTGTTTGTTGCTGGCACATATAGCTCAGTGGTCGCCACGGGTGAGTAAGCGCCATTGCCGGAGCTGCCACTGTCGTAGCCGCCGGCCACCAGCACCTCCCCGGTCGATAGTGCAGCAGTCCCGCCGCCTGTAAGCGGGACACGAGCCCTGCCAGTCGCTCGCCAAGTGTTCGCTGCCGGGTCATAGATCTCCGCCGCAGGCGCTGCGCTCGATGTTCCGACGCCGCCACACACGAGTACGTTGCCGTCGCGAAGCAGGGTCGCAGAGCCTCCGGTGCGGACTGACAACATCATCCCTCCAGAACGCCATCGATCGCTGCGGGGATTGAAGAGCTCGGCTCGCTGAGTCGAGGCTCCGCCAGCGACGAGCACGTCCCCGTTGTTGAGCAAGGTCGCAGTCTGCCCTGTGCGCGCGTAGCTCATATTTGGCACCGAGGACCACCTGCCTGAAGCTGGGTCGTACAGCTCGGCCGTGCTCAGACTCCGAGAGCGAAGGTTCTGTCCGCCCGCGACCAACACCTTCCCATTGTTCAAACGTGTCGCCGTGAAGGCTGCTCGAGGGGCTGTCATTTGCCCCGCCGATATCCAACCAGCATTTGCGATTCTGGCGGTCGACTGGCTTACTGGCCCTCGGCGTGCGTCGCCAGCCGCCGATGAACAAACGGCGGCGAGAATGACCGCGATGCACGCCGCCGACACGCACGTCTGCCCAACGCGCTTTGCCACATGCCCAACCTACCACGATTGACTATCCAGAACTCAGAAGCCCACAGTCGCTACGCCGCCCATGTCAGGGCGCAGGCGCACTGACGACTCAAGGCCTGCGGCTCACTTCGGGGATCACCGGCGAGCTCGTGACCGTTGCCTTCGACCCTGAAGCGGAAGGACTGATCGCGGACGAGACCTCGGGGCTGACTCCCGTTTCGGGCTCAAGCTCGACGGCGTCGGCTCCACCCGTTGGCTTTGGCATTCGCGGCTCTCGCACGCCCCTGCCTCCACCACCGCGCTTGCGTCGCCACCTGTTCCAGAGCCGCCGTGGCGGAGCGGACGGCGAATCTTCCGGCACGCGCTCAGACTGCTGCTCAGCGCTGTCATCGGCCAAAGTGTGCAGGCTGCGCTCGCATCCGCCTGCGCTCAACCGTGATGGGAGCGCTCAGGTCTCGATGATGGATCGGCCCCGGGTGCAGCGGAATCGCCGGGCGCGATTGCTTCCACGTCCGGATCGACTACGGACTCGCAATCCCATCGGCGACCAGGCGTACGAGCCGCTGTTGCTAAGCCCCAGCTGGATCGGCTTTCATCAGCGCTCCCACCTTGCCCCGAAACCGCGCGAGGCGTGCAGCCGGAGACTCGGCGGAAGTATCTCCGTAGAGAGTCGCGCAGGCTATGTTCGCGATGTCCCCTGTCATCGCCGCCGCAGCCACCGCGATGCGTTTCGCCTTCTCCGGATCTCGAGGGCCGACAAATGCCAATCCGCCGCCCGGAGCCGTGGTGCCCGCTCTCGCAGAAATGTCTGGGATTTGATCGACCATGGGCACCAAGCTCATCAGCTCGGTACCCGTGTAACTCGGGTCAATATCCGTAAGACCTCCGCCGTCTAAGTACTGCGTCGCCGCCGTACCGTCCTCGCTTTCATCGATTGTGATCGCGAGGCGACGCGCGGACTGCAGGCGCTCTAACGCAAGTGTCGCCTCCGGGAGATATCCCGCAGCGATCAGCATTGCGCACATCCTGACCGTTCGCAGCGACAGAAGAGCAAGCGTCAGCACCGCAATTCGTCGTTGTCCAGCCACGCTCGTGAGATCCTGTGGCTGTAGCGCTTGTCCTTCAAGGGCTTCAGCGAGAAGACCGGCGCCGTCTCTCAGGAGGCGAAGCTCCGGCACTTCAGCAGCTGCGTTCGTCGCGAACTCCGCTTCGGCACGCTCGATCAGCGTCCCGTAGTCCCGCGTGAATTGGGTGTGGACCGCACCTGTCGCCTGGGCCTCTTTCCAAGCCTCGAAATCCAACGATCGTGTGGCTTCCGGACCACCGTCGGCCGGGTAGAACGCGTGCAACTGCGGCTTGATTGGCCCGGCCGCCAGCCCCCCGGGGCTGGCCATAGTCCACCCCGAAGGAGATGGGAAATCGACGGGGGGTCGGCGGAAGCAGGCTGCCCCCAAGAAGAAAGGCTGCCGTCCCAGGCGGACGACCTTGAAGTTGAACATGCGGCCCTTGCCATAGAACTGGTTGTGCCACAACGGAAGCTCGTAGCTCCTCTGCGCTGTCTGTCGCACGTGCGGCTGGAAGAACATTCCAAACACGAAGAACTCAATGCCGTATGAGCCCCAGCTCGACTCGTCGCAGTGGTCGTAGACAAAGTCGTCGGGACCAAAGGCAATCGCATCACCGCGCGGCTTTGTCCGGCTCAGATCGAAGTCCTCGAGGCCCCAGAGCATGACCCCGAAGGCAGGTCCCGTCTGCACAGGTCTGTTCATCGGATTTGCCACGATGCCGAGACCCTTCGGCTCGCCCGTAACCGGGTCTCGCCCAGACACAATGCGTCCCCGATCCTCACCGGAGAACTGGACAAATCCGTCGACGTGGTAGGACAGCTTGACTCGGTCGCTCGCAGAGAACGTCTCAGCTTCCTCGAGGCTCGTCGTCACCTCCGATTTGCTGTAGTCGTAGAGCGTTTTCGTCAAGAAACCGGCCCGGGCGGCGTGATAGGGCGACAAGAGGCTTACGCCGCCGTCGCCGTAACCCATGGTCTTAATAACCCTGCGCGCTGGCGCGTCGACGGCCGGTTGGATGGAAATCGTCGTAGCGACAGTGCGTGGCACGTCGTGGAATGGGCCTTGCGCAAGGATGGGTACTGCGGGCATCGGGCGAAGTATCGCGGTCCCAAGATCTGCCACGCGGCCAGCCGCTCGCGGCCATCTGATCGGACCATGGCATTTGCTGCTTCAGTGCCCACACTCGTCCGCACCGCAGCGACCATGATCTCCCTCGCCGTGAATGCATTGCTCCCACCAACGATCGCTTTCACGGCCCAAGCCGTTCTTGACTCGGTACCCCCATGGCGACAAACAGCGGACACCTCCAAGCCAGCAGTCCGGCGGCGGGAGAAAGGCGCTTGCCGGAGCGTCGTCTTCAGGGTGCCGGTTGGGTTGGCCTCCCGCAAACGTCGCAGCGTTCGAGTGGTGTCCGAAGTCCACGAGCCTCACAGGACACGTCGACGCAGCGTCTGGTCCCAGCAAGGTGGTGGAGAGAATCTTCCGAGAACATTGCTGCGCGACGATCAGCCTCCCGCCTGCTTTTCTTCCTCCGCACGCGCGGCGGCTTCCCTTCGAGAGGCTTCGGCAGCTTGCCTTTGGCGCTCTTGCTCGTGCTCTGGATGTTCTCGTCTGCCTCGCACGAGTCTGCCGCAGTGGGTGTTGCGTAGTCCAGAGGCGCTCCACACGTTGGGCATCCCACGGGCGCAGCCTGCTGGTTGAGCTGGAGATGTTCAGCCAGCTCGCGAACCGTCAGAAGCTCCCAATCGATCATTGGCCGAGGCTAACGCGAAGCTGCGTCGAGTTCCGCATTCGTTTTCGCTCGGTCAGCACCGGGCCCATCCGTCAGCCACCGGGGCCGGGTTCGCGCACCAACGTCAGCGTCCCGTTCTCGAACACAGCAACGAGCTCTAGATGTCCGCCCATCGCTGCGACCTTCTCACCCAGGGCAGCCACCCAGAGACTGCTGGTCTCCTCGACGGGAAACCCGAGCACTTCGGAGACCCAGGTCATGCCGTCATGCCGTTGCTCCCACCAGTCATACAATCGCTGCTCAGCCTCCATCTGGCGCTTGAACGCAGCGACCCTCCATGCGCTCGCCTCCGGATCATCCCGCTCCTCCCGGTTGCCGGGCACGTCAAGATGCTCGACCTCAAAGTCAAAGTCTTCGTCCCGGTCGTGATCGGACTCGTGGTCATCCATCACGTCTCCCTTCGATATATGGAAGCGTCGCCCCGCTCCATCTAACTACCCGCAACTGGCAGACGAAGTACGCGCACACCAGGACAGTCCAGGCCGACAGCGAATGCCCGCAGGCAGGAAGACCAAGGAGCTCGCGGTCGACACAGTCCACTGTTTGGTACCCAAACCTGGTACCTACAAGCTCGCGATCCGGGCGAGCAGTCCTCTGACGAGAGCACGAAGCCCAGCAATTGCTGGGCTTCGTGGAAGTGGGCCGTGAAGGAATCGAACCTTCAACCTTGGGATTAAGAGTCCCCTGCTCTGCCAATTGAGCTAACGGCCCGGGGGAAAGACGATGGTAGCGACGCCGCGTGGGAGGCGCCGCTACGGCTCAGCAGCTGTTGTTGACCAGGCCCGACTCGGCGTCGCTGACCGACGTGCTGGCGCTCTTCAGCTCTGACTTCTGGGTCAGGCGCGCCACCTTGTTGTGGACCAGGGCGAGCGCCTTGGCCGCAGCCAGGTCGCCGGTTGCGGTCTGCTTGCCGGCGTAGGCCGAGTAGGCCCAGCACAGGTACGGCTTCTCCGCCTCTTGGCCGGAGGTTGCCTGGACCGCGAGGTTCCAGGTCTGCGCCTCCTTGGTGAACTGCGTGAGATTCTGGTAGATCTCGGCGGCGAGGAAGGCGTTCTGCAGGAAGTCTCCGCTCTTCTGGTCGGCGAGCTTCTGGTAGGACTGCCAGGCGTCGGCGCCCAGTGCCAGCTGCTTCTTGCCGTTGGCCGTGTACCCGGTGCTCGAGCTGTAGTTGTTGCCGCTCCCGGCCGCGCTCCAGCGCGCCGACATCAGGCTCGCCCAGTTGGCTGCCGTCGGATGCTTCTTGACGGCGGTGATCGCCTTCTTGAGCGTCTGATCCGCGATCTGGCTGCCGCCGCCGCTGGAGTTGTTCTCGCCGGCGTTGAGGATGCCGCCGGAGCTGCCGGTGCCGATGCCGAGGCCGACGAGGCCGAGAACCATCAGCAGCGCCAGCAAGGAGTAGACGACACGGACTGTGCGGCGGCGACCGCGACTGCGGAGATCAAAGAGCATGGGCGAGGAAGCTGGGGACGGTGAGTGGGCTCAGTTCGCGCCGGATGAGTCGTCGGCAACGTCGCTCGGGCGCGCGGCCTGAGCGGCCTCCGCGCGGGCGCGCCTGTAGTTGCGATGTTCGACCCATTTCAGCAGCACGATACTCAGGACATAGAGTGCCACCAGGGGCAGCGTCTCCATCGTCATCGTGACTGGATCCACCCCCGGAAGCGCGGCGACGATCACCGCTATCAGCACCAAAGCGTAGCGCCAGTTGAGCGTCAGAGTCGAAGCGGTGATCACGCCGACGCGCTGCAGCCCGAGCAGCAGCAGGGGGACTTCGAACGCGACACCGATCCCCATCATCAGCATGATCTCGAACTTGTAGTAGGAGTTGGCCCCGACCAACACCTGGAACTCCTTGTTGTTGTAACCCTGCAGGAAGTGCACGGCCGGCGGAAGCACCCCGAAATAGGTGAACACCGCTCCTGCCAGGAACAGCAGCGGCGCCGCCAGCATCGTGGGCGTGGCCACCGTCCGCTCCTCCTTGCTGAGCGCCGGGATCACAAAGGCGTATAGCTGGTACAGCAGCAGCGGCAGCGTCACCAGCAGCGCGAAGTAGGCGCAGACCGCGATCGTGATCGTGAAGCCCTCGCCGACGCCGACCGCAAGTGGTCGCTCCTTCTGGCTGAGGTCGCGAGGGATCTGCTTGCCGGCGCTGGTCAGGTCCCGCGACATCCTCTGAAGGACCGGATCTGCTGCGCGCGCGAGATAGGGCCGCAGCTCCAAGATGTCGGTCGACAGGCTTCTGAAGGTGGAGCCGATGTCGTTGTTGACCTTCGGCTGGTTGCCGAGTCCGTACTTCGCCGACGCCGGCAGCGCCCGGTTGAGCACGTTGAGCAGCGCGTGGTTCTGCCAGAAGCAGACGCAGAAGGCCACCAGCAGCGCCGCGACACACACGATCACCCGCGAACGCAGCTCGTCGAGGTGATCGATGATGCTCAGCCGATCCTCTTGGCCAATCGGCCGGAGCTTCATGGACGGATCTGCTGCGCCGGCGCTTCAGGATCCACGACGAAGTCAGTGATGGGGCTGGGTGGTCGAGCCGTGGACGCCAGACCGCAGACGAGAGTGAAGCGGAAGCGAGCCATCGCGAACGCACGGGTGGCGGCAGGCGCCGCGGGGTAGCCGCACAAGACCGTCAATCACTCCGTCGTGTGCCCTCAGACGTTTGTGTGCTCGGAGGTGGCGCTGCTGCGCTCCTCCGCGGAGGGGGTGCTCCCGGCGGGGCCCACCTCGGAGTTTCCCGAGCGCAGCTCAGACTTGTCGTCTGAGTCGGATCCCTGGGCGATCCCGCCCTTGAACTCCTTGATGCTCTCGCCGATCGAGCGGCTCAGCGCCGGCAGGCGCTTGGGGCCGAAGAACAGGAGAACAATGATGAGGACGATCAGGCCGTCCTTCCAGGGGCTTGCGAACATGCCGACTTTCCTCGCGATTGCTGGAGCCCGAAGGTTAGCGGCCACATACCCACGCTGACTAGGGCCGCGGCGTACGCGGCAAGCGTCGGCCGTTCACCCGAGGCGGCGCCGAAGCGACCGGGAATGCCGGTACGGGCGGCCGTTGAGAGCCGCAATCCCCAGTCGGCACGCCAGGTTGACGTATTTGGGCCACACCCGCTCGGCCTCGCTCAAGCCCGCTCCGATTGCGACCGATAGGGGTTTTGTCGCAAAGAAGGTCCGAGAGAAAAATGAGCCAACATCAACACGGAAATCACGCGGTTCGTCGCATCGTTCTCCCAAGCGGGCGCACGATCGAGGTGATCCGCTTCAACGACACAGACACCGAGCGGCGCGAGCTGCACGTGTGCCCGGGGTGCGAGTCAGAGCTTGTTCAGCCAATGGCCTGGAGCGAGACTCCCGACGGCCGTTGGGACCTGGCGCTCGAGTGCCCCAACTGCGGCCGCTCTGAGTCGGGCACGTTCACGCGTCTGCAGGTCGAGCAGCTCGAGGATCACCTCGACGAGGGCCTGACGGAGATGATCGCCGATCTCCAGCGCCTGACCCAGGCCAACATGTCAGCCGACGTCGACCGCTTCGTGGCGGCCCTAGACGCCGGCTTCATCCTCCCTGAGGACTTCTGAGCACCACCGCGGGCTCGCGCTCAACACGGAGCAGCGCGGAGGCTCACAGCAGCACAAGGCTTTCTCGCCGGCGTGAGCGTTGGCGCCTCGTACACGGAGTTTCCGAGGGGACATTGCATGGAGACGCAAGACACAGGTTCAGGAGCAGCCTCTGACTCGCGATCGATGTCGCCCGCCGGAGTCGACGACCAGGCTGGCACCGGTCGGACCGCAGCCAGACGTCGCTGGATGCTCGCCACCTGGCTGACGCTCGTGATCGGCATCGCCGCATCGCTGACCGCCGCCACGCTGTGGCGTTCCAGCGTGCGCGCACAGAACAAGC
The DNA here is from genome assembly GCA_963706725.1 of uncultured Actinomycetota bacterium. Lineage (GTDB taxonomy): Bacteria > Actinomycetota > Thermoleophilia > Solirubrobacterales > Solirubrobacteraceae > Palsa-465. The sequence continues at coordinate 757,956 of OY970167.1, read as the reverse complement.
AGGCCTTCCGGACCGCGGCCACCGACGTCTCGGCGACACTCGCCACGCTGCTGCGGCGTGACGTCAGCGTGGCCGAGGCGCTGCGGACGGCGGCGCAGATGGAGCCGGCGATGAGCCCGACTCGCTTCGCGCAGTGGTCCGCCCGGCTGGGCAACATCCAAGCGCAGGGCAGCGCCGCCGAGGTCGCGCTGATTGACGTCGTGCCTGCGGCGAAGCTGGCAGCCTTCCAGGCGCGACGGGACGCCGACCATATGTTCCGCAGCATCGTCATGGACCAGTTCGCTCCGATCGAGCCGAGCGGTCGCTCGCATTACTGCGTGCTCGCCGGCATCACGGCGCCCGGGGGCACCCTCGGTACAGCGGTCCAGTTCCTGCAGGGCAACTGGTGCGACCCATCATCACCGATCGGGGCTGGTGCCGTGGGCGCGATGTCTCAGGCGCAGGTGCAGTCCGGAGCGATGGACAGTGGCCAGCTGTTCGTCTTCCGAACGTATGTACAGGCCCTGCCTGCGACCTTCATGGAGGTGGCCATCTACCGCCGCGGAGCGCCTCTGCACACGGTCGCCGAACGCCGCGCGGCGACGATCGGGTGGATCGCCAGTTCCCTCGATGTGACGGCGGCACTCCGCTCGGCGCTCGGCAACAGCCGAACCCTGGCGGTCTCGCTGTATCACACCGACCCCCACCAGGGCACCGATCTCGTCGGCTCCGCAGGCCGGGCGCGAGGTGGCTACGCTGACACGTCGCAGCTGCAGGCGGACTCCGGCTGGATCATCAGGATCAAGGGCTCGACGCCGTTGAGCGGCCCCTCCGCGAACACACAGGCGCTGCTGGTCCTCGGCATCGGTGTGCTGATCAGCGTGCTCCTCTTTGCGGTGCTGCACACGCTCGCCCGCTCGCGTGCACACGCGCTCGAACTGGTCGAGCAGAAGACCGGACAGCTCCGACACCAGGCGCTGCACGACGCGCTCACCGGGCTGCCGAACCGCGTCCTGGCCCTGGACCGCGCGGAGCAGCTGCTCGCGCGCTCACGGCGCTCCAACACCCCCGTGGCCGCGCTCTATGTCGACATCGACGGCTTCAAGCACGTCAACGACACCTTCGGCCACGCCGCCGGCGACCAGCTCCTGCGGATCGTCGCCCAGCGCCTGCGCAGCGTCGTGCGCGAGGGCGACACCGCCGCGCGCCTGGGCGGGGACGAGTTCGTGATCCTGCTCGAGGGGACGGCCCTGGACGCCGGCGCCGAGCTCGTCGCCGAGCGCGTGCTCGAGGTTCTCAGCCTGCCCTACGACCTCCGCGACATGGGCGGCCGCGAGCTCAGCCTGAGCGCCAGCATCGGCATCGCCGACGGGCTGCGCGCCACCGCGGACGCGCTGCTCGCCGAGGCCGACGTCGCCATGTATGAGGCCAAGACCTCGGGCAAGAATCGCTGGATCAAATTCGAGGCCGAGATGCAGGTGGCGGCACGCGACAAGCTCACGCTCGAGCTCGATCTCGCCAGGGCGCTCGAACGCGAGGAGCTGTTCCTCGTCTACCAACCGACGTTCGACCTGCGTTCACAGGCGGTGATCGGAGTCGAGGCGCTGCTGCGCTGGCAGCACCCCGAGCGAGGCCTGGTGTGCCCACAGGACTTCATCCCGCTCGCCGAGGGAAACGGCCTGATCGTGCCGATCGGACGCTGGGTCCTACACCAGGCGTGCCGCCAGGCGAGGCTCTGGCAGGAGCGCGGGCACGACCTGGCGATCGCGGTGAACGTGTCGGCACGCCAGATGGACGATGCCGGGCTGCTCCTCGATGTGCAGGAGGCGCTCCGCTGCAACGGCCTAGCCGCCGGCAAGCTGACACTCGAGATCACCGAGACGGCGCTGATGCGCGACCCACAGCTGACCGCCAAGCAGCTGCGCGCGCTCAAGCAGCTCGGTGTCCGCATCGCGATTGACGACTTCGGCACCGGCTACAGCTCGCTCGCATACCTGAGCCAGTTCCCCGCCGACGCGCTCAAGATCGATCGCTCGTTCGTGAGTGAGATCACACGCTCACGCGAATCCGATGCCCTGATCCATACGCTCGTGCAGCTCGGCAAGTCGCTCGACATCGAGACGCTCGCCGAGGGCATCGAGGAGGAGGCACAGCTGCAGGCGCTGCGACTCGAGGACTGCGACTCCGGGCAGGGGTTCTGGTTCTCACGCCCGCTCGAGCCCGACGCGCTCGAGCCGTTCCTGCGCAGCAACGGCGAGCGCGCGGCAGAACCCGTCTGACGGCGGGTCGCGCGGGCGGCCTCAGCTGTAGCGTTCGACCACGCCGTCGGCGACCAGCTCGAGCGCGCTGCGCTGCGCCTCCGGCAGCTGCGCGGGCAGGCAGGCCTTGGCGTCGGCCACGACCGCGAGCGCGTGGTCGCGCGCGAAGTCGAGCGCGCCGCTGGCCTCGATCTGATCACATACCGCCGCCGCCTGCTCGGCGGTTTCGACCGTGCGCAGCTCGATCCGGGCAAGTTCCGGGTTACGCTTGCGCCCCTCGATCAGCGGCAGCGTGACGGTGCCGTCGAGCAGGTCGGCACCGCGCGGCTTGCCCGTGCGCTCAGGCGGGCCGGTGACGTCGAGGACGTCGTCGAGCAGCTGGAAGGCGACACCGATGCCCTCACCGAAACGGCCCAGCGCGTCGATCGGTGCCCCGCCCGCCAGTGCCCCGAGCTCACAGGCGGCCCGGAACAGCACACCGGTCTTCAGCCGGCAGCGCTCCAGGTAGCGTTCCTGGCCGACCGACGCGTTCCAGGCGTCGTCGCGTTGCATCAGCTCACCGCCGGCCAGCGCCGAGGCGGCTGCCGACAGGACCCGGATCGGGTCGATCTCGGCGCCCGCCGCGAGCTCCGCAAAGGCACGGGAGAACAGCAGGTCGCCGGTCGCCAGCGCCAGCAGGCGCCCGCCCGAAGCAACGACCGTCGGCCTGCCCCGACGCAGGTCAGCACCGTCGATCACGTCGTCGTGGACGAGCGTGGCGGCATGCACGAGCTCGACGGCGACGGCGGCGCGCACCAACGCGTCGCTCTCCGCGACCGGCACCCCGGCGGCGATGCACACGAGCAGCGGCCGCAGGCGCTTGCCGCCGGCGGTGATCGTCTCACCACCGTGGCGTGCGAGCAGCTCGCCGTGGGTGGAGACGAGCTCGACCATCCGTTCCTCGACACGAGTCATCACTCGCGAGGTTCCGGCGCCGCCGGCTTCGACGACCGCCTCGACTGTCGCGACCCCGGGAACGCTCACGACATCACGGTACCCACGTGGAGCGCGATGATCCCCCCGGCCGTGAGCACGTAGCGAATGTCGCCGAGCCCGACGCCTGCCATCCGCGCCGCGAGCCCTTCGGGCGCGGGGAAGCGACGAACCGAATTGGGCAGGTAGGTGTAGGCGTCCGAGTCGCCGGCCGCGCGGCCCAGCACCGGCACGGCCCGGTCGAACCAGAGCTTGAAGAAGATCGAGAGCGGCGGCCGCTGGGGCGTCGTCATCTCGAGGATCACGACTCTGCCGCCGGGACGCACGACCCGCGCGAGCTCGCGCAGGCCCTGATCGAGGTCGGAGAAGTTGCGCACGCCGAAGCCGACCGTGGCAGCATCGAACTCATCGTTTGCGTGTGGCAGCAGCAGCGCGTTGGCCTGCTCGAACTGCACCGCCGCGGAGGCCGGGCCGACGGCGCCGGCGGTCGCCTTGTTGCGCGCGATCTTCAGCATCTGCTCGGAGAAGTCGGCGCCGACCACATGTCCGGTCGGCCCGATCGCCTCGGCCAGCGCGAACGCCAGATCCCCGGTCCCGGTGGCGACGTCGAGCACCCGGTTGCCCGCAGCGACCGCTGCCAGCTCGACCGCGCGATGGCGCCACTTGTGGTGCAGCCCGGCGGTCATCACCGAGTTGGTGCGGTCATAGACACCGGCGATGCGATCGAACATCGCACGCACCTGCGGCTCGGCGAGCGTCCCGCTTTCGGGGCTCGGCTGCAAAGGTTCGGCCATGGCCCAGAGAGTACCGGCCTAGGGCGCTTCCGGACCCTGCACGAATCAAGCGGCGAGTACGAGACCGACCCGCCGCCCAAAAGCTTCGGCTACTGGAGCATCGACAGGAACTGGACAAGATCGGCGAACTTCTTCGGCGATGTCTTGGCCAGGTTCGCGAACGACGGCATCGGCGCCGTCGGGTTCTTGAGCGTCGATGCGATCGCGGCGGCGGAGCGCCTGGCGCCGATCTGCGTCAGCGGCGGCCCCGGTCCGTTGTTGCCGTTGGAGCCGATCAGATGGCAGCCCTCGCAGCCCGACTCGCCGATGATGATCTCGCCGGCCTGGAAGGTCGCTCGCTGGGATGCGGTCAGGCCGGCGGGCACCGGCAGCGTCGGGCCGTTGTTCGGGGAGCCGGTGTTGGCGCCGGAGTAGGTCAGAAAGGCGATGCAGGCGATCGTCGCCAGGCCGCTGGCGAGCGCGACCGGCCGGCGCGTGATCAGGCGCTCGGGGTTGCGGTCATACAGCGGCAGCAGGAACAGGCCGATCATGCACAGCGTCGGCACACCGATCGTCGCCATCGGCGTGAACTTCGGCACATTGCGCATGATGCGCAGGACCTCAAAGAGGAAGAAGAAGTACCAGTCCGGACGCGGCACATACGTGGTCGAGGTCGGATTCACCTTCGGACCGAGCTCTGCGCCGAACAGCAGCGAGAGCAGCATGATCACGATCATGACGAGCACCGCCATGAGCGAGTCCTTGGCGACCGCGTACGGGAAGAACGGCTTGCCGGCGTTCTTCAGCAGCCCGTATTCCCGGAGGTATTGCTCCTTTTCAGCCTGATTCATCGAGCGACCTCAGCCTCAGACTTCCACGACATCGATGGTGGGCTCGGGCTCGTGCGCCCTCAGCCAGGGCGGCGCCGAGATGCCGAGCTTCGTCACCAGGTACAGGTGGAAGCCGATCAGCGCGGCCATCAGCCCCGGGATCAACAGCATGTGGATCGCGTAGAAGCGTGACAGCGTGGTGGCGCCGAACTCAGGCCCGCCGCGCAGGAAGTCACCGATATAGGGGCCGAGGAACGGCGCCGTGTTGTTGATGTTGACGCCCACGATCGTCGCCCAGTAGGAGCGCTGGTCGAACGGCAGCAGGTAGCCGGTGAAGCCCATCGCCAGTGTCAGGATCAGGAGGACAACGCCGATGATCCAGGTCAGCTCGCGTGGGTACTTGTAGGCCCCGAAGAAGAAGACGCGCCCCATGTGCAGGAAGATCAGGACGATCATCACCGACGCGCCCCACTTGTGCATGCCGTGCACGAACTGGCCGAGGAAGACGTTGTCATTGATGTTGCGGATCGACTCGTAGGCGCCGCCGGTGACGTCCGGGCGGTAGTACATCGCCAGGAAGACACCGGTGACGGCCTGGTTGAGGAACGCGAACAGCGTCGCCGAGCCGAGCGTGTAGGCCCAGTTGATGCCCTTGGGCACCTTGCGGAACATCAGCCAGCGCAGGCCCTGCGAGAGCTGGGTGCGCTCGTCGATCCAGTCGACGACGGTCAGACCGGCCTCGGTGGCGGCCTCCACCGGGTTCATCGGCGCCGGCTCGTTCGGCGCGCTGGGAGCGGGACGCTTCAGCAACTTCGGCAGCGGCATCAGGAACCGGTCCCTGGGACGGTCGGGGGCAGAGGCAGATTGTTGATCGAGGGCCGCACCGCGGTGTCGAAGCGCGACGGGTACAGGTACTGGCCGATGCCGTCGAGCGGCTCGCCCGGGTCGCGTGGCGAGAAGCGCTGCAGCTCGGAGTTGACCGAGTAGCGTGGACCCAGGTAGATGTAGCCGTGGCCCGGATGCCCGGGCGGGGGCTCATAGGTGTAGAAGCGGTCGAGTGGGCGCACCGGCGGACCGCCGGCGACCTCACCGCGGAAGTTGTAGACGCCACCGTGGCATGGGCAGATGAAGCGCTCGGCCGCCTCCACGTAGCGGACCGGGCAGCCGAGGTGCATGCAGCGCGACGACAGCGCGATGTACCTGTCCCACTTGTCCTGTGGACCGATGTTGTCGATCGCCGGGTCGCGCTTGCGCACATAGGCGATCGATTTCCCGGCCTCGCCGATGCCCTCGACGATCGTGATCACCTTGGTCACGTAATTGGTCTCGGTGAAGTCGGCGGGCGTGCCGATGATCTGCCACTCGAAGGGCTGGCGCTTGAAGATCGGACCAAGCGCGAAGCCCAGTGCCGGCAGGCCGAAGGCGGCCGCGGCGATGCCGCCGGCACCGTGGGTAACAGCCCCCATGAAGCGGCGCCGAGTGACGGTCTCACCCTCGAACGCTCCGGGCATTCCGCGGTCGGCGGTGTACTTCGAGGATTGCTTGTGGCGATCTGCTGGCATCTACTTGCGGTTACTTACGTCGCTCTTCAGTGCGCGGCTCGTAAGCCTACATTCAAACGCGATCAGGGGCGCTGCCCCCCGCCTCAGGCCCGGCCAGGCGCCGCTCGGCGGCCCGCAGGAGCTCCTGGGCAGCGGCGCTCATACCGTTGGCATGCAGCTCCGCGACCCGCGAGATCAGGTCGGCCAGACGCGCCGTCTCCTCGATGTCGCCGAGCGTCGCGAGCTTGGCCAGCCCGCTGGCGTAGCTCTGATCGCCGAGCAGCAGGTCGAGGTCGGGGTCGGGCGAGCCCTGGTTTTCGTAATGCAACCGCGCGCCGCGCGCGATGTCGGCGATCACCTCGGCGTAGGAGCTCACGAGCCCAGCTCCTGCAGGACCTCGGCGGCGGCCTCGAGCGTGCAGCTCGATGTCGTGCTCGGAGTGCGCCAGCGACGGGAACCAGGCCTCGAACTGCGATGCGGGGGGGTAGACGCCGCGTGCCAGCAACCCGCGGCAGAAGGCCCCGTAGGCGTCCTGGTCGCTGGCGGCAGCGTCCGCGTAGTCGTAGACCGCGTCGGCCGAGCTGAAGAACGGCGTGACCAGCCCGGTGACGCTCTGCACGACGAGTCGGCGGCCTGCGCTCGCCGCTGCTTCGCGCAGGCCTAGGGCGAGCCGCTCGGTGAGCTCGGCCAGGCGCGCGTACGCGTCCTGATCGAGCTGCGCCAGCGTCGCCAGGCCGGCGGCGACCGCCAGCGGATTGCCCGACAGCGTGCCCGCCTGATACACGTCGCCGGCGGGCGCGATCCGCCGCATCAGCTCACGGCGTCCGCCGTAGGCCGCGGCCGGCACGCCGCCGCCGACGATCTTGCCCATGATCGTCAGGTCCGGATCGAGTCCGAGCAGCTGCTGTCCGCCGCCGCGGGCGACACGGAAGCCGGTGATCACCTCGTCGGCGACGAGCAGGGCGCCGCCCGAGCGCGCTCCAGCCGCAAGCTTGGCCAGGTAGCCAAGCTTGGCGGGAACCACGCCCATGTTCGCCGGCACGGTCTCAAACAGCACCGCGGCGAACTCGTGCTGGGCGAAGGCGGCCTGCAGCGCGGCCTCGTCGTTCCAGGGGATCGTGATCGTGGTGGCGGTCGCGGCCGCGGTCACGCCTGGGCTGCCGGGGATCCCCTGGGTGGCGACGCCCGAGCCCGCCTGTGCGAGTAGCCCGTCGACGTGACCGTGGTAGGCGCCGGCGAACTTGAGCAGCTTCTCGCGACCCGTCACCGCCCGCGCCAGCCGGATCGCACTCATGCTCGCCTCGGTGCCCGATGAGGTCATGCGCAGCATCTCGACCGACGGCATGCGCTCGGCCACCTCCTCGGCGAGCACGACCTCGGCCTCGGTCGGTGCCCCGAAGCTGCTGCCACAGGCGGCGGCGCGAGTGATCGCGTGCAGCACCTGCGGGTTGCCGTGCCCGAGGATCAGCGGGCCCCAGGAACAGACCCAGTCGATATAGCTGTTGCCGTCGGCGTCCTTGATCTGCGAGCCGGCGCCCGAGGAGATGAAGATCGGATCGCGCCCGATCGCGCGCATCGCGCGCACGGGCGAGTTGACACCACCCGGGATCACCCGCTGCGCGCGGCCGAACAGCGCACTAGACGCCGGCGTGCTTGCGTTCCCAGTTGCGGTAGTCATCGGTGAAGTAGAGCAACCTGATCTTCTTGAACTCGGTCGAGGAGTAGAGCGTGGCGCGGTCGCTGATGCCGGTCCGCTCGGCAATCGAATCGAGGATCGCGTCGCACTCCTCCTTCGAGCGCCCGTGGGCCATCGTGAACACCGAGTAGGGCCAGTCGGCGTAGGTCGGGCGCTGGTAGCAGTGCGAGATGCCGCGGAACTGTGACATCGCCATGCCCAGCTCGAGCACCCGCTCATCAGGGACCTTCCAGACCCCCATGCCGTTGGCGCTGAAGCCGGCGCGGCGGTGAAAGAGGATCGCGGCGACGCGGCGCAGCAGCCGGCGGTGCACCATGCCCTGCAGGTGCTCCAGCAGCTGCTGCTGTGGGATCCCGAGCCGCTGAGCGGCGGGAGCGTAGGGCTCAGAGATGACCGGCATGTCGCCCTGCGTCGCGCGGATCACGGCGCGGTCGAACTCGTCGTAGGGCTGGGGCTCGGTCTCGGCCGGTTCGACCGCCTCGGCGACCTGGCCGGCGAGCGTCTCGGTACCCTTCTCCATCTCCAGGTCCATGCGGATCTTGAAGAGCTTGAGCGTCGGCAGCTGGCGGATCGACTCGGCACCGGCGAGCTCACCGAGGCGCGTGAGCGTCTGCTCCAGCCCGAGTGGGGAGTCGGGCTCGGTGGCGATCGTGAACCAGATGTTGAACTCGTGGTTGCGCAGGTAGTTGTGCGATACGCCGGGGTGCTCGTTGATGATGTTGGCCGCGCGCCAGGGGTTCTCGGGATCGACCTTGGCGGCCACCAGCATCGAGCTGTAGCCGAGCGCGCGCGTGTCGTAGATCGGGGTGACCTGGCGGATGATGCGCTCGTCGAGCAGACGCTTGACGCGCGTCATCACCTCGTCCTCGCCGACCCCGGCCGCGGCGGCGACGTGCTCGTAGGGCCGCGGCGCGATCGGGAAGCTGCCCTGCATCAGGTTGAGCAGGCGCTTGTCAAGGTCATCGAGTGGGATCGCCGCGCCGTCCTTGCGTGAGCGCAGCTTTGGCCCAAAGCTCGAGCCCGTGGGCCCGGTGATCCCGTCATCTGATTGCGCTACTTCAGCCACTGGGCCGCATCCTTTGCGTGGTAGGTGATGATGATGTCGGCCCCCGCACGTTTGATCCCGGTCAGCGCCTCGAGCACCGACTGGCGCTCGTCCATGTAGCCGGCCGCCGCCGCCGCCTTCAGCATCGAGTATTCCCCGCCCGTGTTGTAGGCCACCAGCGGCAGCTGGGTCGCGTCCTTGACGCGGCGGATGATGTCCAGGTACGGGAGCGCCGGCTTGACCATCAGCAGATCCGCGCCCTCGTCGACGTCCAGCAGCGACTCGCGCACCGCCTCGGTGCCGTTGGCCGGATCCATCTGGTAGCTGCGGCGGTCGCCAAAGGCGGGCGCGGAATCGGCGGCGGCGCGGAACGGGCCGTAGAAGGCGGAGGCGAACTTGGAGGAGTAGGCCATGATCGGCGTCTCGCTGAAGCCGGCCTCGTCGAGCGCCTCGCGGATCACGCCGACGCGCCCATCCATCATGTCGCTGGGCGCGACGATGTCGGCGCCGGCCTGGGCCTGGGAGACGGCGGTGCGGGCCAGCAGCTCAAGCGTCTGGTCGTTGTCGACGGAGCCGTCATCACGCACCACGCCGCAGTGGCCGTGGTCGGTGTACTCGCACAGGCAGAGGTCGGTGATCACGATCAGCTCCGGGTGGGCGCGCTTGATCGCACGCGTCGCGAGCTGCACGATGCCCTCGTCCTCGTAGGCGCCGCTACCGGCGGCGTCCTTGTCGGCCGGGATGCCGAAGAGGATCACCGCGGGGATGCCGAGCGCCGCCGCGGCGCCGGCCTCGGCGACGGACTCGGCGACCGACAGCCTGTCGATGCCGGGCATCGTCCAGATCGGCTCGCGCCCCTCGAGGCCCTCGACGACGAACAGCGGGTTGACGAAGTCAGACGCAGCGAGCTGCGTCTCGCGCACGAGCCCACGCAGCTGGTGCGTGGCCCGCAACCTTCGCATACGGGTCTTGGGAAACGCCATGCGTCACCGAGGATACGCCGCCGGTGGCCTTAGTCCGTGCCTCCGCGCACGTGCGCCTGCTCAGACGAGCCTCCAGGGCTCGACTCGGCGCTCGAGCACGAGGCCGGCGGTGGTGTACGGGTCGGCGTCGGCCCAGGCCTCGACCTCCTCGCGCGGCAGGCCCTTGAAGCCGATCACGCCGCCGCAGACGGGATCGCCGACGGCGCCGGCGACGATCAGGCGATCGGCGGCGCGCAGCGCCTCGATCCGCTGGAGATGCTGCGCGCGGTAGGGCCCGCGGCGCTCGACGATGTCCGCGACGTACTTGTAGAACAGCACGTAGGTGAATTCCGGTTCGCTCATACGCCCAGACGCTAGTGTGTGCGGCAATGGCAGGGATCGAGAAACGCGGCGACTACCGGCCTCGCAGTCAGCGCGAGAAGGAGGCCTACCGGCTCGTGCTGCTCGGCGGCGGCACCGGCGTGGTTGGCGTCGTCACGCTGGTGCTCGCGATCGCCGGCGTCACCGGCGCGATCCCACCGATCATCCTGTTGCTGATCAGCGTCTTCTGCGTCTGGCGCTTCATGCGCGTCACCGGCCAACGCTGAGAGCCGGGCGGCGCTGAGCACCGGCAGCGCGATCATCCTGCTCGCTGCCGGCGTGCTCGCCGGCGGGCTCGGCAGCGCCGGCGGGATCACCTCGCTGATCTCATATCCAGCGCTGCTGCTCGTCGGGGTACCGCCGCTGGCAGCCAACGCCACCAATATCGTCGCGCTCACGACCTTCTGGCCGGGTTCGGCGCGCGGGTCGCAGCAGGAACTGGCCGGCCGTGGCGACTGGCTCTGGCGCTGGACACCGCTGGCGCTCGCCAGCGGCGTTGCCGGCGCCGGGCTGCTGCTGCTGACGCCGTCCACCGCCTTCAGGCACGTCGTGCCGTTCCTGGTGCTGGCGGGTTCGCTGGCGCTGATCTGCGCGCCGCGGCTGACCCGCCGCCACGGTTCGAGCCCGAACCATGTGTGGACGCTCGCCGCCTGGCTTGCGGTACTCGGCGCCTACTCGGGCTACTTCGGCGCCGGCTCGGGCGTGATGACGTTGGCGCTGCTGCTGATCGTGGTCGAGCCGCACCTGCCGACCGCCAACGCGCTCAAGAACATGTTCGTCGGCGCCGCAACTGTGCCCGCCGGCATCCTGCTCGCGATCTTCGCCCCGGTGCACTGGGCGCAGGCGGCGGCGCTGGCGCTGGGCGTGCTGTTCGGCGCCCGGATCGGACCCGGCATCGCGCGCCGCCTGCCCGCCGATCTGCTGCGCTGGGTCGTGGCGCTGCTCGGTTTCGGATTGGCGGTGTGGCTGTGGATCGACCCGCGCGCCTGATGCCCGCGGATGCCTCAGAGCCCTGATCCGGCTCGTTGAATCCGTATCTCAGCGCTCGCCGAAGCGCAGCAGCGCGACCCGCGCCAGCGCCGCGAACGCCACCGCCAACAGCGCCAGGTGCAGCAGCGGCAGCCCGATCGCGGGCTGGCTCGCGGTGAACGCATTGGAGACCGCCTCGAGTGCCGCGCGGAACGGGAACACGAACGAGATCACGTCGAGCACCGTGCCCAGAACGCTGGAGACGGCGGTGCTCGGGACCAGCGCCACAAACGCCACCGGCAGCGAGATCAGGAACGCAAGTAGTGAGGCGATGCTGACGTCGCGCGCGAGCGCGCCGACGGCCACCCCCAGTGCGGCGAAGGCGACGCCGCCAATCCCGAGCGCGACCACCCAGAGCTCGAAGCGACCCCAGTCGAGCGGCACGATGATCGAGATCACCGCCGCCATCGCGAGCGTCATCGCCAGCGCGCAGAGCGAGGCGAGCACGACCTTCTCGGCGAGCAGCAGCTCCGGGCGCACCAGCCCGCGGACCAGCCGCCGATAGGCATTCTCGGAGCGCTCGAGCGCGAGCATGCCCGCTGCCAGCAGCAGCGTCACGAACATCAGCAAGACGACCACCGCGATCGCGATCGCGTAGGACGATGCCGGTGTCGTGCTGCCGCTGACGTCCGATTCCTGCACGCTCAGCGGCGTCGCCACGCCGCCGATGTCGGGCCCGGCGAGCGCCAGGCCGTCGATCGCGAGGTTGGCGAAGTCGGTCACCTGTTGCAACGCCGGGCGCAGCTTCGAGCGGCGCGGCAGCGAGCCGATCGTGGTCTGCACGATCGCGCGGATGCCCCTGATCCCGAGCAGGTGGATCGTGCGCCCCAGGAAGCTGACGTTGCCGCCGTTCAGCACCTTCTGCAGGTCGACGATCACGAGCTTCATCAGCTGGCGGCTGACCGCCGTCTGCACGTCGTCGACACGTGCCTGGATCGCCTGCTGCACGAGCTCGTGCTCAAGCGGATTGCGGCTGTTGAGCACGATCCGCACGGTCGGGTTGCCGGCGCCGGTCTCGATCAGCTGCTGGATCTGCTGGTCGATGTCGGCCGGGATGATCAGCGCCGCCAGCGCGCGCCCGTCGCGCACATCGGCGACGGCCTGCTGTGGCGAGCCGGCATGCAGCGGCTCGATCGAGCTGTACAGCTCCTTGGCGTATTTTGCGAGGCTGACGCGCTGCGAGCCGAAGGCGATCGTGCCGTGGCCGGTCTGCACGCCGCTGTAGACCGCGACCCGCGGACGCCCGGGCGGGCTCGAGATCGCAAAGCCGATCAGCAGCGCGATCACGATCGGGTAGATCACGAGCGTGCCGAGCAGCACCGGCGAGCGCTGCAGGATGCGCAGATCCTTGGCCAGCAGCCAGCGCAGCGACACTCAGTAGCTCCAGTCCATCGCCGCGGGCGCGCCCTCGAACACCAGCCGGCCCTCGTCCAGGGCCAGCACACGGTCGGCGTGGTGCCGGGCCTCGAGCACGTCGTGGGTCGAGTAGACGACGCTCGTGCCGCGGGCGGCCAGGCCGGCGATGAACTCCCAAAGACGTGCGCGCTGGCGCGGGTCCAGCGCCGACGAGGGCTCGTCGAGCAGCAGCACGTGCGGGTTCGAGAGCAGCCCGATGGCGATGTTGACCCGCTGCTGGTTGCCGCCCGAGAGGTCCTTGATCTGATCGTCGGCGCGCGCGGCCAGACCGGTCTGCTCGAGCATCAGCGCGACGCTGGCCTCGGGGTCGCGCACGCGTTCGAGCCGCGCGAACAGCCGCAGGTTCTCGGCGACCGAGAGCTTCGAGTAGAGGGCGGGTTGCTGAGGGACCCATCCCGTCTGCCGTGTCCCACCCGCCCGCCAGACGGAGCCGGCGGTCGGCGCGAGCACGCCCGCGAGCACCGACAGCAGTGTCGTCTTGCCGGCGCCATTGGGCCCGATCACCGCGATCAGCTCGCCCGCCGCGAGCTCGAAGCTGACCTCGGACAGCGCCGTGCGCTCCCCGAAGCGGTGCGTCAGCCGTGTCGCCGTCAGAGCCGCGGCTGCCCCGTCGACCATGGCTCGAGCACCAGGTGCTTGCGCAGGTAGAGGGCGGTCGCACGGAACATCGTCGCCACCGGCAGCGCCAGCAACGCGCCCGGTATGCCGTAGATCTGGTAGCCGATCAGCAGCGCCAGGATCACCAGGATCGGGTTGATCCGTAGCGAGATGCGGAACACCTGCGGCGCGACCACGTGGCCCTCGAGCTGCTGCAGCAGCACGAACGCGATCAGCAGCCAGAGGGCGGCGATCGGCTGTGTCGCGAGCGCGACCAGGATCGGCGGGACCGGCCCGAGGATCGGCCCGATGTAGGGGATCAGCTCCATCAGCCCGTAGAACAGCCCGAAGAAGACGGCGTAGTGGGAGCCGTCGCGGAACACGCCGACCAGCCCGAGCAGCTCAAGCACGATGCCGGCGCTACCGCCCATGATCAGGCTGAACAGCAGCTGGCCGCGGACATAGCCGGAGACCGCGTGCTGGATCAACAGCGGGTAGTCATCGCCGGGGGTGCCGTCGCCGGGCGGCATCCAGCGGCGCACGAGATTGCCGATGTCGCGCGCGTAGACCAGCATGTAGACGGACAGCACGAAGGTCAGGATCAGATCGACGGAGATCGTCACCAGCTGGCCGAGGACGTCGCGTGAGAACGAGAGGATCGAGCCCGAGCTCTTCAGCACCTGCTTCTGCAACGTCTGCAGCGCGGTGTGCCCCTGCTGCGCGATATGGATCTTGATGCCATGGCGGTTGAAGAACTGCTGAATGCTCATCAGGTCGTGGTTGACGCGCTTGACGAACGCGGGGAAGTTGTTTGCGAAGTGCGTGAGCTGGTCGCTGACCGACGACGACAGCACGGCGCCGATGCCCGCGAAGATCAGCAGGATCGTCAAGTACGAGAGCACGATCGCGATGCCGCGCGGCACCAGGCGCTGGAGGAACTTGGCGAGTGGGTTCAGGATCACGGCGATCACGCCGGCACCGGAGACGACCACCATCAGCGTGCCCATCGCGTGCCCCAGCTCCCAGAGTCCGAGCAGCGCCAGCGGCAGCAGAACCATCTGCACCCAGCGCGGCACCATCACCGGCTGCGCCAGCTGCGCGGGCAGCGTCAGTCCGGGTTGATCCCCGCCCGCGGGCTGGTCGGGCGCCGTTTCTGGCTGCTCGGACGCGGTTTCAGGCTGGTCCGGCGCCGTTTCCACGTCGTCCGCAGCGGTGGGCGGGTCCGGTTGGACCTCCGTCTCATCCATCTAGCTGGAAGAGTATGCGCACATGAGCGACGGAGTCCGGATCCTGTTTGTCGGTGACGTGGTCGGTAGCGCCGGCCGCCGCACCCTGCTGGCGGTGCTGCCGCGGCTGCGCGAGCGCACCCCGATCGACTTCATCGTCGTCAACGGCGAGAACGCGGCCGGCGGGAACGGCATCACCTCAAAGATCGCGCGCGAGATGTTCGCCGCCGGTGTCGACGTGATCACGCTCGGCAACCACACCTACCGCCAGCACGAGGTCTACCGATACCTCGACGAGGAGGACCGCATCCTGCGCCCGGCGAACTTCCTGCGCGGGCAGCCGGGCCACGGCACCTGCGTCGTGAGCAACGCGGCCGGCGTCCGGCTCGGGGTGCTGTCGCTTTCCGGCAACCTCTACATGAACAGCTCGCTGCCGGCCTTCTCGGAGGCGGACGCGGCGCTCTATGCGCTGCGCGACAAGGCCGACCACATCCTCGTCGACATGCACGCGGAGGCCACCAGCGAGAAGGTCGGGCTCGGCTGGTATCTCGACGGCCGCGTGACCGCGGTCGTCGGGACGCACACGCACGTGCCCACCGCTGACGCCCGCGTGCTCCCGGGCGGCACCGCCTACATCACCGACGTGGGCATGACCGGGGCACGCGACAGCGTGCTCGGGGTCAAGCGCCAGCAGGCGATCGACGCGATGCTGACGCGCATGCCCGTGCGCTTCGAGACCGCCGAGGAGGATCCGTGGCTGCAGGGCGCGCTGATCGAATGCGCGGCCGAGCCGCTGCGCGCGGTCTCGATCGTCGGGGTGCAGGAGCGGCTCTGAGCAGAGCCGTGCCCGAACGGGCGACGGCGGAAGCCGCCACGATTTCTGGCCGAAATCTTGTCAAATGGTTGAGATTTGCCCGATTTCGGGCAAATCGCTTGGCAAATCCGGTCGAATTGTCGACACTGCTGCACAATGGTGTCTGAAGACCTGACGCTCCTGCTCGATCACCTCGAGCGCACAGGCGTCTCACGCGGACAAGCCGCGCGGTTGGTGGACGAGGTGCTGGCCTACTTCGCGGAAACGCCCGAGGAGTTCGTGCGGCGCCGCCACCGCGAGCTGCAGGCCGATGGCGTCGCCAACGCCGTCGGCTTCGCCGCGATCGCAGGTGAGCTCTCCCAGCGTCGGGTCGCCGGTCCAAAGCTCTCCGAGCGCCAGATCAGGCGCGTCATCTACGGCTAGCAAGGAGCCTGCTCGTGTGCGGAATCGTCGGATATGTGGGGCGTCAGAACGCGGTGCCGGTGTTGCTCGAGGGGCTCGCGCGCCTGGAATACCGGGGCTATGACTCCGCCGGGGTCGCGGTCGCGCGCAACGATTCGCTGCGCGTGCACAAGCAGGCCGGCAAGGTGCGCGAGCTCGCCGCCAGCATGCCCAAGCGCATCAACGGCAACGTCGGGATCGCTCACACACGCTGGGCCACTCACGGCCTGCCGACCGATACCAACGCGCATCCCCACACGGACATGAACGGCCGCATCGCCGTCGTCCACAACGGCATGATCGAGGATGCCGGGCTGCTGCGCAGCCGGCTCGAGGCCGACGGCGTCAGCTTCAGCAGTGAGACCGACACCGAGGTGCTCGCCCACCTGATCGCGCTCGAGGATGTCGATGATCTCGAGGAGGCGGTGCGCCGCGCCCTGCGCAAGGTTCACGGTGCCTACGGCCTGGCGGTGCTCGACGCCCGTCAGCCCGACCGGATCGTGCTCGCCCGCAACGGCAGCCCGGTCCTGATCGGCGTCGGCGACCGCCAGATGCTGTGCGCCTCCGACATGGCGGCGCTCGTACGTCACGCCCAGCAGGTGGTGCACCTCGAAGACGGCGAGCTCGCAACCGTCACCGCCGACTCCTTCTCGACGACCACGCTCGACGCGCAGCCCTCGGTGAAGACCGCCACCAGCATCGAGGTCGCGGCCCAGGATTACGAGCGCGGCGAGTACGAGCACTTCATGCTCAAGGAGATCTTCGAGCAGCCCGAGGCGATCGAGGCGACGCTGCGCGGACGCCTCGACACGCGCTTTGCCACCGCCCGGCTCAGCGGTCTCAACCTCTCCGCGCGCGAGCTGCGTGCGTTCCGGCGGATACACATCATCGCCGCCGGCTCCGCGCTCTACGCGGGCGTCGTCGGCGCCGGCATGCTCGAGTCCCTGGCCCGCGTTCCGGCCGCGGCCGAGCCGGCCGCCGAGTTCCGCTACCGCAATCCGGTGATCGAGCCCGACACGCTCTACATCGCGGTCAGTCAGTCCGGGGAGACGGCCGACACACTCGCCGCGGTCGAGGAGGTCGTGCGCAAGGGCGGACGCGTGCTCGGCATCGTCAACGTCCCCGGCTCGAGCATCTCGCGCGCGGTCGACGGCGGCATCTACATTCACGCCGGACCGGAGCAATCGGTCGCCTCGACCAAGGCATTCACCTGCATGGCGGTCGCGTTCGCACTGCTGGCGTTGCACCTCGGCCGCCTGCGCGACCTCGGCCCGGCCGATGGGCAGCGCCTGATCGCGGCGCTCGGCGAGCTGCCGGCCAAGGCCGCAGAGGCGATCGGCGACCAGCAGCACATCAGCCAACTCGCACGGTGGCTGAGCACGGCACAGAGTGCCTTCTTCATCGGCCGCGTGCGCGGCTACCCGGTGGCGCTCGAGGGAGCGCAGAAGCTCAAGGAGATCTCCTACATCCACGCCGAGGCCTACCCCGCCGCCGAGCTCAAGCACGGCCCCCTGGCGCTGGTGGCGCCAGAGCTGCCGACGATCGCCATCGTTCCCGACGACGAGCTGCGCGAGAAGAACCTCGCGTCGCTCGAGCAGATCCATTCGCGGCGCGGTCCCGTGCTCGCGATCTCACACCGCCCGCTCGGAGACCTCGCCGACCACGAGATCCTGGTGCCGGCGAGCGAGCCCGAGCTGGACCCGATCCTGCTCGGCCTGCCGCTGCAGCTGCTCGCCTACTACACGGCGGTTGCGCTCGAGCGCGATGTCGACCAGCCCCGCAACCTCGCCAAGAGCGTCACCGTCGAGTAGGCGGCCGCGTTCGGCCGGCGGTCGCACCCGGGCATGTCAGGCGCTGGGTGCGGCCATCCTCCCCGCGCGGATCCTCGTCGCGATCCGTACATCCTCGGGCTCGGCCCGCCGCTGCGGGTGCGCCAGCACCAGCGCGATCACGACGAGCGGGAAGAACCAGATGATGTACAGGTAGAACCAGTAGGTGATCCCGAGCTGCAGGCCGATGATGATCGCCGCGCCGAGCGCCGCGACCTCGACCATCGTGCGCTCGCCGCGTGGCAGGAAGGGCGAGGCCAGGCCGAGCGCGACGGTCGCGCCCAGCACGATGTGCTCGGGCAGATGCAGCGTCTGCCTGTAGCCGCCCCAGAGCCCCCAGATCGAGAACGGCGCCGGCCGCGAGGCCTGATAGGCGATCGAGTCGTTCCAGAAGTAATGGAAGTCGCCCGACAGCAGCACCGGCAGCATCGCCACCAGGATCGCCAGCGCGTAAGCGACCGCGTACACGATCAGGCTGCGGCGCTTCGGCGGCCACGGCCCCGTGCCTCGCCATAGCAGCGGTGCCAGACCCAGCGGCGCGAACTTGGTGAGCCCGGCGAAGGCGCCGAGGATCCCCCGCACGGAGGCCAGGCGGATCGTCACCAGCGAGAACACGATCAGCATCGCCACCAGCGCGTCGTTGGAGTTCGACATCAGGTCGAACGAGGTGAACGGGTAGGCCGCCCAGAGGTAGGCGAGGACGACGCCGGCTGTCGGCCCGCGCACGCTCCAGCCGAGCACCAGCAGCCCGAGCATCGTCAGCAGGTCGAAGGTGATCGCCGCGGCATGCGCCGCCGGCAGGCTGTCCCAGACGCCGCTCCAGCCGAAGATCAGGCGGAACGGGACGTAGGCGATAGTAGTTGATCGGCCCGTAGGTGTCACCGGCCGGGTTGTCCGCCGGGAAGTGCCCGTAGATCTGCCTGCCATGCACGATCTTGTCGGCGCCGATCACGCCGGCATAGCCGACGTCGATCACGTTGGAGTTGGTCACGTTCAGGCCGACGCGGAAGCCGATCAGGAAGATCAGCGCGATCGCCAGCCAAGCCGTGGGGATCACGATCCGCAGCGGCTCGCGCGGGCGTCCGCGCCCGGCGGCCAGCAAGCAGCATGCGCACCAGCAGATAGAACATGAACGGGTACACCATCGGCACCGACAGGCCCAGGTCGGCGTTGTTGAACCACGCCAGCGAGGCCGAGAACCCGAGCAACATCAGCAGGTCCAGATGCCACAGCGTCGGGCGCCGGCGCCAGGGGATGAACGGCAGCAGGAAGAGGGCGCACAGCGGCAGCCAGATGTAGAGCGCATTGATCTTGCGACCGAACGCGCCGGGATACCCGCGCGCCATCGTCCAGGCGACCTGGTAACCGGTCCAGACCTGGGTGACCTGGTCGGTCGGGTCGGCGACGTACAGCTGCAGCATCTCGATCTGATGCGCGGTGCCGAACGGTTGGCCGGCCGGCGGTGTGAACAGGCTCACCTGCCAGACCCCGACCCCGCGCGTGTAGACGTACGGCACCAGGTGCGGGTGGCGCTTGCAGCTCGGCGATGTAGACCGAGTTCTGCTTGGCGGTCGCGAGCACCTGGTCACCGGTCAGGTGAAACCCGGACGGAGGTACGTGCATCGACGGCACGAGCACCGGCGTGCCGGGCGGCGCCGAGATCGGCGCCGGCTGTCCAGGTGGGTTACCGGCGGCCTGCGCCCCGGCCGGCAGCAGTGCCGCCAGCAACACGGTCAGCGCGACGCACAGCGTCGCGCTGACGGCCGCCGGCCGCAGCGGCCGGCGGACGCGAGACGACTGGCTCAGGCCTTGAAGCTCCAGAGCTTCTGAACGACGAAGGAGAGTCGGCGTCGCGATGATCCAGGCGATGCCGTCGGCGAGCGTGTGCTGGGAGATCCCGGCGCTGACGAGCAACCTGTAGATGCCCAGCGAGAGCAGAAGCACGAGGGCCGATACGAGGAAGAATCGCACGGCCTGACGACCCGCGTGGTCGTGCTTGGCCTTGAACGTCCAATGCCGGTTCCAGAAGAAGTTGTTGGTCGAGGCGATCACGGCTGCGATCACGAAGGCGAGCGTGTCGGGTGCCGAGAACGGGTGCACGAGGATGAAGAACGAGACGAGGTTGACGATGTACCCCGAGGCGCCGACGCAGAGGAAGCGGATCAGCTGCTTGTGGTTCTCGGGGTGACGAACCTCATAGGCGAAACGGCGATAGAGGCTGCGCAGCCGGGCGAGCGCACGAGCAGAGGGCGGAAGCTCGAGCATGGACATCATTTCGTCAGGCACTTCTCATAATCCTATCTTGAAAGCTCAGATCCGGCGCAAGCTTGCTACCCGAAATGCGAGCGAATCATCGGCGTGATGTCCCGTAACGACCACTGCTCGCGGGCCTCACGCGAGGTGGGGCCGGTTCCGCACCAGAGTAGCGCTCCCAACGAGTCGGTTCGGTGCAGCGAACCGTGGCTGCCGCCTCCGACGTGGTCGGCTCCGCCCCAGTCGACGAACTCGTAGCCGGGCGCGGCCGACAGCAGCACATCACCCGCGTTCTCGCAGCGCAGCGACGACCAGACGCGCGCGAGTGCGTCGGGATAGTCGGGCGATAGCAGGCGGCCATCCTCGATCCGTGCCGCCAGCACGCTGAGATCGCCCTCGACGCTCCAGCGCTCTCCGCGTGGGTCGCTGAGCTCGCCACCTGGGGCGAAGCGCAGCTCGGCGCCGCCGGGAGCGCGGATCACGGCCTCGGGCGAGTCGGCGTCGGGGTCACGCAGCCACATCGCCAGGTCGACGCCCTCGAGCTCGATCACGGCGTCAACCGTGCCGGCGACGAGCTCGTCGCGGCGGTCGTGGTCGAGCGCGTAGATCATCGCCGAGCGCTGCGCCGGGCTCAGCGCCAGCTCCGCGCCGACCGAGGCGCTGGCACTCGGCGTCGCGACGTGGAAGCCTTCAAGCGCAAGGTCGAGCCGGATCCGTTCCTCGACCAGCGCCTGCGAGTGGTCGGAGGTGACGACCACCGCGTGATCCTCGAGGAATCGCTCGGGACCGCCGCCGGCGTGCATCAGCCGCTCGAGCTGGCGGTCGGCAGCGGCGATCGAGGTCACCTGCGCATGCGGGCCGTTCTTGTGCGACCAGGCGTCGTTGTCGGGCAGCGAGAACAGCAGGAAGTCGAAGAGGTCGTGCTCGACCAGGTAGGAGCCGACGCAGCCCGTGTGCTGATCGCGCACGCCGGGCATGCCAAGCTGGCCGCGGCAACCGGTGCGGCGGCTCGCGTACAGGTCGGCATAGAACAGTTCCTGCGGTCCGAGGATCGTGCGGCGGAAGAGGGTCGAGGTGACCAGCCGCGCGAGCGCCGATTCCTGGGCAACATCGTGCTCGTGGCGCCCGCGATAGATCAGATAGGTGGTGCCGGCCGTGCGCAGGCCGATGTCATCGAGTGACTCGAACACCGTCGGCGTCTCGCTCGAGAGGTGCTCGGCGTTCATCCGGTAGACCGTGTCGGTGAGCGAGCGCACCACCCCGAACTGGCGCGTGGCGGAGAAGCTCGAGCCGTATTCGACGTAGCGCTGCTCGACCCGGTGATACCAGTTCATGCTCGGGATCAGGTGCTGCTCGGGCCCGACCCCGGTGGTGATCGTCGCCGCGCACACGGGCGTGACCGAGGGAAACGCCGCGACCACATCGTTGACGTACACACCCTGCTCGGCGATCCGCTGCAGCGCCGGTGCCCGGCCCGACGCGATCGCGCGGTCGAGCATCTCCGGCTTCATCGCGTCGATCACCACGAGCACGAGCTTCTTCATCGCCGTCGCGCTCCCATCCACGCGGGCGTCGGCATCAGCGAAGGATTCTGAGGCCCGCGTACTTGACGTCGCCGCGCCCGCGCCCCGCGTACAGCAGCCAGAGCAGCGCCAGCAGTGCGATCAGGCCGAGCGGCGGCGCGACGATCGATAGCACCGCGATCAGCAGCGCCGAGCCGTCCGAGATCACCGGCAGCCCGACGGCCGCGGCCGCATCGTCGAGCCGGGTGCGCAGGCGTGAAAGGAACGGGCGAGCAGCGGCGAGCCCGACAGCTGCGCACACCACACCACCGATCCAGCCCGGCCAGGCGGCGTGGTGGTCGCGCACCAGCGAGCCCGCGAAGAACAGCCCGCCGAGTCCGAGTGAGATCACTCCGAGCACGCCCTGCCCGCCGCGGCTGCGCAGCGTCGCTCCCCAGACACCCTGGTCGAGGACCACCAGCAGCGCGGTGCCAAGCACCATCGCCAACAGGAACGGCAGCGATTGCAGGAAGCTGTAGGAGGTGTGATCGAAGTGCAGCTCGACCCCGCCGGCCGCGAGCGCACCGGCGGCGACGCTCGGCAAAAACGGCCTGATGCCGATCGCCGCGGCGATGCCAATGCCCTGGAATATGTCGAAGGCGAGATGCACCGTGCTGTACCGTGATCGAGCGTGACGATAGACGAGCGGCGGCGACACGGAGCGGCCGGCGGGTGAACGACCAGCCGCGCAAGCCGCGTTCGGCGGTGCACGAGATCGAGCGTTACGGCGCGCTGTTCGCACAGCGCACACGCGTCATGAAGTCCTCGGCGATGCGCGACCTGATGGCGCTGACCGCCCGCGACGACGTGATCTCGTTCTCCGGCGGCCTGCCGGACACCTCGACCTTCGCCCCCGGCTTCTTCACGGAGCTGATGGGGCGCGTCGCGACCGGGTCGATGGCCAAGGCGCTGCAGTACGGCCCGACCGAGGGCCTCAGCGACGTGCGCGAGGTGATCGCGGAGGTGATGGCGGCCGAGGACATGACCGTCGACCCCGACGCGATCCTCCCCACCAGCGGCGGCCAGCAGGCGCTTGACCTGGTCTGCAAGATCCTGATCGACCCGGGCGATGTGATCGTCGCCGAGGCGCCCACCTACCCCGGCGCCGTGCCGACGTTCTGCTCCTACGAGGCCGATGTCGTCCAGGTGCCGATGGACCGCGACGGCATGCAGATCGACAGGCTGCGTGAGGCGCTGGCGCAACTGGATCGCGAGGGCCGCACGCCGAAGTTCATCTATACGATCCCCAACTTCCACAACCCGGGCGGCGTGACGATGTCGTTGGAGCGCCGCCGCGAGCTACTGGCGATCGCCTGCGAACGCGAGCTGCTGGTGCTCGAGGACAACCCCTACGGGCTGCTGCGCTACGAGGGCGAGCCGATCCCCACGCTGTACTCGCTCGACCCTGACTTTGTGCTCTACGCCGGCACCTTCTCGAAGATCCTCTCGCCGGGCGTGCGCATCGGTTGGCTGGTCGCGCCCGCGCCGGTGCTGCGCCAGCTCGCGCTCGGCAAGGGCTCGGCCGACCTCTGCTCCTCGTCGGTCTCGCAGTACTTCATCGCCGAGTACTTCCGCTCCGGCCCGTGGATGAACTACGTGCGCTCGCTGTCGGAGCTCTACCGCCGCCGCCGTGACGTGATGCTCGACGCGATGGCCGAGCACTTCCCGCGCGAGGCCACCTGGACGCACCCGGAAGGCGGGCTGTTCCTGTGGGCGACGCTGCCCGACTACATCGACACGACCGACCTGCTGGCGCGCGCGATCGAGGAGCGGGTCGCGTTCGTGCCCGGCCGCGCCGCCTTTGTCGACGGCCGCGGCGGCTCGTCGATGCGCCTCAACTTCAGCAGCGTCGGCGAGGACGAGATCCGCGAGGGCATCCGCCGGCTGGGCGAGGTGATCCGCGAGCAGGTGGCGCTGTACGGCACGCTCACCGGTCAGACGGTGCCCGCGCGTGGCGCCTCCGGGCCGGGTCCCGCCGATCCCGGCCCGGTCCAAACCGATCCGTCGCCCCGCGCGCACGTGGACAACGTGCGGCAGCTGAAGCACAAGCGCGCCGGATGAGCCGCATCGCGGTCCTGAAGGGCGGTCGCTCACTGGAGCGGCAGGTGTCCCTGAACTCGGGTGCACGCGTCGAGGAGGCGCTGCGGCGACTCGGTCACGACGTGATCGAGCTGGATGTCGGCCATGACCTCGTCGACCGGCTGGCAGCCGACCGTCCCGAGCTCGCCTTCGTCGTGCTGCACGGACGCGACGGCGAGGACGGCACCGTGCAGGAGCTGCTCGAGGTGCTCGGGATCCCCTACACGGGCTCACGCGTCTCGGCCTGCATCAGGGCCAGCGACAAGGTCCTGGCCAAGCACGCAATGCGCGACGCGGGCATCCCCACGCCCGACTTCTTTGCGTTCTCCGAGACGGCCTTCCGCTCGCTCGGCGCAGCCCAGGCACTGCCGGCGATGAGCTCGCGCCTGAGCTTTCCGATCGTGGTCAAGCCCGCTTCGCAGGGATCCGCGCTGGGGATCAAGTTCGCTCGCAGCGAGGCCGACGTCCCGACCGCGCTGATCGCCGCCTTCTCATACGACAAGAAGGTCCTGCTGGAGCGCTACGTGGCCGGTCGCGAGCTGGCGGTCTCCGTGCTCGAGGTGGACGGCGAGCCCTTGGCGCTGCCGATCGTCGAGGCCGTCCCCGAACAGGAGTCCTTCTACGACTTCGAGTCCCGCTACGAGATCGGCCGCACGCGCTTCATCTGCCCGGCCTCGCTGGAGCCGGCGGTCGCAGCGCGGGTGCAGGAGCTGGCGCTGGCCGCGTTTGAATTGCTCGGCTGCTCGGTCTTTGCCCGCGTCGACCTGATGCTCGACGCCGAGACGTCGGAGCCGTTCGTGCTCGAGGTCAACCCGATTCCGGGCCTGACCGAGACCTCGCTGCTGCCGCAGGCCGCCGATGCCGCCGGGATCGGCTTTGATGACCTGATCGCCCGGATCGTTGCCGCCGCGGCGTGAACCGCGCTCGCCCGATTCCGAAGCTTTGACGTACACCCCCCGGATTGCGCGGTGTGCGTCAAGCGTTCGACCAACACGCAGCCCGAGCGCCGGCTATTCCTCGCCGAGAAAGTCGTCGGGCTTGACGTTGTCGAGGAAGTCCTTGAACTTCTCGACGACTTCCTCAGTGTCCTCGACCTCGTGCTCGAACTCGATCGCCGACTCGGCGATCACCTCGTCGGCGGCGAAGATCGGAGCGCCGGAGCGCACGGCGAGGGCCAGCGCGTCGCTCGGACGCGAATCGATCTCGAGCTCGCGGCCGTTCGTGCGCAGGCTGATCGAGGCGTAGAAGGTGTTCTCGCGCAGCTCCGTGACCGACACGCGCGTGCACTCGACCTCGAGCTCACCGAGCACGTCTGAGAGCAGGTCGTGCGTCATCGGACGCGGCGTCGAGGCGCCCTGAAGCTTCATCAGGATCGCCGCCGCTTCCGGGTGTCCGATCCAGATCGGCAGGAACTTGTTGCTCTCAACCGTCTTGAGCAACACGATCGGCTGCTTGCCGACCATGTCGAAGCTCACGCCGTAGATCACCATCTCCTGCACAGGCCAGGCTCCTCTTCGGGGTCACGCGGAAGTATATGTGTCGACGGTGTGACAGCCGCACCGCATGGGCGCCGCATGACACCTGTCAATCGGCGGTCGGCGGGCGGTTGACGGCCGCCCTCGCTCGTAGCCTGTAGCGATGCCCGACACGGTCGCCGACAGTAAGGGACCGCCATATCCGCCCCCGCCACAGGGGGAGTACCACTGGCCACCACAGCTGACAATGGCCGCGGCGATCGCGCTTCAGCTGCTGCTTCCGGACCGCCTCTCGCTGTCGGGCGCGACGAAGTGGATCCTGCCCGCACTGGAGGCCGTGCTGCTGCTCGTGCTGTTCATTGCCTCGCCGCAGCGCCTCCAGGCGCCGCACTCGGTGCGACGCATGCTGATGCTGTCGCTGACCGCGCTGGTGACGATAGCCAACGGGATCGCGCTGGTGCTGCTCGCCCATCTGCTTCTGAACAAAAGCCTTTCCAGCGGCAGCGACGCGCACGCGCTGATCATCGCCGGCTCGGAGATCTGGCTCACCAACGTGATGCTGTTCGCCTTCTGGTACTGGGAGATGGACCGCGGCGGGCCGGGGATCCGGGCGGCCGGCCTGGACGAACGACCCGACTTCCAGTTCCCGCACATGACCGATGAGGTCGGCGCACTCTACAAGGGCTGGCGTCCGCAGTTCGTCGATTACCTCTACCTGTCGCTGACCAACGCGATTGCCTTCAGCCCCACGGACACGATGCCGCTGAGCACGCAGGCGAAGATGGTGATGGGGCTGCAGTCGCTGATCTCGCTGGTGACGATGGGCCTGGTGATCTCGCGCGCGGTGAACATCCTGTAGGCGACTCGCTCGAGCGCGACTCTCGCTCCGCGGTACCCTCAGTTCTATGAACGCCGTACTAGGCTCCGCGGAGCATCCGCTGCGTGTCGCGATCGTGGGCTCCGGCCCGGCCGGCTTCTATGCCGCCGGCCAGCTGCTGTCGAGCAGCGATCCGGTGATCAAGGTGGACGTCTTTGACCGGCTGATGACGCCCTGGGGCCTGGTCCGCTTCGGCGTCGCCCCCGACCATCCCAAGATCAAGTCAGTGACGCGGGTCTTTGAACGCACGGCGCGGATGCCGGGGTTCGCCTTCCACGGCAACGTCGAGGTTGGTACCGACGTCACTCACGAGGAGCTGGCGAGCGCCTATCACGCGGTTCTCTACGCCGTCGGAACCCCCGGCGACCGGCGGCTCGGGATCGACGGCGAGGACCTCCCCGGCAGCGAGTCGGCGACCGAGTTCGTTGCCTGGTACAACGGCCATCCCGACTACGCCGGGATGGACTTCGATCTGTCATGCAAACGCGCGGTTGTGATCGGTAACGGCAACGTCGCGCTCGACGTCGCGCGCATGCTGGCGCTGTCCGTCGAGGAATTGCAGGTGACCGACATCGCCGACCACTCGATCGAGCTGCTGCGCGACTCCAAGATCGAGGAGATCGTGGTGCTCGGCCGCCGCGGGCCCGTCCAGGCGGCGTTCACCAACCCGGAGCTGCGCGAGCTCGCCGACCTCGAGCTGGCCGATGTGATCGTCGACCCGGCCGACATCGCGCTCGACGCCGCCAGCGCCGCCGCGCTCGAGACGGCCGACGGCACGATCCAACGCAACGTCGAGACGCTGACCAGCTACGCGGGGCAGACGCCGAGCGGCAAGCCGCGTCGCGTGGTGCTGCGCTTCCTGACCTCCCCGGTCGCGATCGAGGGCGGCGACAGGGTGCAGGCGGTGGTGGTGCAGCGCAATGAGCTGGTCGCCGGCGACGACGGCTCGCTGACGGCGCGACCGACGGGCGAGACCGAGCGGCTCGAGACGGGGATCGTGCTGCGCGCGGTCGGCTACGTGGGCAGGCCACTGCCGGGCGTGCCCTTTGACGATCGCCGCGCGACCGTGCTGAACGAGGGCGGACGCGTGCTCGAGCCCGAGACGCACAGGCCGATCCCCGGGCTGTACGCGGCGGGCTGGATCAAGCGCGGGCCGTCCGGGGTGATCGGCACCAACAAGAAGTGCGCGCAGGAGACGACCGACCGGCTGTTCGAGGACTTCGCAGCCGGCACGCTGCCGACCCCGAGCGACACTCCCGAGGCGCTGCTCGAGCGCCTGCGGGCCAAGGTCGAGGTCGTCGATTACTCCGGCTGGGAGGCGATCGACGCACACGAGCGGGCGCTCGGCGAGCCCAGCGGTCGTCCACGGGTGAAGCTCGTCAGCCGCGACGAGCAGCTCAAGCGCGCCGCCGCGGCCGCGTGATCGGCGCGCCGAGCACCGGTAGCAGCGAACGCGACGAGTCGGCAGCCGGCATCAGCCGCCGGCTGGTGATGCTGTTGGCGTTCACGACCGGCGCCGCGGTCGCGAACATGTACTACGCGCAGCCGCTGCTGCACACGCTCGGCCGCGCCTTTCACGTGGGCACCGCCACCACCGGCCTGCTGGTGACGATCGGGCAGATCGGTTACGTGCTCGGACTCGCGTTCCTGGTTCCGCTCGGTGATCTGGTCGAGCGCCGCAACCTGATCAGCGTCAGCCTCACAGCGCTCGCCGCCGGGCAGGCGCTGTCCGCAATCGCACCGGACCTGACGGTGTTCGCCACCGCCGTGCTGCTGGTCGGCGTCACCACCTTCGTCGGCCAGGTGATCGTGGCGCTGTCCTCACAGCTCGCAGCGCCGCACGAGCGTGGCAAGGTCGTCGGCACGGTGATGAGCGGGCTGCTGCTCGGGGTGTTGCTGTCGCGCACGCTGAGCGGTGTGATCGCCGGGCTGTTCGGCTGGCGCGTGGTGTTCGGCTTCGCCGCGGTGGCGATGCTGGTGCTCGCCGCGGTCCTGCGACGCGCGCTGCCACGGATCGAGCCGACCTCCGACCTTCCCTACACCGCGGCGCTGCGATCAGTGCTGCGGCTGATCGGCGCCGAGCCGGTGCTGCGACAGCGCATGGTCCTCGGTGGCTGCGCCTTCGGCGCCTTCAGCATCCTCTGGACGTCGCTCGCGTTCCTGCTTTCCGGGGAGCACGGCAGTCACTTCCACTACGGCAACACCACGATCGGCCTGTTCGGCCTGGCAGGCGTCGCCGGCGCCGGCGCCGCGCAGGTGGCGGGACGACTTGCAGACCGCGGCCACGGCGCCGTGACCACCACCGCCACGCTGATCCTGACGCTCGCCAGTTGGCTGTTACTCGAGCTCGGGGCCGACTCGGTGATCGTGCTGATCATCGGAATCATGGTGCTCGACCTTGGCGTTCAGGGCACGCAGATCAGCAATCAGAGCGCGATCTATCACCTGCACGCGGATGCCCGCAGCCGCATCACGACCGCCTACATGTCCGCGTACTTCCTCGGCGGCGTGCTCGGCTCGTCAGTCACCGGCGCGCTCTATGCCGCGGACGGCTGGGCGGCCGTGTGCACATTCGGCGCTCTGGTCTCGCTGGTCGGGCTGGCGGTGTGGCTCGTGACGACGGCGCTCAGCCGTCGCGGCCGAACAGATCAGAGAGTCGCCGCGTGAACTGCTTTTTGGCGTCGCTCTTGCGCAGGCGCTCGCCGAGCTGCTCGGTGGCGTCGTCGATGATCTTGCTGAAGCTGTCGTCGGTCGAGTAGTAGCCGAGCTCCTCGGGTGTCGCGTGGACGCGGTGGGGGGCGGCCGGCGGCGTGCGCTGGGCTGCCGCGAGCTTCGCCGCCTGCGCGCGCGCGAGTCGCTGCTGTTCCTGGGCGCGGCGCTGCTCGGCCGCGCGCATCGCCGCGAGCTCACGCTCGAGCGACGCGATCCGATCCTCGATCGGGCCCTCGGCGGGGGCGGCGCCCTCCGTGCCGACGTGCACAGCCGCACCGGATCCGCGGCGCAGCTGCGCGATCACGGCATAGGCGTTCTGGATCTGCGCGAAGCGCCGAGCCGACTCGGCCGAGCCGTCGTTGTGGTCGGGGTGGTGGCGCTTGACCAGGTCACGGTAGACACGGCGCAGCTCAATATCTGAGACATCGGGCGCCACACCGAGCACGGCATAGGCATCGAGGGCGGCATCGCTCATTAGCTGATTATCGTGCCTCGGAGCGTTCGGCCTTGAGCCTTTGCGCGGATTCTGGCCGTTTCAGGGCGGGGAAAGCTTGAGGCTGGCGGACCCACAGGGCCCGCCAGCCCCTGGCTCAAGTGCGGGGAGAGAGAGGAGACCGCACCTGCAAGCGGCCGCTCAGACGGCCGCCGGAGCCTCTGGAATCCCCGGCTCCTGGACGCCCGCGCCGGGGCTCGCGGACGCCGGAAGCTCGCCACTCAGCGCGACCTGCCGGTAGAACCGCGCGCTGCGCTTCTGGATGCGTCGGCCGGATCCGAACTCGACGTAATGGAGACCGAAGCGGCGCCGATACCCCTCGGCCCACTCGAAGTTGTCCATCAGTGACCAGTGGAAGTAACCCGCCACGTTGACGCCGGCGTCGATCGCCTGAAGCGTCGCATCGAGGTGGCTGTGAATGAATTCGATGCGCTCGTGATCCTCGACCGTGCCCTCCGGCGTCAGATAATCATCGGCCGCGCAGCCGTTCTCGGTGATGTAGATCGGCAGTCCGCCGCCTTCATTGTGCAGGCGGATCAGCAGGTCGCGCATCCCCTCGGGAACGATCGGCCAGCCCATCACGGTGCACGGCAGATCCGGTGGCAGGTACTGAACAACACCGGGATGGCCGGGGACCGGTGTCTCACCGATGCGAAGATCACTCCAGTCGCCACTGCGTACGTAGTGGGGCCGGTAGTAGTTGAGACCAAAGAAATCGATTGGAGCGGAGATCAGCTCCATGTCGCCGTCCTCGACCAGTGCCTCGGGCGGCTGCAGGTCGCTGCGCAAGTCGGCCGGATAGGTTCCGCGGAAGACCGGGTCCAGGTAGACGCGGTTGAACTCCGCATCGAGCGCCTCGGCGGCCGGCTTCGACTCCTCGTCGAGCGCGTTGAAGGGCTGCGGGTCCATCGTCGGACCGATGACCGCGTGCGGCAGCTCTGCGCGCAGCGCCTGCAGCGCGTAGCCGTGCCCGAGCATGATGTGATGAATCGCCGCCGCGGCGAGCGCGAGGTCACGTCGCCCGGGGGCGTGGGTGCCGGTGATGTAGCCCTGCTGCACCGTCTGCAGCGGCTCGTTGATCGTGACCCACATCGCGACCTGGTCGCCCAGCGCCTGGG
This sequence comes from uncultured Actinomycetota bacterium, assembly GCA_963706725.1. Classification (GTDB taxonomy): domain Bacteria; phylum Actinomycetota; class Thermoleophilia; order Solirubrobacterales; family Solirubrobacteraceae; genus Palsa-465. The sequence goes on along the minus strand of OY970167.1, from coordinate 727,598 downwards.
CGAGCACGTGCGCGAGCTCGCCAAGCAGCTTGGCGCTGTCGCGGTTGGCCCAGCCGCCGCGCTCCTCCAGCGCCTGCGGCAGGTCCCAGTGATAGAGCGTGGCGACGGGCTTGATCCCGGCCTGGTTGAGCGCCTCGACGAGCCGGCGGTAGTAGTCCAGGCCGGGCCGGTTGACGGCTCCGCGACCGCTCGGCAGCACGCGCGGCCAGGAGACGGAGAAACGGTATGCGCCGACGCCGAGCCCGCTCAGCAACGCCACGTCGTCCTCGAGTCGGTTGTATGAATTGCACGCCAGATCACCGGTGTCACCGCGGTTGACCTTGCCGGGCGTGTGGGTGAAGACATCCCAGATCGAACGTCCGCGACCATCCGTCTCGACCGCACCCTCTATCTGATACGCGGATGTGCCGACCCCCCAGACGAACCCGTCTGGAAAGCGCCGCGCGCCCCCTGAGCCTCCGTGAGTGAGGCTGTTCATCTGCTTCTCCTAAGACTGTCGTGTGGGTGGCAAAGAGCCGGGGCCCGATCTGGTCCCCGCCCACGCGGGCGGGGACCAGGCGAGCTGCCCAGAGGCTGTGATCAGCCCTTGGGTGTGAGGTGCAGGACGACCACCTCGTTCTGCGGCGTCGACGGCTGGGGCGACTCATACTCGTTGCTCTGAGTCGGCCAACCATTGAAGTCGCCGGTGTTGTACTCACCCCACGACACCCCGTACACCGTCGGGATGAGCGGCAGGTTGGTCGCCACGTAGGTCTCGATCGGCCCCAGGGCCTTGACCTGCTGCGCGACCGTAGCGGCAGAAGCGAGCTTCGTCAGGTCGTTGTTGACCGCGGCGTCCTTGAGACCCTCGAAGTTGCCCGCACGGTTGGTCTTGGTGGCCAGCGCGCCGTTCAGCCAATCGTCATACAGCTGGTACGGGGAGACGCTGGTCTGTGACCAGTGCATCGTGAGCATGAAGCTGCCCGTGGCCATATCGGCGTTCCACTGCGGCACCGACAGACCGGAGAAGGTCGCGTCGATCCCTGCGGCCTGCAGGTCCTTGGCGACGATCGCATCATCGAGCGCGTAGTCGCTGTAGGACGCCGGGTCGACGATCGTGATCTTCACGACCTTGCCCTTCAGCGCGAACCACTTGCCCTGCTTCTTGTAGCCGGCGTTCTCAAGGACCTTCTCAGCAGCCTTCGGCTGTGCGGCCGAGCTGAGCTTGTCGTTCTTGACCGACGGCGACAGGAACTGGCTGAACTCCGGCAGCGTGAGGCCGCTGGAGTTGATCGCGAGCGGCTCCTCGCCGCCCTCACCCTGGGTGCTGATGGCCTTGCGGTTGATCGCCAGGCTGATCGCCTGACGGACAGCCAGCTGGTTCGTCGGCCACTCGTGGAGGTTGGGCTCCAGCGAGTTGGTGTTCAACGGCGGCGACCAGAAGACCAGCGGCTTGCCGGCAAAGGCCTGCTTGACACCGGCGATGAAGTTGCCGGCCCAATCGACCTGGTTGGTCTGCAGCGCCGACAGCGCCGAGGTGTTGCTGCTCAGGCTCGGGAACTCGACCGTCTTCACAGCCGGCGCGCCGTGGCCGCCGAAGGGACCGCCCCAGTAGCTGTTGTTGGCATTCAGCACAACGCCGCTGGCGCCGACGCTGCCGACCGTGTACGGACCGGTGCCGACCGGGCTCGTGTCGGCGTAGGTGGATGGATCACCAACCGACGACCAGATGTGCTGCGGCACGATGTAGACCGTCGCCGCGATGTTCTGGAAGTTCGCGTACTGCGGCGTCGCGAAGTTCAGCGTGACCGTGTTGCCCGAGCTTGTGACACTGGTCATTGCGATGCCGGTGTTGTTGACCGACGGGTTGGCCTTGAGCAGGTTGTATGTGAACGCCACATCGGCGGCGCTGAACGGGGTTCCGTCCGACCACTTGACGCCCTGACGGATCGTGAAGGTGATCGACTTGCCGCCCTTGCCCCACGCGTACTTCGTGGCGAGGAACGGGTAGTACTTCCCGGGCTTGAGCTGGTTGGCCTGGAACAGCGGCTCGTAGATGAGCGACGTTGCGCCAACGACGGTCGCCGCCGACGTCGAGACGAACGGGTTGAAGCCGTTGGCCTGGCCGACGGGGCTTGATTCAACCGTCAGAACGGTGGAGCTTGCCGCCTTGGCATGGGTCGAAGCGGCGGCGGGAGCGGCACTGACAGCAGCCGCCGCAACGGAGGCGCCGACGGCAAGTGCGCCGGTGGCAACCTGGAACGACCTTCTACTGAGTATTCGCTTCATGAAGCGAGCACCCCCTCCTTTGATACATAGTTACTGCTGGTCAATGGATGTCCGCATCCTGGTTTCTCGGCCTGGCGCGGATACTGCACTGGCGGGGTCAGGCGTCCCTTGCACGTGAGGCGGGGGGCGCCAACTCCTCTTCTCCTCGTCTACTCCGAGGCGACCTCCTTTTCCAGACCCTCCTTGGCGAGCGCTGCCGCCTGTTCGGGAACCTCGGACGCGAAGGTGTCCGGATCCGGAGAGGAGGCGATCAGGAGCTGGGTGTACGGATGCGTGGGGTTTTGAACGAGGTCCTCGGCAGGGCCGCGCTCGACTATCTCCCCGTGGTGCATCACCAGGATCTCGTCAGCGAAGTACCGTGCCGACGCGATGTCGTGGGTGATGTACAAGATCGCCAGCTGGAACTTGCTGCGCAGCTCGGCGATCAAGTCAAGGATCTCAAGCCGGATCGAGACGTCCAGCATCGACACCGGCTCGTCCGCGAGCAGCACTCGCGGTTCGGCGGCAAGGGCACGCGCGATCGAGACACGCTGACGCTGGCCGCCGGAGAGCTCGTGCGGATAGGCGTCGCGGAACTTCTCAACCGGGTTGAGCTTTACCTGGCCGAGCAGCCGGTCGACCTCGGCAACCGTTGGCTGGCGTCCGGTGCGGCTCGCGTGAACCGCCAGCGCACGCTGCAGGTGGTAGGCGACCTTGTGCAGCGGATTGAGCGAGGCGAACGGGTCCTGGAAGACCATCTGCACCTCACTCTTGTAGCGGCGGAACTCGTGGCGAGTCGAGGGCTCGATCTCCTTGCCGTCGAGCAGGATGCTGCCGCCCGTGCGTTTCTCCTGGCCGGCCAGCAGCTTTGCGATCGTGCTCTTGCCCGAGCCGCTCTCGCCGACCAATGCCACCACGCGACCGCGATGCAGCTCGAGCGAGACGCCCTTCACGGCCGACACGACGTGTCCGCGGCCGCCGCCGTAGTCCTTGCGTAGATCGACGCCGGCGAGGACCAGCTCGCCCGCCTCAGCGATGCTCTTGTCCTCGACGCCCGTCGGGCGGGCGATTGCCCTGGCCGCGTCAGGCAGGACCTGGCCGGGCGCCACGAACGGGCACGCCGTCACGTGCCCAGGCGCCATGTTGGGGACCTGCGCGAGCGACATGTCGATCTCAAGGCACGCGTCCTGCGCAAACGCGCAGCGAGGGTGAAACGGGCAGCCCTCGAGAGCCCCGCGCAGATCGGGCGGCGAGCCCGGAATGCCGGTCAGTTGCACGCGCGGGCCCCGCAGTCGCGGAAACGATCCCAGCAGCCCGCGCGTGTATGGATGCGTGCCACCGGTGCGGACATCGGCTGTCGGAGCCCTCTCCACCACCTGACCGGCGTACATGACGACCACCTGGTCGGCGATCTCGAGCAGGAGCGACAGATCGTGGGTGATGAACAGCACGGAGAAACCGAGCTGCGCCTTCAGCTGGAGCACCTCGTGCAGGATCTCCTTCTGCACGATCACGTCGAGACCGGTGGTGGGCTCGTCCATGATCACGACCTCGGGATTGACCGCGAGCGCCATCGCGATCATCACACGCTGGCGCATGCCGCCGGACAGCTCGTGCGGATACGCGCGGAGCCGGTCCGGTTTGATCCCGACCAGCTCGACCAGCTCACGCGCGCGATCGCGCACCTGTTCATCTGGCATCCGCATGTGCGCGCGAATGCCGTCGGTGATCTGATCCTCGATGCGGATCACCGGGTTCAGCGCGTTCATCGCACTCTGGAAAACGATCGCCACCTCTCGCCAGCGGATCTGCTTGAGGCCAACCTCGTCGGCGGCCAGCACATCGAACCCGTCCGGATACTTCTCGGCGAGCCTGCGGCCGTTGTAGGTGACGCTACCGGCGGTGATGATCGCCGGCGGGCGCAGGAGCCGTACCGCGCCGTACGCCAGCGTCGACTTGCCACAGCCACTCTCACCGGCGAGTCCGACGATCTTGCCGGGATTCAGTGCCAGATCGACGTTGCGCACCGCGCGTACGTCGCCGGCCTCCGACCGGTAGGTGATCGACAGGCCCTTGATGTCCAGCACCGGTCGCGCTTGACCGGTGCTGGCAGGAGCGGGTCCGTCGGACGGCAGGACCATGTCGGTCACGTCTGGGGCCCCGGGTTCGCTGGCGGTGCTCACGCCAGCCCCTCTGCGTAGTCGAGGACCACCGGTGTCGGGTCGGCCGGATGCCAGCTGCGGCGGCCGATCTTGCGCTGCCCACGTGAGGAGCGCAGCCGTGGGTTGGAGAGCTCGTCGAGCCCGAAGTTGATCAGTACAAGGCTCATGCCGAGCACAGCCGTGCCCACACCGGGGAACACGTACCACCACCAGGCGCCGAGCTGGACCGCGCTGCCGCTGTTGGCCCAGTAGAGGATGTCGCCGTAGTTCCAGCTGCTGAAATCGGTGATGCCGAGGAAGGCCAGCGCGACCGATGTCAGGATCGCGTAGAGCACGGTGCCGACGAAGCTGGCCGCGATCAGGCCGATCTCGTTGGGCAGGAGCTCGTAGACGATGATCCGCCAGTTGGACTCCCCGACCTCCCGAGCCGCGAGCACGAAGTCACGGTTGCGTAGTGACATCGTCTGGGCGCGGATGACCCGCGCGCCCCATGCCCAGCCGACCACGCTCAGCACGATCGCCGTCGCGAGCACACCGGTGTGCGGCAGGTATCCGAGCATCACGACCAGGAGCGGCAGTGCCGGTATGACCAGGACGACGTTGGAGATCAGCGACAGACCCTCGTCCGCATAGCCGCCGAGATAGCCCGAAGCGGTGCCGACGAGCACGGACAGCGTGGTGGCGATCACCCCCGTCGCGAGACCGAGCACGACAGTCCAGCGGGTGCCCACGAGCATCTGTGAGAGCACGTCCCCGCCGGTCGAGCTGGTACCGAACAGGTGGTGGATGTTCGGTGCGCCCGGCGTCGCCTGGACAGTGGACGCGTTCGGGTCGTAGGGCGCGATCGTCGGCCCGATGATCGCGATCAGGATGAAGAAGCCGAGGATCCCGACCCCGATCTTGGCCTTGAGCGGAAGCCGGGAATAGACCGAGCCGAGCCCACCCAGCGCCTGGCCGATACGCGTGACCACACCGCGTTTCTGCATCAGAAAGCGCTCCGCGAACGCGCACGCGGATCAAGGACCACGTAGACGATGTCAGCAAAGAACGACGCGGTGAGCACCGCGAGCGAGATCACCAGGAAGATCCCCTGAAGCAGTGGATAGTCGTTGGAGAGGACCGCGTTGTAGAGCGTGAGCCCCACGCCCGGGTATGAGAAGACGATCTCCATCACCAGTGCGCCGGCCACAACGAAGCCCAGCGAAAGCGCGAAACCGGCGATGTTCGGCAGCACGGCGTTGCGCGCGCCGTAGGTGAACATCACTCGTCGCGTCGACAGGCCCTTGGCCTGAGCGACCAGGATGTAGTCCTCTGAGATGGTGGTGAGCATCACGTTGCGCATCTGCAGCATCCAGCCACCGATCGAGGTCGCGATGATCGTCAGCGCGGGCAGGATCGAGTGGGTGATCGCGCTGGAGATGAACGGCCACGTGAACCCAGGCGTGAGGCCGAGCGAGTAGCCCTGCCCGTACGGCAGCCACTGCAGGGAGATCGCGAACAGCTGGATCATCAGCAGGGCGAGGAAGAAGTACGGAGTCGCTTGCAGCAGAGTGAGGCCGGGCATCGCGCGATCAAGCCAGCCGCCGCGCCGCCAGGCGGCGACGACACCCAGGAGCGTCCCGATCGCGAAGCTGAGCACGGTCGCCACACCGACGAGGATCAGCGTCCAGGGAAGCGTCTGGCCGATGATCGTGGAGACGGGTGTCGGGTACTGGCTTGTCGAGATCCCCAGGTTGAAATGCAGCACGTCGTTCCAGTACTGGATGTACTGCGTGAAGATCGTGCCCTTGGGGTGAAAGCCGAACTGGATCTCAAGCGCCTTCACCGCCGCGGGGTTCAGGTTCTGGAACCTTCCGAGCGCGGACGCGACGGCGTTGCCCGGCATGACCCGGGGAATCGCAAAGTTGATCGTGACCGCAGCCCAGACAGCCACGACATAGAACGCAAGTCGTCTCGCGATGAAAGCCATTTACCTCTCTCCAACTCCTCTCGCTGTGCAACGCTAGCTGAAACGTTTCTGCCGTGTCAAGCGGAAAGTTTTCTGAAACTGTTTCAGAAATGTGCTTGAATGCCGTTTGTGGCGGAGATCACAACTGCCGAAAATGGCAATAACCATGGGCGTTTGACGATCCGTGACATCGCAGCCCTGGCCGGCGTTTCGCCGGCCACGGTTTCACGGGTCATCAACGGGCGCCCCGAGGTTTCGGAGCCCGTGCGCGAAAAGGTCCTGCGGGTTGTTGCAGAGCACGGCTACACCGTCACGCGCCCGCCGTTGACCGGCACCCGCACTGGCCTGGTCGGCGTGACGCTGCCGCTGATCCACCACTCCTACTTCTCGGAGATCCTCGCCGGCATCGCCGAGGCCTTCTACGAGCATGAGATCCCGATGGTCCTGTGCCCGACGCTGCACGAGCATGACCGCGAGGTGACGCTGCTGCAGCGCCTGCGCCACGGCACCACCGACGGCGCGATCCTGATCCTGCCCGAGGAGGATCATGACGAGCTGGCCGCGCTGCAGGAGCAGGGCTATCCGTTCGTGATCGTCGACCCCCGCCTGACCCCGGATGAGCGTGCCCCGACCGTCTCGGCATCGCATCTCTCGGGCGCACGCGAGGCGACCGAGCATCTGTTGCGCCTGGGCCATCGCCGGATCGCGGCGATCACCGGCCCGCACGGCTGGATCGCAACCGAGGAGCGGCTGCGCGGCTACCGCGGCGCGCTCGGCGAGGCCGGGATCACGCCCGAGCCGGCGCTGCAGATGGACTCGAACTTCCGCGACAACGGCGGTCGTGCGGCGACCCAGGAGCTGCTTTCACTGCCCGAGCCGCCGACTGCGATCTTCGCCTTCAACGACATGCTCGCGATCGGCGCGCTGCAGGCGATCCGCCAGCGCGGGCTGCGCGTACCCGAGGACATCTCGGTCGTCGGCTTTGACGACACGTACGAGGCTTCGATCATGTTCCCGGCGCTGACGACCGTGCGCCAGCCACTGGCCGAGATGGGCCGCATGGCGGTTGCGCAGCTGGTGCGGTTGCTACAGAGTCAGCGCATCGAGGCACTGCATGTCGAGCTCGCCACCCGGCTCGTCGTGCGCGACACCACCGGTCCCGCTCCCAGCCGGAGCTGAGGCTCGATGAGCCCGAGCGTCAGCCGCGGGCGGGCGTGACCAGGCCCGATTCGTAGGCGAACACGACGATCTGCACGCGGTCGCGCAGGTCGAGCTTGGCCAATATCCGGCCGACGTGCGACTTGACGGTCGCCTCCGACAGCACCAGCCGCTCGGCGATCTCCGCGTTCGACATGCTGCGGGCCACCAGCAGCAGGACCTCACGCTCACGCGCGGTCAGCTGCTCGAGCTGCTGACGCTGCGCCGGCGCCAGCCGGTCCGCGGGGTCACCCTCGGCCGCTGTCCCGAGACGGTGTGCATAGGTGTCGAGCAGCCGCCGGGTGATGCTCGGCGCGACCACCGCGTCACCGCTGCCCACCGCACGGATCGCCGACAACAGGTCGGCGGGCTGCGCATCCTTGAGCAGGAACCCGCTTGCGCCGGCGCGTAGTGCCGCATAGACGTACTCGTCGAGGTCGAACGTGGTTAGGATGATCACCCGCGCGCTGCTGCCGGAGTCGACGATGCGGCGGGTTGCCTGCACACCGTCGAGGTCCGGCATGCGCACATCCATCAGCACAACGTCGGGCCGCAGCGCATCGACCCGCGCCACGGCCTCGAGCCCATTGGCGGCCTCGCCCGCGACGCTCAGGTCCGGCTGACTCTCGATCACCATGCGGAACGCCATGCGCATCAGTTCCTGGTCGTCGACCAGCAACACGGAGAGGCTCATTGGAGCATCTCCACCGGTGCCTGGGGGGCGGGCGCGTCGGCCTGCAGGCGCAGGTACACCCGCCAGCCACCGTCGTCGGTCGGCCCGGCGTCGAGCTCGCCGTCGTAGAGGTTCGCCCGCTCACGCATGCCGAGCAGCCCGCGCCCGTCAGACCCGGCAACCGAGCGGCCACGGAGGTCGGAGATGATCGGCGCGATTCCGGTGTTGGTGATGTCGAGCTCGACGCAGCCGCCGCGGCAGCGGAGCTGGAGCTGCGCTGCGGTCGGCCGTGATGCGTGCTTTAGCGTGTTGGTGAGCGCCTCCTGGGCGACGCGGAAGACGGCCAGCTGAACCCCGGGCGCCAGCTCCTGGAGATTGCCGTCGATGTCAACGGTGACGGGGATCCCGGCGGCATCCACGCGCGCGATCAGGTCGTCGAGGCGCTCGAGCGTCGGCTGCGGCTCGAGCGGTTCGTCGGTCGAGTCACCGCGCATCACGCCGAGCAGCCGGCGCATCTCCACGAGCGCCTGGCGACCGGTGGCCGAGACCCGCTCGATCGCGCTCGAGGCCTGTCCCGGCGAGGACTCGAGCGCGTACCGGGCACCGTCGGCGAGCGCGATGATCACGGTCAGATTGTGCGAGACGATGTCATGCATCTCACGCGCGATGCGGGCGCGCTCGGCGGCGGCGCCGAGTTCGGCCTGCTGGTCACGCTCGAGCTCGAGCCGCGCCGCCCGCTCGCGCAGCGAGGCGAGCAACTGCCGCCGCTGGCGGATCATCAGGCCCAGCGCGGCGGCGGCGACGGTCAGCCCGGTGACACCGAACCAGTACTTGAACTTCTGTGCCTCCCAGGTCAGCGCCAGCAGGATCGCCCCGGTCTCGGCGATTGCGATCGCGGCGATCACCGACCTCGCGTCGGATTCGAGCGCGACCCAGTAGAGCGCGATCAGCACGGCGACGTCAGCCAGCTGGGGTCCCGAGACCGACCACTGCAGCAGGGCGACCCCGGCGATGCAGGCGTAGCTCAGGCGCGGAGCGCGGCAGCGCAGTAGCAACGGCAGGCAGAGACCAACACCGAAGGCCAGCATCGCCGGCGTGATCCGCCCCTGGATCGCCAGCCCGATGACGCTGGCGGCCAGCGTGCCGGCGGCCAGCACGGCATCGACCACCAGCGGGTGGCGCACCATCCACCGGACAACTCGTTCGATCCGCTGGTTCAGCCATCTGAACAGCGGCTCGTCTGAGTGCTCAGCCATCCCGCAATCTTCGCGCGAGCGGCGCCGCGGCGCCAGTTCGGCGCTACTCCGCCTCGGGAGCCAGCACCGGGTGCGGGTGCGTGTGCGGGTGAGCGTGGAGATGGATCTCGCCCCCGCGCTCGACGGGCTCATGGTGGCTCTGCACGTCGCGCTTGGTGACCGTGACCCAGCCTACGAGCAGCGCGAACACCACGAAGGCAATCAGGCTGACGGTCGGGTCACCGAGGTTGAGCCCGCCGTTGGTCGGCTTGCTGAAGCCGTCGGCGAACGACGCGCCGAGCGGGCGGGTGACGACGTAGGCGAACCAGAAGGCGAAGATCGGATTCCAGTTGAGCTTCCACCAGCCCAGCGTCGGGACCGCGAAGATGCCGGCGAACAGGAGCGCCGAGGGCCAGAAGCCCCAGTTCAGCTGGTATGCGGTGAGGTCACCGGCGGCGGTGCCGAGCGCGAAGGTGCCGAGCACCGCTGCCCAGTAGAACTTCTCGCGGCGCCGGGTGTCGATGCTGTGGATCGAGAGCGTGCCCTCGCTGCGATACCAGAACAGAAAGATCAGACCGGTGATGAGCGCAAACGCGGGGGTCGTCACCGTGTAGGGAATCGAGGCGCCGTCGTGGATGCCGTCCGCCGCCATCGTGCCGAAGATCGCCACCATCATCACCGCGAACCAGTAGTACGGAGCCTTGTACTCGCGCTGGCGCAGCTGCAGCCAGAGCGCGAACCACAGTCCGAAGATGCCGATCGCAGCGGCGATCGGCACGCTCTGCTGGCCCATCGCGTCGGACATGGCTTCGCCCATGCCGGTGGTGAGCAGCTTGAGCACCCAGAACGCACCGGCGATCTGGGGAACCTTTGTGGCCAGGAAACGCTTGTTGTCTGTTGTCGTCATGGGCTCGCTGTGGACTCGCTCGAGGTCGTCGGACGAGGCATCGGCGGCCCACGTCCCGCACCCAAGGGTAGAGGTCGCAAAGCTGACGCTCTGCGAACGTTTGATTGATTTTTGCGGGGTAAATTCGTTCTCAGGTAGGAGCCGGAGTACTACCTGAGGATGAGCTTCAGCCCGTCTCGTCGAAGACCCGCTGGGCGATCGCAAACGCGGCGTTTGCGGCGGGAACGCCCGCGTAGACGGCGGTGTGGATCAGCACCTCGGCGATCTCGCCTTGAGTCAGGCCGTTACCAAGCGCCGCGCGCACGTGCATCGCGATCTCATTCTCCCGACCGAGGGCCGTCAGCGCCGTCAGCGTCACCACGCTGCGAGTCCTGCGATCGAGGCCGTCTCGAGTCCATACCGCCCCCCAGGCATGCTTGGTGATGAACTCCTGCCAGGGCGCCGTGAACTCGGTCGCGTTCGCGGTCGCGCGGTCGACGTGCTCATCGCCGAGCACGGCACGCCGCACCTCCATGCCCCGCTGGTAAAGCTCGTCGTCACTCATGCGTAGAGATGCTCCTGGATCAGGCGGTTGACCGTATCCGGTTGCTCGGCGCTCACGATGTGAGCGGCGTCGGCGATCAGCTCCAGGCGGGCACCGGGGACGCCGTCGGCGATCCGGCGCTGATGCTCGGGCGGCAACGCCAGGTCATCGGCACCGCCGATCACCAGCGTCGGCACCGGAACACGTGGCAACGCGTCGCGCAGATCCATCGACGCGATCGCCTCGCAGCAACCGCAATAACCCTCGGGATCGGTCGCGACGATCATCGCCCGGTGCGCGGCGACGACGTCGACGTGCAGCGCGGACCACGCGGGCGTGAACCAGCGCTCGACGACGGCGTCGGCGATCGTGGCGGTCGTGCCGGCGGCGCGCACTGCGGCAACGCGCTCGTGCCAGCGGGATGCCGGTGGCGCATACGCGGAGGTGCACATCAAGACGAGCCTGTCGAGGCGCTCGGGCGCGTTCGCGCCGAGCCAGATGCCTGCCATGCCGCCGATCGAGAGCCCCACGTAGGAGGCTCGTTCGATCCCCAGGTGATCCATCAGCGCAAGCACGTCAGCGCCAAGCTCGGAGATGTCATACGGGGCCGGCGGAATCGGCGAGCCGCCATGGCCCCGCGGATCGAAGGTGATCACGTGGAAGTTGCGGCTGAGCGACCGGACCTGCGGCTCCCACATCGAGAGGTTCGTGCCCAGCGAATTGCCGAGCAGCACCACCGGCGCGTCGGCGGGGCCACTTGCCTGGTGGTTGACCAGCAAGGCGCTCAACTCCGCACCGCGGCCAGCGCCCTGTCGACGAGCTGTGCGGCGTCGGTCACCTGCTCCGCCTGATCGGCGGCGGCACTGACTCCGGCAGCAGCCAGGTTGTGCTGCATCCTGGCGCTGTCGACCTCAAGCTGCCCGAGCAGATCCGCGAGCCACGCAACCGCTGAGCCGGTGAGCGTCAGCAACTCGGTCAGCGTGCCCCACTCGGCCTGCCAGGCTCCCGCGGCGCGCTGATGCTCCTGCTCCATGGCGGCGAAGAGCGTCGCAACCAGCCCGGGAACGCGGTGCGCGCAGGCGATCACCGACACGGCCGCGACCGGGTTGCGCTTGTGTGCCATCGCCGAGGACCCACCACGGTCGGAGCCACCCTCGCGAAGCTCTCCAACCTCGGTCTGGGTGAGCAGCGTGACGTCACGCGCGATCTTGCCCGCAAAGCCGGCGAGTGCCGCCAGTGCAGCGCCGAGCTGCACGATCCGTGTGCGCTCGGTGTGCCACGGGAGGATCGGCTCCGCGAGGCCCGCCGTCGATGCCATGCGCCCCGCGAGCTGCGGTGGACGGGTACCGACCGGCCCCCCCATCTGCACCGCGAGGCCGGTGTCGCGCACGCGCTCCAGCTCCGCGGTGGCGCGTTCCAGGCCGAGCAGCCAGCCGGCGGCGACGAGCCCAAACGACGTCGGCAGCGCCGCCTGCAGGAGCGTCCGCCCGAGCATCGGCGTGCTGCGGTGAGCGACGGCCAGCCCGACCGCGCTCGTCATCGCGGCGCTGGCGTCGGTGACGATCGGCTGCAACGCTCGCTGGGCGAGCAGCATGGCGGCGGTGTCGACGATGTCCTGGCTGGTCGCGCCGAGGTGCACGGCGTCCGCGAACTCCTCGCCGACGCGCGCCCGCAGCTCGCGCACCAGCGGGATTACCGGGGTCGCGTGCTCCCCCGCCTCGGCGGTGATCGCCTCGACATCGAACGGGCCAAGGCGCAGCGCCCGCAGGATCGCCTCGCCGGCCTGTGGCGGAATCAGGCCCTCGACCACGCAGGCCGCCGCGAGCGCCGCCTCGACGTCGGCCATCGCACGCACCCAGGCCTCAGCGGTGACGGCTTGCGCGGCGCCGCCACGGGCATAGGTTCCGGCGAAGAGGTCGGCTGGCAAGAGCGATCAGATCTCGAAGAAGACTGTTTCTCCGGGGCCCTGGAGACGGATGTCGAAGCGGTAGCCGTCCGCGACCGGCTCGGCCAAGAGCGTATTGCGGCGGGCGGCGGGAACTCTCGCCAGCAGCGGGTCGGCCGCGTTGGCCTCGGCCTCGTCGGCAAAGTAGATGCGCGTGACGACGCGGTTGAGCATTCCGCGGGCGAACAGCGTGACATCGATGTGCGGCGCCTGCAGCGAGCCGTTGCCCGGCCCGGGGACACGGCCGGGTTTGACCGTGAGCATGCTGTAGGTGCCGTCGCCGTCCTCGACACCCCAGCGGCCGAAGCCACAGAAGCCCTCGAGCGTCGACTGCTCGCCGTAGCCGTAGATGTCGTTGAAGCGACCCTCGTTGTCAGGCTGCCAGAACTCGATCAGATGGTCGGGAACGATCTCACCGCGGCCGTCATAGATCGTTCCGCCGATGCGGATCGCGCCAGGCGTGCCCTCGGGGACGAGCCGGTTGCCACCCTCATAGGGCATTCCGATTGCGAAGTACGGACCGACGGTCTGGGAGGGGGTGACCTCGAAAATCATGGTGCGCGCTCCTCTCAGAAGGCGTCTTCGAACGGTGTCGCCGCGGGGCCGCGGAGGTAGATGTCCCAGTTGAACGCCTGCGCCCAGTTCGGCCGTGTCTGATGGATGTTGAAGGCCGAGATCATCCGCTCACGTGCACGCTCGTCCCGCACCGAGTTGAAGATCGGGTCATACGGAAAGAAGGGGTCATCCGGGAAGTACATCTGCGTCACCAGCCGCTGCGCAAAGGCGCGGCCGAGGACCGAGAAATGGATGTGTGCGGGCCGCCAGGCGTTGTAGTGGTTGCCCCACGGGTACGGGCCGGGACGGATCGTCGTGAACTCATAGCGCCCGGTGTCATCGGTCAGGGTGCGGCCGGCACCCTTGAAGTTCGGGTCAAGCGGCGCCGCCCAACGGTCCCACTTGTGCGCGTACCGTCCCGCGGCGTTGGCCTGCCAGATCTCGACCAGCGTGTCACGCAGGGGCTTGCCCTCGGTGTCATAGACATGCCCGGAGACGATGATTCGCTCGCCGATCGGCTCGCCCTGATGCTGGACCGTGAGATCGCTGTCGGTGTCGGCCAGTCGCACCACCTGCTGCAGCTGCGGCCCGGTGATCTCGGTCACCGAGTGCGGCAGATACACCAGCGGCTGCTTGGGAAAGCGCAACTGCGTCGACTTGTATGGCGGGTAGTCGAGCGGCGGCTGCGCGCCCTCGGGATCACGGCGATAGCGCACGGGGGTGTCCGCCACGGGGTCATAGATCTGGCGGACATCTTGTTGCCCGGTCGCCGGGACGCCATCTCTCTCAGCAGTGCTCATCGTGCTACCAACTCCCTAAGTGCGGCAAGTTCCTCGGCGGTGGGTGCCTCCGATACCTGCACGTTATCCACAACCTTCAGCTCCCAGCCGGTGTTCTCCTGCACCTGCTCGAGCGCCACCCCGGGGTGCAACGTGGTCAGCGTCAGCTCGCCACCCATGGGCACGAGCACGCCGAGGTCCGTGATCACCGTCGTCGTGCGCTCGCCGCGCGTCGTCTTGAAGTCGAGCTCCCGCACGAAGGTTCGCTTGGAGTGCGGGGCGATCACCACGACCTCGGCGCAACCGGTCGCGATCTCCGGTGCGCCGCCGGCGCCGGGGAGGCGCGTCCGCGGGTGCGCGTAGTCGCCGATCACGGTCGAGTTCAGGTTCGCCCGGGGGTCGATCTGCGCCGCCCCCAGGAACGCGACCTGTACCCGGCCCGGACCGATCCAGTAGTTGAACATCTCCGGTACCGCGACGACGAGGTCAGCGGTCTCGGCAAGCTCGCCGTCGCCGATCGAGAGCGGCACGCGCTGGGGCTTGGCGCCGATCGTCCCCGACTCGTACACGAGTACAAGCTCGGGGTTGTGAACCATTCGCGCGAGCAGCGCCGCGGTCGACGGGCGACCGACGCCGATGAAGCAGGAGCGCTTCCCGGCCAGCGAGCGCGCGGCGACGATCGTCTGCAGCTCGGCGTTCGAGTAACCCTCGCTCACGCCGGCACTCCGGTGAGTCCCCGCTGGTGCATCCACGCCTCGAACGTGTCGCGGTCGCGGCTGATCGCGTCCCACTCCCTGTAGAAGTCGTTGTCGCGCTGCGTGATCCCGAGCGCGTAGGAGGGACGGGAGCCATCTGGTGCTGCGGCGACGTAGTCGATCACCCAGCCAGGAATGACGACGCCTCCGGGGCGTGGCTGCAGTTCTTCGACGATCTGCTCGACGGTCACCACCGAGCGCGCACCCGCGAGTACCGCCTCCTTCTGCACGCCCGGAATCCCCCACAACTGCACATTGCCGCGGCGGTCGGCCTCCTGCGCGTGCACGATGCTCACATCCGGGTTCAATGCCGGAACTGCCATCAACTCCTCACCGGTGAACGGGCAGATCAGCGCCTTGACGTTCGTGTGTGCCACCAGGTCGGTGCCGCTGTAGCCGCGCATCACCATGCACGGCAGCTTCGAGGCGCCCGCGACATAGCGGTTCGCCATGCCCGCGTGGCTGTGTTCCTCGACCTCGATCGGGCGGGGCCACCCGTGCTCGATCGCGTCGCGGAAGCGGTGCAGCGAGCCGACACCGGGGTTGCCGCCGTAGGAGAAGACGAGCTTGCGGGCGGCGCCGACGCCGATCATCTGGTCGTAGAGGATGTCAGGCGTCATGCGGATCAGCTCTAGCTCACGACGGCCCTGCCGCAGCAGCTCATGCCCTGCGGCGAACGGGATCAGGTGCGTGAAACCCTCGAGCGCGACGCTGTCGCCGTCATGCACCGTCTCTGCAATTGCCTCGCTCAGCGAAACGATTTGGGCCACTGACTCACCCCTCCTGGGTGCCGTTCGAGGGGCAGCCCAGCGTAGTTCTCGGCTAGCGAGGTCGCGGCGGCCCGTGAGTTGCATACATAGCGTATCTGTGAACGCGACAGCTGGTCTGCGTATGCATCCTGGTGGGGATCGACGTGGAGCATCTGCGTCATCCACCACGAGAAGTGCTGCGCCCGCCAGATCCGCTGCAGGCAGCGGTCTGAGTAGCTGACGAGCCCCGCATCATCACCCGACGCATAGTGCGCGGTGAGAGCGTCGGCAAGACACGTGACATCCGCGATCGCAAGGTTCAGCCCCTTGGCGCCGGTCGGCGGGACGATGTGGGCGGCGTCACCGGCCAGGAAGAGGCTGCCGTAGCGCATCGGCGCGGCCACGAAGCTGCGCATCGGCGTGATCGACC
This sequence comes from uncultured Actinomycetota bacterium, assembly GCA_963706725.1. Lineage (GTDB taxonomy): Bacteria > Actinomycetota > Thermoleophilia > Solirubrobacterales > Solirubrobacteraceae > Palsa-465. The sequence goes on along the minus strand of OY970167.1, from coordinate 711,493 downwards.
TGTCGAAGATCGGTCCCTCGGCAAGCTCCCAGCCGGGCACCGCCAGCCGCTGCTGCAGCTCATCCCAGATGCGAGCGTCGGGCCAGGCGGCGATCTCCTCGCTGGGTTCGACCTGCAGGTAGAGGCGGCTGATCTCGGGCGAGCGCATCGACAGGAGCGCGAACCCCCGGGCGCTGCGGGCATAGACAGCTCGTCGCAGGAGGGTGCGACGTGCGCGAGGATCCCAAGCCACCCGAACGGATAGTCACGCTGCCACAGCTGCAGTACGTCCGTCGGGATCGACCGTCGGCTGACGCCGTGGAAGCCGTCACAGCCGGCGATGAAATCGGCGCGCAGCTCACGCGCCTGCCCGCCGTTGCGGTAGTGCACGAGCGGCTCGCTGGACCGCGCGGCGTCGAGCCGCACGTCCTGCACCTCGAACAGCAGGGGCGCAGCGCCGGCGAGACGCGCCTGGATCAGGTCCTTGACGACCTCGGTCTGGCCGTAGATCGTGACCGAGCGTCCAGTCAGCTCGTCGATCGGGATATGGGTGCGCTCGGCGTCGAGCTGTAGGTAGATGCCGTCGTGGACGATCCCCTCACGCTGGAGACGTTCGCCCACACCGGCACCGATCAGCACGTCACAGCTGCCCTGCTCGAGCAGGCCGGCCCGCACCCGCGCCTCGCAGTACTGGCGGTCACGCGCCTCCAGCACCACCGACTCGATGCCCTGCAACTCGAGCAGCCGTGCGAGCGTCAGCCCGGCCGGGCCGGCGCCGATGATCGCGACCTGTGTGCGCTCCGCCGCCGGCACCGGGCTCACCGCGTGACGACGGCCGCCCGGTAGTGCTCGACCTCGGGCGCGGTGGCGAAGTAGGGGCCGATCAGCTCGCGCCAGCGCACGAACAGCTCGGATTCGCGGAAGCCCTGTATGTGGTCGTCGAGGCTGTCCCACTCAACCTGCAGCAGGTACTTCGAGGGCTGCTCGATGCCGCGCCGTAGCCTGCAGGAGTGGAAGCCGGCGGCTTGCGAGATGACGTCCTTGGCCTGGCCCATCGCGGCCTCGAAGTCTCGCTCGGAGCCCGGCCGCACGTGAATGATCGCGCACTCAAGAATCACTGTCTTGCCTCCACCTGCCTGTTGTTGTCTCTAGTACAGCTCGCGCCAGCTGAACTCTGGTGCGTAACCGAGCACGCGCCGTGCCTTCTCGATGCTCAGGAGCGTGTCAAAGCCGCTCACGTTCTCGGAGACGGACACGTCCGGGAAGACCTCGGCCATCAGCTCGCGGCTGGAGCGTTTCATGACGGTGTCGGCGGCGGCGATGATGAAGCTGTCGGCGCCGCTCAGATCGACCTCCAGCGCACGCCGGACGCTCTCGTTCACGTGGCTCTCGTCGACGTAGCCCCAGAGATTCCACTTGCGCGCGTGCGGGTCGTCCCAGAACGAAGGGAAGCGCTCGTAGTCCTCGCGCACCATCACGTTGGACAGCCGCAGCCCGAGGATCGTGATCCCCGACCAGCGGCTGAACTGGCGCGCCATCTCCTCGCCGAGGACCTTGGACAACGCATAGCTGCTCTCGGGGTAGACGTGCGCCTCATCGACGGGCGCATAGTGGAGCTCTCGATCGAAGGGCAGGCCGAGCGTGGTCTCGCTCGAGGCCCAGACGACGCGCTTGATCCCGAGCCGCGCCGCGGCGGCGAAGACCGTATGAGTGCTGGTGATATTGGTGCGGAAGACCTGGTCGGGTGTGGCATGCACGGGCGAGGGGATCGCCGCGAGGTGCACGACCGCGTCGGGCGCACGCCCCCAATCGCCAGCACTCAACGCCTCGAGCGTCTGGCCAAAGTCGGTCAGGTCGGCGGGCAGGAACGGGATCGCCGAGTCGGGACCTGAGGATTCCGGACCGGACCGCCGGTCGACGTTGAGCACCTCATAGCCACGCTCGCGGAGGTCGCGCACCACGCCACGCCCAGCCTTGCCACTGCCACCTGTAACAACGATCCGTTTGCTCATGGGGATGACATTACGGGTCTTCGGCAACCATGGAACCATTCGTGGCCGGACGGGGGTTGTATGGGTTGATGGACGAATTTGACGAGTTCGTAGCCGCCAGCGCCGAGTCATTGCTGAGGACCGCGCACCTGATCACCTGGGACGCGAGCGAGGCCGAGGACCTGGTCCAGGAGTGCCTGCTGAAGGTGGCGCGAAGGTGGCCACGGGTTCGCCGAATGGAGCAGCCACTTGCCTACGCGCGGCGGGTTCTGATCAACCTGACATTCGACGGCGCCGAGCGGCGCTCGCGGCGGCGCGTCGAGCTCGATGCCGCCGCCGTGGTGCTCGACCGGCCGGAACGGGATGTGCTCGCCGCGATCGACACGCGCGAGGAGCTGCTCGATGCGCTCGCGCGCCTGACCCCGCGCCAGCGGGCGGTGCTGGTGCTGCGCTACTTCAACGACTTGACCGAGACCGAAGCGGCCGCAGTGCTCGGCTGCTCACCCGGAACCGTCAAGAGCAACGCCTCGCGCGGACTCGCGCGGCTGCGTGAGGTGCTGTCACCAATCCCCAATCCCACCCGGGAGCTATGACGAAATGAATGACCGACTAGAGCAGAACCTGCGCGAAGCGTTCACTGATCGCGACGCGCAACTGGATCGCACCGCGATCGCGCGCCTGCGCGCGCTGGACTACCACCCGCGGCGACACCGCAGGCGGCGTCCCGCCCTCGGCGCGCTGGGTGCCGCCGGGCTGGCTGCCACCGCCGGCACGATCATCGCGCTCGGCTCCGGCGCCGCGCCGGCCTTCGCCGGGTGGCAGTCGACGCCGACGGCACCGGCGGCGTCCCAGCTTGCGCAGGCCCAAGCAGACTGCGGGCAGGGGCTCGGTAGCCCGGTGCTGACCGACTCACGCGGGCCCTACACCGCCTCGATCTACTCACAGTCGACCACCAGCGACGTCTGCCTGGCCGGCAACAGCGTCTCGATGTCATCGAGCACGACGTCGAGCACAGTCCCGACACTCGCCTCCGACGGCATTCAGTTCGCCGGCGGGGGCATGCGCGACAGCGCGGGCGATGCACTGACGCTCTCCGACGGCCGCGTCGGCAGCGACGTCACCGGCGTCACGATCGAGCTCAGCGACGGCAGCTCCGTGCAGGCGACCGTCAGCAACGGCTGGTACCTCGCATGGTGGCCGGGTGATGTCACCGCCACGCAGGCGCAGATCACCACCGCGTCGGGCACCAACACGGTGACCTACCCGGCCTCGCCCGCGTTGAGCTGCCCGGTCAAGGCGAACTGCACTACAGGCTTCGGCTCGGGCTCCAGCGGCGCTGGGACCGTCTCCAAGCAGTCGATCAACGTCCGCGGCAGCAGCACGGTCACGGGCAACTGACCGCCGTTCCGTCTGGGGCGTCCATGCGTGGGCGTCCCGGACGGCGGCTGGCAGCTGGAGTCAGAGCGGGACCGTGGCAGTGGAGTCGCCGAACTCCGGCTTGCTTCTGGGCAGCGTCAGCGATCCGATGAACGCGATCCCGAGCAGCACGCACGCCCAAATGAAGGTGTGGCCGAAGGCGGTCGCCATCGGACCGGCGAGGTGCGCGCGCACCGACGCCGGAACCGCGGCCGCACCGATCGTGCCATGACTGCCGTGGCCGAGCTGATCGGCGAGCTCGGTGGCCAGAAGCACCGAGAGCACCGCCGTGCCGACCGACGCCCCGGTCTGCTGGATGATGTTCAGCGCGGTGCTCGCGCGTGCCGCGGCGGCACCGCTGACCGCCTGCATCGCGCCCGTGAAGATCGGCATCATCGCGAAGCCCATCCCCAGGCCGAACACGAACAGATCGATGCAGATCGCAACCCAGGAGGTGTGCGCGCCGATCTGTGTCAACCAGATGACCGAGGCAACCACGCCGAGCAGGCCGAACGGCACGATCTTCCCGGAACCGATCTTGTCGGACAGCTGACCGGCGATCGGCATCGTGATCATCGAACCGAGACCCTGCGGCGCCAGCAGCACGCCGGCCATCAACGGCGATTCCCCGCGCACCGCCTGGAAGTACAGCGGCAGCAACAGAAACGCGCCGAACACCGAGATGCACATCAGGATCAGCGACATCGACGAGGTCGCGAACGCGCGGTTCTTGAACAGGCGCAGGTCGATCAGCGGGTCGGAAGCGCGCAGCGCGTGCCAGACAAAGGCGCACAGCAGAGCGACCCCGACGACCAACGGGATCAGGACCTTGTCGGAGCCGAAGCCACCCGACGAGCTCGATTCGGCGAGCCCGTAGATCATCAGCGCCAGACCTGGCGAGACCAGCACCAGATCGACGAGGTCGAGCCGTTGCGAGTGCTGGGCGACGTCCCTGGGCAGGACGCGCAGCGCCAGGATCAGCGCCGCGATCCCGATCGGGAGGTTGATGAAGAAGATCCAGCGCCAGCTGACATCCGTCACCAGCCAGCCGCCCAGGATCGGGCCGAGGATCGGGCCCAGCAGCATCGGCACGCCCATGATTGCCATCACGCGCCCGATCCGCTGAGGACCGGCGGCACGGGTCAGGATCGTCATGCCGGCGGGCATGATCATGCCGCCGCCGAGACCCTGGAGCACGCGGAAGAGGATGATCGTGGCCGAGGACCAGGCGAGCCCCGAGAGGCACGAGCCGAGCACGAACATCGCGATCGAGCCCATGTACAGGCGCTTGGTGCCAAAGCGGTCCGCGATCCAGCCGCTGAGCGGGATCACCGTCGCGAGCGCCAGCGTGTAGCCGGTCGCGACCCATTGGATCGTCGGCAGCGTCGTGTGGAAGCGCGCGGCCAGCGTGTTGATCGCGACGTTGACGACGGTCGTGTCGAGGATCGACATGACCGCGCCGAGCACGACCACGGCCGCGACCATCAGCAGCGCGCGGCTGATGTGCGTGTCGTCGGTCTCGGCAGGCGCGTCGACGGCTACGGCGTCTTCGATTGCGCTCATGGCGGATGCCCTCCTGACGTCGCGTCTTGAATCTGTGCCCGACCTAGGCTAACGCCTCACACACACGCGCTCGGCACACCGCACCAGGCGCCTCTGTGAGGATCAGCGGCGCTCGTAGACGCCGACGCCGGTCGCTGGGTCGACCAGGCGCGAGAGCGGAACGTCGCGCTCGAACTCCAACTGCTCACCCGTGAACAGCTCGCGCCAGGTCCCGCTCGGCGGGTCGGGCAGGACGGGGTCGGCGGGCGCGTCCGCGCGCGGCAGCGCCACCACGACGAGCAGCTGGCCACCGCGCGTGAACACGCAGGCTGCCGGTCCCGCCGCCAGCGGCCGGTAGTCGCCGGTGAAGAGCTCCGGCCGCCGTGCGCGCAGGCCGAGCAGCCGCGCCGTCATCCACAGCTTCTGGTCACCGAGGTTGTCGCCCGGTCGGCCCCCGCCGAGCAGGTGGTCGAGACGCTCGCGGCGCAGCTGCCAGTCGACCGGGCGGCGGTTGTCAGGATCGACCAGCGCACGGAACTCGAGCTCGTCGCCCTGGTAGGTGTCGGGCACGCCCGGCGTGGTCAGCTTCAGCGCCAGCTGCCCGAGCGTCGTGCGCCACCAGCGCGGCGCGAGCTCCGCGAGCAGGACCTCGAGCTCGGCTCGCAATCCGGCGTCCGCGACGAACTCCCGCGCGAAGCGCTTGACGGCCTCCTCGTACGGCGGATTCGGCGCCACCCACGTGGTGTGGCGCTTGGTCTCGCGCAGCGCCTTCTCGAGGTAGCCGTCGAGCCGCTCGGGCTCGATCGGCCAGACGCCGACCAGCGTCTGCAGCACGAAGTAGCGCTCGATCGGGTCGGGTGCGATCCGCCCGTCGACGGTCGTGCAGTGTTGCTCGGAGCGCTCGAGCCAGCCGCGCGCGACGCGCTCCCAGCGCGCAGGGACCTGCGACAGCACGGCGATCCGCGCGCGGGTGTCGAGTGAGCGCTTGGCGTCGTGCGTCATCGTCGTCAGCAGCGTCTCGGGATGGCGCACCGCGCGCTCGGCGGCGACGGCGTGGAAGTCCTCGACCGCTACGCCGAAGCGGCCCGGATCGCCGCCCACGTCGCCCAGCGCGAGCAGCCGGCCATAGCGGTAGAAGGCGGTGTCCTCGACGCCCTTGGCCATGATCGCCGGCGTGGTCTGCTGAAAGCGCGTGCGCAGCTCGCCCGCGCTCAGCGGATCGTAGGTTCGGTAGATCGGCAGCACCGCGAGCGCCAGCGCGAGCGCGTCGCTCGACAGCTCGGGGGCGAGTCGCGCCAGTCGCTGCACCTCGGGGGTGAAGGTCGTGCGCGCCTGCTCGAGCTTGGCCTCGAACGCATACGCGCCGAACGGGCGCGCATCACCGCTGAGCTCGTTCCAGAGCTCGGTCAACGGCGCCTCGCCGGCGGGGTCGACAAACAGGCCCAGGACGTCGCCGGAGAACTCGTAGCCGACCGTGCCGGAGACCGGCCAGTCGGCGGGGAGGCGCTCGCTGGAGGCCAGGATCTTCTCGACCCAGACGCGCCGTGCGCCGCCGTCGCGCAGGCGTTTCAGGTAGCCGAGCGGGTCGGCGAGCCCGTCGGGGTGGTCGACCCGCAGCCCGTCGATCACACCCTCCTCGAGCAGCCTCAGGACCAGCCCGTGGGTCGCGTCGAACACGTCCTCGAGCTCGACACGCACACCGGCGAGGTCGTCGATGTCGAAGAAGCGGCGATGCCGACCACTCACCGGATCTATGTCGAAGAAGCGCTCGCGCAGCTGCGGGTCGCTCCAGAAGCGGTTGGCGGGATCGGTCGCCATGTGGTTGGGCACGATGTCGAGCACGATCCCCATGCCGGCGCCCCGGGCCTCGGCCGCGAGCTCGCGGAGGGCCTGCTCGCCGCCGAGATCCGCGGAGATCCGCGTCGGGTCGACGACGTCGTAGCCGTGCGTCGAGCCGGCGCGCGCCTGCAGCGACGGGCTCAGGTAGAGGTGCGAGATCCCAAGGTCGCGCAGGTAGGGGATCAGCTCGGCCGCCGCCGCAAAGCCGAACTCGGGGGTCAGCTGCAGCCGGTAGGTGGCGCGCAGCTCGCTGCTCATAGGTCCCGCTTGAGCACCAGAAGCGAATGCGCCGGGACGGTCACCTGCGTGTGCGGCTCATGGCGCACACTGCCGGGTTCGGCGAGCGGTTCGGCGGTGCTCAGCTCGAGCGCCCAGCCCGCGCCCATGTACTTGCGGGGCAGCATGAACTCGCGGTCGTCACCGGAGGCGTTGAACAGCAGCAGGAACGAGTCGTCCTTGATCTCCTGCCCCTGCGGTCCGAGGTCCGGGATCGCATCGCCGTTGAGGAACAGCCCAAGCGCGCAATCGTCGCCGCTCCAGTCCTTCTGCGTCATCTTGTGGCCGTCGGAACGGAACCACCAGGCGTCCGGCAGCGCCTCGCCGTCGACGGCGCCCTCGAGGAAGCTTGCGCGCCGGAACACAGGGTGCTCGCGCCGCAACGCGATCAGCCGCTTGGTGAACGAGCGCATCTGCTTGGACGCGTCGGTGCGGACCCAGTCGTACCAGGAGGTCTCGTTGTCCTGGCACCAGGCGTTGTTGTTGCCGCCCTGGGTGCGCCCGAGCTCGTCGCCGCCGAGCAGCATCGGCGTGCCCTGCGAGAGCAGCAGCGTCGTCAGGAAGTTGCGCCGCTGGCGGTCGCGCAGCCCGATCACCGATGGATCGTCGCTGGGCCCCTCTGCGCCGCAGTTCCAGGAGCGGTTGTCATCGCTGCCGTCGTGGTTGTCCTCGCCGTTGGCATCGTTGTGCTTGCCGTTGTAGGAGACGAGGTCGGCGAGCGTGAAGCCGTCGTGGGCGGTGATGAAGTTGATCGACGCGAAGGGATCGCGGCCGTCGCTCTGATAGAGGTCCGAGGAGCCGGAGAGCCGCGAGGCGAACTCACCGCAGTTGCCCTCGCCGCGCCAGAAGTCCCGCATCGTGTCGCGGTAGATGCCGTTCCACTCCGACCAGAGGATCGGAAAGTTGCCGACCTGATAGCCGCCGGGACCGACGTCCCAGGGCTCGGCGATCAGCTTGACCTGCGAGAGCACCGGGTCCTGATGAATGATGTCGAAGAACGACGAGAGCCGGTCGACGTCAAAGAACTCGCGCGCCAGCGCCGAGGCCAGGTCGAAGCGGAAGCCGTCGACGTGGCAGTCGATCGCCCAGTAGCGCAGCGAGTCCATGATCAGCCGCAGCACGCTCGGATGCAGCGGGTTGAGCGAGTTGCCCGTCCCCGTGAAGTCCATGTAGTGGTGCTTGTCGTCGGGCACGAGCCGGTAGTAGGCGACGTTGTCGACACCCTTGAACGAGAGCATCGGCCCGAGGTGGTTGCCCTCCGCCGTGTGGTTGTAGACGACGTCGAGGATCACCTCGATGCCGGCCCGGTGCAGGGCCTTGACCATGCCCTTGAACTCGCGCACCTGCTCGCCGCGGCGGCCGGTGGCGGCGTACTCGGAATGCGGCGCCAGGTAGCCGATCGTGCTGTAGCCCCAATAGTTGGAGAGGTCGCGGTCGGCCAGGAAAGCCTCACTCGAGATGTGGTGGATCGGCAGCAGCTCGACGGCGGTGACCCCGAGCCCCTTGAGGTAGGCGAGCGCGGGCTCGGAGGCGAGGCCGGCGTAGGTGCCGCGCAGGTCCTCGCGCACCTCGGGGTGGGTCATCGTGAAACCGCGCACGTGGGTTTCGTAGATGACGGTGTCGGCGAGCGGCGTGCGCAGCGGCTCATCGCCCTCCCAGTCGAAGGTGCCGTCGACCACGACCGACTTGGGGATCGCGGCCGAGTCGTCCTCGTCGTCGCGCTCCAGGTCGTCGCCGTCGCTGCCGCCGTCGGGGACGTAGGGCAGGATGTTGGCGTCGGTCTTGAAGTCGACGACGCCCTCGATCGCCTTGGCGTAGGGATCGATCAGCAGCTTGGCCGGATTGAAGCGATGCCCGTTGGCGGGGTCATACGGTCCATGCACGCGGTAGCCGTAGCGCTGTCCGGCGCCGACGCCGGGCAGGTAGCAGTGCCAGTTCTGGGCGCGGCGCTGGGTGACAGGGACACGCCGCTCATTGCCGTCGTCGTCGAACAGGCACAGCTCGACCGCCTCGGCGTGCTCGGAGAACAGCGAGAAGTTGGTGCCGCTGCCATCCCAGGTTGCTCCGAGCGGGAATGGGCGACCGGGCCAAACCGCCATCAGGCCCCCTGCTCCCGGGGCATGAGCAGCGCGCCGCTCAGCGGGGGCAGGGTGAGTCGGCCGCGCCGGAGCGTGACCGCCGGATGTGTGCCCAGCCTCAAACGCGCCTCCGGCCGGCGCAGCGCAAAGTCATCCGCGCCGAAGTTGCAGACGAGCTCAAAGCTGCCGCGCTGCACGCACAGCCAGCGCTCATGCTCGTCGAAGCTGATCTCACCCTGCGCTTGCGCCGGCAGCTCGCGACGGGCCCGCAGCAGCTCCGCGTAGAGCGCCGCCAGCTCGGAATCGACCGTGCGCGACAGCTTCGACGCCGCGAAGGTGGCGGGATCCTGCGGGTCTGGCAGCTCGTGCCCGAATGAGGCGAAGGCCGCGAACTCCGCCCGCCGTCCGCTGCGGGTGGCGTCGGCGATGCGCTTGTCGATGTGATCTGAGAAGAACTGGAAGGGTGCGTTCTCACCGTACTCCTCGCCCATGAACAGCATCGGCGTGAACGGTGAGAGCAGCACGCAGAAGGCCGCCAGCGGTCGCGCCGGGGGCGGCAGCCGGTCGCCGAAGGCGCGGTTGCCGATCTGATCGTGGTTCTGGCCGAAGACGACGAAGCCGCGCGGTGGGACGTCGTCGGCGGGGGCGCCGAAGCGGCGCTTGCGAGCCGCAGAGTAGTCGCCATCAAAGACGTGGGGGCGGTGAAAGGCCTTGGCCAGCTGCCCGACCTTCCCGAACTCGGCGTAGTAGCCGTCGTGTTCGTCCGTGATGAGAGTTCGCAGAGCATGGTGAAAATCATCGGCCCAGGCAGCGTCGCAACCATAGCCGCCCCGCGCATGTGAGCGCATCACACGGGGGTCGTTGAGGCCACTCTCGGCGATCACGAACTTGCGGGCACCGAGCGCGTGCACGCGCCGCGCTACCGCCTCAACGATGTGCTCGGCGCTCGAGTCGAAGATCGCGTGGATCGCGTCCAGGCGCAGCCCGTCGAAGCCGAACTCACGGATCCAGCCCTCGGCCGATTGCAGCACCCACTCGCGCACGGGGTCGCACGCGGCGTCGTCGTAATTCATCGCGCGCCCCCAGAAGGTCTCGTACTTCTCGGTGAAGTACGGCCCGAAGGCGTCGAGCGCGCCGTTGCCGGAGGCGCCGACGTGGTTGTAGACGACGTCGAGGATCACGCCGAGCCCGCACCCGTGGGCGGCGTCGATCAGCCGCTGCAGCCCGGCGGGCCCGCCGTAGGAGGACTGCGCAGCGCTCAGGTAGACGCCGTCATAGCCCCAGCCGCGCGCTCCCGGGAACTCGGCCACCGGCATGATCTCGAGCGCCGTGATGCCGAGCTCGGCGAGCGCGGGCAGGTGGGGGATCGCAGCGCTGAACGTCCCCTCGGCGCTGAAGCTGCCGACGTGCAGCTCGTAGATCACCTGCTCGCGCAGGGGCTTCGCGGTGAACGGGCGCGGCGGCGATGGCGCGTACACGCGCGACGGTCCCCGCAGCCCCAGCGGCTGCCAGCGCGAGGCGGGGTCCGGCAGCCGCCGGTTGCCGATCAGGTAGCAGTAGTCGGTGCCCGGCGGGGTGTCGGCGAGCAGCTCATAGATCCCATACCCGGCGTGCTCCAGCGGGAGCGCGCCGGAGAGCGAACGGCTCGACCAGTTGCCGGGACGGCCGGGGTCGAGCACCAGCCGCGGCGGCTCGCGCGGCGACCAGACGCGGAACTCGGTGCCTCCGTCCGGCGACGGCCTCGCCCCCAGCGGGCGCTCCCACGGGTATCCGCTCAAGACTCCGGGACCAGCCACAGCGCCGCCAGCGGCGGAATCGTGCAGCTCAGCCGAGTACGGCTGTCCATGCCAGGGGACCGGCTCCGCCTCGATCCCGCCGAAGTTGCCCTGGTCGCTGCCACCGTAGAAGCGGGAGTCGGTGTTGACCGCCTCACGCCAGCGCCCGGGGCGCGGCAGCCCGACGCGGTAGCTCGCGCGCGCGACCGGTGAGAAGTTGCCGATGAACACCAGCACGTCACGGCCGGCACGAGACTTGCGTGCGAAGGCGACGATGTTGGCGTCGGCGTCGTTGGGCTCGAGCCAGAAGAAGCCGTCGGGCTCGAAGTCCAGCTCCCACAGCGCCGGCCGGGCACGATAGGCGCGGTTGAGGTCGCGCACCAGCGACTGCACGCCGGCGTGCTCGGGCGCCTCGAGCAGCTCCCAGGGCAGCGAGGCGGTCGCGTCCCACTCGTGCTTCTGCGCGAGCTCGCCGCCCATGAACAGCAGCTTCTTGCCGGGGTGCGCCCACATGTAGCCGTAGAGCGTGCGCAGGTTCGCAAGCTTCTGCCAGTGATCACCGGCCATCTTCTGGTAGAGCGAGCCCTTGCCGTGCACGACCTCGTCGTGGGACAGCGGCAGGATGAAATTCTCGGTGAAGGCGTAGACGAAGCTGAAGGTCAGCTCGTTGTGGTGGTAGCGGCGGTAGACCGGGTCCTGCTGCATGTAGGCGAGCGTGTCGTGCATCCAGCCCATGTTCCACTTGAAGCCGAAGCCGAGGCCGCCCAGGTAGGTCGGGCGCGAGACGCCGGGCCAGGCCGTCGACTCCTCGGCCGCCGAGATCACGCCGGGCTCGCGGCCGTGGATCATTTCGTTGAGCTCCTTCAGGAACGAGACGGCCTCGAGGTCCTCGCGGCCGCCGAACTCGTTGGGGACCCACTCGCCGGCCTTGCGCGAGTAGTCGAGGTAGAGCATCGAGGCGACCGCGTCCACGCGCAGACCGTCGACGTGATAGTCGCGCAGCCAGTAGAGCGCGTTGGCGCTGAGAAAGTTGCGGACCTCGTGGCGCCCGAAGTTGAAGACCAGCGTGCCCCAGTCCGGGTGTGCGCCACGGCGGGGATCGGCGTGCTCGTACAGCGCGGTGCCGTCGAAGCGCGCGAGTGCCCAGTCATCGCGCGGGAAGTGCGCCGGCACCCAGTCGAGAATCACGCCGAGGCCGCGCTCGTGCAACGTCTCGACGAACTGACGGAACTCGTCGGGTGACCCGTAGCGCGGGGTGGGCGCGTAGTAGCCCGTCACCTGGTAGCCCCAGGAGCCCGCGAACGGGTGCGCCATCACCGGCAGCAGCTCGACGTGCGTGAAGCCCATGTCGAGCGCGTAGGCCGACAGCTCATCGGCCAGCTCGCCGTATGAGAGCGGTTCATCCGGCGCGTCGCCCCGCTGGGCGTCGCGCCTCCACGAGCCGAGGTGGACCTCGTAGATCGAGACCGGCTCGGCCAGCGGCGTGCCGTGCGCGCGGCGCTCCTGCCACTCGCGCTCGCCCTGCCCCCACTGGTGTCTGCTGCGCGTGATCACCGAGGCGGTCTGCGGCGGCATCTCCGTCTCCTGCGCGTAGGGGTCGGCCTTCAGCCGCAGCTCACCGGTCTGGGTGAGGATCTCGAACTTATAGTGGCTGCCCTCGCCGAGCTCGGGGATGAACAGCTCCCAGACGCCGCTCGAGCCGAGCGAGCGCATCGGGTGCGCCTGCCCGTTCCAGAAGTTGAAATCACCGACGACGCTGACGCTGCGCGCGCCCGGGGCCCAGACCGCAAAGGCGGTGCCGCTGACGTCCTGGTGGACCTTCGGGTGCGCGCCGAGCAGCTCGTAGATGCGCTCGTGGCGGCCCTCGCCGATCAGGTGCAGGTCGAGCTCGCCGAGCGTCGGCAGGAATACGTAGGGGTCGACCTGGGTGTGCGTGCCGTGCTCGCCGTAGTCGGCCTCGACGCGATAGTTCAGCGGCAGCTTGGCGCCCCTGACGGTCGCCTGGAAGAGTCCGACGGGGTGCACCTGCTTGAGCTCGATGCGGTCCGTGGCGTCGGGTGCGTCGGGGGCGCCGCCGTCGAGCAGGACCGCCACCGCGCTCGCGCCGGGTCGCAGCGCGCGGATCACGACGCCGCTGCGCTTGGGGTGGGCGCCGAGCAGCGAATGCGGGCTCGGATGCTCGCGATGAGCGAGTGCCTCGAGCTCGGCGTCGCGCGGGCGCTTGGCTGAAGTCATCGTTCTCCGCCTACCCGAGTCCGCCGGCGATCACCCGGATTCCACGATGCGCAGCAGTGCCGCAACCGGGATCGGGACCCAGTCGGGCCGGTTGTCGAGCTCGTACTGGAGCTCGTATAGAACCTTCTCCATCTCGAAGGTCTTCAGCAGGCTTGAGACCTGCGCCTGACCCGTCGGCAACAGCGCCGGGTCGACGCCGGAGAAGTACGCCTCGAGGAAAGCCTCGCGGGCGCGCCGCTCGAAATCGGCCGGCGGCTCGAGCCCGCGCTGGAGCCTCACCGCCCAGGTCGCGTAAGAGAACGAGCGCAGCATGCTGGCCACGTCACGCAGCGGCGAGCGCTTCTGACGGCGGGCGTTGAGCGGGCGTGCCGGCTCACCCTCGAAGTCGAGCAGCGTCCACTCGTTCTGCGCGTACAGGGTCTGGCCGAGGTGGTAATCGCCATGGATGCGGATGCTCTTGCCACCGATCGGCCCTTGAGCCGGCAGCGTGATGCGTTCGCGCACCTCCTGCTCGAGCCCGATGATCGGGGCCACCCGCGGATCGTCGGGAAGGTGTCCGAAGACGCGCTCGAGCTGATCGTCGAGCGTCGCCTTGAGCAGGTTGAGGAACTCGCTGCTCGGATCCTGCGGCGAGAAGGCCGGATCGCCGGCATCGGTGGCGAGCACCGAGTGCAGGCGGGCAGTCGCGCTGCCGAGCGTGGTCAGCCGTTCGAGGAAGGTGTCGGGCGCGGTCGGTATCTCCTCGAGCGCCAGCTCCCAGCCGTCGGTGCCGCCGACGATGAACTGCTGCGCGACCGCCAGCGTGGCCGCGAGCGCACCGCCCTCGTACTCGCACCAGCCGTAGAGCGCCGCGATGTTCGGGTACTCGTGCGCGGTCAGGAAGCGCAGCATCTCGAGCTTCCGGGTTGATCCCCGGCTCGAGCTTGCGGAAGAGCTTCAGCGCCAGGCGGTCGCCGAACACCACCGAGCTGTTGGACTGCTCGGCGCCCATCGGTCGCACCGGCTCGGCGGCCGGCTCGACGTGTGCGTGCGGCTGCTCGGCGTCGTGCTCGACGTTGCGGAAGCAGAAGCTGCCGTGACGGCCATCAATCTCGCGCGCCGCGTCGATCGCGGCCAGCAGCTGATGGGCCCCAGGGCCGTCGTTGAGCACATCGAAGGCATCCGCGTTCGGGTCGAGCACGAGCTGGTAGAGCTCGTGCGAGCCGGTGGCGAAGTGCACCTGGACCATCGCAAGCGCCAGCTCGTCGTCGATTACCGCCTCTTCCACGATGTCGAGGCCGGCGAGCGTCTGGCTCTTGGCGGCGAACCAGCGCTGCTCGCGCAACCAGTGCCGCAGGCTGTCGGTGTCCAGGCGCTGCGCGATCGATCCGGGCGCGGGGTCCGGCGGCTCAGCCATTGGAAAGGTCCTTTCGCTCGTCGACCAGGGAGAACCAGTAGTAGCCCCGTGGCTGGAAGGTGAGCAGGTACGGTAGCTCGCCGATCTGAGGAAAGCGCGAGTCGCCGAACATTTCCACCGGGTACCGGCCCTGGTGCTGCGAGAGGTCGAGCTGTACGGCCTGCGCCGAGCGCGCCAGGTTGTGCACGCACAGGACGATGTCCTCCTGGAACCTGCGGACCAGCGCGAAGATCCTCGGGTTCTCGGTGTAGATCGGCTCATAGCTGCCGAAGCCGAACACCGGGTGCTGCTTGCGCAGATCGATGAAGCGATGCATCCAGCGCAGCAGTGAGGTCGGCGTGCGCAGCCCGGCCTCGACGTTGACGGCCTGGTAGCCGTAGACGGGATCCATCAGCGGCGCCGAGTAGAGCTGCGCCCAGTCGGCGCGGCTGAAACCGCCGTTGCGGTCCACGCTCCACTGCATCGGTGTGCGCACGCCATCACGGTCTCCGAGGAAGACGTTGTCGCCCATCGCGATCTCATCGCCGTAGTAGAGGACGGGTGAGCCCGGCAGCGCGAACAGGATCGCGGTCATCAGCTCGATCTCATCGCGACCGTTGTCGAGCAGCGGCGCCAGCCGCCGACGGATGCCGAGGTTGAGCTTCATGCGCGGATCCTTTGCGTACTCCGCGTACATGTAGTCGCGTTCCTCGTCGGTGACCATCTCGAGCGTGAGCTCGTCGTGGTTGCGTAGAAACAGGCCCCACTGCGCCTTGTCGGGGATCGCCGGCGTGCGGTCGAGGATCTCATAGACCGGGGTGGCCTGCTCGCGTCGCACGGCCATGAACAGCCGCGGCATCACGGGGAAGTGGAACGCCATGTGGCACTCGTCACCATCGCCGGCGCCGAAGTACTCGACCACGTCCTCGGGCCACTGGTTGGCCTCCGCCAGGAGCACCTTGTCCGGGTAGTTGGTCTCGATCTCATGACGGACGCGCTTGAGGTAGGCGTGGGTCTCCGGCAGGTTCTCGCAGTTGGTGCCCTCGCGCTCGAACAGGTAGGGCACGGCGTCGAGCCGGAAGCCGTCGAGCCCCATGTCCAGCCAGAAGCGCAGCACCTCGAGCATCGCCTCCTGAACCTCGGGGTTGTCGTAGTTGAGGTCGGGCTGGTGTGAGAAGAAACGGTGCCAGAAGTACTGGCCGGCGACCGGATCCCAGGTCCAGTTGGAGGCCTCGGTGTCGATGAAGATGATGCGCGCGTCCTGGTAGCGCTCCTGCGTGTCCGACCATACGTACCAGTCGCGCTTGGGGTTGTCCGGGCTCGAGCGCGACTCCTGGAACCAGGCGTGGTCGGAGGAGGTGTGGTTCATGACCAGGTCGGCGATCACCCGGATCTGGCGAGCGTGGGCCGCGTCGATCAGCTGCTTGACGTCCTCGACCGTGCCGTAATCGGGATGCACGGAGTAGAAGTCGGCGATGTCATAGCCGCCGTCGCGCAGCGGCGAGGCGTAGAAGGGCAGCAGCCAGATGCAGTCGATCCCGAGCCACTGCAGGTAATCGAGCTTCTCGGTCAGCCCGGGGAAGTCACCCGAGCCGTCACCATTGCCGTCGTAGAAGCCGCGGATGTGGATCTCATAGAAGACGGCCTGCTTGAACCACAGCGGGTTGGCCTCGAACCACTGGCTCGTCTGGGCAAAGCCCGGGGTCGGTCCGGCGGCGGTCTCGGCCGGCGTCGGCTCCTGCGGCTCGGGTGCTGGCGGGGGTGGTTGGCTGGAGGTGGCCATCGAGGAGTCGGCTGCGGGTCGTCAGCTCGCCTCGACGCGTGCAACGTGCGAGCGGCCAGGCGCCAGCTTGACGTAATTGCCGCCGAGGCGCCACTCGTAGCGGCCGTCGTCGAGCAGATCCCGGACCGGGAAGACGGGCGGCAGGCCGAGCTGCGCCGGGATCACGACGAGACCCTCCTGGAGGTTGTGCGGGTCGATGTTGACGACCGTGATCACGGTGTTGCCGGCGGCGCGCTTTGCGAACGCGATCAGCGCCTCATTGGCCGTCTCCAGGAAGGTCACGTTCTCCAGATGCTGCAGCGCCGGGTTGGCGCGACGCGCATGGTTGACGCGTTGCACGAGCGGCAGCAGCGGACCGTCGAGCTCGCGCTCCCAGATCTCGTACTTCTCGGAGTGCAGGTACTCCTCCGAGCCGGGCTTGACCGGCACGTTCTCGAAGTTCTCAAAGCCCGAGTAGATGCCGTAGCTGGGGCTCAGAGTCGCCGCCAGCACGAGCCGCGCCTCGAACGCCGGCGGGCCGCCGTCCTGCAGGTACTCGTGCAGGATGTCCGGCGTGTTGGCGAAGAAGTTCGGGCGGAAGTATTCGCGCTCATCGCCGTAGGCGAGCTCCGAGACGTATTCGGTCAGCTCATAGCGTGAGTTCTTCCAGGTGAAGTACGTGTAGGACTGGCTGAAGCCGACCTTGGCGAGCTGGCGCATCACCGCCCGGCGCGTGAACGCCTCGGCCAGGAACAGAACGTCCTGGTCGCGCTTCTGCACCTCGGCGATCAGCCACTCCCAGAAGGGCGTCGGCTTGGTGTGCGGGTTGTCGACGCGAAAGATCTTGACGCCGCAGTCGACCCAGTGCAGGGCGACGGCGAGCAGCGCGTCCCAGAGCCCGCGCCAGTCCTCGCTGTCCCAGTTGACGTTGTAGATGTCCTGGTAGCGCTTGGGCGGATTCTCGGCGTACTTGAGCGTGCCGTCGGGTCGGTGGTGGAACCACTCGGGGTGCTGTGTGAGCCACGGGTGGTCGGGTGAGCAGTTGATCGCGAAGTCGAGCGCGATGTCGATGTCGAGGTCCGCCGCGGCCTTGGTCAGCCTGCGGAACTCGGCTTCGCTACCGAGCTCCGGGTGGAGCGCGTCGTGCCCACCGTGCTCGTCACCGATCGACCACGGCGATCCGGGATCGCCGGGCGCCGCCTCCAACGCGTTGTCGCGGCCCTTGCGATTGGTGTGGCCGATCGGGTGCACGGGCGGCAGGTAGAGCACGTCGAAGCCGAGCTCGGCGAAGCGCGGAAGCTGCTGCTCGACGCCGCCGAAGCCGCCCCACGAGCGGGGGAAGAGCTCGTACCAGGAACCGAATCGCGCTCGCTGCCGGTCGACCCTGACCGGCAGCGGCCCCGACGTGCTCAGCCCCACGCGTGGCTCGTGTCGCGCGACGATCGCGTAGAGCTCGTCGCCGAGCGCCGCCTCCGGCTCCAGCTCGAGCCGCTCCAGCGCGGCCCGGATCGCGCCGCGCGCGGTGGCGTCGCCTTCGGCGGCGGCCAGCGCCAGCACCTGCTCGAGCAGCAGCCGGCCCTCCGACAGCTCGCCTCTGAGATCCTGCTGCCCGGCGCCGAGCTTGCGCGCCAGCTCGTCGCGCCAGGTGCCGAAACGGTCGACCCAGGCGTGGATCTCATATTCCCAGTCGCCGACCGCGTCGAGCTCGAATTCGCCGGCCCAGCGCACACCGCCCAGCTGTGCGTCGATGCGCTGCAACCCTGACTCGCGCCAGCCGTGCTTCTTGCCGCGACCCCGGCGCCGGGAGCGGACCACGGCGCGCATCAGGTCGTGGCCGTCACCGAAGATGTCCACCGACACATGCACGGTGTCGCCGACGCAGCGCTTGACCGCGTAGCGGCCACAGTCGATCGTCGGCTGGGGATACTGGATGATGATCCGGTTCGGAGGCTTGGCGGCCATAGGTCTGTAAGTAAACCCTTCCCGCGAACGGGTAAAACACCAATTACGTGAACATCACACGACGCAGCAGCGGGGTCCTGCTTCACATCACCTCGCTGCCGGGCGGGAAGCTCGGCCGTGAGGCCTACCGATTCGTCGACTGGCTTGCCGCGGCAGGTCAATCCTGGTGGCAGGTATTACCGGTTTCTCCGCCGGACCGCTACCGCTCCCCGTACAAGGCGACCTCCGCGTTCGCCGGCTGGCACGGTCTGCTGTCCGCACCGCGGGCACGGGTTTCCACCGCCGAGATGCTCGATCTTCGCGAGCGTGAGAGCTACTGGATCGAGGACTGGGCGCGGCTCGCGTCGGGCTCACGCTCTGCCCTGATCGCCGACCAGGTGCGCTTTGACCGCGAGTGGCGCGCGCTGCGTGCCTACGCCACCGAGCGTGACGTGCAGGTGATGGGCGACATCGCAATCTACGTCGCGCCCGGCAGCGTCGACCACCGCGCCCACGGGCAGCTGTTTGTCGACGAGTATGTTGCCGGGGCACCGCCCGACGCCTTCAGCGCGCTCGGGCAGCTATGGGGCAACCCGGTCTATGACTGGCGCGCACTGCGTGAGCAGCGGTATCGCTGGTGGGTGGAGCGGCTGCGGCGCAATATGGCGCTGTTCGACCTGGTGCGACTCGATCACTTCCGCGGCTTCGTTTCCTACTGGGCCGTGCCCGCGACCGCGCCCGATGCGCGCTCGGGACGCTGGCGCCGCGGCCCCGGGATCGAGCTGTTCGGCGCCTTTCGCTCATCCTTCGGCGTGGAGCTGCCACTGGTCGCCGAGGACCTCGGTGTGATCACCCCCGCGGTCGAGTCACTACGCGATCGCCTCGAGCTCCCCGGCATGCTGGTGCTGCAGTTTGGCTTCGGTCCCGGGGCCGCGCGCTTCAGCCCACACGCGCCGGGCAACCACCAGCTGCGCCGCGTCGTCTACACGGGCACCCACGACCACGACACGGCCGCGGGCTGGTATGCCGGCGCGCCGGCGGGTGTCCGGCGCCGCTTCGACCGCGCCTGCGCGGCGGCCGGCATCGCCGACCCCGAGCCCTGGTGGCGAATGATGCGGCTCTGCCTTTCCTCGCCGGCGGCGCTGGCGATCATGCAGGCCCAGGACCTGCTGGGGCTCGGCCCCGCGGCGCGCATGAACTACCCCGGCCGCCAGGGTGGCAACTGGCGCTGGCAGCTGCCCGCCGGAGCGCTCACGCCGGCGCTGGCAGCGCGCCTGTGGGAGGCCACCGCCGAGGCCCGCCGGCTGGGCGGCTGAGCTACCGCTGCCTGAGGGACTCGACGCGCAGACGCAGACCCTGCTTGACGTGCCTGAAGGCGTAGGTGAGATCGCCGCGGAAGCGGCCCCAGAGGCTGGTCTCGTAGCTGATCAGGTCCTCAACCTGCAGGCGCGCGGGCAGACCGTCGGCGGCCAGCAGATCGAGCGCGCGCTGGGCGATCGCGACCTGCCCGAGCGCGGTCGGGTGCACGTGGTCGAACATCATCAGCTGGCGCCCGCCGAAGGCCTCGAGGTCGAGCACGAGCGCACCGTGAGCGCCGGCCGAACGCTCGATCGCGCGGTTGGTCTGCGCGATCAGCTCGGGGTTGCGCGGACGGCCCATATCGAGCGGGATCGTGGCCGTCAACAGCCGGTCGCAGCGCTGCTGCAGGAACAACATCGCCGCGTTGTGCAGCTGCTCGAAGCGCTGCAGATCGAAGCCGGGGTTGCGCACGTCGTTGGTTCCGATGTAGAGGCAGCCGAGCGTGTAGCGCGAGTAGGGATCGGCCACGGCGCGCTCGAACAGCGGGATCTGGCGCTCGACGACGTCCTGCACCGTGGCCCCGTCGACCGCGTACGGGTTGTATGGGACGCCGAGCGCGCGAGCGGTCCACAGCGCCCACGATTGCAGGGCTACTCCCCACTGCAGCTCACCGCCGCCGTTGGTGATCGAGTCGCCGAAGGCGAGCACGCCCATGCGGAACGCCCCGAGTGGCTCGCTGCCCGGTGCTGGATCGTTGAGCAGGCTCGCCGGTCGTGTGGTCACGAGATCTGAATATCAGACCTCGCACCGGAAAAGCGAATCAGGGCGCGACGGGTCGCTGCGCGGGGCGTGCCGGGTGCGCTCGCGGGGCGTGCTGTCGCCGTTGGGGCGACGCGCGCGAGCAGGGCGATCCCGGGGCGGCGCTCACCGCCGTCACAGCACCTTTGGGGATGGGTTTCAGTGGCGGCCGGCGGCCGATCGGGGCTCATGCCCTGCGATCGGCCCCTGCACGCGGATCAGGCAGCCGGCCAGGTCCGGGTCCTGCGGCTCGAACTCGACCACGCTGCTGTCGGCATCCATCGCCTCGACCAGGCCGTTGGTCAGGCCGCGGTGCAGCGCGCAGACCAGCGTCTGGCGCTCATGCACGGCCTGCCGGTAGGGGCAGTTGCGCAGCCGGTAGCTGACCTGCTCGCGCGCCGGGGGCTCGCGCTCGGGCTGGAAGCCGAGCGTCGTCAGGGCGTCGAACAGCATCTGCTCGTCCTTCGCGCCCGGATGATCAGACGCCAGCCCGCGACCGATCAGGCGACCGGTCTCCTCCATGTCGGCGACCCGGGCGCCGCAGATCACCAGGGCGCGGACCAGCCAACGTGAGAGCGACGCGTAGCCGGTGGGCGGATCGCCGCCCGGCTGGGCGTCCGGACTGATCGCCCAGGTGTCGCGCGGACGGCCGCGCGCCTGCCGCTCGCGGCGTCGCTCGACGAGACCCTCCTCGAGCAGACGCTCGAGATGCAGGCGCACGCCGTTGGGATGCATCCCGAGTTCGGCGGCGACCTCCTCGGTGGCGGCGGGGCGGTGCAGCTCACCGAGCAGCGCGAAGAGCCGCGCGCGCGTCGGCTGGGAGAGCGCATCGCCTGGCCGCACGGGGACATCCATGGCTGAAAGCTTCGCACAACCGGATTAGGAAAACCACGATCCACGCCGCCGGCTCAGGGCTTGTAATGAGCCGAGTTGATCTGCGCGTAGTGCCCCCATTCGGTGGGCAGCTGGTCCTCGGCAAAGATCGCGTCGACCGGGCAGGCCTCGACGCAGGCGTCGCAATCGATGCATTCGTCGGGGTCGATGAACAACTGCTCAAACTGGGCGTACTCGGCCTCATCCGGGGTGGGATGGATGCAGTCGACGGGGCAGACCTCGACGCACGAGTTGTCCTTGGTGCCGATGCAGGGTTCGGCGATCACATACGCCATGGGCGCTCCTGTCCACGCTGTTTACACAAGCTAAGTGGGAAAATACCAGAGGACTAGTCCTGAACGCTCACGCCCACGGCGCGCGCGCTTCCGCACCGCGGCCGTGGCGAGCGTCGGCGGCAAGCAGATCCTGGTTGAGGATCCCTCCGGCAATCCGATCGAGCCGTTCGAACCGACAATCGCGCAGCCGCGGCTCGAGAGCTGAGCGCCGTTGGGGCCGCCTCACGTCTCCGCAGGGACGTGAGGGAGGGTGCAGCCGGGTTCAGGACTCCGGAACCAGCGCCTCGACCCGTGATCCGCGGTAGGTGTGCGAGTGGCTCGCACAGCCGCTGTGGAACACGAATTCAACGGTCGAGTCCTCCACGCCGTTGTACGTCGCCTCCACGGTCATGCGGCCAACCGCGCCGGCCTTGCACCTGACGTCGGTGCTGGAGCTGACCTTGACGTCAACCTCCATCAGGTTGCCGAGGTGCCCGCCCAGGGTGGCATCGTGTGTGTGGTAGATCACGCGCCCATCGGGCTTGAGGACGAGCAGGCGGTCGACTCCGTGGACGACGTTCACCTGACACACCGTCCCGCTGATGGAGCCGGTGCTGAGGTTCACTTCACCCAACGCACGCGCATAGCTGCCATTTTTGCCGGTCAGCGGCGGGCCCGTGTGAAAGCCCCAATCGGGGTTGCCCGCCAGCGGTGGGATCTGCGCGAAGCACGGCGCCACTCCAGCCGCGGCCGGTCCGGCCGCCACGGCAACAAAGGTCACAGCCGAGCCCAGGCAGCCGATCAGGAAAACCAGGAACCGGCGTGAGCTTCGCTGCATCGGCGGACTATAAGACCTGGCACGGTCTACATGCAGGTGACTGTTACCGACATCCGGTAGCCGTCACGGCGGCCGGGGTGAGCCCAGATTGCCTGTTCGGTTTCAACTGCCTCAGCCAACCCACGGGCGTGCGGCACGGACGCGGGCTCGAAGCCGAGCAGCTCAGCGCGGTGGCCCCAGACACCGCCGCGGTGGCGGGCCTCGTGCCAGACCCATGCCGCCGGCAGCGTCGCGGTTGGCCACTGGAAACTCACAGCGAGGCCCTTGCGCGGGTTGCGGACTTCAGCCACTCCCTGCGTGAGTCCAGTGAGTGCGATCAGGCGCCCGCGCGAGACGTTGAGCGGCCACCTGCCGGCAGCCTCTGTGCTGCCGTCGAGTAGGCGGACGTCGGGCCAGCGGCTGGCGTGATCGGGCTGCGGGCCTTGCGCACCTGTCGGTGAGACCTCGCGCGCATCGGCCTCGGCGTCGATCTCGACCTCGGGATCCAGCAGCATGCGCCCCAAGGCCACGTGCTCCACCGCGACGAGTGGGGCGGCCCGGGCACCGGCGGCGGTCCACTCCAGCTCGGCACTGGCCGAAAGTCCGTCCACCGCCAGGGTTCTCCGCAGCTCGACCCCGTGCCCGCTCCACGCCAGGACCACCCGGTCAGGTTCGAGCTCGACGACCGACCACGGGTCGACGGACGCGCGCCCGTGAAAGCCGTGGCGGGCGCCGGCGACGACACATTCCGCACCCGCGTTTGGCGCGGCGAGCTGCCAACCACCGCGGTAACGGGCCGTCCAGGTGGCCTCATCGAGGTCGCCGCCCAACGGCGGCTTGGGCGTGAATGGCGGGTGGCCGAGCAGGTCACTTCCGAGCTCGCGCGGTACCAACGAGAGGATTTCACCGCCATGGCTCGGATCGACGGTGATCGTCAGGGCGTCAGAGCTGAGCGAGATCATCGGGCGGGACGGGCTCGGCGGCTGGCATGTCGTCAGCCAGTGCGGCGGTCTCGGCGGCGCTCGGATAGCTGCCGGCACAACCGTCGCGACCGATGCTCAGTGTCGCCGCGGCGACACCGAACGTCACGCTCCGCGCCGGGCTCTCTCCCCGCAACCGACATGCGAGGTAGGCGCCGGCCAGGGCATCTCCCGCTCCGGCAGCGTTCCGTGCCGCCGTCGCCGGCACCCGCTGCCTGAACACCCGGTCGCCACAGGTGACACGCACCGGCTCCGCACCGTCGGTCAGCACGACTTCCGCGACGCCTCCGGCGCGCACAGCCGCGGGATCGGCTCTGCCGAAGACGTGCTCCAGATCTTCGCGTGAGGCGATCAGGATGTCGCTGCCGCAGGCGAACTCGGCGAGCTCGCCCGGATCGCCGCAGAGCTCCGGACGGTGGTTGAGAACGCATGCGATGCGGGCGCCGCTGGCGCGCGCTGCGGCGACCGCCGCATGCGCAGCCGCCGACGACGATCGCGACACCGCCAGCGTGACGCCGGTGACCACCAGCACGCCCAGTCCCTCGATGAACGAGGCGGTGAGATCGTCTGGCTCCAGACGACTGCCCGCCGAGGATCGGCGGTGGTAGATGAAACGGTGCCCGCCATCGTCGGCGGGCTCGTTGAGATACATCCCCGTTGGACCGTCGGGATCCTCACCGACCCAGCTGACATCGACGTCGCTGGATCTCCAGAACGCCATCAACCCACGACCGAAGGCGTCGTGACCGACCCGGCCCAGTAATCGGACCGAGGCACCGAGGCGCGCCGCCATCACACAGACGTTTGCGGCGTCGCCACCCCACCCCAGGGAGACATCAGTCGCGTTGCGGCCCGGCGAGATCTCGGCCAGACCCTCACCGACTGCGCCCAGCACAGGCGTGGGAGCGGCTCCGACGTCGGCCGCTGGAATCTTTCCTGCGGAGGGCATGCCTTCAGTTGAGCCGGTCACCCATATCGGCCGCGAACACATGGACCTCGCCCGGGCGGATCCGCAGCCGCACCGGCGTTCCTTCGCCGCCGCTCCGCTGGCGCTCGACGCGCGCCACGACGTACGGCAACATGTCATGGACGCTGCCGTTGTGCTCACCTTCGGGGAGGCCGTACAGGTATGCGTCCGCGCCGAGCTCCTCTGTCAGGCGAGTCTCGACGGTGAATCCCTCGGTGCCGTCCGGCACGACGTCGAGCGCTTCCGGCCGGAAGCCGATGATCACGTGCGAGAGACCGCGGTCGGCGGCGGCGGTGATCACATCGCGCTCGAGCGGGATCTTCTGACCGGCGAAGACCGCACCGTCCTCGCTCAACGCCGCCTCCCGCAGGTTCATGCTGGGGGAGCCGATGAAGCGCGCGACGCTGAGGTTCGCCGGGCGGTCGTACAGGCGGTGTGGCGCATCGACCTGGCGCAGGGTTCCGGCTTCGAGCACGGCGACACGGTCACCCATCGTCATCGCCTCTACCTGATCGTGGGTCACGTAGATCGTCGTCGTGCCGAGGCGCCGCTGCAGGGCTGCGATCTGTGCGCGCGTCTGCACACGGAGCTGGGCGTCGAGGTTGCTGAGTGGCTCGTCCATCAGGAAGACCTGCGGGTCGCGGACGATCGCCCGTCCCATCGCAACCCGCTGCCGCTGACCACCTGAGAGCGCCCCCGGCTTCCGGTACAGAAACTCCTCGAGCGCCAGGATGCGCGCGGCCTCCTCGACGCGGGCGCGGATCTCATCCTTCGGCCGACGCGCGATCCGCAGCCCAAAGCCCATGTTGGCCGCGACGGTCATGTGCGGATAGAGCGCATAGTTCTGGAAGACCATCGCGACGTCCCGGTCCTTCGGCGACACCGCCGAGACGTCGCGAGCCCCGATGCGGATGACTCCCTCGTCCATCTCCTCGATGCCCGCGAGCAGGCGCAGCGTCGTCGACTTGCCACAACCCGATGGACCGACTACTACGAGGAACTCGCCGTCATCGATCTCCAGGTTCAGGCCGGAGATCGCAGCTCGATCCGAGCCTGGATAGATGCGGGTGACGTCCTCGAACGCGACTGAGGCCATCTACGACACCTCGTCAAATCTGGTCAGCATGCTGGTGGCCTCCTTGGGGCTCGTCTTGACCTCATGTTTGCTGCGCCTCTCACCCCTTGACCCCTCCCGAGATCACGCGGACGAGGTACCGCTGAGCGATCCCGAAGGCGAGCACCGCCGGAATCGAGACGAGCACCGAGGAGGCCAAGATCGCTCCCCAGTTGGTCGTCAGCGCGCCCTGGAAGGCATACAGCTCAACGTTGGCGGTGAAGCGGTTTGACTCGGTGATCAGCGACGAGGCCAGCAGGTAGTCCTGCCAGGCGTTCACGAAGACGAACACGGACGTGGCCGCGACGGCCGGCACGACAAGCGGCAAAAGCACGTACCAGAACGTCTGTAGACGCGAGCAGCCATCAAGTGCGGCGGCGTCATCGAGGGCCGGCGGGATGTTGTCGAAGAAGTTCTTCAGCAACAGGATCCCGAGCGCCATGTTGAACGCCGCATATGCCAGACCGAGCGCGAAGAGATTGTTGAACGCGTGAGCGATCGCCCACACGTGGTAGAGCGGGATCACCAGCGCCGTCGCCGGCAGGATCTGCGTGACCAGTACCCCGAAGAGCAGCGCCTTCTTGCCCCGGAACTTGAGACGCGAGTAGCCGTAGGCCGCCATGCAGGCGACGGGAACACTGATCACCATGGCGGTCGCGCAGGCGATGAAGCTGTTGAGGAAGTCGTGCGGGAGGCTGGTGTGCAGGAGCACGTACTGGTAGTTGGCGAGCGTCGGCTTGAACGACGAGAACACCGGCCCGAACACGTCTCCGCCGGAGAACGACTCGAGCGCAGTCCACAGGAACGGCGCCAGCATCAGGAAGCAGATCACGAGCGCGATCAGATTCATCGCGATCTGCCGTGACAGATGCCGCTGCTTGATCATGCGTTGGTCTCCGTCTTGCGCAGTGCCGGCACGCAGAGGATCAGGACGATCACCATCAACACGACCGCAAGCGCTGACGCCTTGTTGAGATCGAACTCACCGAACGCCGTGTTGTAGATCCAGATCGGGAGCGTATTGGTCTCGTTCAGGGGCCCACCCTGCGTCATCAGGTAGATGCCGTCGAAGTAGTTCATCGTCCAGATGACGCTGAGCAGCGAGGTGACCGCGACGATGTTGCGGATATAGGGGAGCTCGACCAACACCAGGATCCGGAGCCGGCCGGCCCCGTCGATCTGCGCCGCCTCGATCATCTCGCGCGGCACCGACTGGAGCCCCGCGAGCAGCATCAGGAAGAAGAAGGGCGTCCCCTTCCAGATCCCGGCGACGATCACCGCCGGCATCACATAGTGCGAGTCGGTCAACCAGACCGGAGGGTTCTTCATAAACAGCCCGAGCACGTCATTGATCAACCCCGTCTCGGAGTACATGAAGGTCCAGGCGGTCGCCACGACGATTCCCGGCAGCGCCCACGGGATGATCAGCAGTGGCTTGACGAACTTCCCGATCCACAGGTCCCGGTTGAAGAAGACCGCGAGTGCCAGCCCGACCAGGAACTGGCCGAGGAACACGCCTGCCGTCCAGTAGACGGTCAAGAGCAGCGACGAGTAGAACTGCCCGCTGCCGAAGATGCTGCCGTAGTTGGACAGCCCGACGAACTTGTTCTCGCCGTAGGAGGTCTGGTAGAGGCTCTCGACCACGTTCCACAGCGCCGGGAACGCCATGATCACGACGAAGACCAGGTACGAGGGGCCGATCCAGCCAACGGCCGCGAGCCCGCCGCGACGGGGCCCTCGACCGTGCTTCCGTCGCCGGGTCACGGGCGGGGTGCGCAATGGTTCGTGCCGGGCCGTGACGACCGAGGCCTCCGAGCCGGCACCAGCCATCGACGGAGTCACCGCCCCGAGCTGTGCTCGGGGCGGTGACTCCTGAACGACCGTCTTGCGACCGAAACGACCGGTCATTTTTAGAGCAGACCCTCCAGCTTCCCCTGTAGGGACTTCAGGGCGCTGCCCGGCTGCGCCTGCCCGAGCTGGGTCGCCTGGACTGTCTGGAAGATGTCAACAGCCTGCTGGAACATGTTCTGTGTCATCGGAATCGGCTGATACGAGTTCTTGTCCAGGATGTAATAGAACAGGTTGAACTCGGGGCCGTGGATGCTCTTTGCCAGCGGCACGGCGGCCTTCTCGGCCGGGATGATGTTGGTGAGCAACGCCTCGTGCTGCGGCTGGTACATGAACGCGTAGAACTTCTTGATCGCCGTCATCTTCGAGGACGGAACGTACGACGGGACGGCCAGCAGCCAGCCACCGGTGGTTGAGGCGACCGTCTTGTCCTTCATCAGCGTCTCACCGAACTGGACCTTCGGGTTGGTCGCCTTCATCGCCGGGATCTCCCAGAAGCCGTTGTAGTACATGCCGGCCTTGTTGTCGGCGAACGCCTGCACCGCGACCGCCTGGTTCTGCTGCGTGGCGTCCGACCTCGGCGCATACTTCACGAGCTGATCCCAGTAGTTGACGGCGCTCAGCACGGCGGGGGAGTCGGCGGCAGCCTTGGTCCCGCTCGGGTTGATGAAGTCACCGCCTGCCTCAAAGACGAGCGGACCGATGTTGTTGTACATCATGGCCCACTTCTCACCGCCGGCGTAGCGGAAGCCGGAGATGCCGTTGCCGAGCGCCGAGATCTTCTTGGCGTCGGTCAGGACCGTGCTCCACGAGGCGGTCTTGCCCAGCGGGGCAAGACCGGCCTGCTTGAACAGCGTCTTGTTCCAGTACAGCAGGCGGCTGCCGGTATCGACCGGAATGCCGAACGTACCCTGCTTCAGCACGGCCTGATTCCAGAGGTTCGAGTAGAAGCTCGACGGCTGGATGTGGGGAAGCCCGACGACCGATCCCTGAAGGTTCTTCAGGTAACCCTTCGCCGCGTACAGGCCGTACTCGCCAGAGGAGTTGAGGTCAACGACGTCAGGCCCCGAGCCCGCGGCCAGTGCCTGGGCGAACACCGTGTCGATGTTGTCGAACGGGACATAACGCGTGCTGATCGTGATGCCGGGGTTTGCCTTCTCGAAGGCTGAAACGAGCTTGGGCCACTGCGGCCCGAGGCAGCCGTTGCTGGCGTTCGAGCCACACTGCCAGACGTTGAGCGTGACCGCGGCCGAGCTCGACCGCTTCTGCGCGCCGGACGCACTGCCGGCCAGTCCGGCAATTGCCAGCGCCGGGATGACCGCTCCGACGCCGACTGCAAGCAGCCGCCGGGAGCGAATGGGAACCCTCATTGGAACCTCCTCCATCGAACCGGCGTTGAAACATCCTGTGCCCGCCGGCGGTTTGTTTGACCAAGTCGGCACTTCCGTCTTGCCGTTTATGTGTGTCGAGCCCGTCATGGGCCGACATCCGGGATGAGCGCGAGCGTGGCGATCTGCCATGGCCCCAGCGACAGCTCGACCATGTCGGGCGCCGTCCGGCGGAGATCGTCACATCGCTCGGTCGGGGACTCGCGTCCGTCCAGTTCGTGCACCTCGGCGACCGCGAAGCCTGTCCGCAGCCGCACGGATGCCGCTTGCCCGGAGGTTTCGAAGAGCCTGACCACGACCGATGACTCGCGGTCGTGCTTCTTGACAGCTGTGATGCTGACATGCTCGGGTTCGAGCGCCGCGATCAGCTTCGCGGCAGCGGGGCGAACGGGTTCGAGCGCGGGGGGCTGACCGAGTGCGGAGCACCAGAGCGCGCCACGCTGACGGGCGGCCAGCTCGAGAGCGGCCGGCTCGTGCGCATGCAGATGGATGCTCGCGGCGAAGGTGTGCGACCCCTCCTGGCCATACCAGTTGCCTCGCGGGTGGATGCTCCGCTTGGTGGCGAGGAGCACAAGTTGGAGATAGGTCTGGTCGTCGTCGAGGCCGGTTGGATCGCGCCAATCGAAGGTCGTGAGCGGGGTCGAGAGCGCGAGCGTGGCCGGCTCCGCGCCGGCCAGCAGCCAGCGCAGTAGCTCCCGTGGCCGCAGATCCGCGAATTCTTGGACCTCGTCCGCGCCGACTGTTGCGTGCCCGAACGGAACTCCGTAGCGGACCCTGCCGGTCGGCGATGCGACCGGAAAGACCCAGCGGAGCTCACGTCCGTGCTCGCCGGTCCAGCCCGTGATCGAGGCGCTGAGATCGATCCGGTCAAGTCCCGGATAGAAGCTGAAGCGCTGCGTGACGAGGCATTGCTCGTGGCGTGAAACCGCCTCAACGGTCCAGCGGATCGGGCCGCGCTCGATCACGTCCAAGCCGATCGCTTGGGGGCGGACGGGGCCGTCGGCATGCGGCTGGAACGGGCGCACGATCCGCCAGTCGTACGCAGGGTCAGCCTCGTGAGTGCCGACGTCGACACCTGGAGAGGCGAGCTGGATCACCTCGCCGGCCATGAAGCGGTCGGCGAGAATCAGCCTTGTCCCGTCGACGCGGAGCTCTGCGAGACCCGCAGGAGAGATGCGGGCCAGCACGTCACCGGTGTCCCAGATCAGGTCGGCGCCGGCTGTCCGCAGCGGATCGGCGGGCCTCCGCTCCGCTGCGCGTGCGCCACGCTGCACGCGCAGCGCGTGCGCTCCGAAACCGGGAACGTCGCGGATCAGCACACCGACCCGGCGGGCCACCGACGTGGGCTCGCCGAGGAGCTGGTGGTCGACGGTGTCTCCGTCGATGCTCTGAACGAGCACGTCATCGCCGTCGCCAACTTCGACGCCGGACAGCTCGACCCAATCGGATACGGGCCGGTCACTCGCGTTGAAGACGACGACCTGTGCGCCGGACCCCGCCACCGGATCGGCCGAAGCGAGTGTCCGCAGTGCGTTGTGAACCAGTCGTTGCGCCCCAAAGAACCCGCGATTCACGCGATCGTGAAAGACGCTGTCGGTGCCTTCTCCGTGCATGCCGCCGTAGCCGTGGTCCGGGTAGAGGGCGTCCTCCCAGGCGGCTTGGAGTGCTGCTGCCGGGTAATCGCTCCAGTTCTGGCGTTGGACTGCGACCAGCGTCCACGCCGCCTCGGCGGCGATGATCGCGGACTGGGCTCGGCGCAGCTGCGAGACGATCTCCCAGTGCCCGGGCTGCTGGTACACCCACGGGTTGGGGACCTCGCCCATCTCGGTTGGGAGGCAGTCGAGGGTGCAGCGTTCGGTAACCCAGTCGATGTACTCGCCGACGGTGCCGATTATGAGCTCGATCCGTGGCTCACCGTCCCCGGCCGGGGTCGTCGCCGAGCGTCTGACCAGCTCGAGGATCTCCGGGTCGGGGACGTTGTAGTCGGCGGCGAGGACGATCGCAAGAGCCGGTGGAAGGCCGATCTCCTCGAGGGTCCCAGACCACTGCGCGGCCAGCGAAGTGAGGCGTTCGCGCACCAATGCCAGGTCAAGCGGCTGCCCGCCTTCGGACTCACTGCCGGCCTCGAGCGGCGAGTGGTGGCGGCGCTCGGAGTCGAAGACCGTTGCGCGGCCGTAGGACCCCTCCCAGAAGTTGAAGGTCAGTATCCGGGTGCCGTCCGGCGCCTGCCACCAGTACATCCCTGGGCGGTTGCGCGAGACCACCATGTATTCGATGCCGCAGTGGCGCAGAACCTGTGGCAGCTGCAGCGTGCGTGCGACCACGTCGACGTTCCAGTATCCGCGCGGGCTGTAGCCCACGGCGCTCTCCAGCAGCGCACGTCCGACGGTGAACTGTCGCAGCAGCCCCTCGTCGGTCTGCAGGCCCTCGTAGCACTGCACGTATGCCGCGCCCCATTCCAAGCCGCCGCGACGCAGTTCCTCGCGCAGGCGTCCCGCGGACGCGGGCCGGCGGTCGAGGTATTCGGTCAGGTAGAGCGCGGCCTCCATCGAGAACCGGAAGCTGCGCTCGGGCGCAGCGAGCAGGGCGAGCGCTTCGTCGATGATCGACGCGCGGTGGTCGGCGACTTCAGCCGGCGTTCCCGCCCAGCCGATGTCGTTGTGACTGAACGGGATGACGAAGACCGTCCATTGCTCGCCGGGCAAGCCGGGCGAAGCGGCGCCGCCGGCGGTCTGATCGGTGGAAGCGAATGTCCTCGTCATCAAACGGCTCTGTCGCGTTATTCAGCGGGGCGGTTCTGCGGGAGCCGCTCTGAACCGCTCATCACGTCCTGCAGCCACTGCCGGCTTGCCGCCTCTTCGGAGACCACCCCCGGGAGCTCCGACTTGGCGAATGGCATCCGGTCCTGCTCGACCACGAGCCAGCCGCGGTAGCCGATTTCGCGCAGCCCCTCGATCGCGGCCTCGATCTCGAGCGCGCCCTGCCCCAGCGGGGTGAACAGGGTCGGCCACCACGTCAGGAAGTCGGGCCGCCGTTCACGTTGGACCTGCGCCAGGACGGCTGGATCCGCGTCCTTGAGATGGACATGGTTGATGCGGTGCCCGTAGCGCCGGATCGCGGCCGGCACGCCGGCGCCCGCCAGAGCAAGGTGTGCGGTGTCGAGCGTGAGGCCGAGGAGTGGTACACCGTCGAGCAGGCGGTCGATCTCCTCAACCGTCTCCACGTTCGTGGCCAGGTGATGATGGAACGACGCGGCCACGCCCGCTTCGTTCGCGATCCTGACGGCCTGACCGACACGCTCGATCAGACGTGACCAACCGTCGGCATCGAGACGCGGCTCGTCCGCACCGGTGGCCAGCCGCTGCTGGAGCTCGTGCCCGCCGGCGTCGGCCAGCACGGCTCGAGAGCTGGGACCCGCGGCGCTCAGTTCCAGCAGCGTCCTACGGAGTCCTTGCAGGCTGGTTTGGAAGGCCTCGTCACTGCCGGCCAGCTCCAGCGGTACGTACGCCCCGACGGCTTCGAGCTGGGCGCCGGCGAGGACTTGCGCGAGCTGCGCGGGCGTTCCGAACGTGCCCGGTGGCGGCAGCTCTGTCCCGCGGTAACCGGCCGCCGTGACCGCCTCGAGAAACGTGCCCGGTGACAACGGCTCGGTCACCCCATCCGAGGGGATCCCCAGGCCGAAACTAGCCGGCGCTGTGGCGAAGTTCACGGTACTCATGCCTCTCCTGCGACCATCACGGGGCTGCGCGACCGCCCGGCCTCACCACCGACGGTGACCCCCTGGCGCGCGGCCACCACTGCGACGATTGACTGCAGGCACTCGAGGTCCGCCTTGGCGCCGGCGGCGTCGGCCAGCACTGGCCCGCCTGCGACGATCGCCTCGTGGAAGGCGATCAGCTGGCGGTGCAGTCCGTCCGGCCCGATCGGCTCGTGGTCTTCGCTGACCCGACCTGACGTGCCGTTTCGGTAGACGCGTAGCCCGGGCGGTGGCCCCGGTGCATACGGCGATGCCAGGCGGAGTCGCAGGCCGGCTGCCTCGGCGAGTACCTCGGTGTCCTCGACGTACGCGGGATAGGCGCCAAGACCGTTCCATGAGATCTCAAGGCGCGCACCGCTGGCCAGGCGCCCGAGCACGAGCACGTGGGAGAGCCCCGGTGCGGGACTCCCGGAATCCGACTCCGCATACACGATCTGCGTAGGCAGCCCGACGCCGAGCGCGCGCAGCACCGAGAGCTGATGCACAAGCGAGCCCAGCAGGACGCCGCCGTAGAGGCCCGTCAGCCCCTCCGGCACGTCGCCCACCGCGTCGCGCACCGACGCGGCCTGCGCCGCCCTTGCCCGCTCGATCAGCGACGGGTCGACGTCGCCAAAGCGCAACACGCTCAGGTGCGCGGTCTGCAGATCGTGGTCGGGGTGCAGGATGTTCATCCGCACCCGGGCCGGTTGCCCTAGCGTCGACAGGGCAGCGCGGGCGGGCGCGATCAGGGGATCGTGCATCTTCATGTAGCCGACCTGCAGAACGCGTCCGGCCTGCTGTGCGGCCGCCGCCAGGGTGTCTGCTTCGGCGGTCGTGGTACACAGCGGCTTCTCCGCGAGGACGTGCTTTCCGGCCTGGAGTGCGGCCAGGGACGCAGCGGCGTGGGTGCCAGCGCTGAGGATCAGGACGGCATCGACGTTCGGGTCGTCGAAGACCGCCTGAGCGTCGGTGGATGCCCGTGGACTTCCGGGCAGGGCGTCGGCGATGGCCCGGGCCAGAGACGGTGACAGGTCGCAGACGTGGGTGATCGCGAAGCGATCGGCCTCGGCCTGCAACCGCGGAATGTGGATCGCCTGTGCGATCAGCCCAAGGCCGACCAACCCGATCCGGATCTGACGCGTGGGCGCCACTGGTGTCTCTCCCGGCGTTGTCATCTCTCCTCCGCCCCGCCGACCATGGCGGGTTGGTAAAACGATTGTTTAGCACCTGCCCGGCGAGCCTGTCAAGGCAGATCGGGGAATCGTTTTACCAGCCCCAAACGAAAGGCGCGCTCAGCGCGTGGCGTCGGGCGGCGGCGGCGCGGTCGACTGCCTGAGCACCAGCTCCGGCGCGGGCGTCGTGACGACGATGTGCCGCGCAGGAGCGCCGTCGAGCTGGGCGAGCAACGAGGTCACCGCGACCTGCCCGAGCTCGCGCAACGCGAGCCGGACGACCGTGAGCGCGGGCGAGAGATGCTCGGTGAGGAACACGTCGTGGTAGCCGACAACGGAGATGTCACGAGGAATCTCGAGACCCGCCGCGCGGATCGCGGCCATCGCGCCCATTGCCGAAAGCACGCTGCTGGCGACCACCGCGGTTGGCCGGGGCTCCAGTTCGAGCAGCGCACGCATGCCGGCCTCGCCACCTGCCGCCGTGTGACCGCCGCCGACGACGTATTCGGCGCGAGCCTCGATTCCATGCTGCGCGCACGCATCCTCCCAGCCGCCCACGCGGTCCAGCGAGCGCGCAAAGCGACCGTCGAGTCGTAGCAACGCCACCCTGCGATGGCCGAGCTCGAGCAGATGAGAGGTTGCCAGGCGTGCCCCGGCGCGGTCGTCGAGGCCAACACTCCCCAGCGTCCGCGAGCGGTCGTTGATCAGCACGGTCGGCACCCGCGCCGATGAGATTCGCGCCACCATCCGATCGCGATCGTTGCCCGCACGCATCAGCAGGAGGCCGTCGATCACGCCGCTGCGGATGACGCGGGCGAAGGTCTCGTTATCGCGCGCCAGCTCGGTCACGTCCGCGAGCAGCAGCACGTGGCCACGGTCGGATGCCGCTGTCTGGGCGCCCGCTATCACCGCGCCGTAGACAGGGTTGCTGATGTCATGCACCGCGAGTCCGAGCACGCCCACTCGCGCGCGCCGCAGGGCACGTGCCGCATGGTTGGGCGTGTACTCCAGATCGCGGGCCGCCGCGAGCACCCGATCGCGCGTCTCGGGACGGATCCGCAGGGCCGGATCCTCGTTCAGCAACCGAGACACAACGGCGGGGGTGACCCCGGCCACTCTGGCCACATCGACAATGCTTGCCATCGCTCTCACCATAAAAGGATTACGCGACGGAAGCCACGCCTGCCTTGACAATCCGAACGCGAACTGCATTCATAGTAAAACGTTTTCCTCCGCGACCGAGTCGCTTCCGAATCCTCGTCAGGCATGCACCAGACCACCGTCACGACCCTCCCCGGAACGACCGGGGCGTGGTCTCGGGCTCGCGATCAGGAGCCGGTGTCGCTGCGGATTCTCGGCTGGGATCACCCCCGCTGCATGGCGCCGATGCGAGCCGCCGCGGAGCGCTATCGCAAACTCCATCCGCACGTCGAGCTGGCGCTGCAATCACGGCCACTGGCGTCCTTCAACGACGAGCCGCTCGAGGCGCTCGGTCGCGACGTGGATCTGGTCGTGTTCGACCATCCGATGGTGCCCCAGGCCGCGGCGGCCGAGAGCCTGCTCGCGTTGGATCTCGTCGCCCACGAGCTCCAGGCTCCACTGGTGGTGCCCGAGACCATCGGCGCCAGCGGCGACAGTTACGTCTGGGACGGTCATAGGTGGGGCCTCGCGGTGGATGCCGCCTGCCAGGTTGCGGCCGGTCGGGTCGATGTGTTGGAGCAGCTCGGCGTGAACGTCCCGGTGACCTGGGACGATGTGCTGGCACTGGCGTCAGAGCATCCGGGGAGCGTCGCGCTCCCGCTGTATGCCAGCGACGCATTCTGCGCCCTACTTTCGATCTCGGCCGCGTTGGCGCCGGACGGTTTGAAGGACGCCTGGCTGGCGCCCGGCGCCGTCGAGTTGTTGAGCGAGCTCACGCGCTGCGTTGACGCCACCTGCTTTCAGCTGAACCCGCCAGCACTGCTGGACATCCTCCGCAGCGGCGGGCATTGGGCCTACGTTCCCCTGACGTTCGGGTACGCCGGCTCGACCGCGCCCGGACTTGCGTGGTTTGACGCGCCGCGCGTCGACGGCCGGCCGCCGGGCGCGGTCCTGGGCGGGGCCGGGCTGGGGCTAACAGGTGCTTGCTCGTCGCCCGCCGAAGCTCTGCGCTTCGCGCTCTGGTACGCGCAGCCCGAGACGCAGGCCGGCATCGTCTTGACTGCCGGTGGCCAGCCGGCGGCCAGAGCAGTCTGGGACGACGCCGCCTGCGATGCGCTGGCGCACGGACTGTTCTCCGGCACCAGGCAAACGATCGACCACGCGATCGTCCGACCGCCCGCAATCTGGTGGCCGTTGTTCCAGGCGGCCGCCAGCCAGCGACTGCATCAGCTCCTGCTTCGCCAAGCGTCAGCGGAGCAGATCAGTACCGAAATGAACGCTCTCCACGACCACTACGCAAACCGGTGAACCCATCGATGACAGAAACCACAATCGCACCCCCACTGGCGGGCGCACTGACAGGCGTCCGTGTGCTCGACTTCACACAGATGATGCTCGGCCCGTACGCCACTCAGATACTGGGTGACCTCGGCGCCGACGTAATCAAGATCGAGCGCCCCGTCGTGGGCGAGTGGGAGCGCGGGCTGGAGGTTATGGGTGAACTCGTGGCAGGTGACTCCGCCGCGTTCCTTGCGCTGAACCGCAACAAGCGCTCGGTCGCGGTTGACCTCAAGAACGCTGAAGCCCGCGACGCGCTGCTCGAGCTCGCCCGAACCTGTGACATCGTCGTCGAGAACTTCCGGCCGGGTGTGCTTGCCCGCCTGGGACTGGGCTACGAGGACATCCGTGCGGTGAAGCCCGACATCATCTACTGCTCGGGTTCGGGCTGGGGCCAGGACACCACGTTCGCCCGTGAGAACCGTCCGGGTCAGGACCTGCTGATCCAGGCGATGTCCGGTCTGGCCTACAACGCCGGTCGCGCGGACGATCCGCCGGTCGTGGCCGGATCCTCGGTGGTGGATGCGATGACCGCACTGACCTTGGCGATCGGTATTCTCGCCGCCCTGTTCGTCCGCGAGCGTGACGGCATCGGCCAGCGGGTCGAGGTGGATCTGTTTTCCACGGCGATCGCGATCCAGTGCCAGGAGATCTCGGCGATGGTCAACCAGGGGAAGGAGTACCAACGTTCGCGAACCGGCATCGCACAGCCGTGGCTGTCAGCCCCGTTCGGGATCTATGCCACCGCGGATGGCTGGCTGGCGATTGCGATGGCGCCGCTTGACTCCCTCGCCGAGCTCGTCGGCGACCCGGCACTGGCGGCGCTCGATCCGTGGGTTGACCGCGACGAAGCCAAGACGCGCCTTGACGCGATCACACCCACGCGTTCGACGCAGGGCTGGCTTGAGATCCTCGGCCCCGCGGGAATCTGGGCAGCGCAGGTGCGGACGAACAAGGAGGCGGTCGACGAACTCCGTGCCCAGGGCTCGCCACTGATTCAGACGCTCGAGCACCCGCGCGCCGGCCAGCTGGAGCTGATCGGCTGCCCGATCACATTGAGTGACACCCCCGCGTCGATCCGGCTCGCGCCCCCGCTGGTGGGCGAGCACACCGAAGAGGTGCTGCGCGAGGTGCTCGATGAGAAGCGGCTCGCGGCGCTGATGGCGACACAGGTGAATGCATGAGACAGATCCACGAGCACCTCGTTGAGGACCGCCGCGACCAGGTGGCCGTGCTGCGGGTCGATCGCGAGGAGGCACTCGGAGCGCTCTCGCGCTCGATGGTCGAGGCATTGCTGGGTTACCTCAACGGCATCGCAGACGACCCTCAGGTGCGGGTCCTGGTCTTGACCGGAACCGGACGGGGCTTCATCGCCGGCGCCGACGTCAACGACTATGACGGCGCTGCCCAAGTTGACTTCGACTCATACCAGCGCCTCTCGCGGCGAGCGTTCTCGGCGGTCACTCAGCTACCCCAGCCCGTGATCGCAGCGGTCAACGGCTTTGCCCTCGGCGGTGGCTTCGAGCTCGCGCTCTGTTGCGATTTGATCGTGGCGTCCACCGCGGCCCGCTTCGGATTGCCGGAGGTCAAGCTCGGCCTGCTGCCGGGCGGGGGCGGCACCCAACGACTGGCCCGCGCAATCGGCACACGCGCGACCAAGGAACTCGTGATGAGCGCCCGTTCGATGCGCCCTGAGGAGGCCGAGCGACGTGGACTGGTGACGCGCGTGGTCGAATCCGATGAGCTCGGCGCTGCTGCTGCTGAGCTCGCCGAAGCGCTCGCAAGCGCGGCCCCGCTCGCGATCCGTGAGGCAAAGCGCCTGATCGACGACGGCATTGAGGCCTCGCTGGAGGCCGGCTGGACGCTCGAACAGCGACAGTTGGGCGCTCTGTTCGCAACCGCAGACGCAC
The DNA here is from genome assembly GCA_963706725.1 of uncultured Actinomycetota bacterium. Classification (GTDB taxonomy): domain Bacteria; phylum Actinomycetota; class Thermoleophilia; order Solirubrobacterales; family Solirubrobacteraceae; genus Palsa-465. Next base: position 673,629 of record OY970167.1, on the reverse strand, counting down.
GTGAAGGCATCCGCGCGTTCATCGAGCGCCGGGCACCTGACTTCGAGGGCCGCTGATGCCGGCGCACCTGCACAACAAGGTTGCGCTGGTCACCGGCGCCGGCGCCGGCATCGGCCAGGCGACAGCTGAGACCCTCGCGGCCGCCGGTGCTGACGTTGCGCTCGTCGACCGCGAGCTCGACGCCGCCAGCGCGGTTGCGCAGGCAATCGCCGCGATGGGGCGCCGCGCGGTGGCTCTGCAGGCAGACGTTCGCGACGAGCAACAGGCGTGCGATGCGGTCCTGGCCTGCCGGGACCAGCTCGGAGGTCTGGACGTACTGGTCAGCAATGCCGGCGTCGTGCGCTACGGAGAGGTTCCCGACATGTCGCTTGAGGAGTGGCGCTTGCAGATCGACACGAACCTCACCGGCGCGTTCCTGATGGCTCACTTTGCGATCCCGATCATGCGCGAGCGTGGCGGCGGTGCAATCGTCAATCTCTCCTCGGCGCAGGCGCTCGCCAGCCAGCCGCTGGTTGCCGCCTACGCGGCGTCCAAGGCCGGCGTGATCGCGCTGACGAAGACGATGGCGATCGATCACGGCAAGGACAACATTCGCGTCAACTGCGTGCTGCCCGGCTCCGTGCAGACCCCGATGCTCAGGGAGGGGCTAGAGCGCTTCGCTCCGCAGGACCCCGACGCCGAGATGGCTGCCTGGGGGCGCGCGCACCCGATCGGTCGCGTCCTCGAACCCAGAGAGATCGCGAACCTGATCGCCTACCTCGCCAGCGACGACGCCAGTGCCATCACCGGCGCTGCCGTGACGGCCGATGGCGGGCTGTCGGCCCGGCTGGCAATCTGACTACCGCCGGTCGGGGTCGGGCAGCATCATGTCGCGGATCGTCGCGACCAGCTCGTGGTAGGAGGAGATGAACCCGCGCAGCGTTCGCACGGTCGCGCCGTATGAGTCGAACTCCTCGACGGTCATTCCGTCGCTGTCGAATGCCCGCCGAAAATCCGGCAGCGTGCGATAGAGCTCCGCGACCGCCTGCTGGTCGGCCGGGTGCTCAAAGCGCGCCGCCACCTCGATCTCCGAGGCGTTGAACTTGCGCTGCCATGCGGGTGGAATCGTCAGCACGATGTCCCCGCCTATCAGCTCCGACCAGTGCAGGTGGTGACGGTAGGCGGCCGCCAGCAATCTCGTGCGATACCCGCGCTGGCGGAAGATCGCGTGCGCCTGCTTCAGCGCGGCGATGCCGGCCCAGTGCACGATCCCGGGATTGACCATGATGCTGTCCCGATCGATCAGCACGCCCATCCAGTCATCCAGGCGACCGATCATGATCGTGCAGACGGGTGACATCCGCGCAGTGTCGCCGCCTGCTGCCGCGAAACGTGCGAGGCCGCGCTCCACGGCCTCGGCCACGGCGATCGCCTGGGACACGGTGAAGCACACGGTCGCATTGATCGAGCTCCCGGCCGCCGTCACCGCTTCGATCGCGGCGATCCCGGCCGCAGTGGCGGGGAGCTTGACCTGCAGGTTCGGCGCCAGTGCGTCGAAGTGCCGCGCCTGCTCGATCAGCGCTGTCGAGTTGCGATACAGCCTCGGGTCGGTCTGGATCGAGAGGCGGCCCTTCAGTCCGTGCTCGCGTTCAAACACGTCGAGCAGCAACTTCGAGGCACCGACGGCCATCTCTTCGATCAGTGTCCAGGTGATCTCATCCTCTGTCCACGATGGGTGCCCGGTGATCAGCTCGGAGATGCGCCCGCGCCACGAATCGATCTCGCGGCGCAGCACATCGGTAACGATCGTCGGATTGCTGGTGGCGCCGACCGCGCCGCGGGCGATCGCGTAGTTGAGGTCAGCGATCGAGCAGGAGTCGTTCCAGTAGTCGGTCGCGGTCAGCGAGGTCTCATACAGCGGCCCTCCAGGCTCGGCCCCGACAGACCGATGTGTCGTGCTCATGGTCGGCTCCTCTGCCTAGCGCTCGACGAAGTAGGGGCCCGAGCCCTGTCCGTCGGAGTAGAAGCGACTCGTGATCGTCTTCTTGCGCGTGTAGAAATCGACCGCGTCCGGGCCGTGGGCGTGCAGATCGCCGAGGAAGCTGTCCTTCCAGCCGGAGAACGGGAAGAACGCCACCGGCGCGGCAACGCCGATGTTGACGCCGATCATTCCGGCCTGCACCTCGTGCTGGTAACGGCGCACCGTTGCGCCCGACTCGGTGAAGATGCTCGTCCCGTTCCCGAAGCTGCTGCGGTTAACCAGCCCGATCGCGTGATCAAGGCTCGGGACGTTGATGATCGAGAGCACCGGGCCGAAGACCTCGTCGCGCGCGATCTCCATCTCGGCGGTGACGCCGTCGAGGATCGTCGGACCGGTGAACGCCTGGTAGGCCGCCTGCCGAGCCGGCTGGCGGCCGTCGATCAGCGCTCTGGCGCCTGACCGCAGCGCCCGCTCGATGTAGCCGTCGATCCGCTCGCGCGCGTCGCAGCTGATCACCGGACCTACGTCGGTCGACTCGTCCAGGCCGTCACCGACGCTCAGGCGGCGGGTCGCCGCGACCAGCGGCGGCACGAGAAGGTCGTGTGCATCGCCAACGGTGATCAGCACGGACCCCGCCATGCAGCGCTGACCGGCCGCGCCGAAGGCCGCGCCGATGATCCCGCCGATCGTCTTGTCGACAACCGCGTCGGCCATCACGACCATGTGATTCTTGGCTCCGCCCAACGCCTGGACGCGCTTGCCCGAGCGCGCGGCGCGCTCGTACACGAGCTTCGCCACGGGAGCGGAGCCCACGAATGAGATCGCATCGACCCCCGGATGGTCCAGCAGCGCTTCGACGACGTCCCGACCGCCGTTGACCAGGTTCACGACGCCGGGCGGCAGCTCGAGCTTGTCGAGCTCCTCGAATGCGATCTGCTGAGTCAGCGGCACCTGCTCCGAGGGCTTGAGCACGAATGTGTTGCCGCACGCGATGGCGAAGGGCAGGAACCAGAACGGGACCATCGCCGGGAAGTTGAACGGCACGATTGCCGCGCAGACGCCGACCGGCTGGCGGATTGTGGCGGTGTCGATCCCGCGGGACACGTCCTCCAGAATCCGGCCCTGCATGGTGATCGGAACGGCCGTGGCCGCCTCGATCATCTCGATCATGCGCCCCACCTCGGCGCGCGCGTCGGTGATCGTCTTGCCCATCTCGGTGGTGATGCTGCGTGCCAGCTCGTGCTCGCGGCCGATCAGTCGCTCACGCAGTTCAAACAGCTTGTGCGCACGCCCGATCGTAGAGACCGCCCGCCATGCCGGCAGCGCCTCACGCGCGGCTTTGACCGCGGCGTCGACGTCGGCGGCGCCGGACATCGGCACCTGCGCGAGCGTCTCACCGGTCGACGGATTGACCACGTCGAGCAGTCCGACCGAGGCCTGGGCGGGCGCCCAGCGACCACCGATGTAATTGCTCAGCAGCCGTGTGGCGGAGGTGGCGGTCAATCTGACTCCCCTTGATTGAGCGGTGCCGGTGTCATCAGCCATTCGTGGTCGGGGTCGTTGTGAAAGGCCCAGGTACGCGTCGGTCCCGCCATGACGTTGAGGTAATAGGAGCGATACCCGGGCGGCACGCCGACGGGGTGATAGCCGCGCGGGACCAACACGACCTCGCGATCACGCACGGCGATCGCCTCGTCGAGCGAGCGCTCGTCGTCATAGACGCGCTGCACGACGAAGCCCGTGTCCGGATCGACACGGTGGAAATAGGTCTCCTCGAGGTATGACTCCTCGGGCAGCGCCTCGCGATCGTGTCGGTGCGGCGGGTAGCTCGACCAGTGGCCGGCTGGCGTCTGCACCTCGGTCACCAGCAGCGATTCGGCAGCGCCGTCGGCCATCAGAATCGGATGGATCACGCGCTCCATGTCGCCGTACCCGCGTGTCTCGGGGTTGATCGCATCCGGAGGGATCACACGCGCCGGGGTGCCGTGGGCGGCCGGGGCGAAGCACAGCCCCACCTCGGCATCGGTGGCGGCGGTCACGGCGAACCTGCTCTGTGGCGGCAGATAGGCGGCGTGCGGCCGTCCCTCGAACGGCCGCGCGCGGCGTCCGAGGTTCCGCCAGTCGCCATATTCGGAGGTGACCTCGACCGTGCCCGCGATCACGACCACGCAGACCTCGCGTTGTGCCGTATCCCGCTCGGCGGTGAGGCCGGTGGCGAGTTGCAGCAGCTCGAAGCCCACGTAGCCCCACCCCGCCGACTCGGGGGTGACCCGCAGGGCACCGCCGTCAGAGGCAGGGGCGTGGGGATGGATCAGCAGCGGTGAGCTCACAGGCGGTCTCCGGTCGGGGCGTTCAGGTGGGCGCGCTGGGCGACGCGGTCGCGTTCATAGGCCTCGCGCGCGGCCTGCACGTCGGGCTCGGTCGAGACCTCCGCGACCGGCACGTCCCACCAGCCGTACGACGGGACGCCCGCGTAGCGGCTGGTTTCGATCACGATCACGACCGGTCCGTCGCCGACGCGCTCCCGCGCCAGCGCCTCTCGCAGGTCAGCCACGGTCTGCGCGCGGATCACCTCGGCGCCGAGACTCTTGGCATTTGCTGCAAGATCGATCGGCAGTTGCTCTGAGCTTGAGGGGTCCTCGAGACCGGTGCCCGCAGTGTTGTCGGTCGGCAGCCTGTCGTTGAGCGCCCGCCGGTGATGGGTGCCGAAGCCGTGCGATCCGACCGAGCGGGAGAGCGCGCCGATCGATGCGTAGCCGTGGTTGTCGACGATCACGATCCTCAGGGGCACGCGCTCCGCAACAGCGGTAGCGAGCTCTCCGGGCAGCATCAGGTAGGAGCCGTCACCGACCAGCACAAAGACCTCGCGCTCGGGTGCGGCGAGCTTGACGCCGATCGCTCCGGGGATCTCGTAGCCCATGCACGAGAAGCCGTATTCGACGTGGTAGCCCTTGCCGTCCGGGTCGCGCGCACGCCAGAGCTTGTGCAGGTCGCCGGGCGCCGAGCCGGCCGCGCAGACCACCACCCCGCGCTCGCCGGCGGCGTCGTTGATGGCCCCGATCACTGCGGCCTGGGTCGGGAGTGTTGGGACGCCCGCGGGCGTGGCAGCGGCGCCATCCGTTGCGGAGACCAGGCGCTCGACCTCGATCGCCCATGCAGCCGAATCACTGGTCGCACGCTGCCCCCACTCGACCGGCACGCGATATCCGGCGAGCGCCTCACGCAACTGCTCGAGCGCGACACGGGCATCGGCAAACAGGGGCAGGCCGGAAAGCTTGGCGGCATCGGCGCCGGTGACGTTGACGTTGACAAACCGCACGTCCGGGTTTTGAAAGGCCGACTTCGAGGCCGTCGTGAAATCGGACCAGCGCGTGCCGATGCCGATCACAAGGTCGGCGTCGCGGGCGAGTCGGTTCGCGGCGGGCGTGCCCGTGGCGCCGACCGACCCGAGGCTGAGCGGGTGCTCGGAGACGAGCGCGCCGCGACCCGCCTGAGTCTCGGCGACCGGAATGCCTGTGGCGTCAACGAACTCGCGGAGCGCGGCGGTCGCGGCGCTGTAGATCAGGCCACCGCCGGCGACGACAAGCGGGCGCTCGGCCGCTCGGATCAGCTCTGCCGCGCGCGCAAGGGCTTCGGGCGCGGGTTGCTGCCTGTAAACGGTCCAGACACGACGTTCGAACAGCGTGGATGGGAACTCGAACGCCTCGGCCTGAACGTCCTCGGGCAGCGCAAGCGTCACGGCGCCGGTCTCGGCGGGGTCGGCGAGGACCCGCATCGCCTCGAGTGCGGCAGGGATCAGCTGCTCGGGGCGTTCGACGCGTTCGAAGAAGCGCGACACTGGACGGAGCGCGTCATTAACGGAGATCGTCGCGTCGCCCGGGTGCTCGAGCTGCTGCAATACCGGGTGCGGCGCGCGCGAGGCGAACGTGTCACCCGGCAGCAGCAGAACCGGAAGGCGGTTCACCGTGGCGAGCGCGGCCCCGGTGACCATGTTGGTAGCGCCCGGGCCGACAGATGTCGTGCAGGCGAAGCTGCTCAGCCGGTTGGACTGCCGTGCATAGCCGGAGGCGATATGAACCATCGCCTGCTCGTTCTTGGCGGGGTGATACGGCATCAGGTCTCGATGCTGGTCGAGCGCCTGCCCGATTCCTGCGACGTTCCCGTGCCCGAAGATCCCGTAACACGCAGCGATCATCCGCCGGCGGTCACCGTCGCGCTCGCTGTACTGCACGGCGAGGAAGCGCACCAGCGCTTGGGCGACAGTGAGCCTGACCGTGCTCATTCCCCGTCACCCCCGAACAGGCTCGGACTCGGCCCGCAGCCGCGCAGAGGTGTCCGGCCGAGAATCTGTCCGTATTGTGGTCATGCTGTCCACGATACATCATTCGCTCCACTCCGTGCCACAATGAGGACAGCCCATCCAGTGGGCGGGACCAACATGCCCGACCCGACGACCGTTCCGACCGCATCTACAACGTCCTCGCGCAAGCCAGGCGGAGTGGCCGTGCTCGGAAAGGCGGCGCGCCTCCTTGATCTCTTGGCTGAACACGGTGAGATGACGCCCAGTCAGCTGGCCGAGCTCACGCACGAGCCGCGGAGCACCGTCTATCGCCTGCTCTCGACCCTCGAGAAGCTCGAACTCGTCGAGGCGGGGAACTCCAGTGGGGCATACCGCCTCGGTCTGAAGCTATTTCAATTGGGAAGCGCCGTGGTCGAGGGCTTCGACGAGCGAGCCGCTGCGCAGCCCGTGATGGCGCGACTGCACGAGGCGACCGGCGAGACCGTGTTTCTCTGCGTTCGACGCGGGCTCGAGGCGGTATGCATCGAACGTATCGATGGCGTCCGCGTGGCTCTCTTGGATCTGCGCCTCGGTGGCGCGCTCCCGCTTCATCTTGGAGCCGCGCCGCGCGCACTGCTTGCGTTCGAGCCGCGATCTGCATGGGATGCATACCTTTCCAACGCGCATACCACTGAGCAACGCACCTCACTCAGCCCGCACACGCACCAGGACATCATCCGCGAGCTCGAGGCGATCCAGGAGCGCGGCTACGCAATCTCCGACCAAGACGTGACGCTCGGTATCGCCTCGATCGGCGCGCCGGTCTTCGGACACACCGGCGCGGTGTGTGCATCGATCTCGATCGGGGGGCTACGCGACCGTGTCCTGCACCCTGAACACCGCAGCGCGGAGCTCATCACCCGAGCCGCGGAGGACATCTCGCACGCGTTGGGCCACCGTCCCGGAGCCGAGTTTCGTCGTGACCGAGCGGGCGCTGGAGACGCTGTCTGCTAGCCGCCCGGACCGGCGTCCAATGTCCGCGTCGGCCGCCCGGCTCGGGTCTTTGGGACTGCAGTCCTGCGGCCACGTCGCCGAGGTCATGGCAGTTCGTGGTGAAGCGCTCGGCGGCAGACGCTCGCGAGGGGACCGTGTCCGGGCGCAGAAGCAGTACCCCCGCCAGCGGTGATCACGGGCTTCAGCGGCTCAGGAACTGCTCGGCGGCGTCTGCCAAGCCGCGGGCGATCGCCCCTTGTCCGGCGGCGGAGTCGGCCAGCGAAGCTTCCGCTGGATTGGTGAGGAACAGTGGTTCGATCAGCGCCGCCGGTACCAACGTCGGCGTGCTGAGGTAGCCGCGTTTGGCCGGCCCGAGCAGGGTCAGATGACCGTACGCCTGGGCGCCCGCCGAGACTAGGTCGCCGTAGCCGACGTCGTTGTGGACGCCGAGGTCGGGGACTGCGGTGCGGTCAGCGGCCAGGCTCGCCAGCACGTCGCGCTGCAGGAGTTCCGCCAGACGCAGGTTCGCGGCGCGGTACGGACGTTGGGCGTCATAGAGCGTAACGCTGCCGGCGGCATCCGACGCCGCGGCGGCGTCCTCATCGATCCCGAGCACGACGTTCGCATGTGACAGATCGGCGCACTGATTGCGTGCGACAAGCTCGCGGCGTTCTCCAAGGACCGTGTAGACCCCACCCGAGAAGCTGCCCGATTGCGGACGCGCGACCGGGTTCGAGCCGGACCGCGACAGCACGACACTGAAGCCCCGCCGCAGCAGCAGCGCCGCCGCATCTTTGGCGACGAGCAGATTCAGCGGGGCCTCGCTGACCGGCTGACCGCTGCTGGTCCTGCCGGTCCCGCCCGGATCGATGCCACCGTGACCGGCGTCGATGAAGACCCTCAGGTGGCGATTGCCGTCCGTGGGTGTGAACACCACGCACGATCCCGGTTCAAACCGTGACGACGCGACCGGGTATGAGTCCGCCTTCAACGGCGCGGCGGCGGCGAGCCCCAAGCTCATCACGGCAAGGCCTGCAACACCGTTACGCCTATCTGGCAGCCAGCGCATCAAGAGAAGTTAGCAACGGCCTGGACCCGGCTGCGCTAGGAGTGATGGCAATCGCGCTCACACCAGGCGCCCTCGCGAGTGCTTCGCGATGCTGGCGGTCGCGTCCGATGCAATCGGCGCGCGAGCAGAAGCCATGGACGGAGTGGCTCAGAAATGCGCCAGAACTCCCCGAGCTTCAGCCTGCGGCAGCACCGAAGTTGTACCGGTGCGCCGTCGCTCGGGGCGCATTGAATGCTCTGACGATGAGCCGTGCCGCAGGTGATGACCCCGAGCCCGGACACGCCCGCAGCCGCGGGCGTCTGAGGCGAGTGGGCGATCCAGGATTCGAACCTGGGACCTCTTCCTTATCAGAGAAGCGCTCTAACCGACTGAGCTAATCGCCCGATGCAGCGGGCATGTTAGCGATCCGGCGTACGCCCGGCCGCCAGATCTTGTGCGCGCGGGGGCACGGGCAGACGGAGCGCGGTTATGGAAACCAAGGACCTCCACAGAACGCGCGTTCGGTAGTACGCTGGGCGACCCATGTCCGGGCACTTCCCAAGCCTCAGTAGAGACGAGGTCCTTGAGGTCCTCGCTCAGAACGCCGAGTTGCGCTGCCTGCTCGAGGAGAACCAATGGGCCGGACTCACTCCGACCCGATCGGCTGGCGTGTGCCCGGTCTGCTGCGGCTCGTCGCGGCACGGGCACCGCCCGGGTTGCGCCCTGCACGCGGCGCTGCAACGCCCGCCCGTCGGCGAGAGCTCGCCCGCCTGAGCGGCCGAGCTCAGCTTGAGAGGCGTTGAGCCAACTCGAGGGCCTCCTCCAGGGAGGAGAAGCTGATCTGTGCCGTGTAGCCATGCGCGGCACCGCGCACCTTGATGTCCGCTCCCAGCGCCGTACCGAGTGCGTCGGTGATCTGATCGATGGCGGCCCGTCGGTCCGGGTGGTCCACCGCCTCCGGCGCGGCCGGTTTCGCAATCATCGGCGCGGGCCCGTCCGCGGCGGCGCGCGCGCGTGATTCGAGCTCACGAACCGACCAGCTCTGAGTCACGGCCTGTCGCGCCAGATTCCGGCGAATTGCGTTGTCGCCGACCAGCAGAAGCGCACGACCATGACCTTCGCTGAGCTCGCGGCGCTCGAGCAGCGCAAGCGCCTCGTCCGGAAGGTCGAGCAGCCGGATCAGGTTCGAGACGGCGACGCGGCTGCGGCCAACGCGCAGACCCACCTGCTCGCGCGTCAGGCCGAGCTCCTCGACCAAGCCGGAGCACGCGCGCGCCTCGTCCACTGGGTTGAGGTCCTCACGGGCCATGTTCTCGATCACGGCGAGCTCAAGCGAGGAAGCGTCGTCGTGCTGACGCACGACCGCAGGAATCGTTTCGAGCTCGGCGATCTGGGCGGCTCGCCAACGACGTTCGCCGGCGACAAGCTCGTAACGGCCGCCCGCCGCCGGGCGCACCAAGACTGGCTGAATCACACCGCGAGCCTTGATCGACTCGGCTAGCGCCACCAGCGTGTCCTCGTCGAATTGGCGGCGAGGCTGGTGTGGGTTGACGGTGATCAGCTCCAGTGGAAGCTGGCGGAGATCCTCGCGCTCATCCTGTGGTGCGGCGGCCAGAATCGCGGCCAGGCCGCGGCCCATGCCCTTTGTCTTCTCAGCCACGGGTGGCGACCTCCTTGGCGAGCTCGAAGTACGCGGTTGCGCCCGCAGAATGCGGGTCGTGATGGATCACGGGCCTACCAAAGCTCGGCGCCTCGCTGATCCGGACATTGCGCGGAATCACGGTGTCGAAGACAAGGTCCGGGAAGTGAGTCTGGATCTCCTGCTTGACGTCCTGTGCGAGCCGCGTCCTCGCGTCGTACATCGTCACGACCATGCCGGAGATGGTCAGGCGCGGATTGAGCTCGCGCTGCACCAGCTTGAGCGTGTCGAGCAGACCCGCCAGCCCCTCGAGCGCGAAGTACTCCGCCTGGACCGGCACCAGCACACGATCGGCCGCAACCAGGGCGTTGACGGTCAGCGGCCCAAGCGACGGCGGACAATCGAGCAGCGTGAAAGCATAACGGTCGCGTACGCCGGCGAGGCCGTCTTTGAGCCGGCCTTCCGAGCCGGGAATCCGCGGAAGCTCGACGTTCGCACCCGCCAGATCCGGGCTCGCGGGCGCCACCCAGAGGTGCTCGATCGAGCTCGCGACCGCGACCTGCTCGATCGTGGCCTCGCCACTCAGCAGCTCATACACGCTCGGTTGCAGGTTCTTCCCGAGGCCAATGCCAACGGTCGCGTTGCACTGCGGATCGATGTCGACGAGCAGCGAGTCGTATCCGGCCTCGGCGATGCAGGCGGAGAGGTTCACGGCCGTGGTCGTCTTGCCGACTCCGCCCTTTTGATTCGCGATCGCGTAGATGCTCCCCATCAGCCATCCGGAAGCTAGCGAGGGACGGATTCCCGCGCCGCTCCGGGGCGATCGTTCTCCCGCTAAATGCGAGGATTGCGGGCTACGCGCGACCCAGTGGTCGCTTTCGTGCAACGCCGTCTCGGCGCGGGAAGCGATCCGGGGTTGGGGACGTCTTCACGATCACATGCAGGTAGCGGTTGAGCGCTCCCGCGTACGGCTCCACCCGCTGTGGCTGCTCCACCGACATCCCGAGGATCTCGGCCGCACGCACGGCGGCCGCCTCGTCCTCGGGGTCTCGCTGCCCACGCCACGCCACCAGGGCCCCGCCGAGCTTGAGCAATGGTGCGGCGTATTCGGCGACGACGTCGAGCGGAGCCAGCGCCCGCGCGGTGACAACGTCGAACCGCTGGATGCCGGCCGGCCAGGCCTCGGCGCGCCCATGCACGACCTCGACGTTGTCAAGCGCGAGCGCCTCGACGGCGGCGCGCATGAACTCGCACTTGCGCCCGTTGCCTTCCACCAGACTCACATGGGCATCCGGCAGCGCGATTGCAAGCGGTATCCCGGGCACCCCCGCTCCGGCCCCCAGGTCCGCAATCTCACGCGCACCACGCAGCCCGGGGAGGTCGAGCGCCACAAGCGCGTCAGCCAGGTGATCGTCGCGGATGTGTCCAGGGTCCCGAACGGTCGTGGGTGCGTGTTCGTCCTCGGCGAGGCGGGCAGCGAAGCTGCCCAGCCGGTTGGTCTGCGCAGCTGTCAGGCCGAACCGTTCGGCCAGTCGTCGCAGCGATGCGAAGCCTGCGTCAGTCATCTTCACCCGCGAGCGGGGCGCGAGCTCGCTCCCGAGCTATGAATGGCGCATAGCGGCTGAGCATCTCATCGAAGCGGGCGGCGGCGTGGGCATCGAGCTCGGGGCGGAGGTGGGTCTCGAGCAGGGGCAGGAGATCCTCCACCAGCGTCCGGCCTCGCGCCATCCACTGGTAGTACGAGCGGCCGCCGTGGTTGTACGGCCCGTACAGCTTGGTGCGCGGAAAGCGCTCCATCAGCCACCCGAAGAGCGCCTCGTGCCTGGTGTGCATCCGCAGGGTCACCTGGGGTTGCTTGCCATCGCCCCCGAAAGAACCCTCGCCGATCAACAGGCCAACCAGGAAGCCGCGGTCGAAGTCGGTGAGCTCGGTCACCGGGCAAGTTGTAGCGGGCAAGTTGTTTCACCGTCAAGAAAAACGTGAAACGGTCGAGCTCCCGGCTGGCCGTCTGTCCGCTCGCGACGCCATATTCAACGCCGTGTTGCTGCTCGTCACCGGCGCGAGTGGAGTGGGCAAGACAACCGTACGCAGACTCCTGCAACCTCACCTCACACCTGAGGTCGACTGTGCCGAGTTGTGGGACCTGAGCCCCAATCCACAGGCCCAGAACCTCGTTTGGAGGCAGCAGACGACGGAGCTGGCCGTGCTGCGCTCGGTTCAACTTCAGCGTGAGGGTCGTCATCTCCTTCTGTGTGGTGATCCAATTGCAGCGGTAGAGGTCGCCTGCGCGCCGAGCTTCCCCCTGCTTCACCGGGTCGCGTTCTGTCTGCTCGACGCCACGCGTGCCGCGCAGGCGGCCCGCCTAAGCGCGCGCGGCGACGATCCCGCGCTGCTCGTTCACCATCACGCCTATGCCGACTGGATGCGGATACAGGCGGCCGATCCGATGCACATGCTCGAGGTCGTCACCACCAACGGCTGGGATGCGATGTGCTGGGACCGCATCCCCGCTCTGGCATCGCGCTGGGCGGTCCACATGGTCGATACGACCGATCTGGCCGGGCCCGAAACCGCCGCGCAGGTCAAAGCGTGGATCTACGGGGTCCTGAGCGGCGATCAGCCGTCCCTGGAGCCGAGACCTACCTGATCGGCGCCGCGCATTTCGGCGCCGCGCATTTCAGCGCCGCGCGCTCACAGCAGGCGGTCTCGCCGCCACTCGCAAGCTGCTCAGTCGTTCAAGGGAGCGACGACCAGCCGCCGAGCGGGCTCCTGCCCCTCGGAGTAGGTCTCGACGTCGAAGCGCGCCTTCAGGTGCTCGTGAACAACCTTGCGCTCCTGCGCGCCCATCGGCTCGAGCGACACCGGCCGGCGCTCCCGCACGGCGGTGTCGGCGGCCTGGTCGGCGACGGCGTGCAGCGTCGCCGCGCGGCGTTCCCGATAGCCGGCGGCATCGACCGTCAGCGGCTTGCGTTCGTCGATTCCGTGGAAGGCGATCCGGTAGGCCAAGTGCTGGATCGCGTCGATCGTCTGGCCGTGATGGCCGATCAGGATCGCCAGGTCATCGCCGACGAATTCCGCGACGATCCGCTCGCCGGCGTCCTCGACGCGCACCTCGGCATCGACTCCCGCCGCCTCGGCGATCGTCTCCAGGATCTCGGCAACGTAATCGAGCGTTTCGGCCTCCTCTTCGGCGGACATCGCTCGCTACCTCCTGCGCCCTGAGCGCTTCTTCTTCTTGCGCGGAGGAGGCGGCGGCATTGCCGGAGCGCGCGCTGACCTGCCGGCCGCGCTAGACGCATCGCCGCCATCGCGGGGCTTGCGGCCGCGCAGCAGCGCGCCCAGACCACCACCGCCGTTGTCATCATCGTCGTCGACCCCGTCCGCGACCACGGCGACGGGCGCCGGACCCATCATGCGCTTGATCGTGTATTGCTGGATCATCGTCCAGAGGTTGGTGGTGATCCAGTAGAGGATCAGGCCCGAGGGGAAGCGGATGATGAAGATCACGAAGACGACGGGGATCAGCATCATCATTCGCTGCTGGTTCTTGTCCATCGTCGGGGCCGACATCAGCATCGTCGACAGCACCTGAGTGCCGACGTAGAGGATGATCAGCACGACCAACGTCGCGCCGGTGGCGGTCGTCGTGATGTCGTGGATGAAGAGGAAGCCGGCACCACTGACGTGCTGATGGCCGTTGCCGCTACACGGCGTTGACTGGCCCGCGGCGGCCTTCATGGTGATGTGGTGAGCCTTGGCGTACGACTCCTGGAAAGCCGACTGAATCTTCGGGCAGATGTCGTTGCGCAGGTTCTTGCGCAGCATGTAATACAGCGAGATGAAGACGGGGAACTGCGCCAGCATCGGCAGGCACGACGCAAACGGGTTGATTCCGTTCTCCCGGTAGAACTTCATCATCTCTTCCTGCTGGCGCTGCTTGTCGTCCTTGTACTTGCGCTGGATCGCCTTCATCTCGGGCTGGTGCTGCTGCATCGCCCGCATACCGTGGAACTGCTTGATCGCCAGCGGGACGAGCACCAGTCGCACCGTGACCGTGAGCAGCACGATCGACCAGCCCCAGGAGGCCCCGATGGTGCCGTGGTAGAACTTGATGACCGACGCAAAGACGTCGATCAGCGGCTGGAAGATGTTTGCGGTGATGAGCATGTTCAGGCGCCCGCCGCCGGCGTCCGCGACCTGAACAGTCGCTGATCTTCGACGGGATCAAACCCGCCGCGGCTGAATGGGTTGCATCTCAGCAACCGCCAGCCGGCAAGCACGAGCCCGCGGAGTATGCCGAACTTGGTGATCGCCTGCACCGCGTACTCAGAGCACGAGGGATAGTACCTGCAGCGCTGGCCCGTCAGTGGCGAGACAGTTTTCTGGTAAAGCTTGATGGGAGCGGTGAATGCCGCCCTCACCGCGCCGCGGGTGGAGGTCATGCCGCCCCACCTTGGAGGCTGCCGCCGCCAGACCCGTCCAGGCCTGTGGGAGCGTCCCGCAGGGGCTGCTTAGCGGACTTCTGCGCGGCTATGTCCCCGTCCCCGGGGCCCGAGACAGCGGCTGTTGCACTTTCGGCCGGCTCAAGCGGCCGACCCTCGGCGACGCCGTCGACCTTGTCGATCAGTGCCCGCAGGGCGGCATGAATGCCGCCCAGGCCGTCACTCTCGGCCAGCTGTCGCGCGCCGGGACGCGCGATCACAACCGCATCGGCGCCGATCGGCAGCCGCTCAGCCTCCTGGGCGAAGGCTTCGCGCAGGAGTCGCTTGACGCGGTTGCGCTCAACGGCGCCACCGACCTTCCTAGACACCGATAGGCCGAGCCGTGGCGGCTCGTCGCTCCCGCGCGGGAATACGTACAGCACAAGGTCACGACCGGCGTGGGACCGGCCGTTGCGCATCACGCGATCGAAGTCAGCGCTTCTGGAGAGCCGCCCACGGCGAGGCGAACGTGCGCCCGCCACCGACCACCTACACCGTCAGGCGCTTGCGGCCCTTGTCACGGCGCCGCTTGAGCACGTCACGCCCGGCGCGCGTCAGCATGCGGGCACGGAAGCCGTGGGTGCGAGCGCGCTTACGCTTCTTTGGTTGGTAGGTCCTCTTCATGACAAATCCTCCCGGCCTCAGCCGGAGTCGGCATCGCAGTATACGCAGGCGTCGGGGAAACACTGCTCCCCGGGATCAAACCCGTCCGACGCATGGTGTATCAGGCTGCCGCCAGCTTTTTCCCGCGCTTTGCGTCAACGGCCCGTCTACTCGCCGTGCCGAGCCCAGGCGCAGAGCTATATTCGCCAGCTCGGCCAGAATTCCGGCCGACCTCACGAATAAGCCTCAGACTCAGCAGTTAGGAGCCGCCCGGAGTTGCCTGCGCACCTCGAGCTAACCCCTGCCTGGCAGGACATAAAAACCCGTTTGCGTAGCGCCGTGGGCGATTCCATGTACGAGGTCTGGCTCGCTGGCCTCGAGGTCAAGGCCTGGGACGGCACGGTGCTGATCCTGCAGGCCGAGAAGGGCGCGGAGAGCTGGCTCGCTGGTCGTTACGGATCGCTACTGGAACGCTGCGCGCAGGACGTGCTCGGTCCCGCCGCCAAGGTTGCCTTTGCGGGTGAGGCCGCGGCCAAGGCTCACGAGGCCCTGGTCGGCGCCGGCCGTGCCGCTCAATCTGCACCGGGTGAGGAGTTCAACCCGCGTCACACCTTCGACCAGTTCGTGATCGGCGACGGCAACCGCCTGGCGCACGCCGCCGCACTGGCCGTCGCCGAGGCGCCTGGCCAGGCCTACAACCCGCTTTTTCTGCACGCACCGCCCGGGCTCGGCAAGACGCATCTCCTGAACGCGGTCGCCAATTACATCCGTAGCTATGACCCAACCACGACCGTCCGCTACACGACGGTCGAAGCCTTCACCAACGGCTTCATCGCCGCGC
Organism: uncultured Actinomycetota bacterium; assembly: GCA_963706725.1. GTDB lineage: Bacteria > Actinomycetota > Thermoleophilia > Solirubrobacterales > Solirubrobacteraceae > Palsa-465. The sequence continues at coordinate 657,785 of OY970167.1, read as the reverse complement.
TCAGGGGCGAGGCGCTCGATCGCTTCAAGCGCCTCTACCGAGGTGTCGACGTGCTGCTGATCGACGACGTCCAGTTCCTCGCCAGCAAGGCGAAGACCGAGGAGGAGTTCTTTCACACCTTCAACGCGCTCTATGACTCGGGCCGGCAACTGGTGCTCACCTGCGATCGCCTGCCGAGCCAATTGACCGGGATCGAGCAGCGCCTGCGCGAGCGCTTCGAGTCGGGCCTGGTTGCGCACCTGACCGCTCCCGACTGGGCGACGCGCATCACGATCCTGCGCAAGCGTGCAGCCGTGGACCACGTCGAGATCGAGGACGACGAGGTCTTCGAGGTGATCGCCGAGCGCATCACCGACAACGTTCGCTCGCTCGAGGGAGCGCTGATCCGCATCGTCGCCCACCACTCACTCACCGGGCAGCCGGTCACGCGCCAACTCGCCGCCACCGTGCTTGATTCGATCCGCCCGACGGCCGTCCGTTCCGGCTCACCGACCGCCGGTCGCGCTTCACCATCGGTCGCCGCGATCCAGCAGACAGTTGCCCAGCACTTCAACCTCGCCGTCACCGATCTCACCGGCGCCAGCCGCATCGGGCAGGTCTCCTGGGCGCGTCAGCTCGCCATTTACCTGGTCCGGGAACTGACCGACTCACCGCTGCAGCGCATCGGTGAGGCCTTCGGCGGGCGCAACCACGCAACGGTCCTGCACGCCTGCCGGCGGGTCTCTGACCGCATCTCTGTCAACAACGACGATGCGGCCGACCTGCAGGAGCTCAGCGCGGCCCTCACTCATCAACAGTGATGACCGCCGCTGTTGACAGACTGAGCCGTTGGTCAGCACACAACTTCGCCGCTAACTCCGCACAAAGCCTGACTTCTCCACAACCTCTTTCCGCTCTATGACTTCTACATCCCTTCAAAGGAGATCATCGTGAAGATCTCGCTCGACCGCGATGCGCTCCTGACCCAGCTGCAGGCTGTCACCCGGGTCGCCTCAACCCGCAGCGCGATCCAAGCGCTGTCAGGTGTGCAGCTCGTCGCGTCCGGATCCACCTGTGAGCTCCGCGCGACCGATACCGACGTCAGCCTGCGCGTCCCGCTCACCGCCGAGGTCACGCGCGAGGGTGTCGTGGTACTGCCAGCACGGCTCCTGCTCGATGTGGTCCGCGCGCTGCCGCAGCCGTCGGTGTCGCTCGAGTTGCGCCCCGCCGAGCAGGACGTGGAGCTGCTCTCAGGCAACGCGAGCTTCCACATCCGCACGCTCCGCACCGAGGACTTCCCGCCCTTCCCGGAGCTCGACCCCAGCTCGGCGATCTCACTCCCGGTCAGGGCGTTCGTGGAGACAGCCACCAAGGTCTCTGGCTCGGCCTCACGCGATGAGACCCGGCCGGTGCTGACCGGAATCCTCGTCTCAGCCTCCGGCAGTGAGGTGCGGATGGTCGCAACCGACTCCTATCGACTGAGCGTCAAGGAGACTCCGCTCGACACGCCGCTGGCGGCCGGCTTTGAGGTCAATGTGCCGGCGCGCGCGCTGCAGGAGCTGGCGCGCCTGGCGGCGCATGCCGAGGACGAGCAGCTCACCCTCAGCATGCGCCAGAACCAGGTGGTGTTCGCGCTTGGCGAGGTGGTGCTCTCGTCGCGGCTGATCGATGGCCAGTTCCCCAACTACCGCCAGCTACTCCCCGAGACGTTCGAGCACGAGCTGCGGATCTCCGGACCGGAGCTGCGCGACGTCGTGCGCCGCATCAGCCTGCTCGCACAGAAGAACGCGCCGCTGCGGTTGGCGTTCACGCCCGGCGAGCTCACCGTCTCAGCGCAGACGCCAGACATTGGCGAGGCCAGTGAGTCGCTGCCTGTGAGCTTCCAGGGCGAGCCGCTCGAGATCGGGTTCAACCCCGAGTTCCTGCGCGACGGCCTCGAGGCGATCGAGGACGCCGACGTGCTGGTCAAGCTGATCAGCCCGCTGCGACCGGGGCTGCTGGAGTCCGGTGACGGCAGCGGCTTCGTCTACCTGATCATGCCGATCAGGCTGAACGTCTAGGCCCGAGCGCCCAGGCTCGGACGATGCGCGTCGTCTCCGTCAGCGTCCGCAACTTCCGCACTTATGAGGCGGCCGCCGCCCCGCTGGGCGGCGGCTTGACCGTGCTCTGGGGGCCCAATGGCGTGGGCAAGACGAACCTGCTTGAGGCGATTTACTTCGGCTGCACCGGGCGCTCGTGCCGGACCGCCAACGATCGCGAGCTGGTGCGCTTCGGTGCGGAGACAACGCGCGTGGCGGTGGCCGCCGAGGACGAGCTGGGCCGGCACGAGCTGACCGTCGGCTTCACCCCCGGCGAGCCCAAGCGCATGACCGTGGACGGAGCCCAGGTCGAGCGCCTGCTCGACGCGCCACAGCGACCGCTGGTCAGCGTCTTCCTGCCCGACCGGCTCGAGTTGGTCAAGGGTGTCCCGGCGTTGCGCCGCGCGCACCTGGACCAGTTCGTGACGGCGCTGTGGCCAGCGCGCGCCGCCACGCGCCGCACCTACGCCCAGGTGCTGGCGCAACGCAACGCGCTGATCGGCCGCCTGCGTTCCGGCAGCGCCTCGCGATCGGCGATCGAGGCTTGGGACCTGCAGCTCGCCGAAGCGGGGCTCGCGCTGATGGCCGACCGGCGTGAGGCGGTGGCGCTCGCCCGTGAGAGCTTCACCGATGCCTGCGAACGGCTCGGGCTCGACGGGGAGCCGGAGATCTCCTACCGCCCCCGCTCGCGCGCAACCGTCGCCTCGGAGCTCGTCGAGGAATTGCGTGAGCGCCTGGCAGCTGACGTCGAGCGTGGCTTCACCGAGCATGGCCCGCACCGCGACGACCTCGTGATCATGCGTGACGGGCGCTCGCTGCGTACCTACGGTTCGCAGGGTCAGCAGCGGCTCGGCCTGCTCGGCCTGCTGCTCGCGGAGCGACGGGTGATCGGCACCCAGCGGCCGGCGGTGCCGCTGATGCTGCTCGACGATGTGATGAGCGAGCTCGATCGTGATCGTCGAGCAGCGCTGGTTGAGCTGCTGGCGGAGGGCGGCGGGCAGGCGCTGATCACGACCACCGACCTGGAGCACGTTCCCGGCGTGTTCGCTCCGGGGGTGGCGCGCATCGCCGTCGCGCCCGGTGAGCTGATCGAGGACATCACCGCCGAGCCGGTCGGGCGATGAGCCCGCGACGCCGTTCCCCCCGCCCGATCGCGGGCGCGCTCGATGCGATGCGCGGCAGCTGGCAGCCGCCATCACCTGTGGGCCGAGCGCAGACCGCGTGGGATGAGATCGGGCGGGTCTGGGCCGATGTGATCGGCACTCACGGGCCCTACATCGTGGCGCGCACCAAGGTCGTCAGCCTCCGCGCCGGGGTGCTCACCGTGAGCTGTTCGGAGTCGGTCGTCGCGGACGAATTGCAGCTCCAATCCGAGCGTGTTCTGGAGGGCCTCAACCGGCAACTCGCCGGCGATCCGATCACACGCCTGAAATGCGTTACGGGAAGGCCGTGAGCGACACTCGAAATAGTGATGTTTTGCAGGTAAAACGGCTACCGCTCAGGGACCGTTCGGGGGTCGTTATGTGCTATTCTTCTGTACACCAAGTTTCGACGCCCCGGCACACGTGCAGGCTGCGTGTGATCGGGGCGTCTCAACGTCAATCGGAGGATCGTTGACGAACGCAGACGGCGCCGAGCGCCCCAATACCGAGCAAAGCTACGACGCCGAGAACATCCAGGTTCTCGAGGGCCTGGAAGCCGTCCGTAAGCGCCCAGGCATGTACATCGGCTCGACCGGGCCGCGCGGTCTCCATCACCTCGTCTACGAGGTTGTGGACAACTCTGTTGATGAAGCCCTGGCTGGTCGTAACGACACGGTCGAGGTGGTCATCCACCCCGACAACTCGGTGACCGTCGTCGACCACGGCGCCGGCATCCCGGTGGCGACCATGGAGAAGGAGGGCAAGTCGGCGCTTGAGGTCGTGCTGACCGTGCTGCACGCCGGCGGCAAGTTCGGCGAGGGTGGCGGCTACAAGGTCTCCGGCGGCCTTCACGGCGTCGGCGTGTCCGTGGTCAACGCGTTGTCGGAGCGCCTCGATGCCGAGGTCCGGCGTGATGGCTACGTCTGGACGCAGTCCTACGAGCGCGGTACCCCGCTGGGGCCGATGCAGAAGGGCGAGCCGACCAAGGAACACGGCACGACCATCACCTTCCTGCCCGATGCCGACATCTTCGAGACGCTCGAGTTCGATTTCAAGGTGCTCGAGGAGCGCCTCCGTGAGACGGCCTTCCTGACCAGGGATCTACGCATCTCAATCGTCGACGAGCGCGGCGAGGGGGCGAGTGCCAAGTTCCACTACGAGGGCGGGATCACCGACTTCGTCGCCTACCTCAACGAGAACAAGGAGCCGATCCACGCCAAGGTGATCAGCTTCGAGGGCGAATTCGAGGAGGGCTCGGTCGAGGTCGCCATGCAGTGGAACGGGTCCTACCAGGAGTCCGTGTTCTCGTTCGCCAACAACATCAACACCCATGAGGGTGGCTCGCACCTGAGCGGCTTCCGCTCGGCGCTCACGGGCGTGATCAACAAGTACGCGCGCGACGTCGGCGAGCTCAAGGAGAAGGATGAGAACCTCAGCGGCGAGGATGTCCGCGAGGGCCTGACCGCCGTGATCTCGGCGAAGCTGTCCGAGCCCCAGTTCGAGGGTCAGACCAAGACCAAGCTCGGCAACCCCGGCATGGCCGGGCTCGTGCAGACGATCGTCAACGCGCGGCTCGCCGAATGGCTCGAGGAGAACCCGCAGGACGCACGCCGCGTGATCCGCAAGGCCGTGTCCGCCGCGCAAGCGCGCGCGGCGGCACGCAAGGCACGCGACCTCACGCGCCGCAAGTCCGCGCTGGAGAACTCGACCCTGCCCGGCAAGCTCGCCGACTGCTCCGTCAAGGACCCGTCATTGGCCGAGCTGTTCGTGGTCGAGGGTGACTCCGCGGGCGGCTCGGCCGTCGACGCGCGCGACCGCAATACTCAGGCGATCCTGCCGCTGCGCGGGAAGATCCTCAACGTCGAGAAGAGCCGCATCGACAAGGTGCTCGGCAACACCGAGATCCAGGCGCTGATCACCGCGATCGGAACCGGCGTGCGCGACGAGTTCGACATCGAGCGGGCTCGCTACCACAAGATCGTGTTGCTGACCGACGCCGACGTTGATGGCGCGCACATCCGCACGCTCGCGCTGACGCTGCTGTTCCGCGAGATGCAGCCGCTGATCGAGGCCGGCTACGTCTACATCGCCAAGCCGCCGCTGTACCGCCTTACCCGCGGGCAGAAGCACCGCTACATCGAGCGCGATTCCGAACTCGAGGACATCCTGCTCGGCGACAAGTTCGAGAAGATCGAGGTGATCAACCACGCGGGCGAGCAGTTCAAGCTCACCGACGCCCGCTGGCAGCGCTTCTCACGGCTGCTCAAGCAGTACCAGGGCTGGGCCTCGGCGCTGCGCACCGCACACGGCCACGGCGTCGTCTCGTTCATGCAGCAGGCGCGCTTGCTCGAGGGCGGCGTCACCAGCGTCGATGCGCTGCGCACGCATCTGGCCGCGCACGCGGGGCCCAACGGGCACGCCTACACGACCGAGCTGATGTCGGAGGACCCGTTTGAGATCGTCGTCAAGACGATCGAGGTCAAGACCGGCCTCGCCACCACGCACCGCGTGCGGCGTGCGGCGCTCGACGCCAACGAGTACGGTCGCCTCGCGCACGTGCACGACGAGCTCGCCACGCTCGCCGGCGAGCCGCCGTTCCAGATCACGCTCGGCGAGCGCGCGGCCGAGGCGCACTCGTTCGAGGAGCTCCACGACGCGATCCTCGACGTCGCCCAGCGCGGTGTCGACTACTACCGCTTCAAGGGTCTCGGCGAGATGGACCCCGAAGAGCTTCGCGAGACGACCATGGACCCGGCGTCGCGCACGCTCGTGCAGGTGACGATGGAAGACGCGAGCGCCGCGGACCGCGTGTTCTCGATGCTGATGGGCGATCAGGTGGAGCCGCGCCGCCAGTTCATCGAGGAGAACGCCCGCCTCGTCAGCAACCTTGACGTCTAGAAGGGAATTGCCAAATGGCCACGATTGACACCCTGGGCGGCGGCAACATCGAGCCCCGCGGGCTCGAGGAGGAGATGCGCTCCGCCTATCTGGACTACGCCATGTCGGTCATCGTCGGGCGCGCGCTGCCCGACGTCCGCGACGGCCTGAAGCCCGTCCACCGCCGCGTGCTGCACGTGATGAACGAGATGGGGCTGCGCCCCGACCGCAAGCACGTCAAGTGTGCGCAGATCGTCGGCGAGGTGATGGGCAAGTACCACCCGCACGGCGACCAGGCGATCTACGACACGCTCGTGCGCCTCGCCCAGAGCTTCTCGATGCGCTACAAGCTCGTCGACGGCCACGGCAACTTCGGCAACGTCGACGGCTGGCCCGCGGCCGCCATGAGGTACACCGAGGCGCGACTGGACAAGCTCGCCGCGGAGATGCTGCGCGACATCGACCAGGACACGGTCGACTTCGTCCCCACCTACGACGGCAACACGCGCGAGCCGCTGGTGCTGCCCGCGCGCTTCCCCAATCTGCTGGTGACCGGCAGCTCGGGCATCGCCGTCGGCATGGCGACCAACATCCCGCCGCACAACCTGCGCGAGGTCATCTCCGCCACGATCGCCTACATCGAGGACCCGTCGATCGACGTCGAGGGCCTGATGAAGCACATCAAAGGCCCCGACTTCCCGACCGCCGGCACGATCCTCGGCCGTGACGGTATCCGTGACGCCTACAACACCGGCCGTGGTCGCGTGCGCGTGCAGGGCAAGGCCCACATCGAGCCGATCGGCCAGGGCAAGGAGGCGATCATCGTCACCGAGTTGCCCTACCAGGTGCGCAAGGGCGGCGATGGCGGACTGCTGCTGAAGATCAAGGACCTGGTCGCCGAGAAGAAGATCCCGGAGATCACCGACCTGCGCGACGAATCCGATCGCCGCGGCATGCGCATCGTGATCGAGCTCAAGCGCGACGCGATCCCCAAGGTCGTGCTCAACAAGCTCTATAAGCACACGCCGCTGCAGACGACCTTTGGCGTGAACATGGTCGCGCTCGTCGACAACGTGCCGCGCACGCTCTCGCTGCGGGAGGTGCTCGGCCACTACGTCGACCACCAGCGCGAGGTGATCGTGCGGCGCACCAAATACGAGCTGCGCAAGGCCGAGGAGCGAGCACACATCCTCGAGGGCCTGCTGATCGCGCAGGACAACCTCGACGAGGTGATCGCGCTGATCCGCGCCTCGCGCGATCCCGAGGAGGCGCGCATCGGGCTGCTCGAGCGCTTCTCGCTGAGCGTCGTGCAGGCCGAGGCGATCCTGCAGCTGACGCTGCGCCGCCTGACCGCGCTCGAGGCGGACAAGATCAAGCAGGAGCACGCCGATCTGACCGAGCGCATCAAGGAGCTGCGGGAGATCCTCGGCGACGAGGCGCAGGTCTTCGGCCTGATCAAGGAGGAGCTGAGCGAGATCGCCGCCACCTACGGCGACGAGCGCCGCACCGAGATCACCTTTGCCGAGGGTGAGATCGATATCGAGGACCTGATCGCCGACCAGCAGATGGTGATCTCGATCACGCACTCCGGCTACATCAAGTCGCTGCCGCTCTCCACCTACCGCCAGCAGCGTCGTGGCGGTGTCGGGGTCACCGGCATGGACATGAAGGACGAGGATTACATCGAGCACCTGTTCGTGACCTCCACCCACGACTTCCTGCTGTTCTTCACCAACCGCGGCAAGGTCTATCGGACCAAGGTCTACGACCTGCCAGAGCAGTCCCGTACGGCGCGTGGGCGCGCGCTCGTGAACCTGCTGCCTCTGCGTGAGGGCGAGCGCGTGCAGTCGGTGCTGAACACGCGTGACTTCACCGAGGGCAAGTACCTGGTCTTCGCCACCCGCAACGGCATCATCAAGAAGACCGAGTTCCTCGCCTACAACACGCCGATCAAGGCCGACGGCATCATCGCGATCAACATCCGCGACGACGACGAGCTGATCGCGGTGCGCAAGACCAGCGGTGAGGACGACATCATGATGGTCTCGCGCTCGGGCCAGGCTGCTCGCTTCAGCGAGGACAAGGTCCGTTCGATGGGCCGCGACACCTCGGGCGTGCGCGGGATGAACGTCAACCAGCCCGGCAACGCGGTGCTCGCGATGGATGTCGCCCGCGACGATCAGGAGCTGCTGGTCGTCACCGAGAACGGCTACGGCAAGCGCACGCTGATCTCCGAGTACCCGGCCAAGAACCGCGACACGATGGGCGTCAAGACGATCCAGCTGACCGAGAACAAGGGCGCCCTCGCCGGCGCGCTGGTCGTGCGCGAGCATCAGGAGCTAGTGTTCATCTCCCAGAACGGCATGGTCCAGCGCACGTCGGTGCGCGGCATCAGCCGTTACGGCCGCGCCTCGCAGGGTGTCCGCGTGATGAACATCCGCGACGATGACCAGGTCAGCGCGATCGCGCTCGTTGCCGAGGGCGACTCCGAGACCGAGGCGGGCGTCGCCGAAGCCATCGCGCTCGACGGTGAGGATCCGACCGAGGAGCTCACGGGCGGCGTGATCGCCGTCGACGAGGACGCCGATGACGGCGACGGCGACGGCGACGCGCCCGCCACCGGCGACGGGCCCGCCACCGGCGACGGGCCCGCCACCGGCGAAGACGAGTAGCTCAGCGCGACGTGAGCCGGGCGCCTCGCGGGCGCCCGGCTCGCCCGCCGTCACCGGGACCAGATGCGTCCGCTAATCAGGCGGCGTAGCGTTGGGCGGCGCGTGCCCGCGCCCGTGCGGCCACGACCTCACGGTCACGTGGAGGCGCGGAGGTCTCGAGATCAGCCAGTAGATGCGCCGAGATATGGGCGATCTCGTGGACGGCGCGGTGGAACGCCTCCTCGTTGGCCTTGGACGGCTTGGTGAAGCCGCTGATCTTGCGTACGTACTGCAGCGCGGCTGCATCGATCTCGTCGCTGGTCGCCGGCGGATCGAAGTTGTAGAGAGTGCGGATGTTTCGGCACATGCCGCTCAGCCTACACCGCGCCGGATTTGGCGCCGGACGGTCTTGGGTTCCGGAGCCCTCTCGGGAGCCGAACAGATGGACAGATGGATCTGGGGTGCGGGGCGTTGCAGCGTCTCGCAACGAGGCACTCCCGCACCCAGGCACCCGACCACTTACCGCCCAGACCAAAGCCTTAAACACGAAGGGCGCCGTCGACACGGCGCCCTTCGCCACTACTTGGCTGGCATCGCTGCTCTGGCACGTCCTTCGCCGAAGGGACCAATTCCGGCACCAGAACAGTGGTGTCACGGTGGGACTCCGCCAAGGGCGGTCAGCCATCCGACCTAGGGGCCGGACACCTCCAGGGTCCCGCAAGTACTGTCAGACAGGTGGACCACCTCCTTTCTCTGGTGATCTACACCTTACAACCCTGCGCGGCAGACCTCGAGGCAATTGGCACGGGGCCGCGACGCTGCGCGCGCGAGTTGCGCGGCAGCCCGCAGGGGGCCCTGCTCAGGCCGCGATTGAGTCCGGCGTGACGGCCGACAGGTACTGCTTCCAGGTCGCGGGAATCCGCGGACTGGCGACCTGGATGAAGATGTCCGGGTTGGGTGTGCGCGGCGGGCGTGCCAGGATCATCCCGGCCTGACGCGGGAGCGCATCACCCTTGCGGCGGTTGCAGGGCGCGCAGGCCGCGACGATGTTGTCCCAGGTCGAGCCTCCGCCCTTGGAGCGCGGCACGACGTGGTCGACCGTCAGCTGCTGGCGGGAGCCGCAGTATTGGCAGGTCCAGTCGTCGCGCGCGAAGACCGCACGGCGCGTGATCTTGCGGCGGTGGGTGTCACGCGGCACCTTGACGTAGGAGACGAGGCGGATCACCGCCGGACGCGTGAGTGTCGAGTTGGCGGAGTGCAGCTGCCGCTCGGTCTGCTCCACCACCTCCGCCTTCTCCTTCAGCAACAACACCACCGCCCGCCGAACCGTGCAGACGTTTATCGGTTCGTAGGTTGCGTTGAGGACGAGCACCCGACCACCATCAGGTCCGCGTCGATGGTGCTCAGGGAGCGACGCGGACCGTGGCGGGACTGGTATTGGGGAGCCCATCGCGCAGCTAAGTCTACTCGGCGCCCGGACAAAGCAAGTCAAGAACGCGTGAAGATGCAGCCAAAACCGGTGCATCGTCAGAGCCGCGCAGCCACGCGGTTTTCAGCACCGCTGCGAGATTTTCGTTGCGACTGTAAAGAATCGGCCCGCAACGGCCGATGAGCGGCGCGGGACAGCCCAGCACAGGGAGTGCAAGGAAGGAGTTGCCATCCGATGGATGACAACCGGCTGGAAGTGCAGCTCACATACGCAGGTCACCAACCCGAGTCCGACGCAATCCTCGCGCAGGATGTGGTCCGCCTGGGCGGCGCGCTGTATCAGCGCCGCGCCGAGGTGATCAGCCGTACGGAGAAGCTCAACCGCTCCGGCAGCATGCAGCTCGACGCTGCCGCCCACGCCAGCGTGGCGCGCGTGATCGAGGTCTCGATCGAGGCCTTTGCTCGCTGGATGGCGGGTGAGGGTGAGCAGACCGCGCGCGAAGTCGGCCGTGAGGCCGCCACCATCTTCGGCCAGCTTGCGATCCAGCGCGAGGCCCCGCTGAACGAGCTGACCAAGCGCACGCTGCGCTGGCGCGACGCCACCCGCGAGGTGCTCGACGAGCTCGCCGATGAGCTTGGCGCCTCGACCGAGAGTCGCCAAGAGGCTCACCGCATGCTGCAGCGCTCGGCCGATGTGACGCTCGTGCGTCTCTGCGAGGCGTTCGAGAACGAGCGCGGCCTGATCGATGACGAGCTCGCCCGCCGCCAGCAGGAGCTCGTGTTCATGGCCACCCATGACTCGCTCACCGGCCTGCCCAACCGTACGCTGCTGCTCGACCGCACCGAGCAGCTGATCGCGCGCGCCCGTCGCGAGCGCCAGCTCTGCGCCGCCCTGTTCGTCGACCTCGACGGCTTCAAGGCAATCAATGACGCACTTGGTCACCGCGCCGGCGACGAGTTGCTGCGAGCGGTCGCCGCGCGGCTCGAGAGCACGATCCGCGAGGCCGACACGCTTGGGCGGCTCGGCGGCGATGAGTTCGTGATCCTCGCCGACGGCATCGCGCTGGCCGCCGGTCCCGAGCTTGTGGCCGAGCGCATCCTCGACGCGCTCAAGGAGCCGTTTGAGATCAATGGCGCCCACAACGGCCGCGTCGCGATCACCGCCAGCATCGGTATCGCCATGGCCGACAACCACGGCGCCGCCGACCTGCTGCGCGATGCGGATATCGCCATGTACCGCGCCAAGCTCGCCGGCAAGAACCGCTACATCGTCTACGAGACCGGCATGCAAGACCAGGTCCACTCGCGCATGGAACTCGAGATGGATCTGCGCGAGGCGCTGGCCAACGATCAGTTCTATGTCGTGTACCAGCCGATGTTCGACCTCGACGGCCTCGCGCCGATCCGCATGGAGGCGCTGCTGCGCTGGCGCCGCCCGCACGCGCGCCAGGCCGGCCCCGATCAGTTCGTGCCGCTGCTCGAGGAATCGGGACTGATCGCCGATGTCGGCCGCTGGGTGCTGCGCGAGGCCTGCGCGTGCTGCGCCAACTGGGCGCGCGAGGGTCTCGAGATCGGCGTCGCCGTCAATGTCTCGGCGGTCCAGCTCGAACACGAGCAGTTCGTGCGCGACGTCAGCGACGCGCTCGCCGAGAGCGGCATCGACGCCGAGCTCGCTGACGATCGAGATCACCGAGACGGCGCTGATGCGCGACGCCGACAAGACCGCCGGGCTGCTGCGCCGGATCAAGGAGCTGGGCGTGCGGCTCTCGATCGATGACTTCGGCACCGGTTACTCATCACTCGCGTACCTGCAGCGCTTCCCGGTCGACGAGCTCAAGATCGACCGCTCGTTCATCTCCCAGATCGAGAGCACGAGCCAGCGCGATGCGCTGATCCGCACGTTCGTGCAGCTCGGCCGCTCGCTCAAGATCGAGACGATCGCCGAGGGGATCGAGGATCAGGTGCAGCTTTCACGGTTGCAGCAGGAGCAGTGCGACATCGGCCAGGGCTTCCTGTTCGCGCGTCCGATGGAGGCAGATCAGTGCCGCGACTTCATCGAGCACTGGGCCGCGGCGGCGGGCGGCGGACGGTCAGGCCGCCGGGAACGAGCCCAGCGTCCGTAGGACGTTGACGCGCCCGCGCAGGGCGCTGAGCGCGTCGATCACCTGGGCATCGCTCTCGCGGCCATCGAGGTCGGCGAAGAACATGTAACGGCCGAGTCCCTCGCGCAGCGGCCGCGACTCGATGCGCGTCAGGTTGACCCCTCGGAACGCCAGCTCGGAGAGGCAGCTGACCAGCCAGCCGGGCGACTCGGTGCCCTCTCCCCAGAAAACGATCGCCGTCTTCCAGGGCGCGGCGGCCGCGATCGCAACTCCTGGCACCCCGGCCGCGGTGCCCTCCGGCGCGAGCCAGACGAAGCGCGTCTGATTACCGCTGACATCTTCGATCCCGGGTGCGAGCACGACGCACTCGTAGAGCTCGGCCGCGAGTCGCGTACCGATCGCCGCCCAGCGGTGGCGGATCCGCTCGGTCACCAGCCGCACCGCCTCGGCGGTCGAGCTGGCGGTCATCACGCGTGCCTCGGGCAGGTTGGTGCGGAGGTAGTTCCGGCACTGTGCCGTGGCCTGGGGATGGGATATCACAACCTCGATCGCGTCCAGCGGCAGCTCCTCCTGCGCGATCAGGCACTGTTCGACACCGAGCACCGTCTCGCCCACGATCCGCACGCCCTCGGCATCGAACACGAGCGCATCGAGCGTGATATTCACCGATCCCTCGAGCGAGTTCTCGATCGGCACCACGGCCCGCTCCACGCGCCCGTCGCGTACCGCCAGCACCGTGTCGTGAATCGTCTCCTGGGCGAGCAGCTCGAGCTTGTCCGCGGTGGGAGCGCTCAGTACCGCGGCCTGGGTGAAGGTCCCCTCGGGGCCCAGATACCCGACACGCATCGGCCGTCAGCTCGCCGCGGCGGGTTGCTCGCCGTCAGAGCCGCCGCTCGCCGGCTGCAGCGCCAGGCGCACCGCCTCGTTCTCTTCCGGTGAGAGCTCGAGCTCCGGTTGGCCGTTGCGGATCTGCTTGGCGTAGAGCCGGGCCGTGTCGCGATGGTGAATCGAGGACAGCACGATCCCCGACTGGCTCGCGTCGAGCAGCGCGATCGAGGTCGACTGACGCCCCGACATCTCACCGTAGGCGTCGTAGCGCACCAGCGCACGGTGCGCGACCACACCGTCCAGGCGCGTCTCCGCGTGATCCATGCGCCGGTCCAGGCGTGTGCCGAAGTCCTCAACGTACTGGGCCAGCGACTCGAACGAGGACTGCAGGTGCGCGGCGTGGGCCACGAGGTCACGCGCCCCGTCGCCCAACACCGTACGCTGCGCCGCCCTGAGCTTGCGCATCGCCACCGTCAGCCCGATCGACCAGCCGATCGAAACGACCGCGAGCCGCGCCTGCGGCGACCGCGACGATCCCGGCTGTCGTGTTCAGGTTGTCCACAGACGGAATATAAGCCGCCCGCCGCTCAGGTGAAGTCGACGTTATACGTGAGCGTGTTGTTGGTCAGGTTGGTCTCGCCGGGAACCTTGTCGATCGTCGCGATCACCTGGTAAGGACCGGTGTTCGGAATCGACGGCAGCTTCACGTTGCAGGTGGCGCCCTGGTGTGCGTAGGTCTCTGGAACGACACCGGTGCCCTCGTCGGAGAGCGCGACGATCTTCACCGAGCAACCGACGTCGAACTCATTGAAGTCGCCGCCGTTGGTGAGGCTCAGCACCCAGTTCTGGGCCTTGTCCGCGGGGACGTCGTTGGTGATGCCGGCCTGCAGCGTCGTGCCGTCAACCGTGACGGAGTTGAGGCTGTGGCCGTGCAGCCCGGGCTGGTCGTTGTTGACGTTGGCCTGCGCGGTTGAGAGCTGCGCACCGATCCTGTCCGCGATCCAGGTCTGGTTGAGCCAGCCGAGGTCCGTGATCACCTGCCCGCCGTTGATCTGCTGCTCGTGCAGGCCGGGTCCGATCGGGATGCCGCCCGAGTTGAGCGCCTTGGCGAGGTCCACTGTGACGACCGTCTTGTAGATCACATCGGAGGCGAACAGCTGGGCGGTGCCGAGCGAGATCTCGTAGACGGCGTCCTTGCTGGTCGCCTTGTCGGCCGCCTGCGGGGCGTAGGTGGCGATCAGCTTGAGCGCCTGCGCGCGCTGCTGCATCACGTTCACAAGCGCGGATTGTGCCGCCGCCAGCTGGCTTGGGGCCTGCAGCGACTCGGCCTTGTGCAGATCGTTGAGCGCGTCCTGCTCGGCGCTTGCCAGCTGGGTGCCGACGCTCGTCAGGCTGCCGGGCTTGAGCGCGTTCAGGGCAGTCTGGGCGTTGCTGACCGACCCCTTGATCAGCTGGTAGACGCTCACGTTGTAGTTCTTCAGCGCGCTGGTGGCGGCGCTCGAGTCGCAGCTCTTCACCAGCAGCGCCAGCGCGATCACGATCACGACGACGACGCCGGCTGCGACAAGCCGGCGTGTTTGCACCTCCTGCTGATGATGGCTGCCGGGCGGCCGCCCCGACCCGCCTGGCGGACGACCGGACCGCCCACGCGGCGGACCGGCCGCTCGTGGGCGTCTTGTCTCCTGGCGCGGTTGCGGCTCGTCGGCCTCGTCGAAGAACGACAAGTGGTTTCCTGCTCCTTGCGGGATCTTTAAGAGGTCCCAGTAATAGCGGCTATTCGATGACGTCGGCAACTTCGCAAGCAGCCATGCAAACGCAATCACAACCCGTTTCTGCGCAGGGACGGCCGGCGAAGGTGCGAACAACTATTAACACGTGAGCGCGAGCCAGCTTCCGACCAACGCCTTCGGCGATGAGCCGACCGCCGTCAGCGCCTCACGCGCGGGCACGCGCCGCGCCGACGGCGAGGACCCTACCCGCGCGCTGCGCACACGCCACATCACCGCCGGCACGGCGGCCGGGCCGGGATTGGTGCTCGAGCGCTATCGCCCCACCAAGCGTCTGGGCAGCGGTGCCTTCGGAACGGTCTGGGCGGCCCGCGACGAGCGCCTCGACCGCGATGTCGCCGTCAAGGTGCTTCCTCGCGAGCGCGTGATCCATGCGCGCTTCGAGCGCGAGGCCCGCGCCGCCGCGCGCCTCCAGCACCCGGCGATCGTGACCCTCTATGAGGCTGCCGTCGACGACGACGGCGCCTACCTCGTCTCCGAGCTCGTGCGCGGCCGCACGCTCGATGCGCTGCTCGAGCAGGGCAAGCTCTCCGACCGCGAGATCCTCGAGGTCGGCGTCTGCCTCTGTGATGCGCTCGCCCACGCCCATGCGCAGGGCGTGATCCACCGCGACGTCAAGCCCTCCAATGTGCTTGTTCCTGGTAGCAGGGGGCGGTCGCGGGCGGCCGGGGCTCCATTCGGCTCGGGGGATCTCGCCAAGCTGACCGACTTCGGCGTAGCCCACGTGATCGGCGGCGCCACGCTCACGCACACGGGCGACGTCGTCGGCACGCTCGCCTACATGGCGCCCGAGCAGGCCGACGGCCGCGAGGCGGGTCCCGAGGCCGATCTCTACTCGCTGGCGCTCGTGCTCTACGAGGCGCTGACCGGCATCAACCCGCAAGCCGCCGGCCGCCGGCCGCGCCGCAACAGCTTCGTGCCGCCGCTGCGACGTCAACGCCGCGACCTCAGCCGCCGCCTGGCAGCCGGCATCGATCAGGCGTTGCGACCCCGGCCCTATGACCGCGGCAGCCTGCTCGACCTGCGCGCGACCCTGCTGCAGTCGCTGGACGCGGCCGATGAGGTCCCCGGTGTCGTTGCTCCGGGCTGGCGTGCGCGCGACGATGAGGACACCTGGATCCAGGATCAGCCTGGCCCGGAGTGGGGCGAGCGCGGTCACGGCGATGCTCCCCAGCTGCGGCTCTCCGGTGCCAACGGGGTGGGCGGGGTGCTCTCCGCCGGTGGCGCTGCGGCGCTCGGCGCGGCCTGGCTCCCGCGGGCGGCGAATGCCGCGGGCGCCGGTCTCGGCGCGGCCTGGCTTTCCATGCACCTCTGGCATCACCCGCAGCTGCCCCCGGCGGTGGTGGCGCTGGCCGCCGCCGTGATCGCGCTGATCCTGCCGCTGGTCGGCACGCTGCTCACGGGCGTGGCGCTCGGCGCGGTCACGCTTGCCGGCGCGCTGCCCGCGGTCGTCGCCCAGGTCGGCTACAGCTGGTGGCAGCGGGCGCTGGCGGCCGCCGGCGCGCTTGCGTTGCTGGTCGGCGTTGGGCGCACGGTGCACCACAATCTGTACTGGTTGCCCGCGCAGATACCGCCGCACCGCACGCTCGAGCTGGCGGCGTTCGGCGTCTGGGCGTTCGGCGCCGCGATCCAGCCGTTCCTGCGAGTGCGCCGTTTTCCGGTGCTCGACCTGCTGTTGTGCGTCGCCTGGTCGGTGGCGCTGGTGGTCGGAATGGAGGCCGTTGGTCTACGCTCGCCGGTGGGCGAGCTGCCCGGGGCGCTGCTCGCGACCGCAATCGTGGCCTGGCAGCCGGCCTTGGCGATCGTTGATCAAACCCGCTACGCGGCGGGTATCTATAGCGGCGTTTCGTAGCATGAGTGGTTGGAGACGCAGGATCTCATCCATCCATCGAATAAGGCCTGCAAAACCAGATGCCCGTCCTCAAGAACCTCGAGAGCATGATCGCCGGAGTAGTCGAAGGCACGTTCAGTCGTGTCTTCCGCTCCGAGGTGCGCCCGGTGGAGATCGCGCGCAAGCTCGCGCGCGAGATGGAGGAGCATCAGTATGGAACGCTCTCACGCACGTACGTGCCCAACGAGTACCGGGTCTATCTCTCGCCACGTGATCGCGAGCGCTTCGGCAGCTATGAGGATGCGCTCGCCGATGAGCTCGCGGGCTACCTGCTCGAGCACGCCCGCCGCGAGCGCTTCGCGCTGCTCTCGCGGCCTGTGATCGAGTTCGAGACCGACGACCGCCTGCACCTTGGAGAGTTCGGCATCGAGACCGCCGTCGTGCAGCCCGAGGAGGAACCCGAGCCGGTACACGCGTCCGACCCCGAGCCGGTGGGCCGCACGATGGTTTTCAGCGCCGCCCAGCGCTACGCCGAGCCGCTCGAGGAGAATGCCACCGTCCGCCAGCAGCGAGCGGTACTGATCTACGGCGGCCGTCGGCTGATGGTCGCACCGCGCGGCGCCACGCTCGGGCGCAGCCGCGACTGTGAGATCGTGATCGATGATGCCAACGTCTCGCGGCAGCACGCCGAGCTGCGCCCGCGTGGCGGCGCATGGGTGGTGAGCGATCTGGGGTCAACCAACGGCACCCGTGTCAATGGCCGCACCATCAACGCCCCCGAGGTCGTGCGTGCGGGCGATGAGATCGAGGTCGGCTCGTCCCTGATCACCTTCGAGCTCGAGTAACCTCGGCCACCGCCAGAGATGCTTCAGCCAGTCTCCGTCGGACTCAAGTTCGGGTTCCTGATCGTCCTCTATCTGTTCCTGCTGTGGGTCGCCTTCAGCACGCTGTTTGACCTGCGCCGCGGGTTCGGGTCCCGTGGCGGCGCCGGCGCGGCGGTGGGCGAGGCGACCAGCATCCACCAGACGGTCGATCCGCTGGCGGCGCTCGAGGGCGACTTCGAGCCACGGTTGGTCGTCGATCACGCCGAGGGTCATGCTGCGGGGGTCGCCTACGACCTGATGGACCCGGTGACGCTCGGTCGTGGCAACGTTGAGCTGAAGCTCGAGGACTCATTCGCCTCCTCCCGCCACGCGCAGATCACGCGCCAGGGCCGGACGGTCGTGATCGAGGACCTCGGCTCGACCAACGGCACCTACCTGAACGACAAGCTGCTCACCGGGCCGCAGCCGCTGCACGACGGCGACCGCGTCCGGATCGGCGATTCCGAGTTCACCTACTTCCAGTAGACGATCCTGATGCTCAGAGCCGCAGAGACGATCGTGCGCACCGATGTCGGGCGCCAACGCCGCAGCAACGAGGACTCGAGCTACGCCAGCGGTCCGGTGTTCGTCGTCGCCGACGGCATGGGCGGGGCGCAGGCCGGTGAGGTCGCCTCGCAGATGGCGGTCGAGGCCTTCGCCGCGGGGCTGCCCGAGCAGGGCTCGCCCGAGGAGCGCCTCTCCATCGTCGTCCAAAAGGCCAACCAGGAGATCCATGCGCGCTCACGCAGCGACGCCGCCAGCGCCGGGATGGGGACGACGGTCACCGCCGCCTATCTGGACGAGGATGCGGTCGTGCTCGCGCACGTCGGCGACAGCCGCGGCTACCTGCTGCGCGACGGCGAGCTCTCGCGCCTGACCGAGGACCACTCGCTCGTCGAGGAACTGCTGCGCGGCGGCAAGCTCACCGAGGAGGAGGCGCTCGAGCATCCGCAGCGGTCCGTGATCACACGCGCGCTCGGCATCGAGCCGATCGTCGAGATCGACACCTGGACCTACCCGCTGCGCCCCGGCGACGTGGTGCTGCTGTGCAGCGACGGCCTGACCTCAATGCTGAGCGAGCAGCAGGTGCAGCAGGTGTTGGTTGAGAGCGCCGATCTGGCACAGGCGGGCGATCGCTTGATCGCCGAGGCCAACGCCGCAGGAGGCCGCGACAACATCACCGTGGTGCTGTTCCGCGTGGAGCTCGCGTCCGGGGCCGAGGACGGCGTCGACCAGCCGACGATCATTGCGCCGGCGGGCTCGCTGCCGACGGTCACACCGGCGCACGCAGAGATCACGCCGCGGCCCGTTAGGCGGGCGCGGCTGCAGGGCTGGAAGCGGCCGCACATGCCGTCCGGCTTCGTGCAGCCGGCAAGGCACGAGCGCCACTTCGGCCTGCTCGGCAAGACGGTGGCGCTGCTCACCGCGCTCGCGGTGGTCCTCGGCCTGATCGGCGGTGGCGGCTATCTGGCCAGTCGCCAGCTGTATTTCCTGGGTACCAACGGCCAGGGGACCGTGGTCGTGTTCCGCGGCTTCCCCTACTCGCCGCTGGGGATCCCGTTGTATGAGACCTACTACGTCTCCGGCGTGCCAGCCTCGCTGATCCCGGCCGATCGGCGTACTCAGTGGCTCAACCATGCGATGCGCGACGAGACCAACGCGATCAGCATGGTGAACGCCCTGGAGCTGGGTCAGATCTCGAAATGAGGGCCAGGAACTGGGAGCTGTTCAGCCTGATTCCGGCGGCGCTGCTGGTGTCTGCCGGCTTCGCGGCGATCTACATCCAGCGCTCCAACCAGCTCTCGACCGTCTCGCTCGTATACGGCGGCGTGTTCCTGGGGCTGTGCGTCGTCGCCCACATCTTCATCCGGATCACGCTGCCGTACGCCGATCCGTTCATCTTCCCGCTGGTGGCCGTGCTCGCCTGCTTCGGACTGGTGATGGTCTACCGCATCGACGGAGCGAGGATGGCGCGCCAACAGGCGCAGTGGTTCGTGCTGGGGCTCATGCTGTTCGCCGGCACCGTGCTCTGGTTTCGGGACTACCGCAAGCTCGAGAACTATCGCTACCTGATCATGATCGGCTCGCTGGTGCTGCTGGCGCTGCCCCGCGTGCCGCACTTCGGCGAGCAGGTCAACGGCGCCTATCTGGCGATCCACCTGCCGGGGATCACCTTCCAGCCGACCGAGTTCGGCAAGGTCGGGCTCGTGATCTTCCTGGCCTCATACCTCCGTGATCACCGCCAGGCGCTGGCGTCGGGGCGCAGGATCTTCGGCTATGCGGTGCCGCCGCTCAAACACCTCGGTCCGCTGCTGGTGCTGTGGGGCGCGGCGATGCTGGCCCTGATCGTGCTGCACGACATCGGCTCGTCGCTGATGTTCTATGGCGCGCTGCTGGCGATCCTCTACGTCGCGACGGACAGGCTCTCGTTCGTACTTATCGGGATGCTGCTGTTCGCCGGCGGCGCCTGGTACCTGGGCACGCACATCTCGCACATCAACCTGCGCGTCCAGGATTGGCTGCATCCGTTCAACCACCAGCTCTACTGCTGCACGTTCGGTGGTTCCTACCAGCTCGCCAACGCGCAGTTCGCGATGGCGGCCGGCGGCCTCTTCGGCCAGGGCTTCGGCCAGGCGATGCTGACGGTCCCCGGCTCGCACCCGGCGGTCGCCGTGATCCCGGTGCCGGACACCGACATGATCTACTCGGTCATCACCAGCGAGGTGGGGCTGTTCGGCGCGGCCGGCCTGCTGCTGGTCTACATGCTGTTCGTCGGCCGCGGCTTCAAGGCGGCGATGCTCGCTCGCGACTCGTTTTCAAAGCTCTTGGCGGTCGGGCTCTCGGCGGTGCTCGCGCTGCAGGTTTTCGTGATCGTCGGCGGGGTCACGCGCGTGATCCCGCTGACCGGTGTGCCGCTGCCGTTCGTCTCCTACGGTGGCTCCTCGATCCTGGCCAACTTCGTCTTGGTGGCGCTGCTGCTACTGATCTCGGATCGCGCGCGCCGCCCGGTGTCCAGCCCATGAATCGCTCGATCGTCCGCCTTTTCGGCGTCGTCATCCTGATGTTCAGCGTGCTGGTCGTGTGGACCTCCCGCTGGACCGTGTTCAGCGCCACCGCACTCAACAACAACAGCCTCAACCGGTTGCAGTTCTATGCCTCGCTGAAGATCAAGCGCGGTGCGATCCTGGCCGACGACGGTAAGGTCCTGGCCAAATCGGTGAAGAGCAGCGATGGCACCTGGAACCGCGTCTATCCGGGTGGCTCCCTGTACTCGCAGGTGATCGGCTACTTCAATGCCGAAGAGGACCAGTACGCCGGGCTCGAGTCGGCGCGCAACACCGAGCTCAAGGGGCTGCAGGGCCCGCTCACGAGCGTCTTTGGCAACTTCAACGGCGTCGCGAGCGTGGGCGACGACGTCTACACGACGATCGACCCCAAGGCTCAGGGCCTGGCACACCAGCTACTCCAGCGCGCAATCACGGACGACCACGCGGTCTCGGGCTCGGTGGTTGCAATCGTGCCGCAGACGGGCGCCGTCAAGGTCATGTACTCGCTCCCGAGCTACAACGACAACAAGCCCCTCGCCAAATGCGATCCCCCCGGCTGCAGTCAGGTGTTCGATGCCACCCAGGGCGGATATCCGCCCGGTTCGACCTTCAAGCTGATCACGACAACGGCAGCGCTCGACACCGGCGAGTACACGCCCAACTCGATCTTCAATGGCAATTCACCGGTCACGATCTCAGGGCACCCGCTGGAGAACGACAGCAACTACAGCTACGGCGAGGTCACGCTCACCGACGCCCTGACCAACTCGATCAACACGGTCTACGGGCCGCTCGGTCTCAAGCTCGGCGCCGACGTGATGCAGGAGTACATGGAGCGCTACGGCTTCTACTCGGTGCCGCCGCTGGACTATCCGGCGGATCAGATGATCAAGAGCGGCGAGCTGTTCTACAAGCCCTATTGCGGCAACCGCTCCGACACACCGAAGCTGGAGCCCGTCACGAGCCCATGTGTGGACCTTGGCCGCACCGCGATCGGTCAGGCGAACCTCGCGGTCACGCCGCTGCAGATGGCGATGGTCGTCTCCGCGATCGCCAACAACGGCAGGCTGATGCAGCCGCGGCTGACGAGCAAGGTTGTCAACAATGACGGCCAGACGGTCGAGACGATCTCGCCACAGGAGGACGACCAGGTGATGAAGCCGAAGGTTGCCGCGGAGCTCCAGGTGATGATGCGCAAGGTCGTCGAGGAGGGAACCGGTACGTCAGCAAATCTCGAGGGTCTGAACATCGGCGGCAAGACCGGCACCGCCTCGACCGGAGGCACCCGAGCCGGGCAGCCGCTCGACGACGCCTGGTTCGTCGGCTTCCCCGAGGGCGACCCCAAGATCGCGGTCGCGGTGGAGCTGACCGACATCCCGAACGGATTTGGTGGCACCTACGCTGCCCCAATCGCCGCACAAGTGATAAAGACTCTCCTAGCGGAACATCAATGAGCGAATTCGAGTCTGGGCAGATCATCGACGGGCGCTACCGGGTGCTTCACCGCCTCGGAGCGGGGGGCATGGCGGACGTCTACCTTGCCCGTGACGAGCAGCTCGATCGTGACGTTGCGCTGAAGCTGCTGCATCGCCGTTTCGCCGAGGACCCAGGCTTCGTCGAGCGCTTCCGGCGCGAGGCGCAGGCCGCTGCGTCGCTGCAGCACCCGAACGTGGTCAGCGTCTTCGACCGCGGCAGCTTCGAGGGCACCTACTACATCGCGATGGAGTACCTCGAGGGGCGCACGCTCAAGCGCCTGATCCGTGAGGAGGCGCCGATCGAGGCGACGCGCGCGATCGACCTCACCGAGCAGATGTTGAAGGCGGCCCGCTTCGCCCACCGGCGTGGCGTAATCCACCGCGACCTCAAGCCCCACAACGTGATCGTCGACGACAACGACCACGTCAAGGTGACCGACTTCGGCATCGCCCGCGCCGGCGCCTCGGACATGACCGAGACCGGCTCGATCATGGGCACCGCCCAGTACCTTTCGCCCGAGCAGGCGCAGGGGCATGCGGTGAGCGCGCCCAGCGACCTCTACTCAATCGGCATCGTGCTCTACGAGATGCTGACCGGCCGCGTCCCCTTCGACGGCGAGTCGCCCGTCTCGATCGCGCTCAAGCACGTCTCCGAAGCGCCCGTACCGCCGAGCCAGATCAACCCGGAGATCCCGCCGGCGCTCGAGCAGGTGGTGCTCTGGGCACTCAACAAGGACCCGGCCGATCGTCCGGCGGACGCCGATCAGTTCATCATGGCGCTCGAGCAGGTACGCGAGGCGCTGGCCGCGCCCCCCGGCGAGGCGACCGCCAGCATGCGCGCGGTCACCGCGGGCGGCACGCTGGTGCCGGCCGGTGCTCATCCGCACACGAGCGTGATGCCGTCGGAGGCCGCCGGCGCCTACCAGGGCGCCGTCGGCGTCGCCTACAACGGCGACCGGCTCGATCGCTACGACGACGACGATCGCCAGGACCGGCGCGGCAGCTCACCTGTCTGGCCCTGGATCGTCGTGCTGCTATTGCTGCTGATCGCCGGCGGCGGGGTCGCCGCGTTCCTGCTGACGCGCCCCAAGAAGGCGCTCGTGCCGACGGTCGTGTACCTGCAGCTGAATCAGGCGCAACAGGACATCCAGAATGCCGGCTTCACCGCCGATCCATTCCCGGAGACTTCCAACAAGCGTGTCGACGAGGTCATCGCCCAGAGCCCGCTCGGCAACACGCGCCTGAAGGAGGGCTCGAGTGTCACGCTCACGTACTCGACCGGGCCCGGCAACACCACGGTGCCGACGGTTTCCGGAGATACCCTGGCGGCGGCCAGGGCACAGCTGCGGCGCAACGGCCTGACGGTCGCGCACGTCACCAGCCAATCCTCGACCAACGTCCCGCAGGGACAGGTGATCAGCACCACTCCGGGAGCGGGCTCGAGCGTCTCCAACGGCAGCGGCGTCGAGCTCGTCATCAGCTCCGGTGAATTGGTTCCGAGCGTCGTCGGCGACAGCTACGGTGACGCCCAGGCGGCGCTGTCGAATTTCACGAGCGCGGGCACCACGGTGAGCCCCAAGTACCAGACGACCACCACCGCCCAGCCTGACACGGTCATCGGCCAGTCGCCCGCCGCCAATCAGCCGCTGCCAAAGGGCGGCTCGATCACGCTCACGGTCGCCAAGGCTCCGACCACGGTGCGCGTCCAGCGCGTCGTCGGCGACACCCCGGGCGCGGCCGTTGCAACGCTCAACGGGCTCGGTCTGAACGTCAATCAGATCCAGAAGACGACCCACAATCCGAACATGGTGGGGCTGGTGGTTGAGCAGTACCCGACCTCCAACATGACCGTCAAGAAGGGCCGGGTCATCACCATCTACGTCGGCGTCGCCGCTCCCGCCAAAACCACCACAACCGGCGGCAACACACAGACCACGACCACGACCACCATCCCGTCGACGACCACCACGTCGTCGACCACCACGACTTGAGCACCAGTCGGCGGATCGCGGTGCTCGGCGGCGGACGGTCGTCGGAGCATGAGGTCTCGCTCGCGTCGGCCGCGTCGGTGGCTGCGGGGCTGCGCGAGGCCGGCCATGCCGTACTCGAGGTCGAGGTCGGCCAGGACGGCGTCTGGCGCGCCGCCGGTGCGGAGCTCAGCCTCAGCCCCGGTCGCGGCTGGCCCGGGATCGATGTCGTTTTCCCGGTGCTGCACGGTCCCTTCGGCGAGGACGGCACCGTGCAGGGCCTGCTGGAGCTGCTCGACCTGGCCTACGTCGGCGCCGGCGTGCTCGCCAGCGCCGCCTGCATGGACAAGGTCGTCTTCAAGGAGCTGATGGCCGGCGCCGGGATCCCCCAGGTGGATTACCGTGCCCTCACCGCGCGTGACTGGGAGCTCAACCCCGACGGCGTGCTGGCAACGGTCGGAGAGCTCGAGTTGCCGGTCTTCGTGAAGCCGGCGCGGCTCGGCTCGTCGGTCGGGATCGGCCGCGTGCTCAGGGCCGGCGAGCTCGCCCCGGCGCTGGCCGAGGCCTTCAGCCACGACCCGTTGGTGATCGTCGAGGCGGCCGCCAGGGGTATCGAGGTCGAATGCTCAGTGCTCGGCAACGACGAGCCGATCGTCTCCGTCCCGGGTGAGATCCTGCTCGCCGCGGGCGAGTCCGGCTGGTACGACTATGAGACCAAGTACACGCCCGGCGCGATGGAGCTGATCGTGCCCGCGCGCATCTCGCAGAGCGCGCGCGAGCGCGTGCAGGAGCTCGCCAGCGCGGCCTTCATCCGCTCAGGCTGCGCCGGTCTCGCGCGCGCCGACTTCTTCGTCGATGGCGAGCAGGTGCTGGTCAACGAGCTCAACACGATGCCCGGGTTCACCGAGACCAGTGTCTACGGTGCGCTGTTCGCGGCCTCAGGGATCCCCTACCCGGAGCTGCTCGATCGCCTGGTGGACTTCGCGCTGGCCCGTTACGAGCGCCAGCGCGCCTACACCTTCTGAAGCGCGCGGGCCGGCCGCGGCGGCTCGGCCCGCCCCGAGTCCCTCATGCGTCGCGCCCGGAGCTTGGACGCGAGCGCTACTTGTACAGCTGGATCTCGTTGACCGAGATGTAGTTGCTGCCCGGTGGCAGGGTCGTGATCCAGAACAGGTAGTAGCGGTAGTGCTTGCCGTCGGTCTGCAGCCGGAATGGCTGCGTGGCGGCGACGTCGTCGCTGCCGCCGATCTGGTGCCAGCCGCTGGCGCTGAAGCTGTTGGGGTTGGGGGTGCTGTTGGTGGCGTAGATCTCTGCGTTGAAGCCCTTGGTCGTGGTGTGGATGACCAGCTTCACGGCGGCGGGGCTGCTCGCCGCGATCACGTAGATGCCGACGCCCGGCTTGCCGGCCAGGTTGCCGCCGTAGTACTGCTCGGTCTGCCAGGCGGTGCCGAGCTTGCCGTCGACGGCGTACTTGGCCTCGTTGTTGTCCTGCCACTTGCTGCCCTGAGCGTAGGGGTTGTAGGCGGAGGCGCAGCTCGAGCAGAGTGCAACCGGCGTGGCGTTCGCCCCGCCACCGGGGCCATGGCCCGTGTGTGAGCGGCCCGGCTGCGCGTTCAGCACCAGCGCCACGACCGCCGCCGTGATCACCAGCAGCGCCACGAGCGCAATCGCGTAGGCGGCGCGTGGCCGACGGATGCTGAGCGGCACCTGGCGGCGCGTCTCGCGCGGCAGCGTGTCGATCACGGCCGTGACCTGGCCGTCGGCCTCGCCCGCGCGGTTGGTCTCGAGCGCCAGTGCGCGCTCGAGCTCGGCGACCATCTCGGAGTCGTCGCTGTAGCGCCGGGGCAGCTCCTTGGCCGTCGCCCGATCGATCACTGCAGCCAGCGCGGCCGACACCTCGGGGCGCAGCCGGCGCACGTCGGGAACCTGCTCGCGCACATGCATCATCGCCACCGCGACCTGGTTCTCACCGCGGTAGGGCAGCTCGCCCGTGAGCATCTCGTAGAGCACCACGCCCAGCGAGTAGAGGTCGGACTGGCCGGTGACGTGCTTGCCGAGCGCCTGCTCGGGCGAGACATAGTCGGTGGTGCCGAGTACGCGACCGTCGGCGGTCAGGCCCTCCTCCTCGAGCGTGCGCGCGATGCCGAAATCAGTCACCTTGGCGGTGCCGTCGTGGTCGATCAGCACGTTCTGTGGCTTCACGTCGCGATGCACGACGTGGTTGGCATGGGCGGCGCCGAGCGCGCGCGCAACCTCGACGCAGTAGGCGACCGCCTCGGGGATCTCGAGCCGGCCCAGTCGCCGGATCCGCTCCTTGAGGGTCTCGCCGTCGATGTATTCGAAGACGATGTACGGGCGGCTCTCGTCCTCGCCGGCGTCGATCACGTGCACGATGTTCGGATGCGAGAGCCGCGCGACCGCGCGCGCCTCGCGCCTGAAGCGCTCGAGTTGGTCGGAGTCGCTGGCGACCTCGCGGTTCATCAGCTTGATCGCGACGAAGCGCTCGAGCGTCTCATCGTGGGCGCGGTAAACCGTCGACATTCCACCGGAGCCAATCCGTGACTCCAGCCGGTAGCGACCGCTAAGCGTCGTTCCGAGCAGGCTGCTCATCTGGTCGTCCTATTGTGAAACACCGAGGCCAAGTCCTGGCAAAGAGGCTGTCACGTGAATACGGCAGGTGACAGGAATCGTTACGGCGCCTAATACCCTGAGCGGGGCTTCTTCAGCCCCTGCGACCGGTGTGCCGAGGCGAATCTCAGTAGCGCGCGAGCCGGTCGCTGCCGGCCGCCGCCCGGATTCGCATGTGCGGCATGTCGATGACGTCGGCGTCGGCGGTGATCTCGCCGATCACGGCCGTGCCGGGATGGAAACCCGCGAGCAGCTCTACCGCGGCGTCGGCCTGCTCGGCCGGGACCATCGCGACGAAGCCGCAGCCCATGTTGAAGACCGTCCACATCTCCGCGGCGGCGATCTCCCCGAAGGAGGCGATCAGCTCGAACACGGGCGGCGAGGGCAGCGGCCGGCTGATCGTGTAGCCGACGCCGGAGCCGATCCGGCGCAGGTTCATGAGACCGCCGCCGGTGATGTGCGCCAGCCCGCGGACCTCGATCTCACTGGCGATCAGCGCCAGCACCGAGCGCACGTAGATCACGGTCGGTTCCAGCAGCACGTCGGCGACCGATTTGCCACCGAGCAGCTCCGGCTTCTGCTCCAGTGACAGCTGACCGTCGTCGAGCAGCGCGCGCCGCGCGAGCGTCATGCCATTGGAGTGGATGCCGGACGCCGGCAGGCCGATCATCACGTCGCCGGGGCGCACGCTCGCGCCGTCGATGACCTTGTCGAGCTCGACCACGCCGAAGGCGGAGCCGACGAGGTCGAACCCGTACGGCGAAGGGTGGCCGCGCAGCACCTCGGGAACCTGGCAGACCTCGCCGCCGGGGATCTCGACGCCGGCATCCGCGGCGCCGGCCGCGAGCCCGCGTCCGATCGCCTCGAGCAGCGCCGGCTCGGCGCGCTCCACGGCGATGTAGTCGAGCAGCGCAAGCGGGGTCGCGCCGACGCAGATCAGGTCGTTGACGTTCATCGCCACGCAATCGATCCCGATCGTGTCGAAGCGCCCGGTCTGCTCGGCGACGATCACCTTCGAGCCGACACTGTCGGTTGCCAGCGCGATGCCGACGTTCGGGGCCAGCGGGCCGGGCAGGCGCATGACGCTCGCGTAGTGGCCCGGCAGCGGCACGCTCAGCGACTCGCGGCCCGTGTCGATCCTCTTCAGCACGCTGACGATCGCGGCCACACCCTGATCGGCCTGATGGGTGTCGACTCCGGCTGCTGCGTATGCGTCGGTCATCAGTGCTGCATTCTCACACGTCGGGCGAAGTGTCTTTCGCGCGACCGCGGCGCAGGCGGCGCAGCGCCGCCGTTCCCAGCGCGATGCGGTAGGCGGCGAACGGCAGGAGCGAATGGTCGCGCTCAACCAGGCCGATCAGCGGCGTCGACCCGAGCGTCGAGGCGAACGATGCGACGACGCCGACGGCGAACGCCGGACCGGCACCCGCCGGCAGGCCCCGCTGCCACAGCC
Organism: uncultured Actinomycetota bacterium; assembly: GCA_963706725.1. GTDB lineage: Bacteria > Actinomycetota > Thermoleophilia > Solirubrobacterales > Solirubrobacteraceae > Palsa-465. Next base: position 629,649 of record OY970167.1, on the reverse strand, counting down.
GCAGACACTTCAGCGCGGTCGCGCCGCCGATCACCGGCAGCGCCACGTGGCGTGAGAGCCGCTCGGCGTCGACGCGCGCGAAGCGCCGCATCCGCGCCGCGGTGAGCGTCGCGCCGTTGCGTGAGACGCCCGGGAACAGGGCGCAGGCCTGGCCGATGCCGAGCCAGAAGCCGTCGCGTAGGGCGGCCTCGTCGAAGCTGCGCTCCTGCGGCTGGCGGTCGGCCCAGGCCAGCGCCACGGCGCCGGCGATCAGGCCCACGGCGATCGTCCCCGGCCTGCCGAGGAAGCGTTCGATCGGGCGCTCCAGCGCGAATCCGACGAGCACCGGCGGCAGCAGCGACAGCGCCACGACCCCGGCCGACTCGAGGTTCGCATCGCGCGCAGCGTCGAGCACCTCGTCGCGCAGGATCACCACCAGGGCGGCGGCCGTGCCGGCGTGCAACGCCACCTCGAAGGCCTTGCGCACCTCCGGGTCGGAGGAGACTCCGTCCCAGCCCAGCAGCCACGGAACCAGCTCGATGTGTCCCGACGATGAGATCGGCAGCAGCTCGGCGGGGCCGTGCATCAGGCCCAGGGCGAGCGCGCGCCCAAGACCACGTCGCACCGGGGCCATCAGGCCGTGGTCGCGGCCCGACGGTTGCGCAACCAGCGCACCAGGAACCAGGCGACCAGCAGCACGACGATCACGACGACGGCGTAGTCAACGTAATCGAGGTGATGCTTCCACTGTTGCCACTGGTGCCCGACGGCCTTGCCGACGAGCGCCCAGCCGGTGATCCAGACGACCGATCCGAGCGCGGCCATCGAGACGAAGCGCCAGTACGGCATCCTGGCGATGCCGGCCGCATAGGGCGGCGCCGAGCGGAACACGGGGATCAGGCGCGAGACGGCGACGACCGGCGCGCCGTAGCGCTCGAACCAGCGGTGCGTCAGCTCGATCTTGCGCGCGTCGATATGCACCGGGCTGCCCGGCCTGGCGAGCGCCTCATGCAGCCCGAAGTAGCCGATCGCGTAACAGACACTGGCGCCGATCACGTCGCCGAGCACGCCGGCGATGATGATTCCCACCAGCGACAGGTTGTGGGTGTCGACGTTGAAGCCGGCGAACAGCATCGTCGCCTCGGTCCCCGGCACGATCACCACCTGGGACATGACGATCATCAGCGTCACGCCCGCGTAGCCGAGATCGTGGACAACGTTGGTGGCGAATGTCACGAGCTGCGCCGTGACCGAGGCATGAATGAGCACGCGCTGAATGTACCGTTGTGCGAGCGGACTGTCTGTACGTCTAAGGTCGTTCTCATGCCCGTACCTCTGTTTGACACCGAAACGCCACTTGCCGACCTGCGGCCGACGATCCTCGAACGCGTCAGTGCGGTGATCCAGGGCGGTCACTTCATCCTTGGGCCGGAGGTGAGGGCCTTCGAGCAGGAGCTCGCCTCCTACGTCGGCGTCGGCCACGCCATCGGCGTCGGCAACGGCACCGACGCGATCACGATCGCCGCCCGCGCGCTGGGCGTCGAACCCGGCGACGAGGTCGTGCTGCCCTCGTACACCTTCTACGCGACCGCCGAGGCGATCGCGGCGATCGGCGCGATCCCGGTGTTCTGCGATGTCGACCGTGACACTCGCAACATCACCGCCGACACGGTCAGGCCGGCGCTGACGCCGCGCACCAAGGCGATCGTGGCCGTCGACCTATTCGGGGTGCCGGCTGAGATCGGCGCGATCCGCGACGCCTGCGGCCTGCCCGTGATCGAGGACGCCGCCCAGGCGCTCGGCGCCGACCTCGACGGGGTCAAGGCGGGCGCGCTCGGGGACATCGCGACCTTCTCCTTCTATCCGTCCAAGAACCTCGGCGCCTTTGGTGACGGTGGCGCGATCACCACCGACGACGCGGAGCTGGCCGAGCGCGTACGCGCGCTGCGCTTCCACGGCTCGCGCGACAAGCAGCACTTCGAGTACGTCGGCTACAACTCGCGCCTGGACGAGATTCAGGCGGCCGTGCTGCGCGTGCTGTTGCCGCACATCGACGCCTGGTGCGACGGCCGTCGGGCCGGCGCACAGGCGTATGTCGAGGCCGGTCTCGGTGAGCACGTCGAGCTCGGTGGCGCCCCGCTGGGCGCCACCCCGGCCTGGCACCTGTACGTGGTGACCGACGCCCAGGCCGATGCCAAGCTGAAGCTGCTCAACGACGCGCAGGTCCAGGCGCGCGCCTACTACCGCGTGCCGCTGCACCGCCAGCCGGCGATGGCGCCCTACGTGACCGGCCACAACGGCGCGCTGGAGCTACCCGTCACCGAGGAGCTGGCCCGCACCGGGCTGGCGCTCCCGATCAGCCCGGTGTTCACGCGCGCGCAGGCCGAAGAGGTCGTGGCGGCGCTCGCCGCCGGCTGAGCTGCGAGCCTCGAGTCCCGTGAAGGTCTGGGTCGATCTAACCAACTCGCCGCACGTGCTCGTGCTGGCTCCGATCATCGCCCGCCTCGAGCAGCAGGGTCATGAGGTACAGGTGACCGCGCGGGACTTTGCCCAGACGCTCGAGCTCTGCGAACGGCTCGGGATCGGCTACTACGCGATCGGGCAGCACCGCGGTGCGGCGCTGAGCGATAAGGCGCGCGGTCTTGCCGACCGCTCCTGGCAGTTGCTGCGGTTCGCGTCGCGCCGGGGTTTCGATCTGGCCATCGGTCACGGCTCCAACGACATCTCGGTGGCCGCGCGGCTGCTGCGGATTCCGTGCTCAACGATGTTCGACTACGAGTGGGCGACCGTGCAGCACAACGTCAACTGCCGCCTCGCGCAGGCGGTGGTGGTGCCCGACGTGATCCCGGTGCAGCGGCTCGCGCGGTACGGCGCGGCGCACAAGCTACGGCGCTACGCCGGCCTCAAGGAGGAGTACTACCTGTACGACTTCGAGCCCGACCCGGCGGTGCTGGGCGAGCTCGGGCTGAATCCCTCCGAGCCGATCGCGGTGGTGCGCACCCCGCCGGCGGTCTCGCTCTACCACCGCTTTGAGAACGATCTCTTCGGTCAGGTGCTGCAGCGCCTGCGCGGCGCCCAAACGGTGGTGCTGCCCCGCACCCAGGCGCAGCGCGACGCGCTCGACCAGGCCGGCGGCTTCCTGGTCCCCGAGCACGCGATCGACGCGCAGTCGTTGATCGCCTATGCCGATCTGGTCGTCTCCGCCGGCGGCACCATGAACCGCGAGGCGGTCGCACTCGGCACACCCGTGTTCACGGTCTTCGAGGGACGCCTGGGGGCGGTCGACGAGCGCCTGATCGAGGAGGGCCGGCTGCGCAAGCTCGAGCGCGCCGATCAGGTGCAGCTGGTGAAGCGCGAGCACGGACAAGCCGGTTTGCAGCGGATTCGTCGCAATCCGCGGCTCCTGGTCGAGCTGCTGAGCGCGCCCGCGGCGGAGCGGTAGGTCTGTCCACGCGTTCTTGCCGGCGGGCCCGGAAGGTTCCGGCCAGCGGGCCGGAACCACCGCTATCACTACTTAGCCTTTTTTAGGGCTTCTGCTAATAGAATCGGCGCCGATGAGCGGACGCCTTCGGTCCGCGGCCCTGCCCGTCCACAGGCACTCGCTGCTGCAATTCATTCTGGACGGCTTCCTGGTCGCTTTCGCCTACCTGCTGGCCTTCTGGCTGCGCTTCGACGGTCTTCCGGTGCACGGCTCGCCGGCAGCGCCGTACGTACATCTGTTTGAGCACACGATCTGGTGGGTCGTTCCACTGACGCTGGCGGTGCTTGCCGGCTTCGGCGTCTATGAGCGGCTCTGGACCTACATTGGGCAGCGCGACTTCGAGCAGGTCGCGAAGGGCACCTTCGTCGCGACGCTGCTCGTCGTCGGCGTGATTGCACTGGTGCACCCGTACATCGCCGTGACACACAAGGCGGTGCCGCTTCCGGCCAGTGTCGCCGTCCTGTTCCTGCTGCTTATGTCCGCGCTGCTCGCGGGGGCACGCTTCCTCACGCAGCTCGTCACCGAGGGCCGGATCCGTAACTTCCGGGTCGCCAAGGGCACACGCGACGTGCTGATCGTCGGTGCCGGCGAGGGCGGGCGCCTGGTCGTCCGCGAACTGCTGCGCAACCCGGAACTGCGCATGCGTCCGGTCGGCTTCATCGACGATGACCCACGCAAGCGGAGCCTCAAGGACGAGTACGGATTGCGCGTGCTCGGCACCACCCGCCAGGAGGACCTCGAGCGTGTGCTCGATGAATTCGAGCCACATGAGGTTGTGATCGCGATCCCGTCGGCACCCGGCACCGTGCGCGCGGCCGTCGTCAGCGCCTGCCGCCAGCGCGGGATCCCGGTGCGCACGACGCCGACCGTCTTTGAGCTGCTGCAGGACGGCGCCGGCCAGCTGCGGGTCACACGCCAGCTGCGCGAGGTGCAGGTCGAGGACATCCTCGGGCGCGAACCGGTGCACATGGAGCTCGAGCGCGTCGGCGCGTACCTCAGCGGCAAGGTTGTGATGGTCACCGGTGCCGGTGGTTCGATCGGCGCCGAGCTCTGCCGCCAGATCGCGCGCGTCGGGCCGCGCAAGCTCGTGCTCGTCGATCACGCCGAGGACAACCTGTTCGAGATCGCGCGCGAGCTCACCGATGATCGGCACCTGAACGTGACCGCGCCGGTGCTGGCCGATTGCAAGGAGGACGAGCGCATGCGCGAGGTCTTCTCCGAGCACCGCCCCGCAGTCATCTTCCACGCCGCGGCCTACAAGCACGTCGCGATGATGGAGATGAACCCGGTCGAAGCGGTCCGTAACAACTCGCTGGCGACGCTGCTGATGGCGCGCACCGCAGGTGAGTTCGGTGTCGAGACCTTTGTGCTGATCTCCACCGACAAGGCGGTCAAGCCGGCGACCGTGATGGGTGCCTCCAAGGCGCTGGCGGAGTGGGCCGTCGAGGCGATGGCCTCGCGTTACCCCGACACCCGTTTCTCCACCGTGCGCTTCGGCAACGTGCTCGGCTCGTCCGGGTCGGTCGTGCCGATCTTCCGCCGGCAGATCGCCGCCGGCGGTCCGGTGACCGTCACCGACGAGCGCATGACCCGCTACTTCATGACGATCCCGGAGGCGGTCCAGCTGGTGATCCGCTCCGGCTCGCTGTCGGAGCGCAGCGGCGAGGTCTTCGTGCTCGACATGGGCGAGGCGATCAAGATCATGGACCTGGCCGACGCGATGATCCGCCTCTCAGGCTTCGAGCCCGGGCGTGACATCGCGATTGAGATCGTCGGCGCCCGTCCCGGCGAGAAGTTCGACGAGCTGCTGTTCAACCCGTACGAGCGCAACAAGCCGACCGCTGCCCAGAAGATCCTTCGCGCCGAGCGCGCACGGCTCGATCCGGCCTGGGTCAAGGAGACGTTCGATCACATCAACCTCCTGGTGCTCGAGGGGGATGCGGCTGCACTGGCCGAACATGTCTCCAAGCTCGATGCCCAACGAGCCGCCGGGAACGCGACCGCCGCAGCCCGGTCGGAGTCGTAGACTGCGGCGCTTCATATGACCCTTCCCTTCGCCCTTTCGATCCACAGCTTCGTCAACTCCGTCGGCTCGTACGTCGGCTTCGCGTCGATCGTCGCCGTCGCCATCCTGGTGCTGCTGTACTTTGCGCACTCGCGTGAGACCGCCACGCTGCGCGATCGCCTGGATGAGGCGCAGCAGCGCATCAGCGGGCTCGAGGCGCGAATCGGGCAGCTGATGCAGATGCAGCAGCGCGGCCGCCCGGGCCCGGGTGCCCCGGTTGTCCCCGCGCCGGTGCCGCCGCCAGTCGCGGTGCGTCCCGCGGTTGCGCCCCAGGGCTCCGTGCGCCGCGTGCCCAGCCCGGCGACCGCTGCCGGCGCTGCCAGCGCTGCGCCCGCGGCAGGCCTCGCCAGGGCCGCCGTCCAGCCGCGCACGGCCGTGGCCGCACCGGCTGCTCCGGTAGGCGTGGCCGGTCCGGCGCTGGCATCGGCGACCAGGGTGATCCCCGATCCGGCGGCCGCGGGTGCCCCCGACGACACGATGTTCGTGCCGGCGGCGGCGGCCAACGGCAAGACCGGCGCCGATCACACGGCGGTACTGGCGCCGCCGGCAGCGGCGCCCGCGTCGGCGCGACCGGCGAGCGCCTCTCCGCGCACCCCCGGCGCTACTCCGCCGCGGATGCAGATCGGTGCCGAGGATGCCGCGCCGCCGGCCGCGCCCACCGGCGGCGGTAAGGTGCGCCGGATCGGTGGCCATCCCGAGCCGGCTGCGGTGTCGCTGCCCAGCTTCGACGACCAACCGGCCGGTGGTGGGCGCTTCTCCGGGGCGATGCTGCCGCTGTTCGTCGCCGGCATCGCCGTGGCCGTGATCATCGCCGGGCTGATCGTGATCACCAACAGCGGCGGCGGCTCCCCGAACTCCAACAGCGCCAACAACACCACCGGCACCACCGGCCAGACCCTGCACAGAAAGAAGACCGCGCCGCCACCGTTCAGTGCCGCGAAGGTCACCGTGGCCGTGCTCAACGGCACCGCACAGCAGGGCCTCGCCGGCGACGTCGGCAAGAAGCTTGCGGGCGATGGCTACAAGCAGGGCAACGTGACCAACGCCTCGTCGCAGACCGAGGCATCGACCTTCGTTTACTTCCGGACGGGCAACAGCACGGTCACCAGGGCCAACAAGATCGCTGCCCAGCACGTCGCCAGGGCGCTGGCGCTGCCCCTGTCGCGCGTGCGCCACGCGGGTGCCGGCGTGATCCAGAGCTGCACGATCAGTGACACGGGCGCCTCACTCGGGGCCTGCCGCGCGAACGTGATCGTCTCGGTCGGCCAGGACCGCGTGAACCTCGCCTCCGCTTCGGGCTGAGGACAGCACCAACTCACGGTGCGTGCAATGGACGGTGTCGAAACGGCTGGAGGCGGCGGCCTGCTGCTCGCACGCCATGGCCAGACCGATGACAACCTCGAGCCGCTGCGCGCGCAGGGATTCCGCGACACGCCGCTGAACCAGGTCGGGCTCGAGCAGGCGCATGCGTTGGCCGAGCGCGTGGCGAGCGAGTGCGAGGTCAGCTCGCTGTGGAGCTCGGATCTGCAACGCGCCGCAGTCACCGCTGAGATCGTCGGGCGTCGCGTCGGCCTCGAGCCGCAGCTCGACGCACGGCTGCGGGAGGGCAGCCGCGGCGATTGGGAGGGGCGGCGGTTCGTCGACATCGCCCGCGATGAGCCCGAGGCGTACGCCGCCTGGCTGCGCGCCGGTGCCGGCTTCCGCTTCCCCGGTGGCGAGTCGCTGCAGGAGCACTCAGACCGCGTCTGGGCAGCGCTCGAGGAGATCCGTGTCACCGGCCCGCTACCGGCATTGGTGGTCTGCCACCGGGGCTCGATCAGGGTGGCGCTGTGTCGCTCTGATCCGCGCGGCCTCGACGCCTTCCATGAATATGACGTTCCCAACACGGCGCTGGTGTCGCTGTGATCAGGCGACTACCTCAGATCGCCTTCGGCGTCCTGGCGCTGGCCACGATCGGGGCGTTCTTCCTGGTGCAGGCGCTGAAGACCGAAGCACCGGTCTTCTGGACGACGCCGAGCCCGATCCCGGCGGACTTCAACCCCGTTTCCGGGCGCGTCTGCCGTACGCGGCCGACCAAGGCCCATCCACACGGCGTGTTGCTGAATTATCGGGAGACGACGCTGACGCTGTCGGTGACGCGCGCCGACACCGTCGGGGTCTACATCGTCAGCGAACAGAACCCGAGCGGTAACACCGTCGCCACACTCTCAACCGGGACGCCGATGCAGGCAGCGCCGGGGGCCGGCCAGGACAGCAAGGTGTTCCGCTGGAACGGGCGGCTCGCGGACGGCCAGCCAGCCTCCCCCGGCATCTACTACTTCCGCATCGTGCTCGAGCGTGAGGATCACTCGGTCAACCTCTCGCAACGGCCGATCCATGTGATCACCAGCGCCCCGCACGCGAGGATCCTGAGCGTCAACCTGCTCGGCACACGCGCGCCCGCCACCGGTACGGGAAGCGCCACGGGCACGGCCACGACGGCCACCGGCGGCGCCACGAGCGCCGGTGGCACAACGACGACGACGACCGGCGGCAGTGGCGCGGTCGTGCTACCGGGTCCCGCATTGCTGTCGCCGCCGCACGGCAGGGTCAGGATCGCGTTCACGCGCGGCGTCTACCGCAGCGTCACGATTGACATCTATCGCACCGACGTGGCGGGCCGCCCCGAGCTCGTCGACCCATTGCCGGTCAAGCGGCCCAACCGCGGCGTGACCACCTGGGACGGCAAGATCGCCGGCGCGCCCGCCCCGGCGGGGACGTACCTGGTCGGCATCACGGCCCAGAATTTGGCCTGCAACAGGGGACACTGGCCGGCGACGGCGCTGGAGGCAGGCAGCACCAACCATGCCGGCGTGACGATCCGCTATCTGAGCGTCACGCCGCCGCTCACGCCGACCGTCTCAGGCGGGCGCGCAAGCGTCGCCGTTGACTCGGTCGGCATCGGTTTCGACTGGCGGCTGCGGCGCGCGGGCAGCGCCAAGGTCCTGCAGCACGGCTCCGGGCCCGCCGCTCCGGCGACCATCCACGTGCGCCTGCCGCGACACGAGGCCGGGCTCTACACGCTCACGGTCAACGCCGGTGCGCAGAGCACCGCGGTACCGCTGGTCGCCTCGCGGGCCGGCGCCGCGGCCGCCCACACGCGCGTGCTGGTCGTGCTGCCGATGCTCAGCTGGATGGGCGACTCGCCGGTCGATGACAGCGGCGACGGCCTACCCGACACGCTGCGCTCGGGCACCGCCGTTTCCCTGGCGCGACCGTTGGTCGACGGCCCGCCAGCGGGCTTCGGCGCCGATGTCACGCTGCTGCGTTACCTGAGCGCGCACGATCTCAGCTACCAGCTGACAACCGACGTCGCGCTGGCCGAAGATCGGGGCCCATCGCTGGCCGACCGCGGCGGCGTGGTCTTCCCCGAAGGTGAGCAGTTCGTGCCCGCGGGGCTGCAGCTGATCCTGCGCGGCTTCGTCCGCGGCGGCGGCCGCGTGCTGACCCTGGGAACGCGCACCTTCAGTGGCGTCAGCCACATCACCGGCTTCCCGGTCGCACCGCGCGCGAGCAGGCCGCGCGCGACAGCAGTTGACCTCTTCGGCGCAACGCGCGGCCAGCTCACCCCGACCGGAGGCGAATTGATCTCGTCGGTCAGCGACGACGCCTTCAACCTGTTCGGCGACGCCGGCGAGTTCGGCGGCTTCAGCCAGTACCAGCCGATCAGGCCGCCGAGCGCCGCCGCCGCCGGAACGGTCTCGGCCGTTGGAATCGGCAGCGCCGCGCCGGCGATCGTCGCCTTCCACTACGGCAGCGGCACCGTCGTCGAGGTCGGCCTCGCCGGCTTCGCCGCCAGCCTCGCCCACAACGCCGACTCGGACAATCTGCTGAGCAACGTCTGGCAGCTGCTGTCGCAGTAGTCGTTCAGGGGCTCCCTTGCGCCAGACGGGCCCCGACTGACTACGCTGCTCGCCGAGATGGCCGGTTACCTCAAAGCGCCTGCTCGGAGCGCTCGGCGCCTACCAGATCGCCAGCATCCTCCAGAAGCTGCTGGCGGTGTTGCTGCTGCCGGTCTACACCGGCAGGATCGCACCGGCCGGCTACGGCATCGTCGAGACGCTGGCCACGTTCGTGATCTTCGTCAGCATCGTCGCGCGCTTCGGGATCATCGAGTCGTTCCTGCGCTACTACTTCATCGACGAGGATCGCGCGCGCCGCGACGCGCTCGTGCGCCGCTCGGTGCTGTTCCTGGTGGCTCACCACGACGCTCGTCTGCATTGCGCTGGTGATCCCGGCCGGCCCGCTGGCGCGGCTGGTCACCAGCGAGCACGTCCCCGGCGCCTTCCGCGTGTCGGTGCTCGGCATCTGGTCGTTCACCAACCTCGAGCTGGCCCAGGCGGTGCTGCGCGTCGACGAGCGGCTGCGCGCCTATGCGACCGTCAACTCGATCAACGTCGTCGTCACGGTCGCCGCATCGCTGGTGCTCGTGCTCGGTTTCAACAAGGGCTATGAGGGCCTGCTGATCGCCAACTACGGCACCAGCACGCTGGTGCTGTTCGGGCTCTGGTGGCATCTGCGCAAGCGCCTGCTCCCTGGAGGGCTGTTACCCAGCGGGGCAATGGCCGCCGTCGACAAGCTGACCATTCTGTTCCGCTTCGGTCTGCCGACCGTGCCCGCGGAGGCGTCCGTGTACGCGCTCAGCGTGCTCGACCGCCAGTACATCGTGCACAACCAGGGCGCGGCCGCGGCCGGCCGCTACGCGATTGCGATCAAGGTCGCGGGCGCGATCGCGTTCATCGTCACAGCCTTCCAGTACGCCTGGCCACCGCTCGCCTACTCGGTCACCGACGACGCGCAGGCCGCCCGCCTGTACGGGCTGGTGACCACCTACTACGCGCTGATCACCGGCTGGGTCGTCGCCGGGCTGGCGCTCGAGGACCGCTTCATCATCCGCGTGCTGACCCCGCACCCGGGCTACTTCGGCTCCTACCGCGCGATCCCGTGGGTCTCGCTCGGCTGGGCGATGTACGGGCTCTGGGTGGTGCTGCTGGTGGTCGCCGGTCGCGCCAAGATCACCAGCCGCAACTTCCCGGCGGCGCTCGTCGGCCTGGCGGTCAACGTGCTGCTGCTGATCGTGCTGGTACCGCGCTACGGGATCGCTGGTGGCGGCATCGCGCTGTGCGGCGCCTATGTTGCGATGCTCGGCGTCATGCACCTGCTGATCCGCCGCGCCTTCCCGGTCAGCTTCGAGTGGCGGCGCCTGTTGCAGCTCGCCGTCGTGATGGGCGGGCTGGCGGTCGCCGGTGACCTGCTGCTGCCGACCTCCGGGATCGGCGGCTTCGCCGCCCGTGCACTGGTGTTTCTGGCGATGCCGGTGGTGCTGTGGCTGACCGGCTTCGTGCACCGCGCCGAGCTCGATCAGGGGCTCGGCTTCGTGCGCAGCCTGCGGGCGCGGATGGGATCGGCGTGAGCCGGCCGGCGGTCAGCGTGGTCGTGCCCTTTGCGGGCAGCAGCGAGCAGGCGCAGGCCGTGGTCGTGATGCTCTCGGCGCTCGCAACGAGCGAGCACGACGAGCTGATCATCGCCGACAACAGCGGCACCGCCGCCGCCGCCGGCGAGCGGATCGCGGTCGTACGCGCCGCGGGCGAGGCTTCGGCCGCGCACGCGCGTAACGTCGGCGCCGCGGCCGCGCGCAACGACTGGATCCTGTTCCTCGACTCCGACGTGATCAGCGCCGGCCGGGCTGCTCGACAGCTTCTTCGCTCGAGCCGATCGGCGAACGCGTGGGCGCGGTCACCGGCGACATCGCCGGCATCCCCGACACGCGCACGCTCGCCGCCCGCTACGGCACCGCCCGCAACTTCCTCGGCCAGCGCTCGCACGTCAACAACCCCTTCCGCCCACGCGCCTCGAGCGCCAACCTGCTGGTCCGCCGTGCGGCCTTCGAGCAGGCCGGCGGCTACACCGAGGGCATCTGGGCGGGCGAGGACACCGACTTCGTCTGGCGGCTGCAGGCGGCGGGCTGGACGCTCGCCTTCAACGAGCAGGCGGTGGTCCAGCACGCCTACCGCACGAGCCTGCGCGAACTCGGCCGGCAGTGGCGCGGCTACGCCGCCGGCGCGCGCTGGCTGTCGCAGCGCTACCCCGACTTCAAGCCCGACCCGGGCCTCAACCGCGGCCTGCGGCTGCTGCTCAAGCGCATCGGCATCGGCTCCGGGGTCGCCTTCCGGGCCGATGGCCGCACGGCGCCGTCGTCCACCGACCTGAGCCGCTGGGAGCGCCTGCAGTTCCTGGTCGTGCAGGTCTACCTCGCGATCGAGGAGCAGATCGGGTTGCGCATGTCCAACGAGGTCAAACGGCATTGATGCACGTCGATCTGCTCGATCCGCCGGCCTACTCGCCGCCCTACGACCACGCGCTGGCCGCGGCGCTGGCCCGGCGCGGCGCCGCGGTGCAGCTGGTCACGAGCCGCTTCGCCTACGGCGACCCGCCGGTGCCCGTCGGCTACGGGCGCGACGAGTTCTTCTACCGCCACGCGCTGGGCGCCCCCGGCTCGCGCCCCCGGGCCTTCAGCAAGCGCGTCGAGCATCCGTTCGACATGCTCCGCTACCGGCGCTCGAGCGCCGCCGACGTCGTGCACTTCCAGTGGCTGACGGTCCCGCGGCTCGACCTGCGGTTGCTGCCCGACCGCCCGACCGTGCTCACGATCCACGATCCCGTGCGGGCGGCTGGCCTGGGCCACCTCGATGCGATCGTCGTCCATTCCGAATACGCGCGCGAGCAGGTGATCGCCCGCTACGGACTACTTCCCGAGCGCGTCCACGTGATCCGTCACGGTGTCCTGGGGGCGACGCCGGGAGACCTTTGCCGCGTGGCGGGCCAACCCCCCGGCATCCCGTTCGAGCTCACCGACAGCGGTGAGCCGGTGGTGCTCTGCTACGGCCTGCTGCGTCCGTACAAGGGGATCGAGACGCTGCTCGAGGCCTGGCGCGGGATCACCGGCGCGCAGCTGTGGATCGTCGGCCGGCCGATGATGGAGCTCTCGTCTCTGCTCGCCGCTGCGCCCGCTGGCGCGCGGCTCGTCCCGCGCTTTGTCACGCCGGCCGAGGAGGAGGCGCTGTTCGCGCGCGCCGATCTGGTCGTGCTGCCCTACGAGCGCAGCGAGCGCTTCGGCTTCTCGGGCGTGCTCGCGACCGCGCTCGGGCATGGCAAGGCGATCGTGCTGAGCGACGTCGGCGGCTTCAGGGAGGTGGCCGACGTCGGCGCGGCGCAGCTGGTTCCCGCCGGCGATCCGCCGCAGCTGCGCGCGGCACTGGCGGAACTGCTCGCCGATCCTGAGGCGCGCGCGCGGCTCGCGGCGTCGGCGGCGCGGGCCGCGGCCGAGCAGTACTCCTGGGATGCGGCCGCGGCGGCGACGCTGGCGCTGTACGAGAGAATCGCGGCGCCATGACAGTTGTCGGGGTCGTCTTCTGGGTCAGCGTCGCACTGCTCGTCTACGCGCAGCTCGGCTACGCGCTGCTGCTGGCGTTGCTCGCGCGGCTGCTCCGGCGCGAGCAGACATCATCGAGCTGGGACGGACAGCTTCCCCATGTCAGCGCGATCATCGCCGCGTACAACGAGCAGGAGGTGATCGCCCAGCGGATCGCCAACCTGCGCAGCCTCGATTACCCGCCCGATCGCCTGCAGGTGATCGTCGCCTCCGACGGCTCGGGCGACCACACCGTCGCGCGTGCGCGGGCCGCCGGTGCCGACGTCGTGCTGGAGCTCCCGCGCGGTGGCAAGATCCGCGCCCAGGACGCCGCCGTCGAGCGGGCCGCCGGGGCGCTGTTGGTGTTCTCCGACGCCAACGCGAGCTGGGACCGCGACGCGCTCAAGTGCTTGGTGGCCCCGTTCGCCGACCCGAAGGTCGGCTACGTCTGCGGGAACGTCCGCTTCCTCAGCGCAGGCGGCACCAACCAGGAGGGCCTCTACTGGCGCTACGAGATGTGGTTGCGGCGGATGGAGTCGGGGCTCAGCTCGGTGACCTCCGGCAACGGCGCGATCTATGCGACTCGCCGCGACGCCTACATCAGGGTCGACCCGCTGGCCGGGCACGACCTCAGCTTCCCCTTCAACATGGTCAAGCGCGGCTGGCGCGCGATCTACGTCAGTGAGGCGCGCGCCACCGAGAAGATGGCGCCCTCGATCGAGGGCGAGTTCAAGCGTAAGCGGCGGATGGCTCGCCGCACCTGGCCGACGGTCTTCGCCAGCGGGCTGATGTCACCGCGCGGCTACAGTCCGCTGTACGCGCTGATGATCTTCTCGCACCGGATCCTGCGCTACCTGGTGCCGTTCCTGCACCTGCTGGCGCTGGCTGCCAACATCGCGCTGCTCGGCGATGGCGTGGTCTACGTCGCGACGCTGGTGCTGCAGCTGGCGCTGTACGGCGGGGCTGCGCTGGCGGTGGTCGTGCCCGCGCGGCCGCTGCTCGTCGCGCGTTACTACGTCGTCACCAACTGGGCGCTCGCGGCCGGCCTATGGGACTGGCTGCGGGGCGAGCGCTCGCCGGTCTGGGAGACCGTGGAGGGCACACGATGACGCCGCTCAAGCGCGCCCTCGACCTGCTGATCGCGGTGCCGGCGGCGATCGTGACCGCGCCGCTGGTTGCGCTCTTCGCTGTGCTGATTCGGCTCGAGTCGCGCGGCGCCGCGATCTTCACCCAGACGCGCGCGGGGCTCGGTGGCGAGCCGTTTCAGATCTTCAAGCTGCGCACGATGGTCACCGGCGCCGAGCACATCGGTGCCGGGCTGGCGGTGCTGCAGGGCGACTCGCGGATCACGCGCACGGGTGAGTTCCTGCGTCGGACCTCGCTCGATGAGCTGCCGAATCTGTGGAACGTCGTGCGCGGCGAGATGTCGATCGTGGGCCCGCGCCCGACGCTGATGGGGCAGGTCGAGCTCTACACCGAGCGCCAGCGCGAGCGGCTGCTCGTGCGCCCCGGGATCAGCGGCTGGGCGCAGGTCAACGGGCGCGCCGCACTGCCCTGGTCGGAGCGGATCGAGCTCGACATCTGGTACGTCGAGCACCGTTCGCTGCGCCTCGATCTGAAGATCCTGGCGATGACCGCGCGGATGGTGCTCGGTGGGCATGGGCTCTACCACGCCGATGCGAGCGGCGGCGTCGACCTCGGCGCGTCCGCTCCGCCTGACACGGACGAGTAGGATCGCCGCCGTGCAGACGCGGGAGCTGTTGATCTTCGGGGCCGGTGGCTTCGGACGCGAGGTCGCCTCGTGGGCCGGTCGTGCCCAGTGGCGGGGGCAGGGATTCAAGGTGGCCGCCTTCATCGACGATAACCGCGGGGCGGCCGAGCTCAACGGCCACCCCGTGTTGACGCTGGCAGAGGCCGCCACCCAGCATCCGGGGGCATACGTGCTCGCGACCGTCGGCGATCCCAGGCTGCGCGAGCGCCTGATCGCAAAGGCAATCGACGCCGGGCTGGTGGGAACCGCGCCACTGATTCATCCGAACGTCGAGTACGACCACGAGTATGTGAGCTTCGCCGAGGGCGTGGTTGTCTGCGCCGGCTCGATCCTGACCGTCAACCTTGCGGTCGAGGCGCACGCCCAGATCAACCTCGACTGCACCGTCGGCCATGACGCCGTCATCGGCGCGTACGCGACGCTCTCGCCCGGGGTGCACATCTCCGGGAATGTGACGCTCGAGCCCTACACCTTCATCGGCACCGGCGCGGTGACAGTCAACGGCCTGCCGGGCAAGCCGTTGGTGATCGGCGAGGGCGCGGTGGTCGGAGCCGGCGCGGTTGTCACCAAGGACGTGCCGGCCGGGGTGACCGTGACCGGCGTGCCGGCCAGGCCCCGACAGGGCACATAACACAGAGGATCAGGAGAGAGATGGCGAAACAGCTCAGGCCGCTGAACGGCAAGGTTGTGGCGATCACCGGAGGGGCGCGCGGCATCGGGCGCGCAACCGCGACGGCGCTGCTCGCGCACGGCGCGCGCGTGGCCATCGGCGACCTTGACGGTGAGCTCACGCGCGGGGTCGCCGACGAGCTCGGCGCCGGCGCGCTCGGGCTGCCGCTCGATGTCACCAGCCGCGAGAGCTTCAGCGGCTTCCTCGATCGCGTCGAGCGCGCGCTCGGGCCACTCGACGTGCTCGTCAACAACGCCGGGATCGCGCCGCTGGGAGGGTTCGCGCGCGAGCCCGATGTGGTCGCCGCACGTGTGCTCGAGGTCAACGTCGGCGGGACGATGCTCGGCTGCAAGCTCGCGCTCGAGCGGATGCTGCCGCGCGCCGCCGGGGGCATCGTCAATGTCTCCTCGGGGTTGGGACGCACACCGTCGCCCGGGATCGTCACCTACTCTGCCAGCAAGCACGCGATCGTCGGCCTGACCGAGTCGCTGCGGATTGAGCTCGAGGGCAGCGGCGTGGAGCTGCATCTGATCCTGCCGAACCTCGTCGACACCGAGATGGCGGCGGGGGTCAGGACGCTGCGAGGCGCTCGCTTCGTTCCCCCGGCGGAGGTTGCGGCGGCGATCGTCGACGTTCTCCAGAGCGGCCGCCGCGAGGCCTACGTGCCGGCCCAGCTTGGCTGGCTGATCAGGCTCGAGATGGTCCTCCCGCAGGCGATCGTGGCACCGCTACGACGCCTGCTCGGAGCGAACCGCATGTTCACCCAGGTGGATGCGCTGGAGCGTGCGGCGTATGAGGCGCGCGTCGCCCCACAGCACGTCGCCGCGGCCGACCGCGCCGCCAGTGTCGCCAACGCCGCCGCCAGTGTCGCCCACGCGCTGCGCGCCGGAACGGCGGGGTCGGACTAGCCAAGGGCCGATTGCGCAGACTTGACGTGCGGGGCTATCCTGGGCTGTAACCAGGTGGGGTGCGGGACGCGCTCCGCAGGGATCTGCGCCGAGTGCCTGCCGAGTACCGGTCGTTGGCGGCTGCCTGTGCGATTGGCTATCCTGCGTCTTTCAGCGCGCAGGTGTTTGTCTCGTACGTTGTCCCTCGGCACGCAACTCTTGTTGGGGTTGCGAGCCGCAGCTAGCGCCGAGGACCAAACCGACTCGAAGGTATTAGGAGCACCCGAATGCGAATCCTCTGTCCGAAGTCCGCCGTACTGGCGGGAGCGTGAGCGTCGCGGCGGGTGCCCTGCGGGGCCAGCGCGTGCTGGTTACCGGTGGGTCAGGTTTCATCGGCCGGCATGCCGTCTCGACACTTGCCGCTGCGGGCGCCAGCGTGCGGGTCGTGGACCTGCAGGCGCATCCGGATCCGATGGTGGACGTCGTCCGTGGTGACATCGCCGACCCGGAGGTGATCGAGGCGGCCTTCGACGGCGGGTTTGACGGCGTCGTGCATCTTGCGGCGGTGACCTCGGTGCTGCGTTCGGTACAGCGTCCCGAGCTGACCTACCAGACCAACGTCGCCGGCACCCACAGGGTCCTGGAGGGTGCCCGCGCCGCCGGCGTGCGCGCGCTGGTGTTCGCCTCGACCAACGCCGTCACGGGGCCGATGCTCGACCCGGCCATCACCGAGCGCGCGAGCCTGCGGCCGCTGACCCCGTATGGAGCGACCAAGGCCGCCGGCGAGATGATGATGTCGGCCTACACCGCCGTCTACGGGATCCGCTGCACGGCGCTGCGACTGACCAACGTCTACGGGCCGGGGATGCAGGCCAAGGACAGCATCGTCGCGCGGCTGATGCGCGCGATCCGGCTGGAGAACACCTTCGAGGTCTACGGCGATGGGCTGCAGGTGCGCGACTACGTGCACGTCGCAGACGTCGTCAGCGCGATGATGATCGCGCTGACCAACGCCACCTGGTCCGGCCCTGTCGTGATCGGTGCCGGCAAGTCGCTGTCGGTGCTGGATGTGATCGAGGTGGTACGGCTCGTCTCCGGTGCGGAGCTGCCGGTCACGCACGGACCCGCGCGTCCCGGCGAAATGCCGGCCGTGATCGTCGATCCAGCCCGTGCACATGGCGCCGGCTGGTCTCCGCAGTTCGACTTCACCACCGGCGTCACCGGCGTCTGGGACGAGTGGAAGGACCTGGAGATCGAGGGCGCACTCGCCTTCCACGGTGCCGACGTGCCGGCGGTTGCGGCCGTCGACGGGCGTCGCAACGCCGCCGCCGCCGCGGCCGCTGCGGCTCAGCCGCTCCCGCGGGCTGCCTCAAACCGTCGAATCTGACTCGAGCACGGGCTCCGGCGCGAGCGTGCTCCGGCGCCCCAGGCGCAGACGTCCGCGCTCGGTGAAGACCCACGCGTCATAGGCGATGAACTTCGCCACGAACAACAATCCCTGCACGATCACGTAGGCGAGCGTCACGAGCAGCACCCGCAACCCTTGCCGGTGGTCGAGGTGATCGCGCAGCCACGCGTCGGCCCAGCCCGTGCCGGCTGAGGAGGCCGCCAGCGCGATCAGCGAGATCAGCGTGTAGCCGATCACCTCGCGCCCAACGTCCATCTCGCCGCTTCGCTCCCACGCCCAGCGGCGGTTGAGGATCCAGTTCGGCAGCGCGCCGGCGATGAACGCCAGGATCGAGTCGGCCGTGGTGCCCACCCCGGCGTCGAGCAGCAGTGCGAACACGACGACGCTTGTCAGCAGCGCAACCACCGATCCGAGCGCATAACGCACGACCTTGACCGCGAACCGGGACCGCTTGAGCCGCGGGTAGAGGGCGGGCCGGGCGGGCGGGACCAGATTCCGCTCGCGTTCCACGCGTCCAGCGTACTTCGTATCGTGGCCTGCGATGCGCCTTCAGACCGCAGCGGAGCCGGTGACGCTCGACGACGACCTGGTGATCGCCGGTGACAACCTGCCGGTGCTGCAGTTGCTGCCCGATGCCGCCTTTGACCTGATCTACCTGGATCCGCCGTTCAACACCGGCCGCGCACAGACACGCTCACAGCTCGAGGTGAGTCGCGCGCCCGACGCCGACGGGCCCGGCGCCCGTACCGGCTTCGGTGGGCACCGCTACTCGAGTCGCCTGTTGCAGAGCCTCAGCTACGACGATGCCTTCGGCGACTACCTGGCCTTCCTGGAACCGCGCCTGCGGCGTGTGCGCGCGCTGCTCGCCCCGCACGGCACGTTGTACTTCCACATCGATTACCGCGAGGCCCACTACTGCAAGCTGCTGCTCGATGAGATCTTCGGGCGCGATGCCTTCCTCAACGAGCTGATCTGGGCCTACGACTACGGGGCCAAGCCGCGCCGGCGCTGGCCCGCCAAGCACGACACGATCCTCGTGTACGTGCGCGAGCCGGGCGCCCACCACTTCGACGCGGAGGCCGTGGAGCGCGAGCCCTACATGGCTCCCGGACTGGTGAGCGCCGAGAAGGCTGCGCGTGGCAAGCGCCCGACCGATGTCTGGTTCCATACGATCGTGCCGACCAACGGCCGCGAGAAGACCGGATACCCGACGCAGAAGCCTGAGGGCGTCGTACGGCGGATCGTGTCCGCGTCAGCGCGCCCCGGCGGCTGGTGCCTGGATCCGTTCGCGGGCTCCGGCACGCTCGGCGCCGTCTGTCAGAAGCTCGAGCGCCGCTTTGTCCTGATCGATTCCAATCCGACCGCGATCGAGGTCATGCGCGGCCGGCTCGGAGCCGGGGGGCTATTCCCGGCCGTAGAGCCGCATCAGCGGCTCGACGCGCTCGCGTAGCTCGTCGCCCGAGACGTCCGGGACGTCAAAGCTGGCATCGCCGTGCGGGGTGCGGACGATCAGCCGCGCGCGTAGCTGCTTGGAGCGGCGCCGGACGCGCAGGTTGGGCACCTGCAGCGCCTCGATCTCGTCCCAGACCAGCCGTCCGATGATGTCGCGCGGGCCCTGCATGATGTCCAGGCCGTCCGCTGACAGCCGCACGTTGAGCCCGTCGCGCTTGGTCGGCAGGTTGGCGACGCCGCCCAGATGGACGGCGGGGATCACCAGCTCGGTCCCGTCCTCCGCTTCAGGCTCGTCCGTCGCCTGCACGGGCTCGACGAACTGTTCCAGCGAGTCTCCGGCGTCGGCGGCGATCGCCGCGGCCACCGCGACGGGCGCGTGCTCGGCTGTCTCGGGCGCGTATTGGTCGGTGGCTTCGGGCTCGTCCGCAGGCGGTGTCGCCTGGGCCGCCGCGAAGGGGTTGGTCGGTGCCGGGGGCAGCTCGTCCTCGACGAAGGTCGCCTCGACGTCATAGGCCTGGGTCTCGTCCTCGAGCGGGTCCGGCTCGGGCAGCAGCTCGAGCACGACGTCATCCGCTTCGACGGTCTCGAGCTCGTCCGAGGGCTCCTCGGAGCCCACGGCTGAGTCCGCCATGTGCGCCGGTTCGGGTTCGTGCGCCGGTTCGGGTTCATGCTCCGGTTCGGGTTCATGCTCCGGTTCCGGTTCGCGCGGGGCTTGCAGTCGCGCAGGCGCGGACCCGTTCCCGCCGGTCGTCGCTGCCAGCGGCACCGGCCGCGCGATCATCTCGGCCAGGCTCTGCTCATATGACGGCGCTCCCAGGAGTTGCTGAGCGCGCGCCACAGCGGGATGCGTGAGCGCCTCCGGCACGCTGAGGCCGAGCTCATCGGACGCCACCCGGGCGAGCGCACGGCGCCACTGCAATCCGTCGGCGCGGTCAACGGCCTCCTGCACCATTGCCTCGATGCGCTCGTCGTCGAGCGAGATCAGATCCGCATGCGCGGCGGCGGCATCGCGGTAGGCGGCGCGCATGCGCTCGACCAGCGCCTCACGCCCGCGCGCCGCGAGCTGATGTGCCTGTGTCTCGACGTCGGTCTCGCTACCCGTCATATCCGTGCCTCCTCAAGAAACGCCTTGACCTCTTCGAGGAAGGCCGCTGCGTGGTGTCCGTAGACGATTCGGTGGTCGACGGCCAGCGACAGCTGCATCGTGCGCCCGGGAATGACCCGGCCGTCGTGCAGCACCGGAACGTCGCGGATCGGGCCGAACGCCAGCGCTCCCGCCTGCGGCGGCAGGATCAGCGGGGTCACGGCGACGATGTCGTACTCGCTCGAGTCGACCACGGTGAAGGTCGCACCGGCCAGCTCCGACGCGTGCAGGTCGGTCTCGCGGGCCCGGTTGTAGAAGTCGGCGAGCTCACCGCCGATGTCGACCACATCCTTCTCGTCGGCGTCGAAGATCGTCGGCGTCACGTAGAGACCGTCGCTGATCAGCGTCACGCCCACGTTGACACGCGAGTACAGCTCGTAGCGCCCGTCGCGGTAGGAGCCATTGACGCGCGGGATGGTGCGCAGCGCGTGCGCGGCGGCGGCGATCACCGCCGCGGTGACCCCGCAGCCGACCTCGAGCTCGCGCTCGAGCAGCGCGCCGACGTCGACGATGTTGCTGTATTCGACCGTCGGGACCGTGGCACGGCTCTCGGCGCCGCGGCGCGCGAGCGTGCGCTCGTGCCGGTCCAGCTCGGTGGTTGTGATCTCACCCTTCAGACCACGATCGGAGATCGGTGTGGCGGGATCACTCATCGGCCCAAGATAACCGGAAAGCCGGCGCTGCGGGACAGATCTAGCCGTGGATCAGCCAGCCGTCGACGGCGCGCGCGGCCTCCATCACGGCCTCCGACAGCGTCGGGTGCCCGTGGATGATCCGTGCGACCTCGGGATAGCCGCCCTCGAGCAGCTTGGCATTGACCAGTTCCTGGATCAGCTCGGTCGCCTTGGCGCCGATGATGTGGGCACCGAGCAGCTCACCGAACTGCTTGTCACCGATGATCTTGACCAGGCCCTGCCGGTCGCCGTAGACGGTGCCGGCACCGACCGCGCCGTACTGGACCTTGCCGACGGCGACGTCATAGCCCTGCGCCTTGGCCTGCTCCTCGGTCAGGCCGAAGCTCGCGACGTTCGGGGTACAGAAGGTGGCCCGCGGGATGTCGATGTAGCTGATCGGGTGCGTGGCAAGCCCGGCGGCGTCCTCGACGGCGATCACGCCCTCATCGGAGGCCTTGTGCGCGAGCGCCGGGCCCGGCACGAGGTCACCGATCGCGTAGACACCGGGGGCGCTGGTGCGCATCGCGCCATCGACTGCGATCAGGCCGCGCTCGTCGAGCTTGACGCCGGCGGTGTCGAGGCCGAGCCCGTCGATGTCGGGTCCGCGGCCGGCGGCGATCACGACATAGTCGGCCTCGCCGGACTGCTCGCCATAGCTGAACGTCACCGACTTCTCGCCGGTCTTCACGTCCTTGACCGGCGTGCCGATGTGCACCTCGATCCCCTGCTTCTTGAAGCCGCGCTCGGCAAGCTTGGAGATGTCGGGATCCTCGGACGGGAGCACACGATCGAGAGCCTCGAACAGCTGCACCTTCACACCCAGCCGCGCATACGCCGATGCGATCTCCGACCCCGACGCGCCCGAGCCGATCACCGCGAGCGTCCCCGGTAGCTCGGAGAGTGCCCACGCCTCCTCGGTGCCGATCACCCGCCCCCCGAACTCGGTGCCCGGTATCGGCCGCTTCACTGATCCGGTCGCCAGCACGATGAACTTCGCTTGATAGGTGTCGCCACCGACCTTGACCCTGCCCTCGCCCGCCAGCGAACCCGAACCCTCGATCAGCTCGATGCCGTTCTTCTTGAACAGCCCCGAGACACCACCGGTCAGGGTCTTCACCACCTTGTTGCGGCGCTCCATCACCGCCGCGAAGTCGATCGTCGGCGCACCCACGGTGATCCCGAACTCGCCGGCCTCGCGGATCTCGCTCGCGACATCGGCCACGCGCAGCACGGCCTTGGCCGGGATGCACGCGTAGTTGAGGCAGCGGCCGCCGACCTCGTCCTTCTCCACAACAGCGGTCTTGAAACCAAGCTGCGCGGCCCTGATGGCGGTGACGTAGCCGCCCGGGCCCGAGCCAATCACGATGACGTCATAAGCAGATTCAGGCACGTAATGGAGGCTAGCGGGATTGCGGTGATTGGATCCGCCCGAGCACGCGCACGAGCTTCCCGAAGAGATAGCCGCCGCCCCCGATGAACAGCAGCGGCACGACGACACCGAGGACGTTGCTCGCCTCGATCAGAAATAACGAGAAAAGCACCACGATGATTGCGAGCAGCGCCATGAACAGCAGCACGGCGGCGCCCGAGCGGCGCCACATGCCGCCGGCGAGGATCAGCATCACGACCACGAACGGCACCAGCTCCGAGGTCTGGAGCTTGCTGCCCTGCAGCCTGGCGCCGGCCAGGTAGGCGGCCAGGTTGGCTAGTGCGGCGAGCGCCGCCACCAGCGCCGCGACTCGCAGCGGCCAGGGGCGCTCTCCCGGGGCGAGCGGCTCCAGCCGTGCTCGAGCCGCTGCGTTCTGCGCCTCGGTGCGCGCCCGGTAGCGCTCCAGGAAATCCGCTGGTGTGGTGATCTCCGCCTTCAGCACCGCAGCCACACGGGCCGGGTCATCGGCCTCGGTGATCGCGCGCACGACCGCGATCCGCTGCGCGCCGGCGGCGGCGACCGCACCGGTGTTGTCGATGTCGATCCCACCGACCGCGAAGAACGGCAGCCTCGAGCTGCGCGAGGCGTAGGTGATCAGTGGGTACCCGACGGGCGTGGCTTTGGGCCGGATCGGCGTGGCGTGCACGGGACCGACGCTGATGTAGTCGAGCGGTGCCCGCTGGGCGGCCTCGATCTCCTCGGGACCGTGGGTCGAGGTGCCGAGCAGCTTGTCTGCCCCGATCGTCGCCCGCGCCTGTGCCAGGTCGATCCCGGCGCGGTCGATGTGCACGCCATCGGCGCCGGCCTGGGTCACGAGCTCCGGGCGGTTGTTGAGCATCAGCAGCGCGCCGTGACGCTCGCACACGGGGCGTAGCTTGGCAGCGGCCTCGAGCAGCTCCGCATCGCTGCGACCATCGTCGAGCAGCTCGACCATGTCGACCCCGCCTTGCAGGGCCGCGTCGAGGCGTGGCTCGTCGATCTGCTCGCAGAGCAGATACAGGCGGGCATCTTGCAGCCGCTGGCGTGCGTTCTCGAGCACGCGACCGAGTCTGTCAGGAGCCGCTGCATCGGCGGGCCCAGGTACTAGGATCGCTCTCGTGAGCACACCCGACGTCGAAGCCCGTGAGGGTACCGTCGATGAACTGTTCGACGCCTGGGAGGACGCCTGGTCCGACAAGGACCAGGACGCCTTTCGCAGGCTCTGCAGCCCGCAGCTGCACTACGAGGATCCGCTCACGGGCGAGCCGCTCGAGGGCATCCCGGCGCTGATCACCCACGCCGAGCAGCTCTGGGAGTCCTTCCCCGACGCCCGCCTGGAGCAGCTCGGCCCACGCCTCCACGATGGTCACATGGCGGCCGCGCCCTGCAAGCTGCTGGCGACCCACCGCGAGCCGGTCGGCGGCCTGCCCGCCACCGGCCGCTTCATCGTCATCCCGATCGTCTTCTACTGCGAGCTGGAGCGTGGCCGGCTGCTGCGGGTGCGTGCCTTCTTCGACCTCTACAACGCGGCGATGCAGCTCGGCGTGCTGCCCGGGCGTGGCACGCTCGGCGAGAAGGCGATGCTGATGGTGCGCGGCTTCGGCCTGCGCGGCGGCCGCTGAGTCCCGATCGCCGCAAACCGGCCTGCCGCGCCGCTCGGCGAGCAGCGCGGCAGGGGTGTCACTTGCGGTGCTTCCTGGGTGCGGTGACGCGGTAGTGGATGGTGCGGGTGGTGCGTTGTCCGTCGCCGCTGGTGGCGGTGACGGTGAAGCTGTGGCTGCCGGGGCGGCCGGTGCTCAGCCTGGCGCCGTTGCGAGTGGTGGCCTGGCAGGAGCTGATCCCGGGGCCGCCGCTGCCGTCATGGCAGCTGTAGGCGACGGTGACCCTCTGCCCCTCCGTGTAGCTGGCGTTGTTGGCGGGGTGCGTGATCGTGACCGTCGGTGCGGCCGCGACCGTGTAGGAGACCGACGTGCTTGCGCTCTGCCCATCGGCGCTCACGGCGGTCACCGTGTAGGTGTGCACGCCGGCGCTTGAGGTATCGAGCCGGCCGCTGCCCGCCCCGGCAGCGTTGCTGTCGGTGCAGGAGCTGATCCCGGGGCCGGCGACACCATCGCTGCACGAGAAGCTCGTCGCCACCAGCTGCCCGACCCGGTAGCTGCCGCCCGCGGCCGGCGTGACGATGCTCGCGGCCGGAGGCGCCTGCACGGTCTGGATGATCGTGTTCGACGAGGCCTGCGGGTTGCTCGTGCCGCCGCTGTAGAGGGCACTGATGCTGTCGGCACCTGCCGGCAGGGTCGTGGTCGAGCAGCTGGCCGTCGCGTTGCTGACGGGTTGGGCTGTGCACCCCGGGATCACGGCCTGCCCGTCGAAGAACTCGACGGTGCCGGTCGCAGCGGCGGGTACGGTCGCGGTGAACGTCACATCGCCCCCGGCCGGCGCGGGATTCTCGGAGGAGGCGATGTTGATCGTCGTGGCGCTGGCGGTCGTGTAGGAGATCACGACCAGTCCGTTGCCCTGGTTGCTGGCGCTGGTGCCGCTTGTGGCCGTCGCCGAGGCGGCCAGGTAGGAGCCACCACCACCACCACCGTCAAAGCCGGCGCCACCGCCACCGCCGTTATAACCACCACCGCCACCACCGCTCTGGGTAGCCCCCCCGCCGCCGCCGTAGCCACCGTTGCTGTCACTCCCCGTGCCCCCGGCCGCGCCCAGGACCAGCGCCTCGCCGCCGTCGGCAGAGCCGGCCACGAGGGTGCCGGGGCTGCCGCTGGTGAACGCGCCGCCGCCGCCGCCCCCGGCGCCGTTGCCGCCAATACAATCGCCGCCACCGCCGCCCTGCCCGCCGGTGCCGGCGGGAGCAGGGCTGCTCGGATAGCACGTCCCGCCGACCTGACCGTCGGCGGCGGTGGTCGTGGCGCTCCCGCCAGTTCCAGGGTTTGCGCCGTTGCTGCCGCCACCGCCCGCCGCGGCGATCAGCAGCGTCGTGCCCGGGGTGTCGGGCACGAAGGTGGGCGCGAGGGCCACGGAGACGAACGAGCCGCCACCCCCACCACCGGCAAGGTTCACACTCCCGCCCTGGCCGCCGACGACGACACGCAACCGCTCGCCCGCGGCGACCGCGAGGGTGCCCTGCACCACGGCACCCTCGCCGCCGGCGACTCCGGCGTTGCCCTCGCCGCCCTGGGCGCCTGAGGCCGTGATCGTCACCGCGCTGACGCCCGCCGGGACCGTGAATGTGGCCGGCGCGCCGCTGTAGGAGAAGGTCTGCGAACCCGACGACGCCAGCGCCGGCACCGGCCGCCACAACCCGACCGCCAGTAGCACCAGCAGCGCGCTCGCGACCAGCGCAAGCACACGTAACCTCGCGGCGACCCATCCAGGGCGATCATTCATGCGCACGTTCCCAGCTCCTCCACAGTTGGCTCTCCATACACCAAACCCCGCACGGCTGTCGCACCACGCGGCTTCCGGCGGTGGGCTCGGCGTTCAGGACGCAGACACAATAGGGCGGATCGCCTTGGGGCCGCGCCAGTTCAGCGCCGGTCGCTCCGTACCGATGGAATCGCGCCGTCCGCGGGCGTTTGGACACGTAGACTGCGCAACTTGAGACCAGATGATTGCCTCACGGGCGAAGAGCTCAGCACAGACCAGCTGCACGAGCTGATCGAGCGCGCGGCCTGGATGAAGGCCAACCCCCACGGCTCCGACGTGCTCAGACGTCGCACCGTCGCGCTGATCTTCCAGCGCCACTCGACCCGCACGCGCGTGAGCTTCGAGACCGGCATCGTCGAGCTCGGCGGCCACCCGATGATCCTCAGGACCGAGGACACGCAGCTGGCGCGAGGGGAGTCGATCAGGGACACCGCCTACGTGCTGTCGAGGAACGTCGCCGCGATCGGTATCCGCACCGGGCCCGACGAGCTCGTCCGGGAGCTCGCCGAGCACGCCAGCGTACCGGTGATCAACATGCTGACCGCGGGCCACCACCCGTGCCAGGTGTTCGCGGACCTGCTGACGCTCAAGGAGACCTTTGGCGGGCTCGAAGGCCTGAAGCTCGCCTACGTCGGTGACGGCAACAACGTCGCTCGCTCGCTGGCGATCATCGGCGCGATGGCGGGCGTGCAGGTCAGCATCGCCGCGCCCGACGGCTACCAGCTCGAGCCGGTGGCAGGCGCACAGCTCACCCGTGATCCGCGTGTGGCCGTGAGCGGCGCCAACGCCGTCTACACCGATGTCTGGGTGAGCATGAACGACGACCCCGAGACGGCGCGGGCGCGCATTGAGGCGCTGCGCGACTACCAACTCAACGACGAGTTGCTGGCGGCCGCCGCTCCGGGCGCGATCGCGCTGCACTGCCTTCCTGCGCACCCCGGCGATGAGATCAGCGAGTCGCTGCTCTACGGTGAGCGCCAGCGCATCTGGGATCAGGCCGAGAACCGCCGCCATGCCCAGAAGGCCCTGCTCGAAATGCTCTGCGGCTAGCAGTACCTGCGAGCCGCGGCAGGCCACTACCCTCAGCTAAGCCATGGACCAGACGACCACCACCCGTCCCCGCCGCGGGGACGAACTCACCCTCACCGTTGACACGCTCGCCTACGGCGGCGCCGGTGTCGCGCGACACGAGGGCTATGTCGTCTTTGTCCAGGGCGGCATACCCGGCGACACCGTGCGGGTCGAGGTCGGTAAGTCCAAGCGTGCCTATGCCGAGGCGCGGGTGATTGAGGTCGTCGTCCCCAGTCCCGACCGGATCGAGCCACTGGCGCAGCACCCGGGCGCTCCCTGGCAGGTGATCCCATACGCCCGGCAGCTCGAGATCAAGGCCGAGCAGGTCGATGACGCGCTGCGCCGCATCGGTCGGCTCGACGGCTACGTGCTCGAGCCGAGCGTCCCAGCGCTGCAGGAGTGGCGTTACCGCAACAAGCTCGAGTACTCGTTCGGCAAGGATCAGAGTGGTCGCCTGATCTGCGGCTTCCATGCACCCGGCCGCTGGGAGGAGATCGTCGAGGTGACCGACTGCATGCTCGCCTCGGAGAAGGGCAATCAGGCGCGCGAGGAGGTTGTCAGCTGGTGTCGCGCCCAGGGTCTCGAGCCCTATGACCGCCGCAGCAACGAGGGCTTCCTGCGCAACCTCGTGGTGCGCGAGGGCCGTCGCAGCGGCGAGATTCAGGTACGTCTGGTGACCGCTCCGGGCAAATTCGACGAAGAGGGGCTGGCACAGGCGACAGCTACGGCCAACGGTCTGCTTTGGACAAAGCTCGCAAGTGTCGCCGAGACCACCGCTGGCGGCGAGACCGCGCTGCTCGCCGGCGTCGAGCGGCTCGAGGAGCAGCTCGGGAACCTCTCGGTCAGCATCTCGGCCGAGGCCTTCTTCCAGACCAACACCGAGATGGCCGAGCGGCTCTACGGCCTGGCGCTGGAGTATGCGGAGCTGAAGGGCTTCGAGCGCCTCTACGACCTCTACTGCGGGATCGGCACGATCGGACTGCTGATGGCGCCACGGGTCGCCGAGCTCTGGGGTCTCGAGATCGTCGAGGACGCGATCGCCGACGCGATCGCCAACGCCCGCCGCAATGAGATCGACAACGC
This sequence comes from uncultured Actinomycetota bacterium, assembly GCA_963706725.1. Classification (GTDB taxonomy): domain Bacteria; phylum Actinomycetota; class Thermoleophilia; order Solirubrobacterales; family Solirubrobacteraceae; genus Palsa-465. The sequence goes on along the minus strand of OY970167.1, from coordinate 601,677 downwards.
CCACTTCTTCGCCGGTGACGTGCGCGTGGCGCTGCGCGAGCTGGTCGAGAAGGCCGGGAAGCCCGACGTGCTGGTCGTCGATCCGCCGCGCGCCGGGCTCTCGCAGAAGGTCGTACGGCGCGTCATCGAAGCCAACCCCAAGCGCATCGTCTACGTCTCCTGCAACCCGACGACGCTGGCTCCGAACGCGGCGCAGCTGGTCGAAGCAGGCTACGAGCTGACCAAGGTGCGGCCCGTCGACATGTTCCCGCAGACGCCGCACATCGAGTGCGTCGCGCAGCTGGAGCGCCGTTCGGGGTAGAGACTCTCAGTAGATGCTTGCCGTAGTCATCAAGGACGGCGCGATCACCGTCGAGCAGCGTCCCGACCCGGAGGCCGGGTCGCATGAGGTTCTGGTCAGGGTCAGGGCGGCCGGCCTCAACAACGCGGACATCCTCCAGCGCGACGGCAACTACCCGCCCCCGGCGGGGGTGCCGGCGGACATGCCGGGCATGGAGTTCGCCGGTGAGGTGATCGCCAACGGGCCAGGAGCCGACCGCTTCCCGGTCGGCGAGCGCGTGATGGGCCTGATCGGCGGCGCCGCCCAGGCCGAGCTCGTGACCTTGCACGAACGCCTGCTGATGCCGGTACCCGCGAAGCTCGATTGGCCTGCGGCCGGGGCTTTGCCCGAGGTCTTCACGACCGCGCACGACGCGCTCTTCACGCAGTGTGGGCTCGAGCTCGGCGAGCGGCTGCTGGTACACGGTGGCGCCGGTGGCGTCGGTGTGGCGGCGGTGCAGCTCGGACGCGCCGCCGGCGCGCGCGTCAGCGCCACCGTCCGCAACCCCAAGCACCGCGACACCGTGGCCCAGCTCGGCGCCACGGTGCTCGCGCCCGATGAGTTCGTCGACGAGGGGCCCTATGACGTCGTGCTCGAACTGGTCGGCGCGACCAACATGCGCGACAATCTGCGGGCGCTGCGCAGCGGCGGCCGCATCAGCGTGATCGGCACCGGCGCGGGCGCCACCGTCAACGAGTTCCCGCTCGGCCTGCTGATGGCGCGCCGCGGGCGCATCCACGGCTCGACCCTCCGTGGCCGCTCGCTCGAGCAGAAGGCGACGGCGGCACGGGCGCTGGAGCACAACGTGCTGCCGTTGTTCGCAAGCGGGACGCTGGGCGTCCCGCTCTACAAGACCTTCCCGCTGGCCGACGCGGCCGAGGCCTACGACACCTTTGCCGCCGGTGGCAAGCTCGGCAAGATCGTTCTGACGTTTTGATCGCCGCCCTTCTGGCAACCTGATCTGCCAATGGCGGACAGCGGCGTCGACTTCTTCGCGCAGGGGGCGTTGCCGGCCCCGCGCGTGAGCCTCGATGAGGCCGTCTGGATCGCGGGCGCGCACTTTGGCATCGACGCGACCGCGCACACGCTCGGCAGCCAGCAGGATCAGAACTTCCTGCTGCGCCACCGCGCCGGCCATCAGCCCGTGGGTGTGCTCAAGCTCGCCAACTCACGCGTGGGGCGTCACGAGATCGAGGCGCAGATCCTCGCCAGCGAGCTGCTGGCCGAGCAGTTGCCGGACGTCCGCGTCGCGACGACGCTGACCGATGCGGCAGGGACACGCATGTTCGAGCTGGTCGAGACCTCGGAGGGCCCGCTGGTCGCGCACGTGGTCAGATACCTGCCGGGTGCGACGCTGCGGCAGCGCGGTTACCTCTCACCCCAGGTGGTGGCCGCGCTCGGCAGGCTGAGCGCGAATGTCAGCGCGGCGCTCGCGGACTTCGAGCATCCCGGACTCGAGCGCGTGCTGCAGTGGGATCTGCGCAACGGCGCGCGCGCGGTCGAGCTGCTGCTCGAGCACGTCCCGGACGAGCAGTTGCGCGAGCGGCTCGGTCGCGCGAGCGCGCGCGCGGCGGAGACCGTGGCGGCGCTGGACGGCGGCGGCGCGCTGCCGCTGCAGCCGGGCCACTTCGACCTCACAGACGAGAATGTGCTGGCCTCTGCCGCGGGAGCCATCCCGGTTCCCGACGGCGTCATCGACCTGGGTGACCTCTCGATCTCCTGGCGCGTGGCCGAGCTCGCGACCGCGATCGCCTCGCTGCTGCACCATCCCGGCGCCGAGCCCCACACGCTGATCCCGGCCGTCCAGGCCTTCCACCGGATTCGGCCGCTCGGATCGGATGAGATCGACGCGCTCTGGCCGCTGGTGCTGATCCGCAGCGCGGTGCTGGTCGTCTCCAGCCACCAGCAGGTCGCACTCGACGGCGATCATTCGCACGCGGCGACCGGGCTCGAGCACGAGCTCGAGATCTTCGATCGCGCCAGCTCGGTCCCGCCGGCGGTGATGACGAACCTGGTCCGCGATGCGCTCGGTCTGGAGCTCGCGGCGCTGGCGCTCCCACGCTCACGCGGCACGCTCCTCGACCGGGCACCGGCGCGGCTCGACCTCTCGACGTGCTCGACGCTGATGGATGAGGGCGCCTGGCTCGACCCCGAGGCCGGCCAGAGGCTGGTCGAGCAGGAGCTCAACCGCAGCGGCGCGGTCGCGCTTCCGTACGCACTGGCGCAGCTGCCGCGCGCGCGGGCACTGGCGCGGTCATCGCAGCCGACGGTGCCGACCGTGACCGACGTCTGGTTCGAGGAGGACACGGACCTGTCGGCGCCGTGGACCGGTGACACGACCACATCACGTCCGGGGCTGGTCGTGCTTGAGAACGCCGAGCTGACGCTCACGCTCGAGGGGGCAAACCCGAGCATGACGGCGCTTGCAACAGCGCCGGCCGGCGGCCGGGTGCGCATCCAGATCACCGCCGGCGGGGACGCGGTGCCGGACTGCGTACGCCCCGAGTATGCCCGCGGGTGGCTGCCGCTGACCGCAGACGCCGCACCGCTGCTGCTGCTCGAGCGCGAGCGGCAGCAGCGCGATGAGGGCCTGCTCGAGCGACGCTCGCGTTCGCTCGCCTCCGTGCAGGAGCACTACTACGGGCGCCCGCCGCGGATCGAGCGCGGCTGGCGTCACCACCTGGCCGACACCGAGGGCCGGGTCTATCTGGACATGGTCAACAACGTCACGATCCTCGGGCACGCACACCCGCGGGTGCAGGCGGCGGTGGCGGGGCAGTTGCGGCGGCTGAACACCAACTCGCGCTTCCACTACGCGGCGATCGCCGAGTTCTCGCAGCGGCTGGCCGAGCTCTTGCCCGAGCCGCTTGACAGCGTGTTCCTCGTCAACAGCGGGTCGGAGGCTGTGGACCTGGCGCTGCGGCTGGCGCTGGCGGCGACCGGCCGCGCGGACGTGGTGGCGATGCGCGAGGCCTACCACGGCTGGACCTACCTTTCCGACGCCGTCTCGACCTCGATCGCCGACAACCCGAACGCGCTGGCGACCCGTCCGGACTGGGTGCACACGGTGCAGGCCGCCAACCACTTCCGTGGCCGGCACCGCGGTGAGGACGCGAAGCTCTATGCGCCGGAGGCGGTGGCGGTGATCGACGAGCTGGCGACGGCCGGGCGCCCGCCCGCGGCCTTCATCGCCGAGGCCTTCTACGGCAACGCCGGCGGGCTCATGCTGCCCGACGGGTACCTCGAGCAGGTCTATGCCGCGGTGCGCCGCCACGGCGGGCTGGCGATCGCCGATGAGGTGCAGGTCGGCTACGGCCGACTCGGCGAATGGTTCTGGGGTTTCGAGCAACAGCACGTGGTGCCAGACATCGTCGCGGTGGCCAAGGCGGTCGGCAACGGTCATCCGCTGGGGGCGGTGATCACCAGTCGTGAGGTCGCGGAGCGCTATCGCAGCGGCGGCTACTTCTTCTCATCCACGGGTGGCAGTCCGGTCTCGAGCGTCGTCGGCCTGACCGTGCTCGACGTGCTGCGCGACGAGCGTCTGCAGGAGAACGCGCGCGTGATCGGCGCCCGGCTGAAGCGCGCGCTCGAGCGGCTGGGCGCGCGGCACGAGCTGGTCGGTGCCGTGCATGGCGCCGGGCTCTACCTCGGCGTCGAGTTCGTCAGCGACCGTGAGACGCTCGCGCCGGCGACCGTCGAGACCGAGGCGATCTGCAATCGGCTACTCGAGCTCGGAGTGATCATGCAGCCGACCGGTGACCACCAGAACGTGCTCAAGATCAAGCCGCCACTGTGCCTCGACGCGGAGGCCTGCGACTTCTTCGTGGAGATGCTCGACGAGGTGCTGACCAGCGGCTGGTGAGCGGCTCGCGGGTGCAGCCTCAGCGGTCGGCTTCGTCGGGCGTCTGATACCAGCGCACGCGCCGCCCGAGCTTGGCGCGGCGGCGCGCGCCTCCCGACTTCGGTGCGGCCGCGACCAGCGGCGGGTCGCCATCGGCGCTGGGCAGAGCGTCGGCTCCCATCCCCGCAGAGCGTATCGGAGACGGATCCCCGGGCGGCGACCGTATAGGGTGCCGCGGCATGGGTCTCAGTCCGGAGGAGCGGCGAGTCTGTGCGCATGTGGCCGCGCGCGAGCAGGAGCTGGTCGCGCTCGCCTCGACCCTGATCGGCTTCGACACCACTGCCCGCAACCCGGGCGAACCCTCCAGGCAGGAGGCGGAGCTGCAGGGATATCTCGCCGAGCGGCTCGCACGGGCCGGCGCGGAGATCGACCTTTTCGAGCCCGACGCGGCGGTGATGGCGGGTTGGCCGCTGGTGCCGCCCGGGCTCGAGTTTGCCGGGCGCCCGCAGTTGATCGCGACGCTGCACGGAGCCGGCGGAGGACGCTCGCTGGTCTTCAACGGGCACATCGACGTGGTCTCGGTGCAGCCGCGCGAGCAGTGGACCAGTGACCCGTTCGTGGCGGAGGTGCGCGATGGCTCTCTATACGGCCGCGGTGCGTGCGACATGAAGGGCGGGATCGCCGCGATGGTGCTCGCGACAGAGGTGCTGGCCGAGCTCGGCGTGACGATGAGCGGTGACCTGCTGGTCGCCACCAACACCGACGAGGAGTCCTCCGGCGCCGGCGGCAGCGCGCTCGTGCAGCACGGGATCAGCGCCGACGCGGGGATCGTCACGGAGCCGACCAACTTCGACACATGGGTCGCCTGCCGCGGTTCCGAGTATGGCGTGATCACCGTTCCCGGACGGCCGGGCCACGCCGAGGTGCGCCAGCCCGATTGGCAGCGCGGCGGGGCCGTGAACGCGATCGAGAAGGCGGCCGTGGTGCTGGCGGCGATCGACTCGCTGCGCCGCGAGTGGGCCGGGCGGAGCCAGTATGACCACCCGCACGTGTCGCCTCCGAGCTTGCTTGCGACGATGATTCGCGCCGGCGAGTGGCCGGTCACCTACCCGGCCGCTTGCCAGCTGACGATCGCGACCATGTTCGTTGCCGCCCAGGCCGATGAGTCCGGGTGGGGCCGTGACGTGCGGCGCGAGGTCGAGCACTGGATCGTGCGCGAGTGCGCCGAGCGCGACGACTGGCTGGCCACGCACCCGCCCAGCTTCGACTGGTGGCCCAACGCGGTGATGCCGATGGAGATCCCCGAGTCCGAGCCGATCGTCGCGGTGGTCACCGGCGCCAGCGCGGACATCGGCCGCCCCGGTCATATCGGCGGGCTCGACTCCTGGTATGACGGTGTCACGTTGACGCAGCTCGGCGGGATCCCGTCGATCGGCTACGGGCCGCCCGGCTTCGACGCCGACGGCGTCAGCGTCGCGCACATGATCGACGAGTATGTTCCCGTGGCCGGGCTCGTCGCCTGCGCCCAGGGACTGGCGGTCGCGGCGATGCGCTTCTGCGGCCTGGCCTGAGGGGCTCTTCGGGGAGCTAGCCCTCGACCCGCTGGGCCAGCTCGACGCCCTTCTTGCCGATGTCGATCAGGTAGCCGCGCAGGATGCCGTGGTTGGCTTCGCTGCCGGGGTTGACCGAGAGCGTGTCGCCGATGCGGCGCTCGCCGCCGGACTCGTGGATGTGGCCGTGGACCGAGAGCGCCGGCTGGTACTTCTCGATGATCTGTCGCACGGCAGTCGAGCCGACCGGACCGCGCAGCACGTCGCCTGCTGAGATCGTCGGGCGCAGGTTCTGATCCAGCAGCGGCGCCTCGTCGAGCCCCGAGTCGTAGGGCGGAACGTGGATCATGAAGATCGCCCGACGCGGGTCGTGCACCTGCTGCGCGAGCGCGTCAAGCCGCGCGAAGAGCTGCTCCTCGGTCTCCTCGCGCGGTGTCGCCCAGGGCGTGTTGTTGGACCAGCCGCTCGCCAGCAGCTGCAGCTCCCCAGGTATGTCGAGCACCTTGCCATCAGCGTTGATCGGGCCGTAACCGGGCTGGTTGAGCGCGGCGTCGATCGTGAACTCATCGTCGTTGCCGGGGATCATGTACAGCGGCGTGCGCGCATCCGCGAGCCGTTCGGTGGCAAGCGCCATCCACTCGTGCACGCGCTCGGTCATCAGTCGCTCGAGCAGCACGTCGCGGGCGTGCTCGTTGCTCGAGAGCTGCTCGGCCTCGGCGTCGGTGGTGACAAACGAGTAGTAGCCGAGATCGGCGATGTCGCGGTGCAGCTGGGCGAGCTCCTGCTCGTCTCGGGCACGGCGGTGGACGCCAAGGACCTCGGCCTCATATCCGCCACCGCGCTCGAGGATCGGCACGATCGCCTTGCCGGTCAGGTCACCCGCCAGCAAGGCGACATCTGACCTGTAGACGTCCGCCTTGATCGCGTTGATGAACTTCCTCCAGGCCTTCTCGGCGGCGTGGAGGTCGCTCGCGATGTAGATCCGTGTGGCCACGCGGCTCCTTCCCTGGCTTCAGTCCGGTGGCAGCTCGGTGAACAGCATCTTGACGTCGACCCCGGCCGAGCGCGAGCGATACCTCATCACCAGGTAGATTGCGAGCCCGATCAGGTAGAACAGGATGGCGTCGATCAGCCCCTGGCTCTCCAGGTAGGTCAGCGCATTTCCGCCCTTCAGCCCGTTCACGATCGGTTTGATCACGGCGAAGACGTAGATCCAGACCGGGAAGATGATCCAGCCGAGTCCGAGCCACGGCAGCGCTCGCTTGAACGGGGCGTTGCGGATCAGGTCGGGACGCCGGAACTTGACCAGCATCGCGTTGACCCCCGGCAGGACCCAGCTCAGCAGCGCCATCGCGATTGAGAAGAACGCGGTGCTCACGAGGTTGAGCTTGTGATCGCTCGTGGCGAGGATCGTGGGCAGATCCTTGAAGCTCTGGAAGAACAGGAATATCGCCGCCAGGCCGAGCGTTGCCAGGATCGCGTTGAGCGGCGCGCGCATGCGCTCATTGACCTGGCCGAACCATTCCGGCACCTGGCGGTCGAGGCTCCAGGCGAGCTGCATGCGGCTGAGGAAGTTGATGTAGACCGGGCAGAGCAGGAACGGGAACACCGTCCCACCGAGGCTGATCAGCGCCCAGATCGGCCACAGGCTCTTGTTGGCGATCACCGCCAGCAGCGGCATCGAATCCGGCTGGCCCAGTGGCAGACCAGGCTTGGTCGTGAAGCCCCAGTAGTTGGCGCCCCAGGTGACGTTCTGGCCGAAGCCGAAGTGGGTCGAGATCACGTCGGTGTAGACCGAGTTGGCGAGTACGCCGACCGTGAGTGCGCCCAGCAGCGCGATCAGGACGCCGCGGCGCACGTTGCCGCGTACCTCGCCGGCGATGTAGGCCGAGTATTGGAAGCCGATGTACTGGAACAGCAGCACCGAGAGCACGAGTGGGAACGCGCCGGTCTCGAAGATGCGGCTGAAGAAGCTCCGGTGGTCGGTCGCGATCAGCGCACCGGCCTTGCCGGCAGACTCCAGCTGTGCCGCGGTGATGCCGCCGTCGAGCTTCGGCAGGTTGGCGTTGAAGCTCGATTTGTGCGTGAAGATCATGCCGAAGACGAACATCGCGATGAAGCAGGCCACACCGAAGCCCGCCAGCACGGTCACGACCCGGTGGAAGGAACGCGTCGGCAGCAGGCAGATGACGCCGATCCCGATCAGCACGACCATGCAGGCGATGAAGCCGGGCATGCCGGTGATCTGCCCGGTGGCGTCGGTGAACCAGCCGTTGGCGCCGCTGAAGCCACCTGCGCCGATACCGATGATGCGTGCGGTGATCTGCAGGTTGCGCAGCACCAGCGGGACCTCAAAGGCGATGATCAGGATCGAGGCGATCACCAGCGTCCAGGACTCCATCCAGCCCAGGAACGGGTGGATGATGCGGCTGGTGAAGACATAGTCACCGCCGGAGCGCGGCATCACCGAGGTCAGCGAGGAGAAGATCAGGGCCAGCAGCACGCAGAAGAGGCCGGTGATGATCGCCGCCCAGCCATAGTCGGAGAACGGGCCGATCTTCCAGTTCGACACATCGGCCAAGGAGTAGAAGGCCGGATAGAGCGTCAGGCCGACGCCGACGAACGCGGCGACGTTGAAGAAGAGCGCGTTGGTGACGCTCACGTTGCGAACCAGCCCGGACGACTGCCGGACGAACAGCCTGGGGGTGGTGCTCTGCTCTGCAGCGGAGCTTCCAAGGTTGTCAGCCATTGCTGTGCCTTCCTCTCCTCAGCTCGAATGCCGTGCCAGAAAGGGGCCCTCAACTTCCCCGGTCGGGCGGCGCGATCCTAACAGCGGGCCAGGTCACCGCCACTCACTTCTGACCGTCTGTCCCACTGCCAGGCGCCGGATTCGACGGGGCGGCCTCTACCGGAGTCGACAGCTTGGCCAGGTAATGCTCCGGTCGTCGATCCTCCAATGCGTCGTTGTGTGGCCCGGTGCGCTTGTCCCGAGCGGCACTCAGCTCGCACCCGGCGGCCAGCGTCTCGGCCAAGGCGCCCGCACGTGCTGTCGCGAGCGTCGAGCCATCGGGCGCGACGATCACGCTCGCCCCCTGAAAGCCGGTGCCACGCTCCTCGCCGCCGCGGTCACACACCGCCACGTACACGCGGCTGAGATAGGCCGTGGCCCGCGCCAGCAGATGCGGGGTCGGCTCACCACCGGGCGGATGCTGCTGCCGCGGCCAGTTCATCGGCAGCGCGATCAGCTCGGCGCCGGCGAGTGCCAGACCGCGGGTCAACTCTGGGAACTCGATGTCGTAACAGACGCCCACACCGATCCGGCCGTGGCGTGTCGCCACCACCGGCGCCGGCTGCTCGCCGGGCGTGAACCACAGGGCCTCGTCGTTCCAGAGGTGCAGCTTGCGGTAAACGGCGACCACGCCGCCGGCGTCAACGACGGCGGCGCTGTTGAAGATGCGACCGTCGGGGGCGAGCTCGCAGAAGCCGCCGATCACCACCGCGTCGCCGCGCGCGGCCTCCTGCGCCCAACCCGCCAGCAGCTGCCCGTCGGCGGGCACGGCGGCGGCGCGTGCCTCCGCGCGCGAGCTGAACACGTAGCCGCTGTGGGCGAGCTCGGGAAGGATCACGATCTGGGCGCCGAAGCCGACCGCCGCCGCGAGCGCTTCACGCGCCCACGTCGCGCTGGCCTCCGGGTGCTCCACATCGGGCACCGTCTGACAGCAGGCGACGATCAACGGGTCGGACATCCGCTCAGTCAAACACGTTGCCCGGTTGCGGTGGGACTGGTGCCTCCGAGCTCGGCGCGGCGGCATCCAGCCGATGCCCGCCTCCTCCGACAGCAGCGGATCGATCAGTACGGCGGCAGATCAGACCACCACTGGCCGAGCATCTTGAACGCCGCCCAGAAGGCCCGCTTAGCGCTCTCCTCATCGAGCGAGTCGTCGACGTTGGGTACGAACAGCGCCTCGCACGAGGGTGTGAAGCTCTGCACCACACCGGGCTCGTCCCTCAGCTCCCGGCGCAGCGGCAGGTCCAGGTCGTTGATCACAGCGAGCGCGTCCTGACCCATGATCACAAGCATCTTGGGCGCGACGATCGTGAGCTCCTCGGCGATGCGGGCGATGCATTCGGGATCGGCCATCACCGGATCAAGCACCGGGCATTTGACGCAGACGGTGCCGTAAACCGCCAGCGGATCGATGCTCAGCCGCTTCAGCGACTTCATCAGCGCGTTGCCCGCGCGACCATAGAAGGCGACGCCCTCCTCGATCTCCGCGGGGCGGGCGCTGTACTTGACCATGAAGACGTCGGCCTGGGGATGGCCGGAGCCCAGCACGGGCATCAGCTGCCCGCGCGGGCAGTGCTCGCAGGCCTGCAGCTCACGGGAGAGATGGTTGAGCTCGCGTATTGCCCGCTCGAGGTACTTCTCGCGGATCTCGTCGTCTGTTGCGGGCACCCCTCTCGAATTGGACGCCCGTGCCGCTTGTCCTTGCCCGTGCATCAGGACTTGCGTGCGCTGCATCAGGACTTGCGCGCCGCGCGACGCACGCGCCGCTCGCGCACGGCCTCGCGTCGCGCCGGTGTGCGCGCCTTCGTCTGAAGGAACTTGAGTGCCTGCACGTACAGCAGGCTGGCCGGGTTGCGGATGATGTCGGCGGTCCTCAGCGACTCCAGGAACTGCTCGGGTCCGTCAAAGTCGTGCATGCGGATCCGCACCGAGCCGAGACCCTGGGGGACGTGCGCGTCGGAGCCGGCGCCGGCGATCATGCGGTACTTGGCGGCGAAGCGCACCGCCTCCTCGTTGAACTCGGAGATCGCCACGCGCGGGTTGAAGACCTCGATCAGATCGATCTCATCGAGCACATCGAGCAGGTGCTTGTAATCGGGAACCGAGTGCATGCGGTCGAACGGGTGTGGGACGTACACGAGCCCACCCTGGCGCTTGATCTCGGCGATCGTCTCCTGCAGCGTCATCCCGCGCGCGATCTTCTCCTTGATGAAGAGCCCGATGACCTCGCCCTGGGAGGCGGTCTTGACCTCCTCGCCGACGATGACCTTGATGCCCTTGGCCTTCTCGGCGGCCTCCAGTGCCCCCGAGATCTCGTTGTGCTCGGTCACCGCGATCGCTCCGAGCCCCTTGGCGCGTGCCTCCGCGAGCAGCACCTCGACCGGGGTGGCGCAGTCATACGAATGGTCCGTGTGCATGTGCAGGTCGACGTCGATCAGCGGCCGGTCGGCGACGATCTGCGCCGCGCGCGTGTTGTGGGGCCGGCGGTCGTGCCGGCGCGCAGCTCAACCGCTCGTAGATCTGCTGCAGATCGTCGGCCACACGCGTGAAGCTGTACTGGGCCCGCAGCGGCTGAGCCTCCGCACGCAGGCTCATGAGCAGCTCCTCGTCTCCCAGCAGCTGGCCGAGGTTGGCGGCGAGCGTCTGTGCGTCACCGGGCGCGTACTGCAGGCCACGCGTGCCGTCGGCGAGCAGCTCCGCGTAGACGGGGATGCTGGTCGCGACCGGCACGATCCCGCTGGCCAGCGCCGGCACCAGTATCCCGGGCGTGGGCAGCACCCCGTCCGAGCCGAGCACCAGTACGTCGGCTTCAGCGAGCGCCTCCCTCACCGTGATCGCCTCGGCGTCGACGAAGCGCACGCGCTCGGTCAGTCGCCCGCCGAGCGCGGCCGGGGCAGCCAGTGGTCGCGAGGACCAGATCGTCGCACCCCAGCTCGCGTCCGCCGGCAGCAACCGCAGGGCACGCAGGAAGGTGCGCAGCGCGCCACGTTCCTCCTCGGCCACGAAGCAGAGATGTAGGGGATTCAGGGCTTGCTGGCCCAGCGGCCGGGCCGGCGACTGAAGCTTGCGGATCGGCTCGGCGGCCGGCAGCACGACGCGGTAGTCCGCGGGGAAGTAGCGGTCCATCAGTCTGCGGGTGGCCTCATACGAGGCGATGCGCGCGTCGAGCCGGCTGAACAGCAGCTGCGAGAGCTGGCGCCCGAACTGGGTGGAGAGCAGCCGTTCGGTGGGGTTGTGGAAGGTGCCGACGCTGAGCGCCCTCGCGTTGCGCAGGGCAGCGCTCGAGGCGCTCGGCGCGAACGGCTCGTGCACGTGCACGACGTCCAGCGGCAGGGTCGTCAGCGCCTCCTCGATCGTGCGCGAGACGTCGACCGGCAGCGACGCCGCACGGCGCCGTGCGGGGGAGAACGGCAAAACCTCGCCGACACCCAGGACGAGCGGCTCCTGGTCTGCGCGCGCGAGCAGCGACTCCGCCTTTGCCGGGCCGCCGTGGAGCAGCTTGCGGCTCTCGTGGACGAGCTCGGCCGAGTTCGACGGCGCGATGATCAGCACGCGATGGCCGCGCCGATGCAGCTCGTGTGAGAGCAGCCGGACGTAGTCGCCGATCTCGGTCTTGGTCTCCCAGGCGAAGGGGCTCACCTGCGCGATCGCAAGGCGCTGCTCTGGCACAACGCGTGAGTCTACGCAGGTGCGGCGGGGCCGTCGGCGCCGGTTGGACGGATCAGCCCAGGGTGAAGTCCGCGTCCGCGCTGACGACGGGGTGCGGGCCGCGCGGCTCGAACGCCGCGACGACGGAGACGTGCAGCCGCTTGGCGGCTCGCAGCAGCTCGCTTCCGGCAGCGCTCAACCGCACGCGCAGCTTTACGCGGCCGGGACGGTCGATCCGCACGCTGCCGCTCGCGATCGCGACGCGCCGGCCGTGCGACGACGCGAACCAGGTGCTCGTCGCCGTTCCCGCCTCGACCGCCTGATACTCGTAATCGAAGTGGTCGGAGGAGCGGATCTGCGCCAGCGGCGGCGCCGGTTGCTCCGGCACCAGGATCGCGGCCAATGAGAGCCTCACCTCGGCGGTGTTGACGGGTGGCAGCCGCAGCTCGGTGGCACGACCCCAGACGCCACCCTGCTCGCTCAGCATGTAACCGAGCACGTCACCGCCGCGGTCGTTGTACTGGCCGATCACGGCACAGTCACCGACGGCGGTGCAGTTGGACTGGTCGGCGGCCGCGTACTGCACGCCGGCAGCGTTGCTCGGCAGCGGCGACTCGATGCCGCTCTGCCAGGTGCCGTTGACCTCCGACAGCAGCAGGCCCTGCGAGTTGTAGCCGATGTCGGTGTAGACGCCGGTGGCCAGACAGTTACCGAGCGATGCGCAGGAGATCCAGTCAAGCCCGGCGGACTGCTTCTCGAGGCCGCCCACGGCATTGGCCGGCAGCGTCACCTCAAGGCCGGGATTCCAGCCGGCGCCATTCTGCGTGACCAGCAGCCCCTGTCCGTTCTCGTCGTTGTCGAAGTACCAGCCGACGGCCGTGCACGAGCCCGCCTGCGGGCAGGCCACCGACGACAGCACCACGGTCTGGTCGCCAACGGTTCCCGCCGGGGCTGCGTTTGACGGGAGCGTCGCGCCGGTGCCGCTCGCCCACTGGCCGCCGGCCTCGTCCAGCAGCAGGCCTAGCGAGTTCTGCAACGGGTTGATGTAGGTGCCGACGGCGGCGCACTCACCGCTGTCGGCGCACGCGATCGACGAGGGGATCATGTTGGGGTCCGAGTTGGCATCGCTCGGCGGCGTCGGGGTCGGCGCGGCCGACCAGCTGCCGCCGCTGCCGCTGACCAGCAGGCTCTGCTGGTGGCCGGAGCGGTCCACATACTCACCCGCGGCCGCGCACTGCCCCGTGTGGTTGCAGGTGATCGACAGCAGCACCGCGTTCTGGCCCTCGATCGGTGCGCCGGCCGGTAGCGGCGCCTCGACCGCCCGCAACCAGCGGCCATCGCGCTCGACGACGATCATCGCCTCCCAGACCTCCGCGTTGGTCTCATAGTTGCCGACCGCCACGCAATTCCCGACCGAGCTGCACGACACCGCGGCGAGGCCGAGCAGGTCGACCGCGCCGGATTTGGGCTTCGGCGGCGCGATCGCGTTGACCGGCAGCTGCAGACGCACACCCTGGCGCCACTCGCCGTGCAGCTCGGTGAAGAGCACGCCGTGGTCGGTGCGGTCGGCGTCGGTGTAGCGGCCGATCGCGGTGCAGTCGCCGGGCGCTGCACACGACAGGTCCGCAAGCCCGCCGCCGTCAGAGAGCTTGAAGGGCTCGGTCGAGGCACCGGCGGGCGCCCGTGCCTCGACCGCACCCTGCCAGCGCCCACGCGACTCGGTGACAAGCAGACCCTGGCTGTCACCGAGGCCGTCGTCGTAGCCGCCGACGGCACTGCAGTTACCGGTCGACGCACAGGAGAGTGCCTGAAGCTGAACCGCCGGGTTGACCCGCGTCGGTGTCTTGGTCTTGGTCTCAGCGGCTGCAGTAGCCGGTGCCAGCGCGGCCAATCCGACGACTGTCGACAGCAGCCAGGCGGCCCGCGAGCGAGTCATATCCGCAGCATAGGTGAAAAAAAGGGCGCCCCTGCGGGCGCCCTCATGGAACAAACGTGCTGCGACCGGTCGCTATGCGACGGGAACCTTCGCGGGGTCGGTCGCGGCGGCCTGCACGCGCGAGTACTTGGCGATGAACTCCTCGGTCCACTCGCGTGCCTCGTCGTCGGGACGCTGGTTCTTCGGCGACTTCATGAGGTAGGAGCTGGGGCCGTCGAGCTGGCCGCCGAGCCCGTGATTCATCGCGAGCTTGCAGCAGCGCACCGCGTCGGTGACGATCCCGGCCGAGTTCGGAGAGTCCCAGACCTCGAGCTTGGTCTCCAGCTGCAGCGGCACGTCGCCGAAGGCCTGACCCTCGAGGCGGATGTGCGCCCACTTGCGGTCGGTCAGCCACGGCACGTAGTCCGACGGGCCGATATAGACGTCGTCCTTGGGCAGCGTATGGCCCATGATCGAGGTCACGGCCTGGGTCTTGGAGATCTTCTTGGACTCCAGGCGCTCGCGCTCGAGCATGTTGTAGAAGTCCATGTTGCCGCCGACGTTCAGCTGGCTGGTGCGCAGCAGCTTGACGCCGCGGTCGTGGAACAGGCGGGCAAGCGTGCGGTGCACGATTGTGGCGCCGACCTGCGACTTGATGTCGTCGCCGACGATCGGAAGACCCGCCTTGATGAAGCGTTCGTTCCAGTAGTCCTCACCGGCGATGAACACCGGGATGCAGTTGACGAAGCCGCAACCGGCCTCGAGGATCTGCTCGACATACCACTTGGTGGCCTGCTCGGAGCCGACCGGCAGGTAGGAGACGACCACGTCGGTCCTGGTGTCCTTGAGGATCTGGACGATGTCGGCCGTTGGGCCGGGCGCCTTGGTGATCTTCTCCTTCAGGTACTTGCCGAGGCCGTCGTGGGTCATGCCGCGGTTCACGGTCACGCCGAGGTGCGGAACCTCGTCGACGAACTTCAGGGTGTTGTTCTGGCCCGAGAAGATTGCCTCGCTGAGGTCCTTGCCGACCTTCTCGACATCGATGTCGAAGGCTGCGGAGAACTCGATGTCGCGGACGTGGTAACCGCCCAGGTCGACGTGCATCAGGCCGGGGACCTGCGCGTTCGGGTCGGCGTTCTTGTAGTACTCGACGCCCTGCACGAAGGAGCTGGCGCAGTTCCCGGTGCCGATGATCGCGACGCGCACCTTCTCGTGCTGGTAGCGCGCGGGGCCCACGGAAGAGCCGTTCGTGGAGGTCGGTTCAGTGCTCACTGATCGGTATCCCTTCTGGAAGTTGTGGCTCACCGCGGGTGCGCGGCGGCTACCGATAGTACGCCGCATCGCGCGCTCGGTTACACCGATCGGTTCCCAAATTCGGATTTCCCGATGCTGGCCTTACAAAAGGTAGACCGATCGGTTTTCTGAGCGTTCAGTCGATCGCGTCGCGCAGGATCGCCGCCGCCAGCTGGTAGACGTCGCCCACGACTGTGGCGACGTCCTCGACCAGCATGCGGCAGCAGGCGCCGTCGTAGAGCGTTGCCAGCCTGCGCGCGGTCCGTTCCGGGTCGCGCGCTTGCGCCGCTCGTGCCAGGGCGGTGAGACGGTCGGTGAAGCGCTGGGCCAGCTCGCCGGCCGCCACATGCACGCGATGCTCGCGAGTGGGAAACTCAGCCGCCGCTGCGACCAGCGGGTCGGGGACGACGGTCGCCGGATCCGCCAGCGCGGTGAAGAGCTCGAGCAGGCGTGTGCGCGGGGTCAGGTCCTCACGCTCGAGCACCGCGGCGATCGGACCCGTGCGCTCGTGCTCGGCCAGATAGGCGAGGATCAGCTCGTCCTTGGAAGCGAAGTGCTGATACAGCGTGCGCTTCGACACCCGCGCTGCCTTGTGCAGCTCGTTGATGCCCGTCGCGTTGAAGCCCTGGCGTGCAAACAGCTCCGCCGCCGCCGCGAGGATGCGCTCTCGTGCGCCGCGTCCGAGTGAGGCTCGGCGCCCGGCCGGCGCCATCGTCGGCCCTAAATCGCTCCGCCGGCCGGCTTGCTCAGCTCACGGCGCACGTGCCAGATGCGCTGGCAGGTGGTCACGAAGCTGAGCGCCGCCAGCACATAGACGGCGGGGGCGAGCAGCTCGAAGTGGCCGATCGAGGCGCCGCGCGCGAGCACCAGGCCGATCGCGAGGATCACGACGCGCACGGGCCGTGTCGCCAGGCCAACCTTGCACTGCACTCCGAGTGCCTCCGCCCGCGCGCGGGTGTAGGAGACCATCAGCGAGAACAGCACGGCCGCGACCACAGCGGCGACGGCTGCCTGGTTGTGCTGCGAGGCGAAGTAGGCGCCGACTGCCGTCAGGACGATGCCCTCCTCGAGACGGTCAAGCGTTGAGTCCAGGAAGGCGCCGAACTGGGTGCCCTTGCCGGACATGCGGCTGTAGCGCCCGTCGAGCGTGTCCATGATCGAACCGACGATGAAGGCGATGCCCGCCAGGAAGAACAGGCGACCGACAACCAGGCCGGCGGCGGTGAGGTTGAGCGCAAAACCGGTGAGTGAGATCGCGTTCGGGGTCAGGCGCGACTCGATCAGCCGGTTCCTGAACATCTCCTGCGTCCTTGTTCGGGTGGCCTCATCACCACGTAGACGCGGCCGTGGCCGCTGCGATTTGTGCTGGGTGTCAGCCATCTGGGGCACGGCAAGACTAGTTCATCCGGGGGCGGACTGAGGCGGACCGAGACTCCAAGAACCGATCTGTGGTGATCGGGCATCAACTCCCCAGAAGTCACATCGACCACGGATTCAAAGAGGATGCACACGATGCCTCGTCCCGATCACTCGCTGTTCGCCACCGCAGTCGCGGCATTGGCCGTCAGCACCGGCACACTCGTCACCATGCTGGCCACACCCGTCGCCGAGGCGGACGGCAGCGCCGCTGCTCACCTGTTGTCCTGCACCGGCAGCAAGCTCGCGCGTCCGCACGGCAGCGTCGTGCTGGCATGTGGCGACGGCAACATCGAGATCCATGACACGCGCTGGTCAAGTTGGACAGCCGCCGGCGCGAGCGGTACCACCACGCTTGACGTCAACCTCTGTGAACCAACCTGTGTGCAGTCCAAGATGCGTTCGTTTGCGCATAGCCGCGTGCGCCTGTCCGACGTCAGGCGCAGCTCGGCTGGGCTCGTGTTCGCGCGCGCGACCATCACCTACAAGAACGCGGGCAAGGACGCGACCGTGATCGCCTATCCCCGCACGTGAGCAGCGAGCCCGACGACGCCACAGTGATCGCGGCCTCGATCGCGCGGCCGCAGGAGTTCACCATGATCTTCGAGCGCCACTTCGACGAGATCCACCGCTACCTCCGGCGGCGTCACCCGAGCGACGCTGAGGAGCTGGCGGCCGAGGTGTTCACTGTCGCCTTCGACGCGCGCGCCCGCTACCAGCCAGAGAGCGACAGCGCGCGCCCATGGCTCTACGGGATCGCCTCACGGCTGCTCGCCCGCCGCTGGCGCTCCGAGACGCGTGCGATGCGTGCCCATGGCCGCAGCGGCGGCCGGCGCGAAGCGGACCAGGACGACTACGCGGCGGCGGTTGACCGCGCCGACGCGCAGCGCCGCTCGGCACTGATCGCGGACGCCGTCGCCGGGCTCAAGCAGGCTGACCGCGACGTGCTGCTGCTCTACGCGCTCGCCGAGCTCAGCTACGACGAGGTCGCGCTGGCGCTCGAGCTGCCGATCGGCACCGTGCGCTCGCGCCTGGCGCGCGCGCGTCGCCAGTGCGGCGAGCGGCTTGGCGGCGCCCTGACCGCGGAGGGCAGCCTGCGATGAGCGACCGACCCACCCCGTCCGACGAGCGTCGCGCGCCGTACTCGGCACTGCGCGCCTGGGAGCCGCAGCGCGACGAGGCGGCCCGCGCGCGTGCGCTCAGCCGTCTGCAGCTGCACATCGAGCAGGCGCCGCCGGAGCCGGCGACCCACCCTTCCCGCACGCGTCTGCGTGTGCGCCTGCCGCATGTGCGCCCGCCGCAACGCTGGCTGGCTGCGGTGATCGCTCTGCTTGCCGCCGCCGGGGCGGGCGGCGCTGTTGCCGCCGCGCTGCTGCGCACCGAGCACACCAACCGGCTGCGGGTGTTCACACCCGCGGGAAAGCTCTCCCCGGAGTTCCAGATCGGCGCCCGCGGGCGCGGCTACTGCTGGGAGTCCTCGCTGGCGAGCACCGCGCGCAACGCCTATCGCTGCTTCCAGGGCAACCTGATCCACGATCCGTGTTTCGCGGCGACGCCGCATGCGACCACTGTCGTCTGCTTCCTCGACCCCTGGCATGCGGTGACGCTGCTGCGGATGACACGCAGGCTGCCCAAGCCCGGGCCGCTGCTGAAGGGGCCGCCGCTGCCGTGGGCGATCGTCACCACCGACGGGCGCCACTGCGTGTTCATGACCGGGGCGACCGCGCTGGTCGCGAATCAGCGGGCGAACTACGGCTGCACCGACGGTACGTATCTGATCGGCAGCCCGGACACAAACCAACCGCTGTGGACGATCCGCAGCGACCGCCGGCTCTCGCTCACGCAGATGCACAGCCCGCTCTCGCACTTCCCGGCGGTTGGGATCAAGCAGACGATCGGCTAGCCACCGCGAAGGCCCAGACGTCGGGCCGCGCGCGCGCCAGCAGTTGCTTGGCGAGCGCCGCCGAGACCGCCGCGGTGAGCGCGCCGAGCACCACGTCGGTGAAGTAGTGGTTGCCGGTCACCACCACGACGAAGACGATAAACAGCGGATATACACGCCACAGCAGGCGCGCGACGCGACTGTGCACGAGGCGTGACATCGGCAGCGCGATCATCAGCGCGAAGCACATGTGCATCGACGGCACCGCCGCATACGGGTTCAGCAGCAGGCCGACGGGACCGCGCTCGGCATTCACGCCCGTGAACTGGCGCACCGAGTCACTGAATCCCCACTGCGGCATCAACCGCGGCGGGGCGGTCGGATAGACGCAGTAGCCGATCAGCGCGATCAGCATCGCCACCATGAACATGTTGCGCACGAAGTAGAAGGAGTCGTTGCGGCGCAGATAGATGAAGAGCAGCGCCGCCGCGGTCAGCACGAAGTGCGCGTTCAGGTAGGTCCAGTCGGCGAGCTCCAGCAGCCAGTGGGCGTGGGCCGTCGTCCACGACTGGATCTGCGGCTCGGCGAACACGTGCAGGCCGCGCTCGAGTTCGATGATGCGCATCGCGTCGCTGAACGGCCGCTGGCCGCTCGTGCTGACCAACCCGCGTACGAGCTCGTAGCCGCTGTAGGCGAGCACGAACATCATCAGTTGGCGGGCGAGGTCGAGTCGGCCGTGTGGGAGACGCATCGCCTGAGGCTAAGGGGTCACGAGTCGTCTTGACCCCTAATCGCAGCGCGGGGTGCGTGACCCGATGCGGCCGAGCGCGAAGCTCATGCTGAGCGTGGCGCTGCCGGCGCCGCTGGCGGTGATGCGCGTGAACCGGCCGGCCGGATCGACGCAGCCGCGCACTCCGGCCAGCCGCCAGTAGGGCGACCAGCGCACCCGCAGATAGATCGCGCCCGGGTGTGCGATCGCGAGTCGCAGCGAGCTCGGGCCGAGCGCTCGCACGCGGCCGGCGCCGCTCGCGATCGGCGTCGGGTCCGCGACCGCGTAGACGGTCCAATGCGGCAGCCGTCTGACCACGTGCAGGTACGGCAGGCCACCGCGGATCAGACGCAGCTCGGCACCAGCGGAGTAGTCGGCCGGCGCGTCGGCGACGGCGACGTAACGCACGGCTAGCTGGTGCAGCCAGGCGTCGTAGCGGCTGGCTGTCAGCTGCCGGTCGTAGAACAGTGCGTTGTCGGCGATGTCGGTCTGACGCTCCCAGCCGCGGGCGAGCGGGATCTGCGGCGCCAGCCAATAGCTCTCCCAATGGTCGGCTGTGAACGGCACCTCGACTCGCCAGACACCGGGCTGCGCACGCAGGAAGCCGATCAGCTGGCGGTAGTACGAGGGGCCGCTGGCAGGCGTGCCCTGCCGGAGGTCGGTGATCGCGTCGTGCACCTGCAGGTAGCTCAGGGGCGGCGCCGCCAGCGCCAGCAGCAGCCAGGCGCGTCGCGGGATCAGCAGCAACGCCGCCAGCGGACCAGCGAGCAGCTCGCCGAGCCGCGCGGCGTTGCTGCCGACGGGCGTGTGCAGCGCGTAGGCGACCAGGCAGCCCACGAGGTAGAGCAGCGTCGCCGCGACGATCGTCGGGCCGGGGCGGAGCGCAACCACGAACAGGCCGGCAGCGAGCAGCGGCCACAGCGTCCCGAACGCGAAGGGCTGGTAGCCGACGGTCGGGAAGGCGAGCGCCAGCCCGCCCAAAACCAGCATCTGAACCGATATCGTCACGATGCCGCCGGTGATATCGGTTCGATTTCGCGTTTTCAGACCCCGCCACCCGACGACGGCTCCCGCCAGCGCCACGAACACGCCGGCCACGGGACTCGCGAGCGCGGTGGCGCAGGCAAGAACGGCGAGCATCGGTGTCCCACCCACCCGCCGTCGTTCGAGAAGCAGGGTCGTGACGGCAGCCCCGCAGAGGCCAAGGGCGAAGGTCAAGCGGCCGCTGAGTAGCTCGGTGGCGGTCGCTGCGCCCAGCCAGCTGGCGCCGATCCAGGCTTGCTCGCCGTATGCGTCACGGGCCAGGGCCGCAAACGCTGCGGCTGTGCCGACGCTCGCCAGCGCCCCGAGCAGGCGCGGGCCGAGCAGCCAGCCCAGCGCTGGAAACAGCACGCTGTAGCCGAGCAGATAGTGGCCGCCGTACCACCAGTTGTTCCAGATGCCGAAGCCCTCGACGGCGAACAGCTTGACGCGCAGCAGCTGCGCCGGCAGGTCGGCGCCGTCCGGCGCCAGGATGACGTAGCCCGCCGCCAACAGCGCCGCCACCAGCGTGGGGGCGAATGTGCGGATAAGGTGGCGGCTTGTGAACGCCGAGCTGCCAACCGCATCACGCAACGTCCTGTGCCTGGGTGAGGCGCTGGTCGAAATGATCTGCGAGCGCCCGGTGAGCTCGCTGCAGGAGGCCGAGATGTTCGTCCCCCATTTCGGTGGCTCGGTCGCGAGCGTCGCGCTGATGGCGGCGCGGGCGGGGGCGCGTATGGCACTCGCCGGCGGTGTCGGCGACGACGAGTGGGGCGCCTGGTTGCGCGGCCAGCTCGAGCGCTCGGGTGTGGATCTGCGCCACTTCAAGCTGATCGAGGATATGCGCACGCCGCTTGCGCTGACGACGGTCGACAATGCCGGCGAGCCGACTCGGCGGATCTACGGCGAGCCGCTCGCGACCGTCGTGAACGCGCTCTGGGGCGGTGTCGAGGAGGCGGTGGAGGGCTGCGGCGGGCTGTTCATCAGTTCAAACACGCTGGTCGGCGAGGCCGAGCGCGAGGTGACGATGAAGGCACGCGAGCGCGCGCTGGCACTCGCGCACCCGGTGATCTTCGACCCGCGGCTGCGGCTCTACCGCTGGAGCTCCAAGGCCGATGCCGCGGCCAGTGCCAACGCCTGCGTGCCGGGCGCGCTGCTGGTGCGCGCCGGCGCCGCCGACGCGCGCCTGATGACGGGTGAGGACGACCTAGAGCGGGCGGCGCTCGCGCTGCGCAAGGCGGGCGCTCGCAACGTCGTGATCACCGATGGCGCCGCCGGCGCGATGCTGCGCGGCAAGATCCGGCTGGACGTCGTGGGTGTGCCCGCGCGGGTCGTCTCGAGAATCGGCAGCGGCGATGCGCTGATGGCGACGCTGGTCGCGCGGCTGCAGATCACCGGTTTCTACGAGCCCGCGATCGCCGCGGCGCTCAAGGAGGCGATGGTCGCCGCCGCGCAGGCGTGTGAGCGCTGGGGTGCCTGCGACTGACGCCTGGGAGTTGCCGCCGCGGCGGCGGGTGTACGCGATCCGCGATCGGCTGCGGCTGGTCTACGGCATCCCGATCCTGCGCCCGCACGGCGACGGGCTCGCCGAGCTGATCCTGACGGTGCTGTCGCAGTCGACCAACGACCGCAACCGCGACGTCGCCTACTTCGGCCTGCGCGAACGCTTCCCGAGCTGGGAGGAGGTGCGTGACGCGCCCGTCGACGAGCTCGAGCTGGCGATCCGCCGCGGAGGCATCTCAAAGGTGAAGTCGTCGCGGATCAAGGCGATCCTGGGGGCGGTCACGGAGACCGGTCCGCGGCCCGGCCTGTTGGCGTTGGACTGGGTGAGCAAGGTTTCGGTTCCGCAGGCTCAGAAGTACCTCTGCTCGCTGCCGGGCGTCGGCCGCAAGACGGCCGCCTGCGTGCTGCTGTTCGCCTACGGCATGCGTGACGTGCCGGTCGACACCCACGTCTCGCGCGTCGGTACGCGGCTCGGGCTGTTCCGCCCCAAGGCGCCATTCGAGCAGCTGCACGACACGATGCTCGAGCTGACGCCGCGCGGGCAGGAGTGGGAGTTGCACCTCAACCTGCTACGCCACGGACGCCGGACGTGTCACGCCCAGCGTCCCGAGTGTCGCGCCTGTGCGCTGCAGCGGATGTGCCCCAGCGCCGAGTTGTTCACAACCTGATAACAGCGCGGTAGCGACTCGTTAACCAGTTGAACGGTGTGATGGCAGAGGATCGGGCTCCGCACTTTGGGCCGGATCGGCTCAGGGCCCTCTCGAACGGAGACTGTTGATGCTCGGATCGTCGTCGCGTGGTGCACAGCACCGCGCCCGTGCTGCCAGACGCAGCGCGATCATCCTCGCCGGCGGCGTGGTGAGTGCCGCCGCCGTCGCGCTGGCGGTTCCCGCCGCGCAGGCCGCAAGCTCCTACGTGCCCGGCACGCCCCAGCTGGCGGCCGTCACCGGCTCGCAGTCAAACCCCGCCCCGTGGAACGAGTGGCAGGGCGACCCCGCCGGCGCCAGCACCGGACTCAATCCCTTCACGATCAGCGGCAACGGCGCCAGTCTGATCGATCCGCTCCAGCTGCTGCCGACCTACGAGCCGGCCGCGAACAGCACCGCCTACCCGAACGTGGCAGTGGACCAGGGAGCGAACTCGGCCGACTCCGATACGACCGTCCCCTACCAGAGCGGCGTCGTCGGCAGCCCCGGCCCGCTGAGTGGTTACTGCGGCAGCGGTGACTTCGACGCGGAGACGGGTCTTGGCAGCGGCAGCTCGCCATCGGTGTCGACACAGCCGTCGGGCGCGACCCTGCCGCTGGGCCCCGACTACTTCCCGCACGTGGTACTCAACGCCGACCACACCCTCACCGGTTACTTCGACTACCGGCCGAAGGATGAGAACGAGGCCGTGCTGGCCGCAACCTCGACCGATGGTGGCAAGACCTGGAGCTTCGACCAGGAAGCGCTGCAGCAGGACGCCGGCTACTGCGCGTCGGCTGACACCAACGATGATGGCCAGGGCCACCCGAACGTGCTCAACTTCGGCGGCACCACGACCGCCGGCGACGTCACCAGCGGCGGCACGAACGAGCTCTTCACCCTGCAGCGCGCCGGTGGCGACAACGAGGGTGTGGGCATGCTGGTCCACAACCTGAACTCGGCCGACGCGAGCCCCAGCAAGCCACTCGGCAAGCTCGCTTCGAGCCAGCCGACCGGTCTCGACCCCGATACGTTCGACAGCGACTCGAGTACGGTCACCGTCCCGACTCAGGCCGAGGTGAGCAGCGGTACGTCGGCGGCGACGCTGACGGTCACCACGACCGGCACGCCCGGCACCCTGACGCAGCTCGTCGCTGGCGGTTTCGTTGACCTCGGCGCCAACGGCGCGATCGGCTCAAGCGACGCTGGGCCGGCAGATGTGATCCAGTGCACCGGCGTAACCGCGTCCGCCACACCGGCCGACACCGACCTCGGAACGCCGGGCAATCCCGCTGCCGGTACCGCCGGCACGCTGACCGGCTGCGAGGTTGTGGACTCGGACAGCAGCAGCACCGCCGTCCAGGACATCGACGTAGCCCCTGGGGACATGATCATGCAGGTGATCGGCTACGTCAGCAACCAGACGCCGTCCAGCAGCAACGCGACAGCGGGCGACGCGCAGAGCGCGGCCAGCACCGGCGGCACGGCGAGCTTCCCGGTAACCCTCCCCGACGGGCCCAACTCGGAGACCGCCGACGGCGGCTATGCGCAGATCGATGTCTCACCGAACACCACCGACGCCACCGTCACCAGCGGCACCAACGCCGACCTCGGCTTCACATCCGAGCTCACCGGCCAGACGCTGAACGTCAACGCCCCGTACCGCTACTACATCGACGGCACAACCGTCTACTGCACGCAGGCCAACAACAACCCCACGACCGAGATCGAGGACTGCACGATTCCGGTCGGTAGCACCTCGCCGTCGGTCGAGGCCGGTGACCCGATCCTGGTCGATCCGATCACACCGGCTGACACCGAGATGACGACGGGTCTGGTCTCTCCCGACGGGATCGTGGGTGAGTTGCACTCATTCCCGACCGCGGCGGGCGGCTCGGTTCCAGCTAACGCCAGCTACGTGATGTACACCGAGAAGAAGGTGAACTACTGGGTCGCGGGTGAGCTCGACAAGGACCTCTGCGGGATCGCCGAGGTTTCGACCGAGAAGAAGTCCAAGGAGAACACCTCCTGCGACGCGGCGACGATCAGCACCGCCTCGCTCCCGGCCAAGATCCCGTACGCGATCACGTTCAACCCCTGGGAGTACCTCGGCGAGGACTTCGGCTCGCAGATCACTGTGACCAACACGACCGGCAGTGGCAGCGGCGACTCGGGCCAGAACGAGGGCACGTTCACGCTCTCCGGCTCGACCATCGACTTCACGATGGGCGACAACACAACCGGTAACTACGACCAGATCTCGTGCACCGGCGTTGAGACTGTCAGCACTCCCGAGGACCTCAACAGCGAGGCCGGCTCGGCCAGCGTCAACGACACCCTGGCGAAGTACGCGGTTAGCGCCAGCGCCGGCAGCCTCCAGTCGGGGGCCGAGGACGCCTTCACCGGCTGTGAGATCACCGGCGACACGACGGTTGACGGTGCCCCGGGTGGGAGCACCAGCTCATTCGGTACCAATACGATGATCGCGCCTCCGGGTGCGGCACTGGCGCAGCCGGATCAGCTCCAGCAGACGGGCGAGGGCAAGTCAGCCAAGGCCAGCAACGCTGACAAGCTCTACAGCAACAACGAGGACTACGCGGTGCTTCGCGCCGCCTGGACCACCGACGGGGTGAATTTCTACTCCGACGGTCTGGAGAATGACGGCGTCATCTCCGGCTCGGACACCGCGTCGCAGGCGAGCGAGAACGGCTCGACCGGCAGTTGCACGAGCGACACGAGTTACACCGACCTGTCGAACCCCACGACCAACTGCAATCCGGAGAACGCGGATGGCACGGTCAACTTGAACCTGTACTCCGCTGCCGGCGATCGGGACGCGACAGAGATGCGCTGGCCAGGGTCTGGCGGCTCGATCATCTACAACCCGGCCACCGGCCAGGATGAGCTGTTCCTGTCGGGTGCTTGGCTCGGTGACGGCGATTCCGATGCGTTCAACCAGGTCTACTACGCAACCTCGACCAACGGCATCGACTGGAGCGTGCCGACCACGGTCGTCTCCACCGATTACTCGTTCTCGGCATCGGAGGCACAGGACGCAGCGCTCGCCGGCGGCACTGATCAGCCCGTCGGGATCAGCGCCTACTACTCGGGCCGTGCCTACGGGCCGGCCGTCGTTCCCAACCCCGTTGGCGGCGGTTTCTGGATGGTCTTCGCCGGCTACAACGTGCCCAAGGGCGCGGGCACGGCCGGTGACATCCTCAACCCAGCCGCTGTCCCCGGCGTCACCGATCAGTACGTTGGCTCCAACCAGACGACCGGCGCGGCGTGGACGATCGGCTCCGGCGGGAACGGTGACGACCCGGCGATGTATCGCAACATCCTGGTCGACGACATCGCTCAGGACAGCGCGGCCACGATCACGTTCCCGGCGCCGCCGAGCGCGGTCTACGGCGGCTCGGCGACACTCGATGCCACCAGTGGCTCGACCGAACCGATCAGCTACACGACCACCAGCAGCGCCTGCGCGGTCAATGGCTCGACCGTCACCTACATCGCTGTCGGCAACTGCATGATCACCGCTAGCCAGCCGGCCGGAGACGGGTACACGCAGGCAGCGACGCAGCCGGTCAGCTTCACCGTCGGGCAGGCGCCGCTGGCGATCATCGCCTCGAGCGAGACGGTGAGCTACGGCGGCACGCCGCAGATTACGGCCTCCTACCAGGGCCTGGTCAACCACGATCGGCCGTCGTCGCTGTCGGTGGCGCCGACGTGCACGACCGACGCGACCGACAAGAGCCTGCCCGGCGCCTATGTTTCGAGCTGCTCCGGGGCCGTGGACGGCAACTACGCGATCACCTACGTCAACGGTGTGGTCACGGTCACCAAGGCCTCGACCAGCACGGAGCTGACGCTATCTGCCAAGTCGGTGCCCCAGGGACAGCCGGTGCGCGTCACGATCGACGTCGGTGGTGTCGTGACACCCGACGGCTGGGTCACGCTCTACGACGGTTCGCGGCCGGTGGAGACGCTTGGTCTCCGCAACGGCGAGGCGACGCTGACGCTCTGGTACCTGAACGCCGGTGTCAACGAGCTGCACGCCGTCTACTACGGTGACCGCGTGCTGAGCGGCAGCACAAGCGCTGACGTGCCGCTCACGGTCACGGCGGTGCGCCACCCGACCTGGCCGCGCGGACAGCACGACTGGTTCGGCGGCTGGTACTGGTAGTGATCATCGCTCGGGGGGCCTGCGCGGCCACGTGGCCGCGCAGGCCCCCCACGCGCAGGCGCCCCTCGGCTAGTTGTGTGCGCCCGCGCGTTCGAGCAGCGTGGCGCGTAGGGGCTCCTCGCAGAAGGCGGCCTCGAGCGCCGCGATCGTGATGCCTCGCAGCGTCTGCTCATCCCAGCCGAACTGCTCGCCGCAGAGTGCGTACTCGCCGGCGAGCGTTGCCCCGAAGTAGGGCGGGTCGTCGGAACCGAGCGTCACGCGGACTCCCGCCGCGTGCAGGTGCGGCAGCGGGTGCGCGGCCAGCGACTCGTAGACGCCGAGCACGACGTTGCTGGTCGGGCAGGTGTTGAGCGTGATCCTGCGTGCGGCGAGCTCCCGCACGAGCAGCGGATCCTCGATCGAACGGACTCCGTGGTCGAGCCGCGTCACCGGCAGCTTGAGCGCCTCGCGAATGCTCTCCGGCCCCTGCCACTCACCGGCGTGGACGGTGCAGCCGAGCCCCGCGTCGGCCGCGATCTGGAAGGCCTCCGCGAAGTCACTTGGTGGCACGCGCTCATCGCCGGCGAGCGCGAAGCCGACCACGTAGGGATGCGGTCGCGCGGCCGCCTGGCGAGCGACGCTGACGACCCTCTCGACCCCGAAGTTCCTGACCCCCGAGAGCAGGATGCGTGCCTCGATGCCGTGGTCGCGGCGGGCGTCGTCGATCCCCGCGGCGATGCCGCTGAAGTGCTGCTCGTCGCTGAGTCCGACGAGCCGGGCGTGGTCGGGCGAGGCGGTCAGCTCGACGTAGATGCCGCCGTCCGCGGCCACCGAGGCGAGGTACGCGTAGGTGATGTCGCGGTAATCCTCGGCGGTGCGGATGACGCTCGCGGCGAGGTCGTAGGTTTCGAGGAAATGAAGGAAGTTCGTGTAATGGAAGCAGCCATCCTCGGCGAGCATGCCGTCGGGCAGTGCGACACCGTTGCGCTTCGCGATGCGGGAGACCAGCTCGGGCGTTGCGGTGCCCTCGAGGTGGACATGGAGTTCGGCCTTGGCAATCATCGATCGTCCATTTTGCACGCTAGCCTGGCCCACGCGATGACTCGCAACGTCACACCACGGGAATTGCTGGCAGGCGTCGAGGGGCTGGCGTTGCTGCGCAACCTCTACGACGGAACCGATGAGCTCGCTCACGAACGTCTGCAGGAACTGCGGCGGGTGCTCGATGACCCGGCGCTGAGCGCGGCCGAGGCGACGCCGGAGCACGATGCGGCCTCCGGCTACGCGATCTGGTCGGACTCCTACGACGATCCCGGCAACCCGGTGGTCGCGATCGAACAGGCGGCCGTCGGTGAGCTGCTCGCGGCCTGCCCGCCCGGTGCGGCGCTCGACGCCGCCTGCGGAACGGGTCGCCACGCACGCCGGCTGGTCGAGCTCGGGCACACGGTCGCCGGGATCGACCTGACCCCCGAGATGCTCGAGCGCGCCCGCCGCAACGTCCCGGAGGCGAGCTTCGAGGTGGCTGACCTGCGAGCGTTGCCGTTCGCGGACGCCAGCTTCCAGACCGCCGTCTGCGGGCTGGCGTTGGCGCACCTGCCGGAGTTAGACGCCGCGATCGCCGAGCTCAGCCGCGTGCTCGGGGCTGGCGGGCGGCTGATCATCTCGGTGCTGCATCCCTTCCAGGCCTTGCTTGGCTGGAACGCTCCCTTCTCCGGCAGCGACGGCAGTCGCGGGTTCGTGCGCGAGCACCCGCATCTGCACGCCGACTATCTGGCCGCCTTCGAGTCCGCCGGCCTGCGGGTCACGCGCTGCGTCGAGCCGACGATCACCGAGCGTGAGCTGGGCGCCAAGCGGCGTGCCTTCCGGCACATCCCGGAGGCGACGCGGGCGGCCTACCTGGGCCTGCCGGCCGTGCTGGTGCTGGGCGCGGCGAAGGCATAGCTCAGCGGATGCTCTCGAGCACCGGCTGATCGGCCGGGGCGCGGTCGCCGATCGTGACCGCGGCCCGCAGTGCCGCTGCAGCCTGCTCGAAGGCGGACTCGTCGCGCGCGTGCAGGACCGCCAGCGGCCGGGAGTCGCTCTCGGTCCCGACCGCCTCGCCGAGCGCCGCGACCTCGCTCAGGCCGACGGCGTGATCCACGGGATCGGTCTCACGCGTGCGGCCACCGCCAAGCGCGACGATCGCTACGCCGACCGCACGCACGTCGATGGCGCTGACGATGCCCCCCTCGAGCGGTTGCACGGGGCGTGCGATCGGGGCCTGTGGCAGATGCCGCTGCGGCGCCTCGAGCAGATCCGTGGGGCCGCCGAGCGCCGTGACCATTGCAGCGAACACCTCGGCGGCGCTGCCGCTCGAGAGTGCGCGCTCGGCAGCGGCGCCGGCGGCACTCAGATCCGGTTGCAGTCCACCGAGCACCAGCAGCTCGGCGCTCAGCGCGAGCGTGACCTCGAGCAGCCGCGGGTCGGCGACGCCGCCGGTCAGCACCGCGATCGACTCGAGCACCTCGACGCCGTTGCCGGCCGTGCGGCCCAACACCTGGTTCATGTCCGTGAGCAGCGCGCTGGTCGGCAGCCCGTTGCCCCGGGCGACCTCGACGATCGCCCGGGCCAGCTCGCGCGTGTCCGCGAGCGAGGGCAGGAACGCGCCGGAGCCGGCCTTGACGTCCATCACCAGTGCGTCGAGTCCGGCGGCGAGCTTCTTGGAGAGGATCGAGGCGACGATCAGTGGCAATGACTCGACCGTGCCGGTGGAGTCACGGATGGCGTACAGGCGCCTGTCCGCGGGCGCCAGCGCGCCGGTCT
This sequence comes from uncultured Actinomycetota bacterium, assembly GCA_963706725.1. Classification (GTDB taxonomy): domain Bacteria; phylum Actinomycetota; class Thermoleophilia; order Solirubrobacterales; family Solirubrobacteraceae; genus Palsa-465. Next base: position 572,080 of record OY970167.1, on the reverse strand, counting down.
GGCCGATGATCGCGCAGCCGACGCTCGAGACGACCTCGCGGAAGCGCTCCGCGCTGGGCTTGACGTCATATCCGGGAATCGACTCGAGCTTGTCGAGCGTGCCGCCGGTGTGCCCGAGCCCGCGTCCTGAGATCATCGGCACCGCCCCGCCGCAGGCGGCGACGATCGGGGCCAGCAGCAGGCTGACCTTGTCGCCGACGCCACCGGTCGAGTGCTTGTCGAGCACCGGGCGGTCGAGCGCGAAGGCTCCGCTCTGCGCGCGCTCCGGTGTGTGCCACTCGAGCACATCGCCGGACCGCATCATCGCGCCCGTCAGAGCCACACGCTCGGCCGCGCTCATGCCACGCCAGACGATCGCCATCGCGAGCGCACCCACCTGGGCGTCGCTGACGCTGCCGTCGGTGATACCGGCGACCAGCTGCTCGATCTCGCCGACTTCGAGTTCGCCGCCGTCGCGCTTGCGGCGAATCAGTTCGGGGACGAGCATCAGGACCGCGCCAGTCGCGGGATGAAGGCGACCAGCAGCTTGACCAGGTCCTGCGCGGCGCGGGCGGCGTCGGTCAGTGTCTGCTCGTGGCTGAGCGGCACGTCGCCCATGCCCTCGGCGAGGTTGGTGATCGCCGAGATCGCGGCGACCCGCAGACCGCAGTGGCGGGCGACGACGGTCTCGTGGACGGTCGACATGCCGACGGCGTCGCCACCGAGGACACGGATCGCGCGGATCTCCGCGGCGGTCTCGAAGGCAGGGCCCGACCAGCCTGTGTAGACGCCCTCGGCAAGCGTCAGGTCCAGCTGCGCAGCAGCGGCGCGCAGCTGGGTGAGAAGCTCGGGGTCATAGGCCTTGCCCATCGACGGGAAGCGCGGGCCGATGCTGTCGTCGTTGGGACCGATCAGCACGTTCGTGCCCATCAGGTTGATGTGGTCGGTGATCGCCATCAGGCTGCCGGGCCCGACCTCCGGCCGCAGTGAGCCGGCGGCGTTGGTCTGCACGAGGATCTCGGCGCCGCGGCGCTTGAGCCAGCGCACGGGCTCGCGCAGCTCGTCGATCGGACCGCCCTCGTAGAGGTGAGCGCGCCCCTGCAGGATCGCCACCGGGACGCCGCCGATGTGCCCTTGCACGACCTGGCCGGCGTGACCCTCGACCGTTGGCCGAGGGAAGCCGGGCAGCTGCTCGTAGCCGATCACCCGCGGCTCCTCGACGGCATCGGCGACAGCCCCGAGCCCTGAGCCGAGGATCACGCCCACATGCGGACGGAAGCCGGCGCTCACCGGTCCAGCGCCTGCGATCCGAATTGCAGCGGCAGCAGCTCGCCGAGCGTCGTCACGAGCGGCTCGGAGCCGGGACGTCCGAGGTATACGGGGAGCTGCGGATCGGCGAACTCGGCCAGGCGTTGCCGGCAGCCGCCACAGGGCGGGCAGCGCTCTACACGCTCGGCCACGATCGCGACGGCGGTGATGCGCGTCTCGCCGGCGGCGATCATGGCGCCGATCGCCGAGGCCTCGGCGCACTGCGTCTGCGAGTAGGAGGCGTTCTCGACGTTGGCGCCGAGGTGGATCGCGCCGGCGGCGCCGAGCAGCGCGGCCCCGACCCTGAAGTCCGAATAGGGCGCGTGGGCGTGGTGCATGACGCGCTCCGCGGCCGCGAGCAGCTCCTGCGATACGTCTGGCATCCCGGCATCGTAACGGCGCGTGGCTCCCGCTAGGATCGCGCGGCATGACGCCACGTCTGACCGTCGTTGAGCACCCCGTCCTGGCCGACCGGCTGACCGTCCTGCGCGACCGCAACACCGACTGGCCGAACTTCCGCCATGCGCTGTACGAATGCTCGGCGATCCTGGCCGTCGAGGTTGCTCGCGGGCTGCCGTTGGTGGAGACGGCGATCGAGACGCCGCTCGAGCCCACGCGCGGCCAGCGCCTGTCAGAGCAGGTGGTGGTGGTGCCGGTGTTGCGCGCCGGTCTCGGCATGGTCGACGGCTTCCTGCGCCTGTTGCCGGACGCACGCGTCGGACATCTCGGCATGGCGCGCGACGAGCACGCCCACAAGCCCGTCGACTACTACTCGCGGCTGCCGCCAGGCCTGTCTGACTCGTGGGTGTTCGTGCTCGACCCGATGCTCGCCACCGGGGGCAGCGCCGTCAACGCGCTTCAGCATCTCCGCGAGGCGGGCGCCAGGCAGCTCGGACTCGTATGTTTGGTCTCGGCGCCCGAGGGCATCGCGGCGGTCAGCAGCGCTCACCCCGACGTTCACATCTGGACGGCCGCCGTCGATCGTGGCCTCGATCAGAACGCCTACATCCGGCCCGGCCTCGGCGACGCCGGCGACCGCGTCTTCGGCACGCTTTGAAGCTCACCTACGTGAGCGCTAGCCTCGATCCATGAGCCGCCGGCTGGTACATGTGGACCGTGTCGGGATCGAGGAGCGCGCCGCCGCTCTCGGAGCCCGCTCGATCAAGACGACCGCCAAGCAGCAGGGGATCCGGCTCGCCGTGTCGCTGCTCGACCTGACCACGCTGGAGGGCGCCGACACCGCCGGCAAGGTTCGCCAGCTGTGTGCCAAGGCTGTCTGCCCGGCGCCGACCAGCCCTGAGATCCCGTCGGTGGCGGCGATCTGCGTGTACCCGTCGATGGTGGCGGTCGCGCGCGAGGCACTGGTCGGGACGGGCGTCGCGACCGCCTCGGTCGCGACCGGCTTCCCGGCCGGTCAGGTGTCGCTCGATGCGAAGCTGCGTGACACCGAGGACGCGGTCGCGGCCGGCGCCGAGGAGATCGACATGGTGATCTCGCGCGAGGCATTTCTCGCCGGTGACGACGCTCGCGTGATGCGCGAGGTGGCGCGGATCAAGGAGGCCTGCGGCGGCGCCCACCTCAAGGTCATCCTCGAGACGGCCGAGCTCGGCTCCTACGACCACGTGCGGCACGCGTCGATGCTGGCGATGGAGGCCGGCGCCGATTTCATCAAGACGTCGACCGGCAAGGCCTCGGCCGGCGCGACACCGGGCGTCTGCCTGGTGATGCTCGAGGCGATCCGCGACTTTCTTGAGCGGACGGGGCGAATTGTCGGCTTCAAGGCGGCCGGCGGCGTCTCCACCAGCAAGGCGGCGCTGCACCGACTGGTGCTCGTCAAGGAAACGCTCGGCGACGAGTGGTTGACCCCCGAGCGCCTGCGCATCGGTGCATCGTCGGTGCTCAACGACCTGCTGATGCAGTACGCCAAGACCGAATCGGGGCGCTACGGGCGCAGCGAGGACTTCTCGATCGAATGACCGTCGAACCACGCCAATCGATTGTCTGGGAGTACGCGCCGGCGCCGGAGGCGACCGACCATCTGCGGCTTGCCGAGCGCTACGGGCTGTTCATCGGCGGCTCCTTCTGCGAGCCCGCCGAGCCGCGCTACGTGGCGACCATCAACCCCGCGACCGAGGAACCGATCGCAGAGATCGCCTGGGCGGGTCCGCGGGATGTGCAGCGGGCGATCGAAGTTGCACGTGTCGCGCAGCCCCGGTGGGCTGCGCTGCCGGCACGCGAGCGCGGTAAATATCTGTTCCGGATCGCGCGGCTGATCCAGGAGCGGGCGCGCGAGCTGGCGGTCTGCGAGACGCTTGACGGCGGCAAGCCGCTGCGCGAATCGCGCGATGTCGACATCCCGCTGGCGGCCGCGCACTTCTTCCACTACGCCGGCTGGGCCGACAAGCTCCGCTACGGCGTGGTCGCACGCGAAGTCGAGCCACTCGGAGTCGTCGGGCAGATCGTGCCCTGGAACTTCCCGCTGCTGATGGCCGCCTGGAAGCTGGCGCCGGCGCTCGCCTGCGGTAATACGGCGATTTTGAAGCCGGCCGAGACCACGCCGCTGACGGCGCTGCTGCTGGCCGAGATCTGCCAGGAGGCGGAGCTGCCCGACGGGGTCGTCGCGATCCTTCCCGGCGATGGCAGCGTCGGCGCGACGCTCGTGCGCTCGCCCGGGCTTGACAAGGTCGCCTTCACCGGATCGACAGCGGTCGGGCGTGACATCCAGACCGCACTTGCCGGACGCGGCGTCGGGCTGACGCTCGAGCTCGGTGGCAAGTCCGCGAACATCGTGTTCGAGGACGCGGCGCTCGATCAGGCCGTCGAGGGGATCGTCAACGGGATCTTCTTCAACCAGGGGCACGTCTGCTGCGCCGGCTCGCGGCTGCTGATCCAGGAGAGCGTGCTCGACGAGGTGATCGCCAAGCTTTGGGCGCGCATGGGTCGCCTGCGGATCGGCGACCCGCTCGACAAGAACACCGACGTCGGCGCGATCAACTCCGCCGAGCAGCTCGAGCGGATCGAGACGCTGGTGGCCGCCGGCGAGGAGGAGGGCGCCGTCCGGCGAAGCGTTCAGTGTGCGCTGCCGGAGCGCGGTTACTGGTTCGCGCCGACGCTGTTCACCGATGTCTCACCGGCGCACCGGATCGCGGTCGAGGAGATCTTCGGGCCGGTCGTCTCGGTGCTCAGCTTCCGCACCCAGGCCGAGGCGATCGAGAAGGCCAACAACTCTCGCTACGGGCTGGCCGCCGGGATCTGGACCGACAAGGGCGCCAAGGCGTTCGAGGTCGCCGGCGCCCTGCGCGCCGGCGTCGTCTGGCAGAACACCTACAACCACTTTGACCCGACGGCCGCCTTCGGTGGCTACAAGGAGTCAGGCTTCGGGCGCGAGGGCGGTCCCGCCGGTCTGCGCCCCTACCTGCGGGTGGTGCGCTAGTGCCCGGCACGGAGCGGATTCCCGTCCGCAAGACCTACAAGCTCTGGATCGGCGGCGCCTTCGTGCGCTCCGAGTCGGGGCGCTCGGACATCGCCGGTGACTTCAATATCCCTCGCGGCTCGCGCAAGGACGTGCGCGAGGCGGTCGCGGCAGCGCGCAAGGCCGCGTCGCCCTGGGCGGCGCGGACGGCGTACAACCGCGGACAGATCCTGTACCGCGCAGCTGAGGCGCTCGAGTCACGCCGCGCGCAGCTGATTACGGTGCTCGCGGCCGCTGAAAATGTGTCCGGCTCTAACGCCGCGGACGAGCTCGACGCCGCGGTCGACGTGCTCGTGCACTACGCCGGCTGGACCGACAAGCTGCAACCGGTGCTCGGCGGCATCAACCCGGTGGCGGCACCCTTTCTCTCGTTCTCACTGCCCGAACCGACCGGCGTGGTCGGCGTGGTCGCACCCGAGCAGCCCCCGCTGCTCGGGCTCGTGGCCGAGATCGCACCGCCGCTGGCGGCCGGGAACACGGTGGTCGCGATCCTCTCGGAGTCCGCGCCGCACGCGGGGCTTGACCTCGCCGAGGTGCTGGGCGTATCCGATATCCCCGGCGGTGTCGTCAACCTGATCTCCGGCCGGCGCGCCGAGCTGGCGCCGGCGCTCGGCGGCCACCGTGACCTCAACGCGATCGTCGACGCCTCCGGCGACCATGAGCTCGGAGTCGAGCTCGACAAGCTAGCGGCTGAGACGATCAAGCGCGCGAGCCATCACGCCGCCGCCGCGTCGTATGAGCTCGCCGTCGACGATGCGCTCGAGCGGCTCGCTGCAGTCACCGAGCTGAAGACAGCCTGGCACCCGGTCGGGGCGTAACGCCCGCTACCCCGCGTACTGGATCTCGAGCATGACGCAGCCCTCGGCGGTGGTCCACGGGCCGTGAACCATCCCGGGCGGCCGGCAGGCGTATGAACCGGCAGCGAATGTCTGCCCGAGGCGCAGGTCGTGCATCGAGCCGGAGAGGATCAGCACCTCCTCGATGTGCTCGTGCGTGACCGGGCCGTCGCTCGAGGTGTCAACGCCCGCATCCCAACGGACCAGTCGCGTCAGCAGTCCGCAGGCCGGATCGCGCGACAACACCCGCTCCCAGACTCCCGGGCGCTGGGGCACCTGACTCCACGCGACGCTCTCGGTATCGAAGAACTCGAGCTCGGTCTTGCCCATGGTGGTCAGTTCATCAGAATCTGCTCGCGCCGAGATCCCCGCGCTTAAGCCGCTGCCGCGCTGATCAGCGCCAGCACCACATCGGCAGCGAGCTGCAGCTGCGCAACATCGTGGCGGATCTGCGCGAGCAGCAGCCCGCCCTGCACGATCGCCAGGCTTTGGTTTGCGAGCACGATCGGATCTGCGCCGGCTTTCAACTCTCCGCGCGCGGCCATCGCCTCCAGGCCTTCGCGGAATCCCTGCTCCCAACGGTCGTATCCATCGGCGAGGATCAGGCGTGTCCGCTCGTCGTGATCGGCGAGCTGGCCGGCGAGCGAGGCGATCGGGCAACCGCTCGGGCGCTCCTGTGCCAGTTGCAGGGCGACGGTCGCATCGAGGTAGCGCTTCACCCCAGCGATCGAGTCGAATCCAGCGAGTGCCTCGGCCTGGGTTGCAATCACCGTGTCGCACGTCGACTCCGCGACGTCGCGCAGCAGCGCGTCGCGGTCCGGGAAGTAGAGGTACAGCTGGCTCTTCGAGGCGTGGGCCAGCTCGCACACATCGTCGAGCGAGGTTCCCGCAACCCCACGCGTTGAGATCAGTTCGGTCGCGGCGTCCAGGATCCGCTGGCGGGTGGCGCGTCCCCTGGCTGTTCTCGGCGTCGTTGTCACAGCGATCAGGATACTCAACCTGGACCAGTTGGTCCACGTTGTGTTACGCTCGGTCTTCACTTGGACCAAATAGTCCATCTTCACGATTGGAGCGTCATGAGCTTTTCTGGCAAGACCATTCTGGTCACAGGGAGTACGTCGGGAATCGGCCGCGCAGCAGCGGAGCGGTTCGGGCGGGAGGGAGGGAGCGTGATCGTCACCGGCCGCGATCAGACCCGTGGACTCGAGGTCGTAGCGGCGATCGAGGCCGCGGGTGGCGAGGCACGCTTCGTGGCCGCCGACCTGGCGGCGCCCGACGGCGCGGCGAAGCTGGCGGCGGCCGCCGGAGATGTCGACGTGCTCGTCAACAACGCCGGCATCTTCCCGTTCGGCGCATCGCACGAGATCCCGATCGAACAGGTGCGGGCCGTGTTTGACTTCAACGTCGTGGCACCGTTCGCGCTGGTGGCGGCGCTCGTGCCAGGGATGGTGCGGCGCGGCAGCGGCTCGATCGTCAATGTCTCGACGATGGTCGCCAGCTACGGCAACCCGGGGATGTCGGCCTACGGCGCGTCCAAGGCTGCGCTTGAGCTGCTGACCAAGGCCTGGGCCGCCGAGTACGGACCGCAGGGCGTGCGCGTCAACAGCGTCGCACCGGGCCCGACCCGCACCCCCGGGACCGCCGAGGCGGGCGACCTGCTCGATACCCTGGCGGGAACGCTGCCGCTGCGCCGCGCGGCGGAGGCCGAGGAGATCGCCAACACGATCACGTACCTCGCCTCCGACGACGCGAGCTTCATCACCGGCGCGATCGTTCCCGCCGACGGTGGTCGGGTGGCCGTCTAGCAGCGTGGTTCAGCAGGGTGCTTGCGCCAGAGCCGGGCCGGTTCCTCCCGGGGGGCGATCTGGTGTGGTGCGCCGGCCAGGCCGGTGGCGGTCGCGCTGCGGCGTCGCCGGCCCGGTCGGCGCGTGCGTCGCTGTTGGAGACTGCTTTCCGATCGTCATCCTTCAGGCGCTGGCGTGCCTGCCGATGTTAAAGAGATATAGGCTCCGGCCGGCCGCGGCCGCGAGCCGGCAAGCCGAGCTAGGCATGATCGGGGTATCGCATGACGGACGTTCGTATCGCCAGGCAGCCGGTCCTCAATGGCAAGCAAATCGTCGAGGGATATGAGCTGCTGTATCCCACGGGCGAGGTCGACGAGACTCTGGCGGCGGCACGTATCACGATCGAGGCGCTGAGCGAGATCGGGCTCGAGCGACTGGTGGGAACCAGCAGGGCCTGGATCAATATCACCTCAGAATTCCTGGCCAGCGACATGGTCCTGACGCTGCCGCCGGGGAGGGTGGTGCTCGAGGTCGGGCCGGAGATGGGGCTCGACCAGGCCACGCTCGAGCGGCTGACGGAGCTGCGTAGCGCCGGTTACACGCTCGCTGCCGATCGCTTCCGCCTCTCACCGGGACCGCAGCCGCTGCTCGAAGTGGTGGACATCGTCAAGGTGGACATGCGCGAGCTCGGACCGCGCGAGCTTGCACGCGACGCGTTCGAACTGAGGGACCGCGCGGTGACACTGGTCGCCTGCAACGTCGATTCAGGAGATGACTTCAAGCTCGCAGAGGCGGCGGGCGCCGACCTGTTCCAGGGCTTCTTCTTCTGCCGGCCGCACATGCTGCCTGGTCGGCGGATCACGCCGAGCCGGGTTGCGATGCTGCGCCTTTCCAGTGCGCTCCAAGATCCCAATGCCGAGCTCGCGGATCTCGAGCGCGTGATCACCAACGATGTGGCGTTGAGCTACAGGCTGCTCAAGTACATCAACAGCGCCTACTTCAGCCTGCGCAACGAAGTCTCATCGATCAAGCAAGCGCTTGCGCTGCTTGGGCCTGAGTCGCTCCGGCGCTGGGCAACCCTGACGATCTTCGCCGATGTTGGCGACCAGCCGCGCGAGCTTCTCGTGACCGCATTGATCCGGGCGCGCTTCTGCGAAATCGCAGGGTCCAGCGAAGACGGCACGCCCGCCGAGCTTTTCACGCTGGGACTCTTCTCGGTGCTCGACGCATTGACAGCCACACCGATGTACACCGCCATCGCTGATCTCCGGCTGGCGCCAACATTGCATGATGCGCTGATCGACCACTCCGGTCCCGGTCGGCTGCTTGACAGCGTGATCGCGATCGAGGCGGGCGAGTTCGCTCGCGCGATCGACATCATTCCCGAAAGCCCCGAGTGCTATCTGGAGGCGGTCGCCTGGAGTAACGAGGTCGGCCCGGACATGCTCGCCTGAGCAGCAGCCTGGTCTGTCGGTCGCGCAGCTGTGCGAGGTCCACGGCGAGCGTTCGGCGATCCCCTGAGCCTGAGCCCGCCTTCCGGCTGATGCCGCGCGGTCTATGACTGCGGCATGACGACCGGCGTCGCCAGGACCGACGGCAACACTGGCGGTGCCGCGACGGCGCGACGGCGGTTGGTGATGCTGTCGGTTGCCGCCCAGGCCGCGAAGATGAGCGAGCCGATGATGCCGGTGACTGTCACCAGCACGCCGGCGGCGGCAGCAGCGGCGACACCGTGCGCGCCGAGGATGAGGACGGTGGCCGCGGGCCCAGTGCTCGGGCCGATCGGCAGCTGGCCGACCGTGAACATGACGATCAGCAATGCCATCGAATCGAAGATCGAGACGTGTACACCGATCGCGTGGAGCATCAGCCAGTTGCGGAGCACCTGGGCGCACACCGCCAGCAGCGCGAACGTGATCAGGCGGCCACGGCTCTGCATGCGCACGACGGCGAGTCCGGCTCCAAGTCCGGTGCGGTGCCGGTCCGAGATACGTCTCAGCAGAGCGACGAGACCGAGCATCAACACGATGATGATCGCGGGTACCCACAGTGGCACGCCCAGCGGCGAGACGAGCGTGAACGAGAACAGCGCGACGAGCGCCAGCTCGACCGTGATGATCGGCAGCTCGGCGGCCACCATCGCCGGCGCCGGCGGTGTCGTCAGTGGCGCCGCCCTCCGCACCGACGCGATGCGTACCGCCATCCCGACCGAGCCGTTGACGATGCTCGCGACGCAGCCGAACGCGGCCGAGCGGAACAGCACCCGGCGGCTGACGGTGCCGCCCGCGGCCCGTACACATATCGCCCACGCCTCGGTGCGGGTCAGCAGCGCGCCGATCTGCAGCAGCACCGAGAGGCCAACGAGGCTGAGTGGGGCCGTCCGCAGTGCCGCGCTGAACTGCGCACCACGCCCGGCGAGCACGTAGATCAGCAGCCCGGCGACGGCCATCGCTCCGCCGACGCTGACCGCGATCCGGCGGCGCATCGAGGAGACGCGAAGATCGCGTTCGACCTGGTCATCACAAGCTGGGTCCTGCGGGTGCAGCTCAAGCGTCACTCGAATCGCCTACGAGGTAGCGGGTCTCAAAGCGTGCGGCGACCGAGCGCGTTACGCGTCGGCCCCTGCTTCCTGTTAACGACCGTACGACGGCTGACTAAAGCGGGCCTGTGCCGCACCAGAACGCCTAACACGATCGAAAGCTGCGGCGGCGCTGCGGGCGAGCCGCTCACGTTCGCTTCATGAACCTCAGATAGAAGGCAGCGAACACGAGCACAATCCCGACGTTCACCAGCAGTCGCTCCCAGAACCGATGCCTGAAGAACAAGACGTCGAGACCGACCACGACCGCCACCAACGCGAGCACGTAGAGCGCTGTCTCGGCCTTCCTTCCCATGCTGTCACCCTACCGCTGGACGACCACGTCACGATTCCTGCTGCGTCGCCACACACGCCCGCAGCTTGCCGGGGAATCCACCTCAAGGCCGGCGTTGGCTGGACGACTTTGGGAAATGACCTCGCGCCCGGGGGAGGAGCCGCAGCCCGCTGCGGCGACAACGGCAGCAACCGCCGGGAGACGGCGTTGCGCACGCGGTGCTCGACGCCGCGGCGGCGATCCTGCGCGCCCCTTGTAACCCTCGTGTTAACGGGCGGGGCGCGAGCGGAGCCAGCTCGATGCCGCTGCGTAAGAATCCCGTGCAGATGCGTGTGCGGCAGCGAATGTTGGGAGCTAACAGTTCGCTGCAACGGCTCCTCACGAGCTTCGCGCTGCTGAACGTCTCCGAGTGGGGCTTCATGGCCGCGCTCAGCGTGTATGCGTACCACGCCGGCGGGCCGCTCGACGTCGGCTTGATCGGACTGCGCTTCCTGAGCGGTGCCGCCAGCAGCGCCGTGCTGGCGCCGATCTTTGCCAACCGCCGCGGCGTGCTGAGCCTGATCGCATTGCTGCGGGCGTTGCTGCTTGGCTGCGCCGCCGTGCTGGCGATCACCGGCAGCCCGTTTCCGCTGCTGCTGCTGTTCGTGGTGGTCGACGCCACCGTCGCCGCCGGCTACCGGCCCGCGCAGTCGCGACTGATGCCATCACTGGCGCGCTCCCCCGAAGAGCTCACGCACGCGGTGGCGGGCTCGAGCATGTCCAAGACGATCGGCCAGGCGGCGGGCGCGCTGTTGGGCGGTACCGCGGTCAATTTCGTTTCGCCCGGGACGGCGATGGCCGGTGCGGCCGCGCTGATGCTGGTCGCGCTCAGCGGCACGCTCAGGATCGGCGGTCGGTCGGCCGCGAACCTCGAGGAGAAGGGGCACACCCTGCGTGAGGGCCTGGCCGCCTTCCCTGGGGTCCTCGGCGACACCAACGCCTGGCCACTGGTGGTGGCGAGTGTGCTGCGGACGCTCGTACGGGGTCTGTGGGGCGCGCTGCTGGTGGTGGTCGCGCTACGCATGTTGCATGCCGGCAACGCGAGTGTCGGCCTGCTGCAGGCGGCCACCGGTCTCGGCGCGTTCGTCGCACTGCCGATCACCGCCACCCAGATCGGTCGCGCGCGCCTCGCGCTGCCGTGCATCCTCTCGTTCGTTGTCGCCGGCGTCACCGTCGGCCTCGTGAGCGCGGCACCGCCATTGGCGGTCGTCGCCGTCCTCGTGTTCCTCTGGGGAGTCGCGATGGCATTGGCGGATGCCACCTCGATCTCACTGCTGCACCGCCTGCTCGACAGCGAGGCGTTCTCCCGCACGGTCGCCGTGATGGAGTCGCTGAAGCTCGTCTCAGAGGGTGCGGGCGCGCTGCTCGCACCGGCCTTCGTTGCGCTCTGGGGCCTGCGCACCGCGCTGATCGTCGCCGGGCTGCCACTGCCCGCGTTGATCCTCATGACCTGGCTGCGCATCAGGCGTTCCGATGAGCTTGCCGCCGGGCGCGGGCTGGTGGTGAGACTGCTGCACGGGGTCGGGCTCTTCCGCGAACTCGACATGGCATCGATCGAGCAACTCGCCGCCAGCGTCGAGCCGGTCGACGTGCCAAGCGGTGCCGAGCCGATCACGCAGGGTGACTACGGCGACCGCTTCTACGTGATCGAATCGGGCGACGCCGATGTGCTGATCGATGGGCACATCGTGCGGCGGCTTGGGCCCGGCGGCGACTTCGGTGAGCGCGCACTGCTGCGCGACACCCCCCGCACCGCGACCGTCCGAGCAGCCGACGACATGCGCCTGCTGGCGATCGCACGGGAGGCGTTCCTCTCGGCGCTGACCGGCGAGGCCGGTCTCAGCGTCCAGTACCGCGACCTGGTCGACGTGCCACTGGTGGACGTGCTCGCGACGCTTCCCACCCTGGCGCAGCTCGATCCCGGCGTGCTGCGGCAGCTCGCCGCAGCCGCCACGCGTGAGACCGTCGCGCCCGGCACGACGCTCTATGAGCCCGGCGACCGAGGTGATGCCGTGCATGTGATCCTCAGCGGGCGGGTCGAGCTTCAGCGCGACGGACAGCTGACCGCGGTGCTGGTGCCGGGCGACTGCTTCGGTGAGCTGAGCGTTCTGCATGGGACGCCGTGGGGCGTGCGCGCGGTCGTTACCGAGCGACTGGTGGCCGACCTGCTGCCGGCCGCCGCCGTGCTCGAGGCAACGGGCGGGGCTCAGGCGAGCGCGCGCGTGAGCAACGCCGCGCCGAACAGCGCCACGACGTGAAAGGCCTGATCGACGAGTGCGGCGACGCTCGGGTTGCGCGCCGGATCGAACCGCTTGACCCTGCGGATGTAAGTGCTGAGCACGCGGCCGTCGTCCTGGATGAGGTGTGGCACGACGACCGCGGCCGCGATCACCAGCGTCGTCCAACCGAGCCGCGATGAGATCCAGACGAAGGCCGGGACGTACGCCACCGCGTAGCTGAAGGTGTGCGAGAACAGTGCCCGGCGGGCGGTCCCATCGCGACCCAGGCCGCCGCGCTTGTGCAGCGCCTGCCAGTTGGTCTGGAGCAGGTAGTCGCCCGCCTGATGGCTCACGAAGAACACCACAAATACCGCGTCCCAGGTCATTTCACTGGAGACTAAAGCGTCGCCCGCGCGCCGCGCGCCCGCGCCCCCGTGGGGCTGCGCGCTAGGGCGTCGGTGACCCGGCCGGATCCGGGATCGAGTAGACGCGCATCTTCGCCGCGCGCCCGCGCACCTCGAACTCGTCGACGAACTCCATGTCCGGCGACGGTTCGCGCATCGCCGCGTACGTCGCCTCGGCCACGAACAGCATGTGCGGCCCGCCCTTCGTCATGCCCTCCAGACGCGAGGCGGTGTTGGTCGTGTCGCCGATCGCGGTGTATTCGACGCGCTGCTCGGAGCCGACGTTGCCGCACATCACGCTGCCTGTGTTCAGGCCCACGCCCATGCGGAAGCCCGATGGATGCCCCTGTCCGGCGAGCCATTCGTTGAACGTGCGCAGGCGCGGCCCGATCATCTCGCGCGCCGCTCGTAGCGCGCGGTCGGCATGGTCATCCTGTTGGAGCGGGGCCCCGAAGACGGCCATGATTCCATCGCCCATGTAGGCAATCAGCGTGCCGCCGGCTTCATGGATCGCCTCGGTCATCTCGTTGAGGTAGTGGTTGACGACCGCGATCACCTGCTCGACGGGCTGGCTCTCCGAGAACTGGGTGAAGCCACGCAGGTCGCTGAACATCACGGTGCAGATGCGTTCCACGCCGGCCAGACGCAGGTCGTCGTCGGTCGAGGCCAGGACCTGATCAACGACTCCGGGCGGAACGAACCGCGCGAACGTGGAGCGCGCGTACTGGCGCTCGAACGCCTCGCTGAGATAGACCACCGCCAACGTCCCGACAGCGCCGACAAGCAGCGCGAACTCTGGATCGATCACGGCGATGATCCGGCCGCCGTCGAACGTCAGCTGGGCCGCCAGCGCGTACAGCGCCCCGAGGATCACCGCACCCGCCAGCGCCCGCAGAGACCATCCGCGCAGGCCCAGCATCGGCGCGAAGCAACCCAGCGCGATGATCATCAGGATGTTGACCCAGCCGGCTCCGTCGCGCAGGGGGAGCCCGTGCAACACCGATGCTGCCGCGTTTGCGACGATCTCAGAGCCGGCCATCAGACTGTCGCCCGCCGCGCCGGAGGTCGGCGTTTGGTGTACGTCCCCGCCGATCGACGCGGTCTCACCCACGATCACCGTCTTGCCCCGCACCTCCGAGGCCGGAAAGCGGCCCGTGTACACGCGCCAGTAGGAGAGCGATCTGACGGTCCCGGGTGGTCCCGCGTAATCGATCGGGACCGGCGTGGTCGGACCGCCGAACAGCCGCGAAGAGATGCGCCTGTCCAGCGTCTTGGCGGCGATCGCCGTCGGGAACGTCTCGAGCCCCTGGAGCGAGTACTGCATGCGACGGAAGACACCGTCGCTGTCCTGACGGACCAGTGCATCTGCGGCGACCGCGTGTCCCAGGCTCCAGGCGTGGCCGCCGAAGACATCCGTCGTGCCGTGCGGCCCAACGGATGTCGTCGCGAGCACGACGTGCCCGGCATTCGCGATCGCCGTCTCCAGGTCGTTGTCATCGGTGCTGTCGGTTGGTTGCGTGAACTGCATGTCCATCGCGATCTGCTTGGCACCGGCCCTGACCAGGTTGTCGATCACGCGCGCATCGTCGCGACGCGGGAACGGCCAGTTCGCCGCGTAGTGCTTGCGGACCGCCGCGGCGCTGGCGAAGTAGCTGAGCGTCGGCGCGTCGACGCCCACGACGACAAAGTCCTTGACCAGGCTCGGTCGCGAGCCGCGGAGCTGGAAGCGCGTGTCGATCGTCTGCAGCTCGGTGCGGTGAAACACCCCGGTCGCGTGAGTCAGGATCCCGAGGCCCGCGGCGACGCTCGCGACCAGCAGGAGTAGAAGCCGGCGCCGGCGGCGCCACGCAGCACGTCGCAAACTAGCTGTCCGCCCGTTGTGATCCAGCGCCGCCCACTGGCGCCGATGCTAATCGAGGGAGCCGAAGATTCGCAATTGGACTCGGTGGCGGTGGCGGAACGTGTTAGGCTCGCGCGGGTTGTTCAGGGGTCGTTTCCCGCGGCGGATGCTGCGGACGGGGGCAATAGGTGTGATCGCGTGCCTGCTGGGCGCGGCGGTTCCGTTCGCGCTGGCAAGTGGCGGCAGCGGCGTCTGGACCACGCCGCCGGCGCAGATCTCGACCAGCACCACCAGCGGCGAATACGCCGATCTGCCAGCTGTCGCGCTCAGCTCCGGTGGCCACATGGCGGCCGCCTGGCTGGACGAGACGGGCTCGCAGACGAATCTGAACACGTCGGTGAACGATGACGGCGGCTTCTCCATCGCTCAGAACCTGGGCGCCGCAGACCCATGGAGCGCCAGCCCGGGTAGCCAGGATCAGCCGCAGGTGGCCGAGGACGGAAGCGGCAACGCGGTTGTCGTCTGGATTGACGGCGGCGACCTGATGGCCTCGTACAACAGCGGCGGGACCACGGCCTTCAACGCGCCGGTCATGGTTGACGGGTCGGGCTTTGACACTGAGCCTCACGTCGTGATGGACCCCGCCGGCAACGCGCTCGCCGTCTGGGCCGCGGACAACACTGAGGCCGGTTGGTCGGTGGAGTACGCGGTGCTGCCGGCCGGCAGCACCACGTGGAGCTCCGCCTCTACGCTGGCGAGCGACCTGCCCGATGACCCCCAGCCCGACGTTGCCGACAACCAGAGCACCAGCACCTTATATTTCGGTGGCGCCGCGATCGTCTACGTCGACCAGGGTGTAGGCATCTACTCAAGCTCGGTTGGCGTGATCGGCGATACGTTCCCCGCTGCCACTCAGGTTTATACGAGTACCGCTCCGCTGGCTCAGCCGGTGGTTGCGGTCTCCGAGGATGGCATCGTCGACGTCGCCTGGGTGAATACGAGCATCGGCGGAGGGCAGGTCTGGGAGACCTTCGACAGCGGCGGCTTCATCGCACCCGCCGACTGGATCTCGAGCGACGCCGATCAGAGCGATCCCGCGATCGCCACCAACCAGACGGTGCAGAACGACGACACGGCGGCCGTCAGCTTCTACGACGGCTCCGATGACAAGGTGGTCGCGGCGATCCAGAGTAGCGTGCAGGTCGTCGATGCTGATGGCTGGACAGGGATCACCCCCTCCTCCTACGCGGCGGACGGACCACAGCAGCCCGAGATCTCCGTCAGCTCCAACGACGCCGCCTCGATGCTGTGGCAGGCGCCGGGCACGAGCACGGGCACGCAGGTCGATGCGATCACGAGCAGTGCAGGCAGCCCCTCGGCCGCCGGCAGCTTCTCGGGTTCGCCGCACGCGATCGTCGACGGCGCCACGATCCCGGCCTGTGATGGGGCCGTGTGCAGCGTTCTGGCCGCCGACCCGGCCGGCGACCAGGTCGCCGTCTGGAGGCAGGACGACAGCAGTTCGGATCCTCAGGTCAACGCCTCCTGCTACGAGGAGGACTCCACCTCGACGACGGCCAGCACCACGACGACTGGAACGATCACAAACACGGTGACGACCGTCAGCACCACGCCCGGGACGCTCAATCCCAGCGGCTGCGTTTCGCAGGCGGCGAGCACGCCGCCATCGACGCCCCCGTCGACCACCACCACTACCACCACGTCGACGACGTCGACCACGCCGCCGTCGACCACCACCACCTCAACGACGCCGCCGTCGACGACGGCGACCACGACGAGCACTCAGTCGACCACTCAGACCACCCCCGCACCGGTGGTCAGCCAGTCGAGTGACCTGTCGAGGACCTCCGGCACGATCCTCGTCAAGCTGCCGGGCTCAAAGAATTTCGTCCGCGTCAGCTCCTCGGCGCAGGTCCCGCTGGGAACGGTGATCGACGCGACCCATGGCACCGTGACGCTGACCTTCGCGCTGCCCGACGGACAGACCACCACCGCCAAATTCTGGGGTGGTGATTTCACGGTGAGCCAGGCCCCCAGCGGCGCCGTCACAGTCAAGCTGACCGGCTCGAGCTTCAGTGGCTGTCCCAAGCCCCCGAGCAAGGGGCACAGCTCCTCACACGCACTCGCCCATGCGGCCAAGGCGAAGACGAAGACCAAGTCGACGGCCGTGCGCAGCCTCTGGTCAAACGCCCACGGCAGCTACACGACTAAGGGCAACTATGGCTCGGCCGCAGTGCTCGGCACCACATGGCTGACCCGTGACCAGTGCGACGGCACCTATTTCAAGGTCACGCACACCACCGGCGACCCGCACGGTGAGATCCGCGTGACCGTCTACTACCCGCACCACCACACGATTTTGCTCAAGCAGGGCCACAGCCTGCTGGCCCCCGCCCCCGGCTACCCCTGAGCCGACCCGGGCCGAACGGTCGCGTCGCATGAGAGGCTGGTTCTCCTCCTACCGGTCGGTGCTCGGCAATCGCGATCTGCGCCTGCTGTTTTCCGGCCTCGCGATCTCCGCCACCGGTGGTTGGGCGTACAACGCAGCCCTGCTGGCGTTCGTCTACACCCGCACCCATTCGCTTGCCTGGGTCGGCGCGACCGGCTTCGTCCGCTTTCTACCGTCGCTGTTGCTGAGCCCCTACAGCGGCGTTGTGGTCGAGCGTGCCGATCGCTTCCGGCTGTTGTTCTTCACCAACACGCTGTGCCTGGTATGGCAGTGCGCGCTCGCCGTCGTCGCGCTGAGCAACGGTCCGGTGGTGCTGGCGCTGGTGTGCGGTGGGCTGACCTCTGCCACCGCCACCTTTGAGATGCCGGCGGTGGGCGCGACGGTGCCGACGATCGCCTCCGAGCGCGACCTCGTGGCCGCCAATGCCCTGCAGTCGATGATCGACAACCTTGTGGTGATCGTCGGTCCGGCGCTCGGTGCGGTGCTGCTGGTGGCGGGCTCGCCACCGGTTGTGTTCTTCTTCAACGCGGCGACCTTCGGCGTGGCTGCCTTCCTGGTCACCCGCATCAGCTACAAGACGACGCCGGCGGCGGCGACCGAGGAGGACGCCTCCGGTGTCCTCAAGCAGATGACGGTCGGCGTCAAGGCGATCCTCGGCGCACGTTCGGCGCGGGTGCTGGTGGCGCTGTGTGCATTGGTCAGCTTCGTTTACGGAACCGACACGGTGCTGTTCGTCGGCGTCTCGGCGCACAAGCTCGGAACCGGTCCCAACGGGTTCGGATATCTGCTCGCCGGGCTCGGGGTTGGTGGACTGTTGATGGCCACCGCCGTCGACAAGCTGGCCGCGCGCCAGCGTCTGGCCTGGGTCATCCTCGCCGGTGTTGCCGGTTACACGCTGCCCACGGCGCTGATGACCGTGATCCACACGCCGGCGCTGGCCGTGGCAGTGCAGGTGGTCCGCGGTGGCTCCACGCTGATCGTCGACGTGCTCGCGCTCACGGCACTGCAGCGGGCCGTGCCCAAGGACCAGCTGGGCCGGGTGATGGGAACGTTCTGGGCGTTCGTGATCGGCGCGACCGCGCTCGGCGCCGCGATCACGCCCGTGATCACCAACGGCTTCGGGCTCAATGCAGGACTCTGGACGATGGCGATCGCCCCGATCCTGTTGGCGTTGCCGGCGCTGCCGGCGCTGATACGGGTCGACCGTGAGACGGCGTCCGCGAGCCTCACCCTGGCCCCGAAGGTTGCGTTGCTCGAGCAGCTGGGGATCTTCGCCTCGGCCAGCCGGCCGCTGCTCGAGCGGCTGGCCTCAGAGGCCGAGCAGCGGGAGTTCCCCGCCGGCGCCGAAATCATCACTCAGGGCGAGAGCGCGGATTACCTCTATGTGTTGATGCAGGGCTCCGTAGAGATCAGCTCGAGCGGCGAGCTTGGTGGGCAGTCGCGACCGATCCGCACGATGCAGGCGCCAACCTACTTTGGTGAGATCGGCATCCTTCGGCACATACCGAGGACCGCAACCGCCACCGCGGCCGAGGACTGCCGCTGCCTCTTGATCGACGGGCCGACGTTGCTCGAGGCTCTGGCGACGGCCAGCCCCTCCTCGACGATGCTGGCGCGCACCGCCTCACATCTGGCGGTCACACACCCGTCAGTGCAGCCGGAGCCCGTAGGACCCATGGCGCTGGAGCGCTGACGCAGCCGACTCTGGCCTTGGGCCAGGCGACCAGGCCATGCTTCTCAGGTGAACGGTTCGCCCGGCAGCGCCGGCGCCTCGCGCCCGGTCAGCCAGCGCAGCACGCTCGCACCGACGTCCGCCAGCAGCCCGTCGCGACGCCGGCCGCCGTCGCCCGCGAAGCGCGCCAGCAGCATCGCGTACTCACGCGTGTGGTCGGTGTGGTTGGCGGTCGGATCGACGCCGTGGTCCGCGGTCAGCACCAGCATGTCGTCGTCGTCGAGTCGCTCGAGCCAACGACCAACGGCGTCATCGATCGTGCGCAGGGCAGCCGCGAACCCAGGCACGTCGTGGCGGTGGCCATAGACCTGGTCGGTGTCGACGAAGTTCGCGAATACCAGGCCGGCATCGAGCGAGTGCACGAGCGAGCTGACCGATGCGATCGCCTCGGGGTTGGTGGCGCCGGGATGGCTGACGTCGACGCCGACGCCGGCGAACAGGTCGCGGATCTTGCCCACGCCATGAACGGGCACCCCGGCCGCGCCGAGCTCCTGCAGGTACGAGCGAGACGGCGGCACCAGCGAGTAATCGTGGCGACCGTTGGTGCGCGTGAAGGCTCCGGGCGTGCCGATGAACGGCCGTGCGATCACACGCCCGACGGCGTGCTGGCCGGTCGCCAGCTCACGCACGGTCGCGCACAGGCTGTGCAGCGCGGGCTCGTCGATCACGTCGTGGTGCGCGGCGATCTGCAGCACCGAGTCGGCCGAGGTGTAGAGGATCAGCTCGCCGGTGCGCAGGTGGTGCTCGCCGTAGTCGTCGATCACCTGCGTGCCGCTGTAGGGCCGGTTGCAGCAGAAGCGCCTGCCCGTAACCTGCTCGAGCTCGTGCACGAGCTCGGCGGGGAAGCCGTGCGGGTAGGTCGGCAGCGGCGCCGGCGGCACGACGCCCATCAGCTCCCAGTGCCCGGTGACCGACTCCTTGCCCGGGCCCAGCGGTCCCACCATTCCGTGCAGCACCGGTGAGGTGCTGGGGGCGACTCCCTCGAGCGGCTCGATACAGCCGAGTCCGAGCGACTGCAGCACCGGCAGATCGAGCCCGCCGGCCAGCGCCGCGACGTGCTGCAGCGTGTTTGAGTCGGGGTCGTCGCCGTAGGACGGCGCGTCCGGCAACGCGCCGACGCCGCAGGCGTCGAGCACGATCACGAAGGCGCGGCGCATCGGGCCCTAGCCGAGGATCCCCTCGAGCCTCAGGATGCGGCGCAGGATCGCCAGCGAGGAGGCGTAGGTGGAATCCATCCCGTAGTAGGAGAGGCCGCGCGCGCCGAGGGTGCGTGCCTGCGTGTACGGGGTGTCAGAGGCGTAGTGGATGATCCCCAGATCGATCGGCAGCTTCGAGAAGTTGACGGCCTCGCCGACGGGGAAGCGATCCGGATCGGCGAGCTCGTAGACCGCGTTGAGGAACGGCCCCGCCTCCATCTCGACCACCGTGAATGCCTCGCGGTAGTAGAAGTCCAGGTAGGCGCGGTTCTGCAGGAAGGTCGACTTGACCGTGACCGCGCGCTGGTTGTCGAGGCCGGTGCCGAAGCGCAGATCGGCGGCGAGGTCATCGACGCTGAAGGCGTTGTCGAGCCAGTAGGTCGAGCGCGAGTGCTCGTCGTGAACGACACTCGAGATCAGCACGTCGCCGACAGCGGCGTTGAGCGTCGCCGCCTTGCCGAGCACATAGACGCCCTTCAGTCCGACGCTGTCGACCGCTACCTCGCGCAGGATGTTGTAGGCCGCCACGCCAAGTGGGTAGTCGATGTTGACGATCCGTGCCTGGCTCGCCGCCAGCGCCGCGGCGTCGACCTCGCCGAGCCGCGGGTCGAGCGAGTCGACACCCAAGGCGCTGAGCGGGATCACCTGGGCGGAGATGCGCAGCGCGGTGCTGCTGCGCAGGTGCTTGATCCCGTAGGCGTCCTCGGCCTTGCGCCGCTCGCTGGCGCCCTGGTCGCCGCGCGAGTCGAACCATTGACGCGCGACGAAGTACAGGAAGTTCTCCCATGAACCCTCGGTCTCACCGGCACGGAAGCGCAGCAGCTCCTCGTGCAGGATGTCGTCGGCGGGCAGCGACTGCACGAACTCGATCAGCTGCTCCTCGCGCTCGCGTGCGACCCCGGTGACGATGTTGACCAGGCTGTGCGTGTTCGACGACACGAAGTACAGCGGCGTCTCTGCGGGGCCGCCGGAAGTCGTTGCGCCCGCAACGCTTTCACGCTGTTTCTGGCCGGCGGCGTCGCCGAGGCCCTCCTCGCGGTTCAGCTCACCCTGGATGTGGGCCCACCAGCGGCGCGTCATGCGCGCGTAGCCGGTGTTGGTGCCACCCAGCATCCTGATGCGCAATGAGAGGTCGTGCTGGCGGATCTGCGCCAGCTGCCCGACGAAGCGGCTGCCCCATAGCTCGCGCAGGCGCTGCCAGTCCTCGGCGCTGCCGCTCAGCAGCTGCGCGCAGGTCTCGGCGTCGGGGTCCTCGCCCAGCGCCGGTGCGGCGCCGATCAGGCGCAGGCGTATCTTGTTCCACTCGATCTGGTAGGCGACCAGGGTGGGCACGAGGTCGTCGACGTCCGACGGGCTCGCCAGCAGCACCGCGAGCATCCCGTCGGGACCGACGTACCAGCGCCGGCGTCGGGCGGGCGCCTCCGCCACCTGCCACTGGCCGACGTCGAGCCCGTCCGCGATCAGAGCCTGGGCGGACTGGCCCATGACCACGCGCAGCGCGCCGGCGATCGCCTGCGGCAGGCGGCTGACCGCGTACAGGAACGCCCCCAGGTCCAGTTCTTCGCTGTCGGCCAGCGCGTGCAGGCTCGAGCGCATCGTGCGGTGCGAGGGCTCGAGCACCCGCAGGCGCGTCTCACCGCTCGAGCGCAGCAGCGTCGAATAGGTGCGCTGGTAGAGCTCGACCTCATCGGAGAGGCGCTCTCCGGTGTCCGTCAGGCTGGTGATGGAGAGGCGGGCGACTGACACCGCACTACTCCTTCACGTACGGGATCCCGGAGGCGGCGGGCGGTCGTGAGCGCCCGATCAGACCGGCGACGGCCACCAGCGTCAGCACGTACGGCAGCGCCTGGAAGAGGGTCCCGAGCGTCGCTGAGAACGTCTGCAGCCGGTAGGCCAGCGCGCTCGAGAGGCCGAACAGGAGCGTCGCGGCCAACGCGCCGACCGGATTCCACTTGCCGAAGATCACGGCGGCGAGTGCGATGAACCCACGCCCGTCGGTCATCTGGAAGTTGAAGGAGCCGTCGAAGCCGTCGGACAGATAGACGCCTCCGAGCGCGGCCAGGACGCCGGAGGTGGTGACCGCTGCGTAGCGCGTCGCCATCACCCGCAGGCCGACAGTCGACGCGGCGCGAGGCTGCTCGCCGACGGCGCGCAGCCGCAGGCCCGCACGCGTACGGAACAAGAACCACCAGACGATCGGCACCAGCAGCAGACCGACCCAGGTGAGCACATTGGTGTGCCCGATCGCGCCGCCGAAGAAGGCGGTGTGATCGATCCCCGGGAGCGTCACGTTCGGTACCTGGGGGAGTGTCCCGGGGGTGCCGTTGTCACCGTAATGGGCGACGAACAGGTATCCGGTGAGGCCGTAGGCGATGAAGTTGATCGCGTATCCGGAGACCACCTGGTTGGCACGCAGGTGGATCGAGAAGTAGGCGTGCACGAGCGCCAGCAGGCCCCCGGAGGCCATCCCGATCAGCGCCCCGAGCACCCAGCTGTTGCAGATGTCGGCGCCAAAGATGCCGAAGTAGCAGCCCATCAGCATCATGCCGTCGAGCGCGATGTTCACCACGCCTGAGCGCTCGGAGATGATTCCACCGAGCGCGCCGAACAGCAGCGGTGTTGCGAACGTCAGCCCCGACGCGATCACCGCAGACCAGGTGAACACCTCACGCACATTGGCGGCGCTCTGGTTGGTCATCGCGAGCGCCAGCGGGATCGCAACCAGGCCGAGGAAGACGGTTACGCCACCGAGCCGGCGATGCTTGCGATCGAGCAGCACCATCACACCGGCCAGGGCGGCAACCACGCCGAGCACGATCGACGGCACGGCGGTGCGAACCATGATCGGCGGCAGCGTCAGCAGCCAGGCGATCGCCGCGAGCACGACCGCCGCGACCCCGACACGCTCGATCGTCAGGGTCGGCCCTTTCTCGCTGCTGACCGGTGGGGTCTTGGCCGTGATGGTCATAGCCCGGGCTCCGGTCTGAGTGCCTCTGCCGCATCCAGGGCGGGGTCATCGGGCGCGAGTGCCTCGCCCAGATCGGCACCGGCCTCCGGTCTGCCCCAACCGAGCTTGGCGGGCAACTTGAGCAGCCTGATGGCAATCAGATCGGTCGAGACGAGCAGCACGATCAGACCCTCGATAATCAGCGTGAGCTGGGGCGCGAGCTCCGGGTTGATCGCCGAGGTGGTGAGGTTGCCCGCCGATGTCCCCGTCTCAAGCGCACCGAACAGCAATGCGGCAAAGACCGTGCCAATCGCGGTGTTGCGCCCGAGCAGCGCCACCGCGATGCCCAGGAAGCCGACCTGGGATGTTGTGATGTCGGCGCTCGACACCTGGAACTGCCAGCCGAACACATCCACCGCCGCAGCCAGCCCGGCGAACACCCCGCAGATCGCCATCGTCAGGATGTAGTTGCGGGAGACGCTGATCCCCGAACCCCTGGCGGCGTCCGGGTTGTGGCCGACGGCCCGCACCTCGTAGCCCAGCGTCGAGCGATGCATGATCGCCCAGAAGGCGACAGCTGCCAGCAGCGAGATGAAGATTCCCACGTCCAGTCCCTGCAGCGCCGGGTTGCCCCAGAAGACGGGCAGATGCATGTTGTTGGCGAGCGTGTTCGAAACCGGGTTGCCGAGCGCGTCCTTGCCCTGCAGCGGCCCGCCCTGCTGGAAGACGTATTGCGCGATGTAGATCGCGATCCAGTTGAGCATGATCGTCGAGATCACCTCGTGGGTGCCGACCGCTGCCTTGAGCCACCCGGCGAGCGCCGCCCACGCGCCGCCGATGAGCGCCGCCAGCACGATCGAGACGATGATGTGGAGCACCGGATTCATGCCGGTGAACGACGTGCCGACCCACACGGCGACGATCGATCCGACCGTGTACTGACCCTGGCTGCCGATGTTGAAGAGCCCGACCCGGAACGCGAACGCCACCGAAAGCCCGGTGAGGATCAGCGGCGCGGTCGACACGAGCGTCTGCTGCAGATCCTGGGCAGCGAGCAGGCGGTTGTTCCCGGTCACCCACGGGAACAACCAGTTCAACCCGGTGCCGTCGAAGATCGCTCCGTAGCTCGACAGCGGGTTGGTGCCCGTCAGCAACATCACCAGGCCGGCGACGACAAAGGCGATCAGCACGGTGGTGAGCGGGATCACAGCGCTGCGGCCGGCGCGTGCGAAGCGAGCGTTCAGGCTCATGCAGCCACAACCGTCCCGCCGGTCATCGCGATTCCGAGCTCCTCCTCCGTTGCCTGCGGCGGGAACTCGGCCACGATGCGCCCCTCATAGATCACAAGGATCCGGTCGGCCAGCGATCTGACCTCCTCGGACTCCAACGAGACCAGCAGCACCGCCTTGCCGGCGTCGCGCTGGGCGATCAGCTGGCTGTGAACAAACTCGATCGCGCCGACATCCAACCCGCGCGTCGGCTGGTGTGCAACCAGCAGCTTGGGGTCGGAGTCGATCTCGCGGGCAATGCAGAGCTTCTGCTGGTTGCCGCCCGATAGCGCCGCGGCCGGCGTGGTGGCGTGGCCGCCGCGTACGTCGAAGGCCGCGAGCAGGCGATCGGCGAGCGCCTTGAAGGCACTCAGGTTGAGCCATCCTCGGCGACTGAGGGGCGGGTGGCGATAGCGGCGCAGCGCCAGATTCTCGGCCAGCGTGAAGGGCAGCACAAGCCCGATGCGATGGCGGTCCTCTGCGATGTGGGCAACACCCGCGGCGGTTGCCGCGCGGACGCCGCGACCGGTGATCTCGATGCCGTCGACCTCGATGTGCCCCGCAAAGGGCGCGCGAATGCCGGTGATCGCCTGCACCAGCTCTGTCTGTCCATTGCCGTCGACGCCCGCGAGCGCAACGATCTCACCCGCGCGGACGGTCAGGTTGGCGCCACGCACGGCCTCGAGGCCACGGTCGTCATAGACCTTCAGGTCCTCGACGGTGAGGATCGGTCCCTGGGGATCTCCGTCGCCCTTCTCGACTCGAAAGATCACGTCGCGGCCAACGACCATGCGGGCCAGCGACGCCTCGGTCGCGCCTTCACGCGGGACGGTGCCCATCGACTTTCCGCGGCGCAGGACGGTGACGCGGTCGGCGATCTCAAGCACCTCGCCGAGCTTGTGCGAGATGAAGATGATTGCGGTGCCGGTTTGCTTGAGGAGCCGCAGGACGGCCATCAGCTCGGTGATCTCCTGTGCGGTGAGCACCGCCGTGGGCTCGTCGAGCACGAGGATGCGCGCGTCGCGGTAGAGCGCGCGGAGAATCTCGACACGCTGCTGCATGCCGACGCTGACGTCCTCGATGCGGGCGTCGGGGTCGACCGCGAGTCCGTAGCGGTCCGAGAGCTCCTTGACGCGCTTGCGTGCCGAACGGCGGTCGAGGATCCCCATCGCACGGGTCGCGCCCGCCTTGACCGGCTCGTTGCCGAGCACGATGTTCTCGGCGACCGTCATCACCGGGATGAACATGAAGTGCTGGTGCACCATGCCGATCCCGAGGGCAATCGCATCGTTTGGGGAGTGGATGCTGACCGGCCTGCCGTCGACCAGGATCTCTCCCGAGGTCGGGCTGTAGAGCCCGTAGAGGACCGACATCAGGGTCGACTTGCCCGCGCCGTTCTCCCCGAGCAGCGCGTGCACCTCGCCGGGCTGCAGGTCGAAGTCGACCCGGTCGTTGGCAACGACCGGGCCGAACTTCTTGGTGATTTCCCGCAGCTCTAGAACCGGTGGTCTATCGCTCATCGCGGTGGGTCACTCGACCTGAGATCCGTTCCAGCCGGCTGCTACTTGCCGAGCGTGGCCGGGATGTTCTTGATCTTGCCGCTCTTGATCTCGGCCAGGACCGTGGCGAGCTTGCTCGCGTACGGCTTGGCGAGGGCATCCAGCGAGCCGTAGCCGGTGCCGTTGTTGGCGACCGAGTAGACGAGGTCCCCGCCGGCGTCGAACTTGCCCTTGAGCAATGAAGCCGCCGCCTGCTCGACCGCGACGTTGACCTTCTTGAGCGCGGAGGTGAGGATGTAGGAGCCCAGGTATCCCTGGTCGGCGTCGACGCCGATCCCGTACACGCCCTTCTGCTTGGCCGCCTGCAGGGCTCCGAGGCCACAGCCGCCGGCGACCTGGAAGACGATCTTGCTGCCCTGACTGATCTGGTTGTTGGCGATCGTCTCGCAGTCCGACTGGTCCGAGAAGTTGTTCGAGAACGCGTTCAGGAACTTCAGGCTCGGATCGGCAGCCTTGCCACCGGCCTGGAAGCCGGCGATGTAGCTCGTCACCGATGGGATGTCCTGCCCGCCGACGCTGGACACGGTTGTCCAGCCCTTGGCCTTCGAGATCAGACCCGACAGGTATCCGACCAGGTAGCCGGACTGCTGCGAGAGGAAGGTCAGACCCTCGACGTTCTTCGGCTTGCCCGCGATCGCGTTGGCGGGCGTGTCGATGATCGCGAACTTGGTCTTCGGGAACTGCTTGGCGACCTGGCCGAGCGCGTCGATGAAGTCGAATCCAACGGCGACGACGAGGTTGTCGCCGTGCTCGGCCTCCTTCTCGAGGTACGGGACGTAGTCCGCGCTCGAGGTTGCCTGCAGGACCTGGCCCTTGACGCCGAGCGTCTTCTCGGCCTCGAGCATGCCCTCATAGGCGAGGTGGTTGAAGCCGTGGTCGTTGAGACCACCGGTGTCGGCGACCACGCCAAGCGTGAACGACGACGCCTTGGTTGACGCGGCCGAGCTACCGGCCGCGCCGAGTACCGCCACAGCGAGCGCCACCACGAGGGCGACCGCTGCGAACGAACGAACGAATACCTTCACAAGCTCCTCCTTTGGCGGACTAATTAGTCACGCAACATACCTTTACGCATCGGGCGGTGGCATGTCTAGATCCAGCCGCCCCCCGTGCGCGCGATCCGGCAAAGCTAACGCAGCCGTCCTGGGGTGTCCAAGAACATTTCGTTAGGGGTCCCGTGAGCTGCGGAAAGTGCGTATTTCCGCGCGCGATCTACAGCGCCAGAAGCGCTGGAATCTCGTCCGGAGCGGAGACGATCTCCCACGCTCCGGCCTCGCGCAGCTCCTGCTCGCTGCCCGCACCCCACAGAACGCCGATCGTCGGCACGCCATGCTCCCGCGCGCCCTCGACGTCGTACAGGCGGTCCCCGATCATCACCGCTCGCTGCGGTCCGCCAAGCGCCGCGAGCGCCTGCGCGACCGTGACCGATTTGGGCTCGGCCAATGCCGACTCAAGCGGCCCGCTGATCACGTCGAAGAGCTGCGCCAGGCCCAGATGCTCGAGCAGCATCACCGCGCTGGTGGCGATCTTTGAGGTCGCCACGGCGAGCCGTACGCGCCCGTGCAGCGCCTGCAGCAGCTCCGGTATCCCCGCATAGACGAGCGTCGTCTCCGTGCTGGTCGCCGCGTAGTGCTCGCGGTAGGTCGCAAGCGTCTCGTTGATCAGCCGGTCGTCGTCGCCGACCAGCTCCGCAAGCGCGATCCGCGTCGGCGGCCCGAGGTAGGGCAGCAGCTCCGCGGGCTCCCGCCGAGGGTGGCCGTTGGCCGCCAGCGCGTAGTTCATCGAGGTGACGAACGGCACCCGCGAATCGATGATCGTGCCGTCGAGGTCGAACAGCACTGCGTCCGGGCGTTCCACGCCCCCATTGTTAGCGAACGGGCTCGATCGGCGCTCGGCTGGCGATCTGCACATCGGGACAAATCTGCTAGGGTCTGGCTTAGATTTTTGTGACCTAAGAGGAGTAGAACGAACACGATGGGCAAGACAATCGGCATCGACCTCGGCACGACGAACAGCTGTATGGCTGTGCTGGAGGGCGGCGACCCGACGGTGATCGAAAACGCCGAGGGAGGCCGCACCACCCCGTCCGTGGTCGCATTTACGCAGGGCGGTGAGCGCCTGGTGGGCACCGTTGCCAAGCGCCAGGGCGTTACCAATCCGCAGAACACGATCTTCTCGATCAAGCGCTTCATGGGCCGCAAGGAGGCCGAGGTGCACGACGAGGAGGCAATCGTCCCGTACAAGGTCGTCGCCGGGCCCGGTGGCGACGTCCGCGTAGACGTCGAGGGCAAGCAGTACTCCCCGCCCGAGATCAGCGCGATGATCCTCGCCAAGCTCAAGGCCGACGCCGAGGCGTATCTCGGTGAGACGGTCGACAGCGCAGTGATCACGGTCCCGGCCTACTTCAATGATGACCAGCGCCAGGCGACCAAGGACGCCGGCACGATCGCCGGCCTCGAGGTCAAGCGCATCATCAACGAGCCGACCGCCGCGTCGCTGGCCTACGGCCTCGACAAGGAGACCGACCAGACAATCCTAGTCTTCGACCTCGGCGGCGGCACCTTCGATGTGTCCGTGCTGGAGATCGGTGACGGCGTCTTCGAGGTCAAGTCCACGGCCGGCGACAACCACCTCGGTGGCGACAACTTCGACAAGGCGATCGTCGATTGGCTGGTGGCCGAGTTCAAGAAGTCGCAGGGCATCGACCTGGCCGCCGACCCGATGGCGCTGCAGCGGCTCTACGAGGCCGCCGAGCGCGCCAAGATCGAGCTCTCGACCACGCAGGAGTCGCAGATCAACCTGCCGTTCATCACCGCCGACGCAAGCGGCCCCAAGCACCTTGACATGCGCCTCACGCGCGCCAAGCTCAACGAGCTGACCGCCGCCCTGATCGAGCGCACCGTCGTGCCCGTGCGCCAGGCGCTCGACGACGCCAAGGACAAGGGTGCGGGTGAGATCGACCACGTCGTGATGGTCGGCGGCATGACCCGCATGCCTGCGGTACAGGAGAAGGTCAAGGAGCTCACCGGCAAGGAGCCGCACCGCGGCGTCAACCCGGATGAGGTCGTGGCCGTCGGGGCCGCGATCCAGGCCGGCGTGTTGGCCGGCGACGTCAAGGACGTGCTGCTGCTCGACGTCACACCGCTGACGCTTGGCATTGAGACCAAGGGTGGGGTCATGACCAAGCTGATCGAGCGCAACACGACGATCCCGACACGCAAGTCCGAGGTCTTCTCGACCGCTGAGGACAACCAGCCAAGCGTGGAGATCCACGTGCTGCAGGGCGAGCGCGAGATGGCGAGCTACAACAAGTCGCTCGGCAAGTTCCAGCTGACGGGGATCCCGCCGGCGCCGCGTGGCGTGCCGCAGATCGAGGTCGCCTTTGACATCGACGCCAACGGCATCCTCAACGTCTCCGCCAAGGACCTCGGCACGAGCAAGGAGCAGAAGATTGAGATCCGCTCGGGCTCGGGCCTCTCTGACGACGAGATCAAGAAGATGGTCCATGACGCCGAGGCGCACGCCGACGACGACAAGCGCCAGCGTGAGCTCGCCGAGGCACGCAATGAGGCCGAACACGCCGCCTACCAGGCTGAGCGCCAGCTCAAAGAGCTCGGCGAGCAGGTCGACGACGGCTCGCGGGCTGAGATCGAGGAGGCGATCAAGGCGGTGCGCGAGGCGCTGACGGGCGAGGACCCGGCCGCGATCCGCAGTGCCAAGGATGCGCTGAACTCGTCGTTCCACAAGGTCTCAGAGGCGATGTACCAGCGTGCCCAGGAGCAGTCCGCCGGGGGGGCCCCGGACTTCGACGGTGACGCTCCCGCGGGCGACGGCGCCGAGGGCGTCGACGACGAGGACGTCGTCGACGCTGAAGTCGTCGACGAGGGCAAGTAACGATGGCGCCAGAGCACCATCCCGAGGACGCCGTGGAGGCGCCCGCGCAGAGCCAACGCCATGACGCTGCCGAGGAGGCGCCGACCGGCGCCTCCTCGGAGGACACCGCCGGGCTCACCGACGAGCAGAGCCTGGAGGCCGAACGGCGCTCGGGCGAGGAGCGGCGCGTGGGCCAGGAGCAGCGCGCGGGGGCGGCGGCGGCGTATGCCGCTGCCCAGAGCGCGGCAGGGCACAAGCCCCGGGCCGCGGCGGCCGACGGCGGCGACGGCGCCGAGGACGCCGAGCCGGCCGACGCCGAGCCGCAGCCGGAGGACGACGGCGGTCAGCAGGTCCAGCAGGACCTGCATGAGCTCGCGACCAAGGCCGAGAAGGCCGATGAGTACCTGGCGCTCGCACAGCGGACGCAGGCCGATTTTGAGAACTACCGCAAGCGCGCCGCGCGTGACGCCGAGCTCGCGCAGAATCGTGGCGTCGCCAAGCTCGTCAAGGAGCTGCTGCCGGCGATCGACAGCCTCGACCGCGCGCTCAAGGCCGCAAGCGAGGATGACTCACAGCTGGTCGACGGCATCAAGCTGGTGCACACCGACCTGCTGTCGGCTCTGCAACGGGTCGGCGTCGAGCCCTTCTCGCCCGCCGGCGAGCCGTTCGATCCGCAGTTCCATGAGGCCGTCGCGCAGCAGCCGATCGAGGGCGTTGAGTCGGGGCTGGTGGCCGAGGTCTTCCAGCAGGGCTTCCGCCTCGGTGACAGTGTGCTGCGTCCCGCGCGCGTGCTCGTGGCTGCATAGGAGCAGGCGCGATGGCAGAGCGGCCCGATTACTACAAGACCCTCGGGGTCGGCAAGAACGCCACCGACGAGGAGATCAAGAAGGCGTACCGCAAGCTCGCGCGCAAGTACCACCCCGACCGTAACCCGGGGGACAAGCAGGCGGAGGAGCGCTTCAAGGAGATCTCGCAGGCGCACGACGTGCTCTCGGATCCCGACAAGCGCAAGGAGTACGAGCGCGGCGGCATGTTCGCCGGCTTCACCGGTGCCGGCGGCGGCTTTGACGCGTCGCAGTTCTCGGGCGGCTTCAGCGGCGGCATCGGCGACATCTTTTCCAACATCTTCGGCGGTGCCGGGGGGGGCGGCGGCGCCGCCCAGCGTGGGCCGCGTGGCGGCCAACGGCCGGCGCAGGCGCGCGGCCAAGACCTCGAGACCGAGGTCTCGCTGAGCTTCGACCAGGCGGTGAACGGCACCCAGGTCGCGCTCTCGGTGCCAACATCGAAGCCCTGCCCGACCTGCAACGGCTCCGGTGCGCGCCCCGGAACCTCGCCGAAGGTCTGCCCGGTCTGCAACGGCCGCGGCGTCGAGGCGCAGAGCCAGGGGATCTTCTCGATCAACCAGCCGTGCTCGAACTGCAAGGGCTCCGGTACGGTGATCGAGCACCCCTGCCCGACCTGCGAGGGCTCGGGTGCGCAGCGCAGCGTCCGGCGCCTGCGGGTAAATATCCCGGCCGGGGTGCGCGACGGCAGTCGCATCAAGCTTGCCGGCAAGGGCGATCCCGGCGTCCGTGGTGTGCCGCCCGGCGATCTCTACGTGATCACGCGCGTGTCCGAATCTCCGATCTTCAAACGCAACGGCGAGAACCTCGAGGTCGAGGTGCCGTTGACCATCCCCGAGGCGATCCGCGGCGCGGTCGTCGAGGTCCCGACCCTGAACGGTTCCAAGCGGCTGCGGGTCGCGCCCGGCACAAAGCACGGCACGGTTCAGCGCCTGCGCGGTGAGGGGCCGCCGCGGCTCGGTGGCAAGGGCAACGGCGATCTGCGCTACCGCTTCGTGATTGATGTGCCGGCCAGCCTCTCGGCCGAGCAGAGCGACGCGGTCGACCGTCTCTCGCAGGCGATGGACGGCGACCCGCGTGCGGCCCTGTTCCCACAGGGAAGCCCGCGGGCGAAGGCGGCTGAGCGCTGATGGCATCCGAGCAACCACCGCAGCAGCGGACGATCCGCACGCACACGCGCGTCGAGGTCTCCTCTGATCGCGGCGTGTTCATGATCTCGGTCGCGGCCGAGCTCGCGGGAATGCACCCGCAGACGCTGCGCATGTATGAGACGCGCGGCCTGATCGAGCCCAAACGCTCGCCCAAGGGCACGCGCCTGTATTCGCACGCCGACGTGGAGCGCCTCAAGCGAATCCAGGAGATGACGGCGGAGCTTGGACTGAACCTGGCGGGCGTGGAGCGGGTATTCGAGCTGGAGAACATGCTCGAGGGAATGTCGCGCAAGGTCCAGGCGCTCGAGCGCCGGGCCGCCGAGCTGAAGTCCGAGGTGGAGCGCCTCGAGGCGCTGCGTCGCGAGTTGCGCGCGGAGATCGTTCCCTACATCCGCGGTGGCGCGCTGATCCGCACATCAGACTTCTCGTGAGGCTGCGGTGCGCGGCAGTCGTTGCTAGTGCACGCCGACGCTGACGCTCAGGAGCTGAGTTCAGCTATGCGGCCGCTGCGGCCGCGCGGGCACGCAGCCATTCGCAGAGCTCATCCGCGGGCACCGGCCGACTGAGGAAGTAACCCTGGGCGGTGTTGCAGCCGAGCTCGCGCAGGCGCTCCCAGTGCTCGATCGTCTCGACCCCCTCGGCGACGACCTCCAGCCCGAGGTTGCGTCCGAGGTCGACGGTCGAGCGCACGATCACCGCGTCGCCTGTCTCCGCGCCCATGCCGATCACGAACGAGCGGTCGATCTTGATCTCGTCGACGGGCAGCTCGCGCAGGTACGCCAGCGATGAATAGCCGGTGCCGAAGTCATCGATTGAAAGCCTGATGCCGAGCTCCGAGAGCTCGTTGAGCACAGCCTTGGCGCGTGTCGGGTTGGCGAGCATCGAGGACTCTGTGACCTCCAGCTCGAGGTCCTCGGGCTTCACGTCCCAGCGTGCGAGCAGCTCCTTGACCTGATTGGGGAAGCCGCGGTCGAGCAGATTGCGGGTCGAGAGGTTGACCGCGATCGAGAGCTCGATGTCCTGCTCGCGCCAGCCGCGCACCTGGCGCAGCGCCTCCTCGATCACATACAGCGTGAGCGGGCCGATCAGGCTGGTCTCCTGTGCGAGCGGAATGAACGCATCGGGCTGCACCAGGCCGCGCTCCGGATGGATCCAGCGCACGAGCGCCTCGACCGAGGTGACGACGCCGCTCGCGAGCGCCGCCTTGGGCTGGTAGTAGAGCACCAGCTCGCGCTCGGAGATCGCTCGCCGCAGCTCCGCCACCAGCGTCAGGCTGGTGACATCGTGGTCGTGCGTGCTGTCGTCGTAGAAGACGTGGTTGAGGCCGTCGCGCTTGGCCTCATACATTGCGATGTCGGCGCGCTGGATCAGTGTCTGCGCGTCATCGCCGTGGTCGGGGTAGATCGCGATTCCGATCGATGCCTCGACCCCGATCGGCAGGGACTGCACCTGGATCGGCTCCTCGAGGGCGATCCGCAGGCGCTCCAGCACGGGCTCCAGCGCCTCGAGGTCGTCCAGCTCAGGCAGGACCAGGCCGAACTCGTCGCCGCCCAGCCGTGCGACCGTGTCGGAGGCGCGCAGCGCCCCGCCCATCTGTTTGCCGACGCTGATCAACAGGTGGTCGCCGGCAGTGTGACCGAGCGAGTCGTTGATCTCCTTGAAGCGGTCGAGGTCGATCAGCGCAACCGCCAGCTTCTTCTCCTGGCGCTGGGCCTGAAGGATCGCGTGGGCGATGCGCTCGCTGAAGAGGATCCGGTTGGGCAGCCCGGTGAGTGGATCGTGCAGCGCCTGGAACTCGTTGATCTCCGCCTGGCGCAGGAGCTCGCTCTCGGCACGCTTGCGGTCGGTGATGTTCTCGATCATCGCGACGATGCATTCGGCCGCGCCGGTGACGTCGCGCTCGAGCACGGCGCGCACCAGCACCCAGATCTCCTCGCCCGAGGCCTGCCGGCAGCAGAGCTCGGTCTGGAAGGACTTGCGCTTTTCGTTGGTCAGCTCCTCGAACATCGAGTCAAAGCGCCAGCCGTCGGCGCCCACCATGTACTCGGAGAAGGTGGTCCCGACGATCTCATCGGCGGTGCGGCTGAGCATTACCGCGAGCTCGGGGTTGACCTCGAGCGCCTTGCCTTCGCGGTCCAGTCGCAGGATCCCGATCGAGGCCTCGTCGAACAGTGTTCTGAAGCGGCTGATGGCGGTCGCCTGGGCCTCGCGCGCCTCGATTTCGGCGGCACGCGAGACCACCGAGGAGAGCACCACCGAGATCATTTCGAGCACCTCGCGGTCCTCTTCGGTGAGCGGGTCCTCGGCATCGACACGCATCACGTTGAGCGTGCCGAGCACCTCGCCGCCGCTCAGCAGCGGGACGCAGATCAGCGACTGGTCGCCGAGCCGGGCGCGCATCGTCTGGTCGATTCGCGGATCGTTCGGGCAGTCCTGGATCAATATCGGCAGCTGGTCGGCGATCGCGAAGCGCGCGATCGAGCCGGACACCGGCCGGCGTGCGTCGAATGCGCCCACGGCCGTGCCGCTCGCGCCGATCGTGTGCAGCAGATCGCCCTTGATCAGATTGACCATCGCTCCGTCCGCACCGATGATCGCCTGCGAGCGCTCGGCGATCAGCTGCATCGCTGCGTGCAGATGCTCGTCGCCGATGAGGATTTCACGCTGTGTCTCGATGATCAGCGACAGGCGCTGATCGTTGCTCAACTTCGCAGCTCCCATTTGAGGCCTTATCGACCATCGCCGGAGCAGCTTTAGCAAACGCTTGCCATGGCCACGGTCGTCGCTCGGTCGGGAGCTTTGCGAAACGGGTGCAAAAGCTTGTAAAGCACCCAGGCGCCTGTCATAATCTAAGTGACTTCGACTTAGATTTGTAAGCGGCTGAGGACGCCGCGCCCCGACAGAAAGCCCGATTCAGATGCAAGCCGACCGCTTCACGATCAAATCCCAGGAGGCGCTCGAGGCCGCCCAGCGGCTGGCTGCAGAGCGCCGTAATCCGCAGACACGTCCCGAGCATCTGCTGGCAGTGCTGCTCGAGCAGGACGGTGGTGTCGTCGTCCCCGTGCTGCGCAAGCTGGGCGTCGACCCGGCCGCCGTGCGTGCCACCCTGAGCCCCGCGCTGGAGGCGTTGCCGCGCCTGACCGGCGGCGGCGCCCAGGAGCCGACCGGCCCCTCCAACGAGCTGATCGAGGTGCTGCGCGCCGCCGAAGGCGAGATGCGCGAGCTCAAGGACGACTACATCTCGACCGAGCACCTGGTGCTCGCGCTGGCCAAGTCGCCCGGTACCACCGGCGACGTGCTGCGCTCGGTCGGTGCCGGCTACGAGCCGCTGCTGCGCGCCGTCGGTGAGGTCCGCGGTGGCCAGAAGGTCACCGATCAGAACCCCGAGGACAAGTTCCAGGCGCTTGAGAAGTACGGCCGCGACCTCACCCGGGCCGCCGCCGACGGCAAGCTCGACCCTGTGATCGGCCGCGACGATGAGATCCGTCGCGTGATCCAGGTGCTGAGCCGCCGCACCAAGAACAACCCCGTGCTGATCGGCGAGCCCGGCGTCGGCAAGACGGCGATCGCCGAGGGCCTCGCCCAGCGCATCGTCTCCGGCGACGTGCCCGAGGGACTCAAGGACCGTCGCGTGGTTGCGCTCGACATCGGTGCGCTGATCGCCGGCGCAAAGTACCGCGGCGAATTTGAGGATCGGCTCAAGGCCGTGCTCAAGGAGGTCCAGGAGGCGGGCGGGAATGTCGTCCTGTTCATCGACGAGCTGCATACGATCGTCGGCGCCGGCGCCTCTGAGGGCGCCGTCGACGCCGCCAACCTGCTCAAGCCGATGCTCGCCCGCGGCGAGCTGCGCGCCGTCGGCGCGACCACGCTGGACGAGTACCGCAAGTACATCGAGAAGGACGCCGCCCTCGAGCGCCGCTTCCAGCCGGTGTTCGTCGAGGAGCCGAGCGTCGAGGACACGATCGCGATCCTGCGCGGGCTCAAGGGCAAGTACGAGGTCCACCACAAGGTGCGGATCACCGACTCCGCGCTGGTCGCCGCCGCGACCTTCTCGGACCGCTACATCACCGACCGCTTCCTCCCCGACAAGGCGATCGACCTCGTCGACGAGGCCGCCTCCCAGATTCGCATGGAGATCGACTCCAAGCCGACCGAGATCGACGAGGTGGACCGCCACATCCTGCAGCTCGAGATCGAGCTGCAGTCACTGGGCAGTCCCGAGTCAGATGACGCCGGCACCGCCACCCGTCGTGAACAGCTCGAGCAGACGCTCGCCGAGGAGCGCGAGCGGTCGGCGGCGATGCACGCCGAGTGGCAGCAGGAGAAGCAGACGATCGGCGCGGTTGCCGACCTTCAGGAGCAGCTCGATCAGGCGAGTACCGAGCTCGAGCAGGCGCGTCGCGCAGGTGACCTCGAGCGCGCCGCCGAGCTGCAGTACGGGACGATCCCGGACCTGACCAAGCGGCTCGCCGAGGCCGAGGAGCGCGAGGACGACGCTGCGGGCCAGCACGGCAGCGGCGAGCATCGCTACCTCAAGGAGGAGGTCGATTCCGATGACATCGCCGAGGTGGTCGCGAAGTGGACGCGGATCCCGGTGGCGCGGTTGCTCGAGGGCGAGATCGAGAAGCTGGTGAACATGGAGGCGCGGCTGCACGAGCGCGTGATCGGCCAGGACGAGGCGGTCAGCGCCGTGGCCAGCGCGCTGCGACGCTCGCGTGCGGGGCTGCAGGATCCGGACCGGCCGATCGGGACCTTCCTGTTCCTCGGCCCCACCGGCGTCGGCAAGACCGAGCTTGCGCGAGCGCTCGCCGAGTTCATGTTCGACTCGCCCGAGGCGATGGTGCGGATCGACATGTCCGAGTACATGGAGCGTCACGCCGTCAGCCGCCTGGTCGGCGCGCCCCCCGGCTACGTCGGTTACGACGAGGGCGGTCAGCTGACCGAGGCGGTCCGCCGCCGGCCCTACGCGGTCGTGTTGCTCGATGAGATCGAGAAGGCGCACCCCGACGTCTTCAACACGCTGCTGCAGGTGATGGACGACGGTCGCCTGACCGACGGCCAGGGTCGCACGGTGAGCTTCAAGAACGTGGTGCTGATCATGACCTCGAACATCGCCGGTGGCCGCGCCGGGGCCGAGGGCCACTTCAAGCCCGAGTTCATCAACCGTCTCGATGACATCGTCGAGTTCCAGGCACTGAGCCGCGAGCAGCTCTCCAAGATCGTCGATCTGCAGGTCGCGCTGGTGGTCAAGCGGGTGGCCGAGCGCGGGATCGAGCTGGTGCTCACCGACGAGGCCAAGACCCTGCTCGGCAACCTCGGCTACGACCCGACCTACGGCGCCCGCCCGCTGAAGCGGGTGATCCAGAAGCGTCTGGTCGACCCGCTCGCACTGGCGATCCTCGAGGGCCGCTTCGTCGATGGTGACACCGTCACGGTCGAGGCCGCCGAGGGTGAGATCGTCTTCAACTCGGTGCGCCCGGTGGCCGAGCTCGCCTAGCTCTCTTGTCCTGCCGGCGGCGGGCTTTGCCGCCGGCAGGGTGGGTCGGGGGGCCGACCGTTAACCTGGCCCCGTGGCGAGTCCCAAGGTTCTGGTCGTCGGCGCCGGTGCGCGTGAGCACGCGATCCTGCACGCGCTCGCGCGCTCGCCGCAGCGGCCCGAGCTGCTCTGCGCCCCCGGCAACGCCGGCATCGCCGCGCTCGCGCGGGTGCCGCCCGTCGGCGTCGACGACGTCCCCGCCCTGGTCGAGCTCGCCGTGCGCGAGCAGGTCGACCTCGTCGTCGTGGGGCCCGAGGCGCCGCTCGTGGCCGGGCTGGCCGACGCGCTGGCGCAGGCCGGCGTGGCCTGCTTCGGGCCCGCCGCCGCCGCCGCCCTGCTCGAGGGCTCGAAGGCGTTCTGCAAGGACGTGATGGAGTCCGCCGGGGTTCCCACCGCGGGCTACCGCGTGGTCACCACCGTCGAGCAGGGGATGGCCGCGATCGGCGAGCTGCAGGGCGATCGCTACCCGGCGGTGATCAAGGCCGACGGCCTGGCCGCCGGCAAGGGCGTGATCATCGCGGCCTCCGCGGAGGAGGCGCGCGAGGCGCTCAGCGAGCTGCTGGTCGAGCACCGCTTCGGCACCGAGCGAGTGGTGGTCGAGGAATGCCTCTCCGGTCCCGAGGTCTCGCTGCTCGCGATCTGTGACGGCGTGCGCGCGCTGCCGCTCGCGTCGGCCCAGGATTACAAGCGCATCTTCGACGGCGATGCCGGTCCCAACACCGGCGGCATGGGCTCCTATTCGCCGGTCCCCGCGATCGGCTCACAGCAGGCTCAGGAGCTGTGCGCCCGCGTGCACCAGCCGGTGCTCGACGAGCTGCGCCGCCGCGGGATCGATTTTCACGGCGTGCTCTACGCCGGCCTGATGCTGACCTCCAGCGGACCGAAGGTGCTCGAGTTCAACGTCCGCTTCGGCGACCCGGAGACGCAGGCGATCCTGCCGCGCTTGAGGACCGACCTGCTCGCGCTGCTCGCGGCGGCCGCCGCCGGTGGCGCGGGACTTGAAGGTGTCGGCCTCGAGTGGGACGAACGCGTCGCGGTCACCGTCGTGCTGGCCAGTGCCGGCTACCCCGACAGCTCATCGAGCGGCGACGTGATCAGCGGCCTCGAGCTCGTCCCCGGCAGCGTTGCGGTCACGCATGCGGGCACCGCGCACGACGACGAGGGCCGGGTCGTGACCGCCGGCGGCCGCGTGCTGAGCGTCACCGCGCTCGGCGCCGACCACGCCGGCGCGCGCGCGGCCGCCTACGCGGCGGCCGACGAGATCACCTTCGCCGGTCGTCAGCTGCGCCGCGACATCGCCGAGCGGGTGGTGAACGCGTGAGCGAGCCCGAACCAGAGACCGATGCGGTGGCCGCGGCAGAGGCGGCCGGCGCCTTCGCCGGGCTCGAGGTGGATGCCCCGCGAGTCGG
Source organism: uncultured Actinomycetota bacterium (assembly GCA_963706725.1). Taxonomy (GTDB): domain Bacteria; phylum Actinomycetota; class Thermoleophilia; order Solirubrobacterales; family Solirubrobacteraceae; genus Palsa-465. The sequence goes on along the minus strand of OY970167.1, from coordinate 533,346 downwards.
GATCGTGATGGGATCGAAGCGCGATCTGCCGGCGATGGAGCAGGCCGAGAGGGAGCTGACAGAGCGCGGCATCCGTAGCGAGATCCGCGTGATGTCGGCGCACCACGACCCCGACGTCGTCGCCGACTACGCCCGCAACGCGCGCATGCGCGGTCTGCGCGTGATCATCGCCGGTGCCAGCCTCGGGGCGGCGCTGCCGGGAGTGGTCGCGGCGCACACCGAGCTGCCGGTGATCGGGGTGCCGCTGAGCTCGAGCAGCTCGGTCGGCGGTGGCCTCGACGCACTGCTGGGGATCGCACAGATGCCCGCCGGTGTTCCGGTCGCGACCGTCGGCGTCGACGCCGCCCGCAACGCGGCGGTGCTCGCCGCGCGCATCCTCAGCATCTGACCCGTGGGGGGCTAGGCTGACGCGCTGCCGTGGGCGCTGACGCGCGCGTCGGCGTCCTTGGCGGCCTGCGCCTGCGCCTCGCGGAAGTGCTCGAGCTTGGTGCGTAGCTGAGGGTCGCCGACCGCCAGGATCCGCGCCGCCAGCAGGCCGGCGTTGCGCGCCCCGTCGATCGCCACCGTGGCCACGGGCACGCCCTTGGGCATCTGCACGATCGACAGCAGGCTGTCGAGGCCGTCCAGCTTGCTCAGCGACACCGGCACCCCGATCACGGGCAGGCTGGTGACCGCCGCGAGCATGCCCGGCAGGTGCGCGGCGCCGCCGGCGCCGGCGATGATCACGGAGAGTCCGCGCGCGGCCGCCTGCTGGCCGTAGGCGAGCATCTCGACCGGCGTGCGGTGCGCCGAGACCACACGCGTCTCGGCGGCGATCCCGAGCTCCGCGAGCAGTTCGGAGGCCTGGCCCATCACGGGCAGGTCGCTGTCAGAGCCCATCACCACGCCGACGATCGGCTCAGTCATTGCGCTCGAGCCTATCAGCGGCCTCGCGAGCCAGGTCCAAGGCCTGCTCGGCTGTGGCGGCGCAGACCGTGACGTGCCCGAGCTTGCGCCCGGGGCGCGCGCTCTTGCCATAAAGGTGCACGCTCGCACCGGGCACCCGCAGCGCCTCATCCAGGCGCGAGGCCGGGTCCGAGCCGTTCGGCGGTCCGACGACATTGACCATCGCAGCCGCCGCGGCCAGTGGCGTCGTCACGCCCAGTGGCAGGTCGAGCACCGCCCGCAGGTGCTGCTCGAACTGCGACGTGCTCGAGGCCTCGGTGAACAGGTGTCCGGTGTTGTGCGTGCGCAGGGCCAGCTCGTTGACCAGCAGGCCGTCGCCCTGGGTCAGGAACAGCTCGATCGCCATCAGACCCTCGAGCCCGATCTGTTCGGCGAGGGTGCGGGCGAGCGTTTGGACCTCCGCGCCAACGTGCTCGGGGACCCGCGCCGGCGTCAGCACCCAGCGGCACATGCCGTCCACCTGGAAGGTTTCGACCGCCGGGTGCACGGCGATCTCGCCCGCGGGCGAGCGCGCCACCAGCACTGCAAGCTCGGCCTCGAGCTCGATCGCCTGCTCGGCGTAGAGCTCGAGACCGGCGTTGTGCCCGTCCCGCACCGCCTGGCCCGCGGCGTCGCTGTCGGTGCACATCCAGACCCCGCGGCCGTCATATCCGCCGCTGCGGGCCTTTACCACCACCGGCCAGCCGTGCTCGGCCGCAAACGACTCGATCGCGGTCAGGTCGGAGATGGGGGCGAACGCGGGCACCTGCACGCCGGCCATCGCCGCAAGCGTGCGGCGTTGGTGCAGCTTGTCGACGGCCAGCGCGAGCACGGACGTCGCGGGCCTGACCCGCACGCCGCTCGCCTCGAGTTCGGCGAGCGCGTCCAGGTCGACGAGCTCGTGCTCAAAGGTCAGCACGTCGGTCCGCTCGGCCAGCTGCGCGAGCGCGCCTCGATCGCGCCCCGAGCCCTCGAGCAGCGGCGCACCGGCGCCGGTCGCGGCCTCGCCCGCGGCACCCAGGCAGAGCAGCTCCAGATTCAGTGAGATCGCAGCCTGCCAACCCATGCGTGCTAGCTGGCCGGCGCCGACGATCCCAACCTTTGGTCGCTCCGAAGTCATCGGCGGCAGACGCTAGCGGATGACCGGCGGTCGTTCCGGGCGTGATTGGCTCGCATAAACTGCCCAGAGATGATCGACCGCTATACGCGCAAGGAACTCGGCGAGCTGTGGTCCGATCACGCGCGTTTCGAAGCGCTGCGACAGGTCGAGGTGGCCGCCTGTGAGGAGATGGAGGGCCCCACGCCCGCCGACCTTGAGGCGATCCGCGCCGCCACCTTCACGGTCGCGGCGATCAACGAGCGGGAGCGGGTCACCGACCACGACACCGCCGCGTTCGTCGACGTGCTGGCCGCCTCGGCGGGCGAGCCCGGACGCTGGATCCACTATGGGCTGACCTCCTCGGACGTCGTCGACACGGGCCTCGCGCTGCAGATCAAGGCGGCCGGTGAGCTGATCCTGCCCGACGCCCGGGCGCTCGTTGCAGAGCTGGCGGCGAAGTCACGTGAGCACGCGCGCACGCTCTGCGCCGGGCGCACCCATGGCATCCACGCCGAGCCGACGAGCTTCGGCATCAAGCTGGCCGGCTTCGCCTTTGAGGCGCAGCGCAACCTCGAGCGGCTCGAGCGCGCCTTCGCGCAGGCCTCGGTCGGCGCACTCTCCGGTGCCGTCGGCACCTACTCGGCCACCTCGCCCGACTTCGAGCGGCGCGTCGTCGCGCGCCTCGGGCTTCGGCTCGAGTCGGTCTCCACTCAGGTCGTCCCGCGCGACCGCCACGCCGAACTGGTGCAGGCGTTGGCCCTGGCCGGCGCCGGCCTCGAGCGCCTGGCGACGGAGATCCGGCACCTCGCGCGCACCGAGCTGGGCGAGGCCCGCGAGCCGTTCGCCGCCGGTCAGAAGGGCTCGAGCGCGATGCCGCATAAACGCAACCCGATCAAGTCCGAGCAGGTCACCGGTCTGGCGCGACTGCTGCGCGGCTACGCGCAGGCGGCCGTGGAGGACGTGGCGCTCTGGCACGAGCGCGACATCTCGCACTCGAGCGTCGAGCGGATCGTGCTGCCCGATGCGACGATCCTGCTCGACCACATGCAGCGCCGCATGCTCGGTGTGATCAGCGGCCTGGTCGTCGACCCCCAGCGCATGCGTGAGAACCTCGACCTCACCTACGGCGCGCTCTTCTCACAGCGGTTGTTACTGGCGCTGGTCGCGCGCGGCTCGAGCCGTGACGATGCCTACCGTGTGGTCCAGCGGCTGGCCCAGCAGGCGCTCGACACGCGCGTGCAGCTGCGTGACCTGCTTGCTGCCGATGTGGCCGGCGAGGGCCTTGACCTCGATGCCGTCTTCGACTTCGAGCCCTTCATCCGCTACGCGGATGAGATCGTCGGCCGACTCGACGCGATCGACTGAGCCCGCTCCGAACCTACTAATAAGCAATCCCTATCACTGTCGTAGCAACTACGACTTTGACTTATGGGCATTTCTCGCCGACAGTATTCACATGTTCAAATTCCGGCGTAACGAAGAAGACACGGATGCCGGCCTGTTCGATCCCGAGCAGGACATGGATCTCGTGATCATGATTGACAATGCCCGCACCCACGACGAGATTCAATCCGTCATGCGCATGAGTAACGCGCGCATGCGGGCTCGCCGTAAGCAGTTGGCTGCCGCGCGTCGTCCGCACCAGCCCGACTCGACGCATGCACGCGGCTTCTCGCCGCCGAGCTCGCACCTGCGGGGCTTTTAGGGACCGAGCAGTGCTCGCCGCAGTCGTTGCGGCGTCTGTAAGCGTGCGATCGGCGGGGCACAGCCCCGCCGGGTCGCGCTGAGCGCCACCATTTCGAGCCTGTCCACAAGCCCTGCCCCAAAAAGGGGGGCCCGCATGTGTGCCGAATCTGTGTCGTCTTTGTAACGAACCACGATCCGTTGCATCGTGCCTGTGGCGGAGGAGAGCGGCCGGGGCCGGTGGCCGCGTAGGATGGCGGTATGACCCCAAGCTTCCTACATACGATGGTCCGTATCACCGATCCGGATCGCAGTCGCGCCTTCTATGAGGCCCTCGGGTTCACCTTCGAGCGCGACATGGACATCGTCCGCAACGGCGAGAAGGAGGCGACCAACTACTTCTTCTCGATGGGTGACCAGCCCTCCGTTCTCGAGTTGACGTTCAACCACGACGGTCGCAGCTATGACCTCGGCACCGGCTACGGCCACATCGCCGTCGGCGTCGACGACCTAGGTGCGACCCTCGCTGAGCTTTCGACCCAGGGCATCGAGCCCGAAAAGCCGCCGTACTCGGTCCGCGAGGGTGGCTCGCTGCTCTGCTTCGTGCGCGATCCGGACGGCTACCGGATCGAGCTGATCGACCAAAGCTGATCGTTGGAGAGCCGCTACGCGGCCGCTGAATAGCGGCTCTCGTAGCGGCTGATCCAGCGCATGAACTCGATCGGCGGGATCGGCTTCGAGAAGAAGTGGCCCTGGGCACGATCGCAGCCGATCTCTTCGAGCCGCGCGAGTGTGACCTCGTCCTCGACGCCCTCGGCGACGACCTTCAGCCCGAGCGCGTGCCCCAGGTCGATCGTCGAGCGCACGATTACGCCGTCGGACTCCTCGTTCAGCATCGGGGTCACGAATGAGCGGTCGATCTTCAGCTCGTGAACGGGCAGACGACGCAGGTTCGCAAGCGATGAATGGCCCGTGCCGAAGTCGTCCACTGCGAAGCGCACCCCGATCTCGCTGAGGCTCTCGACCGTGGCGAGCGCGCGCTGCGGATCGGACAGGATCATGCTTTCGGTGATCTCGAGCTTGAGCGCGGCCGGCGGCAGGCAATGGCGGTCGAGCATCTGCGCCACCTGCGAGGACAGCATCGGGTCGTGCAGGTTTCGGATCGAGAGGTTCACGGACATCGTCAGCTCGCGGCCGGCGGCATGCCAGGCGGCACACTCGGCGATGGCCTTCTGCAGCACGTGGGTGGTCATCGCCCCGATCAGACCTGTGGTCTCGACGATCTCCAGGAACGCGGCGGGCTGCAGCAGCCCGAGCTCCGGATGCTGCCAGCGCACCAGCGCCTCGGCCCCATGCACGTGGCCACTGCCCAGGTCGACAATCGGGTGGAAGTAGACGATGATCTCGTCGTCCTTCTCGAGCGCACGGCGGAAGTCGCCGACCATGCTGAGGCGGGAGACCGAGTGTCGGTCCTGCCCGTGTGTATAGAAGCGGTGCCCGTCACGCTCGCCCTTGGCGCTGTACATGGCGATGTCGGCGCGCCGCAGCAGCGTCTGCGCGTCCCGGCCGTCATGCGGGAAGCGCGCCACACCGATGCTCGCGTCGGCCTCCAGCGTGATGTCGTCGAATTTCACCGGCTCACGGATGCAGGCCATGACGTCCTCTACGATCGCCGTCAGCGCCGCCATGTTGTCCGTGCGAATGGCGGGCAGGATCGCGAACTCATCACCGCCGAAGCGCGCCACCAGCCCACCTTCTCCGATCCGCGCCGCCAATCGTGGCCCGAGCTCTGCCAGGAAGTCATCCCCGTACTGATGACCGAGCGTGTCGTTGATGTCCTTGAAGTGATCGAGGTCGAGCAGTAGCACGCCGAACGTCGCGGACGTTCCGCCTGCCGTGGCAATGGCTGCGTCGACCTCATCGTTGAAGTGCGTGCGGTTCGCGAGTCCCGTGAGGCTGTCGGTGTTGGCTTGCACGCGAAGCTCCTCGCCACGTCGCTGGGACAGCAGGAGCTCCCCGACTAGGTACTGGTAGACCACAAGGATGATGGCGAGCATCAGTAGGCCAGCGATGTGAAGATCGTCGGTGATGAACACGGCGACGAGCGTCAGAAGCGCTGAGGACAGCTCAGCTGCGAGGATGGGCTTGAACTCGCCCAAGCGCTCGCGCAAAGGTACAGCGCTTACGACGCGGTAATACAAGGCGACCATGACGAAGTTCATCGCGAGCGCCACCACGAACGTCGCGAATACCAGTAGGTAATACGTCGGTTGGTAGTAGTAGTGGTGGTACTGCGACGAAACGTGCGCTGCCTTAGACAAATACTGGAACATCAGCCCGCTCAGGAGCGGGAACGACGTGTACATCACTATGTTCTGCCGCAACGAGGGTCCGGGATCGCGGAAGCGAATCCAGCTGATCGCAATGGTCAGCAGGCCAACGATCGCGGCCGGGGTGCCGCCAAGTAGGACCGCAGCGAGCGTCATCCCCAAGAAACTGCCGGAGACGTTCATACGTCCCGAGACGAGTGCAGTCGATGTGAGGTCGCTAACGGCGGCCAACAGGACAAGAATCCCCAACTCGGGGAGGTCCCAGCTGGCCGTATGGGCCTGCCAGACGGCAAGACCGGCGGCAGCGATGAAGAGAAAGACGTGTGTGACGGTTACCGAGCGCCACGCAGCGCGATCCGGGCGCTCCGGTTCGCCCGAATCACTTCCAGGCTTGGTGGCGATCTCGGTCATCCTGCTAGCCCTGCCGACACGGGAGAGCTTCGAGCAAGTGTCCGTGAATCCTCTGAAGCCAATTCGAGTAGCCCCGACCCCCCGCTGGCCGGCCCGCGCGGCGGACCGTCTCCGTCTCTAAAGATCACGCGGTCGACCGGCCGAGCGACAGTTCCCAGCAGCACAACGATGACGCCAACTGCAGCCGTCCCATAGGCGAGGCGTGGCGAAACTGCTGCGGTGAGGACACCGCCGATTACGAAGCCGATGGCGGGTGACACCTGGTTGACTCCCTCAAGCAGCGTCATCACCGCACTCTGCGCATCCATCGGGATCCTCTCCTGGATGGACGTTAAGGCGGCGATCCAGCCGGCCCCGTTTCCCGTGCCGCCTACGGCCGATGCGATGCATGCGGCAGCGAGGCTCGGTGCAACCGCAAGCCCGGCGTAGCCGATGGCGATCACAAGGGCGCTGATCCAAACCATCGTGATCAGACGCGTCGAATTCATAAGCGCGAATGCTGCCGCGCCCAGCACCATACCTGCTCCCCAAGCGCCTAGGAGCATGCCGTAGCCGAGGTCGCCCGCATGGAGCGTGTGCCTTGCGAACACCACTTCGATTGGGATCGGAATGGCGCTGAGCATCATCCCGAAGGCGACCGCGCCCATGAGTCGCCGCACTGCAGTCCTGCCGCGGAGGGTGTTTACGCCCTTGCGCAGGCGGTCCACGAAGGTCGCGCTGCTCTGGTGTTCGACGTGAAGGCCGATTGCTGTGCCGATAATCAGGGCGGTCGCGAGAAACGTGGCGGCGTCAACGGCAAGCGCCAGCCGCGGCCCTCTCCATGCAACCAGCGCACCGGCGATGATTGGGGCGCAGGCGGTGGAACTCATGAGACCGAGGTTGAGGATGCCGTTCCCTTCGCGGAGCATTTCATGCTCGCTGAGACATGCGGCAGTGGCGCTGCGAGTGAGTCCTTTGGCGCTGATCGCCAGAACGCCATCAGGTATTGCGAGCGCCAGAATCGCAGGCGTCGACAAATGCCGGGCTAGCACCGCAATTCCCGCATATATCGCAGCCTCCAAGAAGTACATCCCGGTCAACGCCACCCTAGGCGTGATGGTCTCGATCCGTGCGGTCAGAAATGGGGCGAAAAGCGCTGGAATGAAGCGCAACGCGAGAAAGAGGGCGGCCGTCTCGAGCGGGCTTCTTGTGCGGTCGTAAACCAGGACCGTGAGTGCGATTTCTCCGATCCAGGTGCCGAACTCGTTGACCCAGTAGCCCAGAGCGAGATGGCGGAACGAGCCTAAGCGCAGCGGACGTAGGTCGAGCATGGTCTAACGGTCGGTTATGCGGGCCATAACCAGCTCGGGTCTACCGACGCGCGGGACATGCGGGCAACCTTCGCCATGCGTTTAGCAAGACCTTTCAGACCCTCTGCAACAAGGAGAGCTGCAATGGGCATCCGAGTGATGTAAATGTGTGTTGTGCCGTGACGTGACGTCGACAGAGTCTTACCACGAGGCCCTTCGGCGTCACGTTGCTTGTGCCCCTTTCGACAATCCCCGCAAATTCCTTTAGAAAGCCTTGCAAGAAATCTTGCAAGGCTAAAAGCGTTATCTGGGTAGTCCGGTAAGTCCCATACTCTGCTCGCATGTCGGCTCTGCGTCGGGATGAGACAGCAGGAGCTGCAGTTGGGGGAGTTTGGAAGCCGTGGTCATGTGCCTGTTCGCGACCTTGAGGTCGGGGAGCTACGGGCGTTTTGTGCCGCCGCAACACTTGGCAGTATCGCGGAGGCCGCTCGCGCTATGAACGTGAGCCAGCCTGCCATGTCCAAACGGCTGCGTGCGCTTGAACACGTGGCGGGCGCAGAGCTGTTTGAACGCTCGAGCCGGGGCGTCACGCTTACACAGGCGGGTGTCCAGCTCTACAGCGCCGCGCGGCGGCTGCTGCGCAGTGCCGACTCGGTCCAGGCGCTGATCAAGACGCCGCCGGCGATGCCGGTGCGGATCGCGTCCAGTCCGACGATCGCCGAGCTGCGTCTGCCCCAGGTCCTGAGTGACCTGGCAGGCGGCGAGCGCGCGCTCACCGCGGAGCTGATCTCCGCCAACTCCGAGCTCGTGCGGGAGCTGGTGCGTGATGGCCGCTGCGACCTGGGTATCGCCAGCATCGATCCCTACGCGTTGTACGCCGACGGCCTCGAGGAGCGGATCGTGTGGCGCGACGAGCTGGTGGTGGTCGTGCCCGCCGGGCATCCGTGGGAGGTGCTGGATGAGATCCCGGCGGAGGAGTTCGCCTCAACGACGCTGGTCCAGCGCGACCCGTGGTCAAACTCGAGCCGGATCGTGACCGCCACGCTCGAGCGCCTTGGTTACGAGCGGGTCGCGCCGACCGCGGCGATCGGTAGCACCGCGGGAGTGATCGCGATGGCCGCGGCCGAAGGCGCGCCGGCGCTGATCTCGATCATGGCTGCCCGTGCCAACCCCGAGCAGCAGCTCGAGATCAGGCGCGTCGAGGGCCTGCGCTTCGGGCTCGAGTACGCGCTCGTGTGGGCCGGTCCGATGCTTGACCTGCGCGCCGAGGTGCAGGCGGTCGCCGGTCACATCATGCACCTGCCGTTCGCACGTCCGCGCACGAGCCCGCAGGCTGCCGCCAGGACGGTGGTCCCGCCAGTGCCGGATGGCGGGCCTCAGACCGCCGTACCGCCGACCGCCTGAGCTCGTCCCAGCGGGCCGCGCCGGCGGCCCAACAGACCGTCTCTCAGAGCATCCAGAGCCAGGCGCCGCAAGCATCCAGAGTCCGGCGCCGGGGGGGCGGCACCCGCTAGGATCGCGCCCATGGCTGCCATCACTGACCTGAACCTGATCGCATCCGGCAAGGTCCGTGAGATCTATGACCTCGGCGACGAACTGCTGATCGTCGCGTCCGACCGGATCTCGACCTTTGACGTCGTCCATCCCAACCCGATCCCAGGCAAGGGCGCGGTGCTCACGGCCATCTCCACGTTCTGGTTCGAGCAAACCGCAGGCATCATCCCCAACCACCTCATCTCGGTAACGGATCGGGTTCCGGTGGGGGTTCGCGGCCGCGGCATGGTCGTCAAGAAGCTGAAGATGCTGCCCGTCGAGGCGGTCGTCCGCGGGTACATCGCCGGTTCGGGCTGGAAGGACTATCAGCGGGCAGGCACCGTCTGCGGGGTCGAGCTGCCCGCCGGCCTGCGCGAGTCAGACCAGCTGCCGGAGCCGATCTTCACGCCGTCGACCAAGGCCAACCTCGGCCACGACGAGGCGATTGACTTCGAACGCGCCGCCGAGCTGATCGGCGACCGGGAGCTGGCCGAGCGCCTGCGTGCCGTCTCGATCGCGCTCTACCAGTACGCGGCGGCGCACGCGCACGCGCGCGGGATCATCCTCGCCGACACGAAGTTCGAGTTCGGGCTCGACGCCGACGGCAAGCTCACGCTCGGCGACGAGCTCTGCACGCCGGACTCCTCGCGCTTCTGGCCCGCCGATGGCTACGAGCCGGGCCACAGCCAGCCCAGCTTCGACAAGCAGATCGCGCGCGATTGGGCCACATCCACCGGTTGGGACAAGCTGCCGCCGGCGCCGGAGATCCCGCAGGACATAGTTACTCGCACCCGCGAGAAATATGTGGAGGCCTACGAGCGCATCACCGGCCACGCGTTTGCCGACTGGTCCGCACGCACGCGGCAGGAGGCCGATTGACAATGCGCGCACGTGTCCTGATCCGGCCCAAGTCCGGCATCCTCGATCCGCAGGGCCAGGCCGTCGAGCGCGCGCTGCCGGCGCTCGGTTTCGGCGGTGTCTCAAAGGTCCACGTCGGGCGTCTGGTGGAGCTCGACGTCGACGACGTAACCCAGCTGCCAGCGATGTGCGAGCGCCTCCTGGCGAACCCGCTCATTGAGGACTACGAGATCATTGAGAACGCGTGAAGTTCGGCGTAATCCGATTTCCCGGTACATGTGACGACGTCGACGCGCAGCTCGCCGCCGGCCGTGTCGGGGACGCCGAGCTGCTCTGGCACCGCGACCGCGACCTCAAGGACGTCGACGCGGTCGTCGTTCCCGGAGGGTTCTCATACGGCGACTATTTGCGCACCGGGGCGATCGCCCGCTTCGCGCCGATCATGGAGTCGGTGATCGAGTTCGCCCACGAGGGCGGCCTCGTGCTGGGCATCTGCAACGGCTTCCAGATCCTCTGCGAGTGCGGACTGCTCCCGGGGGCGCTGCTGGTCAACGACCACCTCAAGTTCGTTTTCCGTCAGGTGCAGCTCGACGTCGTCGACCACAACACCCCTTTCACGCGCAACTGCCCCCCGTCGCTTTCGATCCCGGTCAAGCACACCACCGGCCGCTACTACTCGCCCGAGCCGGTGCAGGTGGTGCTCAAGTACGCAGCCGGGCAGAACCCCAACGGCTCGCAGGACGACATCGCCGGGGTCGTCAACAACGCCGGCAACGTCTTTGGCCTGATGCCGCATCCCGAGCACGCAGTGGACGCGCTGACCGGTTCCACGGACGGGCTTACGATCTTCGAGTCGATCCGCGCCGCGGTCGCCGAGCGCGTCCGGGTAGCTTGATTCCCAGGAACGGAAGATGAGCAGTACTGACGCAAGCGTGGGCGGGGCCACATATCGTGAGCTCGGCCTCACGGATCACGAATACGAACTGATCGTTGAGGGCCTCGGCCGCGAGCCGGGCGACGTCGAGCTGGCGATGCTGTCGCTGATGTGGTCCGAGCACTGCGCCTACAAGCACTCCAAGAAGCTGCTGCGGCGGCTGCCGGTCGAGGGCCCGCACGTGCTCGTCGGGCCCGGTGAGAACGCCGGCGCGGTTGACGTCGGCGACGGCATCGCGATCGCCTTCAAGGTGGAGTCGCACAACCACCCGAGCGCGGTCGAGCCGTTCCAGGGGGCCGCGACCGGCGTCGGCGGCATCCTCCGGGACATCTTCGCGGTCGGCGCGCGACCGATCGCGGTGCTCGACAGCCTGCGCTTCGGCGAGGTCGCCGGGTCGGGGCGCTCGCGCTACCTGCTCGAGCACGCCGTCGCCGGCATCGGTCACTACGGCAACTCGATCGGTGTGCCCACGATCGGCGGCGAGATCTACTTCGAGCCCAGCTACGAGCAGAACTGCCTGATCAACGCGATGGCCGTCGGCATGGCCCCGCACGACCGGCTCACGAGCTCCGCCGCCGCGGGCCCCGGCAACCTCGTGATCCTGTTCGGCGCGCTCACCGGACGCGACGGCATCGGCGGCGCCTCGGTGCTGGCCAGCGCCGAGCTGGGCGAGGCCGACGACGCCAAGCGCCCGACCGTGCAGATCGGCGACCCGTTCGCGGAGAAGAAGCTGATGGAGTGCAGCCTCGAGCTGCTCGACTCGGGCCTGCTGGCCTCGCTGCAGGACCTCGGCGCCGCCGGGCTGACCTCCTCGGCCGCCGAGATGGCCAGCAAGGGCGGGGTCGGCCTCGACATCGACGTCGGCAAGGTGCCGCTGCGCGAGGCCGACATGGAGCCGTTCGAGGTGATGGTCTCCGAGTCGCAGGAGCGCATGCTGTGCGTGGTCGAGCCGCGCCTGGTGGACGAGGTGCTTGCGGTCTGCAAGAAGTGGGAGGTCAACGCGACCGTGATCGGCGAGGTCACCAACAGCCACAGCTTCCGCATCTTCAAGGGCGGCGAGCTGGTCGGCGAGCTGCCGGTCGCGCTGCTGGTCGACGACTGCCCGCTCTACGACCTCGAGCCCGAGCGGCCGACCACCAGCCTGTACGCCGGTGGCGAACAGCAAGTCGCCACCGACGCTGACACGCTCACGACGCTCAAGGCCTTGCTCGCGAGTGCCAACATCTCATCCCGCCGGCCGATCTTCGAGCAGTACGACCCGGTCGTACAGTCGCGCACCGTGCGGCGCCCCGAGCAGGCCGACGCCGCGGTGCTGGCGCTGCCGGTGCTGAGCGCGCGCAGCGGCTCGAGCGGCGAGCCGATCCCGGGGATCGCGGTTTCGATCGACGGCAACGCCCGCCGCGTGGCGGTCGATCCACGCGCGGGCGCCGCCGAGGTCGTCTACGAGTGTGCGGCGAACCTCGCCTGCGTCGGCGCCGAGCCGCTCGGCCTGACCAACTGCCTGAACTTCGGCAACCCCGAGAAGCCGCACGTCGCCTGGCAGCTGTCGGAGGCGATCGACGGGCTCGCGCAGGCCTGCCGCGACCTGGACGTGCCGGTGGTCGGCGGCAACGTCTCGCTCTACAACGAGTCACCCGACGGCCCGATCCTCCCGACCCCGGTGATCGGGATGGTCGGAAAGCTGCCCGACGTGCGCAACACGGCCTGGATCGGGTTCACGAACCCCGGTGACCGCATCGCGCTGATCGGCAACTTCAATCCGTCGCGGGACGGGTCGGAGCTGGCGAAGCTCCACGGCAGTGCGCCCGCTGGCACACTGCCTGACAAGGACGTCTCAGCGATCCGCGCCGCACACGAGCGCGTGCGTGAGGGCGTGCGCAGGCGCGAGTTCTCGAGCGCGCACGACATCGCCGAGGGCGGGCTACTGGTCGCGATCGCCGAGTGCTGTATCGCCACCGGGGTCGGCGCGATCATCAACCTGCCCGAGGGGCTGGACCCGTTCGGCGAGGATTTCGGCACCGCCTTCGTCGTGAGTGGCCCGACCGAGGGGCTCGAGGGGCTGCCGATCATCGGCGTCGTCGGCAGCCGCGAGCTGGTCGTCAACGACCTCTTTAACGTCCCAGTTTCCGAGCTCAGCTCGCTCCACGCCGAAGGGCTGTCCGCACTGCTGCGCTGAGCCGCTGAGCTAGACGCTAAGCTCGTTATGGAGCCTGCCACCGGATGTCCACCGCTCTCGATCAACGTGACGGACCGCGCGACGAGTGCGGTGTCTTCGGCATCTTCGCCCCGGGCAGCGAGGTTTCGCGCCTGACCTACTTCGCGCTCTACGCGCTGCAGCATCGCGGTCAGGAGTCGGCAGGTATCGCGGCCGCGTCGCTGGGCGGCTCGATCATGGGCACGCGCGAGCAGGGACTGGTCTCGCAGGTCTTCGACGAGCACATGCTGCGCACGCTCGCCGGCGATCTGGCGATCGGGCACGTGCGCTACTCGACCACCGGCTCCTCCGAGTGGGAGAACGCACAGCCGATCATGCGCGACGATCTCCGCACGATCGCGCTGGCGCACAACGGCAACCTGATCAATGCCGTCGAGCTGCACAGCGAGCTGCGGGGACGCGACGTTCCCTTCCGCTCCACCTCCGACTCGGAGATCATCGCTGCGCTGCTCTCCACGCATCCGGCCGACAGCCTGGAGGAGGCGGTCGCCGACGTGCTGCCGAAGCTGAAGGGCGCCTTCTCGACCGTGGTCATGACCGACGACCGCGTCGTCGCCTTCCGCGATCCGCATGGCTTGCGGCCGCTCGCACTGGGCGTGATCGAGGACCCCGACAGCGGTCGCGAGCTGCACTGCGTGGCAAGCGAGTCGTGTGCCTTTGACCTGATCGGCGCGCGCTACGTGCGCGAGGTAGAGCCGGGGGAGGTGCTGACGCTCGACGCGGCCGGGATCCACTCGCAGCTGGTCGCCGCCGGCGAGCGCCGTGCCTTCTGCCTGTTCGAGTACATCTACTTCGCGCGCCCGGACTCGCTCATGAACGGGCGCCGGCTGCAGGTCTCGCGCGCGCGGATGGGTGAGATCCTGTGGCGCGAGCAGCCGGTCGATGCCGACCTCGTAATCGCGATCCCGGACTCCGGTAACGCTGCCGCGCGCGGCCTCGCCCGCGCCGCCGGCATCCCCCAGGACGACGGTTTCATCAAGAACCGCTACGTCGCGCGCACCTTCATCCAGCCCGGTCAGCAGCTGCGCAAGCACGGCCTGCGGCTCAAGTTCAACCCGCTGCCCGAGGTCGTCCGCGGCAAGCGTCTGATCGTCGTCGACGACTCGATCGTGCGCGGCAACACGATGCCGCAGATCGTGCAGATGCTCCGTGACGCCGGCGCCAAGGAGATCCACCTGCGCATCTCCTCACCGCCGATCAAGCATCCGTGCCACTACGGGATCGACATGTCGGCGCGCGAGGAGATGGTCGCCCACAACCGTTCGGTCGACGACATCTGCCGCCTGCTCGGCGCCGACTCGCTGCATTACCTCTCGCTGGAGGGCGTCTACGAGGCGGTTGAGGGTGTGCGCGCGATGCACTGCGACGCCTGCTTCAGCGGCGAGTACCCGCTCGCCGGCACCGAGGAGTCCGGAGGCAAGTTCGCGTTCGAGCGCGAGCCGCTGCCGCTGGTGCAATCGGTGCCCGCGCGATGAATAATTCCTGTTCACCGGGATGAGTTCAGAGAAATCGTTGAAGGTCGCCGTGCTCGCTTCGGGCACCGGCACAAACTTGCAGGCGCTGCTCGACCAGGTGCACGGCCGGGAGGGCATCACGATCGTCGCCGTCGCGTCCGACAACCCTGAGGCGCGGGCGCTCGAGCGGGCAGCCGTCGCCGGCGTCGCCACCGCTGTCTTCCCGCGCCGAGAATTCTCCGATGACCGCATCACCCGTGACCGCGCGATGGCCACCTGGCTGCGTGAGCGCGGCACCCAGCTGGTGGTGATGGCGGGCTACATGCAGCTGGTCTCAGAGGAGTTCCTCGACCGCTTTCCCGACGCCGTGATCAACGTGCATCCGTCGCTGCTGCCGGCGTTCCCCGGGATCGACGCCGTCGGGCAGGCGATCGCCTACGGGGTGAAGCTGTTCGGGGTGACGGTGCACTTCGCCGATGCCGGGCTCGACACCGGCCCGGTGATCATGCAGCGCAGCGTCGGCTTGCCCGATGCGCGCGAGCTTGATGATGTGCTGCCGCACATCCACGCGATCGAGCACCAGATGCTGCCGGAGGTCGTGCGCCTGTTCGCACGCGGCGCTGTGAGGATCGCCTCAACGCACCCGCGCCGTGTCCTGGTCGGCCCGCTCGCGGTCCTGCCCGAGCGCCCGTAACGCGCTTCGCGGTAGAGTCGCCGCCAAGGCCCTATCCCGATAGGAGTGCACGCCCGGATGCGACATATGACCTTCGCGTTACTTCGTCCTCGGGGACTCGACGTGGCACCGCCGCGCCTGCGCCCCATGCGTCCTCGTCCTGCTCGGCCCGCTGCCGCCGCGGACACGCCCTTCCACCTGGCTGGGATCCGATGACCACCGGAGCCAACACCGCGCAGTCCCTGCAGCCGGCGGCGCCCGGCGAGGTGCTGGTTGCCAGGGCGCTGCTGTCGGTATCCGACAAGGCCGGCATCGTCGACTTCGCGCGCGGTCTGACGGAGCTCGGGATCGAGATCATCTCCACCGGCGGGACCGCCCGCGAGCTCTCCGAGGCGGGCATCGCGGTGCGCACGATCACCGACCTCACCGGCTTCCCGGAGATCATGGATGGGCGCGTGAAGACTCTGCACCCGAAGTTGTATGCGAGCCTGCTCGCGGTGCGCGACGATCCCGCGCACGTGGAGGCCGCAGCGGCCCAGCAGGTGGAGCCCGTCGACCTCGTCTGCGTCAACCTCTACCCGTTCGAGCGCACCGCCGCGACCCGCGGGGTTGAGGACGCGGAGGTGATCGAGAACATCGACATCGGCGGCCCGACGATGATCCGCGCGGCGGCCAAGAACTTCAAGTTCTCGGTGCCGGTCGTCTCACCCGCCAGCTACGACGCGGTGCTCGAGGAGCTGCGGGCGTCGGAGCGGCGGCTGTCGCTGCAGACGCGTGAGAGCCTGGCGGCGGAGGCGTTCGCCTACACGGCCCGCTACGACACCGCGATCACGCGCTGGTTCCAGGAGAAGAACGAGGACTTCCCACCGTTGCTGGTGCGCGCCTTCGAGCGCGAGCTCGAGCTGCCCTACGGTGAGAACCCACACCAGCGTGCCGCCTTCTACACGCAGATCGGCGCTCGCACGCACGTGCTCTCCCAGGTCGCGCAGCTGGGCGGCAAGGACCTGTCCTTCAACAACCTGCTCGACCTCGACGCCGCACGGCAGCTGCTATCGGAGTTCGTCGTGCCCGCCTGCGTGATCGTCAAGCACAACAACCCCTGTGGGGTGGCGGTCGGGACCAACACGCTGGAGGCGTATGAGCGGGCCTTCGCCTGCGACCCGACGTCAGCCTTCGGTGGGGTGATCGTTTTGAACCGGCGCGTCGACAAGCAGACCGCGGCCGCGATCCATGAGCAGTTCGCGGAGATCGTGCTGGCACGGGGCTTCGATGAGGAGGCGCTCGAGCTCTTTGCCGACAAGCCCAACATGCGGATCCTCGATGACCGCGAGCGCCGCCTCGACGTGCTCTACGAGCCCGCCGTGCGCCAGGTGATCGGCGGCCTGCTGGTGCAGGACCGCGACTCCTCCAACGAGGATCGCGATGAGATGGACGTCGTCTCCGAGCGTCGCCCGACGGAAGAGGAGTGGGCCGAGCTGCTGTTCGCCTGGCGGGTCTGTAAGCACGTCAAGTCCAACGCGATCGTGTTGGCCAAGGACGCGGCGACGCTCGGTATCGGTGCCGGCCAGATGAGCCGCGTCGACGCCGTGCGCATGGCGATCGACAAGGCTCAGGACTCGGTTGCCGGCTCCGTGATGGCCTCCGATGCGTACTTCCCGTTCGCCGATGGTCCTGAGATCGCGCTCGAGCAGGGCGTGACCGCGATCATCCAGCCGGGGGGCTCGATCCGGGACCAGCTGACGATCGAGGCCGTTGACCGCTGTGGAGCGGTAATGGTCTTCACCGGTCGCCGCCACTTCCGCCACTGAGCGGCGCGGTCGTTCGCGGAGCCAGTCACATGTCGTCCGACAGCTCCGAGATCAGGCGCCTGGGCGGCGATCCCCCGTCTCCCTACGAGGCCGCCTACGGATACAGCCGTCTTGTCGACACGGGCCAGTTCGTGTTCATCGCGGGCACGACCTCGATCGACCCGAGCGGCTTCGTGGTCGGCACCACGCCGTACGAGCAGGCCGCAGAGATCTTCCGCAAGCTCATCCATGAGCTCGGACGCGTCGGCTTGTCCGCCGGCGACGCCGTCCAGGTTCGCATCTATGTCACCGACATCACGCGCGCTGACGAGGTCGGCCGTGCCCACGGTGAGGCGTTCGCAGGGGCCGGTCTCCGGGGCCCGGTCGCGGCGATGGTCGAGGTCGGCGGCCTGATCGACCCGCGCATGCTGGTCGAGATAGAGCTCGTCGCCTACCGCGCCTGACATCAGCTCACCGGGGCTGCCATTATCAGTCGCGGGCCGGCGTAGCTCAGTTGGTAGAGCAGCGGACTTTTAATCCGAAGCGCCTGGGTTCGAGTCCCAGCGCCGGCACTGGATTCGGGCGTTCCTGGGCGAAAATGTCCCCAATATGTCCCGAGAAGGTGGTTGAATCTCGGGTATGGGCACGGGAGCGCAAGCCCTCGACAATCAGGGACTACCGCTCGGTGCTGAATGCCCATCTGCTGCCGGCCTTCGGCGACTGCGAGCTCGAGTCGATCACCGTGGAGGAGATCGAGGTATGGCGCGGCTCCTTGTCGGGCCTTTCGAACCGCTCGAAGAACAAGTTGCTGATCCAGCTCCACGGGATCTTCCGTCGTGCGCAGCGCGTCTATGGGCTCGACGCCAACCCGCTTGCGCGCGTCGAGAAGCATCCGCTGCGGTCATCCGGAGACATCCAGGTGTTGGGACCCGAAGAGGTATGGGCCTTGGTTCGGGCGGCGGCGACGGAGCTCGATGGAGCGATCTTCCTGACGGCGGCGTTCACCGGGCTGCGAATGGGAGAGCTGCTGGCACTGCGGTGGCGCGACGTGGACTTCGCCGGCTCGGTCATCCGTGTGCGCACGAGCTGGGCCGGGGGTCAGCTGACAACGCCGAAGTCCGGCAAGGTGCGCTCTGTGCCGATGGCGCCGGATGTGGCCACGGCACTCGCGAGACTCGGCGCCCGCGCGAACTGGACAGGCGATGACGACCTGGTGTTCGCCAGCGACGGGGGCGACTACCTGTCCGACTCGGCGCTTCGGGTTCGCTACAAGGCCGCGCTGGCGCGTGCGAACCTTCGGAACCTGCGCTTCCATGACCTCCGCCACACCTTTGGGACACGCATGATCTCCAAGGCCGACGTCCGCCGGGTGCAGGAATGGATGGGGCACACAGACATCCAGACGACGATGAAATACCTCCACTACGCCCCACGACCCGAGGACGCCCGCCTGGTGGCCGAGGCCTTCGCGCTGTCCTCGGAAGCCGGGACATCTGGGGACGTCTTGGGACGAGTTGGGACATCTGGGGACGTTTCGTGACGCCTTGGACGAGCCGGCGCACTCTGAGCACGCCCCGCCTTTGCGAGTTCTACGGAATCGTCATTTGGATGTACCGACCTCATCACCCGCCGGCTGGCCCCGATCGATCTCTGCCCTAGCAACAGGCTCATGCTCGGCATCACCAATGCGACTCCGCTCGACAACCACGTGCTCCGGATCGAGTTCACCGACGGCAGCGCCGGTGAACTCGATTGCACGTTCCTGCTCGAGTCCGGTCTTGGAGTCGAGCTCCGCGACCCGTCCTATTTCCGTCAGGCGCGCATCGACCGTGAGCTGCGCACGGTCGTCTGGCCGAACGGGCTGGACCCGGCCCCCGAGCTCCTCCACCGCAGGCCCAGCGCCGCCGTGTCTTCAGCGGCCTAGCTCACTCGCTTCAAAGCCGCCGTTCAACTGCTCGTAGCGTTGGGACGTTTGGGGACGCTTGGGGACGTAAGCACTCTGTGCGTACAGTGTGGTTCTCTTGCGGGGTCGTTGAGAGCGGCGACTGAAGGCGTCCACCGGACGCTGTCGAGGACGCTGGCCACGACGGTCGCGTGAACCTGATCGAGCGTCAGCGAGATCCCCAGCGGGAGCGCAGCGGTCACCCTCGCGCGACAGCTGTACGGCTGATCCACGGCACTCTTCGTTGCTGACCGTCGAGGAGGGTAAGGCACCGACGTAGGGCTGTCTGTCGGTGCGTGAACGTGGTGATCGACTTCCCTCGTATTGGCGAATTGCACGTCTCCTGGGCCCTGGCTTCAGACACCCGCTTTGGTCTGAGGCACGTACGAGCCGTGCGAGGCGAGGGCTGTACAACACTAGCGCCGTCTTGTACGCTTCGCGTATGACGACGATGACTGTTAGTGCGGCCCGCCAGAATCTCCCTGGCGCCGTAGACCAGGCACAGACTGAGCCCGTGGTGCTTGAGCGCTACGGCCGTGCCGCGGCTGTGCTGGTCAGTCCTGAGCATTACGCGCGCCTTGTCGCTGCGCTGGAGGACGCCGAAGATGTCGAGGCCTTCGATGCCGCGATGGCCGAGGAGGGCGCGAACATTCCCTGGGAGCAGGCCAAGGCCGATCTGGGTTGGGAGTGAGCAGGTACCGGATCGAGTTGCGTCCGGCGGCTGTGCGGGCGCTACGCAAACTCGACCCGTCGGTGGCTCGTCGGCTCCAGGCAGGGATTGCGCTGCTGGCAGAGGATCCGCGCCCGCCGGCGTCACGGCCGTTGCGGGGCCGGCCTGCGTGGCGAGTGCGGGTTGGCGATTACCGCGTCATCTACACGATCGAAGATGACGTGCTGCTCGTGGTCGTGGTCACCCTGGGCCATCGGCGTGACGTCTACGACCGATGATCACGGAATGCCGCAGTTACGAAACCGTGGCAAAGCGCCGCTCAAGATCGTTAGGCCTTGACGAGTGCTTCTCGGGCAAAGCGGCAGTCGCTCGGGCCAGCCGTCCGCCCGCCGTCCGGTTTCTTGATTAGCTGCGCGATATCTGGGACTGTTGTAACAAGGACGCACTCAGGTGCTCGGTTCTCCTCTCAGTGCTCGTATCCGTCGCGTGACAGTCGCCATCGCGGTGTCCGTCGCATGCGCGTCCGTGGCCTCGGCCTCGGCCACGCGTTCCGAACGAGTACGCGTCTCCTGCTCCAACATCATCGGCGGCACCACGGCCCACCAGATAAGAGCGGCGGGCGGGCGGCTGGTTCTGGGGAGAGCGTTCGTTCCGGTTCGGCTCGCGCATCAGGCTATCCGGGTACCGACTCAACAGCGGTGGCGTTACTGGATGAAAGCGGGTGTAGTGCTGCGGGCCGGTGCGGGCCCTCCAGTTGAGATATCTCTTGGACGATCTTGGACCAATAAGGCGCGCGTGATGTGGGGAAACGGCCTACCCGATGGCACCATCGTGCAGTTTGCGAGGTGCGGGGCAGTCTCCAAATCGCACCCATGGAATGCGTACGCAGGAGGCTTCTACATCACTACCCCATCAGCGTGCGTCCCGCTCCACATCACCGTGGGCCGCGCTACCGCGTCCGTGACGGTGGCAATCGGACGGCGCTGCCTTTGAGCGCTGGGCTGGCCTCCGCTTTGGGCTCATAGCACTCACGCCGAGTGCCCAGAGCGAGACGAGCGCCTTGCCACGTGAACGCAATCCGCGCGAAGCGGGAATGTCAATGGCCATCGAGAACTCCCCATCCGCGGCCACTTTTTCTCCCCACTGGTGGCCATCTTTTCTCCCCGCTGGTGGCCACGAAGCTCCCCACCGTCAGGGTTGATTTGGCTGGTGGCCACGAAGCTCCCCACCAGCTGGTAGGTGTCGGTTAGGCCAGTGGCTTGACCCCCTTGCCGGCGGTTGCTTGCGCGAGGCGGTAGCTGTCGGCGCCGTCGGTGATGAGGATGTGGGCGTGGTGCATGAGCCGGTCGACGGTCGCGGTGGCGATCGTTTTGGGCATCAGCTCGTCGAACCCGGATGGGTGGATGTTCGATGAGATCGCGATCGAGCGTTTCTCATAAGCGGCGTCGATCACGCGGAACAGCGCCTCGGCCGCGTCGTTGGAGACCGGAAGCAGGCCGACGTCATCAATGAGGATGAGGTCGGCGCGGATCAGTTTCGCGATCGCCTTGTTGATCGAGTCATCAGCACGGTGGCGGCGGACCAGCACCGCGAGGGTCTCGAGTGTGTGCCACGCGACGGTGCGTCCTTTGTCGATCGCGAGGTGCCCGAGCGCTTCGATTAGATGCGACTTCCCGGTGCCGCTCGGGCCGCAGACCACAAGGACTTCGTGGCGGTCGACCCATTCCAGCGTGCGCAGCGCGTTCTGTGTTGCTGCCGGGACCGCGGAGGCGTCGGGGTCCCATGCGTCGAACGTTTTGCCGGCCGGCAGCCCGGACTGCTTGCGGCGCATCGAGGTGGTCGCTTGGTCGCGGCCGGCGGCCTCCTCGGTGAGCAGCACCCGCAGCACTTCGGCTGCTTCCCAGCGTTGTGAGGCGGCTGTGGCGATCACCTCGGGCGCGGCTCGTCTGACATAGGGCAGCCGCAAGCGGCGCAGCAGGCGGTCGAGCTCGTCGGGCAGTGCTGGCGGCTCCGGGGTGCGGACCGTCATCGCCCGAACCCTTCCCATGCGCGGGTTGAGGCCTGCAGCGAGCTTTCCTCACGCGCGGGGAACAGCAGCAGCTCCCCGCCACCGGTCCGTGCCTGGTGCGCGAGCACCGAGGCAAGGTCACCATCGGCGAACCGGCCCGCCCGAGCGCAGGTCTGAAGCGCATCGTTGACCAGGTCAGGGCCGTGCAGCTTGGCGAGGTCGACCGCTTCGGCCATCTTGCGCCTGACTCTGGAGGTGCCGGCTGCTGCTGCCTTGACAAGCCAGCCCTCGGCGGCAGGCCCGATCCGCAGGAACGCCTGCTCCTCGCTTGAGCGTGCCCGCGGCCGCCGCTCAAGCGCCCCAGCTGGCCGGGGCGGGTAGTGCTGGTCGTTGATGCTCGGCCGACCGGGTGTCGTCAGCTGATGTCTGGCGACCTCGCGTGGCCCGTCGATTCCATCGGCGTGCACGACGATCAGCTGCTCACCATCGACGCGGGCCCAGACCCGCTGATCAACCAGCGTGTGTGGGACCGAGTAGAGCGCCCCGCCAACCGAGATCGTGGACTGCCAGCTGACCTTGCGCGTCTCCCCGAAGCACACCGTGTGCGGGATCCCGGGCAGGCGGTGAAGCCGCTCGTGCTCTGCGGCCAGCCGGATCACCGGCGGCTCCTGCGTTGAGCGGTGCGGACGGGTGTTCACGTCCGCCATCCACTGCTGGCAGGCCTCCTCGAGCTCGGCGAAGCTCTCATAGTCCGGGCGGAGGTTGAGATCGGAGGGCAGTAGGTCAGCCTTCGCGATCTTCACCGTCGCCTCACTGCCGCCCTTGGACTGCGGGTCAGCCGGAACACAGGTCTGGATCGTCAGCCCGTAATGCCGGGCGACCGAGACGATCTGGGGGTTGCGGACCGCGATCCCGCAGACGTGATCGACGCTCACGGTCTTCTCGTTGTCGGTCAGCAGATAGGTCGGTGCGCCACCGAATGCGCGCAGCGCACGGTCGATCCCGATCACGACCGACGGCAGCGTCTTGTCGCGCAACGGGACCACGACCCGGAACCTCGACCACGCCAGCCACGCGCAGAACAACACGCTCTTGCGACCATCGACGACCGGGCCGTCCCCGTAGTCGAACTGCGCCCACAAACCGGGCTCGGGTGTCCACGGCCGGGTGACCCGGCCGTTCTCACGCCGCCACCGGCGCTTGGATTCCGCCACCCACCGCCTGGTCGTGCGCGACGACCCGAGATAGCCGAGGTCGACGAGCTTGCCGTGTGCGACATCCGCCCGGATCTTCCCGCTCGAGCGGTCCACCAGCTCGTCGATCTTGCGCTGATAGTCGGCCGCCATCACCGGCCGCCGGCGCTCCGTTCTCGGCACCAGCCCGAGATCACGCTGCTCGACCCAGTGCGCGACCGTCTTGTGATCACACCCGGCCAACACCGCTGCGCCACGCAGCGTGCCAGCCAGGTCATAGGCCTCCAGGATCTCCATCACTTCCTCCGGTTTCTTCACGCGGCCTCCACACCCCGAGCTCGAGTTCGAGCGCCGAAGCGTGGCTAACCGACAGATTCAGGAAAACCGTGGGGAGAAAACATGGCCGCCCACGGGGAGAAATCCTGGCCGTCAGTGGGGAATTTCAGTGGCCGCCCGTGGGGAGGTTCTCATGGCCGCCGTCACGGGAAAGTCGGCGCTGGCCGTGAGATACCTCTCGCGACACCAAGGGAGGTCTCGCCAGGACGGCGCAACCGTGGCCGAGCGATAGTCACGGCCCGAGCGATTCAAACGAGCGCTATGCATTCGAAGAGACAGCCAGGCGGGTGGGTACGGCGGCCACCCGTCCCCAAAATGGCACTTCCGAACCGATATCGCAGGGATATCGCTAGCGATATCGAATCAAAACCGACGGCAGAGCCATGGGTTGGTCCCGTCACACTCGCCCCGCGTGCCGATGACGCCACACTTCGCTGCCGGTGTCGTGGCATAGCGGTCGTCTAGTGTCGACGGGCAAGACGACTGCTTTCGTAGAGGGCGACTGGGTGGAACTGACGCATGACGATGGCGGGCACCCCGCCGGTCGGCCTGATTCAGTTGCCATCCGGCTCTGCTGCTCCTCCGGGGATTCGGTCATGGGACCTTCGCGCTTCTGCTCCCCACCGAAGCGGTCAGGATGTCCACACGGTTGCAGCTGTGGCGCGGGCAGTCACCGTGACACCCACGCCGGGTGCTTGCTTCAGGAAGGGGATCGCCGACGAAGCGGGGCATCGGTTCGATTTGCGCGGTTGCTCGATCGTGGCGCGGTCGTATCAGCTCATCTACTGGCTGGCAGAGCGATGGGTCTGGCTCACGTGGCTTGTGTCGTGGCTGCGGTCTTGAGGGTCTTGTCCCCGGGCGTGTAGGTGTGAAAAGTGCACCTCAATGTGCAGGCCACCCGCGGGTTGGCTGCGGGCGCTGAGTCGCGCGCCATGGGCGGCGGCGATTGATTGGACGATCGACAGCCCGAGCCCGTGGCCGCTGCGATCGTGGCTCCGGCTCTTGTGGAGGCGCTGGAATGGTTGGAACAGGCGGTCGATTTCGTCTTGCGGGATGATCGGCCCGCTGTTGCTGAGAGCCAGAATGGCTTGGCCTGATTCGGAGCGGGTGACGACCTTGATATAGCCGTTGGCGTGGTTGTGGCGCAGCGCGTTGTCGAGGAGGTTGGCAACGAGCTGTTTCGTTAGGCGTGGGTCGCCGGCGGCGGGGGCCGGGCTGATCGCGATCTGTAGGTCAAGCTCGAGCTGCTTGATCTCTGGGTGGTGAGCGTCGAGCAGCTCGGCGGTCAGGTCTGCTAGGTCGAACGGCTCGTGCAATTCAAGTTCCCGGGCACTGGTCGCGAGGGTGAGCAGCGCTTCGATCAGCTGTCGTTGTTGCTCACCCGATGCGATGAGGTCTCGGCCCATGGTCCGCAGCTCCTCGACGGTCGCGGCCGGATTCGTAAGCGTGACGTCGAGCAGCGCCCGGTTGACCGCGAGTGGCGTTCGCAGCTCGTGCGAGGCGTTGGCGACAAACCGGCGTTGGGCATCGAACGCGACTTCGAGCCGTTGCAGGAGTCCGTCGATCGTGTCGGCGAGGTCTTTGATCTCGTCACTAGGGCCCGGCAACGCGAGCCGTTCGTTGAGGCTCTGTTCGCTGATCCGCTGAGTAGCGGTCCTGATCGTACGCAGTGGACGGAGCACGCGAGCGGCGATCACCCAGCCGAGCAAGATGGCGACCACGATCATCAACGCGAGCGCGACTCCCGATCTGATCAGCAGCTGATGCAGGTCGGCGGCGCGGGTCGCGAGCGCTTCTGTCTTGAGCTCGATGGCCTTCACCCCCGGTCCGCTCGGCGGTGTCGGAAGACCGAGGTCGCCCAAGCCGGCGCTGCGGACCAGTAGGTAGGTGATCGCCAACAGCCCAGCGCCGGTGACCAGAAACAGCCCTCCGTAGAGGAGGCTCAAGCGGAAACGCACGGTACGCCGTGACCGTAGCCGCGTGCGGGACAGCAGGCGAGGCGGTAGATGCATCGGGGTCAGATCCGGTAGCCGCCTGACACAGTCTGGATGATCGGCGGCTCGCCCAGCTTGGCGCGGAGGCGGCTGACGGTCACCGTGACCGTCTTGGTGAACGGGTCGACGTTCTCATCCCACACATGCTGGAGCAGCTCCTCCGTGCTCAACACGCGCCCTTTCGCGACCAGCAGCTGCTCGAGAACGCCGAGTTCCTTCGGGTTCAGAGCCAGCTCGCGTCCCGCCCGGCTAGCAGTCCTCCCCGCGGTGTCCAGCGACAGATCGCCGTGCACGAGCGTCGGGGCAAGCGCCACAGTCGGCCGCCGAGCCAAAGCTCGGATCCGCGCGACGAGCTCCAGGAACGCGAACGGTTTGGGCAGGTAGTCATCGGCCCCCAGACCCAGACCCTCGACACGGTCAGCGATCGTGTCCGCCGCGGTCAGCATCAGCACTCGGCTCCGAGAGCCCTCATCAACCAACCTGCGGCACACCTCGTCGCCACCGACGCCTGGCAGATCGCGGTCCAGCACGACCACGTCGTAGCCGCTGGCGGCGAGATGCATGAGCGCGTCTTCACCGTCGAACACAAGATCGACCGCCATCCCCTCGCGCCGCAGCCCAGCCGCAACCGTGATCGCCAACTTCGGATGATCCTCAACCAGCAGAACTCTCACAAACGGCAAGCTTCCTCGAACACATCGTCGCTCCGCACACCGGACGCCGTGGCCACCCGTCTTGCCGCGCAACGCCGCCCCAGCTCACAGCTTGAGTTGAAGCATCGCCGATCGCCGGTAACAAGCGGATAACAGCGACAGCGGTTTGTGACCCGCGGTCGCGTACAACCCGTCGCGCCAAGACAGAGAACGGAACACAACATGGACGGCGAACGAAGCGACAGAACAGCCGGGCGCTCAGCCCGCGACCACGCATATGCAATCGCACCGCTGATCGCGCTCCTGCTCATGACGATCGGCATCGCTGCCTGCGGAGGGCCCACCAACCCACCCACCGCAAGTGCGACCGGCAGCAATGCCGGACTGAAACTCGCCGGCTGCATGCGTGCCCACGGCGTCCCTACCTTCCCCGACCCCGATAAAAGCACTCCCGAGGCGATCACCGTTCAGGCGTCCGGGTCGCCCAACACCCTCACCGTCGACGGCGCCCAGGTCAGCACCCCCGCGTTCCAATCAGCGATGACCTACTGCCAGAAGGACATGGCGAACGGGTCGGTCACCGCCGCGCGCCTGGACCGGATCCGCAAAGGCGCACTGGCGATGGCCAGGTGCATGCGCGTCCACGGCGTCCCGACCTTCCCCGACCCGCTCGTCTCAAACGGAGCGCAAGGCCTAATCGTTACCGGCAACCTCAAAGCCGCACATATCAACATCAACGCGCCCACCTTCCAACATGCCATGAGGATCTGCCAGCCACTCGAGGGTCTCCCTGCCCCCGGCGCGAAGTGAGGAGACCCCTCCCGAGTCTCTTCATCGGCACGAGCCGGCCCCAGTCTTCGACACCCGGGACATCCTCCCCGGAGCAGTAGCCAGGCAGCTCGACGCCGACGGCATGCGACTCACGATTGCCTTCCCGATCGCATCGGCCGCCCCGAGGTCAACAGCGAACATCCCGCCCAGGGGTGCGTGTGATCGAAGCCCGGATGGCACGAGTGGTTCTTCTTGACTGACAGGGCCTCGACCGGCTGGCGCCACCGCCGAACCAGTCGCCGTGCATCGGCTCGATCCAGTCGGCGTCTCCAAAAGCAGTCGTCTCGCCGGTGACACGAGACTATCTCTTTGCCACGAGGCTGTCGCGTAATTACCGTGTCGTCCGGCGGGTTTAAGACCATTTCCGGATGGCTCAGAACTTCATTGGTTGTGATCGTGAGCAGTCGTTCTTGTTGCCGCCGGATGTGAGGGATTGGCTGCCTGAGGGGCATCTCGCGTGGTTCGTTTTGGACGCGGTTGCCGGCATGGACCTGTCCGGCTTCTATGGCTCCTACCGGGCTGATGGTGTCGGCCGCCGCGCTTACGACCCCGCGATGATGGTGGCCCTACTGCTTTACGGCTACTCGCGTGGGGTGCGCTCGGCGCGGGCGATCGAGCGCGCGTGCTGGGAGGACGTCGCGTTCAAGACGATCGCGATGATGGAGACCCCGGATCACGCCACGATCGCGAGGTTCGTCGAGCGCCACGAGCTCGCGCTGGCCGGGCTGTTCAGCCAGGTGCTCGGGCTGTGCGCACAGGCGGGGCTGGTGCGTCCGGAGGTCGTGGCGATCGACGGGACGAAGATGGCCGGGAACGCGAGCCGGGAGTCCAACCGGGATTTCTCTGAGATCGCCCGGCAAATCATCGCTGAGGCGATCGCGACGGACGCCGCTGAGGATGAGCTCTACGGTGAGGCGCGTGGTGATGAGCTGCCTGAGCAGCTGCGCACCCGTGAGGGGCGCGCCGAGTTCTTCCGCAAGGTTCGCGAGCAGCAGGCCGCCGAGCAGGCCTGTGACGAGCCCGAGCTGGTCCCGGAGCCTGACCAGCCCGATGAGGACTTTCGATTCGACGTGGCACAGATCATCGCCCGTCACCAGGGACGCCAGGGCTGGACCCGTGAGGGCCGCCGGCAACTTGAGCAGCGCCGCTGGGAGCTAGGGCAGCCGATCCCGCGGGGCCGTGAGGAGCGACTGCTGCTCGCCGCTGAGCGGTTGGAGCAGCAGCTTGACATGAAGCTCGCGGCGAACCGTGCCTATGAGGACTACCGCACCAACGGGCGTGCCAAGGACGGCCGCAGGCTCGGCAAGCGCCCGAACCCATGGGCCGCGCCTGAGCTGCCCGACGACGTGGTCAGTGTCAGTGACCCTGATAGCCAGAGGATGAAGGCAAGCCGTGGGTATGTGCAGGGATACAACGCCCAAGCCGTCGTTGACGAGGGCCAGATCGTGCTCGCCGCGGAGATCACCAACAACCCGACCGATTTCTCCCAGTTGGACCCGATGATCACCACCGCGCTGCTCGAGCTCGAGCAGGCAGGTGTCACCGAACGCCCGCAGGTCGCCTTGGCCGACGCTGGCTACTGGAATGAGCTGCACTTCGACGAGGTCATCGCCAACAAGCACATCCAGGTGCTGACCCCACCAGACCGCGGGGGTCGCAGCCAACCGAGACCCGGCTGGACCGGCGGCCGCTACGCCTGGATGCGAGCGGTGCTGGCCTCAGAGCACGGCCGACAGCTCTACCGCCGGCGGATCCAGATGATCGAGCCCGTGTTCGCGCACACCAAACACAACCGGCGGATCAACCGCTTCCACCGAAGAGGCAGGATCGCAGTGCGGACCGAGTGGCGGCTGCTGATGGCCACCCACAACCTCACCAAACTCCACCGCCACCAACTCGCCGTCGGGGTCTGACCAGGCCCTCAGCAGTTGACACCGCCGACGGCGATTCACGCTTCACGACCGACACTCGCCCCCAGGAATTGCGCGACAGCCTCCCACGCACGCGATAGCGCCGCCGAGACCTGCATCGCTCGCGGCGAGGGCATCTCGGCGATGCCAACGAGAGACGTGCCTTACGCGGCTTGCGCAACCGCCGCGCTCGCGGCATCGAAGAATCTCTGGGACACGGGCCGCTCAGCAGGCGCGCGTTTGAGGTCGCTTCGCTCCCGCTGATGATCTCGCTTCGCTTAATGAGGCTGACGCGACGCATAGGAGTGGTTGTGCCGCATGAGGTTGATCCACGGCCGCGTTCCCACGCGTTCGGACAACTTCAAATCGAGACATTCACTCTCCGCACTTTGTGCGGATGTCCAAGTTGTCCGAAGTTGTCCAGGGTCCCGCGACGTGCAGCGGTTACCCAGCAGACTGAGCCCGTCCAGTGTTGTGTCTGAGTCGTCCAGTGTTGTGTCCCAGGAAATGTCCCGAACTGCGCAATTTCGAGTCCATGGAACTGCACTGGTTGCACGTAATCGCCGATAGTTGCCGCAATTAGCCTGCTATCGGGCATCCGTTAATCCGAAGCGCCTGGGTTCGAGTCCCAGCGCCGGCACTGACTGATCTTGGGTTGAATAGCCCTGGGTTTGGTGCGGTCCTGTTTGAGAGGATGACTCATGCCCGATCAGTACTCGCCGGAGCTTCGGCAGCGGGCGTGAAGCGCAGCGCCCGGGGTCGCACTGTTCGGTTATGCGCTGCCGAGTAGGACTCCCACGGCGACGATCAGAACGCCGCCGAGGGCGACTTGGAGCAGGCTGAGGCGGAGCGGGACATCGAGGAAGCGCTTGCGGATAGCCGAGATGATCGTGAGCTCGCACGCGACCACGATGCCGGCCAGGACGAGCGCCGTGTGAACATCGGAGATCAGGAACGGCATCGAGTGGAAGACTCCGCCGACGGCGGTCATCACACCGGTCACGGCCCCGCGCGCGATTGCTGTGCCGCGCCCGGTTTGCTCTCCTGTGTCAGAGAGGCCTTCGGAGAAGGCCATGCTGATGCCAGCGCCGACGGCCGTGGCGAGGCCGACAAAGAGCGCCGCGTGTGATCCCGAGAGGAGCGCGGCAGCAAAGATCGGCGCCAGCGTCGACAGCGTTCCGTCGATCAGTCCGACCAGTCCCGGCTGAACGAACCGCAGTACCAGGGACCTTTCATCGATCGCCCTGAGGCGCATGACCAATTCGACCATGCGCTCACTATAGCAACTCACTTAAAAGAACGATCGGAATGCTACAGTTAGGGATACCTAATGGAGCAAACTCGATCCGATAGTCCCGCTCTCACCGCCGATGACCAGGGCCTCATAGACGTGTTGCGCTCGAGGGGGCAACGGGCCACCTCGCAGCGCCTCGTGATCCTGCGTGACCTGCGGCGTCGCCGGCGTCACGCCACCGTCGAGGAGATCGGCGCGTCAGTCGCGCGTGAGCTCCCCGGAGTCTCGCTGCCGACCGTATACGCCACGCTTGATCTGTTCGTCGAGCTCGGCCTGGCGCACAAGGTCGACGTCGGCACCGGCGTTTCGCTGTTCGACGGGCGCACCGATCCGCACCAGCACACCGTGTGCCGGTCCTGTGGCCGGGTGGAGGACCTCGACGGTCGGTTCGACCCCAGCAGGCTGATCCAGAGTGCGGCCCAGGCCGGCTTCACCGCGGACAAGGTCGACGTCATCCTCCACGGCGTCTGCGGCGACTGCGCCGCAAAGTCACGCTGAACCGCGGATGAGCGGTCGCTCGGCGCGGTCCCTCGGCGCGGTCCCGAGAATGCGCGCCGCACGCTCGAAGCAGGTGTCGTGTCACGATCTTGCCGACGGAGGCAGGATCGCCGGCCGATGGAGACACCGATCGGTCAACCGGGATCTGCGCCCTGTCCAAGCAGGAAGTCAGCCATGAGATCCTGGACGGCTTCAACCATCTGCCCGCCGGTCGCGGTCTTGCAGCCTGCAGATCGGGCGGCCCGCACCAACGGCGTGCTCCCGTGCCCAGCGATGACATCCCCAACGAACATCGACCGATCAAGCAGACTCGCGTCAATCGGCAGTGGGTCTCCCGGTTCCATGCCCATGCTGGTCGCGTTGAACACCAGATCGCAGCCGGTCGGATCGGGAGCACCAGCCACGATTCGATCAGTGCTCACCAGGTCAAGTAAGGCTTCGACTCGAGCGCCATCCCGATCGTGGACGATGAGTTCGCGCACGCCTGCATCGAGCAGCGCGACCGCAATCGCGCTGCCCGCACCGCCAGCGCCGAGCAGTAACGCACGCCCGTCCTCGATCTTGGCGCCCTGATCCCGCTGTGCCTTGAGGAACGCCAGGCCATCGAGCATGTCGCCGTGCCACGTGCGGTCCTCGTTCCGGCGAATGACACTGACGGCCCCGAGGAGCCGGGTTCTCTCCGAGTGGGTCGTGCAGCACCTCGAAGCGTGGAACTTGTGAGGCATCGTCACCAGAATGCCGTCGACGTTCAGCATCGCTGAGAGCCCAGCCATGGCCTGCGCGAGCTTCCCCTCGGGCACCCGGATCGGGACGCACACCCCGTTATGTCCCCTCGCCGCGAAAGTACGGGTCAACCGCGCCGGAGATTCGACGTACTCGATCGGGTCCCCGACGATCGGAAACAGCCGCGTTGCCCCGTCGAGGTGATCAAACACCGGCCGACTGTAACCCAGCCCGTCAGCCACCTGGGGAGTGCGCAAGTTCGGTGCCGGCGACCGGTAAGCGGCGGCTGAAGCGAGGCGTTCGCCTACGGGATGACGACGATGAGCTTGGCTCCGGAGTCGATGATTCGCGTTGCCGCACCGTCGGCACGCGCGACGATCACGTGGTGCGGCTTCAGGAAGCGCGTCAGCAGCTGCGCCTGACCGCGGTAGCCCGCCGCGTAGACGACCTCATAGCTGCTTGGCGCCTTGGACGTGAGGTTGCCGACGGCGGCCACATGAAGGTGTTCGCTGGCGAGACGCTCGGCGAGCCGATGGGCGGCGCGGGGTACCTGCCCGGCGTTGAGGACGGCGACGAGCGCGCTTGGTGCCGGTCGTGTCCCACGGGCGCCGTTGTGCTGCGGCTGGCCCGAGCTGGCCGCGACGTATACGCCGAGGCCGATGATCGCGAGCCCCATCGCGAGTCCGATCGTTACGGCGGGCCTCGGCCGGGATCGCGACCGGTAGAGCCTGAAGCGGCTACGGGCCGCGCCGGTAACGGGCGTGGTCGCCGCTGGACCGCCTGGGGCACCGGTCAGGTCGTGTGGAGCTGCCGGCGGATACGCTGCTGCTGCGGCTACCAGTTGACGCTCGAGCGCGGCAGCCATCGTCGCCGTGGCGCTCGCTCGCTCCCGTAGCGCCCGTAGCCGCCGGCGGTTGCGGTACGTGAGAAGCAGGCCGACCGGCAGAAGCAGGAACGTGATCAGTCCGCCCAGCCTTCCGACCGACGTCAGCCATGGCGTTCCGGCGGCGGCAGGCGAGTCGGTGGCGACGGCTGGGGCCGGAATGGAGGCGGCCTTGCGTATCAGCGAGATGGCGGCACGGCGGATGGCGCCGACCGGCTGGGTTTGCTCGGCAATGGCGAGCAGCTCGCCATTGCTCATGGCATCGGTCAGCGTGTTGTGGATCCAGTAGACGGCGCCGTATTGGTGCCAGGCGATCGTCGCGAGGTGGCCGCCGTCGTAGAAGAGTTCGTAGGAGCGTCTCCCGACGCGGACGGTCTGAGTGGGGTGCGCGACCAGCGGCACGTCGGTCCAGGTGGTGCCCTGCACGTCGTAGTACTGGCCCAGGTCGCCGTTGGAGAACACTTCGACGTAGATCGGGTAGGCACGGCCGCCGGGTGCCCGGATTGCGTAGTTGCGGATGCAGGGTTGCATCAGCTCCGTGCATTGCGCCGTGATCGGGTCCGCGCTGCCCGCCAGGTCCTGGACCCTTGGGAACTCGGCGGTGAACCGCAGTCTCGCCGCCGCGGACTGCTCGGCGGCGACGTTGGAGCCGAGCGTGGCGGTCAGCGGAAGCTTGGCGAGCCCGCCGCGGCGGTGGATCCTGTGACCGATCGCGGCGACCTGTCGTTTCGGTATGGCGTCACCGCCGAACAGGAAGTTGTGGACGCTGTCACGAATCTGCTGGGGGGTGGCCGTGAGATCCGCGGTCGGGCAGTCGACACCGTCACATGGCGTGGTCTGGAACGGGACCTGCCGGACGCGGAGCCCCTCTGCGCTGATCAGCAGGTTGGCGAGATTCAGGATCTCGCTGGTGCTGCGCAGCCCGGCGTCCGTCCGCACAGACTCGCCGAAGATCTTTTCGAACTCGCTGATGTTTCCCGCCAGCCGTGGGCCGTACTGCTGCTTGACGGCGAGCAGGAAGCTCTGATCACGCGTATCGCGGACCTGCGAGGTGTCCGTGTGACGGTAGGAGACGAACTGTTCGGCCTCGCTTCCGTTCAGGCACTGATATCCGGGCTGCAGGTCGATGTTCTGGTACTGGTCGCCGCCGTCTGCGTTGTTGTGGTAGTAGCGCTCGTCGACCGTGTCGTAGACGCAACCGAGCGTGTTGATCGCGTGCTCGAACTGCGTGAACGTTGTGGCGATGACGTGGTTGACGGACAGGCCGGTGACCTGCTTGATCGTTCGCAACAGCGTCGTCGTCCCGTAGGTGTAGGCCGAGTTCAGCCGGTTGGTGTACGTCAAGCCGTCTGGCTCGGTGACGTTGACCCACAGCTCGCGCGGAAGCGAGATCATCGAGATCCACGGCTTGCTCGGATCGAACCGGATGAGCAGCATCTCGTTGGCGAGATTTGGGACGTATCCGCCCTTGTAATCCTTGAAGACCGATCGAGTGTCGTTTCCGACGAACAGGATCGTCTCCGGGCGGCCGTAGCTCGAGGCGGCCAGGACCTTCGAGCTCACGTTCAACGGCTTGTTGACGCTGATGTCATGTACGAACGTGTGGACCTGGTCGAGCACGAACACCGCCGTGGCACCGGCGCTCGCGAGCAGCACGACAAGACAACCGAGGATCATCCGCCAGGCAATCCGGCGCGGCGGCCGGCCGGGCGGCGGCCCCGGCTGGGTTGCGCTTGGCGAGCGATGGGTCTGCGCAGGCGGCTGGCGAGGTGGGTCTGTGAGGAGGCTCATGTGCTGTCGAGCGCGCGCCCCGGTATCTGGGCACGCGCACCACTACGATCACTCCGCGAGGGGCGACCGTACAGCGACGTATGAAAGACTGAAGATCTGTACATATGTTAAATGACAGCTTCGGACAACCGTGATGGGCCGGCTCGGGACGCGCCCGGTCTCATCGCCTGACCTGATCGGCTCGCTGCTGCGGCGCAAAAGGATGCGGTGACCAGCCAGCAGCCTGGGCAGCCGTCCGACGTCGCACTCGAGCGGGCCGCCGACATGATGTTCGCGCTCTCTGCACCCAGCCGGCTACGGATAGTTGCGGCTCTGCGCCCAGGCTCGCTGACGGTCTCTGAGATCGTCGCGGCAGTTGGGATGGAGCAGTCAGCGGTCTCTCACCAGCTGCGTGTTCTGCGCGAGCACCAGGTGCTGAGCATGCGTCGGATCGGCCGCATGCGCCGCTATGAGCTAGCCGATGGTCACATCGGCGAGCTGCTGGATCACGCACTCGCACACGCAGCGGCCACCACCGAGCCTCCGGCGCAACGTCGCGCGGCCGGCGCAGACATGAGGTCTGCGGCCGGTTAGGCGCACCGGGGACAGCACGCGTGAGCCCGTGGACGGGAGCCAAGTGTCGTTGAGCGAGCGTCAGCCGGCGTTCTCGCAGCCCGCCGAGCGCCGTAGTGCCCTCGATCGTGCACACATCGGCGATATCGAGGGTGCACTCGGCACCGTACGCTCGGTCGACACCGGGCCACGGCGATCGCTGCGACGCAAGCTTGCGACGCTGCTGGCCGTTGCAGGCCCGGGGATTGTGGTGATGGTGGCCGATAACGACGCGGGAACGTTCTCCGTGTTCGCAAAGGCCGGCCAAGAGCACGGCACGAGACTGCTGTGGATGCTGCTCTTGCTTGTGCCGGCCCTGTGCGTAATCCAGGAGATGGCTGCGCGTCTCGGGGCGGTAACCGGTGCTGGGCATGCACGGCTGACCCTCGAGCGGTTCGGCAAGCTGTGGTGCGCCTTCTCACTCGGAGACCTGCTGGTCCTCAACCTCGCCACCCTGATCACCGAGTTCATTGGCGTCGCGCTCGCGCTCTCCTACTTCGGGGCCAGCCGATACCTCACCGTCCCCATCGCCGCATCGGTGCTGATCGCGGTCACCGTGACCGGCAGCTTTCGTCTCTGGGAACGCGCGATGTACCTGATGATCGCCGCCGACCTCGCGCTCATCCCACTGGCTCTGATCCACCACCCACCCGCCCAGCGCGTGGCAGAAGGACTACTGCCGACGTTCGGGAGTGGTCCCGCGAGCTCGACCGTGCTGCTCCTAGTCGCGCTGGTCGGTACGACGCTCGTCCCGTGGCAGCTGTTCTTTCAACAGTCGACGGTCGTGGACAAGCGCATCACGCCGCGGTGGCTGGCCTACGAGCGGGCCGAGACCGCGATCGGTGCAATCTTGTTCGCTGCATCTGCCGCCGCGGTCCTGATCCTGACCGCCACCACGCACGCCGGCAGCCCTTTCACCAACGTGGGAGCAGTCGCCCACGCGATCGGCTTACGGCTCGGCAGGCAAGCGGGCGCGGTGTTCGCGATCGCACTCCTCAATGGATCGCTGCTATGCGCTGCCGCCGTATCGCTGTCGGGCTCCTACGCAATTGCCGAAGTCTTCGGGCTCAAACACTCACTGCATCGCAAGTTCAGCGATGCCAAGTCCTTTCACGCGACCTCCGCCGCGATCATCGCATCAGCCGCCGCGATCGTGCTGATCCCGGGACTGCCGCTGGGCGCGCTGACAACCCTCGTGCAGGCCCTCGGCGGCATCCTCCTCCCCAGCACGCTCGTGCTGCTGCTCCTGCTCTGCAACGACACCGAGCTGCTCGGACCACTCCGCAACCCGCGCTGGCTAAACGCCGTCGCCGGCACGACGATCACGCTGATCCTCGGACTCTCGACGATGCTCACAATCACGACCGTATTTCCGAGGCTGGACGTCACGCTCGCACTGCTGCTAACCGCCGGACTACTGCTGGCTGCTGCGCTCGCGCTCGTACCTGGGCCACCTGGACCGCGCCGCTCATGGAGTTCCAACCGCCAGCTCACGCCGTGGCAGCGGCGAACATGGAGCGCACCAACACTCGAGCTTGTACCCGCCCCCAGTGCCACGCCACGACGGGTGCGGACGCTCGGACTGCTCCGTATCTACACCTCCGTGATCACCGGACTGCTGCTGCTCAAGCTGATCGGAGCGCTACCCGGATGAAAGGGCTCCAGTCGTCGGCCGGCGCATCCTGGATCTGCGCTACACCGTGGCCCGCGGGCGGCGAGCCCGACGGCTCTTGGCTGCGCGGCCGAGTGCTTGTCTTGCGCCCGGAAGATGCACGTCCCCGTCCCAAGCCTTCCGGAACCGCCTGGCACGAGCGGGATCCGGGAGCTACTGCAATTGCCCTCCACTGGGCATCGTCTAATCCGAAGTGTGCGCGCTCGCCGCCCGCCGCGGTATGGGTGGCGCAGGGACGCTGTTGTCAGCGCGCTGGGCACGACGCTCCGCGGCCTCCTGCTTGAGCTTCGCCTGCTGGTTCGAGAGCCAGGCGGACTCTGCCGCGCGTCGCTGTGCCGAGCTGGGGCGGCGGTTAATCGGCTCCGCGGACACGGTCACCTTGTGCGTGGCGGCCATCATTGTCTCCTTAGATCATTCCTGTTCTGGTTTGCAAGCCTGGTTTCCGAGCAAGGCCACGGGAATCCGGGCCCCGCGTCGGTCACGAACGCGGCGACCCTGGATCGGGGATCGGCATCGACACCTCGATTGCCACAGGCAGCGGGTGGGCCGGCGCGTCTTCCAACCTGAACAGGCGATACCCAACAGCTCCCGCGAGTCCGTGCAGGTGCTCCAGCGATTCACCACACGCAGGGCAGGTGCTCAGGTGCGCCGATGCCGCGGGAGTAAAACGTATCCGGCAGTTGGTACAGCAGGCGTGGGTCATCGCCGATCCATTCCGTAGGGAGGTACGCGCGTTCGCTCGCTGCGACCGATGGTCATCACCAGTTCCTGCGCGGGGAGTCCGTCGTCAAACATCAGCGGGCGATGCCAGCAGTGACAGCGATATCCAAGAGGTCGACCGGCACCTCCCAAGTCCGGACGCGGTCCAGGAGACGCCATCGATGATGCGGTGGCCATGGGCCAGCCGCCTTTCCGCTCTTCTGGCTGGAGACGTCGCCCGGGAAGCGAGAAGAGCACGAGCTCTCAGAGCGCAGCAACCAACCTAGCACGTTCCAACGGTGGCGTTTGGACTCCGCCCAACGCGGGAGCAATGATGCGCTACGCTCTCTGACACAAGGGCCTTGCAGTCGCACGGCCCACACATGGCTCCGCGCTTCTCGCAGTCGTGCCGTTGGCACCCTCCGTGTATCGCAGAACATACCCCGGAGGGAAATCAACATGGCAACTGGAACCGTCAAGTGGTTCAACGACGACAAGGGCTTTGGATTCATCACGCCCGATGACGACGGCAAGGATCTGTTCGTCCATCACAGCGCGATCCTGGGTGACGGCTTCAAGTCGCTCGCCGAGGGTGCACACGTGAGCTTCAACGCCGAGCAGGGACCCAAGGGTCCATCGGCGGCGAATGTGCAGCTCGTCTAGCAGCAACGTTTGATCGAGGGCGGCAGGCGAGCGCTTGCCGCCCCAACCGACCTGCACCGCATCGAAAGGGACTCACGTGGGATCCAGCGGTAAGAAGCGGACGACCAGGGCGAAGCTGGACCGTGAGGGCAAGCTTCGCGAGAGGCGCTACGAGAAAGAGGCCCGAAAGGCCGCCCGCAGGCTGTTTGCGGCCGACGAAGCCTCGGGCTCAACGTCAGAATCCGACGAACTAGCCGAGGATTCCTCCGAGCTCGACGACAAGCCCTTGAGCCCCGTGGCGGAGTAGGAGCGCCGCCTAGGGAACTCAGGCTCCGGTGCGCGGCCCGGGCGCGGGGCCCGGGGTCGCGTGACCCCCTCCGTGTGAGCGGATTCTCATCAGCCATCGGCGGCCGCTTTATGTCGGCCACGTATCCAATGGTTGAGTTAGTTCACCATGGCGGCCCCAGATCGAGATAGCGGAGCGGATCGGCGCTCACGGAGGCCTGAGCCGTTCGCGCAGCCGCCGCGTGAGCGTCGCGAGCTGCTGGCGCGACGGGCCGGCGAGCGGCGCCGTCTGGTGCGGCGTCGGCGCATCGTCTTCGCGACGATGGTTCCGTTAGCGGGTGTGGTGCTGTACTTCGGGGTTTCCTACGCGGGTTACATGCTGAAGCCGACGAGCATGACCTTCTCCGAGCGCTCCGCGGAATGGGTGCGCGATGACGTCCCCTTCGGCAATTGGATCATCGACACCGCCGAGCACTACACGGCGACCGCGCCTCGCAAGGGTGGCCCTGGACTGAAGCGTCTGCGCAGCGTCGGCCTCAGCACCGTGCGGCCCACCGTCCAGCATGCCGCACACGCCGGTTATACGCCACCACCGATCAAGCCAGTGTTCGCCAAACCGCTGCCCGGCGAAGGGGTCTGGCACGGCACCGGCCCATCGGTCGACGGCGGACCGCCGGTGCTCGTGACGACGTACCGACCGAGCACCGTGTATCCCTCGATCGTCGCCTACGTGCTGTGGATCGATCACACGCGCACCGATCTCGCCTATTACCCCGGCCGCTACGAACCGCCGAACGCCGTCGACCGTGGTCCGATGATGGTGCCGGTCGATCAGCGCCACCGGCTGCTCGCCACGTTCAACTCGGGCTTCACACACATTGACACCGACAACGGTTCGGCGGTGAACGGTCACACCAACGAACCACTGATCGATGGCAACGCGACGCTCGTCGGGTATCGCGACGGAAGGGTCAACATCGTCAAGTGGGCCGGTGGTCCGGACGCGCCGGCCAACATCGCATGGGCGCGCCAGAGCCTCACGCCGATCCTCTGGGACGGGAAGCTCAACCCCGAGCTGAACACCGACCCGAACAGCGTCCAGTGGGGTTACACCCTGGGCGGCGTCACCTTCACTCCGCGCACCGCCGTCGGCGTCGACGCCCACGGCAACGTGATGTTCGTCGTCGCGTCGGAGGCGACCGTGATCTCGCTCGCCCAGATCCTTCAACACATCGGCGCGGTGCGCGGGATGGAGTTCGACATCAACCCCGAGTGGCACACGTTGATCACCTACTCACACAAGCGCGGGCTCGGGCCGACGATGGTCGAGCCCCAGAATCAGCAGTCACCCGATCGTTACCTGACGCCCGACGACCGTGACTTCATGGCGGTCTTCGCCAAGGTGCCAGGACCGGTCAGCGTGCCATTCAGATAGTCACCTTCGCGTGCAGGATTGCGGGCGACTGCGCGCGTGCGGTTGCTCTCAACCGAGAATCGCGGAGAGCTCGCGTACGCACGGGCCTTTGCGCGACAGCCAACGCGCGCATGGGATGCTGAAAGCGATGTTCCAGCGATTGAGCGAGGACGCGCAGCAAGCTGTCGCCAGGGCGCAGGAGGCGGCGCGCGGCCCCGGGCACAAGCACGTCGGAACCGAGCATCTGCTGCCTGGTCGCGACGTCCCGGATCAGGCGTAGTCCGCGGCGGATGAGCGCGAATCCACCACCGGGCTTGCCGTCGGTGAGATGCTCTGCCGCATGTTCGAGCGCTTCACGGAGCGTGCCCGCCAGGTGGTTGTCCTCGCTCAGGAGGAGGCGCGGGCGCTACGGCACAACTACATCGGGACCGAGCACATCCTGCTCGGCCTGCTTCGCGAGGAGGCAGGAGTCGGTGCGGCCGTGCTCCAATCGCTCGGTGTCTCGATCGGGGACGCCCGGGCTCACGTGGTGCGCCTGGTCGGCTCCGGCGAAGAGGTCGCGACTGGCCAGATCCCATTTACCCCGCGCGCCAAGAAGACGCTTGAGATCGCGAACCGTGAGGCCCTGAGCCTCGGGCACAACTACATCGGAACAGAGCACATCCTGCTCGCGCTCGCGCGGGCCAACGAGGGTGTCGCTGCTCGCGTCCTGTCCGCCTTCGACGCCGATCCCGAAGGGATCCGCCAGGCGGTGTCCAGTCTGTTGCCTGCGTCGGAAGGCGGCAGCCATGCCTCGGTCGCGATGGTGAGCTCGAGTCAGCTCAGATTCGCGGTCACTCCGAATCGCGAGCTGCGACGAGTGCTGATGGCTGCGGCGGGCCGCGCATTGACCGATGAACGAAGCGAGTTCGGGCTCGACGACCTGCTCGCCGCCATAGCGGCGCGGGGCGACGGTCAGAAATCGAAGCAAGGCGAAGCCGCGGACGCCGAGCGCGACGCATAAACCCGCGGTCGGAGAGAATGAGTTCGGCCACCGATGATCGCCCGCAATGTCAGCTCAGACGCGCGCCCGCCGGCGCCGGGGTACCTACAGCTCGCCGATGTCCGGGCGGCGGCGGAGCGTCTCGCCGGCAGCGCGCACCGCACCCCGGTGCTGACCTCGCGCACGCTCGACGAGCGCGTCGGTGCCCGGCTGTATCTCAAGCCTGAGCTGCTGCAGCGCGTCGGCGCCTTCAAGTTCCGCGGCGCCTTCAATGCCGTCGCGATGCTCGACGATCTCAGGCGCGCCCGTGGCGTCTGCTCGACGTCGTCGGGCAATCACGCCCAGGCGCTCGCCCTCGCCTGCGGGTTGCACGGGGTGCAGGCGACGATCCTGATGCCGCGTGACGCCCCACCGCTCAAGCGCGCCGCGACCGAGGGCTACGGCGCCGAGGTGATCACCTTCGATCGCTACGGCGAGGATCGCGAGGAGCTGCTCGGCGAGCTCGCCGCAGAACGCGGCGCCGAGGTCATCCACCCCTACGACGATCCGCGCGTGATGGCCGGACAGGGCACGCTCGCGCTCGAGCTGATCGAGCAGGCAGGCGAGCTCGACGCGATCGTCGTGCCCATCGGCGGTGGGGGGTTGATCTCCGGATGCGCGACGGTCGTGCGTGCGTTGTGCCCGGCAGCGCGCATCGTCGGCGTCGAGCCCGAGGCGAGTGACGACGTCGCTCAGTCGCTCGCTGCCGGTGTCCGTCGCGAGGTCGCGGTCGCCCCGACGATCGCCGACGGTCAGCAGACGCCGACCCCGGGAGAGCACACATGGCCCGTGATTCAGGCGCTGGTCGACGAGGTGGTCACCGTCACCGACGATGAGATCCTGGCGACGATGCGGTTCTGCTTCGAGCGGCTCAAACTGGTGGTGGAGCCGAGTGGGGCGACAGCGCTGGCCGCACTGCTGCACGGCCACGTCGAGCTCACGGGTCTGCGTGTCGGCGTGGTGCTTTCGGGCGGCAACGCCGACCCGGCGGTGTTCGCTCGCGCGCTCGCCAATCGGTAGACGCCTGTCATCCGTCGGTGTGCCATCCGCGTGGCCGGCGGGACCTCGGGAGGGCCCCTACGACGAGGTCGTAGGAGTCTTCGATCAGGTCCTTGAGCATCCACTCCGGTAGTGAACCGTCGATGATGACGGTGTTCCAGTGCTTCTTGTTGAGATGGTATCCGGGGAGCACCGCGCTGTACGCCGCGCGGAGCTGCTCGGCGAGCATGGGATCGCATTTGAGGCTGACCCGCAGCTCCTGGGCGCCGAGCTGGGAGAGCGCGAACATCTTGCCGGCCACCTTGAACACAGACGTGTTCGGACCGAATGGAAAGGTCTCCTCGGTGTCCGCAAGTGACAGCAGGTGATGACGAAGCTCGCTTGGACGCACTGGGCTCGCACTCGTCGTCTCGGATGACCAGGGCAGGGCGCACCGTCGCACAGCCGGGTGGAGCGGTCAAATCTTGATCGCGCTGCAGACGCAGCGACTTACATCAATCAGACTTGCTGCGCTTATGCTCATACGGCGGTCGTATGTTCGTTGGGAGTTTTCTTGCAGGACTTCAGTTGCGTTTGAGACCGACCGAAATCCGAACTGGGATCGCGTTCGGCGCTCGGATTGGTGGGTGCGCAGCATGCGAGCAGTAACCAGATGGCGAGATCTGCGAATGCGGCGGCGCGGAGCAACGGCGCTTCTGCTCGGCGCAGCCATCGTCGTGTTCGGCCTGCTGGCCACCTTTGCCATCGGACTGTCCGATGACCAGGCGTCGTCCAAGCGTGACATCGAGGCACGTGTGCACGAGCGAGCCGTGCTGGCTGCCGCCCTGATCGACTCGCTCTTCTCCGCCGTCCAGCAGGAGATTCCTGCTGACGCCAAGCTCTACGGAGCTCCACGGATCAGCTCGGCGCTGCTCGCCAAGCAGCGCGGCACGAGCGAGTACCTGGCCGTGCTCCGGCCCAACGGTGAGGTGCTGGCCCAGGCGGGGCTGACCAGCACCTTGCACGCCCAGCTTCTCGGTGCCCGCGCCTTCAAGCTGGTCCAGCACGGCGCCCCGTTCGTGCTCGGTGATCTGCTGCCCGGCGGCAAGTCGGGCGTGCTCAGCGTCGTCGCCGCGCTCCCCACGGCGCACGGGCGGCGGCTGCTCGCTCAGGGCGCGGCCCCCAGCTCGATCGCGGGGCTCCTGACCGGCGAGCTGGATCGGATCCCCGGCGTGGCCGGCTCGCGCAACATGATCCTCGATGCCAACGACACGGTGATCGCCTCCAACCGGGCGTCGCGGCCGACCGGTTACCGCTATCGCAGTGTCGCCACGCGCATCGCGCTGGGCCGCTCCACCGGCGTTCGTGACGGCCAGTACTACGACGAGCTACCGCTGCAGAACTCGACCTGGCGGATCGTGCTCGCGTCGCCCGACGGCGCGCTGTTCGCGAGTGTCTCGGGTCTACACAAATGGGTCCCCTGGCTGTTGCTGATCGCCTTCGGGCTGGTCGCCCTGGTCGCGCTCGGACTCGGCTGGCGGACGGTCTACTCGGCGGAGCAGGACCTCGAAGAGGCGAACGCACAGCTGGAGTCGATGAACCGCCAGCTCGAGGCCACCAATGCGCGGCTCGAGCGTCGCGCTGAGGAACTGGCCCGCTCCAATGCGGAGCTTGACCAGTTCGCCTCGATAGCGTCGCACGATCTGCAGGAGCCGCTGCGTAAGGTCCGCACCTTCACCGAGCAGCTGATGGTCTCTGAGTCGGGCCGGCTCTCCGAACGCGGCGAGGACTACCTCGCCCGCGCCAACCGCTCCGCGGAGCGGATGCAGCAGTTGATTCAGGACCTGCTGCAGTTCTCGCGCGTGACGACCAAGCCGCGTCCGTTCGCGCCCGTTGATCTCAACCAGGTGACCGCCGAGATCCTCGACGACATCTCGGTCGAGCTCGAGGAATCGGGTGCAGTG
This sequence comes from uncultured Actinomycetota bacterium, assembly GCA_963706725.1. Lineage (GTDB taxonomy): Bacteria > Actinomycetota > Thermoleophilia > Solirubrobacterales > Solirubrobacteraceae > Palsa-465. The sequence goes on along the minus strand of OY970167.1, from coordinate 490,164 downwards.
ATCTCGGTCGGCACGCTGCCGACGCTCAGCGCCGACGAGCTGCAGATGCGCCAGCTAATCCTGAACCTGCTCTCCAACGCGCTGAAGTTCCGCCGCGTGGGAGTCACGCCTGAGATCAGTCTCACGTCCGAGACAAGCGGCAGTCGCGCGCGGCTCGTCGTCGCCGACAACGGAATCGGCTTCGAACAGCAATACGCGGAGCGGATCTTCAGGGTCTTTGAGCGGCTGAACGGACGCGGCGAGTACCCGGGCACCGGGATCGGACTGGCGCTCTGCCAGAAGATCGTGACCCGCCATGGCGGTGAGATCAGGGCCGAGGGCAGGCCGGGTGAAGGCGCGACGTTCACCGTGACGTTGCCGCTGGCGCGGCGGAGCCGGCCCGTCAGCGAGGCAGAACTCAACACGGACGCGGAGGAGAAGACGCATGTGGCGTGATGACCGAACCGGTAAACGGATCACGATCCTGATGGCCGATGACGACGAGGAGGATCGCGACCTGACCCGTGAGGCGCTGGTCCGCGCGCATCTCAGCAACGAGGTGCGTTTCGTCGGTGACGGTCAGGAGCTGCTCGACTATCTCCGTCATGAGGCCGGCTACGCCGAGGAGGGCGCCGACGCTCCGACTCCAGGGATCATTCTGCTCGATCTCAACATGCCCAAGAAGGACGGCCGTGAGGCGCTCGAGGAGATCAAGGGCGACCGCCGTCTGAGGACGATTCCTGTCGTCGTTCTGACCACCTCCCGCGATGAGGAGGACGTGGTCCGCTCCTACGACCTCGGCGTCAGCTCATTCATCACCAAGCCGGTCACCTTCGCGTCGCTGGTCGAGGTGATGAGCGCGTGGGGCCGCTACTGGTTCGAGATCGTCGAGCTCCCCGGAGAGGGCGTCATGCATGACTGAGAGCCTCCGGTTGCTGCTCGTCGAGGACGATGAAGACGACTACCTGATCACGCGCGACCTGCTCGCGGCTCAGTCGCGGATGCGGTTCCAGCTCGACTGGCGCGACGCCTATGAGGACGGGCTGGCGGAGATCAGGCAGCGCCGCCACGATGCGTATCTGATCGACTACCGGCTCGGACAGCGGACCGGGCTCGATCTGGTGCGCGAGGGCTTCGGCACGGGCCCGCGGGCGCCGGTCATCCTCCTCACCGGCCAGGACGACTATCAGATCGATCTGGAGGCGAGCGCGCTCGGCGTCGCCGACTACGTGACCAAGCAGGCGCTTGACCCGACCGGGCTCGAGCGTGCGATTCGCTACGCGATCTCACACAGCGAAGCGCTCGGCGACCTCGCGCGCAGCGAGGAGCGCTACGCGCTCGCAACCCGCGCCGCGAACGACGGAATCTGGGACTGGGACCTGGTCCGCGACCGGATCTATCTGTCGCATCGCTGGCACGCGATCCTCGGTCTCGTCGAGCCGGCCGATGACTCACAACCGCAGCGCTGGTTCGACCTGGTCCATCCCGATGACCTCCTGCAGCTGCGGGCCGCGATCGACGCCCAGCTGGCCGGGACCAGCGAGCACCTTGAGATCGAGTACCGGATGCGTCACGCCGACGGCACCTGGCTGTGGGTGCTCTGCCGCGGGCTCGCGATCCGCGGCGGCGACGGTATCGCCACACGCATGGCGGGTTCGATCGCCGACGTAACGCAGCGACGCGCGGCCGAGGAGCGGCTGCGGCACGACGCGCTCCACGATCCGCTCACCGGCCTTCCGAACCGCGCCCTGCTGATCGACCGGCTGGAGCAGGTGCTGCGCCGCTCGGTTCGGGATCCCTCGAGCGGCTGTGCGGTGATGTTCCTCGACCTGGACCGCTTCAAGCTGATCAACGACAGCTTCAGCCACGCCGTCGGCGACCAGCTCCTGATCGCGACCGCGGCGCGACTCTCTGAGGTCCTCCGCCCGGGCGACACGATCGCCCGGCTCGGTGGCGACGAGTTCACGCTGCTGATCGACGGCTCGACCTCCAGCGAGCACGCGAGCTGCAGCGCACGACGCATCTGCGAGGCGCTCGAGCGGCCCTTCCAGCTGGCCAACCAGCGCCTATTCGTGCGGGCCAGCATCGGCATCGCGCTGAGCGAGCCGGGCGGCACCTCAAGTGATCTGCTGCGCAACGCGGACATCGCCATGTACTACGCGAAGCAGCGCGGCGGAGCCACATATGCGCTGTACGACGAGCTCATGCACGAGCGCGTCGTCACCCGCCTGACGAGGGAGGGCGCGCTGCGCCAGGCGGTCGAGCAGGCGATGATCAGGGTGCACTACCAGCCGATCGTCGACCTCGCGAGCGGACGCGTCCGCAGCCTCGAGGCGCTCTCGCGCTGGCCCGAGGGCTGGCCACCGCTTTCACCCGCCGAGTTCATCCCGATCGCCGAGGAATGCGGACTCATCTCGGTGCTCGGCGAGCAGGTGCTGATCACGGCGCTCAGCCAGCTGGCGAAGTGGCGAGAGCAGAACGTCGTCGACGACGACACCTGTGTCAGCGTCAACATCTCCCGCCTGCAGCTGGATGATCCGAAGCTCCCGGACACGATTCTGCAGGCGTTGCAGGCGACCGGTATTCCGCCACGGTTGCTGCTGCTCGAGATCACGGAGAGCACGCTCATGCACGAGCCCGAGCGCATCGTGAGGATCGCTGCCGACGTCTGCTCTCGGGGTGTCGGACTGCATCTGGACGACTTTGGAACCGGCTACTCATCGCTCTCGGCACTGGCTCAGTTCCCCGTGCAGGCGCTCAAGATCGACCGCGGCTTCATCAATCCGACGGCCGGTGGTGGCGAGATCAACCAGGCGATCGTGCGCTCGACCATCGCCCTCGGACATACGCTCGGGCTGGAGGTCATCGCCGAAGGGGTCGAGACCCGCCGCCAGCTGGAGGACCTTGGTGCGCTCGGCTGCGAGTGCGGTCAGGGATATCTGTACTCGCGCCCGCAGGATGCTGCCGCCACGGAGGCACTCCTGCGCAACTGGGATCCGATGGCGCTGCGGCCGCTCAGCCGGCCCCTGCAGGACCATCACTCCTGATCTGAGCGACGGGAGGCTCGCTCTGAAGTCGAGCGCGCGCCGCCGTCGGTCATGTTTGACGCCCGCCGCGCGGGGCAAATAACCGAGTGGGAGACACTCAGGCGGCCTCCGAGAAACGACCTCCAACTTGCGGGACGGCAATGCTTCGGCTTGGGAATGTCACGCGCGGGGGGCGGGGGCCAGGACGGCGCGGAATGCGCCGTCAGTCACCGCAGGGCCACGGGCAGACGACACAGCGGCTGGGCGCCGCCGGAACAGAGCGGCGTGGACTTGCGGTCGCGACCGAGCGCCGGCGTGACCTGCAGGGCGTGCGCGCCCTGGCGGTGGTGCTGGTCGCGCTGAATCACGCCAACGTGCCCTTCCTGCCGGGCGGGTACATCGGGGTTGACGTGTTCTTCGTGCTGTCCGGTTACTTCATCACCGGGTTGCTGCTGCGGGAGGGCCTCGGCGGGGCGCACGGGCGCGAGGGCGAGCCGACCGGCGGCCGCGTTTCGATCCCCCGGTTCTACGCACGCCGTGCACGACGGATCCTGCCCGCCGCGACGCTGACGCTGGCGGTCAGCGCGATCGCCGTCTACGTCGTCTACGACCTGATGCGTGCGGACTTCCCCGGCACCAAACCGGCGCTGCTCGACGAGCTTGCGGCCTCGCTGTTCTACGCCAACATCCACTTCGCCGCGGGCGCTACCAACTACTTCGCCAACGCATCGATGACCATGCCCTCACCGGTCCAGCACTGCTGGTCGCTGTCGGTCGAGGAGCAGTTCTACCTGGTGTGGCCGTCGCTGCTGGCGGTGACATTCTGGATCTGCCGCCGACGCGGCTCCTTCGACCGCCGCCGCGCCGTCCGTCTGCTCGGCCTGGTGATCGCCGTGGTCTGCGCGGGCTCGCTCGCGTGGTCGATCCATGACACAGCCGTAAGCCCGCAGAGCGCGTACTTCTCGACCTTCGCGCGTGCCTGGGAGCTCGGGCTGGGAGCTGCGCTGGCGTTGCTCGCGCCCGCTGCCGCGAAGCTGTCCAGGCCGCTGCGGGTTCCGCTCGGCTGGGCCGGTCTCGGCATGGTGCTGTTCGCAGCAGTGCACTTCTCGAGCCGCACCGGCTTCCCCGGCTACGCGGCGCTGCTCCCGGTCGGCGGGTCGGCGCTGATGGTGCTGGCCGGCCTGCACCCGACGCGGATCGGAGTCGATCGCCTGCTGGCCTTCCGCCCGATGGCCTATGTCGGCGATCGCTCATACACCTTCTACCTGTGGCACTACCCGACGCTGATCATCGGTTGGCAGCTGGCCGGTCACGTGCTGCCGGTCGCTGACAACGTGGCGCTGCTGGCGGGCGCCTTTGCGCTCTCGGCGCTGACCTTCCACTTCTATGAGAATCCGCTGCGCTTCGCGCGTTGGCTGCGCGGCTGGCGCACGGCGGCGCTGGTGCCGGTCTCGATCGGCACCTCAGTCGCCGCGATCATGGTCCCGGTGCTGACCGTCGAGGGCACGCTCGCGGCGCAGGCACAGGCATCGCAGAACGTCAATCTGGCGCCGCTGCGACCGGCGGCGGGCCAGTCCGATCCGGTCAGCCTGCTGGCGTCGAAGCCGATCCCGGCGCTGGTCGAGGCCGTCCGGGCGGTGCGCGCCGATGCGCCGTTGCCGAAGGTGCTTGTCCCAAACGGCTCGACGCTCGCCCAGGAGAACACTGCGATCACCTACGACACGCCGGCGGGCTGCCAGCCGTCGTTCGGCACGGGCATCACCAGCAGGATCTGCAAGCTCGGTGACCCGAGCGCCAAGCGCGTCGTCGCGCTGCTCGGCGATTCGCACGCCGGCATGTGGGTGCCGGCGCTGCTGCCGATCGCGCGAGCGCAGCATTTTGCCGTGGTGGTGCTCGACAAGCCGGGGTGCTACGTCAACCGCATCCACGCCAACCTCTCCGGCTGGCCCTGTGCGAGCTGGTACCGCTGGGCGATCGAGCAAGACCGCCGGCTGCGTCCGGCGGTGACGCTCGTGACCTTCAAGCTGAGCGGCGGCTACATCGAGAACAACCCGACCAACACGGTCTCCTATCTAGGCTCGGTGCTCAGCGCGGTCCACAACGGCGTGTGGCTCGAGGACGCGCCCGGCCAGACCAAGAAGACGGCCACCTGCATCACCGCCGCCGGCGCCACGCAGCGCAGCTGCTCCTCGCCGGTCACGAGCAGCTACACGAGGCTCGTGCGGGACATCGAGGCGATGCTCGGGAGGACCAAACATCGATCGGTCCCGACGCTGCAGTGGTTCTGCGCGGATGACATATGTCCGAGCGTCATCAACCACACGCTCACGACTCACGACGGTGATCACCTGACGATGGAGTTCAGCGCCGACCTGGCGCCGCTGCTTGCGCCCGAGATGCGCCGCGTCCTCACACCGCCATCCTAGGCTTGACTTTCCCGCTCGGAAACCGTAGCTTCCCATTTCCTACTAGGAAAGTAAGTCCGCGAGGCAGAAGGACGGTGGCCAAGATGCAGGTACCGATCAGCGAATCCGAGGCGCGGCTCGCGCTCAGCGCGGTCGAGCACCGCCGCCAGCAGGTGCTGGCCGAGATCAGCGTGCCGTTCTGGTACTGGGCATTCCTGGCGTCGGGCTGGGTGGCACTCGGAGCGCTCGGCGACTTTGCCGCCGGCTGGGTTACGTCGGTCGCGACCCTGATCTTTGGGGCGGTGCACTCCGCGCTCGCGCCGCACGTGATCAGCGGCCGCAACGGCTCCTCGCACCTGAGCATCCGCGGCGAGCTCGTCAGCCGCCAGATCCCGGCGATGATTCTCGGCTTTGTGGTCGTGATGGCCGTCGCTACGGTCGGCTTCGCGCTCGCGTTGAACGCCGACGGCGCGCGCCACCCGTCGCTCTGCGCCGGCGTGATCGTCGCCATGCTGGTAAGCGTCGGCGGGCCGTCGCTGGTCTCGGCCCTGCGTCGTCGCGCGCTGGTGTAGTGGTGATCGAGCCGCGCTTCGACGAACTCATCCATCCGAGCACGCGGCTGGCTGTCGTCGCCCTGCTGGCGGCGACCGACTGGGCTGACTTCGCCTTCGTCCGCGACCGCCTGGGGATCTCAGACTCGGCGCTCTCCAAGCAGTTCACCACGCTCGAAGAGGCCGGCTACATCAGTGTGCAGCGCCCGCTCGAAAACCACCGACGTCGGGTCCGGGCGGCGCTGACGCCGTGCGGGCGCGCGGCCTTTGAGGGCCACGTGGCGGCTCTGCAGTCCGTACTCGCGGGCGACCCGCTTACGACGGATGCGGGTCGAGCCGGCGTCCGCCGCGCATGACCCAGGCGTCGATCAGCATGCGCGCGATCGAGACCTCGCCCGGCAGCTGCAACTCCGTGCCTGCGCGCAGCTGCTCGAGGCTGAACCAGCGCACCTCAACCATCTCCCCTTCCTGCGGGATCGGGTCGGCGGCGCCGCGTTGCGCGCTGGCCTCGAACCCGAGCATCAGCGACGCCGGGAAGGGCCACGGTTGCGATGTGACGTAGCGGGGTGAGTGCACGACCACGCTCGACTCCTCGAGTACCTCGCGCGCGACCGCCGCCTCGGGTGTCTCGCCCGGTGCGACGTAGCCCGCGAGGATCGAGAAGCGGCCCGCGGCCCAGCCGATGCGCCTGCCCAGCAGGACGTTGCCCCGGCCGTCATCGACGAGCATGATCACCACCGGGTCGGTGCGCGGGAAGTGGGTGGCCTGGCAGTTCGGGCAACGGCGCGACAGGCCCGCTTCGGCCACGCGCGTGCCGGCGCCACAGTTCGCGCAGAAGCGGTGCCGGCGGTGCCAGTTGAGCAGCGCGACCATGTACGCGGCGAGCCCGCCCTCCTGCTGTTCGAGCACGGTCCCGGCCTCGCGCAGCGAGACCAGGCGCCCGGCGCCGGTCTCGGCGAGCTCGTGGGCGGCCTGCGGGTCGTCGAGGTCGGCGGCGAACAGCGGCTCGCCGTTCTCAAGTCCGAGCAGGATCGGCCGGTAGGGGTTGACGTGGCCGCCAAGCGGCCGGCGCAGCAGTCGCGGGCGGCTGCCGTCGCCGATCAGCACGCTGTCGGCACTGGCACCGAGCACGGCGGCCCGTGGGTGCTTCAGTAGCCGCTGGATCGCAGCGCGATCGGCGCGTAGCTCACTCGCACGATCAATCGTCGTGCCGGTGAAGGCCGGTGTCGGTGAGGCTGATCGTGTGGTGCCTGGGGTGGCCATCGGGGCTGCCTGTGACTGTAGCCACAGATGCCTGCTGGTCCCTGAGGTAACGCGCCGGCTCCGCTGCGAACCGCTCGCGGCAGCCGCTACAGCAGAAGTAGAAGCTGCGACCGCCGTACTGCAGGTGTTCGGCCTGGGCGCGGTCGACCGCCATACCGCAGACCGGGTCGACCCTGCCGCGTCGCAGCGTCACGGCGAACAGCGCCGCAAACAGCAGCAGGCCGAGCGCATTGAGCACGAGCTTGTAGTCGAGCTGGACGCCCATGAAGATGCCGCTGCCGGTCGGCCGCGCGCCGCTCGGGATGAGCCCCAATCCGCTGAACAACAGCTGCACGATCAGGGCGCCCGCGATCATCGTGACGAGCAGCAGGGCAACCAGCCGCGCCGCGAACGCGCCGCCGTAGTACTTGCGGTAGATCGCCACGATCGGCAGGATCACGAGGTCGGCGAAGATGAACGCGAGCACGCCGGCGAAGCTGAGCCCGCCGCTCCAGAGCACCGCCGCAAGCGGCACGTTGCCGACCGAGCAAACGAACGTCAGCATCGCGATCAGGGGCCCGATCAGCGCGCCCCAGACGGTACGCACCAGCGCGGGTGAGCTGCCCAGAAAGATCGTGTGGAAGGCGTGCTGGTTGATCTGCGCGACAAAGCCGGAGATCACCAGTCCGATCCCGATCTCGCGATAAAGCATCTGCCAGTCCCCTCTGAAGTTGTGGGCGACGTCGGACCAGGCGGCGGCGCTGCTCAGGCGCTCGCGCAGCGAGAGCTGCTGGCCCGCCATGTGGTGCTCGTGCCCGGCCTGCGCCGCCTGCGCGTGCGCCCGCGCCTGCGCCTCAAGCGGCGCGGGGATGAAGCGCCTCAACAGCATCGCCAGGAGCGCGATCATCACGATCCCGCCGACGTATTCGGCCAGCGTGAACTGCCAGCCGATCAGCACCCACAGCACCAGCCCGAGCTCCCAGACGAGGTTCGTCGAGGCCAGCTGGAAGGCCAGTGCCGCGCTCGCCGAGGCGCCCTTCTGGAAGAGGCTCTTGGCGATGGCGGTCGCGGCATAGGAGCAGGACGAGGAGGCGGCGCCGAGTCCGGTGGCCTTGGCCAGCGGGCCAAGGCCAGCGCCCCCAAGGCTCGACTCGATGCGCCGGCGCGGGATCCAGGCCTGCACAAGTGCCGAGATGAAGAAGCCCAGCGCCAGCGCCCACCACACCTGCCAGCCCATCAGCAGCGCGTCGCGGATCCCGTGCCAGAGGACGTGGACGATGGCCATCGGCTCGATCATACCCCCTAGGGGTATATTCCGAGCATGACAGAACGCGGATATACGGCCAGCAAGGAACAGCTGATCAAGCGCCTGCGGCGTGTCGGGGGTCAGATCGGCGGGATCGAGCGGATGGTCGCCGACGATCGCTACTGCATCGATGTGCTGACCCAGATCGCGGCCGTGCAGGCCGCGCTCGACAAGGTCGCGCTGGGGCTGCTCGACGACCATGCGCAACACTGTTTGCTCGGCGCGCGGGAGGACGAGCGCGAGCAGAAGACCGACGAACTGATGGCCGCCGTTGGCCGTCTGATGCGGCGTGGGTGACGGCAACACTACGAAAGTTGCAGAATCTAGTCGACATGTTGCAGCCATTCGTTCCGTTCGGTACGGTGGTTGCGTGCACGACGACAGGCTCCTGGTAGAGGCTCGGGGCCTCGCGAAGACCTATCCCGCCCGCAACGGAACGCCGCCATTCCGGGCCGTCGACGGCATCGACTTCCAGTTCGGACGCGGAGAGGCCTTCGGTTTCCTCGGTCCCAACGGCGCCGGCAAGTCCTCGACGATGCGGATGCTCGCCGCGATCTCGCCGGTGTCCGAAGGCAGCCTGCGGGTGCTCGGCATGGATCCCGCGCGCGAGGGCCCTGAGATCCGTGCGCGCATCGGCGTCGTGCCCCAGGATGACTGCCTCGACCGCGAGCTGACCGTGCGCGAGAACATCTACGTGTACGGGCGCTACTTCGGGCTCTCCAGGAACGCGATCCGCGAGCGGCTCGACGGACTGCTGCAGTTCGCGCAGCTGGAGGACAAGGCCGACGCGCAGGTCGAGATGCTGTCGGGCGGGATGCGGCGCCGGCTGACGATCGCGCGCGCGCTCATAAACGAGCCGGAGATCCTGCTGCTGGACGAGCCCACGACCGGACTCGACCCGCAGGCGCGGCACGTGCTCTGGGACCGGCTCTACCGGCTCAAGGCCGACGGCGTCACGCTGATCATCACCACGCACTACATGGACGAGGCCGAGCAGCTGTGTGATCGCCTGGCGGTGATGGATGGCGGCCGGATCGTCGCCGAGGGCACGCCGCGTGAGCTGATCGAGTCGCACATCACGCGGGAGGTACTGGAGCTGCGCTTCGCGCCCGACGGTCACGTCGATGTGGCCGCGCGGCTGCGCGCCGCCGGGGTCGGTGAGCGCATCGACGTGCTGCCCGATCGCGTGCTTGTCTATGCCGCCGATGGCGAGGCCGCGCTCGCCGCCGCGCACGGGCTGGCGCTCGAGCCGCTGACCGCGCTCGTGCGGCGGGCAACGCTTGAGGACGTCTTCCTGAAGCTGACCGGCCGCTCGCTGATCGACTGAGATGACGCGGGCTCTGTACGGCTTCCGCTACTGGCTGGCGCTCTACAGCCGCACCTGGCGGGGAACGATCGTGATCAGCGTCGTCAACCCGCTGCTGTTCCTGCTCGGCGTCGGCATCGGCATCGGCCACCTCGTCAACCACGGTCACCCGGCGACGCTCGGCGGCGTCTCCTACTCAGCCTTCTTCGCGCCCGGGCTGCTGGCGGCCTCGGCGATGCAGACCGGCTTCGTCGAGAGCGGTGGCCGAGTCGCGGCGGCCGCGGGCTGGTCGGGCGCGTACCGGACGGCGATCACGACGCCGCTGGAGCCGGATGACATCCTCGCCGGCCACATGCTGTTCGTGGCCTTCCGGGTGCTGACCTCGTCGGCCGCCTTCATCGCCGTGATGGAGCTGTTCGGCGTGATCTCCGGCTGGTGGGCGTTTGCCGTCTGGCCGGCGGCGCTGCTCACGGGCCTGGCCTTCGCCGCGCCGCTCGCCGCCTGGACGGTGACGCTGCGCCATTACACGCAGGTCAACTCGCTGTTCCGCTTCGGGTTCATGCCGATGTACATGTTCTCGGGCACGTTCTTCGCGCTCAGTGAGCTGCCGCAGGTGGTGCGGCTGCTCGCTTCGGTGCTGCCGCTCACCCAGGGCGTCGAGCTCTGCCGCTCGCTCAGCCTCGGGCAGGCGTCGGTAGCGGGCGTCGCCGCGCGCTCCGCGTACCTGTTGCTGTTCGTGATCGGCGGCCTGCTGGTCGCGCGCGTCACCTATAGAAGAAGGCTGCACGGATGAGGAGGCTGCGCGGATGATCGCCACCGGCTGGACGTTGCGGCGCACCGGCAGCCTGGTCGAGCGCAACGCGCTGATCTACCGGCGCTCACTGACGCCCGTGCTCTCGAGCATCGTCGAGCCCGTGCTCTACCTGCTGTCGATCGGCTTTGGCGTGGGCGCGTTGATCGGCAAGGTCTACGGGATCGACGTGCGCTACGTGGACTTTGTCGCCCCGGGGATCCTGGCGACCACGGCGATGAACGCGGCCTTCAACCAGACCAGCTTCGGGATCTTCATGAAGATCAAGACCGATCGCGCCTACGACGCGATCGTGCCGACGCCACTCTCGATCGCTGACATCGCGCTCGGCGAGGTCGCCAGTGCCGTGCTCAGCGGCGTCTTCGCCGCATCGGGATTCGTGCTCGTGATGCTCGTGCTGGGGCTGGTGGTCTCACCCGCGGTGCTGCTCGCGATCCCTGGCTCGCTGCTCGTCGGCTACGCCTTCGGCGCCGCCGGGATCGCGGTCATGACCTACCTGCGCGACTACCCCGACTTCCAGCTGGTGCAGCTGGTGATGCTGCCGATGTTCCTGTTCGCCACGACCTTCTATCCGCTGTCGGTGTACCCGAGCTGGGTGCGGCCGCTGATCGAGGTGCTGCCGCTGTATCAGAGCATCCAATTGCTGCGCGAGCCGGCGCTCGGAAGCTTCCACTGGGACATGCTGGCGGCCGCGGTCTACCTGGTGGTGTTTGGCTCGCTGGCGCTGACATTGGCCACGCGACGACTGCATCGCAAGCTTTTGCTGTAAGTCACGGCAAGGATTTGCAAGATCTGACGTAGAATTGCGGCGTGGCTCGCAAGCTTGCGGACGTCGCAAAACAGGCAGGGGTCAGTGAGGCCACGGTCAGCCGCGTGCTGAATGGCCGCCCGGGGATCTCCGAGTCGACGCGCGCCGCCGTGCTGACGGCGCTCGACGTGATCGGCTACGAGCGGCCCACGCACCTGCGCGTGCGTCGCGCCCGCATGGTCGGGCTGATCGTGCCGGAGCTGCAGAACCCCGTCTTCCCGGCGCTGGCCGAGGTCGTCGCCGGCGCGCTGGCGCAGCGCGGCTTCAACGCCGTGCTCTGCACGCGCACGGGCAGCATGTCCGAGGCTGAGTACGTGGAGATGCTGCTCGAGCGGCAGGTCTCGGGGATGATCTTCTTCGGCGGGCAGTACGCGGAGGCCGACGCCCCGCACGAGCACTACGAGCGGCTGCTGGCGCTGCGGCTACCGGTCGTGCTGATCAACGCGGCCGCCGAGCATCTCGACTTCCCGCGCGTCTCCACCGATGACGCGGTCGCGATGGAACAAGCGCATGCGCACCTCGATTATCTCGGGCACGAGCGCATCGGCCTCATCCTCGGGCCGCCTGACCACGTGCCCTCGGCCCGCAAGCTCGCGACCTTCGAGCGCATCTCCAAGGTCGCGGCGCCGCTGGAGCTCGTCGAGCGCACGCGCTTCTCGCTCGAGGGTGGACATGCCGCCGCGCTGCGCCTGTTCGAGCACGGGGTGACCGGCATCATCTGCGCCAGCGACCCGATCGCCCTGGGGGCGATCCGTGCCGCACGCCGCAGCGGCATGTCGGTCCCGACCGATCTGTCGGTGATCGGCTTTGACGACTCGGCCCTGATGAGCTGCACCGACCCGCCGCTGACGACCGTGCGGCAACCGCTCGAGGCGATCGGTCGCGCCGCCGTGGAGATGCTGGCGGGACAGATCGAGGGTTCCCCCGTGTCCGCCGACGAGCTCTTCTTTGAACCGGAGGTGGTGGCGCGAGGCTCGACCGCCAACGCGCCGACCCGGTAGACCTCTGCAAGAGTTGCGTACGGAAGTACGAAAATTGCAACGGTCAATCTGGCTCTTGCAATCATTTGTTTGCTGTGCCATGCTCGCCGCCATGAGCGAGACGGACACGACGCTCGCGGCTGCCCCGCGACGCGAATCGGACAAGCCCGGAAAGCGTCCCTGGTGGCGTGACGCGGTCGTCTACCAGGTCTACATTCGGAGCTTCGCCGACGCCAACGGCGACGGCATCGGTGACATCGAGGGCGTGCGTGAGCACCTCCCGTATCTCGCCGCACTCGGGGTTGACGCCCTCTGGTTCAACCCCTGGTACCCCTCACCGCTGGCGGATGCCGGCTACGACATCTCGGACTACCGCTCGATCGATCCCGCCTTCGGCACGCTGTGGGAGGCCGAGCGGCTGATCACCGAGGCGCGCGAGCTTGGGATCCGCACGATCGTCGACATCGTCCCCAACCACATCTCCAGCGAGCACCCCTGGTTCGTCCAGGCGCTCGCGAGTCCGCCCGGCTCACCCGAGCGCGGGCTCTTCTGGTTTCGCGCCGGCACGGGTGAGCACGGCGAACAGCCCCCCAACGCCTGGCAGTCGATCTTCGGTGGCTCCGCATGGACTCGTGTGCCAGACGGCGAGTGGTACCTGCATCTCTTCGCTCCCGAGCAGCCCGACCTCAACTGGGAGCGCGAGGAGGTGTGGGCCGAGCACGAGGACATCCTGCGCTTCTGGTTCGAGCGCGGCGTCGCCGGAGTCCGGATCGATTCGGCAGCCCTGCTGATCAAGGACCCCGAACTCTCCGAGGAGCCCGCCGACGCCGGCCCCGGCGAGCACCCGTTCACCGATCGCGACGAGCTCCACGACGTGTACCGCCGCTGGCGGGAGCTCGCCGACAGCTACGAGGAGCCGCGCGTGCTGGTCGGCGAGGTCTGGCTGCCCGATGCCGAGCGGCTGGCCCGCTACCTGCGCCCGAATGAACTGCACACCGCGTTCAACTTCGACTTCCTCGCCTGTCCGTGGGAGCCCGGTCCGATGCGCTCCTCGATCGAGTCGGCGCTGGCCTCACATGCGCCGGTCGAGGCGCCGGCCACCTGGGTGCTCTCCAACCACGACGTCACGCGCCCGGTCACGCGCTACGGGCGCGCGGACACGAGCTTCTCCTTCGAGAGCAAGCGCGAAGGCACGCCCACCGACCTCGTGCGTGGCCGCCGCCGCGCGCGGGCGGCGGCGCTGCTGGCGATGGCCCTGCCGGGCTCGATCTACATCTATCAGGGTGAGGAGCTCGGCCTGCCTGAGGCCGAGAACATCCCGCCCGACCGCCGCCAGGATCCGATGTGGCTACGCTCCGGCGGGGTCGATCCGGGCCGCGACGGCTGCCGTGTGCCACTCCCGTGGTCTGGCGCGCAGACGCCATACGGGTTCAGCCCCAACCCTGAGGCGCAACTCTGGCTCGACCAACCGACCGACTGGGCGCCGCTCTCGGTTGAGGCCCAGCTCGGCGATCCTGAGTCGATGCTGAGCCTCTACCGCACCGGCCTTGAGATCCGTCGCCAGTCGCCGTGGGGCGATACCGACGGGCTCACCTGGCTCGAGTACGGCGACGAGGTGATCGCCTTCAGGCGCGGTGAGCGCTTCGGCTGCATCGTCAACTTCGGGCCCGACCCGATCGAACTTCCGGAGGCGGCCGAAGTGCTTGTCGCGAGCACGTTGCTCGAGGGAAGCGCCGTGCCGCAGGACACCACTGTCTGGTTCTTCCAGACCGCTAACCCTGCTCCGTCACAGGCGGAGCCAACCACTCCGCTAAAGGTGGAGACGCTGTAACACTGACCCGAGAGGGTCCAGGAGAGGAGAGGAAATGACGTTCAAGAGGAAGACGAGGTCGTTCGCTCGCACGAACATGACCTTCGCAGCCATTGCCGCACTGGCGATGGCGATGCCTGTCAGCTTGGCCTCGGCGGCTACCGCCAAAGCCAAGAAGTCATCGGTCGTCCACATCAGCGTTGTATCGCTGATTCCCGGCAGCACGCAGGCTGCCTTCAATGAGTTCGACAACCAGGTCGCCGAGTTCGAATCCCAGAACCCGGGCATCTCGGTCAGGGGCGTTCAGTACCAGTGGCTCCCCGCGACGTTCGCCGCGAAACTCGCCAGCGGAACCCTGCCCACAGTGTTCACTGTGCCGTTCACGGATGGTCGCTCACTCGGCAACAACGGTCAGCTCGCGAACCTGACCAAGTACGCAGAGGCCGAGCCCTACTACAAGGAGTTCAACCCGGCGGTCATCGCCGAGGGCATCGACGCCAAGAAGCAGGTCATCGCAATCCCGACGGCCGCCTATGCGCAGGCGCTGAGCTACAACCGCCAGCTGTTCAGCGAGGCGGGCCTCAACCCCAACAAGCCCCCGACAACCTGGGCGCAGCTCGAGGCTGACGCCAAGCAGATCAGCCAGAAGACCGGCAAGGCAGGCTATGCCGAGATGGGCGCCAGCGACAACACCGCCGGCTGGATTCTGACCACGCTCACCGACGCGCTCGGCGGACGCATGGAGACCGGCATCGGAAGTGCCGCAAAGGCCACGTTCAACAATTCGGCGGCCGTTCAGGCGCTCAACATGCTCCACCAGATGCGGTGGAACGACAACTCGATGGGCGCCAACTTCGGCCTCAGCTGGGGCACGATGAACCAGGCGTTCGCTGCAGGCCAGATCGGAATGTTCATCAGCGGTTCCGACGTCTACACCAACATGGTGCAGGCCGACAACATCAATCCTTCGATCTACGGCCTGGCGCCGATCCCGACCGCCAAGACCAAGACCGCCGGCGTCCTGGGCGGCGGTACCCTCGCCGCCGTCAGCCCGAAGTCGAGCCCGGCGCAGATCGCCGCTGCCATGAAGTGGATCAACTTCTACTACATGTCCCAGCTCGTCACTCGCAAGGGTGCGATCCGCAACGCCCAGACGCTTGTGAAGAACAAGCAGCCGGTTGGAGTGCCGGAGCTGCCCGTCTTCGACAAGGCGATCTATCAGCAGGACCAGAAGTGGATCAAGCCGTACATCAACGTGCCTGAGAGCCAGTTCGCGCCGTTCAACAACGGGATCTTCAGTGAGAACGTGATCCCTGAACCGGAGTCGGCCACACAGGCCGTCTACGGCGATCTGGATTCGGTGGTTCAGGCGGTGTTCACCAACCAGGGCGCCGACCCGGCGAGCCTGCTCGCGGCCGCCAACAGCGCCGGCCAGTCCTCGATTCAGCAAGGGAGCGCCTCCTAGCGCTCCCCCTCCCCGACGGTCGCCGGTGGTCGTGCTAGTCAGTAGCGCGACCGCCGGCAGGCCGGGGATGCTGTTCTTAGGGACGAATGTCGACTATTGATTCCACGACACCTGGGCTCGAGCCGAAGGCAGCGGTGACGCCATCGCCTTCGGTAGCGGCGAAGCCTTCAGGTTCCGGCGCGCGCCCGAGGCGCACGCCGCTCAGCTGGTTCAGGGCCGGCGGGCTCTCCAGGCTCCTGTTCCTGCTGCCGCTGCTGGTGATCTTCGGTGCCTTCTCGTGGTACCCGATCGTCCGCCTGGTGCTGATCTCGCTGCAGCACACCAACGAGGTCACGACGACGTGGGTCGGATTCCAGAACTTCAGCGAGGTACTGAACGACCCGCTCTTCCCGATCGCGGTCAAGAACACGCTCGAGTTCGCCGGCCTGGCGCTGCTCTTCGGCTACCCGATCCCGCTGGTGGCGGCCGTGTTGATGAGCGAGGTCAGGAAACGGCGTGGGCTGTATGCGGCGCTCGCGTACCTGCCCGTTGTGATTCCACCGGTGGTGGCGGTGCTGCTGTGGAAGACCTTCTATGCCGGCGGCGCCACCGGTGTGTTCAACACGATCCTCGGCTGGGTTGGGATTCCGCCGCAGTCGTGGATCCAATCCACCGGTCAGGCGATGCCGTCGCTCGTGCTCGAGTCCACGTGGGCCAACGCGGGCGGCACGATCATCATCTACCTGGCGGCGCTGACGAGCGTCAACCCCGAGCTTTATGAGGCGGCGTCGGTCGACGGTGCGGGCATCTGGAAGAAGATCTGGCACGTGACGATGCCGCAGATGCGGACCGTGCTGCTCGTGACCATGATCCTCCAGATCATCGGCACCGCCCAGGTCTTCCTCGAACCGTATCTGTTCACGTCGGGCGGACCGGACAACGCGACGCTGACGGTGCTGCTCCTGATCTACAACTACGCCTTTGGCAACTCGCTCGGCGCCGCCTACGGTGAGGCGGCCGCACTGAGCCTGATGCTGGTCGCCTTCCTGGCGATCTTCTCGCTGATCTACCTGCGCGCGACGCGCTCCTGGAGCGACGAATGAGCGCCATCCGGCAGTGGCAGGGACGTCGGCGCAGGGGGGCGGGGGCCGACAGCCAGCAGGGTCTGGTGCAGTCCGCCGACTGGAAGCGACCAAGCGTCAGGTGGGGGCTCGGTGGTGCCCACACGGCACTGCTCGTGCTGCTGGTGATCGGTGGTTTGGGGCCGATCCTGTGGCTGGCCAAGGCCGCGCTCACCCCCACGCAGGACACGCTCGCGAACCCGATGGCGATCTTCCCCCACGGTATCGCCTGGAGCAACATCTCGGACGCCTGGAATGAGGTCGACATCGGCCTCTACATCTGGAACACGATCGTGATCGCGTTCGGCTCCTGGCTCTGCCAGATCATCGTGGCGACCACGGGCGCCTATGCGCTCTCCGTGCTGCGCCCGAAGTGGGGCCGGGTGATCACCGCGGCGCTGCTGACAACGCTGTTCGTGCCGGCGGTGGTTCTGCTCGTCCCGCTGTACCTCGAGGTTGTCCACCCGCCACTGATCAACCACTCGTTCATCAACAGCTACTGGGCGATCTGGCTGCCGGCCGGCGCCAGCGCGTTCAACGTGATCATCATGAAGCGCTTCTTCGACAACCTCCCGCGTGAGATCTTCGAGGCAGCCCGCATCGATGGCGCGGGTCCGTTCCGTCTGTTCGTCTCGATCGTGTTGCCGATGTCCAAGCCGATCCTCGGTGTGGTTTCGATCTTCGCCGTGCTGGCCTCGTGGAAGGACTTCCTCTGGCCGCTGTTGGTCCTCGCCAATCCCAGCCAGCAGCCGGTGTCGGTCCGGCTGCCAACCATCTATGGGCAGACCGACCTAGGCGTGTTTCTTGCAGCGATGTTGATCGCCTGCCTTGTTCCGATCGTGGGGTTCCTGATCTTCCAGCGCTCCTTCCTACGCGGAACCGGTCTCAGCGGAGCGCTGAAGGGATGAACTGCTGATGGCGGCAATCTGCTTTGACGGTGTGTCGAAGATCTATGGGGACGGCACCTGCGCCGTCGACGCGCTGGACCTCGACATCAAGGAGGGCGAGTTCATGGTCTTCGTCGGGCCCTCTGGCTGTGGCAAGACCACGGCGCTGCGGATGGTCGCGGGGCTCGAGGAGATCAGCGGCGGCCGGGTGGTGATCGGCGACCGTGAGGTCAACGACGTCTCTCCCAAGGATCGCGACATCGCGATGGTCTTTCAGAACTACGCGCTCTACCCGCACATGACCGTTGCGGCCAATCTCGCGTTCGGCCTGAAGCTGCGGCAGCTCTCAAAGGCTGAGATCGAGCGCCGCGTGCAGGACGCGGCGGTGGCACTGGACCTTCAGGACTACCTCGAGCGCAAGCCCAAAGCACTGTCCGGTGGGCAGCGCCAGCGCGTCGCGCTGGGGCGTGCGATCGTGCGCGAGCCCGCGGCATTCCTGATGGACGAGCCGCTCTCCAACCTCGATGCGGCGCTGCGTGTGCAGACGCGTGGCGAGATCCTGAAGCTGCAGAAGCGGCTCGGCACCACCACCATCTACGTCACCCACGACCAGGTCGAGGCGATGACCATGGGCGACCGCATCGCCGTGATGCGTAAGGGCGTGCTGCAGCAGCTCGGGACCCCGCAGGAGCTGTACACGCGCCCCGCCAACACGTTCGTCGCGACCTTCATCGGCTCGCCCGCGATGAACGTGGTCAGCGCCGCCACGATCGGGATCGATCGCGATGGGCTGCTTGCCGGCTTCCGTCCCGAGCATGTCCAGGTCGGGGCCGCCCGCGACGGCGGCTTTGGATTCGAGGCTGTGGTCGAGCTGGTCGAGTACCTCGGCGACGAGCGCCTTGCTCACGTCCGCCTCGGCGAGCGCCTGCTGACCGCCAAGCTCCGCGGAGATCAGCCGCTCCAGTCCGGAGCTTCGATGGCCTTCACCGTTCCGGGTCAGGCCGTGCTGCTGTTTGACGCCGAGACCGGGCTGGCGGTCGACACGCAGGCCTGAGCCGCCGCACCCTCCCGCGGGGTGCCTCATACAATGGGGCGTGCGCGCCCCCATGGTCTAGTGGTTAGGACGCCTCCCTTTCACGGAGGAGATCGCCGGTTCGAGCCCGGCTGGGGGTACTACCACTAAGGGACGGCGATTTGCAGGGTGATCGTCACCACCAGCCGCTCGGCGGGAATTTGACCCCTCCGCGTCGTCCCGCTATAGGGTTGACCCGACCGTCCACTCGAGCTTAGGAGAGGATCCGAAATGGCCGCACCGACACGCGAGGACGCCGAGCTCATGCTCCAGGTTCTGCAGTGGGCAGGGTCGATCGGTATGAAGGAAGCTGGAGCCGCAATCATGGCCGAGGACTTCGATCCTGAGTCGGCGGAGCCAAGGGACGACGCGGTATCGACGGTGCTCACCGTGGGCGAGGTGATCGGCGCACTGGTCAAGCATGAACTCCTCAACCGCGAGCTGGTCGAGGACATCATCTGGGTATCCGGGTCGTGGGCACGTGTCGGGCCGGCTGCGCTCAAGGCCCGCGCAGAGGCCGGTGAGCCACGCATCTATGAGAACTTTGAGGCACTGGCGAAAGCTTCCTGAGTCTCTGCCTTCGCGGGAGCCCGCCGAAGCCCAGAAGCGATCGTGCCAGTCGCGTCGCGAGTGAGGGTGTGTGGATCTCTGGCGAAGGGTGCTGGGTCCGAACACGCCAGGTGACTGAAGTCTTCACGGAGCATCTCGGCGCGACGTTGGGAGACGTTCCTCAGTATTCGCTCACTGACTTCGTCGCCTGTGCCGCGGATGGCGACGGCGAGAGCTGAGGAATCCGGCCGAGCCGCCACGACACCAGGTCACCGGCACTTGTGCGACCTCATTCCTCCCGTCCGGTGCGGCCTCGACGCCAGTCGCAACGTTCCTCACCTTCCTACTTGAGCGCCTTTCCCATGACGACCCCGGCATCCAACCAGTGGTCGACGGACTCCATGCGATCGGCGCCATTGGCTTCGTGGGAGCACCGACGCGCACTTGGCGTCACGAGGATGTCTTCACGGCGCACGTCGCCCTCCAACTCGTAACTGGCGGGCTCGAGCGTGGCTGCATCGAGTGGCAACGGAGCTATCACTAAGGGAAGAGCCGGTGTCCGCACGATCCGATTCTCCAGTTGGTTGACGCGCGCACTTCAGGTCGGCCAGCCTCTCGTGTGGGCTCGGCGTTTGTTACTCAATCCCGACCCGGGCACCGGCCGGCAACAGGGGCCTAGCGAAGCAACACGTGCTCACTGCGATCTAGCGCCGACCCGTGAATCGGCCTTCGCTGGCCAGGGCAGCCCGTCGCAGCACCCCTGAGAACTTCAGGAGTGAAATCTTGATCACGCGCTCTAGGACGCTGGTCGCTTCGATGCGTTCGTCCTGGGCCTGCTTGTCGTCGGACTGACGCCGCTCCGGCAGATCGGTGAAGTGGGCGTCTGTGTAGGCGTTCTCCAGCGGATTGAACGTGAATCGCCGCGTGAGTTCTTCCCCGCCAATGTCGTTACAAGTGATCCAGATCGTTACCGTCTGTGCGCTCGTGAATTCAAGGTTCCCACCCGATCGGCTTTCGAGAGTCACAGCACCTTTGTCCCCCGCGGCGACAGATTCGAGTGGAATCTCGACCTTCGCCTCCGCCTTCGTCCCCGATATCTCGCACCGGCCACGCAAATTCAGCGCCGTGCCGTTGCCGACGTTCTCCACGGGTACGAGCATGTAGGGAAACGCCCCACTCGACTTGACCAAGGGTCCTCTGCCGGCCTCTACTTCGCCGCCGCGGTATACGAGCTTTTCGCCGGAACGCTGATACGGGACGATCACCGGTCGGTACGAGACGGTGAGCGCGCGGGCTTCAGCTCTAAGGGTGTCTTGTGTCCCCTGTCGTGCATCCCGGCTGCCTCGTCGCGTGATCTCGGCAAGCAGGAGCGTCACGAGTACCAGCGCGAACGTGGCCCCGGCGAGAGAGAGCGTGGCGGTGGCGGTCAGATCGGCAAGAACAATCACTGCGCCGCGATCATACGCCGCCGTATCAGCAAGCCTGGCGACCCCTCGCTTCCCTTTTTCCGAGCAGGACGCCCCCCGGGGTCCGTCGGTGCCTCCGCAAGACCGAAGTCACGAATGCGCGTCTCGCTAGCCCGCGGTGTCGCGGCGACGGACGGCTTGGATCGGCTCTCCAAGAGCATCGCGCTTGTCGCCATCGCACTAGCGCCCGCGAACGGAGGGCGGAGAACAAAGCGCTCGTTCTCGGCTGCCAGGCGCAACGCTGGCGAGATTGACTATCTGACCCCCGCATCGTCGAGTCGGCGGACGAGCAGCGACGCGAGTGACAGGTGGTCGAGGCACTGGTCGGGCGTGTCGGTGACGCTGTGGTCGTGCCCTCTCGGGTTGCGAATCGCCGACTGGGCGCCCGCGAAGATGTGGCGGAAGCCTCGCTGCTCGTCGATCTCGGAGTCCGTGCCGAGCGCGTTGATCTGAATCTTCGGCTTGTTTTCGTCGAGCGCATTCATCATCAGTGCGAAGCCGACCGAGTTCGCGCCCTTAAGCATGCTGATCCGCTTGACCTCGACCTCGATGAACTTGAACGCCTCGAACGTCGCCTCGGCGTAGTAGCCGTCATCGAACAGCGCCCGGACCTTCGCGGGTAGGTCTGGGTGAATGTCTCGAACCTCAAAGGGGTGCAGCTCGGACGGCCCCTCAGGCGGCTCCTCCGCTTCCGTATATAGATGCGCTCCTCGGACGAGCGCCTCGAAGCGGGCGAGGTCAGCCACCGCTAGCGGTCGATCAGGTTCTTCCGGATGCTGGCGAAGATCGCGTCGTAGGTCTCCGGAGTACCGGTTGCCGGGAGGTTGACCTCGACCCGGACGCTCAGACCTAGGTCAGAAGACTGCTGCTTCGGGGTGTTCACCTCAGGTGGCAGCTGCTGCTTCTTTTCTTGGGTGCTCTTTGCGGTGCCGCTCCCTCGAGTCGTCTTCGCCGGCGACGCCTTCACGGCCGCGCTCGTCTTCGCCCCGGCGCCCGCGGCAGCCTTCGCAGTCGGTCGCTTCACCTCTCCGTGGCCGGCGAGCGCGGCCACCGTTAGGAAGGTTTGAGCCTGGCGGCCGCCGACCAGTTCAGTCGTCTTGTCGGTCACGCGGAACCAAGTGCTCAGCCTTTCCTTGGTCTCGTCCCAAGGCTCCGCACCGAAGTCGTTGAACAGCTGCCCGTACGCACTCAGAAGAACCTGGTTGAGCCCCTTCTCGAACTCTACGTCACCGCCATAGAAGAAATCCGTCGCGGACTCGTTCCGCTTGCCCTCGTCGGCAATCAGTCCGAGGAAGCGGAACGTGTTCACGACGTAAGACTCGTTCGCGGGTGCGATGTTGAACTTCTTGAGCGCCTCGGCGTCGAGTGTCTGCGGGAACGACTTCCGGAACTGGTCGAAGGCTTTGACAAGGGCGCCTTGCGACGAGACGTACGGGTAATTAGGCACGATTCTCCCTTAGGTTCGGACGTGAAGCTACCAACCGTTCCTGACGAGCCCTTTGCACTCAGGTCATCCATCGGAGGATCGACTGTGACTGACTGCGCCAGCAGCGACGACGCGGCTCGCCACCCGGAGGCCCCTGGCGCAGCGCGGGAGTCCCACTCCACGTCGTACATCGGGGGAGAGATCGCAGCGTTGTTGAAGTGGCCGCGTTGCAGCGGATGCGATCGACGGGATCGACGTGGTTCGCTCGAGCCGCCTGCACGAAGGTTAAGCCGCGCCGCCGGCGAAACTTCGATCATGGATGTCGAAGCGTTCTTCAGGCCGTGGGAAACCACCATTGAGTCGTTCGACCAGATCAACGACACGCTCACAGATCTGTTCGAAAGGTGGATCGCACTTGGCCGCGTGTTCGCTTGGCGCGGCGTAGTTGACGCAACTTGGCCACTGCACAGTTCGCTCTACCGCAGACTTCTTTGGACGACCGGCGGTACCAAAGCGCCCGACGAGCGGCGACTCCTTGGACTCGAGAGTGAGGTTCTGAGAAGTGTCCACCGCTGGGGACTGCACAATGGCGCGCGGGGCAGGCTCTCGATCCTGGAACAGCTCGCCACTCTGCAGCATTTCGGCTCGCCAACACGAATGATCGATGTGACCTTGAACGCGTATATCGGCCTCTGGTTCGCCGTACAGCCGGTCTTCCTGGACGGTCGACCCATGGCCGACGAGATTGATGGTCGTCTCTTTGCCATCGACATAACCAACCGCTTGATCAACGAGCGAGATGAGTTGCGGGATTGGGAGGACCAGCTTCATCGGCCGTGGAAGCGCTCGACTGACGACAACGACGCCGAAGACGTCGCCTGGCGAAATGAGTGGTGCGGGCAAGCATTTGCATGGCGCCCACCCGCATTCGAAGCACGCATCGCAGCGCAGAATGGTGCTTTTCTCTTCGGTGGTGTGCCGCGAGTCGGAGTGGGAATCGCCTGGCCGACACGCGGAGAGGCACCGAGAGCAAACTGGGGAGTGGACGAAGTCCGCCGATGCGTTTCGGTCCCTCTTCGTTTTCACGTCGCCGAGCCGGTTGCCGGGGGCGTACCAAGGGAGCACGGCCAGCCGGCTTACACGTTCCGGATTACTGCGGGAGCAAAGTCCGAGATCCGCGACCGGCTCGGCACGCTCTTCGGGTTCCAGCACTCGACCATCTATCCCGATTTCCCCGGCTTCGCGGACTACGCTGAGCCGTTCCTTCGCTCATCTCCGCCGGAGACGTAGCGCACGAATCCCTTCGCCCGGCGGTCTCGACGCCGCGAGCGCTTTCATGGTCGCGCCAGACGTGCCTTGGCAAGCGAGGGCGACATCGGCCCTACTGCGGGGAGCCCGTGTCGCCCTCGTAGAGGTATACGGCCTCGATGCCGTCGCGAGCCTCGAGTGGAGTACCCGCAGTGTCAAGCCTCTTGCGGTAGACGATCGCGGGCACAAAGGGTCCGGACGGAGAGGCTTCATCGGAGTCGGACCACGTGATGAACGAAGGCGGCTCGCCGTCGATGGCCGTCTTGACCGACCTGCCATCCCAGGGACCGCCCTCGAAGAAGAACTCGACCTCGCTCATTGCGCCCGACGGTACCACGAGAGCCTGAGCCCCTGACGCGGCCGCCACTGCTTGCGCAAATCCGTACAGAGCCCGACATGATCGCCACGGCGACCAGCCACCAGCGCGCTCGGTGGCGCGGTTTCGACAAACTGTCGGTCGTGGATGAGAGTGAGGATGTCGCCCGGACGTCCGCTGGTGCTGTGTCACAGCGGGCGCGGTTCGGGTGGGAGGAATGGGAGTGGGACGTCAGTCTCTTCGACGGATCTGCTGGCTACTACCGGCGCGGGCGGATTCCATATGCCGAAGGGCTCGCAGGATCGCTTGAGGCGGTGCTTGGACTTAATGGTCGCGGTCGTCTGCTCGATGTCGGTTGCGGCCCCGGAGTCATCCCGCTGCGACTTGCGCACCTCTTTGACGATGTGATCGGACTCGACCCGGATGGCGACATGCTTGACGAAGCTCGGCGCGCAGCCGGGCAGCAGGCGAGTACGAACGTTTCCTGGGTTCGGTTGCGCGCCGAGGAGCTTCCTGCCGGCCTGGGGACGTTTAGCGTGATCACTTTCGCTCAGTCGTTCCATTGGATGGACCGCCCGAAAGTTGCGTCCGCGGTTGGTTCCATGCTCGAGCCGGGCGGTGCGGTCGTGCAGATCGACCCCGGCCGTGACGGTCTGGCCGCCCGTCAAGCGCCGACCGGCCGGTACCCGGCTGCGCCGTTTGAGGCAATCGACAATCTGCGTAGGTCCTATCTCGGTCCTGACCGACGAGCGGGCCAGGGATTCCGCAACACATCCCCAAGCGATGAGGACGAGATCTTCCAAGCGGCGGGCTTTCTGCCTGAGACGTGCGTGTCGGTAGCTGATGCCCGCATCCTTGACCGGACCACAGACGACCTCATCGCTTGGGTCTTTTCAGCATCGTCGACGGCGCCGCACCTCTTCGGCGACAGCCTGGGACAGTTCGAGGCTGACCTGCGCAGAGTGCTCGAAGACGCGTCGCCGTCCGGTCAATTCTCGGTCCCGCTCACGGACACAACCATTCGCATACGACGACTCCGCAGCACCTAGAGCCCGCGGCAAGCCGACAAGAGACCCCTCACCCACGCCACCGCATCCTGGCTGCGGCGCCATGGCGACCGTTGGCGCGGGAAGCTGGCAGCTTGACGGCGATCGCTTTCAGGATCTGGAGACATCGATCGCCGCTATCGCAAAGGCGACGAGGCGCGGCGAGCCGCGACCGCGAGGACCACAGCGCGCCGCGCGGATCGTGCTGGCCTCTACTGGTTGGGGCTGAGCCTGGAGGTCGCTGGGATCATCGGTGTGGGTCGTTCATGGACGGTGTGGATGATCTCGGTGTTGTCGATTCCACGCAGGTACGCGGAGGTGACGCCGAGGTCGGCGTGACCGAGCTGGCGTTGGATCACGACGAGCGGGACGCCTTCTCGAGACATCTCAACAGCATGGGCGTGCCTGAGTTGATGTGGAGCGAACCGGCGCCTGACCCCGGCCGCGGCAGCGGTGTGGTGCAGTTGGGCTCGAATGCTGGCGGGGCTGCACCGTCGCCCTCGTGTGGATCCGTGCAGGATGCAGAAGAACGCTCCGACCGGAAGGGTCTTGCGCAGCTCGATCCAAGGCTCAAGCTGCTCCCACGCCCACCGATCCATCCCGACCTCTCGCCGTTTGCCGCCTTTGCCCTGCCGTACGAGGATTGCTCTGCGGACGGGTCAAGGTCGGTTTCGGCCAGTGCCAGCGCTTCGCTGATCCGCAGACCGGCGCGCCACAGCACGATGATCAGCGCCCTGAGCCTGACCCCGTCGGCGCGGATCAGGCGGGTAGCGCAGACCCTTGTTGTGAGGCGCGCGACCCTCGTGGAAGCTGGCGAGCGTGGCCGGTAATCGACGCCTGCCGGCGCGATCCAGCGATGAGACTGGTTGCATGACGTCCTCCTCGGAACGTAGATCGACACCACATCCTGGACCACCGAGAACGCCGGCAACGAGGGAGAAAGCACTACTCACGCGCCCGACGCCGAAAGTAGTGGTGGCGTGGCTGAGCACTCGTCTGGTCCGTCGCCCGACTCGCCATCGCATTTCAGCAAAGCGAAAGCCAGGGCCGTAGGGATCAGATTCGCTCGCCTGTACTCGCGTCGAACCAGCCGTCGCCCCGTTTGATCCACCGGTAATCGTCTGGGGCCAGTCCAAAACCGTCGGCGAATGCCGCTAGCTGACTCTCGCTGTCCCAGCCGATCCGACAGAAGCGCCAGACGCCTGGCTGAGGATGGTCGTACTCATGCTGGAGGATGAACTGCTGGCCTGATCGCAGCTCCACCACTGCCGATGCGGCTGGCCCTGCGCCGTACCGCGGGTTCTCAGTGAACGCAATGCCGAACCGCTCAGTGAACTGCTCGTAAGGGATGCCGATCAGAGCGGCGTCGCCGAAGGTACCGTCGAGGTCCTCCTCACCGATCTGAAACCACTCGGTCATCGACTGTCGGGCGTCTCGCAAGTTATGCAGAAGACCAGCTCAACCCCATCGATCGGCGGCGTCAGGGAGCGAGTGGTCGCCTCGTTGGTGATGGTGCGGCGCATCTCGTCGGCGGCATGTCCGACCGCCTGCAGACGCTCCCTGGGTTGGTCTGGAGGTTCGATCGAGAAATGAACGACGCCGCCGCAGGGATAGGCCCCGAATCCACCGTCGGGATAGGTGGCTAAGGCCTCCCAGCCCAGGAGAAAGATGTTCTTCTCCTCGATCACTCGCACTGCTTCGAGCACAGCCGGAAAAGGAAGCGCGATCTCGCGCTCCATCCTGCTCTGCGCGCGGAGTTCAGCCGGGAGTAGGTCAAGGTCGGAAGCCATTCGTGCCCAGGTTATTCATCACCGGTCCGATCTGGTGCTTTGGACTGAAAGGAGTTGTCCCAGGTGGCTGCCCCAGACGAGCGCTCAGCCACGCAGGCGATCACGCCGCGGGACCCGCATTCATCACCACTGAGGTATCTTCGGCCGCCGGCCGAGATGCCAGCTTTGCGCGGAACTCGCGCCTGCAGCTATCTGAGCTTTCGGAGCGTCGCTTCGATCTCTGACGTCAGTAGGTAGAGGTCGAGTTCGGCTGGGTCGTTGGGGTAGAAGCGATGGAACCCGAGGCGCTCCCACCATGAGCGGGCTTTTGGGTTGAGTGCGCTGACCACGACGGCGCGGCAGGCGGCCTTCTGGTTGAGCTCGACAGCTGTCGCCAGAACGTGCGCTGTGAGCGCGGTGCCGACACCGAGGGTGGCGAAACGCCTGTCGACGGCGAGCCTGCCGAGCAGCACGGCTGGCACCGGGTCGGGTGAGCCTTTGATGAGCGCTGCCGGTGCGGTAGAGCGATCGATTCCGGTCATCGCGACGCTCGCATACGCCACAACGACGTCCTCGGCGTCGGTGATTACCCAGGTCGCGGCCGTATCGCGCCGCCGGTTCTGGCCGGCATAGCGGCGCAGCCATTCGTCGAGGATCGGCTCGCCGCTGTCGACCCGCTCACGGTTGTGACGAGCCGGATCCAACGGCGCCGGCCTGCACAGGTCAGTCAAGCCAGCTGAACTTCCGGGTGCGGCGCAGTGCCGCGGCGAGTCGGTCATTGACCTCGGAGGGCTTCTCGAGCGCCTCGCTGAACGCGGTGGCCGCCTCGGGTGAGAGGCGGATGCTCGATCGCTCCGCAAGGACCTCTTCGGCCTTCAGTGCTGCGGCCTGCACGACGAACGAGGACACGTTCAGATGCGACGCGGCGGCGGCACGCTCCAGCAGTGCCTTGTCGGCCGGGTTGACGCGGATCTGCAGACGGTCTTCCTTGACGGTAGACACGTACTCACAATGGCAGTACACCGGATGGTTGTCAAGGCAAACCCACCCACCCGAGGAACCATGGAACCTCCACCAGGCCCGGCTACCACCGCGGACCCGCCGCATCAGACCCGCTTTCCGGCCGGACAGGCATACAAATCGATCCCGCATCAGTGCCCGAATGCACGGATAGGAGAACGGTCGCTCAGGTGCGATGCTCCGGTGGCCAGTAGCGTGCGTCGCGGTGTTGTCCTGAGGATGCGCGGTGGGCAGGTCGCCCGGTCTGGGCTCGTGTTCGACCCGCGACGCTAGGGGTGGGGACTCGATAGGTGCTCGAGGGTGATCCAGTTGGTGCGGTCGCCGGTGAGGCAAGCGGCCCATCGGCCCAGGGCTTTGGTGAACGGGCTGGGCTGGCACGTGTAGCTTGCGGTCTCGTCATCGTTGACCTCGACCGTGATGCCCGGGCTGGCGAGGCCGAGGTGGCGGTTGACAACGTGGAGTGACCGGATCTGGAGCGTATGCCGGCCCTCCGTGGCTGGGATCCGGATGGTCTGGCCGTTTCTGATCCTGCCGGCGCTGGTCCCGTCGAGCATGACGTCGTAGGGCCAAGCCAGGTCCGTGAGCCGGGATGCGAGAGTTACCTGCAGAGCGGACATGGCGTTAGTTCCAGGACGCCATGTCAGATCCGGCACGCCAGGCGGGCGGGTGCACTCGACGTGCCCGATTCCGGGATCCTGGCGGCCGGTAGTGGGGATTGGAGTCGGTGGTGATGATCAGCAGCATTGCCACAAGCGCGATCAGGCAAAGGAGCACGCCGGCGATGAGGTCGATGGAGGCGTATGCCGCGGCGTGGCGGCTGACCGAGACGAGCAGGCTCGCCGCGGTGATCCCGAACAGTCCAACCGTTCCAGCGCGCGCCCAAGCGCGGCCGCGGTCGTTGGCCCATGCCAACAGGAGCCAAAGTGCCGCGGCGATCGGCGCGCCGTACTCGACCGAAATGACGCTCGCGTGGATCGTGTTGGCCAGGTGCGCCGCGTCCAGACCCGATATGTGACTTGATGCGACGGCGGTCCGGACGGAACCTTGGGTCGCGATCACGGTGCCCATGCAGACGAGCTCCAAGAATGCCGCAACGAGCATGGCCCTGACTCCCCAGAAGACACTGGGGACCGAGCGAGGAGCGAGCAGCCTGATTCGCATCCAGGCGGCGTTCCCAAGAAGGTTCGCGGTATCGGCAAGCGCAGAACCCCGCCGTCCGTCACGCGCGCACGCCAACAAAACGACGAGCATCTCATCCCCGTGCTCTTGGCGGAACGCCCGCGGGTAGAGCCCGAGCAGCCGCCGGTAGCGACGCTCAAGCAGTGACTGGTCCCTCATGCGCTACCGCTCCTCGATTCGTATCCAACCGCATCATCGCCACCCTTGCGTTGTTCCGCAGGCGGTCAGCCTCTTCGGCAAGCTGCTCGACACCGTCACTTGTGAGCCTGTAGTACCGGCGCAAGCGACTGTCGACGATCTCCTCACGATCGACCTCAATCAACCCCGCGCCGGTCAGACGCTCTAGCGCCGCGTACAAAGTTCCGGCGCGCAGCGTGACCCGACCGCCGGAAATTCCTACGACATCGGTGATGATCCCGTAGCCGTGCTGGCTACCGGATGCCAACGCGATCAGGATCAGGAACGTGGTCTCTTGCATCCGCCGGCCGGTCATGCACGCAGCATATACCGATCATCGGCATATATCAACTAGTGGTTTTTCCGACATCCGCACCGCGGCGCAGGCCGTCGTTCCGATGACGACGCGGCCCCGTTTCTCTGTCGAATACACCCTTGACTTTGTCCCGCAAAGTCCACTATGGTTTGCATCACAAACTCTACTTGGGAGACGGGGCTATGACTACGCACACCGAACCATCCGGGACCCCCGAGGAGGGCAGGATGGATCCTCGCGACGCGGCGCGCCTACTGGCTCAGACCCAGGCCGACGCGCGGCGGTCGCTGGATTTCCGGGCGCCGTGGGTGTCGCTGGTCGCGGCCGTGGTGGCGCTGGCCGGCTTTGGGATCGTGTGGCTGAACGTCCGCAATCAGCATCCCTTCATCGGCCCAAGCCCCGCGTCTCTGGCGGTCTTCTACGCGCTGATCGCCCTCCGGATCGCCACCGTCATCTACGCCTACTCGCGAGCGCGGACCGGGATCAGCGGCCACTCGGTTAAGGTCCAGCGCAACGAAGCCGCAGCGATGGCTGCGGCCCTGCTGCTCTGCTATGTGGTGCTGATCGCGATCGCGACCAACGCCCGCCACAGCCAAGGCTTCTACTGGTCACTCTTCCTGAGCGGAACCCTGATCGGGCTCGCGGGGATCTGGGCGGTGCGCTCCGCGAGCCACAAGCACCGGCAGCAGGTCGCGCTCGCCGTTGCGGTCGCGCTGATCGCCGCCCTCGGCGCAATTGCCGGCCCCCGAGGCATGTGGCTCGTCAACGGCGTGGGGCTCTGCGCGTTGCTGCTGGCCACGGCGGCGAACCGCAAGCGTCACGGGACTTGGACACGCACGGTGCGGACGGGCGCATGACCGCCGAGGCGCTCGACCCACTGATTCACGTCCCAGCGCGGCTTCAGATCATGGCGGCGCTGGCCACCCTGCCCGACGGCGACCAGCTGTCGTTCAAACGCCTCCAGGACATGATCGAGCTGACACCGGGCAACCTGATTACGCACCTACGCAAGCTTGAGGACGGCGGCTACCTCGCGACCGCCAAAACGGGCAGCGGACCGGCTTCGCACACCTCGGTCGCGCTGACCCAAGACGGGCGCCACGCTCTCGAGATCTACGCCACAACCCTGCGGGGGCTGCTGAACGGAGTATGAACAGGCCCCGCAGCCTGGGCCAGGACCTCAACCCCCGCGGCGCCAGCCAGGTTTAGCTGCACGCGGGTCAGGCAGCGGGCCGCGACCTGTCGTCGTCGCCCAGACCCGGTGTCAGCGCAGGCTGGCCGTTGGAGAACCGGCCGGTCAACTCGAGGTGGTCATACATGCGGCGGTGCGCCTCCTCGGGCTCGTGGGCGATGATCGCGTCAAGGATCAGCCTGTGGGCCGCGAGCGACCGTTCGGGCTGGCCCGGCCGGGAGAGGGAGGCGTCCGCGATCCGCTTGGCGCCCTCGGCGATGAGCAGCAGCAGGCGATCGAGCACCTCGTTGTGCGAGGCGCGGCGCACGGAGGCGTGGAAGGCGCTGTCGCCGTCGAGGCCCGCCTTGCCCTCGGCGATCTCGCGTTCCATCAGCCGCTGGGCGCCCACCATCTCGCCGAGGTCGCGATCGGTGCGACGCAGTGCGGCGTTGCGCGCGGCGAGCGCCTCCAGGGCGTTGCGGACCTCGCCGAGCGCCGGCAGCTCAGGGTTGGCCGCGCCGAGCTCGGCGGCGATCGGAGGGATCACATCCCTGGGGTCGCGCAGCAGATAGATCCCGTCGCCGCGCCGGACCTCGATGAGACCCTCGACCCGCAGGACGGTCAACGCCTGGCGCAGGGAGGTCCTGCTGATGCCCAACCGGCGGGCCAGCTCACGTTCGGCCGGCAGACGGTCCCCCGGGACCAGGGCCTCGGTGAGTACGAACTCTCGCAGCGTTGTCTGAGCGCCCGCATACACCGGTGGCTGCGACATCGAGGCCATCATCAGCCTCGCCGGGGACGCCGGGAATCGGTGCAAGCGACCAGCCCGCTAGCCGCGTCACGCATGCTCAACGAATACCCATGCACGGCATTTGACCTCTCCTGTAGTGTGGTCGGACCAATGCGGCACCAGTCTAGATGGTCCGACCAAAGGCGGGGAGTTCCGAGGAAGCGCATGATCAACGCCGCGCGCCGCCTCAACGGGCCCGGGGCCGGGCTCGGCCGAGACAGGCCCAGGCGGTGCTGATGAACGCCACCGTCATGATCATCAACCCGAACATGACCGCGTCGATGACCGCCGACGTCGTCGCACAGGCCGCGACCGCCGCGCACTTCTCGACCCGGCTCATTGGTTCGACCGCGACTACGGGCGTTCCCTCGATCGAGACGAACGCCGACGAGGTCTGGGGCGCGCTGGCAGTTCTCGAGCAGGTCAAGGAGGGGGAAACCCAGGGGGTCGATGGCTACGTCATCGCATGCTTCGGCGACACCGGCTTGGCCGGCGCCCGCGAGACGGCCTGCGGGCCGGTCGTCGGGATGACGGAGGCGGCGCTGTACACCGCGGCGCTGGTCGCGGCCCGCTTCGCGATCATCACCCTGCCGCCGCGCACCCGGGAGCAATCCTGGCGCTCGCTGCGGGAGACCGGCATGACCCACCGGGCCTCGGTGCACGCGATCGACGCGGACGTCGCCGACGTGGCCGCGGAGTCGGGCGCACTGCTCGACGCGCTGGCCGAGGAGGGCCGGCGCGCGATCCGCGAGGACGCGGCCGAGGCGATCGTGCTCGGCTGCGCGGGTCTCGCTGCGGTCGCTGAACCGCTCTCAAAGGCGCTCGGCGCGCCGGTGATCGACGGGGTGCTCGCCGCGGTGAGCATGGTCGAGGGGCTGCTCGCCCAGCGGCTGACCACCTCTCGACTGAGCACCTACGCCCCGGCGAATCCCGACCCCCCGGAGCGTCGATGAGCACCCTGTTCCGGGATGTGCTGATCCTCGACCTCCAGGCGTCCGCAGGGATGACCGGACCGGCCGACGTGCTCGTCGTCGGCTCGCGGATTCAGGCGGTCGGCCCCGGTCTCAGCCCCGAGGATCCGTCGACGCGAGTGATTGAGGGCCGTGGCCACCACCTGCTCGTCCCCGGTTTGATCAACGCGCACTTCCACTCCTCGGCCAATCACCTCAAGGGCGCGTTCCCGAGCCTGCCGCTCGAGCTCTTCATGCTCTATGAGTCGCCCGCGGAGGCGGTCTCCCCGACCCCGCGCGAGGCGTACCTGCGCACGATGCTCGGCGCTCTGGAGATGCTCCGGGCCGGCACCACCGCGGTGCAGGACGATGCCTTCTTCCTGCCCGCGCCCGAACCAGAGATCATCGACGCGGTCATGCAGGCCTACGCGGACTGCGGGATCCGGGCCACGCTCGCGCTCGACCAGCCCGAGCTGTCCGAGGTCGAGAAGCTGCCCTACCTGGCCCATCTCGCCCCCGCGGCTTTGCGCGACCGGCTGAGCGCCCCGGCCCCCAGGGCCGGGGCGGAATTGCTCGAGCTCTACGGACACCTCTTCGATCGATGGCATGGGAGCGCCGAGGGCCGGCTCAGCGCCGCGGTCTCGATCTCCGCTCCCCAGCGGGTCAGCCCTGAGTACTTCGCTGCGCTCGACGCGCTCAGCGCCGAGTACGACGTCCCGCTGTTCGCCCACATGCTCGAGACGCGCACCCAGCGGCTGCTGGCGGCCGAGCAGCCGCGCTTCGGGGGCCGTTCGCTCGTCAGCTACACCGCGCAGCTCGGGCTGCTGAACCGCCGGACCAACGTCATCCACGCCGTCTGGGTCGACGAGGAGGACCTCGACCTGATCGCCGACGCCGGCGCGGTCATCGCGCACAACCCGGTGAGCAACCTGCGGCTGGGAAGCGGCATCATGCCGTTCCGCCAGATCCGCGACCGCGGCATCACGGTCGCCCTGGGCAGTGACGAGGCGATCTGCGGCGACACCGTCGAGATGTGGGGCGTGGCCAAGATGGCCGGCCTCATCCACAACGTCCCGAGTCTCGACAGCGAAGCCTGGCCAACCGCGGCCGAGGTGCTCGAGGCCCTCTGGCGCGGCGGGGCGGCCGCCATGCTACGCACCGGCGAGCTCGGCGAGGTGAGGGCCGGGGCGCTCGCCGACCTCGCGCTCCTTGATCTGCACCATCCGGCCTTCACCCCGCTCAACGACCTCCCAGGCCAGCTGGTCTACTGCGATCCGGCGACGAGCGTCATGCTCGTCATGGTCGACGGGACAGTGGTCAAGGAGGACGGCCAGATCACCACCGTCGATGAACCGGCGCTGCTCGATGAGGCCCGTGAGCTGTTCGCCGCCGCCGTCGCCCAGCGGCGGCGCGAGCGTGACGGCGCCGACGCGCTCGCGCCCACCTATCGCGCGATGGTGCGTCGCGGCGCCCGGGTGGAGCTCGCGCTCGACCGGACGGCGGCGGTGCGGTGATGACGCCCGAGCCGCAGATCAACCCCCGGCCGAGCGGAGCCTGGCCCGACGGCCGGCAACTCGCCGTCTACGTGGCGGTGGGCATCGAGGCCTACCGCGAGGGCTCGGGCCAGACCGAGGATCTCCTGCCCGACGTGCCCGAGCCCGATCACGTCAACGCCGCCTGGCGGGCTTACGGCAACCGGGTGGGCGCCTTCCGGCTGCTGGAGACCCTCCGCGAGCTCGCGCTCCCTCCGACCGTCCTGCTCAACACCAAGGTCTATGACGACGCGCCCCGGGTCACTGATGCCGCGCGGGACGCCGGGGCCGAGATCGTCGCCCACGGCATCTCCAACTCCGACTCGCTGACCGGGCTTAGTGAGGTGCAGGAGGCGGAGTATCTGTCCGCCGTGGCAGCCCGGATCGAGCGCGAGGAAGGCCGGCGGCCAGGCGGCTGGTCCAGTCCATGGCTCACCCACACTGAGCACACCCTCGATCTGCTGCCCGCTGCCGGCTATCGCTACCTGCTCGATCTGCGCTTTGGCGACCAGCCGGTCTGGATCGCGTCGGCCTCCGGTCCGCTGCTGGCGATTCCCTACGCGCTCGAGCTGAACGACAGCACCACGATGATTGGTCGTGGACTCGATGCGGCCTCGTTCGCCGATGCGGTGATCGACGAGTTCGATGAGCTCCTGAGCGCCCGGGCCCCGCTGACGGTTATGAGCGTCATCCTGCACAGCTTCATCTCCGGCGTACCGTTCCGGCTGCGCCAGGTCCGCCGGGCGCTCGCGCACATCGCCGCGCACGCCGACGTCGTCTGGCTCACCCAGCCCGAGGCGATCCACGACGCGTTCGCGGCGATCTCGCCACCCACGGGTCCACCTGAGGCGCTCTCCTTCCTCGCCGGCGCCAAGGTCGCGCCCGGGAGCCCGAAATGACCCCACCCCAGACACCGAACCCCGGCGTGATCGTCGTCGGCAACCTCACCATCGACGACGTCGTCTCCGCGAACGGCGAGACGACGATCGGGTCGCTCGGCGGCAACGCCATCCACGTCGCCACCGCGGCTCGGCTGTGGCAGGCACCGGTCGGGGTCGTGGCGCGGGTCGGCGAGGACTTTCCCTCGGACGCGATCAAGCGGCTGGCTGCGGCCGGGATCGACACCGGCGGCATGCGCTCGGTCAGCGGGCCGACGGTGCGCAACTGGGTGATCTACGAGGGCGACGGGCGGCGCCACTGGATCTACCGCACGCCGGAGGAGCGCCGCGTCGAGGTCGCCCCCGCCCCGGAGGATCTCCCCGCGGAGTGGATCGCTCACGGCGATGACGTCGTCGTCCACGTCGCGGCCATGCCGCTGGCCGCCGCGGCCGCGCTTGTCGCGCATCTGCGTCGCCTCCCCACGGCAGGTACCAGCCGGCTGTGGATCACCCTGGACACCCACGAGGCCTGGGACGCGGCGAGGGAGGATGTGCTCGCGGTCGCCCGCGAGGTCGATGTGCTGCTCCCCAGCCGGGATGAGCTCGCCGCGATGATGAGCTACGACGATCCCGAGCGGGCCGCGCGCAAGCTGGTCGCCGACGGGGTGGCGGCGGTCGTCGTCAAATGCGGCGCCGACGGCGTGCTCGTCGCCACCGACGCTGCGGCAGTGAGTGCTGTGGCTGCCGCCGAGGTGGAGGTGGTCGATGAGACCGGCGCCGGTGACGCCTTCTGCGGCGGCTTCACGGCCGGACTCGCGCTCGGCGACGACCTGCTCGGCGCGGCCAGGCGCGGCGCAGCGAGCGCCGGTGCCGCCATCCGCTCCAGCGGCTCACTGCGCCTGCTCCGACCGACCGCGCAGCGCGCTGCCCAGACCCTGCTGGGTGCCTACAAGCGCGACGAGCCCGCCCGCATCCTGCCGCCGCTCAACTCCGGCGAGGGCGACGACAGCGACGTGATGGAGCGCGAGATCGCCACCATCCCCGACGTCATTCGCGACCGCCTCGGCCTGGCCGAACAGGCCCAGACGACGGTCGAGCGCATGACCCGCGAGGGGATCCGACAGCTCGTGCTCGTCGGCTGCGGCGACTCATACTTCGCCTGCCAGGCCGCCGCGTTGGCGCTGAACCGCCACTCGGGCCTCCGGGCCCACGCCGAGCACGCCCTCGATTTCGCGCGCTACAGCGTGCGCTATCAGCCGCCCGGCACCGCGGTCATCGTCGTCTCCTTCTCCGGCACGACGGGACGTCCCATCGAGGCAGCGCATCAGGCGCGGGCCTTCGGGCATCTGGTCATCGCCCTCACCGGCAGGAGCGACAGCCAGCTCGCGGCGGCGGCCGACATCGTCCTCTCGGCCGAGATTCCCACCTTCGGGTTCTCGCCCGGCACGAGTACCTACACCGCGATGCTCGTCACCCTGCTCACCCTGGCCGCCGAGCTCGGCGCCGTGGCCGAGACACCCTCAGATGGACTGGCCGGCTATGTCAAGAACCTGCGACGGTTGCCCGAGCTGGCCGAGCAGACGCTGGCGATGAGCGACCGCGCCGCCCGCGCCGTCAGCGCCCGGCTGATGGACGCCCGGATGGTGACCTTCCTGGGTGGTGGACCTAACGAGGCAAGCGCGAAGTTCGGGGCCGCCAAGCTCTTCGAGGGGCCCCAGCGGATCGCCGTGGCGACGAACACTGAGGAGTGGGCCCACGAGCAGTACTTCATCACCCGGCCCGGGGAGCCGGTCATCCTCATCGCGCCCCAGGGCGCTTCCAGTGATCGTGCCGCCGAGATCCTGGCCGAGCTCGACTACATCGACGCCAGCGCGGTGCTCATCGCGGAGGAGGCGCCCGATGGCGGCGCCCTGCACGTGCCGATCGCGGCGGGAGCGGGTGAGGACCTCTCCCCGGTGCTCAGCGCGATCCCTCTCAGCCAGATCGGACTGCACCTGATGCGCCTGTGTGGCAAGCGCAGTTACAACTTCCCCGACGAAGCGGCGGCGCGTGAGCACTACGACACGATCCACCGCGTCACGATCGGTGAACCGGCATGACCTGTGACTCCTCGAGAGGGCCAGGCAGACGGAGCGTCATGCCCCCAAAGGAGAGAGACAGCCCAGCCCAACCAATCCCAGCCGAAGAGGAGTACAGACGATGACCCCTGTAGATGATCCAAGGTCCGACGCGGCCGGCCGGAACCTCGACCGTCGAGCGTTCCTGCGTTCGGTGGCAATCGGAGGCGCAGTGCTCGCCGGCGGCTCCCTCTTGGAGGCCAGTGGATCGTCGGCCTTGGCGTCGACGGCACCGCGCCGGGGGGGCAACCTGCGCGTCGGGCTAACCGGCGGATCGAGCTCTGACACGCTCAACCCCTTCTACGGCGGGATCAGCGCCATCGGCACCGCGCGCGCCCAGCAGCTCTACCAACCGCTGGTGCAGCTCTCCAACGAAGCCCAGGTCCAGTACGTGCTGGCCGAGGAGATCGTCCCCAACGGGTCGACCTCGGACTGGCTCATCAAGCTCCGCAAGGGCGTCGCCTTTCACAGCGGAAAGACCTTCGGCGCTGACGACGTGCTCTACACGCTGCGCACGATCCTCAACCCCAAGGCACCGCTCGGCGGGGCCGAGGTGCTCGCGCCCGTCGATCTCAAGCGCCTGCGCAAGGTCGACGACTACACCGTCGCGGTGCCGATGACCAGCCCGTTCGGCAGCTTCGTCGAACAGCTCGCCGCCTTCTGGTACTTCCTCTACATCGCGCCCGATGGCTGGACGCAGAAGGACAAGCCCGACGGCACCGGCGCCTTCAAGTACCAGAGCTTCACGCCGGGGCAGCAGAGCGTCTTCGTGCGCAACCAGAACTACTGGAAGCCCGGGCTGCCACTGCTCGACTCGGTCACGATCATCGACTTCAACGATCCAACGGCGGTGCAGAACGCGCTGACCAGCGGGGCAATCGACGCGACCGGCCAGCTGAGCGGCACCCAGATGAAGGTCCTCCAGCAGACCCCCGGGATCAAAGCGGTGCCCTCCAAGACTGGGGCGATCGAGCCCTTCACGATGCGCGTCGACATGAAGCCCTTCAATGACGTCAACGTCCGCCAGGCGATGCGCATGGTCATCGACCGGCCCGGGTTCATCGAGTCGACGCTGAACGGCTTCGGAACGGTCGCGGCCGACGTTACCTCCCCCTACGACCCGGACTACGACAACTCACTCCATCGCGAGCAGGACATCCCGATGGCCAAGAGCCTGCTGAAGAAGGCCGGATATGACAAGGACCTGACCGTCACCCTGTACACGTCCCTGGCGGTCAACTCGAGCGCACTGCCGATGGCGACGGTGCTCAAGCAGCAGGCCTCGGCCGCGGGCATCACTATCAACATCAATCAGGTGAGCCCGAACGCGTTCTTCGGGCCCAACTACTACACGAAGGTTCCGTTCGCCCAGATCTACTACGACTACTCGCCGTACCTCGCCCAGGTCGCCCAGACGTTCCTGCCGACCTCTCCGTACAAGGAGACGCACTTCAACAATCCGAAGTACACCTCGCTCTACTACCAGGCCAACAAGACCCAGAATGCTGGCCTGCGCAAGGAGATCGAGCACGAGATGCAGCAGATCGACTTCACCCAGGGCGGTTACATCATCCCGTGCTTCGTTGACTCGCTCGACGCCTACAGCACGAAGGTGCACGGCTACCAGACCGGGAAAGTCGGGGAGCCCATGGGCAACTTCAACTTCGAGAACTACTCGCTGAGTTCGTGACAGGCAGCCCCGCTTGACGACCGTCGCTACCCCGCACGAGCCGGTGGCGCTGCCGGCCGCCCCGGCTGCCCCGGCCCACCCGGTGCTCGCACTGATCCGGCGCCGCGTGGGCCTCGGGCTGGTCACGCTGTTCGTCGTCTCGGTGATCATCTTCGCCGCCACGGAGGCGCTGCCCGGCAACGCCGCCCAGGCGATCCTCGGTCACTCCGCCGCCCCGGCGCAGCTCCACGCGCTCGAGGCGCAGCTGCACCTCAACCGGTCGGTGTTCTCCCAGTACGGCTCATGGATCGGCGGAGTGCTCACCGGCAACCTCGGCCACAGCCTGGCCAACGGCGAGCCGGTCGGCACCGTGGTCGGGCCGGCGCTGGTCAACTCGGCGATCCTCGTCGTGCTCGCCGGGCTGATCGGCAGCCTGCTCGGCGTCAGCCTCGGTCTCCTGGCGGCGCTGCGCAAGGACTCGCTGTTCGACAAGGTCGCCTCAGTCATCGCTCTGGCGATCACCTCGCTGCCGGAGTTCGTCGTCGCCATCGCGCTGATCATCGTGTTCGCCACGGTGGTGCTCCACGCGCTGCCCGCGGTATCGCTGCTCACCGACGGCGGATACGCCTGGTCCTACCCCACCCAGCTCGTGCTTCCGGTGTTGACCCTCGCGATCGTGATCTTCCCCTACATCATGCGGATGACCCGGGCGGCGACGATCGAGGCCTTGGCCTCCGACTACGTCGAGATGGCCCACCTGAAGGGGCTGTCGACCCGGCGGGTCCTGTTGCGCCACGCCGTCCCCAACGCGATCCCCCCGGTGGTGCAGGTGCTCGGCTTGAGCCTGCTCTACCTGGCCGGCGGGATCGTCGTCGTTGAGTACGTCTACGCGTTCCCCGGGATCGGCTCGAGCCTGATCAGCGCGGTGTCGAACCGCGACATCCCCGTCATCCAGTTCATCGTGCTGATCCTCGGCGCCTTCTACGTCGTCATCAACATCGTCACCGACGTCGTGGCGCTGCTCGCCTCGCCCCGGCGACGCCGTCCCCGCTCCGCATGACCGCTACGCGCAAGAGCCCTGCGCCGACCGTCGCGCCCCGGCGTCGCCGAGAGTGGGTGGTCACCCTGCGCCGGGCGGCCTCGCTGCCACGGGGACGCGTCGGCCTCGCCCTGGTGGGACTGGTCGTCGCCGTCGCGGCGTTCGGCCCGCTGCTCGCGCCCCACTCCGACACGGCGACGCTGCTCACGCCGTATGCCGGGCCGTCTGGCCACGCGCTGCTCGGCGGCGACGAGCTCGGGCGCGACGTTCTCTCCCGCGTGCTCGACGGCGGCTGGGTCCTGCTCGTGATGGCGGCCGGGGCGACCGCCTTGGGCGTCGGCGTCGGCAGCGCGCTCGGCATCTCCGCCGCCTACCTGCGGGACCGGACCGACGGCCTGATCATGCGCTCAGTCGACGTCATCCTCGCCTTCCCGCAGATCGTCTTCGCGCTACTGCTCGTCTCGATCATCGGTCCCAAGCTGTGGCTGATCGTCCTGGCCGTCGGCTTCTCCCACGCACCGCAGGTCGCCCGGGTCATGCGCTCGGCCGCCCTCGAGGTATCCGAGCGTGACTTCGTCAAGGCGAGCGAGCTGGTGGGCACCCCGCGGCGGAAGATCATGACCCGGGAGATCCTGCCCAACCTGATCAGCCCGCTGATGGTCGAAGCCGGCCTGCGCCTGACCTACTCGATCGTGATCATCGCCGGCCTGGCCTTCCTCGGCTTCGGTCAGGCGCCGCCGGCCGCCAACTGGGGGACGATGATCAACGAGAATCGCGCCGGCCTGGTGCTCAATCCCTGGGCAGTGGTCGTCCCGGCGCTCCTGATCGCGCTGTTGACCATCGGGACCAACACCTTCACCGACGCGGTCGCGCGAGTGAGCATCGGCATCGACCGCGGGAGCGAAGCAGAGCCGGCTGCGCTGACGCTCGCCGAACACGAGCTGGCCGAGATCGGCGTCCGAGCATGAGCCTGGTCGCCGATCACGCCGTCGAGGTGGCTGGCCTGCGGATCCGCCTCGCCAATGGCGGGCCCCGAGTCGTCGACGATGTCTCCTTCACGGTCGCCGCCGGCGAGTTGCTCGGACTGGTCGGCGAGTCCGGCTCGGGCAAGACGACGGTCGCGCTTGCGCTCCTCGGCCACGTCCGGCGCGGGCTCGAGTTCGAGGCGGGCCAGGTGCGGCTCGCCCGCACCGACATGCTCTCAGCCTCCCCCAAGGCGCTTCGGCGCCTGCGTGGTGCCGAAGTCGCCTTTGTCCCTCAGGATCCCGCTTCGGCGCTCAACCCGGGGCTGAAGATCCACACCCAGCTGACCGAGGGCATGCGCGCTCACCCCGACGCGCTTGCCGCCAAGCAGCTCGGCGCTCCGGACGCCCGGCTGGCCGAGATCCTCGATGAGGTCGGTCTGGGTGACATGCCACGCCTCTTGCAGGCTTACCCCCATGAGCTGTCCGGCGGCCAGCAGCAGCGTGTCGCGCTGGCCATGGCCTTCGCGCTGCGCCCCCGCCTGATCGTGCTCGACGAGCCGACCACGGGCCTGGACGTCAGCATCCAACAACGCGTGCTGGCCACCGTCCGTCAGCTGTGTCAATCCCACAGCGTTGCCGCGGTCTACGTCTCCCATGATCTGGCCGTCGTCGCCAATCTCGCCGACAGCCTGATGGTCCTCTACGCGGGCCGGACGATGGAATACGGTCAGACTGCGGGGATCTTCGGCACCCCGGCTCACCCGTACACCCAGCGGCTGTTGCGGGCGATCCCCTCACCGGAGCGAGCCGCCGTGCTCGAGGCGATCCCGGGAGAGCCGCCCTCCCCGGAGCACCGCGGACCGGGCTGTCTGTTCGCGGCCCGCTGTCCGCTGGTCGAGCCGGCCTGCCGGGAGGCACCCATACAGGCGGTTGAGCTCCCGGGCCGTCACCTCGTCCGCTGCCGACGGGTCTCCGCAGCCACCGGTGCAGCTGCGCCCCCCGCCGCGCCGGTCAACACCACCGGGTCGCCGGGCGGGGGTCTGCTCACGGTCACGGACCTGTCGGCTCGCTATGGCCCGACCGAGGTCCTCTCTGAGGTGAGCCTGGCGGTCCCCGCCAACGAGTGCGTCGCCGTCGTCGGGGAATCCGGCTCGGGCAAGACCACCCTGGCGCGGTGTGTCGTCGGCATGCACGGCAGCTGGTCCGGGGAGGTCCGCCTGGGCGAGGCCGTTCTGGCCCGGACGGCCGGACGGCGGCCCCAGGCGGCCCTGCAGGCGGTGCAATACATCTTCCAGAACCCATACACGGCGCTGAACCCGCGGGCCACCATCGCCACCATCCTCGATCAGCCCCTGCGCCAATGCCATCCCGACATGGCGGGGTCCGAGCGCGACGACCGCATCGTCAGCGTGCTCGGCGACGTCGCGCTCGGTTCCCGCTTCTGGTCCCGGTATCCCGATCAGCTATCCGGGGGCGAGCGTCAGCGCGTAGCGATCGCGCGGGCGCTCGTCGTCTCACCGCAGGTGCTCGTGTGCGACGAGATCACCTCGGCGCTGGATGTCTCCGTTCAGGCGACGATCGTCGAGCTGCTGCGGCGCCTGCAAGCCGAACATGGGCTCTCACTGCTGTTCATCACCCACAACCTGGCGTTGGTGCGCTCCATCGCCCAGTCGGTCCTCGTCCTGTCCCGCGGCCGGGTGGTCGAGAGTGGGCCGGTCGAGCAGGTCTTCGAGCGTCCGGGCCATCCCTACACGATTCGCCTGATGGATGACGTACCCAAGCTCCTCTGGCGGGAGACCGCCGCTCTGCCGCAGGCCGGGACCCCACGTTGAGGCTCGACGATCGCATCGCGGAGCTCGCCGAGATCAACGACGAGCAGGTCGGCTCGGGCATCACGCGCGAGGTCTACACCCCCTCGTACACGCGCTCGGTTGAGCTCGTCCGCGGCTGGATGGAAGCGGCCGGATTGACCACGCGAGTTGACGCCGCGGG
Source organism: uncultured Actinomycetota bacterium (assembly GCA_963706725.1). Classification (GTDB taxonomy): domain Bacteria; phylum Actinomycetota; class Thermoleophilia; order Solirubrobacterales; family Solirubrobacteraceae; genus Palsa-465. The sequence goes on along the minus strand of OY970167.1, from coordinate 447,741 downwards.
CAATCTCTTCGGCCGCCTTGAGGGCACTGATCCCGGCCTGCCGGCCCTGCTCACCGGATCGCACTTCGACACGACGCTGAACGCGGGGCGCTATGACGGGGTGCTCGGCGTGCTGGGAGCGATCGAGGCAGTCGACCGGCTCGAGGTCCGGCTACGCCGCAGCATCGAGGTGATCGGCTTTGCCGGTGAGGAGCCGCGCTTCGGCGCCGGCTGCATCGGCAGCCGCGCCATGGTCGGTCTGCTGTCCCGCGAGGACCTCGACCGCATGGTCGACCGCAACGGGGTGACCGTCGCGGAGGCGATGCGTGGCGTCGGGCTTGAGCCCGAGGCCATAGAGCACGCGCGGGTGCGCCCCGGCGACTACTGCGGGCACCTCGAGCTCCATATCGAGCAGGGGCCGGAGCTCGAGTCCGCCGGAATCCCGATCGGCGTGGTGGAGCACATCGCGGCCCCCCACGACCTGCGCGTCACCTTCAGCGGGCAGGCCCGCCACGCCGGGTCAACGCCGATGGGTGCCCGTCGCGACGCCTTCAGTGCCGCGTGCGAAATCGCCTTGGTAGTCGAGGCCGCGGCTCGGACTTCGCCCAGCGGCACAACCGTCGGCACGGTGGGAGTCGTCCGGGTCGAGCCCGGTGCCGTCAACGTCATCCCGGGCCGGGCCACCATCGACATAGACATCCGCGACTCCGATCTGGACGCGCGGACCGGGGTGCTCGACCGGGTGCTGGCCGAGATCCAGGCCGTTGGCGAACGCCGGCAGATCGCGGTCGAGGTCGAGACCACCATGTATGACCGGCCGGCCGCCAGCGACCCGGCGATCGTTGCCGCGGTGCGGGAGGCCTGCCATGCCGGGGAGATCCCCTACCGGGCGATGACGAGCGGCGCCTACCACGACGCGATGGTGCTCGGCACCGAACTGCCGATCGGGATGATCTTCGTCCCCAGCCGGGACGGGCTCAGCCACCACCCGGATGAGTACACCGCTCCAGAGGAGCTTGAGATCGGTGTGCAGGTGCTCGCCGGCGCCCTGTCCGCCCTCGCCCGCTGAGTGCCGTGAGCGCCACGCTCATCCGTAACGCGCAACTGGCCGACGGCACTACGGCCGACATCCTGATCGAGGGCGGCCGGATTTGCGAATTCGCAGCCGGGCGGTCAGCGGGCGGCGTCCGTGAACTCGACGCCCAGGGCCTGCTGGTGCTGCCCGGCGTGGTCGACAGTCACGTGCACTTCAACGAGCCGGGACCGCGGACCGTCTGGGAGGGATGGGCCACCGGTTCAGCCGCCGCCGCGGCCGGGGGGACAACCACGGTAGTCGACATGCCGCTCAACGCCAGCCCGCCGACCGTGAACGTTGAGGCCTTCGACGCCAAGGTGGTGGCGGCTCAGGCGAGCTCTCGAGTCGACTTCGCGCTGTGGGGCGGCGTGATCCCCGGCAACCTCGAGCAGCTGCGTCCGCTGGCCGAGCGCGGCGTGGTCGGCTTCAAGGCGTTCCTGTCCAACAGCGGCGTGGCGGACTTCCCGGCCGCTGATACGACGACCCTGCTCCGGGCGATGGAAGCCATCGCCGAGACCGGCCTGACCCTGGCCGTGCATGCCGAGAGCGAAGAGCTCACGACGGCTCTCGCCCGTGAGGCGGTGGACGCCGGTCGCCTGACCATGCGTGACTACCTCGCCTCGCGGCCGATCGTCGCGGAGGCCGAGGCGATCGCCCGACTGGTCGAGCTGGCGGCCGCAACCGGCTGCCCGCTGCACATCGTCCACATCTCAAGTGACCGAGGGGTCCAGCTCGTTAGCCAGGCCCGCGCCGCGGGACTGGCGGTCTCCTGCGAGGTCACCCCGCACCACCTGCTGCTCGACGCCGAGGACGCGGCTCGCCTCGGCGCGGTCGCCAAGTGCGCGCCGCCGTTGCGGGATCGCAGCGAGGTCGAGCGTCTGTGGGCCAGACTCGCCAGCCGTGAGATCGACTGGATCGCCTCCGACCATTCACCGGCGCCGCCCGAGCTCTCTGATGAGGCCGACCTGTTCGCCAGCTGGGGCGGGATCCCGGGGATCCAGTCCGGCCTCGAGCTGCTGTTGAGCGAGGCCCGACTCCCGCTGGCGGTGGTCTGTGAGATCACTGCCACCACCCCGGCGAGTGGCCTGCGGCTGGCCGGCAAAGGGCGCCTCGAGGTGGGCGCCGACGCGGATCTGGCGCTCGTCGAGGTCGGGCCGAGCCGTGAACTCGCGGCGTCGGAGCTGCGCTCCCGGCACCGGCGCAGCCCGTATCTTGGTCGCACCCTGACCGCCCGGGTGCGTCACACGCTGCTGCGCGGTGAGCCGATCGTCGCTGGGGCGCCACCTCGCGGCCGGCTGCTCACGCCCGGCCGGCGCATTCCGGCCGGGGAATGAGCAAACGGCACCGGCGGCGTCAGAACCCGTCGCGGAAGACGTCCTTGTAAAGCAGGTATTCGGCGCCAGACGGCCCCGCATGGAATCCCTGTGGGCAGTAGGGGGCCATGTAGATGAAGTCTCCGGCCGCAACCTCGTGATCGTCGCCATTGAGGTGGTACATACCGCCACCCCCGGTCATCCAGAGGCCATGCTCCTCATCGTGGATCTCGATCTGTGGCAGGCCCACGTCGGGCTCGAAGACCATCAGCGACATGTTGAAGTCATGAGCGGGGTCATCGGGGTCGATGAGCTCCCGGCGAGTCAGGCCAGCGGTCGCCGTCGGTCGGGCGCTCACGGCTTCGGCGTTCCCGTGACGGACCCCGGGCGCGGCCAGACCGGGGACTGACTCGTAAGGGCGCTTGAGCCAGAGCAGCTGAGCCCCGGTGCCGACCTCGATCGTGGAGTGCGCCGATGCCGGGACGTAGACGTACCCGCGAGGTTTCACCGCGAAGGACTGCTCCCCGTCAGTCACGCTCGACGTCCCCGCCAGCCCGAAGAGGAAGTGCTCGTAGGTCTCGCCGAGGAGGCCGTGTGCCTCACCCGTCGCCGGTCCGGTCACGAGACTCTGCCCGAAGCGGGCAGACGCCATCCGCGGCGTCACCAACTTGACCACCGTCGCGCCCGCCAACCCGGCTAGCCGGCTCGCGTAGTGGTTCTGCCGAGTGATGAGGGTGTAGCCGGCGCCTAGACGCCCGCGATCTGTCATCGGATGGCTTGCCTTCCGTCGCAGTTCCAGAGGCGTCTAGTCTATGCGCCTTTGTCCGGTGGGTTGCCCGCCAATCGCGCGATTGAACCGACCGGTCGCGCCCGCCTGACTGTGCTCGTTTTGCGCCGCCCGCAGTCTTGATGGGAGCCGCTTGTCGGCGTAACGCACGTCTCTCAGGGTGCTGGAAGGGCCCTACGACGAGCCTGCGAGTCGGTCGTGAACCGTGATGTCTCGGTTCAGCGCCGCCGGCTCGCGACTCTGGGCAGAAACCCGCCACGCCGCCGTCAAGGCGCGAGCGGCGTTGCGCACGGGCAGGCCGCTGTGCGGCATTGACCGCGTGACTGCGTACCCGTCGAAAGGTCTTACCTTCCAACTGCGACCGCGGAGGTGAAGAGTTGTAGTTGATGGGAGCGGGTTTGACTCCAGATCGGGTGGAAGGCGCCGGGGGTGGTGGCCAGGGCTTGGTAGTCGCCGAGTTGGTAGTTCATTTCGGCGGGGTCGAACGGATGGTCGCTCACCGGGAACGGGGCGCTGAAGTGCAACGACCCGGGGTTTGAAATCGTCAGCACGGCGCTAACGCTGCCCGCGATCATTGTGAACGCCATCACGCCGATGCGGCCGGCGTTGTCGATCGCTACCTCGGGTTGGAAGTAGATGATGTCGTCCAGCGGCGTGACTGCGCTTGCGCGTGACCAGGTATGGCCGGCGTCGCGGGAGGTCGCGAGCAGTACAGCGGCGTGGCCCGCGCCCGCGGTGTGGTCGATGAAGGCTGCGCAGACCAGGCCGCTGTTCGGATCGGTGGCGATCGCAGGGAGCGCGGACCCGGTGCCGCCCCTGATGCCCGGAAAGGCAACGAGGTCGGTGCTCTGACCGAGGGTGACCGGCGGACGGAACGTCTGGCCTCGATCCCCCGAGCAGACCGCGGTAAGGGTTGACTTGCTGTCGGGAGCTACACGCCCGACCGCGCCCTTTCCGGCGCTGTAGAGGACGTAAGTGGTGCCGGGCTGGCCCGACGCGACGATGGGGTTTCCCAAACCCGCCGCGTCGCGCGCGATCGTGCGCGGAGCCTCGAACGTCCTCCCGGCGCTGGTGGAACGGGCATACCTGACTTCGGTGGTGAGTCCGCTGGCGGTGCCCTGTGACCACACAACGTGAAGCAACCCCGACGCCTGTGAGTCGGTGGCCAGCCAGGGCCGATCGAGGTTCGCGGCCGCTCCCACGACTGACGCCCGCGTGAAGCTGCGCCCGCCGTCGTCGGTGCGCCAGAGGAGGACATCGGTTCCGGTCGGCGTGCCGAACGATCCGCAGACGAAGCCACGGCCGGTGCTGTCGAAGGCCACGGACAGGTTGCTGCCGCCGCTTTGCGGCGGCAGCCGCAGCGCGCCGCCGCGGCGCCAGCTCAATCCGCCGTCGAACGAGACGTAACTGTCCGGTCCCAACGCGCATACGGCGAGCAGGTTTCGCGGGTTGCGAGGGTTTACCGCCAGTGATGGCTCGAAGTGGCCGCGGCCTGGGATACCGCCGTGGCTGACCTGGACGCTCACAAGACCGCGCGACCGGTCCTCGCTCACATCGTTTGCGCCAGGCGTCGCAGCTCCCATCGCCGCGCGGGCCTGAGCTGGCACCCCGGCTACGAGCAGCGAGGAAGCGGCGAGCGTGCCAGCGAAGAGCTCCCGTCGCGAAACGCGCAGCGAGTTCGCAGCATCAGTCTGGGGTTGGTCGCCTGCGCTGATGTCGTCTCTCATCTGCAGTCTCCTCAAAGTTGGGTGCCCATGCCGGCGGGCAGCAGCGGAGCCACGCTGGATCGCGTGTTCGAGGCAGCGGCCTCGGTCACCGCTGCGGGGGTTGTCCGGGATCTCCACTGCGTCGATTCGGCGCTGCGGCCGCACACGACGTGCGGTCTACCGTCGGCGTCGGGCCTGGCCGGCGCGCTGGCCACGGGTGGGAGCCTGCTTCTGCAGCTGGGAGCCGCTCAAGGTGCGATCGGTGGGCGGCTGTTGCTTGGTGCCTACGGTGCCCGTGTTGGTAGGCGCGGCAGCCTGTTGCTGCTTTGCCTGTTGCACGGTGCTCGGGCCGCTGGAGGCGGGCGGGGCAGGCTTGGTGTTTGAGGAGTCGGCGATCGCGATCGCAGTGCCTGCTGCCGGGGCCGCAGCAACGCAGATCCCGCCGAGTACGAGCTTTCCTCGGATCCTTGCCATCGGTCGCTTCCTTTGGATTGATGAACGCGAACCGGCAGAAGTTCACCACCCGGTGTTTGCGCAGATCCGAAGCAATCCTGAAGATCCGCCGAAAGTCTCAGCGGCGGCCGCGCGCGGTGCGCGACACTGCGGTCCAGTGGATCAGACGAGCGTGCTGGTTGTCGAAGACGATCCGGAGACGGCCCAGATGCTGTCTGACTTTCTCGCGGTCGAGGGCTTTCGTGTAGAGACGGTCCGCGACGGCGTCGGGGCAGATCAGGCACTGGCAAGCGATGGGATCGATTGCGTGCTGTTGGACATCATGCTGCCTGGCGGTTCGGGGTTCGATCTCTGCCGCCGGGTTCGGGAGCGCTCGGACGTGCCGATCCTGTTCCTCTCCGCCCGTGGCGAGGACGCTGACAAGCTGCGCGGGCTGGCGCTCGGCGCCGACGACTACATCGTCAAGTCAGCAACGCCAGCCGAGGTCGTGGCGCGCGTCAAAGCCGTGCTGCGTCGGGGCCGCTCGATCCAGGCCAGCCGAGTACTGCGCTTCGGGCCGATCGAGATCGACTGCCGCGCCCGACTGGTACACACGCACGGCCGGCCCGTGCCGTTGACTGCGCGCGAATTCGATCTGCTGATGGTGTTCGCTGAGAACGCGCGTCAGGTGCTCACCCACGACCAGCTGTTTGAGCGGATCTGGGGGTCTTGGGGGGACCGCAGCGCGGTGTCGGTGTACGTCCGGAAGCTGCGTGAGAAGCTCGAGCAAGATCCTGCAGCGCCCGAGCTGCTCGCGACCGTCTGGGGCGTCGGATACCGCTTCGATCCGCCCGAACCAACATGAGCTTCCCGAGCACCCGAATGTCCTTCGCGCGCTGGCTGGCGACCCTGATCCTCCTGCTGCTGCTCACGCCTGTTGCCGCCGGGGCGATCGGATGGGTGATCGCCCGTGAGGTGCAGAACAACCAACAGGACTCACTCGCACTCGCCGCCGAGCAAGTCCTTGCCCACTCACACCCTCATAGCCCGTCCTGGCTGGCAGCGGCCGTTGCACACCTTCAACGCCTCGGTGTGCCCGCGCACCTCCAGCACACCAGCGCCAGCCAGCCCGCAGGGGAGTCTTCAGTGCCTCCGCGCAAGCACAAGCCATCGGCTGCCACCGGCGACCAGCACGCCAGCTTGCAGAATGACGCCGGCGGAATTGGCGACATCGCGACCCGCAACTTCAAACCGGCGGACGCCCCGACCGCAACCAACGCGAGCCGCTACCGGCAGATCGATGTGAACGAACCGAATCTTGCGGCGATCCTTCTGATCCCGCGCGGGAACCCGACGGTCGCGTGGCTGGTCGCAGTCGCGAGCGGCTTGGCGACACTCCTCGCAGCGATTCTCGCGGCCGGCGCCGCAATCCGTCGGTGGATCGCCCGCCCACTTGTCAGGCTTGCCCGTGGCGCCGAACAGATCACCGCTGGCGACCTGGCGATCGACCACATCCTCAGCCCGATCCGTGAGATCGCGGTCGTCGGCGATGCGCAGCACGGCATGGCCCGCAGCCTGGCCGAGGCGCTCCACGTCGCCCGCGTCGCCGACCGCGAGCGGCGATTCCTGATCACCGCGATCGCGCACGACCTACGCACTCCCCTGTTCACACTACGCGGCTCACTCGAGGCGCTCGAGATCGGCATCAGTGGCCGGGCAGCACTGCAGCGCGCACAAGAGAAAGCGTCGCACCTAGACCGTCTCATAACCGACCTGTTCACCTTCAGCCGTCTCGAATACGCGCCCGAGTCACACCCCCAACGTCCGTTTGACGTTCGCGACACCGCCGAGCACGCCATCGCTTCCGTTACCGTGCTCGAGCCCGCGGACGCGCGGACAGTCGCGCTCGAGCTCCCCGACACGCCGGTCATCCTCTACAGCGACGAAACCGCCGTTGCGCGCATCCTCACGAACCTGCTCGATAACGCGATCCGCCACGCCCACCATCGCGTGCTCCTCCGCATCCTGCCACGTCCCGGACACATTGCGCTCGAGGTCTCCGATGACGGACCGGGCTTCGCGGCCAACATCCTCCCTCACATCTTCGACCCGTTCTACCAAGCCGACAGCGCACGAAGCATCAACGGCGGCGCGGGCCTCGGCCTCACGATCGTCCATCGCCTCGCCACAGCATTAGGGGGCAACGTCACCGCTTCAAACCACCCCCCCAACGGCGCACACGTGACGGTGAGCCTCCCAACCACGGCACCGGCAGACACAGTATCCGCCAACATCTCCGACGGACGAGCCGATTAGCAGTCTGGGAGTGTCAGGCTAAGCTCTCGGGATCCCTGCCTATGGCGGGTGCGGGGCGCCGGGCAGGCCGGAGCAATCCGGCTGCGCGCGTTTGAACGCCGGCGAGTTCTGGTTGACGCCAGGGATCAGCAGTTGCACACCGCCGCCGGCCGGCCGAGTCGGATCCGGATAGTTGGGAACGCCGTGCGAGCGCATGCACTTTGCGAACCTCAACAGTTGGTGGAAGGCTCGGTTCATCTGCGCCAGCTGAGCCGACGTGGGCTGCCTGCCGGCAGGCAGGTAAGCCGAGCACTTGTGATCCGCGCCCTGAAACGCGGGTGAGTTGGGATCGACTCCGTAGTTGGAGAACTCGCCCCGGGAGTCCGGGTCGGGGAAATCCGGCACCTCGTGCGAGCGCATGCACCGCGCGAACTTCAGCAGCTGCAGCTGACTCGCGCCGTCCGTCGCGATCGGCAAGCTGCTTGCTCCCGCCCCTGCGCTCGAGTTCCGGCCGCCTCCCGAGCCCGCACCCGCCGTGCCCGGCGCGCGACTCCCGCCGCCGCCGCACGCGGCGAGAACGCATGAGACCGCAGCAGCAACCAGGACAGTGGCGCCCGGATTCGCCTTGCTGCGGCGCGGTAGCTGCCGACCGAGCGCCTCAGCAGCCCTAAGAACAGCATGCGAGGGCAGCCGAGACATCGCGCGATCAGATCGCTGCGACCGTGGTCGTCATACGCCCATTCTCCCCGATCCGCTGACGACGACAGGGCTATGAAGGGCCCCACGCCTGTGACGACACTGTGACTTCTTCAGCACGGCGCGGCGACCGCTGGCAGCGTGGCGGGCATGGCATGGGAGGTCGAGCTCAAGGCGCCGGTGGAGCAGTGGCAGAAGTCACTGAACCCCGCCGTCGAAGATCGATTCAGGGGAGCTGTTGCGCGGCTCGCGGAGCGAGGACCACAGCTGGGGCGTCCGTTTGGCGACTCGATCAAGGGCTCGCGGCATCACAACATGAAGGAGCTGCGCGTCGGCAACGTGCGGGCGCTGTACGCGTTCGATTCACGCCGCACCGCGGTGATCCTGCTCGCTGGTGATAAGACCAACGACTGGAAGGGCTGGTACAAGCGCAACATCCCCGTCGCCGACAGGATGTTTGAACAGCACCAGCGGAGCATCGGAGGAGGAGGTGCACAGCGATGGCGGGGACGCCCAGCCGGAACGAGGACAGTGGCGAGCGAGCGCTGAGGGAGAGGCGGGTTGATCGCTTCCGCAGGCTGATGGCAGCGCAGGAGACAATCGCCGAAGCATTGACGCCCTACGGCGTGAGCGACGCGCAGCTCCAGGCGGCGCTCGCCGCCGCCGAGGCGGCGCTTCCCCGTGACCATCACGACCACGGCGACTTCTACCGACCCGCACTCGAGCTCTATGTGACCGCGCTCGGTGGCCGCCTCGAATCCGAGGTTGCGATCTTTCCCCGGGTGACGGTGGCGATCGAGCCGTAGAGTGCAGCGATGCCGCGGATCCGCAGCCTGGTCATAGCCGCCGACCGTGAGCTGATCGTCGAGCGCGACCCGCAACGACCAAGCGGCCGGCTCCTGCGCCAGGACGAGATGGACGCCTGCTACGTGGACCTCGCCGATCCGCGTCACCTGGAGTTCGACTACGTGCGCTGGGCGCGTTACGTGCTCGGCGCCTATGCAGCGCGTCGGGTGCTGCACGTCGGCGGTGCCGCCTGCAGCCTGGCGCGGGCGCTGCTGGCCGAGGACCCCGGCTCTCATCACGAGGTCTTTGAGGTCGACGAGCGTGTGCTCGAGATCGCCCGGGCGCACCTGGGGTTGCGCCGACAGCCCGGTCTGAAGGTGCGCGTCGCCGATGGCCGCACCGCACTCGCGGCGCGCGCCGATGGCAGTGCCGACGCGATCGTGATCGACGCGTTCGTCGGTGCCCGCGTGCCGCGCCACCTTCTCACCGCGCAGGCGCTCGAGGACTGTGCGCGGGTCGCCCCGCTCACCGTTGTGAACGTGGTCGACACGGCCGGATGGCGTGACGCCCGCGCGGTTGCCGCCGGACTCGGCGACGCCTATCCGTACGTTGGAGCGCTCGGTTCCGGTTCGCGTCGAGGCGGAAATCTCGTCCTCTTCGGTGCGTTCCAGGCGCCACGCGACCGGGGGCTGGAGAGCAGTGCCGCGTCCGACCGCTCGGCCCCGCGGCTGCTCACCGCCGCCGACCTTGGCGGTTCGCTGCCGTGGAGCGATCAGCCCGCGAGCTCGAGTGCCAGCTCCTCGAGCGAGCGCAGCCCGGCGGCGATCGGGCCGACGTCGACGTAGTCGTCGAGTCGGTGTGCGTTGCCGCCGGTGCTGACTCCCACGGTGATCGCTGGGATGCCGCGACCGTGGGCGGCGTTGGCGTCGGTCGATGCGGCCTCCTCGGTCGCCGGCGGGAGGCCGGCGGCCGCCCGCGCGCGCCGCGCGGCCTGCAGCAGTGGATGATCGTCGGCGATGCGCCCGCCCGGGCGGTGGCCGAGCTGCTGCACCGTCACCACCAGCTGGGGGTCGGCAGCCGAGACGATCTCAACCAGCCGCGCGGCGGCCGCCTGCAGCTGCTGCTCGTGCTCGCAGCGCAGATCGATCTCGGCGCTGGCGCTGGCGGGCAGCACGTTGATCGCGGTTCCGGCGCTGAGCACGTTGACGTTCAGCGCCAGCTCCGGTGAGCGCAACTCGCGCAGCGCGGCGCTGAGCCGCAGCAGCAGACCGTGGGCGGCGTTCGCGTGATCGCGATTTCCCCAGGGGTGCCCGCCCGGACCGGTGACCTGCACGCGCAGGCGCACCGAGCCCACGCCCGCGACAGTGATCGCGCCGAGCGCCTGGCCCTCGACCGCGATGAAGGCGCGGCAGTCGAGATCGTCGAGCAGCGCCTTGGTCCCCCGCAGGTCACCCAACCCCTCCTCGCCGACGGTCGCGACCAGCGCGACCGCTCGCTTCACCGGGTGCGCGCCGAGCAGGCGCGCAAGGTGCAGCAATGCGGCGACGCCGACGGAGTTGTCGCCGAGCCCCGGCGCGGAGATCCGTCCGTCGGTCTCACTGAACTCGATCGACGTGCCCGCGGCAAAGACCGTGTCGAGGTGCGCCGCGAACACCGCCGCCGGTTCGTGCGTCGGCCCGAACCACGTGATCACGTTGCCGGCCTGATCGATCCGGGGATCCGCTCCGGCCGCGCTGAAGAGCGTCGCGACAAACTCGCCGCGCGCACGCTCTGCGAATGGTGGCGCGGGGACCGCGCAGATTGCCCGCGCGTCGGTCAGGAGCCGGGCCGTGGCGACTTCACCCGCGGTCATGTTGCACACCGCTTGCGCCGCCTGCTGCTCACGCCGCTGCGAAACACTCGCTGTGGAAGCGTGCGGCCGCCCGGTCGCGCGGGTCCGCGCCCGGCGACCAGCGCACGCCGTCGGCGAATGCTTCGCTGGCGATCGTGTACAGGTCGGTGGGACCCTTGCCGAAGCAGATCGCATGGCCGTACGGCCGCAGCAGCTCAGCGCTCTCCACGCTGGCGCGTCGCCGCATCAGCATCTGGCTTGCCTGTCCGTCAAGGTCCTGCAAAACATAACGCTCGCACCCGTGCGGCCGTTCCGGCGGCCCCGAACCCGCCGGATCGGCGTGTGCACCGGCGCCAACTGGCCGAGCGCCTGCTCGAATTCGCGTGCGATCACGCGGTAGCCACGGCTGTCCGGGTGGATGTTGTGGTTGATCGGCGGAGGTGAGCACGACCAGGTCAGCGCGCAGGTGCGGGCAACGTTGGTCGGCACCGCTGCGCCCCGCCAGTTGATCGGCGCCGTGTCGTAGGTCTCGAAGGCATCGGCCACATCCGCGGTGCGGAACCCCGCGCTCGCGTCGTCGGTGGTGATCGTGGCGTTCGCCCGGCGGTAGGCGGCGAGGAACGCCTGGGCATTTGCGCCGGTGGCACCCTCGGCGGCGTCCTTGCCCAGATACGTGTCATATAGCGTCATCGCGGCAAACGCGGTGCCCGCCGGCGCCGCCGTGCGCAGCCCCTGCAGGATCCGCGGCAGGTTGGTTGCGATCGCCGTCTCGCCGGCCTGCAGGCAGGCCGTCGGGTCCGCCAGCGCCGAGCAGCGATTGAGGTCGTTGATCCCGATGTCGATCGTGATCAGCGCCACCTGCCCCGGTTGATGGTGCGTGCGCAGGAAGGCAAGGGCAGCGTGCAGCTGCGAGCCGGAGCTGCGGTCGCAATGCAACCGCTGCGCGAGCGCGTAGTTGCCGACGCCGGTCAGCAGGCTCGTTGTGGTATCCCCGGGGCAGCCGAAGTCGACCAGCTCGAGGTTGTGCGAGTACTGACGCTCCTGCCAGTAGATGTCATCGACGTAGCCCGAATGAGTCTCAATCCCCTCGCCCTGCAGCGTCGGCTGAAAGCCCGTCGAGAGTGAGTCGCCGAGCGCGACGTAGTAGCGCGCATTGGCGGGAGTACCGGCGGCTGTGACCGTCGCGGCCGTGACGCCGCCGGCTGCGAGCAGCGCCACCGTTGCGGCGAGTGTCACAAGCCGGGATCGGCTCAGACGACGGATCACGAGTACCTCTGCATCTGCTGTCAGTGGACTCCGAGCTCATGCAGGTCGACCTCGAGCAACGTCGCGATGTGCTCATAGCCGAGGTCGTTGGGATGGCCGGCCGCGTAGTTGATCATCGTCGCATCGTCACCGGTGCGCCTGGTCCACGAGCCGGTGAACCAGTGCTGGGCGATCGGGTCGATCCAGCGCGTGCCGGGGATCCGTTGCTGCGCCGCGTGAATCGCGTTGCGCACGTAGAGCGCCTTCGTGTCGGGGTGGCCGTTCAGCCAGATCGGCCCGACCACGACGATCATCGCGCTGGGCAGCGCGGTGCGCAGCGCGGACAGATCCCTGAGCGCAGCGGCCTCTGTCTGGGTGTAGTCGACGTTCGGCATCGCATCGTTGTGGCCGCACTCGACGACCACCACCTGCGGGTGCGCGGCGATCACCGCCGGAAGGCCCGCGGCGATGTTCTTGTCGTCGCGGATCGCGACACGCACGTAGCCGCTGCCGGGCAGACCGACGACGCGTGCCGTCCAGTCCTCGGATTTCGCGACGAGGTAGGCATATCCGTCGGTGGGCTGGGTAGCGCCAACGCCAAAGGTGTACGAATCACCTAAGAACGCGACGTGGACCGGCGAGGCGACGGGCGTGGTCGTGGCGGCGCGAGCGCGGGGACCGTCGGACAGCGCCGCGATCAGGCAGAGGATGAGGGCGCCTAGAAGGCCGGCTCGACGGCCGAGGCGCGATACATAACTGGGCACGAACTCTCTATCGGACAGGCGCTTCCGGCGCTTGAACGGCCGTGCACGCTCTTTGACGCTGGTGAAAACTAGCTGACGGCGGGTGGGGGACCGGGACCGCTAACCGCCGTCTAACGGAGGTCAACGGCCGCTGACAGTCGCGGCCGTTCCCGCCCTCCGATCGACCGTGCCTCCGCCGAGCTTCGGCGGCTGCCTGCCCGCCGAGCGGTAGTGTCGCGTCGATGCTGACCGGAGTCACAGAGCTCGATGGCCGGCTCGCCGTCTCGGTCGCCGGCGAGGGCCTCGCCTACGGTGAGTTGCGCGAGGCCGCCGCAGCGGTCGCCGTCAGGCTCGAGGGCGCGAGCCGGGTGGCGGTGTGGGCGCAGCCCTCGCTCGAGTTCTGCGTGGCCGCGGTCGCGGCGATCAGCGCCGGCGTCGCGCTCGTTCCGATCAACCCGAAGCTCGGACGGACGGAGCTCGCGCACGTGCTGGCCGACAGCCGTCCCGACGTGCTGATCGGTGCCCCCGCGCGGACGATCCCGGCGCTCGACTGGGGTCCACGCCGACTCGAGGTCGAGCTCGCCGAGCGGCGCGCACAGCTGCCACCGATTGCCGTGCCCGACGAGACCCCGGCGTTGATCGTCTACACCTCCGGCACCACCGGTCGCCCGAAGGGCGCGCTGCTGCCGCGACGCGCCGTCGCCTCGAACCTCGATGCGATCGCGCGGGCCTGGGCGTGGACCGGCGACGACGTGCTCGTCCACGGTCTACCGCTGTTTCACGTGCACGGGCTAGTGCTCGGATTGTTCGGTCCCCTGCGCCTAGGTGGCACGCTTCGCCACCTAGGCGGCTTTGCCCCAGGCGCGGCCGCGGCGGCGCTGCGCGCGGATGGCACGATGCTGTTCGGCGTTCCGACCATGTACCACCGCCTCGGCCGCGAGGCGGAAGCGCCCGGCGGCGCCGCGATCGCCGACGGACTGCGCAGTGCGCGCCTGCTGGTTTCGGGCTCGGCGGCGCTACCCGCGCCCGAGTTCGAGCGCATCCGCCGCCTGAGTGGGCAGCAGATCGTCGAGCGCTACGGCATGACCGAGACGCTGATGAACCTCGCGGTGCGCGCGGACGGCAAGCGCCGTCCCGGTCGTGTCGGTATCCCGGTTCCCGGTGTCGACGTGCGGCTGATCGACGAGGACGGCAATCAGCTGGAGGCCTCTGACGGCGAGACGATGGGGGAGATCATCGTGCGTGGCCCGAACCTCTTCAGCGGGTACCTCAACCGCCCCGACGCGACGACTGAGGCGCTGCGCGACGGCTGGTTTCACACCGGTGACCTGGCGACCCGTGACGCCGACGGCTACTGGCGGATCGTGGGGCGACGCGCGACCGATCTGATCAAGACGGGTGGCTACAAGGTTGGGGCCGCGGAGGTCGAGGTCGCGCTGCTCGATCATCCTCGCGTGTTGGAGGCCGCCGTCACCGGCGAGCCGGATCCAGATCTCGGCGAGCGCATCATCGCCTGGGTCGTCCCGGATGGCGACCGCGGCGCGCTCGAACAGGAGCTGGCAGCCCACGTCGCCGGCGAGCTCGCGCCGCACAAGCGCCCCCGCGAGGTTCGCTTCCTGCAGGAGTTGCCGCGCAACGCGCTCGGCAAGGTCATCAAGCAGCAACTAAGGAGCTAAGCCTTGAGTTCAAACGACGCAGCAGCAAAACGCATCGGCTGGATCGGCACCGGCGTCATGGGCAGCTCGATGTGCGGCCACCTGATCGATGCCGGACACACCGCGACCGTCTACTCGCGCACGCGTGAGCGCGCTCGGCCGCTGCTCGACAGGGGCGCCACCTGGGCCGAGACCCCGGCGCAGGTGGCCGACGGTGCCGACGTGGTCTTCACGATGGTCGGCTACCCAGCAGACGTGCGTGAGGTGATCCTCGGCGAGCAGGGTGTGCTGGCCGCCGCTCGCGCCGGAGCGGTGATCGTCGACATGACCACGAGCGAGCCGTCGCTGGCGCAGGAGATCTTCGCCGCCGCCGCGGCGCGTCAGGTGGCCAGCATCGACGCTCCGGTCTCGGGCGGGGATGTCGGCGCCCGCAATGCCACGCTCTCGATCATGATCGGGGGCGCCGCCGAGGCCGTCGCGTCGGTGCGCCCGCTGCTTGAGATCATGGGCAAGACGATCAGCCATCAGGGTCCGGCGGGAGCCGGCCAGCACACGAAGATGGTCAACCAGACCCTGATCGCCACGGGCATGGTCGGTGTCTGCGAGGCGCTGCTTTACGCCTACAAGGCGGGACTTGATCTCGAGAAGGTGCTGGAGGCGGTCGGCGGTGGAGCGGCCGGCTCGTGGTCGCTGAGCAACTACGCGCCCCGCATCTTGCGGGGTGACTACGCCCCCGGCTTCATGGTCGAGCACTTCATCAAGGACATGGAGATCACGCTGGCGGAGGCCCGCCGCATGAATCTGGCGCTGCCCGGACTGGCGCTGGCCCATGAGCTCTACCTGGCGTTGCGCGCGCAGGGTGGCGGCCGCGACGGTACGCAGTCGCTGATCCGCGCGCTGGCCCGCATCTCGGCGGTCGACTGGAACCCGCAGGCGTGAGTCAGGCCAGGATCAGCGCGTAGTAGTCCTCGGTGGTCACGCGCTCGAATCCGACCGCGGTGTACAGCCCGAGCGCCCGGTCGTTCTCGACCTCCACTTCGAGCTCGACCTGGCTCGCGCCCGCGGCGAACTGTTCCTCGCATACCCGTCGCAGCACGTCGCCGCCGATGCCGTGGCCGCGCCACTGCGAGCCCACGACGAAGGCGTGTATCGCGGCGCGCGTTTGCTCGCGCGATACGGCGATGGTGCCCACGGCCTCACCGTCGCGCTCAATCAGCAACGTGCGGGAGCGAGCGCTTGTCAGGCGGCTGGGATCCACGTGCCCGCCGTCGTGAAAGCCGTCGTCGTAGAGCTTCGACAGGACCGGGATGTCGGCGGAGGTTGCGGCTCGCAGCCGGATCCCCGAGAAGTGTGGCGAGGCCGGGGGTTTTCGGAGTGCCAGCGCGTGCTCGGAGTGATCGAAGGTCATCCCGCAGGCGCGCGCGAGACCGCTGCCCCCGGGTGAGGCGCGCGGCACGACCAGCAGCATCCGGTCCTTGCCCAGTCCGCGGCAGAGCGGCAGCGCAGCGTCGAACAGTGCGCGGCCGATGCCGCGCCGCCGTGCCTCGGGGTCGACCATCCCGGTGAGCTCGATGTGGCCCCAGTTGAAGCCGTAGATGCCGAGGAAGCCGAGCAGCCGCCCGCCCTCCCAACAGAGCAGATCACTGACCCGATCGGCGGGCCTGCTCTGCAGCGTGCTCCATTCGAGCTTCAGCCGCCCACCGTCGGCGGCGACGACCCGGCGCTCGAGGCCGGCGATGGCCTCGAGCGCCGAACTGTTCAGTCCGTGCGACTGCTCGATCATGAGCGCCGACCATAGCCATAGCGCTGATTGCAGCGGGTGCGGGCACGGTCGACCCGTTCCTGAACCAGCAGCGAGCGCTGCCGGCTATATGTCAGGCGCAGCCGAACCTGCCTCAGGCTCGGCACTGCCGCTCGCAACCGCCCGCTTCGGGGCAGCACGCTCGCGGCCAGCGTGCGATTCAGCATCGCGAGTCCTCCGTTGTAGGTGTGTGAGTGAAAAAACGCAGCGCCGAGTGACTCGCTCCAGGGCGTGTGTCACTGACACACCTCTGAGGCGAGCTTTCCCTGCACTGCTGGTTACTGCTGCTGCGGTGGGCGGCGAGCGCTAGCTCATCGGGCCCGGCTTGTCTTCTGGATCCTCATCATGCGTTCGCCTCGGTTCGTCTTTGGGCAACAAAAAAGGGCGGCCCCTGTGGGGTCCGCCCTCGCTGAATCGGTCGATGTTGCGCTGGTATCAGCGCTTCAGCCTCTCAGCGAGGGATCCGTCTGTGACACCGGCACCGATCGCGGTCTGCGCGGACGCGGCACCACTCAAGCCCGGCTCGTGGCCGGCGGGCATGTTCATGTTGAGCTTGTGGGGAGTGCGTGTCGTCATTGCATAAACCTCGGTGGGTTTGAGAACCTGCCGTCCCAAGGTAACCGACGGCGCAAGTGATTGCAAGTGCATCCGGTGAATTTCCTGTGACATCAGGGGGTGTGGTGAAAGTGCCGAACTCCGGTCCTTTGCCGTATCGTCCGGCACCCGATGCGTGTGTTGACGATCGTCCATGAGGTGGACGCCGGTCCGGGAGTCTTCGGCGGGGTGCTGACTGCGGCCGGCGCCGATGTCGACACCTGGCTGGTCGACCTCCAGCAGCCGCCGGCGCGGGCGGATGAGTACGACGCGATCATGAGCTTCGGCGGCTCGGCGCACCCGCACCAGGAGGACCGTCACCCGTGGCTTGCGATCGAGAAGCGCTTTCTCGCGGGCGCCCTCGACGCCGGGGTGCCGCTGCTCGGCATCTGTCTCGGCTCGGAACTGATTGCGGAGGTCGCCGGTGTGCGGGCCACCCACATGCCGCACCCCGAGATCGGCTGGTATCGGGTCGCCCTGACCGACGCCGGCCGCGCGGACCCCGTACTCGGTCCGCTGGGAGATGGCTTCGACGCGCTTGAGTGGCACAGCTACGCGGTCACGCTTCCCGAGCATGCGGTTGCGCTCGCGGTAGGTGCCAACTGCCTGCAGGCCTATCGCGTAGGGGACAGCGCCTGGGGCCTGCAGTTCCACGCCGAGGTGACCGACGCGGACTTCCAGCATTGGCTGGACGACTACACGCTCGACGAGGATGCCGTACGCGAGCGCATCGATCCCGGCGCGATAGCCGCCGACAGTGCCGGCCGCATGCCCGCCTGGCACGCGTTGGGTGAGGGCATCTGCCGCCGCTTCCTCGAGCACGCTTCGGTTCGATGACCTTCGGCTATCGCGCGCTCTTCAACCTGGTGCTGACCCGTCTCTCGCCGGAGCGCGCCCATGCGACGGCCCTCACCGCGCTCGACGCGCTCACCAGCCGGCCGCGGCCGCGCGCGCTCCTACGGCGCTACGCCCACCTTGACGACGAGCTGATCCGGGTGCGCGCCCTCGGGCTCACCTTCCCCTCCCCCGTGGGGGTCGCGGCCGGGCTCGATAAGGACGCGGAGCACTTTGAAGGCCTTGGCGCGCTGGGCTTTGGCTTCGTCGAGGTCGGCACGCTGACACCACGGCCACAGGACTCCAACCCGCCGCCGATCCTCGCTCGCGTCACGCGCGATCGCGCGCTGCTGAATCGCATGGGCTTCCCGAACAAGGGCGCCGAAGCTGCGGCGAGGCGCCTCGCCGCACGAAAGTCGGCCGTGATCGTCGGCGCCAACGTCGGCAAGAACCGCGAGACGGCGCTCGAGCAGGCGGCGTCGGACTATGCCGAGGCCGCCGCGGCCTTGGCGTCGTCAGCGGACTATCTGGTGCTCAACGTCAGCTCACCGAATACGCCCGGGCTGCGCGAGTTGCAATCCGCCAGCAGCCTGCGCCCGGTGATCGAGGCCGTCCAACAGGTGGTCGGCAAGCGGCCCGTGATGGTCAAGATCAGCCCCGACATGAGCGACGAGGACATCGATGCGGTGGCCGACCTCGCGCTCGAGCTGGGGCTCGCGGGAATCGTCGCGACCAACACGACGCTGGGCCGTGAGGGGCTGAGCACGCCGCCCGACGAGCTCGCGCGCATCGCCTGGGCCGAGGGCGGTGGTGTCTCTGGCGCACCGCTCAAGGGACGCTCGCTCGAGGTCCTGAAGCGGCTGCGCGCGCGTGTTGGCGATCGGCTCGTGCTGGTCTCGGTCGGAGGGGTCGAGTCGGCCGACGATGTCTGGGAGCGGATGCTCGCCGGCGCGACGCTCGTCCAGGTCTACACGGGCTTCATCTACGGCGGTCCCGGCTGGCCACGGGCGCTCAACCTCGAGCTCGCGCGCCGCACCTGGGACGCCGGCAAGCGATCCATCCAGGAGCTGGTCGGTACGGGCGGCACCGGGTGGGCAGGCGATCAATAAGCTCCGAATCAAGGTCGCCACGACCCCAACCAAGAAACTCAGGAGGCCTACGCATGCAGCTGGGAATGGTCGGACTAGGGCGCATGGGCGCCAACATGGTGCGACGCCTGGTCCGCGACGGGCACGAGCTGGTCGTCTTTGACGTCTCCGCCGACGCGGTCAGCTCGCTCGCGCAGGAGACCGGCGCCACCGGAGCCTCATCCCTCGAGGACATGGTCTCCAAGCTCCAGGCACCGCGCGCGATCTGGACGATGGTGCCGGCGGCCTTCACCGACGACACGATCTACAAGCTCGCCGAGCTGGTGTCCGCGGGTGACGTACTGATCGACGGTGGAAACAGTTACTACCGTGACGACATTTCGCGGGCGGAGAAGCTCGAGCCCCGTGGCATCCATTACGTCGACGTTGGCACCAGCGGCGGTGTCTTCGGTCTCGAGCGCGGCTACTGCCTGATGATCGGCGGCACGGATGTGGCCACCGACCTGCTCGACCCGGTCTTCAAGTCGCTCGCTCCCGGCGTCGGTGAGGCCGAGCGCACGCCCGGTCGCTCCGGCGAGCCGACCACCGCCGAGCAGGGTTACCTGCACTGCGGGCCCGCCGGTGCCGGCCACTTCGTGAAGATGGTTCACAACGGCATCGAGTACGGGTTGATGGCCGCCTACGCCGAGGGCCTGAACGTGCTCCACAAGGCCGGTTTCGGGAACCAGATACAGGAACAGGACGCCGAGACAGCGCCCGTCGCGGACGCCAGACGCAACTACGCCTACGACCTGGACCTGCCCGAGGTCACCGAGGTCTGGCGCCGCGGCAGCGTCGTCGCCTCGTGGCTGCTCGACCTGACCGCGGCGGCGCTGGTCGAGTCACCTGAGCTGGAGGAGTTCCACGGCCGCGTCTCGGACTCGGGCGAGGGCCGCTGGACGGTCGACGCCGCGATCGATGAGGGGGTCCCGGCCTTCACGCTGAGTGCCGCGCTGTTCACGCGCTTCAGCTCGCGCGGCAACGCCGAGTACGCCGACAAGCTGCTCTCGGCGATGCGCAAGCAGTTCGGCGGCCACGCCGAGAAGGACAAGTAGCCCCTGGCCGTCGGCGGCGTCAGCCGTCGGCGGCAACCTCGCGCTGTGGCTCCTCGGCCCACAGCGTATGGAAGCTGCCGGCTTTGTCGGTGCGGCGGTAGGTGTGAGCGCCGAAATTGTCCCGCAGGCCCTGTATGAGTGAGGCCGGCAGGTGCTCCCGGCGCAGCGCGTCGAAGTAGGCAAGCGACGACGCGAAGGCCGGCGCCGGCACGCCGGCCTCGGCCGCCGTGGCGACGACCCGCCGCCAGGCGCCGACATTGGCCTTGACGGCGTCGGCGAAGTACGGCGCGGCGAGCAGGGTCGCGAGCTCGGGCTGGTCGTCATAGGCTTCGCGGATCCTGTTCAGGAAACGTGCGCGGATGATGCAGCCCCCGCGCCAGATCGTCGCCACCCGCCCGAGGTCGATCGCCCAGTCGTTCTCTTCGGACGCGGTTCTGATCTGGTCGAAACCCTGGGCGTACGCAACGATCTTCGAGGCGTAGAGCGCCCTGCGCACGTCATCGATGAACGCGTTGGCGTCGACCTGCTGAGGATTGATCTCGGCACCAAACGTGTCGCGCGCCACGGATCTCTGCTCGGCGTGCCCGGATAGCGAACGCGCGAATGTGGCCTCGGCGATGCCGGTGACGGGGACGCCGAGGTCGAGCGCGCTCTGCACCGTCCAGCGCCCCGTGCCCTTTTGCTCGGCCTGGTCCTGGACGATGTCGACGAACGGCTTGCCGGTCTCAGCGTCCCTGTGTGAGAGCACCTGCATCGTCAGCTCGATCAGGAAGGACTCGAGCTCACCCTGGTTCCACTCGCCGAAGATTTCTGCCAGCCGTTGGGGGGAGGCGCCGGCGATCTCCCGCATCAGGTCGTAGGCCTCGGCGATCAGCTGCATATCCGCGTACTCGATGCCGTTGTGGACCATCTTCACGAAGTGCCCTGCCGCGCCCGGGCCGACGTGCATGCAGCACGGCTCGCCGTCGACGTGTGCGGAGATGCGCTCGAAGATCGGCCCCAGTTTCTGATAGGAGGCATCGGTCCCGCCGGGCATGATGCTCGGGCCGAGCAGCGCACCCTCCTCTCCTCCGGAGACCCCGGTTCCGACAAAGTTCAGGCCGCGCTCGGCGAGTGCCTGCTCCCGCCGGGCGGTGTCGGCGAAGTGTGCGTTGCCGGCGTCGATCACGATGTCGCCCTCCTCGAGCAGGGGCACGAGCTCGTCGATGACCGCGTCGGTCGGCGCTCCGGCCTTGACCAGGATGATGATCGCGCGCGGGCGCTCGAGGCTCTCGACGAACTCCTCGAGCGAGGATGAAGCGATGAAATCCCCTTCGTCGCCGAAGTCGCGCACGAGCGCGTCGACGCGAGCCTGTGTTCGGTTGTGCAGCGCCACCGTGTAGCCGTTGCGCGCGAGGTTTCTGGCCAGGTTGCGCCCCATCGTCGCCAGGCCTGTCACGCCGATCGTGGCGCGACCCTCATTCGCCGTGGCCGTGCCGTGCGTCTCACCGATATCACTCATGATCAGCTCCGATCGTTCCTTGCAGCTGCCTGTCAGGGCCGGAGCCTAGATGACTCCCGCGGCAACCCTACACTTGCACGTCGCAACACTCGGGCGGTTAGCTCAGTTGGTAGAGCGCCTGCTTTACACGCAGGATGTCGGGGGTTCGAGCCCCTCACCGCCCATTCAAGAAGTACCTGGTAAGCCGACGCTTTTGAGAAATGCCAGACGGAGCAGATCCGGGTTATTGTCAAAGGTGCATCACCTGGGTGCATCATTTGACTGCGATTGGACGCATCCAGGCTGAAGCCTCGTTGGGCTACCACCGCCGGACTGCACCCCAGCTCATCGCACTCTTAATCCCAAGGTTGAAGGTTCGATTCCTTCACGGCCCACTCTCTGAAGCCCAGCAAACGCTGGGCTTCAGACGTTCCAGGGGCAAGGCGGTCGGCGGAGCGGAGTCTCGTGGGTACCAGGCTTGGGTACCAAACAGCGAGCTTTGACGAGCGCGTCGAGCGCTGATCTGCGCACTGAGGCGCGGCCGCCCAGGACCGCTCGAGGTCGTCATCGCGAGAGCGACGCTCGGCGTAATGGAACCTGAATGCGATGGCCGGCGAACCGCCAGCGTCCGCGCGCGTTGCAGGTGAGTCGGCGTGACTGGCGACGCGCTCGTCGCGCGAGGTAAGCAGGTGCCCGCTGAGGACTCAGTCTGTGGGCAAGAACACCGTTGCTGGGGGCCACAATCCTGAGTGCGGTTTCTAAGCTTCCGGCAAGGTATGCCGGGTCATCACATTGTTCCCAGGTTCGTAATCGCGCGGTGGGCGGATGACACCGGGCGCGTCACGCTGGCCGATCTCGAACGGCTCAAGGTGCGTGAGGAACGTCCGACTGACCTCGACGCTCTCCCGGATTTCAACCGTCTGGAATTCCACGACGACCACGAAGCGCTGGAGAACCAGTTCTTTGGGGCCTTGGAGAGCAACGCTGCGCGGGCCTTTGACGAGCTAATAGCTGCGCGCACGCCGTTGGATCACCTCCGGTACGCCAGCCAGAACGGACTCCGGGCCGGTCAGCTACTGAAGACGAAGCGAGGGGTTCGCTTCGCCCAATTTCTGGCCGCCCAGGCGGTGCGCAGTCCCGATTGGCGCCAGGAAAGCAACAGACAGACTGCTGCCGCGATTGCCGAAGAGGTTGAGACGAAGGTACGTGCTCAACTACGAGCGGCCAGCGACCCGAAAGAGATTGCGCGGCTGGAGGCGATGCTGGGCCTGCGATATCACGCTCAGGCCCAAGGGGACATGCTTCCCCAACTCTCCGCGGCGTTGACGACTGCGGTTGGCCAGGTTCTGTGTTGCGAGTACACACAGACGGTCATACGTGTACCCGAGCCGATCTTGGTGTTGGGCAACGACCCGGTCATCTTCATGGACAGCGATGCCCAGAACGGGATCGGCTCCTATTCCCAAATTGCCTCGAGCCGAGAGATGCGACCGTTCTCCGTCCGTCAGGATGTCGACGGTTTCATCGCTGCTGCCGTCGACGTGGCCCGCGGTCACAAGCTCATCGCGATGCCGCTCGATGCGCAACATGCCGTCGTGCTTCACCCGCTCGCGTCTCTGACGTTGCCCGGTCTTTATGAAGTCTCCCGAGAGTTGGCGCAGCTTCTCAATAGCGCTGCCATCAACGCCAGCCGGCGTTGGGTTGTGGTTCCGTCGGGCCAGTCGGCAATGGGCATCTCACGCCACATCATCTACCTCAACAACCCAGGGATCAAGGAGGCCGACAAGCGACGTGCAGAGCATGGCCTTCCGTCGATCACCGACCCAGGGTGACCGGCGTAAACGCCGCTGTCGGGGCCCCTCTTATTCGGTCCAGGTCGGGTGTTAGTCCTTGGCCTTGTGGGAGTCCTAATGAGAGGATCGGGTGCTGATGGCGGCAGCGAAGCGTTATTCGGCTGAGCAGATCGTTGCGAAGCTCAGGGAGCATGAGAAGCTGCAGGGGCAGGGGTTGACGATCCCGCAGGCGTGTAAGCGGATCGGGGTGAGCGACCAGACGTTCTATCGGTGGCGCACCAAATACGGGGCGTTGAAGGAGGACGAGGCGCAGCGGCTGAAGGCTTTGGAGCAGGAGAACAGCCGTTTGAAACGGATCGTCGCGGAGCAGGCGCTGGACATCTCGATGCTCAAGGATTTGAACAAGGGACGGATGAAAGTCAAGCGCGGGTCGGGGTCGATTTGGCCTTCGCTGCCTGTTGCCAGTCGGTGATCATGCGTTCGTAGGCGATCTGGGCTTGGTGAGCGACGGATGAAAGTCAAGCGCGGGTCGGGGTCGATTTGGCCTTCGCTGCCTGTTGCCAGTCGGTGATCATGCGTTCGTAGGCGATCTGGGCTTGGTGAGCGAGTTGCCGTTCGATGATCCGGCGTTGCTCACGGTTCACGGCGGGCCGGCCCGCTGGTGCTGGGCGCGGGTGCCCGGCTTTCGAGCTCGATCCGACGGATCTTCTTCGCCAGCGGGGTCGGGAGTGTGTAGGCGTAGTCCTGCTCGTTTGTGAGTAGGTGCCAGAACAGCTTTGTCATCTTGCGGGCGGTCGCGACGATCGCGATCGGGTGTCCGCGGCGGGCACGGATGCGTTGATAGAACGCGCGTAGCGGTCCGGGTGAGCGCACCGCGGTGAGGGCGGATTCGACGAGCACGTGCCGGACCTGGGCGGCGCCTTCTTTGCTGATGCGGCCGGTGTGTGGGCCGGGCCGTTGCCGGACTGGCGGACCTTTGGGTCAAGGCCGAGGTAGCCGATCAGCTTGCGTGGCGTGGTGAAGCGGGTGATGTCACTGGGGTCGGTGCCGATCTGTGCGAGGAACACGGCGGCGGTGATCATCCCGACACCCGGCACGGTCAGCAGCCTGCGGGCTTGGGTCGAGGCGAGCACGAAATCGGCGAGATCCCGTTCGAGTGTCGTGATCTCGCTGGTGAGGAAGTCGATTTGCCTGAGTGCGGCGTCGATCGTGTCACGCTCGTCGGGAGGGAGTAGTTGTCCGGCGAGCCATTCGCGGCCGGCGACACCGAACGCGTCGGTCATCGGCGGCCGGTTCTTCAGATTGCGGTGCAGGACGGCGAGAACCTCGTTCTTGCATTTCGCGCGCGCGACCACGAGGTTCGCCCGACGGCCGGTCCGTCGGCGCGCTTGGCGAGTGTGATCGTCTGGGAGCCATGAGTGCTCGAGCATCCCGGCAGCCAGTAGTTGCGCGAGCGTGCGGGCGTCGTGGCGGTCAGTCTTGTGCTTTGAGTCGGCGATCGCTTGCAACCGGTTGGTGTTGACGATCAATACCTCTTTGACGTGTGGGCGGATGATCCTCGCGATCGCGAGCGCGTTCCCGGTCGCCTCCAAAGCGACGCGGTCATCAGCACCGAGCTGTTCTGCGAATTCTCTGAGCGGCTCGGGGCGGGCGCTGACCCGTGGCCAGTGCTGCACCTTGCCGGCCTGAACCGTGGCGACCTCGCAGAAGTCGCGGTGCACGTCCAGGCCGATGTTGCGTCCCTCCATCCTGGTCTCCTTCTGCTCGACGGCTGTTGTTGCCGGCCGGAAGCGGGCACACGACACTGACGGATGCGTGCTCGAGGCACACCCGGGTTAGTCGCAGGGGCGGCCATGGAAACTGTCGAGCTCGAAGCTCATCCCTTGACGGCGCGGCCTGCCCGCTTGCGTGTGTTCCGACCGGAGCCCCATATCCCGGGAGCCAGAGACGCTATGCCCAGGCCCGGACGGGCCTCCACGACCCATTCTCATGCCGGGAAAATGGTGAGCCCGTCGCGCCGGCGTGATGCTGTCGCGTATTTGGTCAGGCGCCATCCGGTGTCGGAGCGGCGGGCGTGTCAGCTGGTCGGTCAGCATCGCTCAACCCAGCGTTATGCGTCGCGACCGCCGGGGTTCGAGCTTGAGCTTGTCAAGCGGATGAACGAGCTGGCGGCGAAGCATCCGCGGTGGGGCTATCGGACGATCTGGGCGCTGTTGCGCGAGGAGGGGTTCGAGGTCAACCACAAGCGGATCGAGCGGTTGTGGCGGCTTGAGGGGCATCGCGTCCCGCCCAGGCGCCGCTCCAGCGGCCAGAAGGCTGTGGGCGGGTCGGCTGGCGGGACGTGGGCGGTGCAGGCGACAGCGCCCAACGACGTGTGGTCATGGGATTTCGTGTCGGCGCGCACCGAGGACGGGCAGCCGTTGCGGATCCTGAACATCGTTGATGAGTACACCCGGCGCTGTTTGGGCTGCCGGGTCGCGCGCAACATCGGCGCCAGGGATCTCGTCGACGAGCTCGAGCAGGTGTTCTCAAGACACGGCAAGCCCAGGCGGATCCGTTCTGATAACGGCCGCGAGTTCATCTCAGAGACCCTTGCCGACTGGCTCAGACCGCAGAACATCGGGCAGCTGTTCATCGCCAAAGGCTCCCCGCAGCAGAACGCCTATGTCGAGCGGTTCAACGGCACCATGCGAAACGAGGTCCTCAACGGCGAGCTGTTCCGCAGCGTGCTCGAGGCCCGGGTCGTCCTGCACCAGTGGGTCGCCGAATACAACACCGTTCGCCCTCACCGCGGCCTCGGGTTTCTCACGCCCCAACAGTTCTACAAGGCGGATAGAGTGGGCAGGCGATGAGAGGCCCTGCCCTCAGTCACTCTGGACCAGTCCAGAACACCCTACCCAGAGTGTCATTCTCTACGTCGCTTAGTGTCGAACGAGTATCGACCAACATTTACTACTTCAACAACACCTGGACCAAATC
The DNA here is from genome assembly GCA_963706725.1 of uncultured Actinomycetota bacterium. Taxonomy (GTDB): domain Bacteria; phylum Actinomycetota; class Thermoleophilia; order Solirubrobacterales; family Solirubrobacteraceae; genus Palsa-465. The sequence goes on along the minus strand of OY970167.1, from coordinate 421,535 downwards.
CAGCGGGCTAGTCACAGGCTTCCAAGGCGCCTTGTTTGATGAGATGGGTGTACTTGGTGGAGGAAAGACTGCGATGAACGTGTTCGGCATAACGACTCAAACAGGTGCGACAGCCTTTGAGCTGTGGGCTGATCACCGCTAAACTCGCTAGTCTCTATGTGGCGTAGCCGTCGGCATCGTGCGTTGTACCGCACGCGTAGTACTGCAACGGCAGCCGGCTTGCTGCTGGTCCTTCCGGTTGCGTGCGTGGTGGTTGCGCTAATCCCGGGTAAGGCCCAGCTGTGGGGGGCGATTCTGATTCTTCCTGCCCTGGCGTTGGCGTGGCGCGGAGCCGTCGTTGGTGTGAGTGTTGATGAGGCGGGCGCGAAGGTTGCCGGCATACTGGTTTCTCGGCACTTCGCGTGGTCGGATATCGAGCGGTTTGAGGTTGCACCATCTGGCAATGCTCCCTTTGCCGGATGGCTCGTCCTGAACCACGTCGGCCGAAGGGTCCCGATAATGGCCCTGAGTGCAAACGGCCGCTCGGACGGGGCCAGGCGGCAGGTCCAAGAGCAGGTTGACGCATTGAACGCCGAACTCGCGAAATCGCGCGGCAGTCGAGTTACGCAGCAGTAGTCAGGAGGCTTACGTCACGCACCCGAGGCCCTGCGTCGTTACTAATAGCTGAGCTACATCGATGGACTCGGCGGGAACGCGAGCGAGCAAATCTCGTCTGAAAGGACGGTGCAATACCTACACGAGGACCACGTGTCGGGAGAAGATCGACACCGAGGAGGTGTGGACGATCTCGCGGAACAACCGCATTCCCGAGATCCAGATCCTCGGCGCAGCGCGGCGCTGGCCGTGTAACCCCGAGGTAAAGACGGTGGGGTCACGTACGAGCTCGAGCAGGTGTTCTCAAGACACGGCAAGCCCAGGCGGATCCGTTCTGATAACGGCCGCGAGTTCATCTCAGAGACCCTTGCCGACTGGCTCAGACCGCACAACATCGGGCAGCTGTTCATCGCCAAAGGCTCCCCGCAGCAGAACGCCTATGTCGAGCGGTTCAACGGCACCATGCGAAACGAGGTCCTCAACGGCGAGCTGTTCCGCAGCGTGCTCGAGGCCCGGGTCGTCCTGCACCAGTGGGTCGCCGAATACAACACCGTTCGCCCTCACCGCGGCCTCGGGTTTCTCACGCCCCAACAGTTCTACAAGGCGGATAGAGTGGGCAGGCGATGAGAGGCCCTGCCCTCAGTCACTCTGGACCAGTCCAGAACACCCTACCCAGAGTGTCATTCTCTACGTCGCTTAGTGTCGAACGAGTATCGACCAACATTTACTACTTCAACAACACCTGGACCAAATCCAGGGGGCTAGTCACTAAGAACATCCTCAACAGATTTGGCGCGGCTACCACGGGCACTGGCATTGGTGCCGGGGTGTTGGTAGACCAGCAGCACTAAACTAAAATGACGGCTGTGCCCTCAGAAAAGCAGCATGAAGAACAGACCCAACTCGTGTTCCGCGGCGGAGCCAGGGCTTCATCGGTGCTATATGTCGGGGCGGTGGCGCTCGTCTCGCTCGGCTGGGCTGTCTTCGGCTTCGTCAGAGGTTATGCCCCGTTCGGTCGGCATGCCCCAGGAATTACCGCAGTGCTCGGAATTGGGTGTGTGCTGTACGCCTTCGATGTGTGGCGACGAGGGCTATTTGTGGAGCCAGGGGGGGTCAAGATCGTGCGACCATGGCGCCTTCGCGCTCTCAGGATCAGCTGGCACGAGATCGCGCGCTTCGAAATGCAGACTGCCCCGGGCCGCCGGCCCGTGAGTCTGATCCGCGCTTCGGATCAACGCCGGATCCCGGTTCCGACTTTTCCCAAGCCACGGAAGGACATCTCCGAATATGCCACGCTTCCGGCGAAGGTTCAGGGTCAAGTCGATGAGTTGAATCGTCTTTTGGAGCAGCACTCAAGCCGCGTCGGGGCGGGATGATCAGCACTACCTGAGTCCAGAGTCACTTCACGTGGCTGCCTTGGTGCACGATCGGAATTTGAGAGGCAGCGATCACGGTTGCCGCGGGACTCAACCGCTCGTTGGAACGCGAAGCCCCGTGATCAGACTGCTACGGATGGGCAATAGGCATCTCGCCCAAGTAGGCGCGGCGTCGTCTCCGGGAGTTGAAACCCGCTCGGAACCGGGCTCCTCCGCCTGAGCTGAGAGCGGCCGTTTGAGGTGGGCCTTGGCGTGGCGGTAGCCGTCGGCCACCGCCGGTAGGTAGAGGTGAGCCCAAGAGTCCTGGCTCGGTCCCGTTGGAGTCGCACTTAGGCTTGGGTGTTGTGCGAAGACGATTGAGACGGAGCGGAGCGCTCGCGACCGCTGGCAGACGCGCTAGGAATGACGCCGAATGCGCGATCGAGTCGTTCAAACTCCTCCGGTCGGAGCTTGGCGCTGAGATATCGGTTTGTCGTTGCTAGCTTGGACTGGCCGAGGAAATCTCGGACGAATACCGGGTCCGAGGTGCGGGCGATGAGGCTGCCTGCAGCGTGTCGGAGTCCGTGGAGCCTGACTGTTCGCAGGCCGGTGGTTTGTCGTGCGGCGTAGTAGCGGCGGCGGAGCGCGGATGGTTCGAGTCGGCGACCGTAGCGATTGCAGAGGACGTAGTCGTCGGGGCCGAGGAACTCGTTTCGGTCAAGGAGCCGCGCGAGCGTCTCTACGGCCGGGATTGACAGTGGCACGAACCGGTGGCGCTTGCCCTTGGGGTAGTTCTTCTCCGTGCCGCCCGACAGTGTTCGTCGTATCAAGATCAGTCGCTCAGCGATGTCCACGTCCTCCACGCGTAGTGCGAGAACTTCGCCGAGCCGCAGGCCGGTGTAGAACAGGAGGCGGAAGGTCTCTGCGTCACGGCGATCCTCCTGCGCGCGAGCGGCAAGCTCGTAGGGGTCGACGATCACGCCCTTTTCGTCCCAGCATTCAGATCCAGGGCTCGTGGCCGCTTCAACCGCCCCGTTGATCTTTGCGAGTTCGTGCGCGAAATGCGGGTTGACGTCGATTTCTGCAGCGACGGCGGCACGGGAGACACGCGACGCGGTGGCTGCTTGCTGCAGCGACCCGAGTCGGTCTAGATGAGCGAATAGGCGTGGTGTCCAGCGGTGAGCTCCGCGCGCCGCGGCACTGGCAAGAGCTTCAACCTCGTGAACCTCGTAGTAGTCGAGCGCGGCAGGCGGTTCCTCGAATCGCTGATCGGTTCCCGCGACGGGATTCTTGGTGAGCTCGTATGTGTCCTCGCGGCAGCCGTAGTTGAAGATCGCTGACAGCGTCTGGCGATGCTTGTTCACGTTTCGAGGCTTCAGGCCGGCTTTGTCGAGCTTGCGGAGGAAGTCCGAGACCTCACGTGTCGTGATTTGCTCAGCCGGGTTGTCACCGAACGCGCCCATGATCCAACCCGCGCTTTTGCGACCGCCTCTCTTGTACTGAGTGCCCGGTTCGCGTAGCAGGAAGCCGTAGTCCTTGATCGTTGACGGTGCGGCTCCCTTGACCTCCTCAAGCCACGACAACCACTCGCGTGCGAGTTCGCGGACCGTGACCTTGTGTTGCTGTCGCTGAAGAAGCTGTGCGCGTTCCTCGCTCAACTTCGACCGGTGCTGCTCCATTGCATCGTGGCTTGCGATCGTGGCCGCTCGCTCATCCAGATACCCGTCCAGGCATCGCCCGCGGCGTCTGCGCCAGCCACCGCTGCCATCGGGCTCCTGCCACGCCTTGCCAAGCGCTTGGCGCTTGAACCTCCACGGCTCATCAGGACCAGAGCGGTAGCGCCACTGCGCGTCCCAGCATGGGCCCGACCTCGTGTCGCGCACCCGCATCAGCAGGCTGCCCAATTCCACCTCTCGATCGTCGCTCATGGGCACAGCCTACCCGTTGTGCATCATGGAATGAGCATCATGCATCATCGGAACTGTGCATCACGCTCTGCATCAAACTGGCCGTGCTCTACCGTAGGTACGAGCGTTTGGCCTTGCGAAACTGCTTGAATCGCCGGGTGCCACTGGCGCGGCCCCTGCTTTACACGCAGGATGTCGGGGGTTCGAGCCCCTCACCGCCCATCTCTGCGTGATCGGCCGCTGGACCTCTCCGGCCCGCGCCCGGAGCTGGTCGCGGCGGGTGCGCGCGGTACGCGTCGACGGAAGTGGCATCCGGGCCCGTCTGAGCTGTATAAAGTGCTGATGCGCGAGGGGCCCCGGTGATTCAGGAAGGCCAGCGGTCGTTCAGGTCGCAGGTCGCGTACGTAAACCTCGTCGCCGTGCTGATCGTCTGCGCGGTGATCATCGTCGTGTGGGACTCGCAGGTTGGTGCTGGGGTCTTTGCCTCACTGGGCGTGATCTGGACCGCGGTGACGCTGCGCTCAGGGATCGATCTCAGCGACGAGGGCCTGAAGGTTCGCGGAATCCTGAGCACCAGGAAGCTGTCCTGGGCCGACACGGATGCCTTCATCGTCGTCCACCTCGCCGGGTCGGGTCGGCCCGTGCTCAGAAGCACCGCTGAATACATGGCTCCGACTCCGGGCGGACCGCAGGTCGTCGGGCTCGCGATCGATGCGATCGAGAGCGAGCTGCTCGCGACCCGCTTGCCGATCTTCAGTGTCGTCGCCGTGGTCACCAATCGCGGTGAGCGGCTGCGTGTGCCCGGCACCGCCTCGACGCCGCTCGATCCCGCCTTTCCGGTGCATGCGGCGGCGGAGCTCAACCGTGCCCTGAAGCAGCACAACCCCGCGGCGACCGCCGCCGCGAGCGACGCGACGCTGGCCGCCGCCGCAGGCGACGCGACCGCGTCGGCCACGGCGCCCGCCTGCTGACCGGGCAGCTTCGCCGTGTCCCGCGTTCAACCGCGGATCGCCTGACCGCTGGCGGGGTCGAAGAAGTGCAGCGCGTCGAGATCGACGGCAAGACGCATCGACTCCCCCGCCTGTGCCGGCGCATGTGGCGCGACGCGCGCCACGCCGGCGCCACTGGTCATCAGCTCATCCGCCTCACCCGACTCGGCGAGCACGCGCTTGGCGTCGATCGAGAAGTGTGCCTGCAGCTCGGAGCCGAGCGCCTCGACCAACTCGACCCGAACCGTCAGCCCTGGGCCGTCGGCATCCGCAGCGGCGGGAAGGTTCTCGGGTCTGATCCCGAGCACGACCTGTTTTCCCGCGTACGGCGCCAGCGCCGGACGCAGATTTCTTGCGTGCTCTGTGAGTGAGAGCTCCTGCGAGCCCAGCCGGACCGAGCGGCAGCCTTCGGTCATCGACGCCTCGTAGAGGTTCATCGCGGGGGAGCCGATGAACGCCGCCACGAACAAGTTGCGGGGACGGTCGTAGAGCACCTGTGGCGTGTCGCACTGCTGCAGGAAGCCGTCGCGAAGCACGCAGACACGGTGACCCATCGTCATTGCCTCGACCTGATCGTGCGTGACGTAGACGGTGGCCACACCCACCGTTCGCTGTATCTGGCTGATCTCGGCGCGCATCTGCACACGCAGCTTCGCGTCGAGGTTTGAGAGCGGCTCGTCCATCAGGAACACCGATGGGTTGCGGACGATTGCGCGTCCCATCGCCACGCGCTGACGCTGGCCTCCTGACAGCTGCGCGGGCTTGCGGTCGAGCAGCTGCGTCAGGCCCAGGATCCGGGCCGCGTCCTCAACCTTCGTCCTGATCTCGCCCTTGGACAGCTGGCGCAGCCGCAGCGCAAACCCGATGTTGGCGGCCACTGTCATGTGCGGATAGAGCGCGTAATTCTGAAACACCATCGCGATGTCACGCTCCTTTGGACCGAGGTCGTTGACCACTCGGTCTCCGATCTTGAGCGTGCCGGCGCTGATCTCCTCGAGCCCCGCGATCATGCGCAGCACGGTGGTCTTGCCGCAGCCGGAAGGGCCGACGAGCACGAGGAACTCGCCGTCCTCGATCTTCAGGTTCAGGTCGTGGACGGCTTCGGCGCCGTTCGGGTAGACCTTCCTCAGGCTCTCGAGTTCAACGGTGGCCATGATCTGGGCTCGCTCCTTTCGCTCAAAGTGGGTGCTCGCTTCACGCGGAGTCCCGCACCGGTGTCCAGACGCGCATCGCGCCGGTGCCCCGGTTGGCCCAGGTGAAATAGGGGATGGCTCGCAGCTGCGCCGGTGATGGTGGGGGCTCGGTGTCTGGTGAGCCGGCATCCGAGTAGAGGCGTGTTGTCCCCACGGCATCGAGATCTCTGACGATCCCGGCGATAGCCACGGCCGGTACGCCACCAAGCTCCGCAACCTGCCCGCCGTCGGTGGGTCTTGCGCCCGGGTCGAGGGCGACGGCCGCGAGCTCCACCCCCGCTGGCAGATCGACCGCCTCCAAGCAGTACACGACCGGTCCGCGCTCCAGCGCTACGCAGCCGCGGACGGCATCCACATGCGGGTTGGGGGCGGTCAGCCGCGGTGACATGTCCAGCTCGAGCAGCGCCCGGTCGCCGGCACGCCAGTTCCGTCTCAGCTGGGCGTAATCGCCCGCGGCAACCCGGTCACCGTCGATCGTCGTCGCCGCGCCGGCCCAGGCTGGGATCCGTAACGACAGCGTCCAGGGCGTCCCGGGGCTTGAGAGAACCTCCACGGCGACGGTGCCCGACCACGGGTAATCAGTCCTGACGGCCAGCTCGACCAGGCCGCCGCCCGGCAGCTCGGTGCGGATCGTCGAAGACGCGTAGAGATGCAGTTGCAGTCCGGCGTCCGTGGTCGTGGCGAGGTAGTGGTGCAGGGAGGCGAGCAGGCGCATCACGTTGGGCGGGCAGCATGCGACCGGGTTCCAGTGGTGGCGGGCGTGCCCGGCTCGTGAGTGCAGCGGGTTGCTGTAGAAGAAGGAGGTCCCGTCCAACGAGTAGCCGGCGAGAAAGCCGTTGTAGAGCGCGCGCTCGAGCTGATCGGCGAAGCGGCTCTCACCTGTCACCAGCAGCATCCGCCAGTTCCACATAATGCTGGCGATGGCCGCACAGGTCTCGCAGTAGGCACGGTCCGGCGGCAGCTCATACGGATCGCCGACCGCCTCGCCGTAGTGGCGTGAACCGATACCACCGGTCAGATACATCTTGCGCTCGGTCACGTCCTGCCACTGCCGCAGCATCGACTCGAGCAGCACCGGCTCGCCCGTCTCGGTGTAGATGTCGGTCACGCCGGCGGTGAGGTAGAGCGCGCGCACCGCGTGCCCGACGAGCGCCCCGGCCTCGCGCACGGGCGTCGCGTCCTGGTAGTAGTCGAGGTCGAACGTGTCGTTCTTGAAGGTTCCGTGGCCGCGACGCGACATCAGCGTGTCGGCCAGCGTCAGATAGCGCCGCGCGCCGGTCTGCCGGAACAGCTCGACCAGTGCCAGCTCGACCACGGGATGCCCGTCGGTCGTGGTCTGAGGTCCACCCTGAAACTCGCGTTCGATGAGGTCGGCGAAGCGGCCGGCAACTTCCAGCAGCAGCGTGTCGCCGGTCGCGCGCGAGGACGCGACCGCTGCCTGGAACAGGTGCCCCGCACAGTAGAGCTCGTGTCCCATGGCGAGGTCGGTCCAGCGCCACGATGAGTCGACGATCTGGCAATAGGTGTTGAGGTAGCCGTCACCCTGCTGTGCGGCAGCGACAAGCTCGGCTGTCTCCCGGGCCAGCTTCTGAAGCTCAGGCGACGGTTCCCGCTCGAGCTCCCAGGAGACCGCTTCGAGCCACTTGTAGACGTCGGAGTCGCTGAAGACCATGCCCCTGCGCCGGCCACGCGAGCGGCCGGCGGCGATCCGGAAGTTCTCGAGCGTTCCTGCCTGCTCCATCTCCTGCAGGCCGCGGAGCAGTGTGACCTCGTGGTTCACCCGCCGGCGCTCGGCCAACAGACCAGCCTCGATCACGACACCGCGGGCGTCGATTGGGCGCAGGCGTGTATGGGCGCAGGCCGTCGGCGCGACGCTTGTCACGCAGCTGCTCGTGGTTGTCTGCTGTGTGTCCCTGTTGTTCATCAAATCTCCCGACGGGCTGGCATGACTTGGTCGCTGCAGCGCTGGATCCGGCCGGCTGCGCAGCGGCCGGCGAAGCGCCGGTACCGGCACCCTGGCCGAGGGCGCGGTACCGGGCGTCGCTGCACTTGCGGCCGGGTCAACCGCTGTGTGATCGGCCCGGCCGTAGGCGGAGGTCGAGCAGCCTCAGCCTCCCAGGATGCTCTTGATCTGAGCCTGCGCGGTGCTGAGCGCCGACTGCGGGCTCGCCGAGCCCGACAGAGCAGCCTGGATTGCGGTCCAGACCGCCTCGGAGATCTTGGGGTACTTGACACCGAGTCCGAGCGTGCGCGGATGGGCGTAGAGCGTCTGGTCGACGTAGACCTTCCACTCCGGCCCGGCCTGTTTCACGTAGGTCTTGGCCACCGAGATCTTGCCTGGGAGGTAGCCAAACAGTTTCGCGAGCTTCAGCTCCTCAGCCGGGGTCTGCAGGCCCTGGATGTACTTGAACGACATCTGCTCGGCGGCGCTGCCACCGCTCTTGCCGATCATCCAGTCCTCGCCGCCGAGCGGCACGATCGAGTGCTGGCCGGCAACCCTGGTCGGGATCGAGACGACCCCAAACTGCTTGCCGTAGAACATGTGCGCCTGGTTGAGGGTCGGGAAGTTCCAGGGGCCGTTGACCATCATCGCCGCCTTGCCCGCGATGAACTGGCTGGAGGCCGCCGGGGTCTGACTCCAGGACAGGCACGCCTTCGAGGCGGAGCCCTGCTGGACGAGCTGCTGCCACAGGGTCAGAGCCTGGACGCCGGCGCTGCCGGCGACGTTGGCGAAGGTGAAGCTGCCGCCGTTGCTCCAGAAGAACGGCTCCCATTGCCAGGTCGTATCCTCCGCCGCCTCACAGGTCAGCGCAATGCCGTAGTGCTTTGAGGTGGTCAGGGCCTTGGCGTCCGTGAGCAGCTGTGCCCAGGTCTTCGGCGGGGTCACGTGGGCCGCCCTGAGCATTGGGATGCTGTAGATCAGGGCGACCGAGTTGGCGCCCGCCACGGGGTAGCTGTAGTACTTGCCCTTGTACAGGCCTTCATCGATCACGGCCGGGTAATAGCCCTTGCTGCTGAAGCCGGAGAGGCCGCTCAGCGGCACGACCTGGCCGGTGCTGATCATGGTCGAGACGAACGGGTTGTCGACCGCCAGTAGGTTCGGCAGATCGCCGCCCGTCGCCTGTGTGAGCAGCTTCGTATCGAGGTTCGCGAAGGGCACGTACTGGCGCTTCACGGTGACGCCGGGATGCGCTGCCTCGAACGACTTGCTGTACGCCGTCAGGGCGGCGATCTGCCCTGGCGTGTTGAAGTAATCCTCTTCGGTGATGGTGATCTTCGCACTCGCGTGCGCACCCTGTGAGAGCGCTAACAAAAGAGCGAACATCGAAACGAGCGCCAGAACGCTCAACTGCCAACGACGCGCTAAAAGTGTCACTGCCTTACTCCCTCTCTTCACTCGTTGAACGCAACTGCTTGTTACAACTGAACTGCGAACCACTGACCTCTTGTGCAATCAGTACCTCCCGCGGTGCTGACCACAGTTCGGGCAGCTGTTCAGGTGTGGGCCGTCCCGCCACATCGCTTCAGCCCTTCACCGCTCCGGCCGTGAGGCCGCTTGCGATGTACCGCTGCGCCACCACCAGCAGCACCCCCGCCGGCACGAGCGCGACCGCGGCCGAGGCCATCACCGCACCCCAGTCGGTGGAGTAGTTGCCGAGGTACGTGTAGATCCCCAGCGTGATCGGCTCGATGCCGGAACCGTTGAGCACCGTCAGCGCAAAGATGAAGTCGCCCCAGCCGGCGAGGAACGCAAAGACCGCCACGGTCACGATCGCTGAGCGGCCCAGCGGGATCACGACCAGGCGGAAGATCTGCCACTCCGTCGCGCCGTCGGCTCGCGCGGCGTAGATCAGCTCGTTGGGGAGCGCAAAGAAGAACGCCCGCAGCACCAGGATCGCGAACGGGATCGCGTAGGTTCCATCGGCGAGGATCAGTCCTGGGTAGGTGTTGAGCAGGTGCACCCAGTGAAAGACGATGAACAGCGAGGTCGCGAGCACGATCGACGGCACGATCTGCGCGACGATCAGTGAGCTGACAAGCACGATGGTGACCCGCAGCTGGTACTTGGAGAGCGCGTACGCCGCCGGTACCGCGACGATCAGTGCCAGCAGTGCAGTACCTAGGCCCACGATCAGGCTCGTCACGATGTGGCCTGTCTGCTCGTTGAACACAGTGGTGTAGTTCGCGAGCGTGGGGGCGTGCGGCAGCCAGTAGTAGTTGCCACTGAAGAGCGTCGTGGTCGATTCGAACGAACCGACCACGATCGCGTACACCGGGAAGAGCACGATCACGAGCGCGATCAGCGCCGCGAACATACAGAGCAGCTTGCGCGCCAGCTTCTGCTGAGCGCGGGTCACGCGGAGGCTCCCGCGCTGCGTCGCAGTGAATCGCGGCTGAGCCACAGGTAGATCGGCGCGCAGATCATCGCGAGCACCAGCAGCACGTTGTTGAGCGCTGCGCCCTCGCCGAACGAGAAGACCTGGAAGGAGAGGTTGTAAGACCAGGTCGTGATCAGCTGGGTCGCGTTGGCGGGGCCGCCTCCGGTCAGGCCGATCACCAGATCGAACACCTTGACGGTGAAGACGAAGCCGAGCAGGAAGGTGACCTCGACGACCGGCAGGATCATCGGGAAGACCACCATCCGCAGCCGCTGCCACGGTCCGGCGCCGTCGATCGCCGCCGCCTCCTTGATCTCCGCCGGGATGTCCTGCAGCGCGCTGTAGAGCAGCATCGTGAAAAACGGGATGCCAAGCCAGATGTTCGCGATCAGGATCGTCCAGAAGGAGATATGGGGGTCATCGAGCCAGTCGATCGGGTGACTCGCGAGCCCGACATCCATCAGCAGCTGGTTGATCGCGCCACCCTGGAACTGGAACAGGAACTTGAAGATCACGCCGCTGACGATCAGCGGCACGAGCCAAGGGACGATGATCAGCGAGCGCGCGAACGTCCGGCCCGGGAAGGTCATCGTGAACAGCAGTGCCAACGCAAAGCCGATGACGAACTGCCCGATCAGCGAGCCAAAGGTGAACTCGAGCGTGCGGAAGATCGCATCCCGGCTCGTCGGGTCGTTGAGGATGAAGTTGTAGTTCGCGAGCCCCGCGCCGGGTGAGAAGAAGTGGGAGAGCGTCGCCGGCGTGACGTTCTCAAAGCTCAGCATCACGTTGTAGACGATCGGCAGCGCGAAGGCGAAGAGCAGATATGCGATCGCGGGCGTCAGGAACAGCCAGGCCGCCAGGTGCTCGCGTCGGCGCGCGGACAGCCACGGCGAAGGAGTGCCCGTGGCGACCGCCACCCGCGAGCCTCCTGCGTATGGATGTGCCGGCGTCGGCCCGGTTTCGGTTTCCGTGCTCATCGCTCGTGCTGCGTGCCTGCTCGGGTTCCTCTACCTATTCCCCGTCGGCGGCCAGCGTGCGCAGCGCGCCGCCCTCGCGAAGGTAAACCGGGATCCGCTCGAGCGGCGCGTCCGCCCTGATCCAGCCGCTCTCAGCGACCGGCTCGCCCGTCCAGGCGTCGAGCCAGCGTGCGGCCGCGGGCAGGTAGACGCCGCGCTCGCGTGCACCGTTGCTGATCACCGGTGCCACCAGCACGTCCGCTCCCAGCATGAACTGATCGCCGATCTCCCAGGCCGTCGGATCATCGGGGAACTCGAGGAACAGCGCGCGCATCGGCGGGATGCCGGAAGCGCTCGCTTCGGCCATCAGTCTCATCACATAGGGACGGATCCGCTCACGCAGCTTCAGCTGCTCGCAGATCAGCTCGTAGGCCCGCTCGCCGAAGGACCACACCTCGTTCGGCGCTCCGGTCTGGGACGAGCCGACGAGCGGGCCCGGCTCGCGTACGCCGTGGACGCGGAAGAGCGGGCAGAAGGCACCGAACTGGAACCAGCGGACGATCAGCTCGCGGAAGTACTCGCTAGCTGGGTCGCCGTGCCTGAAGCCACCGATGTCGGTCGTCCACCAGGGGATCCCGGAGATTCCCATGTTGAGGCCGGCTGGGATCTGCGCCGCGAGTGCCTCGAAGCTGGAGTCGATGTCCCCCGACCAGACGGCGGCGCCGTAGCGCTGACTGCCGGCCCACGCCGAGCGGCAGAGCAGCACCACGTCCGCGACGCCGTCGCTGCGCAGGCCCTCATAGACGCCACGTGCGTTCTCACGCGGGTAGACGCCCTGCACCTCGGTGCCATCCCCGAGGAAGTAGCGTGCTCCGCTGGGTTTGTCGGCCAGGATCTCAGGCTCGCAGGCATCGAGCCAGAAGGCGTGGATGCCGTAGCGGGCGTAGCCCTCACGAAGCTTCTGCCACAGGTACTCGCGCGCTTCCGGGTTGGTGGCGTCGTAGTAGCGCATGAAGACCTGGCCGTGGGTTCCCTTGTCCCAGAACGCCAGGTGCAGCGGCAGGCCGTTCAGGTCGCGCACGAGCAGGCCGTTGCGGTCCATCTCGGCGTAGTTCTCGCTGTTCGGATTGACGGTGGGCCAGACCGACACCATCAGCTGCACGCCGAGCTCGCGCAGCTCGTCGACCATCGCCTGCGGATCGGGCCACTCCGCGGAGTCGAACTTCCACTCACCCTGCTTCGTCCAATGGAAATAGTCACAGACGATCACCGACAGCGGGAGGCCGCGGCGATGGTATTCGCGCGCGACCTCGAGCAGCTCATGCTGATCGCGGTAGCGCAGCTTCGACTGCCAGAAGCCAGAGGCCCAGTCCGGCAGCATCGGTGGCAGCCCCGTGACCTGGGCGTAATGGCTGACGATCTTGGCCGGCGTCGGTGCGGTGGTAACCCAGTAATCGATCTGATGGGAAGCCTCCGCCACCCAGCGCGTACCGTTGGTCGCGAGCTCGGCGCGACCAACGCCGGGCATGTTCCAGAGCAGGCCGTAGCCCTGGCTGGAGAGCACGAAGGGGATGGAAACCTCGGTGTTGCGTTGGACGAGCTCGATGACTGCGCCCTTCTGGTCGAGCAGCCCATGCTGGTGCTGGCCGAGCCCGTAGAGCCGCTCGTGCGGGTTCGCGTCGAACGCGACCTCACACTTGAACAGGTCACCGCCGGCCGGGCGGTAGCGCCGCTGAGGCGGAGAGGTGAAATGCGGGACGTGCTCGCTCAGAAGAGCGGTGCCATCCGTTCGTGAGAACCGCACGATCGGCGGGAACCAGCTGAAGCGATTCTCCTGGTTCTCCTGGACCGTGACGATCAACTCGCCGTTGCGCAGCCGCGCCTGCCCGGAGCTGACCTCCACGTCGACCTCGGTGGGAGCGCATTCACGAATCGCGCTGCCAGGGGTTTCGTGGATCGCCGCACCGATCGTGGACCGGACGCGGATGCCGCTCGGTCCACACGCTTCAACCCGCAGAACCTCACCGCTCTCAAAAACGGTGAAGCCCGTCTCGGCGGCTACAAAGCGTGTCACCGAGACCTCCTCGGCTGCTGGCTCCGGCGGGGTCGCGAAGCGCTTCGGAGGCTCATCGTATGACCGCGTTGTTGACGCTTGGGCGAGCAGGCGCGAGCCAGCCGCGCAGGTAAGACAGGCGCCCACAACATAGGCGTTGTTAGCGATAACATATAAATCCCTCTCCAACCGACAGAAGCGCGTCAGAAATCGAAGCGCTTCGACTTCGTGCGGCGGAACCTACCAAGATCACGCATATGAAGTCAAGGCCGTGTCTCACCCCTGGGCGGGCTCGGTGGGTTAGGCGGCGGTGACAGAATTGATCCCGATGACATCGACAAAGCCAGCCACGATGGCCGAGATCGCGCAGCGCGCCGGCGTCGCGCTCAGCACTGTCTCCTATGTCCTCAGCGGCAAGCGCCCCGTCTCCCAGAAGATGCGTGTGCGCGTGATGGCGGCGATTGAGGAGCTCGACTACAGGCCGCACGGGCCGGCCCGTGCGTTGGCGAGCGGGGCCTCCCACACGATCGCCCTGTTCATGCCGTCACCGCAGTGGCCGCTGCTGCCGATCCATCAAACGTTCGTCGCCGGTGCCACACAGGCGACGAGTGCCAGCGACTATTCGCTGTTGCTCTCGACGGCGGCCACCGATCCGGAAACGGTCGCGCAGGTCGTCGCCCGCGGGCGGGCCGACGGTGTGATCCTGATGGAGACCCTCGTCCACGACATGCGCGTCGCGCGCCTGCAGCAGGATGCGCACCCGTTCGTGCTGATCGGACGCACCGGCGACAACAGTGGCCTCAGCTACGTCGACATGGACTTCGGCGCGGCCGTAGAGACCGGGCTCGCGCATCTCGCGCGGCTCGGGCACACCTGTGTCGCCCTTTTCAACTTCCCGCCGGACCTGCTCGACGCCGGGCTCACGGCGGCGCTGATCGCGCGCGATCGCTTTGACCGACGCGCACTGGAGCTCGGCATCCGCGGCATCCAGCTGCCCTGCTCACACGAGCCGCATGAGGCCTTTGAGGTGGCCGCGCGCCTGCTCCGCTCCGAGCCGGAATGCACCGCCGCGCTGACCACCGGCTGGCAGTTCACCGGCTTGCTCGGGGCTCTACGAGCGGCCGACAAGCGCGTCCCCGACGACTTCTCGGTGATGAGTGTGATCGCCGCCCAGTTCGCTGAGATGCTGACGCCGTCGCTGACCGGCATCGAATGGCCCGCCTTCCAGGCGGGGCGGATCGCAGCCGAGATCCTGATCGAAAGGCTGACAACGCGCGACCCTCCCGTGCGTCAGATGCTCATGCCCGCGGAGCTGGTGGTTCGGGAATCCACCGGTCCGGCGCCGCGGAGCCGAGCGTCGGTGGCGCGAAGCAGGGCGCGCCGTCCAGCCTCGGCCGTGTAGCCGGCGGTTGGTGTGCCGAGCGCGGACTAACCGCCGAGGGGGCGCCGATCTGGTTCTGTATCGCAGGTGCCCGCCCCGCAGATCGATAGCACCCAGCGCAGCGTCGCCCTGCTGGTGGCCGGCGTCTTCTTCATGGAGATGCTCGATGGCACGATCGTCACGACCTCGGCGCCGAGGATCGCACACGCGCTGCATGTCTCGGTCGGCAGTATCGCGCTGGTGATCACCGCATACCTGGTGACGCTCGCGGTGCTGATCCCGCTGAGCGGCTGGATGGCGGCGCGTCTCGGTGGGCGGGTGACGTTCCTGGCGGCGATCGTGATCTTCACGCTCGCCTCGGTGGGCTGTGCCGCCTCGTCCACCTTCCCCGAGCTGGTGGTGATGCGTGTCGTGCAGGCGGTCGGTGGCGCGATGATGGTGCCGGTCGGCCGGCTGCTCGTGCTCTCTCGCGCCGATGCCTCGAACCTCATGCGGCTGAACAGCATGTTGGTCTGGCCAGGTCTGATCGCGCCGGTGGCGGCACCGCTGCTCGGCGGCCTGATCACGACCTACGCGAGCTGGCACTGGCTGTTCCTGATCAATCTGCCGCTGGGTGTCGTCGCGCTACTGGTCGCGCTGCGGATCGTGCACCCGCCGGCGTTGCCTGCGCCCGGCCGGCTCGATCTCCTCGGCCTGGCGCTCACCGGTCTCAGCCTCGGCGGCCTCACCTTCACCGCCGACCTGCTCGCCGAGTCAAATACCGACTGGGCGCTGACGGCCGCCATCGCCGTGCCGGCGCTGGTGCTGTTGTGCGCGGCACTCGTGCATCTGATGCGCGCCGATGCGCCGCTCGTGGAGCTGCGGCTGCTGCGCATCCATACCTTCCGCTCCGCCCTCACAGGCACTGCCTTTCACTGGACGGCGATGAACGCGGCGCCGTTCCTGACGCCGCTGCTGTTCGAGGAGGTATTCCACTGGAGCGCCGTCAGAGCCGGATCGATCGTGCTCTTCATCTTCCTCGGCAACGTCGCTGCGAAGACGGTCACGACCTATCTCTACTCACGCTTCGGGTTCAAGCCCGTGCTGGTCGCCTCGACGGCCGCGCTCGCGCTCTCGCTGATGCTGCTGGGCGTCGCCGGCACCTCGACCCCGGTCATCGTGCTCGCGCTGATCCTGCTGCTCAGTGGCATCGGCCGCTCGGTCGGCGCGACCGGCTACGCGACGATGATCTTCAGCGACGTCCCCCAGGTGGAGATGCGCCACGCCAACACGCTCGTGATCACCGTCCAACAGCTGGGCGCGAGCTGGGGCGTGGCGGCGGGGGCGATCGCGCTGCGGCTCGGCAGCCCGATCGGGCGTCTGCTCGGTGCCGGCCACGGCAGCCACACTGCGTACGGCGTTGCGTTCGTGCTGGTGGCCTGTCTCGCGCTGGCGGCGACCCTCGAAGGGCTGCGCATGCATCCCGGCTCTGGCGATGCCCTCCGTGGTGGACGTGCCACGGCGCCCGAGCCCCAGCCCGGCGCTGACTGAACGTCAGCGAGCGGCGGCACCGCGCGCGAGGGACCTACCGATCGCCCGGGCTCTCTAGGATCGGGTTGTGGTCACCGTCTGCCTGCCCACTGCCAAGGCCGCGAGCCTGCTCGGGCCGGTACCCGGGATCGAGCTGCTGACCTGGGACGGCTCGACCCCCGCCCCGGCCGGCATCGAGCGCACCGAGTTCCTGGTCCTGCGCCACGGCTGCCCCTACGCCGAGATCATGGCGGCGATGCCGCAGCTCAAGGTCGTGCAGGCGACCAGCGCCGGAATCGAATACCTGCTGGGGCTGATTCCGGACGGCGTCAGGCTGTGCGACGGGCGCGGCATCCACGGCGGCCCGGTCGCGGAGTGGATCCTGGCCGGCGTCCTCGCCAGCGTGCGCGAGCTGCCCGGTTTCCTGCGCGCTCAGGAGCGACGTGAGTGGAACGAACACGGCACCGGCGAGCTGGCCGGCCGGCGGGCGCTGATCGTCGGTGCCGGCGACCTCGGTGAGCAGACCGCACGTCGGCTGCGCGCCTTCGACGTCGAGCCGGTGATGGTCGGCCGCGGCGCGCGTGCCGGCGTGCACGGCCGCGAAGAGCTGCCGGCGCTGCTGCCCCAGGCTGACATCGTCGTGCTGGTCGTCCCGATCACCGACGAGACGCGCCACATGGTCGACGCGGCGTTCCTCGCGCGGATGCCGGACGGCGCGCTGCTGGTCAACGCCGCCCGCGGCCAGGTTGTCGTCACCGAGGCGTTGCTGTCCGAGCTCGAGTCCCGCCGCCTGCACGCCGTGCTCGACGTCACCGACCCCGAGCCGCTGCCGTCGAACCACCCGCTCTGGCGTGCGCCGAACCTGCTGCTGACCCCACACGTGGCCGGCACCGTGACGGGCTATCAGGCTCGCGCCTACGCGCTCGTCCGTGATCAGATCGGCCGTTACGTGCGCGGTGAGCCGCTGCTCAACGTGGTCGAGGGCGCCTACTGAGGGCCGGGCGCACCGGCACGCAGCGCGTTCAGCGCCTGCAGCTCACCTTCGCTTAGCGGCCGCGAGCCGCGCCGCGCCGGATCCCAGGCGACCAGCACCGACTGGCCATCGGCGGCGAGTTCGCCATCGGAGCGGAAGATCTGCTGGGAGACCGTGACGCTCGAGCGCCCGATCGCCTCGACCTGCAGCGTGACCTCGACGTAGCGGTGGTTGAGCGGGATCTCCCGTCGGTAGTTGAGCTCCACCCGCGCCATCACATAGGCGCCCTTGGGCGGGCTCGGCAGGGTCGTGATCATCGCCGTGCGCGCCTCCTCGAGCAGCTCGTGGTAGACGGCCTGGTTGACGTGCCCGAGCGCGTCCATGTCGCCCCAGCGTAGGGCGACGCGATAGCGGCCTGGCGCGGTCTGCGCTGCTCCTGTCAGTGACACGACGTAAGGGTGGGCCCTGAGTCCCTACATTCCGGTGGACGTGGACCTCGTAACAGAAGCACATCAGCCCGACCCGATGGTCGCTCCTGACCCGCAGGCAAGGCTATTCAGCATCGTGCGGCGGCCGCTGCTGGCCGACTGCGCCCCTTCCGGGAGGGTGCGCCTCGACGCGCTCGCCCGCTGGATGCAGGACGTCGCCTTCGCCGATGTCGAGGCGGCCGGGCTCGAGCGCGTCGCGATCTGGGTGCTGCGACGCCACCGCATCAGCGTCACCCGCTTCCCGCGGTTTGGCGAGCGCTGCACGGTGCAGACGTTCTGCAGCGGTATCGGCCGCATGTGGGCCGAACGCCGCACGACCGTGTCACTCGCCGGCGGCGAGGACCGTAGCGCCCAGACGCTTGTAGAGGCGCTCGCGCTGTGGGTGCACCTCGACCCGGAGCGCCGCCTGCCGAGCCCGGTGACACAGGCGGAGCTCGATGTCTACGGTTCCTCGATCCGCGACCGCAAGGTGGCCGCGCGCCTTCGCCACCCGCGCCCCGAGAACGTGCAGAACGAGTGGCGCTGGCGCTTTCACCGCACCGACGCCGACATCGCCGATCACGTCAACAACGCGGCCTACTGGGAGCCGCTCGAGGATGAGTTGCTGGCGGCGCCCCGCGAGTTTGACCAGATCGACGCCGAGCTCGAGTTCCGCACGCCGGCGCAGCCCGGCCCGATGCTGATCCTCGCCAGCGGTGGACGTCGCTGGATTGCGGATCCCGGGAGCCGAGACATCTATGCCTCGGTGGTGTTGATGCACACGAAGCCCTAGGTTGGAGCAACGACGGTCAAAAAGTCTGGACGGCTGGCTAAAGCCATCCGCCGGGACGACCGATTCCATCTGTACAAACCTCGGGCAACAAACGGGGAGGCAGGGATGAATCCAGAACGCGCACACGCTTACCGTCGTGTCATTCATACGCTCGGCGAGCTTGGTCCGGCGAAGCTCCAGCCGGCCGAGCAGGAGCGGATCCGCTACACCGCGGACAGCCTCGTCCTCTGTGCGGACCTGCTCGAGGATGACGCCGCCCGCGACAGCCTCGAGGACACCGAGCTGCTGTGCGAGGTGTTGGTCCAGAGTGGGCGCTGGGAACGCGCGACCGCCGATCAGCTGGTCGACGACCTGCGCGGCTGCGGCCCCGAACTGCCGCTCGACATCTCAGCAGCGATTTCCCACGCCGTCTGAAAGGTGGTGGCGCAGGTCCGCTGACCTGCGCCTGCCTTGTTCGCTAGCCCAGCAGTGACCGGAGCGCCTGCACGTCCGCTGCGTTCGGCTTCCAGTTCGCCGCCGAGGCGTTGCTCTCGAGCTGCGATGCCCTGGTCGCACCGGTGATCACGCTCGATACGGCCGGATGGGTGAGCAGCGCACCGATCGCGACATCGGTCAACGGCACGCTCCGCTGCTCTGCGTAGGCGGTCAGCGCCTCGACCAGCTGCCACTGCGCGTCGGTCGCGATCTGCTCGCGCTGTGAGAGCCGCGCTCCCTCCGGCGGCGCCTGGTCGCGGTGGTACTTTCCGGTCAGCAGCCCCGAGGCGAGTGGGTAGTAGGGAATGAACGCCAGTTGCAGCTCCTCGCACAGCGGCAGCACATCGCGCTCGGCCTCGCGGTGCAGCAGGCTGTACTCGTTCTGGATCGCGGTGAAGCGGGTGAGTCCGCGCGCGGCCGCGGCCTGCTCGGCCTCGCGGATCTGGGCGGCGCTGAAGTTGGAGGCGCCGATCGCGCGCACCTTGCCCGCCTTGACCAGCTCGTCGAGCCCGGCGAGCGTCTCGCCGATCGGTGTCACCCCGTCGGGACGGTGGTACCAGTAGAGATCGATCACGTCGGTCTGCAGGCGCCGCAGTGAGTTTTCCACAGCGTGGTGGATGTAGGCGGGCGTGCCGCGCGGGCCGTCCCAGCCGTCGCCGAGGTCCATGCCGAACTTGGTTGCGAGCACGACCTCGTCGCGCCGGCCCTTGAGCACCTCGCCGATGAACTCCTCGCTTCTGGTGTTGCCGTAGCGATCGGCGGTGTCGAGGAAGGTGATGCCGTGGGAGATCGCGCCGTTGATCACGTCGCGCGTGCCTGCGAGGTCGAGGCGGCCGCCGAACTGATTGCAGCCGAGGCCGACGACCGATACCTGGATTCCGCTGTGCCCGAGCGGGCGGGTCTCGATGGAGGTCATTGCCTGATGCTCGCACGTCCTGGCGAGCGGCCGCTGCTCTTACACGAATTTGACGGCGCCGCTTCTAGCCTGAAAGCAAGCTTAAGTGACGGCTACAATCGCCCTGGCTGCAGGTCACGGTCACGCTCGGAACCACGATGGGACGGCGCGCCGCAACAAATCCGGCGGCGTTTGGTTTAGCTTTTATTGAAGCTCGGTAGGGACCCCCGGTACGCGGGAGCGACCCCGCCCGCCGTACGGCAACGATTTTCTGATCCAGTGATACCGACCCGCTACCAGCCTTCGATGGACAAGCTCGCGGAATTCATCCGCAGGCACCCGTGGTGGCAGTGGCTGACGCGCACGCCGTTCTCGGCGAAGATGACCAAGTACGCGCTCAGCTCGGTGATTGCGTTCCTGCTCTCTGACATCGCCTTCGCGGCCTGCTACGCGATCTTTGGTGGGCAGACCACGGTCAGCTCGGTGATCGCGTTCTTCGCGGCCGCGATTCCCAACTGGATCATGAACCGACGCTGGGCCTGGCAGCAGACCGGCCGCGCGCCGAAGAAGCAGATGATCTCCTACGCGTCCGTGTCGGCAGTCGTGCTGCTGGTGACCTCGTTCGCGACCGGCCGCACCAACTATTGGGTCAAGCACGACGCGCACATCGCCAATCATCAGGGCTTGCGACTGCTGATCGTCACCGGTTCGTTCGTGCTGATCACCGTGATTCTCTTCTTCGCGAAGTTCGCGATCTACGAGTTCGTGATCTTCAGGGGTGACCGCGCGGCCCGCCGCGGGGGCAGGCGAGACGACGACGAGCCACGCTCGGGCGACCGCTTCCTGCACGCCGAGCCGCCGGTCGAGCGCGAGCCGGTGCTCAGCTCCGGCCCCGCCGCTTAGGCGCCTGAGCCGCCCCGTTCGCTCAAACAGAACCGGCCGCGCCCTTGGGCACGGCCGGTGATTTTTCCGTGGCCGCAGGCCGGCGCGAGCCTGGACCTAGGAGCGGCGCTGGCGCTTGAACTCGCGCCAGAAGGTCATCAGGATCGCGCGCGCGAAACGCAGGCCGTAGAGCAGGTTCGGGCCCTTCTTGGTGAGCGTCGCACCGTCGGGACGGTCGCGCATCGTGGTCGCTACCTCGGCGATCCGGAAACCGTTCATCGCCGTGGCGATCAGCAGCTCGGAGGTCTGGTACTGGGTCTGCTCGAGCTTCACCGTCAGCGGGATGGCCGTGCGGAAGGCGCGGATGCCGGATGCCGGATCGGTGATGCGCTGGCGGACGAGCAGGCTGACCAGCCCGCCGAAGAAGATCACGCCCGCGTGACGCACCGGGTCGGTCGTGAGCTCGGTGCCGAGGCGGCGGGAACCGTTGACGAAGTCGGCACGGCCGGACAGGATCGGCTCGAGCACGCGGTCGAACTCGGTCTCGTCGTACTGGCCGTCGGCGTCGGTGGTGGCGATGACCTCCGAGCCGCGCTTGTAGGCCAGCCAGTAGCCGAGCATGAAGATCAGCCCCTGGCCGCGGTTGACGGGCACGTCGCAGACGAGCGCGCCCGCCGAGCGGGCCTCCTCGGCGGTGCGGTCGTCGGAACCGTCGACCACGACGATCACCTCGACCGCCTTGCCGGCGATCTCACGCGGAATCCCGCGGACGACGGCGGCGACCGTCGGTTCCTCGTTGTAGGCGGGGATCACGACGGCGATCGGCGCGCCCTCCCCGACCGGGTGGGCGGCGAAGAACGCGCGCACGGGCTCGCGCTCCTCGACGGGTCGCGCGAGGATCTCCTGCTCGAGCGTCGTCGCGCCTTCGGCTGCGGCCGTCACAGGGAACCACCCCGCCGGACATGGTGCTGCATGCGGTCCATCAAGTCTCCTTTTGCGGCTAGGCCATGATCGCGGCCTCTGCCGCGCGCAAACGGCCTTCACCCGCGCCTTCAATTACAAGCTTGACTGCTGCGCTTCGTGGTGCGGCGCCCCAACGACAGCGGCACGCTAACCGCCAGCGCAGATGCCGATGGTAGCGGGGTCATGCGCACTCTGCCTAGCACCTTGGGGTTGGTTGACCAGCTGCAACGGCGGGCCCCGCCCAGCGGGGCGGGGCCGACGGATTTAAGGCCTGTTGAACCAGGCTAATGCGCTTTAGTACACCGTTACCGATTACGATTGCATGCAGCCAAAACGGTTGCATGCAGCAGTCCCGCCCGAAGGGTAAGCTGCGCAGCAGCACCACCCAGGAGGATTGGCATGGCTACTTTGCGTGAAAAGCTGAGCGCGCCCGGCGCGTTTGTGATCGGCACCGAGCTCGTCACGAGCCGCGGGATCCTGGAGCAGCGCAGTGGCCAGGCGCTGGTCGAGCTCGCACACCAGCTGGCCGAGAACCCACGGATCGATTTCCTCTCGCTGACCGACAACCCGGGCGGCAATCCGATGATCGCGCCCGACATGCTCGCCAACCGCATGCGTGAGGTCGGCCAGGAGGTCGTGCTGCACTTCGCCTGCAAGGACATGAACCGCAACGGCATCGAGAGCCGCGCCTGGAAGGCCGCCTCGGCCGGCCTCGACAACATCCTCGCGCTCACCGGCGACTATCCGATCGCCGGCCAGTCAGGCACCGCCGCGCCCGTCTTCGACATCGACTCGGTCGGACTCCTGCAACTGCTCACCGACATGAACTTCGGCGTCGAGGAGACGCGCGCGCCCGACGGCCGCCTGCTCGGCACGCACTTCTTCCTCGGCTGCGTGGTCACCAACCACAAGCTGCACGAGCGCGAGGTGATGCCGCAGTACTTCAAGCTCGAGAAGAAGGTGCGGGCCGGCGCGCGGTTCGTGATCAACCAGCTCGGTTGGAACGCGCGCAAGGACAGCGAGCTGCTGCAGTGGGTCGTCCAGCGCCAGCTGCCGGTGAGCATGATTGCCAACGTGTACGTGCTCACGCGCGGCGTCGCCCGCGTCTTTCACGCCGGGCGGATCCCGGGCTGCGTGGTCACCGACGAGCTGCTCGCGCAGGCCGAGAAGTACGGCGGCGGTGAGGACAAGGGTCGCGAGTTCTTCGTCGATCTCGCCGCCAAGCAGGTCGCGGTGGCGCGGGGCCTCGGCTACAGCGGCGCCTATATCGGCGGGCACATGCCGATCGCCACCTACGACGAGGTCCTCGATCGTGCTGAGGCCATCGGTGAGCAATGGCAGGAGGCGGCCAAGGACCTGCACTACGACCGCCCGGGCGAGTTCTACCTGTTCGGGCGCGACCCGCAGAGCGGGATGGCCGACGGCCGCCCGCGGGAGCAGTACCTCGAGAGCAAGCGCAAGCGGCGCACCGATCTCAAGGTTCCCGCCCGCTACAAGGTCAGCCGCGCGATGCACAACGCAGTGTTCGCACAGGACGCGCCGCTGTTCCCGCTGGGCACGAAGCTCTACACCAAGCTCGAGGGCACAGCGCGTAGCACACAGCGGGCCGCGCATCTGCTCGAGCAGGTGGCCAAGGTGCCGATGTTCGACTGCCAGGACTGTGGTGACTGCTCGCTGCCTGACATTGCCTACGTCTGCCCCGAGGGGCCGTGCGCCAAGAACCAGCGCAACGGTCCCTGTGGCGGCACTCGCGACGGCCTCTGCGAGGTCTATGACAGCGAGTGCATCTGGGCGCAGGCGTACGAGCGGCTGAAGGCCTACGGCGAGGAGGAGGACCTCGTCAAGGGTCCGGTCGTGATCAAGAACAACGCGCTGCGTGGTACCAGCGCCTGGGCCAACACCTTCCTGGGCCGTGACCACAGCGCCAAGCACGAGCCTGACTCCCAACCCCAACGATCCGCGAAGGACCACTGAATGAGTCGATCGAACGTCGCCCGGCTGCTGGTGTCGTGCCGTGACCGCGAGGGAATCATCGCCTCGCTCTCCGAAGCCCTGCGCGATGTCGGAGCCAACATCATCACCTCCGACCAGTTCTCGAGCGACCCATACGGCGGCAGCTTCTCGCTGCGTATGGAGTTCTACGTTCCCGATCCCGATCAGCGGCTTTCCAAGCTCGACCAGCGCTTGGCCGAGATCGGCAGTGAGTACGAGCTCGACTGGCGCCTGGTCGACGCCCGCCGCCGCAAGCGGGTGGCGCTGTTTGTCTCACGCTACGACCACTGCCTGCTCGACCTGCTGTGGCGCTGGCGCCGCGGCGAGCTGCCGATGGACGTCGTCGCGGTGGTCTCCAACCATCCCGACCTGATGGAGGAGGTGGCCCGCTTCGGCGTGCCCTACCACCACATCCCGGTCAACAGGGAGACCAAGGCCGAGGCCGAGCAGGCGCAGATCGATCTCCTGGGAGACGAGGTTGAGCTGGTCGTGATGGCGCGCTACATGCAGATCCTCTCCGACGACTTCCTCAAGCGCATCGGCTGCCCGGTGATCAACATCCACCACTCGTTCCTGCCGGCCTTCGCCGGTGCCGGTCCCTACCAGCGGGCGCACCACCGCGGCGTCAAGCTGATCGGCGCGACGGCCCACTACGCGACCGAGGACCTCGACGAGGGCCCGATCATCGAGCAGGACGTGATCCGCGTCACGCACCGCGAGGGCTCGGCCGAGCTCGAGCGCATCGGCGCCGACGTCGAGCGGCTGGTGCTGGCCCGCGCCGTCTCCTGGCACCTGCAGGATCGGGTGCTGCTGCAGGGCCATCGTACGATCGTCTTCTAGGGGTCGTTCTGCGCCGGATGAGATCGCGACTGTTAGGAGCAGCGGATGGCGGCTGAGCTGATCAACGGGACCAAGGTCGCCGCGCGCGTGCGCGAGCAGGTCAAGCACGCGGTCGCGGGAATGCCGGTCAAGCCAGGGCTGGCGACGATCCTGGTCGGTGACGACCCCGCCTCGGCGGTCTATGTCGGCTCCAAGCGCCGCAGCTGTGTCGAGCTCGGGATCCGCGACCTGCACCAGCACCTCTCCGCCGATGTCACGCAGGAGGCGCTGGGCGAGCTGATCGCGCGCCTCGGTCGGGACCCCGATGTCACCGGGATCCTGCTGCAGCTGCCGCTGCCCGCGCACCTCGACCCGCAGCCGCTGATCGAGCTGATCCCCGCTGACAAGGACGTCGACGGTCTGTCGATTCTGAGCGGCGGTCGCCTGGCCCGCCATGTTCCGGGCCTCTATCCCTGCACGCCGCTCGGTGTGCTCGAGCTGCTCGACTCCTACCACGTGCAGCTGGTCGGCACCGACGTGGTCGTGGTCGGCCGCTCGAACCTGGTCGGCTGGCCGCTCGCGCAGATGCTGCTGCAGCGCGACGCGACCGTCACCAGTTGCCACAAGGGCACCCGCAACCTCGTGCGCGTCTGCCGTCACGCCGATGTGCTGATCGTCGCGGCCGGCGTGCGCGGCCTGGTCGACTCCGACTTCGTGCGTCCCGGCGCGACCGTGATAGACGTCGGCATCCACCGCACCGAGGACGGCATCACCGGCGATGTCGTGTTCGATGAGGTCGCCGAGGTCGCCGACCTGATCACCCCGGTGCCCGGCGGCGTCGGCCCGATGACGATCGCGATGCTGATGCGCAACACGCTGCGCGCCGCCGAGCTTCAGGGCTTCGACATCGGCGAGCCCGCGTGGGCCGCGATCTGAGGGCGCCGGCGCGTCACAACTTCTTGGCAACGCAAGCGTGCGGTTGCATACAATGGCGACAACTGCATGCAACAAGTAGAAGAGAAGGAGAGAGAGTTGGCACCTTCCAATCTCCAGGAAGTCTTGGACGCCGCCGGCAACACCGTCGAGCACCTGCGCAACTCGCAGCTCGGCACCTACATCTACCCGGTGGTCCCGGCCGAGTTCAGCAACTGGCGCCGCGAGCAGAAGGCCTGGCGCGAGACCGCCGTGCTCTACGACCAGTCCCATCACATGGTCAACGTCTTCCTCAAGGGCCCGGACGCGATCAAGGTGATCGAGCGGACCGCGATCAACTCGGTCGAGAACTTCCCGGTTGGTCGCGCCAAGCAGTACATCCCCACCGCATCCAATGGCGGCGTGATCGGCGACGGCATCCTCTTCCACGACGCCGAGGACAGCTACATCTTCGTCGGGCGTGCGCCGGCCGCCACGTGGCTGCAGTACCACGCGCAGACGGGCGGCTTTGAGAACGTCGAGGTGATCTACGACGACCGTTCACCCTCGCGCCCCTACGGCAACGCCGTCACGCGCCGGCTGTGGCGCTTTGAAATCCAGGGCCCCAACGCCTGGCCCGTGATCGAGAAGCTCAACGGCGGTCCGGTCGACCAGCTCAAGTTCTTTCACATGGCGACCATGAAGATCGGCGGCGAGACGTTCCCGACGCTGCGTCACGGCATGGCCGGCGCTCCCGGCCTGGAGATCTGGGGCCCGTACGAGAGCTACGAGCGCGTGCGCGAGACGATCCTCGAGGCCGGCGCGGAGTTCGGGCTGCTGCCGGTCGGCTCGCGGGCCTACTCCTCCAACACGCTCGAGTCGGGCTGGATCCCCTCGCCGCTGCCGGCGATCTACTCGAGCCCGCGCGAGCGGGGCTACCGCGAGTGGCTACCGGCCAACAGCTACGAGGCGATCCAGGTGCTGTCGGGCAGCTTCTCCTCCGACGACATTGAGGACTACTACACCAACCCCTACGACCTCGGCTACGGCCACATCATCAAGTACGACCACGACTTCATCGGCCGCGACGCGCTCGAGGGTCTCAATCCCGACGAGCAGCGCAAGAAGGTGACGCTTGCATGGAACGAAGAGGACCTGGGCGAGATCTTCGCCTCGCTGCTCGACGTCGAGGGCCCCGGCTACCAGGTCTTTGACCTGCCGAATGCCAACTACGGCTCATCGAACTTCGACTCCGTGATCGACGCCGATGGCAACGTCGTCGGGCTCTCGATGTTCACCGGCTACAGCGCCAACGAGCGCCGCGGCCTGTCGCTGGCGACGATCGCTGCGCAGATCCCCGTCGGCACCGAGCTGCGTGTCGTCTGGGGCGAGCCCAAGCCGAGTCGCAAGACCAACGTCGAGCCGCACATCCAGAAGCAGGTGCGCGTGGTCGTTTCACCGGTGCCCTACGCGGTCACCGCCCGCACCGAGTACGCCGAGGGTTGGCGCACGGCTACCAAGTAGTTCGTCTGCCCGAGCCGGGGGTCGCGCTTGACCCCCGGCTCGCCGCGGTCGCTCAGTCCTGCGCCTGCCCTGCGCGCTCAGTCCTCGGGCTCGGGCTCGCGCAGGCCGAAGCGCCGCTCGAGCAGCTCCGGCACCGCTTCCCGCGCGACCGTCTCGCGCGCGGAGCTCGTCGGGGTCTGCACGCTCAGCACCATCTCACCGCTGAAGTCACTGAGCGTCGTGCGGCTGCCGTCGTTGCCGTGCTCGGTGACGAGCATGTGCGTGACGAAGCGCGAGTGCGGGTGCGTGCAGGTGAACCAGTTATTGACCTCGATGTCGATCTCCGGCGCCGGCTCCGGCCTGAAGGCGTAGAGGTCGCGCCAGCCCTCGTCCGCGCTCGTTTGCAGGACCAGCAGCTGACCTTCGCGCGCGACCCGGTAGAACCAGCCGGACTGCTCGTAGGGTCCGCCCGGGCCGAACGGAATCGGCTCGAGCAGCGTGCCCTGACCAAAGCCGACGTCGGCGTGCCAGACGGCGCCCTCGTGCTGCACCCGCAGCAGCAGGTGCGTCAGCGGGCCGATCGTCGTCGCCGGCCGGCCGTTGCGCACGCGCGCGAGGATCGGCTCGACCGTGGCCCCGAGCGCCTCCAGCGCGTGTTTGAAGAGCAGGTTGTGCTCGAAGCAGTAGCCGCCGCGGCCGCCGTCGACCAGCTTGCGCGCGATCGCGCCGGGCTCGAGCGAGACCGGGATGCCGACCAGCGGGTCGAGGTTCTCAAACAGCATCGCGGTCACGTGCGCGCGGTGCAGCTCCGCCAGCGAGGGTTGTCCCTGCAGCCCGATGCGGACGAGGTATCTGCTCAGGTCGAACACCGCGCCGAGCTTATAGCGCAGCTCCTGAAAACACTCGGGGCCGGCGCTTGTGGCGCCGACCCCGAGCGCTGAGGGAGAGAGATGAAGCTTCAGGCCGGGCGACGAACCAGCGCCGCCTGGGTTGGCCTGCTTGGCCAGTGGCGGAGCATCTTCCGCGCAGCCTTGGCGGCCGACGGGCGCTCCTGAAGCAGACGGATCTGCTTGCGACTGTCGGCCGGCCCGCGCTCCCCGGAAGGCCCGAACGGCCGGCCCTGGAGCGTGGTCTGCGATGGGTTGGAAGAGTGCATGTGACCACTATCGGGCAGATCGATTGATATGTCCAATACATATTCACGACTTCAGTTATAGGGACCCCTTATGTAGAGGGGGGGGTGGCGCCGTACTTTCGCGTAGGACCATCTCCGGCGCCAGCGTGATGTGCTCGACGCTGCGGGCGCCGGTCTGCACCTGGCGCAGCAGCAGCTCGACGCTGCGCCGGCCCATCTCGGAGAAGTCCTGACGGATCGAGGTCAGCGGCGGCGTGAAGAAGCCCGCCTCGGCGATGTCGTCGAAGCCGACGATGCTGACGTCCCGCGGCACCGAGCGACCGTGCTCGTTGAGCGCCCGCAACAGCCCCAGCGCCATATTGTCGTTGGCGGCAAAGACCGCTGTTGCCTCGGGCAACCGGGCCAGCAGCTGCCCGGCGTCGTAGCCCGACTGCGCCGACCAGTCCCCGCCGATCACCTGCGGGACCGGCGCCGCCGCGCGCTCGAGCGTCTGGCGCCAACCGACGATGCGCTCCTGCGCCTCGATGAAGTCCGGCGGTCCGGAGATGTGAAACACGGTCCTGTGCCCGAGCTCGAGCAGGTGAGACGTCGCCAGTTGCGCTCCCAGGCGCGAGTCAACGGCCACCGCCGAGACCGCGGATGCGGGGTCGGCCTCGACCACGACGGCGGGCAGATCGGCCGGCAGCGCATCGAGCGCCGAGTCGCGGCTGGCGACGGGGGCGATCACGATCACTCCGGCTACCGACTGCTGAACCAGGCGCGAGACCGACTCGCTCAGCGAATGGCGGTCGATCGAGCGCACGCTCGTGACCGAGACCGAGTAGCCGGAGCTGCGTGCCGCCTGCTCGACCGCGTAGAGCGTCGCGATCGGGCCGAGCAGCATCGTGTTCAGCGTCACCAGGCCGAGCTGATTGGAGCGCCCGCTGGCGAGCGCCCGGGCGGCGAGGTTCGGCCGGTAGCCGAGCTGGTCGATCGCGGCGAGCACCCGCGCCCGCGTCGCCGGGCGCACGTTGGGGTGACCGTTGAGGACGCGTGAGACCGTTTGGTGAGAGACCGCCGCCGCCTTGGCGACATCGGTCATTGCTGGTGGTCGCTCACCACCGTCGGTCTGCATGTCCGCCACGCCGCAATGTTAGGCGCGCACAAGGCGTTACGCGACCGGCTCGACCGCGGCGGTGGGTTCGCCTGACCGGCGGCGGAGGGCCTTGAGCTGGTGCAGCCACTCGACGTGCTCCACCCCGAACGCGTCGTGCAGGCCGCGATAGACCTGGTAGACGTGCTCGTAGACCGCGGTTGCCGCAGGGTCGGGGGTATAGGACCGGGCAATTGGTGGACGCAGACGCGTGACCGCCTGGCTGATGTCGGTGAAGCCCTCCGCGTGCAGTCCACCGGCGCCCGCCGCGACGGCGCCGAACATCGCCGCCCCGCGCGCGGGAATCTGGGAGCAGCCCGGCACAAGCACCGGCCGCCCGCTGATGTCGGCGAACAGCTGCATCAGCACCGGACTCTTCTCGGCGATGCCGCCGCAGGCGACGAGCTGGTCGATCGTCAGTCCGTTGTCGAGGAAGTTGTCGATGATCCGCCGCGCGGCAAACGCGATCGACTCGAGCAGCGCACGATAGATCTCCGTCGCCGTGGTCGCGAGCGTGAGGCCCGCGATCACGCCGGAGAGGTCGGCATCGGCAAGGATCGAACGGTTGCCGTTCCACCAGTTGAGGGCAACCAAGCCGGTCGCCCCGGGCGCCAGCTCGCCGGCGGCCGCCTCGAGCGCGTCATAGCGACCCGCGCGCTCGGCGCCCTCGACGCCGAGCAGGTTGCCGACGTACCAGCCGAGCATGTCGCCGACGGCGGGCTGTCCGGCCTCGTAGCCGTAGAGGCCCGGCAGGATGCCGTCGCGCACGACGCCGGTGATCCCCGACAGCAGGATCTCCTCGGGGTGCACGACCATGTCGCAGATCGAGGTGCCGACGACCGTCACGAACGTCCCGGGCCGCTCGACCCCGGCGCCCGGTACCGACACGAACGAGTCGACGTTGCCCACCGCGACCGCGACGTCGGACCGCAGGCCCAGACGCTCCGCCAGATCCGCGCGCAGCGTTCCGGCGCAGCTGCCGAGCGGTGCAAAGTCGCTGCCCAGCTTCTGGACCGCCCCCGAGAAGCCGGCGGAGACGGCGTCGAAGTAGGCGGCCGATGGTAAACCCGTGTCCGGTGACCAGAAGGCCTTGTAGCTGACCGCGCAGCTGCAGCGTCGCTCGGCGCCGATCAGCTGCCAGACGATCCAGTCGGTCGCCTCGATGAACCTGTCGGCGGCGTCGTAGACCGGGCGGTCCTCCTCGTAGATCTGCAGCAGCTTCGGGAAGTACCACTCGGAGGAGATGCGCCCGCCGTAACGGGCGAGGAAGGGCTCGTTGCGCTCGTGTGCGAGCTCGGTCAGGCGATCCGCGTGCGACTGGGCGGCGTGATGCTTCCAGAGCTTCGGCCACGCGTGCGGCCGCCGCCGCCACTGCTCCGTGAGGCACAGCGGCGTTCCGTTCTCGCTCGTCGGCATCACCGTGCAGGAGGTGACGTCGACGCCGATGCCGATCACGCGCATCGGATCGACTCCGGCACGGGCGAGCGCATCGGGGATCCCGCGCTCGATCACGTCGAGGTAGTCGCCCGGATGCTGCAGCGACCAGTCCGGTCTGAGCCGTTCCTCGCTCTCGGGCAGGGTCTCCTCGATCGTGCCGTGGGCGTAGGGGACATCGACCCCGGCGAGCTCGGCGCCGCTACCGAGGTCGAGGACCAGAACGCGTCCGGAGAGCGTGCCGAAGTCAATCCCGAGCGAGAGCGCAGCATCGGTGCTGCTCATCGCCGCGCCAGCCGGTGGTAGGCGCTGTTCCAGTTGAGCTCGTGGCTGAAGTTCGCGGTGGTGCTCGCCTGGTCGATCCAGGCGAGCTCGACGCCGGCGATCGTCGCCAGATCCTCCAGTGCCTCGCGTTCGATCTGTGTGGTCAGCACGGTGTGATGCGGGCCGCCCGCGGTGATCCAGCACTCGGCCGAGGTGGATAGGCTGGGCTCGGGCTTCCAGGCGGCGCGCGCAACCGGCAGCCGCGGCAGCGGCTCGACCGGTGGTACGACCTCAATCGTGTTGGCCACCAGCCGGAAGCGGTCGCCGAGGTCGAGGATGCCGACCACGAAGGCCGGGCCGGGGTCGGCATCGAACACCAGCCGAACCGGGTCCTCGCGGTCGCCGATGCCCAGTGGATGAATCTCACAGCGTGGCCGCTGTGAGCTGATCGTCGGGCAGACCTCGAGCATGTGGGCGCCGAGGATCAGCGGGTCGCCGGGGCCGAAGTGGTAGGTGTAGTCCTCCATGAAGGAGGTGCCGCCGGGGCGCCCGGCGGCCATCACCTTGAGCACACGCAGCAGTGCCGCGGTCTTCCAGTCGCCCTCGGCACCGAACCCGTAGCCGTCGGCCATCAGCCGCTGCGGGGCGATCCCGGGCAGCTGCCTGAGCCCGCCCAGGTCCTGGAAGTTGGTGGTGAACGCGGAGAAGTCCCCGGCCCGCAGGAAGCTTCTGAGACCGACCTCGATCGCTGCGGCGACGCGCAGCGAGTCGCGGCGCTCGCCGCCGCTGCGCAGTGCCGTGGCGACGTCGTAGTCCTGCTGGTAGGCGGCAAGGATCGCATCGACCTCGGCGGCCGGTGCGTGCTGCACGGCGTCGACGAGGTCGTTGATGCTGTGTGCCTGGATCGACCAGCCGAACGTGCGCTGCGCCTCCACGCGGTCGCCATCGGTGACGGCCACGTCGCGCATGTTGTCGCCGAAGCGGGCCAGCCGCAGGCCGCGCGAGCTGTGCCAGCCGGCGGCGGCGCACAGCCAGTTGGCGATCCGCGCGCGTGTGGCCGGGTCGCTCACGTGTCCGGCCACGACCTTGCGGCGGATGCCGAGCCGGGTGCAGATGTAGCCGAACTCGCGGTCACCGTGCGCGGACTGGTTGAGGTTCATGAAGTCCATGTCGAGCGTGGACCACGGCAGCGAGCGGTTCGTCTGGGTATGGAGGTGCAGCAGCGGCCGCTGCAGCGCCTCCAGCCCGGCGATCCACGCCTTCGCCGGGGAGAACGTGTGCATCCAGGCGATCACGCCGATGCAGCCGGGGGCGGCGTTGGCGGCCAGGCAAACGTCCCGGATCTCATCCGAAGCGGTCAAGACCGGCTTCGGCACGATCCTTATGGGGATCTCAGATGCGCCGTCCAGTTCGCGCACGAGCTCGGCGCTCTGCGCCGCCACCTGCGCAAGCGTCTCCTCCCCGTAGAGGTGTTGGCTTCCGGTCAGAAACCAGCACTCGAGTCCTTCAGCGCCGACGTGCATCCATCTCCCCTCTTGTCTCCTTGTCGTGACTCCCGAACCTGGTGCCGGGAGCCGCAAGCACGGTGCCGCCCAGGCCGTCGGCCACCGGCGGGCATGATGTGAACGCTAACACGGAGCGGGGGCCCATGTACAGGGTGAATGGGCGCAAGCTGAGAACCGCGGCCTGGATGGCTGCTGCTTCGTAATCGGTCCGATCCTCATGCGCATCCGAGAGCTCCAGCGGCGAGCGCGGCGGATCGCCGGAACCCGCACGGCGCTCGGCCTCGTATCGTCTGGATCATCGCCGAAGCGCTGATCATCGTCGACTTCCAGCGGGACTTCACGCCTCCCGACGGCGCGCTGGCGGTCGCGCGCGGCGATGAGATCGCCGCGCGCCTCAACACCCTGGCGCGCGAGCCGCGCTTTGCCGCGGTGATCGCGACGCGCGAGGGCCTGGTCGTCACCGTCGACCGCTCCGCGACGCGCGCGGTTGACGTCCGGCCCGGCGACGGTGAGCGGGCGCTCGCGCAGCTGCGCTCGCTCGGAGCGATCGTCGGCGATCTCAGCGCGGGCTCGGCGTAGGGCCGAACAGCACGCCGGGGTCAGCCCAGGCAAATCGCAACTTCTGGTGCGGACCCGTCAGGCGCCCGGGCACTCCGCCGGGTGGTTCGACCGCGGCACGCTCGACGCAGGTTCCGCCGCGTGCCTCGTAGAAGGCGCGCGCGCTGTCGTTCTGCTCCAGGACCCAGAGGTAAAGCGATCTCCCGCGCGCGGCAACGGCCCGGCCGCTGTGCGCCGTCAGCTCCGATCCGACGCCCTGGCGCCGGCTGTCGTGGCGGACGTGGAGGTTGTCGAGCAGCGCGCCCCAGACCGGATCCGCGTCGAAGATCACGTGTGCGAAGCCCGCGAGACCGCGCCCATCCTCCGCCACGACCGTGTGCGTCGACCCGGGCAGATCGCTCAAGAGCCGCCGGCGCCAGACCGCCTGCCGATCGGCACCGAGGTCGCCGTCGAGGAAGGAGTCGCTGTAGACCCCGCGGTAGTGGCGTTGCCAGCTGTCGGCGTGCAGCGCGGCGATCGCGTCGGCGTCACCGGCGCCCGCAACCCGCAAGCGCGGCTTCTCAGCCCGACGCATCGCTTCAGGCGGCCGCCGCCGACGGCTCCACCAACCGCTCGAGCGCGCGCTCGAGCCCGGCGTTGCCGACCACCCGCACCTCGAGCGGCAGTCCGAGCCGCGCCGCCGCACGCTCGGCGGCCGCGCGCGTCTCGGGAGTCGGCCGCTGCGCCAGCCACAGCACCCGCGTGTAGTGGCGGAAGTAGTCGCCGAGCAACTCGGGATGGCGGTCCAGTCCGAGCTCGTGGATCACGGTGTGCTCGAAGGTGCGCGCCAGGAAATCGGTGAGCAGGTAGGTGCCGGGTTGCTGCTCCATCGCCTCGCGAACCTCTTGGCGGGCCAGCACGTCGTAGCAGTTCTCGCCCTGCAGCCGTGCGATGCCACGCTCCGCGAGCAGCGCATCGAGTCCACCGTAGGTGCCGCAGTCGCCGTAGGCGACGCCGACACGTTCGTAATCGCCGTCGAGCCTGGCGAGCTCGTCGGCCACCGCGTCCGGGATCTGCTCGGGACGGTTGTGCAGTGGCGCCGGGACGGGGTAGAGATCGACCTCCCAGCCGCGACGCCGCGCGATCGCGCGTACGTCGAGTGCGAGCGCGCCGCAGGCGATCACGGCCACGCGCCTCATCGCAGCGAGATCGCCTTCACGAAGCTGGTGCCACTCATCCGGGAAATGCCAACTGGTCGATGAACAGGTCGTTGAAGTCAGAGCGTCCCGAGAGCTCGACGTACTCGACCTCCCTCAGGATCGCGTCCGCCTCCGCCCGCTCACGCGCCGACAGTGCCGCGATCTTGGCACCCTCACCGGCGACATTGCCGGCGGAGATGATTCGTGGCAGTGCCAGCTTCGGCACCAGCCCGATGCGCACGGCGCTGAGCGGCGTCAGGTAGGCGCCGAAGCTGCCGGCCAGCAGCACCTGCTGGATGTCACTCGCCTCGACCCCCAGGTCGCGCAGCAGGAGCCGCCAGCCGGTGGCGATCGAGGCCTTGGCGAACTGCAGCTCGCGAACATCCCGCTGTGAAATGAACACCGACTCCTCGGCCGCGGAGCCGCGCGGGTGCAGCACGAAGACGCGCTCCTTGCCGATCATCGCGAAGCGTGCGGCCAGCGCCGGACGCTCGGCCGCGACGGCCTCTGCGTCGGCAAAGCGTCCCGAGTGATCGAGCAGCCCGCTGTGCACCAGCTCGGCCACGATGTCGACCACGCCCGAGCCGCACAGGCCGACCGGCTCGACGTCACCGATCACCTGCAGCTTGATCCCGTCGCCGTCGATCTTCACGCCCTCGATCGCGCCGTCGGCGGCGCGCATGCCGCAGCGGATCTGTGCCGCCTCGAACGCCGGCCCGGCCGGTGCCGCGGTCGCCAGCACGCGTTCGTTGGAGCCCAGCGCGATCTCCGAGTTGGTGCCGACGTCGATGAACAGGCGCAGGCGCTGGTCTCGGGTCATGCCCGTGGCGAGCATGCCGGCGACGATGTCACCACCGACGTAGGCGCCCAGCGAGGGGAACACGTAGGCATGTGCGCGCGGGTGCACGGGCGCACCGAACTCGGAGGCGCGCACACCGGGAAAGCCGTTGGTGGCGACGATGAAGGGCGCCATCGAGAGCGGCTCGGGATCGATCCCGAGTGCCATCTGCATCATCGTCTGGTTGCCGCAGACGGTGATCTCGTAGACCTCGTGCGGCTCGATTCCGGCGTCCGTGCAGACCTCGCCCGTGAGCTCGGCGAAGGTCGCGTGTGCGTGCTCCTGCAGCCTCGCGAGCGCCGCCTCATCCATCATCGTCGCCGACACCCTGGTGATCACGTCGGCGCCGAAGGGCTGCTGGCGGTTGAGCATCGAGCGCACCGCCAGCGGCTGGCCCGAGTCGAGATCGAGCAGCGTCGCAACCACGGTCGTGGTGCCGAGGTCGAACGCGATCGCGTAGCGGCGCGCCGTCGTGTCACCCGCTTCGACGGCGATCAGCTCCTCGTCGACGACCACCGCGGTCACGTCGAAGTCGGAGGACCGCAGGACCCCGCCGAGCGTGCGCAGGAGCTCAACCGACGCTGTCGGCTCGAGGTCGTCGATCGCATCCAGCAGGCGCCGCAGGTCCGGGCGCTGGTCCTCAAGCGTCGGCTCCGCCAGCTGCACGTGACGCTTCTGCACCGACGGGCGCAGGATCACATGACGGCCGACACCGGCCAGTGCGGCCTTCGGTCGCGTCTGCAGCGGTGGCACCTCGACGACCAGATCCTCGCGCGCCATCGCGCGGCAGGCCAGCCGCCAGCCGTCCTCGAGCTCGGCCGACGTGAACGCCCGTGGATCGACCGAGCCTACGGGCAACTCGCCCGACACCACGCGTACCTTGCACTTCTTGCAGGTGCCGTAGCCGCCGCAGGTCGAGTCGATCGCGATCCCGTTCCAGCTGGCAGCGTCGAACACCGGCGTGCCGCTCGGCACGCGCACCTCGGCCCCATCCGGCAGGAACTTCAGGCGCACGCGCTCGGAGCCGTCACCGGGCGCGGTAAGCTCCTCCTCCACGGCACGCAGCGTGTCGCGCTTGCGCTCCGAGCGCTGCGGAGCGGCGCCGCTCACGAGGCGGCGGCCCCCTCGGCCGCGACCGAGGCCGCAAGCCGGGCACGGTGGGCGGCGATCCAGTTGGCACCCCAAGCGTCGTGGCCGAGCAGCAGATCCGAGGCGCGCGCGCTGCGCACGCAGACCTCGGCGGTCGACATGATCGCCGAGGTCAGGCCCGCCGCCATCGCCATCGGCAGGAAGGCGGCGTTGAGTGTGTGCCTGTCGGGCAGGCCGAAGGAGACGTTGGAGGCGCCGACGCACATGTTCACGCCGAGCTCGTCACGGATCATCCGCATCGCCGCGAACGTCGCCAGCGCCAGCTCGGTGTCGGCGCCGACGGGCATCGCCAGCGGATCGATCACCACGTCCTCTGGCTTGATCCCGTAGTCCTGCGCGGCGCTGACGATCTTGCGCGCGTGGCGCAGACGCTCCTCGGCGGTGGCGGGGATGCCGGTCTCGTCGTTGGTCAGGCCGATCACCGCGGCGTCGTGCTTGGCGACCAGGGGCAGGATCGCCTCGAGTCGCTCGTCCTCCGCCGTCACCGAGTTCACCAGCGCCCGGCCCTCATAGGCAGCCAGGCCCGCCTCGAGCGCCTCGACCACCGACGAGTCGATGCAGATCGGCGACTCGACGGTGTCCTGCACCCTGCGCAGCATCTGCGCCAGCAGCTCGGCCTCGTCCACCAGCGGGATCCCGGCGTTGACGTCGAGCATGTCGGCGCCGGCCGCGACCTGGGCCAGTGCATCGAGCTCGACGGTCGAGAGGTCGCCGCCGCGCAGCTCCTGCGCAAAGGCCTTGCGGCCGGTCGGATTGATCCGCTCGCCGATGATGCAGAACGGCTTGTCGGATCCGATCGTGACGGTCTTCGTGCGGGACCTCAACACCGTGTCCATCAGACCAGCACCTTCTCACGGCGCAGCTCGATCAGCTCCTTGGCCTTTCTGACGGCTGTGGATGCGTCGGCGGCGTAGCCGTCGGCACCGACGGCGTCGGCGTACTCCTGGGTAACCGGCGCTCCTCCGACCATCACGATCACGCGATCACGCAGCCCGGCCTTCTCGAGCGCGTTGATGTTGGCCTTGAACATCGGCATCGTCGTGGTCAGAAACGCCGAGAAGCCGACGACATCGGGCGCGTGCTCCTCGATCTGCTGGATGAAGGTCTCGGGCGCGACGTTGACGCCGAGGTCGATCACGTTGAAGCCGGCGCCCTCGAGCATGATGTTGCAGAGGTTCTTGCCGATGTCGTGCACGTCGCCCTTGACGGTGCCCATCAGGAAGGTCCCCACCTGAGCCGAGTCTGTGTCGGCCAGCAGCGGACGCAGGATGTCGAGCGCACCCTGCATCGCGCGCGCCGCGATCAGCATCTCCGGCACGAAGTAATCGCCGCGCTCAAAGCGCGCACCGACCTCCTCGAGCGACGGGATCAGCGCGTCGAACAGCATCGACTCGGGCGACATGCCCTGCTCGAGCCCCGCGTTGACGCCGTCGGCGACGGCCGGCGCGTTGCCCTTCAGCGTCTCCTCGTACAGCAGCTGCAGAATCTCTTCGTTGGTCATGCCGCGTGTGCTCCTCCCTCGATGTATCCGAGCCGGGCACTGAGGCTGTCCGACTCCTCGACCAGTGCCGCGCACAGGTCGCTGATCCTGTTCGGCGTCATGCGCACCGTCGGTCCGGTGATGCTGAGCGCCGCCACGACCGCGCCACTGGCGCCGCGCACCGGCGCGGCGATCGCCGCCAGTCCCGTCTCGAGCTCGTCGACCGCGCTGGCGAACCCGTCCCAGCGCACGCGCTCGAGCTCGATCCGCAGCACGGCGGGGTCGGTGATCGTCGCCGGGGCGTGTGCAGTTAGCGCGCTTGCGCCAGCGGGCGCCAGCGCGCGCCCAAACGCGAGGAAGACCTTGCCGTTCGCGCTGCAGTGGAAGTCGACCGTGCGCCCGACCCACTGGCCGACGCCGAGGAAGTGGCGGCCGTCGGCCTGCAGCAGATGCTCGACCCCGGCGGCACCGGGCACCGCCAGGTTGATCGTCTCGCCGCTCAGTTGCGCGAGTGCGGACAGGGCGGGCCGTGCCATCTCCACGAGGTTGCGCTCGAGCATTCCGCGCTCGGCCACGCGCAGGATCGCCGGACCGGGACGCAGGCGCCCGCGTTCGCCGTCCTGCTCGACCAGGCCGCGACGCTCGAGCGCCGACAGCAGCCGCGACGCCGTGCTCTTGGGCAGGCCCGCCGCGCTCGCCAGGTCGGTGACGGCCACCGGCTGCTCGGACTCGAGCACCCGCACGAGCAGGTCGGCGCCGCGGTCGATGGCGGTCGTTCCAGCGGGAACGGCCGCTTCTGGAAGAACTTGAAACTCCTGTTCCACGGGCGTTAGGATACGCGCCCAACCATGTTCGTCAACTCAATGCCGCGATACGAGATCCTCAGTGAGGACGCGCTCGCACTGCTCGATCGCGGCTGGCGCCGGATCGTCTCTGAGATCGGAATCGAGTTCCTGCTGCCGGAGGCGGTCGAGCTGTTGCGCGCCGCCGGCCAGATCGTCGAGGACGAGAACCGCGTGCGCTTCGATCCCGACTTCATCCTCGAGCAGGTAGCGAAGGCGCCCGCGCAGTTCGAGCTGCAGGCCCGCAACCCCGCTCACTCGCTGACGATCGGCGGCGACAACATGGCGTTCGCGCCGGTCTACGGTTGCCCCTTCATCCGCGAGGGCGACGTCCGCCGCGACGCCAAGATGGCCGACTTTGAGAACCTCGTGAAGCTCTCGCAGGTTTTCACTGAGCTCGATTCGCCCGGTGGCACGATCTGCGAGCCCGAGGATCGGCCGCTGGACTCGCGCCACCTCGACATGGTCTACGCGCTGCAGACGCTGACCGACAAGCCCTACATGGGGTCGGTCACCAGCGGCCCCAACGCCGCCGACACCGTGCGCATGGGTGAGATCCTGTTCGGTGGGCGCGAGCGGATCGAACAGGCGCCGGTTTCGATCAGCCTGATCAACGTCAACTCGCCGCTGCGCTACGACGATCGCATGCTCTCGGCGATGTTCGAGTACGTGAAGGCCAACCAAGCGGTGGTGGTCACCCCGTTCCTGCTGATGGGGGCGATGTCGCCGGTGTCGCTGCCGGCCACGCTCGTCCAGCAGATGGCCGAGGCGCTCGCCGGGATCGCGCTCACGCAGCTGATCCGCCCCGGCTGTCCGGTGGTCTTCGGCTCATTCCTCTCGAACACCGACATGCAGTCGGGGTCGCCCTCGTTCGGCACGCCCGAATCCGGGGTCGGCGTGCTCTGCACCGGCCAGATCGCGCGCCACTTCGGCCTGCCGTGGCGCGGTGGCGGTGCGCTCAACTCCTCGACGGTGGTCGATGCCCAGGCCGCCTACGAGTCGCTGATGACGTTCCTGCCGACGTTCCTGGCGGGCGCCAACTTCGTGATGCACTCGGCCGGCTGGCTCGAGGGTGGGCTTGTCTCCTGCTACGAGAAGTTCATCGTCGACATCGAGCTGCTGCGCGAGCTGAGGTACGAGTTCACGCCGATCGAGTTCGACGAGGCGTCGCTGGCCTGGGGCGCGCACACCGAGGTCGGCCCGGGCGGCCACTTCCTCGGCGCCGCGCACACGCTCGAGCGCTTCCGCGAGTGCTTCTACCGGCCGCTGCTGTCGAGCACCGACAACTTCGATCGCTGGACGCGCCGCGGCGCGCGCGACACGACGGCGCGCGCGTCGGAGATCTGGCGTGAGAAGCTCGACTCCTACGAGGCGCCGCCGCTCGACGACGCGATCCGCCAGGAGCTCAGCGAGTTCGTCGACCGCAGGCGACGTGAACTCGGCGACTGAGGCTTCAGAACTCTCGGATTGACGTTCGGGATAAGCTCAAATCCATGAGTGATATATCAGCGTTAGGGCAGCAGACTCAGGACAGGCCGCCCGCGCTGCTCGCCGATCGCGCGTATGAGGAACTGCGCGATCGGCTGGTCACGCTGCAGATCAAGCCGGGCGAGCCGATCGACGAGGATCGCCTCGGCAACGAGCTCGAGATGGGCCGCACGCCGATCCGCGAGGCGATCAAGCGCCTCGCGCTCGAGAACCTCGTGACCGTCTTTCCGCGCCGCGGCACCTTCGCCGCCGAGATCAACATCAAGGACCTCGCACAGATCACGGAGGTGCGGGCGGTGCTCGAGGCGCGCGCCGCGGCGCTCGCCGCCGAGCGCCTGACCGCGACCGCTCGTGAGGAGCTCCAGGCGCTGATCGAGGAGCTGCGCGCCAGCCGTGGCGGCGATGACACGACTGCGCTGATGGAGCTGGACACGCGCATCCACCGCTTCGTCTACCGCGCCTGTGACAACCCCTTCCTCGAGGTGACGCTGTACCGCTACTTCAACCTGTCGTTGCGTATCTGGTACCTGGTGATCGACCGGCTGCCGCACCTCTTTCAGCGCGTGCACGAGCACGAGGAGATGCTGCAGGCGATCGCCGACCGCAACCCCGCGCTGGCCCAGGCGATCGCCGCCGGCCACGTCGACACCTTCGAGAGCGAGATCCGGAGCGTGTTGTGAGCGGCCCCCGTGGGGGCCGCTATGACTACGTGATCGTCGGCGGCGGCGCCGCCGGCTGTGTGCTCGCCGCGCGCCTGTCCGAGGACCCCGCCACCCGCGTGTTGGTGCTCGAGGCCGGGCGCCCCGACTACCTCTGGGACGTCTACATCCACATGCCTGCGGCGCTCAGCTTCCCGATCGGCAACCGCCTCTATGACTGGAAGTACCGGTCCGAGCCCGAGCGCTTCATGGACGGCCGCAGCATCTACCACGCGCGCGGCAAGGTGCTCGGCGGCTCGAGTTCGATCAACGGGATGATCTTCCAGCGCGGAAACGCGCTCGACTACGAGCGCTGGGCTGCCGACCCCGGACTCGAGCAGTGGGACTACGCCCACTGCCTGCCCTATTTCAAGCGCATGGAGACCTGCCTGGCGGGCGCCGATCAGTGGCGCGGGGGCAGCGGTCCGTTGAAGCTCGAGCGCGGGCCGGCGACCAACCCGCTGTTCGGTGCCTTCTTCGCCGCCGTGCAGGAGGCGGGCTATGAGCTCACCGCCGACGTCAACGGCTACCGCCAGGAGGGCTTCGCCGCCTTCGATCGCACGATCTACCGCGGACGCCGGCTGAGCGCCGCCCGCGCCTACCTGCACCCGGCGATGCGCCGCCCCAACCTCGACGTGCGCTGCCGCGCGTTTGTCTCCCGGGTGCTGTTCGAGGGCACGCGTGCGGTCGGGGTCGAGTACTCGGCCGACGGTCCGCGGCGCGGCGGCGTGCAGCGCGTGAGCGCCCGCGAGGTGATCCTCTGCGGCGGCGCGATCAACTCCCCCCAGCTGCTGCAGCTCTCCGGCGTCGGCAACGCTGCCGAGCTGGGCCGGCTGGGCATCGCTGTCGTTGCCGACGTCCCGGGCGTTGGCGAGAACCTCCAGGACCACCTCGAGGTATACGTCCAGTACGCCTCCAAGCAGCCGGTCTCGGTGGCGCCCGCGATGAAGTACCGCAACCGCCCCAAGGTCGGACTGCAGTGGCTGCTGCTGCGCTCCGGCCCGGGCGCCACCAACCACTTCGAGGCCGGCGGCTTCGTCCGCGGTGATGACCGGGTCGCCTACCCCAACCTGATGTTCCACTTCCTGCCGCTGGCGATCCGCTACGACGGCACCGCGCCCCAGGGTCACGGCTACCAGGTGCACGTCGGCCCGATGTACTCCGACGCGCGTGGCTCGGTGAAGATCATCTCCGTCAATCCGCGCAAGCATCCGCAGCTGCGCTTCAACTACCTCTCGACCGAGCAGGACCGGCGCGAGTGGCTCGAGGCGGTCGCCGTCGCACGCCGGATCCTGACGCAACCGGCGTTTGACCAGTTCAACGCCGGCGAGCTCTCACCCGGCGCCGCGGTCCAATCCGATGAGCAGATCCTCGACTGGGTCGCGCGCGACGCCGAGACCGCGCTGCACCCCTCCTGCAGCTGCCGCATGGGCACCGGCGAGCTCGACGTGCTCGACCCCGCGAGCATGCGCGTGCGCGGTACCGAAGGCCTGCGCGTCGTCGATGCCTCCGCGATGCCCTACGTCACCAACGGCAACATCTACGCCCCCGTCGTGATGCTGGCGGAGAAGGCCGCCGACCTGATCCGGGGCGACACCCCGCTCGAGCCGCTGCGCGACGTGCCGTTCTACCGGCACCAGGCCGCAGCGGCTGTCTAGCTGACTACATCCGCAGCGGTAGCGGTAATCACGGTCGCCGCTCCCG
Source organism: uncultured Actinomycetota bacterium (assembly GCA_963706725.1). Lineage (GTDB taxonomy): Bacteria > Actinomycetota > Thermoleophilia > Solirubrobacterales > Solirubrobacteraceae > Palsa-465. Next base: position 379,141 of record OY970167.1, on the reverse strand, counting down.
GTATCGCGGACGCGAGCCTGGGCGGCGGTACGGCCCACGTCGGTGCCGGCGAGCCGCTGAACAAGCACGGCGTTGGCTTCGTCTACGCGCTGCCGGAAGACATCCTGTGGCCAGATTCCTCCGGAGCGCGGCGGCGGCCGGCCGTCCTGCCTGCGGCTGGACAAGGCGGCCCAGTTCACGCTCCCCCAGGGGGCACGGTCACCGGCACGGTCGTCTCGGTTCAGTGCTGAGCAGCGCGGGTCTGTGTTGCACAGCTGCTCAAAGTGACAAATCGACAGCCTTGATCGCACGTTGTGTCCAAAGCGTGCGTATACGTGCGCCGTGGGCGCAACTTGCCGGTTTGCCCGGAGGTTTGTCACTTCCAGCATGTGTCCGGTGTGATCCGGCCGCTGACATCGTGACGGAACGGCTCGCGTCAGCCGATGACGACCGTCTGCATGTCCGTGAGGGCATCGAACGGGTAGCGCCCACCAACGCGGCCGACGCCACTGAGGCTGCCGGCACGCCCACCGAACGGCAGGTGGTTCTCCCAGTAGTTGGTCGTCTCGTTGATATTCACGAGGCCGGTGCGCGCGGCATCGGCGAACCGCAACCCGCGCGACAGGTCGGCGGTGAAGATTGCGGCCAGGAGCCCGTAGGGCGAGGCGTTGGTGAGCTCAATCGCCTGCTCAAGCGACTCGATCTCAACGACAGGAGCGATCGGCCCGAAGGTCTCCTCGGTCACCGCCAGGGCATCGGCCGGGACCCCGTCGAGCACGGTCGCCGGCCAGTAGAGGTCGGTAGGGAAGCCGGCGGCCCGCTGGCCGCCGGCGACCACACTTGCGCCACGCGCCACCGCGTCCTGCACGTGCTCGTCCATCTTCGCGGCCACGCCCTCGTTGTTGAGCGGGCCGAGCACCGTCGACTCCTGCAGCGGATCGCCGAGCTGCACGCCGGCCCGCACCCGCGCCGTGAGCAACGCGACGAACCGCTCGCGGACCCGCGAGTGCACGAGGATGCGCTCCCCCGCCGTGCAGCTCTGTCCGGCACAGAGGAAGCAGCCGATCACGGCGGCGTCGGCCGCGGCCTCGAGGTCGGCGTCCTCGAGCACGACCAGCGGCCCGTTGCCGCCCATCTCGAGCAGCAGCCGCTTGCCGGCGGCACGCGCGGCGATCCGCAGCCCGGTGGCAGTCGAGCCGATGAAGCCGACGGCGGCGACCTCGGGATGCCCGACGAGCTCGTCGCCGACGACCGGTCCCGGTCCGGTCACGAAGTTGAAGACGCCGGGGGGTAGGTCGCCTTGAGCGATGCACTCGGCCAGCAGCGCCGAGCAGTAGGCGGTGCTCGGCGCCGGCGTCCAGACCACCGTGTTGCCGGCCGCGAGTGCCGGCGCGACGATCTCCGCCGGCATCGTGTAGGGCCAGTTCCAGGGCGTCACCACCGCCACCGGGCCGACCGGCCGGCGCAGCACCAGCACGCGCTTGCCCGGCGACGAGCTGGCGGGGATCGATCCCTCGAGGCGCACTCCGTCCTCGGCGGCGCCGCGCCACATCGCGACCAGCTCGTCAACCTCGTCGAAGGCTTCGCTCAGTGGCTTGCCCTGGTCGAGCGTCGCTGCGCGCGCCAGCTCATCGCGGTGTGCGGCACAGGCGTCGGCGATGCGGTGCAGCGCGCGAGCGCGCGCAAATGCGGTCTCAGCGGCCCAGCCGGGGAAGCCCGCCACGGCGGCGGTCACGGCCGCCGCGGCATCCGCGCGGGTGCCCTCGGCGACCGCGCAGAGCCGCTCGCCGGTTGCCGGACTGGTTGCCTCGCTGACGGCGCCGTCGGCCGCCACTCGCCACGTGCCGCCGATGAAAAGCCCGGTTGATTCTCTGACTTGCACGGTGATATATAAGTCTAATAACAGCGCGATGTGGCGTTGTTAGGCCAAAAGGGTGGCATGACCGGAAGCTGCAAAGCGGTGGTTGCTTGAGCGCAATCCTCCCCGACCTTGTGGAGGAGGGAGAGCGGCTGTTGGCGATCGCGCACGAGCAGGACGCGAGCTTCGCGCTGCTCGGCGGGGTCGCCGTCAGGCTCGCCGCCGCTGAGGTTCCCGCCGCCCTTGACCGCGAGTACAAGGACCTCGACTTTGCCGTGCCCAAGGGCGCCAGCGGCGCCACCGGCAAACTGCTGGCCGACGCCGGCTACGAGCCCCAGATCGTCTTCAACGCGATGAACGGCAAGGAGCGCCTGCTGTACCACGACACGCAGCACGGCCGCCAGGTCGACGTGTTCGTCGGCGCCTTCCGCATGTGCCATGAGATCCCGCTGTCAGAGCGGCTCAAGCCGGGCGAGAAGACGGTTCCGCTGGCCGAGTTGCTGCTGACCAAGCTGCAGATCATCGAGCTCAACGAGAAGGACATCCGCGACACCGTGCTGTTGTTGCACGGCCATGAGGTCGCCGACCACGACGGCGACGCCGTCAACGGCAGCCGCATCGCCGAGCTCTGCGCGGGTGACTGGGGGCTGTGGCGCACGATCACCAGGAACCTCGAGGGCTGCGCGTCGCACGTGGACCAGTACACGCTGCCAGAGGAGAGGAAGTCACAGATCAAGCAGCGCCTGAGCCAGCTGCTCGCCCGCATCGAGGCGGCGCCCAAGAGCCGCAGCTGGAAGATGCGCGATCGGATCGGTGAGCGCAAGCGCTGGTATGACCTGCCCGAGGAGGTGGAGCGGTGAGGATCTTCTTCGCGACCGACGTGCACGGCTCGGAGACCTGCTGGCGCAAGTTCCTGAACTCCGGCAAGCACTACCAGGCCGACGTGATCATCCTCGGCGGCGACATGACCGGTAAGGCGCTCGTGCCGATCATCAACGACGGTGGGGGCACCTATCACTCGACCCTGCTCGAGAACCGCGAGGTGCTGCAGGGCGAGGAACAGGTCGCGGCCTTCGAGCTGGCGGTCAAACGCCGCGGTTATTACCCGTTCCGGATCGATCCGGACGAGCTCGCCGAGCTCAGCCAGGACGAGGTGCGCTGGCACGCGTTGTTCGACGAACACATGCTGAACACCGTGCGCGAATGGATGGAGCTCGCCGACGAGAAACTGGCGGGAACCGGCATCCGTTGTTTCGTCTGCCCCGGCAATGACGACCAGCTCGAGGTCGACGAGGTCATTCTTGCCGCCAGGACCGTGGAGCTCGGCGAGGGTCGCGTGCTGGAGTTCCACGGATATCAGATGGTGTCGAGCGGGTGGGCCAACCGCACTCCCTGGGACACATACCGCGAGGAGGACGAGCCGCAGCTTGCGGAGCGCATCGCCAAGATGGTGGAGCAGGTCACCAACCCACCCGAACGCACGATCTTCAGCCTCCATTGCCCCCCCTACGGCACCGGGCTTGATGATGCGCCCGAGTTGACCGCGGACATGGACCTCAAGGACGCTGGGCACGCTGTCAAGTCGGTGGGCTCGACGGCCGTCAGGGAGGCGATCGAGCGCTTCGAGCCGGCGCTCTCCGTGCACGGCCACATCCACGAGTCGCGCGGGACCAAACGACTCGGCAAGACCCTGTGCGTGAACCCCGGCAGCTCCTACGAGCAGGGCCAACTGCTGGGGGCCGTGATCGACATTGAGGACGGCAAGCAGGTCAAGAAGTTCGTGCTCACGAGCGGCTGAGAAGCAGCCTCCGGTGGGAGCGTTGAGGGACGCCTGAGCCGGAGAACAACCTGAGGTCCGACCAGGAGAGGAAGGCAAGCGGCATGTTCATCAAGACGGGGGTTGGGATATGACGGCTACGGCGAGTGGTAGCGGCGCAGGCTTCGAGGAACGCGCCGTATTCGTACGCAAGGCCACGGGCCTGGTGCGCGGCTGGTCGGTGCGGGATGCGTTCGTCTACGCCACGTTCGCGATCAACCTGGTCACGCTCGGCTGGTTCATCTTCGCGTCAGCGCCGTTCATTCCCAATGGCGGCCTGATGTGGTCGGTCATCGTCTCGGGCGCCTTCCTGATCTTCCAGGCGATCACATACGCGTCGCTGATCTCGGTGATGCCGCGCGCCGGCGGCGATTACGTCTGGATGAGCCGTGTGCTGGGCGGCGGCATCGGCTTCGTGCTCGCGGTCGCTGGCTGGTGGTTCATCCTCTGGTACTGGGTCCCGATCTACGCCAACATCCTCAATATCGAGGTGCTGGGGCCGCTCTCGGCGATCGTCGGCTGGCACAGCGGCGTGACCTTCTGGTCAGGCAACGCAGGCATTTTCGTGGCGTCGGTAATCACCGCGCTGCTCGCATCCCTGTTCATCGCACTGGGGATCCGGACATATGGGCGGATCCAGAAGTTCTGCTTCTACGGTGGTCTCTTCGGCCTGGTGGTGATGGCAATCGTGCTGCTAGCGACCTCGCACACGTCGTTCATCAACGACTTCAACAGCCAGGCACACAAGCTCTACGGCACCACCGGCAACGCCTACGCGGCGACCTTGAAGGCCGGCACCAAGGGCTACGCTCCGACCGGCGTCGGCTCGTTCAACTTCAGCGGCGTGCTCTTGCTGATCCCCATGCTGATGTTCTTCAACCTGTGGTCGAACTGGGGCGCGACGCTCTACGGCGAGGTCCGTGGCGCCTCGGACTTCCGCAAGAACATCTACGCGATGGGCGGCGCGCTGATCGTCACGACGATTGTCGCGGGCCTCTTCTTCCTGCTGTTCTCCAAGACGTTCGGCTGGAGCTTCTACATGGGCGGCAACAACGCGTTCTACCTGGGGACGGGGCCGACCGGAGTGTTCCCATACCCAGCGCTGCTCGCGTCGATGATCTTCGGCAGCCCGGTGCTGCAGTTCCTCCTGATCACGGTGATGTCGCTGTGGTTCTTCGGCTGGGTCGGGTCGGTGTTCCTGTCCTCGACCCGCGTCGTGTTCGCCGCATCCTTCGATCGCATCCTGCCTGAGAGGGTCGCGAGCGTTTCGCGCAACGGCGTGCCGTACTGGGCGTTGGCGCTGATGCTGTTGCCGTCGATCCCGCTCGCGGCGCTTTACGCGTGGAGCCATTCGTTCAGGTCCTACACCCTGGACGCGACGCTGGTGATCGCGATCACGTTCCTCGGCACGACCGTCGCGGCGGCGATCCTGCCCTGGCGCAAGCCGGAGATCTACAACGCTTCGCCGATCGCCAAGTACAAGGTGCTCGGCCTGCCGATCATCACCGCCGCCGCGCTGATGTTCGCGGCGATCCTGATCTGGGCGCTGATCAAGTGGTTCTCGGACGGTGCCTACGGCGTCAACAACACCGACTCGTTCTATCTGATGGGTGGCATGTACGTGCTGGCGATCGCGATCTACGTGATCTCTCAGGTCGTGCGCAAGCGCCAGGGAATCGACCTCGGGATGGTCTACGGGGAGATCCCGGTGGAGTAAGCCTCTCCCGCCTCGCGCCGCCTGCGCCCTCGTAGACCGCGGGCGGCCGGCGGGCGGTGGGGGACGCGATGACAGTCAGCGTCTTTGATCTCTTCTCGGTCGGCATCGGCCCCTCCAGTTCACACACGGTGGGGCCGATGCGAGCCGCGCTGAGCTTCGTCGATTCGCTCAACCGGGCGGGCTCGTTGCAGGCGACGGCCGGCGTGCGGGTCGAGCTCTACGGCTCGCTGGCGCTGACCGGCAAGGCGCATGGGACCCATCCGGCGGTGCTGATGGGGCTCGAGGGCGAGCACCCTGAGACGGTTGAGGTGGACACCGTGCAGGCACGCGTGGCACTGATCGGAGAGCGCCGCGAGCTGCACCTGCTGGGGCTCCACGCGATCGCCTTCGACCCCTTCATCGACATCGAGCAGCGCCGTGGCGAGCGCCGGCCGGAGTACTCCAACGCGCTCTCCTTCAGCGCCCGCGATGCAGCCGGCGCCGAGCTTGCGAGCGAGACCTTCTTCTCGATCGGTGGCGGCTTCATCGTGCGCGAGGCCGAGCTCGGCCATGAGCCGCCCGCTCAGCCCAAGCTGCCGTTCGCGTTCACCAGCGCCGCGGAGCTGGTCGCCCTCGCCGAGGCCGCCGACATGACAATCGGCGAGCTGGCGCGGGCCAACGAGCTCGCCAACCGCAGCCTCGAGGATGTCGAGTCCCGGCTGCGGGTGATCTGGCGCACGATGCAGGAATGCGTCACGCGCGGGCTCACCCAGGAGGGAGTGCTGCCGGGCAGCCTGGGAATCCCTCGCCGTGCCTCCAAGCTGCACGCGCAGCTCTGTGCCGAGTCGGAGTCGCAGCCGCTCAAGCAGCTCGAGTGGGTGAACCTGTTCGCGCTCAGTGTCAACGAGGAGAACGCCGCCGGTGGCCGCATTGTGACCGCGCCGACCAACGGCGCCGCCGGCATCGTGCCGGCGGTGCTGCATTACTACGTGCGCTTCGTGCCCGGGGCCGACGAGGAGGGCGTCTTCCGCTTCCTGCTGACGGCCGCCGCGATCGGCAGTCTGTGTAAGGAGAACGCCTCGATCTCGGGCGCCGACGTCGGCTGCCAGGGGGAGGTCGGCTCGGCCTGCTCGATGGCTGCCGCCGGACTCTGTGAGGTCCTCGGCGGCAGCCCGCGCCAGGTTGAGAACGCGGCAGAGATCGCGATGGAGCACAACCTCGGCCTCACCTGCGACCCGATCGCGGGCCTCGTGCAGGTGCCCTGCATCGAGCGCAACGCGATCGCCGCCGTCAAGGCGATCAACGCCTGCCAGCTGGCGCTGCGCGGCGACGGCAGCCACTACGTCTCACTCGACGCCGTGATCCGCACGATGTACGCCACCGGCCGTGACATGAGCGACCGTTACAAGGAAACCTCGCTCGGCGGCCTCGCGGTCAACGTCGTCGAGTGCTGAGGCCCGGGCGGGCGCCCGTCCGGGCCTGGACCGCTGCCTGTGCTTCCCCCCGGGTCGTTACACACGCGCGCGCGAGGGAACCTCGCGCGCGAGCATCACCACGATCCCGCCGAGCAAGGTGCCCGTCATCCGGCGCTGCCACTGCGTCCACGTGGGGCGTGACGACATGAAGGAAGCGATCGAGCCGGCGGCGAGGATCAGCAACGTGTTGACGGTCATGCTGACGCTGATCTGGATCCCGCCGAGGACGAAGCCCTGTGCGGTCACGTTCCCGGCCGACGGACGGATGAATTCCGGGATCAGCGCGAGGTACAGGATGGCCGCCTTGGGGTTGAGCAGGTTCGTGATCAGCCCCATGCGGTAAAGCCGCCAGTTTGAATCGCGCGGGAGCGCGTGCGGCTCGAACAACCCAGTGCCACCGGGGCGCAGAGCGCGGTAGGCAAGGTGGGCGATGTAGATGGTCCCGGCCGCCTTGAAGGCGATGTAGAGCACCGGCACCAGCACGAACACCGTCGCGAGCCCAAGGTTCGCGGTCACGAGGAACACGAGGAAGCCGGTGGCCGTGCCGGTCAGCGAGATCAGCCCGGCGCCGCGTCCCTGGCTGAGGCTGCGTGAGACCAGGTACATCATGTTCGGTCCCGGGGTGAGGACCATGCCCAGTGATGTGGCGGCCATACCGGCCGCGGCCGAGCTCGAGACGATCACGGTGCGTACTCGTGGTGCAGGCGGGGCGGGTGTGGTGAGTCGTGCGCGCCCGCGCCGGCCAGGGGATGCGGGCGGTCGACGGCGGGCGACGGCCCCTCGATCGCCAGGCGCGGGATGAAGAAGTGGGCGAGGGGACCGATCCCGAGTGCGTAGACGACCGTGCCCACGCCGACCGATCCACCGAGCAGCCATCCGGCCAGCAGCACCGCCAGCTCGATGCAGGTGCGCACGACGCGAATCGAGGACCCGCGTGCGGCAAGGCCGGTCGTCAACCCGTCACGCGGGCCGGGCCCAAGGCCCGCGCCGATGTAGGCCCCGGTCGCGACGCCGTTGAGCAGTACCCCGCAGAGCAGCACGGCGATGCGCAGGCCCAGCCCGTGCGGAACCGGGACCAGCACCAGCATCAGGTCTATCACGGCGCCGATCACGATCACGTTGCTGGCCGTTCCGAAGCCGGGGCGCTGCCGCAGCGGTATCCAGAACAGCAGCACAGCGGCGCCGACGACGATCGCCCACGTTCCGACGCCCAGCCCGATCCGCCGCGACAGCCCCTGCTGGAGCACGTCCCATGGATCCACGCCGAGCGCGGCCAGCAGCAGCATCCCGTCGCTCATGCCGTAGAGAACGAGCCCGGCGTAAAGGCGAGTCAATCGTCGGCCGCGAGGCGGCGGGATCAGGGTTGCGAGTGCCATCGCCTCATATTGAGCGAAATTGGCCTGATTTAGAACAGGCCAATCTGGCAGAATTGGCCTAGGATGCCTGAACTCGGAGTGCACCGCTGGACCGAGCTACTTGGCGATTGGCGACGCGGTGGTCCCGCCGCCGAGCGGCTCGCGGCGACCGTGCGAACGCTCGTGCTCGATGGCCGGGTCCCGACCGGCACGCGGCTGCCGGCCGAGCGCGCGCTCGCCGCCGGCCTCGGCGTGAGTCGCGCGACCGTCACCGCCGCCTACGACCGCCTGCGTGCCGAGGGCTATCTGATGAGCGCACTTGGCTCCGGCAGCTGGGTCACGATCCCGGCCGTGCGTGGCCAGCCGCTCGACGACGCGCGAGTCGCGGAGACCGACCTGACGATCGCGTCGCTGCCGGCACCCGCGCGGATCCTCGAGCTCGCGCAGGCGGCTGTATCGAAGCTCCCGGGCTGGCTCGACCATCACGGCTATTCGCCGCTTGGGCTGGCGCCGCTGCGCGAGGCGATCGCAGCGCGCTACAGCCAGCGTGGCCTTCCGACCGTTCCGGACCAGATCCTCGTCACCGCCGGCGCGATGCAGGCCATCGATCTCACGATCCGGGCGCTATTGCCACGCGGCCGCAACGCGCTGGTCGAGGTTCCGAGCTACCCGGCCGCGCTCGACGCGATCCGCCATGCCGGTGCGCGCGTGCGGGCGGTGCCGGTCGCGGCCAGCGGTTGGGACTTCGAGCAGCTGGAGGCGATCGCCTCGCGGCATACGCCGGCGCTCTCGTACCTGATCCCGGACTTCCACAATCCCACGGGTGCACTGATGGATCACGCCGGACGGCGCCGCGCGCTGGCTGCGCTGGGCCGTGGCGACGGTCACGTGCTGGCGGATGAGACGTTTGCCGAGCTCAACCTCGACGGCGTCCCGGCGCCGCCGCCGTTCGCCGCCGCTGGGCCCGGCGAGCGCGTGATCACGGTCGGGTCGTTGAGCAAGGCCGTCTGGGGTGGCCTGCGTGTCGGCTGGGCGCGCGCCGAGCCAGGGATCATCCGGCGGCTGGCGGCCTGCCGCTCAGGCGTCGATCTCTCGAGTCCGGTGCTCGAGCAGCTGATCGCAACCGAGGCCCTGAGCGAGTTCGACTCGATCCTCGCCGAGCGCCGCGCGCTCGCGCGGGACCGGCGCGCCGCGCTGTGCGACGCGATCCAGCGGCACCTACCCGGTTGGCGCCACAGCCGACCCGCCGGAGGTCTGGTGCTGTGGGTCGAGCTGCCCCAGCCGATCGCCACGAGCCTGATGGTGCTCGCCCGTGAGCACGGACTCGCGCTCAATCCGGGCCCGCGTTTCGCCAGTGACGGCCTACTCGAACGCTACGTTCGGCTGCCGTTCACCGCTCGCCCGGCCGAGCTCGAGAAGGCAGTCAGTGTGATCGCCGAGATCGCGCCCCTTGTCTCGCTCGAGCGCGACCCCGGTGTGCAGCTCTCCGGCTATGCGGTCTGAGCCGGGTCACTACTCGCCTTGACGCGAGTAGTGATCACGCCAGATCAGGCGGTAGACCGGGATCACGCGTGGCAGGTCGCGGACGCCGGGGATGAACGGCAGCAGGACGAACGCGAGACTCAGCAGTCCCATGACCGCCATCACGAGAATGTCGGCATTTGCGGAGGTCGAGAACGGCTTGATCTGGTACCAGAACGTGTACAGCCACAGCCAGCTCTGGCCCGGGTAGCTGCCCGTCTCGTTCATCATGCCCCATTGGGTCCCGAGCAGATGTTCGGCCTGCGCTCGGCTTGCCAGGTAGCCGCTGTCGGCGAGCAACATCAGGATCTTGGTGTAGTCGGTCGAGTAGAACTGCCGGTTGGATAGGAGATCCCCGTCGAGACCGCCGTTCTGTGCAAGGTTCAGCAGCCCATCCATCATCGTCGGCACCGGCCCGAAGCTCGAGCCCGTCAGTGCGCGGACGCCGGCATCGCCCGCCGGCGCGTTTGCCAGCGCGTTGCCGTAGGCGGTGGTCCAGGCCGACCGCGTCTTCGCCGTTGCTGCCTGATAGCGCGTGACGGCCGCCTGCAGCGGCCGGTCGTTCGTGATCGAGTGCAGCGGATCGATCACGTAGTCGTCGGACGCGTTGATCGGGTGTGCGATCCCGAACCATTTGGCAAGGTGGATGAACGCAATGTGCTGCCCGCTCGACGCGCCGTTATAGGGCGGACCGTAGGTGGCCGTGATCGAGCTGCCGTCCAGCTCGCTGAGCGCGGTGGTGACGAAGTCGGCCGGCGCCGCCTGCGACCAGCTGCGGATCGTCGTCGGCTTCTCGTCGGGCGAGGAGAAGAGGATGCTCAGTACCACCACCAGCAGCGTCACGAATGCGAGCGCGATGGCGCCCTCCTTGACGATGTCGTAGCGGCGGTAGGGTCCGTGGTACTCGCGGGCCGCATCATCGAGGGCGCGTGTGCGCTGGCGATAGTTCATACCGCCGTCCCGGTCCCTGGCTCGGGATCCGCTTCACCAATTGGCAGGCCCCTGCGGCCGTCCTTCAGCATCTGCTGCAGGTCCTCGGGAAGCGGCGGTACGACTCCGTGGCGTCTCACCAGCAGCACGTGCGCGGCCACCAGCGCGACGATCGCCGCGGGCAGCAGGAACACGTGGTAGCCATAGATCTGGCCGAAGTTCAGGAGATTGAAGAAAGACCCGATACCGACGGCGTTCATCGCGTCCTTTGCCTGCGTGGAGATCCACTGGGCATCGAAGTTCTGCTGCGAGATGTAGCCGGTGAGCGCGCACGGGATCGCGATCAAGAAGCTGATCGCGCCTGTGATCCAGACCCGCGCCCGACCGCCCCGCCAGGCGGACATCCAGTACTTGCCCCAGAGGTGGATGGTCATGAAGAAGAAGAAGAGCTCAACCGACCAGAGGTGCACGCTGTTGAAGAAGTGGCCGATGCCGCTGTCATGCCACCACCCGGGCCCTTTGAGCGCCAGGACCGTGCCGGACCCAATGATCGTGACCAGCGAGCTCAATGTGAGCACGCCGAAGACGTAGATCCACGATGCAACGTACGCGGGCTGCTCACCCGGAAGCAGCTTCTCCGGCGGGAGCGCGCCGGCCAGTCTCCGGCGCAGCGCGACGGTCCATGAGCGATCCGCGGGGTCATCGTCAGGGTTCGGTGCGGCCGCCGAAATGCCGCCGTCGACCGTGCTCATCGCCGGCCGCGTCTGCGTTTGCTTGGAGGGAACGGCGCGATCAGCGCGACCGCGAAGACCGCGAGCGCCAGCCCGATCGCGATGATGTTCGGGACTGACATCGCAAAGAAGTGCCAGTGCGCGAACCCAGCCCTGCCATTGAGATCGAAGATCGCTGCAAGCATGCGGCCAAACTATGTGTCTGGGGCGATGCGGGCATCGGTAGTCGCCCGCAATGCGCGCTACCGACAGCCGCTGGATGATCGCGGTGAAGCACGTGCTCGTGGGCCGGCAGGCGCGGTGCGCACAGCCCGCAGGTGCTCTGATATATAAGTTGTATGAGCAGCTCTAGCGCACCCCTGCCCGCGTCCCAGGGCATCGTGATCATCGGCGCGGGGATCGTCGGAAACAGTCTGGCCTACCACCTGACCCGCCTCGGCCAGCACGACATCATCCTGATCGACAAGGGCCCGCTGCCGAACCCCGGAGGCTCCACCGGGCACGCCTCGAACTTCATCTTCCCGGTGGATCACTCCAAGGAGATGACGCAGCTGACGCTCGAGAGCATGCGTCAATACAAGGAGCTCGGCGTCTTCATCGAGAGTGGCGGGATCGAGGTCGCGCGCGGTGAGGAGCGCATGCAGGAGCTGCAGCGGCGGGTGTCATCGGCGATCTCCTGGGGGATCGAGCCGGTTGCGATCATCACTCCGCAGCAGGTCAAAGAGCTCGTTCCCTTCATCGACGAGCGGCTGATCGTCGGTGGCTTCTACACGCCCGGCGCCGGTGTCGTCGACTCGCTGCGCGCGGCGACGATCATGCGCGAGCGGGCGCAGGAGGCCGGCCTCACCGTCTCGGCCAACACCGAGGTGCTGGGCTTCGACGTGCGCGGCGGGCGTGTCCGCGGCGTGCGCACGACGCGGGGAGATATCGAGGCCGAGCGCGTGGTGATCGCCTGCGGCTGCTGGAGTCCGAAGCTCGCGCGGATGGCTGGCGCCTCGATCCCGATCGCGCCGTCGGTGCATCAGATGATCGACATCGGCCCGGTGCCGCGCTTTGCCAACGCCAAGGGCATGATCGAGTACCCGATAATCCGCGATGTCGACACCAACATGTATGAGCGCCAGGAGGGCACCGGGCTTGAGATCGGCTCCTACGCGCACCGCCCGATCATGATCGAGGCCGAGGAGATCCCCTCGATCGCCGAGTCGGCCCTCACGCCGACCGAGCTGCCATTCACGCAGGACGACTTTGATCCGCAGATGGAGATTGCGCTCGAGCTGATGCCTGAGATCGTCGGCGACGAGTCCGTCGGCGTGAAGTACGCGATCAACGGGCTGCTGTCCGTCACCTACGACGGGCTGCCGCTGCTCGGTGAGACGCCCGAGGTCAAGGGGCTGTGGTCGGCCGCCGCGATCTGGATCAAGGAGGGCCCAGGCGCCGGCAAGACGGTGGCCGAGCTGATGGTCCACGGCGAGTCGGAGATCGACGTGTTCGAATCCAACATCGCGCGCGCCTACCCGTCGCAGAAGACGCGCGCGCACGTGTTCGCCCGCGCCGGCGAGGGCTTCAACAAGATGTACGGAATCGTCCACCCGAGCGAGCAGTGGGAGTCCGACCGCGGCGTGCGGGTGCCGCCGTTCTACGCGCGCGAACGCGAACTCGGTGCCGTCTTCTACGAGGCGGCCGGCTGGGAGCGCCCGGCTTGGTATGAGTCAAATGCCGGTCTGCTCGACGAGTACGGCGACCGCATCCCGCGCCGCGAGTCGGAGTGGGATGCGCGCTGGTGGTCGCCGATCATCAACGCCGAGCACCTGGCGATGCGCGACCGCGCCGCGATCGTCGACCTGACCGCGTTTGCGATCTTCGACGTCACCGGGCCCGACGCGCTCGGGCTCGTCCAGCGCCTGGCGATGCGCCAGATGGACGTCCCGATTGGCCGTGTGGTCTACACGCCGTTGCTGACCCCGAGTGGCACCTTCAAGCAGGACCTGACGATCATGCGCATGGCCGACGACGTCTTCCGGGTCGTCACCGGCGGCGCCTACGGCATGTCAGACCTCAAGTGGTTCCGGGACCACCTGCCCGCGGACGGCTCCGCACAGGTGCACGACCAGACCAGCGCCTGGACGACGCTCGGCCTCTGGGGCCCGCGCGCGAGGGACATTCTTGCCTCGGTCGCGCGCGGTGATCTCTCTCACGAGGGTTTCCCGTTTGCGCAGTGGCGCAACATCGAGGTCGGTTCCGTCGATGTGCTGGCCTCGCGCATCTCCTACGTCGGCGACCTCGGTTGGGAGCTGTACGTGCCGATCGAGCAGGGCGCCAGGCTCTGGGAGATCCTGGTTGAGGCGGGCGGGCCGCACGGCATGATCGCTGCCGGCAGTGGCGTGTACGGCAGCACCGGCCGGCTCGAAAAGGGCTACCGCGCGTACGGCGCCGAACTCGACGGCGAGTACAACGTGGTCGAGGCCGGGATGGCGTGGGGCAAGGTCAAGGAGCAGGACTTCGTCGGCAGGGCCGCGCACGTGGCTCATCGCGAAGAGCAGCCGGCGGCGTTGATCTGCACGCTGACCGTCGATGACCACACCTCCGCCGCGGGCGTCAAGCGCTACATGCTCGGCAAGGAGCCGATCCTGACGCGCGCAGGCACGCCGATCGCCGACCGCAAGGGCCGCCGCTCCTACGTGACCAGCGCGGGCTCGGGCCCGTCGCTCGGAAAGTACATCCTGATGACCTACCTGCCACCGGAGCACGCCCGCCTCGGCGAGCAGCTACAGGTGCAATACATGGGCGAGCGCTACCCGGTGACGGTGCAGTCGAATGACGCGACCTCGCTGTTTGACCCCGACAACAGTCGCATCCGTCAATAGCCACAGAGCAGGAGGCCTCCACATATGAACATATGTGTATGTGTGAAACGTGTGCCGTTGACCGGTGGCAAGATCGCTCTCAGTGACGACACGCGGGCGCTCTCGACCAAGCACCTCGGCTTCACCGTCAGCCCGCATGAGGAATGCGCTGTCGAGGAGGCGGTGCAGATCGTCGAGCGCGAGGGCGGCTCCGTGACCGTGCTGACGCTCGGCCCCGCCGAGGCGCAGGAGCAGCTGCGCGACATGATGGCGATCGGCGCCGATCGCGCGATCCACCTCGTTGCCGACGGCGAGGAGTGGGACCCGCAGGCCACGGCAGGCGCGATCGTCGCGGCGGTCCAGGCCGATGAGCAGTCCTACGACCTGCTGCTGTTCGGCAACGAGTCGGCAGATGCGGGCAACTACCAGGTGGCGATCCGTGTCGCGCACGCGCTCGGGCTGCCGTGCGTGACCGGCATCAAGGCGATCTCGATTGACGGTGGCCGCGCGCGCTGTGAGCAGGAGGTGCCCGGCGGACGCGACGTCTACGACGTGGCGCTGCCAGCCGTCGTCTCGGTCAAGGAGGGCATCAACCTCCCGCGCTACCCGTCGGTGCCGGGGCGCCTGCGCGCCAAGCGCAAGCCACTCGATGCCTCGAGCCCGGAGCGCCCCGCCGCGCAGCTGGAGATGGTCAGGCTGGTGCTCCCGCCCGATTCGGGCAAGCAGGTCCAGGTGCTCGGCACCGGTGCCGATGCGGCGCCTGCGGTGGTCGCGGTGCTCTCCGAGCTGGGGGTGCTGTGATGAGCGTGCTGCTGTTCGTCGAGGATCCAGCCGACGAACTCGCGGCTCAGGCACTGACCTTCGCTCGCGGCGTTGACGAAGGATCCGTGATCCCGATTTCGATCAGCGGGGATTACGCTCCCGCGGCCTGGGGGCAGACGCTCGCCGACATCGTCAGGGCGCGCTCGCCACAGGCCGTTGTCGCGGCCGGGACCGAGCGCGGCAACGAGGTGCTAGCCCACGCCGCCGCGATCCTCGACCTGCCGCTGTCGGCCAACACGATCGCCTTCGCTGCCGGCTCACCGCCGACGGTCACGCGCGTGCGCTGGGGCGGGAGTCTGCTCGAGGAGGCGCTGCTGCACGGCTCGACGCTGATGATGACGCTCGCGCCGCACGCGGTCGGCGCCGATCCTGCTGCGGTCGAGCCGGAGGTGGTGCAGCCCTCCCACCACGCGTTCGCCGTCGCGCCGACCGAGCGGGTCGGCGCGGCGAGTGCCGGCGTCTCACTCGAGGACGCCAAGGTCGTGGTTTCGGGCGGGCGTGGGGTGGGCTCGGCCGAGGGCTTCGCGATCGTCGAGGAGCTCGCCGGGCTGCTCGGCGGTGCCGTCGGTTGTTCGCGCGCTGTCACCAGCGCCGGCTGGCGCCCGCACACCGACCAGGTCGGCCAGACCGGGACCAAGGTCGCGCCCGACATCTACATCGCTTGCGGGATCAGCGGCGCCACGCAACACATGGCCGGCTGCAAGGGCGCCAAAAAGCTGCTCGCGATCAACGAGGACGGTGAGGCCTCGATCTTCGCCCACGCCGATTACGGCGTCGTCGGCAACCTGCATGACGTCTTGCCGGCGATCGCGGCCGAGATCAGGAAGGTGAGGGGCGCATAGTCTCGCCGTATGAGGCGGTGGCGCTGGCTGCGGCGCTCGGCGCGGGCGCCACGCTATGTGGGCGCCGCGTGATGCAGCTGACGCGGCTCGTGCGGGCGGCGCGGCCCGTCGAGCGCTCCGGCGAGGTGCCCGAGCGCGTGCTCGCCGAGGCCACGATCGTGCTCGGTCAACGCAAGCTGCTGCAGCGGTTCTGGCCCGGCCTGATGCACGCCTTCGTGTTCTGGGGCTTCCTTGTGCTCGGCCCGACGATCTTGATTGCGATGATCGGGATCGTCGACCGCCATCAGACGCTGCCGTGGCTCGGACACCAGGGCTGGTACGCACTGCTCGTCGACATCTTCTGCCTGCTCGTGCTGCTCGGCGTCGGCTCGGCCTGCTACGTACGCAGGGTCGTCCGGCCGCGGCGCTTCGAGGGCAGTCACAGCGGTGACGCGTACCTGATCCTCGCGCTGATCGCGACGATCGTGATCTCACTGCTGCTTTGGCACGCGGCGCGGATTGCGCTGCACTACAACGAGTGGCCGGCCTCGTGGTCGCCGGTCTCGCGGTTGCTCTCACACGTGTTCAGCCCGGGCGCGGCGACACGTGTGCTGGAGCGCGTGTTCGTCTGGATCCACGTCGCCACGATTCTCGCGTTCCTTGCCTACCTGCCGCATTCCAAGCACCTGCACATCGCGACCGCCGCGATCAACGTCTGGTTCGGGCGCACCCGCGCGCGCGGGCGGCTTGAGCCGCTGCGCTTCGAGCCCGAGGAGGGTGAGTGCGAGGAGGACCTGCGCTTCGGCGCCGGCAGCGCCGCCGACCTCACCTGGAAGCAGGTGATGGACGCCTTCTCCTGCACAGAGTGCGGCCGCTGCCAGGACGTCTGCCCGGCCAACCAGACGGGCAAGCTGCTGTCACCCAAGCTGGTCGTGATGGGGCTGCGCGACCAGCTCTTCTCCGGTGATCGCGAGACGGCGCTGGTGCCCGCAGCGGTGCCGGAGGAGTCTGTCTGGGATTGCGTCACCTGCGGCGCCTGCGTGCAGGCGTGCCCGGTCTCGATCGAGCACATCGACCACATCGTCGACCTGCGCCGGCACCTGGTGATGGTCGAGTCCAGCTTTCCGGCCGAGGCCGAGCCGATGTTGCGCGACATCGAGCGCAGCGCCAACCCGTGGGGTAACCCGCAGGGGCAGCGTGCGGACTGGGCGGCAGAGGTCGGGGTGCGCGTGCTGGAGCGCGACGACAGCCCGCCCGAGTACCTCTACTGGGTCGGCTGCGCCTCATCATTCGACGAGCGCGCACGCCGCACCGCGCAGGCGACCGCGAAGCTGCTCACCGCCGCGGGTGTGGACTTCGCGATCCTCGGCCCGCGTGAGAGCTGCACGGGTGACCCGGCACGCCGCATGGGTAATGAGTACGTCTTCCAGGCGCTCGCCGAGCAGAACGTCGCGACCCTGAATGCGGCGGGCGTGCGCAAGATCATCGCCAACTGTCCGCACTGCTTCAACACGCTCGCCAACGAGTACCCCGACTTCGGCGGCAGCTATGAGGTCGTGCATCACTCGGAGCTGCTCGCCCGGTTGGTCAGCGAGGGCCGGTTGCAGCCGGCGCGCGACGAGCAGCTGATGGTCACCTACCACGACTCCTGCTACCTGGCGCGGCACAACGACGTGCTCGAGGCACCGCGTTCGTTGGTCGGCGCCGTCGGCACGTCCTTGCCGATGGCGCGCTCAGGCCGGGAGACGTTCTGCTGTGGCGCCGGGGGCGCGCACATGTGGATGGAGGAGCGGGCCAACCCGATCAACCTCGAACGCGTGCGCGAGGCTGTCGCGACCGGTGCCGACACGCTCGCGGTGGCCTGCCCGTTCTGTACGGTGATGCTCGACGACGGGGTGCAGAGTACGGGGGCGAAGATGCGCGTGGCAGACGTCGCAACGCTGCTGGTCGAAGCACTTGATGCGCCAGCTGCCCCGCCTGCCGGCTAGGCAGACGGGGCACTGTGAGGTGGCGCAGTGAGGGGTCTGCGCATCTGCGGTCAGGCGGCGTCGGCTGCGGTCGCGCGCAGCTGTGCGGCCCTGACGCGCAGCATCGCCACGGCGTCGGCACTGGCGACGAACGGGTCGGCGATCGCCGCGCCGTCAGCAAGTGACAGCGCTGCGATTACCGATCCGCTCTGCTCGGCGATCAGCGACTGGCCGGAGAGAGGCCGGGCGCTGTCCATGTGTGCCAAGCGGCGAAGATCTGGCTCGTCGGCTGCGACCGCCAGGCGAATCACCAAAGCGGACCAGCGCGGTTCCGAACGGGACTCCGTGCGGACCGCGGTGCTGGGTGGCAAGACCAGCAGATGCCGGCGGCGGCTGCTGCGGCGGTTGATCGTGGCGATGGCGGTCATTTGAAAGCCTCCCGTTCGAAGAGTGCCGGCGGGGTCTTCCCGGCCTGCACGTCATGTTCGGCTAAGAGCCCGCCGCTCACATCGGGAGAACGGAGCGCCCTGTAGGAGGTGGGACCTTAGGCGCAGCCGCAGGGCGGCGCCAAGGCCTTAGTTGACGGGAGAGTGCCGGTGAGCTCGGTCGGACCGCGGCGGTGAGCCGCTGACAGCCGATGCTCGGGTTACTGCGCCCAGAACACGACGTCGAGCCCCATCAGTTGCACAACGCGCTGCACCGGGCGGCTCATGCCCTGCTCGATTCGCAGCTCCCAGCCGTCCTGTTTGGCGAGCCGGAGCGCGTTGACGATCACGTTCAGCCCGGAGCTGTCAATGAACGACAGCTCCGATAGGTCGAGGATGACCGTGTCGCCTGGCCTGGCGACGGAGTCGATGCGATCCTGCAGGCGGTTGATCACCGCCACATCGAGCTCACCAGTGATGTGGAGCCGCACGCCGTGCGGCCCCAACGACTCGGTGATCTCGAAGGCATTGGGTAGGTCAGGGACGACCACGGTGCCCAAAGCCTGCCATGTTGTGAATAACGGTGCAACGCAACGGGCGCTCGGCTCCAGGTCGGATCGGAGTGCGATAGAAGTGCTCGCATGGATCACGGCGCTCGGAGGGTCGCGGTCGTCACCGGTGTGAGCCGCTGCGAGGGGATCGGCTTCGCCATTGTCGAGCGGCTGCAGCGCGATGGGTGCGCTGTTCTGGTCCACTCCTGGTCGGCACATGACGCCGAGCAGTCGTGGTCACGAGGGCCGGGTGAGCTGCAACGGGTGATCGATCGCCTCGGTGGTGTCGGGCCGCGGCTCGATCACATCGAGCTGAACTTCGAGGACCCCGCTGCGCCGCGGGCCGTGATCGAGCACGCCGTCCGTCGCTTCGGGGCGATCGACGTGATGATCGCCAACCATGCGGCGTCGGGACCCGGTGGTCTGACCGAGCTCACCGCGGCTGCTCTCGACCGGGCCTGGGCGGTCAACGCCCGCGGGTCGGTACTGCTGGCGCAGGCGTTCGCCGAGCAGCACGACGACCGGCGTCCGCACGGCCGCATCGTATTGTTCACCTCCGGCCAGCACCTGGGACCGATGCCCGACGAACTGCCCTACGCGATCAGCAAGGGCGCGATCCACCAGATGACCGTGTCGCTGGCGGATGCTCTGGCTGAGCGCTCGATCACGGTCAACGCAGTCAATCCCGGCCCATGCGACACCGGTTGGCCTGATGATGAGCTGCGAGAACGCCTGCGCGCCCGCTTCCCGTCAGGCCGCTGGGGTCGGCCCGAGGACATCGCCCGAGTGGTGAGCTGGCTGGTGTCGACCGAGAGCGCCTGGGTCACCGGCCAGATCCTCAACGCCGAGGGCGGCTTCCGCCGCTGAGGTCCGGCCCGGCGCGGTCTTCGAGCCCATCCGGGTCAGCGTGGCGGTCGGCTCGTCCTGTCAATCGTGCAGGCGCGGCCGCGCTTGCTGAAAGGCAAAGGTCTTTACCATTTGCGCCCCCTCTTGACACGCGGAATCAGTTGTGAAAAGGTGGCCCTCGCTTAAGTGGTTCAGACCAATAATGGTTTAGGTTTAGACCACTAATGGTGTAGACCACTACACCGCGGGAGAGGGTGAACGTCCGTCGACACCGACGGAAAGCTTGGCCTGCTCTCGCGCGTCGATGATCGAGGAGGTTTTGCATGAAGTTTCGAGGTTTGGCGCTGGTCACAACAGCGCTCACACTCGCGTTCGGGGTCGCCACCGCGAGCTCGGCGTTTGCCAGCTCGACACACACGCTCACCGTTTGGTTGCAGGTGGACCCTCAGCAGAACACGGCTTGGATGGCGGACATCGCCAGCACTGACAGTGCGTTCGAGGCGGCGAATCCGGGCTGGACGGTCTCACATCAATACCTGCCGTGGGGAACCCACCTGCAGACATTGGACACGGCGATCGCTGCCGGTGGCAGCAACCTGCCGGATGTCGTCGAGATGGGCAATACCGAGATGACGAAGTACATGGCGGAGGGCGCATTCGCGAACCTCACCGGGGACAAGTCGCAGTTCGCGAATTCCAGCCACTGGCTGAGTGGCTTGACCGCGTCCTCTACCTACAACGGCAAGCTCTACGGCGTTCCGTACTACGCGGGCTCACGCGTGATCACGTATCGGAGTGACCTCTTCGCGAAGGCTGGAGTCAAGGGCCTGCCGAAGAGTCTCGCGCAGTTCCAGGCGGATCTCACCAAGGTCGCCGCCAAGGAGAAGCGCGTGAAGGGCTTCGCACCGCTATACGTCGGTGGCGAGGATTGGTATACGGCGCTTGGCTTCGTCTTCGACTACAACGGATCGATCGCGAAGTACGAGCACGGCAAGTGGGTTGGCACGCTCGACTCGCCGAATTCGATCAAGGGCCTGACCGCGTTCCAGCAGTTCTTTGACGCGACCCAGCCGAAGTCGAGCATCACCGCAAATGGCACGACACCGACCCCCTACTCGGTGTTTGCAGAGGGCAAGACCTCGGCCAACTATGGCCCCGCCTGGTACAGCTGCTGCACCGGCAAGAACTACGCGAAGGTCACCAAGCAGTTCGTGATGCCGAGCCACACCAAGGGCATGTCGATGCCGGGCTTCCTTGGCGGCTCCGATCTCGTCGTTCCGGCGGGAAGCGCCAACGAGACTCAGGCGATTCAGTGGATCGCCGACTACACCGGCACCACCAGCGAGAAGGCACTGGGCGCGATCGGAAACATCCCGAACGCGACCAACCTGCTCACCAACAGCGTCAACGACCGTGCTGCAGCTCGCAGCTGGTTCGTTCCGCAGGCTGTGAACTGGGTCGAGGTCGAGAACGCGAACGTGCTCCCGACGATGCTCCGCGCGCTCCTCAGCGGTCAGCTCTCGGTCAAGCAGGCCGCGACCGTGGCTAGCGAGCAGATCGCAGCAACCCTCAACCAGCCCGCCTCCTGACCAGAGACGAGCCTACGACGTACGCCGCTGTCGCCGCGACCCCAGGGTCGTGGCGACAGCGGGTAGTTCGTCGACGCGCGGGACGCGGCGCAACGCCGTACCTGCTGCTTCTCCCGATGCTCGTCGCGATCGCGGCGGTGCTCGGGTACCCGGTCGTCAACCTGGTCGAGCTGTCGCTGCAGCAGTACGGGCTGTTCCAGCTCATCTCGCACCATGGCATCTACATCGGGCTGGCGAACTTCTCGAGCATCTTCAGCAGCTCGCTGTTCTGGCATACGCTGATCCGCACAGTCCTCTTCACGGCCGTGAACGTGGGGCTGACGATGGGGTTGGGAATGTTGATTGCGTTGCTTCTCGAGCGCGTCTCAACCTGGGTCCGGCTGCTGGTGAGTGTGGCGCTCGTGCTCGTGTGGTCGACGCCGCCGGTCGTCGGGGTCGAGATCTGGCAGTGGATGACCAATATCCAGAACGGCGTCCTGAACTACGCGCTCACGCAGCTCCACCTTGGCAACTTCTTCCAGCACGACTGGTACACCTCGACGGTCTCTCAGTACGGGATGGTCACCAGTCTGCTCGTCTGGGGAGCGCTGCCGTTCGTCGCGATCACGCTCTACGCGGCCCTCTCGCAGGTGCCGCATGAACTCGTAGAGGCTGCGCAGCTCGACGGCGCGAGCGCCCCGCGGGTGTTCTCGGCGGTGACACTCCCCGTCATCCGGCCGGTGCTCCTGATCCTCACCAGCCTGTCCATCATCTGGGATTTTGGCGTCTTCACCCAGCCGTTCCTGCTGATCGGCGCCAGCCAGCAGAATCCGGGCAACTACCTGATGAGTGTCTACCTCTATGAGGAGGGATACGGCAACACTAACTTCGGCCTCGGGGCCGCGATCTCGATCGTGATGCTCCTGATCGTCGCCGTGCTCAGCATCTTCTATGTGCGAGCCATGGTCCGGGTGGGCGACGAATGAGCCGCAAACGCTCCATCCGAGCGGGATGGAACATCGTCGGTATTGGCGTGTTCCTCGTGATGATCTTCCCGGTCTATTGGATGATCGCGACGGCCTTCAAGAGCGACAATCAGATCAACAGCTACACCCCGACCTGGTTCCCGACGCAACTGACGCTCCGGCATTTCAGCCGCGCGTTCAACACGCCGGGTTTCTGGTCTGATGTGCTGAACAGCCTGATCGTCGTGCTCGCGACTGTCGCGATCGCGGTGCTGCTGTCATTTTTCGCAGCGGTGGCGCTGGCGAGGTACCGCTTCGGCGGCCGCAAGTTGGTGATTGTCCTCGTCATCGGCATTCAGATGCTGCCCCAGACGGGGTTGCTGATTCCGCTGTTCGTGCTGCTCGCGCGCTACCACGAGGTGAACAAGCTCAGTGGCCTGGTGCTCGTCTATCTGACCTTCGCGCTGCCGTTCTGCGTCTGGACGCTGCGCGGATTCATGATCGCGATCCCGAAGGAGCTCGAGGAGGCGGCGATGGTCGACGGCGCGAGCCGGCTCGGCGCATTTGTTCGCATCCTGCTGCCGCTGATCGCTCCGGGGCTCGTTGCGACTTCCGTGTTCACGTTCATCACGAGCTGGAACGAGTTCCTCTTTGCCAACACGCTTCTGCGCACCGGGCACACCTACACGATCACGCTGTGGCTGTCCGACCTGACAGGCGGCCAGCGCGCGATCGACTGGGGGGCCGTGATGGCCGCCTCAACAATGATCTCGATCCCGGTCGTGATCTTCTTCCTCCTCGTCCAGCGTCGAATCGCGTACGGCCTGACAGCCGGCGCAGTAAGGGGTTGAGCTGTGCAGACAACGAGAGCTGGATGCTCTTATTTCGGAGTACGAATCCCGCGCCATGTGCGGGCCGACATGGCCGATCTGGCCAGGCGCGGTTACAGCGGTGTACTCCACACGTTCTCCGAGAACGACTTTGCCTACTACCGCGACACGATGGCCGAGATCGTTGCGATCTCACACGACGAGGGACTGTTCGTAGAGGCGAGCCCGTGGGGCCTGGGGCGCACGTTCGGTGGTGAGGCCGAGAGTCGCTGGGTCGCCTTCCATCCGCAGGAATGCCAGGTGCTGGACGACGGGCGCCGGGTCGCGGCCGCCTGCCTGAACAGCTCCGCCTACCGTGCGTTCTGCAAGGAGTGGGCCGACTGGGTGCTCGAGTGCGGTGTCGACATGGTCTTCTGGGACGAACCCGCATGGGTCGTCGCCAGTCACGTCGGGGTCGACGATCCGGAGCGCTGGACGTGTCGCTGCGAGCGCTGCGCCGAGCGCTTCGGAGGACCGATCCCCGTCGTGCGGACCCCCGAGGTGGAGGCCTTTCGCCAGGCGTCCGTCGTCGACTTCCTGCGCGAGGTGGTGGCGCATGTGGCCGCGCGCGGTGGGTCCAACGCGATCTGCTTGCTGCCGGCGACCGAGGGTGTTGTCGGGATGGCCGATTGGGACGCGGTCGCCGAGCTGCCCGGGCTCTCACTGATCGTCACCGATCCGTACTGGAAGCACTGGGGCGCAGCGGCTGGACCGTTCGTGCGGCGCTTCGCACAGCTGCTGCGCGAGACCGCCGACCGGCACGGCATCGGCGCGCAGCTATGGCTGCCCAGCTTTGGGCTCACGCGTGAGGACGTGCCCGAGCTCGAGGACGCGGTCGTGGCGGCCCGCGAGGCTGGCGTCGACGACCTCTGGACCTGGGGCTATGAGGCGTGCCGGCACATGACGCACCTTGCGACCCCGGACGGGGAGCTCGTTTGGGAGGCTGTCAGCGCTGCTCTGACCGGACCGTCGGAGTCTGCGCACGAAACAGCGTCGGCATGAGACTCGGGGTCGAGGCCGCGCTCGTTAATGGCGAACTCGTCCCCGGCGACGTAAGCGTCGAGGGCGGTCGTGTGCTGAACGTCGGCCTGGCCGGCCGGTCGCATGGACTCATCGCGATTCCCGGGCTGGTTGACATCCAGAACAACGGCTACGGCGGGGTCGATTTTCTCTCCGCATCCACCGAGGATTACCGGAGCGCCGGAGAGGCGCTGTTGCTCACCGGCGTCACGGCCTATCAGCCGACATTCATCACCGCTTCGGAGGCAGCCCACATTGAGGCACTGCGGGCGCTCCCAGCGGGCGGCGTGGGCCCGCATGTGATCGGTGCGCACCTCGAAGGACCGTTCCTCTCGCCCGAGCGCCCCGGTATGCACCCGGTCGAGTTCCTGCGCGCACCGGACGTGGCGCTGCTCGACAGGCTGCTCGACGCCGGGCGCGTCACTGAGATGACGCTCGCACCGGAGCTGCCGGGCTCGGAGCTGCTGGTCAGACGGCTGCGTGAACGCGGCGTGGTCGTCTCGGCCGGCCACACCAACGCCACCGCGGAAGAAGCCCGTCGCGGGTTTGACCTCGGTATTGCCGGTCTGACGCATATCTTCAATGCGATGCGCCCATTCCGTTCTCGCGACCCGGGTGTCGCGGGCGCGGCGCTGACGCGACCGGATGTGATCGTGAAGATGATCGTCGACGGACACCACCTGGCCGATGAAACGGTCCAGGTGGTCTGGGCCTGCGCCGCTGGGCGTGTTGCGCTGATCACCGATGCGATGGCCGGCGCGGGCGTCGGCGTGGGCGGCGGTAGGTTTCGCCTCGGCGACGTCGAGGTCGAAGTTGAGGCGGGGGCGGTCCCGATGCTGGAGAATGGGACGATTGCTGGGAGCGTGCTCACGATGATTGACGCGGTTCGCAACCTTCACGCGCTCGGCGTTCCCTTCGAGCGGGCTGTCGGCGCTGCGACGGAGGTGCCGGCGCGGTTGCTCGGACGCGATGACATCGGCGTGCTCGAGCCGGGAGGTCCCGCGGACATCGTTGTCCTCGACGATCGGCTCGATATCCAGGCCGTCCTCTGTGTGGGCGCCGACGAGGTCGTGGCGAGGGACTGAGGGCGGGACGACGCTTGCGTCTGCTTCGATTCCTCCCGCGAGGGGCAGGTCGGCCAAAGATCGCGCTCGCGGTGTCGGCGCTCGGCGTCGGGACGCTGGTCGCGACCTATTCGGCGGCCGCCCGGCCGCCGCGGGGTAGCGGCGGCAGCGGGCTGAGCATCACCACCACCCAGCCGCGGTCGACGACCACCGGGGCGCCAACGACAACCGCCACAACCACGACCGTGGCTGGCTCATCGCGACTGAGCCTCGCCAGGCAGGTCGGTCAGCTCATCATTGCCACCTATCCGGGGCAGGCGCCGCCGGCGAGTCTGCTGCGGGCCGTTCAGCTCGGGCATGTCGGCGCGGTGATTCTGATGGGCGTGAATACGGCCGGTGGGATCAGGAGCACGAAGGCAGCCACTGCGCGCCTGCAGGCAGCCGCGGCTCAGGGCCACAACCCGGGCCTGCTGATCATGACCGACCAGGAGGGCGGCACCGTCAAGCGCCTGCCGGGCCCTCCGAACTATGCCGCTATCGATATGGCCAATCCCGCGACCGCGTATGCCCAGGGCAAGGCCACCGGCGAGCTGCTCAAGTCTGCGGGGGTGAACGTCGACCTCGCTCCCGTTGCCGACGTGATCCGCGTGAAGGGGTTCATTGCGCAGGAGGGGCGCAGCTTCGGAGATAGTCCGGCCGTTGTGTCCAATGCCGCCTGCAGTTTCGCAGCAGGCCTTGCCGGAACCGGTGTCGGCTACACGCTCAAACATTTTCCGGGCTTGGGCGACGCGGTGGCGACGACCGATGTGCGTCCGGTCAGCGTCAAGGAGTCCGCCGCTGGCCTCAACGCCGACGACGCGGCGTATCGCCGCTGCGGACATGCACCACTGGCACTGGTGATGATCAGCAGCGCCAGCTATACCCATCTGACCGGTTCGGTGCCCGCGGTGATGGACCCGAAGATCTATTCGCAGGCTCTCCCGCGGGACGGAGTCACTGCGCTGCCGATCAGCGACAGCTTCGAGTCAGGGGCGATCGAGGCGCTGGCGAGCAAAGCCCCCGCGCGGACCGCCATCAACGCCGGCTTGGACATGGTCATGTACTCGGCCGATGAGTCCGATGCGCTGAGTGCCTACACGAAGCTCGTGGCGGATGCACGCGCCGGGGCGCTGAGCCGAAGTCGCGTACTGGCGGCTTCAGAGCGCGTGCTCGAGCTCAAACAACGTCTCGCGTTACCGCTTCAGTAGGGCGCAGCGCTAGCAAGCACTTTGCATTACAAAGTACTTGCTGTATATTGGCGGCATGCGTGTCTCGAGAAAGCCTGAGCCGATGAGCGCAGCCGACGCCGAAACCCGCCTGCGGTATGTCCAGGACGTGCGCGCGCGGACGCGCGGTGCCGCTGTGACGCCGCTGGTGCTGGTCGGGATGCTCGGCGCCCTGATCATCGTCAGGGGTTTGCTGCTGCTCTACTGGCCGCACGTGGCGGGACTCTCCGGAGCCTGGTTCCTGAGCGTGACCGTGGCCGGGATCGGTGCCGCCCTCTGGCTTGAGCAGCGGCAACGCGTACATAGCGGAGTGATGCCGGTGCACGGGAGCAGGGCGGTCATGCTCGTGGCGACGTTCGCCGCGGAGTTTCTCGCGAATGCGATCGGCACGAACGTGATCATCGCCGGTATCACCGTCCCGCTCGCGTTCTCCGAGTGGCGGACCCGCACACGCACAACAGCGGTCGCGATCGCGGTGATCGGCCTCATCTGCGATGCGCTCGTGCTGGGCGGCACGCGACAGTGGACAGCGCTGGTGATCTTCGGGACCGGCCTGATCGCCGTCGGCGTCATCGCCCGGCAAACGCGGGGCAGCGCATGAGCCACCCCACTACGCGGCTTGACCCCGCGATCCATCAGCCCGCTCGGCTCGGCATCCTGACCGCCGCCTGCGAATCCGCGCAGATCGATTTTGTTGCTCTGCGCGACCTGCTCGGCCTCACGGACGGAAACCTCTCCCGGCACCTCACCACGCTGGAGACCGCGGGCTACGTCAAGCTCGAGAAGGTCTTCGAGAATCGCAAGCCCCGAACCTGGATCCGCGCGACGCCCGCTGGGCGTCGCGCGCTCAGGGCCGAGATCGAAGCCCTGCGAGAGATAGTCGCCAAGGCCGACACCGCCGTGGTCAAGCCGAAGCGTCAGGCCGCTACCCGGCTGGCGATCCCGTAGCCGGCTGGCCGCTAGCCAACAGCGTTGGCGCATATCAGACGGTGCTCGACGGATCGGCGGGGAGAAAACAGGTGCCGCTGCCGACCGTCGCAGCGGGTCAATCCGCTTGTGGGCGCCCGATACGGGGTTGCCGGCCGGTTCAGCTCCGGGCCGCAAGCGGTGATCGTTATCGCGGGCATGAGCTCAGCCGCTGGGTATGGACGGTAGCTTCCTAGCCCGCAACCGCTAGACGACGCCCTTAGCGCGCCAGATGTGCCGTGCCGGGACGGTGGGGCGGCCCTTCCGCTGGCCTGGTCCGGCCGAGGCGTCGAAGCGTGGTGAGGCAAACGGTCGCGACGAGCAGGTGCATGGCCATCAGTGGCAGCACCGTCGCGGCGCGTGTCTCCGGGTAAGGCGCCGTGAGCCAGATCGCTGCGTCGGGGATGAGGGAGAGCAGTAGGGCCCCGAGACCGACAGTCCGGAAGGTCGCGACGGGATCTTCGCTGATGCGGTTGAGCCAGAGACAGGTGGCTCCGGCGAGGAGCACCCCGGCGATCGTGAGCGAGATGACGCTGGCGGGCTGCAATGGGGAGAAGTGGCTGACGTCGCTGGCGCCAGACAATGCGGCGGCCCGGATCGCGAGGACTCCGAGCAGCGACAGGACTAGCGCTGCGCCCGTTGCGGGGACCAGCCGGCGTGGTGAGAACCTGTCGCCAGACGCTGCGTGCGCCGCGTCGCGCTGGGTGGCTGAGATGGGAGTCGAGGTGTGTAGCGGCACGATGATCCTTTCTGAGTTGCTTGGCCGGGGAGTCGATGCGCGTGTTTCGTAGCGTCGGCGTGGCTCGGGTGCTTTACCAACGCCCATTGGTGACCGAACCGGGCGTCCCGCTGAGCCATGGGCCGCTGCCCTGCCACGGTGCGCCAGCCGAGCTGATCGGCCAGGCACCACCGTCCCATTCGCGCCCGTGGGTTTGCCAGGGGCCGATCGCCCCTGAGCTTGTTGCGGCGATCGCGCCACCTGTGGCGCCGGCGAGGACACCGACCGCCAGTCCGATCGCGATGCTGCTGCGCTTCATGTTCATGTCAGCTCCCTTTCGCGCGGGGGATCAGCCATCTGGGGCATCACCCAGAAACGTTGACCGGCAAGCCTAGCTAGGCTCAAACCTAAGTTTAGGTTACAACCTATTTAGCGTGTGTCAAGCGCGGCGCGGATGGCACGGGTTCAGGATGCGATGCCTTGACGCGATTGGAAGCGCCCGCTTCAGCGAGGGCCGGGGCTGCCCACCTCACGCGCGGCGGCTCAATCGGGCTACGCGCCAGCTATCAGGAACTGCCCGGCGCGGGCGCATGTCGAGCCTGCGCCGGGAGTGCTTCAGCGGTTGTTCAGGCCGATCAGCACGAGGTCAAGTCGTTGCGCGAGTGCCTCGGCCAGATCAAACCGAGGCGGGCCATCGCACAGCCAGCGGCTGACGGTCCCGAAATACACCGACGTCAGGACCTCGGCGGCGACTGCCGGATCGAGAGCCGGCGTGAACTCGTGTAGCTCCTGACCTCGTGCAATCGCAACAGTCGGGACACCGCCGATGAACTGGAAGATCTCGGTGGGGGTCAGACTCTGCAGCATCGCGCGGGTCAGATCGCGTTCCTGCTCGTTGATCTCCGCCGCGGCGGCGAAATAGCGCTGTACCAAGACTCGCGCCGACTCGTCGATTCTCGTCTGCGCGCCGGCCGCCGCGAGGTGGTCGCGCCGAGCCTGGCCCCACGCCCTGGCGAAATCCGTCTTTAGTCGAAAGTGATTGAGCACCGTCTGGCGCGCCACGTCGGCACGCTCGGCGATCTGGTCGATCGTTGTCTCTTCGAACCCTTGGGCGGCGAACAGATCAAGGGCGGCCGATAACAGCCGCTCGCGCATCTGCAGGCGTTGGCGCTCACGGCGCCCGACGGTGGGATCATTGGTGGCTTCAGAGCTAATCTTAGGCTAAAGGATAGCCGGTCATCGCTGCGCACCAAGGTACGGCTGCCGCTTCATGTGGCTCGTAGCGATCGCTTGGCGCGGTCCCATCCAGCATCGGTGAGATGCCGGAAAACCATCACTTCTCTTTACGGCAAAGGACTCCAGCGTCAACAGTCGACCTGCGGCCCTTCTCCCCGGACACAACAAAGCCAGCTGACGCGGCTTTGCGCAACAGCCCCAAGACACGGGGCCTCTCGAAGTGGAGCTAGCCGGAATCGAACCGGCGACCTCCTGGGTGCGATCCAGGCGCTCTCCCATCTGAGCTATAGCCCCGTGTGGCGGCAGAGCCGCCCGGTTTGGTGGAGTTTAGAGCGTGTCGGCATGTCCGGCGGTGCACAGTTCCAAAGGGGCCTCTGATCGGTCGCCCTATTGCAGTCGAGGGGGCCTAACTCGATACGCTTACCCGCATGGGTTTGCTGGACGACGCGATCCGCGAGCATCTCGACCTCAAGCGCGCAAGAGGTGGTGATCCCACCGAGATCGAGCGGATGGAACGCGAAGCACTTGGGCCGGTTCGACGGGAGCCGACGATCGGGTCGACACGCTTCGAGGCGGCTGAGGACCACGCAGGGATGGCGCCAGAGCCGGGCTATCCGGACGACCGCGACGAGCTGCTGAACGCCGGCTACCACGACAGCACGGCCCCGCATCCGCACGCGCACCACGAGCATCCGCATCACGAGCGAGCGGATCCGCATTCCGCGCACGAGTACGACGATCCGTTCGTCTCCCAGGCCCGCGAGCACGACCAGCCGAAGCGCCGCTTCCTGCGCCGCAACCGCCAGGTTTCGCCGCCGGAGTCCGCCTTGCCGGACGCCGGCTTTCACGATGACTCGGACTTCCATGAGGACGCCGGCCTCGATCCGCACGGCCTGCTCGCGCACCATCAGCCGCCCGGACACGATGAACCGCTGGCCCACCATGAGCCAGTAGAGCATCACGAGCCGGTGACGCATTTCGAGCCGGTCGAACAGCACGAGCCCGTCGAACAGCACCAGCCCGTCGAGCAGCACCAGCCGCCGGCGCATCACGACCCGGTCGAGCACGAGCCGGCGCGGCAGCTTGAGCAGCACGAAGGTGCTGGGCAAGAGCATGCGCCCGCCATGCCGCCGCATCTGCAGTTCGAGCAGCCGCCCAAACGGCCGCGTTTCAGCCCCGAGCCACCGGCGTCGCCCCCGGACTCAGACGCGGAGGCTCCCACCGGTAGCCACGATGCGCCCGGCGGTACCGAGACGGCGCCTGCGCAGCCGGCTCCCCGCGACGGGACCGAGGACCAAGTCGAGGTCCAGGAGACGACCGAGTTCGACGTTGAGAAGCACATCGCCGAGACGCGCTTCCAGCCCGATGAGGAGACGCGCGTCCACCAGGCTCCCCCGCCGGCCGCCGCCGACGATCCGGCCGAAGACGAGGCCGAGGCCGAGGACGTGCTCGAGGAGACACCTGAGTTCCTCCAGGACACGCCGGAGCATGACCGGCTCTGGTTCGAGCAGCGCCCGCCTCGCGACTTTGACTTCGACGGCTGAGCCGAGCATCGGCCGGTCTCGCCGTGCGTCGGTGGCCACGGCGGGGCCAAGTCGGCGAGCGCGCAGGAAACATCGCAGGCCCGTAGGATGGGCGCTCCGAGTTCTACACTCGGACCTCAAAGGGGCCATAGCTCAGCTGGGAGAGCGCCTGCTTTGCACGCAGGAGGTCACCGGTTCGATCCCGGTTGGCTCCATAGGAGAATGCCCGTGGTTGCAGGCGATCAGCCACAGACGCGGCACTCGGACCTCTGGCCGACATCCGGTTTGGAGGCTTTTTGGAAGCCCTCGAGCCAGAGGCCGTTGCCAGACGTATTCGATGTGTGAGGTGGCCGGAACCCGAAGCTGCACAGACGGGGCGCTGCACAGACGGGGCGTAACCGCGACCGCCAGCTCAGTGTCGTGGCCGGGGTCCTCGCGTTGTGCGGGCACTCATCACTGACGCCCACGATCCGGGCGAGAAGCGGGCAACGACTTCGGATTTCAACCACTCTTTGATTGTGTTTGACCTTCCCAGGGACGGCGTTGCGAGCCAGCACGGTAAGTGCGGTTACGTGGCGAAGCGTTGAGGAGTCTCGTGTCACGCCGAGCGGCGCCGGTCAGTAGGCGGCTGCGGTGTCGACGCCGGCGACCTGGGCGGGCACCGTCTTGATGATGTGCCCGTTCGCGGATCGCCAGGTAATAGACGCATGCCTGATATTTCCAACCGCCCAGAGATTGGTCGCGAACACGTTGTTGACGACGTTGAAGGTGTCCGTGGATTCGGGGCGATAGCTACTCGTCGGGACGACCGGACGTTTGCCGCTTGCTGGCAGCCGGACGGTTACGGTCGCAACTCCGTTGGGGACGAGACCGACCATCCGTCCGAACCCGTCGACCAGTCCCCAATCGCGAATGTCCGTGGCCGTTGCACCACACACATAGCCACTTTGTTCGTTCGACGTTCGTCCCGAGTAGACCAAGCAAACGCCTTCCCCAGTTTCCCGTTCAAGCACGAGTCGGTCTTTCGCAGCGTCCTGCGCAGCGAGGGCGAGCGTCTGCCGTCGTATCGAGGCCGGAATCCGTCGCGCTTCGGTGCGTACTTCGGCGACCAGCGCGGTCACACAGCGGGGGGCGGCCGGACGACCGAGAAAGGGTGAGCCGGTGGGAACGATGTAAAACGCCACGTCGTCGATGGTCGCGGCCAGACGGATGAAACGGCCGTACTCCTTTCGATGACCCCACCCGACTATTGACCGAGGCAGGCTGTCGGCTGAAACGGCGTGCTTGTGAAGTACAGCCAGTTCCGAGCGCAGCGCGAAGTCTGGATTGACCGTTGGAAATCGGCCCCCGAACGCCTGTGTTGCGCCCAATGCTGCGCATTCGGGCAATCTGCGTGTTGCCCTCGCCGCCTTGTTCACATACGCCTGCTCGCGCGCCCGAACAGTGCTGCCTCTCACCGGGGCAGCGGAATGACCTCGCGCGCTGGCACCGCACCCCGCAAGGGACACCGCGAGCGTCAGAGCGACAACACCACCGCTTAGCCGACCTCCCCGCACGGACCAGAGTCTATGTCTGCTCTGCGACAAATGTGGCGCCTTGACCGCAAAGCACTGCTCCAGTCGCAGCGATCCGTCAAGAGCGATTTGGCACGCCGGCGGTCACGTCGGATGCGAATCGGCGCGCGATCCGAAGCTATGGACGGAGTGGCTCAGAAATGAGCTAGAACGCCCCGAGCTTCCGTCGGCGGGCAGCACCGAGGTTGCGCTGGTGCTCATCGGAAAGGCATGGACCAGTCGGCCTCGGTGTAACTCGAGAATGCGCGGCACGCAGCGAGCTACGGAGGTCGCGGAACCCGCGCCGCGGAGCCCCGGATTGCTCAAATCCGCTGATTCCCGGATCTTCACGATCAGCGGACTAGATGTTCACAAAGCCCCGATCGGGCCAGCGTAATGTGGGCGCGCTCGGTGGCTGCCGCCGTTGAGCGTTCGTCATATGCAAGGCGCCTCCGGGACCAGCGCCGACCGTGATCATTCAAGGAGATCAAATGCGGAAGGCAGGAAGGGTCCTGGCCGCGTGCAGCGCGGCAGTGCTTCTCCAACTTGGAGGAGTGGCGATGGCTCAGGCAGCTCCAACGGGGGTACCGCAGAGATGTTTCTCCGCGCTCATTCCCAACGACGTCGGGGGCCTCGGGCTCCCCGGCTGCAGCAGCTTTGACCGCTGGGGGCATGGGGGTGCGGAGGCGGCGCTCGGCTGGGTGCCGTCGACCACGGAGTACTGGCCCCAGTCCGTCAGTCAGCAGGAAACCACGCCCGTGACCATCACCAGCGGGGTGCAGTGGCACACCGACACCTACCAAACGGTGGGAGGCGCGCAGCGCGCCCAGGTGATGGACATCGACCTGACCAACCCGAACATCCGCTTCGGCGCGGTCGAGGCAGGCAACAAGCTGCTCGACGCGTCTGACGAGACGATGTCGTCGATGGCCAACCGCACCGGCGCTGTCGCCGGCGTCAACTCCGACGAGTTCGCGATCAACACCACCGGTCAGCCGGACGGCATGGTCGTCCAGAACGGCGTGCTGCAGGCGAGCCCCGTCGCCAGCTGGCCCGCCGAGTTCGAGGTGCTGAACGACGGCCAGATCGAGATGCAGACTGAGACGTTCAGCGGCACCGTCACCGATACAACGACGGGTGCCACGAGCGCGCTTGCGGGCCTCAACCGAATCGATCAGGACGCCCTCGTCGCCGTGACGCCGGAACTGGGCGCCATCACCTTCAGCAGCCGCACTTACTGGACGATCGTGAACACCACGGTCAACAACGACGGATCTCTGACGGTCAACTCGGTGAAGACGAGCCAGACCGCATTTCCGGCGGTGCCCAGCGGACAGGAGAATCTGGTCGCCCGGCGCGGCCAGGCGGCGTCGACGTGGCTGCAGGGCCTCAAGGTCGGCGACCGAGTGACGGTGAGCTACAACCTCGCCCCCTACGGCCTGGGAAGCGCGCCGGACGACGTGGCGACGGCGCTGAGCGGTGCCGCCTACCTGGCCCAGAACGGCCAGATGGCGGTCCCCGTGACCGGCGGCGGTGAGAACAACATCAGCTACCCGGTGATTGGGCTCGGCGTCAGCGAGGACGGCAAGTACGCGATCGAGGCGGTTTTTGACGGCGAGGAGAGCGAGAACGAGGCGGCCGGCCTTGACAGGCCACAGTTCGCCCAGTGGATGCTCGCTCACGGCGCCTACAACGCGATCGAGTTCGACTCGGGCGGTTCCGCCGAGATGGTCGCGCGCATGCCCGGTCAGTCGCAGGTCAGCGTGCTGAACACGCCGTCCGACGGCCATGAGCGGCGGGTGGCCAACGGCCTGTTCGTCTACACGAACGAGACCTCGCCGCAGGCGGCCACCAAGGCCGTCGTCAACAACGGCGAGCCGCTGGCAGTGCTGCCCGGCACGACCGAGCCAGTTAGCGCATACGCCACCGACGCGCTCGGCAACCCGGCGTCGAGCCAGGTCAGCGTGTCGGTCGAGCCGAGCGATCTGGCAACCGCCACGATGGGCAGCGGCACGACCGCGTCGGTGACCGCCGGCAAGCGCGCCGGGTCCGGCTGGCTCGTCATCACCTCCGGGCAGGCGGTGTCCCGAGTGCCGATCACCGTTGACTCGAGTCCGGCGAGCCTGTGCATCAGCCCGAGCGAGCCCAACCTGAGCAACAGCGCCACCCAGCAGCTCACGATCAGCGGCACAGCCAGGGACGGTGGCACATTGACGGTCGGCAACCAGGACGTCATGTGGAGCGTGTCGCCCTCATCGCTCGGCACGGTCAGCTCGACGGGGCTGTTCACCGCTGCGGCGACCGGCACCGGTCTTGCGACCGTGACCGCAACAGCCGACGGGATGAGCACGACCGCCTCGGTTGCGGTCGGTAGCGACGCAACTGTCGTCGACCCGATGACAGACGTCGGCAACTGGGCGCTCAACACCACCAACGGTGCGACGGCGACCCTGTCGGAGTCCACCACCCAGACCGCTCAGCCCAGCGATTCGGGGTCGATGGACGTCCACTACACGATCCCCAAGAGCAGCGGCGTTTCCCAGGTCGTGTTCAGCCCCAAGGACACGATCCAGATTGGTGACTCGCCCGACGGCGAGGCACCCACTTCGATCGGTCTCTGGGTCAAGGGGATCGGCGGAACACTCGGCACGCCGCTGGCCAACAACGAGCTGACGCTCGCGGAATCCTGGATCGAGGTGAACGGGCAGACCGAGACGTTCTATCCAACCGGTGTCACCTACGACGGGTGGCAGCTCGTCACCTACCCGGTGCCGTCCGGTGCTCAGCTTCCGATGACGCTGAGCTTCCTGGACTTTCTGGTGATCAACCCGTCGGCAACCACGAGCAACGACCTCTACGTGTCGGATCTGGAGGCGTTGTACTCGCCACGTCAGCCGGTCACGCCGACGTACACCCCGATCCCGCAGAACCCGAGGTGGCTCAGCTACACCGAGAACCCGGATCAGTTCGACCCCAACGGCACGACGGTGCTGACCTTCGGTGACTCGCACCTGAGCTCAACCGATGAGAACAGCACGGGCGCGGTGGTGACGTCTGACATCGCCACGCAGAGCAAGGCGCTGCCGCCGAATGCCAGGCCGAGCATGGTCCAATCGGACGGGAACCTGATCGACCCGGGCACGGTTGCCGACGCCGACTACGGGCAGCAGATGCTGAAGTCGTTCGGCGTCCCGTACCACACGGCGGTTGGTGACTCCGACATCGGGCAGGGCGCCAACCCGGAGAACGGGAACTGGACGTCCGTGTTCGGCCCGACCCACTACTCCTACACGGACGGGCCGGCCGAGTTCATCGCGCTCGACACGGCCTGGGAGGGAATCCTCGCGTCCGACCCCTACCAGGTGCCGGCCGAGGAGCAGTACGCATGGCTGGTGTCACAACTGAACGCGAGCAAGTCCAAGGACATCGTGCTGGTGATGCACGCGTCGCCGTACGACCCGCATCCGATCGCGAACAGCCAGTGGACCGATCGATATGAGGCACAGGAGTACGAACAGCTCCTGACCAACTATCAGAGGACCCACCCGTGGGTTCACGTGATCCTGTTGAACGGGCAGGCGCGTGGGTTCGCCGAGCAGGTGCTCAACCCCGAGGGTGTGGAGACGCCAACGGGCCTGCCGAATTTCGACGTCTCAGACGCCGGAGTGCCGCCGTACGCGACGACGGCTCAGGGCGGCTGGCCGAACTACGTCCTGTTCCACTTCCTGCAGAACGGGGACGTCCAGTTCGCCGTGCAGCCGGTGCTGGCGTCGATCGCCGTGACGGCGCCGCAGGCGTCGCTCGCGAGCGGCGCGAGCGAGCAGCTGGCCGCGACCGGCACGACGCCGGCGGGGGACACGATGGGAGCACTGCAGGTGCCGATTCAGGATCCGGCCTCCCACGAGTGGACCTCAAGTGACCCGATGGTCGCGTCCGTGGACCCGAACACCGGCGAGCTCACGGCTCGGTTCCCGGGTACGGCCACGATCACGGTCGAGTCCGATGGTGTAACCGGCACGGTGAAGCTCACGGTGACCGGCGACACTCACGGTCTCGGCGGCTGAGCTGAGCAGCAACTCTGACGTGTCCGGCCACCGCGCCGGGCACGTCAGCCGCTGTTGCGGGCACCGCGCCGGCAGCGCTACACGGTGGCCGGAGCCCTCGGCGCCACCTGTCACCCGCCCGTGCATGGAGACGCTCCAGGCGGGGTATCACGAAGCGGGAATAATCGGATCGGAGGCGATGCGCGGCCACCGTTCCGCCGCAGGCGGCGGTCAGGCCCAGATTCGATCGGGCGGCGCCGGAAACGCTGCCGGTTCTGACACAAACCGCGACGCGACCTCGAGCACCATCCTCGTTCGCGTGGGAAAGGCAAGTTCGGCGTGCGGAAGCTCGTCGAGGCCGAACCAGGCGATCCCCGAGACCTCTCCGACCTGGGGTGTCAGCATGCTCTCATCGCCCAGGGTGCGCATGACGTAGGCGCTGTTGGCGGTGTACTCCTGCAGCCCGTCGGCCGCCGGCGGCCCGTAGGAGTCCATCCATGTGCCGAGGTACGCGATCGCCTTGGCGACCAGCCCCACCTCTTCCAGCAGCTCGCGTTCGGCGGCTTGCATCGGGTGTTCGGCGGCCTCGCAGAAGCCACCCGGGATGTCCCAACATCCTCGCCACGGATCATGGCCACGCCGGACCAACAGCACGCGACCATCACGCAGCACGACGGCCTCGCCACAGGGCTTGGGGTTGGCGTAATGCTCCTGCCCGCATGTCGCGCAGCGTGTCGGTGGCGCCTGCGCGAGCAGCGAGCCACACCGCCAGCAATGTCGTTGCGTCGGGGGCGGGTGCACGAGCCCGAGCATCGCGGAAAGGGCGGACGCTCATGCCATTTCCCGCGGCGGACCGCAAGCAGGGGTATCGTCCGCACATGGATCTGACCGACGGGGAGTTCGAGCAGCTGCTCGCACTCAGGACCGGCCTGCGGCGATTCCTGCACTGGAGCGAAGATCAGGCCAAGGAAGCCGGCATCACGCCGGCGCAGCATCAGCTGCTGCTGGCCGTGCGCGGGCATCAGGACGAGCACGGACCGACGATCGGCGAGCTTGCAGGTTATCTGTTGCTGCGTCCGCACAGCACAAGTGAACTGATTGACCGTGCAGTCGCGGCGGGGCTCGTCAGTCGCAGCACGGACGGGGCCAACGCGAGCATCGTGCGCGTCACGCTGACGCCGCTCGGCGGCGAGAAGCTGCGCGGACTGTCGAACGCACACCTGCAGGAGCTGGCCGAATTGGGCCCGACGATGCGCGCGTTATGGCACGCGATCGAGAAGTTCGAGGAGCGGCGCTCAGCGTAATACGATAAGGAGTGACTATCGCGATACGACATGTTTACGGCACGCCAGGGCTGCCCTCGGGCGTTGGGACTGCCGCGCCTGCCGGCCGTCGGTCGTGACCAGCCCGATCGGTACGCTGATCCCGCGGCGCCGGAGGCAGCGAGCCAGGGCCCGTCGACCTGACGGCCGCCTGAAGCCCGCCAACACCGGATACTTCATCCGTGGTGCTGCGGCGGCCCCTCGAAACTATCGCTTCATTTCGGCGCGCTCGCCGCTGCTTCGCGCGCCTACCTCAGCGCCGCGGTTCGACTAAAAGCCCCGGACTGTTTAGATTGCGGCACGACGCCGTGTGACGTCACGCCGCCCGCCCAGCCACCGAAACTTTCGAGGATGCAAAGCCGATGACCTCATCTCCCTCTCGTAGCGACAAGTTCTCCTTTGGTCTGTGGACCATTGGTTACAACGGCACCGATCCGTTTGGGGGTCCGACCCGTCCGCCCCTGGATGTCGTGCATGTGGTGGAGAAGCTCGCCGAGCTTGGTGCCTACGGCCTGACGTTTCATGACGACGACCTGTTTGCGTTCGGGTCTGGCGACGGCGAGCGCGAGCGGCAGATCGAGCGGTTGAAGGGGGCCTTGGCCGCAACCGGGCTGGTGGTTCCGATGGTGACCACGAACCTGTTTTCCCCGCCAGTGTTCAAGGACGGTGGGTTCACGTCCAACGACCGGGCGGTGCGGCGCTTCGCGCTGCGCAAGGTGTTGCGTCAGATCGACCTCGCCGCCGAGCTCGGCGCGGGGACGCTTGTGATGTGGGGTGGGCGTGAGGGCGCCGAGTACGACCATGGCAAAGACATTCGTGCTGCGATTGAGCGTTACCGCGAGGCCGTGAACATGCTGGCCGATTACGTCGTCGACAAGGGCTATGCGATCCGCTTCGCGATCGAGCCCAAACCCAACGAACCGCGCGGCGACATTCTGCTGCCGACGGTTGGGCATGCGCTGGCGTTCATCGGGACGTTGGAGCGCCCGGAGCTGTTCGGTCTGAACCCGGAGTTCGGACATGAGCAGATGACCGGCCTGAACTTCGTTGCCGCGATCCAGCAGGCGCTCGAGGCCGCGAAGCTGTTCCACATCGATCTCAACGGTCAGCGCGGGATCAAATACGACCAGGATCTCTGCTTCGGGCATGCCGATCTGTATCAGTCGTTCGCGCTCGTCGATCTGCTCGAGTTCGGCGGCCCCGATGGCGGACGCTCCTACGACGGACCCAGGCATTTTGATTACAAGCCGTCGCGCACGGAGGACGAGACCGGCGTGTGGGAATCGGCCGCCGCGAACATGACCAACTACCTGCTGCTCAAGGAGCGCGCGGCCGCGTTCCGCGCTGACCCCGAGGTTCAGGAGGCGATGGCCGCCGCGAAGGTCGACGAGCTGCGCAGGCCGACCCTGGGCGACGGTGAGGGTTATGAGCAGCTGCTGGCCGACCCGACTGCCTGGGAGCAGTTCGACCCGCAGGCTTACTACGGCGCGAAGGGCTATGGGTTCGTGCGGTTGCAGCAGCTCGCGACGCTGCACCTGCTCGGGGCGCGATGACACTCGTCGCCGGGGTCGACTCCTCGACCCAGAGCTGCAAGCTCGTGATCCACGAGTTGGCAACCGGCGAGCTTGTGCGCTCCGGGCGTGCGCCGCACCCCGACGGCACCGAGGTCGACCCGGCGGCCTGGTGGACCGCCCTGCAGCAGGCGATCGGCGAGGCCGGTGGGATCGCCGATGTCGAGGCGATCGCGGTTGCGGGTCAGCAGCACGGGATGGTCGCCCTCGACCAGCAGGGCCGCGTGATCCGCCCGGCCCTGCTGTGGAACGACACCCGCAGCGCCCACGCCGCCGCCACGCTCATCCAGGAGGTTGGCGCGCAGCAGCTCGCTCAACGCACCGGGTCGGTTCCGGTCGCGTCGTTCACGCTCACGAAGCTGCGCTGGCTGGCCGAGAACGAGCCTGAAAACGCCGCCCGGGTGGCCGCCGTCGCGCTGCCGCACGACTGGCTCACGTGGCGACTGCGCGGCTACGGGCCCAAGGATCATTCAGCGCTCGGCCCCGACCTGTCGGCGCTGATCACCGATCGCTCCGACGCCTCCGGCACCGCCTACTTCAACGCCACCACCAACGACTACGACAGCGAGCTGCTCGAGCACGGCCTCGGCCGCTCCGACATCACACTCCCGCGGGTGCTCGCCCCGTACGAGCCGGCCGGGCGCACACAGGACGGCGTGCTCGTAGGCCCAGGCTGTGGGGATAACGCCGGTGCCGCGCTCGGACTCGGCGCCGGCCCCGGAGACGTGATCATCTCGATCGGCACCAGCGGCACCGTGTTCGCCGTCACCGATCAACAATCACACGACCCAACCGGAGCGGTCGCCGGGTTTGCCGAC
Source organism: uncultured Actinomycetota bacterium (assembly GCA_963706725.1). GTDB lineage: Bacteria > Actinomycetota > Thermoleophilia > Solirubrobacterales > Solirubrobacteraceae > Palsa-465. The sequence goes on along the minus strand of OY970167.1, from coordinate 339,001 downwards.
GCCACCGGCCGCTCCCTGCCACTGATCGCAACGCTCAACGCCGCCCGCGTGCTGGTCGCAACGGCGAAGCTGCTCGGGCTCGAGCTCGACACCCTCGCCGAGCTAGCTCTGCAGGCCCAACCCGGCTCCGGCGGCGTCGTGCTGGTGCCCTACTTCGAGGGCGAACGCACCCCCAACCTGCCGCGCGCCAACGCCTCACTGCACGGCCTCACACTGGTCTCCAGCAGCCGCGAGAACCTCGCCCGTGCCGCCCACGAGGGCATGCTCTCCGGCCTCGGCGCCGGACTCGACGCCCTGCGAGCCGTGGGCGTGCGCGAACAGCGGCTGCTGCTGATCGGCGGTGCCGCCCAAAGCCCCGCCGTCCAAAAGATCGCCGCGCAAGTCTTTGACGCACCGATAACCGTGCCCGCCCCTGGCGAATACGTCGCCACCGGCGCCGCCACCCAAGCCGCTTGGGTGCTCAGTGGCGAGCGGCCCAGCTGGCCGGTGCAGACGGTGGCCGAGCCCGAGCCCGACCACCGTCCCCAGATCCGCGAGCGCTACGCCCACTACGCGCGGGCCGTCGCCGACGCGGCTTGATTGCGTCAGCCGGCGATTGGAAGCTGCAGCTCGGTGACGCTCGGTCCGTCGGCCGTCATCTCGTGGTAGAGCTCGCGGCCGTACCCGGTCAGCCGGTGGCCACTGTCCTCGATCCAGCGGACCAGACCCTCGTATACCGGCGTCACCGTCTCCATGCTGCCCCGGTGAATCGCCGACGCGACCTGGATCACCGGCAGCTCGACGACCGCGGTGCCGTCACTGGTGGGCACGCGCTGCTCGCCGAGTTCGAAGCCGACGTGTACGCCCACGCTGCCGTCGTCCTCCGGTTCGTCGTAGTAGCCGACCAACACGCCAGGCTGCGCAGCCGCGGGTTGCAGGTGGGCGATCAGTGCCGGCACGAGCCGCATGAAGACCGGGCCGATGTGCTCGGATCCGAATCCGGAGGCGACTTCTCGCGCCTCGAGGACCCGCAGGGGCGGGGTCTGCTTGATGACTACGTCCTGGGATTCCATGACACTGCTCCCTTCGATTGCTCGGAGGTGCGCCTCGACTCGACGCAGGCGATGCTGCTCGTCGCTGACGGTCCGCTCGAACTCCGCCTGAGGCAACAGCAGCATGCCGCGGAGCTGCTCGGGGATATCTGCCCGAGCCGGGCGAACTCTCCGATGTTCAACATGACCGACTCGGTGATAGGTCCTCACACAGTGTCAATGTCAAGCCTGGGCTGCTCACTTTTTTCTTAGGGCCTTTCTATGCCCTTCTGACGGGCACCGCCGAAGCTCTTGTGATGACCGCGGGTTTTCCGGCTCTCGCCACCGTATAAATAGAGACTCATGAGAGTTTTGGTGATCGAAGACGACGATGCGGTGCGCTCCGCCATCCGCCGCTCGCTGCTGCTCGCCAACTACGAGGTGACCGAGGCGGTTGACGGCGAGGACGGTCTCGGTCGTCTCGCCAGCGACGTGCCCGATGTGGTGATCCTTGATGTCGGGCTGCCCAAGGTCGACGGGATCGAGCTCTGCCGGCGGCTGCGCAGCGCCGGCGACCGCACGCCGGTGCTGATGCTGACCGCTCGCGACGCGGTCGAGGATCGGGTCGTCGGGCTGGAGGCGGGGGCCGACGACTATCTCGTCAAGCCCTACGACGTGCGTGAGCTGCGTGCCCGGATCGCCGCGATCATGCGCCGCCACCTGCCCGAGGCCGATGGCCGCTCGCTGCACTTCAACGGTCTCGAGCTCGACGCCGATGCGCACGCCGCGCGCATGCACGGCCGTGAGATCGATCTCACCCGCACCGAGTACCAGCTGCTCGAGCTGTTCATGTTGAACCCACGACGGGTGCTGCGCGTCGAGCTGATCTACGACCGCATCTGGGGCTACGACATCAGCGTCACCAGCAATTCGCTGCGCGTCTATATCGGTTACCTGCGCAAGAAGTTGGAAGCCGAAGGGGAGCCGCGCCTGATCCACACCGTGCACGGCGTGGGGTACGTGCTGCGCGAGCCATGAGCCTGCAGCGCCGCATCGCCGCGGCGGCAGCCTTCGGAGTTGCAGCCGTCTGTCTGATCTTTGCCCCCGTCGGCTACCTCTCGACGCGCGCCAAGCTCTACCAGGAGGTGCGGCAGGAGCTCGACCGCCTGACGCTCCCATACCTGCAGCCGCACGGCGGGCCTCACGGTGCCGGTGGTCATGCTCCGGGGAGCGTCAACGTTGGCACGGCCACCAACCAGCCTGGCGCTAAGCCCGGCAGCGGCGACCAGGATGCCGACAACAGCAGCTGCGCCCCCTGGCCCAAGCACCCGCCCGGCGGTGGTGACGCCGCGCTCGGCGGCCCCGCCGGCTACTTCCAACAGGTCTGCCCCGGCCCGAACGGCAAGGTCATCGCCTTCAACGGCAAGAAGCCGAAGCTGCCCGTGACCGCGCGCGTGCGCCAGGTCGCGAGCACACTCAGCGGCGATTACTACTTCACGGCCGAGGTCGGCGCGACCGACGAGGAGATCTACGTAGCCGCCGACAAGCCCGACGGCAAGGCGATCGAGTCGGCGGTGCCGCTGACCACGACCAACGCGGCGCTGAGCGCGCTGCTCGTCACCTATGGGCTGCTGCTGGGCGTCGGCATGGTGCTCGCCGGTTGGATCGGCGCGCTGGTGGCGCGCTCGGCGCTGGCACCGGTCAGGCGCTTCCTGAATCAGACCGAGCAGATCACCAGCGCGCTCGACAAGCCACGGCGGCTGGATGAGGAGGGGCCCGTCGAGATCCGCCGCCTGGCGGCCAGCTTCAACCAGACACTGGGCGCACTCGAGCGTTCGGTCGAGGCTCAGCGCCACCTGATCGCCGATGCCTCGCATGAGTTGCGCACGCCGATCGCGGCGCTGCGCTCGAACATCCAGATCTTCCTCGAGGCCGATCAGCTGCCCGCGGAGGAGCAGGAGGACCTGCGCGACGCGATCATGGCAGAGCTTGACGATCTCACGCAGCTGGTCTCCGACGTGCTGTCGTTGGCCCGTGGCAGCACCCCGAACGAGGCGGTCGAGGAGCTCGAGCTCGACGCGATCGTCAGTGAGGCCACCGAGCGCGCGATCCGCCGCAGCCAGAACATCAGCTTCGACACCGAGCTCGAGCCGACGCTGATCATCAACTCCCCCGATCGCGTCACCCGGGCGGTGACCAATGTCGTCGACAACGCGCGCAAGTGGAGCCCGCCCGACGCGACCGTCGAGATCACGCTCGCCGACGGCGTGTTGACGGTCCGTGACCACGGCCCCGGCTTCCGCGCCGATGACCTGGCGCACGTGTTCGAGCGCTTCTACCGCTCCGATGACGCGCGACGCATGCCCGGTTCGGGGCTGGGGCTGGCGATCGTCAAGCAGGCGGCCGAGGCGCACGGCGGCTACGCGATCGTCAGCAACGCTCCCGACGGTGGCGCGATCGTGCGCGTCTCGTTCGGCTCGGCGCGGGTCGGCGACAACCCGGAGCTGCCCGGCATCGGGGCTGACTGAACGGCACTCCTATCCTTAGCTCTGGATGGCTGACACCGAGGTTCGCCACGACATCGACACGCGCGCCGACTGCGAGCGGCTGGTGCGCGCCTTCTATGGCCGGGCGCTGATCGACCCGATCATCGGCTTCCTGTTCACCGACGTCGCCCAGATCGACCTCGAGGCGCACGTTCCACGGATCACCAACTTCTGGGACACGATCCTGCTCGGCTCGCGCAGCTACGGCGGTGGCGCCTTCCGGCCACACGTCGAGCTGCACTTCAAGGTGCCGCTGACCCGCGGGCACTTCGACCGCTGGCTCTACCTCTGGACGATGACCGTCGACGAGCTGTTCGCGGGCGAGCGCGCCGAGCTTGCCAAGTCGCACGCGGTCCGCGTGGCCGCCGCCTTCGAGTCGCGCCTGCGCTCGTTCGGCGAGGCTTCCGAGGCCTTCCCGGTCGGGATCCCCGAGCAGGAGCTCGCCGGCGGCCTGCCGCTCGTCCATCAGTACCGGCGCCCGTCGCGCGACTGAGACCAAGGGAGCTCCAACACATGCGTCAACCCAGCGCGATGTTTCACACCGAGAGCGAGCGCCTGCCCGCCAGCCTCACGGTGCGGCTGCTGCGCCTGTGGATTCCGCTCGGACTCTGCCTGATCGGCGCCGTGTTGTTGGTGGCCGACAACTTCGACACGTTCGGCGCGTCCGCCTTCGGCGCGTTCGCGGGCGCCGGCTCCTCCACCTGGCTGATCAACTGGCTCTGGCGGCTCGGAGTCAGCGGTGACGACGATCGCGACCGCGAGGCCCGCGATCGTGCGTTCCTGGCAACCAGGGCGCGCTGGCCCACCGGTCAGGAACGTTCATTTTTTAGCGAGCACGGCCACTGGCCGGACGAGGACGCCGCCGGCAAGCGCTTAGGGTGACCAAAGCAGACGCGTGAACGCGTTCTGTGGTTAACCTGCCGGGCGTGAGCGAACCGAGCCCTGAAGTCCGCGCACGACTCATGAAGGCATGGCGCGGCGAGATCGAGGCGCGCGCCAGCTACGAGCTGATCGCCAAGCGCCTGCCGCAGCGCGAGGCGGAGATCATGCGGCGGATGGCCGACGCCGAGGCCAAGCACCGCGGGCGGCTGGAGGCGCGCATGCGCGAGCTCGGCATCGAGGTCCCCTCGCCAGAGGGCGTCAGGCTCTCCCTTTGGGCGCGGATGCAGATCCGGATCGCGCCGATCGACCGCTTGCTGGCGGCGCGCGAGGCGGCCGAGGACGACGAGGTCGACGACCTCTACAAGCACTCGACCGGCGACCCGATCACCGACCAGGTGCTGCATGAGATCCGCAAGGAGGAGCGTTCGCATTCGATGGCCGTCGATGAGATGCGCTCGGGCGGCTCGAGCGCTCCGCCCGAGCCTTCGCTCACCCCCCAGCAGCAGGGCGCCAAGGCCCGTCTCGACAAAATTCTCGGCCGCGAAAACTGGCATCAGACCAGCGGCGGCTGGATCAGCGGTGCGATCTATGGCGCCAACGACGGCCTCGCGTCCGTGTTCGGGATCGTCGCCGGTGTCTCGGGCGCCACCGCCGGCTCGAGCTTCGTGCTGACCGCCGGCGCCGCCGGCGCGATCGCCTCGGCGCTGTCGATGGCGACCGGCGCCTACCTGGCGGAGCGTTCCGAGGCCGAGGTCGCCGAGGCCAACCTCGCGCGCGAGCGCGCCGAGATCGAGCAGCACCCCGAAGAGGAGAAGGAGGAGCTCTCGCTCTTCTACCAACTGAAGGGCGTCGACGAGGCGACCGCCGACGCGATGGCCGAGCAGCTCTCCCGCAACCCGGACGCGATGCTCAAGGCGCTCGCGGTGGAGGAGTTCGGCATCAGTGGCGATGGCGATGGAAATCCCGCACAGGCGTCGATCGCGGCCGGCATCTCCACCGGGCTCGGCGCGATGATTCCGGTGATCCCGTTCATCTTCACGCACGGCACCCTCGGGATCGCGATCTCGGCCGGAGTCTCGCTGTTCGCCCACTTCCTGGTCGGCGCGGCGAAGTCACTGGTGACGCTGCGCACCTGGTGGGCCGCCGGCTTCGAGATGACGCTCGCGGGCATCATCGTCGGCGGCGCCACGTTCCTGGTCGGTCTGGCGCTACCGACCTAGTGTTCTAGACCTGCTCTCCGGTCAGCTCACCGAGCAGCGTCGCCAGCTGTTCGACCCGGGCTTCGAGCGCATTCAGGCGGGTGATCAGCGGATCACCCGCCGTACGATTCTCGATCGCCGGCGGAGGTGGTGGTGTGGGTGCGGCGGACGTTGTGGCGACGCCCTCGGGCGCCTCCCTGGGGTCACCGCCGAGCAGCTGGGCGAAGCGCTCCTCCTTCTGCCCCGGTCGGCGGTCCAGGCGCTGCGCGTAGCCGCGCTCGATCAGCGCCGCCAGCACCAGCTCGACCTCGGCCAGCGACGGCCACTGCACGATGCGCTCGGTGCGCCCCTTCAGCTCCCCCGGGGTCTGTGGACCGCGCAGTAGCAGCAGCGAGAGCACCGCCAGCTGCTCGCGGCTGAGGGCGAGCGCCTCCTCGGCCAGGTGCCGGTATTTCGTCGCGCGGCTCGAGTGCCCACTGGCGAGTCGCGTGAGCCCGTAGCGGGCCAATCGCTGGGCTGCTTCGCGTACCGTGTCCTCGTCGTAGTCGACCACGGGGTCACGGTTTGTGGACTGGTTGCATGCGAGCCGTAATGCATTCAGCGTCAGTGGGTACTGGTCCGGCGTAGTGAACCGTTTTTCGATAAGGCAACCCAGCACGCGCTGTTCGGGAGCGGTGAGCGTGTCGATGTGCATCAACGCGAGCGTAATGGATCGATCCGGAATCGCCCCACTGCTGAATCGCGTGCAGGTGGCACCGCGTCTGCAGCGAGCCGTCAGGTAAGGGAGGGGGATGGATCAGGGGTCGCCAGAGCTCGAAGGCCTGCTTGAGGGCGTGCTCGCGCACAGCTCCACGCCGATCTACATGAAGGACCTCGCGGATCGCTGGGTGTTCGCCAACCCCGAATGCTGTCGCGTGCTGGGCGTCGCTCCCGATTCGATCAAGCCCGGCACCCCCGTGGCGGAGACGATGACCGCGGAGGCGGCGCTGTATTTCGCCAGCAACGACCACGAGGTGCTCGCAAGCGGCCAAGCGATCACCTTCGACGAGGAGTTCCCGCACCCACACACGGGGGCGATGCGCAAGTGGGCCTCGGCCAAGTTCCCGGTGCGTGACGGGGCCGGCCAGATCGTCGGGATCGGTGGTGTGTCGGTGGAGATCAGCGAGCTCGATCGCACCAAGCGCGAGCTCGCCTCGGCACAGTCGATGATCAGCACGATCATCGCCGCGGCGCGGCTCGGGATCCTCGTGGTCGAAGCGACCGAGCAGGCGCAGCCCGGGTACGCCGGCAAGATCCTCGAGTGCAACGACGCCTACTGCCAGATCACGGGCTTCGAGCGGGCCGAGCTGCTCGGGAAGGCGATGAAGTCGTTCATCCACGAGGAGGACCACGTCATCCGCCGGTGGCTGATCGACGAGCTCTACTCGGGCAAGCAGCCCGTCGGTGAGATGCGCTACCGGAGGATCGATGGCAGCTACGTGTGGTGCATGGTGGTGCCGTCGTTGACCTACGGCCCGAGTGGTCAGCGCCTGTATGTGGTGCAGGTGATCGACATCACCGAGCGCCACGAGCTCGAGCGCAAGCTGCGCCACCAGGCCGAGCACGACGCGCTCACCGACCTGCTCAGCCGCCGGCGCTTCATGGAGCTGCTCGAGCAGGAGATGCTGCATGTCAGCGAGACCGGCAGCCCCGCCTCGCTGCTGATGCTCGACCTCGACAACTTCAAATACGTCAACGACGTGCTCGGGCACACAACCGGCGACGCGCTGCTCGGGTTGGTGGCCACGGCGATCAAGGGAGCGCTGCGCGAGACTGACAAGCTGGCGCGGATCGGCGGCGACGAGTTCGCGATCCTGTTGCCGGGGACGTTGACCGACGGGGCGCTGCTGGTGGCCGAGAAGATCGTCGCCGCGATCGCTGAGCACGGCCGCATCGCAACCGAGCTCGGCAGTGGCGAGGTGACCGCCTCAGTCGGCGTGACCGCCTGGAACCGGGACGTGCCGGTCGACGCGGAGCGGCTGCTGGCCGAGGCCGACATCGCGATGTACGACGCCAAGGAGGCGGGCCGCAACCGCGCCGCCTCATACGAGCGCGACCAGCGCCGCCGGCGCGAGATCAAGCACCGCAGTGACCGCCTGGTGCAGCTGCGTCAGGCGATCGCGAACGGGCGCTTCGCGCTGCACGCGCAGCCGATCAAGCCGCTGGCAATGGAGGGCGACGGTCCGCCGTGCTACGAGCTGCTGCTGCGCATGCTGCGCGACTCGGGCGAGCTGATCATGCCCGGCGAGTTCCTGCACGACGCCGAGCGCCACGGCCTGATCACCGAGATCGACGAGTGGGTGCTGGGTGAGGCGATCAGGCTGCTCGGCGTGCGCCAGCGGCTGGGCAGACCGGTGGCGCTGGCGGTCAACGTCTCGGCGGCGACGATGAACCGTCCCGAGATCGGCGACCTGGTCGTCTCCGAGCTCGCCGCCGGCGGGATCCGGCCCGAGCTGCTCACGGTCGAGCTGTCCGAGACGGGCCGCAGCTCTGACCTGCCGCTCTCGCGCGAGTTCGCCAGGCGCCTGCACGAGGGCGGCTGCAAGCTCGCGCTCGACGACTTCGGCGCCGCCTTCGCGACGCTGCAGTTTGTCAAGCACATCCCCTTCGACTTCATCAAGATCGACGGCGAGTACATCCGCGAGCTGCCCAGCTCGCCCGCCGATCAGCTGATCGTCAAGGCCGTCGCCGAGATCGTCCACGGCTTCGGAGCGGAGGTCGTCGCCGAGTTCGTCGGTAGCCAGGAGACGGTCGAGCTGCTGGAGAGCTTCGGCGTGGGCTACGGCCAGGGGTACTTCCTCGGCCGTCCCGAGCCGCTGCCCGACTGAGCAAGCGCTGCTGCGAGCCCCGCTGGGGGACGAGGTCACTCCCATGGTTCCTTGCTCCCTCGGCGCTCGACCCAACCAGCTTGCACGCACCGGCCTGCACGCAACTCGCTTGCACGCATCGAAGCCCCTCGCATGCAAACCATATGCACATATCTTTATATGAGTCAGCTTTCGTGCTACGGTGATCCACCCATGTCAGACACCCTCGCCTACGAAATCGCTCCCGAGCTCGGCTTCGATGACCTTGTCGGCTCGCTGCGCGCCGTTGCCGAGCCGACCCGCCTGCGCCTGGTCGCGCTGCTCGGGCGTGAGGAGCTGACCGTCACCGAGATCAGTCGCGTGATCAACCAGAGCCAGCCGCGCACGAGCCGGCACCTACGCCTGCTGGTCGACGCGGGCATCCTCGAGCGCGCGCCCGAGGGCGCGTTCGTCTACTACCGGCTCGCCGAGGACAGCGCCGCGGCCGAGCTCGCCCACCGCGTCGCAGGGGCGGCACCGATCGACGACGTGATCATCGCGGCCGACCTCGCCGCGCTCTCGCGCGTACGACAGGCGCGGATCGAGGCGGCCACCGCCTACCGCACCGCTCACGCCGATGAGCTCGAGGGGCTGCGTGACCTCTACGTCGGCGAGGCCGCCGTAGAGCGCGCGCTGCTTGACATGCTGATCGGCGAGGGCCCGATCGGGCGCCTGCTCGACATCGGCACCGGCACCGGTCGCATCCTCGAGCTGCTCGCGCCGCACACCGAGCAGAGCGTGGGACTCGACGTCGACCACGACATGCTGCAGCTCGCCCGCGCGGCCCTCGGTGAGGCTCAGCTCTCGCGTGCCGCCGTCCGTCACGGCGACCTGCACCGACCGCCGTTCGAGGCGGGCAGCTTCGACGTGGCGGTGATGCACCACGTCCTGCATCTGCTCGACGCGCCGGGTCACGCGATCGAGGATGCCGCCCGGCTGCTGCGTCCCGGCGGGCGCCTGCTCGTCGCCGACTTCGCGACCCATGACGTCGCGCGGCTGCGCGAGCTGCATGGTCACCGCTGTCTGGGCATCGCCGACAAGGAGATGCTGAGCTGGGCGATCCAGGCCGGGCTCGAGGTCGAGAGCGAGCGCACGCTGCCGCCAACCACCGCGGACGAGCAGCTGACCGTGCGGCTGTGGCTGCTACGCGCCGGGTCAAGCGAGAACCCGCGTGCGAGCGATTCCAACAGCGACGGTGAAGACGCCGAATTGCAGATCGACGCGGACATCGCGGCCACCGGAGCGCTGCGCTGATGTCGCCACAGATCTCCTTCGAGGTGTTCCCGCCGCGCACACCCGAGGGCGAGGAGCGGCTGCGCCACACGCTCGACCGCCTGGCGCCGCTTGCGCCGAGCTTCGTCTCGGTCACCTGCGGTGCCGGCGGCAGCGCGACCGACGAGACCTTCAACGTGCTCGAGGTCGTTGCGGCGCGCGGGACGGTCCCGGCCGCGGGCCATCTCACCTGCATCGGACGCTCCCGCGCCGAGACCGACACCGAGATCATGCGCTACTGGAACGCCGGCATCCGCCACATCGTGGCGCTGCGCGGCGATGTCCCCGGCTGGGAGGGACCGTTCGAGCCGCACCCCGACGGTTACACCAGCGCCGTCGAACTGGTAACCGGGATCCGCAACCTGGCGCCCTTCGAGGTCAGCGTCGCCGCCTATCCGGAGCCGCATCCCGACTCCCAGTCGGTGCTCCACGATCTTCACGTGCTGGCCCGCAAGGCCGACGCCGGCGCCACCCGGGCGATCACGCAGTTCTGCTTCGACACGGATGCGATCGTCGCGCTGCGCGAGCGTGTCAGCGGCGCCGGGGTGGAGCTGACGATCGTGCCGGGCATCCTGCTCGCGACCGATTTCCACGGCGTCTCCCGCATGGCTGGGCGCTGTGGCGCCAGCATCCCGGCGTGGCTCGGTGAGCGCTTTGCCGGGCTTGATGACGACCCGCAGACACGTCAGCTCGTGGGCGCGATCGTCGCGGCGGAGCAGGTCGAACGGCTGCGCCGCGAGGGGTTCGAGGAATTCCACTTCTACACCCTCAACCAGGGAGACCTGGCACCGGCGGTGTGTCGCCTGCTCGGGGCTCGGCCGGTGCCGGAAAGGAGCGCGGCATGACGTCCGAGCACGGTCGCAGCACGCTGGAGCGTTCGCGCGAGGCGCGGATCGAGGCACTCAAGGCCGCGGCGGCCGCGCGCATCCTCGTGCTCGACGGCGCCTGGGGCGCACAGATCCAGGAGCACCGGCTCACCGAGGAGCAGTTCCGCGGCGAGCGCTTCGCCGACCACCCGGTGCCGCTCAAGGGCAACAACGACATCCTCTGCCTGACACGCCCCGAGCTGATCTCAGAGCTGATCAGCGATTACCTCGACGCCGGTGCCGACATCGTCTCGACCAACACCTTCACCTCCACGGCGATCGCCCAGGCCGACTACCGCACCGAGGAATGCGCACGCGATCTCAACCTCGCGGCCGCGCAGCTCGCGCGCGCCGCCGCCGACGGATTCACGGTCGCCGACCCGGCCAAGCCACGCTGGGTCGCCGGCTCAATCGGGCCGACCAACCGCACGCTCTCGATGTCCGCGGATGTCAACGACCCGGGCGCACGGGCGGTCGACTTCGATCAGGTCTATGACGCCTATCGCGAACAGGCGATCGCGCTCCATGACGGTGGCGTCGACCTCTTCCTGGTCGAGACGATCTTCGACACGCTCAACGCCAAGGCCGCGCTGAAAGCGATCCTCGACCTCCAGGACGAGGGCCGCACCCAGCTTCCGATCTGGATCTCCGGCACGGTCACCGACCGCTCGGGGCGGATCCTCTCCGGCCAGACGATCGACGCCTTCTGGATCTCCGTGCGCCACGCCGAGCCCTTCGCCGTCGGCCTCAACTGCGCCTTCGGCGCCGATCAGCTGCGGCCCTTCCTGGCGCAGCTCGCGGGCGTCGCCGACACGCTGATCTCCGCCTACCCGAACGCGGGGCTGCCCAATGAGCTGGGCGAGTACGAAGAGGGGCCCGAGGAGATGAGCACGCAGTTGCGCGAGTGGGCGCAGTCCGGGCTGGTCAACATCGTCGGAGGCTGCTGCGGAACCACTCCGGCGCACATTCGCGCGATCGCCGAGGCGGTCGCCGGGCTGCCACCACGCCAGATCCCCGAGGTGAAGCCGACGCTGCGGCTGTCCGGGCTCGAACCATTCGCCGCGGCGTGAGCCGATCCTGAGCGGAGCAGCAGATGTCGGCGACGACCAGCGACACCCTCGCGACCTTCATTCACATCGGCGAGCGCACGAACGTGGCCGGCTCGGCCCGCTTCAAGCGCCTGATCCAGGCCGGTGACTACGACACCGCGCTGAGCGTCGCCCGCGAGCAGATCGAGAACGGCGCCCAGATCATCGACGTCAACATGGACGACGGCCTGCTCGAGGGCGAGCAGGCGATGACGACGTTCCTGCGCCTGGTCGCATCGGAGCCGGACATCGCGCGCGTTCCGATCATGATCGACTCGTCCAAGTGGAGTGTGATCGAGGCCGGCCTCAAGTGCGTCCAGGGCAAGGCGATCGTCAACTCGATCAGCCTCAAGGAGGGCGAGGAGCCGTTCCTCGATGTGGCCCGCAAGATCCGCCGCTACGGCGCCGCCGTGGTCGTGATGGCCTTCGACGAGCAGGGACAGGCGGACACGGTCGAACGCAAGGTCTCGATCTGCGAGCGTGCCCACGATCTGCTCACGCAGAAGGCCGGTTTCGATCCCGAGGACATCATCTTCGACCCGAACATCTTCGCTGTCGCGACCGGCATCGCCGAGCACAACGACTACGCGATGGCGTTCATCGAGGCGACCTGGCAGATCAAGGAACGGCTGCCGGGCACCCGCGTCTCCGGTGGCGTCTCGAACGTGTCCTTCTCGTTCCGCGGCAACGAGTCGCTGCGCGAGGCGATCCATGCCGTCTTCCTCTACCACGCGATCGCGGCCGGCATGGACATGGCGATCGTCAACGCCGGCCAACTAGCGCAGTACGATGAGATCGACCCCGAGCTACGCGATCGCATCGAGGACGTGATCCTCAACCGCCGCGCCGATGCGACCGAGCGCCTGCTTGAGATCGCCGAGCGCTACCGCGACGCCGGCGCGACCCAGCGCGAGGTCGACATGTCCTGGCGCGAGCTGCCCGTCCGTGAGCGCCTGGTGCACGCGCTCGTCAACGGCATCAACGAATACATCGTCGAGGACGCCGAGGCCGCGCGCCTGGAGCTCGGTGAGCCGCTGCAGGTGATCGAGGGACCGCTGATGGACGGCATGAACGTCGTCGGTGACCTCTTCGGGCAGGGCAAGATGTTCCTACCCCAGGTGGTCAAGTCCGCGCGCGTCATGAAGCAGGCGGTCGCGCATTTGGAGCCGTTCATGGAGGCCAAGCGCAGTGACGCACGCGGCGCCGGGCGCGTCGTGATGGCGACCGTCAAGGGCGACGTGCACGACATCGGCAAGAACATCGTCGGCGTGGTGCTCGGCTGCAACGGCTTCGACGTGGTCGACCTCGGTGTGATGGTGCCGGCGCACCAGATCCTCGACACGGCGATCGAGCAGGGCGCCGACATGATCGGGCTGTCGGGGCTGATCACGCCGTCGCTGGAGGAGATGTGTTCGGTCGCAGCGGAGATGGAGCGCCGCGGGATGACGATGCCGTTGATGATCGGTGGCGCGACCACAAGCAAGCTGCACACGGCGATCAAGATCGATCCCTGTTACAGCCTCGGTCAGACCGTCTACGTGCCCGATGCCTCGCGCGCTGTCGGCGTCGCCTCGGCGCTGGTCGACCCCGAGCAGCGCGCTGCGCTCTCGGCACAGGTCAAGGCCGAGTACCAAGAGATCGCCGAGCGGCGCAAGAGCGGGCAGGCCGCCAGCCGCCGGGTGTCGCTCGCCGCCGCGCGCGAGAACCGCCTGCGCATCGACTGGGACGCCTACACCCCGGTGGCGCCACCGCGCATCGGGGTGCAGGCGTTCGACGACTATGACCTCGCCGAACTCGCCGCCTGCATCGACTGGACGCCGTTCTTCCGCACCTGGGAGCTGAAGGGCACATTCCCGAAGATCCTCGACGATCCGGCCGTCGGGCCGACGGCACGCTCGCTCTATGAGGACGCCGAGACGATGCTCGAGCGCTTGATCGCCGAACGCTGGGTGAGCGCCCGCGCCGTCGTCGGCCTGTGGCCGGCGGCCGCCGATGGCGATGACATCCGCGTGTACGCGGACGCGGACCGCAAGATCGAGCTCGCGACGCTGTACACGCTGCGCCAGCAGCTCGCCCGCGACAAGGAACATCCGAATCTGGCGTTGGCCGACTTCGTCGCCCCGCTCGGATCCGGCGTGAATGACCACATCGGCGCCTTCGCCGTGACCGCCGGGCACGGCGAGCACGAACGCGCGGAGGCCTTCCAGCGCGAGCACGACGACTACAACAAGATCCTCTTCACGGCCCTCTGCGACCGCCTCGCCGAGGCCTTCGCCGAGCGCCTGCATGAGCGTGTGCGTCGCGAGCTGTGGGGCTATGCGCCAGACGAGCAGCTCTCCAGCGCCGAGCTGATCGCCGAGCGCTACGACGGCATCCGTCCCGCGCCCGGCTACGGCTGCCAGCCCGACCACACCGAGAAGGGCACGCTGTTTGCGCTGCTGGCGGCGCCCGAGAGCGCCGGCATCACGCTCACAGACAGCTATGCGATGACCCCCGGGTCGTCGGTCAGCGGCGTCTACTACGCGCACCCCGAGGCACGATACTTCGGCGTCGGTCGGATCGGCTCAGACCAACTCGAGGACTACGCCGCGCGCAAGGGCTGGGCGATCGATGAGGCCCGGCGCTGGCTCTCGACGCTTCTCGACGACGAGCCCGTCACAGCGGAGCCGTCCGCAGCCTCGGCTTGAGCAGCGCCAGGCACAGGTCGGCGGCGACGACACCGGCCATCAGCACCAGATAGGTCGCGTGCGGATAGCTGAACACATGGTCGCTGAACGGCCACAGCAGCGCGATGCCGCCGCCGCCCTCCGCCAGATCACGAAAGAAGTGCAGCGCGACCCCGAGCGCCAGCCCGAGGAACAGGTTGCGGTGGCGGCGCAGGGACAGCGCGAGCAGCGCCAGCACCGCCAGCGTCAGCAGCGAATGTGTGTAGGGCCGCGGCGTGCCGTTGGTGAAGAACTGATAGCCCAGATACTGCGGGATGTGATCGAGGTCGATCGCGACCGAGCCGATCAGCGCCGGCAGGATGATGGTCGCACGCTTCCCCGTGGGCAGCGCCTGCAGCAGCAGCAGCGCGGTGAGGAAGTGAGCGGTCTCGTCCAGCGGCCCGCCCGGCACGAACGAATCGCCCGCGCGCAGGCAGGCCCAGTCGGCCAGGAACAGGATCGCGGCACAGCCGAGCACCGCCCGTCCCGAGAGATCCTGAGCAAGTGTCCGTTGCAGCCGTTCCCGCGAGATCACCAGCCAATGGTGGCAGCATCTGTTCAGGTTTCGATAACCCGGTGGCTGATGCTGCGCAGCGGGTCCGACGAGCTCCAGCCCTCGCGCCGGCTCCAGTGGATCCTGAGTCCATCTGTTAGTCCCTTGGTCGCCCTCCCGCTGTCGGGCGACCCCCAGAGCGTCGCCTCAAGCGGTCGCTCCGACTCGGGCGTGTCGCCGAGACCGCGCGCCACGTGTTCTGCGGGATAGGTGACGATGATCGCGCCCGCCCGCACCCACACCGGTATCTGCCCGAGCGGTGCGGGAACGATCATCTCCTCGCCGCCGCGCACCCGCCGGCCCGACCAGGTCTCGATCCACTCGCCGCGCGGCAGCAGTACCTCGCGCTCGCGGGCGCCGTCGTCGAGCACCGGCGCGACCCACAACGACGGCCCGTAGCCATAGGCGTCGGTCAGCTCCCAGCCACGCGGATCGCTGGGGTCGATCAGGCATAGCGGGCGAATGATCGGCAGCCCTGTGCGTGCCGCGGTCGCGGCGGCGGCACGGGTGTAGGGCACCAGCTGTTCGTGCAGCAGCACGTAGGCGCGGTAGGTGTCGACCATTCGCTGCCCGTAGTTCCAGGGCTCGTGCGGGAAGCGCGAGTGTGCGTGCATCAGCGGCGTGAAGCACCCGAACTGCAGCCAGCGCACGAATAGCTCGGGCGGGCAGCGTTCGACCAGCCGGTGGCCGAGATAGCCACCGATGTCGTGTGACCAGTTGGAGATGCCGCTGGCCGCAGCCGAGAGCGTTGCGGTCACGAGTGCTCGCAGCGACCAGAAGTCGGAGGCCTGATCGGCGCCCCAGGTGTGGCCGATCGCGTGCTGCCCGAGCCAGCCGGAGCGGCCAAGGATCACGCCGCTACCAGGGTGGACCTCATCCAGCGCCCGCTGCAGGCTGACGCGGTGCAAGCCACCGAGCTCCCAGGCGGCCTCGGCACCGCGGCGGCCGTCGGCCAGTCGCACGTCGTCCTTGAGGTAATAGCCGTCGCCGTCGTCCATCTTGATGCCCTCGACACCCTGGCGCAGAACGTTCTTGACCTGCTCGCGCCACCAGTGCTCCGCTGCGGGGCTGGTGAAGTCGACGATCGAGCCGGTGCCCATCCACCACTGCCCGACCCAGGGCTCGTCGGCATCCGCCTGCTTGACGAAATGGCCAGCGGCCGCACCCGGCTCATAGTTGGGCGCCGGCTCGCGGTGCAGCCGCTCCGATTGCGGCTGCGGCGGGATCTGACCGTCACGCGAGTCGAGGTTCACCCATGGCGTGCACCACAGCACCGTGCGAACACCGTCGGCGCGGAACTCCCTGATCAGCGCCTCGCCCTCCGGCAGCTGGTGCGGGTTGATCTCCCAAGAGTTGTATTGCGTGGCCCACGGCGAGTCGATCACGATCGCATCCAGCGGGATCTGGTGACGCCGGAAGCCGTCGAAGTCATCGAGCACCGCCTCGCGGTCCTCGTGCACGTCGCGACTCTTCCAGAAGCCATAGCCCCACTCGGGCAGAAGCTGCGGGAAGCCCGTCCCCCGGCAGAGTGCACGCAGGCGCGCGGCCGGCGTCGACTGGCACATGAACTCGAGCACCAGCGGCCCGGCGAGCGCGCGGGTCGAGACTGTGGTGCGATCGCTTGACATGTCGAAGCGGGTGCCGTTGGCGTTGGTGTGGGCAATCACCCCGTAGCCGCGGCTCGACAGCAGCCAGGGAATCGGTGCACAGTCGCCCTGCGGAATCCCGCCCTGCTCGAGCATCTCCGGCGGGCAGTCGGGACCCGTGTAACGCCGGTCCGCTCCGAGCTGCACGGCTCGTCCGCGCTGGTCGAAGTCGGTGCCGTGCCGCGCACCCAGGCCGACGAAGTGCTCGTTGGATCTTCTATCCCAGTCGAAGGCGAGGCGGAGCGGATGGTCGGCGGCTGCGAGCGTAATAGTGAAGCGCTCGTCGGGATGAAGCTCGAGCGTGAACTCGCCTCTTCTGCCACCGTCGAAGTTGAGCTCCGCCCGCAGCATCCCTGAAACTCCCGGATCATTCGGCGACGCAGTGCCAGGGAGCCCCGCGCGCACAGCACGCTCATGGTGGGCGAGGTCTTCACTCGCCACCACGCCCTCCGTGAACTGGATGAAGTGATCGTTGACGGTGCCGTCGGCTACCCAGGCTCCGGCGCTGCGCAGCAGCCGTCGGCCGGCGCGGCGGATGGTGAAGCTGAAGGGCCGGAGATAGACCTCGGCCCGGAGGTCTCCTTCTTCAAAAGCGAGGTCCGGCGTCGCGGCATGGTCCGGCATTCCCGCAGAACTGTTCGACACGCAGGGGTTTCTTCCCAGTACTTCACCGGAACTTCACAGCCAGTGCCCGCAAACTTCACAAGCCTGAAGCTCAGGTGAGCGACAACTTGTGTCATGCCAAAGACCAAGATCAGTGACCTGCACGTGAGCCGCGCCGATATGCACGTGCACTCGACGGCATCGGAGCTGTCGAAGCTGGGAATTCAGCGCTCGCTGCACCTGCCCGAGTGCGCCACCGAGCCCGAAGAGGTCTACGAGCTCGCCAAGCGCCGCGGCATGGATTTCGTCACGATCACCGATCACGACACGATCGCGGGAGCCCTCGAGATCGCGCACCTGCCCGGCGTGTTCGTGTCCGAGGAGCTCACCGTCTGGTTCAAGGGCGAGCCGCAGGCCGTGCACGTGCTCTGCTACGGGATCACTGAAGGCGATCACGAGTGGCTGCAGGCCCACAACGACAGCGTCGAGGAGTGCGCCGAGTTCCTGGCCGATCGCGGCATCACCGCTGCTCTGGCACATCCCTTTTACGCCGTCGAGGCGCCGCTCGCCCCCCGTCATCGGCGCCGATTGGCTCAGCTCTTCCCGATCTGGGAGACCCGCAACGGCTCCCGTGCCAAGGAGCTGAACCTCCCGGCGTTCGTCTACATCGAGACCCACGGCGGAACGGGTATCGGTGGCACCGACGACCACGCCGGAATCGACATCGGCCGGACCTTCACCGAGACATCGCTGGCGCACAACCCGGCCGAGTTCCTGGCCCACATCCGTGCCGGCGACGCCGTCTCGCACGGGGATCAGGGCGGCGCGGCGAAGTGGACGCACGCCGCCATGGCACTGGCGATCCGCGCGCTCGGCGACGGCGTGGCCGAGCGGCGCCCCGACCCCACGGCACTGCTCAAGATCGTCGAGCGGGTGATGCGCGAGGGCAACCTCCGTTCCGGCGAGTCGCAGCGTGACATCGGTCCCGAGGACGCACTCGCGCTGCTGCGCTCGTGGCTGGGTGCGATGAAGCTCGAGATCGACGAGCGCAAGCTGATCCAGCATCTGCAGGACGGTGACATCGGTCACCAGGACCTGGCCCGCCGTGCCCGCAGGATCCACGAGCGCGAGCTGGCGCGGGTCGTCCACGACACCATGGCGGTGATTCAGGAGGGCCGGCTGCCGGAGTTCGGCCGGACCGCCTCGGACCTCTTCGACGCCTGCATCCCGGCTATCCCATACGCCGCCGCGACCGCCTTCCTCGGACGCGAGAAGCTCAAGCTGACGCGCACCGACGGTGACCGCTCGCGCGTCGCGCTGGTCGCGGATGGCATCGGCGGCACCCATGGTGTGACGCACACGATCCAGCGGATCAGGGAGCTGGGAGTGCCGGGATTCGAGCTCGACGTGATCGGCACCGACCCCGACGTTGATCGCAGGCTGAGCGCGGTCGCCGAGATCGATGTGCCCTTCTACAACGGGCTGAAGATCGGCGTGCCCAGCATCACCGCGATCACCGAGGTGATCGCCGAGGGGCGCTATGACCTCGTGCACGTCTGCAGCCCTGGCCCGGCCGGAATCGCCGCGTGGGGCATCGCCAAGGTGCTCGAGCTACCGCTGGTCGGCAGCTACCACACCGAGCTCGCCGCCTACGCCGGTCTGCGCTCCGGCTTCGCTCACGTCGAGGTGCTTGCCAACTACGCGCTCGGGAAGTTCTACGGAGCCTGCGACGCCGTGCTCTCACCGAGCGCGGCGACCGACGCGGGGCTCGAGCAGATGGGCATCGACCCCGCGATCATCGGCCGCTGGGACCGTGGCGTCGACATCACCCGCTTCGATCCGGCGCTGCGCGACGAGCAACTGCTTGCGGGCGAGATCAACGTCCTCTACGTCGGCCGCATGACAAAGGAGAAGGGCGTCGATCTGCTGGCCGACGCCTTCGAGGCGGCGCGCTCGCGCGATCCGCGCCTGCACATGGTGTTGGCCGGCGGCGGCCCCGAGGAGGAGGCACTGCGCGAGCGCCTCGGTGAGCACGCGACCTTCCTCGGCTGGCAGTACGGCAGCGACCTGGCGCGGACCTATGCGAGCGCTGATGTCTTCATGTTCGCCAGCCGCACCGACACCTTCGGTCAGGTGCTGCTCGAGGCGCAGGCCAGCGGACTCCCCGTCGTTGCCGTCGCCGAGGGCGGCCCGACGAGCCTGATCGAGGACGGCGAGACGGGCCTGCTCGTCAGCGCTGATGCCGGGGCGCTCGCGGATGGACTCCATCAGATCGTGGAGAACCGGCTGTTCGCCGAGCGGCTCCGCCGCGCGGCCCTGCAGTCCGTCAGCACCCGCACCTGGGAAGCGTCGCTCATGCGCCTGGCCGATGGCTACAGGCGCGCCCTCGCACACGCTCCGCTGGCGGCGCGCGAAGTCGCTTAGCGGCGCCAGCCGCATCGATCAAACGCCGACCTGCAGATCCGTTACGCTCCCGCTCGACGGGTAGCGGCGTGGCAGTAACCGGGCCCCACGCCGAGACCTTGGGGGATGTAGTAGTCAGACCAGATTGCGGCGGGGGTATCTGCCGTGCTCTGCAACATATCCATGGGGCCGGGGGGCCCTTATAGGAGGGATCATGGATCTCAATGAGCCTGCGCGGCGTGCCCGCGGAGCGATGCGTGTCCGATTGCTGGCGCTTGGTGGCGTTGTCGCGGTGCTCGCCGCCGGTTGCGGTGGTTCGAGTACGCCAACCACGACCACCAAGACGCAGACGGCGAAGAAGACGGTGGTCTCCAAGCCGAAGACCTCCACCACCGCGGCGACGAGCTCAAGCGGTGTGTCGCACACGGTGACCTCGTCGGCTTCGAGTACGCCGACCTTCGCGAGTGCCGGAAATTGCACGCAGATGGCCGGGGTCGGCGAGCAGTTCGCCAAGGCGATGGCGGCCGCAAGCAGTGGCGGCAAGTACAACCTCAGCACCGCGGTGGCGGCCTACAAGGCGCTGGCGGATGCGGCGCCGTCCGCGATCCGTCCAGATCTGGAGACGCTCGCGAGCGCGTTCACGGCATACGCGACGGCCGTCGGTAAAGCGGGCTTCAAGCCCGGTGAGGTGCCGAGCGCAACGCAGATCGCAGCGATCGAGGCGGCCTCCAAACAGTTGAGCGCGGCCAAGCTGCTGAGTGCGTCCAAGGCGATCGAGGCCTGGGCAGCCAAGAACTGCACCGCATAGCCCGGTTACCGGCGGGAGTGGGCTGCGCCCGCGGGCACAACCCACTCCCGGCTCTCGGTGTCAGTAAAGCCAGCCGCCGTAGTACCCGTAGCCGGCGGCATAGCCACCACCGCCGTAGCCGTGCCCATAGTTGCCGTAGCCGCTGCTCCGGGTCTGTGCCTGGAGGCTCGCGCCGTACTCGACGCTGAACCGGGTGCCGCCCTCGCGCAGCGCCGTCGGTGCCGCTCCCGCGGAGCTGGTCCCATAGCCGCTGAACTCCGAGTAGCTCCCGTATCCGCCGCGCAAGTCGCCACCGGGACCGCTGCCGAACAGGCTGCCGGAGGACGGCTCGAGCTCAATCGCCTCAGCCGTCCAGTGCGAGTCTTCGATCGCTCCCGTGTGCCCGGCGGCGGTCGCGTGCGCGTCCTTGAAGGTGGCCGTTCTGAAGTCCGCCAACGGTAGCGGCGTGCAGTTGCTCACCGTCTGGGCGGCGCACTCGGAGGGCGCCTCAGCCACCCACTCGGCTGTGCTCGTATCGGGCGTCGCCGACGGCATCGTCAGCGTCTTGCTCCAGCTGTGGTGCGTGGTCTGGTCGGTGATGAAGAGGCTCACCCGGTCACCGTCGACCGCGGTCCGCGCCCAGATGCTGTCTCCCGCGTTGACCGTCATCGACAACTTCACGGGGGCCGACGGCACGAGTTCATACCAGACGTAGTAGCTGGCTTTGCCCGCCGAGCTGCAGTCGGACTGGGTACCGATTTGCTCCAGTGCGCTCGACTGCTGTCCGCCGCCGCCCAATCCCACCCAGAAAGCCGAGTAGGTCGGCTCCGAGTTGGCCGTACAGGCGGCCCGGGGTTCTGTCCATTGGCCAGACGCGGCAGTGAAGCCACTGTCATCATTGGGGGTCACTACATAGCCTGCCCAATTCTCGCTCGCGCCCTCCCGGGTCGCTGCGAGGGCGGGCGCGGCGAACGCGAAACACGCGACCGCCGGGATCACTGAGACCAACAGGCATTTCTTCATATGACGATCGTTGACCGGACGCGTAAGCGGCCGGTACGAGCAAGCGAAGCGTCGGCGAAGGGACAGCGGAGCGCTGAGAGGACGACGAGACATGACCGCGACCGCAACACGGCTGCTTGAGAACTACATCGGAGGCAGGTGGGTGCCAGCCCAGGCCGCCACGGGTGAGTTGGACGTACTGAACCCGGCGACCGGTGCGGTGCTGGCGCGGGTACCGCTGTCGGGCCGTGGCGACCTCGATGCGGCGGTCGACGCAGCACGCGCGGCGCTGCCCGAATGGCGGGCGGTGTCGGTGATCGCGCGTGCACGCAAGTTGTTTGAGTTGCGTGAGCGGCTGAACGCGCGCAGCGAGGAGCTGGCACGCTCGGTCACCACCGAGATGGGCAAGACGATCGCCGACGCGCGCGCCGAGGTTGCGCGCATGATCGAGATGGTCGAGGCCGCGACCGCCGTGCCGACGACGATGCAGGGCCGCATCCTCGAGGACGTCTCCCGCAACATCGATGCGGAGACGGTTCGTCAGCCGGTCGGTGTCTGTGCGGCGATCGTCCCGTTCAACTTCCCGGCGATGGTGCCGTTCTGGTTTTTGCCGTTCGCGATTGCATGTGGCAACACGTTCGTGCTGAAGCCCTCTGAGCAGGTGCCGATGACCCAAGCTCTCGTGTTTGAGCAGATCGACGCGTTGGGGTTACCGGCCGGTGTCGTGAACCTCGTGAACGGTGCGCGTGAGGTGGTCGAGGGGATCCTCGAGCATCCGGGCATCGACGCGGTCTCGTTTGTCGGGTCGGCGCCGATCGCAAAGCTGGTGTATGAGCGTGCGGCCAAGGCGGGCAAGCGCGTGCAGGCGCTCGGTGGGGCCAAGAACCACATGGTCGTGATGCCGGACGCGGTGATCGACAAGACCGTCGATGGCATCGTCGCCTCGGCCTTCGGCGCCGCCGGCCAGCGCTGCATGGCCGGCTCGGTGGTCGTCACCGTGGGTGACGCGCACGGCCAGCTGCTTGAGCCGCTGACGAGAGCCGCGCAGTCGCTGCGCGTCGGTGACGGCAACGACGAGCAGGTCGAGCTCGGCCCGGTTATCTCCTGCGACGCACGCGACCGCATCGCGGGCTTCGTCGAGCGTGCCGTGGCCGAGGGCGCGCGGATCCTACTCGACGGCCGTGGGGTTGATGGCGTCAATCCCGATGGCGCGTTCCTGGGCCCGACGATCATCGACGGTGTCACGCCTGAGATGGAGATCGCGCAGGAGGAGGTCTTCGGTCCGGTGCTCACGCTCGTGCACGCCGAGACGCTCGACCAGGCGATTGCGATCGTCAACGCCAGCCGCTTCGGCAACGGCACCTCGATCTTCACCGAGTCGGGCGCGTCGGTGCGCCGCTATCGCCACGAGGTGCAGGCGGGCATGGTCGGTGTCAACATCGGCGTCGCCGCCCCCGTCGCCTTCTTCCCGTTCAGCGGCTGGAAGGACAGCTTCCTCGGCGACCTGCACGCGCACGGGACCGACGGGGTCGAGTTCTTCACGCGCAAGAAGACGATCACCAGCCGCTACTTCTCCTCAGGCCAGGGCAGCGGCAGTTACTTCGTCGAGAGCTGAGCGTCACGCGCCAGTGGGGCCGAGCGGCGAGCCGGCCCCGCCGCGACCCGGGCGCTACCCGCGTGCCCCTCGACTCAAGCGGTCAGCGACCCGTACGCATCCGGTCGGCGCGTAGTCAGGAACGGGAACAGCTCGAGCCAGTCGCGCCGCTGGTCCAGGTCGAGGTCGGCGACCAGTACGGCGGGCCGGTCACGCGGCGCCTGCACAAGGATGCGGCCGTACGGGTCGGAGATGAAGCTCGAGCCGTAGAACGTCAGCGGTCCCTCGACCCCGAAGCGGTTGATCGCGACCATGAAGGTGCCGTTGGCGATGCCGTTGCCGACGATCACCTGCTGCCACAGCGGCTCGGTGTCGAATCCCGGATGGTCGGGCTCCGAACCGATCGCCGTCGGGTAGATCAGCACCTCGGCGCCCGCCAGCGAGTAGGCGCGTGCGAGCTCCGGGAACCACTGATCCCAGCAGGTCGGCAGGCCCAGGTGTGCGGTCCCAGCGCCGGTGCCGGCCAGCGGGCCGGTGCCGGAAGGATCAGCGTCGGGAAGCTTCAGCGAGACCACCGGGAAGGGGTCGCCCTCGCCGCTCGCCGGTCCGCTGCGGAAGTACTTGTCCTCGTAGTAGCCCGCGGTGATCGGGATGTGGAGCTTGCGCGTGCGCTGCACCAGCTGCCCGTCGGGCGCGACCAGGATCGCCGTGTTGAAACCGAGCCCGTCGCCGCGCTCGGCCGCCTCGTAGAGCGACGCGTGCACGTAGGCTCCTGACTCGGCCGCCGCCGCGCGGGCGAAGGTGATCGTCTGGCCGTCCTCGAGCGGCTCCGGGGCGATCTCCAGCGCCTCGGCGCCGTCGGGCGTGATCGCGAAGTACGGGGACAGCGTCAGCTCCTGCAGGCAGACGACGCGGGCGCCGTGCTCGGCGGCGATCACGATGCCGTCGGTCAGCATCCGCTCGAACACGAGCGGGTCGGGATGCCAGCGCTGCTGCACCAGTCCGAGTCGCAGCGGCGGGCGCTCGGCCGGCCGGGTGCGCGCCGGTGACTCGGGAACGTGCTCGCTGAGCTTCAGCGTGTAATCGCTCATACCGCCGGCACCTGTTGGGTGATGCAGTGCGGGCCGCCGCCGCCGTAGGCGATCGTGGCGCCGGGAACGGGCACCACCGAGCGCCCCGGGAAGGCGTGGGCGATGATCGCCAGCGCCTCCTCGTCGAACTCATCCTCAGCTGTGGGCACTATCACGGCACCGTTGCAGATGTAGAGATTCAGGTAGCCGACTGCAACGCTCTCGCCCGCGACCTCGCGGTAGCTCAGGTGCGGAATCTCAATCGTCTCGACCCCCGCCTCGGCCAGGCGCTGTGCGTTCTCGGCGCAGCGCTCGTGGTTGGGGTTATCGGTCGGGACGGTCTGCACGAGCGCGCGGCGATCCGGGGTGAAGGTGGCGATCAGATCGACGTGGCCGTCGGTGTCGCGGTCCTCCACGAGCCCGAGCCCGAGCCAGATGAGACGCTCGGCACCGAGCCATTCCGCCAGTAGCTCCTCGATCGCACCCCGTGAAAGCGACGGGTTGCGGTTGGCTGCGAGCAGGCACTGCTCGGTTGTGATCAGCGTGCCCTGGCCGTCACTGATCACCGAGCCGCCCTCGAGCACCATCGGCGCCCTGCGCACCTCGTCGCCGAGCTGCTGCGCGATCAGGCCGCCGATCTCCGCGTCCTTGTCCCAGGGCGCGAACTTCTCGCCCCAGGCGTTGAATCCAAAGTGCACCGCCAGCCGACCGCCGGCATCGTCGACCGTGTAGATCGGGCCGCTGTCACGAAGCCACGAGTCGTCGATCGGCAGCTCGACGATCTGCACGCGGCCGGTGCAGGCGGCGCGTGCCGCACGTGCGTCCTGTGCCGAACCGGCGATCATCGTCACGTCCTCAAAGTCCGCGATCGCATTTGCAACGGTCGCGTAGTCGGCGCATGCCTGCTCGAGCATCGGGCCCCAGAGCGTGGTGCGGCACGGCCAGCCCATGATCGTCCGCTCGTGCGGCTCCCACTCACCGGGGTAACGCATGGCGCCAGCGTAGATCAATCGGCGACGCCGAAGCGGAGCATGTTTGTCGTGCCGATGCGCGGGCGCCGCTGCTGCCGGCGCTTGCTATGCCGAATACGTCGGCATCTGCTCACCGGAGCTCGCCGGGCTGAGCGGTGAGCGCTTGGCGGCCGCGACCTCCTCGGCGGTCACGTTCTGCGGGTGGTGGCAGGCGGCCACGTGACCTCCCGCGTATTCCGTCAGCTGTGGCTCGACCTGGCGGCAGATGTCGCTAGCCCGCGGGCAGCGCCCGGCGAAGCGGCAGCCGGCCGGGGGGTCGATCGGGCTGGGAACCTCGCCGCTCACCTTGGTGCGTGTCCGTTCGCGGTTCTCCTTGGGATCCGGGATCGGGATCGCCGCGAGCAGTGCGGAGCTGTAGGGGTGGATCGGCTTGGTGTAGAGCTCCTCCGAAGGAGACAGCTCCATCATCTTGCCGAGATACAAGACCGCGATCCGGTCGGAAACGTGGCGTACGACGCTGAGGTCGTGGGCGACGAAGACGTAGCTCAGGCCGAGGTCATCCTGAAGGTCATCAAGCAGGTTGATGACCTGCGCCTGGATCGAGACATCGAGCGCGGATACCGGCTCGTCCAGCAGCACCAGCCTCGGGTTCATCGCCAGTGCTCGCGCGATCCCGATGCGTTGGCGCTGGCCGCCCGAGAACTCGTGCGGGAAACGGCTCAGATGCTCCGGGCGCATGCCGACGCGCTCGAGCAGCCCGCGGCTCTCGGTCTCGATCTGGCCGGCGTCGACGCCGCGCTGCTTCAGCGGCGTGCCCAGGATCTGACTGATCCGCTTGCGCGGATTCAGCGACGCCTGGGGGTCCTGGAACACCATCTGCATCTGCGGGCGGATCGGCCGCATCGATCGGCGTGAGGCTTTGGTGATGTCCTGGCCACGGAACTTGATCTGGCCGCCGGTCGAGTCGATCAGACGCACGAGCGTGCGGATCAGCGTCGTCTTGCCGCAGCCGGATTCCCCGACCACGCCGAGCGTCTCGCCCTCGATGATGTCGAATGAGACATCGTCCACCGCGTGCACGTGCGCGATGGTGCGGTCGATGATCAGCCCCGATTTGACCGGGAACAGAACCTGCAGGTGATCGACCTCCATCAGTGGCCGGGTTGTCCCGTCGGTCGCTGGCGTGGTGGAAGTCGCGGCCGCCGGACTGGCGCTCTGCTCGGGGGGGTTGAGCTCGTCGGTCATCCGGATACCGGGGCGGCGAGCCCGATCTGACCGTCGACGTTGCGTCGCTGGCGTTTGACGTCAAGCTCGAG
This sequence comes from uncultured Actinomycetota bacterium, assembly GCA_963706725.1. Taxonomy (GTDB): domain Bacteria; phylum Actinomycetota; class Thermoleophilia; order Solirubrobacterales; family Solirubrobacteraceae; genus Palsa-465. The sequence goes on along the minus strand of OY970167.1, from coordinate 312,603 downwards.
CCAGCAGCGATCGGCGTGTCCGCGTGCCTCGGGGATGCGCGACTCCAGCGTCGGTACCTGGCCGCACTTGTCGAACGCATGCGGGCAGCGCGGCTGGAAATGGCATCCGCTCGGCGGCGCCAGCAGCGACGGCGGCGACCCGGCGATTGCGGGCAGGCGTGTACCGCGGTCACGGTCGATCCGGGTGATCGATCCGAGCAGTCCCCAGGTGTAGGGGTGCTGTGGGTCATAGAAGAGGTCATCGAGCGAGCCCTGCTCGACCACGCGACCCGAGTACATGACCACCACCCGGTCGGCGATGTCGGCGACGACCGCAAGGTCGTGTGTGACGAGAATGATCCCGGCGTTGGTCTCGTCGCGCAGCTGCCGCAGCTCATCCAGGATCTGAGCCTGGATCGTGACATCGAGCGCCGTCGTGGGCTCGTCGGCGATCAGCAGTTTCGGTGAGCAGGACAGCGCCATCGCGATCATCACACGCTGGCGCATGCCGCCGGAAAACTCGTGCGGGTAGCTGCGCAGCCGCTCGGCGGCACGCGGTATGCCCACCCGCTCCATCAGCGTAACGGCCTGCGCCATGGCATCGGCCTTGCTCACCTCGGGATGGTGAGTTCGGATCTGCTCGACGATCTGCCAGCCGACCCGGTACACCGGGTTCAGGGAGCTGATCGGATCCTGGAAGATCATCGCGATGTCATTACCGCGGATTTTGCGCAGCTCCTCGTTTGAGGCTGTCAGGAGCTGGAAGCCGTCAAGTGTGGCGCTGCCCTCGATGAGCGCGTTGGGTCCGCGCGTGAGGCCCATCAGCGTCATGCCGGTGACGGACTTGCCGGAGCCCGACTCGCCGACGACCGCCACGATCTCACCGCGGTTGACCTCGAAGGAGACGCCGTCGACCGCCTGCACCCGTCCCTCGTCGGTGGCGAAGCCGACCTTCAGGTCCTCGACTGAGAGCAGCGCGTCACTCATCAGAGTCGAATCCTCGGGTCGAGCACGGCGTAGAGAATGTCGATCAGCGCGCCGATCACGACGACAGCGAGCGCTGTGATCATCACGATCGTCAGCAGCGTGACCGTGTCGAAATTGCCGATCGACTGGGCGGCCTGCCACCCGATCCCATGCAGGTCAAAGACGGTCTCGGTGAGAATCGCGCCACCGCCGATCACCTGCGCGATGTCCAGGCCCCAGAGCGAGACGATCGGTAGCAGGCTCATGCGCAGCACGTGCTTGATCAGGACCTTGCGCTCCGACAGCCCCTTGGCGCGGGCGGTGCGCACGTAATCCTCACCCATCGCGTCGAGGATCGAGCCTCGCAGCACCCGCGAATAGAAGCCCACGAACAGCACCGAGAGCGTGAACCACGGCGCCAGCAGGTGCCACAGCCAGCTCGCCGGATGCGAAAGCGACACATAGCCGCCGAGTGGAATCAGGCTGAGCTTGTAGCCGACGTAAAAGATCAGGAAGTTGCCCAGCACGAACGGCGGCAGCGACACCCCGACCATCGACAGCACGGTCAGCACGCGATCGGTGTACTTGCCCGAGCGGATCGCCGCGAGCGTCCCCAGCGCGATCGAGCTGAGCAGCCAGAGGATGCCGGCGCCGATCGCCAGCGACAGCGTCGCAGGCGCGTCACCGCCGAGCTGCGAGAGCACATTGAAGCCCTGCTGGTAGGAGAAGGCACTGCCATCGAAGATGTTGGCCATCGTGTGCAGGTATTGGATGTAGATCGGCTTGTCGAAGCCGTAGCGCACGGAGATGAGGTGAACCTCGGTCGGCGTCGCCAGTCGTCCGGCGATCATCGCGGCCGGGTTGCCGCCCGGCAGCGCGACGACGAACAGCAGGAACGTCACGATTGAGATCGCAATCAGCATGAACAGCATCGTCAGCAGGCGGCGGGTGACGAAGCGAGCCATCAGATCGCCGCCTTCGAGCGCGGATCGAGCGCGTCACGCAGGCCGTCACCGAAGACGTTCACCGACATCACGGCGACGACCAGCATGATGCCGGGCGCCAGTACGGTGTGGAAGGCGCCGGGGAAGTCGACCAGTCCCGCCTCGATCATCGTGCCCCACGTCGAGTTGGGGGCCTGCACGCCGGCGCCGAGGAAGCTCAGCGCGGCCTCGAGCAGGATCGCGTTGGCGAGGATCAATGGGACGAAGATGATGATCGTCGAGGCGACGTTCGGCAGGATCTCGCTGAACATGATCCGCAAGTTCCCCAGCCCCTGCTGTCGGGCGGCGTCGACGAACTCGCGCTCGCGTAAGGTCAGCACCTGCGCGCGGATCGGTCGGATCACATAGGGGATGTAGACGAAGCCCACGACCAGCGCCGTGGTCAAGAGCGTCGTCGAGTGGAAGATCCAGAGGCCGCGGACGTTGAGGACCGTGCCGAGTGTGATCCCGAGGAGCACCGCTGGATAGGACCAGACGAGGTCGCTGAAGCGGCTGATGATCCCGTCGATCCAGCCACGGAAATAGCCGGCGATGATCCCCAGGATGGTGCCGAACACCATCGTGATCAGCATCGCGATTACGCCGATGTAGAGCGAGCTGCGCCCCCCGTAGAGCAGGCGCACGGCGACATCGCGTCCGTTCGAGTCGGCGCCGAGGAAGTAATGGTGGATGTCCCAGGTCGGGCCGATCGGGATGCCCGTGAGGCTGAGCACGTACTCGAGCTTGCCGCCGACCCTGATCTCACCGGTGGTGTTGCCGGTGTTGGGACCGATGTGCGCGACATCCTGCGAATAGATCGGCGCCAGCAGGCAGAGGATCACAAGCACGATGAAGAGCACGCCGAAGAACAGCGCGACCCGGTTGCGGCGCAGCCGGCGCCACGCGAGCCTGTAGGGCCCGATCCCGGGCGGCAGGCCGCCGCCGGGCTCCTCGGCCTCGCCGGACTGTGCTGCGAAGGCCATCTCGGCCTGTAGTTCACCTCTGGAGAAAGACATTACGAAAAGATTGGGACGCGACAGGCTACTGCCTGTCGCGTCCCTTGGGTACTGCGGGGCCGGTCTAGCTGACCTTGATCCCGAGTAGGTCCCATCCGTAGATGTCGTTCGTGTACTTCACGGTGATGTTCTTTGACGTAAAGAACGGGAACGCCTGGTACCCGAACACGGCTGCGTACGCGTGCGCCGCAACGTAGTGCTCGAGCGAATCCCACTTGGCCGCGACCTTGCTGATCTCGGTCGTCGGCGTGGTGCCGAGGCTCTTGATCTGCTTGTTGATGTACGCGTCGTTAGTCTGGCCGAAGTTCTCGTTGTTCGTCGGCGTGATCGACGGGCCGTTGAGCAGAACTCCGTAGAAGTCGACCGGGTTTGGGAAGTCCTCATTCCAGTCGGCGAAACCGGTTTGCGGGTCGACCTTCTTCGATTCACCGATGGTGGTGAAGTAGTTCGAGTCCGCAATCTCCTTCAGCTGAACGTGCTTGAAGCCGATCTGCTGAAGTTCCTGGACGTAGGCCTGCTCCCACTGGAGACGCGGTGCGCGCTCCTCACCGTAGACCGTGATCGGCACGTTGGCCTGGCCGGACTCCTTGAGGAGCTTCTTGGCCTTCGCCAGGTCGCCGGTGGCGGGGTTCGCCAGCGGGCACTTGCCGGTTCCATGGCCGGGAATTCCCGGGGGCAGGAAGAAGCAGCCCGGCGCCAGTGTGCCCGAGCCCAGGCGCGAGAAGCCGTTCTCATTCAGACCGGTGACAACCGCCTGACGCGCTTCCTCGTTGTTGAACGGGGGCTTGGATGCGTTCAGGAAGAAGTAATACACCGAGCCACCGAGGTTGACCAGCTTGTCGTGGCCGGTCGCCTTCGCTGCCGCCAGATCGGCCGGCGGGATGGTGTCCGCCCAGTCGAAGATCGAGCTCGAGTTCTTCAGCACCGACAGGGCGTTGGCGTTGACGTTCGAGTTGATCTGCTCCTGGTAGGAGACGGTCGCCTTCGGGATACCCGGAAGGCCTGCCCAGTTCGGGTTCGGAACAACGTCGAACGACTTGCCGATGCTGATGTTGTTCACCATGTACGGACCAGCGCCCGCGGGCGGGTTGCTCGCCTGTACCTTGAACGGCTCGGGGGCGGTCTTCGGATCCACGAAGCCGAAGGCCGGGAACGCCAGAACGTTGGCGAACGGGCCGTAGGCCGTCGTCAAATGAATGACGATCTTGCCGGTTGCGTTGTTGGTGGAGATGCCGGAGATGGTCTTCGCCTTGTGACTGGCGTAGGCCGCCGCACCGACGACATAGGGCGTGACGAACGTGCTCGCGCCACCCCACGGGATCGTCAACGAACGCTCCATCGAGTAGGTGAAGTCACTCGCCTGGACGGGGTCGCCGTTGGAGTACTTGAGACCCTTGCGCAGCGTGACCGTGTAGGTCTTGCCGCCGTTGGAGATGACCGGCAGGGCCGTGGCCAGGCCGGGCTGCAGCTCAGTGCTGGCGATGCCGCCGGCGTGCTTGTAGGTGGTCAGGCCGGTGTAGACCTCCCAGTTGATCTCGGAGCCCTGGGTCGTGTAGTCCAGACCCGGGTCGAGCGACTGCGGGCCGGGGCCCGAGTACAGCGTCACTGTGGTGCCGGCTGCGGCCTTGGCGGTGACCTTGGCTGTCGCAGTGGCTGCGATCGCTGCTGCGATCGCTGCGATACCGACCGCGGCCAGGATCACTGACCAGGTCGTTCGCTTCAGATGGTTACGCACTATGGCGTCCTCCTCCATGGATTAGAGCTGTTGGCAAAAATGCTATTGCCAACAGCCTTTATTTGCGGTGAACCTAATCGACTCACAACACGGGGGCAAGGGCTGCTCCGCTCGCGGTCCTGCGTCGCGAGCGCCGGCGGGCCGTCGGCGCGCTCGCCAGCGGGACCGGCGCTCAGGCCGACGCTGCGACCTTATGTAGCCCTACGGGCACCCGCACCCTAGGAAGCCGAGGCGTGGCGGGCGGCGGCGACCGCGCCCCCCGCGGCGTCCACCGGGTCCTGCTCGTCGACGGCGTCGACGTGGTGGTAGACGCCTCCGCGCAGCGCCGAAGCGACGGCTGCGACCAGGCAGGCGATGATCGCGAACGTGAAGGCGGTGTGCAGACCGTCGCGAAACGGCGATGCGATCAGATGCGGGAAGAACGAGCGACCCGTCAGGACGGCCCGAGCAGGGGCATGGAGCGCGTGTAGGACGTGCTTGCCCACCAGGCTCGTGACCGGGTTGAAGCCCAGGAAGGCGGCAAACAGGACCGATACCGGCGGCGTCTTGCCAATCGCGATCGCCCGTTGCAGTGGCACGCCCTGCTGATGCAGCCCGGCGGTGAGCGTATGCGGAAGGTTGGTCGCCAGCCCGGCGATCATCAACGAGAAGAAGATTCCGACAGACAGCACCTGGGCGCTGTTCTGGAAGGTCTGGTTCATCGCACCACCGGCGCCACGGTCCTGAGGTGGCAGGCTGTTCATCACCGCCGCCCGGTTGGGTGAGGCGAACATCCCGAACGAGATTCCGAGCACCAGCAGGACTCCCGCGAACTCGACGTAGCCGAAGTCGATCGGCAGCAGCCACAGCCAGACGAAGCTCGCCGCCGTGGCGATCATGCCGCCGGTCGCGAAGCCGCGGGCTCCGTAGCGGTCCGAGAGGATTCCGGAGATCGGCCCGGAGACCAGCATCCCGACCGTCAGCGGCAGCATCAGGATTCCGGCGCGCAGTGGCGTGTCCGCAAAGCTGACCCCATGCTCCGGCAGCCAGATGCCCTGCAGCCAGATGATCAGCATGAACATCAGCCCGCCGCGTGCAACCGACGCGAGGAAGGTTGAGAGCGTCCCGGCGCTGAAGGCACGGATGCGCAGCAGCGGTAGGCGGAACATCGGCTCCGCCGAGCGCAGCTCGAGCACCGCGAACGCGATCAGGAAGAGCACGCCGGTGCCGGCGAGGCCGAGCACGCGCGGGCTGAGCCAGCCCATCGAGTGCTGACCGTAGGGGCGGATCCCGTAGGTGATCGAGATCATGATCAGGATCAGTCCGATCGCGAAGGTGATGTTCCCGGGCCAATCGACCTTCGAGCCGACCTGCGGTTTGCTCAGCTCACGCAGGTGCTTGTAGGCCCAGACCGTTCCGAACAGCCCGACCGGGACTGAGATCAGGAACACCAGGCGCCAGTTCAATGGTGCGAGCAGGCCACCGAGCACGAGGCCCACGAACATGCCGCTGACGCCGACGATGTTGTTGATCCCGAGCGCCATCCCGCGCTGGTTGGTCGGGAAGGCGTCGGTGATGATCGCGGCTGAGTTCGCCAGCAGGAAGGCTCCGCCGACGCCCTGCACGAGCCGCAGGATCACAAGGTAGGTGGCGCCTGCGGCCCCGGTCATCCAGTCGATCGTGAGCAGCAACGAGGCCACCGTGTAGATCACATAGCCGAGGTTGTAGATGCGGACACGGCCGAACATGTCTCCGAGCCGCCCGAGGCTGACGATCAGCACGCTCGAGACGATCAGGTAGCCGAGCACCATCCACAGCAGATAGAAGCTGTTGCCGGATTGCAGCGGGTTGAGCTTGATGCCGCGGAAGATCGCGGGCATCGCGATGATCGTGATCGAGCCGTCGAGCGTCGCCAGCAGGACCGCCAGCGTGGTGTTGGAGAGCGCGATCCACTTGTAGTTGCTGGGTAGCGGACCGTCGGTGCGCCTGCCTGAGATCAGGAAACCTGCCACCAGGCAAGTATTACACAGGTTACCTTCATAATTCCTTGCGGTCTGATCATCGAGCCTTATGCTTCGCTCTGTGGAAACCGATGCACAACTGACGCAGGCCGATCTCGCAGGCGCATTCGACCAGGAGACGCTCCCGACCGAGCTGCGGATCGTGCTCGGGCGCCTGATGCGCCGGCTGCGCAGGGAGCACCGCTTCCCGCTGACCCAGGCCTCGGTGCTTGGTCGCCTCGACCGTGAGGGGCCGCGCAGCATCGGCGAGCTGGCGGCGATCGAATCGGTGCGACCGCAGTCGATGAGCCAGACGATTTGCGAGCTCGAGGCGGAGGGCCTGATCGGGCGCCGTCCCGACCAACGCGATGGGCGCCGCACCCAGATCGCGCTGACCGCCAGCGGGCGCAAGGCGCTCGACGCCGACCGGGCCGCCCGCGAGGGCTGGCTCGGCAAGGAGATCGGGGAGTTCACCCCCGAGCAGCAGGAGGTCCTGCGCGAGGCCGTCAGCCTGCTGAACCGCCTGGCCGACGCCTCCTGAAACCGTCTCTGACGCCCCCGGGCCGCGGCGCTCAGGCCATGCCGTAAACCGCACGGCGAGCCCATGCCAGGCTCTCACGGTACGCCGTCGCGTTCTCATGCAGCAGCGAGTCCAGGCTCGGCGCCAGGAACTCACCCTGCTCGTAGGCGATCACCGACTTGAGGATCTCACCGGCGGGGCCGGTGCGCTCGAGCAGCGCCTCGATCACGCTCTCCTCCAGGGGCAGCTCGGTCACGACTCGCTCCATCGGCATGTGGAAGACGGCATCGGCGGTCGAGAGCAGGCCGAGTGTGAACAGCTCGTCGCGGTCGAGTGATGGGTCGCGCTCGGCTCCGAGCAGCTCGCAGGCGCGGGCGCGGGTGAGGCCGGTGAGCGCGAGCTCACGTGAGACCGGGTTGGACTCGCCCAGCGCGGCCGCGATCAGCGCCCACCGCGAGAGTCCACGGGTGCCTAGCATGGTCGCGGCCTGATTGATCGAGCGCACCCGTCCTGAGAAGCCGAAGTACGCGGAGTTCATGTACTTGAGCAGGCGCACCCCGAGTCCCAGGTCCTGCTCGATCACGGCGGTGAGATCCTCGAGCGATGCGTCGCTGCCCTGGAGCCGGCAGAGCTCGACGATCGTCTGCAGGTCGCCGACGGACAGCTGCTGCCCGCCGAGCATGTTGGGGGTGCAGAAGAACGGCCCGGTGAACCAGTCGAAGCCGATGCCTTTGGCGGCTTCGCGCTGCTCGTGCGTGCTGACACCGGTGGCCAGTGCGAGCGTGCTGCGGTAGCGCAGGTGTGGGACCAGGGCGGCGGCGTCGTCGGTGCTCCAGCGCTGCAGGTCGATCCCGACCGCGTGGAAGATCCGCAGCATGTCGAGGTTCACCCCGCGGCCCGGGAGGTCGTCGAGCTCGAGCCGGTAGCCGCGGTTGGCGGCGTCGGCAATCGCGGGCACGAGCGTGCTCGTGGTCGCGTGCTCATAGCGGACGCGCAGCAGCACCTGCGAGGGATCGACAGGCGGGATCTCGCGGCGCTCGAGCATCTCGCGTGTCAGCGGCAGATGCGCCATGTTCGAGAGCGGGCGCTCATCATCGTCGATCACGGCCAGCACCTCGTCGACGATCTCCGTCGTCTCGAGCGGCGATGGCGTCACCGCGACGCCGCCACTCAGCAGCGAATAGGAGATGCGGTAACCGACCACCCGATCGCGTGCGTCCAGCACCGGCTGGCGCGAGACGAGTACTGGGGTGGGCGCCGTCAGCGAATCGGTGGCGAGAGAGGCGGACATGCTCACGACAGTGCTCGGCGGTTTCGACCCAACGATGGACTCATTTGGCCATCTTCTAGTACGTACGTCCGCTCGTTTCAACGTACCGATTAGACGCTCGTCCTAGACGCTCGAGACGTGGCTGGCCCCGGGTAGTTCGCTACCTTAACTATGTGGCAAGCGAACTACCAGCGCAGCAGCCGGCCTGCGCCCCGGCGCATCCAGGTCACACACTCGCGCGCGTGGCCCGGCAGGTCGAGCTCGCCGTTACCACCGTCAACCTGACGCTCGCCCAGTACCGCGTGATGGCGATCCTCGCCGACGGCCGTGAGGCCGCCTCGGTGCTGGCCGACAAGTTGGCCGTCAGCCGCCCGAGCATCACCGGCGTGGTCGACGGGCTGGTCGCGCGCGGACTTGTGCGCCGCGAACACACCGACGACGACCGGCGCCGTGTGGATGTCGGGCTCACAGACGCCGGGCACGAACTGCTTGCGGCGGCAGACGACGCGGTCGAGCAGCGTCTTGACCGCATCGAGCAGCTGCTCTTGGAGCTGCCACGGTGAGCGCCGTCGCCGACAGCGCTGCGGGCGAGCGCTTCGTCCCCAGCGGCAACGCCTCGCGGTACAACCCGCCACGGGCCTGGATCGATCGTGACCAGAGCAAGAGCTGGCTGCGCCGGGCTCTGCCGATCGTGCTCGCACGCAAGCGGACGCTGTTCACGGCGCTCGGACTCTCGTTTCTGTCGCTCTTGCTGCAGGTGCAGATTCCCAACCTGCTCAACAGTGCCGTCAACAACTCACTCCAGCACCACCACACACCGCTCGGCCATTACGTGCGCATCGTCTTTGCGCTCGCCATCGCCGCCGGCGTGAGCTCATATTTCGCACGTCTGTTCCTGATGCGCACCGCCTACGGCATCGAAGCCGACCTGCGCAACATGATCTACACGCACCTCACGCGCATGAGCTTCGACTTCTATGACCGTGTCCAGTCCGGCCAGCTGATCTCGCGCGCCAACTCCGACATCCGTTCCGTGCAGATGTACCTGACCTTCGGCCCCAACATCATCGTTCAGTGCTCGATTGCGCTTGTCGCGTTCATCTACATGCTCACGATCAACGTGCCGCTCGCCTTTGTGGCGATGTGCACGCTGCCGTTCGTGTTCCTGATGGGCTTGCGCATGCGCCGCAGCTTGTTCCCGGTCTCATGGCTGATCCAGTCGCGACTGGCCGAGGTCGCGACGATCGTCGACGAGAACATCAATGGCGTCCGCGTCGTGAAGTCGTTCGTCGCTGAGCCGCGCGAGCTGCACGCATTGCAGCGCGCCGCCGACAAGTTGCAGTGGTCCTACATCCAGGACGCCGACGTGCGCGCTCGCTTCACCCCGGTCGTGCAGAACCTACCCCAGGTTGGGATGGCGCTGGTGTTGCTGCTCGGCGGCTACCTGGTGATCCACGGCCAGCTCGGCGTCGGCGCGATCCTCGCCTTCAGCGCCTACATCGTGATGCTGCAGGCGCCGTTCCAGATGCTCGGCATGCTGGTCATGCTCGGTCAGCGCGCGGCGGCATCCGCGGGCCGCATCTATGAGGTGCTCGATGAACAGCCGAGCGTCGTCGACGGCCCGCTGGCCGTCGACCTTGTGGACCCGCGCGGTGAGGTCGCCTTTGAGCACGTGGACTTCGCCTACTCTGAGGACGGGCCACTGGTTCTCGACGACCTCGAGCTGCGACTGCTCCCAGGCGAGACTGTCGCGATGGTCGGGCGCACCGCCAGCGGCAAGAGCACGGTCGCCCGCCTGCTGTCGCGCTTCTACGACGTCACCGGCGGCGCCTTGAAGGTCGATGGCCACGACGTCCGTGAGGTGACGGTTGAGAGTCTGCGCCACCAGGTTGGCGTGGTGCTCGACGAGCCGTTCCTGTTCTCGGTCTCGATCCGCGACAACATCGCCTACGGGCGTCCGGATGCGCCGCTCGAGGAGATCCGGGCCGCGGCTCGGGCCGCCGGCGCCGAGCGCTTCATCGAGCGGCTGCCCGAGGGCTTCGACACGATCGTCGGCGAGCGCGGCTACACGCTCTCCGGCGGCCAGCGCCAGCGCATCGCGATCGCGCGCACGCTGCTCGTCAACCCGCCAATCCTGGTGCTCGACGATGCCACCAGCGCCGTCGACGTGCAGGTCGAGCAGGAGATCCACGAGGCACTGAAGAAGCTGATGCGGGGACGCACGACGCTGATCGTTGCGCACCGCCTCTCGACGATCGGGCTGGCCGATCGCGTCGTGCTGCTCGACGGCGGCCGCATCGTCGCCGACGGCACGCACGCCAAGCTGATGGAGAGCTCGTCGCTGTATGTCGAGGTCCTCGCGCAGGCGGAGTCAGATGAGCGCGAGCAGCAACGCCTCGAGCGTGAACGCGAAGCTGCCCGGGCCGCATTGGAGGACCGGCTGTGAGCTTCGGTGGATTCGGTGGCGGCGCACCGATGTTCGGCGGTGGTGGCGGCGCGCGCGCGGCGGCGGCGCCGGGCGGTGGCCTGCCGTTCGCCGGGATCCCGTCCGAGCTCCAGGAGGGCGTCGACAAGCTGCTCACCCAGGAGCCCGAGTACCCCGAGCCGGGCGCCGAGTTCACCTATATCAACACCGACGAGCGCAGCCGTAACCTCACGCTCCGGCAGCTGATCTTCCGTCACTGGCGGTTGGGTGTGATGGCCGTGATCCTGGTCTGCATCGTCAGCGTCGGTAACCAGCTGGGCCCGCTGCTGATCTCCTATGCGATCGACCACGCGATGCCGCCCGTGGCCCACGGCGACATCGGTGTGGTCGCGGCCTGTGCGGGGCTGTTCCTGCTTGCGATCTTCATCAGCGCCAATGCTCAGCGTTCACAGGCACGTGTCACCGGGCGCCTGGCCGCCCGCGTGATGAACGACCTGCGCGTCAAGGTCTTCACCCAGCTTCAGCGGCTCGGTCTCGATTACTACACCGAGGAGAAGGCCGGCGTGATCATGACGCGCATGACCAGTGACATTGAGAACCTGCAGCAGTTGCTGCAGGACGGTCTCGCGCAACTGGTCGCGCAGGCGCTGACGATGGTTGTGATCACGGCGATCCTGTTCACGCAGAACGTCGAGCTCACGTGGATCACGCTGGCGATCGTGATCCCGATCCTGACGCTCGCGACGATCTGGTTCACCCGGGCCTCGCAGCGCGGCTACATGCAGGTGCGCGACGGCATCGCCGGGGTGCTCGGCGACCTCTCGGAGAGCCTGCAGGGTGTGCGCACGGTTGCCGCCTACAACCGTCAGCGCTGGAACGTAGTCGAGCATCGCAACGTCGTCGGTGTGTACCGCGACGCTAACAACGTCACCGCCCAGATCAACGCGCTCTACGGGCCCGGTACGCAGATGCTCGGCTACCTTGGCCAGGGGGCGCTGCTCACGCTCGGCGGCAACATGGTCCTTCATCACCAGCTCAAGCTCGGTGTGCTGGTTGCCTTCTTCCTGTACCTGAACCGGTTCTTTGCGCCGATCCAGCTGCTCGTGCAGCAGTACAACACCTTCCAGCAGGGCCAATCTTCGGTGCTCAAGCTGCGCACCCTGTTCCGTACCGAGCCGAGCACGCCGCAGAAGCCAGATGCGGTCGAGCTCCCGCCGATCAGGGGTGAGATCGTCTTTGACCACGTGAGCTTCGGGTACCTGCCGGATCAGCCGGTGCTGCGCGACGTTGAGTTGCGCATCGCGCCGGGTGAGACCGTCGCGTTTGTCGGCCAGACCGGCGCCGGCAAGTCGACCGCCGCCAAGCTGATCACGCGCTTCTACGACCCGACCCGCGGGCGCGTGTTGCTGGACGGCCATGACCTGCGTGACGTCACGATCGATTCGCTGCGCCGGCAGCTCGGCGTGGTCCCGCAGGAGCCGTTCCTGTTTGCCGGCTCGCTGCGCGACAACATCGCCTTCGCGCGCCCCGATGCCTCCGAGGCGGAAGTCTGGACCGCGGTTGACGCGGTCGGCCTGCGCGATGTCGTCGAGCGCATGCCCGATGGCCTGGACACGGTCGTGCACGAGCGCGGCCAGTCATTGTCGTCCGGGGAGCGGCAGCTGATCGCGCTCGCACGTGCCTTCCACGCGCAGCCGCGCGTGCTAGTGCTCGACGAGGCGACCTCCAACCTCGACCTGCTGTCGGAGGCCAAGATCGAGGCGGCCCTGGATGTGCTGCTGGAGGCGCGCACGGCCGTGCTGATCGCGCACCGGCTGACGACCGCGATGAAGGCCGACCGGATCGTCGTGGTCGACGATGGCCGCATCATCGAGAGCGGCTCGCATGAGCGGCTGCTCGCGCTCGGCCGGCGCTACGCCGAGATGTACGCCACCTGGAGCTCGCAGATGGAGCAGCCTAGTGGAGTGTCCGCCTGAGGTTGCCGCCCTCGGTCAGCAGGGCGTCGACCTGGACGGCAGGCAGCGGTTCCGAGAAGAGGAAGCCCTGGGCCGAAGCGCAGCCGAGCTTTCGCAGAGCCTCGACCTGCTCGGCGGTCTCCGCGCCCAGGCCGATGATCTTCAGGCCGAGCGCGTTTCCGGTGGCGATCACGGCGTGCGCGATCGGGCCGCTTGCGTCGTCGGTGCCGAGTGCGCCGACGAAGCGGCGGTCGACCTTGATCGTGTCGATCGGCAGCGCCGCCAGCTGACGCAGCGAGGAGTCGCCGGTGCCGAAGTCGTGCACTGCGAGGATCACGCCGATCCGCTTGAGCAACCGCAGCGTGCTACGGATCTGCTCGGCTTCGTCGCGCAACACGGACTCGTCGAGCTCGAGCGCGAGCGTTTGTGGCTCGATCCCTGCACTTTGGATCGCGTCGCTGACGCTGTCGGGGAAGCGTGGGTTCAGCAATTGCTGCATGGAGACGTTCACGCCGACGCGGATCGGTGGCTCGTCGGGGCGCAGCTGATCCCAACGTGAGGCGTCGCGCAGTGCCTCCTCGATCACCCACTGACCGATGCGCTCGATCATGCCGCTCTCCTCAGCGACCTCAATGAAATCGGCCGGCGGGACGACGCCGCGCTGTGGGTGATCCCAGCGCACGAGCGCCTCGACGGCATTGACATGCTCGTCCTTGAGATCGACTACCGGCTGGTAAACGAGCCTCAACTCGTGCATGTCGAGCGCGCGCCGCAGCTCGTTCTCGGTGCGGCCGCGGGCCAGTGCGCGCATGCGTAGGTCATCGTCGAAGACGTCGTAACGCGCACGGCCGCGCTGCTTGGCCCGGTACATGGCGGCGTCGGCGTCGCGCAACAGCGCCTCGGCGCCCTGGTGGCCGTCAGCCAGTGCGATGCCGGTCGAGGCCGTCACGAACTGCGAGCCCGACTCGAGCATGAACGGCCGCGCGAAGCCCGCGGCGATCCGCTCGGCGGTGGCGATCGCCACGCGCTCGCTGCTGATCTCCTCGAGTAGCAGGCCAAACTCGTCGCCGCCGAAGCGCGCGACCGTGTCGGTGGGACGGACCGCCTCGCGCAGACGGGTGGCGACGCCGATCAGCAACTCATCGCCGGCCTGGTGCCCGAGCGAGTCGTTGACCTGCTTGAAGTGATCGACGTCGATGAACAGGATCGCCGCGAGCGAGCCCGGGTGGCGGCGCACACGCTCGAGGGACTGCTCGAGGCGGTCGGCGAAGAGGCTGCGATTGGGCAGTCCGGTGAGGACGTCGTGCAGCGCGCGGTGCTGCATCGCGTCCTCGGCCTCCTGGCGCTCGATCGCGTCGGCGAGGATGTTGGTGACGGCCACGACGATGTTGATGTCGTGCTCGGTGAAGGCGTAGGGCTTGCGCGAGAGGGCGCCGAACATGCCCCACGGGTGCGAGGGTCCCTCGATCCGTACGGAGATGCTGCTCTTGACCTCGCAGCGGAGCAGCGGTTCGCCCGGCTCCAGTTCGGTCTCCTCGTCCCAGTTCTGGACCAGCACCGGGCGGCCTGTCAACAGCGCCCGGGTGTCGGGGCTGCGGCTCGCGAGGTGGATCTCTTGGTGGACGCCGTCGTCGCGCGCCCAGCCGTATTCGGCGCGGAGGTCGAGCGTGTGGCCGTCATCCCCGACCTGGCTCGCGACGCAGGCCTCGATGCCCAGCACCTCTGCGGCGGTGCGGCAGGCCTCGGTCAGCAGCTCGATGATCGGCATGCCCCCGAGTGCGTGCTCGCCGAGACGGGCGACCGCGGCCTGGGCGGCGGACTGACGTTCGAGTCGCTGCTCGCCCAGCTTCTGATCGGTGATGTCCATCATCACGCCGTGCCACAGCAGTGTGCCGTCGGCGACGCGGCGCAGCACCGAGTTATCACGGATCCAGACGACGTGACCGTCGCGGTGGATCATCCGATAGTCCAGGTAGAAGGTGCCCCACGCGAGATCATCGCCGGGGCCATCCGACGCGAGCGCCGCCTTGACCTCGTCGGCTTCGGCGGCAATCACGAGCTCGCGGTCGTCGGGGTGCAGCTGGCGCGCCCAGATCTGGTTGCTGGTCCACTCAGCGACCGCAAACCCGAGGATCGGCTCGATCCAGTCGCTTACGTAGAACCAGGTGCCATCAAGGCCGGTTCCGGCGACGAACAGGATCGCCGGCACCGCCTCGACGATCTTTTGATAATCGACCCCTGAATGATGCTCGTTGGCGTCCATCTACACCGTGTAGTCGGCAGCGAGGTGACGCTTTAGAGAACTGGCCGCCTGCTTGCGCACGTGGTCAGCCCACCTCCCCCGGAACCTGAGGGAATGTACCGGGTTCGCCGCATTCTGAGTGAGGATCTGCGGCGCGACCGCTGCGATTAGCCAAAAACCTGGAGGGGCTACTCAGCGTTGCGCGCCGAGGTCTGGTGTGCTTCTGAGGCCGTTGGTTGCTGCGGGCGGCGGACGGGCGGCGCCGATCGCGGCGGGTGAGGGCTCGCTGTGAGCGCTCAGGTGCTCGCGGTGAGCTCGCTGAGACGCGAGCGCTGGCGGCCATCGGCGCCGAAGTTCTCGGGGCTGAGCCACCGCTCGAAGGCACTGCGAACACCCGGCCAGCGCTCCTCGGTGATCGCGAACCAGGCGGTGTCGCGGTTGCGGCCCTTGACCACCCGGTGGTTCAGGAAGACGCCCTCGAAGTGGAAGCCGTACCGCGCTGCGGCGCTGCGCGACGGCGCGTTCAGCGCGTTGCACTTCCACTCGAGCCGGCGGTAGCCGAGCTCGTCGAAGGCGTGTCGCGCGAGCAGGAAGATCGTCTCGGTGGCGGCCGGGGTGCGCTGTAACTCGGGGCTGAACCAGATGTTCCCGATCTCAATGACCCCATGCTCGGGCACGATCGAGAGATAGGAAACGATGCCCAGCGGTCGGTTGTCGCGCGCGTCGGCGACTGTGAAGAAGACGTAGTCGTGGCGTGCCGCCTGCTGCGCCAGCGACTCACGGAAGCTCTCGAGGTCGGGGTACGGGCCGTCGTAGAGGTAGGTCCAGATATCCGGGTCGCCCGTTGGGAGGTGCGAGGCGGCGTACAGCCGCTGGGCATCGCTCGCCGGATCGATCGGCCGCAGCACCACGCGGGGGCCGGTCAGCACCGTGTGCACCGCCGGCGTCGCGCCACCGAACGCCACCGGCTTGCCGATCGGCTGCTGCTCTGAGATCTGCTGGTCCATGGCTGTTTCCGTTCCGCAGAGTACCGGCGCGTTGTGTGTCGTGATTGGCGCTGGTTGGGCACACGACGCCCCTCACGAGCCAATTCCACAGGCTGATCGAGCAGGCGGCGGCGCTAGCCGCTGCACCCTAGAGGCGGCCCGAGCAGGGCGCCCAAAGGGCGCCCGGCAAGTGGCGCCGCCGATCAGGCGCGGCGCCGCAGTCCGTCGAGCGCGATGTCGAGGATGTGGTCGCGCTGTCCGGGCGCGGTCTCCTCGATCTTGGCGATCCCGCCGATCAGCTGGATCAGCTCTGTGAAGTCGGTGTCGGCACGCACCACGCCGGCGTCCTGTGCGCGTTTCAGGATCGGCTCGCCGGCGATGAACAGGTCCGCGCGGCAGCCCTTGAAGAACGCAGCCTCGCGATCGACGTAGTTCATCAGCTCGTGCGCGAGTGCCTTCTTGGTCGCGAGGTAGCTCACCAGCCGGTGCGAGAGCGCCTCGAAGCTCTCCCAGGGCGGCAGCGCGAGCAGCTGCTGCGTCGCCGAGCAGAGCTGTTGCACCTCGCCGAGGTAGACGGCCTCGAGCAGCGCCTGCCTGGTGGGGAAGTGGCGGTAGAGCGTGCCGATGCCCACGCCTGCGCGACGCGCGATCGCCTCGAGTGAGGTCGATGCGCCGGTCTCGGCGAAGGCGTCCTTCGCGGCAGCGACGACCTTGTCGTAGTTGCGCTTCGCGTCGGCGCGCATCGCGCGCCCGTGAGGCGTGGCCTCGGGATCGTCGGACTCGTGCCCGACGGCGGCGGCCACCAGCTCAGGGTCGGTCTCGGCCCAGACCGGATGGCTCTTTGCGGTGGATTCAGATGTGTTCACGGCTGTTTCACCTCAACGCCTTGACAAACCGGAGGAGGCCTCCGTATATTATTCGGAGGGTCCCTCCACATACAGTTCTGGAGGCACCCTCCAGTTTAGCGCTGATCGCAAGCGCCTCGCAGAACCACCGACTCGATCGCTTCCCATGTATTCGGCACCAACAACCACATCCCCAAGGACGGACCCATCACAGCCCTCAACTTCAACCACAGGACTCAAATGACCACTGACAGACGCAGATGGCTGGCACTCGTCGTGGTGTGCCTCGCCCAGCTCATGATCGTGCTCGACACCACGATCGTGAATGTCGCGCTCCCCTACATCCAGCGCGACCTCCACTTCACCCAGGGAAACCTCACCTGGGTCATCAACGCATTTCTCGTCACCTTCGGCAGCTTCCTGCTGCTGGCCGGACGGCTCGGTGATCTCCTCGGACGCAAGCGCGTGTTCCTCTTCGGCGTGACCCTGTTCACGGTCGCGTCGCTGCTGTGCGGCGCCGCCGACAGTTCGACGATGCTGATCGCCGCCCGCTTCCTCCAGGGAATCGGTGCCGCACTCCAGGCCTCGGTGATCCTCGCGATCATCGTGATCGAGTTTCCGACTCCGACCGAGCGCGCCCGCGCGATGAGCGCGTATGTGTTCACAGCCGTCGCCGGTGGCTCGCTCGGGCTGCTCGCCGGTGGCGCTCTGACCCAGCTGCTCAACTGGCACTGGATCTTCTTTGTCAATCTTCCGATCGGGGTGCTCGCCGTGGTCGCCGGTCGCATGCTGATCCCCAATGACAAGGGTCTTGGCATCCAGCACGGCGTCGACTGGCTCGGCTCGCTGCTGGTGACGCTCGCGATCGGCATCGCCGTCTATGCGATCGTCGAGGCGACCACTCACGGCTGGGGCTCGACCGAGACGATCGGCGGCGGTGCCATCGCGGTGGGGCTGCTCGGCGGCTTCCTCGCGCTCGAGTCACGGATCGAGAACCCGATCATGCCGCTGCGCATCCTCAAGCTGCGCGGCCTGGTCGTGTCCTGCATCACCCGTGGCTTCCTGGTGACCGGCATGTACGGCACCTGGTTCATCGGCAGCCTTTACCTGGAGCACGTCCTGCATTACGACGCGATCAAGACCGGTCTCGCGTTCATGCCCTGGACGCTCACGGTCGCGGCGCTCTCGATGGGTGTCACGCGCAGGCTGGTCGCCCGTCTCGGCGCGATGCGAGTGATGGTCGGCGGCCTGTTGCTGGTCGCGGCCGGCCTCTATGTGATGCACGGCATCAGTCTGCACACGGACTACTTCCCACGGCTCCTGATCGGTTTCTTGCTGATGGGCCTGGGCGTGGGTAACGCGTTCATGCCGATGCTGCAGATCGCAATGGAGGACGTTCCGAACGCCGACGCCGGCCTCGGCTCAGGGATCGTCAACGTCTCTCAGCAGGTCTCGGGAGCGCTCGGACTGGCGATCCTCAGCACCTTCGCCACCAACCACACCAACTCGCTGCTGGCCAGCCACCACGCGCTCGCGCCGTCGCTGCTCGGCGGTTACCGCCTGGCGTACGTGCTCGGGATCGGGAGCGTGCTGCTCGGTGTTGTTGTCGCCGTCACACTGCTCCGCTCTCGCGGCGAGGTCGAGACGGCAACCGCGATCGCCGAGGAGATCGGCGAATCAGAAGTGGCCGTGGAGTCCGCTGGCGGAGATACTGCGCGAGTCATCCGGCGCGGGGCGCAGGATCAGGACTTCGGCGGCGACGTTGTCGAGGAGCCAGGAGAGGTCCTCCTGGCGTAGACCCTGACGCGGGGTGTCGGTGGCCGACACGATGACCCGGTCGAAGCGTTCCTGCTCGAGCAGGCGCTGCAGCGCGTCGCGGTAGGTGCGTCCCCGGCTCACACGAGCATCAACGGGGACGCCCTCCGCGGTCGCCTTCTGCTCGATCGCCTCAAGCAGCGGCATTCCCACCGTGCAGGCCGCCGGTAGCGGCGACTCGAGCGGCAGGTTGCGCGGTACCCGCGCGAGGAACGCCGGCATCAGCGTCGCCCCCTCGGCCTGGGCCAGGCGGATCGCGGCCTCGAACGCGCGCCGTGAGATCGCCTGGTTGGTGAACGGAAGCAGGATGCTCCCGCCTCCGTGCTTCGGGTTCCCGGCCTTCAGGCGAGGTGCGGGATCTGTTGTCATGACTGCTCCTCCGTAGGTCGCTGCGCACGGTCGGCCACGATGCGCACGTCGACCCCGGGCAGCAGTTCCAATAGTCGCTGCGGCAGTGGTGTCCGCAGCCGTGTAAGTCCGTGCGCCGGGCGCGAGCGCCCCATCAAGATGTAGGTGCTGCGCTGGCGCCGCGCGACCCCCGCGATCGCCTCTGGGACCGTGTCTGACTCCTCCACGATCAGCCGCGCGCCCAACAGCGAGGAGAGCTGGCGCAGCGCCGTCAGCGAGCGTTCCTCCTCCTCGCTCAGGGTTCTTGGTGGACGGACCCAGAGCAGGTCTAGATCAGCGCCGAGTCGCTGTGCCGAACGCCAGGCGCGGCGCACCAGTCGCTGGGCGCCGGGGTAGGGCTCGACCAGCGCCAGCAGCCGTTCGCTCACGGCCTGCGGTGCCTCGGCCGCGATCGACTCGCGCGAGGAGCCGACATTCGCGGCGGCGGCGAAGCGGCGCTGGCCGACCTCCTCGGCCACCTGGCGCAGTGCGACCTCGCGCAGTGCCGAGAGGTTCTCGATGCGGAAGAAGTTGTTGAGCGCCGCGTCGATGCGCTCGGCCGGATAGATCTTGCCGGCCCGCAGCCGCTCAAGCAGATCCTCGGGCGTCAGGTCGACGACCACGATCTCATCGGCCCGCCCGAGGAACGCGTCCGGGATGGTCTCGCGCACGCGGATCCCACTGAGTTCGGCGACCTGGTCGTTGAGTGACTCCAGGTGCTGGACATTGAGGGTTGAGAGCACGTCGATCCCGGCATTCAGCACGGTCTCGACGTCCTCGTAGCGCTTGGCGTGCTCGACCCCGGGCGCGTTTGTGTGCGCGAGCTCGTCGATCAGGCAGAGCTCAGGGGCGCGGGCGAGGATCCCGGGCAGGTCCATCTCTTCGAGCTCGGTGCCGCGGTAGGAGACCTTGCGGCGCGGGATCACCTCAAGGCCCTCGGCGACGCGCGCGGTGTCGACGCGCCGATGGGTCTCGAGCAGCCCGATCACGACGTCGCGACCGGCGTCCTTCTCGACACGCCCTTCGACGAGCATGCGGTAGGTCTTGCCGACACCCGCGGCCATCCCGATCACGACGCGAAGGCGGCCTCGCGGCCGCCCCCCCGTCGGCGAGCGTGACTCGCCCAGATCATTCACGTCGGTCGTGGCTCAGGCTCCAAGCAGATTGTGGACGATCAGGTCGATCAGCTTGATCCCGATGAACGGCGCGATCAGCCCGCCGAGCCCGTAGATCCAGAGGTTTCGCCGCAGCAGTGCGCTGGCACCGATCGGCCGGTAGGACACGCCCTTCAGGGAAATCGGGATCAGCAGCGGGATCACAATCGCGTTGAAGATGATCGCCGAGATCACGGCCGAGTGGGGATCGCCCAGCTGCATGATGTTGAGCACGTGCAGCGGGCCCTGCCCACCCTTCACCGCGGCGTAGGTTGCGAGGAAGATCGCCGGCAGGATCGCGAAGTACTTGGCCACGTCGTTGGCGATGCTGAACGTCGTCAGGGCTCCGCGTGTGATCAGCAGCTGCTTGCCCACCTCGACGATCTCAATGAGCTTCGTCGGGTTGGAGTCGAGGTCGACCATGTTGCCCGCCTCGCGTGCTGCCTGGGTGCCCGTGTTCATGGCGACACCGACGTCGGCCTGTGCCAGCGCGGGGGCATCGTTGGTGCCGTCGCCGGTCATCGCGACCATCCGCCCGGCGGCCTGCTGCTCGCGGATCAGCTCCAGCTTCTTCTCCGGCGTGGCCTCCGCGAGGAAGTCGTCGACGCCCGCCTCCTCGGCGATCTTCTTCGCGGTCAGGCGGTTGTCGCCGGTGATCATGATCGTGCGAATACCCATCGCACGGAGTTGGTCGAAGCGCTGGCTCATGCCCTCCTTGACCGTGTCCTTGAGGTAGATCACGCCCAGCACCTGGTTGTCGCGGGCGACCGCCAGCGGCGTGCCGCCCTCGCCCGCGATCCGATCGAGCGCGGTCCGGAGCTCGGCCGGGGGCCTGCCGCCTTCCGCCTCGACCATCGCGATCACAGCGTCGCCGGCGCCCTTGCGCAGCCGCTGCCCGTCGAGGTCAACGCCGCTCATCCGCGTCTGCGCGGTGAACGGAACGAACTCGGCGTGGAGTTGGGCCATGTCGTGCTCGCGGATGCCGTATTGCTTCGCGAGCACCACGATCGAGCGCCCTTCAGGCGTCTCGTCCGCAAGCGAGGCGAGCTGCGCGACCTCGGCCAGCTCCGCCTCACTGACGCCCGGCATCGGCACGAACTCGGACGCCAGGCGGTTGCCGATCGTGATCGTCCCGGTCTTGTCCAGCAGCAGCACGTCCACATCCCCGGATGCTTCGACCGCGCGGCCGGAGAGCGCCAGCACGTTACGTCGCACCAGGCGATCCATGCCGGCGATTCCGATCGCCGACAGCAGCGCCCCGATCGTCGTCGGGATCAGCGCCACCAGCAGGGAGATCAGCGTTGTGTCGGAGATGTTGGTACCCGCGAATAGACCGAACGGCCGCAGCGTGGCGACGACGATCATGAAGATCAACGTCAGGCCTGCAAGCAGGATGTTGAGCGCGATCTCATTCGGCGTCTTGCGCCGCTCGGCACCCTCGACCAGCGAGATCATGCGGTCCAGGAACGAGTGTCCGGGCTCCTGTGTGATCTCGACCACGATCCGGTCGGAGAGCACCCGGGTGCCGCCGGTGACGGCACTGCGGTCACCGCCGGATTCACGGATGACGGGGGCGGACTCACCGGTGATCGCCGACTCGTCGACCGAGGCGATCCCCTCGATCACGGTGCCGTCGCCGGGGATCAGCTCGCCGGCCACGACAACGACGCGGTCGCCGCGGCGGAGCTCGTCTGCCTTACGTGTCGAGCCGTCCTCCATCGTTGCGACAGTCTGCTGCCGCATCGAGCGCAGCGTGTCGGCCTGGGCGCGCCCGCGGCCTTCGGCGAATGCCTCGGCGAGGTTGGCGAAGACCACGGTCAGCCACAGCCAGATCGCGATCGTGAACGTGTACCACGACGGGTCGTTGCCGCCCAGCGCCTTGCCACCGAACAGCTGGATGAACCAGGTGACGCTGGTGATTGCGGCACCGATCTCGACCACGAACATCACCGGATTGCGGATCTGGACACGCGGATCGAGCTTGACCAAGCTGTCCAGCACCGCCCGCTTGGCGATATCGCCTCGGAACAGTGAGACTGCCTGCCGGCCCTGGCCGGGAGCGGCCGGAGAGGGAACGGGAGGAGTTGTTGTGCTCATTGACTTTGCAGTCCCTTCAATCAGAGGCGGTCGAGCGCCAGGTTGAGCTCCAGCACGTCGACCGCCGGCTCACCCGAGAAGCCGAGACCGCGCCCGGCTGTGTAGGTGGCGACCAGCGCGTCGACCTTTGCCAGCGGCAGATGCCGCACGGCGGCGATCCGGTAGGCCTGGATCCGGGCGTTGGCAATCGAGATGTCGGGGTCCACGCCCGAGGCTGAGGTGTCAGCCGCGTCGACCGGCACCTTGGCGGCGGTCAGGCCGCCCGGGTAATAGCGGCCGTTGAGCTTGATGTAGGCGGCGATGTTCGCCGCGATCGCCTGCTCGGTGACCTTGCTGTTGGGCCCGTAGTTGGCGAACGAGGTGGCGGCGTCGTTGTCAGCCGGAGTCGTCCCCGAGGGCCGCGTCTGGAAGTAGCGCGGATCGGGGGTGGTCACCGGATTGCCACCGGAGAGCTCCTCCTTGCCGTTCTTGTAGACCGGCAACGCGAAGCTCTGGCCGATGATCTTCGAACCGACCAGCTTGCCGTGGACAAAGACCTGCTGGCCGTTGGCGTTGCCGGGGAAGGCCGCCTGGCCGACCCCGGTGACAACCAGCGGGTAGAGCAGACCGACTACCACGATCAGCGTCAGCATGCCGAGCACCGAGCTCACGAATTCCTTGCGAATACTCATGTTCAGATTCCCCTAGTAGAGGTGTCCGGTCAGGCCCTGGACGATCGGTCCGAGCAACAGGGCGGGGAAGAACGTGAGCGCACCGACGAGGATGATCACGGCGATCAGCAACACCACGAAGGTGGGGTTATCGGTGCGCATCGTTCCCAATCCGGCTGGGCTCACGCGCTTGTTCACGAGTGCCCCGGCGACAGCCAGCGCGAACAGGATCGGCGCGTAGCGGGCGAACAGCATCGTGAAGCCGCCGAGCAGGTCGGCGAATGTGATCCCGTGTGACCCGGCAGCGTTGCCGACCAGGCCGTCATAGCCGGTATAGCCGGCAAATGCCGAACCGTTGTTGTTGGCCTGACTCAGGTAGGCGTAGAACGTCTCACTGAAGCCCTGTGGCCCGTGTGCAATGGCGGTGTCGATCGACGCTCGCCCGGCGCTCGAGGCGGTGGCCAGCGCCGTTGAGAAGAGCGCTGCCAGCGGTGTTATCAGGATCCCGAGCGCCACCAGCTTTATCTCCCGGGCCTCGATCTTCTTGCCGATGTACTCGGGCGTGCGCCCGACCATCAGGCCGCCCAGGAAGACCGCCAGCAGCACGTACAGCAGGATCGAGTAGAGGCCGGTGCCGACGCCGCCGAAGATCACCTCGGAGGCGCTCAGGTTCGCGAACGGAACCGCACCACCGATGCCGGTGAACGATTCGATGGCGCTGTTGACGGCACCGCATGAGGTGACAGTTGTCACGACGTCGAACAGGGAGGAGCCGGCAATGCCGAAACGCTGCTCCTTGCCCTCCATGTTGCCTCCGGCGGAACCACTGATCGCCGCGGTGTGCAGGCCGGCGGCATGCTGTGCGGGCGACCCGTGCGCCTCGGCGATGTAGCAGACGATCACCGCGCCCAGGAACATGACCATCATCGTTCCGTAGATCGCGTAGCCCTGGCGGCGGTTGCCGACCATGCGGCCGTAGGTGAAGACCAGCGCTGCCGGGATCAGCAGCACGGTCAGCATCTCGACGAAGTTGGTGAACGCCGTCGGGTTCTCGAACGGGTGCGCCGAGTTGGTGTTGAAGAAGCCACCGCCGTTGGTCCCCAGCTCCTTGATCGCCTCCTGCGAGGCGACCGGGCCCATGGCGATTGTCTGCCCGAGGTGGGTGATGCCGGTGAAGCTGAGGTAGTGCGAGAAGTTTTGGATCGAGCCCTGCCAGATCAGCACGAGCGCGACGATGAATGAGATCGGCAGCAGCACGTAGAGGATCGTGCGCACGAAGTCCTGCCAGAAGTTGCCGATGCTGTTGGCATCCGGTGCGCCATGGTCGCTGACGCGCTTGGCGATGCCGCGGATCAGCGCGACCGCGACGACGATGCCGACGGCGGCGGAGGCGAAGTTCTGGACAGTCAGCCCGGCCATCTGGCTGAAGTACGTCATCGTCGTCTCGCCGCCGTAGTACTGCCAGTTGGTGTTGGTGAGGAACGATGAGGCCGTGTTGAAGGTCACGTTCCACGGCGCCGAGGCGAAGTGCTGCGGATTCAGGCCCGTGAAATTCCAGAGCCCCTGTGTGCGCAGGATCAGGTAGAGCGCAAGCCAGCCGACGAACGAGAAGATGATCAGAGTCTTGGCGTAGGACTTCCAGTCCTGACCGCGGTGCGGATCGACTCGGAAGAGGCGGTACATGAACCGCTCGGGGTAGCGCATCACCGGGTCGAGGAACGTGCGCTCGCCGGTGTACACGGCGGCCATATAGCGGCCGAGTGGGAGTGCCAGTGCCGTGAGGATCGCGACGAAGGCGAAGATCGTGAACCAGCCCGAGAACGTCACTAGAACTTCTCCCCGCGCAGCAGTGCGTAGAGCAGGTAACCGCAGACGATTACTGAGGCGATCAGACCGAAGAGGTCGGAGCCACTGATAGCGGCGATGACCATCTCAGACTCGGTCGATCGCGTAGATGAGGCCGAAGAGGATCGCGAACATTGCGACCCCGAGGGCGATAGCTAGAGCATCCATGCTCCTGATCTTCCGCCCCTGGCCATGCTGGATCCGTGCAGAACCGAATCCACCGCATACAGGTTTTATGCAGGTAACGAGTGGGCTGCCGGCCGGCCCGCGGTGATCAAAGGGTTGCTGGCCCGCTGGCCAGCAACTAGGCGGCGAACCTGTAGCCGACGCGCGGGTCGGTCTTCACATAGCGCGGCGGGCCATCGACGGGCTCGATCTTGCGGCGTAGGTTGGCCACATGGCCGCGCAGCACCTGCATGTCGTCGCTGTATCCCGGCCCCCAGACCGAGGTCAGCAGCTCGCGGTAGGTCACCAATCGCCCGCGGTTGGTGGCCAACACGCGCAGCAGGTCGAATTCGGTCGGGGTCAGATGCACCTCCTTGCCGTCGCGGCGCACGATCCGTGCGGCCAGGTCGAGCTCGAGGCCGTCCGCCCGGATCACCGCGTCCTCGGGCTCGGCCGCGGAGCGCCTGAGCACGGCCTGCAGGCGCGCGATCAGCTCGCGCGGGCTGAACGGTTTGGTCACGTAGTCGTCGGCGCCGGCGGCGAGTGCATTGACCTTCACGTCCTCCTCGCCGACGGCGGAGAGCACGATGATCGGCACTTTGCTCCACTCGCGTAGGCGCCGGCAGACCTCAACGCCGTCCATATCCGGCAGCACCAGATCAACGATCGCGGCATCTGGTGTGTGTACGGCGGCGAGGTCGAGTGCCTGCTCGCCGGTGTCGGCCGGCAGCGATTCAAAGCCCGCGTCGCGCAGGATCACGCGCAACGCTCGCAGGATCTGGGACTCGTCGTCGCAGACGAGCACCAGCGGCCTCTCGCTCACAAATGCCTCCGGTCGGGCTGCCTCGCCGCTGCTTGCGCAGCCACCGGGAACGTCACCACAAGGCTAGTGCCCTGCCCGGGAAGCGACTCGACCGCGATCGTGCCGCCATTTGCCTCGACAAAGCCCTTGGCGATCGCCAGGCCGAGCCCTGACCCGGGGCCGCGGTAGGAGTCGTTGCCGCGATAGAAGGGCTCGAACACGCGCTCCTGCTCACTGTCGGGGATCCCGGGGCCGCGGTCGGTGACCCGCACCACGACCCGCGCGCCAACCCGCCTGACGCTCACCCGCACGGGCTGATCGCTCGAGTATCGCAGTGCGTTCTCGATCAGGTTTGCAAACACGCGCTCGAGCTGTGCGGCGTCGGCGATCAACGGCGGCGTCTGCGGGTCGACGGTGAGGTGAACGTGCCCGCTGCCGGCAGGCAGCGCATCCTCGGCCGCCAGCAGCACATCCTCGATCGAAACCGACTCGCGCCGCGGCTCGAGCCGCCCGGCCTGTAGGCGCGAAAGGTCGAAGAGCTTGTCGATCAGTGCCGAGAGCCGCTCGCCCTCCTGCACCACCGCGGTGCTCATCTGCTCGCGCTCCTCGTGAGTCAGCGAGTCGGACCCGAGCGCGTGTCCGGCGGTGACGATCGACGTAAGCGGTGTGCGCAGGTCGTGTGAAACGGCCCGCAGCAGGGCGGTCTTCAGCTCGTCGCTGCGGCGCAGTGCCGCCGTCTCGACGGCCTCGGCCTGGACCGCGTCGCGATGCAGCGCAACCGCCACCAGCGCGGCCAGTGCCGGTGCCACCTGCGAGCGCACCCGCGCCATCGTCTCCGCGGGGATGTCGCGTGGCACCAGCAGCGTGGCGATCGGCTGCGAGGAGTTGGTCGCCAGCGGCACCGCCATATGGCGGTCGTTGCCGGTCGCCGCGCCGAGTTCGAGTGTTGCCGAGCTGAGGCCGAGTGCCTCTGCCAACCGGCGCGCGGTTGCCCGCAGCGCGTCCTGCGTGCGATCGCCGGCGAGCAGTTCGCGAGCGAGTGTGGCCGTCAGGTCGGCCTCACGGCGCCGGCGCTCGGCCTCCACGGCGCGGCCGCGTGCGAGCTCGGCCATCGTGCTGACCACCAGTGCCACCAGCACGAAGGCCGCCAGCGCCACCCAGTTGCGGCTGTCTGCGAGCGTGAACCGTCCCGTGGGTGGGAGGTGGAAGAAGTTGAACGCGAGCGCGCTTGCGAGCGATGTGATCAGCCCGAGCACGAGCCCCCAGTAGGCGGCGATCACCAGCACCGCCGGCAGGTAGACGACGCTAAGCGAAACCGTGGGCGCGACCGACTTCAGCGGGTAGATGGCGAGCGTGGCAAGCGTCACCGCCAAAATGGCGGTGAGCACGCCAATCCATGCAGGGGGTCTTCTAATCGGCACGCTTGGAACCATAATTCGCTGAGATGCTGGTGACGAGTTCAGCGCTCGCGGATCGCACGGACGCGCCCACGGCCGAGCTGTGGCGTGTACGCCTTCCCTGGAACTGCGGACCCGAGCTGGTGCTCGCGGCGCTGGCGGGGGAGCCTTGCCTCTGCTGCCTGTCGGGCGTCTGGGCCGGCGGCGGCACGATCATCGCCTGCGAGCCACTGCGCATCGCCGGGGCGGGGGCCGAACCGTTTGCACTGCTCGATGAGCTGCCGCGCGTAAGCGCGGGACGGGCCGAGGCCTTCGGCGCCGTGGGCGGTGGCTGGTTCGGCTGGCTCGGCTACCGTCTCGCGGCGCGCGTCGAGGAGGTGCCGCTGGTCGCTGAACGCCCGGTGCCGCTGCCCGATTTCCACCTCGCCTACTACGACCACGTCCTGCACCAGGACGCCTACGGCTTCTGGTGGTTTGAGGCATTGGCAACACCCGAGCGCACGGTCGAGCTCGAGGAACGGCTCGAGCAGCTGCGCCGTCGCGTCGCCGACCAGCGACTCGTCGGTGCGATTGGACCGGGCCATCGCCCGTCGCCGTTGCGCCTGGGATCCGCGATCGCGCAGCATCACCTGCAGGCGGTTGCCGACTGCCGCGAGCGGATCGCCGCGGGCGAGATCTTCCAGGCCAACATCTGTCAGCGGCTCGAGGGCGAGTACGAGGGCTCCGCCACCGAGCTGCTATGCGGTGCCCTGATCGGCGGCCGCGTCCCGCAGTACACCGCCGCCTTCGACACGCCCACCGGGGGAGTCGTGTCACTCTCGCCGGAGCTGTTCCTGCGACGCCAGGGCCGCCACGTCCGCAGCGGTCCGATCAAGGGCACCGTGCACCGGCCCGACGACCCCGAGCGTGCGGTGCTCTCGCTGCAGCAGCTGCAGGCTTCAGCCAAGGACGCGGCCGAGCACGTGATGATCGTCGACCTGATGCGCAATGACCTTGGCCGCGTGTGCGAGTACGGCAGCGTCACCGCCCCGCGCCGGCCGACTGCAGAGGCCCATCCCGGCCTCTGGCATCTGGTCACCAGCGTCGAGGGCCAACTGCGGTCTGAGGTCGGTAATGCGGCGCTGCTGCAGGCGGCGTTCCCGCCCGGATCGGTGACCGGCGCGCCCAAGGTCCAGGCACTCAAGGTGATCGCCGAGCTCGAGCCGACCGGCCGTGAGGTCTACACCGGCGCAATCGGCTACGCCAGCCCGCTCGCGGGCCTCGAGCTCAACGTCGCGATCCGCACACTAGAGCTCTCCGACGGCAGGCTCTGGCTGGGCGTGGGCGGTGGGATCGTGGCCGACTCCGACCCGCAAGCCGAGCTCGAGGAGACGCTCGTCAAGGCGCGACCGGTCGCCGCCGCGATCGGCACGACCGTGATCAGCGAGTGAACGTCGCGCCGGTCAGGCAGGCGCTCGATTACGGCGAGCGTCCCGATCCTGCGCAGGGCATCTTCGAGACGGTCCTCATCAGCGACGGGCGGGCGGCACTGCTTGCTGCCCAGCTCGAGCGTCTGGCGACGAGTGCGCGCGAGCTCTACGACGTCGAGCTCGCGCCGCTGCCGAGGAGCTGCGATCCGGCGTCCCCGGCGCCGCGATCCGGGCGCCTGCGGGTGAGCTTCGTCCCCGGTTGGAGCGTGCGGCTCGAGCACGGCCCGCGGCCACCAGACCCGGTCTATACCGAGCTTGCGCCCTTCGTCCTGCCCGGCGGCCTCGGCCCCCATAAGTGGCTCGACCGCGCACTGCTCGATGCGATCAGCGCGGCGGCGGGCGACCGCGCACTGCCGCTGCTGCTCGACAGCGATCGTTCCGTGCTCGAGAGCACGCGCACCAACGTGCTGATCGAGGAGCGGGGGCGGCTGATCTCGCCGCCGTCGGACGGCCGCTTCCGCGCCGGCTTCGGCCGCGCTCGCCTGCGGTACGACGAGGAGCCGGTCGCTCTCGACCGGCTCCTCGCTGCTGACGCCGTGGTCTTGACCTCGGCACTACGCGTGCTGCGATTGCCGCTAGTGGTTTGAGGCGAAGTCCGCCTCGATCTGGCTCAGGTTCGGGATGCCGAGGCCGGCGCCCGGATCGAACGTCGCACCCGGAACACCCGAGTAGTAGAGGTTGTCGTTGCTCGTCCCGGGGGTGTCCAGCGGGGTGAACGGTGAGTTCCGGTATGCCGCGAACCTGTAGATCGCCGGGTTCCAGAAGCCCGTGCGGCGACCGAGCGCGGAGTCGATCACGGCGGCCGAGCCGTTCAGCTGTGGCGCCACGAAGCTGGTGCCACCCCAGCCGGGCTCGGTCGGCGAGGTCTCGCCGTTATGGCCGACATCGCTCGGCGAGTACAGGATGTACCCGGTGTACGGGTCGGCGTCGGCCGACAGATCGGGCGTGGCACGTCCACCGCTGGCCCCGAAGATCGTGGGTGGAGTCGGGTTCAGCACCCAGCTCGTCGGTAGCGGCAGCCCGTACTCGTCGTTGTAGCCGGTCGGGGTCAGGTACGGCACGGCGTCATAGGTGTTGGTGCCCGATACGCCGTACTGGTAGCTGGGCTCCGGCTCGAGCTGGGCGAAGCCACCGCCACCGCCGGCGATCGCGCCCTCCGCCGCGGTCAGCTCGTCGGTGCCGGTCAGCTCTGCGATCGGTTGCCACAGGTAATCCCAGCCCCACATCCGCTGCTTGGAGACCTTCACCGTGACGGCCGGGATGGTGCCGTCGGCGGAGGGGCCGAGGTCGGCGCTCCACGGTAGCGTGGTGCCGCCCGCGGAGGTCGTGTAGGGGCTGTCGCTGGGGTTATCAACCGACAGGTTGGTCGGCTGGTCCGTTCCGGGGAACTCGCCGTACGCGTCGTAGGCGCCGCCGTCACCGGCCGCCACGAAGTTAGCCTGGCCCTGTGCGTCGAGTTCGAGGAAGCCCTCGTCGAACGCCGTGATATAGCCGGAGGCCTCTGTGCCCTCAGCCTGCTCGGCCTGGATCAGCGTCTCCGCCTCACCCCAGCTCTGTGAGACCGAACCGGCGACGTTCTGCGTGGCGGCCGTGAACAGCGCGTCGATCGAGCCGGCGTCGGTGTTCGGTGCCTCGTAGACGACGATGTTCGCCGCCGGAGCGATCGAGCCTGATTGCTCGATGTCGAGGTCGGTCTCGCCGCTGCCAGCGGTGTAGCTCGCTGCTCCCGAGCCGCCGTCGACGTTGTCGATGTTGAGGCTGCCGGTGCGGTTGACCCCGGCGATGTTGCTCCAGAAGTACTGTGGGGCGCCGGGATCGACCGACGCGAAGGTGATGATCCCGAGCGTCTGGCCCTGACCCTCCGCGCCGGAGGCGTAGAGCGAGTTCAGCCCGTAACCCGACTCGAAGTCGGAGGGCAGGTTGCAGTCGTCGGGCACGCCGCTGGCCTGCAGGCAGGCGCTCGAGCTGGCCGCGGTAGCGCTCTGGGGGGCGGTCACGCCCGTGTGCCTGGCGTTGCTCACCGACGGTTGATAGTTGGTCAGGCCGAGGATCGCGACGAGGTTGTCCGCGATCGCGGCCGGCAACGACGCGTTGGCGCTGACGCCATGGAACGTCTGCGCCGGAATCATCGTGCCGTTGTTCTGCACGGCTGCGGTCTGGTACTGCTGCTGCCTGACAGAGAGCGCCTTGTCGAACTCACCCGCGGTACCGGTGGCCGCCACGTCGATGTTGTTCGGATAGGCGCTGGTCGCGATCCCGTAACCCGACAGGTAGTGCTCGAGCGCCGTGATGTTGGAGTTCGGCTGGCCGTACTCGGCGGCGAAGCCGCTGACCGAGAGGAAGGAGCGGAAGCCGCTCTGCGCCTGCTGCTCGAGCTTCCGAAAGGTGCTGTGCCCTGAAGATGAAGGACACCGCCTCAGGCGTGCTTGCCGGCGTGTTGCCAAAGACCTTCGCGCCCGGGATAGCGGCGGCGCTGATCCCGACGTCGACTTGCTTGTTAGCGCTCGCCGCCAGCGCTGGCGAGGCGCCGAGCACTCCAAGGCCGGAAACCGCCGCGACGATGACGGCGCCCTTCAGAGACTTGAACAGCATCGACAGCACCATCCTCCGGAAGCTCGCTTGATGAGGGTTGACCGGGGGAGCTACCCCCGTCCTCCGGCGGGCAATCACCCGAAATCAGCACCGTCTGCACGTGTTCACGCTGGAGCTGGCGGCGTACGCGCCGCCAGCGCGCCAGCTGATCCTTCTCCGCCACCACGGCACCGAAGTGGCGCTCGCAGAGCAGCTTCAGCATCAGCCTCTGGGCGTCGCAGGTGAGCACCAGCGTCGTCAGCGGGATCGATCCCGGCACCTCCTCGGCCAGCTGCGCCAGCAGCCGCGCGGCCTCGTCCGGTGACTCGAACTCCGGCGGCAGGTAGGCGGCGCCCACGGCGAACGGCGCCACCCACACATACGCGCGGCCCTCATCGCAGGTCTTTACCAGCGTCAGTCGCGCGTTGGCGCGGTCCGCCAGATCGACTGCGGCGCGAAACGTGGCCCGCATCGAAACCTCGCCGTCGCTGAGAACGGCGAGCACATTGCAGATGCACCCTCCTGGAGTTCTCCCAAACTCCTTCATGCGGTGATACTACCCGCCAAAGCGGTTTTCCGAATAAGAGTTCTGTTTGGATGCCGTCGGCTCGCCGCTGCTTGCCTGGCGGGCCGCTGTTTCGCTCGCGAGGCCAGCTCGCCGCCGACCCGAATCCTGCGGTTGCGCCTATGTCAGATGTAGGCGGTGGGCGACGGCCGCCGCCTGTGTGCGGCTGCGGACGCCCAGCTTGTTGAGGATCCGCGAGACGTGCACGCTGGCGGTCTTCTCGGCCATGAACAGCGTGGCCCCGATCTGGCGGTTGGTCGCGCCCTCGGCGATCAGCGTAAGCACCTGCAGCTCACGCGGGGTCAGGCCGAAGGGAAGCTCCTCGCTGCCCGGGGCCGCGGCACCGCCGGCGCCGGGGGCAGCGCCGTCAGCGGTGGCGCCGACCCCCAGCTCGAGCCGTGCGCGCGCGCGGAGCCCCTGGAGCTCGCCGGCGAGCCAGCCGGCGCCGAGCCGCTGCGCGACCGCGAGCGCGGCGGCGGTCACCGCTGCCGCGGCGGCGCGTTCATCGGCGCCCACCAGTGACTCGGCCTGACGCCAGCGTGCCGTCGCGGCGCAGTAGGGACGTTCGAGCGCCTCCCAGCTCTCCGCCGCGGCCTGCCAGAGAGCGGGGTCGTCCTCGCCACGGGCACGGGCGGCCTCGGCAAGGCCGACCGCCAGCCACGCGCGCTCGACCGGGCCACCGTCCTGCGCCGCCGCCTCCAGCCGGTCCAGGTGGATCCGTGCCCGTGCCATCGCGTCGGCCTCGGTCTCGGGCTCACGCAGGTCACGTGCACGCAGCGCCCGGTCGGCCTCGACCGCGGCGCCGACGGCGGTGACGCGCGCGATCCGCATCACGTCGTCGGTGCAGACCTCGAGCTCGTCGAGCGCGCTGGCGACCGCCCTCTGTGCCTGCTCGAGCTCGCCGGCGCGGCGCGAGAGCTCGCCACGCAGCGAGCCGTAGAGCCCGTGCCACTGGGCCTCGCCGGTCACGCGCACGAGCGGCTCGGCCTCCTGCAGGCGGGTGCGCGTGAGCTCCTCGTCGCCCTCGCCGAGCGCGAACTCCGCGTCGCGCAGCAGCCGGAACATCAGCGCCACGCCGACCAGCGTGCCGATCGGTGGTCCCACGCTCGCCCGTGCGGTGTCCCAGTCGCCGGCCTCGAAGGCGAGCGTGGAGAGCGTCATCGCCATCCAGCTGAAGGCCTGGCCATGAGCCTCGCGCACCTCCCGCACGCCCTCTTCGATCACGGCCAGCGCGTCGCGCGTCCGCCCCGCGAGGTTGAGGAATTCCGCGAGGTTGCTGTAGGCCGTCCCGAGGTCGTCGAGGTCATCCTGCTCGCGCGCCAGCGTGATCGCCTCACGCAGCAACGCCTCCCCGGCGTCCACCTCGCCGAGGGCGATGTTGGCCATGCCAAGCGTGTTCAGCACCTCGCCGACGACCACCGGTAGTCCCGCGGACTCGGCCACCTCGCGGGCGCGCTCACCCTCGCGGATCGCCTCGCGGTAGTGCCCGCGCAGCGTGCGCGTGCGCGCAATCCACGAGAGCAGGCGAGCGCGCTCGGCGCTCGGCTCCTCAGGCAGCAGCGTCAGTGCGCGCTCCAGGTCATCGGTCCCCGACTCGGCCTGGTTGAGCCGCCAGCGCGAGCGGCCGCGCCTCACCAACAGGCGCGCGTAGCGCACGGGGTCGACCTCCGGGTCGAGCAGCTTCAGGCCGTGCTCGGCGAGCATCTCGCTGTGGCGCATGTCGCCGTTGAGAGCGTAGGCGCCGGCCGCCTGCTCGAGCAGCTCGACCTCGTCGATGCCGGCCACAGCCTCGGCGTCGGCGACGCGCGCCCACAGCCCGTGCGCGCGCTCGTAGAGGTCGGCCATCTCGCCATAGGCGTGCACCCGCCGCGCCTCCCGTGCCGCGCGGATCGTCGCGCGCAGCGCCGCCGACTGATCGCCGGCGGCGGCGTAGTGGGTTGCGATCACGGCCACGCGCCCGGCCTCGTCCTCGGCGCAGGCGAGCTCACCGCTGGCCTCCAGCTCGCGCGCAAGCTGGAGGTGCATGGCGTTACGCTCGCCCGGGAGCAGGTCGTCGTACACCACCTCACGCAGCAGCGCGTGGCGGAAGCAGAAGCGGCCATCGTCGCCGGCGACCAGCACGTGCTCGGCGACGGCCTCACGCAGGGCGCCGCGCAGCGGCGCGGACTCGATCCCGGTGAGGCGCGTGATCATCGACTCATCCATTGTGCGGCCGACCGAAACGGCGCGTGCTGCCTGCCCGGCGTCGGCGCTCATCCGTTCGATGCGCAGCATGAAGGCGTCACGCAGGCTCTGCGGCGTCGCGCCGCGGCCATCGAGCGCCGCCGCCAGCAGCTCCTCGACATACAGTGCGTTCCCATCGGTGCGCATCAGCAGTCGGTCGATCAGATCGTCGCCCGGCTGCTCACCGAGGATGTCAGTCAGCGCCTCGGCGAGCTCATCGCGGTCGAACGGCTCGAGCTCGATCAGGCGCGCAGACTCGAGCCGCACGAGCTCGGCCAGCAGCGGTCGCAGCGGGTGCTTGCGGTGCAGCTCGTCGCTGCGGTAGCTGAGCAGCACCAGGACGCGCTCGCCGATCAGGCTGCGTGCCAGGAAGGCGGCGAACGCGCGGGTCGAGCGATCGGCCCAGTGCATGTCCTCGAGCACCAGCACCAGCGGCTCGCGCACACTTATCAGGTGCAGCAGCTCGAGCAGGCTCTCGAACAGTCGCATCTGGCCGTCGGCACCCGCCCCCTCGCTCGCGGAGGCGGAGCCGAGCCTCGGCAGCAGCGTTGCCAGGTGCGTGCGGCTGCCGGCGCTGAGCTCGCCCAGGACCGGGTCCTGGTCCCGGACCAGCGGGCGCAGGGCGCCCAGCAGCGGCGCGTAGGGGAGCTCCAGCTCGCCCTGCTCGAGGCACTGCCCGAACAGCACCCGGGCACCGTCGAGCGAGCTACGGGCCTCCGACAGCAGTCGCGTCTTGCCGACGCCTGACTCGCCTGCGATCAGCAGCAGGCGGGGACTGCCCTCACACGCCTCCCGGTACGCAAGCTCGAGCTCCGCCAGCTGGCTCTGACGTCCCACGAAGCGAGTGCTGGTTAGTCTTCCGCGCACGTAGGAAGTATTGCCTGCGCTGCCGCCGAGGAAGCTGCGGGCGGTGGAGCTCGGCGTGGTTGCGGAGCTCTGCGATGCGGGCCTGGCTGAGCTGGTAGCTGATTGCGGGATGCATTGCTCTGTCCTCTCGTCGATCTCTTGCATGGCGTAGCGACGAGAATCGACTAAGACACGCACGGCCACATCGGCACTTCGGTGCGAGATCGGCCTTACGCGGCCTTACGCGGCCTTACGCGGCCTGAGGCCCGTTAAATGCGAACGGATCCCGGCGGGCCTCGACCCGACGGGATCCGTTGTGTCACCGCTCGCCCGCAGGCCCTATGGGGCGGGTGGCAGCGAGCTGACGGGCGCGGCGCCGCTGATCGTCAGCGGCATCGTCGAGGAGATCCCGCCGATGCTCCAGGGACCACCGGTGATCTGCACGCGCAGGTTCAGCGTGCCGGCCATGCCGGGGGTGTAGCTGAACGAGAACTTCGAACCGCTGTTCAGGTAGCCGGTCTGCACGTCGACCCACTGGCCGGCGGCGTTCTGCTCCTGGAGATACAGCACGTGACCGCTATGGTCGGGGGTGACCGTGCCCGTGACCTTGACGGCATCACCGACGGCGATTGTCGAGGCGCTCAGCGAGGCGCTGACCACGTCCTGGACGCCGACGTACAGGTTTGCCGTCTTCTCGCCGTGCGCGGCTGTTACCTGGTAGACCGTGTTGTAGGACGGCATCGTGGTGAATGTGTAATCACCGGAGCTGTTCGTGCTCGCGCTCTGCAGTGCGCGGAAGGAACCGGTGCCGGTGCGGCCGTAGAGCGTCACCGATACGTTGGGCTGCACCGTGGTGGTGGAGCCGTCCGCGTACAGCGTGCCGGTGATCGTCTCGGACTGACCGTTGGTGATCGGCTGCGCCGAGGCGTTGATGGTGAATGACGGGTTCTGCTGCTGTTGAACCGTCAGGGCGATGCTGGGCGACTGGCCGGCGATGTTGCGCGGGTCGTTCGGGAAGAAGGCGCGCAGCGTGTAGCTGCCGGGCGTGCGGAACCGATGTGCGATCGAATAGCCGGAGCTGCTGTTGGTGTAGCCGACGTCGATCGTCTTCCAGCCGTTGCCGTTGGTGGCGTTCTGCTCCTGCAGCAGCACGCGCTGGTTGCTGTGCGCAGGTGAAACCGTGCCACTGAAGTCGACCGTGTCGGCGGTCGTGGCCGAGGTGGCGTTGGCCGCGAGCGTCACGATCGCCGAGACCCACTCGTGGACCGTGCGGCTGTGCGTGTTGCCCGGTCCGAGCACGAACCAGTTGCGGTTGCTGTTGACAACCCCGTCGGCGCGGATGAACTCATAGAAGCCGGACGAGTTGGTGCGGGTCACGCTGACCGGGGTGAAACGCTGGGCCGGGTTGATCCGGTGAAACAGCCAGACGCGCTCGTCGGCGTTGTTCGGACCGGTGAGCTGCCCATAGATGAGCACGCCCTCTCCGGCGGTGATCGGGTCCGGGGTAGCCGCGATCGTCAGGCCGTGGTTGTGATGCGGCGCGGCGCTGGCCGTCGCCGGCATCACCATCAGCATCGCTGCGGCCATCGTCATCAGACCGAGAAGGATCGAAATACCCACCCCGACCACGGACCGTCTGTGCGTATGCATGCTGCAACTCCCTCCCAACAAGAAGTGAAAGTTGACATCCGTCTTACTTGACGGCTGCTTTAGAAACAGCTCATCTGGAGTGGAGTTGCGCCTTATCTGTTGCGCCACTGTTAGCGACCAGTTTTCTGCAAATGAACGGCGCGATGAGGCGGTTCGAACCGCCGAATCCGGGTATCAACGCCCTCCTAGACCCGACCCGTCGAACACGGGTCGGCAGGTCCAAATCGGCTCAGTAGCGCAGGATCGCGCCGACGCCGCTGAAGGCGGCGATCTCCGGCCGATCGTCGTAGTCGTCGAGTACGACCACCGCGGCGTCCTGCAGCAGCGCGCTGCGGATCATCGCCGCACGCAGGCTGTGCAGCGGGCGCAGCTCGGTGCCGTCGGCGGTGCAGCGGCTGTCGTTGCCCCCGACGAACAGCTGCCCGCAGCGGGGGCATTCATGGCCCTCCGCATCGGCGCGGGGGCCGAGCACCAGCGAGCTGACCTGCCGCCCGCCGAGCGCGGCGAGCGTGTCCGGCATCCCGATCGAGGCGCCGCGGCGCGCGTGCACCGTCGAGACCAGGCGCTGCAGCGACTCCCACTTGGAGAGTTCACGCCAACGCTGGCGCAGCGGAGCCAACGCGTCGTCAAGCTCCGCCGCCGTGGTCGTGTTGACGTCCATCGCCAGCTCGGCCTCGTCGAGCACGCCGCGTAGGTCGGCATGCAGCTCCGCCGCGAAGCGGGTGACCAGCTCGTGCGGTCCGCCGAGCACCAGCCGGTCAAACTGCTCGCTCCGCCAGAGCTTGTACAGGTGCTCGGAGCTGCCGCAGGTGCGCGTCGACGTCGGCCTCGATGCTGCGCTCGTAGTTGGCCTCCGACCAACCGCCCTGACGGTGCTGGCCGTGCACCTGGTCATGGAGCTGCGCCTCGAGGTGCTGCTCGCCCGGTCTCGCAGCTGCGCGCGGGATGAAGAAGCGCGCGTCACGGCGGTTGACGAGCGTCACGCACACGCACGCCGGCTCCTGCGCCGGAAGCAGCGGCTCGAGCTTCGGGATGATCTGGATCACGATGTCGCTGGCCACCGCGTGCGGCAGCCTGATCGCCTCGAACAGACACTCCCGGCTCGAGCAGTAGATCGCGACACCGTGCGCGCCTGAGGGGTCGAGCTCGGCGCTCAGGTATTTGCCGACCTGCTTGATGTCCTGCTCCAGCGCGACCCGGTCGCGATGCTCGAGCGGGTGCGCGTGCAACTGCTGCTGGGCCTGGTCGAGCAGTGAGTTGATCTCGGTGGCACGCGCGGCCCCGACGGCAAAGTGGGTCGGGTCGAGATTCAGAAACGCGCTGATCAGCGGATGCTCGAAGCGGCGCTCCGCGAGTTGCTTTGCCGCCTCCAGCTCCACCGTGCTCAAGGTTGGATCCCTCTGGAGCGCATCAGGTGGATGTCTTCCCCGGGCGGTCTGCGCAAAACCGTGAGGCTGCCGCGAACGCCACACGAGCCGCTGCCGGATGGGTAGGATCGCGCCATGGCTGTGGTCTGCGTTCGGGCCCCGCTGCGCGCACTCGCGGGCGGGCGCGGCGAGCATGAGCTTGAGGGAGCGACGGTGGTCGAGCTGCTGCGCGGCTTTGAGTCCGCCAACCCCGATGCGGCAGGCTGGATCCTTGACGAACGTGGGCTGATCCGCCGCCACATCAACGTGTTCGTCAACGGTGAGCGCGGCGCCGAGCGGACGGCGGTGAGCGTCGGCGACCGGATCGATGTGATACCTGCAATCACGGGAGGCTGATGTGACGGAGCTGGTGGTGGGAACCAAGAAGGGCCTGTTCCTGCTCGAGGGCGAGGCACAGGGTGGCGCGGCCGCGCGCTTTGAGATCACGACGCGGGCGTTCGCCGGGCAGCCGGTCGACTACGCGCTGCGCGATGCCCGCAACGGACGGCTGTTCGCGGCTGTCACGTCGCCCTTCTACGGTCCGAAGCTGTTCTTCACCGACGGCGATCCCGCCTCCGAGTCGGATTGGGAACAGGCCCAGGGGGTGGAGCTGCCGGAGGGCGGCGACCAGGCGCTCGAACGCGTCTGGGTGATCGCCGCGGGCGAGGCACCCGACTCGCTCTACATGGGCGCCGACCCGGGCGTGCTGTTTGAGAGCCATGACGGTGGCGCCAGCTGGGAGATCAACGCCGGCCTCTGGAATCAGCCCTCAAGGTCAGAGTGGCAGCCCGGCGGGGGCGGGCTCTGCCTGCACTCGATCAGCACCTGGCCGGGTGACCCCGATCGGCTGGCGGTTGCGATCTCGGCCGCCGGCATCTGGCTGACCGAGGACGGCGGTGTCAGCTGGCGCCGCGGCAACCGTGGCCTCACCCCGCGCTACCTGCCGGAGGCCGACATCGACCCCGAGACGACCGCGCTGTGCGTGCACCACGTCGAGCGTTCATACAGCCGCCCCGAGCGCATGTTCATGCAGTTCCACGGCGGCGTGTACCGCTCCGACGATGCCGGTGCGAGCTGGGGCGAGATCGGCACCGGGCTGCCCTCGGACTTCGGCTTCCCGCTGAAGGTCGATCCGCTCGACCCCGACAGCGCCTTCGTGATCCCGCTTGTCGCCGACATGGACCGGGTTGTGCCCGAGGGTCGCGTGCGCGTATATGAGACGCGCGACGGCGGCTCGAGCTGGTCGCCGCGCGGTGACGGCCTGCCCGCCGAGCACGCCTATCTGACAGTGCTGCGGCAGGCGTTCACCAGTACCGGTCAGGGCGAGGCGCTGCAGCTCTACTTCGGCGCGACCTCGGGCGATGTCTTCGGCTCGGGCGACGCGGGCGCCACCTGGGGCACCGTCGCCACCCGCCTGCCGCCGGTGTTCTCGGTCAGCGTCGGCCGTTAGGCAGGCGAGGGCGGTCCCGCTGGACCGCCCTCGTACCGATGCGTTTCAGGCAGCGCGCCCAGCGGGGCGACGGGCCCTGAGAGCACAACCGGCTAATCGCCGGAGGCGACCGCCTGGCGCTGGATCCACTTCGAGGTGCAGGGGATCTTGGCCAGGTCGCAGCGGCTCGCGTAGGCCTTGGCGATCTCCGTTACCTCGGCCAGCAGGTCGTCGCGCAGCGTGGTCGGCTTGAGACCGAGCTCGAGGAAGTTGTCGTTGGCGACGAACAGCTCGTTCTCGGCGTCCTCCTTGCGGGGGTTGTCGACGTAGTCGATCTCCGCCCCGGTCAGCTCGGCCACGAGCTTGGCCAGGTCGCGTACACGGTGGGTCTCGGTCATCTGGTTGAAGACCTGGACGCGCTCGCCGCGGGCGGGCGGGTTCTCGATCGCCAGCTGGATGCAACGGACGGTGTCCTGGATGTGGATGAAGGCGCGCGTCTGGCCGCCGGTGCCGTGCACGGTCAGTGGATAGTTGACGGCGGCCTGCATCAGGAAGCGGTTGAGCACCGTGCCGAAATCACCGTCGTAGTCGAAGCGGTTGATCAGGCGCGAGTCGAGCCGCGTCTCCTTGGTCTGGGTGCCCCAGACGATGCCCTGGTGCAGATCGGTGATTCGCACCTGATCGTTCTTCGCGTAATACGCGAACATCAGCTGGTCCAGGGTCTTGGTCATGTGGTAGATGCTGCCCGGGTTGGCCGGGTACAAGATCTCCTGCTCGATCTGGGTGCCGTCGTCGGTCTCGACCTTGATCGCGAGGTAACCCTCGGGGATCTGCATGCCGGCGGTGCCGTAGCCGTAGACGCCCATCGTGCCTAGGTGGACGACGTGGATGTCGAGGTCGGCCTCGACAGCCGCGGCCAGCACGTTGTGGGTCGCGTTGACGTTGTTGTCGACCGTGTAGCGCTTGTGGTCGGCATCCTTCATCGAGTACGGCGCCGCGCGCTGCTCTGCGAAGTGCACGACCGCGTCGGGGCGGAAGTCGCGGTAGAGCTGCAGCAGTCGCGCGTAGTTCTTGGAGACGTCCAGGCGATGGAACGGGATCTCAGTGCCCGTGACCTCCTGCCACGCGGCCAAGCGCGTGCCCAGCGGTGAGATCGGGGTCAGCGACTCGGCTTCGAGCTCGATGTCCATCTCGCGACGCGCGAGGTTGTCGACGATCGCGACCTCATGGCCCTGGGCCGAGAGATGAAGGGCTGTCGGCCAACCACAGAAGCCGTCTCCACCCAGAATCAAGATGCGCAAGGAAACTCCTTTTGAGTCGTCAAAAACGGGCCGGTACCGTCTTCGATACGGCCAGACAACCGATAGCGGCCCAGCCGCGCGGTGTTGGCCCTAGCTCCAGCCACAAAACCAGCTGACAAACATAGCGCCCGCTTGTGGTATGAGCGCAACGTATTTGGGCAAGAGCTTACGTGGACTTTATCCCTCGGAAGGAGATCGAAATGACTCAAGCCGTTGCCGCTGCCAGCGGCACATTCGATATCGGCGGCAATCTGACCGTCAACCGCCTCGGTTTCGGCTCCATGCAGCTGACCGGGCCGGGCGTCTGGGGGGATCCCAAGGATCCCGACGAGGCGGTGCGTGTCCTGCGTCGGGCGGTCGAGCTCGGCGTGAACCTGATCGACACCGCCGACGCGTATGGACCCGTTGTGGCGGAGCAGCTGATCCGTAGGGCGCTGCATCCTTACGGCGACGGGGTCGTGATCGCCACCAAGGCCGGGCTCACACGGCAGGGCCCCGGGGTATGGACGCCGGTGGGCCGACCGGCCTACCTGCGCCAGCAGTGCGAGCTCAGCCTGCGCAACCTCGGGCTCGAGCAGATCGGCCTGTTCCAGCTGCACCGCATCGATCCCGAGGTTCCGCTCGAGGAACAGGTCGGCGAGCTCAAGGCGCTCCAGGACGAGGGCAAGATCGCCCATATCGGACTCTCCGAGGTCAGCATCGAGGAGCTGCTGGAAGCCCAGGAGGTGGCGCCGATCGCCACCGTGCAGAACCTGTACAACCTCTCCCACCGCAAGGCGGAGGCGCTGCTTGACCACTGCGACCAGCACCACATCGGCTTCATCCCCTGGTTCCCGCTGGCGACCGGCAGGCTCGCCGAGCCGGGCGGGCCGCTGACGGAGATGTCGCAGCGCAGCGGCCACTCGCCCTCGCAGCTGGCGCTCGCCTGGCTGCTGCAGCGCTCAGATGTGATGCTGCCGATCCCCGGCACCTCGTCGGTCGCGCACCTTGAGGAGAACACGGCCGCGGCCGCGATCGAGCTGAGCGACGAGGACTTCGAGGCGCTGGCGCACGCCGCCGCCTGACGCGGCCACTCAACCCGCGAGGGGCCGCGGTCTGCCGCCGACCGCGGCCCCTCGGGCTGTTGCGGGAGAGTTCCTCTGTACGAGGAAGTCGTCCCGCCTAAGCGGCGTCTTCGGCGGGCTGCTCGGCGTTGCCGGCGCCGACGGAGATCGTCACCCTTTGGGGCTTGGTCTGCTCGGGCTTGGCGATCCTGACCTCGAGCACGCCGTTGTCGAAGCTCGCCTGCACCGCATCGGCGTCAGTGCCGTCGGGCAGCGTCAGCGAGCGCGCGAAGCTGCCGTAGGAGCGCTCGATGCGCCGGTAGCCGTGCTGCTGCTCGGAGTGGCGCGCCCTGCGCTCGCCCGAGATCTTGAGCACGCCGGCGTCGAGCTCGATGTTGATGTCCTGTTCGGACACGCCCGGCAGGTCGGCGCGAAGGACGTAGTGGTCGCTGCTCTCGACGAGGTCCATCGCCGGGATGAAGCGGCGGGTGGTCTCGCCCGAAGACGGGCGCGTGGGGCTGTCGAAGAGTGAAGTGAAGAGCCGGTTCATCTCGGACTGAATCGAGTTCAGCTCAGCAGCCGGCTCCCAGCGGATAAGTGCCATTGTGAACCTCCTGGAGAGGGGTAGATGATGTGTGATGCAGAATAAAATCTAAGTCGCTATCTGTCAAATATTATAGCGACGTGGCGCACATCTGTCGGGCCGACGGCGGGGCACGCCGCGGGGCGGTGCGGGTTGGCCGCTGCCACCGGCACTATGTGACAAAGCGCACAGGCCGCGTGTCTCGTGGCGGCCGCGGGTAGCAGGGCGAGCACAACGCCGGAGGGATCACAACGACGACGGTCACCGAAGGAGAGGGCAGACGACCGATGTTCACCCGCAGACTCACATGCGCACTCGCGACCGCGGCGGCCTGCGTGCCGCTCGGCGCAGTCCTGGCACCGGCGGCGCAGGCGCAGCCCCTGCCCCCAAGCCAGGACCCCTTCTACAGCTACAGGGGCGCGACACCGCTCAGCTCGATTCCGCCCGGCACCGTGCTCAAGACGCGCGTGGAGAGCTACCACGTGGCCGGCATGTCGCTGCCGGTCAAGGTCGTGCAGCTGCTCTACCGCAGCACGACCGAGCTCGGTCAGCCGACCGTGAACGTCACCTCGGTGCTCGAGTCACCGGTCAGCACCGGGAAGCCTCCCGACGTGGTCGCCTACCAGTCCTTCTACGATTCG
Source organism: uncultured Actinomycetota bacterium (assembly GCA_963706725.1). Taxonomy (GTDB): domain Bacteria; phylum Actinomycetota; class Thermoleophilia; order Solirubrobacterales; family Solirubrobacteraceae; genus Palsa-465. The sequence continues at coordinate 269,663 of OY970167.1, read as the reverse complement.
CTCAGCACCAACGACGATCCCTCGTACGCGATCTCCGGCGGTGGCAGTCTCGGCGTCGGCATCAGTGACGCCGAGCCGGCGCTGATAACACCGCTGCTGCTGTCCGGCGATGCGGTCGTGGTCGCCGACACCGAGGGCGAGCAGGCGGACTTCGCCGCCGGGCCGGAGTACGGGATGCTGACGCTCGACTCATTGCGCGCGGCTCTGTCCACACCCGCAACCGGGCTTGAGGGGGCCGGCAAGGTTGCGCTGATTGGCTACTCGGGCGGCGCGATCGCCACCGAGTGGGCGGCCGAGCTGGCGCCCACGTACGCGCCGCAGCTGAACAAGCTGCTGGTCGGCGCGTCGTTCGGCGGCGTGCTGGTCGATCCCGCGCACAACCTGCACTACATCAACGGCAGCACGCTGTGGGCGGGTGTGATGCCGATGGCCCTGATCGGGATCTCGCGTGCCTTCAAAATCGATCTGAGCCCGTATCTGAGCGCGTACGGCCAGCAGGTCTTCAGCCAGATGCAGAACGACTCGATCGATGACGTCCTGGGCTATTACCCGGGCCTCAGCTGGTCGCAGATCGCCAAGCCGCAGTACCAGGAGCCCGAGCAGATCCCGATCTACGTGAAGGTCGCCAACCAGCTGATCATGGGCGAGCACGGCACCCCGACCGAGCCACTGTTGATCGCGCAGGGCGCCGACGGCACGATCGAGGGAACCGACAACTTCCAGCCGGGCATCGGTCCGGGCGACGGCGTGATGATCGCCGGCGACGTGCGCACGCTCGCGCGCGAGTACTGCTCACGAGGGGTCACGGTGCAGTACGACGAGTACGACGCCACCGATCACATTGGCACCGCGGGCCCGTGGATGGCGACCACGGTTCCGTGGCTGGCGGCACGCTTCGCAGGGCTGCCGGCGCCACAGGACTGTGCTCTGATCCCGTCCGGCAACCCGGTCGCCCCGATCGGCTGACCCGATCGGCGGCGGCCTCAGGTGCCGCGCAGCACGAGCGTGCCGTCCGGGTCGCGCGTGACCAGACCCTGCTCGATCAGGCTACGGAAGGCGGTCGTCACCGAAGGACGCTGCGCCCCGAGGATTTCGCTCAGCACCTCGTGTGTGATCCGGAAGGGGATGCGGGTGCCGCGTGGGGTGACCCGCCCCCAGCAGCTGGCGAGATACCAGAGCGTCTCCATCAGGCGGTCCTCGACGCGCGTCTGGTGGCTGACCGCCATCAGGTAGGTGGCCGAGCGCACGCGGCGCAGCAGGCGCGATGAGAAGTTGACGACCAGCTGGGGCCGGCGGCCGACCAGTGTGGTCAGATCACGGCCGAGCACGGCCAGTTGCGAGGGCTGAAACACGCGCCACTCGAGCGTCGGCTTGCTCAACCCCCAGAGCGGCTGCTCCTCCCACGGTCGCAGAATGTCGCCGCCGCCGAGCAGCTCGGTCGCGACTGCGCGACCGACACGCAGCCGCCGCCCCAGCAGCCCGTCGAGGATCAGCAGCCCATAACTGGTCTGCGGGTCATACGCCGGCGGCTCCCAGCGAGGGCCGCTGATCTCGATCACGGGTGCGACGAGCGCCCTGGTCGCCGCCACCAGATCCTGCTCGGACAAACCCGCGCCGAGGTCCGGGTCCCGCTCGAGGATCCGCACCCGTGCGAGGCGGTCGCGCAAGTCTCTGGGACTGGTCACAACGGAGGACACTATTGGAGAATCCCCCTGTTCGTGGCGCCAAAACGCGCGCGACTGATGCGCCCGCGGCGTAAGCTGACCGTGTGGCATCGGAGGAGCTTCAGAACCTCGCGCATCTGCGTCGCGCCCGCGACCTGATCGACCGCGAGTACTCGCGCCCGCTGGAGGTCGCGCAGCTGGCACGCGCGGCGCTGATGTCGACGGCGCACTTCTCGCGGCAGTTCCGCGCGGCCTACGGCGAGACGCCGTACTCGTATCTGATGACTCGCCGGATCGAGCGCGCCAAGGCCCTGCTGCGCGCCGGCGAGCTGACGGTGACGGAGGTGTGCCTGGAGGTCGGCTGCTCGTCGCTTGGCTCGTTCAGCGCGAGCTTCACGCAGATCACGGGTGAGACTCCGACGGCCTACCGCGGGCAGGATCACCGCGCGCTCCGGGGAGTGCCCGGCTGCATCGCGCGCGACCTCACGCGGCCCAGTAAGAAGCGGAGCAGGATTCGAGAAGCCGGCGCGGCGGTGGCTGCATAGCCTTGCGGCCATGAACCTCACCCTCTCCACCTGCTTCGTCCTCGTCAACGATCCCGACGAGGCCCTCGCCTTCTATCGCGACACGCTCGGGATGGAGGTGCGCAACGACGTCGCCCGCGACGCGTTCCGCTGGATCACCGTCGGGTCGGCATCGCAGCCGAACGTCTCGATCGTGCTCACCAACTACGTCAACGGCAGCCCTGAGGACAACGACGCGGTGGCGGCGATGATCGCCAAGGGAGCGCTGTACGGCGTGCATCTGCAGGCTGATGACCTCGACGGAACCTTCGAGCAGCTGCGCAGCGGCGGCGCCGAGATCGTACAGGAGCCCGCCGAGCAGCCCTGGGGGGTGCGCGACGGTGCCGTGCGCGATCCCTCGGGCAACCTGATCCGGATCGAACAGCCCGCTGCTCTGTAGATGTGAGCCTCGCCCGGCGGCTCAGGACCGCCGGGCGAGGCGCTCAACGAGCGATCACACGCCGGCTCAGCTGGCCTGAGCGACCAGGCGTGCCGCGGCCGTCTGTGCGATCGTGCCGACGAGCTGTCGCGGCGGCTCGGCTGCTGCCGCTTGACAGCTGAAACTGGGCGCTCCCGTTTCCGGCTGGGGCTCATTGTGGTTGACCAGGGCTGGAGCTGCTGCGTTCTGGTGCCGATTGGGATGCATGCACGCGGGCACGGATGACCGCATGAGTGAGCACCGCACGATGGTGGTGAGCGGCGCGATGCTGTTCGCCACGGGCACCTTCATCGATCTGATTGAAAGCCTCGTTCCCGGAGGGCAGGCCTTTTCGCTGGTGCCGGGCATCGGCTCGTTGATCTTCGTGACGCTGCTGCTCGCGTTCGGCGCGCGTATGCCGCGCCGGCTGATCGGCGCGCTCGGGCCTGTCGGCGTGGTGCTGATCGCGGTGGCACTGGCGACCACCACCACCCCGGGCGACGGTGCCGTGCTCTACATGTGGCCGGTGCTCTGGCAGTCATATTTCTTCGGCCGACGCGGCGCGCTGCTGATCATCGCCAGCGTCGCGGTCTCACACGCGGCCGCGCTGACGGTGATGCGGAACGGCGACCTCGATCGCTGGATCGACGTGATGAGCGCCGTGACCGTCGTCGCCGCCGTCGTTCAGCTGCTCTCCGACCGCAACCGCAAGTTACTCGAGCGGATCCTGGCCGAGGCGCGCGTTGACGAGCTGACTCAGCTACTCAACCGTCGCGGCTTTGACGAGGGCGCCGCGCGCGAGCTCGCCCATGCCGCCCGCGACCAGAGCTCGATCGGCGTTGCGCTGTTCGACCTCGACTTCTTCAAGCGCGTCAACGACGAGTTTGGCCACCAGGCCGGTGACCGCGTGCTGCTGCACTTCGCCGAGTGCCTGCGTGCCAACCTGCGTGACACCGACCTGGCGGCGCGCCTGGGCGGTGAGGAGTTCGTGGCGCTGCTGCCGGGCTCCGACCTCGAGCAGACCCGGGTCTACACCGAGCGCGTACGGCACGTGCTGGGGCAGCCCACCGCGGGAACGAGCCTGCCGGTCGTGACCGTCAGCGCCGGCGCAAGCGCCAGTGTCGCGCCACGGAATCTCGAAGAGCTGCTGCGTCGCGCCGACACGGCGCTGTACGCGGCCAAGTCGTGCGGACGCGACCGCACGGTGCTCGACACCTGTGCCGTGCCCACGGTCGACTCACTCCCCGGACTGGAGATACGCCAGCACGGCCAGCACACGCCGATGGTCACTTGAGCTCTGCGGCAGCTCGAGCTTCGCAAGGATGCTCTGCACGTGCTTCTCGACGGCACCGATGCTCAGCACCAGCGACTCGGCGATCCCGGCGTTGGAGCGGCCCTCGGCCATCAACGCCAGGACCTCGCGCTCACGCGGGCTGAGCCGCTCGAGTGGCTCGTCATGACGCCGGCGTGAGAACAGCTGCGCGACCACCTCGGGATCGAGCGCGGTGCCGCCGTCGGCCACACGCCTGACCCCCTCGAGGAAGTCGGTGACGTGCATCACGCGATCCTTGAGCAGATAGCCGACGCCACCGGCGCGGTCGGCGAGCAGCTCCTCGGCGTAGGTCGGCTCGACGTATTGGGAGATCACCAGCACGGCTGTGCCCGGCAGCTGCCGGCGCAGCTCGAGCGCCGCCCGCAGGCCCTCGTCGCGGTAACCCGGGGGCAGGCGCACGTCGACGACGGCGAGGTCCGGCCGCCGCGCCAGGACCTCGCGCACCAGTGACTCGGCGTCGGCGACCGCCGCCACCACCTCGATCCCGTTGTCGCGCAATAGCCGTGTCAGGCCGTCACGCAGCAGCGCCAGGTCCTCGGCAATGACTACACGCACGGCAGCTCAGCGTAGATCGTCGTCGGCCCACCGGGAGGGCTCGCGATCTCCAGAGTGCCGTCGAGTGCCTCGACCCGATGCCGCAGCCCGACCAGGCCGCTGCCTCTCTCATCGGCGCCGCCGACGCCATCGTCCTTGATCTCGAGCTCGAGGTGACGGCCGATGGTTGCGATGCGGATGTCAAGCCAATCCGACCCGGAGTGCTTTGCGGCGTTGGCGAGCGACTCGGCGACGACGAAGTAGGCGGCACTCTCGACCGTCGAGGAGGGACGCTGCGGGACATCGACGGAGAGCGCGACGTGCATGTGCGTCGAGTTGGCCAGCGCGCTGATCGCCGCCTCGAGGCCACGGTCGGTCAGCACCGGTGGGTGGATCCCGCGCGCCAGGTCGCGCAGCTCGCGCAGCGCCGCCTCGGCCCCGGCCCGCGCCTCGGCGAGCAGCTGACTCGCGCGCTCGGGGTCGTCGGTCAGCTTCTGCTCGGCCATACCAAGGCTCATGCCGAGCGCGACCAGGCGCGCCTGGGCGCCGTCGTGCAGGTCACGTTCGATCCGCCGCAGCTCGCTCTCCTGCACGTTCACCGCGCCGGCACGGCTTGCGGTCAGCGACTCGATCCGCTGAACCAGCTGCTGCGGCGTCGCCAGCAGCACCGTCGCCGCATGCGCCGCGACCACGATCCCGAGGCCCAGCAGCGGCCAGATCGGCCAGAAGTAGCCCTGGCCTGTGACCGCCCAGATCGAGACGGTGAACAGCCACAGGATCGTCGCCAGGCCGACGGTGCCCGCCAGCGACGCGCTGCCGCGGAAGCGGCGCACGAGTCCGGGGCGGCTGCCGACCTCATACAGCCAAGCGTGCTTGGCGAGCGCGGTGGCGAACGGCAGCACGACCCAGATCGGCCAGAAGTAGCTGCCTGAGGTCGCCGCCCAGATCACGACCAGGATCGTGATGAGGACGGCATCGGCGCCGGTGTGGATCCGCAGCCCGCGGCGCGTGGGGCCGGCCAAAGCAAGGCCGGCCCGAGCGGAACCGGCTGCACCGAATCGCTCATCGCTGACGGCCCAGCGTCCGTCCTGCGCGCGCAGCAACCTGCTCGACAGCGGGATGAACGCCCCGCCGAGGGGGTGTGCGAGCGCCACGCTCAGCGGCAACAGCACGAGCCCGAGCGGCACAAATGCAAGCGCCTGCAGGAACGTGTGGATGTGCAGGCCGTACAGATCTGCGCCGCTGGGCACGAATGGCACCCACAGCGGCTGGATGATCATGCTGATCGGCACGCCGATCAGGACGAGCATCAGCAGCGCGGCGGGAAAACCCAGCAGCACCCTCGTCCAGAGGTAGCCCTGTGCCCGCCAGAATCCGGGTCCGAACAGGTTCCGCGCCCGCACCCGCCAGCTGCTCCCGGCGATCGAAATCGCCGGGACGCGTGCGTCGATGCCGAGCAGCGCGTGCGTGACCCCGGCCTCGACCGAGGCCATCCAACGGGTCCCGTAGGCGAGCGCGATCGCGGCCGGGATCACCAGCGGTGTCACCAACACGCCAAGCGTGATGTTCCAGAGCGCCATCAGCGCCGCGAACCAGGCCGTGGCGAACGGCAGCCCGAGCAACAGATAGGCCAGGCGGCGGTACGTGACGCGGTCGTTGAGCGTGCGAACCAAGGTGCTCATCAGATCGTTTCCGTGTGCCCGATCAGCGCCGCGTCGCGCGCGGTCGCGCGGCCCCCCGCGTGCGTCCGCGGCAACCACGAGAGGCCGCGGGGCAAGTACCAGTTCCAGTCACCGAGGATCTTCATCGTCGCCGGGAGCAGGATCCCACGAATGACCGTGGCATCGAGCAAAACGGCGACCGACAGGCCGACCCCCATCTGTTTGATGTCGAGCGTCGGCAGCGAGGCGAAGATCGCGAACACCGCCACCATCACCGCCGCTGCCGCGGTGACCGTGCCGGCAGTCGAGCTGATGCCCATGGAGACGGCCTCGGAGGTGCGCAGCCCCTGGTCGTGCAGCTCCCTGATGCGGCTGACGATGAACACGTGATAGTCCATCGAGAGCCCGAACAGGACCGCGAACAGGAACAGCGGCAGCCACGTGACCACGGCTCCGTTGGAATGGAAGCCGAGCAGGCTCTGCAGGTGCCCCTGCTGGAAGATCCAGACGAGCACGCCGTAGGCGGCGCCGACCGAGAGCAGGTTCAGGACGATCGAGGTCAGCGGAATCACCAGTGAACGGAACGTCACCAGCAGCAACAGGAATGCGAGCCCGAGCACGAACCCGAAGACCAGTGGGAAGCGGCCCTTGAGCAGCGCGTTGAAGTCGTAGGTGCCCGCCGTCTGGCCGGTCACCGCGAAGCTGCTGCCCGGAAGCCTGCCGATGCTCTCCGGCAGGAGCCGGTTGCGCAATGCCTCCAGCGCGTTCATGGATCTTGCATTGCTGCCGTTGCCGACCAGCGGCGCCGTGATCTGTGCGGTCGTATGGGTGTGGTTGAAGCTGAGCTCGATCGGCCGCTTGACCTCACCGCTCGCGAGCGCGTCGCGCTCGAATTGGACAAAGGCGGCATGTGCGCTCGCCGAGCCCAGCTCGGTGCCGCGCACGGCAATCACGGCAGGGACCTCGGTGCCCGGGAATGCCCTCTGAATCTCGTCGTAGTTGCTCGCCAGCGCCACGCCGCGGGGCAGGTCGCCGGGGCCCAGCAGGGTCGTGTGCAGGCCCAGTGTCGGCAGGGCCAGGAGCACCAGCGCCGCGGTGGCCGCGAGGGCCGCGGGTACGGGGAAGCGCAGCACCGGCCGCAGGACGACGTTCCACGCGCGCGACTGCGACCGCGGCCGCCGCAGGCGGCCCTTGTCGACGTTGTCACCGAGTCGGCCGAGCAGTGCTGGCAAGACGGTCAGCGAGCCGACCATCGCGGTGAACACGACGAGCATCGCGCCGACCCCGATCGAGTCGAAGATCCTGCTGCCGGTCAGCAGCATGCCTGCCATGGCGATCAGCACGGTGATGCCGGAGGTCAGCACCGCCTGTCCGGAGGTCCCGGCGGCCCGCGCGAGCGCCTCACGATGCCCGTAGCCGGCACGGCGCTCCTCGCGCTCGCGCTTGAGATAGAAGAGCGAGTAGTCGACGCCGACCGCCATGCCCATCAGCAGCATCACGGAGCTGGTGGCGCTGGAGGCGTGCACGACGTGACTGGCGACCGCGGCGAGCCCGCCGGCGCCGACCACGGCCGAGAAGCCGAGCAGCACCGGGATCCCGGCCGCGACCACGGCGCCGAAGCCGACCAGCAGGATCAGGAAGGTGATCGGCACCGACAGCTCCTCGGCCTTGGCGAGCCCGCCGTTCACTGAGTTCTGTGATGCCAGGGCGCCGCTGGCGTCGCCGAATTCGACCACCGTGAAGCCGCCGCTCGAGCGCTGCAGCGAGGATACCGTCCTCAGCACTGGCGGCACGCGATTCTGGGCCGTGTCGGGATCGCCGGTCATGTCGAAGGTCACGAGCGCCGAATGTCCGTTCTTGGAGATCTGGCCGGTGTTGCCGCGGGCCAGGGGCGAGCGCAGCGCCGTCACTTCGGGCAGTGTCTGCAGTCGCGCGACCACGTGTGCGATCTCATTGCGGAAGCGCGCTGCGGAAGCCTTCAGTCCGTCGTTCTGCACAAGCACCGTCTCACCGGCGTGGTTGGGGAATCCGTGGTCGTTCAGCAGCCGCTGCGCGAGCGCGGATTGTCCGTTGCCCTGCTCGGAGTCGGTGAGGTTCACCGTCCCCGCGAGCTGTCCGCCGACGGCGGCGGCGATCACGACCAGCAGCCACAGCAGCGTTGCCGTCTTCCAGTGCGCCGCGCTCCACCGTCCGGCTCGGTAAGCGATGTTCATGGTGCCTTCCTCTCTTGAACTTGTGGTCATCGGAGGAAGGGTCGTCGCGACCGCCGGCCACGCCAATGAGGCGCTCGGGCGTTTGGGGGTGGGGCTAGCTGGTGTGTGGGCGCTCGCTTGGGCGGTGGTTACAGCCGGAACGCGGCGCGCGGGATTTGATCGACGAGCGCGCGCGCGATCGTGTGCGCCTCGTCCTCGCCGAGCTGCCGGTTGACCACCAGCTCCGCCAGGTAGCTCGCATCGAGCCGACGGCTCATGTCGTGGCGAGTCGGGATCGAGCAGAGCGCGCGCGTGTCATCGACGAAGCCCGAGGTCTTGTAGAAGCCCGCCGTCTCGGTCACGGCCGCGCGGAAGCGGCGCACGGCGGCGGGCGCGTCGAGGAACCACCAGGGAGCACCGATGTAGACGCTCGGGTAGAAGCCGGCAAGCGGCGCGATCTCCCGTGAGAAGGCAGTCTCGTCGACTGTGAACAGCACCATGCGGAAGCCCGGGCTGGTGCCGACCGCGTTCAGCAGCTCGCGCAGCGGCTCGGCGAAGGCGGTGCTTGCCGGGATGTCGTGCCCGGTGTCGGGGCCGAAGCGCGCGAAGCTGGCGGCGTGGTGGTTGCGCGCCACACCCGGGTGCAGCTGCATCACGAGCCCGTCCTCGGCCGACATCAGGCCGAACTGGAAGAGCAGGTTGCGGCGGTAGGCGATTGCCTCCTCGACGCTCACCTCGCCGTCCAGCCCGCGCCGGTGGATCGCCTCGGCTGTGGCGTCGGACAGCGGCAATGCCCAGGCGTCGTCGACGCCGGCGTCTGTCGCGGTCGCCCCGTGCTGCTTGAAGTACTCGCGCCGGCTGCGCAGCGCCTCGAGCAGCCCGCGATAGCTGAAGCAGTCGATGTGGCTAACCGAGGCAAGCTTCTGGAGGCGTTGGCGCCAACCGGGCAGCACGGGGGACATGTAGGCGTCGGCGCGGAAGGTCGGGGTCACGCGCACGGGGAAGTGCGGCATGGCCGCCAACGCGTCGTGGTGCTCGAGCGAGTCGGCCGGGTCGTCGGTGGTCGCCAACAGCTCGAGACCGAAGCGCGCCAGCAGCTCGCGCGGGCGGTACTCGGGCTGTTGAAGGCGCGCCGCCAGGTGGTCATAGATCTCGTCCGCGGTCGTGGCCGACGGCGTCAGCTCAAGTTCGAAGACGCGAGCCAGCGAGTCCTCGAACCAGTAGCGCACGGGTGTTCCGGCAAACAGGTGCCAGTTCTCGCAGAGCGTTCGCCAGATCGCTCGCGGCGACCGGTCGCCCGCGCCCACGCCGAGCGCTTCGAGCGGGACGCCGGTGCTGTGCAGCAGCCGCGTGACGTAGTGGTCAGGGGTGACGAACAGTGCCGCCGGATCCGCAAACTGTGCATTGGTGGCCAGCAGCTCGGGGCTGACGTGGCCGTGCGGGGAGATGATCGGAGCGCCCGCCACGCCCTCGTAGAGCTCCCGCGCGAGCGCCCGAACCGACGCATCGATCCCCAGCAGTCGGTCAGGATGGGGACGCACCGCCCTAGGCTAACCAAACGCACCAGAATTAGAGCCGCTATGACAACTCCGCGCCTGGATCGCACCAGCTGGTCTGCGCCCGTGCGGCCGGTGCGGATCGTGCACATCGGAATCGGCAATTTCAGCCGCGCGCACCAGGCCTGGTACACGATGGCCGCCGACGCCGCCCGCGAGTGGGGCATCTGCGCGTTCACCGGGCGGCGGCCCGACGCGGCCGAGGCACTCGCCCCGCAGCAGGGGCTGTACACGCTGATCGAGCGCGGCACCGCGATCGACGCTCTGAGCGTGATCGAGGTCGTGAGTGAGGTGCGGCCTGGCTCCGACCTCGCCGGCTTCATCGCGGCGGTGGCTGCGCCGCAGACGGCGGTCGTGACGCTGACGATCACCGAGGCCGGCTACCGGCCGACGGCGGCGGCAGAGCGCGCCGCTGCCGGAGCAGTGCTGAGCAGCACACCCCCGCAGCGGCTCGCTGCGGCGCTGGTCGAGCGCCAGCGCCGCAGCGCCGGACCGCTGGCGATCGTCAGCTGCGACAACCTGCACGCCAACGGCAGCGTCCTGCGCGCGTGTGTGCTCGCGGAGGCCGAGTCGCTCGACGCGCGGGCGGCCGCCTGGATCGCGCGCGAGGTGAGCTTCGTCAGCACCTCGGTCGATCGCATAACCCCGCGGATCACCGCTGCGGATCGTGAGCTGGTCGTGCGCGACCTCGGCCTCAGCGATGCCTCGCCGGTCGTCACCGAACCCTTCAGCGACTGGATCCTGAGTGGCGAGTTCCCTGCGGGGCGGCCCGCGTGGGAGAGCGTGGGTGCGCGCTTCGTCGACAACATCGATCCATGGGAGCTGCGCAAGCTCTGGATCCTCAACGGCGGGCACTCGCTGCTGGCCTTCCTTGGATTGCTGCGCGGCCACCGCACCGTGGCCGACGCCATCCGCGACCCCGAGCTCGTGCAGGCGCTGGACGAGTTCTGGGATCTGGCTCAGCGCCACCTGCCGAACGCTGCCGAGCTCGAGCTGGCCGCCTACCGCCGCGAGACGTACGCGCGCTTTGCCAACGCGCGGATGGGATATCCGCTGATCCAGATCGCGGGCGACGGGCGCGACAAGCTGCGCCAGCGGGTCGTGCCCGTGATCGAGGCGGCGCTCGACGCCGGCGAGTCGCCCGAGCCGGCGCTGCGCGTGGTGCGCGCATGGGCGCGGTGGCTGCTCGAGGACCCGGCGCGGGCCGCGACCGATCAGAATGGTGAGCTGCTGAGAAGCGTCCTGCAGTCGGACGGCGGCGAGGACCGAACACGCGGGCTGCTCAAGCTGCTGACGCCGAGGCTCGCAACCATCATCGAACCATGAGGGGGACAGTTGAAGATCGCATCCGCGGAGGTCATCGTGACGAGCCCGAGCCGCAACTTCGTCACACTCAAGCTAACCACCGACGAGGGGCTCACCGGGCTCGGCGACGCAACCTTGAACGGACGCGAGCTGGCAGTCGCTTCGTATCTCAGCGAGCACGTCGCGCCGCTGCTGATCGATCGCGACGCGCACCGGATCGAGGACACCTGGCAGTACCTCTACCGCGGTGCCTACTGGCGTCGTGGGCCGGTGACGATGGCCGCGATCGGCGCCGTCGACATGGCGCTCTGGGACATCAAGGGCAAGCTCGCGGGCCTGCCGCTCTACCAGCTGCTCGGCGGGGCGTCGCGCTCCGGGCTCCTGGCCTACGGGCACGCGTCGGGGCTGTCGCTCGAGTCGCTGTCGGAGTCGATCCATGCGCACCTCGAACGCGGCTACAAGGCGATCCGCGTGCAGACGGCGATCCCCGGCATCAACGCTGTCTACGGGGTCGCCGCCCAGCGGCAGCCCTCGGGTGAGCGCTACGACTACGAGCCCGCCGGGCGCGGTGCGCGACCGGTCGAGGAGGACTGGGATTCACGCGCCTACCTGCGCCACGTGCCCAAGGTCCTCGAACACGTGCGCCAGGAGTTCGGGCCGGAGCTGCCGCTGCTGCACGACACTCACCACCGCCTGCGCCCGATCGAGGCGGCGAAGCTCGGCAAGAGCCTCGAGCCCTACGACCTCTTCTGGCTCGAAGACTGCACCCCCGGCGAGAACCAGCAGGCGCTGCGGATCGTGCGCCAGCACACGACCACGCCGCTGGCGATCGGCGAGGTCTTCAACACGGTCTTCGATTTCCAGACGCTGATCACCGAGCAGTTGATCGACTATGTGCGCGCCTCCGCCACCCACTTCGGCGGCGTTACACCGCTGCGCAAGGTGATGGACCTGGCCGCGCTCTACCAGATCCGCTCTGGGTTCCACGGCCCGACCGACGTCTCCCCGGTGGGGCTTGCCGCACAGCTGCACGTCGGCCTGGCGATCCACAACTTCGGGATCCAGGAGTACATGCCGCACACCGACGCGACCAACTCCGTGTTCCTGCAGAGCATGAGCTTCGTGGATGGCCAGCTGCACCCGGGGGACGCGCCCGGGCTCGGTGTCGAGCTCGACCAGACCGCTGCCGCAAGCTTCGCCTACAAGGCCGCCTACCTGCCGGTCAATCGGTTGCGAGACGGGACGATGCACGATTGGTGACGTCCGGACGCAGCCGCTGACGAGCTCCTCTGCAGGCTGCGCGGGTGCGACGGCGATCGTTGCGCCGGCTCAGTACTGACCCTTGATCACGAAGAACGTGCCGCGGATCTCACCCGCCAGCTTCGAGCGCTGACGCGCGAACTTGAACCCGGCCGCAGCCAGCTCTTCCGGGACCTCCATACCCTGCGAGAGCTTGAAGCCGACCGCGCGCTTGCCGCCGTCCTGCACCGCGTACATGACGTTGATCACCAGTCCGGATTCGTAGATCACGTAGGTCATGTGCAGACCACCGGCCTCGAAGTCGGTGGCCTCCAGCGGCCGGGCGGCGATCTGCAGATCTCGCTCGGTGGCCAGGATGTGGTGCATCCGCTCGAGCGCCGCCGGCGCCTCGCTGACGGGGCTGACGGTGAACACGTGGCCGTACTTGTTCTTCCAGTATCGCGCCTCGTTGGCTCGCAGGCCCGCGAGCGCGTCGGCGACCGGACTCGATTCCAGGCCGGTGGTGGAGACGTTTTCAAAGTCGACGACGTACGGCATGGGCTCCTCGATCAAGGACGTGGTTGGCGGAACAATGCTGATCAGGCCTCCGGCGGTTCCTCGATGCCGTCGCGGTCGGCCCACTCGAGCAGCGGCGAGATGTCGAAGTTCGAGTCGTCGATCTTGGCATGCAGGTCGCCGAGCTGGGCGAAGCGCTCCGGCACGCTCGCGATCGTGAACTCGGCAGGGTCGATGCCGTCGAGCTCGTCCCAGGTGAACGGAGTCGAGACACGAGCGCTGGGGACGCCGCGGACGCTGTAGGCGGAGGCGATCGTGTGGTCGCGCGCGTTCTGGTTGAAGTCGACGAAGACCTTCTCCGGATCACGGTCCTTGCGCCACCAGACGGTGGTCGCGTCCTCGGGCGCGCGACGCTCGACCTCCCGCGCGAACGCCAGCGCGGCCCGGCGCAGCTCGCCGAAGCTCCAGCGAGGGGGGATCCGCACATAGACGTGCAGGCCCTCGCCGCCACTGGTCTTGGGAAAGCCTGTGGCGCCGAGCTCATCGAGCAGCTCGCTGACCGTGTGGGCGACGCGCTTGACGCGCTCGAGCGTGCATTTCGGCATCGGGTCGATGTCGATGCGCCACTCGTCGGGCCGCTCGACATCGGCCCGCCGGGAGTTCCACGGGTGGAACTCGACGGTCGACATCTGCACCGCCCAGATCACGCTCGCAAGCTCCGTCACGCACAGCTCGTCCGCCGTGCGGCCAAAGCGCGGAAAGTAGATCTCGACCGTCTGCACCCAGGCGGGGGCGCCCTTCGGCAGTCGCTTCTGGTGGACCTTCTCGCCACCGACGCCGGTGGGGAAGCGGTGCAGCATGCAGGGCCGTTCGCGCAGCGCCCGCACGATCCCCTCGCCGACGCTGATGTAGTACTCCGCCAGGTCGAGCTTGGTCTGACCGGTGTCGGGGAAGTAGACGCGGTCGGGGTTGCTGATGCGCACGATGCGCTCGCCTACCTCCAGCTCCACCGCGTCGCTCATGGGCGCCCTCGCACCGGCAAAGCATCCCAGAGGGCGCCCCCGAGGGTCGCCGCTCAGGGCGCGACGTGCTCCAGGTCCGCGAGCAGGCGCGGGTGCGTCGGCTCCCAGCCGAGCGCCGCGCGGGTGCGGGCGCTGGATGCGGGCTGGTCGATCGCGAAGATCTGGCCGAGTTGTCCATAGGTCTCGGCCGGCACCGACCGCACCGGCACGCCCAGTCGACGACCGATAACGGTGGCGATGTCGCGGACCGCGTCGCCCTCGTCGTCGACGGCGTGCCAGGAAGTGCCTGGCTCCGCTTGCTCCAGGGCGAGGCGGAAGAGCACGGCGGCATCGAGCGCGTGCACCGCCGGCCAGCGCTGGTTGCCGTCGCCGGGGTAGCCGGAGACGCCGGACCGGCGCGCGATGTTCGTCAGCAGCCCGGCGAAGCCGCCGGTGCCGTTGTTGTGGACGGTACGCGGCAGCCGTACCGCGCTTGCGCGGACGCCTCGCGCGGCCAGCTCGAGGACCGCTGTGACGGTGCGGCCACGACCGGCGACCGGTCCCTCGGTCGGCAAGGGGTCGGACTCGGTGGAGGCGCGCCCTGGCACCGCCGGTGTCCCGGAGCAGGCCACGAGCGGACGGTCGGAGCCGACGAGCGCCTCGCCGAGTGCGGCCAGCGCCGCGCTCTCCTCGGCGATCGCGTTGGCGAGCGCTTCGGGGCTCGAGAAGTCATTGGCGAACGCGAGGTGAATCACGCCGTCGACCTCCGCGGCTCCGGCGCGCAACGCATCGAGGCTGGTGAGATCTCCGCGCAGGGCTTGAGCGCCGGCGGCTTCGAGCGCCTGCGCCGAGGCATCGGAGCGGGCGAGGCCGAGGACGGTGTGGTCGTGGTTGCGGAGCTCGGTGACGACGGCTGAGCCGATCAGGCCGGTGGCACCTGTGACGAGGACGTGCATTGAGGTCTCCTGAAGGGTGATGGGACTCTTGTCGCATCACCATAACAGAGTGATGAGATAAAGGTCCCATCATCTAGAATCCGATGCATGGCCAGGTGGGAACCAGGTGCGCGAGAACGCCTCGTCGTGGCTGCCGTCGACCTGTTCAGCGAACAGGGCTACGACGCCACCACCGTGACGCAGATCGCTGAGCGCGCGGGCGTGACGAAGAGCACGCTGTTCCGCTACTTCCCCGATAAGCGGGAGATCCTCGTCGCCGGCCAGGAGACGCTGAGCCGGCTGTTCAGCGAGGGCATCGCCCAGGCGCCCGCCGAGGCAACCCCGTTGCAGGCGGTCGCGGCCGGCCTCGAGCGCGTGTCGGCGGCGATGGGCCAGATGAACCGCGACCTCGGTCCGCGCATGAAGGCTGCGATCGCGGCCAGCGCGGAGCTGCGCGAACGTGACGCGCTCAAGAGCGTCGGCCTCGCTGAAGCGATGACGACGGCCCTGATCCAGCGGGGCGTACCCGACCCGACCGCGCAGCTCGCGGCCGAGCTCGGGGTGCTCGCGTTCAAGCGGGGCTACACGCAGTGGTCGATCGAGGATCGTGACGCGGAGAACGACCTCGCGCACTACGCGCTGGCGGCGCTGGCCGAGCTGCGAGCCGCGAGTGCCGGGCTCGGCTGAGGAGGGTCGGGCGGCGGTCGATTGCGTCAACGGTCCGCGCTGGGCGCAGGCGATTGACGTGTACGCGAAGATCCGACCGGAGCTGCTCTAGCTGCGCCGGCACCGGCATGCTGCGTGTCATGTGTGCCAGCCCCAGAGGGTGGCCTGGGCAAAGCTCGACGCCCGGCAGCGGGATCGGGTAGAACGATTATGGAGCGACGCGGGTGGCCGGAACCAACACTTTGAATCAACGTTTGTCGGAGTTGCTCGGAGCAGAGTCGGTGGTCGACGGCTCGCTGGCCGTGTACGCCACCGACGCGACCGAGCACGAGGGGTTGCGGGGCCGACCCGATGCGGTCGTGCTGCCTGACGGCGTCGAGGCCGTCGCCGCGCTCGTGCGCTGGGCTTATGCCGAAGACGTGGCGTTGGTCCCGCGTGGCGGGGGCACCGGCTTCGCGGGCGGCGCGGTGCCGATCGAGGGTGGCGTCGTCGTCGACCTCTCACGCATGGCGTCGGTGCGCCAATTCGATCCGGGGCTCTGGCGTATGCACGTCGACGCCGGCGTGAGCACGGCGACCGTGCGGCGGCTCGCGCGTGAGAACGGTCTCTACTTCCCGCCCGACCCGGGGGCCCATGAGCAGTCGCAGATCGGCGGCAACATCGCCACCAATGCCGGTGGGCCACATGCCTTCAAATACGGGGTCACCGGCGCCTGGGTGACCGGCATCGAGGCGATCGTGCCGCCCGGTGATCTGGTGACGGCCGGCGGGGCGATCCGCAAGGACGTCGCCGGTTATGACCTC
Source organism: uncultured Actinomycetota bacterium (assembly GCA_963706725.1). GTDB lineage: Bacteria > Actinomycetota > Thermoleophilia > Solirubrobacterales > Solirubrobacteraceae > Palsa-465. The sequence goes on along the minus strand of OY970167.1, from coordinate 253,277 downwards.
AAGCATCTGCTGATCGGATCCGAGGGCACGCTCGGGATCATCACCGGTGCCTGGTTGCGGCTCACACCCGCGCCCGAGGTGATGCTGCCGATAGTCGCGTCTTACGCCACGGCGGCGGCTGGCTGCGCGGCGATCGAGGCGATCATGGCCTCCGGGGTCGTGCCGGCCGCGATCGAGTTCCTTGAGGGTGCCGCGGTGGACGCCTCCCGCGCGGCCTGCCCGGTGCCGGTCCCGGAGGAGGCGAGATTCATGCTCCTGGTCGAAGCCGACGGCAGCGCTGTGGAGGCTGAGCTGGTGGCCGGCGAGGTGCGTGAAGCGCTCGATCCGGCGTCGCTGCTGATCGCCGCCCCGAGCTCACGTGAGCAGATCACAGCGCTTTGGCGATGGCGCGATGGCGTCTCGCTTGCGGTCTCGGCCCTGCGTGGCGGCAAGGTCAGCGAGGACATCGTCGTCCCGATCGATCGCATCACCGAGGCGATCGAGGGCACGCTCGCGATCGGCCGCGAGCACGGTCTGCAGGCGTGCAGCTGGGGTCACGCCGGCGACGGCAACCTGCATTCCACCTTCATGATCGACGTCAAGCGGCCGGACGAGCTCGAGCGGGCGCATCTTGCTGCCCGCGGGCTGCATGAGCTGGCGGCGCGCCTCGGCGGGTCGATCTCCGGTGAGCACGGTGTCGGTTGGCTGAAGCGCGGCCAGCTGCAGCTGCAATGGAGCGAGCGCGCGCTCGAGCTGCACCGTGAGATCAAGCGCGTGTTCGACCCCAAGGGGCTGCTCAACCCGGGCAAGAAGGTCTAGGGGAACTCACGCCGCTCGCGAACCTCGCAGCCCGAAGCGGTGCGTATGAGAGCCGCCTAAACTCCGTGTGAGCGCTCCCAGCGATCGAGGAAGGGCCGTGTCAATCAGCATCCAGGACGTGATCAAGCTCGACGCTTCCGACCCGGTGGGGCTGGCATGCTCCGAGCTCGAGCCCGGGAGCTCGGTGCAGCTCGACGGCGTGAGCCTGACCGTTCGCGACGTGGTGCCGTGCGGCCACAAGCTTGCGTTGGTCGATCTGGCTGCGGGCAGCGAGGTGCACAAGTACGGCCAGCCGATCGGGCTGGTTGTGCGTGACATCGCCGCCGGTGAGCACGTGCACGATCACAACCTGCGCTCACTCAGTCGTGCCGGCGCGGCGCAGCCGAGCGACGAGGGCTCGGGAGCGGCCGCCCCGGCCGGCTCGGAGGTGGCCGCAGCCGTGGCGGACGGGCGTTGCTTTGACGGCATTGCGCGCGCGGACGGGCGTGTCGGCACGCGCAACTATGTCGGCATCCTCAGCTCGGTCAACTGCTCGGCGACGGTCGTCAAGCGGATCGCCGCCGCGTTCTCGGCGCCGGGCGCGCTCGCCGATCACCCGGGGGTCGACGGCGTGATCGCGATCACCCACGGCAGCGGCTGCGGGATGGCGGCCGATGGCGAGGGGTTGACGCTGCTGCGCCGCACGCTGGCCGGGTACGCGCGGCACCCCAATATCGGCGCGGTGGTGCTCGTCGGACTCGGCTGCGAGGTCAACCAGATCTCCGCGCTGACCGAGGACCTGGGGCTGCTCGACCCGCTTGTGATCCAGGACCTCGGCGGATCGATGGCCACGGTGCGGGCGGGCGTCGAGCAGATCCGTGCGCTGCTGCCGACCGTTGCCGCAGCGGGTAAGCGCGTGCCGGTCCCGGTCTCGGCGCTGACCCTGGGGCTCAACTGCGGTGGCTCGGACGCCTGGTCGGGTGTGACCGCGAACCCGGTGCTCGGTATCGCCGTTGACCGGCTGGTCGCCGCCGGCGGTACGGCGGTGCTCGGTGAGACGCCGGAGATCCAGGGTGCGACGCATCTGCTGACACGGCGCGCGGCAACGCCGGAGGTCACGCGTGCGCTCCTCGATCGCGTGCAATGGTGGGAGCACTACGCTGCGGCGGAGGGTGGCAGCCTCGACAACAACCCGTCGCCCGGGAACCGCGCTGGCGGGATCACGACGATCGAGGAGAAGGCGCTCGGGGCGGTGGCCAAGGGCGGCTCCTCGCCGCTGCGCGCCGTCTACCGCTACGCCGAGCCGATCACCGAGCACGGTCTGGTCTTCATGGACACCCCGGGCTATGACCCCGTGTCGGTTACCGGGATCGTCGCCGGCGGCGCCAACGTCGTCTGCTTCACGACGGGCCGCGGCTCGGTCTTCGGCTGTCGGCCTGCTCCAAGCCTCAAGCTCGCCACCACAACCGCTCTCTACGAGCGCATGAGCGACGACATGGACTTTGACTGCGGGTCGGTGATTGAGGCGGGCGCGAGCGTCACCGAGCTGGGCGAGGCACTGTTTGAGGAGATCCTCGAGGTCGCCTCCGGGCGGCGTACCAAGAGCGAGGAGTTCGGCTTCGGCGACGAGGAGTTCGTGCCCTGGCAGCTGGGCGCGGTGCTTTGAGCGACATGGACAACCGGGCGCCCGCCGGGCTGGTGACGCTCGGTGAGACCATGGGTCTGCTGGTGCAGAGCACTCCGGGCGTGCCCCGCAACGGTGAGCCGATGTCGTTCGGGATCGGCGGCTCGGAGTCGAACGTCGCGATTGGGGTGCGCCGGCTCGGTGTGCCCGCGACCTGGATCGGCCGTGTCGGCGACGACCCGGCGGGGACGATGATCGTGCGTGAGCTGCGCGCCGAGCGGGTCGACGCGATCGCGACTCTCGACCCGGCACCGACCGGCCTGATGCTCCGCTGGCGTCCGGCCGCCGGGCGCGGCCGCGTCGAGTACCACCGTCGCGAGAGCGCCGGTGCGCACCTGTGTGCGAGTGACCTCCCGGCCGCCCTGATCGCCGGTGCCGCGGTGTTCCACGCCAGCGGCATCACGCTTGCGTTGGGGGCCGGGCCCGCGGCCGCCGTGGCGCGAGGTGTGACGATCGCACGTGAGGCGGGTGTCCCCGTCAGCTTCGACCTCAACTTCCGTCGCGCGCTGTGGAGCGAGGCCGAGGCCGCACCGGCGCTCACCGCAGCTGTGCGCGGCGCCGACGTGGTCTTTGCCGGGCTCGAGGAGGCGGCGATCCTCGCCGGCACCGGCGACCCGCTAAAGGCCGCGCTGGCACTCGAGCAGCTGGGGCCACGACAGGTCCTGATCAAGCTCGGGGCCGATGGCTGCCTGGCGCGGATCGACGGCAGCACCCACGAGCTTCCGGCGCCGCGGGTCACCGTGCTCGATACGGTCGGGGCCGGCGACGCCTTCGCGGCGGGCTACCTCGCCGAGCTGATCGGCGCGGCCGCGCCCGCGCAGCGTCTTGCCACTGCGGTCGCGGCTGGCGCCTGGGCGGTCACCGTCTCCGGGGACTGGGAGGGCATGCCGGACCGGCGCGCGCTCGAGCTCGTCGAGCAGAGCGAGCCCGTCGTCCGCTGATCGACCGCGCCGCGTGGTTGCCGGCGGCCAAGCGGGCCGCCGGCACGCAGTGCGGCTACACGGGCGTTGTTCAGGCGCCCGCTTCGCGGGTCGCTTCGATCGTGCGCCGGTAGCTCGAGACCATCAGCTCGGTCATCTCTTCGAGCGATGTCTCGTGCACGTTCTTGTCAACCGTGATCTTCCCGCCCTGCATCACGTTCAGGCGGTCACACAACTCAAACAGGTGCGCGTAGTTGTGGTCGATCACGATGATCGAGACCTTGCCGCTTGCCGCGAGCTCCTTCACCAGGTTGATGATCAGACGGGACTCGCGTGCACCCATCGCCGCCAGGGGCTCGTCGAGCAACAGGATCTTGTTGGCCGAGCGCACCGCGCGCGCCACCGCGATCGCCTGCCGCTGCCCGCCCGAGAGCTGGTCGGTGTCGGCGTTGACGCTGGGGACGTTGACATGGATCTCATCGAGGTACTGGCGCGCCAACTTGCGCATCGCGTTCTTGTCGAGCACGCGCAGCGGGCCGAGCATCGTGATCTCGTGGCCCAGGAACAGGTTCTGGTAGACCGGCAGCTGCGGGATCAGCGCGAGGTCCTGGTAGACGGTCTCGATGCCCTGTGAGCGAGCCGACTGGACCGAGCCGAAGCTGACGCTCTGCCCGTCGATCAGGATCTCCCCGTCGTCCTGCGGGTGGAAGCCGCTGAGGATCTTGACGAGCGTGCTCTTGCCGGCGCCGTTGTCACCGACCAGCCCCAGCACCTCGCCCGGGCGCAGCACGAGGTCAATCCCGCGCAGCACCACGAGCGCGCCAAAGCGCTTGGTGATGCCGCGCACCTCGAGCGCGGGCGTGCCGTTGGCGGGCGGAGGGGTGACTTCGCTGGGCGTTGTGTCTGTGCTCATCTCGCCTTCCCCTATTTCGCCCGCGAGCGGGCAACGAGCCGATCGAATTGGACGTTGAGCGCCATCGCAACGATGATCACGACACCGACCCAGATGAAGAAGTCGTTGGTGCTTACACCGATGACGGTCAGGCCGTCCTCCAGCACCCCGATCAGGATCGCGCCGATGAAGGCGCCGATGATCGTCCCGCGTCCACCTGTCAGCGCTGTACCTCCGATCACGCAAGCGCCGACCGCGTAGAGGATGTAGTCGACGCCGAAGTTGCCGGGGTCGAGCGTCCCATACTTGACCGCGTCGACGATCCCGATCAGGCCGGCGAAGAACGCGGAGATAACGAACGCCCAGACCTTCACGCGCTTGATCGGCACGCCCGCCTCGGCGGCGCCGAGCAGGTTGCCGCCGGTCGCGATGATGCGTACGCCGAAGCGCGTGCGTGTGAGCATCAGGGCGAGTACCAAGGTCACCGCCAGCACCCAGAGGATCTCCGACCAGTTCGAGTTGCCCATGAAGTGGCTGGCAAAACTCGACTGGCCGCTGAGCGGTATCGGGCTCGCCTCGGCGTCGTTGGAGCCGACGAGCACGACACCGAGCAGGATGAAGTTCATCGCCAACGTGGTGACGAACGACGGCACGTTCAGCATCACCGTGATCAGGCCGTTGATGGCGCCGACGACGCACACGACGGCGAGCGCGATCACGATCGCGAGTACGAGCGGCACGCCCGAGTTATGCAGCCAATACTCGACCCACGGGCAGAAGAGGAAGATCTGGCCCGCGGAGAGATCGATCTCCGCGAGCACCAGCAGCAGCACCTGGCCGACGGCGATTGCCCCGATCGGACCTGCATAACCAGCGGCTGAGGCGAGGCTCAGGGTGCCGGTGAACGACGACCCGGACCGCAAGGCGAAGTAGATGAAGAGCCCGACGGTGATGACGATCGGCGTCAGCTCCCGCTGATACAGGAACAGGCGCAGGATCCGTACCGGCACTGACGGGGACCCGCCCTCCTGCTCCGGCGGCGAGGCCGCCGGAGCAGGAGCAGGCTGTGAAGCGGCTGAAGTCACGGGCGCGAGCTTATGCGATCGTGCTCGGGACCTTCAGCGTCTGCGGCTTGGCTGACGTCCCCTCGTAGCGGTTGAGCTCGAGGTACGGCTTGACGTTGGCCTTGGTCACGATGCCGAGGCCGGTGTCGGTGTTGGTCGGGCGCATGAGGCCGCCTGACACGTTCCAGAGGAACAGCTGCATGATCGTGTCGAAGCCCTGCAGGTAGGCCTGCTGGTCGACGGTGGTGGTGACGGTGCCGGCGTGGATCGCCTGCGTGACCGGCAAACCCACATCCCAGACGGAGGCTCCGACCTTGCCCTTGAGCTTCTCGTTCTTGATGAACTCGGCGACTGCGTTTGAGTCACCGCTGTCGACGGCCATCATGAACTTGACGCTCTTGTGGCCGGCGTACCAGGCCGAGATCTTGTTGTACTCGGGCGAGCCCTCAGTGGCAGAGGTGCCCACCTCGACGAAGTCGACGCCGGCCTTCTTGAAGACAGGCTTGGCGCCGTCCAGGCGCGGCTGGATGTTGCCGGTACCTGGCGTTGCGATGATCCCGGCGACGAGGTCGCCCTTGCCGATCCCGAGCTTCAGGATCTCAGCCGCGACGGCCGCACCGGCGGTCAGGTTGTTCTGACCGACATAGGCCTGGCGGTTGTTCTTGACGCCCGCCGAGACATCGGCGTTGTAGGCGATGAATGGGATGCCATGGCTCAGCGCCGTGTCGACCGGCTGGTTGAAGGCCGTGTTGTCGATCAGCGGGCAACCGATGCCGTTTGCCTTGGCGGCGATGGCGCTGTTGATCGACGAGACCATCTGACCGATGATCGAGTTCGTCGACCCGGTCCACTGATAGGTGCAACCGATCAGCGCACACGCGTCCTGAATGCCGTAGATGGTGGCCGTGAAGAACGAGTTCGTCGTCACGTGATTGACCATCACGAAGTGGTACTTCGGATGGCTTGCGAACGACGCGATGTGGGCGTTCTGCTTGAGCGTCGCCGCGCTGGCGTCCTCGCTCAGAACATCCATCATGGCGCCGTAGGCCGGAATTGCAGCGGCTGACGCGCCGGCGTACTTCAGGAAGCGACGGCGCGAGAGCTCGCGCTGCGCATCGCCGACGTCTACCGGCTTATCGTCAATCCTCTTGCGACGACCGCCGCCAGAAGCATTTGCAGACATAGACCCGCGACCTCCTCAGGGGTGCGGAACGCTCGCCTCACGCGGGCCCTCCGCGGTTTGTGGACAGGCCAAAGGTTCCCGAAGGAACCTCTCCTCGCGGCGCAGTATTTCACATTGGCAGCGCTAACAACGTGGTTGCTTCGATTCGCGTTTCGCGAAAGTTTCGACTGTCGGTGCTGCGGGTCAGCAGGGCCGCGTCGGCTCGGTCCGCGTCTCCGAGATCGACCTACATATCGGCGTAGACGGTGAGAGCCGCGGCGCGGCGGGCGCTGCCTGGGTCCCAAAGCTCGAGCGCCAATTCACGCCGCGCGATCCTCGCCACGGCGCGCGATCCTCGCGATCGCTGGTTATTCGCCGTCCGCTGGCACCGTTCAGCGGGCGGCCATCTCGTCGAGCGCGACCGCCGGGAAGGCCTCGCTGAATTGCGCCAGCGCGTAGGGCGTCCGGAAGGCGGCGAGGCAGGTGCCGTCGGCGCGCTCGATCAGCTCGGCCCAGCGGGAGCCGCGGACGGCGTCCGCGTCCGCGCGCGCGACCCGGCGCGCGATGTGCCAGTCGAGCGGCTCGAAGCGGACGTGCACGGCGAACTCGCCTGCGAGCCGCTCCGCGGCGACCTCGAACTGCAGCGGCCCGATTGCGGCCAGCACCGGCGCGGGGTCGTTGGCCTCACGCCGGAAGAGCTGCACCACCCCCTCGTGGTCGAGCTGCTCGAGCGCACGCAGAAACTGCTTGCGGCGCGCAGGGTCGCGGTTGTGCACGGTCACGAAGTGCTCCGGCGCAAGCGAGGGGATCGGCGGGAAGCTGACCGGCTCACCGTCGTAGAGCGTGTCGCCGACCAGTACGTCAGAGGCGTTGACGATGCCGATGATGTCGCCGGGGTACGCGTCCTCGATGGTCGAGCGATCCTGGCCGAAAAGCTCGTGGGCATAGGAGAGCGCGAGCGTGCCGCCGGTGCGCGCGTTGTTCACGCGCATGCCGCGCTGGAAGCGGCCTGAGCAGACCCGCAGGAACGCGATCCGGTCACGATGCCGCGGATCCATGTTCGCCTGAACCTTGAACGCCAGCGCTGAGAACGGCGCATCGAGCGCGCGCGCTCCGCCATCGATCGTCGACCGCGCGGTCGGCGCGGGCCCGACCTCGATCAGCGCGTCGAGCAGCTGTTCCACTCCGAAGTTCCACAGTGCCGAGCCGAACAGCACCGGCGTCAGAGTCCCGGCCGCGAACAGCTCCGGATCCCAGCTGCGATCGTCTGCCTGCAGCAGCTCGAGCTCCTCCTGCGCCGTGCGCCAGGCCGGGTCGGTTCCGGGGTTGGTCTCCTTGACCAGTTCCTCTTCGGCGCGGGTCGCGCCACGCGCGGTGCGGGTGAAGCGCGTGAAGCTGCCGCTGTCGGCATCGAGCACGCCCTGGAACTCACCCGGGTGACCCACGGGCCAGGTGAGTGGGGCGCAGGTGAGCCCCAGCGTCCGTTCGATGTGATCGATCATCGCCAACGGCTCCATACCTGGGCGGTCGTACTTGTTCACGAACGTGATCAGCGGGATGCCGCGGGCGCGGGCCACCTGGAAGAGCTTCAGCGTCTGCTCCTCGACACCCCGGGCCGCATCGAGCAGAATCACCGCGCAGTCGGCTGCCGCCAGCACGCGCAGCGTGTCCTCGGAGAAGTCGCGGTGCCCCGGCGTGTCCAGCAGATTGAAGACCGTTTCCCTGTGACTGAAGCGCATCGCCGTCGATGTCACCGAGATCCCGCGGCGGCGCTCGAGCTCCATCCAGTCCGAGGTCACCTCGCGCTGCTGCGCTGTCGCCTTGACGGCGCCGGCCTCGTGCAGCGCACCGCCGTAGAGCAGGAGCTTCTCGGTCAGCGTTGTCTTGCCGGCATCAGGGTGCGAGATCACCGCGAACGTACGACGCCGCGCCGCCTCCTGCAGGAGCAGCAGCGAGCTGTGCGTGGGCGCTGTGAACTCTGCGGCTTGCGTGCTCATCCGGGGGTTGATTGTGACAGCGCGGAATGGGCCGGTCTGACGCGTCCGGTTCCGGATCCTTAAATGGATCGGCCGGGCGGGGTGCCCGGCCGATCGAGGCTTGCGAAAATGTTCTGAGGGCTGCTTACGCGACTGACGCGCGCGCCTTTGCCGTGCGGGCCGGTGTGGTGTGGGCGCGGCGGGCGCGCAGCTCGTGTGGCATAGCCGGCTCGTGCTGCGAGAGCGCAACGCTCGCAGCGGGCTGCGTGGTCGTGCGCTTGCTGCGGCGGTCGCTGGCGATGGCCCAGGCGAGCAGGGACACGATTCCGATGATCACGGCGGTCATGAGAAGGATGTTCAGAATAAGCATTTCGCAGGTCTCCTAGAGGTCTTGTGGGCGTTCTTCCGGGCGCTTTGGCCCGCAGACATAGGTTCGGTTGTGGTTGTTAGAACGCCGTAGGATTTGCGTCGGCGGCCTCTAAGAGCTTGCGGCGGGAAGCGCCCGACACCCAGCTGTCGGCCATCGACGCGCGGCGTGGCTCGGTTAGGGCGTGTGTTCGAACGGCCCGTCGCGCTGGACGGGTCGCGCATCCGCGGCGGGCAGCCGGACGCTGACGCGCAGCCCCCCGCCGTCCCGCGAGATCAGGGCGAGAGTCCCGTCGTGTGCTTGGGTAATGCTCTTGACGATGGCCAGCCCGAGACCGACGCCGGCGTGGTCATTGCGGATGCGCTCGGTGCCGCGAAGGAACGGTTCCTCGAGCGTCGAGACCAGCTGTGGCGCCAGCTGCTCACCGGTGTTCTCGACCGTCAGCACGACGCTGTGAGGTTGAGCCTGGGTTGTGACCCACACCGTGCCCTGCTCAGGAAGGTTGTGCACGATCGCGTTGTGCACGAGGTTTGTGACCAGCTGCAGCAGCAGCGCGGCTGAGCCCTTGGTCGGTGCCCCGTCGCCGGTGGTCGCGAGTGTGACGCCGCGCTTTTCCGCGAGCGGGAGCAGCGTCTCGATCGACTCTTCGGCGATCAGCGAGAGGTCGACCGCCTCCGAGCTGAAGGATCGCCGGTCGGCGCGGCTCAGCAGCAGCAGCGCCTCGGTCAGCTCGATCGCGCGGGTGTTGACAGCCTGCAGGCGCTCGACGAGCTCACCGTGATCGTGGTCTTGATCGCTGCGCGCGACGTCGAGGAGCGTCTGCGTGATCGCCAGGGGGGTACGCAGCTCGTGTGAGGCGTTGGCGGCGAATCGCTGCTGTTCGGCGACATGCGCTTCGAGTCGCGCGAACATGCTGTCGAACGCGTCGGCGAGCTCGCGGAACTCATCGCGGCGACCAGGCAGCCGGATCCGATGGGAGAGCGAGCCGGCGGTCGCGGTGCGTGCCGCGGTGGTGATCCGGGTGAGCGGCGCGAGCATCCGGCCGGCCAGGAACCAGCCGCCCACCAGACCGAAGGCGAGCAGCAGCAGCAGCACCGCTGCGGCGCGCGGAGCGAAGACGTGCAGCAGGTTGGAGCGGATCGGAAAGACACCGTCGAGAGGGCCGCCGGTCGAGCCGAAGACGATCAGCGCGCGGACGGGCACGTAATCCAGCAGGAACACCCACACGGCGGCCAGCAGCAACGCTCCGGCGAGCATCAGGAAGCCGGCATAGCTGAGCGTGAGCTTGAGGCGCACGCTCAGGCCGGGGCGTCTAGCCACTGGGTCCTCCGGCCCGGCCGCTGTCCGCATGGGCGCTGATGCGGTATCCAACGCCGGCAACCGTTGCGATGATCGACGGCTCACCGAGCCGTTTACGCAATGCCGAGACCGTGATCCGCACAGCGTTGGTGAACGGGTCGGCGTTCTCATCCCATGCCTGGCGCAGCAGCTCTTCGGCGCTGACGACGCCGCCGTCGGCCGCGATCAGCACCTCGAGCACGGCGAACTGCTTGCGGGTGAGCGCGACGAAGCGGCCGTCGCGGTAGACCTCGCGCCGAAACGGATCGAGGCGCAGCCCGGCGATCTCGCGCAACGGCGGCCGGTGGTGCGCGCGCCTGCGGTCGAGGGCCCGCAGCCGAAGCACGAGCTCCTGCAGCTCGAACGGCTTGGTCAGATAGTCGTCGGCACCGAGCTGGAAGCCGGTGGCCTTGTCGTCCAGCCGGTCGGCCGCGGTCAGCATCAGGATCGGCATACCACTGGCAGAGGCGACGATGCGCTCGGCGATCTCGTCGCCGGAAGGTCCTGGGATGTCGCGGTCGAGGACGGCGATGTCGTAGGCGTTGATGCTCAGCAGCTCCAGCGCGCTCTCACCGTCGCCGGCGATGTCGGCGGCGATCGCCTCCAGGCGTAAGCCGTCACGGATGGCGTCTGCCATATACGGCTCATCCTCGACGATTAACACGCGCATGCTCTCGATGCTCCCAACCGGAACATATCGTCGGCATATCGAAAACCAGATACGGCGCGGCAACGCGCGACTGCCTTGACTGCCAGGCGTGAGCTACAGGCAATCACCTCCGATCTCAGTTCGGCGCACACGAGCCCCAGAGCCGTCGCGGTACCGGTCGAGGACAATTCATCGCGCGCGCCGGCGACGGGCGCTGCTCGTCGCGGCGCTTGCCGTAGCGGCCGGCTATGTGGCATTCACGGAAGCCGGCGGCCTGCTCAATAGCGGGGCGCGCATCGCGAGCCACGAGCCGCGTGTGCCGGTCGACATCGATCGCAACCACGTCTCCGCGTTGACGTGGCCGCAGCAGGGGCAGGCAGCGCTGGCGCTTGGCAACAGGCGTCCGGTGGCGAGTCCGAATCAGCGGCCGGCGCCGATCGCAAGCCTGGCCAAGGTGATGACCGCCTATCTGACCCTCGAGCGCTTCCCGCTCAGCGGCGCCGAGAACGGGTTCACGGTGACGATCACCGCCGCGCAAGCGCTCGCCGAGGCCGACGACATCAGCGAGGGACAGTCGGGTGTCGCGGTCGGGCCCGGCGAGCGGCTGACCGAGCGCCAGCTGCTCGAGGCGCTGCTGATCCCCTCCGGCAACAACATCGCCCAACTGCTGGCCGCCAGGGTGGCGGGCAGCCAGACGCACTTTGTGAGCGAAATGAACGCGCAGGCGCGGGTGCTCGGTATGGAGCACACGATCTACACCGACCCGAGCGGCTTTGACGCGAGCACGGTTTCGACGGCCGCCGACCAGCTACGGATCTTCCGCCAGGCGATGCGCTTGCCAGCGTTCCGGCAGATTGTCGCGATGGCAAGCGTGACGCTGCCCGTCGCCGGGACGCTCGCCAACTTCAACCCCCTGATCGCCCAGGGCTATGCCGGCAAGACCGGCTCGGACTCCGCCGCCGGGGGATGCCTTGCGTTCTTCACCCAGGCAACTGTGGGCGGGAACAGGTTGGCCGCGGTCGGCGTCGTCATGGGCCAGGGCGAGGGCAGCGACACGTCGGCGCTCCTGACCGCCGCCGGCGATGCCGCCGAGCAACTCGTTGGCTCCGCCACCGACGCGCCCCTGCAGCTTCGCGGCAGGGCACAGAGCTGATGTCAACGCAATCACAGCAGGGAGCAGCATGAGTAGACGACAAGGGCCGCTGGCCGCCCTCGCCCTGATCGCCGCCGTGACGCTGATCAGCGCATGCGGCTCGAGCGCACCCGGTAAGACGCGCAACAGCACCGCCGCCAGCGCCGGCAGGGCGGTGAAGTTCGCCAGGTGCATGCGCAGCAACGGCGTCAGCGCGTTTCCGGACCCCAAATCCGGCAGCTTTACGATCGACGCGATCGCGAACGGCTCGTCGCTGAACACGAGCAGCCCGGCGTTCACACAGGCCCTCAGCGCATGTAAGGACCTGGAGCCCTCAGGCTTCACGGGCAATGGGCGCAGCTCGCAGCAGCAGGCGGAGGCCCTCAAGTTTGCCCGCTGCGTTCGCGCCAACGGCGTGCCGGACTTTCCCGACCCGACCCCCAACGGGCCGCTGATCGATACCAACCGGATCCCATCCGCGGACGGGCGGGGTGCCCACAGCATTCCGGGGCTTCAGGCCGCGGCGCGCAAGTGCATCGCGATCTACTCAGGCCAGCTCGGGCTGAAGGTGCCGTGATGCGTCGGGCCTCGAAGCTGGCCGGCGCGGCCGCGGTGATCGCCATCGCTGCGGCCGGCGCGACGATCGCGGCGTCCGTTGGCAGCCGACCGGCTGCGGCAGCGCAGCCGTCACAACTGAGCACGGCGACGGTTGCAAGACAGGCGCTCTCGGCGACGGTCGCCGAGGGCGGGACGCTGACCTACGCGGCTCAATCCGATGGCGCCCCCTACCCCGTGATCAACCAGGCCGATGGGACCTACACGCAGCTGCCCGCGGTCGGTCAGGTGCTGGCTCAGGGCACGGTGCTCTACCGGGTGAACGGCAGCCCGGTCGTGCTGCTGCGCGGCGCTACACCTGCCTATCGCACGCTCTCGGCCGGGATGACGGGCCGCGACGTGACCGAGCTCAATGCTGATCTGATCGCGCTCGGCTATGCCAGTTCAGCTCAGCTCAGCCCGAGGTCCGCGTCCTTTGGGCCGGCAACCACCGCCGCGCTGGAAAAGCTCCAGTCCGGCGTCGGACTGGCCGCGACCGGCACCCTGGCACTTGGCCAGGCGGTGTTTGAACCGACAGCCGCCTTGCGGGTGATCGCCGTGTCGGCCCCGCTCGGTGGCGACGGCCGGCCCGGCCAGATGCTGATGCAAGGCAGCTCAACCACACGGCAGGTGCAGGTGGCCTTGGATGCAGCGCAGGAGACCGACGTCGCGCTCGGAGACAGGGTGAGCATCGACCTGCCCAACAACAGGACCACTGCGGGCATCGTCAGCTCGGTCGGCACGGTGGCGACCTGCCCCTCGAGCTCGGGCTCCGCAAGCTCTGGCTCCGGCGCCCCTGCGCCCGGGACCGACAGCTGCTCCTCGGCAAGCACCACGCCCACGATCACGGTGGACGTGACGCCCTTGGACCCGGCCGCCACCGGCACGTGGGACGCGGCCCCCGTGCAGGTCGGGATCACCACCGCGCGAGTGCCGGGCGCGCTGGTCGTGCCCGTGGCCGCGCTGCTGGCGCGAGCCAAGGGTGGCTACGCCGTCGAGGTCGTCGGCGCGCGAGCAAACCGTCTCGTACGGGTCTCGCTCGGACTGTTCGACGACGCCGATGGTCTGGTCCAGGTCAGCGGCTCGCGTCTTGCCGCCGGAGCACGCGTGGTGGTTGCGTCAACATGACGACCTGCCCGCCATCGCCCGTCGGAGGCGGCGGTGCGGTCGCCGACGCGACGAGGGCCCCGGTGCTCGAGGTCGACAGCGTCACCAAGAGCTATCCCGGCGCGCCGCCGGTGGCGGCTCTGCGTGGAGTCGAGCTCACCATCGACAGGGGCGAGCTGGTCGGGATCGTCGGTCCCTCGGGCTCCGGCAAGACGACCCTGCTGCAACTGATGGGAACCCTGGACCGACCGACGAGCGGGAGTGTGCGGATCATGGGCATCGATGTCGCGGCGATGTCCGACGACGACGTGACCCGGCTGCGGGCCATCAGCATCGGCTTCATCTTCCAGCAGTTCTTCCTGGCCGAGCACGACACCGTGCTGGACAACGTCGCGGACGGTCTGCTCTACGCGCACGTTCCGCTCAGGCAGCGTCGCGAACTCGCACAGCTCGCGCTCGAGCGGGTCGGGCTGGGCGAGCGCCCAGGCGCCCGTCCGACCCAGCTCTCCGGCGGGCAACGTCAACGCGTGGCGATCGCCCGGGCACTGGTCGGCGAGCCCGCGATCGTGCTGGCGGACGAGCCGACCGGCAACCTCGATCAGGCCACCGGTCAAGCGATCCTGGCGTTGATCGATCAGCTCCATCGGGCCCGCTCGACGATCGTGGTCATCACTCACGACCACGCCATCGCCGAGCGCATGCCGCGCACGGTGCAGATCCTCGACGGCCGGATCGTCGCCGATACTCGTACCACCGCGCCCGCCGGCGAGCCGTCGTCGTGACCGGCACAGCCTCCCTGAGCCGGAGACGGATGGCGCTTTCAGACCTCGCCCGCCTGTCAAGCGTGGGGCTGCGCACGCGTAAGCTGCGCGCCGGGCTGTCCGCGCTCGGGATTGCAATTGGCGTGGCCGCGATCGTCGCGGTCCTCGGCCTCTCGGCCTCGTCGCAGGCGGGGCTACTCGCCGAGATCAGTCGGCTCGGCACCAACCTGCTGACCGTCAGCGACGGCCAGAGCCTGACCGGCAGAATCGCGGAACTGCCGATCGCGGCGCCCGGCATGATCGGCCGCCTCGGCGGTGTGCAGGAGGTGCAGAGCACCGGGCTGGTTGGCGCCGCCAACGCCTATCGCACCCCCTACATCCCGGCGGTCAACAGCAACGGTCTGAGCGTCCAGGCTGCCAGTCTCAAGCTGCTCTCCGCGGTCGCGACGACGGTCGCCCAGGGCCACTACCTCAACGCCGCCAGCGCGCAGGAGCCAGTCGTCATCCTCGGCGCCGTCGCCGCCCAACTGCTCGGCATCGGTCGCATCTATGCCGGCGAACGGATCTGGGTCGGAGGCCGATGGTTCTACCTTGCCGGCATCCTCAGGCCCGCCGTGCTCGCGCCCGACATCGATACGTCCGTGCTCGTCGGCTATCCGGCGGCGGAGAAGTACCTCGGCTTCGACGGGCATCCCTCGATGATCTACATCCGCGCTCAGAATGACCGCGTCAACGCGGTCGACAACCTGCTCGCGGCAACCGCCGACCCCGAGGATCCCGGTGAGGTCAACGTCGGCCAGCCGTCCGCCGCGCTCGTCGCCCAGGCCGACGCCAGGAGCGCGCTCAGCGGACTGTTCCTCGGTCTCGGTGCGGTCGCCCTGCTGGTGGGAGCTGTCGGCGTCGCCAACATCATGATCATCTCGGTGCTCGAACGGCGCTCTGAGATCGGCTTGCGCCGCGCGCTCGGTGCCACCAGGGCGCACATCCGCACCCAGTTCCTCGCCGAGGCGATCCTGCTCGGGCTCATCGGCGGTGCGGCCGGCGTCCTCCTCGGTGCCGCTTCAACCGCCATCTACGCCCAGTCGAAGCACTGGGCGACCGTGATCCCCGCAGAGGCCTGGGCCGGCGGCATCGCGGCATCGATCATCATCGGCG
Source organism: uncultured Actinomycetota bacterium (assembly GCA_963706725.1). Classification (GTDB taxonomy): domain Bacteria; phylum Actinomycetota; class Thermoleophilia; order Solirubrobacterales; family Solirubrobacteraceae; genus Palsa-465. The sequence goes on along the minus strand of OY970167.1, from coordinate 237,699 downwards.
CGCTCGCGGGGCTGATCCCCGCGATGCGCGCCGCACGCCTTTCGCCGACCCAGGCCCTGTGGTCTGTCTAGGTGCAGTCCTAAGCGGCTTGCCAGCTGATCCAGATCGTGGTGGGATCGGCTGCTCGAGCTTGACTGGCGCGGCGGCGCCGGCCGTCGCCTTGCTCAGCTCGAGCTACGGCGCCGGCTCGTCGGAAACCGTGAGGATCTCGAGTAGCTGCCCGACATTCTGGTCACGATGGCGCGCGATCGGATCGTGCATCGGGACACCGGAGTTGACGCTGTAATGGTTGCGGCGGCCATCTCGCGTGCGGGCGATGTATCCCGCTGTCTCGAGGTCGACAACGATCCGGTGCGCCGCGCGCTCGGTGATCCCCACACGCTCTCCGATGTCGCGCAGACGGACGCCCGGGTCATCGGCGATACAGACCAGCACCTGGGCGTGGTTGGTCAGGAACGTCCAGCTGAGGTTGGCGTTGGTGGGGATAAGTACGAGACTAACATTTCTAGATATAGATTTCATGCTACAGTTGTCATGTATTCAAGCGAGGGCCGAGAACGACCCACTCGCACCCCCTAGGGGAGGTGTTGGCGTTGCGTCCCAACCTGCAAGACGAATCTGCCTCGATGGTCGCGACTCCGGACGCGATGGCCGAGCCCGCCGCTGAGCAGCCGCTCGCACGCAGCGGTGATCGTTCGGGGAAGGCGGTCCTGACGGGCACGGGCGGGGGTGCCGAGACGCACCTGCAGCCCGAGGCGCCGATGCACCGTTTCCGCCGCAACGCAGTTCAGGGACGGCTTCACGCCTACGCCCTTGGAGTCGTCGCTCTGGTCGCGGTGCTGATTGCGCTGGCGGCAACCAATACCGGCCGTGTCAGGGTCAACTGGCTGGTCGGGACCTCCCACGTTGCATTGGTGTGGCTCGTGTTGGTCGCTGCGATCATCGGCTGGCTCCTCGGCGTGTTGACGAGTCTGCGCTTCCAATGGCTCACTCGCGCTCCGCGCCTGGCCCGCCGCAGAGGCTGACGCGGCCACCAGCTGTAGGCCCATCTCGCCTAATCGACGAGACCGCACCGCAAGACCCAAGCGCATCGCACAACCACACACAGGAGGATGCTGAGATGACCACAGAGAACCCCGACGGAGCCGACGGCCGGATCGAAGAAACCGGGCGCGATGGTGCAGCACGCCACACCGGGCGCCTCGACGACGCCGTCCGCACAATCAAGGATGTGGCCGACAAGCTCGCTGAGCGGATCCGGCTCCCAAGTGCCGGCGTGAAGAAGCAGGGCAGCGCCGCGCGTCAGCGCACGCCCTCGCCTCGCTGACGGGCTGCCGGGCCGCCACAGCGTGCCTTCGCCGACCGCCGGTCGGCGGCACGCCTGGCGCCTGCCCTTTCTCGGTAAACGAAGCACTGCGGGACTCGCACGCGCAGGCGCGTCCGGTACCGGTACTCGCGCCGATATATGGCGAGACCCGGACTTGAACCGGGGACACCACGATTTTCAGTCGTGTGCTCTACCAGCTGAGCTATCCCGCCGAGGGCACCGATCGTAGCGAAACCGGTCCGATCGGCGATCGTGCGCGGCCGCGGATTAGCGGGCGCCCTGCTCAGGGACGCTGACCGTGTCCGCGCGATGACAGTAACTCCACGGCCATCGTCCGCGGTGGTAGACCAGAACCATGTTTGTTAACGCCGGTTTTCAAGCCCTGCGGTCGGACGGCCTCTACGACCGGATCATGGCCGAGCGTCACCTGCGCATGGTGGACAGCGCCGCCCGCTGTCTGGCGCGCGAGCTGAACACCGACGGTTACCCGGCTTCCAGATCGGAGCTGGCACGCCGCGCGGGCGTCGATCACTGGAGCGAGGCGACGCTCGATGAGGCCATCGTGGCCGCTGAGCGCAGCGGCCTGCTCAGATCATTGCCGATGGGTTGGGTGGCTCCGGCCGAGCCGCTCGGCGGCGCAACGAGCCAGCGCACGCTCGGCGTCCACCCGCGCCCGACTCGCCCGCGCGGCCGCAAGTCCGGCTAGACCAGCGCGAGTGCCCGCAGCACCGAGGCCGGCGCGTCGAAGCCATCACGGAAGGCGCGCCCGGCGTCCAGTTGCGCGGCGCTCGCGGCGCCGCCGATCACAACGTGCGCCCGATCCCGTGCCGCCAGCGTGTCGGCGAGTGAGCGCTCGGGCTCCTGTCCCGCGGCGATCACCACCGTGTCAGCCGCGATCCGCCGCTCGCTGCCGTCGACCCGTACGACCACCGCATCCGGCTCGATCCGCTCGTACTCGACACCCGTCAGCAGCTCGACGCCGGCCCGCCGCAGCTCCTGCACGACCACCCAGCGTGTCGACGCGCCGACGCCATCACCGATCCGGCCCGCCCGCCGCATCAGCGTGATCTTGCGCGGACCGGGGGAAGCTCGGGGCGTTAGCGACCATTTTTGAGCCATTACTCCCGCAGCTTCGACCGGCGGCACGAGCCCGTAGCGCTCATAGAAGTTCTCACCGCCGCTCGACAGCATGTGTGCGACATCGGTCCCGATACCGCCGGCGCCGATGATCGCGACCCGCTCGCCGACCAGCGCCGGCGGACTCTCGGCCAGCAGCAGTTCGGCGTAGCTGAGGACATGCGGCAGCTCGACGCCTATCAGCGGCACGACACGTGGCCGCACCCCGGTCGCGACCACGACGGCATCGAAACCGTCGAGCGCATCGGCGTCAACCCATGCGCCCAGCGCGACCGAGACCCCCAGCCGCGCCAGCTCGTCCTCGAAGTAGCCCCCGGTGGCGGCGAAATCCTCCTTGCCCGGGATCCGACAGGCCATCCGGAACTGTCCACCCAGCCGTTCGGCCGCCTCAAACAGCGACACGCCGAACCCGCTCACCGCCAGCGCTCGTGCCGCCTCCATCCCGGCCGGCCCGCCACCGACCACCGCCACTCTCGACCCCCCGCCATCGACCGTAGGGGAGAGCTCAAACCCCGCGCTCGGGTTGACCGCGCACGACACGCGCAGGTCGAAGATCGACTGATCGATGCACTGGTTGCAGGCGATGCAGGTGTTCACCCGCCGCTGCTCGCTGCTCCTGCGCGCGAACAGCGGGTCGGCCAGAAACGGACGCGCCATCGAGACGAAGTCCGCCAACCCGGCGCCGACCAGCGCGTCCGCCAGCGCCGCCGTGTTCACCCGGTTGGAGGCGATCACCGGCACTGCGACGGCCTCGCGCACCGCCGCCGCCCACGGCGCCCAGGCACCGTGCGGCACGGCCGATTGCACTGTCGGCACGCGTGCCTCGTGCCAGCCGATCCCGACGTTCAGTGCGTCGGCCGGCCCGCTGGCCAGCCGACTTGCGAGCGCGACCACGTCCTCAACCGACGCCCCGCCGGGCACCAGGTCGGCACCAGAGATCCGGTAGATGACCGCGCCCTCAGGGCCGGCCGCCTCGCGCACCGCGGCGGCCACCGCCAGCGGAAAGCGCATGCGCCGTTCCAGGTCGCCACCCCAGTCGTCCTCGCGCAGGTTGGTCACGGGCGCCATGAACTGACTCAGCAGGTAACCCTCCGAGCCCATGATCTCGACCCCGTCGAAACCGAGCTCGCGCGCCCGTGCGGCGCCGGCGGCGAACTCCTCGATCGTCGTGAGGATCTCCTCCTCGGTCAGCGCCCGCGGCTCGCAGCGGCTGTAGGGCGAGTACACGGCCGACGGCGCGACCGGCTGCAGTCCGAACGACTTCTCGAAGGCGTAGCGCCCGGCATGGAACAGCTGCAGCAGCACGCGCCCGCCGGCGGTGTGCACGGCCGGCGGGATCGCGGCCAGCTTGGCCGCTCCGTCATCCTCGTTGATGAAGCTATAGCTGACGCCGCCCGCGCCGACCCGGCTGACCGCCGAGCCGCCGGTGACGATCAGCGCCGCACCGCCCGCCGCGCGCTCGGCGTAGAAGGCGGCGAGCATGCGGCCATCAGGGTCGATCGCCTCGAGTCCGAGGTGCATCGAGCCCATCACCAGCCGGTGCGGGAGCTCGAGCGGCCCGATCCTCCCCGGCTGCCAGACGTGCTCGAGCAAGTTCTATGCGAGCAACGAGCGCGCGATCGTCTGCTTCTGCACCTCGACCGTGCCCTCCTCGAAGCGCTGTGCCCGCGCGTCACGATAGACGCGCTCGATCGGGCTCTTGAAGTAGCCGATGCCGCCGAACACCTGCAGCGCCCCGTCGGTGACGCGCTGCAGCATCTCCGAGGCGAACATCTTTGCCATCGAGGATTCGGCTGTGGCGTCGTGCGTGGCCTCCCAGGTGCGGGCGGCGTGCAACGTCAGCTGCCGCGCTGCCTCGAGGTCGGCCGCCATCTCCGCCAGGCGGAAGGCGATCGCCTGCCGCGCGGCGATCGGCTTGCCGAAGGTGACGCGCTGCTTGGAGTGTTCGACGGCCAGGTCGAGTGCCTTGCCGGCCAGCCCGACGCAGGTCATCGCCACCGAGATGCGGCTGGGGACGAGGAAGCCGCCGAGCGCCACGTCGAGGCCCTCGCCCTCCTCGCCCAGGCGGTTGGCGACCGGCACCGGCGCGCGGTCGAAGATCAGGTGGGCGTGATCAGTGCCGAGCACCCCCATCGATTCGGGCATCGGCTTGTTCTGGGTGCCCTCGCCGTGCGCGGGCACCATCAGCGCGACCGTGCCCTCGGAGCCGCTGCTGCCCTCGAGCCGGGCGAACAGCAGCAGGTAGTCGGAGATGCAGCCGAACGTGATCAGGTGCTTTTGGCCGCTGAGGTAATAGCTGTCACCCTCGCGCGTGACCGAGCACTTGATGTCGGCGCCGGTGCCGGCGTTGGGTTCGGTCAGCGTGAAGGCGACCTTGATCTCGGTCGCGACCTGCGTCCGGACGAAGCGCTCGATCTGCTGCTCGTTGGCGTAGGGCAGCATCGCCCGCCAGAGGCCGTTCATCACGTGCACAATCATCCGCAGCGAAGCGTGTGGACGCGAGAACAGCTCGATCAGCTCGAGATAGCGCGCGAACGGCAGCCCGCGACCGCCGAGTGACTGCGGCGCCGCCAGGCGCAGGTAGCCGCGCTCGCGCAGCTCGTCCCAGAGCGCCATCGGAACCTGGCGCTCGGCCTCGATCAGCTCGGTCCAGTGCTCACCCTCGTTCTCGACGTAGGCGCTGATCTCAGCCTTCAGTGCCGCGAACTCAGCCTCGTCGACCGGTGTGGGGTCTGCATTGATCAACGGCACTGTGGTCATCGGGTGATTGCCTTTCTCTGCAACTCGGCCGCGAGCTGGTCGCGCAGTACGAACTTCTGAATCTTGCCGGACGGCGTGTAGGGGAGGGCGTCGACGAGCTCGAGCCGCTCCGGCCAGTAGGGCTTGGCCACGCGCTGCGCGTCGAGGTGCTGCTGCATCGTCTCGAAGTTCGAGCTCGCCACCGGGTGCCAGCACGACAAAGGCACAGGCGCGCTCGCCGAGGCGCTCGTCGGGCATCGACACGATCGCGACCTCGCGCACGGCCGGGTGGGTGTAGAGCACCTGCTCGACCTCCGCCGCCGGCACCTTCTCACCGCCGCGGTTGATCACGTCCTTCACGCGGCCGGTGATCTTCAGGTAGCCCTCCGTATCGATCCGTGCGAGGTCGCCGGTGCGGTAGTAGCCATCGGCGGTGATCGCCTCTGCGGTCAGGTCGGGCCGGTTCAGGTAGCCCTCGAAGATCGTCGGCGTCAGGACCTCGAAGTTGCCCTCCTGACCGGCGGGCAGCTCGTTGCCGGCGTCGTCCACGATCCGCAGCGTGATGCCCGCGAGCGCGCGGCCGTCAGTGCTCCAGGCGCGGTCGGGATCCTCGCCGGGAACGAAGGCCGCGCCGAGACAGCTCTCGGTCGTGCCGAAGGCTCCGCCGACATCGGCGCCCAGCGCCGTGCGCGCCGTGCGCGCCAGCTCCCGCGGGATCGCGGTCCCGGTGGCGACGAAGGATCTCAGCGCCGCGAGCGTCTCTCCGCGCTCGGAGGCAACACGCATGAGATCGGCGAGGAACGGTGTCGCCGCCTGCACGAAAGTGACGCCCGTGGCCTGCATCGCGTCGAAGCCGACCTCGGCGTCCCAGCTCGTCTGCACGACCTGCGGTGCGCCGAGCATCAGCGCGATCCACATGCCGTAGAGGAAACCCGTCTGGTGAGCAAGCGGGGAGGGGACGTAGATCACGTCGTCGCGGCCGAGGCCGAAGTGGCGGATGTGCATCCGCGCCGCCTGGTTGAGCGAGCGATGCGACTGCAGCACCCCCTTGGGCTCGCCGGTCGAGCCGGAGGTGAAGAGCAGCTGGGCGCTCGTCTCGGGCGAGAACTCTGCGGCTCTCACCGCACCACCCACACTGCCGCCCTCCACGCCCGGCGAGACACGGTAATTAGGTGCATCGTGGTCCGGGAGAACAACGATGTGGTCCAGGGTGGCGACCGTCCGCTTGAGACCCTCCGCCATCGCCGCGTGGTCGTGGCGGCGGAACTCGCGCGGAACGATCAGCACGCGCGAGTCGCTCGCGCGCAGCATGAACTCGAGCTCGCGTTCGCGGAAGATCGGCATCAGCGGCTCGCAGATCGCCCCGAGCCGCAGCGTCGCCAGCGAGACGGCTACGAACTCGAGCAGGTTCGGCAGCTGGTAGGCGACCGGCTCGCCCGGCGTTACGCCCAGCTCGTGCAGCAGCACGCTCCAGCGCGTGGCCGCCTGCTCGAGCTCGTCCCAGCTCCACTCGCGCAAGCGTCCACCCTCTCCGACCTCCACAACCGCGCGATCGTCAGGCCGCTCGCGGGCGTGCTGCCCCACGAGCTCGGTAATCAGCCCTTGAGCTATGTCAGCTCTCCCATCGAGTCCGGCACCTCTGAGGTGACGGCGACCGGGATCCCGAGCGTGTTCATGTGGTCGGCAAACTCCGGATAGGAGATGCGGTAGGCGTGTGGGTAGGAGAGCTCGGTCACGCCGCTGGCGGTCGACCCGGCGACGGCCAGCGCCATCAGCACACGGTGATCGTTGTATGAGGAGAGCTCCGCTCCGTATAGGCGGTCGACGCCCTCGAACTCCATGTCGTTGCCGTCGAACTCGACGCGCGCGCCCATCTTGCGCAGCTGCATCATCGAGGTCACGCGGTCTGACTCCTTGAGTCGCACGTGCGCGACGTGCGAGAGCACCGTGCGCCCGCGTGCGCGGCTGGCGAGCGTCGAGAGGATCGGCACCATGTCGGGGATGTCGCGGCAATCGAGTCGGCCCGCGACTGGCGGCGTGCCGTCGTGGTCGATTGAGATCGAGAGTCCGTCCGCGGCGAACTGCATCGGCACGCCGACGCCCTGAAGCTCGTTCAGCACCGAGGCCTCGGGGTGGCCGTGGATCGGCACATGGGTTCGGAACGTGACCTTCGACGGGTGCAGTGCACAGGCGGCGAGTCCGAATGCGGCCGAGCCGATGTCAGGCGGCAGCAGGTAGTTCTCACGCGGCAGCGGTGTCTGGTTGGGGGCGACCGTGAAGTGGCGCCAGTCCTCGCCGACCGTGACCTCGAGACCAAAGTCGCGCATCATCTCGATCGTCAGCTCGAGATATGGGCGCTCGTTGAGCTCGCCCACGACCTCGATCCGCGTCTCCTCCTCGGTCGCGAACGGCGCGATCATCAGCAGCCCTGAGATCCACTGCGAGAGCGTCCCGTCGATGCGTACGTGACCACCGCGCGGGCGCCCCGGATAGACCTTCACCGGCAGCGTCTGTCCCTCGTACTCCAGCTCTACTCCGAGCCGTTGGAGCGCGCGCAGCAGCGGCCCGATCGGGCGCCGGCGGAAGTACCGCTGTCCGACGATCGTGACCGGCCGGTCGCCGAGCGCGGCAAGCCCGAGCAGGAAGTACAAGGTGGTTCCGGAGCTGCCGACCGAGACCTCGTCGTGGCGCGGGGCAAAGCCGCTTTCACCGTTCACCTTCCAGTGGCGGCCGACGGCGGTGATGTCCGCACCGAGTCCGCGCAGTGCCTGCACCGTGAAGCTCACGTGGCGCGCGTCGGTGCGGTCGGCGATCGTGCTGGTGCCCGGTGCGAGCGCCGCGAGCATCAGCGCCCGGTGGGCGTGGTACTTGGACGGCGGGATGATGATCTCGCCCTCGAGTGGGGCCTGTGCTGCCGCTACGAGAAGGCGCATGAAGCTACGTCAGCCCGCAAAGTCATTGTCGAGAGACTATCTCGCGGACCTCGGTCAGGGGCGGAATCTGCCCGAGAGGCTCCCCCGTCAGGGGGGTCAGCACGAACTCCTCAACGCCGGCCCCGGCATAGCTCGCGAGCTGTTCGGCGACTCGCTCGGCGCTCCCGACCGGCGTGTATTTGGCGACCTTCTCAAACGGCATCCCATACATCGCCTGGGTGTAGTCCTCGGCGGCCTCGCGCGCACGCCCCTCGTTGGCATCGACGTGCACGCTGATCGCGAGCCCGACCCTGGGCGCCGGACGCCCGTGTGCCGCCGCCAGCTCCGCCAGCGACTGACGCGTCTGCTGGATCCGCTCGGCGCTCATCCAGGTGCAGAGCCAGCCGTCGCCGATCCGTGCCGCGCGTCGCAGGGCGGCGTCACTGCGCCCGCCCACCCAGATCGGCGGCAGCGCGCTGATCGTCGGTGACAGCGCCGGCGTCGAGCGCCCCTCGAGCCAGTCGGGCAGCTCGGCGAGCGCCTGATCGAGCAGCCTGCCGCGCTGCTTGACGTTCAGGCCCAACGCCTCGAACTCGGCCGGGAACTCGCCGCCGACGCCGATCCCCAGCAATAGGCGCCCGGGTGCGAGCGCGTCGATCGTCGTCAGCTGCTTGGCGACCCACGCCGGCTGGCGCAGTCCCAGCAGCATCACGCCGAAGCCGAGCCGCACCCGCGAGGTGGTCGCGGCGACCGCCGAGAGCACCACGGTCGAGTCGTACACGGGCGAGGGCACGTGCAGGTGGTCGCCGACCCAGACCGCGTCAAAGCCCGAGTCCTCGGCGAGGCGTGCCGCCTCGACGAACTTCGGCCGTCCGCCGACGCGCAGCGGGTCGAACGTGGGCAGGTTGATGCCGAGTCGGATCACGGCGGATGAATCTACCGTGCCGGGCTACGCCCGCATGCGGCTCAGCAGCTCGAGCGCGCCGCGCTTGGACAGCGGGTCGTTGAGGTTGCCGCACTTCGGCGACTGCACACACGACGGGCAGCCGTCCTTGCACGGGCACTCGCCGATCAGGCGCTGGGCGTCCAGTACCAGCCGATCGAAGGCGTTGTAGCCGCGGCGCGTGATCCCGATCCCTCCGGGATGGCCGTCATAGATGAAGATCGTCGGCCCGCCGGTCTGCGGGTGCGCGTTGGTCGAGAGCCCGCCGATGTCCCAGCGGTCGCACATCGCGATCAGCGGCAGCACCGCGATCTGGGCGTGCTCGAGTGCGTGCAGCGATCCGAGCAGCTGATCGGCCGGGAACGCTTCAGCGGGGCCTGGGGCCAGCGGGCCCCTGGCCCCGAGGCCGCCTAGGACATCGTCGAGCTCGTACCAGAGCGCGCGCGTCGCGAACTCGGTCGTCGGCATCTCCAGTGATTGGAAGTCGATCACGGCGTGATCCTGCAGGCCCTTGCGCTGGTAGCCGAGCACCGTCTCCGAGTAGACGACCTCGCCATAGGCGAGTCGCACGCCGTGGGTCTCGCGCGTCTCGAGCATGCGCTCGATGTAGACCATGCTCTCGCGCTTGGCCTGTGTGAAGTAGTTGCCGGAGAACGGCTCGAGGATCGCGCGGCGGGCCGCGAGGTCGAGCTCCAGCACCAGGTAGGAGCGCCCGAGGTGCAGGTAAATCGCGCCCTCGTGCACCGTCGAGTAGGCACGGACGGCCTCGATCGTGCCAAGGACTTCGCCTGAGGAGGCGTCGATCAGCGCGAAGTTGTCGAGGCTCGCGGAGCGCAGCGCGACGCGGCCGGCGGGATAGTCCTCGGCGTGGGCGGGCACGAAGCCGGTGACGCGCTCACGCAGGAAGCCGGCGTTGGCAAGCGCCCGCGCTCGGTCGATCACGTCGGCGCCGAAGTACAGGGCGTCCGCCTCGGTCAGTGGCGCCTCGTGCGCGGCACAGAGCAGGTGCTCTCCGAGAATCTCAGGGCTTGACGGGTCGATGATCGCCGCCTCGACCGGGCGGCTGAGGAACTCGTCGGGATGCCGCGCGAAGAACTGATCCAGGGCGTCCTCACCGGCGACGTAGACCGCGAGTCCGCGTCCGCGGCGGCCGGCGCGACCCCACATCTGGCGCAGGCTGGCGACGGTTCCGGGGAAGGTCACGCAGATCGCCGCGTCGAGCTCGCCGATGTCGATTCCGAGCTCGAGCGCGTCGGTGGCGACCACGCCGAGCAGCTCGCCGCCCACCAGGCGTGCCTCGATCTCGTGGCGCTGCTGCGGTGTGTAGCCGGCGCGGTACGGGGCGATGCGCTCGGCCAGCTCGGGCTCGAGCCGGTCGGAGGCCATGCGCAGGATCAGCTCAACCCCCTTGCGCGACTTCATGAAGCAGATCGTGCGCGCGCCGGCTGTGATCAGCTCGGCGAACAGCTCGGCGGCCTCAGCCAATGCCGAGGCGCGCGTGCCCAGCTGTTCGTCGAGCAGCGGCGGGTTCCAGACGGCGACGCGCCGAGCCGGCAGCGGCGCCGTGTCGTTGTCGACGAGCCTGACCTCGGGCAGGCCGGTGAGGGCCTGCGCCAGGTCGACGGGGTTGGCGATCGTTGCGCTTGCGAGTAGGAAGCGCGGGGTGGAGCCATAGAAGGCGGCGGCGCGGCGCAGGCGGCGCAGCACATTGGCGACGTGCGAGCCGAACACGCCGCGGTAGACGTGTGCCTCGTCGATCACAACGAACGCGAGGTTCGCGAACAGATCTCCCCAGGCGGCGTGGTGGGGCAGGATTCCGATGTGCAGCATGTCCGGGTTGGTGATCACCAGGTTCGAGCGGCGGCGGATCGCGGGGCGTTCCTGTGCCGGCGTGTCGCCGTCGTAGATCGCCGGCCGGAGCTGCTTGGTCAGCCCGAAGTTGTGCAGCGCCCGCGCCTGGTCCTGGGCCAGCGCCTTGGTCGGGTAGAGGTACAGCGCGCGCGCGGTGGGGTCGCTGACCAGCACCTCGAGCGTTGGCAGCTGGAAGCACAGCGACTTGCCGGAGGCCGTGCCGGTGGTGACAATCGTCGGCGCCTCGAAGGCGCTCAGCAACGCGTCGCGCTGGTGCAGGTAGAGCGCACCGATGCCGGCCCGCTGCAGCGCGTCGTGGACGCGCGGGTCGAGCTCATCGGGGATCGGCACCAGGAACGGCTGCTGCGAGAGCGTCTGCTGGTCGTGGACCAGGCGCTCGTCCTCGAGCCCCACGCGCAGCAGTGCGTCCCAGGGCTCTGATTGCGTCTTGCTGGTGGCCACCTTCTGAGTATGGCGGCGCGGAGGCAGACCACTGCTACGGTCGCGAACATGCTTCGCGCTGTTTACGTGGATCTCGACGGAACCCTGCTCGGGCCGCGCGGCTGCCTGTTCCGCGCCACCGATGGCGGCTTCTCGATGGAGGGCGCGCGTGTGCTCCAGGCGTGTCATCGCGCCGACGTCGAGGTCGTGATCTACACGGGGCGGTCCGAGCGCGGGGTCGATGAACTGATGCGGCTGCTCGGTCAGCGCTCCTACATCTTCGAGCTCGGATGCGGGATCGTGATCGACGGCGAGCAGGAGTGGCTGACGGGCGACCTGGTCCCCTCGGAGGAGCGCGGCACGATCTTCGAGCAGATCGAAGCGACCGGCGCGCCCGCGCTGCTGCTCGAGGAGTTTGGCGGGCGTTTGGAGTACCACACGCCATGGTCCGTTGGACGCGAGGTCTCACACGTCTTCCGTGGCCATGTGCGCGCGGACGAGGCAAGTGCAGTACTCGCCGCGGCCGGTCTGGAGTGGCTGCGGCTGGTGGACAACGGCGTCATCTCCGGTCACGGCGATCCCTCGCACGCTCCCGGCTGGACGATCGACGTCGAGCGCGTCCACTGCTACCACCTGATCCCGGGGCCGGCTTCGAAGGCCCGCGGCGTGGCGCGCCACATGCAGAACCGCGGCTACGCGGTCGGTGAGGTCATCGCCTGTGGGGATTCCCGTGAGGACATGGAGGCGGCGTCCGTGGTCAGCAGCTTCTGGCTGATGGCCAACGCGCTCGAACAGGACCCGACGCTCGCCGCCGACATCGCCGGTTACGGAAACGTGCGAGTCACTTCGGCCGGGCACGGCGCGGGTGTCTATGAGGCCGTCGTCACCACCCTCGCGGAGCTGCGCTGATGGAGCAGCTCTCGGGTCCGCCCCAGGGCGGCCATGCCGGCAGGGATTTGGCTTAGGCCGCGTTCCGCGAGCGAGCGAGCTCGCGCGCATCGCGCGTGATCTCGTCCTCGTCGCCGACGGCGCGTGCGAGCCTCGCGGCCGCCTCGGCCACGGCACCGAAGGCGGTCGCCACCTCGAGCGCATCGGCGCCGCCGATCGCGCGGTTCATCTCCATCACGGAGTTGTCGAAGAGCAGCCAGAGATCATCGGGGCCGCGCCGGCCGGTGCCGGCCCGCAGCTCGTAAGGAGGCTCGGCGCTGGCGGCTCCGGCGACTGGGCGCCATTGCATTCCCGCCTCGTGCGCCTGCTGCCAGGCCAGCTGCTCGGCGGCGGCGGCCTCGGAGAGCTTCTGCAGGCGTCCGGCGAAGCCCACGTCGGGGGGCGCGAGCTTGTGCGCGCGCATCGCCTCGGCCCAACTCACGCTCGCGTGTCGCACGAGGCGTACGACGCGCTCACGCTCGCGTTCGAGCTCGTCACCGAAGCTCATGATTCCGCCGATTCCTCCCGGGCGGCTGGCTCAACGGCGCCGACGGGCTCGCCGCTCCAGAAATCATTTGCGCTCGGGCCGTCAACCGTCGCGGTGGCCGGCGGTGCACCGCGGTATCCGCTCTCAAGGATGCGATTGAGGTCAGATCGCTTGATCCGGACCCGCCGACCCACGCGAATTGCAGGCAAAGAGCCCGCATCGATCCAGTTACGCACGGTCTGCTGATTCAGCCGCAACAGCTCGGCCACCTCAGCGACGGTCAAGAATGACTCTTCGAACTCCCCACCCGTCATTGGCTTTGATTCTACTCTTTGGCTAGGATATCTAACTGAGTCTAATTGACTACAAATGCGTCTATGAGAATGCTTTAGGGTCCAGACGGTTAGTTCGGACATCGTGGGAGGTGATGGATGACGGACCACGATTGGGAAGTCGACCGAGTCAAGGGTGGTTCCGCCGTGGGGCGTGGCGGCACTGACGCAGGCAAGCCCGAGCCGGGCGTGCCCGAGCCGCCGCCCGCGAACGTCGTGCCCTTCCCGGGCAACTGGTTCGGCTCTGTCGAGGAGCTGATTCCGGTCCATCCCGAGCCGGTGCCGCCGCTCGGTCCAGAGTCGCCCGCCACGGTGTTGGAGCCCGCATCCCCGGAACTCGAGGCCGACCCGTCATCGGCCGCGGATGCGAGTGACTTCTGGGAGGGGGACGCCGCTGCCCTGGAGGAGGTTGCGGCGCCCAGCCAGGCGCGATCGTCGATCGCGCTGCTTCGCTCGCCGGGCGTGGCCAGGCGGAAGCAGCCGGTCGATTCCGGGCCCGCGCGCGTCTCGGTCGCATCGGCGGATACGCAGCGCCTGCGGGGAAGGCGACCAGCGTGGAGACTGACGTTCGTCGCCACGCTGACGGCGGCAGTCGCCGGCACGGTCGTCCTGGCGATGAACGCCGGGATGAGCACAGGCACGACGCGGCGTCCCGGGGACACGGCCGCCGTGACCCGACGCCATACGGCTGAGGTCGTTACCCAGACGATCACCGCCCCGGTCACCACCGTGACGACGACGGTGACGACTCAAACCCATCGCCACGGTTCGACCGAGCCGCACCCCCACCAGGCGTCAGGCTCGGCAACCAAGGCCGGTGCGACCGATGCCGGCGCAGAGAGCGGATCCACCTCCACTGGGGCCACGTCGGTGAACAACTCCGCGCCGCCGGCTGTTCTGACCCCGGGTTCCGCAGACCCGGTGTCCGACTCCGGCTGCGCCGCCACAAGCCCGGACAGCGGTTGCCGGCCATGAACTTGGCGCGCGACCCCGACCACCGCCTTCGCTGATCAGACAGGGACCACGAACAAAGGACTCAGATGACGCTCAGGATCAAGCTCTCGCAGTTGCTGGTCGGCCTGGTCGTCGGTGTGGCGCTGATCGGCGCTGGTTACGCCCTCGCCACGACCCGCAGCTCGGTCATCCACGCCTGCGTGAACTCCAAGACGCGTGCGCTGACTGTGCCTGCGCACGTTCGTTGCGGCCGAGGCGCCAAGGCCCTCACTTGGAATCAGCAGGGACCGCGCGGCGCGACTGGCCCGCAGGGCGCTGCAGGAGCGAGCGCGACCGGCGTGACTGCGTATGGGCAGGTGTGGATGGGGTCGGGGGTGAACTCGGCTGAGCTGGCGCCTGGAGGGAACTCTCGGAATGTCGAGCGGGTCAGCGGCGGCGCAGGAAGTGCGGTGGTGAGTATCCGCGGGTGTTCCGCTACCGGACTTTCGGCGCCTGTGATCAACATTTCCGCCGATGCCGATCCAGCGAACTCGCTGCCGGGACGAAATTCTGCTGCGACCGCGGCTGCGTACATAACCGGTTGGTCCGGGAGTGATGGCGTCCTGGAGTTCAACGTGTCCACGTACAACGCCACCACCGGTGCGTCGGCCAACTCCGACTTCTCCTTCACCGTCTACTGCTGAGTCCTTAGAAAGGAGCAGGGCCGTGCCGACCTCCTTGCCACCTAACCGTTGCAGACTTGCACTCCCTGTTCGGACGGGCCTTCGGTCGACGGCATGTTCGTTGCTTGGCGCACTGGCGGTGGTCCTGCTCGGTTCTCCGGCTGCGGCTCTGGCCAACAGCTACAAGGGCCTGCTCCACGGTGGCACGCTGACGGTGGGCTCCAACGCCCGATCGGAATCCGGAGGGTTCGTCTATGCGTCGCACTCCTGGACGGCACCGGCCGGAGTTCAGTTCACCGGCTTCGCCTACACCAGCGGCTCGTTCAGCTCCACCAGTGACAACTCGGTCGGTGGAGTCTCGGCCGGGTTCGGCGGAGACGGCTCCGCTAGTGCGCCCACGATCCTCTTTCCCTGGACCCGCGATTGCTCGATCACGAGCAGCGGCCATCACTGGACCGGCTCCGGGGGAGCTGCTGTCGCCGGCAGCAGCGGGCAGCCGAGCTGTAGGAGCGGCGGCAATCCGTCGGGCTGGAACTACGCAAACGCCGAGATTGAGAGCGCGAATCCAGGTGCGGACCCCCAGAGCGACTACCACAGGCTCTGGTTGACGGTCTTCTGTCAAGCGGCGAGCTGCAGGGACGACCCCGGCACCGCGCGGGGGACTGCAAGCGCAAGTGTCACCGACCTCTCCGGAGACTTCATCGACTCGAGCGACCGGCCTGCCGGCCGCGCGCGGTGGGATTCGGTGGTCCGGCCGAGCAGCTGGTATCAGACGAACACCGGTGGCCTGGCGCTCACGCTGTCGGCGACGGACCCGGCGGGTGTCTGTGCGATGTACGCCGGCCTGACCGGTGCATCGAAGATCACCAGCGGGCCGGTCGGCAGGCAGGATCCCGCGGTGGACGACGTGGGCGGAGCGATCGGCAAGGAGTTCGCCTCGGGGAGCGATCCTTGCTGGACGGGCCAGGCCAACACCGGAACCTGGACGCTGCCCGGCGGCCTTGCGAACGGCACCTACAGGGTGAGCTTGTTCGCCGCCAACCCCGGCAACTACGAGTCGCAGGGCTTCAGCTCAACCAACAGCCCGGAGGTGGCGTCCCACGGCGACGCGATCCATCTCGACGATTCCACCCCCAGCATCAGCTGGCCGGACGCCCCGGTGGGCTGGACGTCGCAGACCAGCGAACAGCTGCAGGTCTCGGTCGGGCCCTCGGGACTCGCGTCCGTCACCTGCACCGACAACGGGACCGACGTGCCAGCGGTCATGACGTCGGGTTCCGCGTCCGGCGCCGGAACAACCGTCTGGACCGTCGCGACCGGCGTCAGCGGGGCGAACAGCCTCTCCTGCCACGCCACCAACGGCGATGTCAACGGCGCGCTCGTGGGTTCGGTCTCGCAAACGTTTGATGTCGACGCCGCAGTGCCAACCATCAGCTTCACGGACGCTGGCTACGCCGAGAACAGCTGGTCAAATCAGCGCCAAACGGTGACAGTTACGGCTACGGGGGGGGCCAAGTGGGATTCACATCACGGGTTGCTCGATCGATGGCGGAGCGACCGAGCAGATGGCGGTTCCGTCGGGAGGAACGATCGTGGTTAGTACGGACGGTACACATACGCTCTCCTGCGTCGCTACCTCGGCCACAGGTGTACGAGGCAGCGCCACCTACCACGTCGACATCGACACCCACCAGCCAACC
Source organism: uncultured Actinomycetota bacterium (assembly GCA_963706725.1). GTDB lineage: Bacteria > Actinomycetota > Thermoleophilia > Solirubrobacterales > Solirubrobacteraceae > Palsa-465. Next base: position 221,287 of record OY970167.1, on the reverse strand, counting down.
CTCACCTTCCTGGTCAACGGTGCCCAACCGACGGACGGCTACCTGAGCGGCACACCCGTCGTCTCAGTAATCGGGAGTGAGGCCGGCGGCATCCTCTCCGGCCTCGCTCAGATCAGCTGCACGGTCAACGGCGGGAGCCCCTTCACACTGTCGGGGGTCAACGCCGACAGCAACTACACGGGCTCCTTCGAGCTGGATCACAACGGTGCCGATCATGTCAGCTGCACGGGTACGACCGTCGCGGGCGCCGTGCAGGCGACACCCTCGGGTCTGACCGTCAACGTCGACAACCCGAATTATGCGCGGAACGCATCGACGCTGATCGACAGGGGCGCCGATCCGTTCTCGGACGGCCCGTCCCAGTCACAGTGGTACGTGACGCCACAGTCGGTGACGATCACCGCCAACAACAGTGGCGGCGACGCGCCGATCTCCGCGATCTCCTGCAAGGGAGCGCTTTCCGGCACTTGGCCGCGAAGCAAGCTCAACACGGATGCGCGCGGCGGCGAGCAGATCAGGGTCACGGTGCCCGCCCCCGGCGGCGATCTCAGCTGCGCCGCGGAGGATGCGGCCGGGAACGTGTACGTGCTCGGCTCATACCTGTTTGAGATCGACAACACCGCACCGAAGGGTTACTTCGTGGTCAGGTCGAACTGGCCCGCGCCCGACGCGATCGAGGTGCACGCCACCGACCACCGAGGCTCCGGTGTCGCGCTCGTCAGGATCTACGGACAGTCGGCGGACGTCGATCACGGAGCCCCGCAGCTGGTCGGCGATGCCCACTACGACCCGAGCACCCGCGACTACGTGGCAACGGTCCCCGATGGTGTCGCGCCGTGGGTCACGGGCAGCTGGAAGTTCTACGCAAACGTTGTGGATGTGGCCGGGAATCAGAGCCAGATCACAGCCGCGGCAAACGGCAGCACCGAGGAGCTCACGCTGCCGTTGCGGGAGGACACAGCGGTCAGCGCGAGCTCGGACCGGGTGTCGGCCACTCGCGACCGCGCGGTTCCGGGCTCGCTGGCAGAGGCCGCGTTCCACCGCAACACAGACGGACGGCGGCGGGATGCGCGCCCGGCCCGTGGATACGCCACCACCGCGTCCGCGGCCCGCCATCGCACGCGGCGGTCGCGCGTGCACGTGCTCACCGTCAGGTACGGCCGCGCGATCACGATCCGCGGCCGGCTCAGGGACGTCGCCCATCACGGCGTCCCGGTCTCGCGCGCGAGCATCCTCATCTACCAGCAGCTCGTCGGCACACGCGGCTACGCAAAGGTCGGCTCGACGCGCACCAACGCCAGGGGCGCCTACCACTACCGGGTCAAGCCCGGTGCCAGCCGCACGCTCTACGTGGTTTATCCCGGGGATACGCTGCTGCGGCCGGCGGCAAGTCAACTGCTCGAGCGCTCCGCCGGCAGCGTGACGCTCGACGCGAGCAGCGTCCAGGCGGGAGGGACGCTCGTGATCACCGGGCGGGTTCGCGGCCACGTCCCGCGCGGTGGCCTCGAGGTGACGATCGATTACCGCCAGATCGGCGCACCGGGGTCGGGCACACTCGGCACGGTCCGCACCGATCGCGGCGGTCACTACCGCTTCACGCAAGCGTTCTCGCCGAGTACGAGTGGGCTCACCTACCAGGTCTGGGCGGTCGTGCCTGGAAGGCAGAGCGGCTGGCCCTATCTCGGCGCAGCCACCGCTCGGGTGATCAGACAGGTCGGCTGAGATCGGGGGTTTTTCCTGGGCCCGCCCTTCCCGCTGGAAGGGCGGGCGACCCACGCGCTTGCCGCAAGTTGCGGGAATCCGCGCGCACCAGGGGGGTCAACCCGGTGGCTCTCACGCCTCTTTAAGGAGGACATGAAAAGCACGCGTGGAGGACAACCCTATGACCCAGACCGCTTTGGCCTATATCCTCAGTGGGAATGTTCGGAGACATCGTTCAGCCGACTCATCTTTTGCTGATCCTCGTCGTGGCACTTCTGGTGCTCGGCCCCAAGCGGCTGCCCGAGGTCGGGCGCTCGCTGGGCCGCGGCCTACGCGATTTCCGCTCGGGCCTGCAGGGCGTCCAGGACGAGGCGCGTGGCGTCTTCAGCGACGCCCTGGACGAGCCCAGCCTGCCGCCGGCCGACTCGGCCAGCTCGACGGTGCCGGAGCCCATTGCTCCGGCAACTGCGGAGCCGATGGCCGCGATGCCGGTGGCTTCGCAGCACGCCGCGACCTCGATGACGAAGGTCGTGCCGGTGCAGCCGGAACCGCCCGAGTTCGCGGACTGACGTCCGAGCCCGGCCAGGTGGAGACCGCGGCGCTGGTCGCACTGCTCCGTGAGGGCGGGCGCCCGTGGACCAACTACGTGCTGGCGGCGCGGCAGCGAGGTACGGAAGGTGTCTCAGCGCTCGCGATCCTCGAGCAAGAGCTCGGCCTGCTCTCGTATGAGGCGCTCGCGAACGCCCGACAGGACATCGAGCGGTGGCAGGCTCGCGGATACCAGGTATTGGCACTCTCCGACAGCGAATATCCGGAGAACCTGCGCGTCGTCGAGAACCGTCCGCCGCTGCTGTTCGTGGCCGGGCGTCTGCTTCCGGCCGACCGTCGCGCCGTCTCGGTGATCGGCACGCGCCAGCCCAGCGACAGCGGTCGCGCGCTGGCCCGCTCGGTCGCCGAATCGCTGGCGTTCGCCGGCCACACGGTGGTCGGCGGACTCGCGGCCGGCATCGACGCCGAAGTTCATCGCGCCGTGCTCGAGCTGCAGCGCGGCGAGCGGGCACGGTCCGCGCGCACGCTCGCCGTACTCGGCACCGGGCTCGGCGCGGTCTTCCCGCCCGAGCACACAGGGCTCCAGGCAGAGGTCGCGGCCGGGGGGGCCGTGGTCTCGCAGTTCTGGCCGGACGCACCGCCGACTCGCAATAGCTTTCCGGCTCGCAACGCCGTGATGTCCGGGTTGACGCTCGGCAGCGTGATCGTCGAGGCCGGCGAGCACAGCGGCACCCGCATCCAGGCGCGTCATGCCTTGTCTCAGGGCAGGGTGGTGGTCCTCATGCCGCCGACGCTGCACTGCGAGTGGGCGAGTGAGTTGGCCGGCCAGCCCGGTGTCGTCATCGCCCAGAGCGCTGCCGATGTCGTTGAGGTCTTCAAGCGTTGAGCGGCTGCTCGCTCCACGCCATGGGCCCGGGGTCTGTCCACGCTGCCTGAATCTCGTCGGTGCCGAAGCGCTCTGCCGCGCCTGCGCCGCCAACGAGCATCACCTCGCGGCCGTGGCACCGATCTCCTACAGCGTCGGTGGCGAGTGGCTGCATCACCTGATCGTCTCCTACAAGCGCGATGCTGACCCGTCGGTGCACGATGCGCTCGCCACGCTCGTCGGGCTCTGCGAGCAGTACCTCTGCTCGCACGAGCGCTGTGTCGCGACGGCGGCTGGCGTCTCCGCGTTTCAGATCGTGACAACGGTGCCCTCCAGCGATCCACTGCGGGACCTGCATCACCCACTGCGACGGATCGCCGGTGCCCTCGTCGCATCGACCCGTGACCGCTATGAGCGGCTGTTGGTGCGCTCGGCCACACACGCGATCCCTCGGACTTTCGACCCGGCTCGCTATGACCCCACGCGGGCGCTGAGCGGCGAGGCGGTGCTGCTGCTCGATGACATGTGGACGAGTGGCGCGAGTGCCGAGAGCGCGGCTGCCGCGCTGCTTGCCGCGGGTGCCGGCACGGTCGCCATCGTCGTCATCGCACGGCATCTCAATCGCGGCTGGGACGACAACGATCGGCGCCTCCGGGTGCTCGCGCGCTCAGGCTTTGATGCTGAGCACTGCGTGTTCTGCGCCGGCGCGCACTAAGCACGAAGCCCGCCGCCGCCCAACGGGCGACGGCGGGCTGTCATGAACTACAGGTGAGCTGCGGTTACGCCTTGAGCGATCCCTTGATACTGGCGCTACCGGCCTTGAGGCTCAGCGTGAGCTTCTTGGTCTTGTGCTTCTTGATCGAGGTCTGCAGTGCAGTGGTCTCGTGGATCAGCGACTTCTTGGTCTGGATCGTCTCCGACTTGACAGCGCTCTTGAGGCTGATCACGAGCTTGCCGCCGGCGATCCGGACGGACTTGATCTTGGCGCCGGACACCTCCGTGGCGAGCTTCTTCGAGTTGACGAAGCTCAGACCCCTGGGCAGGCCGATCGTGACCGTCTTGAAGCCGTGGCCGGTGGTCGCGACCTTGACATGGATGGTCGGCGTCGCTCCGGTCAGTCCGGCGCCGCTTGCGACCGCGGTGTTCTTGACCTTCGCCGAGGTCGTGGTCGCGCAGCTGTCGGTGACGGACGTCGGCGTTGCGGTCATCGTCTGGGCGCCGCTGTCGCTGGTGTCGCCGAAGTAGGTCGATGCCAGCGTGGCGACGCCATCGGTCATCGTCCCGCTCAGCGTGCCCAGGTCGGTGCAGCTTGATGCCTGCAGCGGAGAGGTCGTTGCCGGGAAGTTGAGCGTCACGCTCGAGACCGGCAGTGGCGTTGCGGTGCCGCCGACCACCGGCTCACCGAAGGTGACCGTCAGCGGGAACGTCACGCCCGTGAGTGTCCCGAGGATGTAGTCGCCCTGCCCGAGATACACCTCGAACTCCGGCTGGGTCAGCGTCTGCGTCGCAACGACGTAAACCGCCGCCGTGCTGTCGACGCCCTTGCTGCCGGGCACGAGTGCCGCGATCTCCGGTGAGGTGACCGAGGCGCTGCCGATCGCATTGGCTGCCGGCGGGCTGGCCTCCTGCGAAGCCTGGATCTCGTCACCGACCAGTGCGGTGTTGATCGAGAAGTCCGCCGGGAAGGTCAGCGCGAAGCCCGCCGGGAGCACGAAGCCCTTGGCGGCTGCGCCGCTAACTCCAAACGTCGTGCTATATGCGACGGGCTTGCCGATCGCCGTGACGGTCGCGCTCGAGCTGATGCTCATGTCGCCGTCAACGGTGTACAGACCTCCCGGGAAGTCAGTCGGGTCGGTCGTGACGAGCGCGACGAGACTGCTCAGGCTGCCCCAGCTCGACGCCGCGGTGGCGACACCCGGCTGAGTTGTGCCCGTGAACTCCTTGACCGCGGCAGCCATCTCGGCCGAGTTCGAAGCCATGCAGTTGCCGACCGCCGTCTGGGTGCTGTCGCTGGGATTCGCGGCCTGGTCGATCGCCACGCATGTGGTCAGCTCCAGCTGGCCTGCGTTGGCGCTCGCGGCAATGTCGGTGGCGATCTCTGCGACCGTGGCCGTGGTCAGCTGCGACGGGCTGGTGTAGGCGCTGCTGAACTGGCTATCGACGACGGTGCCGACGCCGCCGGCCGCCAACGCGTTGGCGCCGACGATCAGATTCTGCGCCTTGATCAGGCCTGCGTTCGTCTGATTCAGCAGGCCGTAGAGCGATGCGTTGGTCGAGTCGGTGGGTGTTCCGGTTGGGATGGAAGTCGCCGACGCCGATGCGGCAAGGGCGAGACTCCCGCCTACGGCGAGAGCAGCGGATGCAGCGATCAGCGATCGCCGCATTGCACGAAGAGACAATCTGTACCTCTCTCGTTGGTTGCGAAATAGCGGCTATCCAACCCGACTCGTAGGCACTCCCCGGCCGGCAAGCATCGCTGAGCTCTAGCTCGGATGGCACGCGTCGTATTGCCGAAGGTTACAGGGAACATAGGGAACCGGATGTTGGGTGGCCGTCTCTTGACGCGACCCTAACGGGCAGGGCGGCGGCCCTCAGCCGCTAGCCTTGATCGCCCGTGCACGGATTGCCGACGCTCGCCACCTACAGCCCCGGATGTCTGCGCTGACGCAGCGGTCGGCGGTTGCCATCGGCGAGGCCGTCCGCCGACGCGAAGTGTCCGCAACCGACGTGTTGGAGGCGCACCTGGAGGTGCTCGAGCGGACCGCGGGGCGGCTCAACGCCGTGGTCGCTGACCGCTTCGCCCAGGCGCGTGAGCAGGCGCGTGCGATCGACCAGCGCATCGCGGGGGCGGTGCTGCGTGGCGAGAGCCTCAAGGGCTCGCAGCCATTGCTCGGGGTGCCGTTCACCGTGAAGGAGTCGATCGCGCTGGAGGGCATGCCCAACAGCGCCGGCGTACTGGCCCGGCGTGACCTGCGCGCTTCGCTGACGGCTCCCGCCGTCAAGCGCCTGGTCGAGGCCGGCGCGATCCCCGTCGGCGTCACGAACACATCTGAGCTCACCCTCTGGCTCGAATCCGAGAACCCGGTCTATGGTCGCACCAACAACCCCTACGACGTGAGGCGTACAGCGGGCGGCTCCTCCGGCGGAGAGGGGGCGGCCGTCGGCTCCGGCGGATCGGTGTTCGGTGTGGCGGCCGACATCGGTGGCTCGATCCGGGTTCCGGCGCTGTTCTGCGGCGTCTTCGGTCACAAGCCGTCGCCGGGCCTGATTCCCAACACCGGGCTCTGGCCCTCGACCGACGGAGACGCGCGCAGCATGCTCGCGGTTGGGCCGCTGACACGCCGTGCCGAGGACCTGCTGCCATTGCTGCAGATCATGGCTGGGCCCGACGGATGGGACGAGCGCGCTGTCGCGATGGAACTCGGTGATCCAGGCGCGGTTTCGCTCGACGGGCTGCTCGTGACCGTCGTCGAGAACAGCTCGCGTCGGCCGCTTGCGGGCGATCTGCGGGACGCCCGCGAGCGTGCTTCCGGCGCGCTCGCGGGAGCGGGCGCGCGTATCCGCCGCATCAGCCTGCCGAGTTGGAAGGACGCGCTGCTGCCGTTCCTGGCGGCGCTGCAGAATACCGAGACGCAATCCAGGCGCGTCACCGCTCTGCTGCAGGAGGCCGGAGAGTCGGAGACGAGCCTACGAGCGCTGCTCTTCGGTGGTCGGCACACGCTTCCGACCAGGCTCACGCTGCTGGCCGAAGCGCTACCCGCGCGCAGCGCCGCACGCGCAAAGCTACTGGCGCGGAGCAAAGCGCTTGCGGATGAGCTGATCGAAGCAATCGGCGACGGCGTGCTGCTGCACCCGGCGCAGCTGTCGGTGGCGCCACGGCACAGGCGCACCTATGGGCGCCCGTGGATCACGACGCCGGCGTCCGTCTTCAACCTGGCCGGTGTGCCCGTGACCGAGGTTCCGCTTGGGCTCGGCGCCGACGGTCTGCCGGTTGGCGTTCAGGTCGCCGCGGCGCCCGGCGCGGACCACCTGAGCATCGCGATTGCGCTGGAGCTGGAGGCCGTATTCGGCGGCTGGGTGCCGCCCGAGCTCTAGCCCCGAGCCACCCGTGCGTCCCCTTAAGCCAGACAAGGACCCAACCTGCGGGTCCTCGTCCAGTCCTTCTCAGCTCTGTACCCACGGCCGGGTTGAGTCCAGAGCCGGGAAGTTGATACGCCCGTTAAAGCACGCGAGCGGGCCAGAAGTTGCGCACCGCGAAATCTCGACGGGCTTGTCATACTGGGATGACCCACGGGGGCGTAGCTCAGTTGGTTAGAGCGCCGGCCTGTCACGCCGGAGGTCGCGGGTTCGAGTCCCGTCGCTCCCGTTCTAGAGATACCAGTGAATTGGGCGGGGGTGCCCGTAGGAAGCCTCGGCGCCCGTAGGTCGTGGCTATGAGACCAAGCCCGCGGCACAGGACCGGATCGACGCGGCTGCGCGCGCCGCGGGACGAGATCCCGGGCGATGTCCGCAGAGTGATTCAGCTTGTCGGGTCGGTCACAGACGTGGCTCAGACGACGACGCGCCCGCTCAGCGGGCCGGGGAGCCAACCGATCCGCGCAACTCCCCGAGTCTGGGCTGAGATCGTCACCGAGCTGGTCATCGACGAGCGGTTTGACACCGTGAACTTCGTCCCCGAGGACGACTCGCCTCAGCAGCTCGCCCGCTTTGGGACCGACGTTATCCCGGCCGCCCGCAACAACCTCAGCGCGAGCACCTGACCACCCTTATCCGTCGGAGCCCGGCTCAGACCAGCGGCGGTGCGGCCAACGCGAAGTTCTGGTTGAACACGTTGTCCGGGTCATATCGCCGTTTCAGGACCAGCAGCCGCTCAAGCGTGGCGCCAGGGAAGGCGTCATGCAGGCGCTGCGGGCGCGGATCGGTCTCGAAGCTCAGGTATAGGCCGTCGAGATGCTCGCGCAACTCGTCCCAGTGCTCCCAGTAGTCGTCGGCACTGAACCTGTGCGAGAACGAGGAGATGTTGAAGTTTTGGTGCCGGTGGGGATACGCGGTCGCGGCTGGGTCGACATCGTTGATCGCCCCACCGGTCGCACGGATCGCGAGCCAGGAGTCGATGCCGCTGCGCACACCGAACGCGACCTGGTCGGCGAGCTCCGCGGTGATGTGCACCGCGTGCCCATTACTGGCCACCGGCGCGCCGCGCGCATGCTGGCGCGGACCGCTGCTGGGTGGCACCACCGCCCAGTACGGCGAGATGTGAGCCTCATGGTTGAGCACCGGCGCGACATCCAAGAACGGCGTCAGCGCGGCCACGGCTCGCTCGGTGTGCTCGCCGGCGTAGACCGTCGTTGTCTGTACGCCTCCGCCGGCGGCGTACAGAAAGCTCGTGAGCTCACGTGGCGAGCTCTCCACGATCTGGCCCCAGCGCTCGAGCAGCGTTTCAAGGTCGCTTGCGTCGTAGACCATCCGCGAGACGATCACCTGGTCGAGGCGCTCGGCCTCCAGCTCGATTGCGGTGAGGATCCCGAAGTTGCCGCCCGCGCCGCGCAGCGCCCACAACAGATCAGCATTGTTTTCAGTGTCTGCGCGGACAAGCGACCCGTCAGCGAGTACGACCTCGGCCGCACGAACGTGATCTATGGTCAGGCCCTGGCCGCGGCCGAGTAGTCCGATCCCGCCAGCGGTCGCCAGCCCTCCGACGCCCACGTCGCCGTAATCGCCAGATGTGATCGCCAGGCCATGTGGTTCAAGTGCCTGAGCGACCGATCCCCAGCGTGCGCCGGCCCCGACCCGCACCAGGCCCCGGTCGTGGTCGAGCACCTCGACCGCGTTCAGCGCGCCCAGATCAATCACGATCCCGCCGTCATTGGTGGAGCGACCGCTGACCCCATGCCCGCCGCTGCGAACGCTGAGCGCGACATCCTGAGCACGCGCGTATCCGAGGGCGTCGCTCACCTGTGCGGCATCGCCGGGGCGCAGCACCAGGCCCGGCGAGCCGCCGCGCATGTAGGTAGAACGCGCGCCGCTGTAGGCACGGTCGCCGGGCTCGACCGCGGTTGACCTCAGGGCGGCGGGGACCGTGTCGTAGTCGATGCCCTCATGCCGGAGGGCCAGCGCTTTTGGGTTGCGGATGGCCTCTCCGCGCTGTGTTCCCGCGGCGGCTCGCTCTTCCGTCACCAGCTCCCGTAGTGCTGGCGCGACCTCAGTGATGAACTTCTCGAGCGTGCGGGGGTCATCTCCCCACAGGATGAAGGTGCTGAACCCATGCTCACGCACCAGTCCTGCCAGCGCCTGCACCCACGCCTGCGGCGAGCCCTGGATCGAAGCACCACCACCCTGACCCTCGACCAGCCCCAGGTCGGGACCAGCGAAGCTGCCCTGCACGTTCAGCATCCGACGGATCTCCCGCGGGTCACGCCCCACGGTCTGGGCGGCCCTGTCGATGATCGCGTTGCCGGGCCCAATGTCCTCAAGCGATAGATAGGACAGGCTCGGGAGCCAACCGTCGGCCCGCCGTCCGACGAGCCGCAGCATCCGCGGCTTCAGCGCCCCAACCCAGATCGGGATTTCGTGCGCCGGCTCCGGGCCGCGCGTGGCGCCTACCACCTGGTAGTGCTTGCCCTGCACGCTCACCCCGCGTCGCACCGACGTGTCCCACAGCTCCCGGATGATTTCGATCCCCTCCTCGAGCGCCTCCACCGACTCACCAGCGGTGCGCCCGGGGCCGCCCATCGCCACAATCGGATCGCGGAACCCGCCAGCCCCGAGGCCGAGCTCGAAACGGCCGCCGGACAGCAGATCAAGGCTGGCCGCCGCCCGCGCCAGCACAGCCGGTGGACGCAACGGCAGGTTCAGCACGTTCCCAGCCACATGGATCCGCTCGGTCTGAGCCGCCACCCACGACAGCAGCGTCCACGTATCCAGATACTGGGACTGATACGGATGATCCTGGAAGGTCACCAGATCAAGCCCCAGCTCCTCACTCAGCATCGCCAGCGCGACCACATCCTGCGGCCGCTGATTCTGCGGGGTTATGAAGCTCCCGAACCGCAGTTCATGTCCATAGTCGCTCATCTGTTCCCAGCTCCCGCGCGCCAAGCCGGCCGGCGCGCATCTAGTTTCATAGTGACTTCTAAGATAGTAGTAGCTTCTAAGGCTAGACTCAGGACATGACGGACACCGACCGTTCACCACTCAGCACCCCGATCCAACCGGATCAGTGCGTCCCCGCCGCCGAATCGCTCGCGCGCGCCTTCCGCTTCCTCGGCAAGCGCTGGAACGCCATCGTCCTCGGACACCTGAGCGCAGGTCCCGCAGGCTTCCGCGAGCTCACGCGCGCGATCGACGGGATCAGCGACTCGGTGCTCTCCGATCGCCTCTCAGACCTCACGGCCGGCGGCCTGATCGAACGCACCGTCGACCACGGCCCACCGCTCGCGGTCTCCTACGCACTCACGAAACGAGGCAGAGCGCTGATCCCCGCGCTTGACCAGATAGCGCTCTGGGCCGCAGAGAACCTTCCCGAAGAAACCTGCTGAGCGCTTCCCCCGACTCGTACCTTGCGGACCGACGAGCGGCCTCTGCGAGCTCTCGGCGCCTCGGCGGGCCGCCGTTTAGCCCGGTCTCGTTTCAGGACCGGATCAGCCGCGGGACGAGCTCGCGATCGTGAAATACGTCGATGCTTGAGATCCGTCCGGCGGAGACGATGAAGGCGAGCACCGCGAATGGTTTGTCGCCGTCGAACGCGACCACTCCGGCGAGGCCGTTGACGAGTGCGGGTCGAACGAATGGAGCCCATGCGCGGGCCTGGATTGCGCCCCTTGCCACCCGACCGGCGCCGCGCAGCTCCCGGACGCCGCGGCGGCTGTGCGCACGCAGAACGACCTCCGGGTCGAGGACGGCAACCAATCCGTTGAGGTCGCCTTCCCGAGCCGCTGCGAAATAGGCGTCAACGACGATTCGCTGACGCCCAACGTCGGGATCGGGAAGCGGGGTGCTGTCGCGGACGCGTCGCCGGGCACGACTGGCGAGCTGCCGGGTCGCCTCCACCGAGCGGTCGAGCAGCGGTGCGATCTGACCGAACGGCACCGAGAACATGTCGTGGAGCACGAACGCGACCCGCTCAGCTGGACTCAGCGCGTCGATGACCACCTGCAGAGCCACTCCAACGGCGTCGGCCAGCAGGATCTCATGCTCCGGATCGGCGGTTGAGTCCAGTGAGACGATGGGCTCGGTCATCGTCTCGATCGGCTCCGACGGCTGTCGGTCGCGCAGCACGTTCAGGCAGATCCGGGAAATCACCGTGGTCAGCCAGGCGTCGAGACTCTCGATCGCCTCCACGTCGACTCCCTGCAGGCGCAACCACGTCTCCTGGACCGCGTCATCTGCGTAGGTCAGCGATCCGAGTATCCGGTAGGCGACGGTGCGCAGTCGCTGGCGCTGCGCATCGAACGAGTTAGCAAGCTCGACTGGATCCATCTGTCACATCTTCCTCACGAGGTGGGTCATGCGAGGTAGACCCATGAAACCCGACCGATGTGACAGGAGACAGCAATGGCACGGATCGAAGGCGTAAGCCGCAAGCAGGCCAGCCCGATGACGAAAATTGCATATCGCTTTGGACCGAGGATGATGATGAAGCTGACCGGTCGCGCTCCGCAGACCGGCAGCGGCCTCGAGCCGATGACGATCTGGGCGTACGCCCCGAAGATGATGATGGCGATGGGCAAGTTCAACCGACCGATGCGCAAGGGCAAAACGATCCCGCACAGAATTCAGAACCTGGTGGAGCTCAAGGGCTCAGCGATGATCGGCTGTGAGTACTGTGTCGACCTCGGCTCGCAGATCTGCCGCAACTCGGGCTTCTCCGACGAGGAGCTGCTTGCGATCCCGAACTACCGCAGCAGCAGCCTCTTCAGCGATGAGGAGAAGGCCGCTCTCGACTTTGCCGTCGGTTTCATGCGCACCCCGTTGGACATCTCCGACGAGGTGTTCGCGAACGCCCAAAAGCACTTCTCGAATCGGCAGCTCGTCGAGCTCGCCGGTCTGCTGACGCTCGTCAACCTCGACCGCTTCAACGCCGCCTTCGGGATCGGCTCGGCCGGCTTCAGTGAGGGCATGGTTTGTGTGCAGCCCGAGCGGCCCGCAGAGGTGCGCAGCCTCAAGACGGTGACCGGCTAGGAGCCGACAGCCCTGATGGGATCAATCGTCAGCACGCTTGAGGTCGCGAGCCCTCCCGAGGAAGTCTTCGCCTACGTCACAGATCCGGGCACGATGTCCGAGTGGCAGCGCGGCTGCATCCGTGGACGCCTGGACACGCCCACGACGCAGCTTGGTTCCAAATGCACGACCGTACGCAAGATCGGCGGGCGCGAGCGCGAGGTGACGACCGAGATCATCGAATGCGATCCACCACGTCGATGGGCCGATCGCGGCATCGACGGTCCCGTGAGGGCCAAGGTCGCCGTCACGGTCGAGCCGCTCGACGACGGCTCACGTTCGCGGCTGACGCTCGAGCTGGACTTCACCGGACACGGGATCGGCAGGCTCCTCGTCCCACTGATCGTCCGCCGCCAGGCCGCCAACGAAATGCCGGACAACATCAAGCGACTCGAGGAACGGCTCATCGACCGTCGGTAGTGCGAGCGTGCCCCGCAGCAGCTGCAGCCCGCTTGCGTGAACGACGGTGATGTGCCCATGCCTTGCGGGCGAGCGGGATCGGCGACGGCCGCGGTCCAAGTTGTGAGATCGAGAACTGCTCGGCCCGGCGGGGTAGCGTCGCGGAGCCGAGAACGCTGTGCCGCGCGTTAGCTCTGCGTCCGCAGCACGAGCGTGAGCTCGCTCGCGGCCTGCGTGGTGAGCTTGTCGTGCGGGCCGAGCTCACGCTCGGCGTCGGAGACGAGTTGCTCGTAGCTGCGGATTGCCTGCGCGCTCTGGCCGGCTTGCTGGTGGGCGCGGGCCAGCAGGAGGCGGATCCCGAGCGTGGTGCAATGCCCGGCGCCGTGGACCTCATTGGCAAGCGGCAGTGAGCGCTCGTACTGCGTCACAGCCTCGCGCGGGTGGCCGGCGACGACGTGTGTGATGGCGAGTTCCACGCTCGCCTCGAGCAGGCGGTCGTCGTCACCCTGTGTGCCCTCGAGCTCTGTCGCCAGCGCTTGCAGCTGAGCGACCGCGGCGCTCACGTCGCCCGTGGCGCGATGCCCGACGGCCAGTTTGACGCGGTAACCCAGAATCTGGCTTCTGCTGCTGGCATCGGTTCTCTCGGCGAGCAACTGCTCGTACAGGGCGATCGCCAGGCGCGGGCGCCTTGTCACCAGGTAAGCATGGGCGAGCTTGCCCTTCGCCGAGGCGAGCCTGTCGGCGGCGGTCGTGTCGTCGGACTCGAGCGCCGCTATCCCCTGCTCCAGCGAGGGAATGGCGTCGCCCGTGCGACCCGTCTCCAGCTGCCCGTCCGCCAGTTCGAGCTGCGCGTCGATCGTCCTCGGGTCGTTCGATCCGAACGCCTCCGAGCGTTCGCCGAGCTGCTGACTGAGCCCGGCGATCAGCACGTCCTCGCGCTCACGCAGCGGGTTGGGGCGTACCGTCAGCCGGCGCTGCTCGCCGCAGCTGGTCGGGTGCGTGCTCCAGATCGCCGCGAGCGTCCGTTGTGCGGCGTCGGCGTCGTCATCGGCCACGGGCGACGGCTGGCCGGGCACTTCTATGAGCGCGCCCGGCGACTCAACCGCAGGCGCCTCCGTGTCGCGACCGCTCCAGATCTCCGCCAACCTGCGCTGAGCCGCGTCCGCTCGATCGGGGGCGGGCGCGGGCACGGCCGGCTGTGGCGACTCTACGGGTTCCACGTCAGTCATATCGGCAGACGATACGTTGTCGGTTAGCGGTCGGCCCGCGATTAGACGGGCGACCAGGCGCGCGCCGCAGCGCCGGCACCGAAGCTCTCACGGGCGCGCTTCGCGGAACACAACTCAGACGTATATCAGTGATCGGTGGAGGAGCCGTCTGGCGCGGCGGTCACGCAGCGATGCCGATGACCGTGTTGCTTGCCGGTTTGCTGCAGCCGCTCATCGCCAGCATCGCCGCCAAGTCGCTGTGCGTGAAACTGTCGGTGAAGCGGCGGAGCGTGATGCCGGAGACCGGATCGGTCGTCTCCGAGACGCCCTGAGTCCAAGCGATCAGCTGCCGGATCGATCGCCTCACCGTTCGAGTATCACCTTTGAGCACGGGCAGTGAGAACGCCGCTGCGAGCGAGGTGAGGTCCTCGCTGTGCTGGTCGCCGTCCAGTCTGGAGTCCGAGCTCAGCTGCATCGGCAACTTGTTTGGGGCGGTGGATGGCGTCGGCCCGGATACGGTGATGTCCACCTGGGCGGTGGTGGCCGGGCTCTGTCCGCTGCGGTAGTAGAGCGAGCCGTGGGCCCATTTGGACCGGCGGCTCTCAAGCGTCACATCGATGCCGCCCTTGCGGGCCTCGGCGACCACCGCGCTGATCTGGGTGTAGATCCAGTTGGGCACCGCCGCGCTGACCGCGAAGCGGACGGGCTTGCACGCCTGACCCCAGGGGCGGCCGATCGCCAGCGGGTGCCCGTGCTCGCCATCGACCGCGAAGTACCCGGGCTCGCCCGGGATCGCCAGCCCGGAGAGCTCGCGTACGAGCAGGTTGATCTGGCTGGAGGAGAGCTGGCGTCCCGTCGGTGGCGTGACCGCCACCCGCTCACCCCAGTCATCCATGGTGCCCGTGAGCGTGAGCCTCGCACTGTTTGCCTGCGTCACCTCGATCGAGGCTCGCACCGGAAGCGGGTCACTGGACGCGGTGATGTAGATCGTCGCCTTGCCGTCGGTTCCGCCTGCGAACGCGGTCGGTGCGTCGCCGCTGATGGCTACGACCTGCTGGCCGTTGATGGCCGTCTTCGGGCCCTGGGTCAGGTGCCCGGATGGGACGACCTCGGCGAGTGCGGTCGGAACGGTCACGTCATAGGCAACCGACGCGAATGCTGTGCTGGTCGAAGGGATCGAGACCCAGTTGCTGCCGATCACCGCGATCTGTTTGCTGGTGAACTTGAAGTAGGACTTCAACGCGTACTGGTTGCCCGACATGTAGGCGGTGCTGCCGACCACCTCGACCTCGGCGCGGGTGCCGTCCGACGAGGAGATCGCCTGGCGCCCCGAGGTGAGCGTGACGTCGTCAGCGAGCGATCCGCGCACGCCGCCGACGGTCTGCGTCAATGCTTGATGAAAGGAGCCCTTTGCCCGCGCGTCGGCCAGCGCCTGGTCGAGCAGGCCGCTCGCAGTGCCCAGCGATCCGGCGCGAGCTGAACGGTGAGGGCTCGCCGCCGTGCTTCCGGCGGCCATGCCCAGCGAGCCGCCGGTGATCGCGATTAGCGCTGCCGCCGCGGTCAGGCTGCGACGCGAGCTGCTCGCCCACCGCATCGCGTCCTCGAGCCAACGAACCCGCTCATTAGTTGACGCCTTTCCCCGCATGACCTGCCTTGAACCTTCGCCGGTTGTCACCGAACCCTACTTTGCCCGACAATCCCCGAGCATCAGCGCACTCGCGCCCGCGCTGCCCGCGTTTGATGGCTGGCGCCGGCCATCGCTGTTCCGGCTGATCGGCGCGGTCGTGGGCGGCGAGATCCTGGGCGCGGTTCTGCTCTGGATCGGTGCCGCGGCCAGGGGGATCGTCCGGATCGCACCCTTCGGAGGGGCAAAGGACCGGGGTCTGGCTTCCTTGGCAGGTGGATGGGATCTGGGCCCTGGCCGGCGCCATTGGCTGGGGCTACGTCCTTTGCGTGCTCGTCGCGCCGTGCCCGCCCCACCGGGCCGCGCAAGCCAGGGACTCTGGGTCAGCGAGACCGTCGGGCTCAGCTCCTGTGGCGAGGTGACGGTCAACACCTTGAAGCTGCGCTACAGCATCCTCGGGATCAGCACCAGCGAGAGCATCCCGCTTCAGCAGCCGCCGACGCTGAGCTGCCGGCGCCGTCCCTGGGCTGCTGCCGGCTCGCCGCTGCTTCGCCGGCAGGGTTCAGGTCAACACGGCGAGCGCAGCCGGGTCCGCCAACCTCGGTCGGCGGACCCAGGATGCTCCGGCAGTTCCTACCTGTCCTGCCGGGCTGGGAGCATCAGCATCCCCTGCGGTTCAAACGACGGGCCGGCGACGGTGATCGGCTTGATTACGCCGGTGCTCGGATCGATGCTGCCGAGGTAATTGGCCGGATACCCCGGTCCCGGGCACGTGCTCGGCGCGAGGTTGGAGTCGCACGGGGTCACCGCTGCGATCTCCGCTCCACGTTCGAACGGGCCGGTGACCTCGATGATCTGATTCGCCGAGTTATCGGTCGTATAAAGCACATCGTCGTCATTGGCGGGCCACGCGGTGTCGTCGACTGATGCCGTCAGCGACAGCACCGAGAGCGGCTTCCAGGGGCTCGAGTAGAAGATCTGCTCCTGGTCGCCCTGGCTGGTGAGCATGAAGTCGCCGGCAAAGCGCTGGGCGTAGGACGGCACGACCCCGTTGGAGTCCGGGTCGGTCAGCCCGAGGGTTTCCAGCGAGCCGTAGTTTGAGGAGTTGGTGTTGGCGACGAGCGCCGGCGCCTCGTCGCTGTAGAGACCGTTGATATAGGCGGTGTCGTTGCTCTGGTCAAACCAGACCTCGTAGATCGCCGGGGCGGCGGCCGACGGTGCCGACCCGCCCGTGGTGCCCGGGGCGGAGGCGCTGATCAACACGGTGCCGTTGTACACGGAGATCGCGTCGGTTCCGCCGTCTGACGGCAGCGGCACGCTGTAGCGGTAGTGCACAGGCTTCGAACCCGGCTGAGGGTCGATCAGATACACGCTTGAGTTCGCGTCCTCGTTGACGGTCGCGATCAACCTGCCGGTCTGCGGGTCGGCGGTGATCCCGTCGCATTTGCCGGTTATGTCCCACTGCGCGAGCTCGTGGCCGCTGCGATCGAACTCGACGATCGTGCTATCGAGGTTGCCGCTGCTCGACGCCTGGCCCTGCGGACCGACTCCGTCCTGGAAGCCGACGAAGATGTCATCACCCAGACTGGTGATGTCGTCGGGGTCTGAGATCGCCTCGCTACCGCTCGTGATCGGGTGACTGATTTTCGCGGCGTTGACAAACACGCTCGCCGTGAACTGCCCGCTCTGATGATGGCCATGCCGGTTGTGACGCTCGGCATGTGCCCAAGCGGGGGCGCTCGTGATGAGGAGCGCGGTCACCGCCACGGACCCGGCCGTGAGTAGGCGGGGCATCGGAGTCAGCATCTGTGATTCCTCCTGTTGGTCCAGCTGCAAGATTGGGCCGCGGCGGCGCCGCGCATCAGGAGACGCTAAGCGCGCGCATCTCTGCGGATGTAGGCGCGGTGTGAACTTAGCTGCGCTGAAGAATCTCTATAAGCTCGCGCCCGAATGCACGAGCACAACGTCGCGATCGTCGGCTATGGACTGGCCGGGCGGGTCTTCCACGCCCCGCTGATCACTGCGACCGACGGCCTCAGGGTCGCGGCGATCGTGACCTCGGACCCGACCCGCCGCCGCCAGGCACAGGCTGATCATCCCGCGGCCTTGATTCACGATACGCCCGACCAACTGTGGGCAACGGCCGACCAACTGGCCGCCGTTGTGATCGCGAGTCCCAACTCGAGTCACGCCCCGTTGGCCACGCAGGCGATCGACCATGGGCTGGCGGTGGTGGTCGACAAGCCGCTGGCGCTCAGCTCACGCGAGGCGACGCAGCTAATCGATCACGCAGAGCAGAAGCGCACGCCGCTGACCGTTTTTCAGAACCGCCGCTGGGACTCCGATCAGCTGACGCTCGCCAACCTCTTGAAGGAGGGGGCGCTCGGCACCGTGCAGCGCTATGAATCGCGCTTCGAGCGTTGGCGCCGTGAGCCGCGACCCGAGGTTTGGCGCGAGCGTCAGACACCCGCTCAGGGCGGCGGCCTGCTGCTCGACCTCGGCAGCCACCTGATCGACCAGGCGCTGCATCACTTCGGTCCGGTGCAGACGGTCTACGCGGAGATCGACAACCGCCGCGGCACGCCGGCCGACGATGACACCTTCCTCGCTCTCACCCACCTCTCCGGGGTGATCAGTCACCTGCACGCTTCGGCGCTCGCCGCCGCCCCCGGGCCACGGCTGCGCGTGCTCGGCAGCGAGGGCGCGCTGTTGGTACGTGAGCTCGACTCGCAGGAGGACCGTCTGCGCGCCGGCCAGCGCCCCGACACCACACCGGACTGGGGAGAGGAGCCGGAGCACGCCCGCCCGAGGCTGATCGCCGGTGAGCGCAGCATCCCGATCCGGCCCGAGCGCGGCTCCTGGCAGACCTTCTACGCGCGCTTGCGCGATGTGCTCGCCGGCCAGGTGCTGGTCGCCCAGGCATCGTTGCCGGTCGACCCACGCGACGCGATCGCGACGCTGCGCGTGATCGAGGCCGCGCGCCGCAGCGCGGCCGAGCAGCGGCTGATCAAGCTCGACTGAGCTGCGGCGCGACGGAGCGCCGCCGGCGAGGATCGACGCGTGAGCGCAGCCCTGATCGGATCTCCGCCGACTCGGTGCGGCTCGAGCCGCTCGATGAGAGCTGGCTTGACGAGGTCGCTGCGCCGGCCGCCGATCCGCACGTGCGCCGCTTCACCCGCATCCCAGAGCCACCGCCGGTGAACTTCGCGCGGGGCTGGATCAACCGCTATGTCACAGCGCGCTCGAGCATCGGCATCCTGATCCCGTGCTCCCGCGCGACCTCGATCGCGCGCGCATAGCCGGCGTCCGCATGGCGCACGACGCCCAGTCCCGGGTCGGCCGTGAGTACGCGTCGAAGCCGATCGGCAGCCAGCGGGCTGCCGTCGGCAACTATCACCTGTCCGGCGTGGATCGACTTGCCCATGCCGACGCCGCCGCCCTGGTGGATCGAGACCCAGCTGGCGCCGCACGCGGTGTTCAGCAGCGCGTTGAGCAGCGGCCAATCGGCGACCGCATCGGAGCCGTCGAGCATCGATTCGGTCTCACGCTGGGGCGAGGCGACAGAGCCTGTGTCGAGGTGGTCGCGCCCGATTACGATCGGGGCCCTGAGCTCGCCGCTTGCGACCATCTCGTTGAAGCGCAGCCCCGCCAGGTGGCGCTCGCCGTAGCCGAGCCAGCAGATCCGTGAGGGCAGCCCCTGGAACTTGACCTTCTCGCCGGCCAGCCGGATCCAGCGGGCGATGTGCTCCTGGTCGCCGAACAGCTCGAGGATCGCCGCGTCGGTCTTGTGGATGTCGTCGGGGTCACCCGACAGCGCCGCCCAGCGGAACGGCCCCTTACCCTCGCAGAACAGCGGGCGCACGTAGGCTGGCACGAAGCCGGGGTAGGAGAACGCCTCCTCGTCGCCGTGCTCGTGGGCGAGGCCGCGTAGCGCGTTGCCGTAGTCGAAGGCCTCGGCGCCGGCGTGCTGCAGCGCGCGGATCGCGCCGACGTGCGCGAGCACCGATTCCCCGACCCGCCTCAGGTACTCGTCGGGATCGGCGCCGCGCAGCGCGTCGGCCTGCTCCATCGTCAACCCCGCCGGGATATAGCCGTTGAGCGGATCGTGCGCCGAGGTCTGATCGGTGACGACGTCGACGCGCACCCCGCGGCGCACGAGCTCGGGCAGGACCTCGGCGGCGTTGCCGAGCAGCCCGATCGACAATGCCCGCTTCTCGCGCGCGGCGACCTCGAGCCGGGCCAGCGCGTCGTTGAGGTCGGCCGCCCGCTCATCCAGGTAGCCGGTCTGGATGCGGCGCTCGATGCGTTGCAGGTCGGTCTCGATGCAGAGCGCCGTGCCGCCGCACATCGTGATCGCCAGCGGTTGCGCGCCGCCCATGCCGCCTAGCCCCGCGGTCACCACCAGGCGCCCGCTGAGATCACCGCCGAAGCGCTTGCGGCCGGCCGCGGCGAAGGTCTCATACGTTCCCTGGAGGATTCCCTGCGAGCCGATGTAGATCCACGACCCCGCCGTCATCTGCCCGTACATCATCAGCCCGGCGGCGTCGAGCTCGCGGAACGTCTCCCAGTTGGCCCACTCGCCGACGAGGTTGGAGTTGGCGATCAGCACTCGCGGGGCCTGCTCGTGGGTCTGGAACACCGCCACCGGCTTGCCGGACTGCACGAGTAGCGTCTGATCATCCTCGAGCGCCATCAGCTCGCGCTTGATCGCCTCCAGCGCTTCCTGGTTGCGTGCGGCCTTGCCGATGCCGCCGTAGACGATCAGCTCGGCCGGGTTCTCGGCGACGTCGGGGTGCAGGTTGTTCTCGAGCATCGCGAGCGCTGCCTCCTGCTGCCAGCCGCGGCAGCGTGGGGGTGCCGGCACGCTCATGGGTAGATCGCCCTCAGCTTGGCTGCCTCGGACACGTGGTCGATCGCGCAGGCGAGCGCAGCGGTGCGGCTGTCCACGGCGAGCTGGTCCGCGGTCGCCTGCACGCGCGCGAACGCCGTGCGCATCTGTGCGCGCAGACGCTCGCGGATCTCCAGCGCCTCCCAGCTGTACTTCTGGTGGCTCTGCACCCACTCGAAATAGCTGACGATCACACCGCCCGCGTTGGCGAGGATGTCGGGCACGACGTTGACCCCGTGTTCGGCGAGGATCCGGTCGGCGGCCGGTGTCGTCGGGCCGTTGGCGCCCTCGACTACCAGCTTGCACTTGAGACGGTCGGCGTTGAGGTCGGTGATCTGTTCCTCGCGTGCGGCCGGCACGAGCACATCGCACTCGAGCTCGAGGATCGCCTCGCCGTCGATCGGCTCGGCCTCCGGAAAGCCCTCGAGGAACTGGTTCTCGGCGACCCAGCGCATCACCGCCGGGATGTCGAGCCCGTGCGGGTTGGTGATCGCGCCGCGGATGTCTGAGACGGCAATCACCTTGGCGCCGCGTGCGTGCAGCTCCTGGGCGGCGACCGAGCCGACGTTGCCGAAGCCCTGCACCACGAAGCTGCGCTCGGGCAGCGACCAATCGAGCTCCTCGAACATGCACTCGATCGCGAACACGACGCCGAGCCCGGTCGCGCTCTGGCGACCGACCGAGCCGCCCAGCGCCACTGGCTTGCCGGTCACGACCGCCGGCACGGCGTAGCCGACGGACTGCGAGTAGGTGTCATAGATCCACGCCATCTCGCGCTCACTGGTGCCCATGTCCGGCGCCGGGATATCCACGTCGGGCCCGATCACGGGCAGCAGCTCGGTCGCAAAGCGCCGAGTTATGCGCTCGATCTCACCGATCGACAGCGCATAGGGGTCGCAGCGCACCCCGCCCTTGGCGCCGCCGAACGGCAAGCCGACGAGCGAGCACTTCCAAGTCATCCACATCGCCAGTGCGGCGCACTCGCCGAAACCGAGATCGGGCGCGAAGCGCAGGCCACCCTTGGTTGGTCCCATTGTCAGCGTGTGCTGAACGCGGTAACCGGTGTGATTGACGACCTCGCCCGAGTCCATCCGCACCGGGAAGTTGCAGACCAGCGAGCGCCGTGGCTCGAGCAGCCTGGTGCGCACCTCGTCATCGAGCTCGAGCACGTCGGCAGCGCGTGCGAACTGGCGGCAGGCCATCGCGTACAGCGGCGAGTGCCACTCCTCGCCCAGCGGTACGTCGTCGGGCCGCAGCTCGCCCGGCCGCGACGCTGCTTGGGCGGGCGCCGTAACGCCCGCGAGCGGATCGGCCGTCACTGGATCTGCTCCGGAGCACTTGCCTGTGAGCTCATCTACTCCCTCTCTCCCTATTTCACCCAGTGGAAAGGTCTTTCATCGGATGGTAGATTGTGTGGGCCTCTCCGTCAATCACGATGACTCCCCAACCGGTCGATCCCAAGAATGCGCCCGAGGCCGGCTCGACCCGCACGGTTGATCGTGCCTTTGACCTGCTCGCCGCGGTCACCGACAGAGCGCGGTCCGGAGCCTCATTGAGCGAGCTCGCCCGGGCGACGAACCTGTCGCCGGCGACGGCCTCGCGGCTGCTGGCGACGCTGTTGAAGCGCGGGCTCGTGCGCCGTGACGAGCAGGGCTGGTATCGACCGGGGCTGGGACTGATGCAGATGGCGGCCGTCGTCCTGCGCGGAGATCCGCTCTACGAGCTCGCCGGCAGTCATCTGGTTGAGCTCGCCGCGGCCAGCGGCGAGGCTGCGAACCTCGGAGTCGCGGTCGACGATGACCGCGCGCTGTACCTGCGCCAGGTCGCTGGCGATCAGCGGGTGCAGACCGCGACCTGGGCGGGGCGTACGATCCCGCGCCACGGCACGGCGATGGGCGCGGCACTGGCCGGCTCGGTCGGCGCCGGCGGCTACGCGGTCAGTCGTGGCTCGCTCGAGCCCGACGTCAGTGCCGTCGCCGCGCCGGTGCGGGACTACCACGGGGCGATCGTGGCGGCGCTCACGATCATCGCTCCGAGTTACCGCACGTCCGACTCCGACGTCGAGCGCTACGGGGAACTGCTGGTCGGGCATGCGGGCGCGCTCTCGCTGGCGTTGGGCGCTGCTCGGACCGGTGGTTAGGTTCGCGATCTGTGGCCGAGCGCTGCCGCTTCCGCAGGGAGGTCACCTGCACTCGGCCATGGTCGTGCTGCGCCGCGGGCAGCGCTGCGACTCGCTGATCTACGATCGTTCGCCCGGCGAGCTCGACGGGCGAACGATGATCCCGGGCTCGGCGCACGTCGCAAGCGCGTAGCGCAGGTCGGACTCGGCGACACCGCGGATTGATGGATGTCGCATGTCGACCTCCAGCCGGCGCTCGCCGTCGACTCCGAGGCTCGCGGCGCCGTTGGCATGCAACTCAGCCCAGAGATCGCCGCTGCGCGCCAGCAGCCCGTTGCGCGAGACGCCCAACCTCCGGGCGATCGTCTCGAGCTCGCGTGCCTCCTCGAAGGGGTCGATGCGCACGTTCGAGTCCGAGCCGATCGTGAGCCGTACACCGGCGTCGCGGTAGCGCAGCGCCGGCAGGAAGCCGTCGCCGAGGTTGGCCTCGGTGGTCGGGCAGGCGGCGACGATCGAGCGTGTGCGGGCGAGCAGCTCCACGTCGCTGTCGCTGACGTGGATCGCGTGCACGACCGTCGTCCGGGGTCCGAGGAAGCCGTGCCGGTCGAGCAGCTCGAGCGGCGAGCAGCCGTGCTCGGCCTGGCACTGCTCGAGCTCGCCCGGCTGCTCGTGCGCGTGCACGTGGCGCACCAGGTCATGCTGTTCGGCGTAGCCGGCGATCGCCCGGAGCCACGGCGCCGGCACGGCACGCACCGAATGCGCCGCGATCCCGACGTGCACGCCCTCACGAGCGGCGGCCCAGTCGCGCAGCGCCTCGACGCGCATCAGGAATGTCTCGACGTCGGGGTCGCAGAAGCGCCGCTGCCCCGACTCGGGCGCGACGCCGGCGCCGCCATGCCAACCGTTGCGGTGGTACGCAGCGGGCAGCAGCACGATCTCGAGCCCCGCCTCTTGCGCCGCCAACGCGACGGTGATCGCCATCGCGTTGGGCTCCTCATAGGGCGTGCCGTCGGGCTGGTGGTGGACATAGTGGAACTCACCGACTGTGCCGTAGCCGGCGTTCACCATCTCGGTATAGACGGCCAGCGCGACCGCGTACATCGACTCGGGGTCGAGCCCGGCGACCGTCTCGAACATCGCCTTGCGCCAGCTCCAGAAGTCGTCGGTCGTCGACGTCGCGCTGATCCGCTCGGCGACGCCGCGCAGGTCGCGCTGAAACGCGTGCGAGTGCACGTTGATCATCGCCGGGATCCGCGGCCGCGACACCGCATTGGTGTCAGAAAGGCCCGTAGCGGGGGCTTTTCTGACACCGGTCATGCTCCGGCCTCGGGAAAGCGCCAGGCGTGATCCGCGCGCACCCAGACGGGACGGCCGGCGATGATCACGGCGGCCACCGGGTTGTGCCCGAAGCGGTAGGGGATCTGCTCGACGGGACCGTCGAGCAGCAGCACGTCGGCACGCCGCCCGGGGCTGAGCGCGCCCGTCTGATCTGAAAGGCCGAGCACCCAGGCGGCGTTCAGCGTCATTGCCAGCAGCGTCTCCCTGATCGACCAGTTGTAACGGCGCACCGCGAGCCCAGCGATCAGCGGCATCGAGGTGATCGGCGAGGTGCCCGGATTGAGGTCGGTTGCCAGCACGCAGACGACGCCGGCGTCTGCCAGCTCGCGCCCGGGCGCAAGATGCTCGGCGCCGATGAACTCGGCGCCGGGCAGCAGCACGGCGGCGCAGTCGGAGCCGGCAAGCGCCGCGATGTCACCGACGGGCATGCAGGAGAGGTGGTCGACCGAGCGTGCGCCGGCCGCGATCGCGACCGGAACCGAGGCGAGCGAGCCGAGCTGCTCGACGTGCGTGCGCAGCCGCAGGCCCCGCTCACGCGCCAACGAACCCAGGCGCAGCAAATCGTCGTTTGAGAAGGCGATTGACTCGACGAAGATGTCGAGCGCATCGGCGCGCGTCTGTGACTGGACGGCGTCGAGCATGCCCTCGACGACGTCCATCCAGCTTGCTGCCGTGTGGCCGTCGGGGATCGCGTGCGCGAGCAGCGCGGTGACGGTTCCGTGTTGCGGAACCTCATCCAGCAGCTGCCCGGCCAGCCGCAGCGCCCGCAGCTCGCCGTCGTTCGAGAGCCCGTATCCGCTCTTGCACTCGAACGTGGTGGTTCCGTGGCGCAGCATCTCGGCGGCGAGCGCCTGCGCCTGGCCCAGGATCTGCTCGTCGCTGAGCTGCGCCAGGGCGCGGGCGCTTGCGCGGATCCCGCCGCCCTGCCGGGCGATCTCGGCGTAGGGGGTACCGGCGATCTTCTGCGCGTACTCCTCGGCACGCCAGCCCCCGAACGGCAGGTGCGTGTGGCAGTCGACGAAGCCCGGGACGATCGCGCAGCCCTCGGCGTTCACGCGGGGGCAGCCGGCCTCGGCCCTGAAGCCGGCGATGTGCTGGCCGCCGATCATCAGCTCGCCGGGCTCGAGCGTGCAGCTCGTCGGCGCGTGACTGCGGCAGCCGCTCGAGGCGGTCGTCCGGCAGCCGCAGGACCTCGGCGGCGCCGACGAGTGCGAGGCCGGTGCTCACTCGAGCGCCCCGATCGCCCGCTCGGCGGCGGCCAGCACCGCGCCCGAATCGACCAGCTCGGCGATGCCGGCCAGCTCCGACGCGGGGCTGCGGTCCGGGCCGGGGCGCGGGTCGATCAGCGCCGCCACTGCTGCCGTCGCCGGCGCCGGCCGCAGCGGCGCCCGCAGCACCAGCGCACGCGCCGCGCAGAGCAGCTCGACCGACAGGATCCTGGTCAGGTTCTCAAGTGTGCGGCGCAGCTTGCGGGCCGCGCTCCAGCCCATCGAGACGTGATCCTCCTGCATGCCCGAGGTCGGGATCGAGTCAACGCTCGCCGGGGCCGCCAGCCGGCGGTTCTCGGCCACCAGCGCGGCGGCCGTGTACTGGGCGATCATCAGGCCTGAGTCGAGCCCGGGGCTCTCGCCGAGGAACGCCGGCAGACCCATCGAGCGCGTCACATCGAGCAGGCGATCGATCCGACGCTCCGCGATCGCACCGACCTCGGCTGCGGCGATCGCCATGAAGTCGGCGGCGAAGCCGAGCGGGATTCCGTGGAAGTTGCCGTTGGAGACCAGGCGGCCGTCGTCGAGCACGCTCGGGTTGTCGACAGCCGAGCCGAGCTCCATCTGCGCCACGCCGCGCGCGTAATCGAGCACGTCGCGCGCAGCACCCACCACCTGCGGCGCGCAGCGCATCGAGTAGGCGTCCTGCACACGGTCATCGTGCTCACGGTGCGAGGCGACGATCGCCGAGTTCGCCATCAGCCGCGTGAGGTTGGCGGCGCTCGTGCGCTGGCCCCCGTGCGGGCGCAGCGCCTGCACCGCGGCGTCAAAGGCGGCGTCGGTGCCGAGCAGCGCCTCGACGCTCATCGCCGCGGCGATGTCCGCCGTGCGGCACAGCCCGAGCAGGTCAAGGCAGGCGAGCGAAAGCATGCCCAGCATGCCGTCGGTGCCGTTGATCAGCGACAGGCCCTCCTTGGGACCGAGCGTGAGTGGCTCGAGCCCGGCGCGCTGCAGTGCTTCGGCCGCCGGCTTCAGTCGGCCATCGGCGTCGATGACCTCTCCCTGGCCAAGCAGGGCCAGGGAGAAATGCGCGAGCGGTGCCAGATCGCCGCTCGCGCCCAGCGAGCCGTACTCAGGCACCACCGGCGTGATTCCGGCATTCAGCAGCGCGAGGATCGCTTCGATCGTGCGGGGGTGCACGCCCGAATAGCCGAGCGCCAGGGTCCGAGCGCGCAGCAGCATCATCGCGCGCACGACCTCACGCTCGACCGCCGGACCCATGCCGGCCGCGTGCGAGAGCACCAACGAGTGCTGCAGCGTGGTCCAGCGGTCGCGCTCGATGCGCGTCGTCGAGAGCGCGCCGAAGCCGGTCGAGACCCCGTACACCGGGCTGCCCGATTCCGAGAGGCTCTGGATCCGCTGCCAGCTGCGTTCGATCTTCGCGTACGCCTCGGGGCTGAGCTCGACCCGCGCGTCCTCGCGCGCCACCAGCGCAACGTCCTCGGGTCGTAGCGTCGCGCTTCCGAGCCTGACCGTGTTCTCAGCCATCGTCACCAAACCTTCACCGTGTTGTTTGCGAGCGCCGCGAGTATCTCGGTCAGCGCTCCGATCCCAAATACGCAGTCCTCGACGCTCGCCAGCTCACGTGCCGAGTGGCTCGCGCCGTTGGCGCTGCGAACAAAGAGCATCGCCGTCGGCACCGCGCCGGCGAGCGCGCCGGAGTCATGCCCGGCGCCGGTGCACATCGGCACGTCCTCGATGCCGTGCTCGGCCAGTGTTGCCGCCACCCGCTCACGCAGCTCTGGCGAGAAGTGCACGGCGCCGACAAACGACTCGCGGTTGAGCTCGAGCGTCACGCCGTGCGCCTCGGCCTCGGCCCGCGCCGCATCGGCGATCAGCTCGACCGTCCGCTGGACCAGCTCGTCGCTCTCGCCCCGCACGTCCAGCCAGAGCGAGACCCGCTCGGCGATCGCGTTGGTCGCGTTGGGCGAGAGCTCTAGCTTGCCGATCGTGGCCAGCGTGCGCCGCTCGCCGGCGATCCGGCGGGCCGCGCTGACCGCGGCGGCCAGCGGCAGCATCGGATCACGGCGGATCGCCAGCGGCGTCGTGCCCGCGTGGTTGGCCTCGCCGTGCAGGTCGATGCGCCAGCGCCCGTGGGGCAGGATCCTGGTGCCGAGCGCGAGCCTGCGGTCACGTTCGGCCAGCAGCGTGTCCTGCTCGATGTGCAGCTCGACGAAGGCGCCGATCCGGGCCAGCGTCTGCGGGTCCGGACCGACCTCCGCCGGCTCCAGGCCCGCGCCGGCGAGCGCCTCGCGCAGTGTCACGCCCTCGCGGTCACGACGCTCGAGGATCGCCTGCACGTCGAGCGAGCCGAGCATCGCGCGGCTGCCGAAGGTCGGCGTGTCAAAGCGCCCGCCCTCCTCGTCGGCGAACGAGACCACCGCCAGCGGCGCCTGGACACCGCGGCGGCGCAGCAGATGCACTGCCATCAGCCCAGCCACGACGCCGAGTGCGCCGTCGAAGCGCCCGCCCTCACGAACCGAGTCGAGGTGGCTGCCGGTGACGGTCGCGCCAGGGGCGGGTGCCCCCGCCCAGGCCCAACGGTTGCCGTTGCTGTCTGTCTCTGGGTCGAGGCCCAGTCGCACCGCTGTGCGGTCAAACCAGGCGGCCGCCTGCGCGGCCTGTTCGGTCCAGGCCAGCCGCGTGGTGGCGCCGTTGTCGTCCAGGCCGATCGCAGCGCACTCGGCGAACAGCTGCTCGAACAGCGTGCGCGCGTAATCGGTCTCCTCCCCGGTCATCGCTCCACGAAATACCTGTGCTCGGCGGCCAGCGTCTCGAACCGCTCGAGCCGCTTGCGGGTCCGTGCCGGGGTGGCGTCGGCGAGTGCCTCGAGCAGCACCGCGAGCAGCTGCAGCGGCGCGACGGCCGCGTCGAAGACGAGATCGGAGCTGACGGGCGCAACCAGCACGAAGCGGGCGTGCTGCGCCGCCGCGCAGAGCGCCGAGTCGCTCAGGAGCACAACCACCGTGCCACTCTGCTCGGCGGCCTGCAGCAGCTCGATCAGCTCCCGTGGGTAGCGCGGCAACGCGATCGCGAGCATCGCCGTGGCTCCGAGCACGGAGGCGTGGCTCAGCTGGTCGAGCAGCTCGCTGCGCGAGCCGTTGAGCAGTCGCACGTTGGGATGGATCTTGCCCGCGAAGAACTCGAATTGACCCGCCAGCGGCGCCGCCGAGCGGCTGCCGTAGACGGGTAGCACGGGCGTCTGCGCGAGCGCCTTGGCGGCACTCTGTACGGAGCTGCAGGTCGGCCAGCTGCAGCTGCAGCCGCCGCAGGTCCTCGATCGCGTGCTGGACCGCGCGCTGCATCTTGTTCTGCGTGGGAGCGTGCTCGCTGCTCAGCGTCTGCTCGAGCACCAGCGCCTGGATCTCACGCTGCAGCTCTCCGAAGCCCTGGAAGCCGAGCGCGGTTGCCAGGCGCGTCACCGATGGCTGGCTGACCCCGACGCGCTCGGCCAGCTCGACGCTCGAGACGAACGCAGCCTGCAAGCCCTGCTCGACGATGTGCGCGGCGATCCGCCGTTGTACCGGGGTGAGGCGCAGACCATCGAACAGATCTGACAGCTGACGGGGAGCTGCCTGCATACAGGTATGCAGCCTAACTGATGCTCGTATGGGTTGCTACAGACCGGTCGAGCCTGTGATCCAAGCGACTAACCGGAGCGTAATAAGCCGCACACAGACGACGCGCAACTCCCGGCGTGTGAATGGGCTTCAACTACCGATGCACTACAAGACTCGCCTCAACACAGAACTCATGACCGAATCGACGCCGGGGAGGTGTCTGATGAATCCAGAAAACCTGACCTCTATGCGCGAGCTGGACAGCCGGCTCGGTGACGGCCTCCACGTCCGGTTGTGGTGGAATGAGGAGCACAGCAGCACCTGGGTCTCCGTGCTGGACACGCGCACCGGTGATGCGTTCCGCATCGAGGTCAAGGACGGCCAGCGCCCGATGGACGTCTTCCATCATCCCTTTGCCTACGAGCCTCGCGAGCACTGTGAGGCAGCGATCGCACTTCAGGCTGCGGCCGGCTGAACGCCCGGCTGCGGTGGGTCGCCGGAGCGGCGCGTACTGGGGCGAGTGGCCCATGGCCACCCGCCCCTTCCGATCGCCACCAGTGCCTCGCGCGGCGGCTGTCAGGACCTCGGCCGCGTCAGGTCATAGACCGTCTGGCCGCCGATCGTCACGGCCTCATAGCGGGCCTCGACCCAGGACGTGATCGCGGCCGTGCTCTGACCGCCAGCCGGGCCGCCGGCGCGGCCAGCCGCCCCGCCGGGGAGGCCGGAGCGCGAACCGGTTGCGCTGAAAGCGCGTCCGCCCGGGGGAGCCTCGGCGCTCGACGCGCTCCCGCGCGAGCGGCCGAACAGCGAGCCGATTGCGGACCCGCCGGCACCGCTTGCCACGCGTGGCTCGGAGGACAGGCTCGCGCCGAGCCCGCCGCCGGTGCCGGTGCCGGTGGCGGTGGCGGTGCCGCTGCCGATGCCGGTGCCGGTGCCGGTGCCGGTGCCGGTGCCACCAACGATGTAGTAGTGGATCTCACCGGCCTTGACGTAGCTCTCGAACTGGGCGAGTGAGAGCCTGGCGCCCTCGCCGTTGAAGCCGCCGATCGCCATCACCGGTTCGCCACCGGAGGCGAGCTCGAGCGTGGCAGCGCTCTGCGAGCCGGAGGTCGCGGCGACCCAGCGGTACTTCGACGCGTCGGCCTTCAGCGCCGAGACCAGCGCGCTGCTGGTCGTGCCTGCGCCGGTCGCGCCGGCGCCAGCCGTACCCGAGCCAGGCGTGGCGCCGCCGAAGCCGCCACCACCGGGACCGCCCCCGAAGCCGCCCGTCGTGCCGTTCACCGCCGGCCCCGCCGACGGCACCGAGCCGGTGTGTGCGGCGGAGATCGTCTCGACGCTGTACGCCAGCGGCGCCGCCAGGGCAGCGGTGAGTGCGGCGACGGCGGTCGCGCTCGCAAGGCGGCGCCGCAGCAGCGACGGAGGCACCGCCAGGCCGAAGATCGCGACCAGGGCGGCGACGACCACCAGCGGCGTCAGCCACGGCTGCCATGCCGGGGTGCGCTGCAGCAACACGACGGCCCAGGTCGCGGTGACAGCGAGCATCAGCGCCAGCCCGGCACGAGCGAGGGGCTGCCCGCGGTGCCGCCAGCACACCACGGCGCCGATGCCCACCAGTGCCGCGATCGCCGGCGCGAGCTCGACCGTGTAGTAGGTGTGAATCACGCCGCTCGAGAAGCTGAAGACGGCGCCGCTGACCACCAACCAGCTGCCCCACAGCATCAGTGCGGCCCGTGGCCGGTCGGTGCGCGGAGCGCGCACGCGCCACGCGAGCCCGCCGACGAGCACACCCGCGGCCGCCGGCAGCAGCCATGAGGCCTGGCCGCCCATCAGCTCGTTGAACAGACGAAGGACCCCGGTCGCGCCGCTGAAGTTCGCGCCGCCGGCACCGGACCCACCGCTCAATCGGCTGAAGCCGTTGTAGCCGAAGATCAGGTTGAGGATGCTGTTGTCGGGTGAACCGTCGATCATCGGGCGCGCGCTTGCCGGCCAGAGCGCGACGATCGCCACCCACCAGCCGCAGCCGGCCAGCATCGCAGCGCCGCCCAGCAGCAGATCGGTCAGGCGCCGGCGAGCGCTCACCGGCGCTGCCACCAGATACACGAACGCGAAGCCCGGGACCACCAGGAACGCCTCCATCATCTTCGCCAGGAAGGCGAAGCCCAGCAGCGCGCCGACGCCGAGCATCCAGCGCCGCGTGCGTTCGCCCTCGAGCGCGCGCACCAGGCAATACGCGGAGCCGACCATCAGGCAGACCATCAGCGCATCCGGGTTGTTGAAGCGGAACATCAGCGCCGCCACCGGGGTCGATGCCAGCGCAAGACCGGCGAGCAGGCCGGCGCCGGCGCCGAACCAGCGCTTGACGGCGGCAGCGAGCAGGGCCACTGACAGCACGCCCTCGAGCACCTGCGGCACGAGCATGCTCGCGCTGGAGAAGCCGAAGACGCGGCCGGAGAGCTCCATCACCCACAGCGCGGCCGGTGGCTTGTCGACGGTGATGAAGCTCGAGGAGTCGATCGAGCCGAAGAAGAACGCCTTCCAGCTCCTGGTGCCGGCCTGCACGGCGGCGGCATAGAAGCTGTTGGCGTAGCCCGACGAAGTGAGCTCGATCAGGTAGGCGATCAATGTGCCGGCCAGCAGCGCGATCAGCAACGGCCGGGCCCAGGCGGGGTCGTCGGCGTGGCCGCGGACCAGCGAGCGCAGGCGGCCGGGTCTGGTGGGCGCTGCCGCCAGCGGCGCGCGCGGGATCGTGGTTGTTGCCATTTCAGTTTCCTTGGGTTGAGAGGGAGGGGAACTGCTCACGGCGCCGATCGCGGTGGCCGGCAGACAGCCAGCTGGACATGCCGATGTACCGCGCGACCGTCGCGCAGAGGCTCGCGAGCAGCAGCACGCTCACCTCCAGCAGCCGCGGTGGTCGGGCGTCGAGGCGATGCAACAGCGCGAGCGCCGCGTCCGTTAGTCCGAGCGCGATCAGGTAGACGAGTAGGCCCCCGAGCTGGTCGCGCACGATGCGCCTACGGCCGCGGACCCCGAAGGTGAAGCGCCGGTTGGCGGCGGTGTTGGCGAGCGCCGTCAGCGTCAGCGCCGCAAGGTTGGCGCCGCGCGAGCCGAGCGCGCCGGCGAACGTGACGAACAGCACGGCATAGGCGAGCGTCGAGGCGGCACCGATCACAACGAAGCGGGCGAGCGACACCTGCCAGATCAGGCGCGCGACGCCGCGCAGGTCGGCGAGTGCCGTGGCAAAGATGTCGACGTTTGAGTCCGGATCGTCGATCCAGTCGACGGCCACCTCGTGAATGCGCAGGCCGCGACGCTGGGCGGCGATCAGCAGCTCGGTGTCAAAGAACCAGTTCTCATCCTTGACGGCCGCGAGCAGTTCGGTGAGCACGTCGCTGCGCACCGCCTTGAACCCGCACTGAGCGTCGCTGAAGCGGGCGCGCAGGCCTGTCCGCAGCAGAAGGTTGTAGGAGCGCGAGATGAATTCGCGCTTGGGGCCACGCGTGATGCGCGAGCCGGGAGCCAGGCGCGTGCCGATCGCGACTTCGCTGTGTCCGATCAGCAGCGGCAGCACCAGCGGCAGCAGTGCCCGCAGGTCGGTCGAGAGATCGACGTCCATGTAGGCGACGACCCGCGCGGTGCTGCGCGACCAGGCCGCCCGCAGCGCGCGCCCGCGGCCCTTCTGCTCGATCCGCAGCACGCCCACGTGACTCAGCGTGGACGCCAGCGACGCCGCGATCTCAGGGGTCGCGTCGGTGCTCGCGTTGTCGGCGATCAGGATCCGCCAGCGCAGCAGCGGCACCCAGCTCGAGAGATAGCGGTGCAACTTCCGGATCGAGAGCGCCAGAGCGCGTTCCTCGTTGTAGACCGGGACGACGACCTCGAGCTCGAGCGACTCGTCGGGCTCGGACCGCCATGCTGCCGTGGGTGCGAACAGCGCCCGCCGGTGTGTCGGAGACCGCTCTGTTGTCTGTGCGTGCATGCCTTTGGCCTTCTGGAGAGGGGGAGTGCATGCACAGACTCCCGAGCAGCTGTAGGAAAGCTGTTAGATCAAGCCAAGGGTTCGGCAAGAGTTGCCGAAGCTGGCGCCGAGCGCAGCTAGCCGGCCCGCTTCAGCGTGCTCGCCGGCAGCTGGAACGGGGCCGCGCCCAGGTCGAGCTCGGCGGCGGGCAACGGGCGGCTGATCAGGTAGCCCTGGGCCAGGTCGGCGCCCAGCTCGGTGAGCAACGCGAGGCAGTCGTGGTCCTCGATGCCCTCGGCCACCACGCGCAGGCCGAGCGAGTGTGCGAGCTCGATCGTCGAGCGCACCAGCGCCTGGGTGCGCGCGTCCGGTGAGCTGACCAGGCCATGGATGAAGCTGCGATCGAGTTTCAGCTCGTTGACCGCGAGGCTCGAGAGGTAGGCGAGCGAGGTGAATCCCGCGCCGAAGTCATCGACCGAGACGACCAGTCCAAGATCACGCAGCAGCCTGATCGTCTGCTGCGAGCGGTTGAAGTCGGTGATCGCAGTGGTCTCCGTCACTTCAAGCACCAGTGCGTCCGGCTCCACTCCGTGGCGCGCCAGCGCAGCGCTGACCAGCTTCGGCAGGCACGCGTTGTGCAGGTTGGTGCTCGAGAGGTTCACGCTGACCGTAAGGTGGAGACCGTCGTCGCGCCAGCGGGCGCACTGGGCGAGCGCCATGTCCAGCACGAGCTCGGTCAGTGGGTCCATCAGCTCGGCGTCCTCGGCCAGCGGCAGGAACTCGAGCGGCGGCACCTTGCCGAGCCGCGGGTGGTTCCAGCGAACGAGCGCCTCCAACCCCACGATGACACCGCTCGAGCACTCGATCTGCGGCTGGTAGTGGAGCTCGAGCGAGCGCTCGGAGATCGCCACCCGCAGATCCTCGACCAGGCCAATGCGGTTGCCGCGCCCGTCGAGCTCCTCGTTGTAGATCGCGAACGGCAGGCCGGCGACCTTGGCGCGGTACATCGCCAGGTCGGCGCAGCGCAGCAGGTCGGCGCCGGCGGTCGCGTCGGTGGGCGCGACGGCGATGCCGATGCTGGCGCCGATCTGCGCGCGCACCCCGCCGAGCTCGAAGGGCTCGACCAGGCGTGCGCCGATCCGCTGCGCCATGATCGCGCCGCGCTCGGAATCGGCGTTCAGCAGAGTGACGACGAACTCATCCCCGCCGATACGTGCGAGCATGTCGCCCTCACGCAGGATGCCCTGGAGTCGCTGGCCGAGCTGGCGCAGCAACTCATCGCCGACCGAGTGGCCAAAGGAGTCGTTGACTTCCTTGAAGCGGTTGAGGTCGACGAACAGGCAGGCCACCTCGCGATGCTCGTCGGTGGTTGTGGCCTCCTGCTCGAGCGCACCAAGCAGCTCGTACACCGCACGTCGGTTGGCGAGCGTGGTCAGTGAATCGGTGACCGCTTGGCGGTATTTATCGACGGTCAAGCGCTGCAGGCTGCGAACCGAGAGCCCCGCGCGCACGCCGGCGGCCACCAGCGTGATCAGCGCCAGGACCAGCGCGGCGCCGCTGATGTGCTCGAGCGAGCCGACGAACAGCAGCGCCATGCTGGTGCTACAGGCGATCGCCGGGAAGGCGAAGCTCGGAGCCCGTTCGCTCACGATCGGCCCCGACGCGTGCGTTGTGATCCAGACCGACAGCGAGACCAAGAAGATCGACGTCGGCCAGGCGACGGCATCGACCACGGCGCCGGCGTGGGTCGCGCCGAGACCGGACGCGAACAGGTTCGCGGTGTCGCCGAGCGAGTTCACGGCGAGCCCGAATGCCAAGAGCATCCAGGTCAGTCGCCGGCGTCCCGGCAGGATCGCACTGCCGCCGATCACGAGCGCCAGCAGCAGCAGGTCGCCGATCGGGAAGGCGAGGTTGGTGGTGACGACGTCGGCGCGTCCACCGGCTGCCTTGAGGATTGAGTGGAAGAGGAAGGCTGAGACGACCGCCGCCGTGCCGAGGCCGGCGATGATGCCGTCGAGCCAGGTCTCAGCGGTGAAGCGGCGTGCCCGCAGGTGCAGGCGCAGCATCACGCCGACGTAGGTCAGCGGGTAGAAGCCGAGGTAGAGCACGTCGACCGGCACCGGCGCGGTCTGGCCACTCGATCCGACGATCGGCAGTAAGAAGTCGCCGAGCGACCAGGACAACAGCCCGGCGCCGAGCACGATCGGAACGGTCCGGGCCATCGGCGCGCGCTTGCCTCCGGCAAAGCCACGACCGATGCACAGAGCGCTACCGACGATCTCAAAGATGGCCACGCCCCAGTCGTCGACCGCAGGCCAGCTCTGAGCATTGCGGCGGAGCAGCTCAGAGATCAGGTAGCCGACCAGCAGCACAGCCATCAGCGCATACACGCAGCGAACGGCAGGTCCGGCATCGGGCATGGCAAACCAGTGCCGCCGGCCGCGATCGCCTGCGCGCCGATCGAGCTCTTGGCGGGCACCCCCACTCGCGGCGCCGTTCGCGGCGCGCTCGTTTGGTCCGATGGTGCCGCTATCCATAATGGCCTAAGCGGGTAATCGGCCGCTGCAGCCAACGCTGAAGCGGTGCGGGCTGCGCCGGACGGCTGTTGCTCTAGTTGCCGCCCAGCCCGTCCAACCTCCGCACCGCCTCGGCGTAGATGTCCTCGGGCAACGGCCCGCGCGCTGCCATCTCGAAGTTGCGCCGCAGATGCGTGAGCTTGCTGGTGCCGACGATCGTGGTCGAGAGCGACGGATGGTGCAGCGTGAAGCGCAGCACGAACTCGTGGCGGTCCATGCCTTCGAGCAGTTCGTCCAAGCGGGCCGCTCGCCATACGTCCGCAGCGACGCCGTCGGCTCCGCTCAGCGGCTCGACGGTCCAGTTCTTGTCCTCGGCGGCGGTGCCGCGCGCGACGCCGCCGCGCACGAGCACGCCCGCGCCGCTCTCAGCGGCGCGAGTGACCCACCGCTCGTAGCGGCGCTGGAACAGCGAGTACGGAATCTGGAAGACGTCGAAGACGCCCATGTCGATGTGGTCAGGCAGATCGGGCAGCGTCCCGGACATGCCGATGAAGCGGATCTTGCCCTCGTCACGGAGCGCGATCAGCTCCTCGATCGTGCCGCCGTCGCGCAGCTCCTCGACGGTCGGCGACATGTGCACCTGCACGAGGTCGAGCCGGTCGGTTCGCAGCCGCCGCAGGCTCTGCTCGATGCCGGCGCGCACGTTCTCGGCTGTGTAGTCGTGACGGTATGGCGCCGGCGCGTCGGACGCCACGCTGAGCGGGCAACCGCATTTGGAGCAGAGGAAGAACTCGTCACGGCGCGTGCTCAGAAATCGCCCGATCAGCTCCTCGCTGCGCCCGTAGTCGATCGAGGTGTCGATCAGGTTGATGCCGACGTCGAGCACCTCATTCAGCAGCCGCCCGGCGGCGTCGTCGCTGATCTCCGGTCCGCGCGTGGGACCGCGCAGCTCCATCGCGCCGTAGCCGAGCACCGTGACCTCGTAACCGGTCCGACCCAGCATCCGTGTCGCAATCGCCATCACGCGTCTCCTCGGTAGCCTGTGCGAAGTGACCACGGTAGCGCCGTGCGGGAGCGTCGACCGGGACGAGATCTGCCGGCTTCCCCGCTACCCGGGCGAGCACGATGCCAGCGCGCCGAGCACCGCCCGGCTACAGAGTCTGCGTGACCTTCGAGAGCCCGCGCGGACGGTCGGGGTCGACGCCGCGATCGAGCGCAAGCCGCCGGGCGAGCCGCTGCAGCGGCAGGATCTCGAGCACGGGCAGCAGCTCCTCGGCGATGCCCTCAGCGGCGACCGGCAAACCCTCGGCAGGGCCGACCTGCAGCACGTGGGTATTCAGTTCCGCGAGCCGCTCGAGCACCGGCGCCATCGCCTCGCCGCCGCGTCCGGGGGTGTTCACGGCGATCACCGGGACCGAACGGTCGATCATCGCCAGGGGCCCGTGGAGCAGGTCCGCGCCCGAGAACGCCATCGCGCTCAGGTAGCTGGTCTCCATCAGTTTCAGGGCCGCCTCGCGCGCCGTCGGATAGGAGTAGCCGCGCGCCGTGACGACCAGCCGCTCGGCGTACTGCAGCGGCGCCGCGATCGCCGCGAGCCGCTCTTCGGAGGTGAGCGCCAGGGTTCGGGCCGCAGCCTCGGGCAGCCTCGCCGCTGCTTCGGCTGCCCGAACACCCGCGATCAGCAGGTACAGCGACAGCAGCTGGGCGGTGTAGGACTTGGTGGCCGCGACCGCGCGCTCGGCACCGGCGCGCACGTCGACGGCGAGCTCGGCGGCGGCGGCCAGTGGCGAGTCGATCGCGTTGGTGACGGCGACCGTCAGCGCGCCGCGCGAGCGGGCGGCGGTCAGCGAGTCGACCAGGTCAGGCGAGCGACCCGACTGGCTGACGGCGATGAACAGCACATCGTGCATGTCGGGGCGGGCGCCGTAGACGGTCAGCGCCGACGGCGAGACGAGCCCGGCGGGCAGCTGCAGGAGCACCTCGGCGAGGTACTTGGCGTAGAGGCCGGCGTGGTCGCTGGTGCCGCGCGCGGCGATCAGCACGAAGCGGGGCTTGGCCTCAGCGATACGTTCGGCGACCGCCGCGAACTCATCCTGCGCGGCAAGGATCTGGGCAAGGACGGCGGGCTGCTCGGCGACCTCGGCC
The DNA here is from genome assembly GCA_963706725.1 of uncultured Actinomycetota bacterium. Lineage (GTDB taxonomy): Bacteria > Actinomycetota > Thermoleophilia > Solirubrobacterales > Solirubrobacteraceae > Palsa-465. The sequence continues at coordinate 183,933 of OY970167.1, read as the reverse complement.
GCCATCAGGGCGCCGGGGGCGATTGATTGACTGGTCACGAAATTGGACTATACCAATCGCTGGGCCAGCAGTGCGGCGCCCAGCAGCCCGGCGCGGCCACCGAGCGGCGATAGCTTCACGGTCGGCAGCGGACGCCAGAGCACGAGCTTGGCAAGCTCCTCGCGCACCGGAGTCAACAACTCCTCACCGGCGGCGCTGAGTCCGCCCGCGATCACGATCAGCTCGGGGTCGAGCAGGTAGGTGCAGGTCGTGAAGGCCAGCGCCAGCGCCTCGCAGGCCTCCGCCCAGACACGCTGCGCCAACTCGTCGTCAGCGCGGCGCCGCAGCACCTCGCCGGCCGGGAGGCCGGGCTCGCCGCCGGCCGCGGCGTAGCGTCGCGTGATCGCGGCCGCCGACGAGTAGCGCTCCAGGCAACCACGCTGACCGCAGCTGCAGGGCTCGCCCCCGGGCCACACGGGGATGTGCCCGAGCTCACCGGGGAGGCTGATCGCGCCGGCGACGGGCCGGCCGCCTGTCTTCAGCACGGCGGCGATGCCGGTGCCGATCACCGCCATCACGTAGTCCTGCACGCCGCCCGTCGCACCGAGCTCGTCCTCGGCCACGGCCGCGGCACGCACGTCGTGCTCGAGCAGCGCCGGCAGCCCCGTCGCCTCGGCGAGGATCTCGCGCAGCGGCACGTCGCGGAAGCCAAGGTTGGCGGAGAAGATCGCACGTCCGGCCGTGCCGTCGACGTGACCGGGCACGACCACCCCGACCGCGCCGACGTCACCGCCCGCGCGCAGCTCGGCGATCAGCTCGATCAGCTCCGCGATGACCGCGTCGGGGCCCGCGCTCGCCGGCGTGGGGCGCGAGCGCTCGCGCACGAAGTTGCAGGCGCGATCGACCACGGCGCCCTTGATCGTCGTGCCGCCGACGTCGACCGCGATGACCGTTCCCGTGCTCACGGCGCTACCGGCAACTGAACGGCACCCGGTCGTGAGCTGCGACCGGGTGCCGGATCGGGCCATGTAGAGAGAGGAACCACAGCCCAAAGGGTGTTACTTGATCGAGCCGGCGGTCAGGCCGCTCACCACCCGGCCCTCGATCACGGCGAACAGGATGATCACGGGAATCGTCGCAATCACCGAGCCGGCGAACAGATGCCCCCAGTCGACCGAGTACTCGCCGATGTAGCCGTTGATCGCAACCGTCAGCGGCTGGTGATTGGTCGCCAGCCCGAGGCTCAGCGTCAGCGCCACGATGAACTCGTTCCAGGCGGCGATGAAGGTGAAGATCAGTGCCGTGACGATGCCGGGGGCGGCCAGCGGCAAAGTCACCCGGCGCAACGCCCCGAGCCGCGTCGAGCCGTCGATCATCGCGGCCTCCTCGAGCTCGACCGGAATCGAGGAGAAGTAGGCGTTCAGGATCCACACCGCGAAGGCCAGGTTGAAGCCGGCGTTGATGAGGATCAGCGCCAGCGTCGGCGGCAGGTTGAAGCTCGAGAACTCGCGCTGGATGCCGACCAGCATCGCCGCCGGCTGCAGCATCTGCGTGGCCAGCACCAGCAGCAGAAACAGCGAGCGTCCACGGAAGCGGTGGCGCGCCGAGTAGTAGGCCGCGGGGATCGCCACCAGCAGCACGACCATGGTCGCGCCACCGGCGATCTCGAGGCTTTCGACCAGGTTGCCGCCGAAGCCGGTCGACCAGATCGACGTGAAGTTGTGGAAGCTGAAGCTCGACGGCAGCAGGTTCGGCGCCAGCAGCTGGCTGGCCGGTCGCAGCGCCGCGATGATCATCTCCGCGTACGGCAGCAGGAAGAGCATGGCCACGCCGTAGGCGAGCACGCTGATCGTGAGGCCGCGCTTGGTGATCGTGCGCTTGCGAGCCGGCGGCCTGGGCGCTTGGCGCGCCGGGCCCGCGTCGACGGCGGTGCTGAGGGTGCTCATTCGGTGACCGCCTCCTTCCAGCGGGTTACGCGCAGGAAGAGCAGCACCACGACGATCACGAGCAGGAAGTTCATGACTGACATGGCGGCCGACTCACCGATGAAGGCCTGCTTGAGGATGAACATGAACGTTGTGGTCGTGCTCGTCTCATAGCCCGGACCGCCACGGGTCATCTCCCAGATGATCGGGAACGAGTTGAAGACGTTGATCACGTTGATCGTGGTTGCGACCAGGATCGCCGGGCGCAGCATCGGCAGCGTGATCGAGCGGTAGGTGCGCCAGGTGCCGGCGCCGTCCACGCGCGAGGCCTCATAGATCTCGTCCGGGATCGTCTGCAACCCCGAGAGCAGCGCATAGGTGGTGAACGGCAGCGACACGAAGATCGCGACGACCATCATCCAGAACATCGCCCAGCCCGGCTGGCCCAGCCAGTCGGCGGTGTTGGAGCCCATCTTGACGAACCCAAGCGCGTGCAGGATGACGTTGACGGCGCCGGAGTAGGGGTCGAGCGCCCAGCGGAAGATCAGTGCGGTCATCATCACCGACGCCGCCCAGGGGGCGATCAGCGCGGTGCGTGCTGCGCGCCGGAAGGGGAAGCGCTGGTTGAACAGCTGCGCCAGTGCGAGCGACAGCACGAGCGTCACGACAACCACTGCCACCACCCAGATGACGGTGCGGAAGACGACGCCGGCGAGCGCGGGTTCGTGCCAGAGCGTCGTGTAGTTGCTGGTGCCGGCACCACCCACGACGAAGCCATCGGCGGCGATGTTCTGGAAGGAGGCCTTCACGAGCACGACCACGGGCCAGAGCACGACGACCACGATCAGCGCGATCGCGGGGCCGATCCATAGCAGTGGTCGCAGTGACAGTGCGACCCGCGTGGGAAGGGCGGGCCGGTAACTGAGTCGGGGCTGGTCGGTGGTCACGGTCTCGGTGGCGGATGGAGGACGGCCAAGCGGGGCAGGCAGGGGGCGGCGAAGCGCGCCGCCCCCATACCTATCACCTAACTACTACTTGGTGCCGAGCTTCTGCGCGGTCTGCTGCAGCTGACCCAGGACGCTCGACGGGCTGCCGGTGACGGCGGTGCCAATCGTGTTCTGGATGTCGGTCTTGACCTGTGCCCAAGCGGTGTTGCTCGGGTACTGGACAGCCTTCGGTAGTGCCTTGATGAACGAGCCGAAGGTGGCGTTGCTCCTCAGGGCGTTGGCAGCCGAGACGGTCGCCGGGAGCAGGTCGTACTCCTTGTCGAACGCCAGCTGGTACTTGTTCTGGTAGGCGAAGTCCAGGAACTTCTTGATCTGTGCCTGGTGGCCGTTGGCCTTGAACGCGGCGACGTTGTCGCAAACGCCCAGCGTGTCGCTCAGCGGGCCGTTCTTGCCGGCGATCGGCACCGAAGCCCACTGGCTCGAGCTCAGCTTCTTGCCGGCCTGGATGATCGGGATCAGAGCGGGCGAGCCGTTGATCATGCCGACCTGCCCGGCTGCGAACTTCTCCCACAGTGGCGTGCGGTCGACCGTGCCCGGGTTGGGCTCGGTGTCACCGGCGGCGACGAGGCCCTTCAGGAACGTGAACGCGGAGACGTTGGCCGAGCTGTTGATCGTCCAGGCCGTGTCGCCCTTGCTCATGTAGTTGCCGCCGTCGCCCAGGAACCACAGGAGTGACTCAGCCTGCGCCTCCTCGGGACCGAGCGGCAGGCCGAAGCCGATGTCGCCGAGCTTCTTGATCTTGGCGGCGTCAGCCTCGATCGACGCCCAGGTCGTCGGCGCGGACTTGATGCCTGCCTTGGCGAACAGCTTCTTGTTGTAGAAGAGCGTGCGCGAGCTCGTGGTCCAGGGCATGCCGTACTGCTTGCCGTTGTAGGAACCCTGGCCGGCGAACACTGGCAACAGGTTCTTCGGATTGCTCAGAACCTGGCCGGCGCTGTAGAGCAGGCCCTGCTGGGCGTAGGCCGAGAAGTAGTCACCCTCGGTGATATCCGGATAGTTCTTGTTCTGAACCATCGTCTGGACCTGGCTGTCGAAGTTGGTCCACGGAATATCCGTGATCGCGACCTTGATCGACGGGTTCTGCTTCTCAAAGGCAGTGACAATGCCCTGCCAATACTTCTTGCTGGTGTTGCTGGCGCCGGTGCCGTAGTCGGCAACGACCAGCTTCAGCGTGACACTGCCGCTGGCCTTCGATGCGGTCTTGGCAGTGGCGCTGCTGACGGCTGCGACGACAAACGCTGCGAGTGCCGCGGTCAGGACCGCGAGCCGTACTCCGAGTTTGCGTTTCCTCATCCCTTGGTCTCCTCCAGGTGGGGAACTGATGTACAGGTGAAAGCTGAAGCTACCAGCTTCGTTGGTAAGTTGTCTAGACCAATCTATTAAGTGGTCGTTAGCACCATGACCCGTGTGCCATCACCCGGGTTACGGTGAGGTCGTCGTCGAGGACGACCAGGTCGGCGCACATTCCCGGTGCGATGGAGCCGAGTTCCGTGTCCAGCCCGAGCGCGCGGGCCGGGATCAGCGAGGCGGCGCGCGAGGCGCGCTCGACGCTCAGGCCGCTGGTCGTGACCGCGTTGCGCAGCGCCACGTCCATCGTCAGCGTGCTGCCGGCCAGCGAGCCCGTCGCTGCCAGGCGCGCCTCACCGCCCGCGACGATCACCTCTTGGCCGCCGAGGTCGAAGCGGCCGTCGCCGACGCCGGTGGCGTCGATCGCGTCGGTCACCAGTGCGGGCGCATCGATCTGGTCGAACACCAGCCTGACGATCGCCGGGTGTACGTGACGGCCGTCGTTGATCAGCTCGCAGATGAGGCCGGCCTCGAGCGCCGCTCCGACCAGGCCGGGGCGGCGGTGCAGCAGCGGCGGCATCGCGTTGAAGAGGTGTGTCGCGTGCCTGGAGCCGGCGCGGATCCCATCCAGCGCCTGCTCATAGGTCGCATCCGAGTGGCCCATGGCGGCGATCACGCCGTCCTCGGTGAGCGTCTCGATCAGTTCGAGTGCGCCCGGCAGCTCGGGCGCGATCGTGACCATGCGCAGTGAGTCGCCCGCGGCGGCGCGTAGTCGTTTGAGCAGCTCGGGATCGGGCGGCAGCATGTGCGCCTCGTTCTGGGCGCCGCAGCGCCGGGCCGAGAGGAACGGGCCCTCCAGGTGCGAACCGAGCACGTGCCCACGGGCGCTCGGTCCGCGGTGGACGAGTTCAGCGGCCCAGCCGAGCTGCTCGCTGAGCGCGTGTTCGGGAGCGGTGACCAGCGAGACGAGCGTTGCCGTGGTGCCGTGCCTGCGATGGAAGGCGACCGCTCGCTCCATCGCGTCCAGCGACTCCGAGACGTTGTGCCCGCCGCCACCGTGCATGTGCAGATCGATGTAGCCGGGCAGCAGCCAGGCGCCCTGCAGATCGACGACGGGGGTGTCGATGTCGGGGCGTTCACTGGCGATCCCGGCGATGCGGCCGTCGTCGATCGTCACCCAGACGTCGTTACGGACGCCCTCGGGTGTGACCACACGGCCGCCGCCGAGCAGTGCCGAGGCGTCGATGCGGTTGGTGACGGTCATCGCCGCCGTGATGCAAGGTGCGTCACCAGCGTGACGCGGTCGCTGCGGAACCAGGTGCGGCCGAGTTCGATCGGCGTGCCGCGGGAGTCGAAGTTCTGACGGCTGACGATCAGCATCGGCGTGCCGATGTCGACCTTCAGCGGGATCGCCTCACGCGGGCTTGCGGGCGCGGTCTCGATCGTCTCCTCGGCGGTGTGCAGCTGGGTGTCGTAGCGCTCGTCGAGGATCGCGTAGAGCGAGCCGTGCTGGCGGATCTGCCGCGAGAGGCCCGGGAAGCGCTGGGCCGGAAGCCACGAGGTCTCGACCGCGATCGGCCAGGCGTCGGCGAGGCGCAGGCGCTCGATCTTGTAGACCGGCGCGCGCGGCTCGAGTGCCAACTTGGTGGCGAGCTCGATGCTGGCGGCGATCCGCGAGGTGGCCAGCACCTGGGCCGAGGGCGCAAAGCCGCTGGCCTTGACCTGCTCGGTGAAGCTCCCCAGATATAGCGGCCAGGTGATCTTCGGTTCGGCGACATACGTGCCGGAACCCTGGCGCCGCACGAGTCTCCCCTCAACGACGAGCTCGGTCAGCGCCTGGCGCACGGTCGTGCGTGAGGTCTGCATCTGCGTCGCGAGCTCGCGCTCGGTGGGAACGGCGGAGCCGGGCTCCAACGAGCAGATGAATTCGAGCAGATGCCGCTTGACCGCGTAGTACTTCGGTTCGGAGCTATCTGGGGCGCTGACGGTGGCCACTAGTCGAGTCGCACCCCGGTCGCGGGATTGAAGACGTGCGCCGCACCGCCGTCGACGGTGATCCGAACCTGCTCGCCGATCGTCGGTACGGCACGGCTGTCACAGCGCAGCACCCAGGGCTTGTCGGTCGCTCCGTCGCCGTCGATCGTGCCGTAGACGTAGGCGTCGGCGCCGAGCTCCTCGACCAGTGTGACGGTCAGCGGCAGCGTGCCGCTCTGGCCGTCCGCGGCGATCGTCGTCGCCTCCGGCCGCAGGCCGATCACAAGGTCGCTGAGGCCCGCCGCGCGCCCGGCGGCCAGTGCCGCGGCGGGCACGTCAATGGCCGCGCCGCCCAGCGTCGCGCCGTTGCCGTTCAGCCCGGCCGTGCGCAGATTCATCGCCGGCGAGCCGATGAAGCCCGCCACGAACACGTTGGCGGGGCGGTCGTAGAGATTGCGCGGGGTATCGACCTGCTGCAGCTGGCCGTCGCGCAGGACGGCGACGCGGTGTCCCATCGTCATCGCCTCGACCTGATCGTGGGTGACGTAGATGGTCGTGGTGCCGAGCCGGGCCTGCAGGCCGGCGATGTTCGCACGGGTCTCGACACGGAGCTTGGCGTCAAGGTTCGAGAGCGGCTCGTCCATCAGGAAGACGCTGGGCTCGCGCACGATCGCGCGACCCATGGCGACGCGCTGGCGCTGACCGCCGGAGAGCGCCTTGGGTTTGCGGTCGAGGTAGGGCTCGAGGTCGAGCAGCCTTGCCGCCTCGCGGATCTTCTCGTCGCGCTCGGTCTTCGGGACGTGGGCCAGCTTGAGCGCGAAGCCCATGTTGTCGGCGACGTTCATGTGTGGGTAGAGCGCGTAGTTCTGGAAGACCATCGCGATGTTGCGATCCTTCGGCGCGCGTCGTGAGACGTCGGTTCCGTCGATCCGGATCTCGCCGGACGTGACCTCCTCCAGGCCCGCCAGCATCCGCAGCGCGGTCGACTTGCCGGAGCCCGATGGTCCGACCAGGACCATGAACTCCCCGTCCTCGACCTCAAGGCTGAGGTTGTCGACGGACGGCGCGCTCGCGCCCGGGTAGACGCAGGTTGTGTTGATGTAGCTGATCGTTGCCATCGCGTAGTCTCTCTGATGCCTCTCTCTGATCCTCACGCCCGTGACCGGGCGCCGGGTCTGAACCTTCAGCGTTCCTCGTTGCGCCCTCTGCGCCGCTGAAAGTGGTCTAGACCAGTGCGTGGCAAAGGTACAACACCGCGGGAACCGACGTCAAGTTCGGGTGGCGAGCATGCCGGTGCAGCGTCGAGAAAAGCGCTCACCGGTCTGCCGAAGCAGAGCCGACGCAGGGGGTCTGCCGAAGCAGCGGCGAGGCAGACCTCGAACTGGCTGTGTGTCCTTTCTCACCTTGCAACAGTTGGTACAAGGGTGTAAACCGAGATGGAAAGTGGGCAGCTAAGCAACGGAAATCGAGCGAAACCAAGCAGCATTCACAGCGATTCGTCACGGAGGACGCGTTTTGAGGCCGATGCAGATGGCAGGAACGGTTCGGGCTGCTGATCCGCGCGGCACCTTTGTGGACGGAGGCATCGGCGATGCGCTCACGGGCCTGGGTGGCCGTGAGACCCTGGATCGCTCGGCGTTTGAGCTGACCGGCGCGCGCTGCTCGGTGATCCTGATCGACCTCGACCAGTTCAAGGCGATCAACGACACCTACGGCCACACCAACGGCGACCGCGTGCTGCGTGAGGTTGCCCGTCGCCTGCGCGTGGCAGCGGGTTCGCATCTGGCGGTGCGGATCAGCGCCGATGAGTTCGCGATCGTAGTCGCATCCCCGGAGCGTGCGGTCTGCGAGGACCTTGCCGGCAGCGTCCACGACGCGATCCGCGAGCCGCTGGAGCTCGACGGCAGCACACTCTTTCTGAACGCCGGGATCGGCATCGCCCTGGCTCACGGTGAGCTGACGCTCTGGGAGCTGGTCAGTCGTGCCGGCGCGTCGATCCGGCCGCTGAAGCGCAGCGGGCGGCTGCCGCGGATCGTCGTCTATGAGGACGCCTACCACGGTGAGATCCTCGACACGCTCGCGCTCTCGCTCGATCTGCGCGCGGCGCTGGCCCATGATCAGCTTGTGCTGCACTACCAGCCGTTGGTCGACATGGCTAGCCGCCGGGCGCTCGGCTTCGAGGCGCTCGTACGCTGGCTGCATCCGATCCGCGGCGTGATCGCGCCGCTGAGATTCGTGCCACTGGCCGAGGACACCGGGCTGATGTCCGAGCTCGGCGAGTGGGTGCTGACACAGGCCTGCATCCAGGCGCGTGCCTGGGAGACGCGCACGCTTGACGCCGGCGCCGCCCCCTACGTCAGCGTCAACATTTCGATCCAGCAGCTCGAGGATCCGGAATTCATCACCCGCTTCGAACGGGCGCTGGCGGTTTCGGCTCTGCACCCGACGAGGCTCAAGGTCGAGGTCACCGAGAGCGTCCTCGCAGGCGGGGTCGGTCTGATCAAACCACAGCTCGATGCGGTCCGGGCGATGGGCGTCGGTGTTTTGCTCGATGACTTCGGCACCGGCTACTCCTCGCTCGGATACATCCGCGAGCTTCCATTGGATGGCGTCAAGCTCGACCGTGTTTTCACTCGCGATCTGACCGTCTCGGCCGGCGCCTGGGCCCTGGCGCGGGCGGTCGTGACGATGATCGGCCAGCTCGGGCTCGAGATGATCGCCGAGGGGCTGGAAACGGCGGCGCACCTTGCGCAGCTGCGCTCGCTCGGTTGTCACATCGGCCAGGGCTTCTACTTCGCCAGGCCCATGAGCGCGGATCGTCTGCAGTTTGAACAGTTGGGAAGGGCCACCGTGTGAACGACGCCCAGACGGCACCGATTCTGCTGCTCGAGGACGAGCGTGCGACCGCCGTGCTGATTTCGCAGCTGCTCGCGGCCGAGCGCATCACCAACCCGGTTGAGGCCGTCGACACCGGTGCGGGTGCGCTCAGCTACCTGAACCGCGTCGTCGCCGGCGAGGCGCGCATGCCGGTGCTGTGCGTGCTCGATCTCTCGCTGCCGGACATGTCCGGGCTGCAAGTGCTGCGCCACATCCGCACGACGCCACCGCTCTCGCGGCTGACGGTGATCATGCTTACCGGATCGGGTAACGACGCCGACATCGATACCGCCTACGACCTCGGCATCGACGCCTACCTGATCAAGCCGGCCGGCGTGCACGGGCTGCCCGACGTCGTGCGCGAGCTGCACCTGCCCTACGCGCTGATCCTCGAGCGGGAAGCTCCCCGGTGGCTAGCGGTGCGCTGCACGAGCACGAGCACGGGCACCGACGCGGGTACATCCGCGCGCTGATCGCCCTGACGGCGGTCGTGGTGATGGTCGACATCGCTGCCGCGGTGCTGCAGATCATCAGCAACAACCGCAGCAATACCGCCCGCGCCGAGGTCACCGCGGGCCTCGGGTATGAGGCCAACATGAGCTCGATCATGCAGGACACACTCGATGCCGAGACTGGCGAGCGGGGATACCTGCTGACCGGCCAATCCAGCTATCTGACGCCCGCCACGCGAGCGGTTAAACAGGCTCCGGGCACGTTGCGGGAGATCAGGACCGAGAGTCGCCGAGACCCCGAGCTGAGGGCCGAGTTCCCCAGGCTCTTGGCGCTGCTCAGGTCGCGCCTGCGTGACCTCGTGAGGAGCGTCGACCTGTACAAGGCCGGCAACCACGCGGCCGCGATCGGGGTCGTCAGGACCGACCATGGCAATCAGCTAACGGGCCGGATCAGATCGCTGATCAACAGGATGAGCGCGCGCTCGGCGGCACGCGTCGACCGCGCGCGGGCATCGTCACACAGCGCACAGCTGTGGGCCGGGCGCGCGGCGCTCGCCGCGTACCTCTCCTCGGCGCTGTTGCTGGTGGCGATGGTGACGCTGCTGCGAACCTACCGCCTGACCGAGGCGGCGCGGCGCGAGTCGCGGCTTGCGCAGATCGAGGCCGAGCGCCTGAACCTGGCCAAGTCCGGCTTCCTCTCGCGTGTCAGCCATGAGTTGCGCACGCCGCTCAACGCGATCCTCGGCTTCGGTCAGCTGCTGGACCGCGAGCTCGTAGAGCAGGGCGAGCGCGAGACCCTCGGCCAGATGCTCGGCGCCGGTCGCCACCTGCTCGCGATCGTGGATGACCTGCTCGATCTCTCGCGCATCGAGAGTGGCGATCTGCGGCTCTCGCTGGAGCCCGTGCAGGTCGCCGACGTGCTCGCCGAGGCCAAGTCGCTGATCGGACCGGCAGCCACCACGGCTGCGGTCGGGGTCCGGCAACGGCCCGTGAACGTCAGCCTGTACGTGCGGGCCGACCGCCAGCGCCTGATTCAGGTGCTACTGAACCTTGTTTCCAACGCGGTCAAGTACAACCGCCGCGGCGGCAACGTGGTGATCAGCGCCGGCCGCGGTGAGGGCGCGCTGGTGCGCATCGAGGTCTCCGACACCGGCACCGGCATCTCCAGCGACGCGATCGCGCGGCTGTTCACGCCGTTCGAGCGCCTCGACGCAGCCAGCCGTGGGATTGAGGGCACCGGGCTGGGGCTGGCGCTCGCGCGCGGCCTGGTCGAGGCGATGGGCGGAAAGCTCACGCTCGCCTCCGAGGAGGGCGTCGGCACCACCGTGTCCTTCGAGCTGCCGATCTCGAGCGCCGGCGAAGTCTCGCCGACGCGTCCACAGCAGCGCGCCGCGGTGGTGGCGGTCGCCTCCGAGCTCGGCGAACCGGAGCAGGGGCTGCGTGCGGCGATCTCGGTCCTTTACATCGAGGACAACCCCTCCAACGTGCGGCTCGTCGAGAAGATCTTCGGGCTCTCGACCGACCTCGGGCTGCACGTGGCACGTGAGGGTTCCAGTGGCGTCGCGCTTGCACGCGAGCTGCATCCGGATCTGGTGCTGCTCGATCTGCACCTGCCTGACATCCCCGGTGAGCAGGTGCTGGCGGCGCTACGCGGTGATCAGGAGCTGGCCGACACGCCGGTGATCATCGTCTCCGCCGATGCCTCGCCGGTGCAGGCCAAACGGCTTCTGGCCGCGGGTGCGAATGGCTACCTGACCAAGCCGTTTGACATCGACCAGTTGTTGGCGGCGGTGCGCATGCGCGGTACGCCGCCGCTGCCCAGCGAGGTCGCAGAGATCACCAACAGCCTGCTTGACCCGGCGATGGTCGGGTCGCTGCATGTGCTCTCCAACAACGGTGCCGTCGGGCCGGCGCAGATCGGGCACATGCTCGAGACCTTCCGGTATGACGCTCGCTCGATGCTTAGCGGTGTGCACGAGGCGATCGCGGAGCAGAACCTGGCGGTAGCCGAGCGCGAGGCGCACCGTCTGGCCGGCGGTGCTGGGGCGGTCGGCGCCGGGCGTTTCCGGGCACTCTGCAAGGACCTTGAGAACCAGGCCCGGGCCGGCGAGCTGGAGCGTTGCATGGAGCTCGACGCCCGGCTGGACGAGGCCTTCGACATGACCTGGAACGCACTCTCCCGTGAGTTTGCGAATGAGCTGGGCCAGCAGCCGGTCCGCGCTGAGCCGCCGCAGGCCGGATGATGCTCCGCCTCGCCCCGCTTGTGCGCACCGGCGTGCTCTGCGGTGCGCCGCTCGCCGCCGTGTAACAAATCCGCGCAGGCAGTGCATATGGTCCCCAAACGCTCGGTAAAGTCGTCGTCAGGTAGTCATTAGACGAGCAGAACTGGAGGCACCCGATGGCCCCACAACTGGGCACGTTCGCGCAGGGCTCAACGCTTCTGCATTTTGCGCGCAACGGAAACTTTGGTCCCGATGGACAGGACCTGATGGTCGTCGAGCGTGGCGAGGGTGCACACATCTTCGACACCCACGGGAACCGCTACGTCGACGGTCTCTCGAGCCTGTTCTGCGCGCAGATCGGCTACTCCTACGGCGAGGAGATGGGCGCCGTCGCAGCCAACCAGCTGCAGCAGCTCGCATTCAGCACGCTCTGGGGCACCGCACACCCGCCCGCGCTCGAGCTCGCGGACAGGCTCGCCGGGCTCGCACCCGAGGGCATCAACCGCGTGTTCTTCACCTCGGGTGGTTCTGAGGCCGTCGAGGCCGCATGGAAGCTCGCGCGCATGTACCACGTCGCCAACGGCGAACCGCAGCGGCTCAAGGCGATCGCACGCAAGAACGCCTACCACGGCGTCACGATCGGAGCGCTCTCGTTCACCGGCGTTCCCGGCTACAAGGAGCAGTTCGGCCCGCCCGCGATCTACACCCGCCACGTCTCCAACACCAACGCCTTCCGCTCCGAGCGCCGTGGCGAGGATCTGACCGCGCACCTGCTTGCAGAGGTCGAGGACGTGATCCTCGAAGAGGGACCAGACACGATCGGCGTGATCATCGCCGAGCCCGTGCAGAACGCCGGCGGCTGCCTGACACCGCCGCCCGGCTACTGGCAGGGTCTGCGTCGACTCGCCGACAAGTACGGGATCCTGCTGCACGCCGACGAGGTCATCACCGGCTTCGGTCGGCTCGGCGAGATCTTCGGTGTCACGCGCTTTGACACGACCCCGGACCTGATCACCGTCGCCAAGGGCCTGACCTCGGCGTACGCGCCGATGGGCGCGGTGATGGTGGCCGACAGGGTCGCGGCGCCGCTGTATGAGGAGAAGCGCACACTGCTGCACGGGATCACTTTCGGCGGGCATCCATTGTGCGCGGCGATCGCGCTCAAGAACCTCGAAATCTTCGAGCGCGAGGGCGTGCTCGAGAACGTGCGCGCGCAGGAGGACGGTCTGCGCGGCCGGCTCGAACAGCTCCAGGAAGACCTGCCGATCGTCGGCGACGTGCGCGGCATGGGCTTCTTCTACGCGGTCGAGCTCGTCAAGGACAGTGACAACACTCGCTTCGACGCCGACGAGCGCGAGCGGCTGCTGCGCCAGTACATGGCTCCGGCGCTGCTGCGTGAGGGCCTGATCGCGCGTCCCGATGACCGTGGCGATTCGGTCCTGCAGATCGCCCCGCCGCTGATCTCCGACGACGACATCCTCGACGAGATCGTCGACAAGATGCGCACCGTGCTCGTCGGGGCACAGCAGGAGCTAATGCTCGTATGAGCTCAGGGGTGGGGGTCCCACGGGGCCCCCACCGTGAGGCGCTGCTCGGGCACGCCCTGCGCCTGTCCTGGGCCTCGATCGGCTTCGGCCTGATCGCGGGCTCGGTCTCGGTTGCCTCGGGAATCGCCGATCACAGCCTGGGCGTGCTCGCCGCTGGCCTCTCGGTGCTGGCCGACGTGACCGGCTCGGTCGTGCTCGTCTGGCGCTTCCGTACCGAGCGCTCCGATCCGGCACGGGCCCAGCACGTCGAGCAGCTCGCAGCGCGCGCGGTCGCCGCCGCGCTCGGGCTGATCGCGGTCGCGCTGGCGTTCGAATCGATCAACGCGCTGCTGGCTGGCAGCCACCCGGGCTCGAGCGCGCTGACCGTGATCACGGCGGGGGTCTCGATCATCGTGCTGATGCCATTGGCGTATCTCAAGCGTGGTACGGCCACGCGGCTCGCAAGTCACGCATTGCGGGGTGACAGCACGCTCAGCGCGATCGGCGCTACCACGGCCCTGCTGGCGCTCGTCGGGCTGCTGCTCTACGACGCCTTTGGCTGGTGGTGGGCGGACCGCGTGGTCGCGTTCGTGATCGCTGTCGTGGCGGTGATCGAGGGGCGCACGCTGCTCGTTGCGGAGCACGCCGGTGACTGAAGTTTGTAACTCTCTACCAATGGAACATCTCTAGCGGTGGGGCAACTGGTAGGCCCCGAAGGAGGTCAGGCGCAATGCCACGTGCGGTCAGGTTCGAGCAGTACGGTGCGGTCGATGTGCTGGACGTGGTCGACGTCCAGGCGCCAGAACCAGGCGACGGGCAGATGCTCGTGCGCGTCAGGGCCGCCGGGCTCAACCCGTTCGAGAGCAAGCTCCGCCGCGGCCTCTTCAAGGACGTCATCCCGTTGCATTTCCCCGCGGCCCAGGGCAGCGACTTCGCCGGGGTGGTCGAGCAGCTCGGTCCGGACGTACGGGACTTCAAGGTCGGCGATCAGGTGCTGGGCACCGCCGCGCGGCGCGGCAGCCAGGCCGAGCTGACGCTGGCCACGCAGGGCCAGACGATCGTGCGCCCGGAGGGGCTCGCATGGGAGGTCGCGGGTGGACTGTGGACAGTGGCCACGACCGCCTACGCCGCGGTCGCGGCGGTGCAGCCCGGACCCGGCGACGTGGTCGTCGTCTCCGGTGCCACGGGCGGCGTCGGCGGGCTCGCCGCGCAACTTGCGCGCCAGCGGGGCGCAACCGTGCTCGGCGTCGCCGGCGGGTCCGGCGACGACTGGCTGCGCGCGCGCGGGATCGTGCCGATCGCCTACGGCGACGGCGTCGGTGAGCGCCTGGAGCGGGCGGCGGTCGACGCGGGCGGGCCGATCGACGCCCTGATCGACACCGCCGGCCAGGGCTATGTCGCGCTCGGCATCGAGCTAGGGATCGCGCCGCAACGCATCGACACGATCGCCGACGACGACGCCGCGGCCAAATACGGTGCCAAGAACGACGGTGCCAGCGCCGCGTCCACCAACGAGGTCGTAACCGAGATGGCCCAGCTGATCGTCGCCGGCGAGCTCGAGCTGCCGGTCGCCGCGACCTTCCCGCTGGAGCAGGTCCGCGAGGCATACACACTGCTCGAGAACGGCCACCCACCCGGGAAGGTCGTGCTGATCCCATGAGCAGCGCGACAGCGGCGGCGCTCGTGCGCCCGATGGTCGCCGGCGACATCACCGCTGTCGGCACCGTCACGGCGGAGGCCTTCGGCACCGAGCTCGGCACCGAGCGATTGCGGCGCAACTGGGAGCAGCGGCTGCGGCACTCGCTGCAGACAGACCCCGAGGGCTCGTTCGTGAGCGAACGCGGCGGCCTGATCACGGGCGCGGCCCAGGCGGTGATCCGTGACGGCGTCTGGATCCTCTCGCTGATGGCCGTCAGCCCCACGCTGGGCGAGGGCGGCGAGGGGCGGGCGCTGATGTACTCGGCGCTCGAATACGGCCGCGAGTGTGACGGCGGCCTGATCGTCGCCTCCAGCGACCCGCGTGCGCTGCGGCTGTACGCATCCTCCGGGTACGCGCTCGAGGCGACCTTCAAGGCAAACGGCACGATCGATCCGTCCGCTCTGCCGGACGCGAATCCGGCGATCAGGCCGGTCACGGCCGCGGAGCTGGGCACACTCGCGCCGCTTTCGCGCGCGGCCCGCGGCGCCACGCACACGCCCGACCTCGAGGTCGCGCTGCTGCGCGGCTCGACGATCTCTCGGCTCGAGGACCGGGGCTTCGTCGTGACGATGCCGGGTCGCGGCGTCTGGGCGCTCGCGGCGCGCGACGAGCAGGCCGGCGCCGCGCTGCTCTGGCACAGCCTGGCGCAGCTACGAGACGAACCGAGGATCGAAGTCGGCTGGATCAGCGGGCGCCAGCAGTGGGCGATCGATGTGCTGCTCGCGGCGCGGCTCTCGCTGACCGCATACGGCGCGATCGCCACACGCGGCGCTGTCGGCCCGCTGTACCCGTACATCCCGAGCCCACCGTTTGCGTGAGCAGCGGCGCCGGGTCCCGTAGCCCAGCTGCCAGGTCGCTCGCGGTCGGTCAGGCGTTCCGCCAGGCGGGTCGCTTTGACCGCGCCGAGATCTCGGCGCGCGCAGGGCTGATCGCGGCGGTCCCCGTGGCCGCGATGATGGCGCTCGGCACGGCTGCCGATTCGCCCCCGGCGGCGGTCTCGATGGGCGTCGGCGCGATGCTCTCCGGTGTCGCCTGGCGCGCCGGTGACGGTCCGGTCGTGCCGCCGCTCGGCACGATGGTGGGTGCCTCACTGGCGATCGGAACCACGGCCTTCACCGGCATGCTGAGCGGCAGCGTGCCCTGGTTGCACCTACTGCTGCTCGTGATCTTCTGCCTGATCGCGGGGCTCGCCGCCTGCCTCGGCCGCCGCGGGATCGTCGTCGGCACGCAGTCGCTGATCGGCTTCATCGTCTTCGGCCGCTTCCCGGAGGACCTCGGGCACGCGGCCGCGCTGACGGGGCTCGTGTTGCTCGGCGGTCTGGCCCAGATTCTGTTCGTCGCCGCCGTGGCGGTGCCGTTAGCCTGGCGCCGGCAGCGTCAGGCGCTGGCCAACGCCTACCGCAGGCTGGCTGATTTCACCGATGAGATCGGCTCCTCCTCCGCACCGTCGGCGACCGCGCTCGACGCCGCCGCGCAGGTGCTGGCCACCCCGGCGCTATTCGCCGATCCGGATCGCCACGCACTCGCCGACCTGGTCAGCGAGGGGCGCCGCATCCGCCTTGAATTGATCGGCTTCAGCACGCTGCTCGAGCACGTGCGCCGCGCCGAGCCCGAGCTCGCGCAGGATGCGCGGCCGACGGTGACGGATGCGCTGTCACGGCTGCGCCGGCTGCTCGGCCTGACGATCGCCGCGATCGAGGGCGACCCCGCCGCGCTGGCGGCACTGCCCGGGGAGGCGGCCGAGCTCAGCGAGTGGGGTGCGGCGCGCCCGCCGCTGGCCTCGGTGGCGCTCGATCAGCGGCTCGCGGCGTTGATCGGCCAGGTAACGGCCGCGGCCCGCTTGGCCGCCGCCCTGCGCGCCCCCGGTGGCGGGCGCCTCCCGTTTACGCTCGGGCGCCCAACGCGCGGCACCGTTCGTATCGGCCGCCGGATCGCTGAGGACGTCAGTCGCATGCGCGGCAGCGCGAACCTCGACACCGCCGCCGGACGCCATGCGTTGCGGCTGGCGGTGGTGGTGTCGCTGACCGAGCTCCTGATCCAGGGCGTTGCGCTGCCCCGCGCCTATTGGGCGGCGGTGGCCGCCGCCACCGTGCTGCGGCCCGGCTTCGGCCAGACCTTTACGCGCGGTGCCGAGCGCGTGCTCGGCACACTCCTGGGCGTGGTGATCGCGACGCTTGTCGCGGTCGCGCTGAACCCCAACGGCTGGGGTGTGGTCGCGGTTGTTGCGGTGCTCGCCTGCTGCACCTATGCGATCTTCCCGGCGAGCTTCACGGTCGGCGTCGCGATGCTGACCGGCGTGGTCGTCTTTCTGCTGCACGCGGTTGCCCCCGGGACCGTGCAGACCGCCCTGGACCGCGGCATCGACACCGCGATCGGCGGCGCGATCGGGCTGGTCGCCTACGCGCTATGGCCGACCTGGTCAGCGCTCTCGGCCGGCCCGCTGATGGCGACCCTGGTCGACGCCCAGCACGCCTACCTCGACGCCGTGCTGAGCGGGCTGATCAGCGGCCGGCGCCCACCGGAGACGCAGCTGCGCGCGCTCGCGCGCAGGGCGCGGTTCGCCTTCGCCGACGCCGACGCGGCCGCCGGGTTGATGCGCAGCGAGCCCCAGCAGGGCGAATCCGATCCGGTGGACACGGCCGCTGCGCTGAGCGCGCTGCGGCGGGTCGTGTGGGGCGTGCATGTGGTGCGCCTGGATGCTTCGACGATGCCGGAGGGCCGTCCAGTACCCGAGCTTGCGAACTTGAAGGAGGGCCTCGATCAGGCCCTGTCGGTACTCGCGGCCGAGCTGCGCGCGGCCGATCACGGCGCCTTTCCACGGCTGCGCCGCCTGCACCGTGAGCTTCGCCCGCGAGCAGCCGCAGCTGCTCAGTCAGGCGTTGTCTGCGGCGCTCGACGAACTCGTCGACGCCACCAATACGGTCGCGGCGACGGTCGGTCTGGCCGCCGCATGAGCAGCTGCAGCGCAACCTTCGGCCGGCTCGCGGGTTTCGGGTCAAAGTTGCCCAGCCCACGGGATAGCTGGCAGTTCTGCACGCAATGCTGCCGAATCCCCGGATGCGGCTGCTAGAAATACCCACTTCTTGCTGTCGATGCGCTCAAGATCAATCCGTCCGCGCAGGGTTCTCGCTCTGCTCGCCGTGCTCGCCGGTGCGCTGGGGCTGACCTCGGCTGCGGGCGCCGCCGGAACCACCTACACGATCAAGTGGGCCAAGTCGGTGCCGCTGCTGAACCCCAATTACGGCGGCGGCTTTGACGCGGCGTCGTGCGCCCCGACCGTCGCCAGCAAGGCGCTCTTCTGCGTTGCCGCCGACGTTCGCGGGGATGTCTTCGCGACGATCCACCCGGCGCAGGCCGCGTCCGTGTGGTTGCGTCGTTACATCGACCCAAAGACAGCGATCACCGGCATTTCGTGCCCGTCGGCTCAGCTCTGTGTTGCGGTCGACGCCGCCGGACGGGTGATGCACAGCACCAACCCGCTCGGTGTCGCGGCCGACTGGACCAAGCCGGTGCGCGTGAACCCCACGACGGCTACCGGCGGCGGCTTTGCCGGGTTCTCCGCGATCGATTGTCCCAGCACGACCTTCTGCATCGCGATCGACAACGGCGCCAGCGACCAGATCGCGTTCACGACCAACCCAACCGGCCCGGCCAGCGCCTGGACGCTGACCACGGTCGGCAATGGCGTGCTGCTCGACGCGGTCTCGTGCGCGAGCACTGCGATGTGCGTGGTCGGCGGCAGCAACATCTACTACTCGACCCAGCCGACTGGCGGTGCGAGCGCCTGGAAGGCGACCGCCGCGCTCAGCTCGAGTAACTCGGTGGTCAGCGCACTCGCCTGCAACACCGTCAAGCTCTGCCTCGGGGTCGGTTATGGCAACGCCGCTGTCGGCCTGTCCGTCGGCTCATCCGCACCGACGAGCACGACCTGGTCGCAGGCGATCATCGGTGCCGATCCGCCGTCTCAGGGCGCTTCGCTGGTGGACGGCGTCGCCTGCCCGGAACGCAATTTCTGTATCGCTGTGGACGGCGCTTCGAATGCCTTCACGACCGGCACGCCGGTGCGTGGCGCCTGGAGCCTCGCGCGGCCGCTGAAGAAGGACTCGCAGTCAACAGTCAGTCAGATCGCCTGCAATTCCATGATTTGCGTCGAGGTCGACAACCGCGGCACCGTCACCTACGGTGCAATTCACGCCGGCACGTCGTCCAGCTCGACAACGACAACCACGCCGACGTCAACCAAGACGACGACGACGCCGGCCAAGACGGTCACCGGGCCGACGTCGACCAAGACGACGGCTTCCACCACCGGCACGACCAACTGAGCGCCCGCGGTCGATAATTTGGCCGCATGAAGTCCGTCCCGCATAGCGGTGAGTGGCTCGGGCGTGCCGGCAAGCTCGCCGATCGCCTCGGCAACGAGGCGTACTACCTCGGCTACTGCTTTCGCAGCGGAATGTTCGGGATCGAGTCCCCGCGGCGCGTGCTGAAGGCGGGCAGGGCGCTGGCCGAATACGGCATGCTCGGCGGCTGTGTGGCGGTCGCGGCGGTCCGCCACCCTGACCGCGTGGCGGTGATCGACGAGCGCGGTCAGGTCACCTACCGTGAGCTCGACGCCCGCGTCAACGCGCTGGCCAACGCCTGGATCGCCGCTGGCCTGAAACCCAAGGACGGCGTCGCGATCCTTACCCGCAACCATCAGGGCTTCCTCGAGGCGCTGTTCGCGGCCGCCAAGTGCGGCGCGCGGATCGTGCTGATGAACACCGGCTTTTCGGCCCCGCAGGTCACTGAGGTGGTGCAGCGCGAGGGTGTGGACCTGTTCGTCTACGACGAGGAGTTCGAGCCGCTTGTGACCGAGCTCGAGCTGCGTCTCGGCCGCCTCCGCGCCTGGACCGACACGCGTGAGCAGGCGGCCGACACACTCGCGGGGGTGATCGCCGGCTCGCACCCGGCGCCGCCGCACAAGCCCGCGCAGGCGCCGCGCCTGGTGATCCTCACGAGCGGCACGACCGGTACGCCCAAGGGCGCCGGGCGCGACGTTCCGGTCTCACTGTCGCCGGTCGGCGGGCCGCTCAGCAAGGTGCCGTTCCATTCCGGTGACATCGCCCTGATCTCGGCACCGCTGTTCCACGCGCTCGGCTTCACCCAGGGGCTGCTGCAGGTCGGGCTCGGCGCGACGCTCGTGCTCGAGCGCCGCTTCGTGCCCAAGCAGACACTCGCCACACTCGCGCGCCACCGCGTCAGCACCTGGGTGATCGTGCCGGTGATGCTGCAGCGCGTGCTGGCGCTCGAACCCGAGCAGTGGGCGGACCTGGACCTCTCGTCTCTGCGGATCGTCTATCTGAGCGGCTCGCAGCTCGGCCCGCAGCTGGCCCGCACGGCGCTCGAACGCTTCGGCCCGGTGCTCTACAACCTCTACGGCTCAACCGAGATCGCCTTTGCGACGATCGCGACTCCCGCCGACCTGCAGGCCGCGCCCGGCTCGGTGGGGCGTGTGGTGCGGGGCGCGGTCGTCCGGATCCTTGGACCCGATGGCCACGAGTTGCCTCAGGGCGAGACCGGGCGCATCTTCGTCGGCCACATGATCGCCTTCGAGGGCTACACCGGTGGCGGCGACAAGGAGCGGGTCGGCGGCATGGTGTCCTCCGGCGACGTCGGCCATTTCGATGCCGCCGGCAGGTTGTTCATCGACGGGCGCGACGACGAGATGATCATCTCCGGCGGCGAGAATGTGTTCCCGCGTGAGGTGGAGGATCTGCTGCACCAGCATCCCGCTGTGCTCGAGGCGGCCGCCGTCGGTGTCCCGGACGAGCAGTTCGGGCAGCGCCTGAGCGTGTTCGTGGTGGCACGTGCCGGCGTCGAGTTGTCCGAGGACGACGTCAAGCAGTACGTGCGCGACAACCTCGCCCGCTACAAGGTGCCGGGGCGTGTCACCTTCCTCGACGAGTTGCCGCGCAACCCGACCGGCAAGGTGCTCAAGCGTGCGCTCGTCAAGCTCTGAGCCGACCCCCAGGTCCACCGTCCCATGGCATTGACGATTGTCAACCGCACGCGCGGTGACGCGGTCGTGTGTGCGCGCACGGAGGTTGCGGACAACATCTTCAAGCGCCTGCGTGGCCTGCTCGGACGCGCATCACTGCCGGAGGGCAGCGGCATGCTGTTCCGTGGCGAGTCGTCAATTCACAGTGCCTTTATGCGGTTCCGGTTCGATGCAGTCTTCATGGACCGCGAGCTGCGGGTTGTAGGACTGGCTGAAGACATTCCACCCTGGAGAGCGCGAGCGGCCAAGGGCTCGCGCAATATCCTGGAGCTCCGGGCCGGGGAAATTTCACGTACAGGACTTGCGATCGGCGATCAGCTCGCTGAAATTGAGGAACGCGATGTCGACCCGGTCAGCGACACGCCAACAGGCTGATAACGAGTCCGTCCCTCGGCTGCAGTTGCTGTCGCGACTGGAGCCCGGCGCCGACGGCGACGGTGTGGCGCTGCGCACCGGGCCCGGCTTGAGCCTGCGCGCAGGGCTGATCGCGCTGCTCCTTGCGGGCGCCGCGGCCGTCGCCCTGTTCCTGGTCCTGCACGGCTCAAACCGCGCCACCGGCCGCGCGCCGACGGTCTTGAGCGCTCGCCAGGGCGCGCGGGTGCGCTCGCACCTGGCGCTGGCCGGCCTCGGCGCCGCCTCGAGCGCGGTGCTGGGCGGGGCGGCCGCCGCTGCGGGCCGCACGCTCACCAGCACCCAGCCCACCCCCGCGCCGCATGACCTGAGCGCGTCCGACCTGACAACCCTGGCAGACGGCACGAGTCTCTACCAGCCGGCGCGATATCTGATCAACGCCTATCGCACGGTCGGAGCCCGCTTCGGCATCCCCTGGCGCGTGATCGCGGCGCTGGAATACATCCAGGGCGGCTACGTCAACGCGATCGCCGGTGCGGGCGCCCCGGCCGAGCGGTCGGTTTCGACCCAGGTGCAGTCAGGGGGTCGCGATGTGGTCAACGCGCACGTGCTCGCACAGGCCACTGCAGCGGCCGTGCAGCCCAGCGGGAGCCTGGTGGCGGACGCCAGGCGACTTCTCGCCGATGGCGCGAGCCTGAGTCCGGCCCGCGGTGTCGCGACGTACCTGCAGGGCGCGGATGTCTCAGCGCAGGCGGTGATGACGCTCGCGCAGTCGATCGCCCCGGCCGCGACCAGCTCGTCGTCGGCGACCGCCAAGGTCAGTGCGATGCTCAACGAGGCGCGGCTGCTCAACGGCCTGCCCTATCAGTGGGGCGGCGGACACACCAATCCGGCGTGGGTGGTCAGCTCCGGCTACGACTGCTCCGGTTTCGTCTCCGAGGTGCTCCACGCGGCCGGTTACCTGAATTCGCCCGACACGACCCAGACGCTGCCCGGCTCGGCCGGCATCGTCAGTGGCCCCGGCAAGCTCGTGACGATCTACGACCGCACCATCGCCACCGTCAAGGTCTGGGTCAAGAAGCGGAAGATCGTGACCGTCCGTAAGGTCGTCAACCCCGCCACCGCGGGCGTTCATGTCGTCAAGGGTCGCCGCGCCAACTCGCTCAACTCGATCTCCATCAAGCTGCCGAAGTGGGTGGGCGAGTGGCAGACGCTCAAACTCAAGAAGCTCGTACCCAGCCTCGACACCACCAACAACGATGAGCACGTGATCATCGACATCGACGGTCAGTGGTGGGAGAGTGGCGGCAGCAGCAGCGACGGCGGCGCCGCGAGAGTGCACCAGATCGTTGACCCGAACAGGGCCTACCTGAAGAGCTTCAACCGCATTTTGCATCCGCAGGGCCTGTAGCCGCCGGCGTGGTCACGCCGCGCTCCGCGGCGAGGCCAGGGCGTCGATCGGTTAGCCTCCGCCAGCGTGACGACCTCCCAGCTGCAAGCCGAAGCGATCGTGATCGGCGGTGGGCTGGCGGGGTTGGTCGCGACCGCCGAGCTCAGCGCCGCCGGCAAGCGCGTGCTGCTGCTCGACCAGGAGCCCGAGGCCTCACTCGGCGGGCAGGCGTTCTGGTCGCTAGGCGGCCTGTTCTTCGTCGACTCACCGGAGCAGCGCCGCGCCCGCATCCACGACTCGTTCGAGCTCGCCTGGTCTGACTGGCTCGGCAGCGCCCAGTTTGATCGTCCCGAGGACGAGCATCCGCGCCGCTTTGCGCGCGCCTACGTCGAGTTCGCCACGGTTGAGAAGCGCGACTGGTTGCGCTCGCTCGGAATCCGCATGATGCCGAGCCCCGGCTGGGCTGAACGTGGCGGCGGCGACGCGCTCGGACACGGCAACTCGGTCCCGCGCTTTCACCTGACCTGGGGCACGGGCCCGGCGGTGTTGGCGCCCTTCGAGCAGAGCGTCCGCGAGGCTGCCGAGCGCGGGCTGGTGCAGTTCGGCTTCCGCCATCGCGTCGACGAGCTGATCGTCGAGCGCGGGTGCGTGTGCGGCGTGCGTGGCTCGCTGCTCGCACGCTCGATGGCGCGCCGTGGCCAGGAGAGCTCGCGTGAGATGGTGGGCCAGTTCGAGGCACGCGCAGGCGCCGTGCTGGTCGCCAGCGGCGGCATCGGCGGCAACTTCGAGCTGGTGCGCCGCTACTGGCCCGAGCGGCTGGGACCGCCCCCGCAGGAGCTGGTGGCCGGTGTGCCCGCAAGCACCGACGGACGCATGCTCGAGATCTCCGAGCGCGCGGGTGCCGGTTGGATCGGCCGCGATCGCATGTGGCACTACACCGAGGGTGTGCGCAACTGGGATCCGATCTGGCAGAACCACGGCATCCGCATCCTGCCGGCGCCCTCGTCGATGTGGTTCGATGCGACCGGCAGGCGGCTTCCAGCGCCGCTCTTCCCGGGCTTTGACACGGTTGCGACGCTCGCCCACATCGGCCAGACCGGGCACCAGCACACATGGTTCGTACTGAACCGCCGGATCATCGCCAGGGAGTTTGCACTCTCCGGCTCTGAACAGAATCCGGATATCACGGGCAAGGACGTCGAGGCCACCGTGCGCGCGCGCCTGCTGCCCGAGGTTCCGGCTCCGATCCAGGCCTTCCTCGACCACGGCGAGGACTTCGTGGTCGCGGACAACCTGCGCGAGCTGGTGGCGGGGATGAATGGCCTGACCAATCAGCCGCTGCTCAGCTACGAGGAGCTCCAGCGCCAGCTGCTGGCGCGCGATCGCGAGGTAGCCAACGCCTATGGCAAGGACCTGCAGCTGATGGCGATCCGTGCCGCGCGCCGCTACCTACCGGACCGCATCAGCCGCGTGGTGGCGCCGCACCGGATCCTCGACCCGGCGGCCGGGCCGCTGATCGCCGTCAAGCTCCACATCCTCACGCGCAAGACGCTCGGCGGGCTCGCCACCGACCTCGAGGCCCGCGCGCTGGGACCAGACGGCCAGCCACTCGCCGGGCTCTGGGCGGCCGGCGAGGCGGCCGGCTTCGGTGGTGGCGGCATGCACGGCTACAACGCGCTCGAGGGCACCTTCCTCGGCGGATGCCTGTTCAGCGGCAGGCAGGCCGGCCGCAGCATCGCCCACCGGCTCTGACGCCGGGCCGGCGCCCGGCCAGCTGCAAAGATGCAGGCATGAGCCCCGTGATCCCCGCCGGCCGCATGCAGCTCGCCGAGCAAGCGCCCGATGCATTCAACGCCATGTCCAAGTTCTCAAGGTCGCTGACCCTCGACCAGGGACTGCGCCACCTGATCGAGATCCGCGTCTCGCAGCTGAACGGCTGCGCCTTCTGCCTGGACATGCACTGGAAGGACGCGCGTGCCGCCGGCGAGACGGAGGAGCGACTGGCGATGCTTCCGGCCTGGCAGGAGAGCCCGCTCTTCGAGCAGCGTGAGCGCGCGGCGCTCGCGCTCGCTGAGGAGATCACCGTGATCGGGGACGCGCACGTCTCGGACGAGACCTGGGATGACGCGCTCGAGTTCTTCGACGAAGCCGAGCTTGCACAGCTGGTGTTCGCGGCCACGATCATCAACAGCTGGAACCGGCTGATGATCACGGCCCGCGCCGAGCCGGGCCACTACCAGCCAGGCATGTTCGGCTGAACCTCTGAGGTACGGTCCGCTGAACGGACGCCGTATGTCACACGTTCGGCGCTCAGCCGGGCCAGCACGCCACCGAGCTTGGCCCGAAGCCGGGGTAGGCAGCGCTTCATGAGCGCGCCGGTGTCCGGTCTGTGGCAAGGTCTAAGCAGCCTCAGCGCTGCGCGCATCGCCGAGGGACCCCTCTCTTCCGAGCCTTCTCCCATCACATGAAGATCATCTACACCTACACCGACGAGGCGCCGGCGCTGGCCACGAGCTCGCTGCTGCCGATCGTCAGCGCGTTCGCCACCGCCGCGGACGTCGAGATTGAGACCCGCGACATCTCCCTGGCGGGGCGCATCCTCGCCCAGTTCCCGGACCGCCTCAGCGATGAACAGTTCACGGCCGACGCGCTCGGCGAGCTCGGCGAGCTCGCCAAGACGCCCGAGGCCAACATCATCAAGCTGCCGAACATCAGCGCCTCGGTGCCGCAGCTGAAGGCGGCGATCAAGGAGCTGCAGGACCACGGCTATGCCGTCCCTGACTACCCGGACTCGCCCGACAGCGACGAGCAACGCGACGTTCGCGCCCGCTACGACAGGGTCAAGGGCAGCGCCGTCAACCCGGTGCTGCGCGAGGGCAACTCCGATCGCCGCGCGCCCGCCTCCGTCAAGGCCTACGCGAAGAAGCACCCGCACTCGATGGGCGAGTGGCCGGCCAACTCCGGCTCGCACGTCGCCACGATGAGCGAAGGCGACTTCCGCTCCACCGAGCTGTCGCTGACGATCCCAGAGGCGACCAGCATCCGCATTGAGCATGTCGCCGAGGACGGCACCGTGACCGTTCTCAAACCCGACTTCCCGGTGTTGGCCGGTGAGGTCGTCGACGGCTCCGTGATGCGCGCCGTGGCGCTCGACGAGTTCCTCACCGAGCAGGTCCAGGACGCCCAGGCCAAGGGTCTGCTCTACTCGGTGCACCTGAAGGCGACGATGATGAAGGTCTCCGACCCGATCGTCTTCGGCCACGCTGTCACGACCTTCTTTCCCGAGCTGAAGGGCACGCCGAACTTCAACCCGAACGACGGCCTCGGCGCGCTGCCGCCGACCACCGAGCTCGGCTTCAGCGGCAAGCCGGCGTTGGCGATGGTCGACTCCGACCGCGGCATCACCAACCTGCACGTACCGAGCGACGTGATCATCGACGCCTCGATGCCGGCGGCGATCCGCGCCTCCGGGCAGATGTGGAACGCACAGGGTGAGCAGCAGGACACCAAGTTCGTGATCCCCGACCATTCCTACGCCGACCTCTACGCAGAGACGGTCGAGGACTGCAAGCGCAACGGCGCCTTCGATCCAGCGACGATGGGCACCACTCCCAACGTTGGCTTGATGGCGCAGGCGGCCGAGGAGTACGGCTCGCACGACAAGACCTTTGAGGTCGAGTCCGCGGGCAGCGTGCGCATCGTCGATAGCAGCGGGATGACGCTGATCGAGCATGAGGTCGACAGCGGTGACATCTGGCGCGCCTGCCAGACCAAGGACGCCGCGATCCAGGATTGGGTCAAGCTTGCCGTCGGTCGCGCGCGCGCGACCGGGGTGCCGACCGTCTTCTGGCTCGATCAGACTCGCGCCCACGATGCCGAGCTGCTCAAGAAGGTCAGGCCCGCGCTGGAAGCGCTCGACACCGACGGTCTCCAGATCGAGATCCTGCCGGTGGCCGAAGCGACGCGCTTCACGCTGGCACGGGCGCGGCAGGGTCTCGACACGATCTCCGTCACCGGCAACGTGCTGCGTGACTACCTAACCGACCTCTTCCCGATCCTCGAGCTCGGCACCAGCGCCAAGATGCTCTCGATCGTGCCACTGATGGACGGCGGCGGGATGTTCGAGACGGGCGCCGGCGGCTCGGCTCCCAAGCATGTCCAACAGTTCCTGCGCGAGGGGCACCTGCGCTGGGATTCGCTCGGCGAGTTCCTGGCGCTGGCGGTCTCCTTCGAGCTGCTCGCCGACAAGAACGACAATCCGCGGGCGAAGGTCCTGGCCGACACGCTCGACCGCGCCACCGGGCGCGTGCTCGAGGAGCGCAAGTCACCGCTGCGGCGCGTCGGCGAGCTGGACAACCGCGGCAGCCACTTCTACCTGGCGCTGTATTGGGCACAGGAGCTGGCGGCGCAGTCAGACGATGCCGACCTGTCCGAGCGCTTCGCGCCGCCGGCGCGGCGACTGGTTCAGGAAGAACAGCAGATCCTCGAGGAGCTGGCCGCGGCGCAGGGTCAGCCGGTCGAGATCGGCGGCTACTACCACCCCGATCTGGAACTGGTCGAAGCGGCGATGCGGCCCTCGGCGACGCTCAATGGGGCGCTCGAGTCACTCAGCTCAACAGTCGGCTGATCTCGGCGACTACCGCTTCGCTTGAAGGTAGGTGCTGCTCCCCGTTGTGGAGCAGCATCTGTTTGCGTGCGGTGCGCGCAAACGCACAATCGATGATCATCAGCGCGATCGCGTCGGCGTCGGCGTCGCCACGCACACGCCCGGCCAGCTGCTGGGCGCGAAGGTAGCCGCCGAGCAGGCTGACGCCCTTGTGCGGACCGAGGTCCTTGGCGGCGACAAAGGCGGCCAGTGCGGCCCGCAGCTCGGGGTCGGCCTGGGCGGCGTGGAAGACCGGCAGCACATCGTCGAAGAACTGCTCGAGCGACGCCATCGCCGCGCTCACGACCGCCGCCGGCTCGAGCTCGTCTCCCTCCAGGCCCATCATGAACTTGAGCGGCTTCATGCCGCGCTCGAACACAGCCTGCAGCAGGCCCGCGCGGTCGCCGAAGTGGTAGTAGACGCTGGCGTCTGAGACGCCCGCGCGGGCCGCCACCTCACGGCTTGTGAGGTTGGCTATGCCCTCGTCGCGCAGCACCTGCAGGGCGGCTTCGACGATCGCCTCGCGGCCGCCCGACGGCGGTCGTCCTCTGCGTCTCGGTGGTTCTTCGGTGGCGGTCATGGCCTTGCATGCAGCCTAGCTGCTCAGGGTACAAAATTCCTGAGCTGCAGCTCAGTATCCATGATATTCTGAGCGCGTACTCAGATAATCTCGCCACGTAGGAGAGCAACATGGATCGCAAGTGGTGGACGCTGATCGCCGTGTGCACGGGCGTCTTCATGCTGTTGCTGGACGTCACGATCGTGAACGTGGCGCTGCCTCAGATCGAGGCCGCGTTCAAGGCGAGCCTCTCTGACCTGCAGTGGGTGATCGACGCCTACGCGCTGACGCTGGCGGCGCTGCTGCTGACGGCGGGCTCGATCGCCGATCTCGCCGGCCGCCGGCGCGTGTTCGCCGTTGGCATCGTGATCTTCACGCTCGGCTCGGCGCTCTGTGGCCTGGCTCAGAGCTCGCTGTTTCTGTCGCTCGCACGCGCGCTACAGGGCGTCGGCGGCGCGATCATGTTCGCGACCGCGCTGGCGCTGCTCGCCCAGGCCTTCCCGCCCCGCGAGCGCGGAGTGGCCTTTGCCGCCTTCGGCGCCGTCACGGGCGTCGCCGTGGCCGTCGGGCCGGTGCTCGGCGGCGCGATCACGAGCGGCCTCAGCTGGCGCTGGATCTTCTTTGTCAACGTGCCGATCGGCGTGGGCGCGCTGGTGATCACCCTGCGCCGCGTCGAGGAGTCGCGGCTGCCGCACGCGCCGCGCCCGGACGTGCCAGGCTTCATCAGCTTCAGCCTGGCGCTCGCTGGGCTGGTGTTCGGCCTGATCCGCAGCCAGGCCGAGGGCTGGGGCTCGTTCCAGGTGCTCGGCTCACTGATCGCCGCCGCAGTGCTGCTGCTCGCCTTCATCACGATCGAGCTGCGCACACGCGAGCCGATGCTCGACCTCGGCCTACTGCGGGTGCCGACCTTCAACGGCGGTCTCGTCTCGGCCTGGGCGGTCTCGGCCTCGATCTTCTCGATGCTCACATACCTCGTGATCTACTTCCAGGACCTGATGGGGTACTCGGCAATCGGCGCCGGCATCCGCTTCCTGCCGCTGACGGGCGCGATCTTCCTGATCGCCGGGATCGCCGGGCGGCTCACTACCAAGGTGCAGATCCGCTTCCTGATCGGCGGCGGCTTCGCCTTCGTGGTCGCCGGCATGCTGCTGATGCGCGGCCTCACGCCGGCAGACAGCTGGACCCACTTCCTGCCCGGTTTCATCCTGGCGGGTATCGGCGCGGGCCTGATCAACGTGCCGCTCGCCTCGACCGCCGTCGGCGTGGTGCCGGCAGAGCGCGCCGGCATGGCCTCGGGCATCAACTCGACCCTACGCCAGGTCGGGATCGCCACCGGTGTCGCCGCGCTCGGCACGATCCTGACCAGCCGCATCAGGTCGGAGGTCGTCACGCACCTGGCGCACACGCCGCTGGCGGCGCACTCGCACGCGCTCGGCACGGTGATCGGCTCGGGCAGCCTCAGCGACGCGATCAAGCAGGTGTCGCCCCAGGCGCGTGGACTGCTGCTGGCCGCCGCCAAGGCCAGCTTCGTCGATGCGCTCAACACGATCCTGCTGGTCGGCGCGGGCGTCGCCCTCGTCGGCATGGTCGCGGCGCTGCTTGCGATCCGCCAGCGTGACTTCCACGACGCACCCGCCGCGGCACCCGCGCCGGAGTTGGTGTCCGAGCCAACGCTCGCCGCCTGACCAGCCTGGCTGTCGTTGGTCCCCCAGGGCACGCCGTGATGTTGCGATCGATCGCGCCTGCTAGAATGCTTGCCAGCAAGCAAGTATCTACGCGAAAGGGGCAGCGTTGCCAACCGCAGTCGACACCGAGACCGCACAGCGTCTGCGCATGGTGTTCGGCCAGCTGTCGCGGAGGCTTCGGCCGACCGAGGCGGGACTCGCGGCGGACCTGACGCCGACGCGTGTGGCCGTGCTGCTGAACACGGTTCGTAACGGTCCGATCCGGCTGGCCGAGGTTGCCGAGCAGGAGGGACTGAACCCCACGTTGCTGTCGCGCACCGTCGCCAACCTCGCGCAGGACGGCCTGGTCACACGTACCGCCGATGAGAGCGACCGCCGCTCTGCGTGGCTCGACGCGACCCCCGCCGGACGCGAGCTTGCCGAGCAGATTCGCGCGCAGCGCACCCACGCAGTCCAGGTCGCGCTGGCGGGGCTCTCGCCCGCCGATCGCGAGCTGATCGAGGCGGCACTCCCCGCGCTCGAGCGGCTCGCGCAGGGGCTGGCGCAGGGCAGTCGATGAGCCCGGCGATCAGGCGCGTCTCGCGGACGACGTTTGCCGCCTTCTCCGTCCCCAATTACCGCCTCTACCTCGGTGGGCAGTCCGTCTCGCTGGCCGGCACCTGGATGCAGATGGCGGCGCAATCGTGGCTCGTTCTGACGCTGACCAACTCGGCCGCCGACCTCGGGCTGATCGTCGCCCTGCAGACCCTGCCGGTACTGATCCTCGGCCCCTATGGCGGCGTGATCGCCGACCGTGTCAACAAGCGACGGGCGATGATCGTCTTACAGGCGATGATGGCCTTGCAGGCGCTGACGCTCGGTCTGTTGACCGTGACTCACTCGGTGCACCTCTGGGAGATCGGCGCGCTCGCCTTTGTGCTCGGCCTCAACAACGCCTTTGAGAACCCGGCGCGCCAGTCGTTCATGCTCGAGCTCGTCGGCTCCGAGCACCTGCGCAACGCCGTCAGCCTCAACTCGACGATGGTCAACGTGGCCCGCGTTGTCGGCCCGGGGATCGGCGGGCTGATGATCGCTGCCGTCGGCACCGGCTGGTGCTTCTTGATCAACGCGGTCAGCTTCATCGCCGTAATCAACTCGCTGACGCGGATGGACATGACCGCCCTCAACCCGGTGCCGCCCACCGCGCGCGCCAAGGGTCAGTTGCGCGACGGTCTGCGCTATGTCCGCCACGAGCCCAAGCTGGCGCTGCCGCTGGCGATGGCCGCCGTCGTCGGCTGCCTCGCCTATGAGTTTCAGGTCTCGCTGCCGTACATGGCGTCACACGCTCTGCACGTCGGCTCCGCCGGCTATGGCTTCATGAACGCGGCGATGGGGATCGGCGCCGTGATCGGCGGTCTTGGGATCGCGGCGCGTGGGCGCACGGGATCATCTGCCCTGATCGCCTCGGCGCTCGCATTTGCCGTCGGCTTGGGGCTGGCGACGGTCGCGCCGGATCTGGCGCTCGAGCTGGTCGCGCTGACGATCGCCGGCGGCGCCGGGGTCGCGTTCATGTCGCAGACCAACGCCACGCTCCAGCTGCGTGCGGCACCCGAGATGCGCGGGCGCGTGATGGCGCTGTGGTTCGTCTCCTTCCAGGGCTCCACCCCGATCGGTGGGCCGATCGTCGGCGCCGTGATGGGCGCCTACGGTGCCCGCTCGGGGCTCGGGCTGGGCGCGGTCGCCTGCGTCGTTGCCGCGGTAGCCGGTGCCTTTACGCTGCGCAACCTGCGCGCCCGCGCCGCGGAGGCGCAGGTCGAGATCGCACCGCCCGGCGACGCGCTCGCAGCCTGATCGTCAGGCCGGGACCGCAGGCGTCTGCACGGCCACGATCCGCCATGGCTCGGCCGCGTCACCTGTGACGGCCAGCTGCCAGCGCTCGGTGAAGCCGATCAGGTGCGTGGCGCTGCCCGAGAGCACGCGTGCCGTGTCGCGGTCCTCGATGTACCGGCGACCACGCAGGTCGACGTCGATCGTCATGGTCGCCGGCTCGGCGCCGGCGTCGAGCGCGACCACGCGGATGCGTTGCACCTGCGCGCCCCGCACCACGAGTCGCGTGCGGCCGCTGTGGTCGCCCGGGTGCAGCAGCTCGGAGACGGCAGCGGGGGTGGCGACCTTGCGCAGCTCGCCGTCGGGCCCGTCCACCGCCTCGGCCCACGCCGCGACGGCGCGGCGCGCCGCGACTTCGAGGATGTCGGGCGCGAAGCGCCCGTCGGCGAGGCTCAGATCCATCGCCGCCGCGTGGGCGTCGCCGCTGAACTGCAACTCGGCGAGATCGGCCAGCTTGAAGCCGTCGGGCGTTGACTCGGCCACGGCGCCCTCGACCAGCGCCTGGTCGCGCATCGCCTCCTGATCGGCCCAATGCGTCTGCACGATCTTGTCCTCCAGCGAGTGCTCTCCGGCGGCGCCAGACTCGATCGAGGCAAGCACCCAATGCTCACCGCGGCGCTCGAGCGTCCAGTACTCGCGCATGCGCACCGATTCGGTGAACGATCCATCGCGTTTGATGTGCTGGCCGCTCGAGTCGACCACGTAGTCGCGCAGCTTGGCCTCGATGCGGACGACCACGCGATCCAGGTCCTCGTGCCCCCGCTCGCGCCGCATCAGCCCGATGTACTCGACCTTCGGCGGGCCGGAGGGCTCGACGATGTTGCGCCAGCCCTTGCCCTCGAAGTCATCGAGCCGGCGCTCCCACTCGACCAGCAGCTCGGGTGTGATCAAGCCGCGTAGCGCCAGACGGTTATCCGCCGACCAGGCGCTCTGGATGTCCACAAACAGCTGTGCGGCGGCCTCGCGCACCGCCGTAGGCCCGAAGATCGGGTTCTCGTCCTCGGCTTCGGCGGCGGCCAGCTCGACACGGCGCTCGCGCCTGCGGCTCTCACGGCGGTGGGCACGGCCCTGCTGCTCGTGCGCACGCCAGAAGCTCATGAACTTCGGGACGCCGCGGGTCGAGACCCACCACGCCAGACCGACCGCGATCAGCACCAGCAGGAAGGCGCCGCGCGTGACGATGATCAGGTCGATGA
This sequence comes from uncultured Actinomycetota bacterium, assembly GCA_963706725.1. GTDB lineage: Bacteria > Actinomycetota > Thermoleophilia > Solirubrobacterales > Solirubrobacteraceae > Palsa-465. Next base: position 151,253 of record OY970167.1, on the reverse strand, counting down.
TCGCGCGGAAGATCAGAAAGACGAAGAAGGCCTTGCCACCGCCGCCACCGCCGCCGCCACCGAAGCCGCCGCCGCCGCCACTGGGGCTGAAGCCGGAGCTGCCACCGCCGGCGGACGCCAGCGCACTGGGGGCGAGTACCAGCAGCGCCAGTGCCATCAGCACCAGCATGATCAGCAGTTTGCGGCGGCGCGGTGTCATGGCTCTCTGGCGCTCAGCCCGCCGCGGCTGCCCGCAGCGGGCCGACGCCCGGCTCGGATTGCGGCACGTGCTGGTCGGCGTGATAGCTCGAGCGCACCAGTGGCCCGGCGGCCACGTGGTCGAAGCCGAGCTCATAGGCCGCCTGCTCGAGCGCGGTGAATTCCTCCGGGTGCCAGTAGCGCACGATCGGAAGGTGGTTTTCGGTTGGGCGCAGATACTGGCCGACTGTGATCACCTGGACGTGGTTCTCACGCAATGTGCCGAGCGCGTCGACCATCTCCTCGAAGCTTTCACCCAGCCCGACCATCAGGCCTGACTTGGTTACGACCTCGTCGCCGCCCATCTCCTTGGCGGTGCGCAGCACGCGGTTTGAGCGCTCCCAGGTCGAGCCGCGCCGGGCGACGGTGTAGAGCCGCGGGACGACCTCGACATTGTGGTTGAAGACGTCGGGGCGCTCGGCGATCACCTTGGCGAGCGGCATCTCCTGGCCGCGGAAGTCGGGCGTCAGCACCTCGATCTTGGTGTTGGGCGACTGGATCCGTATCTGACGGATCACGCCGACGAAGGCGTGGGCCCCGTAGTCGTACAGGTCATCACGATCGACACTCGTGATCACCGCGTGGCGCAGACCCATGCGTGCGACCGAGCGCGCCACCCGGGCTGGCTCCAGCGGGTCGTTCCAGGTCGGCTTGCCGCTCTTGACGTTGCAGAAGCCGCAGCGGCGCGTGCAGGTCTCACCGAGGATCATGAAGGTTGCGGTGCCGCGCTGCCAGCACTCACCGATGTTGGGGCAGGCGGCCTCCTGGCAGACCGTGTTGAGGTTCTCCGCCTTGATCAGCGCCTGCAGCTCGCGGTAGCGCGGGCCGCCGGGCGCCGGAACCTTGAACCATGGTGGCTTGCGACCCTTATAGGGCTCGACATCCGGGCCGAGCACCTGCAGGACGTCGGCGATCCCGCCGGGGTTCGACCGTGATCGCGTGGCATTCATCTCTGTGAAAGGGTACTGACGTCCGCCACGGCCGCACCCGGGGGGGCGGCCCCACAGAGCGCCTGCTCGAGCTCCGCCGGCGTCACCGCCAGCGCCGCGTGCCCGAGTGCGCCGGCGAGCGAAGCAGCGGCGAGCTCGCCGAAGTGGGCGACCGAGATGGCACCGTCGCCGCGCTCACTCTCGATTGCGGTCATTTGGACCTCCGGAAGCCCACAGGCAACCACCCAGGTGAACGGCTCGAGCGCCCGCGCCTGCACGTTGATCGCGAAGCCGTGCGTCGTGACAGCGCGCGACACGTGCACGCCGATGGAGGCGATCTTGCGGTTCTGCACCCACACGCCGGTGTAGTCGGGGCCCTCGGCATCCCGCGCGCGCGCCGCGATCTGGACCTCGGCGAGCGCGCTCACCAACGTCTGCTCGAGCAGACGCACGTAGGAGACGACATCCTCGACGCGCACTATGGGATAGCCGACCAGCTGGCCAGGGCCGTGGTAGGTGACCTTGCCACCGCGGTTGGTCGAGATGATCTCGATCCCGCGCTCCGCGTACCAGGCCTCGCCCATGCTGAGCTCGCCGGGGGCTGAGCGGCGCCCGCGCGTGTATACGGCGGGGTTGTGCTCGAGCAGCAGCAGCGTGTCCGGAATCAGCTCCTGCTGGCGTGCGTCGCGCACCCGCTCCTGCAGCGCCAGCGCCTCGCGGTAGCCGATCTCATCCAGTTCGCAGACCCAAAGCTCAGTCGCGCCCATGAGCTGATCGTAGACGCCCGAATCCGCTGGCTGACGCCGGAAAAGCCTTACCCTTGAGACGAATGGACGCTGCGCCGCTGCTCCGCCTGCGCTGGCGCCTCAGTGGCGCCTGGCTGTGGCCGTCCTTCGTCGTGCTGACGATCGCCGACGCGGTGATCGTCCACGACCTGCCGCTGTCCGGGGACGCGGGCCTCTCGCTGGTGGGCGCGTGGTTCTTTGCTGCCGTGATCAACCTGCTGGCGATCGCGCTGCTCGGAGGGTTGGTGGGGCGGCTCGTGCGGCGTCTGCGGCCCGACATGCCGCGCGTGGTAGCGCGCAACTACGGTGGCGCGCTGGTCACGCTGGCGACGAGCTTGGCGCTGCTCGCCGGCGGCCTGATCCACCATCCGACGGTCGTGGCCGACAGAGCGGCGCTGGGGGAGGCGGCGGCACGCGCCACCGCCTACATCGGCGATCACGCACCGACGGTGTTTCAGGAGAACCTGCGGGCGCTCGTCACCATCCAGCTGCTCGCACCGGTGATCTACCGCAGTTGCGTCGTCGACCGTGCCGGCGACCGCCAGTACTGCGTGATCGTCAACCTCAGACGGCCGTTCGCACGCAGCGTCTTCTACTCGGGTGCGGAGCCCAACAGCATCCTCACCCAGGGAACTAACTGACCCGGGGGCGCACCTGCGCGCTGGTGGCCGGCCGCCGGCAAGACCTGGCCGGGCTGCGGAATCACGAGCCTGACCGTGCTCGCTCGCCCGAGCCGCTGGCACTGCACCGCTTCAACAACACGGTCCCTGCATAGACTCCTCCGCGTGCCCTACGTCGCTCTGATCACCGGCGCGTCGAGCGGAATCGGCGAAGCGGTCGCACGACACCTTGCGCGTGAGCCCGACGTGCAGCCGATCCTTGTTGCCCGCCGCGAGGACCGGCTCCAGGCGCTCGCCGAGCAGATCGGCGGCACGGTGATCGCCGCCGACCTGGTCGACCCCGCGGCAGCGGCCCGGATCGCCGAGCTCGTCGAGCGTGAGTTCGGCGCCCTGCACCTGCTCGTCAACAACGCGGGAGCGCGCTGGGCCGCCGACTTCGGCGACGGCGGCTGGGACAACCTCGAGCGCCACATGCGCATCAACTTCGAGGCGCCCGTGCGGCTGACAGAAGCGCTGCTTCCCCTGATGCGCCGTACAGCTGCTGCCGGTGGCCCGCTCACCACCGTGAGCGAGGACGCTTCCTCTGGTCAGCGCACCAGCTTCGGCGGGCGCCCGCTCAAGTGCCCTGTCGCGATCGTCAACGTCACGAGTACGGCAGCGCGGATCTCGCGTCTCGGCACCGGCGCCTACAGCGCCAGCAAGAATGCGCTGGCGGCGTGGAGCGACTCGCTCTACCTCGAGGAGGGTCGCCACGGGGTGCACGTCGGTGACGTGCTCCCGGGCTTCATCGCGACCGAGGGCTTTCCGCAGGCTGAGCTGCGCGCCAACCCGCTGACGCGCTGGGCCGTGTCGGACGTGGAGCACGTTGCCAAGGCGGTCATCGCTGCCGGTCCCGGTGGCGCTCCGGAGATCTACGTGCCCCGCTTCTACTGGCTGGGCGCTCTGCTGCGCGTAATCGCCCCGGCGCTGATCCGTCGCGGTGCCTCGAGCGACCTGGTCTCGACCAACACCAACAGCGTCTAGCGTAGGCTGACTCCTCCAGGCAATACGCATCACCTTCAACCGACCTCTATCTTGGGTGGTGATGACGACCTTCGCCGAGCTTGGATTCGCCGAGCCGATCCTCGAGGCGCTACACGATGTCGGCTACTCGGAGCCGAGCCCGATCCAGGAGCAGGCGATCCCGCACCTCCTGCAGGGGCTTGACGTGATCGGCCAGGCCCAGACCGGATCCGGCAAGACCGCAGCCTTCGGCCTACCGCTGGTCAACTACGTCGACCCCACCGAGCGCGAGGTCCAGGGCCTGGTACTGACACCCACGCGCGAGCTCTGCATTCAGGTCACGCAGGCACTGCGCTCCTACGGAGCGCGCAAGGGCGTCGACGTCGTCGCCGTCTTCGGTGGCGCGCCGATCCGCAGCCAGCAGGCGCAGCTACGTGCCGGTGGGCACATCGTCGTCGGCACCGTCGGCCGCGTGAAGGACCTGATCAGCCGGCACTCGCTGATGCTCCACGACTGCCGCTTTGTGGTGCTCGACGAGGCTGACGAGATGCTCGACCTCGGTTTCCTCGAGGACGTCGAGAAGATTCTCGCGCTGACGCCCTCCAGTCGCCAGACTGCGCTCTTCAGCGCGACCATGCCGCCCGAGATCAGGCGCCTATCCGAGCAGTACCTCTACGACCCGGTGGTAGTCAAGGTCAAGAACGCGACGCTGACCGTCGACACTGTCGAGCAGTTCGGATTGCAGGTCGCGTCCAAGGACAAGGTTGCGGCGCTGGTTGAGGTGCTCGACGCCGAGAAGCCCACGCAGGCGATCATCTTCTGCCGCACCAAGGTGCGCTGCGAGCAGCTCTACCGCACGCTCCGCGACAAGGGCATGAACGTCAAGGCTCTGCATGGAGACATGTCGCAGGGGCAACGCGACGGCGTGATGATCAACTTCAAGGACGGCCGCACGCCGCTGCTTGTCGCCACCGACGTCGCGGCCCGCGGCCTCGATATCTCAACCGTCTCGCACGTCATCAACTTCGATGTCCCGACCTCGCCGGACGTCTACGTGCACCGCATCGGCAGGACCGGCCGCGTTGGCCGCAGCGGCCGCGCGATCACCTTCTACGAAACGCGGCAAAAGCGCGAGGTCGAGGCGATCGAGGCCCACTCGGGCGTCAAGCTGGCGCCATGGGTGAAGGACGCGCACGTCGCCGCGACCACCGTCAAGCCGCGGCCCAAGCGGCACTCCAAGCCGCATGACGCCGAACGCGACGGCGTCGAGCTGCCGGTGAGCAAGTTGATCATCGCCGGTGGCCGCGCGGACGGGATCGAGCCCATGGACGTTGTTCATGCGTTGACAAGCGCCGGCGCCCTGGACGGCGAGGCGGTGCGCAACGTGCGTGTGCTCGAGCGCTTCTCGTTCGCTGAGGTCCCCGAGCAGGATGCCGGCCGGATCGTCGCATCCGCAGCGGGTATCGAGGTCGGCGGGCGTCCGCTGAAGCTCGAGCTCGCCCGCGCCTGAGTACCCGCCCGCCCGGGCACGACATCAGGTCCCCGTAAATGCAGGGAGAACGCGCCGCGACTCCGCGGCGTCTGTCGTGTTCGGATAGGTGGACCGCCAAACGACTTCTGGAGGAAGTAGATGCGCAGACCAGGTTCTGCAGCCCGCGGTTTCGCGGGCCGCTTGCGGCGCCCGTCGCCCGCGATGTGTGTGTCGCTCATCGCCCTGTTCCTATCCGCCGGTGGCGCGAGCTACGCCGCGGTCACGATTCCGGCGGCCAGCGTCGGGGCCACGCAGCTCAAGACGTTCGCCGTGACGAACCCCAAGTTGGGGACGAACTCCGTCGGCTCCCGCAAGATCATGCCTGGAGCGGTTGGCTTCTATCGCGTCAACCGCAATGAGGTGCAGCTGCGCGTCAACGGTTCGTGCACGGGGGCCGGCCAGGCGATCACGTCGGTCAGCGTCACCGGCAGCACGACCTGCGGCAGCAATTCGCCGATTGAGTCCGACAGCGGCGCCGGCAAGGCGACCGCGATCGCCAGCGGCACCACGCCAACGACCGTCGCCACCTACCAGGCGGCGGGCGGTACGGCTTACCTCGTGCAGGCAGATCCGTCGATCGAGGTCTCCGGGACCGCCGCCACCGTCGCCGGCGCGCACGTGACCATCACCTGCAAGCTGGCCGCCGGTACTTCGACCAGCGCCGTCGATACGGAGAACGTGACCGCCCACGTGGACGCCGCCGGTGACAGCGAGTACACGTCACTCCCGCTGCGCGTGCTCGCACCGACCAGCAACAACGCGGAGACGATCGCGCTCAGCTGCACGCAGACCGCGAGCGGCAGCACCACCGCGCCGACCGTCACCGCGACCGGCACGATCTACTCGCTCGGCGTCACGCCGGCGACGACCACCACGAGCACGACGACCACCACGCCGACCACCACGACCACCACCGCTTCTGTTCGCCACTAGCGCGCTCAGCTGACGGCTCCGGCCCGTCTGCCGCCCCGATCCACCCGCCCGGGTTGGAACGAGACGGCGGGCGGGCCGTTTTCTTTGGCGAGAGGGTAGGGTCATCTCATGAGCACAGCCAAACTCCACACGAATCACGGGACGATCGCACTCGAGTTCTTCGACGACGACGCGCCCAAGACGGTCGAGAATTTCCGCAAGCTGTCCGCGGACAAGTTCTACGATGGGATCAGCTTCCACCGCGTGATTCCCGACTTCATGATCCAGGGCGGCTGCCCACTCGGCACCGGCACCGGCGGCCCCGGCTACGCCTTCGAGGACGAGTTCAACCAGCACAAGGTCGTGCGTGGCGCGATTGCGATGGCCAACTCGGGCCCCAACACGAACGGCTCCCAGTTCTTCATCGTGACCACCGACTCCGCGCCGTGGCTCGACGGCAAGCACACCGTCTTCGGGCAGGTGACCGACGGCATGGATGCGGTCGACGCGATCGAGGGCCTTGCCACCGACGCGCGCGACCGGCCGGAGGAGCCGGCGGTGATCGAGTCGGTCGAGCTCGGCGACTGAGATGAGCACAATCGCGGTCGAGAATCCCGCCACCGGTGAGGTCATCACGACCGTCCCGGTGGCCGGCGCCGCGGAGCTCGCCGGGATCGTGAGCCGAGCACGGTCTGCCCAGCCGGGGTGGGCCGAGCTCGGCTTTTCGGGACGGGCCGCGGTGCTGCAGCGCGCACAGCGCTGGATGCTCGCCAACGCCGACCGTGTGATCAACGCGGTGGTTGAAGAGACCGGCAAGACCTACGAGGACGCCCAGGCCACCGACTTCGGCTACGTCTTGCAGTCACTCGGCTTCTGGGCACGGCACGCCGAGCGGTACCTCGCGGAGGAGAAGGCTCACTACTGGGGCAACCCGGCGGTGATCGGCAAGAAGCTCCTGTTGCGCTATGAGCCGATCGGCGTGATCGGCGTGATCGGCCCATGGAACTTCCCGCTCGTCAACGGATTCGGTGACTGCATCCCAGCGCTGATCGCCGGCAACAGCGTGGTGCTCAAGCCCAGCGAGATCACTCCGCTGAGCTCGATGCTGATGGCTGAGATGTTCCACGAGTGCGGGATGCCGGACAACGTCTTTCAGGTCGCGACGGGCGACGGCTCGACAGGCGCGGCGCTCGTCGACAACGTCGACTGCATCATGTTCACCGGCTCCACACGCACCGGCAAGCTGGTCGCCAAGGCTGCCGCCGAAGCGTTGATCCCGTGCCACCTGGAGCTCGGCGGCAAGGACCCGATGATCGTCTGCGCCGACGCCGACCTCGAGAAGGCCGCCACGGCCGCCGCGTACTACTCGATGAACAACTCGGGCCAGGTCTGCGTCTCGGTGGAGCGGGTCTACGTCGAGGAGCCGCTCTACGACGAGTTCGTGCGTCGCGTGACGGAGAAGGTCAGCAAGTTGCGCCAGGGCGCCCCGGACGGTCCGGGCAGTGTCGACGTCGGCGCGATCATCTTCCCGCCACAGATCGAGACGATCGACGCGCATGTGCGCGACGCCGTCGACAAGGGCGCCAAGGTGCTCGTGGGCGGCCATGTGCATCACAATGGTGGTGGCCACTTCTACGAGCCCACCGTGCTGGTTGACGTCGACCACACGATGGCCACGATGCGCGAGGAGACCTTCGGACCGGTGCTGCCGATCATGAAGGTCGCCGACGTTGATGAGGCCGTGCGCCTGGCCAACGACTCGGTCTACGGACTGCAGGCCAGCGTCTGGACCAAGGACACGCCACGCGGCGAGCAGATCGCGAGGCGGCTCGAGGTCGGCGCCGTGTGCGTCAACGCGGCACAGATCAACTACTTCGCGCTGAACATGCCGATGGGTGGCTGGAAGTCGTCCGGGATCAGCAGCCGTCACGGCATCGGCGGCATCCGCAAGTACTGCCGCCAGCAGGCGCTGCTGGTGAGCGGCTTTGGGCCGCGACGGGAGCTCTTCATGTTTCCCTACAGCGCGCGCTTGACGCGGCAGCTGCAGCGCCTCTACCGCACGGTCTACGGCCGCGGTCGGCGCGGGCAGTAGCCATATCGCCGCTTGTGCGAGGGCTCCCATCGGTGCCGGCCGCGGGTGCCTCTCACTTGTTACCAAGATGTGACAACTCCGGCTGAATTGTTAATTGTTTGTGACTCCAATGGCACAAACCGCCGTATATCGCTGATACGGCCCGGAAGGAGGGCAACCGGCCCCCTTCTGAGTGCTAGTTTTGCCGCGCCTCAGGGGTATGCGAGGCACAGGAGCTGGCGTTTGATACATGCCTGGTTTGACGCTCCTCGTGAATCGGAACCCGTTGGCGCTCGGCCGGATGAAAAAGCCACGATTCCCGTCGCTTGATGAGATCCGGCATGACCGTTGACCACCGAGTGGCGACAAAAACAGGAGGAATGAAATTGACGAGTAAGTTTTCCCGTGCGGCGATGATCGCGGGCATTGCGATCGGCGCCAGCGGGCTCGTCGCAGTGCCGGCTGAGGCCGCAAACGGCATCTCCACGGCTAACTACTACGTAAACAACCCGGCGATCGGGGCTGCTGCGAACATCACCCCGGAATCGGCATCGGTCTCCGCTTCGATCGACACGGGCGGAAGCTCCGAGTCGCTGCTGCCGGTGTCGAGCAGTGGCCTGGTCTGGAGCCCCCTCGCCAGCATCACGATCACCGCCGAAAAGTGGAATGACGGCACAGCAGCGTCGCTGACCACCACCGGTGCTTACGCCCCGATCGACGGTATTCCGGTGAGCGGCTCGAGCTCGGACGTCAGCGCCACGATCACCGATGCCGCGATCAGCAACAGCGGCGTGACCGATCCCGGCATCGGCGCCAGCAGCGGCGTCCCGCAGCCGATCTCAAACGGCGGCGCCGACAATTACTCGGACGTGACGTTCGAGTACGACCCGGTCAATGACTACGTCGCCAACGGCAATCTGCCGGGCCCCGAGACCAACCAGATCCAGGACATCCAGGTGCCTACGGCCGCAGGGATCTCGAGCGTCTCGGCAACTCTCGGCGCCTTCGGCCAGGCTGCGCAGAACAGCACCGGCAACTCGCCGCTGACGCCGGGCACCAAGTACTACTACTGGGTCATCCAGCAGGCCGGCGGGACCGATCAGGCCAGCAACGTCAATGTCTCGGCATGGACGGGCGCCACCTCAAACGGCGCGGCTGCCAACAACAGCTACAAGTGCTACCCGAACGCGGCGATTGAGGCCGATCCGACGCTCAACAGCTACCTGCAATCGGGCGCGACCGTCAACTACGGCGGGCAGACGCTGGCCGCAGACCAGGGTCCGTGCATCTACTACTACGGCGACACCAGTGGCGCGACCTACTACCAGAGCCCCAACCGCGAGTTCACGACGCCGGCCATCGGCGCCGTGAAGATCGGCTCCAAGGCGGCGGTGACGGCCACAGCGGCGTCGCTGTCGGTCAGGGACGCCAGCGCCTACAAGGCATCGGGCACGATCGACCTGACGGTCGGAGCGAAGCTCGCCGGTACCGCCAAGTTCAGCCTGCAGCCGAACGGCAAGGCCAGCGTCAAGGTCAAGCTGACCTCCGCCGGCAAGAAGGCGCTCAAGGAGAACAAGACGGTCAAGGTGGCCCCGGTCTCGACCACTGCCACCGTGGCCTCGACATCGAACTGGGATCAGCCCTTCACGGGTAAGTCAGTCAAGCTCTAACGAGCTGCATTTCGGCGCTGTTTGCCGAGAGGGGGGCGCGGCCACATGGCCGCGCCCCCCTCTTTCCGTTGTGGAGCCGTTCGTGGGGCGACGCGCGCGGATCAGAGACCGGTGGCCCCGGACCGCCCCAGTGCGAGCGCCCCGGCGCTGGCGCCGCGATATCGATGCAGAACTGCCTTTGGCAAAGCTCGCGGTGGATCGTGGGAAGCTCGCGAGCCCGCGCAGGCAGGCTCGTCACGATCTTGCTCGCCGGCGGCGGTTGGCGGCAGAAAAAAGGGCGCCGGCTCGGTCGAGCCGGCGCCCACTCTGAGGGAGCGGGATGTCCCTCGCGGCCGCTCAGCCGAACTGGCCGGTGATGTACGCCTCGGTGCGCTTGTCCGACGGGCGCGAGAACAACTTGTCGGTCTGGTCGAACTCGATCAGTGTGCCGATGCGCTGCTCGTCAAGGCTGAAGAACGCGGTCCTGTCGGCGACGCGCATCGCTTGCTGCATGTTGTGCGTGACGATCACGATCGTGTACTGCTCCTTGAGCACGTGGATCAGATCCTCGATCGCGGCGGTGGCGATCGGGTCCAATGCGGAGGCGGGCTCGTCGAGCAGCACGACATCCGGCTCGATCGCGATTGCACGCGCGATGCAGAGCCGCTGCTGCTGTCCGCCGGAGAGGCCCAGCGCGCTCGACTTCAGACGGTCCTTGACCTCATCCCAGAGGGCGGCCCCACGCAGCGCCTTCTCGACACGCTCGTCGAGGTTGGCCTTCATCCCGAGGTTGCGGGCAGCCCACGCGATGTTGTCGTAGATCGACTTGGGGAACGGGTTGGGCTTCTGGAAGACCATCCCGATCCGCCGGCGAACCTCGACGCGATTTGCCTCGGCCGCATAGAGGTCGTGGCCGTGATACTGCAACGAGCCGCCGAGTTTGAAACCGGTGATCGAGTCGTTCATCCGGTTCAGGCAGCGCAGGAAGGTGCTCTTGCCGCAACCCGAGGGGCCGATGAAGGCCGTCGCCTCGTGGCTGTTGACATCCAACGTCACATCTTGGAGCGCGCGCTTTGCGCCGTAGTTGACGGACACAGCCTGGGAGTGGAACACCACCTGTTTGTCGACGGCAGGCTGTGTTGAGGTGGAGGTGATCGGGCGCGAGGTAGGGGCGTCCGCCATCACGCCGGGGAGCCGGAGGCGGGCACCGCCGGAGTCGCCCGCATCCTCGCGGACGCGTGCCTCCTCTGGTGTTTCCTCAGATGACAGGCTCATAGTCCGCGTTTCCTTTCGCTGCGGCGCAGCCAGACCCGCGCGCCGATGTTGATGAGCAGAATCAGAACCATTAGCACGAAAGCTGCGCCCCACGCCTTGTCAAGCGCCGTGGACTGGCCGGACTCGAGCAGCTGCAGGATCAGCAGCGGCAGCGGGGCGACGGGCTTTCCGGGGTTGAGCTGGTAGGTGTTGACGAAGAGCGCGGTGGTAAATAGCACCGGCGCCGTCTCGCCCGCGGCACGCGCGATCGCGAGGATCGTCGCGGTGACGATTCCGTTCGAGGAGGTCGGCAGAACCACCCCAACGATCGTGCGCCAGCGCGCCACGCCCAGTGCGTCGGCCGCTTCTCGCAGCGTTGGCGGGACGCGTGAGATCGACTCGATGCTCGCGCGTGCGATCAGCGGCACCTCGACGATGGAGAGCGCGAGGCTGCCGGCGAACGCCGACTGGCCCAGATGGTTGACGATCAGTCCGGCAACGAAGATGCCGACGATGATCGTCGGCAGGCCCGCCATCTGCTCGAGCGCCATCTTCATTGCTCGTCCCAGGCGTGGGCCCGCGAACTCAGAGATGTAGAGCGCCGTCAACAGGCCGACCGGCAGCGCGATGACGGTCGCGATCACAACCAGTTCGAGCGTGCCGACCAGTGCCGGGCCGATTCCGCCGCCGCCGCCGATGCCGCCGTACTCAGGGAGCGTGCCGCCCAGGAACGACAGGCTCATCTGGCTCGCGCCGTGCTTCGCCGCGTAGTAGATGAGGATGAACAGCACCGCGACCGCCAGGCCGGCGGCGCCGACGGTGGCCCCGACGAAGAACTTGCTGATCGCCTGGCGGCGCCGCAGGTTCCCGCTCGGGGTGAGCGTGTGGCGGGGATCAGGGGAAATCGGTAGCGCGCTCATGCCGCAAGCATCCGAGCCGAGCCGAAGCTGCGCGCAACCCACTGCGCCAGCACGTTCACAGCGATTCCGAGCACCAGCAGGATCGCCGCAAGGAACAGCAGCGCCGACTTGTGCAGATCGCTCACCGGATCCGGGTACTGGGCTGCTATGACACTGCCGATCGTGTCGCCTCCCTGGAAGAGGTTCAGCGGCCAGGCGGGGATGCCGCCCACCACCTGGCCGACGGCGATCGCCTCGCCGATCGCACGGCCGAAGCCGAGCATCGCGGCCGCCACGATCCCGGACTGAGTGGTCGGCAGGACGACGCCGCGGATCATCTCCCAGCGCGTGGCCCCAAGCGCCTCGGCGCCGTCACGCAGCTCGAGCGGCACGGTCATGAACAGGTCGCGGGTGAGCGCCGCGATGATCGGCACGACCATGATCGTCAGCACCAGGCTGGCCGCGAAAAGCGAGTTGCCGACCGGCTGTGTGACACCGAAGATCGGGATCCAGCCGAAAACGGAATGGACCCATGGCTCGATGTCGGTCTTGATGAACGGGCAGATCAGGTAGATGCCGATCAGACCCAGCACCACACTTGGAATCGCGGCCAGCATCTCGACCAGCGGCCCGATGATCGCCGCAACCCGACGCGGTGCCATGAGGCTCAGGAACAAGCCGATCGAGACGCCCAGAATCGTCGCCAGGACAAGGCTGACCAGGCCCGTCACGAGCGTTCCATAGATGAACGTCCAGGCGCCGAACAGGCCCGCTGCGGGAACCCATTGCTTGTGTCCGATGAAGCCGAACCCGAACTTGTCGAAGGCGCTCGAGGCGCCGCTGAGGACCTGGTAGACGATCGCGATCAGCGCGAGGAAGACCAGCAGGCCGCCCGCCAGCGCAAGCCACTTGAGGATCGAGTTTGCACGCCGGTCGACGTTCGCGAGCCGGGTGTTGCTGGGCCGCGTGAAGTCTCCCGGCGGCGGGAGCTCTGAGGTAGCTAGAGAGGTCACCGGCGCCGGAGCGTAGACAAGGGCGACTGCATCACGCCCGCAGCATTGCGGCTCGTCACAAGCTTTCCAAATCTCAGTAACAGGGCAGTAACAAGTTGGGCTGGGGACTTGAACATGCTTCGGTCACGCGTCGATTGGCCGGACACGCGTGACTCGCCACGTTCCGATCGGCGAGCTTGAACCTTATTCCTGTCCGAAAGGAACTATCTTGCATCTGAAGAGGATTGTTTGCGTTGGTGCCGTCGCGATGGGCGCGATCGGCGCCCCGATGGCCGCGAGCGCCTCAGCCACGACGCTCAAGGAGGCCGGGTCGTCGCTCGTCTACCCGCTCGTGGCGAAGTGGAGCCACGCCTACACGGCCGACACGATCAGCCCCGCCGCCGGCGGCTCGGGCGCCGGCATCTCCGACATCTCAGCCAACGGCGTCGACATCGGCGCCTCTGACGCGCCGATGAGCTCGAGCCAGTACGCGGGTGACGCGTCGCATAACCCGATCGAGATCCCGTGGGCGCTCAGCGCCACCGAGGTCGTCTACAACATCCCGGGCCTGCACGCCGGGCTGCACCTGACCGCGACGATCATGGCTGAGATCTACACCGGCAAGATCACGAGCTGGAACAGCTCGGCGATCGTGAAGCTCAACAAGCGCGACGCCAAGGCCCTGAAGAAGGCGCCGAAGATCACTCCGGTCTTCCGCTCCGACGGCTCTGGCGACTCGTACGCCTTCCAGAACTTCATGTTCAAGGGCGCGCCGAAGGCGTGGACGATCACTCCGTCAACGGCCTTCCCCGGCACCGTCGGCCAGGGCGAGAACGGCAACTATGGCGTCGCCGGTGAGGTCGCCAAGAACGCCGGCGCCGTCGGCTACGTCTCGGCGTACTACGTGCTCAGCCAGCACGGGATCTACGCCGCGGCGCTGCAGAACGCCGATGGTCAGTTCGTGATGGCAAGCGGCAAGTCGATCACCGCCGCGTCACAGTCGAACTCCTCGATCCCCTCGCAGGGCAGCGCGTTCACCAGCGCCGGCGGCGTGCCGATCCAGTACCCGAGCAAGAAGTACAAGACCGCCTATCCGCTGGCGACCTACACGTACGCGATCGTCAACAAGGACGGCTCGCACGTTTCAAACGTCCAGAACTTCCTGAACTGGGCGATCACGACCGGTCAGAAGTACGGCGCCTCGCTGGACTTCTACCCGCTGCCCTCGAGCATCGTCTCGCAGGACAAGAGCCTGATCAACGGGCTCTAAGCGGGCTGCGACATAGCTACAACTCGGGCCCCGGTCGCATCGATCGGGGCCCGATTTCTTTAAGTACCGACCGCCGGACGCGGCCTGTTTGCCTGGCTGTCTCAGAGCGCGGGAAGTAAGCCCTGCGCTCCGACGATCCGGTCAAAGCGCCAGCCGCGGAGTTGCTCGCGGCTGCCCGCGAGACCCACGACCACAGCACCGGTCCGTTGCTCGATCGCGGTCAGCAGCTTCGCCAGCCGATCACTCAGCGCCCGGCCGCGCGGACCGTCCAGCTCCGGGTCGAGCGTGCCGTCCTCGAGAAGCACGGTCACGCGGTCGGGGTGCCGCAGGGCGATCTCTTCAACGAGCTGCTCATCGCTGTTTGTCTGATCAACGATGGCGAGGATGTCACTCATGGAATCGAGAATCCTCCCGCACAGTTAAATGGTGCTTAAGGGCGGTTAGGAGTTGCATCGCAGTTCGCTCTACCCTGATTTCCCGTGCCTGAACTTCCCGAGGTTGAGATCACCGCGAGGCTCGTCGGGGCCGCGACAGCGGGCGCCGAAATCGAGTCTCTGCTGACCCCTGGAATCAACGCGGTCAAGACCTTCGACCCGCCGTTGCACGCACTTGCGGGCGCCCGGATCGAGGGCATTCGCCGACGCGGAAAGCTGTTCCTCATCGATCTCCGCGCCGCCGGTCCCGGTGGTGACATGCCCGCATCCAAGCCCAACCACGCCGGCACGGAGGCAGGAGCGCAATTTGTTCTGCTCGTGCACCTGATGTCGGCCGGCCGCCTGCAGCTCTACGACAGACGCGCCTCGCTGCGCGACAAGACCTCGCGTGTGCTGCTGCGGTTGGCGGGTGGGGAGCGCGAGCTGCGTCTGCGTGAGTTCGGCACCAAACAGCGGGCCTGGGTCAAGCTGCTGCGCAGCGAGGAGGTCGAGGCCGAGGAGACGATCGCCGCGCTCGGGCCCGAGGCCTGGCCCGACACGCCCGCGCCGGAGGCGCTGCGCGCGCTGCTCGATCACCCGCGGCCGCTGTACGCGGTCCTTCGCGACCAGCACGTGATCGCCGGAATCGGGCGCTCCTGGGTAGATGAGATCCTGCACACGGCAAGGCTCTCGCCGTTCAAGCGTGGCGCCGATCTCACCCCGGAGGAGTCGCTGGCAGTGCGCGACGCGATTTACGATCGGCTCGACGGAGCAGTCGCGCATTACGAGCAGCGGTTGACGTTGCCGCTCCCCGACAAACTGCCCCTCCCGCTCACGGTGCACCGCCACAACGGCGAGCCCTGCCCGCGCTGCGGCACCACGATCGAGGCCGTCTTCTACGAGGACTACGTGATGTGTTACTGCCCCGTCTGCCAGACCGAGGGCAAGGTTCTCAAGGACCGGCGCCTCAGCCGCCTGCTGAAGTAGCCGAGCGTACGAGAGTTCGCTTCAACGCCTGGCGGCCGATTAGCCTGCGGGGCCATGAGACTCCATCTTTCACGTATCCCCAAGGCGGCGGCCCTGGTCGCCGTCGGCCTACTCGTCGGCGGGGCCGGGTTTGCGGTCGCCAGCGTGCCCGACTCGAGCGGCACCTATTCCGCCTGCGTGCTGATGCAGACCACGGAGGGCGATTCCGGGACGGTCACTGAGCCGGTCCTCGGCTCCGAGCAGTACGGCCTCAGCAACATCACGATGATCGACCCGTCCGTCGGGCAGACCTGCACCGAGCTCGGTGCCGAGCAAGACGTCAGCACGTATGGCTTTTTCGAGCAGCCGGTGAGCTGGAACCAGACTGGCCCTGAGGGCCCGCAGGGCGTGACCGGCGCGACCGGGGCCACCGGTCCACAGGGCCCTGCAGGCCCCGTCGGGGCGACAGGGGCGACAGGGGCGACCGGCGCGACCGGGGCCACAGGCGCAACCGGAGCAAAGGGTGTAAAGGGCGATGCCGGCGCCAAGGGCGCTCCGGGCAAGACGGTCGAGGTGAACTCGACATCGCAGACCGATGTCGCCGCGGTGGCACTCTCGGATCCTGGGAGCGGCAGTGCGATCAACGGCGAGAGCCAGGACAAGCAGTTTGCACCGTCCAGCACGGACATCGCCTTCGACGCCACGAGTGTGGACTATCAGGCGCCCGGCCCAGGTCTCTCCACCGGCGCGCAGTCCAGCGGTGCGGGTGCCGGCAAGGTCAAATTCCAGACGATCACGATCACCAAGGTGCTCGACAGCCTGACGCCGACGTTGCTAGAGGCAACCTCCGCCGGGCAGCACTTCAAGCAGGGGCTGATCGTGATCCCAACGGCCGGCGGGAAGGGCGATGCCCTCCGCATAGCGCTGTCGCTGGTGTACATCGAAGGCGATCACATCACGACGACGGTGGGCGCCAAGCCGCTCGAGACGCTCACGCTCGAGGCGGGCGCGGTGAAGATCCAGGACGTCAGCGGCCAGGACGCGACTGGCACCGGCGGCCAACCGGTCCCTGGTGGCTGGAATCGGGTCGTCAACAGCGCCAATCAGGGCAGCACCCCCTTGATTCTCCACGCGATCCCGCGCCGGCGGTAACCGGCCCAGGCGTTGGCGAGCGGCCGCCGGCCGCTCGCTAGCGTCTCTCCCAATGGCCAGCTTTGCCCCGGCGCTCCAGGTGCGTGACTTTCGCATGTGGTTCGCCGCCAGCTTCGCGATGAGCTTTGCGTTGCAGATGATCGAGGTGATCATCGGCTGGTCGGTCTACGCACATCATCAGAGCGCGCTCGACCTCGGCTGGATCGGGCTAGCCGAGTTCATCCCGCTGTTCGTGTTAGCGCTGCCGGCCGGACACATAGCCGATCGCTTTCAACGGCGCTACGTGCTCGCCGCTGCGACCGCGCTTGGTGTTGGCGTCGCGCTCGGGCTGGCGGCGATAACAGCAGCACACGTTCACGCGGCGCTGCCCTACTTCGGGTTCGCGCTCGGCGCGGGCACGACGATGGCGATCGGCTCGCCGGCCACGCGCGCAATGCCGCCGACGCTCGTCAGTCGTGAGTTGATTCCGAATGCGATGACGCTGCGTTCGTTCTCCGGGCAGGGCGCAGCGGTGATCGGGCCGGCCGTCGGCGGCGTCGTTTATGCGCTCTCGCCCACGGCCGTGTATCTGATCGCAGCGTCCGGCCTTGCGCTTGCGACGCTCGCCGCGCTCGCGATCGGCCCGGGCATCGGCGCCGAAGCCGCGGCGGTCGCGCGGCGGCAGGCAGCCGACCTGCGCTCGGTGCTCGAGGGGCTGATCTTCCTGCGGCACACGCCGATCGTGCTCGGCGCGATCCTGCTCGATCTGTTCGCGGTGTTGTTCGGCGGCGCGGTCGCGCTGCTGCCGATTTTCGCATCGCACTATCTGCACGTCGGCGCGACTGGCCTCGGGGTGCTGCGCGCCGGTCCGGCGGCCGGAGCGCTGCTCGGTGCGGTCTTCCTGATCAGGCGCCCGATCATGCACCACGCCGGACGGCGACTGCTCTCGGTCGTCGGCGGCTTCGGGGCCTGCATGATCGTCTTCGGGCTCTCACGCAACTTCGAGCTCTCATTGGTGGCGTTGCTGGCGAGCGGCTTCTTCGACATGTTCTCGATGAACATCCGCTCCACCACCTCGGCGCTCGCGACCCCGGACGCGCTCCGTGGCCGGGTCACGGCGGTGGAGACGGTGTTCATCTCGGCCTCCAACCAGCTCGGCGCTTTCGAGTCCGGATTGGCGGCTTCACTTGTCGGCACGATCCCGGCGGTCGTCGGCGGCGGCTGCATCACGATCGCGATCGCGCTCGGCTGGAGCCGCCTGTTCCCGGCGCTCGGCAGTGTGGACGCGATGAACGAGCTTGAACCCCTGGTGCCGGCCGCGATGGCCTTCACGATCGCCGATGCTCCTAACTGAGATGGCGTCATCGGGAGCGTGAATTGCGCATCAGCGAGAGCCTGCCCTAGGTGCCCGCTGCCTCCGGCATGCGCTAGGAATGGGTCTTGAAGGGCGTCCCGCCGATGTTCTTGATCGAGTCGAGGTCGAGCATCGCCAGGTGGCCGTTGGAGTAGCTGATCGCGACCTTCGAGCCGACCGCCAGCTCTTTGGAGATCTGGTACTGCGCCGCAGTCAGTCGGTATGAGAAGGTGACGTCGTAGGAGTCGCTGTGGCCGACGCGCAGGACCCGCGGCAGGATGTGGTATTCCCTCAGGTCGCTGGAGCTGATCAGGCTGCCGTCGACCCAGCCGGGGCCGCCCCTGCTGTCGCCGCCGACGCCATAGATGCGACCGTCAATGCTCATCTCGATCGTCTTACCGGGGTGGTCGTAGAGCGTCACCTGATCGGGCCCGTGGCCGGGCCCGTTCGCTATCAGCCCGCGGCTCTTGAGTTCCTGGACGAGGCCAAGGTCGCTGCCCACGGCTCCCGCCTTCGGCCACAGCCCGCCAGCGGCGAGCACGGCCGCGACGCTCCCCGAGCAGTCGAAACCACCGTCGGTAGGCGTGCCGGCGTGGGCATGGCCACCGCCGTATACGTACTTGTAGTCCTTGGCGCCGAGCGCCGTCGCGTAGGACACCATCCGCGCCAATGGGTCACGCGGCTTGCCCGCCGTCCGGATCGTGAAGTCGTACATCCGCGTCGCCACGATCGTGCCGTCGATCGTCGCGGCGTGCGCCGAGGACGGAGCGGCGCCGGCAAGGGCCGCGGCCGTCGCCCCCAGCACCAACAGGCCCTTTGCCCCCTGTCGCCGCAGGCTCAGCATCGCCGGGGAGCATAACCAGCTGTTGTCCGTGCGATGGGAAACAACTGTGAAGTTCGCCAACGCGCCCGTCCGGCATCATCCGATCCATGACACTCAAAGTTGGCGACACCGCTCCGGACTTCACGGTCTCGGACCAGGACGGAAACCCCGTCACCCTCTCCGAGCTGCGCGGCAAGCCCGTGGTGCTCTACTTCTACCCCAAGGCCGACACTCCCGGCTGCACCACCCAGGCCTGTGGTATCCGCGACCACCGGTCCGATTACGCCGCGCTCGGCGCCACCGTGCTCGGCGTCTCACCCGACCCAGTCAAGCCGATCGCCAAATTCGCCGACAAGTTCGAGCTCGGCTTCACGCTGCTCTCCGATGAGGACCACAGCGTCGCCGAGTCCTACGGCGTCTGGGTTGAGAAGTCGATGTACGGCCGCACCTACATGGGCAACGAGCGCACGACATTCCTGATTGACGCCGACGGCAAGATCAGCCATATCTTCCGCAAGGTCAAGCCGGCCGAGCACGACGCCCAGGTGCTGGCTGCGCTAGCCGAGTAGACGATCGATCTCTGCGGCCGCTCCCGTCGCCGGCAGATTGTCTGTGACGAGCCACAGGTCCGCGGCGGGCGCCAGCCACTGCCGCGCGGCTGGATATGCGCTGAGCTTCTGCCGGCGCCACGGGGCCGCAGCTGGATCGGCCGTGTCGGCCGCGATGCGGGCCTCCAGCACTGTTGGCGAGACGTCTAACACGACGTGAACCACGTCGCTGCCCGATGCTCTGAAGCCCGCCGCGAGCTCGTTGAAATAGGCTCGCCTGAGCACCGCCATCGGCATGACCACAAGCTCCGAGCCGTTCTGCTGAAGGATTTCCACGCTTGCGATGACCAGCTCTCTCCACGCGGGCAGGTCCTGGTAATCGCAGGCATCCGTCGGCGTCGTGCTGCCAAACACGACGCCGAGGATCTCGGGGTCGATCAGGAAGGCGTGCGGTCGCAGGTCGAGTAGCGCCCTGGCCACCGAGGTCTTTCCGGCTCCGAATGGACCGTTGATCCAGATCAGACGCTGTCCGCTCGTGATGCGAGTGACGGTAACGAGCGGCTGGCGGAACGATCGCGGCATCGCTCGTTCCCCGCTGGGCAAGCGGGCCCTCGAACTCCGTGATCTGTGTGGGCGCAGGACGGCACGCGCCGAACGTTCGACAAAGGACATAATGTTGATATTGTTAATTGACTTACTTGACTTTGTCTCGCACGAACCGAAGGATCGCCACATGAATCTCAGACCGAGCCCCCGGCTCTTCTCAGCTGTCGTCGCGTCTCTCGCTGTCTTGGGCGGGATCGCGCTTGTGGGCTCCTCGCCCGTGGCCGCCAAGCCCCTGGTAAGCGCCACCGCCAGCAGCGCTCCGAAGACCACGATCCGTTATCAGGACACCGCGGGGTTGCTCAACTACGTGCAGCTGGCGAAGGCGCTGGGCTACATACCCGACATCACCCTCAAGAATGTCGGATCGGTCACCGGGGGCCCGGCCGCACTCCAGGATCTGGCGACCGGGCAGATCGACTATGTCTCGGTCGCCTTCACCGGTGCGATCGAGAACGCGATCGCCAAGGGCAACAAGCTCAAGGCGGTGCTCTCGGTGCTCGGCTCCGCTGACAACGACTACACCGCGCTGATCAGCAAGAAGGGCGAGAACCTGAGTACGCCCAAGTCCTGGATCGGCAAGAAGATCGCCGTCAACACGTTGGGCGCGACCGAACAGGCGGTCGTCGATACCTGGCTTCAGCACGGCGGCCTCACGCAGGCGCAGATCTCGCAGGTCACACTCGTGCCGATCACCCCGCTCGATGCGACGGATGCTGTCCTGCACGGCCAGGTCGACGGGACGCTTGCGAGCGGGCCGCTGCTGACCGAGGCGCTCAAGACCGGCCAGGTCCAGATCGATTTCAAGGACAGCAGCTTCCTCGGCGCCTACGACAGCAACGATGCGGTGATGACCTCCGCCTGGCTGCAGGCCCACCCCGCGGACGCCAGGGAGTTCATCGGCGGCGTTGCCCGGGCCATTCACTTCACGCAGACGCACCCGGCCAAGGCCGCCCTCGCAAGGCTAGTGCCATGGCTGAAGGCCAATGGTCTCACCGAGGACGCCAATGCACTGCAGTACTGGACCACCAATGGCGTCGTCACGGCCGGTGGCTACATCAAGACCTCGTACTTCAGTCAATGGATCCCATGGTTGAAATCCCAGCACCTGATCAGCGGAAGCCCGAACGTGAGCACCATGTTCACGAACGCCTACAACCCCTACGCGCCGAAATGATCCGCATTTCCGCAACCGCTCAATCGATCACGGGGAGCTGAGATGCCAGGACGCATCACCCTCGAACGGGTCCGGCAGGAATTCTGGGTTCGGCCTGACTCGCGGGGGCCATCCGACCGCAAGCTGCACCGGTTCGTGGCCCTCGATGACCTCTCGCTCGAGGTCGAGGACGGAGAGCTGATGACGATCGTCGGCCCGAGTGGGTGTGGAAAGTCGACCGTGCTCGATCTGGTGGCCGGGCTCGCCAGCCCGGTCGCCGGCACGGTGCAGGTCGATGGCGAGCAGATCGTGGGCCCCGGCCTCGACCGTGGGGTCGTCTTTCAGCAGTACACACTGCTTCCGTGGCGGACCGCGGCGGGCAACCTCGAGTTCGCGCTCGAGGCGGCCGGCTACGGACGCGTGGAGCGCAGGGAGCGCGTCGCGAGATACCTCGAGCTGGTCGGCCTCGCCGACTTCGGTGGCCGTTACCCGCACGAGCTCTCCGGCGGAATGCGGCAGCGGGTCGCCATCGCGCGGGCGCTCTCATACGAGCCCGAGGTGCTGCTCATGGATGAGCCCTACGGCGCTCTCGACGCGCAGACGCGCGAGCGGCTGCAGGAGGAACTGATCGACATTTGGACGCGTACGGGCACCACCATCTTGTTCATCACGCACGACATCGATGAGGCCGTGTACCTAGGTCAACGGGTGGCCGTGATGAGCTCTCGGCCGGGTCGCATCAAGGCAGTCGTCGACATCGATCTCGACCGTGACGAGAGTCCTGACATCAGGTCGACCGCCGACTTCGCCGAGCACCGCCACCGTATTTGGACGATGCTGCGCGAGGCCCCAAACCACGCCGAGGCGGTGGCCAATGTCGTCTGAATTCTCC
Organism: uncultured Actinomycetota bacterium; assembly: GCA_963706725.1. Lineage (GTDB taxonomy): Bacteria > Actinomycetota > Thermoleophilia > Solirubrobacterales > Solirubrobacteraceae > Palsa-465. The sequence continues at coordinate 129,216 of OY970167.1, read as the reverse complement.
GATGCGATCGGCACGACTGCGAGCGGCACGGCGGGCAGGTCGGCCGGTCGCTCAGATCCGTCCCAGCAGCCACCGGCGGTGCACGGTCTGATTGCCGAGCGCACCGAGCCGGCCGTGAACGAGCGTCAGGCGCGATCGGCGGGGGTGAGGCCCGGGCGCGGCGTGGCTTCGCGCCTGCTCAGCCTCGGTCGCACGGTCTCCGGTCTACTGCTGCTCGGCCTTACGTGGGAACTGCTACCGAAGCTGCATATCGTCGACCCGCACTTCGTGACTCCATTTGCGCGTGTCGTGGCGACCTGGTGGCACCTTCTCCTTGACGGCATGCTGTGGCAGCAGGTCAAGCCGAGTCTGATCCGGGCCGGCGTCGGGTTCGGCGCTGCGGTCGTGATCGGGATCCCCCTGGGCGCGGCCATCGCCTGGTACAGGCCGGTGCGTGAGATCGTGACGCCGGTACTCGAGATCTTTCGCAACACCGCTGCGTTGGCGATCCTGCCGGTGTTCACCCTGATCCTCGGCATCGGCGAGGTCACCAAGTACACGATCGTTTGCTACGCGTGCCTGTTCCCGATCTTGCTGAACACGATCAGCGGAATCAGCAACGTCGACACGCAGCTGATGCGCACGGCGCGCGTACTCGGTCTGTCCCCGGTGGCGACCTTCCGCAAGGTGGCGCTGCCGGCCGCGATGCCGACGATCTTCACCGGGATCCGGATCTCAGGCGCCGTTTCGGTGATGGTTCTGATTGCGGCCGAGATGGTCGGCGCGACCGCCGGCCTCGGCTACTTCATCAACGCCAGCGAGCAAGGGTTCCAGGTTCCGGACATGTACGCCGGGATCCTCAGCATCACCTTGCTCGGTCTGGCGATCAACTACGGGCTGCTGTTTCTCGAGCGACGTCTCTCGGGATGGAACGCAGCCTGACGGCACAACGACTCCAAGCGACCAGGAATGACTCGAACATGACTCAAAGCCGGCAGCTTCATCTCAATCTCTTCATCAGCGATGTCGGGCACCACGAGGCAGCTTGGCGCCTGCCCGAGTCCGATCCGTTCGCCTCCCAAGCTTTCGATCACTTCGTCCGGCTCGCGACGTTGGCTGAGGCCGCCAGGTTCGATGCGATCTTTTTCGCCGACGTTCCCTCGCTCGGCGGAAACGTCGCATTCCGCCCGTCAGGTCGAATGTCACCGGTTCTATTGCTCAGCGCTCTGGCCGTGGTCACCGAGCGAATCGGATTGATCGCCACCGCCTCCTCGAGCTACAACGAGCCGTACAACCTCGCGCGCGATTTCGCATCGCTCGATCAGCTCAGCGGCGGGCGCAGCGGTTGGAACATCGTCACGACCGCCGGTGACGAGGCCGCTCACAACTTTGGACGTGACTCACAGGATGATCACAGCACCCGCTACGAGCGCGCCGCCGATTTCGTAGCGGCGGTGGTCAAGCTCTGGGACAGCTGGGAGGACGACGCCGAGATCGGCGACAAGGATCTCGGCCTATGGGCCGACAGCAGCAGGGTCCACCGAGTTGATCATGTCGGGCAGTATTTCCGGGTCGCCGGCCCGCTCAATGTCTCGCGTTCACCGCAGGGACGGCCGGTGTTGATCCAGGCGGGGTCCTCTGAGGACGGCCGCAACTTCGCCGCGCGCCACGCCGAGGCGATCTTCACGGCCCAGCGGACGCTCGAGCAAGGCTTGGAGTTCGCCGTTGACATCAAGCGCCGCGCGGCAACATTCGGACGCGGCGAGGACGAAGTCCTGATCCTGCCAGGTGTCGTGCCGATCCTCGGTTCAACCGAGGCCGAAGCCAACGCCCGCGGGCAGCAGTTCGAGGACCTGCAAAATCCGGCCTACGGTCTCAACGCGCTCTCGCGGTTCTTCGACCGTGATCTGACGGGGCTCGACCTCGACGCTCCCTTTCCGGAGCTGGCATCCAGCGAACTGGTCCAGGGCAGCCAGAGCCGCACGGCCTTGATCAGCAAGCTCGCCCGGGACGAAAATCTCACGGTCCGCGAGATGCTGGCCAAGCTCGGCGGGGGCCGCGGGCACCGCACCTTCACCGGCACGCCCGAGCAGCTCGCCGACCAGCTTGAGCTGTGGTGGCGTGAGGGTGCGGCGGACGGCTTCAACGTGATGCCACCCGCGATGCCCTCTGACTTCGAGGTGTTTGTCGAGCACGTCGTCCCGATTCTCCGCAAACGCGGCCTCTTCCGCACGGAGTACGAGGGCACCACCCTGCGCGAGCATTACGGCCTCGCACGTCCAGTCAGCCAGTACGCGACCCGCGACCTCGTATCCGCCTGAGGAGGATGGAATCGATGAACACCCGACGCAAGCTCCACCTCAACGCGTTCCTTGCCAACGTCGGCCATCACGAGGCCGCCTGGCGCCTCCCCGAGAGTGATCCGCTCGGCGGTGACGATGTCGACTTCTACATCGAGCTCGCGCGTGCAGCCGAGGCGGCGAAGCTGGATTCGATCTTCTTCGCCGACGCACCCGTGGTCTGGGGTGACGCCGGTTTACGCCCGGCGAGCATGCTTGAGCCGACCGTCCTGTTGGCTGCGATTGCCGTGGCGACGCAGCGGATTGGTCTGATTGCCACAGCGTCGACCAGTTACAACGACCCCTACAACCTGGCGCGGCGATTCTCAGCGGTGGACCACATATCGCACGGTCGCGCCGGATGGAACATCGTCACCACGTCAAGTGAGGCTGCCGCGCACAACTTCGGGCTCGACGGGATCGCCGCCCACGCCGAGCGTTACGAGCGCGCTGCCGAATTCATCAGCGTGGCGACGAAGCTCTGGGACAGCTGGGCCGATGACGCCGTGGTAGCGGATAAGAGCGACGGCGTCTGGGCCGACCCGGCGAAGCTGCGACCGGTCAACCACGAGGGCAAGTACTTCAAGGTAAAGGGCCCGCTGAACGCCCAGCGTTCCCCACAGGGGTACCCGGTGCTCGTGCAAGCCGGTTCGTCGTTGGACGGTCGCGTCCTCGCCGGCGCATACGCCGAGGCCGTTTTCACCGCCCAGCGCACGCTCGCAGAGGGAAGGGCGTTCTACGCCGACCTGAAGGCGCGCGCGATCACCGCCGGTCGACGTGAGGACGACGTCGTCATTCTGCCCGGCGTGGTCCCGTACCTGGGTTCGACCGAGGCGGAGGCCAGGGCGCGGGAGGAAGAGTTCAACGAGGTGATCAACCCGGCACACGGCCTGCGACAGATCTCCGAGATGTTCGGTGTCGATCTCACCGGCGCTGACCTCGACGAACCACTCCCGGAGGTGCCCGAGGAGGATCAGATCGAGACGCACAAGAGCCGTTCGGCGCTGATCACCAAGCTCGCTCGCGACGAGAACCTGACCGTGCGGCAGCTGCTGGGCAAGCTCGGTGGCGGACGCGGGCACCGAACGTTCACCGGCACGCCCGAGCAGTTGGCCGACGACCTCCAGGAATGGTTCGAGGGCGCTGCCGCCGACGGTTTCAACATCATGCCGCCGGCGTATCCGGCGGACTTCGAGACCTTCACGCGCGAGGTGGTTCCGATCCTGCAGCAGCGCGGGCTGTTCCGCACCGAGTACGAAGGTGCAACGCTGCGCGAGCACTATGGGCTCAAGCGTCCGGCGAACAGGTTCACGATCGAGCTGGAGTCGGTTGCCGCCTGATTTGGGTGACGGGTGACCGGGGCCGGCCCAGGGCGGGTGCGTGGGCCGGCCCAGGGCGGGTGCGTGGGCCGGCCCAGGGCGGCCTGCGGACCCGGGTCAATGCCGGGCGGCTCAACGCGTGACGGCCAGCAGCTTTTCCGCGTTGCGCGCTGACCAGTCGGCCGCGAACGCTTCAAATCCGTCGAGCTCGGCCTCGAGCACGAAGAGGCCACGAGCCGGGACGGATGCCCCGAGCTCGAGCAGCAGCGGTGTGAGGTGTACGTCCACCGCCAGCAGATGGTTCGCCGCACCGCCAAGCATGATCGGCACGGCGGCGATGCCGTCAAGCGAGCCGGTGCCGAAGCGGTCGAGAAAGACCTTCAGCAGACCGGCGTAGGTTGCCTTGTACGTCGGGCTGGACACCACAAGGATGTCTGCGGCGAGCACCTGTTCAGTGGCTTGCAGGGCCAGCTCGTCCTTGACATCGAGCACGCGCGGGCCCAGCGCCGCCAGGTCGATCGAGGCGGGCGGCTCCGATCCGATCGCGGCTGCGATCGCCGAAGCCAGCGTGCGCCCCAGAGCGTGACTGCGCGAGACCGGACGCGGGTTGCCTGTCAGTGCCAGTACCGTCGTCATGCGCACGCCTCCAGTTTTCCGTGACCCGGCCCCTGCGCCGTATCAGGCACTGACCGCCGTGGCTGACCCGTGTCAACGCCAATGGCTCGCAGCAGTCCGTCAACGCTGGGGCGCTCGAAGCGTCGGTCACGGGGGCAGTCCATGAGGCTCGGACCGGTGGGCTGTGTGTACACGATCACGCCGGACCCGGCGGCGACGATCTGCCTGATTGCGGCGTCGAGCTCGGCCCGGCAATCGCACAGAAGCGAACCGAACACGTCACCGAGTCGGCACGCCACGTGGACGTGCACGAACGGATCGGGAGCAGCCGACGGCTCCCCGTGAACGAACGCGATCGTCACGCGTTCGTTCTCACCCCCGTCGTACCCGAGCTCGTCGCACGCGACCGCTCTGAATTGACCAGCCCGCGTCGGCAGCTCGCACGTGACCGCCAGATCCCTGGCGCTGCGCCAGGCCGCGAGGCTGTGCAGCTCGGCGCTCGAGGCGTGCGGGAGCCATTGCAAGCGCGGATCGGCCATCAACGCCGCAAACGAGGTGACGCCGCCCGCGTCATCGAGGGCCGGGCTGAGCGCCACCACCGGTTCGAGGCCGGCCAGCAGCGCGAGCTCGAGCGCGGCCGCAGCGGCACCGCGAGCGCCCGCCGAAATCTGCCCCGCAAGCACGTGGCCGGGAGACGTCAGCGAGCTGGGGCCGCTGGATGGGTCGGCCGCGACCCGCATCGTCAGCGCACGGTCATGCAGCGACCAGCCGCCGTCAGTGCCCAGCGCGGCGTCGACCGGCGCCATCAGCCTGAGCTCCGCTCGCCGGTGGGCACTTGGTGCTGGCGACGGGAGCTGGAGGCGCTCGGCGACCGGCTGGCTCATGCCGAGCACCACCGTCCCATGTCCCAGCGTCTGCAGCCGCGCGAGTTGCTCAGACTCAATCGTCCCCGCGGCGGCCGCGATGAAGGTCGTGTCGTCGTCCTCGTCTCCCACCAGCACGGGCGTGCCGTCCCTGAACAGCCGTGCAGCGGAGAGCGGGATGGTCATCGAGAGATCACCGCGTAGGACCCGCGGTAGTGCACGAGCGGCTCCGATTCGCTGCCCGCCACGTGCAAGTCATGCACACGCCCGATCACGATCTCATGGTCGCCGCCGTCGACGCAGCGCTCCACGGCGCACTGCATGGATGCGAGCGCCCCTGCAAGGATCGGAAGTCCTCGGGCGCTCAGGTGATGCTTGACGACCGCCCAGCTGGCGGCAGCGCCGCTGCGTGCGAAGTGGCCCGAAAGCTCGTGCTGCTCCGCCGCCAGTACGTTTACGGCAAACGCTCCGTACTCCCGGAGTGCGGCCAGGGTGACGCTGGCGCGCGCAAGGCAGACGAGCAGCAGCGGTGGCTCGAGCGACAGTGAGCTGACGGCGCTCGCCGTGGTTCCGACCGGTTCTGCAGCTGGGCTCCGCGAGGTCACAACGGTCACCCCGGTGGCAAAGTGACTCAGGGCATGCCGAGTCTCTGCGGCGCTGATCGACGTGCGGGAGGTGGGGCGCATAAGTTACTCAACAAAGCTTATCGAAATAGCGCAGATAGGGAAGCCTTCACCGTGGCGTGGGTGCCTCGCGATCACCTGGGGTGCGTCGACGCCGAACGTGAGCGCCGTCCATTTTCGGGGCTGCCACCTCCCGGGCAGCAGCAGCCGGCCATGGAATGCGTATCCGGGCGGCTTCTTCCTGAACACACGCACCGCCTGCGCGCCGCTGACGATCACCGTCCGACACCACTCCCGCACCCGGCGCTTCCGCATCGGACGGAGCTGCTGAGCTACTCGCTGCGTGCCCTGTAGCGCCGCAGCGCGATCAGCGTCCAGACCGCCTCGACCACCCCGAAGGGCCAGGTGCCCGAGAGGAAGCCGTAGCTACTCGATAGCGCACAGCCCAGCGCGAAGGCGAGCACGAACCCGCGGTGGCGCCCCTCGAGCGCGTACATGCACATCATGAAGGTGACCGCGCAGGCCCCGTAGATCGTGAGCACGAGTCGAGTCTATGGCCAGGTTTTCTTATGGCTCGCCTAGAAGGCTCGCTTTATGTGCGCTGCTTAGGATCGGCCGATGCCGGTCCTGACTCACCGCCACGGCTCGCGCCGCCATACCCACGAGTACCGGCCCCGTCACCGGCATCTGCTGATGCCCCAGCCGGCGACGCTCGGCGCCGAGCGCCGCGATCAGGATCACGATCATCACCACGGTCATGACCACGACGACGGTCATTCCCACGGTCTCGTGCACGACTCGATCAAGCGCTCGCGTGAGGGCGTGCGGGCGGTGCTCATCTCACTCGCGGTGCTGGGACTGGCGGCGACGGCACAGACGGTCATCTTCGTGCTGTCTGGGTCGGTGGCGCTGCTGGCCGACCTGATCCACAACTACGGTGACGCCCTGACCGCGGTCCCGCTCAGCATCGCCTTCCTACTGCGCTCCGAGCGGGCCGAACGGACCGCCGGTTTGTTCGTCGTCGTCGCGATCTTCATCAGCGCCTGCGTGGCGGCCGGTGAGGCGATCAACCGGCTCGTGCACCAATCGCCGCCGACCCACCTCTGGGTGCTGGCGGCCGCGGGCGTGATCGGCTATCTCGGCAACTTCATCGCGGCGAAGGTCCGTCGGCGTGCCGGACGGCGGCTCGACAGCCCCGCCCTGCTCGCCGACGGCAACCACGCCGCGGCGGACGCCTACGTATCGCTGTCGGTGATCGCTTCGGCGATCGTCGTTGCGATCGGCGCGCCGATCGCCGACCCGCTCTTCGGCCTCGCGATCACGCTCGTGATCCTCCGCATCACCTGGCAGAGCTGGAACACGGTGAGGGGCCACGAGCATCATCACTAGGCCAACACCCGACAGCTGCCGATAACCGGGGTATGTCCTCGGGCCCCAGCATCTCACCCGCCTACCAGCAGATCGTCAACTGGTATCAGGACTTCCAGAAGGTTCAGCAGGCAAAGCCGATCCAGCTGCTGGCGACGACGGGCGCTCCGCACGAGGAGATCAATCAGCCTAAGGAGACTGATCCCTCGACACCGATGATCGACGTCATCGCCTGAGCGAGGCGATTCTCAGCCGATGCGTGCACGCCACAGCAGCTCGGCGTTGTCCTGCAGGCACTGGTCCGAGCGGTGCATCGTCAGGCGCTTGAACTCGGACAGCGTTACATAGCGCGTGGCATGCATCTCCGCCTCGGCGCCGAACTCCTGGCCGGCGAGCTCGACAACCATCGCCAGCTTCAGCCACGGGTAGTGGCCGTCCGCCGCGTGGCCGACGCACGGATGGATCGTCGAGCTGTCGATGCGGTTGACGGCCACGCCAAGCTCCTCCTCGATCTCTCGGCGCATGCACTGCTCGAGCGTCTCGCTGTGCTCCCAGCCGCCGCCCGGCAGCTCCCAGCTGCCGCCGGCGTTCTGCAGGGCCAGGAGACGGTCCTCGTGGTCGAACACGAGCGCCTTCACCGACACCCGGTAGAAGGTGCTGGGGATCGAGTAGTCGCCCAGGCTCGGCTCGGGCTCGGGCTCCCGCCGCACGCTCACCGGAACCAGTACCGCCGCTTCGGCGTGCCGTCGCCTGAGGCGATCGACTCGAAGACCCCACCGCAACTCTCGATCACGCCCGCCGACGCCGCGTTGTTCACGTCGCAGGTGACGAGCACCTCGTCGATCCCGAACGCGCGCGCCACCACCAGGCCCTGACGCAGGATCTCCGTTGCGTAACCGCGCCGGCGCATGCTAGGCAGCACCGCGTAGCCGATGTGCCCGCCGTAGGCCGCGAGCCAGTTGTTGAGCTGATGCCGGATCGAGATGCGCCCAACGAGCGTGCCCTCTACGGTTGCCGCGAGGAAGGTCGAGGGGACCCAGTGCAGCGGCAGCTGCTCGCCCTGCGTGTTCGCCGCGCGGCGCTGGAGATACAGGCTCCAAGGCTCGTTGGGGATGTAATCGAGCAGGAACGGGAAGGCGTCGGCCTTCATCGCCTCGTGGGCTGCGCGCGCTGCCTGCTCATCCTCGGCACGGAATGGGCGGAGTCGCAGCAGATGCTGGAGCAGCGCCCGCTCGATCAGCGCACGGTCCATTACCGCGCAGCCTACAGCGACCGGCAGATCCGGTCGCGTGCCTCAGAGACTCTCGTTTGGACGGGAACTAGGACAGGCCCTCGCGCGCCTCGCGCACGAGTGTCACTGCCTCAGGGAACACCACAGCCATAACCGAGCGCAACTGCTCGGCCTGCTGTTCGGTGGTTCCCTGGATGTTCACGCGGTTCATCGCGGCGACCGTCAGGTCGACCGCGAGCTTGATCGCGTTGTCCGCCCACGCAATGCGCTGAGCTCCCTGCATCTGTTCGGCGAACTCTCCGAGCCGCCGCTGAATGTCGTCAGGATCTCCGAAGAGACCGCCAAAGCCGCTGCCTTCCATAACCCCAATCGTACTCCCCGCCCGATCTGCCCTAAGATCGCCCCTCGATGACGACCGTTGCCGAGCAGGTCCAATACGAATCTCGCGTGCGATTCCGCTTTGCGGGACTCGCCTTCGCAGCCGCCGTGCTGCTGGTTGTCTCCCAGCTGCTCCAGCTCTCGGGCTCACAGCCGCCCGTCAGCGAGGCGACGATCAGCCTGATCAACGAGAACGCACGGGCGACGATCGACGTCATCGCCACGATCTGCGACATGTTCGGGCTGTTTGCGCTCGCGCTGCTGCTGTTCTGGCTGCACCGCAGCGCGCAGGCTCGCGTGCCGGAGCTGCGCTCAGCCAGCCGCTGGGCCGCCAGTGGCGGAGCCGTGATCGCCGGTGCGATGGCGATCATCTACACGGTGCTCTTCGTCCAGAAGGCACATCAGTTTGTCACCACCGGCGATCAGAGCTGGCCGGAGGCCGACCATCTGTTCAGCTCAGCCGCCTGGATCTACCCGCAGTTGATCCTCGAGCTCGGCAACCTGATGCTCGCGGTCGGCTCGATCCTGATCGCGCTGAGCGCGATGCGGGTCGGCTTGATCCCGCGCATCGTCGGCTACACCGGCGTCGTCTCGGGCGCGCTCTTCATCATCGGCGTGCCCGTGCTGACCCCGGTCATCCAGGGCTTCTGGCTGGCGGCCACGGCCGTGCTGCTAGCACGCCGCTGGCCGAGTGGTGACCCGCCCGCCTGGGAGTCCGGCACCGCGGTTCCGTGGGCGCCGACCCAGCGGCAGCAGATGCAGCAGGAGCGCGCCAAACAGCGCGGCAGCCGCCGTCGCGTGTCCGACAAGGATGTGCTCAAGGCGGTCGAGAAAAACGAAACCCCGCCGAATCCACAGGCGGGGCGTTCCAAGCGCAAGCGCCGCAGGTAGCGCTCGGCATTGCGTCGGGCGGCTTGCGAGCTCGGCCCCCGCGCTGATCGGGGTGTGGCCCGCGGGCCACACCCCGATAGCCATACCTAACCTTCCTCCGCGGCTTGCTCGGCCTGGATCTTCTGCTCCAGGGCCGCCATCACAGTGGGATCGCGCAGGGTCGTGACGTCGCCCAGCGCGCGGCCTTCTGCAATGTCCCTGAGCAGCCGGCGCATGATCTTGCCCGAACGCGTCTTGGGCAGATCGTCGGCGAAGATGATCCGCTTGGGCCGGGCGAACTTGCCGATCCGTTCTGCCACCGTGGCGCGGATCTGATCCTCGACCTCGTCGGATCCGTCGATGCTGCCCTGCAGCGTCACGAAGGCCGTGATCGCCTGCCCGGTGAGCTCGTCAGACTGTCCGATCACCGCCGCCTCGGCGACGGCCTCGGAGGCGACGATCGCCGACTCGACCTCGGCCGTGGAGAGCCGGTGGCCGGAGACGTTGACGACGTCATCGACGCGGCCGATCACCCAGAAGTAGCCATCCTTGTCCTTGCGGGCGGCGTCGCCGACGAAGTAGGTCTCGTTGCCGAAGCGCTTGAAGTACACCTCGACGAAGCGGTCGTCCTCCTTGTAGATGGTGCGCAGCATCGAGGGCCAGGGGCGCTTCATGACGAGCAGTCCCTGCCCCTCCTTGATCGGCTTGCCCTCGTGCTCGTCTACCACCTCGGGCAGGATGCCCGGGAGCGGCTGGGTGGCGGATCCCGGCTTGGTGGAGGTGATTCCGGGCAGCGGCGAGATCATGATCGAGCCGGTCTCGGTCTGCCACCAGGTATCGACGATCGGGCAGCGCTCGCCGCCGATCACCTTGTGGTACCAGAGCCACGCCTTCGGGTTGATCGGCTCGCCGACGGTGCCGAGCAGTCGCAGCGAGGTCAGGTCGAACTTGTCGGGATGCTCCGGACCCCACTTGATGCAGGCGCGGATCGCGGTCGGCGCGGTGTAGAAGATCGTCGCCTTGTAGCGTTCGACCAGCTCCCACCAGATGCCCCTGTGCGGGTAGTCGGGTGCGCCCTCGTACATGACCCCGGTGGTGGCGTTGGCCAGCGGCCCGTAGACGATGTAGGTGTGGCCGGTGACCCAGCCGACGTCGGCGCAGCACCAGTAGGTGTCGGTGTCGGCGTGGATGTCGAAGACGTTCTGGTGCGTGCTGGAGGCGCCCACCAGGTAGCCGCCGGTCGTGTGCACGATGCCCTTGGGCTTGGCTGTCGAGCCGGACGTGTAGAGGATGTACAGCGGATCCTCGGCGTCCATCTCCTCTGCCGGGCAGATGTCGGCGGCCTGCGCGACGATCTCGTGGTACCAGACGTCGCGGCCTTCCTTCATCTCGCACTCTGTGCCCTTGGACTTCACGACGATGATGTGCTCGAGGTGCGGCAGGTCGCCCATCGAGGCGTCGACGTTCTGCTTGACTGCGGCGACGTTGCCCTTACGCGCGGCACCGTCGACGGTGACCAGTGCCTTCGCCTCCGAGAACTCCATGCGCTCGCGTACGGACTCGGCGGAGAAGCCGCCGAAGACGACGTTGTGTACGGCCCCGATGCGGGTGCATGCGAGCATCGCGACCACGACCTCGGGAATCATGCCCATGTAAATCCCGACGACGTCACCCTTCCGGATGCCCAGATCCTTCATCGCGTTGGCGAACTTCTGCACGCGTGCCAGAAGGTCGGAATAGGTGATGTCCTGCTCGTCACCTTCCTCACCGTGCCAGTGATAGGCGACGCGGTCTCCGAGACCGGCCTCAACGTGACGGTCGAGGCAGTTGTATGACACGTTCAGCTTCCCGCCGACGAACCACTTGTAGAAGGGGGGGTTCGAGTCGTCCAGGACCTGGTCCCACTTCTTGAACCAGTGCAGCCGCTCTGCCTGGCTGACCCACCAGCCCTGCCAATCCGCCTCCGCCTGCTCGTAGATCGACGGGTCGTTGATGTTCGCGTTCTTGGCGAACTCAGCGGGCGGGTCGAAACGCTCGATCTCGAGCATCGCAGCGAGCTCCTGCTCGAGCTCATGCTCGTCGCGCGTCGTATTTCCAGTAGCCATTTCTCAGTCTCCCTCGCTGTCAGAAAGCGGGACGCGCCCGACCAAATGGTCGGGCGCGGTCCACACTACTTGGAACTGTTCAGGTACTGCTTGCGCTTAGCCGACCGGCAGGACCGAGCGCTTGTAAACAGCCTGCATGATGTCAGCGCACGCGATGTAGAGCGCGACCGCACCTGTCGCGATTCCGACGTAGCCACCGGCATGGATCATGCCGGAGTCGTTACCGGAGTTGCCGATGCCGAGCAGAATGAACGTCACGGTCAGCAGCAGGAACAGAAGCTGCAGCGCGCGTGGCGATGCAAACGTGCAGAGGAACAGCATGCCCGTGAAGATGCCCCACATCCAGAGGTACAGGCCGAGGGCCGAGAGAACCTCGGTCTTTGGCAGCTGCGCTACGTTGAAGCTCACCAGCAGGAAGAAGGAGATCCAGAAGGCGCCATATGACGAGAACGCCACGGCGCCGAACGTGTTACCGGTCCGGAACTCCCACATCCCTGCAAGCAGCTGGCAGAGTCCGCCAAACGCCATCGCCATACCGAGCACGATCGGGAACGAAGCCGGACCGCCACCGACGATGTTGGCGTTGACGAAGCTCAGCACCAGTGTGGTCAGGCCGAAGCCCGACAGACCGAGTGGCGCTGGATTTGCGGGCATCCAGCCTGCGCCCCCGGTCATACTCGAGGCGCCCGCCATCCTCCCTGATGCAAGCCCTTCTTCGTTGACAGTGGCCAACTTCTCTCCTCTCCTAAGAGACCATGTGACAGATGTCACATTAGACCTCCGGGCGGCGTCTCCCTGCACCAATCTCCGGGCGGTCGAGCGACCGCGCCGAACGGCGTAAAGCGGGCGCCGAACGGCTTACGTTCATGGCACCGGTTGTCGGTAGGAAGGTTTCGGTGCGATCCCACACAGGCGCCCATCTGCAGGGATATCCTCTGCACTGAGCGTGGGGTTCTTCATCGGTGTTGTCGTTGGGTGGGCGATTGCGGCGTCGCTGCTGGCAGCGCTCCGGCTCCTGCGTCCGCCGCGCGTGATCTCGAGCGAGGTGCGTGCGATGCAGACGGCGCTGCACGCGGCCAACGGCATGCTGCCGGACCTGCGTCGCGGCCTCTCGGAGGAGTCCGCCAAGAAGGTCACCGGGCAGCTGCGCACACTCACCCAGGCCTCGGCCGTCGCACTCGGCGACAGGGCTCACGTGCTCGCCTTTGAGGGCGTCGGCCATGATCACCACCACAGCGGTGATCCTCTGATCCGCATCACCGCGCCGGCGCGCGAGGATCGCCTGCACGTCGAGTCCCAGATCCAGTGCGAAGAGCCCGACTGCCCGCTCGGCTCGGCCGTGGCCGCACCGCTGCTCGTGGCCGGCGAGCTCGTCGGCTCGTTCGTCGCGCTCTACACCCGCGGGCATCGCATCACCCCGAACGACACGCGCACGGTCGCCGAGGCAGCGAGCCTCGTCAGCGCGCAACTCGAGCTCAAGGCGATGGACGAGCAGGCGGAGCGCCTGGCCCGCGCCGAGCTGCGTGCCCTGCGCGCCCAGATCTCACCGCACTTCATCTACAACGCGCTGGCAGCGATCGCCGGCTATATCCACTCAAACCCCGAGGAGGCGCGCGAGCTGCTGACCGAGTTCGCCGAGTTCACGCGCTATGCCTTCCGCGGCCAGCGCCCCTACGTGACCCTTGCCGATGAGCTGAACTACGTCGAGAAGTACCTGCGGCTTGAGCGCGCCCGCTTCGGAGACCGCCTGCAGGTTCGCCTGCAGGTCGATCCCGAGGTCTTGACGGCAGTCGTGCCGGTGCTCTCGTTGCAGCCGCTGGTCGAGAACGCTGTGCGCCACGGCGTCGAGCAGCGCGGCTTCGGCCGCATTGAGATCGTCGGCCGCCACATCGACGCCGACGTCGAGCTGCGCGTCAGCGACGACGGCGTCGGCATGGCCGCCGAGCGCGCCGCCGTCGTGCTCGCCGGGCAGGGCGGTGGCGTCGGCATCGCCAACGTGCAGGCGCGGCTGCAGTCGATCTTCGGACCGGGATATGGCCTGGAGATCGCAAGCGAACCCGATCACGGCACGACCGTGACGATGACGCTCCCGAAGTTCCGGGCGGGGGTGCGGGCGGCGTGACGCGCGTGCTGGTGGTGGATGACGAGCGCCCGGCGCTCGATGACCTGGGGCGCCTGCTCGAGACCTCGGCGGGCGTCGAGCAGGTGGTGCTTGCCGGCGGCGGCGCGGAAGCATTGCGGCTGCTGGCCGACGGCAACTTCGACGTCGTCTTCATGGACGTGCGCATGCCCGACATCGATGGGCTCGAGCTCGCCAAGGCACTGCAGCGCTTCGCCGACCCGCCGGCGCTGGTCTTCGTGTCAGCGTTCGAAGACGGTGCTGTCTCGGTCTTCGAACACGGCCTGCACCCGCTCGACTACCTGATGAAGCCGGTCTCCCGCGCCCGTGTCGAGCAGGCGCTCGATCGGCTGAAGCCCGCCATCCCGGGAGAACGGCCGGACGCGAGCGAGATCATCCCGGTCGAGCACCAGCGTGGCGGCGCCACCAGACTGCTTGACCGCTCGACCGTGCTCTTCGTCCAGGCCGAGGGCGACTATGTGCGGATCCATGCCGATAGTGGTCGCTTCCTGGTGCGCACGGCACTGTCGGATATCGAGCAGCGCTGGGGCGAGCACGGCTTCGTGCGGGTGCATCGCAGTTACGTCGCCAACCTGCGCCGCGCGGTGGAGATCCGCCCCAAGCTCGGCGGCGCGGTGACGATCGTGATGGCCGACGGCAGCGAGGTGCCGGTCGCGCGCCGTCAGGTCGCGGACCTGCGCCGGAGGCTGCGGATGTGAGCCCGAGCCCGCCCAGCCGCCGCCCGCGTGACCCCGGTGCGGGCGCACCCGTGCGCAGGCTGCTCCCCCGCCGCGGGGTGCGCTCCCCCCGCGAGGAGCTCGCCGAGGGCACCGGCCATGGCCACGTCTACCTGCACGGGCTGCAGCGCGCGCACCTGACGCTGTCGCTGTTGGCGCTGGTCGCCTTCGGGGCGGTCTTCGGTGTGCTCCCGATCGCGCTCTACCTGCTGCCCGCGTTCGACCGCGTGCGGCTGCTGGGCGTGCCGCTCGGACTCTGGATCGTGGTCGTGCCACTGCTGCCGGCGTTCGTCGTGATCGGCTGGGTCTACGCCCGCCGCGCGGACGCGGTCGACGACTCATTTCGCGAGCTGGTCGAGCGTTGATCGTCGCCCTGTTCGCGGTCGGCGCGGTGACGCTCGGCACGCTCGGGCTCGGCAGCTGGGGGCTGCGCTTCGCGCGCACCACCTCCGATCTGCTGGTTGCAAGCCGCCTGGTCACGCCCTGGTGGAACGCGGCGGCGATCTCCGGCGAGTACCTCTCGGCGGCGAGCTTCCTGGGCATTGCTGGGCTCGAGATGCAGATCGGCGCGAGTGCGCTGTGGCAATCGCTCGGCTTCACCGCCGGCTATCTGGCGCTGCTGCTGTTCGTGGCGGCGCCGCTGCGGCGCTACGGCTCCTACACGATCCCGGACTTCGCCGAGGCACGTCTACGCAGTCCCAGCCTGCGTCTGCTGGCGGCCGCGATCGTGTTGGTGATCGCGGGCTTCTACCTGGTCCCGCAGCTGAAGGGCGCTGGGCTGGCGTTGAACGTCGTGGTCGGCTCGCCCTACTGGGTGGGCGTCGCCGTGGTCGCCGTGATCGTCGCGATCAACGTCTCGCTCGGGGGCATGCGCGGCATCACCTATGTGCAGGCCTTCCAGTTCTGGATCAAGGTCTTCGCGATCGCCGTGCCGGCGATCGTGCTGCTGATCCACTTCGGTGGCCTGCCCGAGCGCGCCGCGCTGTTCGGTCGCTCGCTGCCGCACGCCGGCAGCACCGGCTTCACCGTCAAGCTGGGCGCGCCGCAGCGGGCAGAGTTCCCGGAGGCCGGCAGCTTCACGGTGCACGGGCAGCGCGTGCTCGTGAAGGCCGGGGAATGGGTGACGCTGCCGGCGCACACGCCGCTGCGGATCCCGCCGCACGGGATCGTGCCCGTCGCCTCGGGCACGCAGGCGCTGCGCGGCGATGTCTGGGCACGCCCGGTCGGCGGCACCGGGCGCGGTGCGCCGGTGCTCGTCTACTCGCTGCTGGTTGCGACCTTCCTTGGGACGATGGGCCTGCCGCACGTGCTGGTGCGCTTCTACACCAACCCGGACGGCCACGCCGCGCGGCGCACGACCGTGCGCGTGCTCGGTCTGCTCTCGATCTTCTATCTGTTCCCGGCCGTCTACGGCGCGCTCGGCCGCGTGCTCACGCCGCAGCTCTACATGACCGGCCAGACCGACGACGTGGTGCTCTCGCTTCCGCGCATCGCCTGGCCCGGCGCCGGCGGGACGATCCTCACGGCGATCACCTGCGCGGGCGCGTTCGCCGCCTTCCTCTCGACCTCGAGCGGCCTGCTGGTGTCGCTGGCCGGTACCTTCAGCCACGATGTCTGGCCGCGCCTGCGCAAGAGCGCGCCGAGCAACCCGTCGGCACGGCGGATGCATTTTCGCCTGGCGGCGCTCGGTGCGATGGTGATCCCAGGGCTGCTGGCGCTGGCTGTCAGGCAGGTCGACATCTCGATCCTCGTCGGCTGGGCCTTCGCCCTGGCGGCGAGCTCCTTCTGCCCGATGTTCCTACTCGGCATCTGGTGGTCGCGACTGACTGCCCGCGGCGCCGCCGCGGGCATGGTCGCCGGGATGCTGGTGGCGACCTCAGCAATCTTCGTCGGGCTGGCGTTGGGCGAGCCGACAGGGGGAGCGCTGGCGCTGCTGGCCCAGCCCGCGATCGCGTCGGTTCCGGTTGCCTTTCTGACGATGATCGGGGTTTCGCTGCGCGACCCGCATGTGGTCACCGATGTCGAGTCGCAGATGCTCGCCCTGCACGCTCCCGAGGGCCTCGGCTTGCGGCTCGGCGACGAGCAGGTCGAGGGTTCGCCGGCCTGAACCCCGGGGACCCCTTCCGCGCATTTTCCACATTTCGGCGTGTCGATTTGCCGAGGTGCACCATATATGTCCAGGCGCTAGCGTGCGTTTCCTGACCCTCACAACGAACGGTGGGAGAGAACGCCATGGCGATCGCAGCCGACCCCAATTCAACCTCGATTGACGAGCTGCTCGGCGCCGAGGCGGATGACCTTCTGGGTCACCGCTGCGAGGCGATCGACGCCTCGATGCTGCATCTGCCGGGCGCCGACTTCATCGAGCGCGTGATGATGGACACCGACCGCAGCACCGCGACCCTGCGCTCGCTGCGGCAGCTATTCGATCACGGCCGTCTGGCGGGCACCGGCTACGTCAGCATCCTCCCGGTCGATCAGGGGATCGAGCACAGCGCCGGCGCGAGCTTTGCGCCCAACCCGATCTACTTCGACCCCGAGCGCATCGTCGAGCTCGCTGTCGAGGGCGGTTGCAACGCCGTCGCCTCGACCTTCGGCGTGCTCGGCGCGGTCGCACGCAAGTGGGCGCACCGCATCCCGTTCATCGTCAAGCTCAACCACAACGAGCTGCTGACCTATCCCAACCGCTTTGACCAGGTGCCCTTCGGCAGCGTCAGCCGCGCCTGGGAGATGGGCGCGGCCGGCGTCGGCGCGACGATCTACTTCGGCAGCGAAGAGTCAACACGCCAGCTGCAGGAGGTATCGGAGGCATTCGAGGAGGCTCACCAGCTGGGCATGTTCACCGTGCTCTGGTGTTACCTGCGCAACCCGGCCTTCAAGACCGCCGGCACCGACTACCACCTGGCGGCCGACCTCACCGGCCAGGCCAACCACCTGGGCGTCACGATCCAGGCCGACATCATCAAGCAGAAGCTGCCCGAGAACAACAACGGCTACGGCGCGATGAACGCGGGCGGCGGGTCGTATGGGAAGACCTCATCGAAGGTCTACAGCGAGCTCACCACCGATCACCCGATCGACCTCTGCCGCTACCAGGTCGCCAACTGCTACATGGGCCGCGCCGGTTTGATCAACAGCGGCGGCGCCTCCGCGGGAGAGTCGGACCTGGCCGAGGCGGTGCGCACCGCCGTGATCAACAAGCGCGCGGGCGGGACCGGTCTGATCAGCGGACGCAAGGCGTTTCAGCGCCCAATGGAGGGTGGCGTCCTGATCCTCAACGCGATCCAGAACGTCTACCTGGCTCCCGAGATCACGGTCGCCTGAGGGCGCCGCCCAGGGCGCTGAGCGGGAAAGGCGTCGGTCACCACCTGCTCAAACCGACAATCCGGCACACGCCACGGAGCTTTGTCACCAGGGTGCGCAGAAACGAGCAGCCTACCGACAAAGTTCTGGCGAAGCGGGAGCTTTGTCGCCTTTGAGCAGGTTGGAGCGGGCCATTGGAGCGCGCCACCAGCCAGAGGCGGGCGCGGCGTCAGGCGGTTGGGCCGCCGAGCGTCGCCGGTGCCCCGTAGCGCGTCAGCACCTCGGGCAGGACGACGGTGCCGTCCTCCTGCTGGCCGTTCTCGAGCAGGGCGATCATGTGCCGCCAGGTGACCGCGGTGCCGTTGAGCGTGTGTAGCGTGGCCGGCCTCCCGTCGGCCGGGCGGTAGCGAATCTCAAGCCGGCGGGCCTGGTAGTCGGTGGTGTTCGAGCACGAGGTGACCTCGCGGAACTGCTCCTGGCCGGGCATCCAGGCCTCGCAGTCGTACTTGAAGGCCGCCGAGGCACCAAGGTCGTCGACGGCTATCGCCACGACCCGGTAGGGGATCCCGAGCTCGGTCAGGATTGATTCCTCGATCGCGAGGATGCGCTCGTGCTCCTCGAGCGACCTGTCGGGCTCGACGAACGCGAACATCTCGAGCTTGTCGAACTGGTGCACGCGGAAGATGCCGCGTGTGTCCTTGCCGGCTGCGCCCGCCTCGCGGCGGAAGCAGGGAGAGAAGCCGGCGTAGCGCAGTGGCAGCTCGGCGGCGTCGAGGATCTCGTCGCGGTGCAGCGAGGCGAGCGCGACCTCCGAGGTGCCGACGAGGTAGAGGTCGTCGTTGGGCAGCTGGTAGATCTGCTGCTCGGTGTCGGGCAGCATGCCGGTGCCGATCAGCGCACGTTCGCGCACCAGCACCGGCGGGATCACCGGCTCGAAGCCCAGTGCCACGAGCTTCGCCAGCGCGTACTGCACGAGCGCGAACTCGAGCAGAACCAGCCCGCCACGCAGGTAGGCGAAGCGCGAACCTGAGAGCGCGGCGCCGCGCTCCATGTCGATCATCGGTCCGGCCAGCTCGAGGTGGTCGCGCCCGGGGCGCCCCGACTGGCCGACCTCGCGGAGCACCGTGTCGGTCGGCGGCGCCTGCTCGGAGGGAATGTTGGGCAGTCCCAGCAGCAGCTCGTCGAGCTCGCCGCGCACGCTCGTCTCAAGGTCGGTCAGCTCGCGCCCGCGCGCAGCCAGCACCGCCATCTGCTCGCGCTCCTCCGGCGTTGGCGCGCCGCGACGACCCTTGCTTGCGCGATTCTGCTCGGCGCGTAGCTCCTCGAGCTCGGTGGTCAGACCACGCCAGCGGCGATCGAGCTCGAGCACGCGATCGATCGCGTCAGCGGCGACGTCGCCCCGGCGCTTCAGTGCGCTGCGCACGGCGTCGGGTTCGGTTCTGATCAGCCTGATGTCGAGCATGCGTCTCCTCGCACACTAATGGAACACCCACCGCGCCAGCACGCAGGGAATCAGCTACCGGATGAACTGCCCGACGAGCTTGCGAGCTCGGGAATCGAGCCCGTCAGCGGCAGCGGATCGATCGGCTTCTTGGAGCAGGGCTCCTGGTTGGGCTGCAGTGGTGCCTGCAGGCCGGCCCAGCGGGCGACGAAGTTGGCAACCTCGCGCGCCTGCTCGCCGACAACCACGTTCTGCGGCATGTAGGCGCCCGAGAAGCCGCCGTTCTCGATCGCGTACAGCACGCGGATCGCGGAGCGCTCGCAGCGCACGTTGAAGTTGGGGCCGTTGATCGCCTCATAGGTGCGCGGATTCTGGCCCGAGCCGTGCGTTCCGGCGTAGGAGAGCGTGTGGCAGCCACCGCAGCGCTGGTTGAAGAGGTGTGCCGCGGCGGTGTCGGCGGCGTACGCCGGATCCGACTTCGGGACGCCGATGTGGTTGGTCCCACAGGCGGACACCGCGAAGGCGACCGCGATCGCGGCGACCAGTAATGCGGCATAGCGTGCGGTACGGCCCATGCGGGGCGGATCATACGGAACCGTGGCGCGAGAAGGTGCCACCCCCGTCAGCGAGAAGGTGCCGTCCCGCCGGTGGCGAATACACCCGTGAGCAATCCCCGGCGTCGGTCGTAGTGACGCTCGCTCTCCCTCTCGCTGTGGTTCGCGATCGTCCCAAAGTGGCGGCAACCTCGAGATCGGCGCCGGGGCCCCACTCGTGCTTTGCGGCTAGTGCACGACGGTCGCCGCGCGCGCCAGCAGCGCCACGACGACAAGCGCCGCGAGCGTCATCGAGCCGATCTCGCGACGCATGATCGCGACCACGATTTGACGCTGCTGCTGCGGCGGCAAACGGCCGACGGCCTGCGCGTCCTCGAGCTGGCGCGAGTCGAGCACCATCGTCGCCGCCGACAGCTTCAGCTGCTCGGCGATCATCGCCACGACCAGCGGCAGCGCGCCGTAGAGATAGTGCAGGTCGGTGGCCTTGCGGCCCATCAGCAGCAGGATCCCGCCGAGCGCCGCCTCGAGTGCGACACAGGCCTGGCCGCCGCGCAACACGCGCCAGAACCACGGGCTCGGGTGGCAGCGAAGCCAGGCCGCCGCGCCCAGCATGAAGGCGAGCAGGTTGAGAGCAATGGCCAGGATCCCGACGACTATGTGGACGTCCTTCACGGCCCGCGCACGATAACGCCCGACGCCGCCCTGTGGACGGTGCCCGGCTCAATCCCCAGTGTTTGAGGCAAAAATCACTATCCAGGTACGAGCGTGACCCACGGGACTGTCTTATGAGTCTCGGTGGTAGAAATCATGTTGTGCTTAGGGACTACCTCCCCGCAATCGTCTTTGTGGTGCTCGGTGGCGCCGTCGGCGGCCTGTTCTCGTGCCTGAATCTGCTGACCGGCGTCAAGACCAGGCCGAACCTCAACCGCTCTACTCCGTACGAGTGCGGCCTGCCCTCGGAGATCCAGCGCGGCTTCCGCTTCGGGATCAGCTTCTACCTGATCGCGATGCTGTTCATTCTGTTTGACATCGAGGTGATCTTCATCTATCCGATCGCGGTCGAGCTCAGGGCCTTCGGCGGGTTCGCGCTCGGTGAGACGGTCACGTTCGTAATCCTGTTGATGATCGCCTTTGTGTACGTCTGGCGGAGGGGTGCGCTCGAATGGAAATAACACGGCAGGGCGCTGAGGACTTCCGCTCGCGCCAGCTGATGGCGCGCGACATGCTGCGCGGTTCGCTCGAGGGCGATGACTTTGATCGCTACGTGCAGGACGCCGTGCTCACCACCACGCTCGACCGCGCGGTCGCGTGGGCACAGGGCAACTCGATCTACCCGCTGACCTTCGGCCTCGCCTGCTGCGCGATCGAGATGATGTCGATCGTGGCCGCGCGCGTCGACATCGCCCGCTTCGGCTTCGAGGCCTTCCGCGCGTCGCCGCGTCAGGCCGACCTGATCATCCTCTCGGGCCGCGTCTCGATGAAGATGGCGCCGGTCGTGCGCCGCATCTATGACCAGATGCTCGAGCCCAAGTTCGCGATCAGCATGGGCGCCTGCTGCTCATCGATGGGCGTTTTCAACAACTACGCGCTGGTCCCCAGCGACAAGTTCATGCCGATCGACGTGCATGTCCCCGGCTGCCCGCCGCGTCCCGAGGCGCTCGCGCACGGCATCCTCAAGCTGCGTGACCGTGTGCAGGGCAACGACCGCGACGGCTGGCGCGAGCGCTACGACGCTGTCGGCACCGAAGAAGTCGTTCCTGATCCAGCTGCTGGCCCGCTGGCCAGCAGCTCTGGAGGCCGCACCGGTGCCTGACCAGATCGGCCTGGAGGCGATCGCGCAGGAGCTGCGTGACGCCGACGGGACTTCGGTACTCGGCACGACCCATGTGAACGGTCGCGCCGAGATCCAGATCAACCCGGCCAGCAACGTCGCCGTGATCGAGCACCTGATGGCGCGCGGCTACAACTTCCTGGCCAGCCTGCACGGGGTCGACTACTACCCGCACGAGCCGCGCTTGGGTGTGATCTACGAGCTGCTCGACATGAAGGAGGTCGATCGCATCTCGGTGAAGGCTCGAGTCTCGATCGACGCTCCCAAGATCGCCAGCGTGGTCAAGCTCTGGCCCGGTGCCGACTGGCCCGAGCGCGAGGTCTACGACATGTTCGGGGTCGAGTTCGAGGGCCATCCCGACATGCGCCGCATCCTCATGCCGGAGGACTACGAGGGTCATCCGCAGCGCCGCGACTTCCCGGTCGGCGGCGAGCCGGTGCTGTTCACCCACAACGAGCTCGACGGCTACGGAGCCGACCGATGAGCGCGAGCAGCGATTACCGCAAGCGCGAAGAGTCGGTCACGATGTCGACCGAAACTGCGGGCAGGGGCGAGACCCATGAGCTGCTGACCCTGAACTTCGGCCCGCACCACCCGGCGACGCACGGCGTGCTGCGTCTGCTCGTCACGCTCGAGGGTGAGATCCTGCGCGACGTCAAGCCGATCATCGGCTACGTGCACACCGGCATCGAGAAGACGGCCGAGGACAAGAGCTACTGGAAGGTGATCCCCGTCGTCGAGCGGATGGATTACCTCTCCTACTACTTCAACGCGATGGCCTACTGCGGCGCCGTCGAGACGCTGCTCGGCATCGAGGTGCCGCCGCGCGCCCAGTACCTGCGGGTGCTGCACCTCGAACTCGACCGGATCATGTCGCACCTCGTCTGGCTCGGCACGAGCGCCCTGGACCTCGGTGCGATGTCGATGTTCTGGTACTGCTTCCGCGAGCGCGAGACGATCCTCGACCTGTTCGAGATGTCCTCGGGTCAGCGCATGCACACGCGCTACTTCCAGGTCGGCGGCGTGATCGAGGACATCCCTCCGGGCTTCGCCAAGAAGGTGCAGAAGTTCGTCGACGAGATGCCGACCCGCGCTGACCAGTACGCGGACCTGCTCGAGAAGAACGAGATCCTGCTCTCGCGCCTGCGCGACGTCTGCATCGTCGATCAGCAGACGCTGCTCGGGCTGAACGTCACCGGGCCGCTGTTGCGCGCCACCGGCAACCCGTGGGATCTGCGCAAGGCGGCGCCGTACTCGAGCTACGACCACTTCGACTTCAAGATCCCGGTCGGCTCGGTCGGTGACAACTACGACCGTTTCCGCGTGCGCCACGCCGAGCTGTACGAGTCGACCAAGATCATTCAGCAGGCGCTGAACGGACTGCCGGAGGGGCCGCACATCGCCGACGACCGCAAGGTTGTGCTGCCGCCGCGCCATGAGCTCGCTACCAGCATGGAGTCGCTGATCCACCACTTCAAGCTCGTCACCGAGGGCTTCCGCGTCCCCGAGGGCGAGTGCTACTACCCGATCGAGTCGCCGCGGGGCGAGCTCGGCTGCTTCGTGCGGGCCGACGGTTCGGCCAAGCCGGCGCGCGTGCACATGCGCGACCCCAGCTTCGTCAACCTGCAGGCGACCGGGCCAATGGTGCAGGACGCCTACATCGCCGACTTCATCGCGACGCTCGCGATGGTCGACCCGATCCTCGGCGGCGTCGACCGATGAGCGCGATCGACCGTCACGCGCCCGTCAAGCGCTACGAGCACGGCTCGCGCGTCCCCGGCTGGGACGAGGCCGTCGACCTCACCAAGGCGCCCGCGACGGTCCCCGATCCGGCGCTGACGCCGGTGCCCGAGCAGCTGCGCAGCGCGATCGAGGCCGAGATGGCCAAGTACCCGGACTCCAAGTCCGCGTCGATCCCGGCCCTGCATCTGGCGCAGAAGCACCACGGCTGGTGCTCGCCGGAGGCGATCGATCAGGTCGCCTGCGTGATGCGCCTGACGCCCGCCTACCTCACCTCGGTGGCGAGCTTCTACGACATGTTCTACCTGCAGCCGAAGCCCTCCAACGACGTCTTTGTCTGCACCAACATCACCTGTTCGCTGCTCGGCGGCGACGACTTCTACGCGGCCATGGCCGCCGCGGCCGAAGGTCGCGACGTCTCGGTGCGCGGCTTCGAGTGCCTCGGCGCCTGCGACATCGCGCCGATGGCATCGGTCAACGGCGAGTACGTCGGACCGCTCAACCTCGATGACGCGAGCCTGATCGTCGAGGACATCGAGGCCGGCCGCCCGGTGCTCGAGCACAAGCAGCTGCGCCGCCGTGCGGTCGCCGACGCCAAGGGTCGTGTCGAGGACTTCGATGGAATCGCGCCGGTTGGACAGGAGGGGAACTGACCGCCATGCCGCATCTACTCTTTGACCGAATCGACGAGCCAGGCCTCAGCACGCTTCCGGTCTACGAGCGGCGCGGCGGCTACGACGCGCTGCGCAAATCGCTCGAGATGCCGCCCGAGGCGATCATCGAGGAGATCAAGCAGTCGGCCATCCGCGGACGCGGGGGTGCCGGCTTCCAGATGGGCATGAAGGCCTCGTTCCTGCCCAAGGGCGACATGGCCAAGTACCTGGTCTGCAACGCCGACGAGTCCGAGCCCGGCACCTTCAAGGACCGGGAGCTGATGCAGAAGTCCCCGCACACGCTGATCGAGGGGATCATCATCACCACCTACGCGACCGGGATCCATCACGCCTTCATCTACATCCGCGGCGAGTACCAGCTGCAGGCAGACATCCTCGATGCGGCCGTCGCCGAGGCCGAGGCGGCCGGCTTCGTGGGCGAGAACATCCTCGGCTCGGGCCACTCGCTCAAGCTGGTCGTGCACCGCGGTGCCGGCGCCTACATCTGCGGTGAGGAGACCGGCCTGCTCGATTCGCTCGAGGGCAAGCGCGGCAACCCGCGCCTGAAGCCGCCGTTCCCCGCGATCGAGGGCCTCTACGCCGGCCCGACGCTGGTCAACAACGTGGAGACGCTCGGCACCGTGCCGACGATCATCAACATGGGCGGCGCCGAGTACGCCAAGATCGGCAGTGCGGGCTCGACAGGTACGAAGCTGATCTCCGTCTCCGGTGACGTGCAGCGTCCCGGCAACTATGAGATCGAGCTCGGCACCTCCAGCCGCGACATCATCTACGGCCTCTGCGGCGGTCCCAAGGAAGGTCGCAAGGTCAAGATGTGGTTCCCCGGCGGCTCGAGCTCGCCGGTGCTGCTCGACTCCGACCTCGATCTCGCCTACGACTTCGACACGCTCGCCAAGGCCGGTTCGATGCTCGGCTCGGGCGCGATCATCGTGGTCGACGACACGCATTCGGCCTTCGAGGTCATGCAGAAGGTCGTCAAGTTCTATGCGCACGAGTCGTGCGGCAAGTGCGTCCCCTGCCGTGAGGGCACCAACTGGACCCACAAGTTCCTCGCCCGCATCGAGTCGGGTGAGGCCACGCCGATGGATCTTGACATCCTGGCTTCCGTGCAGACTCAGATCATCGGCAACTGCCTGTGCGTCCTCGGTGACGCGATGGCGATGCCGGTCGGCTCGATCGTCGTGAAGTTTCGCGAGGAGCTCGAGGCCGAGATCGAAGCTGCCGCGCAGCGTGCCAACGCGCTGCCGATCGCCGCGTCCGAAGACCTACTCGCGGTCGCTGCGCGCTGACGCACTCTCTGACGATTTCCAGCACCCATGCCCAGACCTGAGCAGAAGATCATCAAGCTGACCATCGACGGCCGCGAAGTCGAGGCCGTCGAGGGCTCGATGCTGGTCGACGCCGCCAAGTTGGCCGACGTTGAGATCCCGTACTTCTGCTATGAGCCGAAGCTCGGCCAGCCCGTCGGCGCCTGCCGTCAATGCCTGGTTGAGATCGAGGGCATCCCCAAGCTGCAGACCTCATGTTCGACGCCGGTACGCGACGGCATGGTCGTCAACACTCAAGGCCAGCGGGTCAAGGACGCACAGAACTCGATCGTCGAGTTCCTGCTGGTCAACCATCCGCTGGACTGCCCGGTCTGCGACAAGGGTGGCGAATGTCCGCTGCAGGACATCACCTTTGGCTGGGGCAAGGGCTCAAGCCGCGTGATCGAGCCCAAGCGTCACTTCGTCAAGCCGCTCGCGCTCTCGCCGCTGATCGCGATCGACCGCGAGCGCTGCATCCTCTGCTACCGCTGCGTGCGCTTCAGCCAGGAGATCGCCGAGGACTGGCAGCTGATCTTCACCGAGCGCGGCTCACACACGTTCGTCGGCACCCACGACGGCCACCCGTACGTGGCGCCGTTCAGCGGCAACATCATCGAGCTCTGCCCGGTGGGCGCGCTGACCTCCCAGCCCTACCGCTTCCGTGCGCGCCCCTGGGACATCGAGGGCGCCGGCGGCATCTGCACGCTGTGCCCGTCGCAGTGCAACGTCGAGTTCACAGTGCGCGACGACAAGGTCATGCGCGTGCTCGCGCGCGAGAACCCGGGTGTCGACGACGGCTGGCTGTGCGACAAGGGCCGCTTCGCCTACCAGGCGATCCACGTCGACGAGCGGATCACCGAGCCGCTGGTCCGCGACTCAGGCGGCGAGCTCAAGCCCGCGGCCTGGGACGAGGCGCTGCAGGCCGCCCGTGCGATCGCCGGCCATCGCGGCCGCGCCGCGGCGCTGGTGGGCGGCCAGGCGAGCAACGAAGAGGCATTCATGCTCGGCCGCATCGTGCGCGAGGGCCTCGGCTCCAGGGACATCGACTCGCGTCCGAACGGCACCGTGGACCTGAACACTGCCCGCGCGCTCGCGGCGCCGGCGTTGCAGGCCAACGTCGTCGACCTCGAGTTCGCGCACACAGTGCTGGTGCTCGGCACCGAGCCGCTCGACGACTCGCCGATCCTCGACCTGCGGATCCGCAAGGGCGTGCGCCGCAACGGCGTGAAGCTCGCAATCGCGAGCGCGCGACCGAGCACGCTCGACCCCAACGCCCAGCTCTCAATTCGCTACCCCCCAGGAGGCGAGGCCGAGTTCCTGTCGGGTCTCGAATGGGCTTTCACGCACCCCGGCTCCGGGCCGACCCACGAGCTCGCGCAGATGCTGCGCGATGGTGGCGAGGATGTTGTGATTCTGTGGGGCGAGTCGCTGCCCGCCGAGGCGCTCTCGACGCTGCTGCGGGTCGCCGAACATCTCAGCCTCGCCGGCCGCGACGGCGCCGGATTGCTCGAGGTACCGGCTGGCACCAACACGCGCGGGCTCCGCGAAGCGGGCGCGCTGCCCAACGCCGGGCCCGGCTACTCCGAGGTCGAGCCCGGCCGCAACGCCGCCGAGATCGCTGCGGCTGCAGCCGCCGGTGATGTCACCGCTCTCTACCTCTTCCAGGTCGATCCCGTCCGTGATCTGCCCGGCCGTGCGGCCTGGGAGCGGGCGCTCGCCGCCGCGACCGTCGTCGTCGCCCACGCGTCGGTGCTGACCGAAGGCATCGCCGCGCACGCCGACGTGGTCTTTCCCGCCGAGTCGAGCGCCGAGAAGGAGGGCACGATCGTGCACCCGGACGGCCGCCTGCAGCGCCTGCGCTCGGCGATCAAGCGCCCCGGCCAGGTGCGCGCCGGCTGGCAGGTGCTCGCCGACATCGCCAAGGCCACGAGCGTCGAGACCGGCGTGCTGACCGCCGGCATGGCCTTCAGGCAGCTTGTCGCCGCGGTCCCGTTCTACGCCGGGCTGACGCTCGAGCAGATTGGCGGGCGAGGGGTGCGCTGGCCCGAGACCGACGCCGCCTCGGCGATGCCGGTCGGCAAGGCGGGCGCTTCACCGGGGCAGGCGGCCAGCGGGCCGTCAGCCCCGAGAGCGGCCACATCGGCCAGTCGGCCAGCTGCGGAGCCAAACGGCCAGCTGCGGGTCGGTACCTACCGTTCGATCTGGGCCTCGCCCGAGGTTGAGATCTCGCCCGCACTGCACTTCACCGTCGCTGAGCAGCTGGTCGAGCTCTCGCCGCAGGACGCGCTGCGGCTCGGGATCGAGCAGGGCGCCGCGGTTGCGGTCGCGCAGAACGGCACCCGCCTCAGCGGGCGCGCCGCGATCCGCACGGGCGTCCCCGTCGGCACCGCCTTCCTGGCCGCCGGGATCGCCAGGGACTCCGCCAACGCGCTGACTGAACCCCTGGCGGAGGTCGTGAAGTCGTGAACGTTTTCGCCGACGTCAACTACTTCGAGCCGTGGTGGATCCAGATCGTCAAGGCGATCCTGATCTTCGCGGTGATCTTCGGCGTGCTGCCGATGCTGACGGTCTACGAGCGCAAGCTGCTCGGTCGCTTCCAGCACCGCTACGGTCCCAACCGTGTTGGCCCCTACGGGCTGCTG
Organism: uncultured Actinomycetota bacterium; assembly: GCA_963706725.1. Taxonomy (GTDB): domain Bacteria; phylum Actinomycetota; class Thermoleophilia; order Solirubrobacterales; family Solirubrobacteraceae; genus Palsa-465. Next base: position 101,178 of record OY970167.1, on the reverse strand, counting down.
CAGCCGATGGCGGAGATCGTCAAGTTCGCGCGCAAGGAGTCGTTCCGCCCGACGACCTCGGTCGGCTTCCTGTTCTTCCTGGCCCCGGCCGTGTCGATCATGACCGCGGTCGGCGGCCTGGCGCTGATCCCCTGGGGCGGTGTCCAGAGCATCTTCGGGACGCGCGTCGGCCTCTACGGCATCGACGTCTCCGTCGGTCCGCTGTACGTGTTCGCGCTCGGCGGCATCTCGTTCTACGGGATCCTGCTCGGCGGCTGGGCCTCGGGCTCGAAGTACTCGTTTCTGGGCTCGATGCGCGCCGCCGCGCAGCTGATCTCCTATGAGGTTTCGCAGGGTCTTGCGCTGGTCGGTGTGCTGATCACCTCACAGACCTTGTCGCTGACCGGGATCGTCAACGCGCAGCGCGGCATGTGGTACTTCATCCCGCAGCTGTGCGGCTTCCTGATCTTCATGGTGGCGTCGTTCGCGGAGACCAACCGCGCCCCGTTTGACCTCGTCGAGGCCGACGCCGAGCTCGTCGGCGGCTACTTCACCGAGTACGGCGGCACCGGCTTCGTCGCGTACCTATTCGCGGAGTACGTGAACATGATCGTCGTCTCGGCGATGGCCGCGACACTGTTCCTCGGCGGCTGGCTGCTGCCGTTCGGGATCCACCCGCCCGGCTGGGTCGACCCATTCGTCGTGCTGGCGAAGATGATGATCTTCATGACCCTGTTCATCTGGATCCGTGCGACGCTGCCGCGCCTGCGCTACGACCAGCTGATGTCGTTCGGCTGGAAGATCCTGCTCCCGCTGGCCACGCTCAACCTGCTCGTCACCGCGGTCATCGTGGTGGCATAGAGGACACGCTTATGCCTTACGACCCCGGATCAGACGTAATCGAAGTAGTCCGCCACCCGCCGCGCAGCGCAGCGGCCAGCACCTACCGCATCTTCGGTGAGACGCTGCGTGGCATGAAGACGACGCTCGCGCGCGTCGTCGAGGGCCCGCTGACGATCCAGTACCCGGAGGAGAAGACCCCGGTCTACCCCCGTTTCCGCGGGCGCCACAAGCTGCACCGCTTCGAATCATCCGACCCCGCCCACCCGGGGCTTGAGAAGTGCGTCGGCTGCTCACTCTGCGCCGCCGCCTGCCCGGCCGACTGCATCCGCGTGGTCGCGGCCGAGAACTCGCCTGAGAACCGCGTCTCCGCCGGCGAGCGCTACGCAGCCGTCTATGAGATCAACCTCAGCCGCTGCATCTTCTGCGGCTACTGCGAGATCGCCTGCCCGTTCGACGCGATCACCATGGGCCACGACTACGAGCTGTCCGACTACACACGCTCCGACCTGATCTTCACCAAGGAGATGCTGCTGGCGGAGCCGCTCGAGCGCACGCCGCTGAGGACGGAAGGGGAGTAGGACAAACCGTGTCCGCCGTTCTCTTCTTCATCGCCGCGATCATCGCGATCATCGGTGCGATCGGCGTCGTCGCGCTGCGCAACCCGCTGTACGCGGTGCTATCGCTGGTCTGCCACCTGGTGGCGCTGGCGGCGCTGTTCCTGCTGCTGCGCGCCGAGTTCGTGGCCGCCGCGCAGGTGGTCGTGTACGCCGGCGCGGTGATGGTGCTGTACGTGTTCGTGGTCGCCTACGTCGGCGGCGGCGATGAGGTCGCCGCCGGCAGCTCGCTACGGATCCTCGGTCCATTGTTCGCGCTCGCGCTCGCGATCGAGCTGTTCATCGCGATGCTCGGCACGGCGCTCTCCGGCATCAACGGCCACGGCGCGCCGTACAAGCTCGGCTTCGGTGATCCCGAGCACATCGGCAGGCTCTTCCTGACCGACTACCTGTTCGCCTTCGAGGTCGCTTCGCTACTGCTACTGGTCGCCGCCATCGGCGCGATCGTGCTGGCGCGCCGCCGTCGCGGGCTCGACGAGGATGACGCCGATTTCAAAGCGGTCCGTGCCACGCCGCGTCCCGCCTATACCGGCACGATCGCGGAGGGCGTGGGTGTCCGCCGCGTGCTGGAGCAGCTCGAGCAGGCTCACGGTGGCGCCTTCGAGCTGCCCGGCGAGCCGGACGCGCCGGCGACGGTGGCCGGACACCGGCCCGGTCATGCGCCGGTGGAGGGAGATGCGTAATGGCCCTCGGCTGGTATCTCGCGGTCTCCGTCCTGATCTTCTGCATCGGCGCAGGTGGAGTCATGGTGCGGCGCAACCCGCTGGTGATCCTGCTCTGCCTGGAGCTGATGCTCAACGCCGCCAACCTCGCGCTGGTCACCTTCGCGCGGATGCACGGCGGCGAGGCCGGCCAGATCTTCGCGCTGATCGTGATGGTCGTGGCGGCGTGTGAGGTGACGGTCGGCCTTGGCCTGTTGGTTGCCATCAGCCGCCGCAACCTGCCTGTTGATGTCGACGAACTGCATGAGTTGAACGGATGAGCCCGACCACCTGGGGCTGGCTCGTCCTGCTGTTTCCGCTGCTGGGCACGATCACGATCGGCCTTGGCTTCCGGACCTACAGCAGGGCGGCCGGCGTAATTGGAACTGCTGCGATCGGACTGGCCTTCGTGTGCGCCGTGGGCGCGCTGATCTCGCTGCTGGGGCGCTCCGGCAGCCACCGCGAGGTCGTCTCGACCCTCTGGAACTACGACGTCTCGAGCGGCGTCGATGCCGGCCTGCAGATCCTGGTGGACCCGATCTCCGTCTTCATGATGCTGGTTGTGACGGGCGTCTCGACGCTGATCCATCTGTACTCGACCGCCTACATGCGCTCGGACAAGGGCTACTCGCGGTACTTCGCGTACCTCAACTACTTCGTGCTCTCGATGCTGATCCTGGTGCTCGGCGGCAACTTCGTGATGCTGATCATCGGCTGGGCCTTCGTCGGTGCCGCCTCCTACCTGCTGATCTCCTTCTGGTACCGGCGCACCACCGCCACCAGCGCCGGGATCAAGGCCTTCGTGATCAACGTGCTCGGTGACGTCGGGCTCGTGCTCGGCACCTTCTTCATCTTCCGCCACACACACACGGTCTCGTTCCTGGGCAGCTTCGCCGCGGCGCCGCATGTCTTCCACACCGACTCCACTGACCTTGTCGCCGGATGCCTGCTGTTCCTGGTGGGCGCCTTCGCCAAGTCTGCTCAGATTCCGCTGCACACGTGGCTCCCGGACGCGATGGAGGGCCCGACGCCGGTCTCCTCACTGATCCACGCCGCGACCATGGTGACCGCCGGCGTGTACCTGATCGTGCGCCTGCACCCACTCTTCCAGATCGCCCCGACCGCCGGCGAGGTCGGCGCGATCATCGGCTGCGCAACGCTGCTGATCGCCGGCACGATCGCGCTCGTCGTGACCGACATCAAACGCGTCATCGCCTACTCGACGATGTCCCAGATCGGCTACATGATCATGGGCGCCTCGGCCGGCGCCTACACCGGCGCGCTCTTCCATCTGATGACGCACGCCTTCTTCAAGGCGCTGTTGTTCATGGCGGCCGGCTCGATCATCGGCGCGATGGCGGGTAGCCAGTCGCTCGACAAGATGAGCGGCTTCCGCAAGGCGATGCCGTTCACCTTCGCCTGCTTCATCGTCGGCGGCCTGGCGCTCTCGGGCATCCCGCCCTTCTCGGGCTGGCTCTCGAAGGACGACATCATCGCCTACGTCAACAACCGCGGCGGCATCTACGAGGTGCTCGGGATCCTCGGTTATGTCGGCGCGTTGCTGACCGGTCTTTACACCTTCCGCATGATCTTCCGCGCCTTCTTCGGCGAGCCCTCACCGGAGGCGGTCGAGCTCGAGCACGGCCACATCGCCCACGCCGAGGTTCCGACCAATCCGGCCAACGGCGAGGTGGAGGACACCGACGTCGGCTTCCCCGGCCCCGAGCACGCGATCGCCGAGCGCGAGCCGGCGATGAAGATCGCGATGAGCCTGCTGGCGGTGGGCGCGGTCGTCGGCGGTTTCCTGCAGTTGCCGGGCGTCGACCACGTGATCACGAACTTCCTCAGCACCTCGCTGACCGACGCTCCGCTGGCCTCGGCCGCGCATGAGCCGTCGACCAGCACCGCCTGGATCGGGCTTGTCATCGGCGCGATCATCGGCCTGGTCGGGATCACGCTGGCGTACACGATCTACGTGCGCAAGCCCGGTACCGCAGCCAAGTTCCAGGCCGCGCTGCCGTGGCTGCACAGGTTCCTCGTGAACAAGTGGTATTTCGATGAGGCGATCGACCTGCTGGTCGTGCGTCCCGCGCTCGCGATCGGCCGCTTCACCCAGACGGTGCTCGAGCGCATCGTCATCTCCGGTGGTGTCACCGGCGGCGTTACCGGCGCTGTGCGCTCCGGCTCCGCGGCGGTGCGCCGCGCCCAGACCGGCATGCTGCGCTACTACGCCGCCGCAATGGTGCTCGGCCTCTCGGCCGTCGTCCTCTACTTCCTGATCTCATCGACCTGATCTGACCGGCTCCGTGAACCTTTTGCAACCACTCCACCCCTCCAGCGCTCCCTTCACGCTGTCGATCCTGATCTGGTTGCCGCTGGCGCTGGCGCTGGTCGTCAACGCCCTGCCGGCGCGGCTCGTGGGCAAGACCGCCGCCGTCGCGAGCCTGCTGCCGGTTGCCGTCGCGATCACCTTCGTCGCCAACTTCAACCCGAGCAACCCCGGGCTGCAGTTCGTGACCGACAAGGTCTGGATCAGCGCCCTCGGGATCCACTACAAGCTCGGGATCAACGGCCTCAATGTCGCGCTGATGCTGCTGACGACAGTGCTCTTCACGGTCTCGCTTGCGTGGTCGGCGATGCGTGAGGTGGACCGGCCGCACACCTACTACTTCTGGTTCGGGCTGGCCGAGAGCGCCGTGCTCGGGGCCTTCCTCGCCCAGGATCTGATGCTGTTCGTGGCCTTCTTCGATCTGATGCTGATCCCGTTCTACTTCCTGGTCGGGTCGTGGGGCACCGGTGACCGCGTGCGCGCCACGATCAAGATGGTCATCTACACGATGGTCGGCTCGTTCCTGATGCTGGCCGCCGCCGTGGCGACCGGCGTGATCGCCGCAGGCGACCACAACACCGGGCTCAACTTCACCTTCAGCGCGCTGCAGCACCTGCCGCTGTCGCGCACCGACGAAGACTGGATCTTCCTCGCCTTCGCGGTCGCCTTCCTGGTGAAGATGCCGATCGCGCCGTTCCACGGATGGCTGGCCGACGCCTACAAGTCGATGCCGATCCCGGCCGTTGCGGTCTTCTCCGGTGTCGTCGCCAAGGTCGCGAGCTACGGCTTCCTGCAGATCGTGCTGCCGCTGTTCCCGCACGCCGCCCACCACTACCAGGTGCTGATGTTGATCATCGCTCTGGTCTCGATCATGTGGGGCACGGCGATGGCGTTCACCACGCGCGACGCACGCCTGGTGGTCGCCTACTCCAGCGTCGCGCAGATGGGATTCATCCTGCTCGGGATCTTTTCGCTCACTCCCCAGGGCGGCCAGGGTGCGCTGCTGCAGATGCTCAACCACGGGATCGTCACCGCCGCGGCGTTCTTCGTGGTGGCTGCCGCCGCGGCGCGGGCGGGCGGCAGCGAGAGCCTCGACGACATGGGCGGGATCGCCTTCAAGGCGCCGTTGCTGGCAACCCTGTTCCTGATCGTCACGCTCGCAAACCTGGCGATGCCCGGCTCTTCGAACTTCATCGGCGAGTTCATGATCCTGCTCGGCACCTTCGACTCGCATATGGCGATCGCGCTGATCGCCTCGGTGGCGGTCATCGGTGCCTCCTTCTACGCGCTGCGCCTGTTCATCCGCGCGATGCACAACCGCGTCGGGGGCCGTGTGCACTCGATCGAGATCGAGCGCAGCGAAGCGATCGCGATCGTACCGCTCTGCCTGATCATCCTGGCGCTCGCGTTCTACCCGCAATTCGGGCTGAGCAAGTCCGAAAACTCGATCAAGGTCGCGATGTTCCCTGCCGCGGTGGCCGGTGGCCACGTCGACCTCTCGCAATACCTCGTGGCCGACGCCGCCGGGCGCAGCGGCTGGTGGTCGTATGCACCGCTCAGCTCGATCGAGTACTCGCCGGCCAGGCCACGGCGTATCTACACCTACGGTAAGACTTCGACCCAGCGGCAGACGGTTCACTCATCGAGCTCACTGATCCTCGCCAGCGTCCACATCAAAGGTCCGCACATCGCCTGGGCGGAGCTCTCGCCGCTCGTCGTGCTGGCCGTCGGCGCGCTGGTCGTGCTGCTGGTCGGCCTGATCGGCAAGGAGGAGGTGCGCACGCGCCTCGTCCCGGTGCTCTCGCTGATCACGCTCGCGGGCGCGATCGGCACCGAGATCTGGCGCTTCCCCCATAGCGCGACGATCATCGCGGGCGCGCTGCGCATGGACGACCTCGCCCTGATCGTCGACCTCGTGTGTGCCGCTTCGGCCGTGGCGGCCGTGCTGCTCTCGCTGCGCGCCGACGCCCCGCGCGAGGCTGGTCAGGGCGAGTTCCACGGGCTGCTGCTGTTCAGTGTCTTGGGCATGGCGGTGCTGATCTCGGCGCAGGACATCATCACGCTGTTCCTGGGTCTGGAGCTGCTTTCGATTCCGCTCTACATTCTCTGCGCCGCCGAGTACCGCCGCGAGGGCTCGCTCGAATCGGGCCTCAAATACCTGATCATCGGCTCGGTCGGATCGGCCACGCTCGTCTACGGCCTGGCGATGATCTATGGGGCCACCGGTCAGACGGGCTTCAACCAGATCGCCCAGGTGTTGGCTGGGGGCGGCCCGAACGGCAACCTGCTCGGCGACCCGCTGCTGTTGAGCGGCATCGCCCTGGCGGTCGTCGGCTTCGCCTTCAAGGCCTCCGTCGCTCCCTTCCATCAGTGGACGCCCGATGTCTACGAGGGCGCTCCCACCGCGATTACCGCCTTCATGGCGACCGCCACCAAGGCGGCGGCGCTGGCGGTGTTCCTGCGCTTCTTCGACGTGGCCCTGATCGCCGATCAGACCAAATGGGCTCCGGCGCTGGCGGCCCTGGCGACGGCGACGATGCTGATCGGCAACGTCGGTGCGCTGGGGCAGACCTCGCTCAAGCGGCTGCTCGGCTACTCGGGCGTCGCCCAGGCCGGTTACATGCTCTCCGGTGTGGTCGTCGGCACGCGTCTCGGTGTCTCCTCGACGGTGCTCTACATCATCGCCTACGTGTTCATGAACATTGCGGCGTTCGCGGTGATCGGGCATCAGGAGGCGGCTGGGGGCGACGACCAGATCGGCGGCCTGGCGGGACTGGGCAAGCGCGCACCGGTGCTCGCCTGGTCGATGACGATCGCGATGCTGGCGTTGGCCGGAGTCCCCGGAACCGTCGGCTTCATCGGCAAGTTCCGGCTGATCGATGCGCTCGTCAACGGCGGCTACGGCTGGCTGGCGATCGTGCTGGTCGTCGGCGCGATGATCTCGCTCGGGTACTACCTGCGGGTCGTGGCGGCGATCTGGATGTCACCGGAGGGCTCGCGCGCATTGATGGCACCGGCGCCCGCTGCCATCACCCCGATCGCGGGAGGCTCGCAGGAGGCGGACAAACTGCCCTACCCTGAGATCGTGGCGGTTGCCGCAATCTGCGCCGCGGCGACGATCTTCTTCGGCATCATCCCCGGGCCACTCTTCCACTTCGCCGCGCACGCCGGCGCGGCACTGACCGGCCTCTTCTAGGCTGCCAGCGCCTGCCTGCGAGCGCCCGCGCGTCAGCGCGAGCGCTTGAGCAGCGCTTCGTGCAGCTCGAGCAGGACCTCACGGTCGCTGAGCTGCTGGTCCTCACGCGGCTGCGATGCCGCGCGATGCTCGTCGGGAGCGAGGGCATCGGCGAGCCGGGACAGAGCTGGGGCGCGCTCGTGGTGGTACCAGACGCCGGTGGCAACCGGATCGATGCCGCTGGGCGCCAGCAGCAACGCCTGCACCGCCTGCTCCACCGCCTCCAACAGCTCGACGTACTGCTCGGAGGTCAGCGCCGTCTCGCCGCTCTTGAGGCGGGAGATGGCGACCAGCGTGTCGCGGTGCGAGGTCATCTACTCAGTGTTATCGACCGCTTGACCGGAGTCCTGAGTATTGTCCGAGCGGCTCCGGCTCAGACCTTGCGCCACTCCGGAACCCAGGATCCGTCCTCGGTCCGGTTGAAGTCCTGGAAGAGGCTCGGTGCCTCGGACTTCATCGTCTCGGCGACCAGGTCGAAGACGATTCGCAGCTCCTCCTCGGCGCCCGGGGCGGTGCGCATCTCGATCACATGGCGCAGCGTGCGCACGTTTGCGGTCCAGAGAATGTCGGTGCTGAGGCCGATCGGCGCCAGCCGCCGCAGCGCGGAGGTGATCTCCTTCTTGACGTGGAACGGCATCTCACCGCCGTCCACATCGAGCTGCTCGGCAGCGCTCAGCTGAAACTCCTCGAGCTGCTCGACGATGCTGATCACCTGATCGCGCAGCGGCTCGAGCGCCGGCGGCACACGGAAGCCGATGTCGGTCAGGCGCACGTAGCGCAGGCTCTCCTGGCTGAAGGCGGAGCCGGCCCGATGCCTGACGAGCTCGTGTGTGAAGACACGCGAGCAGTTGCGGATGGCGAAGCTGTAGTTGGCGTGCTCGAGCACGCTGCCGTGGGCGCTGCGGAGCACGTTGGCAAAGTACTCCTGCTGGTCGGTGCGGATCCGCGTCACGTTCGGGTTGAGGCCCGGCTCCCAGCTGCGATAGCACATGCGCCCGCCGAACTCGGCGAGCAGCTCGCCGTCCTTCGGCTGCTCACGCTTGTCCTCGCGAAGCTCCAGCCAGGACGTGCCGCCGACCGAGTCGAGGTAGGCACGCATGCCGTCGACCACCACCGCTGGACGGGCGACGAGGAAGACCTGGGGCGTCGTTTCGTGCACGCTGTCCATGCAAGCGGACGGGCCGGACGAAAGGCCGGGTCGCGACCGCGCTCGCTCGCAAAGAGCGGGCAATTCCGGGCCCGCCACCTCGGCCGATCGGCTTGACTCTGCCGCTGGGGCATGGGCGAACATGACGAGATGAGGGATGGCGAACGGCAGCTGCTCTCGATCGGTATGCAGGGAGCAGGCTGCTGGCGGGGATGAGCGCACCTGCGCGCGGCTCGAGCTGATCCTCGCTGAGCTGGACCGCGCTCATCGCGCACGGCGGGTGGTCATCCGCCACGTCCAATCGGTCCTCAGAAGGGAGTCAGACCCGATGTTCCAGGTCCAGGCCAGGGAGGTGCCGGCGCGCCGGTTGATGTCGGTCCAGCGACGTCTGCACGGGCACCAGACGGAGGCCTTCGTGCGGGAGGCCAAGGCCGCGTTCCGCGTCCAGCTCGGTGACCTCGACGCCACCGGTCCATTCAGCCTGATCTTTCACGGCCCCGTCAACGACCGGGCGGACGGCCCGCTCGAGGCGGTCCTGGGTGTCCCCGAGGAGGTTCAGCCGACGCAGCTGATCGGGATCCGCGTCGAGCCTGCACACGCTGAGGCCTACACCACGATCACCAAGCGCCAATCGGACCACCCGGCGATCCTGGCTGCTTATGACGCAGTTGCCTGCAGCCCCGAGGTGACCGGACGGCCGGGCTCGCAACTCTCATGCCGTAAGGTCTACCCGGCCGCGCCGGAGTCGATTGGCGAGGAGGATCCGATCTGCGACATCGCCTACCCGCTCGGCGGGGCGAGCGCCGGCTGAAGCGCAGCCGGCGCTCACGACGGCGGCTTGACCGTGGCCAGGTCGGCGAAGACGCCGATGCTGCCGGCGTCGGTGCGCAACGATCGGGGCTCGGCGCTCGGGACCGCCCGGCCGTCCCAACCGCGCAGGTAGAGGCCGGCGCCGGTCCGGGCGTGGGTGGTGATCAACTTGGCGATCGCCACCGCGAAGCGGTACCAGCGTGCGTTGTGGTCGTGGGCGTAGAGCGTCAGCAGACCGCGCACCAGGATCGAGTCGTACTGGGGGCCATCGGCGAACGGCGCGAGCCAGACGATCTCGGCGCCCGCCAGCTTCTCGGCCGCCCGGCACCACGACTGCTTGCCGGTCTTCTCGCAGAGGGCGGTGATCGCAGCCAGCATGGCGCCCTCACCGTCGTGGGGCATCGCCACCATCGTCGGCTGGGCGTTGGCGGCCCTGAACGGCCCGTGTGGACCGGCGCCGCCGCGCATTGCGACCGTGCCGGGCTTGCAGTGGTGAGGCCGCTGCGGGCAGGCCGTTGTGTTCACCGAGCTGCCGGCGATCACTGACCCACCCTTGGGGAGCTTCAGCCCCTTGGGCAACCTCACCGGCGACATCGTTGCGCTCGTGGGCGATGCCGACCCTGAGCGGGAGTCGAAGTTCTTCGGTTCGATCAGATGCGGGTAGGGGTGATCGGCGGTCTGCAGATACACCCCGTGAACCTGCAGCAGATGCTTGTCAGCCCAGCCGATGTACTGCTTCGCCGCGTTCAGGTAGACGGACTTGCCGGTCTCCTGGTAGAGACTCGCCGCGAGGTCGGATGCGCAGGCCAGCGCCTCACCCGAGCGCCACGGATGCGCCGTGCTCCACCACATCCCGCCCGGACCGGTGTCCCAGCCGCCGGCGGCGATGAACTTGAAGGCACGCTCGGCGTCGTAAAGGTAGCGGCGGTTCTTGGTCGCGCGGTAGGCGTCGAGAAACGCCAGGCCGATCCAACCGTTGTCGTCATACCAGGTCTGCTGCGTGGCTTTGCTGTCACCGATGTAGGGCGAGTAGCCGCCGACCGGCTTGAGGTTGGGGTTCCAGTAGCGCTCGGAGCCGTTCGCGAACGCTGTGAGGGCCGCCAGGTTGTGCGTCGTCGGATGCGCGAGCGCGACCTCATCGAGCGTCTCGAAGAGCCCATTGGTGTCCCACAGCTTCGCCAACGGGCGAGCGCTGTGGTCGTCGAGCACAGCGTCGTACCAGCTGAGTTTCCTGTTCCACCAGTTAGAGGTCTTCGCAAGGCCCTGGTCGGCCAGCGTGAGATAGTGGCGCTGGGCCGACGTCAATGGGGGCAGCGGCTTTCCCGGCGACAGGATCGCGACCGCGATCCCACCTCCGATCGCGAGCACTGCCATCACCGCGAATGCGGCGAGGACACGGCCAGGGATCGCTTGCCTCAGCGTTTTCTGCATCGGATCACGAACGGATATCGGCCAGCGGGTTACAGGGCGGGAACAGCGCAACTGAAGAATGTAGGCCCACCGGCGGGATCGGCGCTAAGACTATGAAAGGATCTCTCTGTGCCACCGTTCGGCAGGAATAAACCGACGCCACCGACCGACGAGGAGCAGCGTGCGGCCGAGGTCGACCTTGAGCGGATCCGCCGCGGCGGGATCCCGCTCGGGGCCGAGCAGCGGCTCAAGCGCGTCGCCGCCGCCGGCACCCCGTTCTTCACCAGTGATCTGACGGCCAAGGAGTATGCGCTGGCGCAGGCGTCGGGCTTACAGCCGCTGGCCCAGGTGATGGGCTCGTCCGTCATCCAGCACGGCTGGCTCGGCAACCAGGGCCTCTACTACAGGACCGGTGAGATCGCAGCACTGGCCGAGCCTTGGAACCTGGCCCGTGACCGCGCCTTTGGGCGCCTCCAGCAGGAGGCGGAGCACGCCGGCGCCGACGGCGTGATCGGGATCGAGATGAACTCCGGCTCCGTCGGTGATTCCGGCACTGTCGAGCTGGTCGTGTTCGGCACTGCCGTCCGGGACACGGTGGCGCCGCCCGGGTCCGCTAGGCAGCTTGCGATGTGCACGCTCTCGGGTCAGGAGGTCGACAAGCTACGGCGGATCGGGGCCGAGATCCGCGGTGTCGTCGGGCACACGACCGTGCTCTCCGTGCAGCTCGGTATGAACTCGAGCTGGGTGATGAACTCGGGGGGGCTGCTGGGCGGCGGGGGCGCCCGCATGAACACCGAGATTACTGAGATCGCGCAGGGGGTCTATGACGCCCGCAACCGCGTGATGTTCGAGGTTCGCCGCCAGGCCAACGCGGTCGAAGCCAACAACATCGTGATCTCGACGCTGCGGCACACGATCGAACATTACGAGTACGAGCAGGCCGGCTACCGCTACCACTACTTCCACGTGACGATGAACGTCCTGGGGACGGCGATTGCCCTGGGAGCTCGGGATCCACACCCGAGCCCGCTGCCGATGCCGATGCTGTCCCTCAACCTTGGTGCCTAGATAGTCAGTAAAGGAGCGCTGCCGATGCCCGACTACGATCCGACCAGCACCGAGGGGCTCGCCGCACACGCGAGCGAGCGCCTGCGGATGAATGCCCGCGGGCTGTTCACCTCAGACCTCTCGGTGAACGAGTACCTGTGCGTGGAGAAGGCCGGCTTCGAGCCCGTCGGGCTGGTGGTCGGCTCGAGCATCTACCACGTCGGTTATCAGTTCGCGAACCTGCGCCAGAACCAGGAGCTCGACGTGCTCAGCCAGGCGATGTACAACGCGCGTGAGCTGGCGATGACGCGCATGGAGGAGGAGGCGGACCAGCTTGGCGCGGACGGCGTCGTCGGCGTGCGGCTCGACATCGGGCGGTACGAGTGGGGCGCGGACATGGCCGAGTTCATCGCCATCGGAACCGCGATCCGGCACAAGGAGGGGCACCTGCACCGGGCGCCCAACGGACGCCCGTTCACCAGCGACCTGTCCGGCCAGGCCTTCTGGACGCTGATGCAGACGGGCAAGCGGCCGGTCGGCATGGTGATGGGCAGCTGCGTCTACCACGTCGCACACCGCGGGATGATGCAGTCGCTCAAACAGACCGGCCGCAACGTCGAGCTCGAGCAGTACACACAGGCCCTTTACGACGCGCGCGAGCTCGCGATGGAACGCATGCAGAAGGAGGCGGAGGCGATCGGCGACGGCGTGCTCGGAATCGTCGAGGTCAAGCTGCACGAGAACAGTCATGGCTGGGGCAGCCACGTGATCGAGTTCTTCGCGGTCGGCACCGCTGTCGTTCCCAACGAACACGTCGCAGATGGGCACCAGCTCCCGGACATCACGCCGGTGCTGGACATCAACGATTGAGCGGGCGCGTCGCCCGAACGCCGTCGCCGCGGCGCCTGAGCGCCCAAAAACGGAGAGAGGGGGATTCGAACCCCCGAACGAGTTTCCCCGTTACACGATTTCCAGTCGTGCCCGTTCAACCACTCCGGCACCTCTCCGGGAATCCCGGCTAGCGTAGCGGGCACGAACTTGTGACGTACACGGCGCAGGACGAACGGTGTACGTCACAAGTTCGGCTCGCGGCCCGCTTCGGGCGCTTGCGCTCCGGGGACGGTCCCGCTGGGCCGTCCCCGGCTACCGGCCGCGTCTATATCTGCCAGGCGCCCTCGCGCAAGAGCGGGACCTCGGTGCCGTCTCCCTTCACGCCGGTGACGTCGATCTCGCTGGAGCCGATCATGAAGTCGATGTGGATCGTGCTCTTGTTGGCGCGCTCGCGGTCGGGGCCCTCGACGCTGAACGGATAGGCGGCGCCGAGCGCCAGGTGTGAGGCTGCGTTCTCATCGAGCAGGATCGAGTAGAAGACCGAGCCGCTCTGACCGATGCGGCTCTCACGGTCGACCAATGCGACCTCACCGATGCGCGCGGCGCCCTCGTCCTTGGCGGTCATCCCGCGCAGGATCTCCGCGCCGCTGTCGGCGTCGATCTGCACCGCGCGACCGCCCTCGAAGCGCACCTTCAGCCCCTCGATCGGGGCGGCGCCCGGGATCATCAGCGGTTTGGTGGCGGTCACGACCCCGTCGACCCGCGCCGGGTCCGGTGCCGTGAACGTCTCCTCGGTCGGGATGTTCGCGGTGAACTCGATCCCGTGGATGTTGGCCATCCCGCCGCTGATCCAACGCGAGCCCGCGAACAGGCCGATCGTCAGGTCGGTGCCAGGCCCCGAGTACCTCAGGTGATCGAGCCGCAGCTCGTTGAGGCGGTCTGAGATCGTCCCGAGCTGCGCCAGGCGCGCCTCCCAGGCCGCGACCGGGTCGGGCTCGTCGAGTCGCAGGATCCGCTCGATCTCGGTCCACAGCTGCTCGTAGGCGGCAGCCGGCTCCATCTCGGGGTGCACGAGCTCGGCCCAGTCCTGGGTGGGGAAGGGCACGATGCACCAGTTGGTCTGCTGCTTGCCGACGACGATCATCGATTCCCTGGTGCGCGGCAGCAGATCGATACCGAGCAGCACCGGATCGATGTCATCGAACAGATGCGGCTCGATCGGCCCCTGAAAGCTGATCCGCGCGGCGCCGGCCTCACCGAGCGCAAGGATGCGATCGCCGATCCAGTGCGGCACAAAGTCGAGCGTCTCCCGAGCGGCATGCTGCAGTCGCGAGTGCTTGATGTGCGGGTCGAAGTAGTTGACGTCGACGAACTTGGCGCCGCGCGCGTACGCGGCCTCGGCCACGGCGCGGCTGATCGGCTCCTGCCCCGGCTCGGCGCTGATCGCCACGATCTGGCCGGCCTGGACGTTGGCGCCGATGCCGACGGCGAGTTCGGCGATCGCCGCGACCCGTTCCTCCAGCGACGTCATGGGGCCCCCACCGGGAAGATCTTCGAAAGCGTCTGGCCGGCCAGCGCCACCGACTCCAGGTCGTGGCTGTCGGGCATCGAGAAGCAGTAACCCTCAAGCCCCGCGTCCTTGAGCTCCTGCACGCGCTGGCCGACGGTGTCGGGGTCGCCAGCGTTGATCGAGTCGATGCTCTCCTGCGGAATGCCGCGCGCGAGCAGCCCTGCCTTCTTCGCCTCCGCCTCCTCGTGCGTCGGTGCGATCAGCACCCGCCCGAGCGCGGTTTTGGTGATCTCCGAGAAGTCGCGCCCGACGTCGGCGCAATGCGCCTCCAAGACGCCGAGCAGGTGCCGCACGCGCTCGCCATCGGTCGCGAACAGGTTGCAGCCGTCGGCGTACCTGGCGACCAGCCGCAGCGTCTTGCGCTCGCCGCTGCCGCCGATCAGGACCGGGATGTCGCCGCGCAGCGGCTTGGGGTTGTTGTAGGCGCCCTCGACCCGGAAGTGCTCGCCGCTGAAGCTCGCCTGCGCCGAGGTGAACATCGCGCGCACGATCTGCAGCTCCTCCTCGAGCATCTCAAAGCGCGTCTTGAGCGACGGGAAGTGGTAGCCGTAGGCGACGTGCTCGGCCTCGAACCAGCCGGCGCCGATCCCATGCCACGCGCGCCCGCCGGAGATCACATCCAGGGTTGTGGTGGTCTTGGCCGCAATCGCCGGGTTGCGATACGTGACGCTCCCGACCATCAGGCCCATCGTCAGCCTGGACGTACGCGCGGCGATCGCCGCGAGCATCGTCGAGCCCTCGAACATCCAGTTGGTCGGCGGGCCGACGGGCCCGATCTGATGTAGATGGTCCATCACGGACACGGAGCTGAAGCCGGACGCCTCGGCCGTGGTCGCGATCGCCGCGACCCGCTCAAAGACTTGGTCAGGCTCGACACCCGGATAGTTGAAGTTCGGGATGTGGAGCGACAGGGTGATAGGTACTCGCATGGACGGAGACGCTACACCCCGCCGGTTTGCCTCCGCGACGGTGGCCCGCTTGGCCACCGTCGGGCCCGACGGTGAGCCCCATCTGGTCCCGATCACGTTCGCCCTGCTGGACGCGCGCACGCTGGTCACGGCCGTCGACCACAAGCCCAAGCGCAGCAGTGCGCTGCGGCGCTTGACCAACATCGCGGCCAACCCGCGGGTGAGCGTGCTGGTCGACCACTACGAGCAGGATTGGGAGCAGCTCTGGTGGGTGCGGGCCGATGGTCTCGCGCGAGTATCGGAGGCCGCTCCAGCGGGAGCGGACGTAGCGCTTGCGCAGCGCTACGTCCAATACCGCGAGCGACCGCCTCGGGGTCCGTTCATCGTCGTCGAGATCCAGCGCTTCAGCGCCTGGAGCGCGGCATACTCCGCGCATGGATCGAACGCTCTACAGCAGTGAGCACAAGGACTTTGGCGAGTCATTTCGTGCGTTTCTGAGCAAGCACGCCGCTCCACACTATGAGCAGTGGGAGCGCGACGGCATCGTCGCGCGGGAGTTCTTCAGCGAGGCCGGCCGCGGTGGCTTCCTCGCGCTCGAGGTCGAGGAGCAGTACGGGGGGGCGGGCGTCGAGGACTTCCGCTTCAACGCGATGCTGCACGAGGTCGGCTTCGGCATGGACCTGGCCGGCGCGGTCGGCGGCATCACGCTGCACAACGACATCTGCCTGCCGTACTTCACCACCTACTGCAACGAGGAGCAGCGGCGGCGCTGGCTGCCGGGGATCGTGGACGGCGACTACTTGACCTCGGTGGCGATGACCGAGCCGGGCGCCGGCTCGGATCTCGCCGGGATCTCGACGCGAGCCGTCAGGACCGAGGGTGGCTGGATCGTCAACGGCGCCAAGACGTTCATCACCAACGGCATCAACTCCGATCTCGTGATCGCAGTCGTGCGCACCGATCCCGACGACCGCCACGGCGGCCTCAGCCTGTTGATCATCGAGCGCGGGATGGAGGGCTTCGAGCGCGGGCGCAACCTGGAGAAGGTTGGCCTGCACAGCGCCGACACCGCCGAGATGTTCTTCCAGGACGTGTTCGTGCCCGAGGAGAACCTGCTCGGCGAGGAGGGCATGGGCTTCCGCTACCTGACCTCGAACCTGCCGCAGGAGCGGCTCTCGGTGGCGATCACCGGGATCGTGATGGCGCGCGCCGCGCTCGCGCACACACTCGAGTACTGCAAGACCCGCAACGCCTTCGGCAAGCCGATCGGCAGCTTTCAGCACAGCCGCTTCGTGCTGGCCGAGCTGGCGACCGAGCTCGAGATCGCGACCGTTTATCTGGACCGCGCGATCCTCGCCCACAGCGAGCGCGAGCTCTCCGCAGTCGATGCGGCGATGGCCAAGTGGTGGTGCACCGACCTGCAGGGTCGGGTTGTCGACCGCTGCCTGCAGCTGCACGGCGGCTACGGCTACATGCTCGAGTATCCGGTCGCACGCGCCTTCGTCGACTCCCGTGTATCGCGCATCTACGCCGGCACGAACGAGATCATGAAGGAGATCATCGGCCGCTCGCTCGGTCTCTGAGCGGCCCGGCCGGCCGCCGAACTTTGCAAGTCCAGGTTGTAAGAATCCGGCGGACAACACCACGCCTGTGCGTCCATTAGGTATGCTCTGCATGCAGCCGGCTAAGAAATTGGATCCTAACCAAGGGCCAATTCTGGTCGGCTTCAATGGTTGAGGACGGGTGGCCGCACGGCGGGGGCCGTGCGGTCGTATAAAGAACAGAGGAGAGAGGTACCTCTATGACTTCGAAGTACCGGCGGCTAGTCGCTCGTGGGCGCGCAGCCGCAATACCTGCCGTGGCTGTGGCTGCGGTTGCAGGTGGTGCGATCGGCGTGTCCAGCGCGGCTGCGAAGAGCACCGGTCATGCTGCAGCCACGGTCAGCAAGGCCGAGCTCGCCAAGGCCAAGGCCGCGGTCACCGCTGCCGGGGCTGCGCCGAAGTGGTATGCCCCTGCCGCGGCTATCAACGCCAAGGCGGCGCTCAGGGGCAAGACGATCGTCACGTTCCCGATCAGCTCAGAGATCGATGCGTGCAACCTGAAGGGCCAGCAGGGCTACTTCGATGCCGAGGCCAAGGCCCTGGGCGCCAAGGTGATCCCGCTTACCACCCCCGCCGGTCCGCCGAGCTGGATCAGCAATCTGAACACCGCGGTCACCGACAAGGCCAACGCTGTCGTGATGCTTTGCGGCCCGTCCGCCGCTGCTCTGTCGAGCCAGCTGGCGACGCTGAAGGCAGATCACATCGCCGTGGTCGACGGTAACTACAACCAGACCGGCGCCAACCCGGCCTTCCCGACCACGGGCCTGGATGCCGAGAGCGGCGTCAACACGGTTCAGGGTGTCGAGACCGACTTCGCCGATGCACTCGTGAACCTGAACGGCAAGCCCGCCAAGGTTCTGTTCCTCGACAGCCCGCAGGTCGCCCAGGACTCTGGCGCCTATGGGGGGCTGCAGGCCGCGATCAAGACCTACTGCCCGAGCAGCTGCTCGATGGTCAAGGAAGAGGACTTCGGCACGCAGGACTGGTCGGGTCCGAAGGAGATCTCGGCGGTCACCTCCGACCTTCAGGCAAACCCGAGCATCAACACCGTGATCGTCACGTTCGACGGTATGACAGACGGGATCGAGAGCACTGTTCAGGCCGCTTCCGCCACCCATCCGGGTCTCAAGATGTACGCCTGGGGCGGCGGTCTCGCCGAGATCAAGGACGTTCAGACGAGCAGCACCTTCGTCGGCGACTCCGGTCCGGATGAGAAGTGGGATGCCTACAACCAGCTCGACCAGACGATCCGCCTGCTGGCGCACAAGTCGGCCGCGCCGGTCGCCAAGGAGATCGCGCCGAACATCTTCTTCACGAAGAGCAACGCGAAGATCTTCTCGGTTGGTGGCAACGGCCAGGCGTACAGCGACCAGGCCTACAGCAACGGTGCATTCGTCAATGACTTCCTGAAGCTCTGGGAAGTCAAGAAGTAAACAGTTGGTGTTGCGGGCGTCGCCTCCATCGGTACAACTACACGCATGAGTGGTGCAGATCAGGCGGCGCCCGTTTATTCGGGCCCACCCGCCCCGGCGCTCCCCGCGCTTCTGGCAAGCAATCTCGCCAAGAGTTTCGGGGGCGCCCGTGCGCTCAAGGGCGTCGACCTCTCGCTCAACGCCGGTGAGGTCGTCGCGCTGCTGGGTGAGAACGGCTCCGGTAAGTCGACGCTCGTGAAGATCCTCTCCGGCTATCACGTGCCGGAGCCGGGAGGGTCGCTGCAGATGAACGGCGTCGACGTGCCGTTGCCAGTGCCGCTCGGCCAGGCGCGCACCGTTGGTCTCAGCTTCGTCTACCAGGACCTGGGACTGGCCCCGGACATGCAGGTGGTAGAGAACCTCTTCGTCGGCCGCCGCGTGACCGCGGGAGTGGGCTCGTTCGCGCGCATCAGATGGGGTGCCGAGCGCCAGCGCGCTCGCGAGATCTTCGAGAGCTACGGGGTTGAGCTCGATCCCAGCGCCCAGACCGGCCGGCTGCGGCCGACCTCGCAGGCGCTGCTGGCGATTGTGCGCGCCGCCGAGGAGCTGCGCGAGTACCGCCGCGAGTACGAGCAGTCGGGCGGAGTGTTGGTGCTCGACGAGCCGACCGTGTTCCTGCCCGAGCACGAGAAGGTCTTTCTCTTCGACCTCGTCCGCCGCGTCGTCGCGGAGGGCTTCGGCGTGCTGTTCGTCTCCCATGACATGACCGCGGTGCGTGAGATCGCGCACCGCGCGGTGGTGCTGCGTGACGGTGCCAAGGTCGGGGATGTGTCGATGACGACCGCCAGCGACGCCGATCTGATCGAGCTCGTGTCCGGTCACCGACTCGACCGCTCGACGATCGAGCAGGCCACGACCTACGGCACCGAGACCGCCGCCGTCGAGAAGCTCGGGTGAGGTGGTGCTGTCGGTCACCGACGCGCGTGGCGGTCGTGTACACGGTGTCAGTTTCGAGCTGCACGCCGGCGAGATCCTCGGGATCGCCGGGCTGCTCGGTGCCGGCAGCGAGGACCTGCCCTACGTGCTGTTCGGCGGTGTGGCCGGCGGCAGCGGCCAGCTCGCGCTGCCCGACTGGAGCGGCCAGATCTCCGACCTGGCGCCCAGCAAGGCGATCGGTCTGGGCATGGCGCTGGTGCCGGCAGACCGCAAGCAGCAGGGCGCCGTGGCCGATCTGCCGGTGGCGCTCAACATGCTTTCGCTATCGCTGAAGAGCTTCATGCAGAGCGGCTTTCTGCGCGTCGACCGGATGATCGGGCTCGCGGACCAGCGCGCCGAGACCTACGACGTGCGTCCGCGCGACGCGTCGCTGAACATGTCGGCGCTCTCCGGCGGCAACCAGCAGAAGGTCGTACTTGCACGTTGGCTCGAGCAGAGCCCCCGGGTGCTGCTGCTGCACGAGCCCACGCAGGGCGTCGATGTCGCCACCCGCCACCAGATCTATGAGCTGATGCGCGCGCGCGCCGCCGAGGGTGTCGCGATTCTCTGGATCACGACCGACTTTGACGAGCTCGCGACCGTGTCCCACCGCATCCTGTTGTGCGCCCACGGTGTGATCCAGGGCACGATCCAGCCGCCCTACAGCCGCGACAGAATTACCAGTGAGGTCTACTCCGCCACCGCGCGTGGCGCTGCCAGAGAGGTGAGCACCGCTTCATGACGACAAACGTGGACACGCCGGCCGAGCAGAACGCTCCGTCGAGCCGCGGCGGTGGCTCCGGCCGCAAGTCCGGGCTTGGGCGGATCCTCAATGCCCGCACCGCCGAGGCGTCGCTGCTGCCATTCGCGTTCGTCGTCGTGATCGCAGTGTTCGGGATCATGCGCCCCGACACGTTCTTCCAGTGGTCGAACTTCACCAGCATCTTCGGCCTCAATGCGCCGACGATGGTGCTGGTGATGGCGCTGCTGATCCCACTCACAAACGGTGACCTCGACCTGTCCGTGGCCGAGCTCTTCGGGATGACGGCGATCCTCGTCGGCTGGCTCAACGTCAACCACCACTGGGCGATCGTGCCGGCGATCATCGTCGCGCTGATCGTCGGCGTGCTGTGCGGCGCGATCACCGGTTTCCTGATCGTGCGCTTCGACGTCAACCCGCTGATCATCACGCTGGCAATGGGCAGCGTCTACGACGGCATCGCCTTCTGGCTGCCCGACCAGCAGTCGGTTCCGGGAATCTCGCCCCACCTCGCGGATTGGACCTTCACGACCCACCTGCTCGGCATCCCGCTCGACTTCTGGTACGGGATCGTGATCATGCTGATCATGTTCTACGTGCTCACCTTCACGCCCTTTGGGCAGCGCTCGCTGTTCATCGGACAGTCGCGCGAGGTCGCCCGTCTGAGCGGCTTCAAGGTCAGCTCGACGCGCTTCTGGGCGTTCGTCGTCGGCGGCTTCATCGCCGCGATCGGAGGCGTGATCCAGGACGGTGTGCTCGGAACCGCCACGCCCGCCAATCAGGGACCGACGCTGCTCTCGATCTACGCCGCGGCCTTCCTCGGAATGACAACGATCCAGCCGGGCCGCTTCAATGCTGTCGGCGCAGGCGTCTCCGTCTTCTTCCTGGCGGTCGCGGTCAACGGCATGAATCTACTCGGGGCCCAGACCTATGTGCAGCAGCTGTTCTACGGCGTGTTCCTGGTGATCGCGGTGGTTGGCTCGCGTGTCATCAATCAGCGGCGCGCGGCCTCCGCGGCCAAAGCGACGACCTGAGGTGGCGACGTGATGACCGAAGCGGCGGTATCCCAGGGCCTTGCCGCGATCCTCGGGTTGCGGCAGTTGATCATGGACGGCGAGCTCCGCGCCGGGGATCGCCTGTCGGAGGTACGGCTGGCGGCACGGCTCGAGGTCTCACGCACGCCGCTGCGGCTTGCGCTGGCGCAGCTCGAGCACGAGGGCCTGCTCGAGCCGGTCCCGGGCGGCGGCTTCGTGGTGCGCTCCTTCAGCGGCCGGCAGGTGCTCGATGCGATCGAGTTGCGCGGCCTGCTCGAGGGACAGGCGGCGCGGCTGGCGGCAATGCGCAACAACGGCCCGCGGGCACTCGGCGACCTGGTCGCCTGTGTCGCCAAGCTCGACCGCATCGTCGGCGGCGGTGGCCCGCCGACGGGTGACGAGTTCGAGCTCTACCTGGAGCTGAACGATGCCTTCCACAACGAGCTGTTCGTGCTCGCCGACAGCGACGTGCTGCGCGGCGCCTATGAGCGCGTGCTGGCGCTGCCGTTCGCGCAGCCCAGCTTCTTCCTGCCGGCGCAGGCCGATACCAGCCAGTTCGATCCAACACTTGCCGCCGGCAACGCCCAGCACCATGAGATCCTCAACG
This sequence comes from uncultured Actinomycetota bacterium, assembly GCA_963706725.1. Classification (GTDB taxonomy): domain Bacteria; phylum Actinomycetota; class Thermoleophilia; order Solirubrobacterales; family Solirubrobacteraceae; genus Palsa-465. The sequence continues at coordinate 79,365 of OY970167.1, read as the reverse complement.
CGATCGAACGCGGCGATGTCAACGAGGCCGAGCGGCTAGCGCGCGGCCACGCCGGCCTGACCGTCCGCAATCTCGAGACAGTTCTCGAGACCGGCGGTCTCGAGAAACTTCCCGGCAGTGGCCTCATCAGTGACGCCGGCTGGGCGTCGCGCCCGTCCGTCTGAACCGGCCAACAGAAAGCGAGAGCACCATGAGCGTTTCCGGCGTCGCACAGCAGCGTCTGTTGATCGGTGGCGAATGGATCGACGGCTCCGGTGGCACGTTCGAGGTGCGCAACCCGTACACCTCGGAGGTCGCTTCGGTGGCGGCGGCGGCGACGCGCGATGATGCGCGCCGCGCGGTCGAGGCTGCCGCCGCCGCCTTCCTCGAATGGTCGGAGACGCCGATCGCCCGGCGTCGCGAGCTGCTTGAGCGCGCCGCGCAGCTGATGGAGGATCGCGGGCCGGAGTTCGCGCAGGTAGTGGCGGATGAGACCGGCGGCACCTTCGGCTGGGGCATGTTCAACGTCATGCTCGCGACCGGGATGCTGCGCGAAGCCGGCGTCCACGCCGCAGCCGTCGCTGACGAGGAGATCCACTCGCACATCTCCGGCAAGCGCATGCGCGCCGTGCGCCAGCCCGCCGGCGTAATCGTCGGGATCGCGCCGTGGAACGCCCCGATCATCCTCGGCACCCGCGCGATCGCGGCGCCGCTCGCCTACGGCAACACGGTCGTGATGAAGGCCTCTGAGGCCTCGCCGCGCACGCATGGCCTGATCATCGAGTGTCTCGAGCAGGCCGGGATCCCGTTCGGCGCCGTCAACCTGATCACCAACGCCCCCGCGGACGCCGCCGACGTCGTCGATGAGCTGATCGCACACCCCGAGGTACGCCGGATCAACTTCACCGGCTCGAGCAACGTCGGGCGGATCATCGCCGAGAAGGCCGGTCGCCACCTCAAGCGCGTCGTGCTCGAGCTTGGCGGCAAAGCCCCGTTCGTGGTGCTCGAGGACGCCGACCTCGACGCCGCGGCGGCGGCCGCGAACTTCGGTGCGTTCATGCACCAGGGCCAGATCTGCATGTCGACTGAGCGGATCGTGGTCGACCGCAGCGTCGCCGACGAGTTCGCACAGAAGCTTGCCGCCCGCGCCTCGTCGCTGAAGGTCGGCGATCCGCGCGACCCCTCCACCCAGATTGGCCCGTTGATCAACGCGGGCGCCCTCGACCGGGTCACCGAGCTGGTCGAGGACGCCGTCGAGCGGGGCGCGCAGATCCTCACCGGTGGTGAGGCCGACGGTCTCGTTTACCAGCCGACAGTGCTGCGCGGCGTCACCCCGGAGATGCGCATCTACCGCGAGGAGTCGTTCGGGCCCTCGGTCTCGATCATCGAGGTGGACGGCGCCGAGGAGGCGATCGATGTCGCCAACGACACCGAGTACGGGCTCTCCGCCTCGATCTTCTCGCGCGATGTCGCCCGAGCCGAGCAGCTCGCCCGGCGCATCCAGAGTGGCATCTGCCACATCAACGACGCGACCGTGCACGACGAGCCACAGGTACCTTTCGGCGGCGTCAAGGCCAGCGGCTGGGGTCGCTTCGGCGGGCAGTGGGCGGCTGAGGAGTTCACCGAGCTGCGCTGGATCACGGTCCAGGACGAGCAGCGCGAGTACCCGATCTGACCGGCCCGCTCGGGTGGGCCGGTTCGGTGCGCGCCCGCTGAGCGAACGATTGTCTAGCCGGGCATAGCTGCGCTTACGGCCGCTGTCGGGCGCGCCGATGCAGACGACGTGTTCCACATAGAAAACGCGCCGGCACGGCCCTCGGTCGCGCATCGCCGACGCGTCCCATTGACGCTTGTCGCGCTGCTTCTGGCGGCGTTGCTCTCCGTCGGTGCGGCGCCGGCGCTCGCCTCCGGCGTGTCCGGCACTCAAGCGCCGCACGCGGCCGCGCACAGGCGGGTCGCGCACCATACGAAGCAGCGCGCGTCGAAGCGCCACCCCACCACGCGGCACAAGCACCGCAAGACCAAGCACAGGCTGCGCAAGCGCGCCGGCACCAAGACCGCGACGTCCAAGAACAAGGCGCCCACCAAGAGCAAGGCTCCCACCACGACCACGACGAGCAGCAAGAGCTCGACCGCGGCGGCACCGGTGACGACGACCACATCCGCAGCTCCGACGACGGGCCCGGAGAGCTCGCAGTGGTTCTCGCCGACGTCCGTTTGGCGCGCGCCGCTGCCCGACCAGACGCCTGAGGGGTCCGACTCGGCCACGCTCGTCGCCTCCCTGAGCAACGCGGTCTTCAACGTCGGCACGCCCTGGATCAACTCGTCCACCTACAGCACCCCGATCTACACCGTCCCACTCGATCAGCCGGACGTCAATGTGACCCTCACCGAGCCGAACCTGACGCTGCAGCAGGCGTTTGACAGCGTGCCGCTGCCCGCCAACGCCCAACCCGCGGCCGGCACCGACATGCACCTGGTGGTGTGGCAGCCGTCGACCGACACGATGTGGGAGTTCTGGAAGCTGCAGCGCAGTTCCAGCGGCGGTTGGACGGCGGGCTGGGGCGGAATGATGAATAACGTCTCGACCAACCCGGGCTACTACACGGGTGCCGATGCGCTCTGGGGTGCGACGGCCACCAGCCTGCCGCTGCTCGGTGGGCTGATCACGATCGACGACCTCCAACGCGGCCAGATCGATCACGCCCTCGCGATGGCGGTACCGAACACCGCCTACGAGCAGTACGTGTGGCCCGCGCAGCGTACCGACGGCTACAACCAGGCCGCTGACGCGATCCCCGAGGGCACTCGCTTCCGGATTCCGGCCGACGTGGATCTCGCGTCGCTGAACCTGCCGCCGGTGACCCTCGAGCTGGCCGAGGCAGCCCAGACATACGGAATCATCGTCCGCGACACCGCGGCCAACGTCGCCTTCTACGCGGAGGATCCGACCCCGACAGGATCCAATCCGTACGCCGGATTCTGGGGAGCCAGCAAGTACCCGAGCACGATCATGAAGGCCTTCCCGTGGTCGCTGCTGCAGGTCGTGGATGACGGTCCCGTGACACACGCCTGGTAGCAGCGCCGCGGTCGTCCCGTTTGCTTGACGGCGGCCCTGAGGCGCGGCGACACCTTCTTACGATCAGGCGATGCTGTCCACGCTCACGCTCGGATGGGAGTGCGGCGCCTGATGACCAAACCGCGAAGGAAACGCCATTGGTGGCTCGTGGTGGTCATCGCCGTGATCGGCGCCGCTGCCGGCGTCGCGGTCGGCGCCACCCGCCAGCGCGTCTACAGCTCATCCGCGACGATGTCCGCCGGACCGATCACGGCGCTGACTCCGGCGCAGGCCTCAAACCAGGCAAACGACGTCATCCTGGCCTCGGACTATGCGCAGCTCATCACCAGCGACACCGTCACGCGGCTGGCGGCGGCGCGCCTGCACACCAGCGCCGGCTACGTCAGCTCTCACCTGTCGGCAGCCGCGGAGGCGGGATCGGCACTGTTCGACATCACCGGTCACGGACCGTCGGCCTCCGCCGCCAGGGCGCTGACCCTGGCGGCCACCGTCGCGCTCCGCGGTTACGTCGGAACACTGCTCGCCAACCAGCACGCCCAGCCACAGCTGCTGAGCCAGTACCAGCGGGCCGAGCAGTCGAGTCAGCAGCTGAAAGCGCGGATCACGCGGCTCCAGAACCGGCCGGTTACAGCCTCCAACACGGCGACGTTGCAGCGCCTCCAAGCTCAGCTCGCGGTCGCGCAGTTGAAGGTGGAGGGGCTTGCGTCGCTGTTCATGCAGGGCGATCAGATCACCTCGATCAGCCAGGGGGCCGCGCCGACGATGGTTTCCGCACCACTGGTGGGGACGAGCTCCGCCAAGAAGAAGACGGCTGAGTTCGCCGCCATCGGGCTGCTTGCCGGGCTCTGCCTGGGGGTCAGCCTGCTCGTCCTGCCCGGGGCGGTGCTGCCCCCGGGAGCGACCCCGCGACGGAACGATGACGTGAGGCTGGGGCAGGTCTGAGAACTACCGCTGCACTGACGGCGGCAGTCGTCGCCGCTGGCGTGGCGATCGTGGTGGTGTTGTCGTTGACGCAGAGCCCCGGCAACCACCGCACCGTCGTTGTTCCGTTCGCCCGCAGCGGTCCCTGGCTGACACCGATTCCGACCCGCGCGCGACCCGCGCGCGACTCGCGCGCGATCGTCGCGAACCTCGACCAGCAGATCACTCAGTACTACGGACACGTCGCGCTGAACACGGTTAGCTACTCGTCGACGCTGTACACGGTTGGGCCCAGGCGCCGGCAGACGCAGATCGCCTTCGACGATTGTCATGGCCAGAGCTCGCCACCCGCCCACCTCGCCCGGGTGCTCGCCGCTGTGCCTGTCCCGAGCGGAGCGATCGGCTCCGAGGGTGAGGACGAGGAGACCTCGATCTACCAGCCCTCCTCCAATCGTCTCTGGGAGTTCTGGAAGTTCCAGCCCACGTCCGCCGGCCATTACTCGGCCTGCTGGGGCGGCGAGATCCGCGACGTGTCGCGCAATCCCGGCATCTTTCCGACCGGCTACGGAGCAACTGCGAGTGGCCTGCCGCTGGTCGGCTTCGTCGTCCGCATCGCCGAGTTGCAGCGCCGACGGATTGATCACACGCTCGGGCTGGAGGTCGTACGCGCCCGCCGCGGGGTGTTCTCCTGGCCCGCCAATCGCACCGACGGCTGGGACTCCGACGCTACCGACCCGGTCGAGGGCCAGCGCTTCAGGCTGAACCCCGAGCTCAACCTCGCGAAGCTGCACCTGAACCCCGTCGCGCTCACGATCGCACGAGCGATGCAGCGCTACGGACTGATCGTCACCGATCAATCCGGCTCGGTCGCGGTCCAGGCCCAGGATCCCCGCCCCTATGAGTCCGCACACCACGGACTCAACCCCTACGCACGACTCGATCGCATCCCGACCTACGAGCTGCTCGACGCGATCCCGTGGGACCAGCTCCAGGCGATGCCCCTGAACTATGGGCAGCATGGCAAGCCGTGAGCCTGCCGGTCGGGTTCGCGGGCCCTCGAATCGGGTACTCGATTGACGTTGAACCCGCTCAAGGTCTGGCGCGAGGTGCACGTGGCGGGCGTCCCCGGGGCTGCGGCCCCGGGGCGGGGATCGCTGCAGCGACTGGCCACGCGCCTGGCCGCCCACATCCAGGGTGTACCCGACCTGGCCATGCTGATCGAGCTGGGCATGCGCGTCGGGACCGGCACCGCCGTCGAATACGGCGTGCTGCTCGACCCGTCCTTCTGCTGGCTGATCGACATCGGCGAGGCCTGCACATTTGCGCCCTATGCGACGGTGTTGGCCCACGACGCGGGCGCCAGGCGCGCGCTCGGCTACACCCGGCTTGCACGCGTACGGATCGGGGACAGGGTCTTTGTCGGCGCGCACGCGCTGATCCTGCCCGGGGTCACGATCGGCGACGACGCCGTGATCGGAGCCGGCGCGGTGGTCACCAGGGACATAGCCGCAGGGGCCGTTGTGGTTGGCGCCCCGGCGCGTGAGCTCGGCAGCGTCGCGGCCTACGCCGAGCGTCACCGGGCGCGGTTGGCGGAGCGGCCGACGTGGTCACTGCAATGGACGCGCGCACGCGGCGTTACCGCAGCGCAGCGGGAGCAGATGCGGTCAGCGCTCGAGGATGGCGACGGTTACATCGAATGAGCGGATTGCGTGTCGCCTACGTGGTCGGTTACTACCCCGCCGTCACACACACCTTCATCACCAGAGAGATCAACCGCCTGCGGGCCGCGGGTCTCGAGATCGACGTCTTCTCGTTGCGCCGGCCGCCGGCGTCGACGCTGCTGACCGCGGCCGACCGGCGCGACGCGCAGGAGACATCGGTGGTGCTGCCCCCGCCGCCGGTCGAGCTCATCGACGCACACCTGCGGGCGCTGCTGAGCCGGCCGCGGCTCTATCTCCGCACGCTGCGCCACGCGCTGCGCATGGGCGAGGGCGGGGTCCGGCACCGGCTCTGGCAGCTTTTCTACTTCGGCGAAGGGGTGCTGCTTTGGCGGCGCCTGCGGGCGCGCGGCATCCGCCATGTGCACGCGCACTTCGCGCACTCGGGTAGCTCGGTGGCGCTGCTCGCGGCGGAACTGGGGGCGCCCGAACGCATGATCTTCAGCTTCACGATGCACGGCCAGGCGGAGTTCGATCAGGTCGTCCGCTACGCGCTCGCCGAGAAGGTCCGCTGCGCCGCGTTCGTGGCGTGCATCAGCTACCACACGCGCGCCCAGCTGATGCGGCTGGTGGCGCCGGATCAATGGCCGAAGCTCGTGATCGTCAGGTGCGGTGTCGACGTTGAGGAGTTCGCGCTGGCGGACCCGGTGCAGCGGGCCGCCGGCGCCGCGCTGCGCATCCTCTACGTCGGCCGGCTCGCGCCCGACAAGGGCCAGGGGGCGCTGATCGAGGCCTGCGGCCAGCTGGTCGCGGACGGCATCGACTTCGAGCTCAAGCTCGCCGGCGACGGCGAGGATCGCGCCCGCCTCGAGGCGCTCGCCGCCGAGGCGGGGATCACGTCGCGCATCAGCTTCTGCGGATCGGTCGGACAGGACCGGATCCGCGACCTCTACACCGAGGCACATGTCTTCTGCCTGCCGAGCTTCGCGGAGGGGATTCCCGTCGTCCTGATGGAGGCGATGGCGATCGGGCGCCCGGTGGTGGCCACCCGGGTGATGGGTGTGGCGGAGCTGGTCGAGGACGGCCACAGCGGCCTGCTCGTCCCGCCCGGGAACCCCGATGAGCTGGCCTGCGCGCTACGAAGGATCGCGCTGGAACCGGAGTCGGCGGCGCGCTTCGTCGCCGCCGGTCGCGCGCGCGTCGAGGCCGACTATGCGCTCGACGTGTCGACCGCGCGTCTGCTCGAGCTCTTCACCGAGGCGGCGGGAGCGTGAGCATGCGAGCTTTGCGAGCCACGATCGCGCGGATGCTTCAGCTGGGCGCAGCAGGGGCCGAGCTGTGGCTGGGCGCGTCGGTCGCCTATCTGCTCGTGCTGATGTCCGCTGCCGGCACCCGCCGGGCGGCCGATCGTATTGCCCGTGGTTCCGCGCCCGCTGGCGCAGAACCCGCCCCAGCGCCGGCGGTGATCGTGCTGGTACCCGCCCACGACGAGGAGCTCGGCATCGCCGCCGCGGTCGCCGCCCTGGCGCAGCAGAGCTACCCGCGCAACCGCCGCGAGACGATTGTGATCGCCGACAACTGCAGCGACGCAACGGCCGCCCGGGCTGCGGCAGCGGGCGCGACGGTCTGGGCACGGGACGACCTCGATCGGCAGGGCAAGGGGCCGGCATTGCGTTGGGCGCTCGACCGGCTCTGGGACGAGCGCCCGGGGACCGGAGTGGTCGCGGTCGTCGACGCCGATTGCGTGGCCTCGGAGAACTTCACCGAGGCGGCGGCAGCGGTCGTGCGCCGCGGTGGCGATGCCGCCCAGGTCAGGTACGTCGCATCGAACGCGGCCGAGGCGCCGGAGGCGGCGCTGCGCGCCGCCGCGTTCTGCCTGATGAACGAGGTCCGGCCGCTTGGCCAAGCGGCTCTGGGGCTCTCGTCCGGGCTGCGCGGAACCGGGATGGCGTTCAGCGCCGAGCTGCTCAGAGCGGTCCCCTGGGAGAGCTTCTCGGTCACTGAGGACATCGAGTTCCACCTGCGGCTGCTGCAGGCGGGGCGCGTCGTCGAGTACATCGACGACGCACACGTCGCCTCGCCGATGCCCACCTCGGCGCGGGCGTCGCGCTCACAACACCTGCGCTGGGAGACCGGAAACGCAAAGCTCGTCCGCCGCGTGCCGGGGCTGCTGTTCGAGGCCGCGCGCGCTCGCGACGCACAGCTGGCGGTCGCCGCGCTCGAGCGCCTGATTCCCCCGCAGAGCCTGCTCGCGGCCGGTGCCTGCGCGCTTGGCGTTCGCGGCGGCCGCGGTGGGCGGACCGGCCGCGCGATCATGGCGGCCAACGCCGTGTATGTGGTTGGCGGGCTGCTCGTGGCCGAGCCGCCGGCGGCGGTGTGGCGGGCGCTGCCGCGCGCGCCGGGGCTGGTGCTCCGGCGACTGGCGGTGATCGCCAGCTCAGTGAGCGGCCGGAATTCCAACGGCTGGGTGCGGACGGCTCGCAGCTGATGCGCACGGTTCGCGGTTAATGGGTAGTGAGACTGCGGCGGCGCTTGCGCACGCTTGTAGAAAAATGCTCTCTCTCAAACCATTCTCCGACACACCGAAACCGAGGTTGTCGCTTGCGTGAACTCAGCTGGCGACGATGGCTCGCCGTGTCCCTGCTCGTGGCGGTCGGGGCCGCGCTCGGTGTGGTTTACGGCCTCAACCGTAAACCTGTGTACTCGTCGACCGCGACCGTCTCCTCGGCGCGCGTAAACGTGCTGGCGGAGGCACTCCCCGGCTACGTCAGCGCCGCAACATCGCTCGCCTCCACGTATGCACGCTTCGCCTCGAGCGGCGCGGTCGAGTCGGCGGTGGCCAGTCGGCTCGGGCTGCCCTTGGCCGCCGTGCGTGACCGGCTCGCCGCGACACCCGTGCCCGATGACCCGATCATCATGATCGTCGGTACGGGGCGCTCGGCCCTGGCGGCGCGCCGCCTCGCAGCGACCGCCGCCGGAGCGCTGGTCGCGTACGTCGCACGGGATGTGGTCAATCCCGCGGCGGCGCGAGCAACCATGGCTCAGTACGTGAGCGCGAACGCACAGCTTCAGCGGCTGAGCGTGCGCGTCGAGCGGCTGCGCTTCAACCGCTCGCCGGGCTTCACCAGCCCGGGCCTGAAGGCGGCGCTCTCACAACAGGCGGAGGTGCAGCTGCGGCTCCGCGCGCTCGCCTCCGATTACGTCAATCAGAGCCTTGCCGAGACGAGCGGGGCGAGCCCGCAGGTGCTGACCGCAGCGGGTCCGGTCACGAGCAACCGTGAGTCGAGGATCGAGGAGTACGGCGCGATCGGGTTCGTGGCCGGTCTGCTGCTCGGCCTGTTGATCGAGCGCGCGACGAGTCTGCCCAGACGGTCGCGCGTGCGGATCAGCCGGCTTGAGCGCGTCTGAGCATGTCGTCGGTGCGCTCGGCCCAAGCGAGCCTGAGAAACACCGGGATGCCGACGAGGTAGCGCCCGGCGAGCCGCCGCGGCTCCTGCGCCAGGCGGAAGCACCACTCGATCCCGAGTCGGTTCATCCAGGCGGGAGCTCGCGGCACCCGGCCGGCCGTGAAATCGAGGAAGGCGCCGACCGCGACACCCAGGCGCGCCCCGCTTGGCCCGAGTTGATCCTCGAGCCACAGCTCCTGATCGGGGTTGCCCATTGCGACCATCAGCACGTCGGCCTGGCGCTCCCTGACCTGCGCCGCAACCTCGGCGGGATCCCGATCGGTGTAGCCGTGTGCGGTGCCCGCGATCGGCAGCCCGGGGTAGGCGTCGCGCGCGCGGGCAGCCGCGGCCTCGCTGACGCCGGGCTGCGCTCCCAGCAGATACACCCGCCAGCGGTGTTCGGCGGCCAACTCCAGCAGACGCGCGTTGAAGTCCGAGCCGTTGAGGTTCTCCGGAAAATGTGCACCCCGCATGCGCGCTGCGAGCTCCACGCCGATGCCGTCGTTGAGCACCAGGTCGCTGCTGAGCAGTGCTTGCTTGAGGCGGTCGTCGCGCGCGGCGAGTGTCAGCGTGTGCGCGTTGACATACGAGAGCCGCACCTGCTGACCACGCTCGAGGCGCGCGCAGATCTCATCCAGCACCTCCCTCCCCGAAGCCCGCAGGATCGGCACCCCGCAGATCCAGACGTGTTCCTCCAAGCTGATCGCTGTCACCTCCGTGTGCTGACGGCAGGTCTTTTCCGGCCCGGGTCCTCACCCGAGCCGCACGACAACTTGTCACCGCGCGTCAACCGTGGGTGACAAGTGCTGGCCCTCGGTCGGGTCGCAAGTGTTAATCGATCGTGAACAGTCGAGCGCACCAATCCGGCACGTGCCTCGCCGGACGTGTAATTCAACACGCGCGACCGGTGATCGCGCCCGGGCGTCAATTTGAGTTCACACACGGCGATCGGAGCGCAGCGTGGGTAATGCAGTTGTGGACATGATCATGTCGAGCGCGCAGACGGCAACAGCATCTTGATCTCCCGGATTCCCGTCGAGGCGATGCCGCGGCGGGCGGCGCTTGCGTCTGCTGCCGTCGCGCTGCTGGCCGCGCTCGCGCTGGCGGGCTCAGGGCATGGCAAGTACGCGGCCGCCGCCGCAATCGCCGCGTGCGTGCTGCCGTTTGCCGCCTATCTGGTGATCGTCACGGAGCCGGCGATCACGGCCACGCTCGCCTGCATGCTGACGGTCTTCGCCGGCAACTGGACCTACATGCACGTGCCGGTCCCGCTCGATCGGCTCGCGTGGATCGGCGTGCTCGGCTCACTCGGTTGGCGGGCGCTGGCCGGTGACCCACGCTTCCAGCGGCTGCGCGTACGCGGGGTGCATCTGGTGCTGATGCTGACCATCGCCTACGCGATCGGCTCGGCCGTGATCGCGGGCACGATCACCAACGGCACTGCCGCTGTGGGGCTGCTCGACCAGTTCGGGCTCGTCCCGTTTCTGCTCTTCTTCTTCGCGCCGGCGCTCTACCCGGGCGCGCGTGAGCGCAACTACCTGCTCGTCGGCTTCGTGACGCTCGGCGTCTACCTCGGATTCACCGCCTGGGCCGAGGGCCTGTCTGCCAACACCCTCGTGTTTCCCCGATACATCCTCAATCCCGCGATCGGTGAGCACTTCGGTCGCGCGCGCGGGCCGTTCCTGGAGGCCGCCGGCAACGGGCTCGGGCTCACCATCTGTGCGATGGCCGGGCTGGCTGGGATGCGCGCGTGGCGGTCTGCGGGTGCCCGTCTGACCGGGGCGGCGGTCGCGCTCCTGTGCCTCTCCGGCGTGATCTTCACGCTCACGCGCGAGGCCTGGATCGGGGCTGCGCTAGGCACGATCGTGGTGATGGCGGCGATCCCGGAGCTGCGCCGCTACCTGCTGCCGACGGTGGCCGCCGGTGCGGTCGCGGTGCTGGCGATCGTGGTGGTGGTGCCCTCGTTCACGAGCAAGGCCACGAACCGGATCCAGGATCAGACCTCGGTCTGGGACCGCCTCGACGCGGACAGCGCGGGCCTGCGCATGGTCGCGGCCAAACCGCTGTTCGGGTTCGGTTGGTCGACCTACACCGCCACCGTGACACCGTATTACCGGCTGGCGCCGAGCTACCCACTGCAGCAGGTGAACGGCATCCACAACGTGTTTCTGGCGAATCTCGTCTCGTTGGGGGCTGTCGGCACTGGGCTCTGGGTGCTCGGCATGATCCTCGGGATCTGTGCGCCGTTGACGCGGCGTGGTCCCCCTGGAGCTCGGCGACTGTGGTGGTCGATCCTGCTCGGAGTCTTCGTCTGCTGGCTGGTGATCGCTAACTTCACTCCGCAGGACTACGCGTTTGCCAACGCCTCGCTCTGGCTGCTCGCCGGCGTCGTGTGCTCATTCAGAGGCGATTCCGCCGCCATGCTCGAGCCGCCGGATGAGCTCGAGCAGCCGGTCGAAATAGTGGCGCGGCTGAAAGCGGCGCAGGACCTCAGCGCGACCGGCAGCGCCTAGTCGATGCGCAAGCTCCGGATTCCCGAGCAGGCCGTTGATCGCCTCGGCCAGCGCCCTTGGCTCGTTCTTGACGATCAGTCCCGTGCGCCCATCGCTGACGTAATCCTCGACTCCGGGAGCGCGCGTGACCACCACCGGCTGCCCGCGCAGCATCGCGTTCAGGTACGTCTGCTGACCGGCGCTCCTGGCCCCGTCGCCCAGCAGCGGGACGACGACGATGTCGGCTGCCAGCGCCGCGCGGTCGTAAGCGGATTGCGGCAGCGGCCCGAACCGTGCCCGCGTGTGCGCCGGGCGAGCGAGCGTGGTGGCGACCGTGACGGGCGCGCCGATCGATTCGACCCCGGCGAGCAGCGCTCGGTAGTCCCGCATCGAGTTTCCGCCGGCGAAGATGCCGCCGCCGCCGGTGCCGGTCTCGGCGACGTTCCCGGTCGCGCAGAAGGCCACGAAGTGCACGCGCGCATGATCCATCCCCCACGTCTGGGGCAGCAACCGCAGCTCGTCGCTGGAGAGCACGGCGTAATGCACGGTGGGGCCGTCGATCAGCCCCATCAGCCCGTGACGCACGAGCCGACGGGACTCTGGCGGCGTGTCCTGCGCGGCCACCGCCGCGCGCACGCCGAGCAGTCGATCCAGGCGCCGGCTGCCGGGCTCCCAGGTGGCGTCGGCGAGCACCAGCGCCTGGCTGCGCCGGCGCAGCACGGCGGCGGCGAACAGGTCGATGTAGGCGCGACGCGCCGACACCGCGCCGTTGAGGATCGCCGGGCCGCGGTGACGGCCCAACGTCCACGCTGCGCGCGCAAGTTGGCGGTCGGTTCGGACCGCGCCGACTCGCGCGCGCCACTCCCGGTTCGACGGAACCACATAGGTGCTGACGTAGCGCACTGGTCAGTACAAAGCTATCCAGAGCGGCCCACTGCACCCGACCCCGGCAAGCAGCGTGGACGGCGGCAGAGCTCAGGCTCGTGCGTGCTGCCGGATCCTTGCGAGCAGGCGCCCGAGCTTGCGAGCGGCACCGTGCGAGATGGCTCGAGGTACCGCCAGCCAGCTCTTCAGCGGGTCGGGTCGCGGAATGCCGAACTCGGCCGCGGCGCGCGCCGTCAGCGGCCATCCGTAGGAGAGCGTCGGGGCGCTCGACGCGTTGTGACCGTTGTTGACGGAGTACACCGCTCCCGGGAACGGCAGCGGGGCGAGCGCGTGGCGCTCGCGCAGGTGCAGGTGCGAGCCGAGCTCGTTGAGCACGCGATCCTCACCGAGCGCGGCGAACACCTCACCGATGTCGGCGCCGTCGCGCAGCGAGAACTCTGGCAACAGCGAGCGCGCGAAGATCAGCGAGCTGCCGCAGACGTCGTTGAACCGCTGCTGGCGGTGCACCAGCCCGGTGCCCGCGTCATAGCGGAAGCCACTGTCCACATACCAGCCGGCCGCGGCCTGGTGGCGGGCCACGAACGCGGTCATCCTGCGGCTCACGAAGTCATCGGCGTCAAGCACCATCACGTGTCCTCCCGCCACGCGGGTGAGCGCGACGGCCAGCTTTGCGCCCTTGTCGACCCTGACGCCCGCTTCCCGCGGCAAGGTGTCCCTGTCCCAGTCGGGCGCCGGGGGGAAATCCACGGTCACATTCGTGACCGGCAGGCTCAGGTCACTCGGTGCCGCGAATGCACGGTTTGAGACGACCACGACCGCGCAGCGCCGGTCGGTCTGGGCCTCGAGCGCCCGCAGGCTGCGGCCGAGTGACCGCTCGGCCGATGCATAGGCAGAGGTTGTGTCCGGGTGTCGTAACGACGTGATGAAAGTCAGCATGACGGCGGGGGTATCCACGGTGACAACTAAAGTACTGATGAGCTTGCGAGCGGTTGACTCAGGGCGACGGATCGCGCCGCAGCATGCCTCAGACGATGCCCCGTGCCTGCCGCTGGCCGTGGTGATTCCGGTTTACAACCGCGCCGAGTTGCTCGGCGATGCGCTTGACAGTGTGGCCGCGCAGAGCAGGTGTCCGGCGGAGGTGATCGTCGTCGACGACTGCTCTGACGACGTCTCCGGCGCCGTCGCCGAAGCCCGCGGAGCGCGGGTGATCAGGCACCAGCGCAACCGCGGCCCGAGCGCGGCCCGCAACACCGGGCTGCGAGCAACACGCCAGCCCTGGGTGGCATTCCTCGACTGTGACGACGACTGGCTGCCCCGCCACCTGCAGACGCTCTGGGCCGCGCGTGACGGGCACCTGCTGGTGGCGGGTTCGAGCCTCGACTGGGAACCGGAGCGCGAGCTCCCGACGCGCGTGCACGGCCCCTTGACGCGCGGTCCGCGGGTGCTCGACGAGCCCGGGCCACTGCTCTTCCCGGAGAACTTCATCGTGCAGAGCGGCGTGCTGGTGCGTCGCGACGCCGTGCTGGCGCTCGGCGGATACGACGAGACGCTGCGGCACTCCGAGGACCTGCAGCTCTGGGCCAGGCTGATCTCGCGCGGGTCCGCGGTCGTGCTGCCGGAGGTGACGCTCCGTTACCGCGTGCATGCGCAGCAGGCCGTGAGCGCCCGTGGTGAGATGCGGGAGTCGCACCTCAACGTGATCTCGGGTTTCGGGCCAGACGCCGACCCGATGCTGCGCCGCAAGATCATGTCGGTCTTTCATTGGGACCAGCTCCGTGAGGCCCAGCGCTCCGGCGCCCGGCGCGACGCACTCAGCCACTGGCTCTGGCTGTGCCGGCCGCAGCGCATGCTCGCCCTGTTCGAGCTACTGCACTTCCGCTACGGGAGCCGCCGCCGGGCCTGCCGCTTCGACCGTGAGGGCCGGCCCTCTGTCGCGATCCTCGGCGGCGACGGTCACGTCGACGAGACGCTCGGGTCGGCCCGTGTGGTCGATCTCAGGCGCTCGGGCATGCCGCGCCAGCTCGTGGCGCTGATCCTGCGTCCCCCTGGGCGCATCATCGTCGGCCGGCGCTGGCAGCGCCGCCTGCTCGGCCTGCTCGGATTGAAGGTGGCGTGATGAGCACCACCGATCGCTGGGCGATGAGTGACGAGCTGCTCGGCAAGGCGGCGTTGCCGGCCGCACAGGTCTGGCGTCTGCGTGCCCGGAACCTGCGTTACGCCAGGGTGGCGTTGACGGGCAGCAGGCTCGGCTATCTCGGCTGGCTGGGCCACCGCAATGTCGGCGACGAGGCGGTCTTCGACGGCTACCGGCTGGCCTTCGCCGGACACCGGCTCTCGCCGCTGCCGACCGGCCCCACGCTCGAGAAGCTTGTGCGCCTGCGACGCGGTCGGGTCGCGCCCGCGGTGCTGCTGGGTGGTGGCACGATCATCGGCACAGCCGAGTTCCGTGAGGCCGTGAGCCTGCTGGCCGCGCACGGCACCACCCCGTTCGTGCTCGGTGCCGGGGTCGAGGACCCGACCTTTCCGGGTGCCTATGCGGACCGGCTGCGGGCCGAGCAGGAACGCTGGCCGCGCGTGCTCGAGCTGTTCGACCGGCTCACTGTTCGCGGGCCGCTCTCGCGTGAGATCCTCGCCTCGATCGGGATCGAGGCCGATGTCGTCGGCGACGCGGCGCTGTTGCTCGGGCAGGACGCGCCCATGGCGCCCGATCCGGAACGCCGTCTGGGCGTCAACCTCGGGATCGCCAGTGGCCTCTGGGGTGGGGACCTGGATGCGGTCCTGGATGCGGTGCTCGCGGCGCTGACCGTGCTTCAACGCGATGGTTGGCGGGTGACGCTCTTCCCCGTCTGGCCCAGGGATCTGCCGCTGCTGATCGAGTTGCGGCGCCGGCTCGGAGCGGAGGCGACCCTGTTCGAGGACTACCTGAACATCGAGGCGCTGACGCGGGCGCTCAGCGAGTGCCGCGTGTTCGTGGGGATGAAGCTGCATTCGGTGGTGCTCGCCTCGGCGGTGCTCGTGCCGTCGCTGATGCTTGAGTACATGCCCAAATGCCGCGATTTCCAGGCATCGCTGGGACGCGAGGAGCGCACCCTGAGGACCGACGCTGTGACCGCCGCGGCGATCGTCGAGCAGGTGCGCGACCTCGACGCCCTGCACGGTCGCGAACGAGACGGTCTCGAGGCGGCGGTTGGCGATCTGCGTAACCGCCTACGGGCCGAGGCCCGGCGGATCAACGGTCGCCTCGAGGAGCTTCGTCGGCGTTAGCCTCACCGGTCAGTGGCCGCCCCGGTCAAAGATCCGCAGCCCGGTGCGGACGAGGATGTCGATGTCCTCCCACATGCTCCAGTTCGAGATGTAGCGGTAGTCGAGCTTGGCCATCTCCGGCAGCGGCGTGCTCAGTGGCCCCCGGACCTGCCAGGGACCTGTGATGCCCGGCGTCAGCCCCAGACGCTGACGGTCATCACCGGTCAGCAGCGCATCCTCCTCCTCGACCAGCGGGCGCGGCCCGACGAGGCTCATCTCACCGCGGATCACGTTCCACAGTTGTGGCAGCTCATCGAGGTGCGTACGGCGGGTACGGCGCCCGATTCGGGTGACGCGGGGATCATCGGCGATCTTGAACAGTCCGCCATCGGCCTCGTTGAGCTCGCGCAGATCCTGCTTGAGTTCCTCGGCGTTGTCGACCATCGAGCGGAACTTCAAGATCTCGAAGTGACGGCCGTTGCGACCGACCCGGCGCTGGCGAAACAGCACAGGGCCCGAGCTGTCGAGTCGGATCGCGGCGGCGATCAGGACCATCAGTGGGGCGGCGAGCAGCAGCGCCAGACTGGCACCGACGAGGTCAAACGCGCGCTTGACCGCGCGCGAAGACGGCGACAGGCCGAGCCGCGGTACACCGAGCAGCGCCAGCCCGTCGAGATCGTCGATCACTGCGCAGCCGCCGACCGCGGTGAGCGCGGTCGGAAAGATGCTCACGCGCAGGCCCAGCCACTTGGCCATGCGCAGAATTTCGAAGGTTTCGCTCTCCGGCATGCTCGGGTCGGGCGCCAGCACGACCCGATGCAGTCCCAAGTTTTCGACGGCTGCGCGCAGATCGTCCAGCGACCGTGGGAGCTGGCCCGGTGGGAGGCTGCCGACGAGCTCAACCCCATCGGTCGAGTCGATCCGAGCGGCGAGGTCACGGTGGTTGCGGGGGTCGCCGATGATCGCGCAGCGCTCGAGCGGCGCGAGCCGACGGGCCAGTCGCCGCGCGGCGCCGCGCGCCAGGATCGAGAGCACGAACAGCACGACGACGAGAAACACGAAGACGCGCAGCTCGCCGTGTGCGGCACTGGTCACCTCGCGCCAGCCGACCGCGATCCCGATCGCGGTCATCACCGCCGCCTGCAACATCAGCGGCCACTCGGGGGCCGTTGACTTGGCGATCACGAGCCCATCCCGGTCATAGAGGCCCTGCAGCTTTGCGATCACGATCGTGAGGACAGGAACCAGCAAAACCCACATCGTCGGAGTCACCCCAAAGACGGCCGCCGCGGCAAACGTGGTGGCAAGGCCGCAGATCGCGTCCGCCGCCACCAGATGCACTCGGTAGACATGCTCCCGGCGCGCGATCTCGAGTAGCGGCGTGAGTCGCCTCCAGCCGGTCACCGGTCGAGCAAACTCGTTATCGATGGTCGGTAGCACTCGAGCGCTACCAGCGGGTGCTACGCCTTCAAAAGTGCTTTCCACACGGATTCCACCTTTCGGGTTTCGCAGACGTTCACTTCCACTGACTCTCAACAGACCGGCCGTCTGTGCCGCGCAGCTGAGTCTCCATCCGGCATGCCGCAGCACAGCATTCCCGAAGCTCGAGCTTGGTCACTCCTCTTGGTCGTATCTGAATCAGGGCAGGCAATATCCATACCGGCCGGCCGCTTGATTGCAATTTTTTTCTGCTCAGACCGTCATCCGCACACGGACACGCTCTGTTGACAGATCCGCGGCGCGGGAGAGAGTCCGCCGTCGCAGTGGAGCCGATGCTACCCCGCGATCGACGCAGCGCCATGGCCATCGGGCCTATGTCAATCGCGGTAGACACCTTGCTTTTTTTGCGCGCCGGCCCACAAGTGACACCGCTTTTCTGGGCCTCTGTGACACGGAACGTTCGGGCCGTTCGTGACGCATTCCGATCTACTGACTTATGGTCCGCTTAGGTTCCGGATTAGATTTCCGCGAAGGTTTCGGGAGGGGGCGGGGCCGGCCAGCGGGCCGGCCCCGATCCGCTGCTCCTGCATCGATCGGCTTGCCCTTACGGCCGTTCGAGCGCCCCGATTGGCGTGACCTGGCACGCTCTGCTTGTGAGCATCGCCGAGCAGCCCTATGAGGGCCGTACCGCGTGGGCGCGCAACCTGGCCGCGCCCGTCCGTGACTTCCTGAACACCGAGAGCGGCGGCGCCAGCGTGATGGTCGTCGCGACGGTCGCCGCGCTGATCTGGGCCAACTCGCCCGCCCATCACAGCTACACCACCGTTTGGGCGACGCGACTCGCCTTCCGGCTCGGCGGGAATGTGATCGGCGCCGACCTGCGGACCTGGATCAACCAGGGGCTGATGACGTTGTTCTTCCTCGTCGTCGGGCTGGAGGCCAAGCGCCAGCTCGACCTTGGTGAGCTGCGCGAGCGCCGCCGTGTCGCGGTCCCGGCCATGGCAGCGCTCGGTGGCATCGTGGTGCCAGCGGCGATCTACCTCGCCTGGAACGCCGGCGGACCGGGGGCACGCGGCTGGGGCGCGGCGATCTCCACAGACACCGCTTTCGCGCTGTCGGCGGTGGGCCTGCTGGCGCCCCGCTCGGCCACGCGCATGCGCGTCTTCCTGCTGTCGCTGGCGGTGGTCGATGACATCGCCGGGCTGCTCGTGCTGTCGATCGCCTACACGCACTCGGTCGACCTGCTCGCGCTGGTGGCGGCGGCCGTCCAGTACGCGCTGCTGGTGGCGCTGCGCTGGTTGCCGCTACCGCGGCGTGCGCTCAGCATCGCGCTCGGCATCGGCATCTGGTTTGCGATGTTCAAATCGGGCATCGACCCGGTGATCTCGGGGCTCGCGATCGGTCTTGCGACGAGCGCGTACCTGCCGACGAGCAGCGACCTCGCCGAGGTAGTGGAGCTGACCCGTACCTTCCGTGAGCAGCCCTCGCCACAACTCGCACGGGCCGCGCAGCGAAGCCTCGGGTCCTCGATCTCCCCCAACGAGCGGCTGCAGTACGAGCTGCATCCGTGGACCAGCTATCTGATCGTGCCGCTGTTCGCGTTCGCCAACGCCGGCGTGCATCTGAGCGGCAGTCTGTTGAGCGCCGCCTACAGCTCGCCGATCACACTCGGCATCCTCACCGGCTATGTGTTCGGAAAGCCGATCGGCGTGGTCGCCGGCTCATGGCTGGCCTCACGCCCACGACTGCATGGTCCGCGTGCGCCGGTGAGCCCGCCAGTGCTGCTGGCGGGAGGCACCTTTGCGGGGGTCGGCTTCACCGTTTCGCTGCTGGTCTCCAGCCTCGCCTTCCGCGGACAGCTGCTGGAGGAGGCCAAGATCGGCACGCTCTCGACGCTGATCGTCGCCCCCATCTTCTCGAAGCTCTCGCTGAAGTTGATCGGCCGGCTGCCGCAGGAGCTCCGCGCGCGCCAGATCGCCGCCACGGCCGATGACATCCTCGATCTCGCCGCCGACGTCGATCCCGAGCGCGACCACACGCGCGGCTCAGACGACGCGCCGGTGACGATCGTCGAGTACGGGGACTTCGAATGCTCCTACTGCGGCCTGGCGGAGTCGGTGATCCGCGAGCTGTTGATGGCCACCGCAGAGGACGTGCGCTACGTCTGGCGGCACCTGCCACTCAACGATGTGCACCCCAATGCCCAGCTCGCCGCCGAGGCATCCGAGGCGGCCGCCGCGCAGGGTCGGTTCTGGGAGATGTACGACCTGCTGCTCTCACATCAGGGCAAGCTGCGACTCGACGACCTCGAGGGTTACGCGCGCGACATCGGGCTCGACGTCGAGCGCTTCCTCGACGAGATGCGGCGCCGTGCATACGTCGATCGTGTGCGCGAGGACGTTGTCTCGGCCGATGAGAGCGGCGTCACCGGCACGCCCACGTTCTTCATCAATGGCCGTCGCCACCACGGACTCTACGACGTCGAGACGCTCACGGCCGAGGTACGGGCGGCCAAGCGTCGTGCGCTGCTGCTGGCACACGCGGCCGCGTAGTTCAATCAGCGTCGTGGTCGATCAGACCGCGGCTGGCGGCCCAATGCGTGACTTCGTGCCGCGAGTTGAGCTGCAGCTTACGCAGCACAGCGCCGACATGGGATTCGACCGTGCGGGCGCTGATGCCGAGCCGCAGGCCGATCTGCTTGTAGGCGTAGCCACGTGCCAGGTGGTGTAGGACCTCGCGCTCGCGTGGCGTCAGCGCCTCAAGGCCCGGCTCGTCGGCGCGCGTCGGTTGCGGCGTGCTGAATGCCTGGAGCACGAACGCAGCCAGTCGCGGGCTGAAGTAGGCGTCGCCGACGGCGACCGTCCGCAGCGCATGAATCAGCTCGTCGGTCTGGATCGTCTTGGTGACATAGCCGAGCGCGCCCGCGCGGATCATCGGCACGACGTCCTCGGCGGCGTCTGAGACCGAGAGCGCTAGCACCGGTGGGACCACCGCTGCCGCACGCAGGCCGTCGAGCACAGCGACGCCTCCGCCCTCGGGCAGATGCACGTCGAGCAGCACGACATCCGGCTTGGACTCGAGGATCGTGGCGACCGCCTCGTCGGGCACGGCCGCCTCGCCGACGATTTCACACGCGCAGGTGAGTTCGGACCGTACGCCGGCGCGGAAGATCTGATGGTCGTCGACGACGACCACGCGCAGCCGCTGTTCGGATGCGGTATCTGGGCGTTCGTCGCTCATCGTGATCTGCCGGGCGGCAGCCGGAGTGCGACCTCGGTGCCGTCGCCGGGGTTGGACTCGACCGTGGCTGTGCCGCCGGCCAGGCTCATGCGGCCGATCACCGCGTCACGCAGACCGCGGCGCTCGGCCGGGACCGCGTCGAAGTCGAAGCCGGGGCCGCTGTCGCGCACGAACAGCTCGACGCCGTGGCCGTTGATGTTGAGGAAGAGGTTGACCGGAGCCCCCGGCGCATGGCGGGCGGCGTTGCGCAGCGCCTCACGTGCAGCGGCGATCAGCTCTTCGCCGCGCGCATCGAGCTTGGCGTCGCCGATCGCAGTCATCTCGACCTTGATGCCCTGCTCATCCTCGACCTCGGCGAGCATGTCGCGCACGGCCCCGGCAACCGTAGCGCTGGTGAGGTCGGTTTCACCCGCCATCCAGGCACGTAGCGCGTGCTCCTGGCGGCGCGCGAGCTTCGCCACCGCCTCCGGATCGGCGGACTGGCGCTGAATCAGCGCGAGCGTCTGCAGGACCGAGTCGTGGAGATGCGCGGCGAAGCGCTGGCGCTCCTCCTCGCGTGCGCGTCCCTCCTTGTCGATGTCCACGCGCAGCGCGAGGCCGACCGCAACAGGCCCTGCGATCAGCAGTGCCGAGATCAGCGAGATCACGACCATCGCGAGCATCGCTTCGCTTGGGTGGTAGTACGGGACGTAGCGGCTCACCAGGCTGATCCCGATGAAGGCCGCCAACGCCACGAGTGCGATCCCCGGGATCGCCCTCACCGCGACCCGGCCACCACGTGTCGGTGAGGAGGTGAGCAGCCGCCAGCTCGAGCGTCGCGGCTGCGTGTAGCCCAGGTAGACACGCACGGCATCGGCATTGAGCACGAAGCCGCCGATCGCCGACAGGCTCCCGAGCACGAGCAGGATTAGCGGCAGGCGGCCGATGCGCCAGGGCCACGATCCGCCGAGGTTGTAGTCGTAGCCGAATCCGTAGCCACCGAGCATCTGGCTGGGGCGGCCGGTCGGCGTCGACCAGCCGCTGTTGGCCCGCAGGACCCCGGCGACGAACCATGCGACGATCAGCACGGCAAGCACGAACACGAGGGCGATGCTGTGCCGCCTGACCACGAGCTGCATCGCGTCGGGCATCGATCTTGCGGCCAGGCCGGCCAGACCGAGCGCGGCCAGGGCGATCACGACCGCGATTGGACGGTGGGGAGTCAGGGCGATTGCCAGCGCCGCGAGCATGCAGGTACTCGCGATCGCAGCGAGGGCCCGTGAGCGTTCGAGCCTCACAGCCCGTGACCCGTGCTGGAGCCGGTGGTGATGGCACCCGTTCCCGTGCCACCGGCAGTTGTCCCGCCGCTGAGCGCATCACTGTTGGCGCCCGTGAAGCCGATGCTCGACCCCGTCCGCGGCACGGTGGGCGCGACGATCGTTCCGACGCATGGCCCCAGCAGGTAACGGTCGACCTGTTCCTGGCTCGCCCGCTCGTAGAGCAGGCGCTTGCGCCAGTCCCGCAGCATCTGCTTCCTGACCTGACGCGACTCGCCGGTGAGGTTCGGACGCGGCTCGAGCGTCACCGGGTACCCGGGCCATTGCGGGACGAGCTCGGGATCGACCGAGTTGGGATAGTCGCGTACGTAGAGGCCGCCGCCCTGTGAGCTGAAGTCGATCGTGAGCAGTGGCCCACCGACCTTGGACTCGCTCGTGACGCCGCTGCTCGAGCCACCGGCGACGCCGTAGCCATAGGGGTGGCCGAACAGAACCACGTCGTGGAACGGCGTCGTGTAGCGCCCGGTGAGCAGCGCCGCCAGGTGTGCGGGAAAGAGGTGGATGTCGTAGTTGACGTGGACGCGCACGCAGGTGTTGTCCGGCAGCGCGACGATCGTGCGCCGCAGGCCTGCGTCGATGCGCAGGGTTGCGTCGCCGGTCGCCACGGGCGTCCGGCGCAGATCGATCAGCAGCGTGCCGAAGCCGCTGCGGTAGATGGTCTGGTTCAGCCTACGGTACGTCTGCGGGCGTACGATCGCTTGGCCGGATTGGAATGTCAGCCGCAGCGGGCTGAGTGCGACCGCAATCGCCGGCAGCGTAAGCGCGGCGAGCGTCAGCAGCGCGGCGACCGTTGGGATCTTCGCCCGTAGCGGGCTGAACGTGAGCCCGGTCAGGGTCGCCGCGATCGCGAACACGACCCATCCGAAGCCGAACACCGTCGCGGCGGCTGCGATCGCGCCGACCAGGACGAGCACCACCAGCCCGCCCGTTGCCCATGCCAGCAGCACGATGCTGCGCACCGGATCCTTGTCGGGGTCGTGATCCTCTGCCGGGATCACCAGCCAGCAGGCGAGGTAGGCGACCACGCCGATGCCGCCGAGCAGCGAGCCGACGACGAACAGCAGCCGCAGCCCATTGGTGCCGAGCAGCCATGTGTCCGGCAGGCCCGCGCAAACACCTCCGAGCAACTTGCCTTGGCGGACGCGGACGATCCGTGCCGGCCGCTCGGGCTCACGCCTGTCGCTCATTCCAGCGATTGTCGAACAGTCGCGAACGCTTGGCTAGTGGTTGTTGCCCGGAGCCTGACTCCGGGATAACCCGGACCGTGCGGCGCTGCGAATCGCGACGCACGCGCAAACGGAGAGGGGGGGATTCGAACCCCCGATGGACTGAAAGCCCATACCGGTTTTCGAGACCGGCGCATTCAACCGCTCTGCCACCTCTCCGGAGACAAGCGCAAACAAAAGTAGCGGCTCGGGGTGGGTTGCGGCGGTGCGGATGCTGCCGCCCGGCCGGCTCAGCGCCGGCTTGCGAAGAATGCACGCAGCAGGTCGGCGGACTCTTGGGCGAGCAGGCCCCCGTCGACCTGGGGGCGGTGGTTGAACTGCGGCACGTTCAGCAGGTCGAGCACGCTCCCGGCGGCGCCGGCCTTGGGATCGACCGTGCCGTAGACGACGCGCGGGATGCGTGAGAGGACGATCGCGCCGGCACACATCGCGCACGGCTCGAGCGTCACATACATGATGGCGTCGAGCACGCGCCAGCTGCCCAGCGCGGCGCTGGCCTGGCGCAGCGCCAGCGTCTCGGCGTGAGCGGTGGGGTCGTTGCGCAGCTCACGCTCGTTATGGCCGGCGCCGATGACCTCGCCATCCTTGACAATTACCGCTCCGACAGGGACGTCATCGTGGCCGAGAGCGCGCTCGGCCTCGCGCAACGCAAGCCGCATGTAGTACTCGTCGCGGGGAAAGAAGTAACCGCTCATGGATCCAGAGTGTCGCGCAGCCTCTTCATGCTCTCGAAACGTTCACATCTAGCCTGCTGTCCTACTGTGTGGGGTGGGGCCTTCCCGGGCGTGTGGGGTGGGACCTTCCCGGGCCGCGAGCGCCTGCCTGATGCCGCCAACTGACGTCACATTCGACCATCCGCTAGCCGCCCCAAGGTTCCCGCGCGTCCCCGATCGCCGGCGTGCGGCGATTGTGGCCGCGGCCGCGGCGGCGGTGGTGATCTCCGTCGGTGCGGCGGGCTACGTGCTTGAGGCAACACGCGGCGCTGTGGCCAGCGCACCGCTGACAAAGGTGGCGCTGCCCTACGAGCCGCACGAGCTGATCGTCGGCTACGCCGGCTCGGCAAGCACGCTGATCGCCGAGGTCGACACAGACACGTCACTCCACGTCACGCTCTCGTCACACCCGGAGCTCACTCCGAACGAACAACTGCTGCAGTTACCGGCGGGCGTGAAGCCGCTGCAGGCGGCGCGCTCTATCAAGGCGCTGCCAGGCGTGATCAGCGCGCTCCCCGACTACATAGCGCACATCGCCGGCCGGTGGTTCCCCGACGATCCCGGGCGCGTGGGCAAGATCCATGGCTGGGAGAAGCTGCAGTGGAACTTCCTCACGGCGGCCGGCGTCGACGCGCCCCAGGCGTGGGCCAACCTGCTCGCCGATCACCGACCGGGTGCCAGGGGGGTGGTGATCGCCGTGGTCGACACAGGGGTCGCCTTCCGCAACTGGAAGAACTTCAGAGAATCCCCCGACTTCAGGGGCACGAGGTTCATCGATCCCTGCGACCTGGTGACAGGTTCGATCAAGGCGGGCGGCTGCACCGACCCGTACGCGCTCGACCGCGAGGGGCACGGCACCTTCGTCACCGGCACGATCGCCGAGGCGACCAACAACAACTACGGCGTCACCGGGCTCGCCTACCAGGCGCGTGTGATGCCGGTGCGGGTCCTCGATGCTGAGGGCAACGGCGATTCATCGACGATCGCCGCGGGCATCCGCTACGCCGTCGCGCACGGCGCGCAGGTCATCAATCTCAGCATCGAGTTCTCGCCCGGTACGACCACCGGTCAGATCCCTGATGTCGTCGCCGCGATCACCTACGCCCACAACCACGGCGTTGTGGTCGTCGGCGCCGCCGGCAACGATGAGGACGCCTCGCTCGACTTCCCCGCGGCGCTGCCGGACGTGATCTCGGTTGGGGCGACCACGCACGACCGCTGCCTGGCGGTGTACTCCGACATCGGCAGGAACCTCGATCTGGTCGCGCCCGGCGGCGGCGATGACGCCAGTTCGGTCACCGGCTCGCGCTGCTTCCCGGAACGCGTGCTTCCCGACATCTACCAGATGACCTTCGGCAACTCGCAACACCCGGATCAGTTCGGGCTCCCCGGTGGCTGGTTCGGAACGTCGATGGCGGCACCCGACGTGACGGCGGCGGCCGCGATGGTGATCGCCAGTGGCGTGCTCGGCAAGCACCCGACGCCGACGCAGATTCTGAACCGGCTCGAGGCCACGGCCACGCCGCTCGGCGATGGCCAGCCCAACAGCGCCTACGGCTACGGGCTGCTCGACGTCGGCGCGGCCACCAGCAACGGTGGCCCGCTGGTGCCGCCCACCAAGGCCTACGAGCTGGCGGGTGCCAACACCACCCATGTCGTCAGGTAGGCGCCGCCGCCGTCAGGTGGTGCGGACTATCAGCACCGAGCATGGTGCGTGGTGCGAGATCTTGTTGGGCACTGAGCCGAGGAGGAAGCGTTTGGCACCGGTCATGCCCCGGTTGCCGACCACGATCAGGTCACAGCCCTGTTCCTCGGCGATGTCGATGATCGCGTCGGCCGCGTCGCCCTGACGCGCAAAGGTCTCTACGTCCGTGACGCCACCGGCGGTGGCCTGCTCACGCGCCGTCTCGAGCACCGCGAGCACCTCCTCGCGCGGATTGACCATCCACTGGGCGTCGCTCGGCGCCGACTGGCGCTGTTCGCGCAGGCGCAGCTCGGAGATCGGCTCGTAGGCGCTGACGATCAGCAGCCTGGCGCCAACTTTGCAGGCCAGGGCGATCGCCTCGCCGACGGCCGCAGCCGCGGTGGCAGAGCCATCGGTGCCGACCATCACGGAGGAGAACAACGGGTACCTCCGTGAGCGACCACTACGACAACCTCACGATTGCGATCACCATTCCAATCACGACGAACAGCACGATCATCGCCTGCGTGTATATCCAAAACTTGGGCATCCGATTCGCAGACGCTAGCTCAGATGACGGCCACGAGCTCGCGCTCGGTGAGCCCGTCGAGCAGGCCGACGCTTTGTGGTACCCCGTCAGCGCCGATGCTGACCGCGCCGCCCGGCCAGTAGGCGGCCGCGCCGTCGAGGCCGCGTACGACTACCGGCTCGTAGCGCCAGCTGCCGGTGTTCAGCAGACGTGGAGGCCGCGTGCTGTCAGACCAGCGCGCGGGATCGTCAGCCGGCCGGGGACCGCGACGGTGCACGTGCCCGAAGATCACGTAGTCGGCCTCGACCTCCAGTGCCTTCGTGACGGCGAGCATCGCCGGCAGCGTGTGGCGCTGCATCTGGCGGTCCAGCAGAAATGAGCTGAGCGGCGCCAACCGCTTGGGCAGGTGGCGGTCGATCCAGCGCTCGGGCAGCATGCCGTCGCGGAGGTGCGGCACCTGCCGCGGGCCGCCGGCGACATACTCGCTCTCCGCCGGCGTGGCCGGCTTGATCGGTATGCGAGGGTAGACGCCGATCGACGAGGTCGGGCGCAGGTAGTGATTGAGATAGTGGCCGTGCGTCGCCCAGATGCCCTCGCCCAGCCACACGCCCGGGTAGTGCACCTCGACCTGCCCGGGCGCGAAGCAGGACACGAACCGCTGCAGCCAGGGGCTGGCGTCGGCGGGCACCAGGTTCTCGCGTTCAAGGCCCGGACCGACCGCGCACGCCCACTCGCTCAGCAGCGCGTGGTCGTGATTGCCGGCGACGATGACCACCTGCTTGTCCTCGCCGAGGTGCTCCGCCAGCGCCTGCAGCACCGGCTCGGCCACCGCGAAGGACTGCTCCGGGTGCGACTCCTGCATCTCGACCGTGTCGCCGAGCAGGACCAGCCGCTCGTGCTGCTCGAGCGCCTCGAGCAGCTTGGCCATCGGTCGCGGCCGCGTCAGCACGCTGATGCCGCCGCCCTGGCCGAGGTGGAGATCGGAGATCACGAGCGTGCGCACGAACTGATTAAACGCGTGTCGCGCCCGGCGGGGCGCGACACGCGCTCAATCCTGTGTCGAGAACTCGGTTACGCGATGTAGATCTCGGACTCGAAATCCACCGCGACCCCGCGGCCGACAACGAGCACCGGCGCAGCCGAACCGACGATCGCGTTCTCGGCATGGGCGGAGAGGAGAGTCTTGCCCACCTGGGCCTCGGGACGGGAGCCGACGATCAGCAGATCGATGCCGTGGTTCTCGTCGGTGACCGTTGCTTGGAAGTGGTTGGCGAAGGCGTGCGCGGTGTCGATCGCAGCTGCGTCATCGAGACCGGCCAGTAGGCCAATCGTGCGGATCGGCCGCTCGCGGTATCCGGCGGGCGCGATCGCTATCGCCGCGGGTCCACCCTGCATCAGTTTCTGCGTCGACATCTGCGGCGCGATCCGGCCGGCGGGCGTGCGGTAGTCCGAACCGAAAACGATCAGGCCGGCGCCCTCGGCCAGCGCGAGCGCGCGCAGGCCTTCGCCGGTCGAGCCGTTCACCACGACGCGCGTCTCAACGTAAGCGTCGGTCAGGGTCGCGGCCCCGCGTGCCAGCAGCTCCTGCGCCTGGTCCTGATCGCAACCACCCGCATCGTGGCGCACGTAGGCCAGGATCAGCCGGGCGCCGACCTCGCCGAGCACGCGTGCCAGCGTGAGCGCATCCTCGTCGTTCGGTGTCCCGTCGTAGGACACGATCGTCGTCAAAGACACCTGCAAACCCCTTTGAGATCACAAGCAGGGGCTCACTCTCGCATCGCCTAAGAATCAGTGCTAGTGAATCTGATCATTCATCACATAAGATTTGCTAATGCTGAACCTGGCGCGGCTGAGGATCCTTCGGGAGGTCATCGGGCGTGGCTCGTTCTCGGTCGCGGCCGAGGCACTCGACTACACACAGTCGGCCGTCTCGCAGGCGGTCGCACGGCTCGAGGCGGAGACCGGCGCGGCGTTGCTGGTGCGCGACCGCCGCGGCGTGCGTGCGACCGCGGCGGGTGCCGTCCTGTTACACCACGCCGACGCGATCCTCGCGCAGGTGCAAGCCGCCGAAGACGACCTCGCGGCGGTGCTCGGCGTGCGTGGGGGACGGCTGCGCCTGGCCTCGTTCCCATCGGCCGGCTCGACGCTGATCCCCCAGGCGGTGGCCGCCTTCCGCGCGCTGCACCCCGACGTCGAGCTGTCGCTAGCCGAAGGCGAGCCCGAGGAGATCACGCCGCGGCTGCAGGCGGGCGAGTTCGACCTCGCGCTGCTGTTCGAGTTCCCCGGCGAGGCGCAGCACTTCAAGGGCCTGGCGACCACCCCGCTGATCCACGACCCGATGTCGGTGGCGCTACCGGTCGAGCACCAGCTGGCCCGCAAGCACGACCTCGCGCTGATCGACCTGCGCGAGCAGGACTGGGTCCAGACCTCGGCGCACAGCGCCTGCGCACGGCATGTCGTCAGCGTCTGCCGGGAGGCGGGCTTCGAGCCGCGCGTGACATTCGAATCAGACGACTACGACACCGTGCAGGGGCTGGTCGCCGCCGGCGTCGGCGTGGCGCTGATCCCCCGGCTCGCGCTCAGCCATCGCCAGCCGGGGCTGGTCGTGCGGCGGCTGGCGCCCGAGAACCCGGTGCGGCGCGTGTTCGTCGCCACGGCGAAGGCGGCGGGTGTCGCCCCGGCCGCAGAGGTGATGCTGAAGATTCTCTCGCGCCGCGCGCGCGAGTTCGCTGCGCTCGGCGACGAGTGACCAGGTACCGTCGGCGGCAATGCAGCACAGCGACTTCGAGCGCGACGTCAGCCAAGATCACGATCGTCGCCTCAGCTTTGGCGCGGTCGCCGAGCAGTACGAGCGCCATCGCCCTGGCTACCCGGAGGCGATGGTCGACGCGGTGCTCGCCTACGCGCACGCGCGGCCGGGCGCGCGCATCCTCGACGTCGGCGCCGGCACGGGTCGCGCGACGCTGCTGTTCGCGGCGCGGGGCTACGAGCTCACCGCGATCGAGCCCGACCGCGAGATGGCGGCGGTGGCGAGCAAGCGAGCCGCCACCGCCGGGCAGACGATCGAAATCTGCAACACCGACTTCGAGCATGCGCCGCTGCCCGCGCACAGCTTCCAGATCGTCATCTCCGCCACCGCCTGGCACTGGATCACGCCGGCCCGGCGCAACGAGCTGGCGGCGCGCGTGCTGGTGCCGGGCGGTGCGCTCGCGCCGTTCTGGAACCGCCCGCAATGGCGCGACAACGAGCTGAGGCCCGCGTTCCACCGCGCCTACGCGGCGGTCGAACAGCAGTTCGCAGCGCGGCCCGCGGGCCCGATGAACCCGTTCGGAGCGCCGCCGCAGATCCGCAATGCGGCCGAGTGGCTCGAGCACGAGTTCAGGGACAACGCCGACTTCATCGAGATCGACGCTCGTGTCTACAACTGGCGCCAGCGTTATACAACGGCCGAGTACATCGGCCTGCTGGGCACGCACTCAGACCACATGATGCTGCCCGAGGCCCCGCGCGAGCAGCTCTTCGGCGCGATTCACGAGGCGATCGATGCGGCCGGCGGCAGCTTCGAGCTGACCTACCAGACGCTGCTCTGCCTCGCTCGCCGTCGCGCTACTTGAGCGTCTTCACGACTTTGTGCAGCAGCGTCTTGGCCTCGCGATATGTGCCGGTCGCGCCCAGCCCAATCGTGATCAAGCCGGCCGCCACCGCTACCACCGCCAGCAGCAACGGCCAGCGGCGCTGCAGGAATGCGCTGACGCGTGCGAGCGCAGTCTCGGCACGTTCGCCCGCCAGCGACAGCAACGTCAGCATCGCCAGCTGGGGCATCACGAAGCAGACGTTGAACAGCAGGATCAGGAAGATCTTGCGCGCCAGGCCGAGGCTCGATCCCTCGATCGCCGCGAGCGCGGCGAAGTAGGGGAAGGCGGTCGGCAGCTCGACCGCCATGATCGTGGCGCCCAGCAGCCAACTGGTGCGTCCCTGCGAGCTGAAGGTCGGGAGTTGCTTGCCCCCGAGCCGGTCGCGGTGGATCCACAGCAGTGCCGCGACCGCCAGCAGCACCACCCCGGCGAGCACCTCGAGCACATGGCGCACGACGAGGTCGGGCGTCGGGACCAGCGCGAGCACCAGCTCGCCCGGGCCGAGCGCGATCAGCGAGCCGCCGACGAAGTACACGAGGAAGACGCCGGCCGTGAACTGCGCCAGCGGGCGGCGCGGATTCGGCTGTGCGGCCATGTACAGCGCAGGCGCAACCGTCGACGGGTTCACAGAGTCCGCCAGCCCGATCGAGATGACGATGCCGATCAGCCGCAGCATTGGGGCGCAATTCTCGCGGTAGACGCAAGCCGGGATACTTCTCGCCATGCGCGTTGCCGTTCTCGACGACTATCACCATGTCGCGCAGGGCCTCGCCGACTGGGGGGCGCTGGCGGCCGAGATCGACTTCTTTCACGCTCCCATCGCGCGCGAGCAGCTGGCGGCGACGCTCGCTCCCTACGACACGCTCGTGCTGATGCGCGAGCGCACAGCCTTCCCGCGCGAGCTGCTGGAGCAGCTGCCAAACCTGCAACTGCTGATCACCACCGGGATGCGCAATGCCGCCGTCGACATCGACTACCTGCAGAGCCGTGGCGTGCGTGTCTGCGGCACCGGGATCCCCGGCTACGGCGACACCAAGCTCGAGCCACCGCCCGGTGTGCCGAGCACAATCGAGCTCGCGTGGGCGCTGATCTTCGCGCTGTTCAAGCGGATCACGCACGAGGACCGTGCGCTGCGCGAAGGGATCTGGCAGAGCGACCTGCCGACGAACCTCGCCGGAGCGACGCTCGGCCTGGTCGGGCTCGGCCGACTGGGCTCGCTGATGATCGCGCCCGCCCGTGCCTTTGGCATGGAGGTGATCGCCTGGAGCCAGAATCTCACAGTCGAGCGCGCGCGGCAGGCCGGCGCCCGCGCGGTCACGCAGAGCGAGCTGCTCAGCAACGCGGACGTCATCTCGATCCATCTGGTGCTGAGCGAGCGCACGCGCGGCCTGCTCGGTGAGGCTGAGCTCGGGCAGATGCGGCCGAGCGCCTTTCTGGTCAATACCTCGCGCGGGCCGATCGTGCAGGAACGGGCGCTGGTCCAGGCGCTGCGCGACGGGCAGATCGCCGGCGCCGGGCTCGACGTCTACGACACCGAGCCGCTGCCCCATGATCACCCGCTGCTGACCCTCGAGAACACCGTGCTGACGCCGCACCTCGGCTATGTCAGCCGCGAGGGGCTGGCCGAGATGTATGGCCAGGTGGTCCAAGACCTCGCCGCCTACCTGCGCGGCGATCCGATCCGGATAATTGTCTGAGCCGGTGCGCGCGCGCGACATCAGCATTGCCGTAGCCCTGAGCGCCGCCCTGGCGGCGGCGCTGCCGGCGCTCGCCACCGGGGAGACGGTCACGCTGCCCGGCGACGCCGCCACCGGGCCCAGCCAGAACGCGCTGATCGCACGGGTGGCCTGCCCGGCCGCGGGCGACTGTGTTGGCGTCGGCTCCTACAGCGACACCGACGCCAACCAGCAGGCCCTGATCGACAGCGAGCGCGGCGGGGTCTGGTCCTCCAGCGAGGTTCCCGGTGCGAGCCTGCCGGGCGCCGGCTCGGTGCCGCAGCCCGAGCTGACGGGCGTCGCGTGCGCGGTCGCCGGCAACTGCACCGCGGTCGGTGCCTTTGACGATTCGGCCAGTGACCAGCAGGGCCTGATCGACGGCGAGGCGAACGGTTCCTGGGTGCCGATCGCCGCGCCGCTGGCGGGCCTGGCGGGCGGGGTCTACGCAGACCCCGGAGCCGGGCTCAGCCTCGTGTCGTGCCCGGCGGTGAACGCCTGCGTCGGCGTCGGTGGCTACAGCGACAGCAACGATGCACCGCAGGGCCTGATCGAGACGCAGTCCGCGGCCGGCTGGAGCGCCGGCGAGGCGCCGATGCCGGCCGGAGTAAGCGCCTCGGCCTTTGCGCCGGACTTCTTCGACCTCTCTTGCCCGGACGCCGGCGACTGCGCTGCGGTGGGGTTCTTCGGAACCGAGAGCGATCAGGAGGGGCTCTTGGAGAGCGAGACGGGCGGCAGCTGGAGCGCCAGCGCGGTCGACCTCTCGAACCTCAGTCCCGCGACCGGCAATCCACAGGTGATGGTGTCCGCCGTCTCGTGCCCGGCGGCGGGCAGCTGCACGGCGGTCGGCACCTACGAGAACACGGCCGGCGCCTACGCCGGCTTTGCGGTCAGCGAGTCGGGCGGACGGTGGCAGGCGACGGCGCTCACCCTGCCGAGCGATGCCTCAACGACTGCCGATGGCCTCGGTGACCCGATCCAGAACGACCTGTTCCTCAACGGTGTCTCCTGCTCCTCGGCGGGCAACTGCACGGTGGTCGGCAGCTACGACGCGTCCAGCGCCAATAACGTCGAGCCGTTCGCGCTGACCGAGACCGGCGGGAGCTGGTCCTCGCCGGCGACGACGATCACTCTGCCGAGCGGCGAAGATCCGCCCGCCGGCGATCCCGGCGCGGCGCTTGACTCGGTCACCTGCCAGTCGGCGGGTGACTGCGTCGCGGCCGGCACCTACGCGACCGCCAGCGGCGACAACGTGGTGCTGGTCGCACGCCAGAGCGCCGGCGCCTGGACGACCGCAGGCGCCGATCTTGCCTCGCCCTACGACCCGGCTCTGGCCAACATGTATTGGGCCAGTGTCGCCTGCGCACCCGGCGGCTACTGCGCAACCGGCGGCTACGTCGCCGATGACGGGTCCGGCCTCGAGGACGCCTTCATGCTCGATGCCCCGGCGGCCACCGCCGGCACCCCGAGCGCGACCCGCAGCGGCGAGCAGGCGAGCGTTTCGTGGACGGCGCCGGCCGACACCGGCGGGCTGCCGATCAGCGGCTACACGATCACGGTCAACGACCTGACCGACCCGGCAGCCGGCGGCCAGACGATCAGCGCCTCCGCAGCCTCGACCTCAACGAGCGTCGGCAGCCTCGTCGCGACCGACAGCTACAGCTTCACGGTCGCGGCCGACAGCCTGCTGGGGAGCGGCCTACCGGCCACCAGCGCCACCGTCGCCGGCCAACCGGCATCGTCTGGGGGAACCGGCACCGGCAAGGGCACCACCGGCAGCGGCAAGGCCGCGAGCCCGTCGCGCGCGCAGATCGCGGCCTCGCTGCGAGCGTTGCTGAAGCCACACGGCGTCGCCGCAGGCCTCAGCCACCTGCGCCGAACCGACCGCTACAGCTTCGGCTACCGCGCACTCGAGCCCGGGCGGGTCACGCTCCGCTGGTACCACCGGTCGAACACTCGCGGCCACGACCGTGTGCTGGTTGCCGCGGGAACGATCTCAGCCAAGGCGACCGTCACGCTGACCGTGGCGCTGACGAAGGCCGGCCGGCGGCTGGTCGGGCGCCGAGGCCTGCGCCAGCTGCGGCTGACCGCCGCAGTAAGCTTCACGGGCGGAGGGCTGACGGTCGCTCGGACGACCGGCTTCACGCTCAGTTGAGAAGCCGGCGAGTGCACGGCAGCCGTCAGCCGCTACACTCGGCGAAGCGCCGGATGGCGTGCGCCAGCACGCCCACAGCTCCGGCCAGAGCATCCTTTCCAACAGCTTTCGGGGACTAGACACATGGCCCGTGGAGACGTTCGGATCGCTGCGACCCTCGCCTGCGAGGAATGCAAGCGCCGCAACTATCAGACGAATAAGAGCAAGCGCAACAACCCTGAGCGGCTGCAGCTTCGCAAGTACTGCAAGTGGTGCAAGCGGCATACCGCGCACCGCGAGACCCGCTAGTCGCGCGTCGAGGCAGCAGCATTGGCTGGTCCCGATCCGATCAGTGAGCCCTCAGGGGGCTCCTATGGCGAAGCTCATATCGCCGAACACCGCCCAGGGGCAGCCGCCCGTCTGGTCGGGTTCCTGCGCGGATGCTGGAAGGAGCTGCAGCGCGTCCATTGGCCCGATCGCCGTCAGGTGATGCAGGCCACGGGCGTTGTCCTCGGCTTCGTGCTCGTCGCCGGGATCTTTCTCGGCGTCGCTGATCTCGTCGCCTCCAACCTGATGAACCTGGTCCTCAAGTAGGCAAATAACGAAATGTTCCGCTGGTACGTAGTCAACACATACTCAGGGCACGAGAACAAGGTCAAGCACAACCTGGAACACCGGGTCGTCTCGCTTAACCAGCAGCGTGCCGTGCGCCAGATCGTCGTCCCGACCGAGTCGGTGTCCGAGATGAAGGACAACCAGAAGGTCACGGTCGAGCGTCGCACGATGCCCGGCTACGTGCTCGTCAACATGGACCTCAACGAGGATTCCTGGGCGCTGGTCAAGGGCACCCCGGGCGTGACCGGCTTCGTCGGCGCGTCCAACGAGCCGGTGCCGCTGACCCAGGGCGAGGTCGACCGCCTGCTGCACCAGGAGACGGCTGAGCGCCCGCGGAGCCGCGCGCAGTTCTCGATCGGCGAGTCGATCAAGGTCGTGTCCGGTCCGCTCTCGGACTTCTCCGGGGAGATCTCCGAGGTCAACGAGGACGGCCAGAAGCTGAAGGTGCTGGTCTCGATCTTCGGCCGCGAGACCCCGGTCGAGGTAGGCTTCGACCAGGTCAAGAAGCTGTAGTACCCCGGTAGCAATAGGTGCACTAGGAGAGATCTATGCGGCCGCAGAAGCGGCCGTGTTTCTCGCCCGAACTAGGAAGAAGCAGATATGGCAAAGAAGGTCCTTACCCACATCAAGTTGCAGGCGGTTGGCGGACAGGCCAGCCCCGCACCTCCGGTCGGCCCCGCGCTCGGTCAGCACGGCGTCAACATCATGGAGTTCGTCAAGGCGTTCAACGCGCAGACGGCGAGCGACATGGGCACGGTCATCCCGGTCGTGATCACGGTCTATGAGGACCGTTCGTTCACGTTCATCACCAAGCAGCCGCCGGCCGCCGTGCTGATCAAGCAGGCGCTGAATCTGGAGCGTGGCTCCGCCGAGCCGCACCGCGACAAGGTGGCCAAGATCACCGACGCGCAGCTGCAGGCGATCGCCGAGAAGAAGATGCAGGATTTGAACGCGAACGACATCGACGCCGCGAAGAAGATCATCGCCGGCACCGCACGTTCGATGGGCGTGGAGGTGGTCTGAGATGGCAAAGCACGGCAAGTCATATGTTGAGGCGCGTCAGCGCTTCGACCGCGAGCGCGAGTACACGCCCGCTGAGGCGATCGCGCTGGTCAAGCAGCTCTCGAGCGTCAAGTTCAATGAGTCCGTCGAGGTGCACGTCCGCACCGGCCTGAACGTCCGTCACGCGGATGAGCAGCTGCGCGGCACAGTTGCCTTGCCCAACGGCTTGGGCAAGGAGGTCCGCATCGCCGTCTTCGCCCAGGGCGACAAGGCTCGCGAGGCCGAGGAGGCCGGGGCCGACGTGGTCGGTGCCGACGACCTGGCCACGCGCATCCAGGAGGGTTTCGACGACTTTGACGTGGCGATCGCGACGCCCGACATGATGCCGGTGGTCGGCCGCCTCGGCCGTATCCTCGGCCCCTCGGGCAAGATGCCGAACCCAAAGGTCGGCACGGTGACGATGGACGTCGCCAAGGCGATCGAGGAGTCCAAGGCCGGCAAGGTCGAGTACCGCACCGATCGCAACGCGATCGTGCACATGGTGATCGGCAAGCGTGACTTCGAGGAGCGCGCGCTGCTGGAGAACTACCAGGCAGTGATCGAGGAGTTGATCCGCGCCAAGCCGTCGGCCGCGAAGGGCCGCTACCTGCGCTCGATCACCTTCGCTTCGACCATGGGCCCCGGCGTGCACGTGGATCCGTCCCGCACCCGGGACATCGTCGAAGAGACCGTCGCGGCGTAGGCGGGACTCTCCCGGAAGGTTTCGTTAGCCCGGTGGCGCCGCGCAAGGTGCCGCCGGGCTAACGTGTTAAGCAGCGATGCGCGCAACCGCCTGCAAACGACTTGGCCTCGCCCTGGCCGCCGCCACCGTCGCACTGCTGAGCGCCTGCGGCTCAGGCGCCGCCCGGCAGACCAAGCATGCGTACAAGCTGCCACCGGTCAAGCACGTGTTCGTGATCATGCTGGAGAACGAGAGCTACAGCTCGACCTTCGGTGATCCCGCCGCCTACCCCTACCTGGCGGGGACACTTGTCAAGCGCGGCGAGCTGTTGACGAACTATTACGCCACCGGTCACGACTCGAACGACAACTACGTCTCGATCGTCTCCGGGCAGCCGCCCAACACGGCCAACCAGGCCGACTGCCGCACGTTCGAGGACTTCACCGACAACACGCTGCTGGCAAACGGCATCGAGAGCGGCACCGGTTGCGTCTACCCATCGAACGTGCTCACGATCGGCAACCAGCTCTCGGCAAAGCACCTGAGCTGGAAGGGCTACATGGAGGACATGGGCAACGATCCCAAGCGTGAGTCCGCCGCCTGTGGCCACCCGACAATCAACGCTCCCGATTCCACCGAGGTGGCCGAGCCGGGCGACGGCTACGCGACCCGCCATGACCCGTTCGTTTACTTCCATGCGGTGATCGACAACCAGAGCTACTGCGACGCGCACGTGGTCGCGCTCGGCTCACCCACCGGCGCGATGCCGGCGACGGCGCTGCCGGGCGA
Source organism: uncultured Actinomycetota bacterium (assembly GCA_963706725.1). Classification (GTDB taxonomy): domain Bacteria; phylum Actinomycetota; class Thermoleophilia; order Solirubrobacterales; family Solirubrobacteraceae; genus Palsa-465. The sequence goes on along the minus strand of OY970167.1, from coordinate 42,906 downwards.
GACCGGCCTGGTCACCGACCTCAAGCGGGCGGCGACCACTCCCGCCTTCTCCTTCATCACGCCCAACCTCTGCGACGACGGCCACGACTACCCCTGCATCAACCAGCAGAGCGGTGCCTCGGCCGCGGCCGACATCGACGCCTTCCTCCAGACCTGGGTGCCGATCATCCGCAGCTCGCCCGCATACAAGCAGGGCGGCGTGCTCGAGATCACCTTTGACGAGGCGGCCGACTCGGATGCCAGCGCCTGCTGCGGCGAAGCGCCCGGCCCCGGCGCCGCCCAGCCCGGCATCGGCGGGCCCGGCGGCGGCAAGATCGGCGCGCTGCTGCTCTCGTCCTATGTAAAGGCGGGGACGACCGATCCAAGGCCGTATGACCACTACTCGTCGCTGGCCAGCTGGGAGGAGCTCTTCGGGCTCAAGCGCCTGGGCTACGCCGCCACCGTCAAGGACGTGTTCGGCGCCGACGTGTTCAACGCCTACAAACGGCCCAAGTCCTAGTCGCGGGCGCTCCCGCCGGTCTGTGACGATCGTCACAGGCTCCAATCACCAAAAAATCACAAGCTGGTTCCTCGATCGGGGGATCTGAGCGGTGCGATGCCATGCTCCGCTGACCACTCCCGGATCACTCGCCGCGCGCTGGTGCAGCGCGGCGCCGTCGCCGGCGCGGCGCTGTCGGTGCCGAGTCTCACCGGCCCGCTGTTGGACGCCGCCGTGGCCGCAACCATCCGCAAGCCGGACAGCCTCCCGAACCCCTACGTCGACGCCGGCACGATCAACGCCGCAATGCCGTTCGACCACATCGTCGTCGTGATGATGGAAAACCACTCCTTCGACAACCTGCTCGGCGCGCTCGCGCGCAACGGCTCCGCGGGTGCGGACGGCCTGACGTTCAGCGCTGCCGGCGTGGCGGCCAACTGGAATCCGGGCAGCGCCGGTACGGGCGCGCGCGTGTACTCGTTCCCGATTGGCTCGACCGCGCAGGGCGGCGGCGTGACCCAGACCTGGAATGCCACCCACCAGCAGATCGACCACGGCCGCATGGACGGCTTCGTCCAGTCGACCGATTCGACCCAGCCGATGGGTTACTACACGCCCGCTGTGCTGCCGTTCGCGTATTCGTTCGCACGCTCCTTCACGCTTGCCAACCGCTGGTTCTGCTCGGCGCCCTGCCAGACCTATCCCAACCGCCGCTTTCTGATGGCCGGCACCGCCTACGGGGACATCACCACCGACACCTCGACGCTCGGCGATGCGCCACCGCCCAACGGCACGATCTTCGATCGTCTGCACGCCTACGGGGTCAGCTGGCGCAATTACTTCACCGACCTGCCGCAGACGGCGATCATCCCCTCGATCATCGAGAAGTACCCGGCCAACATCGTGCCGATCGCCGCCTTCTTCGCCGATTGCGCGCTGGGCGCGCTGCCCTCGGTGAGCTTCGTCGACCCCGAGTTCGGTGCGGTCAGCGAGGTCGGCTCGGCGCTGATCTCCGCACAGCTGCCGCTGCTCACCCAGCTCGGCGCGGACGTCGAGGCAGTCGGCGGCGACGAGGAGGACCCGCAGGACATGTACTACGGGGAGGAGTGGGCCTTTCAGATCCTGCAGGCGGCCATGCGCTCGCCCGCCTGGCCGCGCACGCTGCTGATCTATACCTACGACGAACACGGCGGTTATTACGACCACGTGCCGCCACCCGCCGCGATCGCGCCGGATTCGATCCCGCCCAACCTGACGGCCACCGATGTCGCCGGCGGCTACAACCTCTACGGCCCGCGGGTGCCGGCGATCGTCGCATCTCCGTACTCACGGCCCGGCGGCGTCACCAACGTCGTCCACGACCACACGTCCGTACTCGCCACGATCGAGGCCAAATGGAACCTGCCGGCGCTCACCTACCGCGACGCCAATGCCGCCACCGTCATGGACTTCCTGAACCTCAAGGCACCGCCGGCGCTGCTCACGCCGCCGGCGCTGGCCGGACCGGCGCTGACCGGCGTCTCCGGGCCGGTGCTGCAGCAATGAGCCGTCGCGGCCTGCTGGCGCTCTGCGCGACGCTCGCGCTGCTGCTGACCGGCGCAGCCGGTTCGGCCGCGGCCGCCGACGGGCTGCCGCCGGTCAAGCACGTGTTCGTGATCGTGCTCGAGAACGAGGACTACTCCGCGACCTTCGGCGATCCGAGCGCCTTTCCCTATCTGGCCGGCACGCTGGTCAAGCAGGGGGCGCTGCTGAGCAACTACTACGCGATCGGGCACGAGAGCAACGACAACTACATCGCGCTTGTCTCCGGTCAGCCGCCGAACATCCAGAACCAGGCCGACTGCCAGTTCTACGACGACTTTGTCGGCGGCCTGCCGCTCCCTGGCGGCATCGAGGGTGGCAGCGGTTGCGTCTATCCGGCGGGTGTCCAGAACATCGGCACGCAGCTCAGCGCCGCCGGCCTGAGCTGGAAGGCCTACGAGCAGGACATGGGCAACGACCCCAACCGTGAGACCGCGGCCTGCGGGCACCCGGCGCTCGACTCGCAGGACGGGACGCAGAACGCCGAGCCCGGCGACGGGTATGCGACGCGCCACGACCCGTTCGTCTATTTCCACTCGGTGATCGACGACCGGAGCTACTGCGACGCCCACGTCGTCGCGCTGGGCTCTCCGAGCGGTGCGATGCCCGCCGACGCGCTCGCGGGTGAGACCGGCCTCGCGACCGACCTCGGGCGCGCCGCGACCACGCCGAGCTTCTCCTTCATCACACCGAACCTCTGCGACGACGGCCACGATTATCCCTGCACCAACCAGACCGGCGGTGCCTCGGCGGCGGCCGACATCGACAGCTTCCTCGGCACATGGGTGCCGAAGATCACGAGCTCACCCGCCTACAAGCAGGGCGGCCTGCTCGAGATCACCTTCGACGAGTCCGGCGGGCCGACCGACGACAGCTCATCCTGCTGCGGCGAGCAGCCCGGTCCCGGCTCGCCGCTGCCCGGCATCCTCGGCCTCGGTGGTGGCAAGGTCGGCGCGCTGCTGCTCTCGCCCTATATCAGAGGCGGGACGGTCAGCAGCACCGCCTACAACCACTACTCCTCGCTTGCCACGTGGGAGGAGCTGTTCGGCCTGCCGCGGCTGGCTGATGCCGCCACCGTCACCGGCACGTTCGGCACGGATGTCTTCAGCGGCTGGAGGCCCTGAGCCGCGCGCATGGTCGAGCGGTAGCGATCGACTACACTGAGCGCCAGCAAGAGACGACGCCCAAGACCTCCGGCAGCCTTCGCGCATAAGTCCTGAGCAGGTGGAGCCTCGAACGGCAGTGTGACCAGCTCCTCCGGTTGCTTGCTCTCGACGCCCGCCTGTGTAGCGGGCGTTCTTCGTAGAGAGCGAGAAAATGAACCGAGAAGAAAAAGCAGCAGTGATCGATCAGATCGCCGACGAGCTCGGCAGCTCTGAGGCGATCTTCGCGCTGGACTACCGTGGCATCACGGTTGCTCAGATCGCTGAGCTGCGCGAGAAGCTGCGTGCCTCGGACACGAAGCTGCGGGTCACCAAGAACTCGCTGTCCGAGCGCGCCGCCGACCAGGCGGGCGTTGCCGACATCAAGCCGATGCTTGTCGGCCCCACCGCGCTTGCCCTGGTCAAGGGTGACGCGGCCGCGGCCGCCAAGGTCCTGAGCGACACGGCGCGCGCGCTGCGCGGGCCGCTTGAGTTCAAGGGCGGCGTGCTGAGCGGCGCGCTGCTGAGCGCGGCCGATGTCGAGGCGATCGCCAAGCTCCCCTCGCGTGATGTCCTCAACGCCCAGCTGGTCGGCACCATCGCCGCCCCGCTCTCGGGCCTGGTCCGCACGCTCAACGCGCTCATCGCCGGCGTGGCCATCCAGCTCGGCCAGATCCGCGACCAGGGCCTGGTGTCCGGTTCCTCCGACGCTGCAGGTGCCCCTTCGGCCAACGACCACGAGTTGGCCTCAGAGACACCGGCACCGTCTGCGGACCAACCGGCCGCTGAGGCTGCCGAGGCTCCCGTAGCGAGCGACCAGCCCCCGGCTGAGGCTGAGGCCGATGCCGCGCCGACCGCGGAAACCGAGACTGAAGCCGATGATTCGGCCGGAGTCTCTGAAGCTGACCCGGCGTCAGCTGAAGAGACTTCGGACGAAGCCGCGGCATCCGACAACTGACACGTACCACCAGGAGAAACGACATGTCTACTACCGAAGCATGGATTGAAGAGCTCAAGGGGATTTCCGTCCTCGAGCTTTCCGAGCGCATCAAGGCGCTCGAGGAGGCCTTTGGCGTCTCCGCGGCGGCTGTCGCCGCTGCTGCCCCGGCCGCCGCTGCCCCCGCCGGTGGCGACGCTGCTGACGACGAGGCCTCGAGCACCGTCGACGTGATCCTTGCCGCCGCCGGCGACAAGAAGATCCAGGTCATCAAGGTCGTGCGGGCCGCCACCGGCCTGGGCCTGAAGGAGGCCAAGGATCTGGTCGACAACGCACCGAAGGCCGTCAAGGAGGGCATCGAGAAGGACGAGGCCGACAAGCTCAAGGCCGAGCTTGAAGAGGCCGGTGCCACGGTCGAGTACAAGTAACCCGACTGCGCCTTCGGCAGTCTCCGATTGAGGGCGGCCTGCGGGCCGCCCTCAATCTTTAAGCTGGTGCTGATGACCGACGATCAGAACAGGGCCGCTCGCTCGAGTGAGGAGCAGGACCAGATCACCCCACCGGATCTGATCCTGCAGGCGATCGTCCCGCCGACAGACGCGCCGGCCGAGATCCGTGCGGCCGTCGCCGCCGCGCTCGCCAGAGGCGTGGCGCCGACCGACGGCGGGCGCCACAGTTGGGAGGATGTGAGCTTCGCGGCCTCAGCGCTCGCCTTCGTCGAGGGCACCGATCAGCGCGCCGAGCCGCCGATTCAGTGGGTCTTCGCGCTGAATGTGGAGGCGCCGAGGCTGGGCCAGCGGGTCCGCTCGTACGGTCACTGGAGTAGTGCCGTGAGCCCGCCGGCCTTCTCCGACGGAACCGGACGGACGCAGTGGCAAGCGGTTCTCTATGAATCGGTCAGAACGGAGCCGCGTCCGCGGCCGGGCCCCGCGGAGGCATAGGCGACCAGTGCCACGCCCGATCCTGCAGTCGGTGGTTCCGCTCGGTGCGGTGCCTGAGCGCCTGCGCAGCGCAGTCGCCAGGACGATCACGCCTTGGGGCTACGTGTGGGGCGACATCAGCTTCGCCGGCACGGCGCTGACGCCCCCCGCCGAGCACTCGCGGCTCGGCCCCGCGTCGGACGAGGTCTGGGTGTTCGCGGTGACCGTCGGCGCGCTTGAGATCGGCGATGAGCTCGACCCGGCTGACAGCCGCGCCGCTGGGCTTAGCCTTTCCGCCTTCTCAGGCGGCGTGATCCCGGTCACGCCCTTCCAGGCACGCGTGTATGAGTACCTCGGCCGCCATGGTGGCCCGACGCCGTCCCGGCCGCCGTCACCAACCGGGGTGCCTACGACTCCAGATATGCAGCGTGCAGCGCCAGATCGGCGGCGCTGAAGCGTTCGGCTGCGGTCGCCAGCTGATGCCAGTGCGGATAGATCAGCCGCGGCCGGCTGATCTGCTCGAGCCGTCTGAGCTCGTCGTCGCCCAGGGTAAGCTGCGCTGCTCGCAGGTTGTCGGCGAGCTGCTCGTCGGTGCGCGCCCCGACCACGATCGTGGCAATGCTCGGGCGCGTCAGCAGCCACGCGAGCGCGACCTGCGCCGCTGACACGTCGTGGCTCTCGGCGATCGCGACGAGCGCTTCGATCGTGTCGTAGAGCTTGTTCTCGTCGTACACCGGCGGCTCGCCCCAGTCGCTCAGATGCCGCGAGCCCTCCGGTGGTTGCTGCCCGCGGCGGTACTTGCCCGAGAGCAGGCCGCCCGCCAGCGGGCTCCAGACCATCGTGCCGAGGCCCTGATCGACAGCCAGCGGCAGCAGCTCATACTCGGCTGAGCGCTCCTGCAAGGAGTAGTAGATCTGCTGGCTGACGAAGCGCGGCAGGTGGTCGCGCTCGGAGGCACCCAATGCCTTCATCAGCTGCCAGCCGGTGTAGTTGCTGACGCCGATATAGCGGACCTTGCCCGAGTCGACGAGATGCGCGAGCGCGGTCAGTGTCTCCTCGAGCTCTGTGCTGCCGTCCCACTCGTGCACCTGGTAGAGGTCGATGTGGTCGCAGCGCAGTCGCCGCAGGCTCGCCTCGCAGCCCTCGATGATGTGGTGGCGGGAGAGCCCCTGCATGTTTGGATCGTCGCCCATCGCCATGCGCACCTTGGTGGCGATCAGGAAGTCATCGCGGCGGCCCGCAAGCACCTCACCGACGATCTCCTCCGAGCGCCCGCCGGAGTAGACGTCGGCCGTGTCGATCAGGTTCACGCCCGCGTCGCGGCACATGTCGACCTGGCGCCGAGCGCCCTGGACTTCCGTGCTGCCGACCTTGGCGAACTTGCCGCCGCCGCCGAAGGTCATCGTCCCGAGCGTCAGCGATGAGACCCTCAGTCCAGAGTTGCCGAGCTGTCGATATTGCATTCGACCAACCTTTCAGAGTCGACGCGGCACGGCGCTGGGCGGTCGCCGTGGCCCGGCGGAGGCTCAGTCCACCGTTTCCAGGCTGGGCATCGTCCACGCGGCCTGCCGTTGTGTGCGTTGCACGGATGACAGCAGATATGTATAGGCGACGAGCAGCCAGGCGGCACCGAGCATGTAGCCGCCGATCACGTCGCTCAGCAGGTGCTGACCGCCGATGATGCGCGCCGGACCTGCCCCGGCGATCACCGCGATCAGCACGGCCGGCATGATCCGCCGGCCCTGACGCCAGGCGACCAGCGCCAGGTAGCCGCCGGCGGCGGTCGCGAACGTGACCACGCCGCTGGGGAAGTTCGTACCCACGTGGTGCAGTGCGGTCCAGAGCGGTGTCGGGCCACAGAGGATCTTGATCACGCCGCAGCAGGCCGACGCCAGCAAGACGATCAGCAGGCCCTCGACCGCGCGCCTGTTGCCGTTACGGAAGAGCCACCAGGTCATCACCGCGACCTCGCCGATCGCCACCAGCGGCCGGCCGATCTGCTGGTAGACGCGCGTGATGTCCCACACCAGCCACCACTTGTGTGACTCGCCCAGGTGCGCGGCCCAGTGATCGCCCGGGAAGATGTGTGAGGCGAGCAGCCAGCGCTCGGCGACGACCGCGAGCAACAGCACCGCGCTGCAGCTGAGCCAGCGGTACTGCGCGCGCGGCCGGGCGATCGACGTGGCCTGCGGCGCATTGGGCGCAAGCGTCTCGTTCGCCTGTGGGCGAGGAACCGTGTCAAGCACGGCGCGCACCTTAGCTGGTGGTCGCCCGGATTACGCCCGCGCGTCCCTGCTCGCGGTTGCTGGAAGCCGGTGGATGCGGATTCCCGGATCGGTTGAGCGCCCTGTCGGTGACGATCACCGCACTGTCGACCACCGTCGACCCGCAGGGTTGCCAGCCGGCGACCGACCTCCTACACTCTCCGCGTCGGCCGATAGTCGTAGCCGTCCAACAGCCGGCGCCGCGCCACATACGCGGCCGCCGCGGACGGGGTCCGTGAGAGCCGACAGCCCTGCCCGGGGGCGTCGCTTCCCTGTGCTATCTTTGCTAGTCCGCGCGCATTGGGCCTCCCGAGGCCTCAAAGCGCGCCCTCTCCGTCTTCCCATCGGCCCGAGGAGTCGCCGTCTTGGCAACCGCTGAAGCCCCCCGGACGCGCCGGAGTTTTGCGCGCCTGAATCAGGTTCTCGAAGTACCCAACCTCATCGATATCCAGCGCCGCTCCTTCGAGTGGCTGACCGACCCTGAGAGCGGCGGTCTGCGTGAGACGATCGATGATGTCTCGCCGATCGAGGATTACACCGGCAACCTCGCCGTGCAGTTCGGCGAGTTCCAGTTCGATGCGCCGATCGCCAGCATCGAGCAGTGCCGCGAGAAGGACCTCACCTACGCGCGGCCGCTGACCGTCACCGTCGCCTTCATCAACCGCGAGACCGGCGAGATTCGCGAGCAGTCCGTCTTTATGGGCGACTTCCCGTGGATGACCGAGCGCGGCACCTTCATCATCAACGGCACTGAGCGCGTTGTCGTCACGCAGCTCGTGCGCTCCCCCGGCGCCTACGTGATGGAGCCCAAGGACCGTGAGAAGCAGGTCTTCATCGCGAACCTGATGCCGGCTCGCGGCTCGTGGCTGGAGCTGGAGATCGACAAGAAGGGCCGTGTCTACGTCCGCATCGACCGCAAGCGCAAGCTGCCGGTGACCGTGCTGTTGCGTGCGATGGGCTATGCGAGCGACGAAGAGATCCTCAACCTGTTTGACAACTCGCTCTACATCCGCCTGACGCTCGAGGCCGACACCGAGGTCACCCGCACCGAAGAGGGCGCGCTGATCGAGCTGTTCAAGAAGCAGCGCCCGGGCGAGCCGCCGTCGATCGACGCCGCCCGCTCGCTGCTCAACCAGCTGTTCTTCGACCCCAAGCGCTACGACCTCACGCGTGTCGGCCGTTACAAGCTGAACAGCCGCCTCGGCCTTGATATCGATCTCGACACCCGCACCCTGACGCACGATGACATCGTCGCGCTGGTCAAGGAGCTCGTCTCGCTGCCGCGCCTGCTGGGCATGTCCGAGACCCCTGAGAACGAGACCAAGGACTACGCCGCGGAGGCGTCGGACATGCCGCGCGACCCGCTCGCCGATCACCTCGACGAGTACGAGCACTTCGGCAACCGCCGCCTGCGCACCGTCGGCGAGCTGATCCAGGAGGCCTTCCGGATCGGTCTGTACCGCATGGAGCGCGTCGTGCGCGAGCGCCTCACCACCGAGGACGCCGACACGATCACGCCGCAGACGATCGTCAACATCCGTCCGGTCGTGGCCGCGCTCAAGGAGTTCTTCGGGAGCTCCCAGCTGAGCCAGTTCATGGACCAGACCAACTCGCTGTCGGGTCTGACCCATCGCCGCCGTCTGTCGGCACTCGGGGCCGGCGGCCTGACGCGCGAGCGCGCACCGATCGAGGTCCGCGACGTGCACCCGACGCACTACGGCCGCATGTGTCCGATCGAGACCCCCGAGGGTCCGAACATCGGCCTCATCGGCTCGCTCTCCGCGTTCGCGGAGATCTCCGAGCACGGGTTCGTCACGAGCCCCTACCTGGTCGTCAAGAACGGCACCGTCACCGACGAGATCGTTCATATCGACGCCAACCAGGAGGAGGTACTCAAGATCGCGCAGGCCAACACGCCTGTGGATGCCAAGGGCAAGCTGCAGGGCGATGAGATCCTCTGCCGCACGCAGGCCGGCCAGTACGTGACGGTCACCGCCAAGGAGGTCGACCTGATCGACGTCTCGCCGCAGCAGGTTTGGTCGGTGGCGACGGCGATGATCCCGTTCCTCGAGCACGACGATGCCAACCGCGCGCTGATGGGCTCGAACATGCAGCGCCAGGCGGTACCGCTGCTCGTCCCCGACGCACCCGTGGTCGGCACCGGCATGGAGTACCGTGCCGCCGTCGACACCGGTGACGTGGTGCTCGCCAAGAGCCCCGGCGTCGTCTCCTACGTCGACGCCGAGAAGATCGTCGTCGACAAGAAGGACGGCGGCCAGGACGAGTACGAGCTGCACAAGTTCATGCGCTCCAACCAGGCGACGCTGATCCACCAGAAGCCGATCATCACCGTTGGCACCAATGTCGTCGCGGGCACGGTGCTCGCCGACGGCTCGGCCAGCGATCAGGGTGAGATGGCGCTCGGCAAGAACCTGCTGGTCGCCTTCATGTCCTGGGAGGGTTACAACTTCGAGGACGCGATCATCCTCTCCAAGCGCCTCGTGCAGGACGACGAGCTCACCTCGATCCACATCGAGGAGTACGAGATCGACGCGCGCACGACCAAGCTCGGCGATGAGGAGATCACCCGCGACATCCCGAACCGCTCGGAAGAGAGCCTGCGCAACCTCGACGACCGCGGCATCGTCCGCATCGGCGCCGAGGTCCAGTCGGGTGACCTGCTCGTCGGCAAGGTCACGCCCAAGGGCGAGACCGAGCTGACCGCCGAGGAGAAGCTGATCCGCGCGATCTTCAAGGAGAAGGCGCGCGAGGTCCGCGACACCAGCCTCAAGGTCCCGCACGGTGAGGGCGGCGTCGTGATCGACGTCAAGACCTTCAGTCGTGACGACGGCGACGATCTGCCGCCCGGCGTCAACGACCTGGTGCGCGTGTTCGTTGCCAAGAAGCGCAAGATCTCCGAGGGCGACAAGCTCGCCGGCCGCCACGGCAACAAGGGTGTCATCTCGAAGATCGTCGACATGCAGGACATGCCGTTCCTCGAGGACGGCACGCCGGTCGACGTGATCCTCAACCCGCTGGGCGTGCCGAGCCGCATGAACCTGGGCCAGATCCTCGAGACGCATCTCGGCTGGGTCGCGCTCAACGGCTGGTACGACGGCGACACCGAGCGTGGCAAGAAGGCCACGCGCCGCGCGGTCGCTCCCAACAGCGTCGACGGCGCCAAGCCCAAGGTGTATGTCTCGACGCCGGTGTTTGACGGCGCCGCGGTCACGGACGTCGACCGTGCACTGGTCGAGTGGCAGAAGGAGCACGTCGCCGGCGGCGGCCGCATCCGCATGGATGTGGACGAGAAGCGCCGCGAGGGCGAGCAGGCCTCCGGCAAGGTGCAGCTGTTCAACGGCCGCACCGGCCAGCCGTTCGCCCAGCCGGTCACCGTTGGCTGCATGTACATCCTCAAGCTCCACCACCTGGTCGACGACAAGATCCACGCGCGTTCGACCGGCCCCTACAGCCTCGTCACCCAGCAGCCGCTCGGTGGTAAGGCGCAGTTCGGTGGCCAGCGCTTCGGCGAGATGGAGGTGTGGGCGCTGGAGGCTTACGGTGCCGCCTACACGCTGCAGGAGATGCTCACGATCAAGTCCGACGACACGGTTGGGCGCGTCAAGGCATACGAGGCGATCGTCAAGGGCGAGAACATCGCCGAGCCGTCGATCCCCGAGTCGTTCAAGGTCCTGCTCAAGGAGATGCAGTCGCTGGCGCTCGACGTCAACGTCGTCTCCGAGGAGGGCGAGCGCGCCGAGATGCGTGAGGAGGACGATGACCTCCTGCGTGCCGCCGAGGAGCTCGGGATCGACCTGAGCGGCGTGCGCACCACCGACGGGGCGGCCGCCGACGAGGCGATCGAGCACGAGGGTGAGACGGGCGAGGCCTCCGCCGACGAGGTGGCGGACGAGGACCCGGACCTGGAGTCGGGTGAGGACATCGAGGCCGAGGACTTCGCCACGGTCGAGGATCCGATGCTCGACGCTGACATCGGTCCCGGCGAGGCTGAAGGTGTTCTGGAAGAAGACGAGGCATAGGCGCCACGCAAGCGCCCGATCGCCGCAGGGCCAGCGGGCCCACTAGCGGCGCTCAATCCCGCAGGGGGCCAGTGGGCCCCCTGCGGTAGCACGAAGATCACGAGAGGACCCACTTTGATCGACATCAACAACTTCGACGCAATTGAGATCGGCCTCGCTTCCAGCAAGCAGATTCGCTCCTGGAGCTCAGGCGAGGTCACAAAGCCGGAGACCATCAACTACCGCACGCTCAAGCCCGAGAAGGACGGCCTCTTCTGCGAGCGCATCTTCGGTCCCACCAAGGACTGGGAGTGCTACTGCGGCAAGTACAAGCGTGTCCGTTACAAGGGCATCGTCTGTGAGCGCTGCGGCGTTGAGGTGACCCGCTCGAAGGTTCGCCGCGAGCGCATGGGCCACATCGACCTGGCAGCACCGGTCAGCCACATCTGGTTCTTCAAGGGCGTCCCGAGCCGGATCGGCTACCTGCTGGATATGGCCCCCAAGGAGCTGGAGAAGGTCCTGTACTTCGCGGCCTCGATGGTGACCTGGGTCGACGACGAGGCGCGCGTGCGCGACCTCGACAACCTCGAGACCGAGGTCAACAAGACGCTCGATAGCTACGCGGCCGAGAAGGAAGAGCGTGTGCTCGAGCTCAAGGAGTCGCTCGAGCGTCGCCTCGAGTTCCTGCAGAGCGCCAAGACCTCGCGCGACTTCTCCGACGACGACCACATGTGGTCCGAGTCGCTGGACGTCAACGTCGCCAAGCTGTCCGACGAGGAGCGCGAGAAGCTCATCAAGGACGTGCGCAAGAGCATGACCGCCGACATCGATGACACCGAGGCCTACATGGAGGATGCCGCTGAGCGCATCCGCCAGGTCTGGGACCTGTTCAAGTCGATGAAGCCCAAGGACGTCGTCAACGACGAGACCCTGTTCCGTGAGCTCAAGGACCGCTTCGGTTCGCCGTTCGGTTTCGGCGAGTACTTCCGTGGCGGCATGGGCGCCGAGGCCGTGCGCGACCTGCTTCAGCAGGTCGACCTCGAGGCCGAGGCCGCTGACCTGCAGGATCAGGTCAAGACCGCCAAGGGTCAGAAGCAGGCCCGCGCGGTCAAGCGTCTGAAGGTCGTCACCGCCTTCCTGAACTCGGGCAACAAGCCCGAGATGATGATCCTCGAGGCCGTGCCGGTGATCCCGCCGGAGCTGCGCCCGATGGTGCAGCTCGACGGTGGCCGCTTCGCGACCTCTGACCTCAACGACCTCTACCGCCGCGTGATCAACCGCAACAACCGCCTCAAGCGGCTGCTTGATCTCGGCGCGCCGGAGATCATCGTCAACAACGAGAAGCGCATGCTGCAGGAGGCGGTGGACGCGCTGTTCGACAACGGCCGCCGTGGCCGCCCGGTCACCGGGCCGGGCAACCGTCCGCTGAAGTCACTGAGCGACATGCTCAAGGGCAAGCAGGGTCGCTTCCGTCAGAACCTGCTCGGCAAGCGCGTCGACTACTCGGGCCGCTCGGTGATCGTCTCGGGTCCCTGGCTGAAGCTGCACCAGTGCGGTCTGCCGAAGCTGATGGCGCTTGAGCTGTTCAAGCCGTTCATCATGGCCCGCCTGGTCGAGCGCAAGTCCGCCCAGAACATCAAGGCCGCCAAGAAGATGGTCGACTCGATGATCCCCGAGGTCTGGGACGTGCTCGAGGAGGTCATCCACGAGCATCCCGTCCTGCTCAACCGCGCGCCGACGCTGCACCGTCTGGGTATTCAGGCGTTCGAGCCGGTGCTGGTCGAGGGCAAGGCGATCCAGGTCCACCCGCTCGTCTGTCACGCGTTCAACGCCGATTTCGACGGCGACCAGATGGCCGTCCACCTCCCGCTCAGCGCGGAGGCCCAGGCCGAGGCCCGGATCCTGATGCTGTCGGCCAACAACATCCTCTCTCCGGCGCACGGAGCGCCGCTGGCCGTGCCGGCTCAGGACATGGTGCTCGGCGCCTACTACCTGACCTATGGCCCCGATGGCGAGGACCTGGCCAAGATCGACCCGTCCAAGCACGAGCCGCGCCCGCACGTGTTCCGCACCGCCCAGGAGGCGGAGTGGTCCTACGAGCATGGCGTCGTCGCGCTGCACGACATCGCCGAGTACCGGCCGCGTGAATCTGATCGCGGTCACGTGCTGACGACCGTCGGCCGGATCATCTACAACGACAAGATCGAGCGCGCGGTCGAGGCCGCGATGGGCGATGACTTCGACCCGTCGAAGTACGAGTTCGTGAACCGCTCGATGAAGAAGAAGGACACGACCCGGCTGGTCGACGACCTCGTGCAGAACTACGGAGCCGCCTCGATCAGCCAGGTGCTGGACGCCTTCAAGGAGATCGGCTTCCACTACGCCACCCAGGCCGGCGTGACGGTCTCCAAGAACGACGTGCAGACACCGCCGAGCAAGCCGGAGATCCTGGCTCGCTTCGACGAGCGTCTGGCCGAGATCGACCAGCAGTACGACAACGGCGAGATGGATTGGGAAGAGCGCCACGAGGCCGTCGTCAGCCTCTGGAACCAGGCAACCGACGAAGTCGCGAAGGCGATGGTCGATCACCTCGACGAGCTCAACCCGATCTTCATGATGGCCAACTCGGGTGCGCGTGGCTCGTTCCAGCAGATCCGTCAGCTGGCCGGCATGCGTGGCCTGATGGCCAACCCGAAGGGCGAGATCATCGAGCGCCCGATCAAGTCCAACTTCATGGAAGGTCTGGACGTGCTCGAGTACTTCATCTCGACCCACGGTGCCCGCAAGGGTCTCGCCGATACGGCGCTGCGCACCGCCGACTCGGGCTACCTGACGCGTCGTCTGGTCGACGTCTCACAGGACGTCATCATCCGCCAGGAGGACTGCGGCACCGAGGAGTACATCCTCGCGCCGGTCTGGAAGACGGAGATCGACCCCTCGAGCCGCCGGCTGCGTCCCACTAACGAGCCCAACGACAACCTGGTCGGCCGTATCGCCGCCGAGCAGATCAAGTCGGGCAACAAGGTGCTCGTCGAGAAGGGCATGGAGATCGATCGCGCCGAGCTCGCCGCCCTGGTCGAGGCGTTCGCCGCCAAGACCGAGAAGGGCGAGGTCGTACGCGTCCCGGTCCGCTCCGTGCTCAAGTGCGAGGCTCCGACCGGCGTCTGTCAGGCCTGCTACGGCCGTTCGATGGCGACCGGCAAGACCGCTCAGATCGGTGACGCGGTCGGCATCATCGCCGCCCAGTCGATCGGCGAGCCGGGCACGCAGCTGACGATGCGTACCTTCCACACCGGCGGCGTCGCCGGGGCGGACATCACGCACGGTCTGCCGCGTGTCGTCGAGCTGTTCGAGGCGCGCAAGCCGAAGGGCCTCGCCCGCATCGCCGAGGTCTCAGGCACGGTGTCTATGGAGGAGGCCGACAAGTCGACCACGGTTGTGATCACCGACTCGGCCGGCGAGGAGCATCGCTACACCTTCCCGCGCCGCACCCTGCTGTACGTCCGCGACGGTGAGAAGGTCGAGGTCGGCAAGCCGCTGAACGAGGGCTCGCTGTATCCGCATGAGATCCTCGCCCACGGCGGCAAGACACCCGAGGAGCGCCGGACCGAGACCGAGCTCTACCTGGTCCGCGAGGTCCAGGAGGTCTACAAGTCCCAGGGCGTGGACATCAACGACAAGCACATCGAGCTGATCGTGCGCCAGATGATGAAGAAGGTCCGCGTCGACCAGAAGGGCGACACGGAGTTGCTGCCAGGCCAGTACGTCGATCGTCACGAGTTCGCGAAGATCAACTCCAAGGTCGGTGAGAACGGTGGCGAGATGGCCCAGGCCGAGGAGATCATCCTCGGAATCACCAAGGCCTCGCTCAACACCGACTCGTTCCTGTCGGCGGCCTCCTTCCAGGAGACCACGAAGGTGCTGACCGACGCTGCTCTCGAGGGCAAGGTCGACCGCCTCAACGGTCTCAAGGAGAACGTCATCATCGGTAAGCTGATCCCCGCTGCCACGGGTCTCAAGCGCTACCGCCGCATCGAGATCGAGCCGTCCGAGCCGCTGCCCCGCGGCATCGACGAGGTCGGCCTGCTCGACCACGACGACCTCGCCGCCGAGCTCGGTCTCTCCGATGGTGAGGCGCTGGGCGACTTCGGTGGCCTGCACGCCGACCTCTCCGACCTCGAGGAGATCGGCAACGTCGATTCCTCGTTCGGCTTCGCCGACGAGTTCGCCGACCTCGGTCTCCCCACGGAGGAGACCAGCGGCAACGGCGACCTGAGCTAGAAGCAGCGTCTACTCCGGGCGGCCCACTTGCTTGTTGGGCCGCCCGGCCAGGCGTCTCCGGTTTGCCGGGATGCGTCAGGCCCTCCGGGGCCGTTGAGTGTGCTGCAGGCTCCCAACCTTCTGCGGGCGGATCCGGTCCGCTGGTCGGTTTCACCCATACGTCCAGAAACCAACCGGGGGGCGGCAGGACCGGCGACGGGTGCCCGATGGCAGGGACATGCAGAAGGCATGCAAGCCAGTGCGCGTGCTCCTGGTCTCATGCTTCTGCGCGTGTGCGATTCAGGGCCTCGGCGGCACGGCCGGTGCCGAGGCGGCGCGGAGCATCGTCGCCGCACGCACCTGCCCGGCGCCGAGCGTTGGCGAGATCACCTGCGACGCGCAGATGCTCGTCAACAGGCACGGCGGCAAGCCGGTGCGGCCCCGGGTCAAGCAGATCCGTGCCAACCATGACGTTGCGAGCACCGGTCTGCCCGCCCCGCAGCAGATGACGCCCGCCTACCTGCAGCAGGCGTACGACCTCACCTACCTCTCTGCCAATCGTGGCGGCGGCGACACCGTCGCGATCGTCGGTGTGTACGACGACTCGGCGGCCGCCTCGGATCTCGCGACCTTCCGTTCCAGCTACGGCCTGTCGCCCTGCACGCTTGCCAACGGCTGCTTCCAGCAGCTGAATCAAGAGGGGCAGGCAGCGCCGCTTCCGGCCGAGGACGTCGACTGGGCGGAGGAGCAGTCGATGGACATCGAGGCCGTCTCCGCCGTTTGCCCCAACTGCAAGGTCGACCTCGTCGAGGCCGATGCCGCCGACGCCCAGGACCTGCAGGCCGCGATCGGCGTCGCGGTTACTGCGGGTGCCGACCAGATCTCGATCAGCGGCGACGGCATCTACGCGCAGAACCCCTTCACGGACTTCGGTTCGCCGGGCGTCTCGATCGATGTCGCCACCGGCGACAGCGGCGTGCTGCCGAGCGGGGAGGACGCCTACCCGGCCGCGCTCCCCTACGTCACCGCGGTCGGCGGCACGACCCTCTCGCCGGCGAGCTCCGCAGCCCCCAACCCACGCGGCATCACTGAGACCGCCTGGAACGGCTCGAGCGCCGGCTGTGACACACTGGAGCAGCCTCTCGGGTACCAGCCCGCCGATGGCTGCAGCGGGCGCAGCTACGCCGATGTCTCGGCCGACGCGAACCCCGCCACCGGCCTGACCGTCTACGACTCGCGCGCGGGCGGCTGGTTCGACGGCGGCGGCACCAGTCTCGCGGCCCCGCTCGTCGCCGCCTTCCAGGCGATCACCGGGGTCGACGGCAGCACCCCACGGTGGGCATACACCGACGCCGCCAGCCTCAACGACCCGAGCTCAGGCAGCACCGGCTCCTGCGCGGGCGGCCTGCCAATCCTCTGTAACGCCGGTACGGGCTACGACGGCCCCACCGGCGCCGGGTCGATCTCCGGGCAGATCACTGCCGGTGCCCCGGGCATCGGCCTGCCGTCCCTCGGCTCGAGCGCCGACAAGACCTACACGCGGAGCGTCGCCAGGACGGGCGCATGGCTCCAGGCCGGCCTCTACCCCAACGGCGAGGCCACCACCTACTACTGGCAATACGGGAGCACGACCTCATACGGGTCGCGTACGGGCGCAGCCGCAGCAGGCTCGGGAACCACGCCGGTCGCGCTCGCCTCGCATCTCACCGGACTCGAGCCAGGGACCGAGTACCACTACCGGTTGGTCGCGAGCAACTCGTCGGGGACGGAGTACGGGTACGACGACTCCTTCACGACCGCGGGTCACGCGACCGTGGGCCGCGTCAAGCACGCGAGCCCAAAGCATCGGCGGCGGGTTCACCGGCGGCGCTAGCCTCAGCGGCAGCGATCGCCATGGCTGCGCTGGACGAAACCTCAAATGCCGACCAGCAGGACCCGGTGCGCGCGGTGCTGAACCAGGCGCCGCCGCTCGAGCCGGTCAACCTGTTCGAGCTCGACCTGGCCCTGCGCGAGGCGCTTGTGCGCGAGGGCGGCGGCTGGGGCGTCGAGCGAGCCGTCGAGACCGGTGCCGCCGCCGGCAGTGCCGAGGCCCGCGCCCACGCGCGCCGGGCCGAGCGCAACCCGCCCGTACTGCAGACCCACGATCGCTACGGCAACCGCATCGACGCGGTCGAGCTCGATCCGAGCTGGCACTGGCTGCTGCGCGGCGCGATCGAGCGAGGGATCGTGGGGCTGCCGTGGCGCGAGCAGCGCCCGGGCACGCATGTCGTGCGTGCAGCGATGTTCGTGCTCTGGGGCCAGCTCGACGACGGCGTCATGTGCCCGGTGTCGATGACCTACGCAGCGGTCCCGGCGTTGCGCGATGGCTCCGCCGAGCTCGCCGCCCGCTGGGAGCCTCGGTTGACCGCCTTCGACTACGACTCCGGCGCGCTCGCGGGTATGGCGATGACCGAGCGCCAGGGCGGCTCCGACGTGCGCGCCAACATCACCTGCGCGCACCAGGTCGGCGATGGCTGGTATGAGCTGCACGGCCACAAGTGGTTCTGCTCCTACCCGCCGTGCGACATCTTCCTGGTGCTGGCGCAGACCGCCGCCGGCCTCTCCTGCTTCCTGGTTGAGCGCGGGCAGGGGATGGAGTTCCAGCGGCTCAAGGACAAGCTCGGCACGCGCTCGCTGCCGAGCGCCGAGCTCGAGTTCCGCGGCGCTCGTGCGCAGCTGCTGGGGGAGGAGGGGCGCGGTATTCAGACGATCATGCGCATGGTCAACCACACCCGCCTCGACTGCATGCTCGGCTCGGCCAGCGTCTACCGGCGGGGGACCGTGGAGGCGATTCACCACGCGCGCCACCGCAAGGCATTCGGGACACCGCTGGTCCAGCAGCCGGCGATGCAGAACGTGCTCGCCGACCTCGCGCTCGACAGCGAAGCCGCGACCGTGGCTGCCGTGCGCATCGCCCGAGCCTACGACGACGGTGACGATGCCCACCCCTTCCGCCGCCTGGCCACCGCGGTGATGAAGTACTGGATCTGCAAGCGCGCGCCGGCGCATGCCGCCGAGGCGCTCGAGTGCCTCGGCGGCAACGGCTTCGTCGAGGACTCGGGCCTGCCCGCGGTCTACCGCGGCGCGCCGATCAACTCGATCTGGGAGGGATCGGGCAGCGTCGCGGCCCTCGACGTGCTGCGCGCGCTGGCACGCGAGCCCGAGGCGGTTGCCGCCTTCCGTGCCGAGTGTGAGCTCGCCCGCGGCGGTGATCGTCACCTCGACGCTCACCTCGACCGTCTGAGCACCGCCGAGGTCAGCGAATACGGGGCGCGGCGCGTGGTCGAGGATCTGGCGCTGGCCCTGCAGGGTGCACTGCTCGTGCGCCACGCGCCGTCGGCCGTCGCCGATGCCTTCTGTGTCTCGCGGCTCGGCGGTCAATCGGGGCGCGCCTACGGGACGCTGCCGGCCGGCGTGGATGCCCGCGCGATCATCGATCGCGCCGCACCTCCCGCCTAAGTGCCGACAACCCGATTCCTACGGCCCGCTTATGCCCTATTAACGCGGTTCGGGCACGCTCGATGCAGGATGACTTCGAGCTGGGCGGAAAAGGTGTCCAGCGAAGTTAACGGCCCTCAAGGACATCGTCGCGGATGCCGACTCTGAGGTAACGAACCGGCAGACCTTGCCGGGGCGGCGCCGGGAAAACCACACAGACACCGAGCCTCTTCTATGACTTTATTTGTGGGCATCGCCCTCGCGCTTGCCTGCGCGCTCACGACCAACCTCGGCTTCCTCTATAAGCACCGCGGCGCCTGCGCCGCCCCGGGGGTTGACTTCCGCCACCCGGTCCGGTCGGCACGCCAGCTGTTCGCATCGCGGATGTTCGCACTCGGCATGTTGGTCGCCGTCGGCTCGTGGATCTTCCACATCGGCGCGATGGCGATGGTTCCGCTCTCAGTCGTGCAGATGGTGCTGGCCGGCGGCATCGTGCTGCTGGCGATCATGGCCGAGCGCTATTACGGCGCCTGCGTCGGCTCGCGCCAGTGGGCTGGCCTGGCGATGACAGCGCTCGGGCTGGTCCTGCTCGGCATCTCGCTCCCCGCCGTGCACGGCGCCCACTCGCGCTACTCGGTGCCCGGCATGATCGCCTTCGAGGCGGTGCTGATCGGGATCGGGACACTGTTGATCCTCGGTCCGCGGATCGGCGCGCCGCGCCATCATCACGGCGTGATGCTGGGCGCGGCCTCGGGGATTCTGTTCGGCGTCTCCGATATCGGCCTCAAGGCGCTCACCGGCCTGATTGGCGCACACGGCCTGCTCGGCTTCGCTTCGCCCTGGCTGGCGGTCACGGTTGGCGCCTCGATCGTCGCCTTCTTCTCGTCCGCCAAGTCGCTGCAGGACGGTGAGGCGATTCCGGTGATCGCGGTGACCAGCACCGCGGCCAACGTCTCGGGCATCGTCGGCGGCCTGGTCGTGTTCGGCGATCCGTTCCCGAGCAGCACGATCGGTATCGCTTTCCAGGTGCTCGCCTTTGCGCTTGTGATTGTCGCCGCCTGGTTCACGCCCGCGCCGGTGCGCGCGGTCGTCGCCGCCGCCTGAGCGTCTGGTCGCGAGCCACCGGATTCCGCGGCTGCCGTCTCGACCGGGCCGGCCTCCGCCCGTTCCCGTACAACTTGTACAAGCGGGCTCGTGTGAGATCTGCCACTTGGACGTACACAGCGGCCCACGCTGTGGCTACCGTTGTACAAACCGGCAGCAAGTCGAATCAGGAGAGGCAATGTCGACCACCACCAGCGAACCTGGTAGCAAACTGACCGCCGACGCGACGCTTCAGGAGCAGGCGCGTCGGCATCTGTGGATGCATTTCACCCGCATGGGTGAGTACAGCGAGTCCAACGAGATCCCGATCATCGTGCGCGGCGAGGGCTGCTACGTCTACGACGAGCACGGCAAGCGCTACCTCGACGGTCTCGCCTCGCTGTTCTGCTCGCAGCTCGGTCACGGTCGCGCAGATCTGGTCCAGGCCGGTGCCGATCAGGCCAAGGACCTCGGTTACTTCTCCAGCTGGTCCTACGCGCATCCGCGCACGATCGAACTGGCGACGCGCGTCGCCGAGCTCGCGCCCGGGGACCTCAACCGCGTGTTCTTCACCAACAGCGGCAGCGAGTCGGTCGAGGCGGCATTGAAGCTCGCCCGCCAATACCACCGGCTCATGGGTCGCCAGCACAAGCACAAACTGATCGCGCGTGAAATTGCCTACCACGGAACCACCTTCGGGGCGATGACGGCCACCGGCATTCCCGATTATCGGATTCCGTTCGAGCCGCTGCTCCCCGGTGTCTCGCACGTGCCGAACACCAGCATGTACCGCTACCCGGAGAACCGCGACCCGCTCGAGCTGGCCGAGGCGCTAGCCCACCGGATCGAGTTCGAGGGCCCGGAGACGGTGGCCGCCGTGATCATGGAGCCGGTCCAGAACGCCGGCGGCTGCCTGCTGCCGCCCGCCGGCTACTTCGACCGCGTGCGTGAGATCTGCGACGAGTACGACGTGCTGCTGATCTCCGATGAGGTGATCTGCGCCTGGGGCCGCCTCGGTGCCTACTTCGGCTCCGAGCGGATCGGCTACCAGCCGGACATCATCACCACCGCCAAGGGCCTGACCAGCGCCTATGCACCGATGGGAGCGGTGATCGCAACCGACCGCGTTGCCGAGCCGTTCATGCAGGGCACCAACACCTTCCTGCACGGTGCCACCTGGGGCGGGCACCCGATCGCCTCCGCGATCGCGCTCGCCAACCTCGATGCCTTTGAGAATGAGGATGTCATCGGCCATGTCCGTGCCAACGAGGGCGCCTTCCGGGCGATGCTCGAGTCGCTCGGCGACCTGCCGATCGTCGGCAACGTGCGCGGTATGGGCTACTTCTACGCGATCGAACTGGTCAAGGACAAGGAGACCAAGGAGTCGTTCACCGACGAGGAATCGGAGACGCTGCTGCGCGGCTACCTGTCCACCGAGATGTTCCAGCGCGGCCTGATCTGCCGCTCCGACGACCGCGGCGACCCGGTGGTGCAGCTGTCGCCGCCGCTGATCGCGGGCCAGCAGCAGTTCGATGAGATCCACGCGGTCCTGCGTCCCGTGCTGGAAGAGGCAGGACGCCGGATGAACGTCCGCAACCAGTAGCTCAAGGCGAGACGCGGACCGGAGGAACACAGGTGCTGACGCTGCGTGAGCTGACGGGCGAGCTGGACGTGATCCTGCTCGCCGGGGAGAACGGGCTCGACCTTCCGGTCCGCTGGGTCCATATGACCGAGCTGCTGGACCCGACCCCGTGGCTGTCCGGTGGTGAGGTCTTGCTCACCACCGGCATGCAGTTGCATTCGCCCGAGCACCAGCGTGAGTTCATCGAGCTGCTCGCCGACCATCAGCTTGCTGGCCTTGGCTTCGGCACCGGCTTTGGGCACGAGCAGGTGCCCGCAGCGCTGGTGCAGGCGGCATGCGAACGTGAGTTTCCCGTGTTCGAGGTGCCCTACGAGCTGCCCTTCATCGCGATCACCGAGGCCGCGTTCTCAAAGCTCGTCAACGAGCAGTACGCGGTGCTGCGCCGGGCGCTGTCGGCTCAGGAGCGGCTCGAGCGCGTGGTGCTCTCCGAGCGCGGGCTCGAGGCGCTGGCGGGAACGCTCGCCACGCTCGTCGGGGCGAGCGTGCAGGTGTTCGACGCCCGTGGCGAGCTGCTCGTGCAGCACGCCTTCCGTCGCCGGCTCGGTTCCGAGGAGATGGCTGTGCTGCGCGAGGGCGTGCGCGAACGCATCTCCCGCCGCGATCACGTGCAGTTCATGCCGGCACTCGAGGACCCCAGCCGCGGCCTTGCGATTCCGGTCGCCTCCGAGGGCGGCGCCGGCAGTGGCGTGCCCGCCCCAGAGGCGTGGCTGGTGGCCGTCAAGGACGACGCGCCACTGTCTGACTTCGATCGCCTCGCGCTGCGCCAGGCGGTCACGATCGTCGCGCTCGAGCTGCTGCGCGAGCGCGTCGCCGGCGATACGGAGCGGCGGTTGGCCGGGGACGTTCTCGCCGGCTTGCTGGCCGGCGACCTATCGGGCACCGACCTGCAGCGGCGATTGCAGCCGTTCGGCATCTCCGGCAGCGTCTCAGTGCTGGCGCTGCCAAAGCCCGGCAGCGCCGGCAACGGCAACGGCCGCGCTGCGAGCTTCCAGGTTGCCGAGGCGGCACTGGCCTCCGCGTTGCGGGCCGAGGCGACGCCGTCACTGGTGGCAACCAACGGCCAGGTGGTGGCGCTGATCCCCGGCATGGAGGAGGAGGCGCTGTTCGCGCTGGCCGAGCGCGTGGCAGAGCGCGTCAGCGGCGACCTGAGCGGACAGCAGGTGCGCGTCGGTGTTGGCCGCTCGGTCTCCGGTGGTGAGGCACGGCGCAGCTATCACGAGGCGCGCTGCACGCTCGAGGCGATGTCACTTGGCCTCGCCGGGCGCGAGGCCAAGATCGCCACCTACCGCGACCTCGGCTCCTTCCAGCTGCTGCTCTCACTGCAGGACGACGAGGCGCTGAAGCTCTTCTGCGACTCGATCCTCGGCCCGATCGAGCAGAGCGAGGGCTACTACGGCGGCGAGCTGATGCGCTCGCTCGAGGCCTTCATCGAGGAGAACGGCCAGTGGGAGCGCGCCGCCAAGCGGCTCTTCTGCCACCGCCACACGCTGCGCTACCGGATCCGCCGAGTCGAGGAGCTGACCGGCCGTGACCTCGCCTCGGCGCGGGACCGAATCGAGTTCTGGCTGGCGTTGCGTGGCCGCGAGCTGATCCCATAGCCGGGCTCGCTCTCCGCGCGCGTCAGGCGAGCCCGTGCATTGGCAGCGCGGAGCGCAGCACGATCCGCGTCTCGGTCAGGGCGGCGCCGCCGTCGGCCCTGATCGCGCGCACCGTGCGATCGAGGTCCTCGGTGCTGCGGCATGCGACGCGCACCTGGTAGTCGAAGCGGCCGGTGACGAAGGCGATGTCCTGCACCGGCGCGAGCTTCAGTACGAACGACTCAAACGCGCCCGAGGTCGTGGTCGGCAGCAGCCGCACGTCGATGAAGGCGTCGATCGTGCGACCGACGTTGGCGAGGTCGACGATCGCGGTGAAGCGCGTGATCACGCCGGCGCGGCGCAGGCGCCTGACGCGGTCGGCAGCGCCGTGCGGGCTCAGGCCCACCGCCTTGCCGAGATCCGAAAACGACTCCCTTCCATTTGCGAGGAGCCGGTTGAGAATCTGGAAGTCCGTCTCGTCTAAAGCTGCCGGTTGCTCAGGAGTCACGGTTAGCTCTTGTCATTCCCACGCAGGATCCCGATGATCGTCCCACATATCACTATCCGAAGTCGAGGTGAGGGCATGAAGGTTGGCGTACCGACAGAGATCAAGGTCGACGAGTACCGGGTCGCGATGACGCCCGCCGGCGTTCGTGAGCTCGTGGACGCTGGTCACGAGGTCTTTGTCCAGCGGGGCGCGGGCCTGGGTTCGGCGATCTCCGACGAGGCCTACGTCAAACAGGGCGCGAAGGTCCTGCCCGACGCCGCCGCCGTCTTTGCCGAGGCCGAGATGATCGTCAAGGTCAAGGAGCCGCAGCCGGTTGAGGTGGCGATGCTCGAATCCCGCCACCTGCTGTTCACCTACCTCCATCTGGCCGCCGACGTCGAGCTCACGCACGGGCTGGCACGGACCGGCGCGACCTGCATCGCCTATGAGACAGTCGAGGATAAGAACGGCCGCCTGCCGCTGCTGGCTCCGATGTCGGAGGTCGCGGGTAAGATCGCGACGCAGGCCGGTGCCTTCATGCTCGAGAAGCCGCTCGGCGGCCGCGGCATCCTACTAGGTGGCGTGCCGGGAGTCGCTGCCGCCAACGTGCTCGTGATCGGCGGTGGCGTCGTCGGCTACCACGCTGCCCAGATCGCGATCGGCATGGGCGCTACGGTGACCGTCTTCGATCGCAACATCGACCGCATGCGCGACCTCGACGTCGCCTTCGGCGGACGTGCCGACACGCTCTTTGCCTCCACGCTCGCGATCGAGGAGATGCTGCCCCAGGCCGACCTCGTCATCGGCGCCGTGCTGGTGGTCGGTGCCAAGGCGCCACACGTCGTCACCCGCAAGCAGCTCTCGATCATGAAGCGCCACGCGGTGCTGGTCGACGTCTCGATCGATCAGGGCGGATGCTTTGAGACGTCCAAGGCGACCACGCACAGCAACCCGACCTATGAGGTCGATGGCATCACCCACTACTGCGTGGCCAACATGCCCGGCGCGGTGCCGATCACCTCGACCTACGCGCTCACCAACGCGACGTTGCCCTACACGCTCGACCTCGCCAACGAGGGCGCCGCGGCGTTCATCGCCAAGAGCGCCGGTCATCGCCACGGCCTGAACGTCGCCGCCGGCCAGGTCACCTACGAGGCCGTCGCCGAGGTCGCCGGCCTGCCCTACGTGACCCCCGAGGAAGCCCTCGGCCTCGCGCCGGTCGCGGCGTAGCTTCGACGACATTCATCGGGGGCGGCCTTTGCGGGCCGCCCCTGCTACATTGGCACGCCGAATGCCGACAACCAGCCAGCTAGTTAACAAGGGCCGCAAGAAGCCCGCCAAGAAGCTTGCCACCCCGGGCCTCAAGTCAGGCAAGGGTCGCAAGAAGAAGGTCGCCGCGCCCCAGCGCCGTGGCGTCTGTACGCGCGTCTACACGACCACGCCCAAGAAGCCGAACTCGGCGCTGCGCAAGGTCGCGCGCGTGCGGCTCACGAACGGCATGGAGGTCGGCGCCTACATCCCGGGCGAGGGTCATAACCTGCAGGAGCACTCCGTCGTGCTCGTGCGCGGTGGCCGCGTCAAGGACCTCCCCGGCTTCCGTTACAAGGTTATTCGCGGGACCCTCGACGCCGCCGGTGTGTCGGACCGCAAGAAGGCCCGCTCGCAGTACGGCGTGAAGGCCAAGTGAGGAGTCTCTAGTGCCGCGTCGCGCAGCCGCACAGGTCCGGACGATCGAGCCGGACGCTGTCTACCGCAACCGCCTCGTCCAGCAGGTCATCAACAAGGTGATGTTGGACGGCAAGAAGTCCACCGCCGAGTCGATCGTCTACGACGCCCTGGCGATCCTCGAAGAGCGCACCGGCAAGCCGGCGCTCGAGGTCCTGGAGGCCGGCGTCAAGGCGCTCACTCCGGTGCTTGAGGTCCGCTCCCGTCGTGTCGGCGGCGCCACATACCAGGTGCCGGTCGAGGTCCCGCCGCGGCGCTCCCGCACGCTGGCCGTCCGTTGGCTGGTCGGCTTCGCCCGTCAGCGCCGCGAGCGCACGATGGCGCAGCGTCTCGCCAACGAGCTGCTCGACGCTCAGCAGCAGCAGGGCAATGCCTTCAAGCGCAAGGACGACATCTACCGCATGGCGCAGGCCAACAAGGCCTTCGCGCACTACCGCTGGTAGCGCTCCGACGCGCGAGCCCAAGCTCTTGAAGGGGCGCCCCAAGGGCGCCCCTTTTTTGTTTCGTCTGATTGATTCGTTCGCCGGATCAATCAGACCCGCAGATCATCCAACGACACCGACGCATCTCGTGTTACGACATATGTGACCTCGCGGACATTACGAGACCGTCATCCGCCGGCGAATTTCTCTACGCGGACCGAGCATCTTCTGCAGGTTGCCTGTACACTCACTCCACGCGAGGGTTGTTCCACTGCAGCCCCCGGTCCCGTGCGGTGGGCGACCCTCGCGTTTCCTTCTTCCGGTCCCGCCAAGGGCTCCAGCTCGGCGTTGGCGCCGGCCCGCAGCGGACCCGGCGGCGGGCGTGGGGGGTGGCGCGATCCCTGCTATATTCCTTGGCCGCCCCGGACAGGGCTCTGCGCGTCTGAACGCGCGCCCGGAGTCCGGGTCGCAGACCTGCCTAATGGAGACGCTGCAGAACTAGACGAAATGCCCCTGGCGACATCCGCGTCGTATCAGGGCCCCTGGGGCCCTTTTTCACGCCCGCGACCGCCTGGCAAAGCAGCCACCCAAGACGCACCCCAGCTAACACCCAGCTAACTCAGAGACAGCGAAGAAGAGATGCCCCGCAAGTTCAGCCTCGAGAACACCCGCAACATCGGGATCATGGCCCACATCGACGCCGGTAAGACGACGACGACTGAGCGCATCCTTTTCTACACCGGCCGCACCTACAAGATCGGTGAGGTGCACGAGGGTGCTGCCGTGATGGACTGGATGGAGCAGGAGCAGGAGCGCGGCATCACGATCACCTCCGCCGCGACCACCTGCGAGTGGAACGGCGTACGCATCAACATCATCGACACGCCCGGCCACGTCGACTTCACCGCCGAGGTCGAGCGCTCGCTGCGCGTGCTCGACGGCGCCGTGGCGCTGTTCGACTCCGTCGCCGGTGTCCAGCCGCAATCTGAGACGGTCTGGCGTCAGGCCGACAAGTACCACGTCCCGCGCATCGCGTTCATCAACAAGATGGACCGCATCGGCGCCGATTTCGAGCACGCCGTGCAGACGATGATCGACCGCCTCGGTGCGCACCCGGTACCGATCCAGCTGCCGATCGGCGCGGAGGCGGACCTCCAGGGAATCATCGACCTCGTCGAGAACCACGCGATCATCTACAAGGACGACCTCGGCAAGGACCAGGAGGTCGCCGAGATCCCCGCGGAGCTTCAGGCCGCGGCTGCCGCCGCGCGCGAGCACCTGCTCGAGGAGGTCTCCCATTACGACGACGAGCTCGTCGAGATGATCCTCGAGGACCAGGAGATCCCGGTCGCGACGCTCAAGGCCGCGATCCGCAAGGCGACGCTCTCGAGCCAGCTGACTCCGGTGCTGTGTGGCTCCGCGTTCAAGAACAAGGGCGTGCAGCCACTGCTCGACGCGATCCTCGACTACCTGCCGACACCGCTCGACGTGCCGGCGATCGACGGCGTGCTTCCCAACAAGAAGGACGAGGACGGCAACGAGATCAAGGCCGAGCGCCACGCCTCCGATGAGGAGCCGTTCAGCGCGCTGGCCTTCAAGATCATGGCCGACCCGTTTGTCGGCAAGCTCACCTACTTCCGTGTCTACTCGGGCAAGCTCGAGGCCGGCGGCCGCGTGCTCAACGTCTCGACGGGCAAATCCGAGCGCATCGGCCGGCTGCTGATGATGCACGCCAACGAGCGCGAGGAGCTGCAGCAGGTTTACGCGGGCGACATCGCCGCCGGCGTCGGCATCAAGCAGGTCGTCACCGGCGACACACTGTGTGCCGTCGACGCGCCGATCAAGCTCGAGTCGATCGACTTCCCCGAGCCCGTGATCAAGGTCGCGATCGAGCCCAAGACCAAGATCGACCAGGAGAAGATGGGCGTCGCCCTCCAGCGCCTGGCCGAGGAGGACCCCACCTTCCAGGTTCAGACCAACGAGGAGACCGGCCAGACCGAGATCTCCGGCATGGGCGAGTTGCATCTGGAGATCCTCGTCGACCGCATGATGCGCGAGTTCAAGGTCGAGGCCAACGTCGGCCGCCCGCAGGTCTCCTACCGCGAGACCATCCGCGGCACCGCCGAGAAGATCGAGGGCCGCTTCGTGCGCCAGACCGGTGGCTCGGGCCAGTACGGCATCGTCTACGTCAACGTCGAGCCGAACCCGGGCGAGGGTTTTGACTTCATCAACCAGATCAAGGGCGGGTCGGTTCCCTCGGAGTTCATCCCGGCCGTCGAGAAGGGCGTCGAGGAGGCAATGGCCAACGGCCCCCGGGCCGGATACCCGCTCGTTGATGTCAAGGTAACGCTGGTTGACGGCAAGTACCACGACACGGACTCGTCGGAGATCGCCTTCAAGGTCGCCGGTTCGCTGGCCCTCAAGGAGGCAGTGCAGCGCGCCAAGCCAGTGTTGCTCGAGCCGGTCTTCTCCGTCGAGGTCGTCACCCCCGAGGAGTTCATGGGTGACGTGATCGGTGACCTGAACCGCCGTCGCGGGCAGGTTCTGGGGATGGAGCCGCGCGGCAACGCGCAGGTGGTGACGGCGACCGTGCCGCTCGCGGAGATGTTCGGATACGCAACTGATGTACGCTCAAACACGCAGGGCCGAGCTACGTTCACGATGCAGTTCGAGCGTTACGACGAGGTTCCGCCGAACATCGCCGAGAAGGTCATCGGCGAGCTGCAGGGCAAGTAGCAGACCGATCGGACGGAAGTCCGATAAATTCTTGAGGTTCGCCCACACGGCGGACGGAATTCATCTGAGAAGAAGGAGCACCAAAAAGTGGCCAAGGCCAAGTTCGAGCGCGATAAGCCCCATGTGAACGTCGGGACCATCGGTCACATCGACCATGGCAAGACGACGCTGACGGCCGCCATCACCAAGGTGCTGCACGATCATTTCGGCACCGGCGAGGTCCGCGCTTTCGACCAGATCGATAACGCACCTGAGGAGAAGGCGCGAGGCATAACGATCGCCGCCTCCCACGTCGAGTACGAGACGAGCAACCGTCACTACGCGCACGTGGACTGCCCCGGTCACGCCGACTACGTCAAGAACATGATCACCGGCGCCGCCCAGATGGACGGAGCCATCCTGGTCGTGTCGGCGGCTGACGGCGCGATGCCGCAGACCCGCGAGCACATCCTGCTCGCGCGTCAGGTCGGCGTCCCCTACATCGTCGTCTTCCTCAACAAGGCGGACATGGTGGACGACCCTGAGCTGCTCGAGCTCGTCGAGGTCGAGATCCGTGAGCTGCTGTCCGAGTACGACTTCCCGGGCGACGAAATCCCGTTCGTCGTCGGTTCCGCGCTGAAGGCGCTCGAGGGCGACAAGGAGTACGAGGCCAAGATCCTCGAGCTCGCCGAGCAGCTCGACACCTACATCCCCGAGCCGACGCGCGATCTGGACAAGCCGTTCCTGATGCCGATCGAGGACGTCTTCTCGATCACCGGCCGCGGCACCGTCGCGACCGGCCGCGTCGAGCAGGGCATCATCCACACCGGCGACACCGTTGAGATCGTCGGCATCAAGCCGACCACCTCGACCGTCGTCACCGGCGTAGAGATGTTCAAGAAGATCCTCGACGAGGGCCAGGCCGGCGACAACGTCGGCTGCCTCCTGCGCGGCACCAAGCGCGAGGAGATCGAGCGCGGGCAGGTTCTCTGCAAGCCCGGCACGATCACCCCGCACACCAAGTTCAAGGCCGAGGTCTACGTCCTCAAGAAGGAAGAGGGCGGCCGCCACACGCCGTTCTTCACGGGCTACCGCCCGCAGTTCTACTTCCGCACCACCGACGTCACCGGCGTTGCCAACCTGCCCGAGGGCACGGAGATGGTCATGCCCGGTGACAACGTCCAGATGGAGATCGAGCTGATCCAGCCGATCGCCATGGACCCGGGCGTGCGGTTCGCGATCCGCGAGGGCGGCCGTACGGTCGGCTCCGGGGTCGTTTCAGAAGTCGTTCAGTAGCAGGACTTTTTACCCGGGGAGCCGGTCCCGCTGGACCAGCTCCCCGGCCCAACCGCAGTACTAATCGCAGTACATACGAATAGGGGCGGGCTCAGGCCTTACCGGGCCGGCCCGCTCTGAACACGAGAAGAGTCAAGAGTCAGAAGTGGCAACCATCGCCCAAAACAAAATCCGAATCCGCCTCAAGAGCTACGACACCTCAGCGATTGAGACGGCGGCGAAGGAGATCGTCGAGACGGCGACGCGCACTGGCGCGACCGTTTCCGGTCCCGTGCCGCTCCCGACGGAAAAGAACGTGTACTGCGTGATCCGCTCGCCTTTCAAGGACAAGGATTCGCGCGAGCACTTCGAGATCCGCACGCATAAGCGTCTCATCGATATCCACCAACCGACCCCCAAGACGGTCGACTCGCTGCAGCGCCTGGACCACCTTCCGGCCGGCGTCGACATCGAGATCCGTCTCGCCTCCTAGGACCATGGCCGCGATTCTCGCCAAGAAGATTGGGATGACCCAGCTCTTCCTCGACGACGGCAAGGTCGAGCGCGTCACCGTGCTCGAGGCCGGCCCGTGCCCCGTGACCGCGATCCGCAACCAGGAGCGCGACGGGTACAGCGCCGTGCAGCTCGCCTTCGGCGCCACCAAGGAGAAGCACCTCTCAAAGCCGGAGCTCGGCCACCTCAAGAAGGCCGGAACCTCCGCCCACAAGCACCTCGTGGAGTTCCGTGACGAGGGGGCCGAGCTGCAGATGGGCGACACCGTCACGGTTGAGACCTTCAACGCCGGAGACAAGGTCAAGATCTCCGGCACCTCCAAGGGCAAGGGCTTCCAGGGCACGATCAAGCGCCACAACTTCCACCGCGGTCCCAAGACCCACGGCTCGCACAACTACCGCGCGCCGGGCTCGATTGGCGCGTCCGCCTGGCCGGCACGCGTGATGAAGGGCATCCGCGGCCCCGGCCACATGGGCGACGCCCGCGTGACCCAGCGCGGCGTGACCGTCGTCGACGTGATCGCCGGCCAGAACCTACTGCTCGTGCGCGGGGCCGTTCCCGGCGCCAAGGGCGGAATCGTGGAGGTCCGCACAGATGCCTAGCACCGCAACCAAGCTCGGTGCCACCGGGACTGTCAAGCTCGACGCCACGGCGTTCGAGGCCGAGTTCAACATGGCCGTCGTGCACGAGACCGTGCGCGCCGAGCAGGCCGCGCGCCGTCAGGGCACGCACGCCACCAAGACGCGAGGCAAGGTCTCCGGTGGCGGCGCCAAGCCGTGGAAGCAGAAGGGCACCGGCCGCGCCCGCGCCGGCTCCAGCCGCAGCCCGATCTGGACCGGCGGTGGCACGGTCTTCGGCCCGACGCCCCGTCACTACACCTTCAAGATCAACCGCAAGGCCCGTCGGGTCGCGCTGCGCAGCGCGCTCTCGGTGCACGCCGAGCGCAAGTCCGTGGCCGTCTTTGACGCCGGCGCGTTCAGCGCGCCGGCGACCAAGCAGGCCAAGGAGCTGCTGGCCGGCTGGGGCGTCGGTGGGGCCCGATCGGCGACGCTCGTGCTGCTGCACGAGTCAGAGCGTGAGGCCGGCCTCTCATTCCGCAACCTGGAGCGCGTCGTCGTGCTGCCGGTGCAGGACGCCGGCGTTGCCAACATCATCGGCGCCGCGCGCCTGCTGGTCTCCGAGGCGGCACTGCCTGCCCTGGTCGCGCGTGCCAACGGAACCACCGAGGACGGTGAGAAGTAATGGACGCGACGCAGGTCATCATCCGTCCGGTCGTCTCCGAGAAGACCTACGTGCTGGCGGAGCTCGGCAAGTACACCTTCCGGGTCGCCGACACGGCGCACAAGACCCAGATTCGCCAGGCCGTCGAGCAGCTGTTCGACGTCAAGGTCGTCGAGGTTCGCACCTCGTCGGTCAAGTCAAAGCCCAAGCGCCGCGGTCAGACCGCCGGCCGCACTCGCCAGTGGAAGAAGGCGATCGTGCAGGTGCGCGAGGGCGACTCGATTCCGATCTTCCGCGGTCTGGAAGGGGCTGAGTAATGGCCATTCGTAAGCCGAAGCCGACCTCCCCGGGGATGCGCTTCGTCAGCTATCCCGACTTCGCCGAGATCACTCGCTCGGAGCCGGAGAAGTCGCTGACAGAGGGCCTGAAGAAGTCCGGCGGGCGTAACGCCCGCGGGCGCAAGACCTCGCGTCACCGCGGCGGCGGCGCCAAGCGCCTGTATCGCAAGATCGACTTCAAGCGTCTGAAGGACGGGATCCCGGCGAAGGTCGCTCACATCGAGTACGACCCCAACCGCTCCGCCTACATCGCGTTGCTGCACTACGTCGACGGCGAGAAGCGCTATATCACGGCGCCGGCCCGCCTGACGGTCGGGATGACGGTCGAGTCGGGCCCGAACGCTGACATCCGCGTCGGCAACGCGCTGCCGCTGGGCAACATGCCCGCGGGTACGGTCGTGCACAACGTCGAGCTGACTCCCGGCCGCGGCGCCCAGATGGGCCGCTCCGCCGGAATCGGCATCCAGCTGCTGGCAAAGGACGGCGACTACGTCACCCTGCGCCTCCCTTCGGGAGAGATGCGTCAGGTTCGGGCAGAGTGCCGCGCCACCATCGGCACGGTCGGAAACTCCGACCATCAGAACGTCAAGATCGGTAAGGCCGGGCGCAAGCGCCACATGGGCGTGCGTCCGCAAACCCGCGGTGTTGCGATGAACCCGGTTGACCACCCCCACGGTGGCGGTGAGGGATCGACGACCGCAGGCCGTCACCCGGTGACGCCCTGGGGCGTGCCGACCCTCGGCTACCGCACCCGCAAGAAGGGGAAGGCCTCCGACAAGTACATCGTCCGCGGACGTAAGAGGGGTAAGAAGCGTTGAGTCGTTCGAGCAAAAAGGGCCCGTTTGTCCAGGAGCGTCTGATGACGCGCGTCGAGGCGATGAACGCGTCGGGCGAGAAGCGGATGCTCAAGACCTGGTCGCGTGCCTCCACGATCTTCCCGGACATGGTCGGCCACACGATCGCCGTCCATGACGGTCGTAAGCACATCCCGGTGTTCATCTCCGAGTCGATGGTCGGACACAAGCTCGGTGAGTTCGCGCCTACGCGTCTGTACCGCGGGCACGCCGGCACAGGTAAGAAGCGATGAGCGACGAGACCGAAAAGACTGAGGAGGCGCTCGCGGAGACCGCAGCCCCCGAGGCTGCTGCGTCCGCTGAGGCAGAGGCGAAGCCGAAGCCCGCACGCAAGCCGCGTGCGGCTAAGCCGAAGGCCGAGCAGGCTGCCGGCGACGAAGCTGCTGCTGATGCAGCCGCCGCCGAGGAGAAGCCCAAGCGTGCCCGCGCCGCCAAGCCCAAGGCTGAGGCGAGCGAGGCTGCTGCGGCGCCCGCCGCCGAGAAGCCGGCGAAGGTGGAGAAGCCCGCGCCTGCCGCAAAGCCGAAGGCGGCGCCAAAGCGCGGCGCCGCCAAGCAGCCCGAGCAGCCGGTCGCTGCCCAGGTGGTGCGGGCCCAGGCCAAGTACGTCCGCTCTTCCGCCCGCAAGGCGCGGCTGGTCTGCGACAACATCCGCGGCAAGAGCGTTACCGACGCACGCGCTATCCTCGCGCATACGCCACGTGCGGTCGCACGCGATTGGAGCAAGCTGCTCGAGTCAGCGGTCGCCAACGCCGAGAACAATCACGATCTCGACGGCGAGGATCTGGTCATCAAGGCGATCACCGCAGATGAGGGTCCGACGATCAAGCGGTTCCGCCCGCGCGCCATGGGTCGCGCGACCAAGATCCGCAAGCGCACCGCGCACCTGACCATCCTCCTTACTCCGAAGAACTAGAGAAACATCCATGGGTCAAAAAGTTCATCCTGAATCGATCCGCGTGGGTTACATCCACGACTGGAAGTCGAACTGGTTCAACGAGAAGAACTTCGCGGACTACCTGCATGAGGACACGCAGATCCGCGAGCACATCGTCGGCCGTCTCTCGCATGCCGGCCTGTCCGACATCACGATCCGTAAGAACGCCAACGAGGTGGAGGTCAACATCCACACGGCGCGTCCCGGCATCGTGATCGGCAAGTCCGGCTCCGAGGTGGACCAGCTGCGCCGTGATCTGCATCGCATCACCGGCAAGCAGGTCAAGGTCAACATCCTCGAGATCAAGCGTCCGGAGCTCGACGCGCGCCTGGTGGCGCAGTCGATCGCCGAGCAGCTGCAGAACCGTGTTGCCTTCCGCCGCGCGATGAAGCGCGCGCTGACCAGCGCCATGCGCTCGGGCGCGAAGGGCGTAAAGGTGCAGGTCTCCGGGCGCCTTGGTGGCGCCGAAATGGCGCGCACCGAGGGCTACTCGGACGGCCGTGTGCCGCTGCACACACTTCGCGCAGACATCGACTACGGCTTCCATGAGGCCCGCACGACCTTCGGTCGCATCGGCGTCAAGTGCTGGATCAACAAGGGCGAGATCATGCCCGAGGGCTACACCGGCGCTGACCTTACGATCATGGACGCGCCTTCGCCGCAGCAGAACGATCGTGATCGCCGTGACAACCGCGGTGGCCGCGACGGCCGTGGCCGTGGTGGCGCCGGTGGTCCTGGTGGTCGTGGTCGTGGCCGGGGTCCCGGTCAGGGCGGTCCCGGCCAGGGCGGTCCCGGCGGCACCGGTGGTCCGGGCGGCCGCGGCCGTGGGCGTGGCCCCGGTCAGGGCGCTCCCGGTCAGGGCGGCGGCAATCGCGGTCCCGGCGGCTTCGGCGGCCAGGGTGGCCGTGGTCCGGGCGGTCCCGGCCAGGGCACACGTACCGGTGGTCCCGGTCAGGGTGGCGGCGGTCGTGGTCCGGGTGGACCCGGCGGCAACCGTGGTCCTGGTCAGGGTGGCGGCGGTCGTGGTCCGGGTGGACCCGGCGGCAATCGTGGACCCGGTGGACCCGGTGGCAATCGTGGTCCGGGCGGCCCCCGCCCTGGCGGGCAGGGCGGCAACCGTGGCCCGCGCCCGCAGCAGGGCGGCGGGAACCAGGGCGGCGGGAACCAGGGCGGCGGCAACGCCGGCGGTGGTTCTGCGCCCGCCGGAGGTAACAGCTGATGCTGGCTCCCAAGCGCGTCAAGCACCGCAAACAGCACCGTGGCCGTCGTGCGGGACTCTCGCGCGGGCAGGTAAAGGTTCAGTTCGGCGAGTTCGGGCTGAAGTCGCTCGACGCCGGTTGGATCACCAACCGTCAGATCGAGGCGGCCCGTATTGCGATGACTCGCAAGATCCGTCGTGGTGGCAAGGTGTGGATCAACGTCTACCCCGACAAGTCCTACACCAAGAAGCCGGCCGAGACCCGCATGGGTTCTGGCAAAGGCTCGCCCGAGGGCTGGGTCGCGGTCGTCAAGCCGGGTCGTGTCATGTTTGAGCTTGCCGGTGTGCCGGAGCCGCTCGCCCGCGAGGCGATGCGCCTGGCCGGCCACAAGCTCCCGGTCCGCACCAAGTTCGTCGTGCGGGAAGAGGCCTAAGCAATGAAGTCCAACGAATTGCGTGATCTGAACGAGCGTGAGCTCGTCGAGCACATCAAGACAGCGCGCCGGGATCTGCTCGGACTGCGCTTCCAGCACGCCACCGGCGAGCTGGACAACACGGCGGGGGTCAACCGGGCGAAGAAGGAAATCGCTCGCGCGTTGACCATCGCCAACGAACGTGGAATTGAAATCCGGAGCTACTGATGGCAGACGAAAACGAAAACGTAGAGGTCGAAGAGACCCCCGCGCCCGAGGCCGAAACGCCCGAGGCGGCTGCCGAGCAGGTTGCTCCGGAGGCGGAGGCTGCTCCGGCGGCCGAGGCTGCTCCGGTGGCAGCGGCTGCTCCGGCGGCGGAGGCTGCTCCGGCTGAGCCCGAGGTTCAGCTGAGCCCGAAGGAGCGCAAGGCTGCGAAGAAGGCGAGCAAGGCGGTCAAGGTTGCCCCGCGCGGTGTGACCTCACCCGAGGAGCGCCAGGCCGAGCGTGACGCCGCACGCGTCAAGAAGGCGGCAGAGCGTCGTACCGGACGTGCAACCGCGCGTACCAAGTGGAAGGCCGGCGCGCACGAGCGCACCGCCACCCCGGCGCGTGAGCACGAGACCGGACAGCAGAAGATGCGCCAGGGAGTGGTTGTCTCCGACAAGGCAGACAAGACCATCACCGTGCGCATCGATGTCGCCCGGCGTCACCGCAAGTATCAGAAGATCGTCCGCACCTCGAGCACGCTGCACGCCCACGATGAGCGCAACGACGCGCACATCGGTGACACCGTGGTCGTGCGCGAGGCCCGGCCGCTGTCGCGCTCGAAACGCTGGCGTCTGGTCCAGGTAGTCGAGAGGGCGAAGTAGAGATGGTCCAGAACGAGACAAGACTGCGCGTCGCCGACAACACCGGTGCCCGTGAGATCCTCGTGATCCGCGTCAAGGGCGGTCATCGCCGTCGCTATGCCGGCGTGGGCGATGTCGTCAAGGCGACCGTCAAGCAGGCCAGCCCCGGTGGCTCGGTCAAGAAGGGCGACGTTGTCGACGCCGTGGTCGTGCGCACCAAGAAGGCGCACGGTCGCGAGGACGGCACCTACATCGCTTTCGATGAGAACGCGGCTGTGATCATCGACAACAACAACAACCCCCGCGGCACCCGCATCTTCGGGCCGGTCGCGCGTGAGCTGCGTGAGCGCAACTTCATGAAGATCGTCTCGCTTGCGCCGGAGGTGCTCTAATGCCCGCGCGGATCAAGAGTGACGACCAGGTCGTGGTGATCAGCGGCAAGGATCGCGGCAAGAAGGGTCGCGTCCTGCGTGTCGATCCCAAGAACGAGCGCGTGTTCGTCGAGGGCCTGAACATGATCAAGCGGCACCAGAAGGCGAACCCGATGTCGCCGACTGCGAAACAGACCAGTGGCGTGATCGAGAAGGAGGGCGGGATCCACATGTCCAATGTGGCGCTCGTCGATCCCAAGGACGGCAAGCCCACGCGTGTCGGCATCGAGGTCATAGATGGCAAGCGCGTGCGGGTCGCCCGCCGCAGCGGAACAAGGATCGACTGATGGCTGCACGTCTCAAGACCAAGTACGAGAATGAGATCCGGCCGGCGCTTATCCAGCGCTTCGGCTATGGCTCGCCGATGCAGGCACCCAAGATCCTGAAGGTCACCGTCAACATGGGCGTCGGCGATGGCAAGCAGGACTCCAAGATCTTCGACGCCGCCGCCGAGCAGCTGGGCCAGATCACCGGCCAGAAGCCGAACGTGCGCCGCGCGCGCAAGTCGATCGCGCAGTTCAAGCTGCGCGAGGGCATGCCCGTGGGCCTGGCAGTGACGCTGCGCGGTGACCGTCAGTATGAGTTCCTGGATCGCCTGTTCTCGGTCGCGATGCCGCGTATCCGTGACTTCCAGGGCGTGAACCCGCGCTCGTTCGACGGCCGCGGCAACTTCACGCTCGGCATCCGCGAGCAGATCATCTTCCCCGAGATCGATTACGACGAGGTCGACCAGACGCGTGGCCTCGACGTCACGATCACGACCAACGGTTGCACTGACGAGGAATCCTTCGCTCTGCTCGAAGCCCTCGGCATGCCATTCGCTAAGAGCGGCCGTCCGCAGGCTGTTACCCAGAGTTAGGAACCAAGTGGCCAAGACCTCACAACGAGTCCGTCAGCAGCGGACCCCCAAGTTCAAGACCCGGGGCTACACCCGCTGCCGTCGTTGCGGCCGTGCACGCTCCGTCTATCGCAAGTTCGGCATCTGCCGAATCTGCCTGCGCGAGCTCGCGCACAACGGTTATATCCCCGGAATGACGAAGTCGAGCTGGTGATCGCATGTCGATGACCGATCCTGTGGCCGACTTCCTCACGCGCCTGCGCAACGGCGCCAAGGCTCAACACCACGATGTCTCGATTCCGTCCTCGAAGCTGAAGCGCGAACTCGCGCGGATTCTCAAGGAACAGGGTTACATCGAGGCCTACGAGGTGGCCCCGGCTGGCGGTGAGCGCCCGGGCGAGTCGATCACCGTCACGCTCAAGTACACAAAGGACCGCAAGCCTGTGATCAGCGGCATCCAGCGCGTTTCGCGTCCGGGCCAGCGCCACTACGTTGACCACGCGCACATCCCCAAGATTCAGGGTGGCATGGGCACCGCGATCATCTCCACCTCGCGTGGTGTGATGACCGGTCACGATGCCCGCCAGCTCGGCATCGGCGGGGAGGTAGTGGCCAAGGTCTGGTAGACCTGAGGACCAAGCAGCAATGTCGAGAATTGGTAGACAACCCATCAACGTGCCCAGCGGCGTGACCGTCACGATCGAGCCTGAGCTCGTCACCGTGAAGGGCCCGGGCGGAGAGCTTTCGGAGCGCATCTCGCGCGACATCACCGTTGCGCAGAGCTCCGGCGAGAACGGCGACCAGCTGGTCGTCTCGCGCCCGACCGATCGCGGCGAGCACCGTGCCCTGCACGGCCTCACACGCACGCTCGTGGCCAACATGGTCGTCGGGGTCACCGAGGGCTTTTCCAAGAACCTTGAGATCCAGGGCGTCGGCTATCGCGCCGCGCTGAAGGGCCGCGACCTCGAGCTCGCGCTCGGTTATTCGCACCCGATCGAGATCAAGGCCCCGGAAGGCATCACCTTCGAGGTTCCGCAACCTACCCGCATCACGGTCAAGGGCGCGTCCAAGCAGGTGGTCGGTGAGATCGCCGCACAGATCCGCAAGCAGCGCAAGCCCGAGCCATACAAGGGCAAGGGCATCCGCTACGAGGGCGAGTACGTCGCAAGGAAGGTCGGTAAGCGCGCATGAGCGTGAAGACGAAGGAAGCACAGCGGCTCAAGCGGCGCCGCCGGGTCCGTGCGAAGGTTCACGGAACGGCAGAGCGCCCGCGCATCTCCGTATTCCGTTCCAACCGCGGCATCGCCGCGCAGCTGATCGACGACGAGTCCGGCCGTACGCTCGCCGCCGTCAACTGGATTGAGGCGTCCCTGCGTGAGCTCAAGGGCAGCGAGCAGGCCAAGAAGGCCGGCGAGCTGCTGGCCGAGCGCGCCCAGGCGGCCGGTGTCCAGACGGCGGTCTTCGACCGGGGCGGCTATCAGTACCACGGGCGCGTGCAGGCGCTCGCCGACGGTGCCCGCGAGGCCGGGCTGAGCTTCTAAGCGCCCTCCGGACGCTACTCTGGACTGAATTCATGGCACGAGATCGCACAGTTTCCGCAGCAGGGCTTGACCTCCAAGAGCGAGTCGTCGAGATCAACCGCGTCGCGAAGGTCGTCAAAGGCGGCCGTCGCTTCTCCTTTACCGCGCTGGTCGTGGTGGGCGATGAGCGCGAGGTGGTTGGTGTTGGTTACGGCAAGGCCAACGAGGTTCCTGTCGCCATCCAGAAGGGTGTCGAGAAGGCAAAGAAGAACCTTTACAAGGTTCCCAGGCACGGCTCGACCATCACCCATCAGACGACCGGCATCTTCGGTTCCGGTCGCGTGTTCCTGAAGCCGGCGGCCCCCGGAACCGGCGTGATCGCCGGCGGCGGCGTGCGCGCGGTGCTGGAACTCGCCGGCATCCACGACATCCTTTCCAAGTCGCTTGGCTCGCAGAACCCGATCAACCTCGTCAAGGCGACGATGGCTGGGCTCGAGTCGCTGCGCACGCCGGAGGAGGTCGCGGAGCTTCGCGGCCTGTCCGTCAACGCCGTCCTCGGTCTGAGCGCCGAGCAGCAGGCGAACGAGACGATCTCCGCCGACGAGGCCGCACAGCCCGAGGCAGAGGCAGTGGCATGAGCACCCTGAAGGTCAAGCAGCTGAAGTCCAAGAACGGTTCCGACCAGAGCCAGCGCGACACGCTGCGCTCGATCGGGCTGCGTCGCATCGGCCACACGGTCGAGGTCAACGACACGCCCCAGATGCGGGGCATGCTGCACAAGGTCCGACACCTGGTCGAGGTTGACGAAGCATGAGTGATAAGACTGAGATTGGGGCCGAGGAGATCGGCCTGCACAACCTGAAGCCCGCTCCCGGCTCGCGCAGGCCGCGCAAGCGCATCGGGCGTGGGGAGGGGTCCGGCACAGGCAAGACCTCCGGCCGCGGCCAGAAGGGCGCGGGTTCCCGCAGCGGCTCCAAGTCGCGCGCCAACTTCGAGGGCGGCCAGATGCCGATCCACATGCGGATGCGCAAGCTTCGCGGCCCTCACATGAAGAAGTCGATGCCGTTCGAGCCCTTCCGCACGCACACGCAGGCGGTCAACCTCAAGGATCTCGAGGCGCGCTTCGACGCTGGTGCGGTTGTCGATCCGGAGTCGCTCAAGGCCAAGGGCCTCGCGACCCGGAACGGCATCCCGGTCAAGATCCTCGCCAAGGGCGAGCTGAGCAAGGCGCTCACGGTCAACGTGCACGGCGTCAGCGCCAGCGCGCGTGAGGCGATCGAGCAGGCCGGCGGCACCGTTCAGCTCATCGAGAGCACCACTTCCGAGTCCTGAGCGAGTCGGTGGCCCACGCCGCTCGCACAATCACGGTCCGCTGCCGTCAGACGGAGAACGGTTAGATGATTTCGACGATCCTCGGGGCCTTCCGGGTCCGTGAGATCCGCAACAAGGTGCTCTTCACCTTTGCGCTCCTGGGGCTCTACCGGCTTGGCGCATACATCCCGGCGCCATCGGTCAACTCGCATGCGCTGTCATCGCTGCAGCAGACGGCCAACAGCGGTGTGCTCGGCCTGCTCAACACCTTCTCCGGCGGGGCGCTCTCACGTGTCGCGATCTTCGGCCTGGGCATCACGCCCTACATCACGGCCTCGATCGTGCTGCAGGTGCTGACCGCGGTCGTGCCGTCGCTCGAGAAGCTCTCCAAGGAGGGTGAGGTCGGGCAGGCTCGGAT
Organism: uncultured Actinomycetota bacterium; assembly: GCA_963706725.1. Lineage (GTDB taxonomy): Bacteria > Actinomycetota > Thermoleophilia > Solirubrobacterales > Solirubrobacteraceae > Palsa-465. The sequence goes on along the minus strand of OY970167.1, from coordinate 2,065 downwards.
CACGCAGTACACGCGTTACCTGACGGTCGCGCTCGCCTTCGCGCAGTCGATCGGCTACGTCTTCCTGTTCAAGAGCCTCGAGACGTCTGCCGGCGCAACGCTGATTCCGAACTTCAACGTCGGCAAGGTCTTCCTGATCGCGATCAGCCTCACCGCCGGCACGGTCGTGGTCATGTGGATGGGCGAGCTGATCACCCAGCGTGGCATCGGCAATGGCATCTCGCTGATGATCTTCGCCTCGATCGTCTCGCGCATCCCGACGGGCGTGCAGTCGTGGTGGAACAGTCCGGACCAGTCCTTCAAGGTGATGATGCCGTTCATCGTCTTCGCGGTCGTGGCGGGCATCGTCTTCGTGCAGACCGGTCAGCGCCGGATCCCGGTGCAGTACGCCAAGCGCGTGATCGGCAACCGCATGCAGCAGGGCGGCCAGACCTACATCCCGTTGACCGTCAACATGGCCAACGTGATCCCCGTGATCTTCGCGGCCACAGTGATGTCGGTGCCGCCGACGATCGGCCAGTTGATCGGGCAGAACAAGATCCACAACTGGGGCACCAGCCTTGCGAGCTTCCTCTCGCCCGGCGGTTGGCATTACGTCGTCGGCGAGTGCATCCTGATCATCGTCTTTACGTATTTCTATACGGCTGTGGTCTTCAACCCGATAGACCAGGCCGAGAACCTGAAGAAGTACGGCGGGTTCATCCCCGGCATCAGACCCGGCCGGCCGACGGCCGAGTTCCTGGATCGCGTGCTCGCCCGGTTGACGTTCCCAGGAGCGATTTTCCTGGCGTTCGTGGCCGCGCTGCCGACGATCCTGATCTCGCAGACGGGGGCCAACTTCGCCTTCGGCGGCACCTCGATCATCATCGTCGTCGGCGTCGCGCTGGACACCATGAGACAGCTAGAGGCGCAGCTGATGTCGCGCAACTACGAGGGCTTCCTCAGATAAAGCTCGCGTAAGGGCTACTTAAGGAGTAGCTCAGCGCACCGGCCGTTGGCCACTAAGCTCGCCCAGAGATGGGTAGCGAGCTAGCGATGGACACGCGACCCGAACGCCCACGGCGGCTCGGACATCGACCCGTCCTGGACGGGCTGCGAGGGATCGCAATCTTCCTCGTGATGCTGACCCACACCGACGTACTGCCGAACGGCTACGTGGGTGTCGACCTGTTCTTTGCGCTCTCGGGATTCCTGATCACGACGTTGCTCTACGAGGAGTGGGACCGCTCCGGCGGGATCTCGCTCAAGCGCTTCTACGGGCGCCGCGCGCGCCGGCTGCTGCCGGCGCTGGGCCTGCTGGTAGCGAGCGCACTGGTGGTCGACCTCATCTGCTACCCGATGACCGGCTGGCCCTTTGGCTGGAAGGCGTTGAGCTCCTTCCTGTTCGTCAACAACTGGTTGGCGGCGACCGGGCACGCGAACGACCTCGGCAGCCTCAACCCGACCTGGTCGCTGGCGCAGGAGGAGCAGTTCTATCTCGTGTGGCCGCTGGTCTTGTTGCTGATGCTGCGCCAGCGGGCAGCACCGCAGCTCGTCGCGGCGGTGCTGCTGGTCGCGATCGGATTGTTGATGGCGGCGGCTCCGAGTGGCACCGGCCAGGGGTACTCGGTCTATTACTCCCCCGCCGCGCGCGCGGCCGAGCTGCTTTTCGGCTGCCTCGGGGCGGTGATCTGGCGTCACCGGCTGCTGGCGCTCCCGCGCTGGCTCAAGCGCAGGCTGCCGGTGACGACTGCGGCCTTTCTCAGCCAACGGCGCCTGTGGCGCGCCCTGTTCGCGATGGTGCTCGTCTACCTGTTCGTGCTGCTGCTGTTCAACGACCAGCTCTCGACCGAGCAGGTGTATCTGAGCGCCTGCCTGCTGGCGGTCCCGCTGATCGTCAACCTCGTCGGCACCCCACGCAGCCTGCTTGCACGTGCGATCGCCTGCCCGCCGCTGCGCTTTCTCGGCCGTATCAGCTACGCGCTCTACCTGTTCCACCTGCTCACGCGCAACGTCGTCTACCACTACATGCCGAACGGCTCGCTGTATCTGAATGCGCTGCTGACGATCTCGATCAGCGTCGCCC